>NZ_JYII01000015.1 GCF_000948415.1 Thalassospira sp. HJ | reverse complement strand
TGGCGGCGGACGTTTGGAAGTGCGCAATGCTCTTTACTATGCTGCATTACCGGCAATACGCTTCGATCCTCTGCTACGCGACTTCTACAAACGCCTGACTGAAAACGGAAAACCCGGCAAGGTTGCTGTGATTGCTGTCGTCAGAAAAATGGTCACCATCCTCAATGCGAGAATGCGTGACCATTATGCTTTAATACTTGACGGCTAATACCGCTGCTTTTTGTTTGTGAATTGTTGATCAGTCGAGCGAGGTGTTACCGAGCAGTCGACCGCCAAAGCCTTCCTTGATCAGGCGATCGATGACCTGCTGACCATGCAGGGTGTCGCGGACCTCAAGCACCATGTCGACATCGGTCTGCTTGGCCGGAACGTCATAGAAATGGCGCTGGTGATAGACTTCGATGATGTTGGCGTCTTCTTCGCCGATCAGGGCACTGATGGTCGAAAGTGCACCCGGCACATCCGGGATTTCGATGCGCACACGAACAAGACGACCTTCGCGCGCCATACCGCGCATCAGGACCTGGGCGAGCAGGCGGGTATCGATATTGCCGCCACTGACGATCAGGCAGACTTTCTTGCCCTTGAACCGTTCCGGGTGATCGAGAAGGGCAGCCAGCGGGGCCGCACCGGCACCTTCGACCACGCTTTTCTCGATCTCGATCAGCATCTGGATCGACCGTTCGATCGAGCTTTCCTCGACCAGAACAACGTCATCGAGCTTTTCCTTGCAGATTTCAAGCGTGAGGCCACCGGGTTGCTTGACAGCAATGCCTTCGGCAATGGTCACGCCACCGCCAGTAAATTCCTTGTCGTGCATGCCTTCATACATGGACGGGTACAGCTTGGTCTCGACGCCAACGACTTCGATGTCCGGGCGGCGCGATTTGATGGCGGTCACAACACCCGATGCCAGACCACCACCGCCAATCGGCACAACGATGGTGTCAATGTCGGTGTTTTCATTAAGGATCTCGAGCCCGACGGTGCCCTGGCCTGCGATGATATGCGGATCATCAAACGGGTGGACAAAGGTCAAGCCGCGTTCCTGCTGAATGCGTGCGGCGGCTTCGAGGCTTTCGGCAAAGACATTGCCGGTCAGAACGACTTCCGCACCGTGCGAACGGGTATGGTGGACCTTGGTGTAGGGGGTGTTTTTTGGCATCACGATGGTGGCGGGAATGCCAAGGCGCTTGGCGTTATAGGCCACACCCTGTGCGTGGTTGCCTGCCGAGACGGCGATAACGCCTTTTTCGCGTTCCTGGGGTGTCAGGCTTGCCAGTTTCACGTAGGCGCCACGTTCCTTGAAGGATGCGGTATATTGCTGGTTTTCAAGTTTAAGATAAACTTCTGCCTGGCAAATGTTTGACAGGGTTAGAGATTTTACCAGCGGCGTTTTCGCAACAATGCCTTCAAGCAAGCCGGATGCGCGAACGATATCGTGATAGGAAACAGTCATAATTTCCATGCTCCTGCGGCCACCATCTTTATGGTGAGGTGGCAATATTATCATGTGTTGGGTGAAAAACGGTAATCAACCGGACCTGTCATCCGCAGATGACAGGGATCACATTCGCAGGTCGGAAATGCCCATAATCATGGCCATCACACCGGCACGAAGCGTCGGGCGGGAGTGTGATGCGAGGATGTCAGTAGCTGCAGACATAGCCATGTACTTTCCGGGTTTGGATGTGTTTAAGAAGGGCACCTTTGCGGATTGCACGCGCAAGGTCAAGCACCGGAAAAGAAAAACCGGGTTGCGTGATGTGCAACCCGGTTCCTTAAAGTCAGGCGTATCTGACGGAAGACGATGTTATTCCATGTTCAGAATAACGGTTTTCTTGTAGGTGAAGTGTTCGAGCATGCTTTCAAGCGATGCTTCCTTGCCAAGGCCGGAAAGCTTGATGCCGCCGTAAGACAGGTTCGGCTGAACAACAAGGTTCTGGTTGACCTGTACAAAGCCGGCTTCAAGGCGCTTGGTTGCGACTAGGGCGGTTTTCAGATCCGTCGTCCAGACGGTCGCCGCCAGACCGAAGTCACTGTCATTGGCAAGCTCAAGCGCCTCTTCAAAGGTTTTGAACTTGAAGACGCAGGCGACCGGGCCAAAGATTTCTTCACGGGCCACACGGGCATTCGGATCAACATCGGTGAAGATCACCGGACGGACAAACAGGCCATCGGAAAGGGCGCTGTCGGTGGGAAGGGCGCTCAGTTCGTTCTTGGTCGCACCTTCTTTCTCGCCGGTTTCTATATAGCCGCAAACCTTGTCGAACTGTTTGCGGTTGATGATCGTGCCGATGTCGGTTTCTTCATCCAGCGGATCGCCCATTTTAAGGGTGTTGACCTTGTCAATCAGGCGTTTGACGAATTCGTCATGCAGGCTTTCATGCACCAGCATGCGCGATGCGGCCGTGCAGCTCTGTCCCTGACGGGTGAAGCGCATGCCGCCAATCGCACCAGCGATGGCCTTATCAAGGTCGGCGTCGCCCATGACGATCATCGGTGACTTGCCACCGAGTTCGAGGGTGACGGGAATGAGTTTTTCGGCAGCGGCGCGATAGACCGTGCGACCGGTTTCAACCGACCCGGTGAAGGAAACCTTTTTGACATCCTTGTGTTCGACCAGCGGGCCACCGCAAGACGGGCCAAAGCCGGACAGGATGTTGAATACACCAGCAGGCAGAACTTCCTGCATGATCTGGCATACGCGCAGGACAGCAAGCGGGGTGTCTTCGGCGGATTTGACAACGACCGCGTTACCGGCAACCAGTGCCGGGGCGACCTTGATCGCCATCAGCATCATTGGCACGTTCCACGGAATGATCGCACCGACAACGCCGACAGCTTCGCGCGTGGTCAGGGTCATCATGTTCGGGTTGAACGGAACCGTTTCGCCCTTGAGCTCGGATGCGAGACCACCAAAGAAGACGAACATATCGGCCAGGACAGATGCCTCGACCCGGCTTTCGGTGCGAAGGGCCTTGCCGGATTCCAGTGCGACCAGACGACCGAGTTCTTCGGAATGAGACATCAGGACGCGACCACATTCAGACAAAAGCTTGCCGCGTTCACGCGCCGGACGTTCTGCCCAATCCTTCTGGGCGGCCTTTGCTGCGGCGACGGCAAGTGCGCCGTCGTCGGCGTCACCGTCGGCTGCCTGACCGATGACCTTGCCCGTGGCAGGGTTGAGAACATCAAAGGTCTTGCCGTTTTTCGGGGCGACAAGTTTTCCGTTGATCAGATGATAGCCGGACAGTTCCTTGGCCAGAACGGTTGGATCAAGGATCGGATCGATGGGCATTTCAGGCTCCCTGTAGGTTGACGTGCGGGACCGCTCAAACGCGTGGGGCGCACGATATTGGTTATTTGGTATTGGTTTACCAAATTATCGGCAGGGCGATGCAATATCAAGCGCAATTACTGCCTATTACCTGCAAGGCATGCGCAAGGAGCATGACAGGGGGAAAAAGGGCTGGTACGCTAATCGGGCTAAAAGGCCAGCCCGGCGGCGGTACGTGTCTGGGCGCCTGATATTCGTAAACGATGGAGTATATTGTGCCACGTCATTTCGATACGACGTTCGATGTTGTTAAGGAACTCAAACCTTCCTATCCGGTGTATTGCCTCAGACCCAATATTCTTCGAGAAACAGCGCAGCGCTTTGTCGAAATGTTCCCGGGCGACGTCCTTTATGCGGTGAAATGTAATCCGCATCCGGAAGTCATGCGATATCTTCACGAAGGCGGGGTGCGTCATTTTGATACCGCTTCGCCCGAGGAAATCTCTATCGTGCGTCGTCAGTTCCCGGGGATGAAGGCCTATTTCATGCAT
The DNA here is from genome assembly GCF_000948415.1 of Thalassospira sp. HJ. Taxonomy (GTDB): domain Bacteria; phylum Pseudomonadota; class Alphaproteobacteria; order Rhodospirillales; family Thalassospiraceae; genus Thalassospira. Next base: position 167,678 of record NZ_JYII01000015.1, on the reverse strand, counting down.
CCGGTCAAAAGCCGTGATGCCATCCGCAATGCCTATCGGGTGTTCGGAATTGATCACTATGTGATCGATACCATCGAAGAGCTTGAGAAAATCCGCGAAGAGACCGAGGGCGACAAGAACCTGGTCATCCATGTCCGTCTGGCGACCCCGCCGGCCGGTGCGACCTATAACCTGTCGGCCAAGTTTGGCGCGCGTCCGATGGTCGCGGCCGAGCTTTTGAAAAAGGTTGATGAATACGGATACCATGCCGGGCTTTGCTTCCATGTCGGGTCGCAATGCACGACGCCGACCGGTTATCGGATCGCGGTCGAGATTATCCGTCAGGTCGTTGATTTTTCCGGTGTTAAGGTCAAGCATATTGACGTCGGGGGCGGTTTCCCCGGTCAGTATATGAACCAGCGCGGGGCGAGCCTTGACGAGTTCATGGACGAGATCAAGGATTGCATCCGCTGGCTTGATATGCCCGATACCACCTATATGTGCGAACCGGGCAGGGCGCTGGTTTCCAGTGGTATTTCCCTGATCACGCAGGTGCATCTGCGCAAGGAAGACACACTGTTCATCAATGACGGGGTTTACGGCAGTCTTTCGGAAACCGTGACCGGGCAATTGCGTTATCCGGTGCGCCCGATGCGCATTGATGGTGATTTCGATCCCGAGGAAACGCTGGACTTCACGATTTATGGGCCGACTTGCGACAACATGGATGTCTTGCCAGCAACCGTGACGTTGCCTGCCGATATTCGCGAAGGCGACTGGATCGAGTTTGGTCATATCGGGGCTTATAGCAACGCGCTTGCCACCCATTTCAACGGGTTCCATCCCGAGGTGCAGGTAACTGTTGGTGAGGCGTTCCCGTATATCGATGGTGAATTCCCGTCTGTCGCGCTGGATTAAGGCCAAACCCGCAAACCCGGTCTGTTTGACAGACAAAATTGACCATTGCGGTAAAAAGGTACTTGTTTACCTATAATGGTTGGTTGCACTATGCTGCCCGCACAAAAGACCGGCAGGGAAACCTGCCGGTCAAAACGAACTCTCGGGGAAGCAGTAAAGTGACCAACAGCCTATTCATGCGCATTCGTGACCGGTTTCCGGCAGACCTGTCTTCGGTTCTGATCGAGACGCCAGATGGCAAGACCTATAGCTATGGCGATGCCGATCATGCATCGGCCCGAATTGCAGGGCTTCTGACGTCGCTTGGTGCGAAAAAGGGCGACCGGGTTGCTGTTCAGGTCGATAAATCCCCCGAAGCACTGTTTCTTTATCTTGGCTGCATTCGTGCGGGCCTTGTTTACCTGCCGCTTAATACGGCCTATCAGGCAGGTGAGCTTGCCTATTTCATGGATAACGCATCGCCGGTGATTTTCGTGTGCCAGCCGCATCGTGAAGATGAGGTCAAGGCAATCGCGAGTGAGCAGGGTGTGTCGCATGTTCTGACACTGGGCATGCAGGCAGAGGGCAGCCTGATGGACGGGGCAGCATCGCAATCCACGGATTTTGCGCCGGTGGCGTGCGAAGATGATGAGCTGGCGGCCATTCTTTATACATCCGGCACGACGGGCAAGCCCAAGGGTGCCATGATGACGCAGATGAACCTGTGGTCCAATGCATCGACGCTGGAAAAGCTTTGGGGCTTCGCGGGCGATGATACACTTTTGCATGCCTTGCCGATCTTCCATACCCATGGGCTGTTTATTGCATGTCACTGCGTGATGCTGTCGGGATCGAAGATGTTCTTCCTGCCGAAGTTTGATCGTGACCAGGTGATGGCACTTCTGCCGCGCAGTACGGTGATGATGGGCGTTCCGACCTTCTATGTGCGTTTGTTGTCGGGTGATGATTTTACCGCCGATGTGACATCAAGCATGCGGCTGTTCATTTCAGGCTCCGCACCGCTTCTGCCCGAGACCTTTACTGCGTTCAAGGAACGCACGGGCAAGGCGTTGCTTGAGCGTTACGGCATGACTGAAATGGGCATGGCGACGTCCAACCCGCTTGATGGCGAGCGCATTGTTCATACCGTCGGCCCGGCATTGCCAGATGTCGAGGTGCGCGTGTGCGATGAAGACGGCAATGCCTTGGGTGTCGATGAGATCGGCGTGCTCGAAGCGCGTGGACTGAATGTGTTTGCCGGTTACTGGCAGATGCCGGAAAAAACCGCCGAGGAATTCCGCGATGACGGGTTCTTTATCACCGGTGACATCGCCAAGATCGATGCCAAGGGTTATGTCCATATCGTCGGGCGTGCCAAGGATCTTGTGATTTCCGGCGGGTTTAACGTGTACCCGAAGGAAATCGAAACCCTGATCGACAAGATGGATGGTGTTGTTGAAAGTGCCGTGATCGGCGTTCAGCACCCCGATTTTGGCGAGGCGGTTGTCGCCGTCATCGTCCCGGAAAAGAAAGGCGGCTTAAGCGAAGAGGGCGTGATTGCCGCGATCAAATCCGAGCTCGCCAATTTCAAGGTGCCCAAGCGTGTGTTCTTTGTTGATGAACTGCCGCGCAATGCCATGGGCAAGGTGCAGAAGAATGTCTTGCGTGAAGAACACAAGGCGCTGTTTGCCAACTAGTTCAGCGAGCGTTTGTTCCGCGATCCCGAAATGTAGACAAAGAAAAAGCCCCGACAGAAACTCTGTCGGGGCTTTCTCGTGGACGTTACGGTCGTGGCTTAGCGACCGAAAGCAACACGGTGTGCTACATCGTCGATCATGTCGCGGTTCAGACCGATGTCTGCCAGTTCGCGCGGATCGAGTTTGCGCAGCGCAGTCTGGGTCTGGTACTGAACGCGCAGAGCGCGAAGGAAAGCAAAAATCTTGGTTACGATCATTTCATCACCTATTTCAAACCGGCCGATTAATCGGCGTCTAATTCAGTTAACCGGCATGTTCTCACCGAGATATTCCGCATCGGAATAGTTAGCTGGTTTGACGTGTCGGTTTGCATGGGGTGTATCGAGTGATCAACTGCTTGGTGGCGCATTCATCAGTCGATACGTCCTATTCATTTCGTGAGGGCAATCTACGGGTGAATACGCAGTTAATCCAATGCGTTTTTTGCATGCCTGCGGCTTGAAAAGTGCAGAAACCGGTGAGATCTCTCGTTAACTGTTCTAGAAGGGCTGTTCGACGTGGGTTTTAGGCTCTTTGTAGGCATGCGCTGAGCGCATGGGTGGTCGGGCTGCGTGATGCGTTTTGGTTGATTATCCGCGTTTGTGGTGTTGCGAATAATTTTAGGTGTAATTAAAGCGCTAATCGGTTTGAATACGCCGGAATTTGAATGACGTGCTGTTTGTGTGGGAGAAACGACTATGAGTGCCAATCGGTTGCAACTGGATTTTGCGCAGGCCATGGATGCCTATTTGCGCTATGCACCGCGTCTGCCACAGGTTCAGCCCGATGCGGTTCCGGCCGCGACCGATTATGTCGATAACCTTCTGGCGATTGCCGATCAGTTTGACCTGATCGTGTTTGATGCCTTTGGCGTGCTCAACAGCGGCCAAAGCGCCATTCCCGGTGCGGTCAAGACGGTTGCCGCCCTTCAGGATATGGGCAAGAAGATTGCCGTTGTGACCAATGATGCCTCAAGCTCGGGCGAGGCCATTCTGGCGCGTCACCGCAATCGCGGTTTTGATTTTGACAATAACAGCTTGATCAGCAGTCAGCAGTTTGTCGCGCCGCTCATGAATGAATATGCCGATATCACCCATTGGGGCGCGATGGCACCGACCGACTGGCCGTTTGATATCCTGCCGGGCGATGTTGAGCCGCTTGGCAGTGATCGCGCGCTTTATGACGCGGTGGGCGGGTTCCTGCTGATTGATTCCGATAGCTGGACCGATACGCAGCAAGCCCTTCTGGAAGCGAGCCTTAAGGACAATCCGCGTCCGATCCTTGTCGGTAACCCGGATATCTGTGCGCCGATGGGGGATTTCCTTTCGGTTGAGTCGGGGTATTTCGCGCATCTGGCGGCCGATGCATCGGGTGTGATGCCGGAATGTGTCGGCAAGCCGTACCATCATGTGTTTGAGGAAGTGCTGAAACGTCACCCCGGCGTTGATCGCAGCCGTGTGCTGATGGTGGGCGATACGGTTCATACCGATGTGCTTGGTGGGCTGGCATCGGGGATCAAGACCCTTCTGGTGCACCGGGGCGGGTTCCTTGACGGGCAGGATATCGAAGGGGCGTTTGCCCGGTCCGGCCTGCGCCCGCATTTCTGCGCACGCGCGATTGGTCATGGCATTGAAGATGATGCTGGGGCGGTTGCTGTTTAACCCGCGCATGCCCTATCGGAATTAGCCAAAACAAAAGGGCCTCGATTGAGGCCCTTTTTTAATGCGGATTTCGTGGCTGTTTGGCGGGAAGGTTAGCCTTCCAGTGCCTCGGCGACTTCGATGGCGCTATAGGTCAGGACACCGGATGCGCCAGCACGTTTGAAGCAGGACAGCGTTTCAATGGCGCAGCCGATATAATCAAGCCAGCCGTTTTGACCCGCCGCACGCATCATCGCGTATTCGCCAGATACCTGATAGGCAAAGACCGGTACGCCGAATTCCTGTTTGACGCGATAGAGCACATCAAGATAGGGAAGGCCGGGTTTGACGATGACCGAGTCTGCGCCTTCATCAAGGTCATAGGCGACTTCGCGCATGGCTTCATCACTGTTGGCCGGGTCAAGCTGATAGGTTTTTTTGTCGGCCTTGCCAAGCGCACTGGCCGAGCCGATCGCATCACGGAACGGGCCATAGAAGGCGGATGCGTATTTGGCCGAATAGGACATGATCTGAACGTTCTTGAGGCTGGCTTCCTCAAGTGTTTTGCGGATCGCGCCAATGCGGCCATCCATCATGTCAGACGGTGCAACCACATCACAGCCGGCCTGTGCCTGCACAAGCGCCTGACGCACAAGTGCCTCGGTGGTTTCGTCATTGAGGATCTGGCCATCGACCACGATGCCGTCCTGCCCATCGGCATTGAAGGGATCAAGAGCGACATCGGTGATGACACCCAGATTGGGGCAAGCATCCTTGATCGCCTTGACTGCACGGCAAACAACGTTGTCGGGGTTATAGGCTTCGCGCGCGTCCTTGGTCTTCAGGCTTGCATCGATATAGGGAAACAGCGCCAGGGCCGGAATGCCAAGCTTTTCGGCATGTTTGGCAGTTTCGACCAGAATATCGACAGACTGGCGTTCAACGCCGGGCATGGACGGGATCGGGGTGCGTTCGTTTTTGCCATCAATGACAAAGACCGGCAGGATCAGATCATGGGAGGTCAATCGGGTTTCCGCGACCATGCGGCGCGACCAGTCGGTCATGCGGTTGCGGCGCTGTCGGGTGCTGGGGAAGGTGCCATAGGCGAATTTATTGACCATGATCTAATCTCTGTAATGTGAGGCTGGGCAATTTATGGGACAGATTGCGCCTTTGATCAACCATTGGCCGCAATTTGCAAGCGGCTACGCATGGTTAGCAGGTATACCGGAATGATCATGGCAAGGAAGATCGCGGTCAGGGCAAAGGCCGTGACAAGGCCAGCCGCCTCGCCAATCGCACCGATCACCGGTGGCCCTGCCATGATGGCGGAATAACCTGTTGCAGCAATGATCGAAACAACAGCGCCACCGCCCTTGCCGGTTGCCTGTGATGCGGCGGATAACAACAAGGGCAGAATCACCGCAAGCCCCATCCCGGCAATCGCACAGCCCAGCCAGGCAATGGCGATATGCGGCGAGAAGGTCAGAACAAGTGTCCCAAGCGATGCCAGCACGGAACTTGTCAGCAAGACCTGCACCCGGCCAAAGCGTGTCACCAGCGCATCACCCGACAAGCGGGTTGCGGCCATGGCACAGGAATAGATGGCAAAGCCGACGGCAGCCAATGTCGGGCCAGATGACAGTTCGGAATTCATGAATACCGTCGCCCAGTCGGTCAGGACACCTTCGCCGAACTGGCCGATAAAGGCGCAAACCCCGAATGGCAATAGCATCAGGAACAGGTTGCGGTCCTTTGTGGTCGCAGCGGTGTTTTGCGCACCGTCCTGTTTGCGGGCAAGGTAATCATGCGCATCACGGTCGGTCAAAAGCCCGGCCTGCGCGATCATGTGGGCGATCAGGAACAGCGACAGCACGATGGGCAGGTGAAACTCGTTGCCAATTGGCAGGGCAAACCATGCGGCAGCGATGCCAGCCCCGACGAACCCACCGAGACTCCAGAAGCCATGCAGGCCCGACATAATGCTGCGCCCCTTGACCCGTTCGACCTGCAGGCCATTGGCGTTCATAGCCACATCCAGAAAGGCGCCGGAAAAGCCAAGGGCAAACATCGCAATCGAAATGCTGAGGTAATCGGGCATAAAGGCCGGGATGCCGACCGCAATAAAGTAGAACAAGCCGGAAAAGCGCACCACGCGTTCGCTGCCAAACCGATCAGCAAGCCGGCCGGCAATCGGCATTACGGCAAGAACCCCGATGGCGGCGGCCAACAGAATGCCACCCAGATCATCATGCCCAAGGCCAAGACGTTCCTGCACCAGCGGGATATGGGGCACCCAGCTGGAAAAGGCGGCGCCATGCAAGAAGAAGATGGCGCGCACCCGGTTATGGGCAATGGCGTGGCTTTGCATGTTTTAAACGGCTCCGCAGGGCGAGGGGTGATGATCAGGCCTGAATGACATTCAAGCCGCGCCGGGTGTAATTGGAAAGATAACCGGTCGAAAGCTTCCGACCCGTCACCAGATGCGAAATCGCATCAATGTCACAGACCCGATGCGGCAGGCTGGTTTCAAGCTTGTCGGCGGTGGTGATGGCAATGACTTCTGCCGACTGGGCGATCATTGCGGCCTTGGTCGCGCGTTCTTCGGGGCTGCTGGTCGAAAGACCGGCTTCGGGGTGAAGGGCGCAGGTGCCAAGCAATGCGATGTCGGCATTGAATTTGCGCAGCTCATCAATGGTTGTCGGACCACATACCGCCATGTCGGTTTTGCGGAACGTGCCGCCCAGCATGATGACTTCGGCATTTGGATGATTGGCAAGTTCAACCGCGATCATAGGATTGACCGTGATCACCGTGCCCCGAAAGGACGGTTTCAGGTTGCGCGCGACTTCACAAATCGTGGTGCCACTATCAAAGAAAGCCACACAATCATCAGGGATCAGATCACGTGCGGCCTTTTGGGCGATGGCGGTGCGTTCGGGTTGCAGTTCCTGTGCGCGTTCCGTGTAGCTTTCATGCGCGGTATTGGGCAGAACCGCGCCACCATGAATACGACGCAAATGGCCGTATTCTTCCATCTGGCGCAGATCGCGCCGGATCGTATCGAGCGATGCGTGGAATAGGGCGGCCAGATCATGGATATGAACCGTGCCCTGACTGCGCAGAAGTTTCTGGATTTCGTCCTGACGGCTGGTAACGCTCGACATCGCATTGCCTGTTTTGCATGTTGTGCATGTATTGCCGATATTGGTTATCCCGGCCCTGCAAAAGCGTCAATAGAAAAACCGGCCAGACGAGGGTCTGACCGGTTCCTTGATCTCGTAGCGATGCGGTGATCGATCAGGCTTTATCAAGTGCCTGGGTCAAGTCCGCCAGAATGTCATCAATATGCTCGATACCAATCGAAAGGCGGACATAGCCGTCGGTTACACCCGATGACAGGCGATCTTGTTCTGACAGCTGGCTGTGAGTCGTCGTGGCCGGGTGAATGGCAAGCGAGCGCGTATCACCGATATTGGCCACGTGGTAGAACAGCTCCAGCGAGTTGATGAACTTCTCACCGGCGTCCTTGCCGCCTGCCAGTTCAAAGCCCATAAGGGAGCCAAGACCACCTTTAAGGTATTTGTCGGCGCGACGGCGGCTTTCGCCATCCTGTTTGCTGGGGTGAATGACCTTGGTGACTTTCGGGTGGGCAGCCAGGAAGTCGGCAACCTTGATCGCGTTTTCGCAATGGCGTTCCATGCGCAGCGGCAAGGTTTCCATGCCCTGAATGGTCTGGAACGAATTGAACGGGGATGCGGCGGCACCAACATCGCGCAAAAGCGTGCAGCGCAGTTTGATCGCATAGGCCACCGGGCCGATCGGCTTGACGGCTTCGGTCCAGACAGCGCCGTGATAGCTTGGGTCCGGTTCATTGAGAAGCGGGAAGCGCTTGGCGTGTTTTTCCCAATCGAACTTGCCGGAATCAACCACGATCCCGCCAACCGAGGTGCCATGACCGGCAATGAATTTGGTGGTCGAATACATGACAATGCTTGCGCCATGTTCGATTGGCTTGCAGATCACCGGTGCGGCGGTGTTATCGACAATCAACGGAATGCCAAGATCGTCACCGATATTGGCTACTTCGCGGATCGGGAAGACCTGAAGTTTCGGGTTGGGCAGGGTTTCAGCATAGAAGGCGCGCGTCTTGTCATCGGCAAGGCGACGGAAGTTTTCCGGATCTGCCGGATCGGCAAAGCGCACTTCGATGCCCATCTGTTTGAAGGTATTGGCAAACAGGTTCCAGGTGCCGCCATAAAGGTCAGTCGAGCTGACAATGTTGTCGCCCGCCTGTGCGATATTGAGAACCGCAAAGGTGGACGCCGCCTGACCCGATGCCAGTGCGACCGCCGCAGCACCGCCATCAAGGGCAGCAACGCGCTGTTCAAGCACATCATTGGTCGGGTTCATCAGGCGGGTATAGATGTTGCCCAGTTCCTTGAGCGCAAAAAGATCGGCGGCATGCTGGGTGTCGCGGAACTGATAGCTGGTGGTCTGATAGAGCGGCACGGCAACGGAACCGGTTGTCGGTTCGGCGCGATAGCCTGCATGTAGGACAATTGTTTCCGGCTTGGTCGAAGACATGATGAATGTTTCCCTGATTTATCGTTGTTCCTGACGCGAGGAGGGTATGCGCAGCCACCCGGTATCTGCAAGGAACATTTGGCGAAATAGCGCAAAGTCATGCACGTGCCGCGCGCTCGGGAGCCCAATTATGATAATTCGGTACGATTATACCGAATGAATTGACAAAATGCCGATTTCACGTTTACGTAAAGGGAAAATAGAAAAGCAATAGAGGCGGCGATCCAATGGAATTCAACCTGTCTGAAGATCAGCAGGCATTTGCCCAGGCTGCGCGTGATTTCGCGCAGAATGAAATGGCCCCGCATGCGGGCGACTGGGATGCAAATCATATCTTTCCCGAAGAAACCCTGCGCAAGGCAGCCGAACTTGGTTTTGCCGCGATCTATACCGGCGAGGAACATGGCGGTACAGGGCTTGGGCGCCTTGATGCGGCGGTCATTTTCGAAGAACTCGCCGCAGCCTGCCCATCAACGGCGGCCTATATTTCGATCCATAATATGGCCTGCTGGATGATTGATACGTTTGGCAATGACGCGCAGCGCGCGAAATATTTGCCCAAACTGGTCACGATGGAGCATTTCGCCAGTTACTGCCTGACCGAGCCGGGGGCAGGGTCTGATGCCGGGTCGCTTCGCACCCGTGCCGAACGCGATGGGGACCATTACATCCTGAACGGTGAGAAGGCGTTTATTTCCGGCGGATCGCGCAGCGACGTTTATGTCGTCATGGCACGCACCGGCGATGACAGCCCGAAAGGCATTTCGACGTTTATCGTGCCAAAAGACGCCGAAGGCCTGTCATTTGGCAAGCTGGAAGAAAAAATGGGCTGGAACAGTCAGCCGACCGCAGCCGTTATCTTTAGTAATTGCAAGGTGCCGGTCGAAAACCGTCTGGGCGAAGAGGGCGAGGGTTTCAAATTCGCCATGAAGGGCCTTGATGGTGGTCGCCTGAATATCGCGGCCTGTTCGATCGGTGGTGCACGTGCAGCCATGGAGCATGCCCGCGAGCATATGAAAGTCCGCAAGCAGTTTGGTAAAAGCCTTGATCAGTTTCAGGCGCTGCAATTCAAGTTCGCCGATATGGTGACCGAACTCGAAGCCGCCCGCTTGATGCTTCATAAAGGGGCATGGAAGCTTGATCACAAGACCGACGATGCCACACAATTCTGTGCCATGGCCAAGCGGTTTGCGACCGATATCGGATTTAATGTTTGTAACGAAGCGCTGCAGCTTCATGGCGGATATGGTTATATTCGGGAATATCCCATCGAGCGGCTTTTGCGCGATCTGCGGGTGCACCAGATCCTTGAAGGTACCAACGAAATCATGCGCCTGATTATCGCGCGCGCTGCCCTGAAAGACTAGGTTATGAGCACAGTTTCAAATTCATCGGAAAATACCGCCGAGGCACCAGTTCTGTTTTCACAGGATGGTCCGGTTGGCCGCATCCTGTTGAACCGTCCCAAGGCGCTGAATGCGCTTGATCTTGCGATGGTCGATATGATGATGGCGCAGCTGAAGTCCTGGGAACAGGATGCGTCGATCAAAGTCATCATCGTCGAGGGTGCCGGTGAAAAGGCGTTTTGTGCCGGGGGCGATATCCGCGGCCTTTATGATGCGCGGAAGATTGATGACGAAGAAATGCTCGATGCGTTTTACCGTCGGGAATATCACCTGAACCATTATATCGCGACCTATCCAAAGCCCTATATCGCGCTGATGGACGGGATCACCATGGGCGGTGGTGTCGGAGTTTCGATCCATGGCCGGTTCCGGGTTGTAACCGAACGGACCCTGTTTGCCATGCCCGAAACCGGGATCGGTTTCTTCCCGGATGTTGGCGGGGGATATTTCCTGCCGCGGTGCCCGGGCAAGATCGGGATATATCTTGGCCTGACCGGGGCGCGGATCAAGGCGGCCGATTGTCTTTATGCGGGCCTTGCCACCCACGGGGCACAAAGTGCGGATCTTGATGCGATCAAGGGCGCACTTGCCAGTGCAGAATGGGTTGGCGATGGTTTTGCCACTGCCGAGGAGATCCTTAAAAAGCATGAAACGCCGTTCGGTGTGGCACCGCTTTCGGAAATCCGCGACGAGATCAATCATTGCTTTGCGGGCGACAGTGTCGTTGCGATCTTTGAGGCCCTGCAAAATGCGGACAGTGCGTTTGGCACAGAAACGCTTGAGGTGTTGCGCGGTAAGTCACCGACAGCGCTTTGCGTCAGTTTCGAGCAGATCCGTCAGGGTGGCGACATGTCACTGGCCGATGTGTTGAACATGGAATACCGCCTGTCGCAGCGCATGGTCTGCAAGCAGGACCTGTTTGAAGGTGTGCGGGCCGTGATCGTCGATAAGGACCATGCGCCGAAATGGCAGCATGGCGATATCGGGCAGGTCGACCCGCGCGAGGTGGCGGAGTATTTCGAAATGCTGCCAGAAGACAAAGAACTTAATCTTTAGAATGGATTGGGCAGGGATCTTGTCCCGCCAGATCACCATAAATCAGAACAAAACACTCAGAACAAAACACCCGATCGGGTGACAGAGGAGACTTCAAAATGGCGAATATCGGTTTTATCGGGCTGGGCAATATGGGCGGGCCGATGGCGGCAAACCTGGTCAAGGCAGGCCATACGGTCAAGGTATTTGACCTGTCGGCAGATGCGGTGGCAAAGGCCGTTGATGGTGGTGCCAAGAAAGCAGCCTCGGTCGGTGATGCGGCAACCGACGTTGAGTTTGTTGTGACCGTTCTGCCGGCCGGGAAGCATGTTCTGGCGGTTTATGATGGCGCAGATGGCGTGATTGCCCATGCCAAGCCGGGTACGGTTCTGATTGATAGTTCGACCATTGATGTGGACTCGGCCCGTAAGGCATCCGACCTTGCCAAGGCGGCAGGGCTTGGCGTTGTTGACGCCCCGATTTCGGGCGGCACCGCCGGTGCGGCCGCCGGGACGCTGACCTTTATGGTTGGCGGTGCCGAAGCAGATTTCGCCAGTGCCGAGCCGATCTTGTCGGCGATGGGTGCGAACATTATTCATGCCGGTGACAGCGGTGCAGGGCAAGCGGCCAAGATTTGCAACAACATGGTGCTGGGTGTCAGCATGATCGCGGTTTCCGAGGCCTTCATGCTGGCAAAGCGCCTTGGTCTTGATGCGCAGAAGCTGTTTGAGGTGTCGTCAAAGGCATCCGGCCAGTGCTGGGCGCTGACAAGCTATTGCCCGGTCCCGGGGCCGGTTCCGACATCGCCGGCAAACCGCGATTATCAGCCGGGTTTTGCGGTTGATATGATGCTTAAGGATTTGAAACTGGCCCAACAGGCGTCCGCATCGGCAGGCGCGACGACCCCGATGGGCGCGTTGGCCGAAAGCCTTTATGCGCTCTATTCAAACGGCGGCAATGGCGGGATGGACTTCTCGGCCATTGTAAAGATGCTTGATGGCGAGAAATAAGCACTTTTCAGTCTAGGTCTGAATGAAGCGGGTCCGGTTTTCCGGGCCCGTTTTGTTATATGTTGCGTTGTTTGAAAATGGGAGCACAATAGCCTAGTTCGCCTAGTACAGTTTTCGCAACAGCAGTGCACAAATGACCCGACGATATAACACCTCAAACGAGATTTACTTTGAGCTCCGCCAGGTCGGAACCTATTTGCGGTGTACGGCAATCGACGGGAAAACCGGCGTGGAAGTCACGGTAGCCGGACCTGTCAGCCGGAATCCGGAGCAATTGAAGCGCGTTGCTGCACAAAAACTTGAATACGTCCTCAAAAAGGGATAATGTATACAATATAAAGCGAGGGTGACTTTCAAAGTCAGTGTTTTATGCCAATTTCAAATCCTGTTTTGGTGGTTTTCACTAAAATGTCAAAGCGTCTTGCGGGGTTTGAAATCGTGTGTCTAATGTCCTCGCTCTAATCGCGCTCTTTATGTATGGCCACAAAAAGAATGGCTGGCATAAGGGGTTAAAACCGGGGGTTACCCGATAACAATAAGACGGAGGCTTTGCGGGTTTGCCAGGGGGCTATGGGGAGACATTGTCTCATCCAATCAGTACATCTGTGTGTGAATTGATACCTTCTGTTGATCTGGCGAAGTCCTTGTATGTCTGTGCCAAATCTAAGGTTGTGCAATGGATTGGGCTTATTTCCTACAACAATTGATCAATGGTCTGACGCTGGGGGCCATTTACGGTCTGATCGCCATCGGCTACACGATGGTTTATGGCATTATCGGCATGATCAACTTTGCGCACGGCGAGATCTATATGATCGGTGCGTTCCATTCCCTGATTACCTTCCTGATCTGTCAGGCTGCGGGTATTAGCGGAATCCTTCCTCTTACGCTTCTTTTGATGCTGTTCGTTTCAATGGTTCTGACCTCTATATACGGTTGGGGCGTGGAACGGGTCGCATATCGGCCGCTGCGCGGCTCATTCCGTCTGGCTGCGCTGATTTCAGCCATCGGGATGTCCATCTTCCTGCAGAACTTCGTTCAGATTTCGCAGGGTGCGCGCGTGAAACCGATGCAGCCGCTTGTTGAGGGCGGCATTACCCTGATGGAAAGCGCGAATTTCGACGTCCAGCTGAGCTACATGCAGATCGTGATCATCGTTCTGACATTCGTTCTGATGGTTGTCTTCTCGCTGCTGATCGCCAAAACGTCGCTTGGTCGTGCACAGCGTGCTTGTGAGCAGGACCGCACGATGGCAGGTCTTCTTGGGGTTAACGTTGACCGTACCATTTCCACCACCTTTGTCATGGGGGCTGCCTTGGCATCGGTCGCGGGCATGATGGTGACGTTGTATTATGGCGTGATCGACTTCTATATCGGCTTCCTTGCCGGTGTTAAGGCCTTCACCGCAGCCGTTCTGGGCGGTATCGGATCGCTTCCGGGCGCAATGCTTGGTGGTCTTCTGATCGGCCTGATCGAAGCCTTCTGGTCGGGTTATCTCACGATTGAATACAAGGACGTCGCAACATTCGGCATTCTGGTTCTCGTGCTGATCTTCCGTCCGTGGGGTCTGCTCGGCAAGCCGGAGGTGGAGAAAGTCTGATGTCTGCTGCACTTGCTTCTTCTCGTACCAACGGCTCGGAAGTGGTCAAGGAACTTGCGTTCTTTGCTGTGATCGCGCTGTTGATGTCGGTCATGCTCCTCGGTGTCGAGACGGTTGACCGTCCGACCGGTCTGGAATTGGCCGTGCGTTGGGACCTTGTCCTGATTGCCATCGGCTCGACCGTGATCGGTCGTCTTGGCCTGATTTTCCGTCGCGAGAGCATTTCGCGTCTTTGGCAGGCCGTCCTGATTACGGTTACGGCTGTTGCGGTCTTTGAAATGTTCGTGCGTTTCCGCGAACTTGATGACCGCTGGGTTTCGCCGGTTGTTCTCGATATGGCGTTTGGCAGCGTGGTCAGCACGATCCTTGCCATTGCGTTTGTCGTCATCGTTTTTGCCACGGCATACTTCACCATGAAGGTGCAGGGTGCTGTTGAAGTCGACCAATCCAAAAAGCTGTCTGCAAAGATCCAGCTGACCTATCGTTCGAACACCAAGAAAATCGGTCTGATCGGGATTGTCTTCTTCTTCATCTTCCCGCTGCTGTTTGGTGATGATCGTTCCGCGATCGACCTTGCAACCCTTGTAATGATTTACATCATGCTGGGTTGGGGGCTTAACATCGTGGTGGGTCTGGCTGGTCTGCTTGACCTTGGATATGTCGCGTTCTACGCGGTCGGTGCATATTCCTATGCCTTGTTGTCGCAGAACTTCGATCTGAGCTTCTGGCTTTGCCTGCCGCTGGCCGGTATTTTTGCCGCAAGCTTCGGGATTATCCTTGGTTTCCCGGTTCTGCGTCTGCGCGGTGACTATCTGGCGATTGTCACACTTGGTTTTGGCGAGATCATCCGTGTGGTCTTGATCAACTGGTATGACTTTACCGGTGGTCCGGACGGGATTTCGTCGATCGAACGTCCGAGCTTCTTCGGCCTTGCCGATTTCTCGCGGCGGGTTCCGGAAGGGGCGGTATCGTTTGGCGATCTGTTCGGTCTTGATTACTCGTCAATGCATCGTCTGATCTTCCTGTACTACCTGATCCTTGTGCTGGCACTGGTGACGAACTTCGTAACCCTTCGTCTGCGTAAGCTTCCGATCGGGCGTGCGTGGGAAGCGCTTCGCGAAGATGAGATCGCCTGCCGTTCGCTTGGCATCAACCCGACCAACACCAAGCTGTCGGCATTTGCCATCGGCGCGATGTTTGGTGGTTTTGCCGGTGCGTTCTTTGCCACCCGTCAGGGCTTTATCAGCCCGGAAAGCTTCACGTTCCTTGAGTCCGCTGTGATTCTGGCGATTGTGGTTCTGGGCGGCATGGGCAGCCAGATCGGTGTCGTGTTGGCAGCAATTGTCATGATCGGGTTCCCGGAAATGTTCCGTGAACTGGCAGAGTATCGCATGCTGATCTTCGGGGCAGGCATTGTTGCCATCATGCTCTGGCGTCCGCGCGGTTTGTTGTCCTTCCGTGATCCGACCATTCTGCTCAATATGAGTCAGAAAGAAAAAGTTGCCGGAGAAATCAAATGACCGACAACAAACTGCTTGAAGTCGAACACCTGACCATGCGTTTCGGCGGTCTGGTCGCGATTGATAATCTGTCGTTCAACGCCAACAAGCGTGAAATCACGGCGATTATCGGCCCGAACGGGGCAGGGAAAACCACCGTGTTTAACTGCCTGACCGGGTTCTATGTTCCGACCGAGGGGCGTTTGACCCTTCATGCCGAAGATGGCCCGCGTTTGCTGGAACGGACCGAAGGGTTCCGCATTCCGCGCAATAACGGCGTTGCACGTACGTTCCAGAACATTCGCCTGTTTACCGGGATGACTGTTCTGGAAAACCTGATCGTTGCCCAGCATAACCGCCTGATGGAGGCTTCTGCCTTCTCTATTGCCGGTTTGTTCAACCTTGGCTCCTATGCCAAGGCGGAAAAGGAAGCGGTCGAAAAGGCAAAATTCTGGCTTGAGAAGGTTGGTCTGTATGAACAGGCCGACTGGAATGCCGGTAACCTGCCTTATGGTTCCCAGCGTCGTCTGGAAATCGCACGTGCGATGTGCACTGATCCCTCACTTCTGTGCCTGGATGAGCCGGCAGCGGGCCTTAACCCGCGTGAGTCGGCGGAACTGAACATCCTGTTGCAGAGCATCCGTGATGATCAGGGCGTTGGCTGCCTTCTGATCGAGCATGACATGAGTGTCGTCATGCAGATTTCCGACCATGTGGTCGTTCTTGATTACGGTAAAAAGATCGCCGATGGCGATCCTGAAGCCGTCAAGAATGATCCGGCCGTTATCCGCGCCTATCTTGGCGAGGAAGAGGATGACGAGCTGCCGCCGGAAGTCGCTGCCGACCTTCATCTTGATCCGAAAGCGCATTGAGGGAGTCCATCGATATGTCCATGTTAAAAATCGAAGGTGTTCATACCTTCTATGGCAATATCGAAGCCCTCAAGGGCATTGATATGGAAGTCAATGAAGGTGAAATCGTAACCCTGATCGGTGCCAACGGTGCCGGCAAGACCACCTTGCTGATGACGTGCTGTGGTTCGCCGCAGGCCAGCAAGGGGCGCATTCTTTTCGAAGGCCAGGATATCAGTCGCATGCCGATGCATGAGATCTGCCAGCTTGGCATTCAGCAGTCGCCGGAAGGGCGTCGTATTTTCCCGCGTATGTCGGTTTATGAAAACCTACAGATGGGCGCGATCACCCAGGATCCGAAACATTTCAATTCGGATATCGAAATGGTGTTTGATCTGTTCCCGCGTCTGAAGGAACGCATCAACCAGCGTGCCGGGACGATGTCGGGTGGTGAACAGCAGATGTTGGCAATTGGCCGTGCTCTTATGGGCCGTCCGCGTCTTCTTCTGCTTGATGAGCCATCCCTTGGCCTTGCGCCGCTGATCGTGAAGCAGATTTTCGAAACGATCGAGAAGATCAACCGCGAGAAAAAGATGACGGTCTTCCTCGTTGAGCAGAACGCGTTCCACGCGCTCAAACTGGCTCATCGCGGGTATGTGATGGTCAATGGCAACATTACGCTCTCGGGGACGGGTGCGGAACTTCTGGCGAACCCGGAAGTCCGTGCAGCCTACCTCGAAGGTGGCCACTAGGGAGTTCTGAGATGGAAGCGATTACGGGTACCAGCATTGGTGTCACAATCGGAATGACCATCATCCTGATGGGGTTCTGCGGCTTTATGACCGGACAGGCCATTGCAAACACCTGGCGTCCGTCCTGGCAGCTTGTGCCGTATGCCTTGCTGCTTGGCTGTGTCGACCGCTTCATGGTTTTTGCCCTGTTCGAAGGTGAGCTGCTGTCACTTTCCGGCTACATTTTTGATACGGTCATCTTGTTTGCCATCACGTTTACGGCGTTCCGCCTGACGCAGGTGAACAAGATGCTGTCGCAATATCCGTGGCTGTATGAACGGGTTGGTCCGTTTGCATATCGCGCCCGTGAAGGTGCTGATGTTCGGTAATATTTGCGGGGACGCCCGGCGTCCCCGCACGGTTGCCCGATAACGGGCAATCACAGGGTTTGTACTCATGCACACCAATTCTGGCGTGCCGCAGTACGTGGGACCTGAGACCGGTAATCGGCGAAAAATACGGGCCGGTTTCAGATCCAAAAAGATGATTCTGTCATGGTGATGGGATCAACCTTTGGAACAGGGAGACTTCTCTAATGTCGAAAACCAAGCTCGGCCTTCTTGCCACTGCTTCCGCGCTTGTTCTTTCAATGGGTGTAGCAAAAGCTGACATCGTTGTTGCGACCGTCGGTCCGATGACCGGTCCGTACGCTGCATTCGGTGAACAGATGACCCAGGGTGCAGAGAAAGCAGTTGCCGACATCAACGCAGCTGGTGGCGTGAACGGCGAAATGCTCGTTCTCGAAATCGGCGATGACGCTTGCGATCCGAAACAGGCTGTTGCTGTTGCAAACCAGCTGGTAAGCAAAGACGTCGCACTTGTTGCTGGTCACTTCTGCTCGGGTTCCTCGATCCCGGCTTCTGAAGTGTACTTCGAAGAAGGCATCATCCAGATTTCTCCGGCTTCGACCAACCCGCAGCTGACCGAACGTGACATGGACAACGTATTCCGTGTTTGCGGCCGTGACGATCAGCAGGGTGAAGTTGCTGGTAAATACCTTGCTGCCAACTATGGCGACAAGAAAATCGCCATCGTTCACGACAAACAGGCTTATTCCAAAGGTCTGGCTGACGAAACCAAGAAAAACCTTAATGCAAGCGGCAAAGAAGAAGCCCTTTACGAAGCAATCACCCCGGCTGAGAAAGACTACTCGGCCCTGGTGACCAAGCTTAAAGCCGAAGGCATTGAAGTTCTGTATTATGGTGGTTACCACACCGAACTCGGTCTGATCGTTCGTCAGATGCGCGCACAGGGCATGGACACCATGGTTATGTCCGGTGACGCAATCAACACCCTTGAGTATTGGGCGATCACTGGTGATTCCGGCGAAGGCACCATCTTCACCGCTTCCCCGGCGATTGAAACCGATCCGCGCAACGCTGACCTCGTCAAATACTTCGACGAAATCGGCTACAAGCCGGAAGGTTATACCCTGTTCACCTATGGTGCGATCCAGGCTTGGGCACAGGCTGCCAACAAAGCTGGCTCGACCGATTTCGAACCGGTTGTAGATGCCCTGCATTCCGAGACCTTCAACACCGTTCTTGGCGACATCTCCTTTGACGCCAAAGGCGACGTTGATGCACCGGGTTACTGGATCTACACCTGGAAAGACGGTCAGTACACTGACGGTGCGATCCAGAATCCGTGATCATCTGCAAATGGTCAGCCCGGTGTGAAGCCGGGCTGACCTGACCTTGCAGTCAGATACGAAAAACGCCGCCCTGAAACGGGGCGGCGTTTTTTGTTTGCGACAGTCGTGGGGAAGGGCGTTATTTCGCCTTGCGACCCAGGCCGATTTTCTTGGCGAACTGCGAACGCTGTTTGGCATAGTTCGGGGCAACCATCGGGTAATCGGCCGGCAGGCCCCACTTCGCACGGTATTCTTCCGGGGTGAGGTTATAGGTCGTGCGCAGGTGACGCTTGAGCATTTTCAGCTTTTTGCCGTCTTCAAGGCAGACAATATAGTCATCGCCAATGGATTTCTTGATCGGAACAGCCGGTTTCAGCGGTTCGGCTTCCGGTTCTTTTTCAACTTCGTGTATTTCATCAAGAGAAGCAAAAACGGTCGAAATCAGTTCCGGAATCTGTGCCGCTGCAAGCGCATTGTTGCTGACATAGGCAGATACAATGTCGACGGTCATCTGTAAAAGTTCGTCGCGGTCAAGCACGCTGTTCTCGGTTTCAGCCATAATTGAAGTAATCCTTCATTTGATAATTCAGATTAAACTTAATGCACTATTCTTTCGATATAATCAAACCACAGAAAAACACAAGGTAATTTATTAAATCCGCACTGTATCAGGTTATATTGGGCCTATATTAAAGTTTATGTTCTGGCGGCATTCATTTAAATCCGCATGCTTTCAGATGACGCAAGAAATACAACCAAACCGATTGCGCAATACTACTGTTTAAATGGCCGGATCATCCTGTACGGCGATATCGTCCTTCTGTTACCTCGTTTGACCTTGTTGACGGCGTGAAAACCGACATATGTGTTCAGTATGTGGAGCGTCTGAACCTTAGCGGTTTTGCAGCGTCTGTTCTGTTTGGAAAACTTGCCGTTTTGGGTGAGCTGCGCGTTGGCAGGTCCGACGCTATATGCTACAAGGCGCTCAAATTTTATCTTCTGCTTTTGGATGAAGGCACGCCTATGACCGTCAAGACCCTTGCCATTGCTTCCGATCACGGTGGTGTGGACCTGAAATCAACCATTGCCGAGACCCTGAAAAAGCGCGGAATTGAAGTGCTTGATCTGGGCACGGATGGTTCGTCTTCTGTCGACTATCCGGACTATGCGCAGGCGGTAGCCAAGGCGATTATCGATGGCAAGGCCGAGGCGGGTATTCTCGTCTGCGGGTCGGGCATCGGTATGAGCATCGCAGCCAACCGTTATCCGCAAATTCGCGCAGCACTGGTTCATGACCGTCTTTCCGCAGAACTTTGCCGTCAGCATAACAACGCAAATGTTCTCTGCCTTGGTGCACGCCTTCTAGGTGAAGCCACGGCACTGGATTGCGTGGATGCATTCATGTCGACCGAATTTGAAGGCGGTCGTCACGAAGGTCGCGTCGCAAAAATGTCCTGCTCCATCTGATTTTATCGCCATCTGGCATCAACCGGAACGGGCAGGCGGTCCAGATGGATCGTTCCCCGTCACATCGCATCGAAAGAGGCCCCCGCATGTCGTTCAAAGGCTTTTTCACCACCAGCTTGGCCGAAGCTGATCCGGCACTGTACAAATCTGTCACCGACGAACTTGATCGTCAGCAGAACCAGATCGAGATGATTGCTTCGGAAAACATCGTTTCCAAAGCGGTTATCGACGCACAGGGCACCGTCCTGACCAACAAATACGCCGAAGGCTATCCTTCGCGCCGTTATTACGGTGGTTGCGAGTATGTTGACGTTGCCGAACAGCTGGCAATCGACCGCGCCAAGGAAATCTTCGGCTGCGAGTTCGTAAACGTTCAGCCGCATTCCGGTGCACAGGCAAACGGTGCGGTGATGCTCGCACTTTGCAAGCCGGGCGACACCATTCTGGGCATGTCGCTTGATGCGGGTGGTCACCTGACCCACGGCGCACGTCCGGCTCTGTCGGGCAAGTGGTTCAATGCGGTTCAGTATGGCGTTCGTGAAGACGACCTGACCCTTGATTACGATCAGGTCGAAGCGCTTGCGGTCGAGCACAAGCCGGCCCTGATCATTGCGGGTGGTTCGGCCATTCCGCGTCAGATCGATTTCAAGCGTTTCCGCGAAATCGCCGACAAGGTTGGCGCGCTTCTGATGGTTGATATGGCGCACTTCGCTGGCCTCGTTGCCGGTGGCGTTCATCCGAGCCCGCTTCCTTATGCTGACGTTGTTACCACCACCACGCACAAAACCCTTCGTGGTCCGCGTGGCGGCATGATCCTGTCAAACAACCTCGAGATCGGCAAAAAGATCAACTCCGCCGTCTTCCCGGGTCTGCAGGGTGGTCCGCTGATGCATGTGATTGCGGCCAAGGCCGTTGCCTTTGGCGAAGCACTGCGTCCGGAATTCAAGGAATACGCCCAGCAGGTCGTTGATAACGCCAAGGCGCTTGCCGAAGTCCTCGTGAAACGTGGCTTTGACATCGTGACCGGCGGTACCGACACCCACCTGATGCTGGTTGACCTGCGCCCGAAAGGCCTGAAAGGCAACGCGGCGGAAGTCGCACTTGAGCGTGCGGGTATCACCTGCAACAAGAACGGCATTCCGTTCGATACTGAAAAGCCGACCATCACCTCTGGTGTGCGTCTTGGTACGCCGGCTGGCACCACGCGTGGCTTCGGTGTTGCCGAATTCCAGCAGATCGGTGAACTGATTGGTGACGTTCTTGATGCAATGGTCGACAGCCCGGAA
Organism: Thalassospira sp. HJ; assembly: GCF_000948415.1. Taxonomy (GTDB): domain Bacteria; phylum Pseudomonadota; class Alphaproteobacteria; order Rhodospirillales; family Thalassospiraceae; genus Thalassospira. Next base: position 146,261 of record NZ_JYII01000015.1, on the reverse strand, counting down.
GGCAATGCCGAAGTTGAGGCAGCCGTCCGTGCAAAGGTTGAAGACCTCTGCAAGCGTTTCCCGATCTATTCCTGATCGATTTGAGGCTTAGATAAACATATGCGTTGCCCGTTTTGCGGACATACCGATACCCAGGTTAAGGACTCCCGTCCGACCGAAGAGCATCATGCCATTCGCCGTCGCCGGTTCTGTCCTGCCTGTGGTTCACGCTTCACGACATTTGAACGTGTCCAGCTGCGTGAATTGATGGTTGTGAAAACAGACGGGCAACGCGAATTGTTCGACCGCGACAAACTGGCGCGGTCGATCTTTCTTGCCTGTCGCAAACGCCCGATCGAAGACGAACGTGTTGAAAAGGCCCTTAATGGCATTCAACGTCGTCTTGAAAGCAGTGGTGAGAGCGATATTTCCACCGATACCATTGGCGAAATGGTGATGGAGGCGCTCAATGCCCTCGATCAGGTGGCCTATGTACGCTACGCTTCGGTGTACAAGAATTTCCGTGAAGCGCGTGATTTCGAACAATTCGTCGAAAAAATGCATGATGGGGAAGAAGAGGCGGACGCAGAGTAATGACAGCCCCCGCGTTTAGCGAAGACGACCGGCATTTCATGCGGGTCGCATTGAGCCTGTCAAAACGTGGTTTGGGAAATGTCTGGCCGAACCCGGCCGTTGGCTGTGTCCTTGTTTCTTCTGATGGTACCATTGTTGGCCGTGGTCACACACAGCCCGGTGGTCGCCCGCATGCCGAACGTGTTGCACTTGATATGGCCGGTGATCTGGCCCGTGGTGCAACTGCCTATGTCACCCTTGAACCTTGCAGCCACGTTGGCAAAACGCCACCCTGTGCGACCGGCCTGATCGAAGCTGGTGTGTTGCGCGTTGTCAGTGCATTGACCGATCCGGATCCGCGCGTATCGGGCAGGGGCCATGACATGCTGCGTGCTGCCGGTATTAAGGTCGATGTCGGGCTTTACGACGATGAAGCCCGCCGGGTGAATGAAGGGTTCCTGTCCAAGGCCGAACGTTTACGTCCGTTTGTGACGTTGAAACTGGCATCGACCCTTGATGCGCGTTCCGCCACGAAAACTGGCGAAAGTCAGTGGATTACCGGTCCTGCGGCGCGCGAAGCGGGCCACCTGTTGCGTGCTAATCACGATGCCATTCTGGTCGGTGCAAATACGGTGATTGCCGATGATCCCAGCCTGACCTGCCGACTTGCCGGGCGCAGCCATCAGTCCCCGCTGCGGGTAATTCTGGATCGTGCAGGCGATGTACCGATTACCGCGAAGCTGATCGAAACGGCCGATACCGTGCCGACATGGCTTGTGACGGCAGAGCAGAATTTCGCCGAACTATCGGAAAAATTTGGAAAAACTTCCGTAAAAGTGATTGCTGCGGGATGCGCGGATGCACATCTGGACCTACATGACGTCATGCGCAAGCTGGCAGATGAAGGTCTGAGCCGCGTCCTTGTTGAAACTGGTGGCAACCTAGCCGCTGGCCTGATCAAGGCGGGCCTTGTTGATCGCATCATTCATTTTGTCGCACCTTCTGTGATTGGTGGCGACGGCAAGGCAATGATTGCGGACCTTGGTCTGGAAAAGCTTGAAACGGCACCGCGCTTCAAACGCATTTCTGATCAGAAACTGGGTCAGGATATTGCGGTAACCTACGATAAAATAACGGAATAAGTGAATGTTTACTGGCATCATCACCGATATCGCAACCGTTCGTGCAATCAAGAAAACCGGCGACACCCGGTTTGAGTTCACCACATCTTTTGATACCTCAAAGATCGTTCTGGGGGCGTCGATTGCATGTAACGGTGCCTGCATGACCGTGATTGAAACCGGTGATGACTGGTTTGCCATCGAAGCATCAGCAGAAAGCCTGTCGCGTACGACACTGGGTGATCTTGCTGTCGGATCGAAGGTCAATCTTGAGCAGGCCACCCGCGTTGGCGATGAGCTTGGCGGTCATATCGTTTCGGGCCATGTCGACGGTGTTGCGACGCTGACCAAACGGGTGCCGGAAGGCGACTCTTTGCGTCTGACCTTCGAAGTGCCGGAAGAATTCGCAAAATATATCGCCTCCAAGGGGTCGGTGACGCTTGAAGGTGTGTCATTGACCGTCAATGAGGTTGACGGCAACACGTTCGGTATCAATCTGATACCTCATACCCAAACCGAAACCACGTTGGGTTCAAAGCAGCCGGGCGACCGGATCAACTTTGAAATCGACATGCTGGCACGTTATGTCGCGCGTATGCTGGGCAAGGATTGATCAACAATGCCGCATAATTACCTTTCGCCGATCGAAGACGTCATCGAAGAAGCCCGTAATGGCCGGATGTTCATCCTTGTTGATGACGAGGACCGCGAGAACGAGGGCGATCTTGTCATTCCGGGCCAAATGGCAACCCCGGATGCCATCAATTTCATGGCAACCCATGGCCGTGGCCTGATTTGTCTGACGCTTGAGTCTGAACGTTGCGATGAGCTTGGCCTGACGATGATGAGTGCCCATAACGGCACCCGCCATGAAACCGCCTTTACCGTTTCGATCGAAGCCAAGACCGGCGTTACCACTGGTATTTCGGCACCGGATCGCGCACGTACGGTTGCGGTCGCGATTGACCCTAATGCCGGTCGTCATGACATCGTCACACCGGGCCACGTGTTTCCGCTGCGTGCCCGTCCGGGTGGGGTTTTGGTACGTGCCGGCCATACAGAGGCATCGGTGGATATCGCGCGCCTTGCCGGGTTGAACCCGTCTGGTGTGATTTGCGAAATCATGAGTGATTCGGGCGAAATGGCGCGTCTGCCGGAACTGGTAGAGTTTGCCAAGAAGCATGATCTCAAGATCGCACAGATTGCCGATCTGATCCGCTATCGCCGCAAGCATGAAAAGGTTGTCCAGCGTAAAGCGACGACCAAGATCAAAAGCGTCAATGGCGGCGAATTTGACATGCATCTGTATGTCAACAACGTCACCTATGCCGAACATATCGCACTGGTCAAAGGCGACATTTCTGATGATGCGCCGGTTCTGACCCGTGTGCATGCGCTGAACGTCATCGAGGATGTTCTGGGTGACACCCAGGACGGTCATCAGGGGCAGCTTGCTGCTGCCATGCGCCAGATCGGCGAGGAGGGCCGTGGTGTGGTCGTTCTGATCCGTGAGCCGCGCCCCAATACCCTGTCATCATCGATTGCCAAACTGATTGAGCTCAATGGTGGCGATGGTACTGCCTTACGCAAAGAGCTGGCCGATGAAAATGGCGATGGCGATTTGCGCGATTACGGTGTTGGCGCGCAAATCTTGCATGATCTTGGCATTCGCGACATGATTCTGCTTTCAAATACCAAACGCCACATTGTAGGACTTGACGGCTTCGGCCTAAATCTGGTTGATCAGCGTCCGCTTGTCGTCTCGGAGGAATAAAATCATGAGCAACGCCCCCCACATTCTGATTGTGGATGCGCCGTATTACACGCATATCGTCGAAGACCTTGTCAAAGGGGCTGCTTCGACGCTGGAAGCTGGTGGCGCAACATGGGACCGTATTTCGGTTTCGGGTGCGTTTGAGGTGCCGATCACCATTCGATATGCCGTGCAATCGATGGAAGAATTGGCAACCGGTCCGCGCTATGACGGTTATCTGGCGCTTGGCTGTGTGATTCGTGGGGAAACCACCCATTACGACCACATTTGCGAAGAAGCCAACCGGGCGCTGATGCAGCTTTGCCTTGACTACAAACTTGCAATCGGCAATGGCATTCTGACTGTCGAGAACGAGGCGCAGGCACTTGCACGGGCCAAGGCTGACGAGAAGAACAAGGGCGGCGAGGCTGCCAAGGCTGTTCTGCGTCAGATCGAAGTTCAAAACCACTTTGGAATACATCACAAGTAATGACCGAGAAACCAAAGGCATCACCCGCACAGCGGCGCAGCGCCGCGCGCTTTGCCGCTATTCAGGCGCTTTATCAGGCAGAACTGTCGCAATTGTCGGCTGCTGATATTGTGCGCGAATATTCCGACTTCCGCCTTGATGGGACGGGTGGTCGTGATCTTGATGTGCCGAACGAAGACCTGATCGATCCGGATCGCGGCTTTTTCGCCGATCTGGTACAGGGCGTTGCCGCGCGCATGGTAGATATCGATGCGCTGATTGATGGTGCGCTTGAAAAAGGCTGGACCACGCAGCGTCTTGAAACGGTTCTGCGCAGCATTCTGCGTGCAGGCACCTATGAAATGATCGCGCGTGAAGACGTGCCGATGCGGGTTGTCATCACGGAATATGTCGACGCGGCGCATTCGTTCTTTGACGAGAACGAACCGAAGCTCGTCAATGCCGTGCTGGACCGTATCGGGAAAACCCTGCGTCCCGGTGAAGCCGGACAAAATTGATATGGCAGCGCGATCCGGCGAATTTGAACTGATCGCGCGCCATTTTGCGCCCATTGCGCAAGGTGATCCGGCCGCGTTGTCCCTTAAGGATGACGCGGCCGTATTTTCACCACCAGCCGGGCATGAGGTTGTTGTCACAACCGACGCCCTAGTCGCCGATGTCCATTTCCGAAGCATTGATGAACCCGAACTGATCGCGAAGAAAGTTCTGCGCGTGAACCTGTCTGATTTGGCTGCCATGGGGGCTAGGGCAGGTGGTGTGGTGCTGAGTGCCGGGTATAACCGCGATCTGTCTGATGACTGGATCGAGCGGTTCGCCAAGGGCTTTGGCGAAGATTGTGCCGCTTATGGTGTCTCGCTTTTGGGAGGGGACACGGTGGCAACACCCGGGCCGACATTTTTCAGTCTGACTGCATTTGGCTATGTGCCAACAGGATGTGCCCTTCGGCGTGACCGGGCAAAACCGGGTGATGTTCTGGCTGTGACCGGAACGCTGGGTGATGCGGCGCTGGGACTGGCGGTATTGAAGGGGGACTTCCCCGATCTTGCGCCAGAATTGGCGGATTTCCTGAAAGACCGATATTGGTTGCCGCAGCCGCGTATGTTGGAAAGCGAAGGCTTTGGTGCTACGGGCAAGAGGTTGGCTGCGATGGACATCTCTGACGGGCTTGCCGGGGATTGCCGCAAGATTTGCGCGGCCTCGAATGTCGGGCTGGTGATCAACCGCGATGCGATCCCGTTATCTGACGCGGCACGTACTGTGCTTGATCAGGACGACGCCTTGTGGGAGCGGATTCTTGCCGGCGGTGATGATTACGAGCTTTTGATTGCCGGTGCACCGGATGACGTCGCGGGCCTTGGCGATGCGGTTACCGTTATCGGTGCTGTGACCGATGAAGTTGGCGTTGTGTCATTGATCGGGGCAGATGGAAAAATGGCCGAACTCGCAGAGGACGGGTTCGACCATTTCAAATAGCGGCAAAGACATTGACCGGTGAGGGGCTTATTGCCCTTCGCTGAACCGGCCAAGGTTACCAAAGAGCTGCTGTAGGATCGTGATTTCACGACCGGCAGTCGGGGTGACGCGGTCCGTCGGGATAACCGGTTTGCCGTCTTCGAGGTCATATTCACTCAGGATTTCGACGCGATTGGCGGCATCGAAGCTGATCAGAATGACTTTCTGCTGGACGGTTTCGGGTTCGAAGAACGCAACGGTCTCGGTCACACTGGAAATATAAAGCCAGACATTCTCGTCAAAGGCGGCAACCGATGATGGCGATCCCAGAATATTGGTGACATCACCCTTGGTCGATTCTCCGACAGAGATCTGTTCAAGCTGTTCGGGCTCCGGGGCGTTGCCGCGGGTGGCAATTCTTGGGCTACAGGCAGCGACAAAGGCAACAGCCAGCCCTGCCAGCATGATCAGGGGAATGCGGGTAGTTTTGTTATGCATGAAGCTCACCTGAGCGACCCTCTTCTTGAAGCCAAACCGGAATTGCCTTGAGTTTCTGCGCGAGGCGCATGATATTGCCGGGCAATGACTGGGGCAGACATGCCCCAATGAGATTTACGGCATTCTGCGTGCCATGACAGGAATGTCAACGAAGGAGTGTTACTGTTGTTTGGATGGCTTAAGAAAAAGGACCGCAAGCAAACCGCTGCGTTCGAGCTTTACAGGGCAATGGTAACCCAGGCGCGCCAACCGGACTTCTACGCAAAGCTTGGCGTTCCCGATACGATGGAAGGCCGTTTTGACCTTATTCTCGTGCATGCCTTTATCCTGTTCCGCCGGTTGAAGGCGGATGATGGCGACCGTGATCTGGCGCAACATATTTTTGACGTGATGTTTGCCGACCTTGATCAGAACATGCGTGAAATGGGGATTGGCGATGTCGGTATCCTCAAACGCATCCGCAAGATGTCTGAATCCTATCATGGGCGCATTGTTGCCTATGAAGAGGGTGTTCAGTCTGGCGCAGCCGAGCTTGCTGCCGCACTGGACCGCAATCTTTTCGCTGACTGCGAGGTCAGCAATGAACAACTGATGGCAATGGTTGGCTATATCCACGACGCGCTGACCGGCCTTGAAAATCAAACCATTTTGCAAATGCAGAACGGCGCGGTGCATTTTCCCGATGTGCCGGATGTTGCCGTATCCGCCCCGCAATAGAAAGAAGACCTGATGCCTGATAATTTTACCCCCGAGTTTTCCCGCATTGTCAAAACCGACGAGATGGTGAAGGGCAAAGAGAAAATTACCGTTGAAGCCAACGAAAAGGAACGTGCGGCACTGGCCAAACGGTTCGAGCTGGTTTCGATCGACAGCCTGCGGGCCGAGCTTGAAGTCAAAACTGCGTCAAACGGCGAAGTCACCGTCCGTGGCCCGATGAATGCCGAGATCGTGCAAAGCTGTGTCGCGACCCTTGAGCCGGTTCCCGAAACAGTTGAAGACACGGTTGAAGTTCTTTTCTCGCCGCATGTTTCCGAAGAAGACATGCCGTCAAACCCCGATGATCTTGAAAATCTGTCGGAAGACGAACTGATGGCGCTGCTTGAACAGCCCGAGCCGCTTGTTGATGGCAAGATTGATCTGGGCGAGGTCGTTGCGCAGTTCCTGGCAGTTGCGATGAACCCGTATCCGCGCAAGGATGATGCGGAATTGCCGGAATCGATCCAGTCCGAAGAAGAGGCCGAAGCCGACAAACCCAATCCGTTTGCGCAGCTTGCCGGCCTTAAAGAACAGCTTGAAAAGAAAAAATAGTAGTCATCTGCGTGCGAACGTCTGATGATTAGGCCTGATGAATATGCCGGTATTTACCGGCATTTCACTTTTGGTCGGCACGATGACCGTGTTTCAGCTGTCATACTGATGGTCACCGGAACAGGCTTTACCTTGTATCTGGTGGAGAATTCCGGTAATTACGGGCGTTCCGGCCTATGAATGAGAAGCTTGAGCCCCAAGGCTCGGCTGCCGGTGATCCGGTTCAGAGATTTTAGAACAACCATAAGAGAATACGTTGCCTGAACAGGTTTGCATATCACTTGACGCGATGGGAGGAGACCACGCGCCAGAGATGGTTTTGGCCGGTGCAGAAATTGCACTCAAACGGTTGCCCCATCTCAAGTTTCTGATGTTTGGTGATGAAGCACAGCTCAAACCGATGCTGGCCAAATATCCGACATTGGAAGCTGTCAGCGAGATCCGCCACGCATCCCAGGAAGTCTCGATGGAAGACAAGCCTTCCGTCGCCCTGCGTCAACGCCGTGATTCCAGCATGCGGCTTGCCATCAATGCCGTTAAGGAAGGCGATGCACAGGGTGTTGTGTCTGCCGGGAATACCGGGGCCCTGATGGCGATGGCGAAGTTCGTCCTCAAAACCGTCCGCGGCATCGACCGCCCGGCGATTGCCACCTATATGCCGACCCAGCGCGGCGAGACGGTGATGCTTGACCTTGGTGCGAACATCGAATGTGACGAGCACAACTTGGTGCAGTTCGCCCTGATGGGTGAGGTATTCACCCGTATTCTGTTTGGCCTTGAAAAGCCGTCTGTCGGCTTGCTCAATGTCGGCATCGAAGAGCTTAAAGGCAATGAGTCGGTCAAGAAAGCCGCCGCGATCCTGCGCGATAGCGATCTTCCTATCCGCTTTGAAGGCTTTGTCGAGGGGGATGACCTTGCCAAGGGGACCGTTGATGTCATCGTGACCGACGGATTTACCGGCAACGTGGCGCTCAAGACCGCAGAAGGGACTGCGCGCCTGTTGGTGCATTTCCTGCGCGAGACGTTCAAAAGCTCCTTCTTTGCCAAGATCGGTTATCTTCTTGCCCGTCGTTCGCTTCAGCGTTTCCGTGATCGGATGGATCCGCGCCGTTATAACGGTGCGATGTTGCTGGGCCTGAATGGTATTGCGGTCAAAAGCCATGGCGGCACGGATGCACTTGGTTTTTCCAATGCCATCGGGGTTTGCCACGACCTGATCGTCAATAACCTGAATGACAGCATCAAGCATGAGCTCTCGATCTTTGAACAGGCCATGAGCGGCCTTGAAAATGACGAGCCAGAAGAAGTTGCCGTTCCTGTTGGTCAAGCCAACTGATTAACCCACCAGAAAACAGAAAGCCGGCGGTCCCCAAATCATGACAACTCGTTCTCGCATTATTGGTTGCGGTTCATATCTACCTGCAAACGTTGTAACCAATGATGATCTCGCCAAGCGCGTCGATACGTCAGATGAATGGATCGTGGCACGGACGGGCATCCGCCAGCGCCATATCGCCGCTGAAGGCCAGACCACCAGCGATCTGGCCTTTGAAGCCGCCCAAAAGGCGATGGAACATGCCGGTGTCACGTCTGAAGACATCGACCTGATCATTGTTGCGACCGCGACACCCGATAATACCTTCCCGGCGACCGCGACCAAGGTTCAGAACCGCCTTGGGGTGAAGGGCTTTGCCTTTGACGTGCAGGCTGTGTGTTCCGGCTTTATCTATGCCCTGACGACGGCCGATATGTATATCCGCAATGGGCAGGCGAAAACCGCCCTTGTCATTGGGGCCGAGACGTTTTCGCGTATTCTTGATTGGGAAGATCGTCGGACTTGCGTGCTGTTTGGTGATGGTGCCGGTGCGGTTGTGGTGCAGGGTGTTGAAGGCAATGGCACCATGGAAGATGTTGGTATTCTTGCCAACCGTCTGCATTCCGATGGCAGCAAGTATGAACTGCTTTACGTTGATGGCGGCCCGTCTTCGACCCAGACGGTCGGGCATTTGCGTATGGAAGGCCAGGAAGTCTTCCGCCATGCGGTTACCAACCTTGCCGGTGTGATCCGTGAAGTTCTGGCTGATACCGGGCTTGAGCCCACCGATATTGATTGGCTTGTACCCCATCAGGCCAACCAGCGTATTCTTGATAGCACCGCGCGCAAGTTCGGAATTTCCAAGGATAAGGTTGTGGTGACGGTTGATCGTCACGCCAACACGTCTGCGGCGTCTATTCCGTTGGCGCTTGCCGAAGCTGTGCACGACGGACGCGTTCAACGCGGTGATATTGTCGTGCTTGAAGCAATGGGCGGCGGCTTTACCTGGGGTGCATCTTTGGTGCGCTGGTAAGGCCGGATTGCTTGGGCGGAATGAGACAAATTCACGTGAATTTCTTAATTTTCACAACATTCCGTCAAAAAGCAGTGTATCCTGTTGATATTGACTGATTTCGCTACCAGATATAGCCTTGTAAATTAAGTCCCGTAATTAGGAGGCGGCCTGTCATGTCGGAAACAACGATTACCCGTGCGGATCTCGCTGAAGCCGTTTACCAGGAAGTAGGTCTGTCGCGGAACGAGTCCGCCCAGCTACTTGAAACTGTTCTCGATGAAATTTCATCGGCACTGATCAAAGACGAAGTGGTGAAAATTTCCTCGTTCGGAAGTTTCTCTGTGCGTCAGAAAGGTCAGCGCATCGGACGAAACCCGAAAACGGGTGAGGAAGTACCGATCCTTCCGCGTAAGGTACTTGTTTTCCGGCCGTCACAGGTCCTGAAAGCCCGAATTAACAATTAAGAAAAAGACGCATGAAAACGAACTTGGGGGCTGCGGCGGGGAATTCCCGCCGGACAGCAAAGTCTGACTCTGCTTTTCGCACAATTAGCGAGGCTGCCAAGGAGCTTGGTCTTCAGCAGCACGTCCTGCGGTTCTGGGAATCCAAGTTTCCCCAGATCCAGCCGATGAAACGGGCAGGGGGCAGACGCTATTACCGTCCTGAAGACATTGATTTCCTGTCCCATATCCGCACCCTTCTGCATGATCAGGGGTTCACGATCAAAGGGGTACAAAAGCTTCTTGATCAGAACAAGGGTAAGCTGCCCTCAGAGATCGCCGTCACCGGGCAGGATACCGAGGCAGCTGGTTCGGATATGGCACCAAGTGCTGCTGCACCGGCTGCTGGCAGCGTTTCCGGCCCGGACAAAGCAGCGCTTAAAGCTGTTTTGGGTGAACTTGAAGAACTTCAGGCAATCCTGCGCTCAGGCCTGCAGGACGCCCAAAAAAATCCATAAAAACCATTTGCGTCTTTGGCGTGGCGCCGCTATTTATCGAGCCGCGCCAAACGGCGCAACTCTACGGTCGGAGCGTGGCGCAGCCTGGTAGCGCACCTGCATGGGGTGCAGGGGGTCGGAGGTTCGAATCCTCTCGCTCCGACCAATTATCTCTCCCTTGAAAAAATCAATCACGCGTTTCCCGTGCTGCTACTGCATCAGGCGGGCAAGCACGTCTATGTCTGTTCCGTTATCCGCCATTCTGAACAGAATGATCTCGCCTGATCGTGGAAAAATCCCGGTCAGGGCGGTGATGTTGACCTGATGGGTGACCAGCAGCAGTTTTTCATCATCTGCCACAGTGGTTAGCCGTTCCTTGATTGCAGCGCTCTGCGCAGCTTCGGTGCTGCGGTCACGGAAAAAGGAATTGAGGGCGGGTTCCTCAATCACCGGACCAAGACCGAGCATGCGCGCGGTATCAACGCAACGGCACCACTGGCTTGTCAGCACCGAGGTGACCTTGATCCCCATATCACGAATGACAGCACCCGTGTTTCGGGCCTGTTCACGGCCAGTGTCATCAAGATTGCGCTGGGTGGAACAATCGCCCAGCGTGAAGTTCGCCGGGTCACCGGTGCCGGGCGCAATGGCATGCCGCATCAGGGCATGCACCCCGTCCGATTTCCAGATTTGCCATGCATCTTCCGAAGCCATGGCGGGGGGCGACCAGCACATCAAACCCGCCAGAACCAACACAATCCGGAGCATGTTTCGGTGCAGTATCGACATGATTTTTACCCATCTGTTGCCCACAAGGGAGATGAGTCTGATACCCGAAAGCGATGGTTTCGGATCAAAACGGCGGAGATTTGACGGGATTTGACAGCAGAAAGTCGATTGCCGGGCTGTGTTAAATGCCCGCACTTGCGACGCGGCGGCCCTCATCAGTCAGTTTGCAGATCAACCAATCGGGTTTGACCGGGTTATCAAACCAGGGGGCAGCCCAGCCGTGATCAATGCAGCTTCGGACCGTTTTTTCGCTGATCTGTTTGCCATTGCCGTCAAAAAGCGGCAATTTTCCACCGGGCTGACTTAAGCCACGGCGCAGCCATTCCAGCTGCACATCGGTCGGTTTCGAATGTTTTTTCCCCGTCATCGGTACTCCCCGCACCGTTATGATATGATTGGTGATACAAACATCAGATGTTAGGGTCAGGACCTACTAATTTGGTTCGACTGGTTAAACAGATTTGTGCGGGTACGCAGAGCTAAACCGCCGGAAGATAAATATCTTTCAAGGTTTTGCGATAAAGTAGCCCGTGCAAATCCGTTTAATCCGAAGGACAGACGTTGTATTTGCAAACTCCGGCGTCAAACCACTTGGCCGGGATGCCAACCCGCCCGGCGGGCTTTTCCTTGGATTTCACAAATACAACGTCTGCCAGTCCAATCAAATTAGTAGGCCCTGACCCTATCAGTGTGACGCATATTCAACCATGGAGCAATCGCAATGACGCCAGAAGAGTTCCAACCAAGCGAGATGTCATTTCTGTATGTCACGGTGCCGGACATGGATATTGCACGCGTGATTGCCGGTGGGGCGATCCGTGAAAAACTGGCGGCGTGTGCGAATGTCTTGCCGCATATGACGGCGATTTATGAATGGGATGGCGATGTCGAGGAAGAGAGCGAAGTTGTTGTGATCCTCAAAACATCCAAAACAACTGCTGTGGAACTGGCGCAATGGATTGAGGATCACCATCCTTATGAAGTTCCCTGCATCCTTGAACTGCCTTTGGGGCGGGGCAATCATGATTATGTGTCGTGGCTGCAAACCCAGTTGGGATCAAGATCACGGCTGATGTGATTGCATCTGGCGGGCATGCCCCCTAGGATGGCGCAAATTTTAGTCCTTGGATGATACGAGTTAATGAATCAGCTTACCAAAATGGCCATGGAGATGGGGCCGTTGATCCTGTTCTTTGCGGTCAATGCCACCACCAACCTGATGACGGCGACGGCGGTTTTCGTTGTCGCGACGGTTGTTGCCCTTGCAACATCTTATGCGCTGGCGCGCACCATTCCGGTCATGCCGTTGATTGGCGGGGCATTTGTCATCGTGTTTGGCGGTTTGACGCTTTATCTCGACGATGAGCTGTTCATCAAGATCAAGCCGACGATTGTGAACCTTCTGTTTGCCAGCATTCTGTTTGGTGGTCTTGCCGCACGAAAATTGTTCCTGAAACTGGTTCTGGAAAGCGCTTTCAAGGCAACCGATGAAGGCTGGCGTATCCTGACCTGGCGCTGGGCGTTCTTCTTTGTGTTTCTGGCCGTGGTCAACGAAATCGTCTGGCGCAACTTCTCGACCGATACCTGGGTCGCCTTCAAGGTCTGGGGCATCATGCCGATCACCATGGTGTTTGGCATGGCACAGGTGCCGGTCCTGATGAAGCATCAGTTGCCCGAAGAAGAGGGCGGCGAGGCGGCGTCCTAAGTTTCAGGCGCAAGCACATCGCGTTGATATGCAAAAGGGCAGGATCGAAATCCTGCCCTTTGTTTGTTGGTGGTCGCGTGTGATCAGCTGATCGGCAGGGCGACGCTGACGGCAGCCTGTGCGGCAATGCCTTCTTCGCGGCCGGTAAAGCCAAGCCTTTCGGTCGTGGTGGCTTTGACATTGACGCGATCAACATCAATCCCAAGGATTTCCGCCACTTTTTCACGCATTTCAGGCGTGTGCGGGCCGATTTTGGGGCGCTCGCAAATCAGTGTGACGTCGACATTCACGATTCGACCGCCACGTTCGCGCACCAGATCAGCCGCGTGTTTAAGGAAGATGTCCGATGCGGCACCTTTCCACTGCATGTCGCTTGGCGGGAAATGCTGGCCAATATCGCCAGCGCCAATCGCGCCCAGAATGGCATCGGTCAGGGTGTGCAGGCCGACATCGGCGTCAGAATGACCTTCCAGACGGGCGGTATGCGGGACCTTGACGCCACACAGGATGCAATGATCGCCGGGGGCGAAGCGGTGAACATCAAATCCGGTGCCAGCCCGGTATTCTTCTTGCGACATCTGCGCTGTTTCCTTGTTTGTGCTGTCCGCCCAGCTTTGCGCGCGGCCGAAGTCATCACGATGGGTGATCTTGTCGTTGTTGGTGGTACCCGCCACGCACATCACATCAAGTCCGATGGCCTCAAGCAGGGCGGCATCATCAGTAAATTCCTGGCCTTCGAATTTCTGGTGCGCATCAAGGATGGTCTTGAAGTCAAATCCTTGCGGCGTTTGCGCCCGTTGAAGACTCTCTCGCGGAATGGTTTGCGTGATCACTCCATCCACATCGGTTTGCTTGATGGTGTCGGCAACGGGCAGGGTCGGGATGGCGCCACGATGCGTTTCAAGGGCTGCCATGACACGTTCGATCACGTCATCGGAAATGCCCGGACGGGCCGCATCATGGATCAGTACACGATCAGGCGCCTTTGCGACGAGTGCGCGCAAACCGTTCAGAACCGATTGCTGACGGGTTTCACCACCTGCCACCGGTGCCGGGAGTGATGTGGCATCATACAGGGACGTGGTTGCGGCGCAATACCAGTCCTGATGGGCCGGGTTATAGACCACCTGAATAAGGGCAGGGTCGGTATGTCGTGCAAAGCATTCGATGCAATGGGCAAGGATGCTTTTGCCGCCAAGCATGTGATATTGTTTTGGTATTGGGTCGCCAAATCTGCTACCGCTGCCGGCAGCAACGATGACAACGCCGGTTTTTTGGGTCATAAACGTAATGCCATGGCTTGTCTGAAGTGCGCCGCAGGCTATCTTTCTGTGACGGATTTGCCAAGTCGGCAAATGCAATATCGGGATCAAGCCTGATCCGGAAGACAGAAACGGGTTCCAAGATGCTCGCTGCCTATATTCATATCCTTGCACTATTGCCCCTGACCGGGCAGATCATGCGTACCGAACCGCGTCGGGATGTATGGCTTTATGCATCGATTTGTCTGGCGGCAGTTGGAACGATGTTTTTGCTTGGCGTAACCGGCGAGGAAGTCCAGTCACGCGGATTTGCCGCAGCCCTGCATTGGTCGGAACTGACCGTGATCATGATCTTTGGCGGTCTGGTCATGTGCAAGGGCCCGCATCAGGTCTGGCGACTGGCGGGCTATATTGGCGGCTATCTGCTTTTGTTTGCAGTGCTTGCCGCCATCTTCCGTGTGTTTGGCGATCATGACCCCGAAGTGGTCAATGGCCCGGCGCTCTATTCCGGTTGGCTTTGGGCCCATATTGGCAGTTCCCTGATCACCTATGCCTTGGTGACTTTGGCGGCAATTGCCGCTATGGCCTATGTCGTTCAGGAATATGCCCTTAAAAAACGCAAGCCGACCCGTTGGAGCCGCCGTCTGCCGCCCCTTCGTGACAGTGAATACATGTTGGTTGGCTTTTTGAAATGGTCGGCATGGGTGCTGGTGATCGGGATTATTTCCGGTTTCGCGCTGCGCTATGTCGAGGGCCGCAGTCTTTGGGAAATTGATCACAAGATGCTGCTGACATTGCTTGGCTTTGTCACCATTTGCATCCTGATCATTATCCATGAACGCTCCAACCTGCGCGGGCGTATGGCTGTGCGGTTCGTGCTGGGGGCTTGGCTGTTGCTGACCCTGGCATTCCCGGGGGTTCGGTTGGTGACGGGCTACATCATCGGATAGGCCTTTTGGCTTATCTGCACCTAATATGCCCAATTTTTACGATCATTTCGCCGACGCATGCATAATTGCTAGTCATTGATTGGCTTTTTGCGCCGGTTTGTGAGCCGTTCATTCATCGAGACTCTTCGAAATTTCTGCAGTTTTTCTGCGAATTAACCGTCATCGGGGCATGATATTTGCGCCAATGCGGCGAGAGTTGTTGCATGTCGTTGCCAGTTTTATTAATCTGCCCAAGTTTTAGGCAATTGGAATTCCTTCATGTCATTGCAGATCGGTTCTGTACATGTGCCAGAGAATGTTGTGCTGGCACCGATGTCAGGTGTGACTGACCTTCCGTTTCGGCAACAGGTCCGCCAGTTTGGCGGCCATCTTGTTGTGTCCGAAATGATTGCGTCGGACGCCATGACCCGCATCCAGCGGCATGAAAAGGAAGTCCGGAAAATGCATGGCGATTGCGCCGCCGAAACACCGCTTTCGGTCCAGCTTGCCGGTACCGAACCCGAAGAGATGGCCGAGGCCGCAAAGATGAACGAGGCCCGCGGGGCCATGATCATCGATATCAATATGGGGTGCCCGGCCAAAAAGGTGACCAAGGGCTATGCCGGTTCGGCGCTGATGCGCGATGAAAAGCTTGCGGCAGAAATCATCAAGGCGACGGTTGATGCGGTATCCGTTCCGGTGACGCTTAAAATGCGTCTGGGCTGGGACGATGATAACCGCAATGCCCCGGCTTTGGCGCGTATCGCCGAGGACCTTGGTATTGCGATGCTGACCATTCACGGGCGCACCCGTTGCCAGTTTTATAAGGGGGATGCAGACTGGGATGCGATTGCACTGGTCAAGGATGCTGTCTCCATCCCGGTTTTGGGCAATGGCGATGTGAACAACGAAGAAGACGCCAAGGAGCTTCTTGATCGATCCGGTGCAGATGGCGTGATGATTGGCCGGGGCGCGCAGGGGCGTCCATGGTTCCTTGCGCAAGTTTCGCATTACCTCAAGACTGGACAAAAGCTTGCCGCGCCAAGCCTTGAAACTCAGCTTCAAACCATCCTGCGCCACTATGACGCGATGATTGATCATCATGGCCGTCAGGGTGTGCGCATCGCGCGCAAGCATCTTGCGTGGTATTGCAACAGCTTGCGCAATGCGACGGAATTTCGTCGTGTTGTCAATGTGTTGGATAATCCGGCTGAAGTGAAAGCGCAAATCCGCGCGTTTTACGAACCGCTGATCGAAAACGAAATCAAACTGGATCAGGAAGCAGCCTGATCACTTCATAACAATAATATGGCGACCATCAAAAACAGTCGTCGGGGAAGAATTGCATGAGACTGGGATTTGGAAAAGGCAACGGGGTCGACCCGACGGGCGTTCTCAACGCGATTGCGAGCGCGGTCGTTGTCGCCAACCGGGATGGCAAGATCAAGTTTGTCAATCAGGCGACCGAACAGCTGTTTAACACCAGCGCAAGCGTGCTGTGCCGCAGCGATCTTACGGATTTTATCCCGTCAGACAGCCCTGTCTTTTCCCTGATCAAGCAGGCGATTGATGAAGCCACGCTGGTGGCCGACCACAATCTGCTGATCGAAAGTCCCAAGATCGGCAAGCACACGGTCAATCTGACCGTGGGGTCCATGCCTGATGAAAGTGATTGTGCCGTTCTGACCTTTGAACCGCGATCAATTGCGCAAAAGATCGATAACCAGTTGCTTAGCCGAAATTCGGCACGTTCGGTCAGTGCAATGGCGGCCATTCTGGCCCATGAAATCAAAAACCCGCTTTCGGGTATTCGCGGTGCCGCGCAGTTGCTGGAACAGACCAGCAATGAAGATGACCGTGTTCTGACTCGCCTGATCTGTGATGAGGCTGACCGGATTGTCGAGCTTGTCGACCGCATGGAAATCTTTTCCGACAAGCCGCTGGAGCGCGGTGCGGTCAACATCCACACGGTTCTTGAGCATGTCCGCCGTCTGGCGGAGAACGGGTTTGGCAAGAACCTGACATTCGAAGAGATCTACGATCCGTCCTTGCCGCCGGTGTTTGGCAATCGTGACCAGCTTGTTCAGGTATTTCTGAATCTGATCAAGAATGCCGGCGAGGCGGTTGATCCCAAGGATGGGAAAATTACCATTTCGACACGCTATCAGCATGGCATCCGCTTGGCGGTTGCTGGCGGTGACGCACGCGTTCATCTGCCGCTGGTGGTATCGGTACGTGACAATGGGCCGGGCATTCCGCCAGACATGCGTGAAAGCCTGTTTGATCCGTTTGTCACGACAAAGCCTACCGGTTCGGGGCTTGGCCTTGCGCTGGTAGCGAAAATTATCAATGACCATGGTGGTGTGATTGAAGTGAAAGATGTGCCTGGGGGAGGTGCAGAGTTTCAAATCATGCTGCCGATTTACAATCGGGCACTGGCCGAAGGGGCATCTGACCCGATCATAATCAAAAACAGGGAAGAAACCGCATGAGTACCAGCCCTGCGAGAATTCTGGTTGCCGACGATGATCGGGCCATTCGCACTGTTCTGACGCAGGCATTGTCGCGTCAGGGGCATGAAGTCCGCAGCACCGGCCATGGCCGCACGCTGTGGGATTGGATCGCCGACGGGGACGGTGATCTGGTGATTACTGACGTCATGATGCCTGACGAGAACGGGCTGGACATGGTGCCGCGCATTCGCAAGCTGCGCCCGGACCTGCGCGTGATCGTGATGAGTGCCCAGAACACCCTGATGACCGCAGTCAAAGCGGCCCAGCGTGGTGCGTTTGAATATCTTCCAAAACCATTTGATCTCAATGAGTTGATGGGGATTGTTGATCGCGCGCTTGAAACGCCGCAGGAAAGCCAGGCCGGCAAGGACGAGGATGAAGAGGGCGATGATCGCTTGCCTCTGATTGGCCGGTCACCGGCAATGCAGGAAATTTATCGTGCGCTCGCACGCCTGATGAACACCGACCTGACCGTCATGGTTACCGGTGAAAGCGGCACGGGTAAGGAACTGGTCGCGCGCGCCCTGCATGAATATGGCGGACGCCGCCATGGGCCGTTTGTTGCCATCAATATGGCGGCCATTCCGCGCGAGCTGATCGAAAGCGAGCTTTTCGGTCATGAAAAGGGCGCCTTTACCGGTGCGAACGAGCGCAAGGTCGGCCGGTTCGAGCAGGCCGAGGGCGGCACGCTGTTTTTGGATGAAATCGGCGATATGCCGCTTGAGGCCCAGACGCGGTTGCTGCGTGTTTTGCAGGAAGGCGAATATACCCGTGTTGGTGGTCGGACACCGATCCGGGTGAATGTTCGCATTGTCGCCGCAACGCACCGTGATCTGCGCAAACTGATCCGCGAAGGCACGTTCCGTGAAGATTTGTTCTATCGCCTCAATGTTGTGCCGATCCGTTTGCCGTCGCTGCGCGAACGGCTTGAAGACATTCCGGAACTGGTCAATCACTTCCTGATGCAGGCAAGTGAAGAAGGCCTGCCGCGCAAGACCCTGTCGAACGAGGCGATGGCGCGTTTGAAGGCGCATCGCTGGCCGGGCAACATCCGCGAACTTGAAAACATGGTGCGTCGCCTGACAGCGCTTTATTCGCATGACGTGATCGGTGTTGATGTCATCGAGACCGAGTTTTCCGAAAACAATGTCAGCGAAGCCGCACCGAGTGCCGAGCCGCAGTCGCTTTCTGAATCCATCGAACGTCATGTGCGCGAATATTTCGATGCGCATGATGATGATCTGCCGGCGAACGGTCTTTATGACCGGATTCTGCGCGAAATGGAGCGACCGCTTTTGAACGTGACGCTTGAAGCGACCCGGGGTAATCAGGTCAAGGCGGCAGAAGTTCTGGGCCTTAACCGCAATACGTTGCGCAAGAAGATCCGTGATCTTGGACTGGAAGTCGTCAGGGGCACGAAATGAATAATACCGACCGTTCGATCTCCAACCGGTTCTTGCGGTCGGGCTTTGTACGGTTTCTGGGGCGGCTGGGCCAGTCACGCAGGTTTGCGTTCGGGCTGGTTACAGCGGCCCTTGTTTCGGTAACCGCGACCTATCTTGCCATGACCGGGACGGCGCCATTTCGGCCTGATCCGCGTCTGATCCTGCTGCTTTTGAACATTGATCTGGTGCTGGTGTTGCTTCTGGCCACGCTGGTTGCGCGCAAGCTTGTCCAGATCTGGGTTGAACGTCGGCGCGGGGTGGCAGGTGCAAAGCTCCATACCCGAATGGTTCTGATGTTCTCGCTGGTGGCGGTGACGCCAGCGATCGTGGTTGCCATTTTCTCGGCACTGTTCCTGCATTTCGGTATTCAGGGCTGGTTTAGTGACCGCATTCGAACTGCGGTTGAAGAAAGTATGGTGATCGCCGATGCCTATCTGCGCGAACACCAGGAGCTGATCCGAGCGGATGCCTTGGCCACGACCAATGATTTGCAGCGTTTCGGGGTGAATTTCTCGACCAGTCCGGACCGTATTTCGAACTTTCTGACTGATCAGGCGCTCGCACGCGGTTTGCCGGAAGTCATGATGATTGATGGTTCAGGTCAGATCATCGCGCAATCCGAATACAGCTTTTCCTACGACACCAATCAGGCATCGGTTCCGGCAGAAGTCTTTGACGAAGCGCGTCAGAAAGACGTCGTTTTGATGATCGGATCGAGTGACAACCGCATCCGTGCGATTGCCAAGATCCCGAGCTTTATTGATGCATTCCTGCTGGTCGGGCGGTTTGTCGACCCGAACGTGCTGGATCGTATCGACAAGGCGCGTCGGGCGGTTGATGCCTATGAAAGCCTTGAGGGCGAACGTTCGGGGATTGTGATCACGTTTGTCATGATCTTTGTGCTGATTTCGGTGGTGCTACTGCTGGCTGCCGTGACGCTGGGCCTTATGGTCGCAACGCGCTTGGTGCAGCCGGTTTCAGAGCTGATTACCGGGGCTGAGCGTGTGCGCGACGGGGATTTATCGTTCCGTGTGCCGCTTGACGGGCAGGGCGATGAGCTTGAAGCCCTTGGTCGGGCGTTTAACCGCATGACGGCACAGCTTGAAACCCAGCGCAATGAACTGGTCGCAGCCAACCGACTGAATGACGAGCGACGTCGCTTTACCGAGGCGATCCTGGGCGGTGTGACCGCAGGCGTGATTGGCCTTGATCCGGAACGCAAGATTGATCTGCCCAACCGAAGTGCGTCGGACCTTCTGGGGGTTGATCTGGAAGATTATCTGTCACAGGAACTGACAGAAGTTATCCCGGAATTCCTGCCGCTGTTTGAGGACTTTGGTCGCGATGGCGACCGCAGCAAACCGCGCCAGATCGAAATCCGCCGCGATGGTGTCAACCTGACCCTGATGGCTCGGGTGACAGCCGAGTGGGCCGATGACGGCACGGTGTTTGGCTATGTCGTGACGTTTGATGATGTGACCGAACTGCAGACCGCACAGCGTATGGCAGCTTGGGCGGACGTTGCGCGGCGTATCGCGCACGAAATTAAAAACCCGCTAACCCCGATCCAGCTTTCGGCAGAGCGCCTTAAGCGTCGCTATCTCAAGCAGATCACCGATGATCAGGAAGTCTTTACGACCTGTACCGATACGATCATCCGGCAGGTTTCCGATATCGGGCGGATGGTTGACGAGTTTTCCAGCTTTGCTCGGATGCCATCGCCGACCATGCGGCTTGAGAACCTTGGTGAGCTGGTGAAAAGTGCCATGTTCCTGCAAAAGCAGGCGCATAGCAACATCACCTATGATTTTGATCGCAGTGGTATCGAAGATTTGCAGATTTCCTGCGATGCGCATCAGGTCAATCAATGCCTGACCAACACGCTTAAAAACGCGGCGGAAGCCATCGAGGGACGTGAAAAACCCGAAGAGGGCGAACTGCCAAAAGGCAAGATCGAAATCTCGGTGGCAGAGTCGCCGGATAATCAGCGCGTTTTCGTTGCTGTTTCGGATAACGGCAAGGGCCTGCCAGCAGAGCATCGTGAACGCCTGACCGAGCCCTATGTCACGACCCGATCTAAGGGAACCGGGCTTGGTTTGGCCATCGTAAAGAAAATCATGGAAGACCATGGCGGAGAGCTTATACTCTCTGACGGCGTTGAAAGCGGAGCGACGATTACGCTATCCTTCCCAAAGGTTGTTGAGGTCGAAAACGAGGACCTCAACCCGGACGCAGACTCCTCAGGCAATTGATTTAATTGTCAAAATCGCAACAAGAAAAAGATTGATTTGGTCACGACATGGCGCACGACATTCTTATTGTCGACGATGAAGAAGATATCCGGGCACTGATTTCCGGCATCCTCGAGGACGAGGGCTATACAACCCGTCAGGCGGGATCAAGTCAGGGCGCGCTGTCCGAAGTCGCTGCCCGCCGACCGAGCCTTGTGGTGCTTGATATCTGGATGGATGAAAGCGATCACGACGGGATCGAGACGCTTAAACTGATCAAACGCGAGCATAACGAAGTGCCGGTGGTGATGATTTCCGGTCATGGCAATATCGAAACCGCACTCGAAGCATCGCGGATCGGCGCATACGATTTCATCGAAAAGCCGTTTAACACCGACCGTCTTTTGATGGTGGTCGAGCGCGCCATTGATGATGCGCGCCTGCGCCGCGAAAACCGCGAGCTTACGCTTCGTGCGGGTGGGGACACCGAACTGATTGGTAAATCATCGGTTGTGAACAACTTACGCCAGTCGGCCGAACGTGTCGCGCGGACCGGCAGCCGCATTCTGATCCATGGCCCGGCAGGGTCGGGCAAGGAAGTTGTTGCGCGACTTATTCACCAGAAATCAGCAAGGGCCGAAGCGCCGTTTGTGGTTCTAAACTGTGCGAATATTTCGCCTGACACTATGGAAGAGTCGCTTTTTGGTGCGGTCGCAACCGCGGACCGCGAAGCACGCACCGGCGTGCTTGAACTGGCCCATGGCGGGACCTTGTTGCTCGATGAAGTGGCCGACATGCCCCTTGAAACCCAGGGCAAAATTGTCCGGGTGTTGCAGGACCAGACCTTTGAACGCGTTGGTGGATCGGTGCCGGTCAATGTGGATGTGCGTGTGATCGCAACGACGGCGCGTGATCTGGAACAGCGGATCGAAGAACAGAAATTCAGACAGGACCTGTATTACCGTCTGAATGTTGTGCCGCTTGAAGTGCCATCACTGCAGCAACGCCGTGACGATATTCCGGTTTTGGCGGAGATGTTCCTTGATCGGTATGCCGATGCGACGGGTCTTCCGAAAAGAAAGCTCTCGCCCGAGGCGATGGCGACGCTGCATGCCTATGACTGGCCGGGCAATGTTCGCCAGTTGCGGAATGTGATCGAAAGATTGATGATCATGGCGCCGGATGATGAAGACAAGGTGGATCTGATCAGCGGTAAAATGCTGCCGTCAGAGCTGTTTTCTGATGTGCCGACGTCGCTAAGTTTTGACAAGACCAGTGAAATCATGGCATTGCCGCTCCGCGAAGCGCGTGAGATGTTTGAAAAAGAATATCTCCAGACACAGATCGACCGTTTTGGCGGAAATATCTCCAAAACGGCCAGCTTTGTCGGCATGGAACGGTCAGCATTGCATCGCAAGCTGAAAAGCCTTGGTGTGAACGGGCAATAAGCCCAGGATCACCACGGACTGTTGTGAACGGGAGAACTCAACATGAAGGTCATCATTTGCGGCGCCGGGCAGGTGGGCTTCCACATTGCTAAATATCTGGCTGCGGAAAACAATGATGTAACCGTGATCGACCAGTCCGAAGAACTGGTGCGCAAGATTTCCGACACCCTTGAAGTCAAGGGCATCATCGGGTTTGGCTCGCACCCGGACGTGCTGCAGCAGGCCGGTGCCGAAGAAGCCGACATGCTGATCGCGGTGACCTTTGCCGATGAAGTCAACATGACGGCCTGTCAGGTGGCGCATTCGCTGTTTAACGTGCCGACCAAAATCGCGCGTATCCGCAGCCAGACCTATCTTCAGCCGGAATGGGCCAGCCTGTTTGGCCGGGAGAAGCTTCCGATCGATGTGGTGATTTCGCCGGAAATGGAAGTGGCCCGTGCGGTTGCGCGCCGTCTGCAGGCGCCTGGCGCGTTTGACATGATCCCGTTTGCCGATGACAAGGTCAAAATCCTTGGTATCCGTTGTAGCGACGATTGCCCGGTGATCAACACGCCGCTTCGTCAGCTCCATCAGCTTTTCCCGGATCTTAATATCTCGATCCTTGGCATGATCCGTGGCGACAAGGCGGTCTATCCCAAGGGTGATGACCAGATGTTGGCTGGCGACCTTGTTTACCTTGCCGTTTCGAGCGATCAGGTCGACCGTGCCATGTCAGCATTCGGCCACGAAGACCCGGAAGCACGCCGTATCGTGATCTTTGGCGGCGGTAATATCGCGTTGTTCCTGGCCGAGGAAATCAATCAGAACTTCCCGGGGGTTACCACACGACTGGTAGAATCTGATCCGGAGCGCGCACGCTTTGTTGCCCAGAAACTGCCGAAGAAAAGCGTTGTTCTGCGCGGTGACGTTCTTGATCCGGAACTGCTCGAAGAGGCCAATGTCGGCAATGCCGAGGCGGTTGTTGCACTGACCAACGATGATGAAACCAACATTCTGGCGTCACTTCTGGCCAAACGTTATGGCTGCCCGCGTGCGCTGACGCTGATTAACAAAAGTACCTATAACTCGCTCGTGTCCGAGCTTGGCGTTGATGTGGTCATCAGTCCGCGTATGACGACGGTGTCGACCATCCTGCATCATGTGCGCCGTGGTCGTATCCGGGCGGTTCACAGCCTGTCGGAAGGCTTTGGCGAGGTGCTTGAGGCGGAGGCGCTTGAAACGGCCCCGATCGTTGGCAAGGCGATCAAGGACATCGCGATGCCAGCCAGTGTGGTGTTTGGCGCCATTCTGCGCGATGGCGAAGTCGTGATGCCGCGTGCTGCAACCGTGATCGAGGCCAATGACCGGATCGTGGTATTTGCTGGGTCCGAACAGATCAAGAAGGTCGAGAAGATGTTCGCTGTCCGCCTGGAATATTTCTGATCGGGCAGGCGGTTACCTTAATCCCCATACAAAATAACACCCAGCCAGCCACCGGAATTTCAAATGTCTGACCAATTGCCCCAACCGCCCAAAGCCGTCATTTTTGACTGGGATAACACCCTTGTTGATAGCTGGGGGACCATTCAGGCCGCCCTTAACATGACGTTTGAAGATTTCGGGCGGGAGAAATGGTCGCTGGACGAAACCAAGCAGCGCGTTGCGCGCTCGTTGCGCGACAGTTTCCCGGTCCTGTTTGGGGAAGATCGCTGGGAAGAGGCCAAAGACAGCTTTTATGCCCATTTCCAGTCGATCCATCTTGAAACCCTGACACCACTGGCCGGGGCGCATGATCTTTTATGTGCGCTGCGTGATAACGGCACCTATATCGGGGTGGTCAGTAACAAGAATGGAAACTTCCTGCGCAAGGAAGCCGACCACCTT
Organism: Thalassospira sp. HJ; assembly: GCF_000948415.1. Lineage (GTDB taxonomy): Bacteria > Pseudomonadota > Alphaproteobacteria > Rhodospirillales > Thalassospiraceae > Thalassospira. Next base: position 121,635 of record NZ_JYII01000015.1, on the reverse strand, counting down.
GAATGGACCCCGTTTTTTGGCAAGATCATTGGTGCGACCGATGCCGCCAAGGACAAACCGGCACCCGATCCGGTGCATATGGCGATGGGCGACTCTTCGGCGTCGCAATATGAGAATCTGTGGTTTGTTGGCGATAGCGTGGTCGATATTCAGTGCGCGCGCAATGTCGGGGCGACTGCAATCCTGATCGGCGACGAAATTACCGGTCACGGCGACACGCAGAATTCTGCGACTCTTAGCCCTGATTGGCATTTCGCCGATTGCGAGGCGCTTGTAAGGGTTGTAAAAGGCTTCTCGAACGTCTTATAGTTCATGAAGGTCATTAAAAATGGGGCAGGAATCGTGACTGACCTGAAAAGTCGACGGTTCCACATTTTCCTTGGCCGCCCGAAACCAAAAAAACGCTCATAAAAGAAGGCTAGGTCTAACCAATGGCGGAAAAATCACAAAATGTTCAGGACGTCTTTCTGAACTATTGCCGTAAAAACAAAACGCCGGTTACCGTGTTTCTGGTCAACGGAGTCAAATTGCAGGGGATTATCACCTGGTTTGACAATTTCTCTGTTTTGCTGCGGCGCGATGCTCATACCCAGCTCGTGTACAAACACGCGATCTCGACGGTAATGCCGACGACCCCGATCAAGCTGTTTGATCCGAGCCAGCCTGCGACGGAAGAAGAAAATAGCTGACGAGTCTCTGACTTCGGGGGGCGGCGATACGCCAGATGCTCCCCGGGTCCTGGTTTTCCACCCGGAACTAAAACGCGCAGACCAGACAGGTGCTTGGCGCGACGCTTCGTCACGTCTGGAAGAAGCGGTCAGTTTGACGGGTGCGCTTGAATTTGAAGTGGTGGGCGCGGAAATCGTGCCCATCGCAAAGTTGCGTCCGGCCACATTGTTTGGCAAGGGGGTAACGGAACGGCTTGGTTTGCAAATCAAGGCCGACGAAGCCGACATTGTCATGATCAATGGCCAGCTTACCCCGATCCAGCAACGTAACCTGGAACGGGAATGGAAATGCAAGGTCATTGACCGTACCGGCCTAATCCTTGAAATCTTTGCCGATCGCGCGCGAACCCGTGAGGGACGCCTGCAGGTGCAGCTCGCATTGCTGAGCTATCAGAGATCCCGCCTTGTGCGCACCTGGACGCACCTTGAACGTCAGCGTGGTGGCCGTGGCTTCCTTGCCGGTCCGGGTGAAAGACAGATCGAGATTGACCGCCGTCTTATCGGTGACAAGCTTGCCAAGCTCCGTCGGGAGCTTGAGGAAGTCAAACGTACGCGTGAACTTCATCGCGAAGCGCGCCGTCGGGTGCCTTACCCGATTGTCGCCCTTGTCGGTTACACAAACGCCGGTAAATCAACGCTGTTTAACCAGCTGACCGTGTCCGAGGTGTTTGCCGAGGATATGCTGTTTGCGACGCTGGACCCGACCATGCGTGGGTTGATCCTGCCAAGTGGTCGCAAGGTGATCCTGTCTGATACTGTGGGCTTTGTTTCTGATCTGCCGCACGATCTTGTCGCGGCCTTCCGCGCGACGCTTGAGGAAGTGCTGGAAGCGGATCTGATTGTTCATGTCCGTGACGCGTCTTCGCCAGAAACCGAAGAACAGAAGCTTGATGTGCTTGAGGTTCTCAAGGAACTCGGGCTTCAGAAGGCGATTGATGGCGAAGAACTGGTCGAGGCGCTTAACAAGATTGATCAGCTTGAAGGCGAAGAACTGCAGGCGGTGTCGGAATATGCCGCGCGCCATGACAACACCATCGCGATTTCGGCCATCAAAGGCACGAATTGCGAGGCGTTGCTGCGCCTGGTCGAAGACCGCCTGACTGAAGATATGCCGGTGTTTGAGCTGTGCGTGCCTTATGCGGACGGTAAATCACTCGCCCGACTTTATGAGCAGGGTGAAGTGCTGAAACGCAACGAAGGTGCAGACGGCATTTCGGTTCAGGTGCGTGTCGATACGACCCGCGTTGGCCGGTTCGAGGATTGGTGTGCCAAGGCCGGGCTTGATATTCATCTGGTGTGATAGGGAGAAAGCGCGTGGCGATTAAAGTCGATATGGACAAGGTGACTGAAATCATCCGGGAAGTGTCGGCGCAAGAGATCGCCCCGCGTTTCGGCCAGCTTGATGATGCCGATATCGACACCAAGACCCATGCCATGGATCTTGTTACCATCGCTGATACCGAGGCCGAACGGGTTCTGACCCGTCGTCTGACCGACCTTCTGCCCGGAAGCCGTGCGCTGGGTGAAGAGGCCGCGCACGAAGACCCGAGCCTCCAAGATCGCGTGTTCGCCGCCGATGACCCGTTCTGGATCATTGATCCGGTCGATGGCACGAAGAACTTCGCCCATCACAGACAGCCATTTCGCTGCATGGTCGGGCTTTATGCTGGCGGTGAAACCGTTGCCGCTTGGATTGTCGATCCGATTGAAGGGGCGGCAACTGTTGCGGAACTTGGGTCTGGCACGCGCTATCAGGATCAGGCGGTTTCGGTGCGATCCAACATCACCAAGGCATCAGATGCCAAAGGCTTTTTGATTTCATATGCCCGCGATCGCATCCGCAAGCATTACGGCCATCTCGATTTCTTTGCCGATGTGGCGCATTACTCATGCTGCGGGGCGGAGTACGAGGAAATGGCGCGTGGTGCGTTTGATTTCTGTGCCTATCGCACGCTGAAACCCTGGGACCATGCGCCGGGGACGTTGCTGGTCCGCGAAGCGGGCGGTTATGCGCGCTATATCACCGCGGACAAGGACAACGAATATAACGCCAATACCACGGCAGCAGGCCTTTTGTGTGCGAGTTCCGAGGAACTCTGGGCCGAGATCAATGAAATCCTGATGCCGCTATTTCCTAATTGATTTTGGCGGAAAGCCAGAAATTCTCGGAGCTCAAAAATCTTGTGATTTTGTATCACATCAAACACAAACCAGCCGGAGCTCTGGGTAAATATCGGGAGTGCACATATGAGTGTTTATGACAGTCTATTTAATCAGATGATCAAGCAATCTGTGCGTATAGCAAAGTCGAAGAATATCAAAATCTATACCTTCGCTTTTTACTATTCTCATGAAGATAGTGCGATATCAGTTTGTATCGATGATTTTCAGAACTCGCAAAAAACGCTCCTTAAGACCAAAAAATGGTCAGCCGATCAATTCTTAAGATGTTATAGGGCCGGTGATATTGAGGCTGCAGGTTTGTTTGGGAGAGGGGCGGTTGCTGGAAGAAGCCTATCTCTTGGTGACTTTGTCCTTTGGAATTTGGCCTGGAACCCGATTGCCAAACCAAAGAATTATAAAAATTTCGCACTAGCTATTATCAGAGCTGTTGAACGCAATTTCGACGAAATAGCATCTGAGGCGGTACAGGGTGAAAATCTGGTTTTTTGCTGCTCTGGGAAAGACGACGAGGTGCAGTACATTTGGCCTGCGTTGTCGTTTTCGCGAGATAAATGAGACCCTGATGCCGCTGTTTACCTGAGCGTGATCACAGCTGACCCCGTTCGGTCTTTTTTGCCAGGTTCCAGAGACTATCCATTTCAGCGAGGTCTGAGTCCGCAGCCGTTCGGCCGTCTCGGGCCAGTTCATCTTCGATGAAATGGAACCGCTTGGTGAATTTATGGTTCGCACCGCGCAGCGCCACTTCTGGATCAACACCGATCTTGCGGGCCAGATTGGCCATGACAAACAGCATATCGCCCAATTCATCCTGCAAACGTGCCGGATCGGGGTTTTCGGTCATTTCGGCTTTAAGCTCGTCAATTTCCTCGTGAAGCTTGTCAAAGACCTCATCGGTGCTGGGCCAGTCAAAGCCAACGCGGGCGGCCCGTTTGGTTAGTTTTTCAGCGCGCATCAATGCGGGCAGGGCGCTTGCCACGCCATCAAGGGCGCTGTGGCGTTCGTGGCCTTTGTCCTCGGCCTTGCGGGCGCGTTCGGCAGCCTTGATCTTTTCCCAGGTCTGATTGACGCCATCGGTCGTGGTGGCATCGCCATCGCCAAACACGTGCGGATGGCGACTGATCATTTTTGAAACGATGCTGTTGGCGACGTCTTCGAATTCGAAATGGCCGGCTTCCTTGGCCATCTGGGCATGAAACACGACCTGAAGAAGAAGATCGCCCAGCTCGTTACAGAGCTCGGGCATGTCGTTATCGGCAATGGCGTCGGCGACTTCGTAGGCTTCTTCGATGGTGTAAGGGGCAATGGTCGAGAAATCCTGTTCCAGATCCCACGGGCAACCGCCATCGGGGTTGCGCAGCTTTGCCATGACGTCGAGAAGTTCGTTGATGGCTTTGCTGTTATGCGTGGTCATGGTGAATGTCCCGTCTGCTTTGTTGGTTTTGCCCTGTTTGCTTCTTTAAGTCCTATCGCGCTGCACCACAACTGACAAGCAGATGATGCAGGCAAAACAAAACCCGCAAGGCCGGAATGGCGCTTGCGGGTTTTGCTGTGATGTTAGGATGCCCAATGGCTGTGGTTGGCTTATGCGGCCTTGAGCTTTTCCTGTGTGGTAGCGCTGTCATCGTTGGTTTTCTTCGATGATGCGCCACTCTCTTTTTTACCTTCGACGAGGCCGCGATGCAGGGCAACGATTGCCTTGTTGAAGTCACCTTCGGCAACAACAAACTGCAGATCAACGCGGCGGCTCGGATAGTGGGATGCCACCAGTTCAACACCGGCATCATCAAGGATCGATACCGCACGGGCAAACAGACCCGGCTGTTCGATATTGGCACCGATGACCGACACAATCGCGACCTTGCGGGTCTGAACGGTTGCCTCGGGCTGGTTTGCCTCGATCTCGTCAACGCAGCGGCGGATCTGCTTGAGCGGTGCCGCAACATAATGCGTGATCGTATTGGCATTCAGGTTCTTGGTGACGGTCGGAACCTTGTAACGTTTCAGAACGTTCAGGAGCGCTTCCTCGCCACCTGGAACACCAACCATGTCCTGATTGAAGACTTCAATCTCGAACGCGGTCGGAACGCCGGTCACGATTTCAACACGGCTGTTTTCCGGTTCCCAATGATCGTCAATCACCGTACCCGGATGTTCCGGTTCAAAGGTGTTGGCAATCCGAAGCGGAATGTCGTTCTGACGAAGACCCTTGGCTGCGCGCGGGTGGATGGCTTCCATCCCCATGTTAGACAGCTGATCAGCAACGTCATAGCTGGTGCGGCCAATCGGACGTACGGCATCTTCACCAACGATGCGCGGATCGGCACTCGAGAGGTGGAATTCCTTGTGAATGATCGCTTCGCGCGCCTGGGTCAGGCAGGCAATACGCGAGAAGGTCACTTCACTGTAGCCACGACCATAGATGCTCATCAAACCTTCGCTGCACTGGGCGTAACCCGTTGCAATCGCAAGCTGGCTTGAAAGGTCGATGTCTTCAAAGACCTTGTTGATGCGACCATCAAGGGTGGATGCCTCTGGCTCGCGCCAGCCCGAAAGGTCGGCGAATACGGCATTCACGCCCTTGGCGCGCAGCAGCAGCATGGTGTTATGCGCACTGTGGGCTTCACCAATGGCCGAAAGCATTTCGCGCACGGTCAGAAGGTGCTTTTCGAGCTTGAAATGACCGAAGCTGCACAGGCGATGAAGGTCCATCAGGCAACTGCGCGTGCCTTCGATGCGTTCCTGCACAAAGGCATTGGCCAGTTTCAGTTCCGGTGCGTCGCCAAAGATTTCTTCGTTAATCGCGCACATTTTTTCGGAAACTTTGGTCAGGGCATCGCCCCAAGCCCAATCGGTTTCCGAACCGGCGTAAAGCTGATAGACGCCTGCTTCGCCGGTCTTTTTGTTTTCAAGCAGAAGGTCGGTAAAGCCGCCATATGCCGAAACGACAAAGACACGGTTATAAAGTTCGTCTTCTTTGCGATTGCCGACCAGAATGTTGTCCATGACCGCATCAACCTGGGTCATCGACGTACCACCGATCTTGTGAACGCTATGCCCAGCGTCCTTATTTTTCTGGGCTGAAAGCATGTTGCCTCCTTTAGGGGCGTTTCCTTTAAAAAATATGCTCAGTGTTCGGGGCGGTCATTGACTGGCCGCCCCGACCGAAATGTTTAGCTGGCGAGAGCTTCGCCATCGAGCGGGTAGACGCCGTTTTCGTCATGGACTTCGCGACCATTAAGCGGCGGGTTGAAGGCACAAGCCACAACCATGTCCTCGGTGCCGCCACGCAGATAGTGACGGTCATGTTTGTCGAGGATGTAAACCGTGCCCGGCTCGATCTTGTATTTCTTGCCATCGGCGATGGTTTCAACTTCGCCGTTGCCCGAAATGCAGTACACCGTTTCAAAATGGTTGGCGTAGCAGATCTCGGTTTCGGTGCCGGCATAAATGGTGGTGATGTGGAACGAGAAGCCCATACCATCTTCGGCAAGCGACAGACGGGTGCTTTCCCAATTATCCGAAACCACGCGGCGACCGGATGCTTCACATTCTTTCAAAGTACGAACAATCATTTTTAACTCTTTGATCTAATTAAGTTGTGGGGCAGGGCGGCACACATGGCGCCGCCCCAACTTTTGTTACTCTGCGGCTGCTTTGGCCGGGGAGACTTCCTTGCCCATGGCTTTGGCGGTTGCCAGTTCAAGGATCTCCAGACCATGTGCAAGATCCTGCTTGGAGATGATCAGCGGGACAAGACATTTGACCACTTCATCTTCCGGGCCACTGGTTTCGATCACAAGGTTATGCTTGAAGCATTCCTTGGTGACCTTGGATGCCAGTTCGCCACTTTCAAAGCAGATACCCTGCATCAGGCCGCGGCCTTTGCGATAGAGTTTGCCATCGCCATAACGATCAACGATCTCCGTCAGGCGCGTTTCAAGGAACGCAGCCTTGTCGCGAACATCGGCGGCAAACTTGTCATCGGACCAGAAGTGCTCAAGGGCCGCTGCGGCAGTGACAAAGGCGTGGTTGTTACCACGGAAGGTGCCGTTATGTTCACCCGGATGCCAGACATCAAGTTCCGGCTTCATCAGCAGAACAGCAAGCGGAAGACCGTAAGCCGAAAGCGATTTCGACAGAGTGATCATGTCAGGCTTGATGCCTGCGGGCTCGAAGCTGAAGAACGTACCGGTACGACCACAACCTGCCTGAATGTCATCAACAATCAGAAGGATGTCGTGCTTGCGGCAGACCTTCTCGAGGTTCTTGAGCCAGCCGAAATCAGCTGCATTCAGGCCACCTTCACCCTGAAGGGTTTCAACGATGACCGCGGCCGGCAGGGCAATACCACTGGAGTTGTCCGAAAGGACACGGTCCAGATATTCGGTGGTATCGGCACCATCTCCCATGTAACCGTCAAACGGGACGGCAACAGCGTTATCAAGCGATACGCCAGCAGCGCCACGGTGGTGTTCGTTGCCGGTGATGGCAAGCGAACCCAGGGTGCAACCATGGAAACCGTTGGTGAATGAAATCACGGTTTCACGGCCTTTGACGCGGCGGGCCAGCTTAAGAGCGGCTTCGACGGCGTTGGTGCCGGTCGGGCCGGTAAACTGAACCTTGTATTCCATGTCGCGCGGCTTGAAGATTTTGCTTTCAAGCGCTTCAAGGAAGGCTGCCTTGGCCTTGGTGTGCATGTCCAGGCCGTGGGTCACGCCGTTTGATTTGATGTAATCAATCAGCTTTTTCTGCAGGACAGGATGGTTGTGGCCATAGTTCAGGCTGCCGGCACCGGCAAGGAAATCAAGATAACGGTTGCCGTTATCATCAGTCAGCCAGGCGCCTTCTGCCTTTTCAAAGGTTACGGGGAAGGAGCGTGCATAGCTCTGAACTTCCGATTCAAGGCGATCAAATACAGTCATGGTTCCCTCTTTCATATTGGGAAAAATCAAGTCCACCTGTCATGCCAAACGTGCCGGCCTGCCGGATGTTCCAAAAATGGCCGTGCCATTTCGCGCATGAAAGGTGGGAAAAGTTGGTCAGCCGGCTTAGGCGGCGACGCGTTCGACGTCTTCGCGCTCGAACGGACCGATCTGCCACAGAATTTCGCTGGCAGCGGCGCCTTCAAAGTGCGTTTCGCGTTCGAACTGGACCTTGCGTTTGACGTCAGCACCCAGTTCGCGTGCAACAGAACGGAAGACACCCTGCGACGGTGCGTTCGTCGAGGTGATCGTCGTGTTCAGCTGCGAGACGTCATGGCAGGACGGACGATCCAGAATATCAAGGATCAGGCGCTTCGCCAGACGCAGGCCACGGGCCTTCGGCGAAACGGCAACCTGCCAGATGAAAAGCTGTTCAGGTTTATCAGGAACGATGTAACCCGAAACGAAGCCGACAGCTTCGTCATTCAGTTCGGCAATCGCGCATGTGTCCGCGAAGTGCGAGCACTGCAGCAGATTGCAATACATCGAGTTTTCATCCAGCGGCTTGCAGTCGGCGATAAGGTTGTTTACCGCAGCGCCGTCTGTGGCCTTGGGTTTTCGGATAATCAGGTTGGCTTTCTGGCCGGTATTGCCGTTTGTGTTGGCAATTTTCATCGGTCTGCCTGCTCTGTTATTTCGATACACGATCATTTATGTCGCGAGAGATGTATAGAACAACGATGGAAATGGATCAACCCTTTCTATGTGACTTTCCTGTGAAATAAGGTAATGTATTGAAAATAAACAAGACAATGATAGATCGTCCTTCGATGAGGATAGTATTCTTTCGATGAAATATTGTTTCCTCAATGAAGCGAATATCGATGGAATAAATAATCGGAATTCGATATAAAAGTGTCTTAAAGCGTTGCGCAGCCCGAGGTCTGCGGCTAAAACAGCGTTTGCTACAGGAAACAGAAGATGCCCGGAAAATAACAATGGATAAATTGCATGAAGCGTTGATCTCGATCCGCCGTATTTTGCGCGCGAGTGATATCCACGCCAAAAAGCTTGGCAAGATTACCGGACTGAAAACGTCCCAGCTTCTTGTTTTGCAGTCACTGGAGGAATTCGGCGAGATGACGGTTGGCCAGATCGCGGCCAAAGTCAATCTGGCCCAGGCTTCAACCACCGCCCTTGTCGACAAGTTGCAGGCTATGGAGCTTGTCACGCGTGAGCGTGGGGACAGTGACAAACGCAAAGTCTTTGTGCGATTGACTGATCAGGGCAGGGCTATTCTGGATCGTGCGCCGATGGCGCTTCATGACCGTTTCTCCGAGAATTTCAACGGTCTCGAGGAATGGGAGCAGACATTTTTGATTGCAGCCCTTCAGCGTGTTTCGGGCATGATGGATGCCAGTGACATCGATGTTGCCCCGGTTCTTGATCACGATGTGATTGTCGAACGGGTGATAGATCGCCGCTGAAGTCAGCGCTTTTGAAGTTTCGGCCAAAGCACTGCAATTAAAAAGAAATCCGAAGGCGAAACATCGTCACGACGGCCGAGTGTTGATGAAATATCCGGTCCGTTTGGCATGCGCATGTTTCCACACAGTGTGTTTTTAGGTTGACCAAATCAACCATGAGTGCATTCATTCAAAAAAACATATATGTGGAGGATGCAATGTCTGGAAACGATTTTTGGTCGCGTCGCGATGTTCTGAAATCTTCGCTGGCGCTGGCAGGCATGGGGGCGGCCGGGATGTTTCCCGGAGCTGCATGGGCGCTTGGATCCCTGAAACTTGGGGCGTCTGACATCACGGTAATCTCGGATGGTAATCTGATGTTACCGCTATCATTTGCCTTTCCCGACGTGGCCCAGGATGAACTTGTTGCCTTTCTGAAAGCTGCGGGCCAATCGACCGATGCGTTGTTGCCTGATTGCAATATCACAGTGTTGCGCCATGGCGACCGGGTGGTGATGTTTGATGTCGGTGCGGGCCCCAATTTCATGCCAACAGCAGGCAAGCTGATGGACAATATTGATGCGGCTGGCGTCAGCCCGGATGAAATCACCGATATTGTGTTTACCCACGCCCATCCCGATCATCTGTGGGGGCTTATCGATGATTTCGATGAGCTGATCTTTGCTGATGCGCGCTATCACATGAACCGGGTCGAGTGGGAATACTGGCAGGCTGAGGATACGCTTGAGAAAACGCCAGAAGCGCGCAAAAGCTTTGTTGTCGGGGCGCGCAACCGTATGGCGTTCCTCGAAGACCGTATCGAGTTGTTCGAATATGGTGCCGAAGTGGTATCAGGCGTCGAGGCCGTCGATACCGCCGGTCATACACCCGGGCACACGTCCTTCATGATCCATGACGGATCAAACAGTGCGCTAGTTGTCGGGGATGCCATTACCAATGTGGCGGTATCGCTGGCGCATCCCGAATGGCCAAGCGGGTCGGATCAGGATGCCGAGAAAGGCATCGCCACACGCAAGATGCTGCTCGATCGCCTGGCAACAGATGGATCGCGGATTATTGGTTTCCATATGCCACATCCCGGATTGGGCATGGTCGAGCGGGATGGTTCAGCGTACCGGTTCGTCGCGGCCGGATGATGGATTGGCTTTCGGGTCTTGGTTAGCCGTGTTTGCGCAGAGAGATCGCGCGCAGGAAGCCGAACGGTGATCCTTCAAGCAAGACGCCAAGACCCACACGCGCGCCGATGGCGATCGAGATCATGACAATCGGCGATGAGATCGCCAGCGTGGAAAAGGCACTAACCCCTTGGCCGATGGTGCAGCCAAGGGCAAAAACGCCACCCGTACCCATCAAGAACGCACCCAGCAGATGGCGCCCCAATTCGCGGGCATCGTCGCAGGCTTCCCAACGCAAATCGTTGCTTTTCCAGGCCGCCAGTGCCGCGCCAAGAAACACCCCGATCACCAGACCAACCCCGTAATCGGGCAGGATACCGGTGACGGTAATGATCTGCATGATGGTATCGCCGACCGGGGTGACGAAGGACCCTGCTTCGATCTGGGTTTCAACGAAACGATATTGCGCAAATGTCGTCGTCCAGACCCAGCCAAGCGAAATGCAGGCCCCGATCACAATGGCGCCAAGCGCCTTTGCCCGTTCAGCGCGGAAATCGGAACTGCGAAACACCCACCAAAGCCCGACAGCGCTGGCTAGCAAGGCAATCGGATAGTGCAAATCAACACCGCTTGCATGCGACAGGATTGCACCGATGGATTGAGACCCGGCAGAGGTGAACTCAATCGACAGCGGGTCAAGGAACCAGACGCGAAAATGGCCGGTTACCCCGCGCAATGCAGCAATGGCGGCAAGCCCGATGCCGGTCAGGACCACCAGTGCGCGCAAATTGCCACCGCCCAGACGAATGATGGCGCCAAAGCCGCAGGTACCGACAAAGGCCATGCCAAAACCAAACATCAATCCGCCCAGAATGCTGCCAGCAATTGGCAGAGTCGGGGTGATGTAAAAACTGTTGGAAAGATTGATCACGCCAAGGGCGACAAATGTTTGGGTGCAGAGCAGGGCGGTGATCGCCGCCAAAACCCAGGCACGCAGACCGATGCTGTTGGCGGCAAACCAATAGCGTTCAAGGGCTGCCATCGTGCAGAAATGTTGTCGGCGTGCGACAAATCCCACCACAATCCCGGTCAAGATACCGGCAAGCGGCAGGGCCCAGGGATTATCCAAACCCAGCATGACGTTTTTCCTCCCGCCTTGTTGATTGTAATTTTTTGCCAAGGCGCTGGCGGAATCGTGACGTTTTTTTTGTTCTAATTCAAGAGAGCTTTTCGATCAGCGGTTGCCACTTATTCGGCAGCAGCTTTTTCGTCTTCGCGGACCGGGGCACAGAACAGGTCATAAAGCGTGCCAATGATCGTCGCCATTTCGGTGTCGACAATGCGGTAATAGATCATGCGACCATCACGTCGGGCCGAGACCAGACCATCAATGCGAAGCCTTGCGAGTTGCTGGGAAACAACGGCTTGCGGCATGGACAGGATTTCTTCGAGATCGGATACCGATTTTTCGCCTTCCTGCAGGATGCACAGGATCAGCAAGCGGGTCTCATGCGACAGCGCCTTGAGCATTTCGCTGGCCTTGCGCGCCTGTTTGAGGAGAGCTTCGGCTTCGGTCGAGTCCATGTCTTGCTTGAAACGTGGTAGGGCCATCGTTTGCTGTGCTCATTGGTTGTGGGGCCAAAGCCGTTAATGTCCAAACTATACGGACATCTAGGTCAATACACGATCCGAAGCTGTGCTTCAAACCGAATATACAGTTTTCCTAATCGTTCGGCAATTGTGAGAGCATGTCATCAAGCATGGGCCAGAAAAAATGATCGCCGGGATAGCCGCGAAGCCGAGCGACTTCCTGATTGTTGCTGATCAACACGAATGTCGGTGTAACACGTTCGCGCGCGATGTGGTCAAGGTCTTCGGGCCAGTCATGGATATCAACCCGACGAAGAGGGGCCAGCTTGCCCTGATCGGTGTTGGGGTAGGCTTCGCCGATCTCCTGATGCCAGCGCACACACCATGCACATCCCTTTTGTTCAAGCATCAGTAATTCGGTCGCAAGCGCCGATCCCATCCCGATCTGGGATGCCAAAAGTATGGTTAAAGCAAGTCGGAATAGACCGGGAATGTGCGGTTTTTTCATGTGTTTAAATTCTACAGAAACTTGTGATTGAATTATATATATGAAAAAGACTATGCTTTGAAAAGGCGCTGATAAACAAATTGCAAAATCAGCTACCCACAGCGCCGGGAGGAACATGCATTGCTTGATATCGGTTTCGGCGCAGCCTTCCTTGCGGGGGTGCTGTCGTTCTTTACGCCATGTGTTTTGCCGATTGTCCCGCCATACCTTGCCTATCTGGCCGGGGTTAGTGTTGCGGATCTTGATGATCGTACGGTCGCGAGTGCGAAGTCACGTCAGGTATTCTTTACCGCACTGGCATTCGTCGCGGGCTTTAGCACGATTTTCGTCGCACTTGGCGCGACGGCAAGCGTCATTGGCCAGTCGCTGGCCAGCTATTTCGACATTTTATCGATCATTGCCGGGATCATGATTGCCATCATGGGCCTGCATTTCATGGGCGTTTTCCGGATATCGCTTTTGTATCGTGATGCGCGGATCAATGTCGCGAACAAGCCTGCGGGGCTGGTCGGGGCCTATGTGATGGGGCTTGCCTTTGCCTTTGGCTGGACGCCTTGTGTCGGGCCGGCACTGGCCGCGATCCTGTTTGTTGCCGGGGCAGAAAGCACGGCCTTGCGCGGGGCAGGGTTGCTGGCGGTCTATTCGCTTGGCATCGGCTTGCCCTTTGCGTTGGCGGGGCTGTTTGCCGGGCAATTCGTTGGCTGGTCGCGGAAATTCAAACGTCACATGCACAATGTTGAACGGGCGATGGGGCTGTTGCTTGTGCTGACAGGTGTTCTGTTCATGACCGGACAGATGTCTGCCATCGCCCAGTGGTTGCTTGATACTTTCCCTTCGCTTTCGACCCTCGGATAGGAGTTGCGTCATGAATATGCGTCATCTGTTGCGTGGAGTGCCTTTGGCGAAATACCTGGTTGCCGGATTGCTGTTGGTCGCTTGGCCGCAAGGATCGGAAGCAGCCCCGGTCGGCGAAGACGGTTTGCACAAGCAGGACTGGTTTTCGATCACCTTTCGTGACATCGCCGACGATATTGCGGCCGCGCGTGATGAAAACAAACGTCTTGTGATGATCTTTGAGCAGCGCGGCTGCATCTATTGCGCCAAGATGCATACCGATCTTCTGAGTGATCCGGAGGTATCGGACTACATCAAGGAGAACTTCAAGGTTGTTCAGTACAACATGTTTGGCGACGAAGAAGTCATTGATCTGGATGGCGACGTGCTGAGCGAAAAGACCGCCGCGCGCAAATGGGGATATGTCTTTACCCCGACCATTGTTTTCCTGCCGGAAGAAGCGCCTGAAGACGGCAAAAGTGCAGCGGAAGCAGCGGTTGCGACCATGCCCGGGGCGTTTGGCAAATGGACGTTCCTGAACATGTTTCGCTGGGTAAATGAGAAGGGCTATGAGACTGACGAGCACTTCCAGAAATACCATGCCCGCATCATCCGACAGCTTCAGGAAGAAGGCCGTTTAGGGCAGTAGAAAACGCCCGGAGCGCCTTGAAAAATCATAATTCAGCACATAACACATTAAAAATATCATATTTATGTGTTGAATTAAAAGTTGAGTTTGAATAACTTGAAATAAAGGCGCCGTTAGAGCAGCCACATGTCAGACCGGGGATGTTCATATGCCACACAGAGGGCAGGGACATCGTCACAGGAGGAAACACAACGCCATGTCTTGGAAACCAAGAGCCTTTCTTGCGTGCCTGATCGTTGGCCTTCCGGCCCTTGCCGCAGCTGATGAACTTGCACCCGCCGATGTCAAATTCGATGACATGTCTGTATCCCAGCCACTGACCAGCCAGCCGGGGGACCCGGAAAACGGGCGCAAGGTCTTTGCCAATCGCAGCCTTGGCAATTGTCTGGCGTGTCATGCCGTCAAAGAACAAATCGAACAGCTGTTCCACGGCGAAGTGGGGCCGCCCCTTGACGGTGCTGCTGATCGCTGGAGCGAAGGCGAACTTCGCGCAATTGTTGCCGACGCCAAAGAGGTCTTCTCTGAAGAGACCGTGATGCCGGGCTTCTATTCGCTGAATGTCGGTGTTGATGTCCGCGAGGATCTGGTCGGCAAAACAATCCTGACAGCCCAGGAAGTTGAAGATGTCGTGGCCTATCTGACGACGCTCAAAGAATAACAACCACCGAGGAACCAAGATGAATCTCACACGACGCCAAATGCTTTGCGCATCGGTCGGTGCAGCTGCAGCCGGAGTGTTCGGCTTCTCGCTGTCCGCCTCTGCCACGCCGGAAGCCACAGCCGAAAGCATCAAAAACTTTGCCGGTGGTAAAGAACCCGCGATGGGCGGCGACCTGACATTAAACACGCCGGAAATTGCCGAAAACGGTAACACCGTCCCGGTGGAGGTTTCTGTCGCAAGCCCGATGACCGATGACGACTATGTTGAATCGGTTGTCATCTATGCCGAAGGCAACCCCAACCCGGATGTCGCTGTCTTCCACTTCACGCCGATGAGCGGTGTAGCAGAAGCGAAAACCCGCATGCGTCTTGCGAAAACCCAGAATGTGGTTGCTGTCGCCAAGACCAACAAAGGGAAGGTTTTCATGGATAAAAAAGAAGTCAAAGTGACCATCGGTGGTTGCGGCGGCTGATCGGATCGGGAGCAAGTCAAATGGATAATATCAAGCCGCGTGTAAAAGTGCCGAAATCCGCATCGGCTGGTGAGGTCATCACCATCAAGACCCTGATCAACCATCCGATGGAATCAGGTTTGCGCAAGGGCAAGGATGGCAATCTCATCCCGCGCCAGATCATCAACAAGTTCACATGTGAATTCAACGGCAAGCCGGTGTTTTCCTGTGAACTCGAGCCGGCAATTTCCGCCAACCCCTATATCGAGTTTTCCGCCAAGGTCACCGAAGCGGGAACATTCAAGTTCAGCTGGTTGGATGATGACGGTTCTGTCTACGAGACTGAAAACAAGATCGCCATAAAATGATTCGGGACGGGTCCGTTGGTCAGGTGATCACGGGCCCGCCACTGTATCGGGAGGGAATGTCTTGAGAAACCAAATCATAGCCAAAGCTGCCGCGGTTGCCATGACCGCACTTGTGCCGGGGGTCGCCTTTGCCGGTGGGCCGGTTGACGATGAACTCGTCATTGACGGCGAAATCCAGATGATCACCCGGGCTGCACCGCCAGAGGGGCATCCACTTGACGAGGTGCTGTCAGGCTGGTTGTACCGCACCGACGAAACGCGGATGCTGGAAACCGATACCTTTGAAAACCCCGGAATGCTTGAAGTGCAGGATGGTGCCGATCTTTGGAATACGGTTGACGGAACGGCCGGGAAGTCCTGTGCGTCCTGTCACGGAGATGCCGAGGAAAGCATGGCCGGTGTCGGGGCGCGCTTCCCGAAATGGGATGAAGCATCCAACCGTCCGATCAATGTGGAACTTCAGATCAACAAGTGCCGCACCGAGGAAATGGGGGCTGAGGCCTACAAGTTTGATGCCCGTGAGCAAAAGGCGCTGACGGCCTATGTCAAACATCAGTCTTTGGGAACGCCGGTCGCGATCGATCTTGCCGAAGGCCACATGCAAAGCTGGTGGGATCGCGGGAATGAGCTTTATTACACCCGGACCGGTCAGCTCAATCTGTCTTGTGCGTCCTGTCATGAACAGAATAACGGCAACTACATTCGTGCCGACCATCTCAGTCAGGGCAATGTGAACGGGTTCCCGACCTATCGCCTGAAGCAGGCCAGCTTGGTGTCACTACATAACCGTTTCCGCGGTTGTATCCGTGATACCCGTGCGGAATTCCCTGCGGCGTTTTCTGACGAACTGATGGCGCTTGAGGTCTATGTGACCTGGCGCGGGACCGGCCTGTCTGTTGAGACACCAGCGGTTCGCCAATAAGGCCAAGCAAGTTACTAAAGGGGTGATTGGTTTATCCTCCCGGTTGCCCCGCCTTTTTTCCTTTAAATGCCTCGGCCGTGCTGCCGAACAGGTGAATATTGCCCGGAGGCCACCAATAAATGTTTTCGCGCCGTCAATTTTTGCAATGGGCTGCTGTGACCACCGCAGCGACCGGCTATATGGGCAATTTGACCCGTGTGGCTGCCCAACAGCGTCTGACCCAGGACGATCTTTTGAAATTTGATAGCAAAGGCACCATCACGCTTTTGCATTTCACAGATGTTCACGCCCAGTTAAAGCCGGTCTATTTCCGTCCACCATCGGAAAACTATGGTGTCGGCGCGTTTGAAGGCATTCCGCCGCATCTGGTTGGTGAAGAATTCCTGTCTCATTTCGGTATCAAGCGCGGTAGCCCGCTGGCCTATGCCCACACCATGGTCGATTACGTCGATATGGCGCGGACTTATGGCCGCCTTGGTGGTCTGGATCGCACGGCGACCTTGGTCAAGGCAATCCGGGCGGAACGCGGGGATGGCAATGTTCTGTTCCTTGATGGTGGCGATACCTGGCAGGGGTCTTATACGTCGCTTAAGACCAACGGGCAGGACATGGTGGATTGCATGAAGCTGCTCAAGCCCGATGCAATGGTTGGCCATTGGGAATTCACCTTTGGCGAGGACCGGGTCAAGGAGATCGTCGAGGATCTCGGCTATCCGTTCCTGGCCAGCAACGTCTTTGACACGGAATGGGATGAACCGGTTTTCGAACATACCGCGTTCTATGAAACCGGCGGACACAAGGTGGCGGTGATCGGGCAGGCGATGCCTTATACCCCGATTGCCAACCCGCGCTGGATGATCCCGAACTGGTCGTTTGGTATTCGCCCCGAAGTCATTCAGGCCAATGTCGATGCCGCACGCGAGGCGGGGGCCGCTGTTGTGGTCCTGTTGTCGCATAACGGATTTGACGTTGACCAGAAACTGGCAACCGTTGTGAACGGCATTGATGTGATCCTGACCGGCCACACCCATGACGCCGTGCCCGAAGCGATCAAGATCGGCAAGACCTTGCTTTTGTCGTCAGGATCGCATGGCAAATATCTGGGCCGTGTTGATCTTGAAGTTAAGGATGGGCGCGTAACGGATTATAATTCATCACTTATTCCGGTTTTCTCGGATGTGATTGATCCCGATCCGGAGATGGCCGCCAAGATCGACGAGGTCCGTGCACCTTACGAGGATGAATGCAATCGCGTTCTGGGCAAGACATCCGGTCTGCTGTATCGCCGCGGTAATTTCAATGGCACCTGGGATGACCTTATTTGTCAGGGGATCATGGAAGAACGCGATGCCGAACTGGCATTTAGTCCGGGCTTCCGCTGGGGCACGACGTTGCTTCCGGGTGACGATATCACGGTCGATGATCTCTATAACCAGACCAGCATGAATTACCCGTCGGTGTACCGACTGGAATTCACCGGTACGCAGATCAAGGAAATCCTCGAAGACGTTTGTGACAACCTGTTTAACAAGGATCCGTTCTTCCAGCAGGGTGGTGACATGGTCCGGGTTGGTGGCATGGCCTATAGCTGTGCGCCCAAGGAAAGCATCGGCAACCGTATTTCGAACATGACCGTGATCAAGACCGGCGAAGCAATTGAAGCCGACCGCAGCTACGTTGTCGCCGGTTGGGCATCTGTCAACGAAGGCGTTGAAGGACCCGCGGTCTACGATCTGATGGAAAACTACGTCACCCGTCACAAGGTCATTGATATTCCACGCAATGACACCGTGAAGGTGATTGGAATGAACTAGGTGAAAGTACCTGGCCGGTTCAAATGACCGGGCGGGGCATTTTTCGCCTCAATATATATAAAATTTGGAATATGTAGGGAGGACACAAAGAGCCATGTCCCAACAACCAGAAAAAGATAAGAATTTTGTGCCAAGCCGGCGCAGTTTTCTTCAGGGTGGGCTGACAGCAGCCGGTGGTGCGGCTGTTGCCGCAATCGGTGGTGGTGCTGCGTTGGCAGCCGGAACACCGGACCCAGCGATTACGGAACTCAAGGACTGGAACCAGTATTCCGGTCCGGGCGTGGATGCGGCCCCCTATGGCGTGCCGTCACCGTTTGAAGCTCATGTTGTGCGTCGTGATGTGCCTTGGCTGACGGCTGATCCGATATCCTCAATCAACTTTACGCCTCTTCATGAACTTGACGGAATCATCACGCCGAATGGCCTGTGTTTTGAACGCCATCACAGCGGGGTGGCCGAAGTCGATCCGGCGGAGCATCGCCTGATGATCAATGGTCTGGTGGACAAGCCGCTTGTCTTTACCATGCAGGATCTCATGCGGTTCCCGCGTGAAAACCGGGTTTATTTCCTTGAGTGTGCGGCGAACTCCGGCATGGAGTGGCGCGGTGCGCAGCTTAATGGCTGTCAGTTCACGCACGGGATGCTCCATAACGTGATGTATACCGGCGTTCGGTTGCGTACGCTTCTCGAAGAAGCGGGTGTCAAACCATCCGGGAAATGGATCCTGGCCGAAGGTGCAGATGCTTCGGGCATGGGTCGTTCGATCCCGATTGAAAAGGCGCTTGATGATTGCCTTGTTGCTTTCAAGATGAATGGCGAGGCGCTTCGTCCGGAACAAGGATATCCGGTGCGTTTGTGCGTCCCCGGTTGGGAAGGAAATATGTGGGTAAAATGGCTGCGCCGGATCGAGGTCGGTGACAAGCCATGGCAGCTGCGTGAAGAGACGTCGAAATATACCGATTTGATGCCGGATGGCCGTGCGCGTCGCTTTACCTGGGCGATGGATGTTAAATCCGTCATCACCAATCCAAGCCCGCAGGCGCCAATCACGCATGGCCGCGGTCATACGATCATCACCGGTGTTGCATGGTCCGGTCACGGCAAGATCAAACGCGTTGATGTGTCGATTGACGGTGGGCGTAACTGGCAGCATGCCCGGATTGATGGGCCAAGCCTGAGCCGGTCATTGCATCGGTTCTATTACGAATTCAACTGGGATGGATCGCCGCTTTATCTGCAATCGCGTGCGATTGATGAGCATGGCTATGTCCAGCCGACCAAGAACGCCCTGCGTGCGGCGCGCGGCGACAACTCGATCTATCACAATAACGGTATCCAGACCTGGTATCTGAAGTCGAACGGAGAGGCGGAAAATGTCGAAGTTTCTTAAGTTTACCGCAAGCATCGTTCTGCTTGGCGCAGCATGGGCAACCAATGCCAGCGCGCAGGATGCCGATGCTGGCGAAAAGGTTTTCCGCAAATGTGCTGCCTGTCATGCTGTGGGTGATGGTGCCAAGAACAAGGTTGGCCCGGAGCTCAACGAGATTTTTGGCCGGGTTGCCGGATCGCATGAGGATTTTAAATATTCCAACGCGATGGTTAAAGCAGGCGAAGAAGGTCTGGTTTGGGATCATGACAGTCTGACGCAATATCTAGCCAAACCACGCGACTTCGTCAAAGGCACGCGCATGGCGTTTGCCGGCCTGAAAAAGGATGATGAGATCGCTAATGTGATTGCTTATCTCGCCACTTTCTCGGCCAATGCAGAGCAGGCGGCAGCAGAACCCGCACCAGCAGCGGCCGAGGGTGGCGAAACCAAACCTACTGAAACCGCCGAGGCACCGGCGACGAACGCAGCAGATGCGGTAATCCCGGAGCATGGTGTTTATCACCTTGGCCGTGAAGCACTGCCGGAAGAGGTGGCTGCTTGGGATATCGATGTCCGTCCGGACGGTGTCGGGCTGCCGGTTGGCAGTGGCACGGTGGCCGATGGCGGTGTTCTGTATGATGAGAACTGCGCGGTGTGCCATGGCGTGTTTGGCGAGGGTGAGGGACGCTGGCCAGTGCTGGCGGGCGGTTATGATACCCTGACCGCGGATCGTCCGGTTAAAACCATTGGGTCATACTGGCCATTTGCATCGACGATTTTTGACTATGTCCATCGGGCGATGCCGTTTGGCAATGCCCGGTCGCTGGATGCGGATCAGACTTACGCAATCACCGCTTACCTGCTGTATCTGAACGATATTGTTACGGACGAGGATTTCGAGCTGTCCAACGAAACCTTTAGCGAGGTTTCCTTGCCCAACGAAGAAAACTTCTATCCCGATGATCGTCTGGAAGAGGCCAACTTCGCGACCAATGTCGAACCCTGCATGGAAAACTGTGGTGATGGTCCGGCCGAGATCGTGATGCGGGCGCGTATTCTGGACGTGACGCCCGATGGCGACGATGAAAGCGGTGCCGGGGGCATTGATTAATGCGGACTGGTCATCGGAAACCACATGAAACCGATGGTGGCGACAGTAAGACAGCGCGCGGTTTTCGGGCGTTGGGTATCCATAAAATCTGGCTGTTTGCAGCGTGCGGGATCTTTTTGATCCCGCACTTTTCGTTTGCTGACTCAGGTGCGCAACCGCCGATACCCGATATGCCGCTGGGCGAGGCCATCGGGCAGGTATTGGCAATTCCGGGTGACGCGGAATACGGCGCGTATCTGGCGAGTGAATGTGTGACATGTCATCAGCAGCATTCAGCCAACCATGCGATCCCATTGATCAATGGGCTGCCGCGCGAGTATTTTGTCGAGGCGATGCTGGAATACAAATACCGCCTGCGCGACAATTCGGTGATGCAGGCCATCATGGGGAGCCTTGGCATGGAGGAACTTTCTGCGCTGGCAACCTACTTTTCGACGAAGGACTAGAGGCTGGAGTTTGTGAAACGTCATTAATCAACGGATCAGGAACAAGAAAATGAGCAGTGTCACAAGGAGAACGTTCAACAAGTTGCTCGGCGCCGGGGCAAGTGCCATGGCAATGCCGGGGCTTTTGCGTGCGCAAGAACGCAAGAATGTCGTGATTGTCGGCGGCGGTGCAGGCGGTGCAACGGTCGCACGCCATCTGGCGGAAAAGGCCGGGGGTGCGATTAACATCACCCTGATCGAGGATTCCGAGAAATACACAACCTGCTTCTTCTCCAACCTGTATCTGGGTGGGTATCGCGATTTTGCGTCGATCACCCATGGCTATGATCGATTGGTCAATGATTATGGCATTCGCAAGATTACTGCCCGGGCCGAAGAAATCGACCGAACTGCGCAGACAGTTCGCACCTCAACCGGGGAAACCATCCCCTATGACCGATTGGTGCTGTCGCCCGGTATTGATCTGATTTTCGATAGTGTGCCTGGATATTCCAAGGAATTGGCGGAAATTGCCCCACATGCCTGGCAGGCGGGGCCACAGACGCAGTTGCTGAAATCAAAGATTGATGGCCTCAAAAACGGAGATCAGGTGGTGATGGTTGCGCCGCCCAATCCGTATCGTTGCCCACCGGGACCGTATGAGCGTGTTTCCATGATCGCCCATACCCTGAAATCGCGAGGGCTGAATGACTGCACCATCGTCGTTCTGGACCCCAAGGAGAAGTTTTCAAAACAGGGGCTGTTTACCGCAGGATGGGAAAAATACTATCCGGGCATGGTCGAATGGTATGGACCCAATATCCATGGCGGGATCAAGGGGGTGGATGTTGAAGCGGGAACTGTTGAAACCGACTTTGATACCTTTAGCGGTGCGTTGCTCAACATCATTCCAGCCCAACGGGCCGGAAGTATTGCCATCAGTGCGGGGCTTTCGGATGACAGCGGTTTCTGCCCGGTGGACGCCGAAACCATGCGGTCCAAACGGGATGAAAACATCTTTGTTATCGGGGATGCGTCGATTGCCGGTGCGATGCCGAAGTCTGGTTCTGCTGCCAACAGTCAGGCGAAAGTGGTGGTGATGCATCTGATGGGCGACCTGAGTGATGCGCGGGTCTTTCCGGCGCGCTACCTTAATACCTGCTGGAGCCTTGTTGAAACCAATGACGGCATCAAGGTGGGCGCACAATATGCCAATGTTGATGGCGCAATCGCCAGCACATCGTCCTTTATCAGTCAGCCCGATGAGAGTGCCGATATCCGCAAGCAGACCTTTGAAGAGTCTGTTGCCTGGTATGACGGAATTACCAAGGACATGTTTGGCTGATCAGCCAAAAGCCCCGGCAGGATTAGTTTAATTCCTGCCGGGCGGCTTTCTTTTGCATGTGGCGCTGAAACCACTTGGCGAGGATCGGTGCAAGCAAAACGATCTCGAAAATGCGCACGATATGATGGAATGCGACAAAGCTTGGCTCGACATTCAGGGCCAATGCAATCAGCGACATTTCGGCCACGCCACCCGGTGCGAAGGCCAGGAGCACGGCAATGAAATCAAGGTCAAGCCATTGCGACACAAACCAGGCGACACCGCCGGTAAAAGCCAGAACAACAAGTGTTGCCAGCACGGAATAACCGGCAAGACGGACAAGAACCGCCATCTTGACGCCGGAAAAACGGCTACCAATGGCAGAACCCAGGATCAGAAGACTTCCCGCCAGCAACCAGCCCGGCAGGTTTCCTTCGACGACACCCGTGACATGCAGAACCATGCTGGCCGCCATGGCGCCTGTCATATAGGACGCAGGCACGCGTAGCTTGCGAAACACCAGAACGGTGACGATGGCGCATGCCGCGGTCAAAATGCCCTCACCAAACGTCATCTGAATGGCTTCGCCATCTCCGTGCCCGTTTGCCACCACGCCGGTGATCATAAGGACAATCAACGGGGCCGACATCACGAGCAGCAGGACGCGCAAGCCCTGGGTCAGGGCAATTTCCTGCTCATTGCCACCTGCAGCCGCACCCAAAACAACCATTGGCGTCAGGCCACCCGGTGTTGCGGAGAACAGGGCGGTCGCCGGATCAAGGCGCGCGATGCGCGAATAGAACCAGGTGATGACAAAGGTGATGATCGGCACATAAAGAAGCACAGCGATCATGCTGATTGGCCAACGTGCGGCCTGATCGAGCGTATCGGGGGTAAAGGACGCGCCGAGAAAAATACCGATGATGCCCAGGATGCCGGAACGAAACTGCATCGGTACACCCATCGGAACCCGCATCAAGCTGGCGACAAAAGTTGCCAGCATCGGGCCCATCATCCATGCAAGGGGCATATTGATGAAATGGGCAATCAGGCCACCGATGAGGCCAATCCCCAAAGCAACGGACAGTTTCTTAAAAAACTGGGGTGTCAGAACACCGGAAATGCGATTGATCCAACGGGTGTTTGAAGGATCGTCCGGTGTTCTGGTCATTATGCTTGGGCCTTGTTCTTTTCAATCTGATCAAGGAAGCCATCAATTGCGTTGCGCAGTTTGGTGGCCTCGTCATTAAGGGTGCTGGTGGCACGGGTCACGTTTGCCGATCCGTTGTGAACGCGTGCTGTTTCACCATCAAGGGCACCGACGGCCTCTGCCACGGTGCGCATGCCGCCATTGGCATCCTGAATGCTATCGGAAATGCCAGCGGTCGATGCCTGCTGTTCTTCAACGGCGGCTGCAATGGCTGCAGCGGATTGATCAACCTCGCCAATCACATCGGCAACACCATGCAAGGCATTGACAACATTATCGGTAAGGCCCCGGATTTCCTCAACCTGACTTGCGATATCTTCGGTCGCACGCGCGGTCTGGGAGGCAAGGTTTTTGACCTCACCGGCAACCACGGCGAAGCCCTTGCCGGCGTCACCGGCACGGGCGGCCTCGATCGTGGCATTAAGGGCTAGAAGGTTGGTCTGGTTTGCGATGTCTTCGATCAGGCTGACAATATCGCCAATCCGCTGGGTGGCACCGGTCAGCTGCTCAAACAGGGCACGCGATTGTTCGCTTTCGGAACGGGCGCGACCGGCAACCTCGGCAGAGTTCTGTGCCTGCTGGCCGATTTCGGCGATGGCATCCGACAGGCTTGCGGTTGTTTGTGAAACGGCTTCGATATGGCGCAAAACCTGCTCGGAATGCTGGTTGGCATCGGCGGAACGCGCGCTTGCAAGGGTCGCGATCTGTTCCATGTCACTGGCGGAACCGTTAAGCGAGCCGAATTCCTGATCAAAACCGGAAAGGGCTTCCTGCACAACACGCTGGAAATGGTTGGTGGCATCAATCAGGTTTTGCTGACGCTGGCCTTCAAGGTTGCGTACACGTTCGCGTTCCTTGCGCAGCATTTCGGCTTCTTTGGACTGATCGCGCAGGACCGTGACCGAACGGGCAACCTTGCCGATTTCATCGGCACGCTGACTGCCGCGAATATCGACATCCAGATCACCATTGGAAATCTGTTCAATCAGTTCGGCCAGTTCGGTCATCGGGCGCGAAATGCGGCGCGAGACAAAGACCGAAACGATCACCGCAACAACAACCACGATCAGGGCAACGATGACAAAGACACGCTGCAATGCTTCGGCCTGTGTATAGGCATCGGCAAATGAGGTCGTGGCGATTTCGTGGGACTGGGCAAGAATGTCGTTTAGCGGGACTTGAAGGGCCTGGAAGGTTTCGTCGGCCTGGGCAATGACTTCAAGCGCGCCATAAATGTTCATTTCGCTTTCAACAAGGAACTGGCTGACCTGTTCCATGTATTTGGCGTAGTTCTGGGTGAAGGCATCACCACCAGCCGCCGCAAGACGTTCGGCAAGCGGGGCCAGTTCGCCTTCAAGCTTGGCAACCTGTTCACGCAGATCGGGGACCACAGCGGCATTAATGCCGTTTGAATCCCAGGTCAGAATACGAAACAGCGAGCCGTGCGCTTCGTTCAGTGCATTGCTGAGCGTCAGTGCATCGGATCGCCGTTCATAGGCTTCGACACGAAGGCTGGTAAGCGTGTCTTTCTCGCTTTCGAGCGTTGCAACAGTGGCAATCCCCATTGCGATAATGACGATCATCAGGAAGACCGGGACCAAAAGGGTTTTGGGCCCAATCGAGAGATTGTCAAGAAAGCGCATTCCAGTTTCCTTCGCGTCGTTTAGAGACAGATTTTAGATTTCACCATCGTTCGGAACAGTCGCCTTGCGGTTGGCCAACCAGCTGCGCAGGTTGCCAATAAGCGGGGCGGCCAGGAACAGGATGCTGATGATCAGAATGACCAGCGTGATCGGACGTTCCCACAGGAAGGAAATCGAACCGTCGCTGATGGCCAGTGCACGACGCAGGTTTTCTTCCATCATCTTGCCGAGAATGAAGCCAAGAAGCATCGGTGCCATCGGATAGTTCAGAAGACGTAGGCCGATCGCGATACCTGCGGCAATCACCATCATGTGGATGTCCATGGTGTTAAAGGTGACCAGATAAACACCAACCAGCGAGAAGAACAGAACAAACGGCACCAGCAGTTGCTGGGGCAGGGCAAGAAGACGTGAGATATACGGGATCAGCGGCAGGTTCAGAACCAGCAGCACGATGTTACCGATATACATCGAAATGATCACGGACCAGAACACGTCAGGCTGTTCAACAAACAGACGCGGGCCCGGTTGAACGCCATAGGAAATCAGCGCGCCCATCATGACGGCCGTCGTACCCGAACCCGGAATACCAAGGGTCAGAAGTGGTACGAAGGATCCGGAACATGCTGCGTTGTTTGCTGTTTCCGGGGCGGTCAGGCCACGGATAGAACCCTTGCCAAAGCCAAGCTTTTCCTTGGCGGACGCAATGTTGCGTTCCATGCCGTAGGCCAGGAAGGATGCGATGGTGGCACCAGCGCCCGGCAGAACGCCAGTAAAGAAGCCAAGAACCGAGGAACGGCCGATGACCGGAACCATGGTTTTCACTTCTTCTTTCGACAGCTTCATCGAGCCTAGGCTTTTCAGTGCCTTTTCTTCTTCGGAACGGGTGTCCTTGGTCGGACGCAGGATCGAAAGAAGGGCTTCGGACAGTGCGAAAGTCGACATGGCCAGCAAAAGGAAGCTGATGCCGTCAACAAGATCCATGCTGCCGAAAGTAAAGCGGGCAACGCCGGCCGCAGGATCGGTACCGATGGTCGACAACATGATGCCGAACAAGGTCATGGTGATGGCTTTCAGAACCTGACCCTTGCCGGCGAAAGCAGAAACAGCCGTCAGGCCGAGCACCATCAGGGCGAAATAGTCACCGGACTGGAACGACAGCGATACTGAGGCCAGTGCCGGAGCGGCAACCAGCAGGAAGATCGCAGCAATCGTACCGCCAGAGAAAGACGAGTAGGCGGCAATAGCAAGTGCCTTGCCGGCCTGACCTTTCTGCGCCATAGGGTAACCGTCAAAGGCGGTCGCAACCGTACCGGCAACACCCGGCGCATTGATCAGAATTGAAGAGGTCGAACCGCCAAAGATTGCCCCGTAATACACGCCCGCCATCAGAATAAGGCCGGTGGACGGATCAAACCCATAGGTGATCGGGATCATCAGGGCAATGGCGGTGATTGGGCCAAGACCGGGAAGCATCCCGATAAAGGTGCCTGCGAAACAGCCGACCGCAACCATCAGAAGGTTGATCGGCATAACAGCGGTCGAAAGACCGGAGAAAATTCCCTCAAGCATCGTTTGACATCCAACCGAGATAATAGAAGAAGTCGCCCGGGGTCAGGTAGATGCCCATGGCATACAGCAATCCCCAGAAAGCAAGCGTGACACCAACAGCCGTCAGGATCAGAACCAGCGGACGGCGTTCGCCAAGCGTATAGAAACCGCCCATCAAAAAGAGCGATGTCGAAATCGGGAAGCCAAGCTGGCGGATCGTCAGGCCATAGAAGACCATCAGCGCAGCAAGGATGACCACGCGTTTCCATTTAAGGCCACGGAATGCGTGTTCGAGACTGCCGGCCTCTCTGTTGGTCGGCAGTATCAGTTGAACGAAGGAAACCACACCAAGCAACCATGCAAGGGCGTTAGGGAGGGTTCTGGCATTGAACGGGGCATCCTCGTCGCCAAACAGCAGCGGAATGTCACCGACATAGAAGCCATAAATCAGCGCAAGGCAAAGAAATAGCAGTGCGCCGAATTTGTCGCGATTGATGGACATGGCGTGGTTTCCTTCGGAGGTCTTTTTACTTGTGTATTAAAGGCTTATTTCAGGAAGCCAAGGTCGCGCATCAGGTCGCCAACGACCTTTTCCTGCTCTTCCATGAAGGCAGAGAACTCAGCACGCGGCTTGTAGATTTTTTCCCAGCCATTACGGGTACGAACGGTTTCCCATTCCGGGGTTGCCTGAACGTCCTTGAGGATCGCAGCATAGGCATCAGCTTTTTCAGCCGACAGGGCCGGCGAACCAAAGTAACCGCGCCAGTTGATGAATTCAGCATCAATGCCAAGTTCGCCAAGCGACGGAACGTCCGGAGCAGCTTCAACACGTTCTTTCGAGGTTACAGCCAGAATGCGAACCTGACCTGCTTTTGCAAGTTCAAGCAGTTCGCCCAGACCGGTCGAGAGAACGTTGGTTTCACCCGACAGAAGGCCAGCGATTGCTTTGCCGCCTGCGTCATAAGGAATGTACTTTACCTGTTTGGCATCGCCGCCGCCCTGCTGAACAGCGTAGGCTGCAACGATGTGGTCCATACCACCACGGACCGAACCGCCACCAAATTTAACCGAAGACGGATCAGCTTTGACCGCTTCGACAACGTCGGTGAAGGATGCATACGGGCTGTCTGCCGGTACTGCGAAGGCAGCATATTCAGCAACAACAGCGGCAATCGGGGTCAGGTCGCGGAAGGACTGCGGGAACACACCGGTCAGCGAACGCACGATGATCGGGGTGGAGTTGACCATCAGGGTGTTGTCAAGGCGATCAGCAGCTTCGATCATGTAGGCAATGGCTTTACCGCCGCCGCCGCCAGACATGTTTTCGTAGGATGCGGTGCCAACCAGACCGGATTTGGTCAGGGCTTCACCGGTACCACGTGCCGTGCCATCCCAGCCGCCGCCTGCGCCGCCCGGAATGACGAAGTGAATTTCGTCCATTTCTGCAGCTTTGGCATCCATTGCACCAAAGGCAGCAGTCGAAACAGCAACAGCCGTGGCTGCTGCGATAAATCCGCGACGCGAGAACATCGACAGTTTGTTCATCAGGGTCTCCTCCAGACACTAAAGCAATTTCCCAGCCACCCGATTGGTGGCAGGCCGATCAATGGAACAAAGCTTTCAGCAAGGGCGTATCCGAAAACCGCTTTCAGAGGCGAATTGACCAACTGACTCCGGAATTTTCACTGTCCTCCCTTGCCGAATTTTATTCTTGTTTGTTCCGGGGCCAATTTATGACTCACGGATCGGCAGTGGCGGGACGGTAACAGGCAAACCTGTCACCAACCTGTCATTGGCACAAAATGGGTGAAAAAAGTTCACATGATTTATGCGTTCAGGGAAAAAATAAGCGATTACTTGTGATCACGATGACATGCGTTTGCCGCAATCTTCTGCACGTGATTGTAGAGATTGCAGGCATTTCAGTCGCTTTTCAGGGGTAAAACGACTGATCGGACCGGAAAGGGCAAGCGCCCCCAGAAGATGGTTCTGTCGATCAAGAACCGGAACGGCAATTGCCGAGATATCCGGGTCGCGTTCACCTTCACTAAGTGCGAATTTGTCTTCAAGCACCTGAAGCGATCTTTCATCGACACCGTCGCCCCAGGCGCGGATGACATGGCCTGCAGCCCCGAACTCGCAAGGAAGGATCGCACCTTCTTCAAGATGGTGACGCAGGCTGCTGGGTGAATTTTCGCGAAAAAGGCACAGGCGATTGGGGCCTTCGGGAACATAAAAGGACGCGGTTTCACCGCTTTCGGAAACCAGCATGGACAGATGAGGGCGGACAATATCATCCATGCGGTATGATCGCCGGTAAATAGACCCCAACCGCCAGAGCGCCGGCCCCAGACGATACCGACCACGCCCGGAGAGCATCAGGAAGCCGCAGGACTCCAGTGTTCCGGCCAGTCTGGAGATCGTGCTTTTATACATTCCGGTGCGCTCTGACAGGTCCTTGAGTGACAGGTCAGGGTCCTGATCGGTAAAGGCATCAAGAATTCCAAGTGCCCGTTCGACTGCCGTAACGTTCTGTTCTGACATGGGTAAATCCGTTTCAGTTCGGTGTGTCGGCTTTGAAAACCCTCCAACACCATTTTGCTCAAGTCCAAAATTCTATATAATAGAACCTAATTCTACTAGGCAGAATTTAGGAAATCTCCATGAGCGGACCAAACTCTCTTTCCGGAATCACGGTTCTTGATCTGACCAATGTGTTGGCTGGACCATTTTGTTGCCACCAATTGGCCCATATGGGGGCGGACGTCATCAAGGTCGAAGCGCCGGGGCGCGGTGATCTTGCCCGCCAGCTGGGTGCAGATATGGACCTGAATGAAAAGCTGATGGGTGTTTCATTTATGGCGCAAAATGCCGGGAAACGTTCGATCACGCTGAACCTCAAGGATCCGCGCGGCAAGGAGATCCTCAAGAAACTTGTGGCCAAGGCCGATGTGCTGGTCGAGAACTTCCGGCCGGGTGTGATGGATCGTCTTGAGCTTGGCTATGACGTGCTTTCAAAGGTCAATCCGGGACTTGTCTATTGTGCGATTTCCGGTTTTGGCCAAAGCGGTCCGATGAAGAAATTGCCGGCCTATGATCAGATCGTTCAGGGTCTTTCGGGCATCATGACCATCACCGGCGAGGAAGATACCGGAACCTATCGCGTCGGTTATCCGATGGCCGATACCATCGGTGGCATGACCGCGGCCTTTGCCATTAGTTCGGCCCTTGCCGGGCGTGCGTTGGGCAACAAGGATACCAAGGGCAGTTTTATCGATATTTCGATGCTGGAATCCGTAATTGCCACGATGGGCTGGGTGGTGTCGAACTATCTGATTGCCGGTAAGGAGCCGACGGCCAATGGCAATGACAATTTCACATCTTCACCATCCGGCGCATTCGCGACAGCCGATGGTCAGATCAATATCGCAGCAAACAAACAGGAACAGTTCGAGGCCCTGTGTGGTGTTCTCGGACTTGAGCCGCTTTTGGAAGATGCGCGGTTCGTGTCGCGCAAGGAACGGCTCGAACACAGATCAAACCTGACAGAGTTGCTGGAAGAAGTGCTGGTCACTCAGCCAACGGATTACTGGGTTGAAAAGCTGAATGCGGTTGGGGTTCCGGCTGGTGCGGTTCTGACCGTGCCGCAGGCGCTTGCACTTCCACAGATTGCTGATCGCGGCATGATGGCGTCGTTTGACAACGTACCGGGTGCAGATCGCGATATCCGAATTCTTCGGACAGGGATCAAGATGGATGGTAATGCGCCGTCGGTGAACGCGCCGCCGCCCGAACTTGGCCAGGACAATAATGACATTCTGTCGTCGCTGGGCTTTTCCGATGACGAGATCGATAACCTTGCCAAGGAGGGCGTGCTGTGAGTTCGAAAACTCTTGAAGACGTTGAAAACGAAGTACGCGACTGGTGGCAGACCGGCATCATCGATATGGAGCCGGGCAAAATTCATTACGGCGGGTACGCGATCGAAGAACTGATCGGCAATATCAGTTTCCCGACCATGATTTGGCTGATGACACGCGGTGAATTGCCGTCCGCACCGCAAGCCAAATTGCTTGAGGCTGCCCTTGTTTCCGCCGTTGACCACGGACCACAAGCGCCCAGTATTGCAATTGCCCGGATGGCAGCGACCTGTGGTGTGGGCCTGAACAATGCGATGGCCAGTGCGGTCAATGTGCTTGGCGATGTCCATGGCGGGGCCGGCGAACAGGCCGTTGCCCTTTATCATGACATCGCGGCACGTATGGATGCCGGTCAGGATTTGGCCGCGGCGGTTTCAGATGGCCTTGATCATCAGATTGCCGAACATGGCAAGCATGTGCCGGGCTTTGGTCACCGTTTCCATCCCATCGATCCGCGTGCGCCTAGGTTGCTCGCACTTGTAAGCGAAGCCGCAAAAGAAGGTCATGTTTCAGGCCGCTTTGGCGAGATTGCAAGCGGGGTGGAAGCCGAACTTCTAGCCCGCAAGGGCAAGCGCATCCCGATGAATATTGATGGTGCGACTGCTGTTATCTATGCCGAATTGGGGTTTGCCGCCGAATTGGCGCGTGGGCTTTTCTGTCTGTCGCGTTCGGTCGGCATTCTTGCCCATGCTTGGGAGCAAACCCAGCAAGGCGGGCGGAATAAGGGCCCGATCCCGCGCCGAATGATCTGGAACTATACCGGTCCGGATCGCCGTCCGGTGCCCAATAGCGCAAAGTCCTGACTGGATTACCAATCAGGTGGGCAGGGTGCGTTATCTGCGGTTTAGCAGCGCATCCTGCCAACGACGCAGGAAACGCTGGCGCTTCGCCTGGTCAAGGTAAACCAGCAAGCCCGGGCCAACCGGGAAGGAACGCACGCGTTCGCCATAGCGATCAAAGATCAGCGAAGAGAACGTGCTTGGCGGAACATCTGATCGGACCGGGTTGAAGTTGCCTTCATTTTGCAGAACGCTTTGCCCCTTGATCGACAGCATGAAATCAAGAAAACGTCCGCCAAGGTTCGGGTTGCGAGCACCACGCGGAATGATGGCGATGCGTGAATATACGACAATGAAATCATCCGGCAGGATGACGCCAAGGTTCTGATTTCGCTGATTGAAGGTTTCCGCATACGATCCCAGCAGATTGTAGCCAAGCACCACTTGGCCCGATGCGATCTTTTCAAGCATCGGGGACGTGTTGGAATAAAGCTTTACCTTCGCTTGCCCGAGGGTGCGGACAAAATCCCAGATACCGGGAAAGAAGCGTTCATCACGGGCCAGAAACAGGAAACCGACACCGCTGCGTTCGATGTCATATGTCGTGACTTTTTCGCTGAACAGCTCGTCATGGTTAACAAGCAGGCTGATGAAATCTTCGCGGGTTCTGGGCGGTTCCAGTTCGTTTTCGCGGAAAAACTCGCGGTTATAGGCAATGACAGCCGGCTCCTGGGTGACGGCGAAAGCCTCGTTACGCCAGCGGGCCCAATGAGGCAGGGCGTCAGTCTCGCTGCTTTGATAGGCTGTGGCATAGCCATCATTGGCGAGCTTCATCTGCAGATCCATCGAGGAGCTGATGATCAGGTCTGCATTGGCTTCGCCATTGGCACGCTGGCTTTGGGTAATGTCATACATTTCAAGCGTTTGCAGCTGATGGTACTCAACACCGATAAACGGGTTTTCCTGCTGAAACGCTTCGATCACCGGCACAAATGCACCAATATCGGCAGAGCCATAAACAATGGCCGTGGGTTGGGTATTGGTCAGCAGGGATTGTTCGGGATCAGATGCTTGGGTCGTGCGAAGGGCCGGATAGGTGAAAACTTCGGCCATGGCAGAAGAAACTTGCATCGCGAGCGCGATGAAACTTAAACCAATACAGATACGGCCCGAAATCATGCTGCAATACTCTGTGTCGCGGATGGTCATTGGCATATGGTGCGAGAACGATGATATCGCTTGTTCTCAAATGCCTTTGCCGGGAAAATGCCGGAATGTAAAACACCTCTAACGAGGTTTATCAGGGAAAAGTCACGCAAACAATGAGAGTCCTTGTCGTCGAAGATCATGCTGCATTGGCCGATGGAATTGCGCGCTCCTTGCGCCAGTCCGGCTATGCTGTGGATTTGATTGCCGATGGCGAGGAAGCCGATGATGTTTTGCGTACTCAGGAATATGACCTTGTGGTTCTTGATCTGAACCTTCCAAAGCTTGACGGGCTTGAGATCCTTAAACGTTTGCGCCATCGCGGGGCAGAAAGTGCTGTGCTTATCCTGACCGCGCGCGGCGATATTGAAGATCGGGTCAAGGGACTGGATCTTGGCGCGGATGATTACCTCGCCAAGCCGTTTGAGCTGGTTGAGCTTGAAGCACGGGTGAGGGCGCTGATGCGGCGTAATGCCGGCACGCACAATACCCAGCTTAAATGCGGTACGCTGAGTTTCGATACGGTGGCGCGCCGGGTAACGATTGACGGTGTTGATGTCGATATCCCCAAGCGGGAACTCAACATCCTTGAGATCTTGCTGATGCGGATTGGTCATGTTCTCAGCAAGGAACAGATCGTTGATCAGCTTGCCGGGTTTGAAGACGATATCAGTGCCAACGCGGTTGAGCTTTATATCAGCCGGTTGCGCAAACGTGTTGAGGCAGCGGATGTTAAAATCCAGACCGTGCGTGGTTTGGGTTATCTGTTGAAAAAGACATGAAATGGCGTAACCGGTCGCTCCGGCGCAGGCTTGTGATCTCGCTCCTGATCCCGCTTTTGGTGGTCAGCTCCCTGATGCTGCTTGAAGTCAGAAGTAACGCCGTTAATTCGACAAATCAGGCATTTGATCGTGCACTTTTAAGTTCTGCATTAGCTATTGCCGATCGGGTGGTGCTGATAGGCGGCAAGATCGAAGTCGATGTGCCGTATGTCGCGCTTGAGATGCTGACCAGTGCCGCCGAGGATCGCGTTTTCTATCAGGTCAGCACCGCGCAGGGCGAGTTCATTACCGGATATGAAGACTTGCCGCCAGTGCCGGAACGTTTCCTGCCGCTCCGTGAAGAACCGGTTTTCTATGATGCAGTCTATAACGGCGAGACTGTGCGGATTGGGGCGCTTTCGCGTTATGTGGCCAGTGTTAGAAAAGCTACGCGTTTTCAGGTGCTTGTAGCCGAAACGATGGGGACGCGCACGCGCCTGAGCGAGGATATTCTGGCCAGTGCTGCGGCCCGCCAGATTTTGCTGATTGTGATTGCTGCGATGATCGTCTGGTTCGGGATCGGGCAGGGCCTGAAACCGTTGGCACGGCTTGAAGAGGCGCTTAACCGGCGCTCCCCCAGCGATTTGCGGCCGATTTTGCACGATGTGCCGATCGAGGTGCGTCATCTGGTCGGTGCGATCAACCAGCTTTTCGGGCGACTGGAAAACAGCCTCAAAACCATGCAACGATTCACAGCCGACGCAGCACATCAGCTTAGAACGCCGCTGGCAGCGCTTAGAACCCAGGCGGAACTGGGCCAGCGCGAGGAAGATCCGGAAAAAGTCCGTCAGATCATGGAAACTATCGCTGCGTCGACACGCCAGACGTCGCATTTGGCCAATCAGCTGCTCGCCTCCGCACGCGCAGCCCCCGAAGGCCTTGCTGGCCGGCCGTTTGACAAGATTGATCTTTATGAAATTACCCGTGCGGTAACAGGCTCCAAAGTTCCGGTCGCACTCGAACGCGGCATTGATCTTGGCTATGAAGGCATCACAGAGCCGACATTGATCATGGGCGATGCGACCCTGATTGAGGAGCTTCTGAAGAACCTTGTACATAATGCGCTGACATATTGTCCGGAGGGTAGCGCTGTGACCGTCAGGCTTGAACAGGACGAAGCCGAAAAAAAGGTGACATTGACCGTTGAAGACAACGGACCTGGAATTCCCGTCGAACATCGCAAGGACGTCTTCAAGCGGTTCTACAGGATGAATGACGCAGGATATGACGAGGGATGCGGTTTGGGGCTTTCCATCGTCAAAGAGATCGCCGCACGTCACGACACCAAGGTGAGGTTGACCCAGCCAAAAGACCACAGCGGGTGCGTCTTCAGCATCAGTTTTGATTTGGCAGACGAATAGTAAAGTGTTGGTGTTTAACCGCTATGAGACGGGTGCGCGTGAGAGCAACAGATCGTAAGATATTGATTAGTTGGAAGAATGCCACGTATCCTGGTTAACAGTTATTTGTCATAATATATATTATAGAACATCAGTCTAATTTCAGGTGTGTTGCGTTGAGCGCGTCCAAATGGCGTTTTTATTGGTTGCGATAAACTTTCTGTCGTATTTACAAATCGTTATGACAGTTTAACACGATCAGGTCGTCAAAGATCAATCTTTTGTCATGCGAACGCGTTTAAATGTTCTTACGCCTGCTCGGTATTTTCTTGTGAAGACCAATGTGCTCCGGCCCCGAGACGACGTGAAATGACCGTGGTAACGTCGATCAGGCGTTCTCGGCATTTATCAACGGTTGCGACTGATGTGCCAGAAAGGCGTTGGATGAAAGGTACTGTTAATGCTGCGACGACCTTGCCCGAAACATCGAAAATCGGCGCAGAAAGGTTAAGGACACCTGCAATGGTCAGGGATCGTGATTCACAATAGCCCGCAGCCTTGACGTTCGGAAGATCATCCAGGAAAGCCTGATACTTGTCTGCCGGTTCGCGGCCGACTTCATTCATCAGGTTATCAAGGGCCTCCTGCTCCATCCAAGCTGCGAGAACACGCCCTGATGCCGTATCGAAAATATTGATCTGTGCGCCCAAGCGGACTGCAGTGATATTATTGTCCTGACAGTCGACCTGCGCGATGACCAGAACACGGCCCGAATGAATGATCGCCAGATGCATTGACTGGTTCACTTCATTTGCAAGCCGCTGCATGGCGTCGCCAGCGATTGATGTCAGTCGGCGGATGGGTGGATGACGATGGGCCACCTCGAACATCTTGGTCGTCAGTTGGTAGCGGTCATCCTCTTCGCGCTGTTCGATATAGCCACGTTGACACAGAACCATCAGCATCCGGAAGATTTCCGATGTGTTTCGATCCAGCTGTTTCGCAATGGCAATCTGCGACAGGCCATCCGCTTCAGAGGCAAGCAGTTCGAGTATATCGAGCCCTTTTGACAGGGCTGGCGCTCGGTATTTTTCCTGTTCAATCTGTTCTTCGGTTTTGCCGTTCATTGGTCCTCGCAGGCAGATAAAAACCGCTTGGTTTTGGTCGACTGAGTATATGCGGGTCAGTCATATCGTGGCAACTGACGCTGTGATATAGAAAATACCATATCACATATAAAACATTCTTTCATTTATAAACTTTCAGCATTAAGCTCATGGTGGGAGGAAAAAACAATGACCAAACAAAAGAAAATCAGGGGCATGACGTGGTCAGATCCGCGCGGCTATGACCCGTTGGTGGCCACCATTGCAGCCTTTCGTGAACGTCATCCTGATGTAGATATCGTCTGGGATAAGCGGTCGTTGCAGGGGTTCGAGAGCACCCCGGTCGAGGAACTGGCAAGCACCTATGATTTGATTATTATCGATCATCCTCATGTTGGCACGGTTGTGGAAAAGGACTGTTTGTTGCCGGTTGACCGCCTGGCAGATGCAGACACCCTCACCCGGCTTTCGGCCGAGACCGTTGGCAAAAGCTATCAGAGTTATTTTTTCAAGGGGCATCAGTGGGCCCTGCCGGTCGACGCGGCGTGTCAGGTGCAAGCAATTCGTCCGGATCTATTGAGTGCACCGGTTCGCAGTTTTTCGGACGTGATCACCAAAGCCAGAGATGGACGAGTAGTCTGGCCGCTTCGTGCACCGCATGTGCTGATGTCGTTTTTTACATTGTTGGCAAATGTCGGTGTCCCATTCCCGGTCACAAAGGGAACCGCGATAGATCAATCGTCTGCGCGTGATGTGATCGCCGCCATGACAACCTTAACCAACCTTGTGGACCCCGCCTGTTTTTACATGGACCCCATTGCTGCCCTTGATGCACTAAGCGACAGCAGAAAGCTTGCATTGTGCCCCTACGTTTATCTGTATGCGCCTTATGCGCGAGACCGTTATCGCGCCAATCGCATTGCCTTTCACGATATGCCGTCGCTTGGCAATTCTGGGCCGCTTGGCTCAGCACTTGGCGGAACTGGTATTGCGGTTTCATCGAAGACGGCAGAACCCGATCTTTGCGTGGAATATGCACTTTGGGTGGCGTCGGCCGATATTCAACGCGGTCTTTATTCAACTCATAACGGTCAGCCAGGAAATGCTGTTGCCTGGGGGGCTGCCGAAGTCAACGCGCCGGTCGGGTCCTGCTATTGCAATACCCGCATGACCCACGAAGCCGCATGGTTGCGCCCGCGTCATAACGGATATATGGCGTTTCAGGAAGACGCATCGGACATCCTTCTTGACGCCCTAACCGAAAAAACCACCCCGCAAAAAGCCCTTGCGGCTCTACAGAGACGTTTTGACGAAAGCTTCGACAATGAATGACATGTTGCCACTTAATGGACTTAAGGTTCTTGATTTCTCTCAGTTTCTTGCGGGCCCCTACTGTGCCCTCAAACTGGCAGACCTTGGGGCGGATGTCGTCAAGGTGGAGAGATCCGGTCTTGGCGACCTGTCGCGATATCTTTATCTGACTGATACCAAAATTGGCGGTGAAAGCACAATCTTTCATGCGATTAACCGCAACAAGCGTTCGGTTGCTGTCGACCTTAAATCCGATTCAGATAAAGCCCGTCTGACCCAGCTTGTGAATGATGCAGATGTTATTTTGCAGAACTTCCGTCCAGGCGTAATGGAACGTCTTGGTTTCGGTTATGAGGCTGTTAAAAAGATCAATCCTTCGGTCGTATACGGGACTGTGACCGGATACGGATCGGACGGCCCGTGGGTGGACTTGCCTGGTCAGGATTTGCTGGCACAGGCACGATCAGGTGTCATGTGGCTTTCGGGTAGTCGTGACCATGGACCGGTTGCTATGGGGCTTCCGATTGCCGATGTGCTGGCCGGTTCGGCCTTGGCGCATGGGGTTCTGGCCCTTTTGTATCGCAAGGCAATGCAAAATGTCGGCGGTTACGTTGAAACCTCGTTAATTGAGGTGTTGGCTGACCTGCAGTTTGAATTGCTGACCACCTGGTTTAACGACGGTAACCGTACTCCAGAACGTTCGAAAAACAATCCGGCACACGCCTATTTAGCGGCACCGTATGGTGTTTATGAGACCGCGGACGGTCATGTTGCCATCGCGATGGGGAAACTT
Source organism: Thalassospira sp. HJ (assembly GCF_000948415.1). Lineage (GTDB taxonomy): Bacteria > Pseudomonadota > Alphaproteobacteria > Rhodospirillales > Thalassospiraceae > Thalassospira. The sequence goes on along the minus strand of NZ_JYII01000015.1, from coordinate 83,493 downwards.
GAACTGTTGGCAACCATTACGGGACTTTCACCCGAAATTGCCCGATTGGACGCCTTTAAGCAGCGTGATGAAATCAAGGCGGGCCTTGCCACACAGCTTAAAACCAGAACCAGCGCAAGCTGGATGGAAGATTTCGTTGCTAACGATATATGGGCTGCCCCGGTAATGGATTGGGATGGTGTGGTTTCAAGCGGCGTCCTCCAAACACTTGACATGGTTCAGAATATCGAACGCGGAGATGTTACGATGAAAACAACCAAGTTGCCGATGCGTATTGATGGTGTGCGCCCGTCGTCGTCACGTGCGGCGCCGGAACTTGGCGATGCGAACGAGATGCTTGAAACCGGCTGGTAACATCCAAACAGCCTGAATAAAAAAAACGCGGCATTCTGACATACCGCGCTTTTTATTTGTCATACAATTAAGATCTGTCGTCGTTGACACAAACCTGACGCTGGGTGCCCAACCCATCGATGCCCAGTTCCACGACGTCACCAGCTTTAAGGTAGCGCGGCGGATTGAAGCCAAGACCAACGCCCGGGGGCGTGCCAGTCGAAATGATATCGCCCGGATGCAGGGTGAAGAACTGCGACAGATAGGAAATCAGGTGCGGCACTCGATAAACCATGGTCGCGGTCGAGCCGTCCTGAACGCGTTCACCATTCACATCCAGCCACATGCCAAGATTGTCAAAATCGCCAACTTCATCTGGCGTGACAAGCCACGGCCCAGTTGGACCGAAATTGTCTGATGATTTGCCTTTGGACCACTGACCTGCACGTTCAATCTGATAGGCACGTTCAGAAACGTCGTTGATCAGGCAGAAACCGGCAACGTGATCAAGCGCTTCGGCTTCGGATATATATTTGGCTTTTTTGCCGATAACGAAACCAAGTTCGACCTCCCAGTCGGTTTTTTCCGAGCCACGCGGAATGATGATCGGGTCATTCGGACCGCAAATTGCCGAGGTATATTTGGCAAAGATAACCGGTTCTGGGGGCACTTCCATGCCAGACTCTGCCGCGTGATCGGCATAGTTCAGTCCGATACAAATGAACTTGCCGGTTTGCCCGACGCAGGCCCCAAGCCGCGGTTCACCTTCGACAAGCGGAAGGCTTTCCGGATCAATTGATTTAAGGTCGTCCAGACGTGTCAGAATATCGCCTGCGATATCATCAATATGTGCTGAAAGGTCGCGGAGGTTGCCATTGGCATCGACCAGTGCGGGCTTCTCTGCTCCGCGTTCTCCATAACGTGCGAATTTCATATTAAGTCCTATCCTTCATTCAAAATCTGATCAGGCGGTCCAGCCACCATCGACGACCTGCACTGTGCCAGTGGTAAAGCCACTTTCATCCGATGCAAGATACGCAACCAAAGCGGCGATTTCATCTGGTTTGCCAATTCTCCCCATCGGCTGGCGGGCGATAAATGCCTTAAGCGCACCTTCATAATCCCCGGTCGCACGCAAACGTTCATGCAAGCTAGGGCTGTCAACGGTTCCCGGAGCAATTGCGTTACACCGAATGCCCTGGGTGACGTGATCGTTTGCGATTGCACGGGTCATACCAGCGACGGCTGCCTTTGAGGCGGAATAGATCAAGCGGTTGACCGGGCCGGTGACCGGACCTGCAACCGACGACATGTTAATGATCGAGCCGGCCCCTTTCTCAAGCATCCCGGGAAGCACGGCACGGATCATCCGAAACTGCGATTTGACGTTTAAATCAAAGGCGAAATCCCATTCTTCTTCGGTCGCCTCAAGAATGGTTCCATTGTGAACGATGCCAGCGCAGTTAAACAGCACATCGACGGCCCCGATGTCATCGATCAGGCTGCTGATGGCACTTTTGTCCGTAACATCGAGTTTGCGGGCCTCGACCCCGTCAATCTCGCCAAGCTCTGCCAGGGCTGTGTCATTGATGTCGGTGGCGATCACACTTCCACCTTCCGTAGCCAGACGTTCGGCAGATGCCCGACCAATGCCCTGCCCAGCAGCCGTGACCAAGCAGAGTTTTCCTTCAAGTCTTTTCATGATTCCTCCTTAGATCGCAGGCAGGCACGACGGCCCGATTGGATCGAATGATTTATAAGTCAGAATGAACTCCCGATGGCCAAGGGCCTCGGATTTGGTTTGTGCCCCCTTGGCGACGGAAACAACCAAATCACGGATTTCCTGCCCAACCTCGGCAATCGACCGATTGCCTTCGATGATGTCGCCGGCATTCACATCCATGTCGTCTTCAAGCGCACGATAAGTATCGGGGTTTGCACAAATCTTGATAACGGGCGATATAGCTGACCCGACCACGGATCCGCGACCAGTCACAAACAGTGTCATATGCGCACCGCTTGCGATCATCTCGACAATCTCGGCATTGTCCGAAATATTGGGGAAACCAAACCGGACCTCACCGTCGGGCACAACATCCATGAGGTATAGCCCACCTTTGGGTGGTACATCGCCGGGTTTGATCAGCCCTGAAATCTGACTGTCACCGGATTTGACATAGGCGCCGAGGCTTTTTTCTTCGATCGTGGAAAGCCCACCTGCGGCATTGCCAGCGGCAAACGATCCATATCCAAGCGTTGCGTAATAACGTTCCGCCTTCTGAACAGCAGCGCGCAGTTCTTCGCCGAGTTCGGGCGTTTTTGCGCGTTCCGCCATAATATTCTCACAGCTGATCAGCTCGCCGGTTTCTTCAAAAATACAAGCAGCACCCTCGCCGATCAGAATATCAAAAGCCTTGCCTGCAGCCGGGTTACCAGAAATACCTGAAGTCCCGTCCGAGCCGCCACAGATCGTCCCAATGACCAACTCGTCTACCCCCATTGGGGCACGTTCAACATTTGCGATTTCTTCCAACGCAGAACGCACCCAGAAACGACCGGTTTCAACGGTTTTCGCGGTTCCTCCGGACCGTTGTATAACAAGTGTTTCAACAGGGCGTCCGGTCCTTGCCACGGTCCCTGATACCCTTACCTTGTCAAAGCTTTCGCAGCCAAGGGAGACAAATAGAACCGCTCCAACATTAGGATGAGTGCACAATTGCCCCATCACGCGTGCGGCATATTCATTTGGGAAACAGCCCGGGAAACCAATCAGTTGGACGTCTTCATCTTCAAAACCGGCAACTATCTTTGATGCGACAAAATGAGCGCACTCAACCAGATAGGCGACAACTACCGTATTGCGTATTCCCTTACGTCCGTCAGAGCGCAGGTATCCTTGGAATTGTTCTGTCATTTTGACGTCTCCGGGCTTTGACCGTTCGCGTCCTGAAGGGCATGCGTCGGTGTATATGCCGAGCGAATATTGTGAATATGCACATGCGTACCGGCCGCGATGTTTTCGGTTGCGATGCCAATGGGCATCCCGTATTTCAGGATGTGTTCACCGGCTTCGATGTCGCGATAGGCAATCTTGTGGGCAAGCGGGATAGACTGACCAAGCGTTGCAGTGATTTTCTGCAGACGGACTTCTGTTCCGGCTAAGGCTGTGGCTCGCGCAACAAGCACATTGTCTTCGGGATGCAGATGCAGGAACGGGTTCGTCATGGCTTCATCTCCACCATGTAAATATGGTCCGCAACAAGCGCGGTTTCCCCAGTCTGCTTGGTCACGCTAAGGCGTTCGGTCACCCGCCCGTATCCGGGGCGTTTTTCCATCACCTCCTTGGCGATAATTTCAACCTTTGAGGTGATCGTGTCGCCGATAAAGACCGGTTTCACGAACCGCATCCGGTCATAACCGTAAGAAAAAGCAACCGGGTTGATGATCGTGGCTGTGAGACCGACACCAATCGTGAAAACCATCGTGCCATGAGCAATACGTTTGCCGAACGGCAGTGTCTTGCAGAATTCTTCATCAAGATGATGTGGGAAAAAGTCACCGGAATGACCTGCGTGAACCACGAAGTCGGTCTCTGTTATGGTGCGGCCAACCGTCTTGCGCCCCTCACCAATCTCATAGTCTTCGTAATATTTGATTTGCTCAAGCATCAGGAGCCTCCTTGATCGGGTGCATTGGTATGGCCGAGCTTTCGTAAGCCGCCTCTACCAGTGCCATGGTGTGCCACGCATCTTCAGCAGATCCTTCGAGTACGTCATCAAGACCAGCAGCAAAGCGCTGTACCTGTGCGAAACGTCCGCGGAATGCTGCAATGAACCAGTTACCGACGAGGTCGATTTGTCGCCACTCTCCGTCGGTATTCAGCCAGAGCTCATCGGGTTCGCCTTTCGGGTAATCAAGATTGACACCCATCTTCATATAGGCGGCACCTTTTGTGCCGCAGATCCGGAATTCGCAAGCCTGGAACCTGCGGCCAAAGGCGTGGTTATGGTTGATTGAAAGATTACAGCGGACAGTCTCACCGTAATCGAGCATGATCGCGCTGCGGGTGTTTGAAACCGTAGATGACGGGTGCCCTATCGTGCGGGCGTGAACCCCGTTCGGATTGCCCATCAAATCGCGCACGAAGTCCAGATAATGGATGGAATGCAGAAGAATCTCGACACGCGGTAAGTTGGTAAGAAATGCCCATAGATGCCATGGCGTATGAAGTGCCAGCCACGCATCAAAATCAACGATTTCTCCTAGTTGTCTCTTGCGGATCGCATCCTTTAGCGCAAGAGACATCGGGGCAAAACGAAGCTGAAAATTAACCGCTGCCTTGATGTTTTTCCGGCGCAAAACGGAAATGATCCGCTCGGCCTCCGTCAAATCGGACCCGAGCGGTTTCTGGATGATCGCAACGGCACCGTCCGGCAGCTTTTCAAGCAGGTCGGCGATTGCCTGGGGCGGCACAGCCAGATCAAACACAACTGATCCCTGACTTGCGGCGTCGTCAAGCGTTGTAAAGTTTGCGACACCCCATTTTTTCGCAACGTCTCGCGCCTTTTCAAGATCAGGATCATAGATGCCGACGACTGGAATATTCAGATCACGGTATGCGGGCAGATGGGCATCGGTCACAATTGAACCGGCCCCAAAAATGACCACCGGTATTGCCTTTTGCGGCATCTCCACAGTTTGGCGTAACTCAGTCATGATGGAATACCTCCGGCATTTCCGACCACCACTCACCCTCTGCCCGGCTGTCCAAAGGGCGCTGCAGGGGCATGCAAACTGACCACCATTTCTGGGTTTCCGGGTCAGCTGCCATTTTCGCCATGTCAGTTTCAAAGTCTGATCCGACATATTCGAAATAGGCAAAAAGCAGGTTTTCGGGCTCTTTGAGGAAGATCGAATAGTTGCGGATATTACATTGGGAAATCTTGGCGAGCACCCCGGGCCAAACCGCCGCATGCAATGCTTTGTATTCGGCGATGGCATTGGCCCCTATGCCGATCAATTGTCCATGACGGGTCATTGGCTGGCCTCCATGATTTCAAATGCGCTTCCCTCAACCGTTAGTGAGGTGAGTTTATCGTGATCCCACTCGATCCCGAGGCCCGGTTGCGTCGGTGCGATGGCATTGCCACCGTCCTGTTCCATCGGGGCTGCGATATCTTCAAGTTGTGGGATATATTCAAGCCATGGCGCGTTGGGCACGGCACAGACAAGGCTTACATGCAGTTCCATGAGGAAGTGCGGACAGATTGCAATGTTATGCGCCTCGGCCAGGTGAGCGACTTTTAGCCAAGGCGTAATCCCGCCGATGCGAGCGACGTCAGCTTGTACAATCTCACAAGCATCTTGGGCAATATAATCGGCAAACTGACCGGGGCTATACATGCTTTCGCCAACTGCAACCGGAACACGGGACTGGCGTTGAAGCCGGGTATGTCCGGCGATGTCATCCGCCGGAAGTGGTTCCTCAAACCATGCAATATTAAGCCTTTCGAGCATCGGTAGACGACGTTTGGCCTCTCCCGATGTCATTGACTGGTTTGCATCTGTCATGATTTCGTAATCATCGCCCAGCGCGGTGCGCACGGCTTCGAGGCGCTCTGCATCTTGGGCGACCGTTGGTTTTCCAATTTTTACCTTGGATCCAAGAAAACCGGCTTTTCGTGACTCCAATGCGTCATCGACAAGGTCCTTGGGGGATAGATGCAACCATCCCCCCTCGGTCGTGTACATTGGAACTGATGATTTGGCCCCGCCGGCCAGAATGTGAAGCGGCAAACCAGTCTTGCGTCCGCGCATATCCCAAAGGGCAGTGTCAATTGCCGCCAGTGCCAGTGACATGATCGGCCCGACACCCGTTGCGTGCGAGCAGAACAGCAAATCACGCCAAACTGCTTCAATCCGATCCGCATCCTGCCCCATCAACCGTGGCAGAAGCGTTTCTTTTAAAAGCGAGAGGATTGCGGGGGCGCCATCGCCGATGGTGTAGCTGTACCCTGTTCCATTAGCCCCATCCACGTCACGCAAAACAACAAAAATCGTTTCCTGTGAATTGAATGACTGAATGGCATCAGTGCGAACGACCTTCGGTTCCAGATCGACCATAAAGGCATGTGCAGAAGTAATGCGCGCCATTGATCAAGCTCACTTCCGAAGCGTCGCGCCAGTTTCGGCGTCAAACAGGTGACATTTGTCGAGCATGACCTGGAAGATCATGCGCTCGCCACTTTGAACTGGGCGCGGATTAAGCATTTTAGCCTGGACCTCTGTACCTGCGAGTGCCGCAAACAGAAGAGTTTCCGTGCCGAGCGGCTCTGTCAGATCAACAGTCATCTCGACCTCGGCCATGTGATCACCACTTGGTAAGGCGTGGCCGACCGGCATGATGTTGTCTGCACGCACCCCAAAGGTTACTGCCTGACCTTCCTGAAGATCATATCCGGGGGGGATGGGCAGACTACTGCCGTCTTGGAATGTGATCGCATCATCTTTGATGACGCCGTCCAACAAGTTCATTGGCGGAGAGCCAATAAACGTCCCGACAAAGGTATTTACCGGGTTTTCAAAGACTTCAAGAGGTGTACCAACCTGCTCGATATGGCCGTCACGCATGATCACGATGCGGTCAGCCAAGGTCATGGCTTCAACCTGGTCATGCGTGACATAGATGATTGTCGATTTCAGTTTCTGATGAAGTTTCTTGATCTCGACACGCATCTGGGTGCGCAGTTTGGCATCAAGGTTGGAAAGCGGTTCATCAAACAGAAATACTTCGGGATGACGTACAATCGCGCGCCCCATTGCGACGCGCTGACGTTGGCCGCCAGACAATGCACCAGGCTTGCGATCCAGCAGTGGTGTCAGGGACAATATCTGGGCCGCTTCATCCACTGACTTGTCGATATCCGGTTGAGAATATTTGGCGATTTTCAGCGAGAAACCAAGATTTTCTCGGACCGTCATATGTGGATAAAGCGCGTAGTTCTGGAACACCATGGAGATGTTTCGTTCACGCGGCGGCAAATCATTTACAACCTGATCGCCAATAGCAACCTCGCCGCCTGAAATCCCTTCAAGGCCGGCAACCATGCGCAGCGTTGTGGATTTACCACATCCGGACGGACCAACAAGAACAACAAATTCGCCGTCGGCAATGTCGAGATTGATAGAGTGAACAACTTCAAGCGTGCCGTATTTTTTGACGACGTCGCGAAGATGGACCTGAGCCATTTTATTATCCTTTCACGCCGCCAAAAGTAAGGCCGGCAATGAGGTGTTTCTGCACGAGGAATGTGAGGATAAGCGCGGGAATAATCATCAAAACCGCAAGCGCACACATCCCACCCCAATTCAGGGTGAATTGAGACGTGAAATCGAGAAGCCCGACGGGCATGGTTTTAGATGTCGTTGAACGGGTTAACTGCGCCGCCAACGCATATTCATTCCATGATGTCAGGAAGGCAAAGATACCAGCCGATGCGATCCCGGAACGGGCCACGGGGAACTCAACCCGCCAAAAGGCCTGCCAACGGGTACAACCATCAATTTCAGCGGCTTCGGCCAGTTCCGGTGGAACCTGGCGGAAGAATCCGTCGATCAACCAAACCGTGAACGGTACATTCAGGGCCACGTAGGCAAGGATCATCCCGATATGGGTATCAATGATGCCGATACGGGCGAACAGGATGAACAATGGCAGAGAAAGTGCAACGCCCGGCACAGCACGGGTCACCATCAGGCCAACAAAAATGCCGCCCTTGAATTTGAACTTGTATCGCGCAAATGCATATCCGCCTGCCATACCGACCAGGATGGCAATCACTGTTGAGGTCACCGATATGATCAACGAGTTGGTGAAATAGGTCAGCACAGGCACGCTGCCCTCGCCAATCCCGCCAAACATGGCCCGGTAATGATCAAGATTAAGATTGTTGGGGATCCAGACCGGCGGTTTTGCCATGATCTCCACGGTTGGACGGAACGAGTTCAGTACGATCCAGAGCCCCGGAACACACAGCACCATCATGGCGCAGAAAAGGCCAGCAGTGTGCGACCATTTTAGGGCAACATGGCGTGCGCGATGATTGATTTTGCTAGCCATGACTTACACCCCCATTCCGAGCTCTTTGCGAGCGCTTTGCAGTTTTTTAAAGAAATAGATGGTGAAGAAGATCGCCAGAAAGATTGAGACATATCCCATCGCGTTGGCATAGCCCATGCGCGCATCGACATAACCAGTTCGACCAATCAGCGTCCAAAGCAGTTCGGTGCGCCGCGCAGGTCCACCATTGGTCATGATCTGCACAATGTCGTAGGCACGTGCGACATCCAGTGACCGGATGGCCATTGCGATGTATATGAACGGCATCAGAAATGGCAGCGTTACAAAACGGAACGACTGGAACGGCGTGCAACCATCGACTTTGGCGGCTTCCAACGGATCACGCGGAATGGCATAAAGCCCGGCCAAAATGAGAATCCCGAACACCGATGTAGAGGTCCAGACTTCGGCAAAAATGATTGAAAACATCGCAAGCTTGCCATCGACCAGCCAGGGAATGGCGGTGTCCGTAACGCCAAGCGACTGCAAGGCATTGTTTACCAAGCCGACATTGTCATTAAAGATGAACTTGAACTGAAAGCCTACCAGGATCGGCGAGAACATCATCGGGAACATCATCATGGTGCGCAGTGCGCGTTGACCACGTGTGACCTTTGAAATCATCAATGCCAGACTAAGGCCCAAAAGCATTTCCAGATTCAAGGCAACCGCCAACAGCAAAACCGTCCGGCCAAATGCTGCCCAGAATTTGGCGTCAGTTACGGCCTTTTCATAATTGAACGTCCCGATCCAGTTAAACAGGCTATCTGGTCGGGTCAGGCGATAGGATGTGAAACTTGAATACAGTGACAAAAGCAGTGGTATCAGCACAACAGCCGATAGAATAATGATGGCTGGCATCAAAAGAACCAACCATGGCGGGAGCTTTAAACGCTTCATCAGAATGTCCCGTGGATCGGCATGGAACAACTCCATGCATTTCAGTCTGATTATTGGTGAAGTGGGATGGTGCAATCCCATGGATCACACCACCCAGATTTCAGGATGTCTTAATAGACGCCCTCTTCCAGCATTAGGTCGTTAACAGCATCTGAAGCATCTTGAAGTGCTTCATCGACCGTCTTGTCAGCCAAAATAGCGGCCTGAAGTTCTGGATAAATCAGGTTGGTGGCTTCGATCCAAAACGGAGTTGGCGGGACTGCAAAGGCAGTGGCAGCAGTCTCCTTGAACGCAGCAAGAACTTCGCTACGATACGGATCATCCTTTGCCTGCTCCGAGACATAATCCCAAACGGCAGTCCGGCTTGGCAATGGGCCTGCTGCGCTTTCAACCTTCTGGCTTTCTTCGTTAGTCAGGAAGTCGACCAATGATGCTGCCGCTTCTTTGTTCTCGCAATCCTGCGTGACGGAAAAGCCATGGAAACCGGACCAACCGGTACGAACACCTGCGGAACCTTTCGGTGCCGGTGCAACACCAACGTTGCCTGCAACTATCGATGCTGCCGGATCGTTAAAGAAACCGGCCCAGCCCGGCCAGTCCAGGTTTAAGGCAATAGTGCCTGACGCGAAGCCATTTCCGAGGTCATCCCAAAGATAATTGGTCGTACCGGCGGGAACGGCTTTGGCATTATAAAGGTCAACAAACCACTGAAGAGCGCGCTTGCCTTCTTCGGAATTGAAGGCCGGCGAGAAATCGTCGTTAAACAGTTTGCCACCTTCAGCGACGACCATTTCGTAATAGCGACCGACAATCGCCTCGTCCTTCCCGGCATACTGGGTGCCATAGAAGTTTGGCGGATCTGCAAAGAATATCGCCTGATCTTTGACTTCGGTCCAGGTTTCCGGCACCGCGAACGGATATCCGAACTTGGCTTCGAAGGCTTTTGCCTTCTCTGCGTCTTCGTAAATATCTTTCTGATAGTAAAGGGCCGATACATCGAACTGCGCACGTGGCAACATCACGAGTTTGCCGTCAAAAGTTGCCGCTTTGATATTGGCCTGGACGAATTCCGCAACCACATCTTCTGCGATCAAGTCGGACAAATCCGTGTACAGGGTTGGATATTGCGACGCAAAGGATGAGTGGTTCGAACCAACACACCAACTGGTCGTTCCAGCTGCGATGTCGGATTTGAACTCCTTGTCCAGCTCGAAATGGTTCTTTATCGAGATGACATTGACTCTTGCACCGGTTGCCGCTTCCCATTCCGGAATGCGGGCATACAGTGCTTCGTATTGCTGGCCACCGATCAACTTGGCTTCGATTGTAACACCATCAAACTCAGCCGCCTGCGCCGGGCCGAATGCGCAAACCGCTGCGGCAATTGATGCCGTTGCAATCGCGGCACGGGATGCACCGCATAATAACGTTTTCATTGTATTCCTCCCTAGGAAACGGTTTTCTGGACCGAGTTTCACTTCCGAGGTCATTTTTGACGAGACTTTCATATTCGGAAGATTGTTTTATATGTAAACTTGACTTCTATGGTGAGTCAAGGTGAACTCCATAAGAAATCGCCTTAATGCTGAAAAAACCTAAGATTGCTATGACATTGCTCCGCACGTTCACCTCGGGCGTTTCGAAGAATGTTCAGCGAAATAAGGAAACGTCATGTTCATCGACACACATTTGCACCTTGTTGCCCGCGACCGGATTACCTACCCCTGGCTTAAAGACGTACCTGCACTGGATCGCGACTGGACGTTTGAGAACTATGAAACAACAGCCAAACGCATTGGCATACAAGGTGTGCTCCACATGGAAGTGGACTGTGCACCAAATGATATTGCAACTGAAAACGCGTTCATTGGTGAACTTATGGCCAAGCCGAACAGTTTGCTGCTAGGCGCGGTTTCCTCGGCTAGACCGGAATCGAAGGATTGCGAAACGTTTCTTGAACGCCTTGATCTTGCGATTGTGAAAGGCATTCGGCGCGTATTGCATGTTGTTCCGGACGAGTTGTCACAAAGCAACTTGTTCCGGGAAAATGTGCGCAAGATTGGCAACATGGGGTTGCCATTCGATATCTGCGTTCTACAACGTCAGATTCCTTTGGCATGTGAACTCGTTGATGCCTGCCCGGATACCGTTTTTGTACTGGATCATTGTGGCGTTCCAGACATCGCAGGAGATGGCTTTGATGATTGGGAGCGCTCAATTACGACACTATCGGAACGTCCAAACGTGAATGTGAAGATCTCTGGTATCTCTGCCTATGCTAAGCCAGACTGGACGATTGACACCCTACGCCCTTACTTCGAGCATATTATAGAGTGTTTCGGATGGAACCGTGTTGTGTGGGGGTCTGACAGCCCGGTATGCACGCTGAATTCATCGCTTGATCAATGGATGGCAACAACTCAAGCACTGATCGAAGGGACATCAACCTCGGAAAGGGCTGCTTTCGCGTCAGAGAACGCAAAGCGAATTTGGTCCCTATAGTTCTTTGAGACCTCCAAATATGCGCATTTAAGTGTCGTATCTATTATTATTGGGACCAAAGGCGTGCCACTTTGTCTCGGTTTACAAATCAACCCAGCAACAGGGTAAAATGCCTGCTCCATGGTCAGGTCCTCACTTAAATCGAGAGCATTTTTTGATATTTCAAAGGTTAGAGCATATAGTTCAACGCAACAATTTGGGAAAATTTAAAAGGCAACACGAATTGGATAGAATAATTGCACGTTGATAGTGAAGAAGTGAGCCTATGGCTTACACTTCTTCACTATCAACGCGCCCAAAATGAATAGCAACAGAACCCGAAATAGCACTATTTAGAACTTACTGGTGTGGTGTTGGAGGATGATATGCTGACCTCACCTCTGGCGTCTTTGACGCTTAATTCACTTCAATAACCTGGCCGTCATAAGCCGGTTCGACGTTATCTGGCGTATCGGCCATCGCCTGTGCGTAGTCGAACTGGATGCTCATGTGGGTCATGTAGACTTGCTTGGGTTTGAATTCCTCGACCCAGCCCAGAAGTTTTTCGAGATGTGCATGCGTGTTGTGTGGACGATGGCGCAAGCAATCCACCACCCAGACATCCAGATCATAGAGATGCTGTTTGGAGTCTTCGGGGAATTCCACCACATCGGTTGAATAGGCAAACTTCCCTATTTTAAAGCCCAGTGTCTCGCCATAACCGTGATCTTGGGAGAAAACCGTTATCGGGACCCCTGCTGGCGTGATCGATCCTGTGATGACATGCGGGATCAAAACCGGCTTGAAATAGAACTCAACGCCTTCCGGCAGCGGCGTGAAGACGTAATTGAAGCGATGATCAATGTCCGAGATCGTCTGCGCATTGGCATAGATATCGATCGGACGTTCCATCGCGACATTCAGCCAGCGCACATCATCAATGCCATGCACGTGATCTGCATGCGAATGGGTAAACAGGATCGCATCAACATGGTTGATATTGTGCGTTAATGCCTGCTGACGAAAATCCGGCGTTACATCGACAAGGATCTTCTTGCCGGCTTCCTCAATCAGGATCGAGCTTCGCAAACGCCGGTTTTTCGGGTTGTCCGGGTCACACTTGCCCCATCCAAGGCCAACCGATGGCACACCGTTTGAGGAGCCGCAGCCAAGGATGGTTACTTTGGTCACCGTTACTCAGCTCCCAGCGCCAGCAGATTTCTACGATCTGCCTTTGTGAACAGTGTGAAGAAGTTATCGGTCGTAATCTGTGTGATCTCTCCGACAGTAACGCCCTTGATTTCTGCCAGTTTGGCAGCTGTGTGTGCGACATAGCTGGGTTCGTTCGGTTTGCCACGTTTGGGCACTGGTGCCAGATACGGCGCATCGGTTTCCACCAACAACCGGTCCAGCGGCACATCTTCAAGTGCTGCGCGGATTTCCTTGGCTGAATTGAAGGTAATAATACCCGAACAGGAAATATAGAACCCGATCTTGAGCGCCCGCTGTGCCAGCATGGCCGAACTAGAAAAACAGTGAATGACGCCGGTAAACGCCCCCTTTTCATACTCTTCTTCAAGAATATCCATCGTGTCATCGTCTGCGTCGCGCGTATGCACGATCAAGGGCAAACCGGTTTCACGACATGCCGCGATATGTGCCCGGAAGCTTTCCTGCTGCGCATCGCGCGGGGAGTTGTCATAGAAATAATCCAGTCCGCTTTCGCCAATGCCGATGACTTTGGGATCGGATGCCTTTGCGATCAGGGCATCGGGGCTTGAAAGCCCCTCCTCGCCGGCTTCGTGTGGATGAACGCCAATCGTGCAATAGATATGATCGGATTGCTCGGCAACCGCGCGAACCTTGTCAAAGGTCGTCAGTTTGACGCCGATGCTGACCATCATGCCGACACCGGCATTTTTGGCGCGCGCAAGCGTTCCGCTCAGATCATCGGAGAATTGCGGATAGTCCAGATGGCAGTGGCTGTCGACAAGGGCGACATTCATGCCTTCTCTCCTTCGTCTTCGGTCTCGACATAGCGCGGGAAGACACCGGCCGGTTTCGGAATTTCCGAACCCGGTTTGAGGGCATTGTCCGGGCCAAGTGCTTCAAAGCCACGCTGATCATCGCCCAGCACCAGAAGATCAAGGATCTTCGCAGCCGAGTCCGGCATGATCGGCTGAACAAGAATACCGACATGGCGAATGATTTCGGCCAGAACATAGAGAACCGTCTCCATGCGTGCCGGATCGGTTTTTTTCAGGCCCCATGGCGCCATTTCATCGACATAGCGGTTGGCATCGCCAACAAGGCTCCAGATCGCTTCAAGCCCCTTGTTAAAGGCCTGTTCGTCAAACAGCGGACGCACGGTATCAAGCATGCCATGCGCCTTGCCGAGGATTTCCTTGTCTGCATCGGTAAACGCGCCTGGTGTCGGGATAGCCGCGTTGCAGTTCTTGTGGATCATCGACAACACGCGCTGGCACATATTGCCAAGGTCATTGGCCAGTTCGCTGTTCATGCGGTTGACCATGGCACGATGGGCAAAGTCGCCATCATTGCCAAACGGCACTTCGCGCATCAGGAAGTAACGCGTCTGATCCAGACCGTATTTTTCTGTCAGATCGTATGGATCAATGACGTTGCCGATCGATTTGGAGATCTTCTGACCTTCGTTGGTCCACCAGCCATGGGCAAAGACTCGCTTGGGCGGCTGAATACCAGCTGCCAGCAAGAATGCCGGCCAATAAACGGCGTGGAAGCGCAGGATATCCTTGCCGACCATATGAAGGTCTGCCGGCCAGTATTTTTCAAGCTTGGCCGGATCCGCATCGGGATAGCCAATGGCGGTCAGATAGTTGGTCAGCGCATCCAGCCAGACATACATGACATGATCTTCATCACCCGGGACCGGAACGCCCCATTTGAAACTGGTGCGTGAGACCGAAAGATCATGCATGCCGCCCTTCACAAAGCTGATCACTTCGTTACGGCGCGACTGCGGTGCGATGAAATCCGGGTTCTGCTCATAGAATTCCAGCAGACGGTCGCGCCAGGCAGAAAGCTTGAAGAAATAGCTCGGCTCTGACACCCACTCGACCGGTGCACCGGTCGGCGCGATTTTTTCGCCGTCTTTTTCGATCAGTTCCTTTTCGGCGTAAAACGCCTCATCCCGGACCGAGTACCAGCCATCATAGGAACCAAGATAAATCTCGCCCTTTTCAAGCAATGTATTCCAAAGCGCCTGGCAGGCCTTCTTGTGACGTTCTTCCGTGGTGCGAATGAAGTCATCATTCGAATAATTCATGTGAACGGCCAGATCGCGGAAGTTCTGCGACACCTGATCGGTGAAGGTTTGCGGATCAATGCCCTTGGCCGCGGCCGATTTGTCGACCTTCTGACCATGTTCATCGGTTCCGGTCAGGAACATCACGTCATAACCGTCCAGGCGCTTGAAGCGGGCCAGAACGTCACAGGCAAGCGTGGTATAGGCATGGCCGATATGGGGCTTGTCATTGACGTAATAGATCGGTGTCGTGATGTAATAGGGCTGTTTGTGCCCGGTCATGATCGCAAATCCTTCGCGCAAGTCGTGAAACAAAACGGCCCGAAATGGGCCGTGATGGTCATAATTTCGGTATGTGGGCAGTGATGTCAGGTTCGCATGGTTTCTTCAAGCATGAAGAATGCATTCAACAAGGCCTGCTTGCGATCAAGATGCAAACCGCGGGTCGCGCCCATCAGTTCGTTGATCTTTTCCCATACCTCCAGCCATTGATCAAGCGGTTGCGCGGCTGCCATACGTTGCATGGCGGGCAATTCGCCCTCAACGACCTCGCGGGGCGCCTGCCCTGTGGCGGCAAAGCGGATCATGCGGGCAAGCCACCAATGCAGAAGTTCGGTGATGGTGGCAAAGGCTGCATCCTTGTCAGCGGGTGAAAATCGTTCCGCAAACTTGTGCTGGGCTGCGACATCTGCGCTGGGCAGTGCCGCGATGATATCGACAAGCTCAGTATAAAGCTCCAACCCGCCAACATCATGAAGTTGAAGCGCGCGCCCGATGCTGCCCTCTGCCAGACCAGATAGCGCGTCCCGCGCACCAAGGTCCATCTCCGGGCAATAGCGACCCAGAAGATCGACAACCTGATAATCTTCAAGCGGACCAAGGTTAAGGCGCCGGCAGCGCGAGCGTATGGTTGGCAACAGCCGCCCCGGGTGATGCGCAATCAGGATCATCATCGCGTTTGATGGCGGTTCTTCGAGAACCTTGAGGATTGCGTTGGCCGCGTTGCGGTTCAGCTCATCAGCCGCATCGACAATAACAATTCGCCAGCCCCCCTCGGCAGAGGTCTTGGACATGAAATTTCCAACAGTACGCACATTGGCCACCGTGATTTCACCCTGCAGGCGCTTTTTCTTGTCATCGTACTGGCGTTCAACAACCTTGAGATCACCGTGCCCGCCACCGGCAATACGCCGTGCGACCGGATCTTCGGGATCAACATAAAGGCCATCACTCTGATCGCCAAACAGCCCCGCACCGCCATTTTGGCCGCCGCCAGACAGGATAAAGCGCGCCATGCGATAGGCCAGTGTCGCCTTGCCGATCCCTTTGGGGCCGCACAGCAACCAGGCATGATGCATGCGTTTGCTGTTCCAGGCATCGAGAATGACCTTTTCGGCCTCTTCATGCCCCAGAAGCGCGTCATTACGGCGGGGTTCAAACGGGTTTTCTTCTTCGGGAAGGTCGTCCTTGGCCATATCGAGTTCAGGCCCCCTGCCCGGCAATTCGGCTTTGCACAGCGGCAATCACGCGTGCACTGACGGCCTCAACGTCACCGCTGGCGTCAATGACGGTGCAGCGCTCGGCTTCATCGGATGCAATTTCGCGGAAACCATCGCGCAGGCGTTGATGAAATTCCAGGCCCATACGTTCAAAGCGATCCTCGGCAGCGCTGACATTGGCAAAACGTGCCCCGGCGCGCTCAAGGCCAAGCTCAATCGGCAGATCAAAAATCAGGGTCAGATCGGGCTTGAAGTCACCAATCGCAAGCTTCCAGAGGTTGCGTATATATTCCGCGCCAAGGCCATGCCCGTAGCCCTGATAGGCCACCGATGAATCGGCAAATCGATCACAGAGAACAACCTTGCCGTCATTAAGGGCCGGGCGAATGGTCCGCTCAACATGATCGCGGCGCGATGCGAACATCAATAGTGCTTCTGTGACGGCATCCCAACGGCCCGGATCCCCGGTCAGAAGAAGGTTGCGGATTTCCTCTGCACCTGGCGATCCGCCAGGTTCGCGTGTGACCACAACATCCTTGCCCTGATCGCGAAACCATTTTTCCAGACGGCGTATCTGGGTGGATTTGCCGCTGCCTTCACCGCCTTCAAAACTGATGAACAAACCGGGCTTCGATGTCACCCGTTTGCCCCCCAGAGAAGGTATTTGATTGCAGCACCGATGCGGCCGACAAAGCCAAGGCGTCCGACATCATGTGCGGCATAAAGCGGGAACTCAATGGTGTCCTGATCGGGAACTTCGACCTTGAGCGTTGCGATCTGATCGCCCTGTGTGATCGGGGCCGGTACCGGTCCGTCATAAACGACCGAAACCTTCATGTCGCGGCTTGCACTGCGCGGCAGGGTCAGAAGAATGTCCTTGTCGGCAACCAGATCAACCTTGGTTTCCGAGCCAAGCCAGACATTTGCGGAACTGACAGTTTCACCTTCGCCAAACAGGTCATAGTTATCAAACTCGCGGAAACCCCAATCAAGGAGCTTCTGGGATTCCGTGCGACGTTCACGCACAGAGTCCAAACCGTTGACAACGATAATCAGGCGACGGCCATCGCGCTCGGCCGAGGCCGTAAGGCCGTAACCCGCTGTTTCGGTATGACCGGTTTTAAGGCCATCAACGCCGGCACTGGTTCCTAGAAGCGGATTGCGGTTTGGCTGGCGGATGCCGTTATAGGTAAATTCCTTGACGGAATAGAGCTCGTAAAGATCCGGGAAGTTGCGGATGGTGTCGCGGGCAAGGATCGCTAGATCATGAACCGTGACAAGGTGTCCTTCTGCCGGCCAACCGGTGGCATTTTTAAAGACTGACTTGGTCATGCCGATCGCACGCGCTTCCTCGGTCATGGCTTCCGCAAAGGCTTCTTCCGAGCCGCCAAGGCCTTCGGCAACCACGATGGCCGCGTCATTGCCGGATTGGACGATAATACCGTGCAGCAGGTCAGACACCGAAACGTTGGAGTTCACCTCGACAAACATTTTCGATCCCCCCTTGCGCCAGGCTTTCTCGCTGACGTGGAAAGTGTCGTCCATGGAAACACGACCGTCCTTGATATACTTGAACAGCATATGGACGGTCATCATTTTGGTCATCGAGGCTGGCTCGGTCAGGGTATCCCCTTCCTTGTCGAGCAACACGGCCCCGGTATCAAAATCCATAATGAAAGCTTCGCGCGCATTGGTCTCGATTGCCTGTGCGCTTGCGGAAGTCATCGACATTGCCATGACGGAGCCAAGAATAACGGCCCCGGCCACTACCCGGTTCAGAGTGTTTTTGAACGGAACTGGCGGCATAAAAGTCATGGCATTCAAACCCTGTTAATTAAATTCTCTAACCACCGGGACCCGGTGTATCCGCTATTTTGCTTATGTCGCAAATTCGGCAGAATTGTGCAACACCGCATGGTCAGTGCGTTAAAGCGGTAGCATAACCAGCTTTTTTCGATCAACACCCAGATGTTGCAGAACCGCCATCCGCGCACTCGACAACAACTTTCGCACCATTCTGGCCTGTGGCAATCACCCGTTCCAGAAGAATGTCTGCTTCGGGCACGGTTTCAAGCGGACCAAGGCGCACACGGTAAAAGGTCGTGCCTTTCACGTCGATCGGTTCGATCTTGCTGGGGGCAAGATCATAAAGGCGATTGCGCAGGTTCAGCGCGTTGTCATAGATCGAAAAGGCACCGGCCTGAACATAGATCGAGGACGACGTGACCGGTGTGACTTCGACAATTGCTGCCTCTTCGACCACACCATCAAGCGGTGCAGTTTCGACACTGGCACGTGAGGATGGAGGCGTCAGTTTGATGTGGGACGTTGTGGGCTCCCCGCTGTCGGTGATGGGGCCATCATCAAGGCGCACGGTTTCAACAACGTCGCGCGGAGCGGCACTGACGGTATTCTGTTCTGCGACAGTGACTTGTGGTGCGGCTTTGCCTTGCGCGATTGCCGCGATCTGACGGCTTTCGGCCTCGATCACTTCGACCATGACCTTGGCTGTGCCTTTGCGCTCGAAGCCCAAAAGCTGGGCTGCGCGGCGGGACATATCAATGATGCGGCCATGGGCGAAGGGTCCGCGGTCATTGACCCGAACCTTGATGGACTTGCCGTTTTCAAGGTTGGTCACGCGAACGATGCTTGGAAGCGGCAGGGTACGATGGGCGGCAGAAACTTCGTATTGATCGAAAATTTCACCATTGGCAGTTTTCTTGCCATGGAATTTCGGCCCGTACCAGGATGCGATACCGGTTTCGGTATATTCATAATCCACTGCCGGATAGTACCACTGACCGGCAATCTCATAGGGATTGCCGATCTTGTAATTGCCAACCTGTGCCGGTTGCGACTGCCCGCCCAGTCTTTTGACGCCATGAACGGCAAGCTGCGTTTCAGCACAGCCCGCCAACAACACGCCGAAGGCTGCTACTGCCATGGCAATACGGCCTTTGGTCTGCAGGTGTGCCATGGCACTTTTTACTGGTTTGGGCATCAAGGTGTCCCCGCTTGTAGATGCTCTGTCCATGCTCGTTCAGACATGAAGTCCGTTGTTCGGACGGATATTGTTAACGGCCAGCAATTTTATCGGCCAGTGTACCAACCGCAATCGCGAAGTATGTCGAGCGGTTCCAATGCATGATGGTGTGGAAGTTGTTATAAACCATATATGCCGGACCTTCACCGTCATTTACGATGACAATTGATGCTTCCATGTCCGCGGCCGGCAAATCAGAACCGTTCGGCATGCGCACACCAACCTTTTGCCATTCAGCAATCGGCTTGCGGATATCGCGGCCTTCGAGCTCCATGTCGAAGTTTTCCGGCAGGGAAATCTTGCGGCCCCAGCGCTCATCTGCGTGCCAGCCAACCGTCGAGAGATAGTTCGCAGCAGAAGCAAATACATCTTCCTTTGCGCCCCACAGATCAATTTTGCCATCACCATTTCCGTCACGCGCATAGTTCAGGAAGGTGGACGGCATGAACTGCGCTTGCCCCATGGCACCAGCCCAGGAACCCGACATCTTTTCAGGTGCGATATGACCGGCATCGATGATGGTCAGTGCGTTCATCAGCTCTTTGCGGAAATATTCGGCACGGCGGCCTTCGAACGCGAGGGTCGCAAGGGAATCAACAACCGAATACCCGCCCGTGAAGCGACCAAATCCGGTTTCAATGCCCCAGAAAGCGGTCAGGTAATGGCCCGGGACGCCGTATTTTTTAGCCGCAGCGTCAATGATTTCGCGGTTTTCCGCGTATTTTTGGCGGCCTTCATTCACACGGGACTGCGGCACGACGCGATCAAGATACTGCTCAAAGGTCAGTTTGAATTCCGGCTGGCTACGATCATATTCGATCACCTTGGGGATCGGTTGGGTATTGGCAAAGGCAACTTCGAGTGTTGCATCGGAAATGCCTTTGTTTGCGGCTTCCTTCTTGAATTCAACGAGCCATTCGTCAAATCCCTCGGTGGTGAATTCTGGAAGTTTCTCATCGGTCTGTGCAAAGGCCGGTGCATGTGCCGCCATCACGGCAACGACGGAGGCGGCGGTAAGCAGTTTCCAGAATTTCATCTAAGCCTCATCCAATCATGTAATCAGTTTTCGGCCCCGGGTGCTTGCGGTCCGGGGAACCACGCATCTGTTCGACCGGTCCAGTAATAGGCGGTCAAACCAACCCATTCACGCAAAGCACGGCCTAGATTGTAGATAGCCTCTGAGACGTTAAGACTTGCTAAATGAAGCTCATCAGAGGTGAATCTGTCGACCGGATACGGGATCACATTCCAGCCAGCCTGACGAAACGCACCGGCCGCGCGTGGCATATGTTGCGCCGAAGTGATGAGAACCCATGGCTTTCGGGAAAGTTCAGGCCAGTCTCGATAAACCATTTCAAGCGATTTCGTTGCGTTTTCATGCGTGTTGCGCGAGTGCGCTTCAAAATACATGTTTGGTGTCTTAAGGCCCGAATCGTCCAACCAGTTTTCAAGAACGACCGCTTCACTAAATTCACGCTCTGTGAGGTTTCCATCCCCGCCGGTGAACAGGACGGGTTTATCTGGATAAAGGCTCGCAAACCGAAGCATTGCGAATATGCGATCAGCGGACGACAACACATTCATTTCACCGCGTTCTAGGTAACTGTCTGGATCAAGGCTCCCGGCCAAAGTGACTATTCCAGCAAACTCGATTTGTGAAAGTTCCGGTTTCTTGAAACGGATTTCGAGAGGGCGCGACAGTATATTTCCAACTGGAATAACGGTAATCAGCAACGATGCTCCGCACACAATAATTAGGCCAAGCACTGCAAATTTGCGCGTTTTCTTAATGAGCATGAATACTAACAGAACTGCGAGGAGCAATCCGTGCATGAAAACTGTGTCAATCAAAATGCTGACCGTTTTCGATAGGAAGTAGAACACGTTTGATAATTCCGATATGAATTTTGGCAATGTATTTACCATACTGAAATCCGGGTAAATCACCAGCATTCGCTGCAATATTGGATTGCACTATTGACAGGTCATCCTCCCCAATTTATTGAAAGCGCCCAGAGCACAAATTGCTCCAACCAGTTTTGCGGAGAGGTGGCAGAGCGGTTGAATGCAGCGGTCTTGAAAACCGCCGTGCCTTTACGGGTACCGTGGGTTCGAATCCCACCCTCTCCGCCATTTATTCCAGGACAGAGCAGAACCAGTTCAGCAAACGCAAGGCGATGTTCCTTGCTAGCTGCCTAGCCGTATCTGCCGTGACGTCACCATCGTCGAAAGGTCATTGATATGAGCGAACTGCCACCCTGCCCCAAATGTGAATCCCCCTACACCTACGAAGATGGCGAATTGCTGATTTGCCCGGAATGTGCCCATGAATGGTCACTGACCGCAGGCCAAACAGATGCCAACGTCGTTCGTGATTTCAACGGCACACCGCTTGCCGACGGCGATACCGTTTCGGTGATCAAGGATCTCAAGGTCAAAGGATCGTCAGCTGTTGTTAAAGTCGGCACCAAGGTCAAAGGCATCCGCCTTGTTGATGGCGACCATGATATTGACTGCAAAATCCCGGGCATCGGTCAGATGGGGTTGAAGTCCGAGTTCGTTAAAAAGGTTGCTGAATAAGCGATCGAACAACGAGAAATCTAAAAGAAAAAGCGCACCGAATGTGGTGCGCTTTTCTTGTTTTGGCTCAATGACGCGAAGCGTTTTAATCCGCCCCACCACTCCGCAGGGTCGACCCCGGTTTCGGTTTCAGGACGCGCTGGATGAAGAGCGTACCGATTGCCATGCCGACACCAATGATATCGGTGATCAGGCCGCCCGAAATCATGAACAGGGCCGCAATGATCAGAAGAATACGAAGGAACCAGACAGCCGAGCCACCAAGGAACCAGCCCTGCACGCCAGCCGACAACAGGAACACACCGACAACGGCGGTAACCAGTGCCTGACCGATCTGTAGATAGGAGCCATCCATCAGAATTGCCGAGTTATAGAAGAACATGAACGGCACGATGAAGGCTGCAATGCCAATCTTGAACGACGCAACCGAGGTTTCCATCGGGTTGGCGCCCGATATCCCAGCGGCGGCATAGGATGCCAGTGCCACCGGTGGTGTGATGGCCGAAACCACGGCAAAGTAGAACACGAAGAAATGTGCCGTAAGTGGTTCAATTCCGAGCTCAATCAGGCCCGGTGCAACCACGGAGGCCGCCACGGCATAGGCCGCCGTCGTCGGCATCCCCATGCCCAGCAAAATCGCGATCAGCATGGCAAAGACCAATGCCAAAAGCTGGGATGCCTCGGCCAAGCCAAGCAGAAGGTTTGAGAAACGTGCACCAACGCCGGTAAGTGCGATAACACCGACGATAATACCGGCGCATGCACAGACCGCGATGATCTGGATCGACATGCCCCCGGCCAACTCGAACGCCTTGGCAACAGCCCGCACACCAACACGGTTTGGCGTCAGCCAGCTGACAACCACAGCCGCAACCGTGGCAAGTGTCCCTGCCCTGATCACGGAGTAACCTAGGAACAGCGCAATGATGAGAATGATGATCGGCAGGAACAGGAAGACCTTTTTAACCATCGCATCAAAGCGCGGCAGTTCGTCGTCACTCATGCCACGCATGCCGAGTTTGGCGGCTTCGAAATCGACCATGAAATAGATCGATACGAAATAAAGGATGGCCGGAATAATCGCCGCAATGGCGATGTCGGTATAAGGAATACCGGTAATCTCGGCCATGATGAAGGCACCTGCCCCCATGATCGGCGGCATGATCTGACCACCGGTGGAAGCCGCGGCCTCAATCGCGCCGGCGGTTTTCTTGTGATAGCCAACCTTTTTCATCAGCGGAATAGTCAGCGACCCGGTGGCAACCACGTTACCGGCCGAGGTGCCGTTGATCATGCCCATCAGACCGGATGCAAAGATCGCAACCTTTGCCGGGCCACCACGGGCGCGACCAGCGACCGAGAAGGCAAAGTTGACGAAATAGTCGCCAACCTTGGACGCCTGAAGGAAGGCGGCAAAGATGATGAAGAGAATGATGTAAGTCGACGAAACAGCGGTCGTCGGGCCAAGGATACCGGCATCAGTGTAAACCTGGCTAAAGAAGCGCTGCCAGGTAATGGACGGCGACTGCAGGAAGCCCGGCAGGAATTCACCAACAAAGACATAGACTAGGAAGATCGTGGCAATGATGACCAGCGCCAGACCGGCAACGCGGCGCGTCAGCTCCATAATCAGCAAGGTACCGCCAACGGCTGCAATCGAAATACCGATCGGCGCAAACGGGGTACCGGTCGAGTTACGCATAAGCGTGCCGTAAATCGTGATCAGATAGACGGCAACGGCGAGCCCGCAGACACACAAGACGAAATCAGGTGCCGAATATTTGTCACGCGATGTCTTGTGGAACCAAGAAAGCACAATACCACCAATTGTCGCGACCATAAGCGGTGCGCCAAACAGCCATGTTTCATTGAACTTGATGGTGGCATCAATGCCGTTCCACATCACGCCATTCTGGATATCCATGGCGAAACTGAATGCCATGCCTGTTGCCATGAAGGCCGGGACCAGAAGGATATAGGATAAATAGCCCAGAAGCGGTGTGCTTGTGCCCGGGCTGTCATTAAAGCTGTTGGCGGAATACCACAGGAAGCCAAGCGCCAACGCACCGGCGACGTGAACAATGCGGAAGTTCCAGGTTTCAAGCGGGAAATCGGGAAGGAATGGCAGATTAACAAAACCGCCGGTCATGCCAGACAGCGAGACACCGTTGAGTGCGAGCATATGGAATGCCGCATAGATCGCAGCGGAGATCGTGATGAAGGTCAGGCCCCTACCCTCAAACAGGCGTCGGTTATGTTCAACCGGCTCTTCGTCAACACCATCGGCAATAAGGTGTTCGTCTTCGACCTGGCTTTTATCTGTCATCTGTTCCCCCGCACTCACGCAAGATTGTTTTTGGCCACAGGCAAACTGGAATTGAAATATGGCGGACCGTCCATCAGGACAGTCCGCCTTTTAAGATGTCTAACAGACAGGGATCAGTTGATCATGTCTGCCGGAATGGACGCGCCATTTTCATTGAACCACTTGGCCGCACCCGGGTGCCACTTCATGACCTTGTTCTTGTCCCAGTTTGCCGGAACAGTCGAACGGGCCGCACGGTGGATCGAAACCATCCGCTCGTTGTCAGACATCACAACATCGGTGACGGCATAGACAAAGCTTTCCGGAAGGTCACAGTTGGCAATGGCAAAGTTCCACATCGAAACCGAACGTGCCGGCTCTGTCAGCGTGGTGTAGGTATCCGCTGCGATGTCGAACTCGGATACCGGGAAGGCATCCATGATCTGTTTCTGTTCGTCTTCGGTGAACTCGATGATGTTCACGTCAGTCTGAACTTCAAGCTGGCTGACGGCCGGAACCGGAACACCAGCAGCGAATGCGATCACGTCAAGCAGGCCATCCTGCAGCTGACCACCAAGGTCTGCCCAACCGCCGTTACGACGTTCGAAGTCAACGCCGAGTTCTTCAAGCATGCGCGGGAAATAGGTGTCCGAGGTCGAACCTGCCGGACCGAAGCCGATTTTCGCACCTGCCGGAATGTCGGCAACCGAAGCAATCCCGGAAGAAGACAAGGCGGTGATCGAGAACGGCGTCTGATACATCGGGAACATTGCACAGGCATTGGTCATCTGAAGACCCGGTGCAATCGGGTTGGTACCAGCAAGCGATTCAGCAGCCGGACCCATGGTGGTCATGCCAAAGGCAGCTTCGCCGGTATGCACAAGGGCCATGTTCTGCATCGGGCCGCCGGTGACTTCACCACCGCCGGAAATGCCAAGCTCTTCAGCCACAAGGTTCGCCCAGCCAGAGCCATACGCGAAATAGGTCCCGCCCTGGGATGCCGTGCCAACGGTGAAGCTTTCCGGCCAGCCGGAACGATCCTGAGCTACGGCAGCGGTGCTCCCGAACGCGAACGCGACCGCCATCCCTGCAAATAATGCGCGTTTCATTAATTTCCTCCGTTTATCGGTATTTTGTGAGAGTTCGCCACAAGTCATTTCCTCATATGGGCAAACTCGAGGTTGATGGCAATGTGGTTCTTAATCAATACCGAAAACAGTGAGATTTCATAGTGATGTCGATCTCTCGTGTTGTGATACTTTAGTATTATACGGTCCAATTTTCCGTTACGTAATGATTGCTGTGCGATGGTCGAGGCGTGTGGATTATCCTTCCTGACGTTTCATTGCTGACCGATCAGGTTTCGGAGTCCCCAAAGTCCCTGTTCGGCGTTTTGAACGGGAGTCCGGTTGTATTCCGAGAAATGCCTGTAGTTTTTTATTGCGTAAAATCCCTTACTGCTGCACGATTTGTGCAATGCGGTCGCTAATGGTGATGTGTAACCGTCTGAAACCGCAGTTTTCTTCATAAAACTGCAAAATATCAGTGGAAATGCTCTCGTTGGACAGGCAATTATTGACGGAATGAGAGGCGCTTTGGCGTGTCTTGTGGGGGAGCATCCGTATTCGGATGCTAAGACGAACGAAGAATGAAGACTCTCAACAGGGATAATTTAAACTCGTTATGAGCAAAGACATACCCGCCCTGCAGGTCGAAGGGATGTTCAAAAGCTTTGGGGAGCATGAAGTTCTCAAAGGAATTGACCTGACGGCCAATACCGGCGACGTGATTTCGATTATTGGCTCGTCCGGTTCGGGCAAAAGTACGTTTCTGAGATGCATCAACCTGCTTGAAACGCCAAATGCCGGCAAGGTTCACGTCAAGGGTGAACTTATCCGCATGAAGACGCTCAAGGACGGTTCACAGGAAGCCGCCGATAAAAAGCAGCTTCAGCGTATCCGCACCAAGCTTGCCATGGTGTTTCAAAGCTTCAATCTCTGGAGCCATCTGACCATTCTTGAAAACGTAATCGAAGCACCGATCCATGTGCTGGGCGTTCCAAGAAAGGAAGCAATCGAGAAGGCAGACGCCCTGCTGAAAAAAGTCGGGATGTATGAACGTCGGGATTACTATCCCGGTCATGTATCTGGCGGCCAGCAACAGCGTGCAGCGATTGCCCGTGCGCTTGCGATTTCACCGGACGTCTTGCTGTTTGATGAGCCGACTTCGGCACTTGACCCCGAACTGGTGGGTGAAGTTCTCAGGGTCATGACGGACCTTGCCGAAGAAGGCCGCACGATGCTTGTGGTAACCCACGAGATGGGCTTTGCCCGGGGCGTATCAAGCCATGTCATGTATTTGCATCAGGGACGGGTCGAGGAATTCGGTAACCCGACTGATGTATTCGAGAATCCAAAATCAGAGCGCATGAAGCAGTTTCTTCAGCGCGATTTCTGATTTGGGCAGACCAGGGTCTGGTTGGCCCTGGCCGCAAGAATGGGAGCACGTCGTTGCGCGCCATTCCAATCAACAAGGGAGACTATGAATGAAAAACTGGATCAAGGTTGCATCTGCCGCAGCAGTTGGCATTGCATTGAGTGCTTCGGTAGCAAGTGCTGCCTGGGATAAAGTCGTTGTGGCGACCGAGGGTGCCTACCCTCCGTTCAACATGATGGACGACAATGGCAACCTCATCGGTTTCGACGTTGATTTCGCCGTCAAGCTTTGCGAGACCGCAAAGATCGAGTGCGAAATCGTTGCTCAGGACTGGGACGGCATGATCCCGGGTCTTCTGGCCAAGAAATATGATGCGATCATCGCCCAGATGTCGATCACCGAAGAGCGGAAGCGCTCAATCGACTTCTCCGACTATTACAGCAACACCCCGGCGGTGTTCGTTGGTAAAGACGGCATGAGCATCACCGCCTATAAAGACGGCGAAGTCATCGAAGACGCGCTTGATGGCATGGTCATCGGTGTTCAGCGTTCGACCACGCACGCAAACTTCCTTGAAGACAACTTCCCGGGCATCGAAATCCGCATGTACGGCACCCAGGACGAAGCTCTGCTTGACCTGACTGCTGGCCGTGTCGATGCGACCCTTGCTGACTCCGGTACCCTCGAAGCTTGGGTGAACTCGGATGAAGGTAACGGTTACGGCTTCGTTTCCAACCAGTTCGCTCCGAGCCAGTGGTTCGGCGAAGGTGCCGGTATCGGCATCCGCAAGGAAGACCAGGACCTGAAGGAAATCTTCAACAAGGCTCTGGCTGAAATGCTGGCAAACGGTTCTTACGAAGAACTGAACAAGAAATACTTCCCGGCGATCGATCTGCATCCGAATTGATCTGCCTGATCTATCCGGGGCGGCGAATTGTTCGCCGCCCTTCCCTTATTGTTGGGTGATGCTTTTAATCAGGGCTGAAAAGCACGCGCAGCATCAAGGAAAGCTGGAGATACCATGCTCGATTTATACGGCCGCGGCTGGCAGATGCTTGAAGGGGGACTGGTCACAGTTCAGCTTTGCCTCACCGTTTTGCCATTCATGATTGTTATTGGTTTATTAGGGGCGTCAGCAAAGCTGTCGCGCTATCGCACGCTGCGTGTGATCGGGGAAAGCTATACCGTTCTTATTCGCGGTATTCCCGAGCTTCTGGTTATTTTGTTGATTTATTTCGGCGGCACGATCGCCGTTCAAAGCCTTGCCGAGCTTATTTCCGGTGAGGAAACCCGCGTTGACATTCCGGCCTTCTGGTCGGGGGTTGCAGCCTTGGCCCTTGTTCAGGGCGCATTCGCATCAGAAGTCTTCCGTGCGGCCATGCAATCGATCCCGATCGGGCAGATCGAAGCTGCGACCGCATGTGGCATGACGCCGATGCAGATTTTCATGCGTATCAAACTGCCGCAACTTTGGCGCTTTGCCCTGCCGGGGCTTAATAACCTGTTTCAGGTTCTGATCAAGGACACCGCGCTTATTTCCGTTGTCGGTGTCGAAGAGATCATGCGCAAGGCCGCCATTGGGGCAGGAACCGAAAAGGCACCGTTTACCTTCTATCTGGTGGCGATGCTGATGTTTCTTTCATTTACAACGGTTTCGCTACTAGTCTTCAACTATCTTGAAAAGCGGGCCGCCCGCGGTGTGGCGAGGGCGTAGAAGATGTTTGAAGATCTCTTATACGTTCTTGGCAAATATGACACCTGGCTGTGGCGCGGCTTTTTGCTGACCATCGAGCTTTTGGTCATTTCGGTGACACTCGGCACCCTTCTGGCCATTCCGTTGGCTGTTGCGCGCGTGTCGAAAAAAGTCTGGATACAGGCACTGCCCTTTGCCTTCATCTATGTGTTCCGTGGCACGCCGCTGATCGGGCAGCTGTTCATGATGTATTATGGCGTTGGGCAGCTGATCGCGAATATTGACGGCATTCAGGATCACTGGACCTGGACCTATTTGCGCGATCCCTATTGGTATTGCCTGCTGACGTTTGTTCTGAACACGGCGGCTTATGTTGCCGAAATCATGCGCGGCGGTATCCAGAACGTCCCGAATGGCGAGCTGGAAGCAGCACGTGCCTGCGGCATGTCGCCGTCGACGACCTATCGCCGCATCATTTTCCCGCGCATGTGGCAGATGATCTGGCCGGCCTACACCAACGATGTGATCTTTACGCTTAAGGCGACGTCGTTGGCATCGACCGTGACCATGATGGAGCTGACCGGTGCCGCGCGTAAAATCGTTGCCCGTACCGCCCTTCCCTATGAAGCGTTTATTTCGGCAGGTGTGATCTATCTGATTATCGTCTATACGCTGACCTTTGGCTTTAAGGGCATTGAGCGCTATCTGCGTCGCAGCGAGAAACGCAAGGAACCAAAATCCGGCAAGCCCAAAGCAGCATCCGCCTGATCGAATACCCATATCAAACCCGGCATTCGGAGATGGATATCGTCAACCATAATGGTTGAATGTCCTGATCCGGCCGGGTTGTTTTGCCCCACGTCCCACCTTTCAGGATTTCGAAATGCAAGAAGAACGCATTGAACTCGTCCGCCCGCAAATGGGTACATCGCGCGCCCTGACCGTTCGCCGTTATGGCAAGCCCGGCAACGGGCCAAAGGCCTATTTCCAGGCGGCTTTGCATGCCGATGAATTGCCCGGCGTCATTACCTTGCACCACCTTGAGGCACTTTTGAAAGAAGCCGATGCCAAGGGTGACATCACTGGTGAAATTGTTGTCGTTCCCTTCGCCAACCCGATCGGTTTTACCCAGTATGTCGATATGAAGCCGCTTGGCCGCTTTGAAATGCGCAGTGGTCAGAACTTTAACCGTCACTATCCGGACCTCAGTGCGGCATTGATTGACGCCGTTGACGGAAAACTGGGCCAGGATGCCGATGCAAACGTCGCGCTAATCCGGGCAGAATTGCGCCGCCTGATCAAGGAACACCGCAAGGATGTCAGTCCGCTGACTGATCTTCAGGATTTGCGCCTGACGCTCGCCGAACTGGCGATTGATGCGGATTACGTGATGGATTTGCATTGCGATTGGGAAGCGCCAATGCACCTTTACATCAGCGACCATAACTGGCCGGATGCAGCCGATCTTTCGGCACAAATCGGATCGGAATGCAGCCTGATTGCAGAAATTAGCGGTGATAACCCGTTTGATGAGGCCTTTAGCCGCCCGTGGGTCGAGCTGCGCCGTGCTTACGGTGATAGATTCCCGATCCCGATGGCGACGTTGGCGACCACGATTGAACTGCGCGGTGATCGTGACGTCTATGACGAATACGCCATCAAGGACGCAGAGAACATGTTCAAGTTCCTGCAGCGTCGCGGTCTGGTCGCGGGTGATCCGGGGCCCCTGCCAAAAGCCAAATGTGACGCGACCCCGCTTTCGGGTGTTGATCGTGTCATGGCCCCGCATGGCGGCATGGTTGTGTTTGGTATTGAGGCCGGCGCAAAGGTCAAGGCTGGTCAGGAACTTGGTTACGTTCTTGATTGCGAAACCGGCGAGAAGACGCCTTTTTCCAGCCGGACGGACGGCGTGTTGTATTCACGCATTGGAATCCGCCTGATCGTGCCGGGCGGGTATCTGTGCTCGGTCGCGGGTGATATGCCGCTCGAAGGACGTGAAGGACAGCTTTTGTTGTCCAAATAACGCACAAGAACGCTTATCCGTGTTCTGATTGAAACTGTGTTTTGAGACGGATCGATTGATTGCCGGTTGAAGGTTGGATACCTTTCAGGGCAGCTGATTGATCCGTCTTTCTCGTTCGTGCCAGATGGTGCCGGACGCTTTGACGGACTAACTGCACCAGATACATTGCCGGTGCATTACAAGGAATGTTTGATGTTTGATCCGAATACCGTTTCAGAAGTGATTTCTGCTGCAAAGGACAAGGCCGTGGCAGATGCCGATACGGCACGTCGCGCCATTTCTGTTCTGGATCTGACCAGCCTGAATGATGATGACAATGAACAGGTCATCGAAGCGCTTTGCAAGCGCGCGCAGACCCCGGTCGGCAACACTGCCGCCGTTTGTGTTTATGCGCCGTTTATCGAAACCTCGTGGCGGGCACTGGGCCAATCAGGTGTGAAAACCGCAACGGTGGTGAACTTCCCCGAAGGTGGTACCAATGCCCAGCGCGTTGGTGACGAGACCGCCAATTGTGTTTCCAAGGGTGCTGACGAGATTGATCTTGTTTTTCCTTACAAGGCATTCCTTGCTGGTGACGTTACAACGGCAACCGAGGTGGTCGATGCGACCCGCATGGCGTGCGGCACCATGACCACCATGAAAGTCATCCTTGAAAGCGGCGAGTTTGATGACCTTGCCAAGCTTTATGAAGCGGCCCGTCTTGCCATCAAACATGGTGCGAATTTTGTGAAAACCTCGACCGGCAAGGTACCAGTCGGAGCAACACCCGAAGCCGCTGTTGCGATGCTGACTGCCCTTCGTGATGCGCGTGACGAGGACGGGATTAGTGCCGGTTTCAAGGCGTCTGGTGGGGTGAAAACGACCGAGGACGCAGCGCTTTATCTGGCGATTGCCGATCACATCATGGGTGATGGCTGGGCAACACCGGAAACCTTCCGTTTCGGGGCCAGTGGCGTTTTGACCGCATTGCTTGAAACCTGTGGTGCCAAACCGGGTGATGCACCGGCTGCGACTGGCAACTACTAGAAATTATGACTATCTGCGGGTGATCACATTGCCCGCATCAGGTTTGAAGGAAGACATCAATGGCACGTGCCATCATTATCGTGGCGGACAGTTTCGGGATCGGTTCGGCACCGGACGCAGCAAAATTCGGTGATCAGGGTTCCGACACCCTTGGCCATATTGCAGAACAATGCGCCAAAGGCCTTGCCGATAGCGATAAGCGCAGCGGGCCGCTTAATGTACCGAACATGGTTGCACTTGGTCTTGGCGAAGCCGCCAAGGATGCTACGGGGCGCGTGCCGCCCGGACTTGATCATGGCGGCGCGATGATTGGTGCCTTTGGTCATGCCAAGGAAATCTCACGCGGTAAGGATACGCCAAGCGGTCATTGGGAAATTGCCGGTGTGCCAGTCGATTTCGATTGGGGGTATTTCCCCCTTTCCGTTCCGACCTTCCCGGCCGAACTGACCGATGCCTTGATCGAGCAGGCCAAACTTCCTGGTATCCTTGGTAATTGTCATGCGTCGGGTACGACGATCATTGCCGAGCTCGGTGAAGAGCATATCAAAACCGGCAAGCCGATTTGCTATACCTCGGCCGATAGCGTGTTTCAGATCGCCGCCCACGAGGAGCATTTTGGTCTGGACCGTCTGTATGAAGTCTGCGAAATCGCCTTCAAACTGGTGGAGCCCTATAACATCGGGCGTGTGATTGCCCGCCCGTTCGTTGGTGAAACGCCAGCCGATTTCAAGCGGACTTCAAACCGTCGTGATCTTGCCGTTCCGCCGCCCAAGCCAACATTGCTTGACCAGTTCAGCGATGCTGGCGGCAAGGTTATTTCTGTTGGTAAAATCGCCGACATCTATGCCCATCGCGGGATTGCCAAAAAGGTCAAGGCGTCGGGGAATATGGCGCTGTTTGATGCCATGATGAACGAGATCGCTGAAGCCCCGGATAACAGCATTGTGTTCACCAACCTGGTGGACTTCGACATGGAATTCGGTCACCGTCGCGATGTCGCCGGATATGCCAACGCGCTTGAGGAATTTGATAAACGTATTCCTGAATTGCGTGCGGCACTTCAACCCGGTGACTTGGTAATTATTACGGCTGACCATGGATGTGACCCGACCTGGCGTGGCAATGACCATACACGCGAATTCGTGCCTGTCCTTGCTTTCGGGCCGGCAATTGCGCCAGGTCCGTTTGGAATGCGCGAAACCTTTGCCGATATCGGGCAAACGGTTGCCGACCATCTTGGCATTGCGCCACTGGCCACCGGAACGTCCTTTTTGAATGGATAAAGTGGAATGAACTGGCAGTTCGGACAAAGTGAACCTTCAAATTCGCCGATCAGGATCGAGGCGATTGTCGATACGATTTGTCCGTGGTGCTATATCGGCAAGAAGCGCCTTGAGAAGGCCTTGGCGCGTGAAAAGCTCGATAACATGATCATTCACTGGCGCCCTTTCCTGCTTAATCCCGATATGCCAAGCGGCGGGATTGATCGCAAACTTTACCTATCAGCCAAATTTGGCGGGTCTGAAAGTGCCGAACGGGTTTACAAGGCGATAGAGGATGCCGGTGCCGCCGTTGGTATTCCGTTCAAGTTTGACCAGATCAAGGTAACCCCGGACTCAACGGACTCTCATCGGCTGATCTACAAGGTTTGTGCCGAACGCCCCGCCGTGGGCAATGATCTGGTCGAAGACCTGTTTGTCGCCTATTTCCTTGAGGGCCAGGATATCGGGGATCAGGAACTTTTGGCCGATATCGCTGTCCGCCATGGTGAAGACAGAACCGAAATCCTTGAATATCTGGTCGGTGATATGGACCGCGAGTTTGTTGGTCAGGAAAATCGCGTTGCCCATCAGATGGGGGTAACCGGTGTTCCGTGTTTCCTGTTTAACAGCCGCCATGCCCTTTCGGGTGCGCAGGAACCAGACATCCTGCAACGCATGATCCGATTGGCGCGGCAGGAAGAAATTCCGGTTTAAAGTTCGCGGAAGAAACAAAAAAAGAAAAGGCGGGATAACAATATGTTACCCGCCTTTTCTTTATGTCGTGACTGCGATATCCGACAGCCGTTTCATCAGCCGTTTAAGGCCCTCAAGCCGGTCGGTTGGGCCGTCCCAGCCCGCGGCGTAGACCATCTTGTGATCCGGGCGCAGGCGCGCGACACCCACCTGTTGCTGGATAAAGCCAATCAGGCCGGCCGGGTTCGGAAATTCGTTATTGTGCAGCGTGATCAGGGCACCTTTCGGGCCGGCATCAAGTTTCTCGATATTGGCAACCCGGCACCATTGCTTGATGGTGACGACATCCAGAAGGTTTTCGACTTCCTTGGGCAGTTTGCCGAACCGGTCAATCATCTCGGCTGCGAACTGGTCGACTTCTTCACGGGATCGCAGTTCCGATATCCGGCGATATAGCCCCAACCGAACACCAAGATCTGGCACATAACGATCCGGGATCAGGACCGGC
The DNA here is from genome assembly GCF_000948415.1 of Thalassospira sp. HJ. Taxonomy (GTDB): domain Bacteria; phylum Pseudomonadota; class Alphaproteobacteria; order Rhodospirillales; family Thalassospiraceae; genus Thalassospira. The sequence goes on along the minus strand of NZ_JYII01000015.1, from coordinate 49,306 downwards.
ATGCCGATATTGATCTGCGGGACAAAGCTTGCTTCTTCGGACGCGTCGATCTCGCCCTTGGCCTCGGCCACGGCTTCTTCGATCATCTGTTGATAAAGCTCGATCCCAACTTCCTTGATGTGACCGGATTGCTCTTCGCCCAGAAGGTTCCCTGCCCCGCGAATATCAAGATCATGGCTGGCCAGATTAAAGCCGGCACCCAGGCTATCAAGCGTCTGCATGACTTCGAGGCGCTTGAGCGCGGTTGCCGTCAGCTTCTTGCCATTCGGTAAGGTCAGATAGGCATAGGCACGCTGTTTGGAGCGCCCGATACGACCACGCAGCTGATAAAGCTGCGCCAGACCGAACATATCGGCCCGGTGGATGATCATGGTGTTGGCATTGGGGACGTCAATACCGGATTCAATGATGTTCGTCGCCAACAGCAAATCAAATTTCCGGTCGGTGAAGTCGGTCATGACCTGTTCAAGATCACGTGCGCCCATCTGACCATGTGCGACGTCAAACTTGATTTCCGGCACAAGTGCCTCAAGTTCCTTGGCAACCCGGCCGAGTTCGTTGACCCGTGGGCAGACATAGAAAATCTGACCGCCACGATGGCGTTCGCGCAAGATGGCCTCGCGCACGACAACCGGGTCATAGGGCGTGATATAGGTCCGAACCGCAAGACGGTCGACAGGCGGTGTGGCAATGATTGAAAGTTCCTTCACCCCGGTCAGCGCCAATTGCAAGGTTCGCGGAATTGGCGTCGCCGTCAGTGTCAGAACATGCACATCGGATTTCAGCTCCTTGAGCCGTTCCTTGTGCTTCACCCCGAAATGCTGTTCTTCATCGACGATCAGAAGTCCGAGATCCTTGAAATGCACACCGTTGCCCAAAAGCGCATGGGTGCCACAAACGATATCGACATGACCGCTTTCGATGTTGTCCTTGACCAGTTTGGCGTTCTTACCGGTAACAAGGCGCGAAAGCTGTTCTACCCGGACCGGCAAACCGTCAAAGCGTTCCTTGAAGTTCAGGTAATGCTGCCGGCACAACAGCGTTGTTGGTGCCACCACAGCCACCTGTTTGCCCGACATTACGGCGGCAAAGGCAGCACGCATGGCGACTTCTGTCTTGCCAAAGCCGACATCACCGCAAACAAGGCGATCCATCGGCTTGCCTGCTGACAGGTCATCAAGGGTGTCACGGATGGCGCGTGCCTGATCTTCGGTTTCGGCAAACGGGAAGCCGGCACAGAATTCGTCATAGGCGCCTTCGGGCGCCTGAAGCGTTGCGCCCTTGCGCAGGTGACGTTCAGCAGCAACTTTGATCAGCTGTCCGGCCATGTCACGGATGCGTTCGCGCAGCTTGGCCTTACGCGCCTGCCAGGCAACACCGCCGAGCTTATCAAGGATCGAGACACCCTCGTCCGAGCCATAGCGCGACAGGACTTCGATATTCTCAACCGGGACAAACAGCTTGTCGCCGCCGTCATATTCAAGTTCTAAACAGTCATGCGGTGCGCCACCGGCCGTAACGGTTTTAAGACCCAAATACCGCCCGATACCATGTTCAAGGTGAACGACCAGGTCACCTTCGGAAATCTCGGAGGCTTCGCGCAGGAAGTTATCGGCCTTGCGCCGGCGTCCACCCGGACGGCTCATGCGATCGCCAAGAATATCCTGTTCAGTAACGAACCACAGACCCTTGCGCCGGAAACCGCGTTCGATATCAAGGATTACGACACCGACATGCTCGTGCGTCAGGTCATCGGTAACATCTTCCCAACATTCGCAAGGCACAACCTTGCCAACGCCATGTTCTCGCAGAAGCGAAATCATACGGTCGCGCGATCCGTCGGAATAGGCCGCAATGACAACCTGGTTTTCCTTGCCGCGCTGGGCGGTGATGAAATCGCGCAGTTCGTCATAAAGATTGACGTCCGCACGCGCGCGGATATCGCCAAAGTCACGCCCTGCCCGCGCACCAAGATCAAAGATGCCGCGTTCCGGGTTTTCATCATCGTAATAGGGCGAAAATTCCAGAACCGGGCGGTCTGACAACATGCGGTCAAACTCTGCCTGATCAAGATAAAGCCGTTCTGGCGGTACCGGCTTATAGACATTATCGCCCGAAAGTCCGCCACCCTTGATGTTCAGACGCGCCTGATAATAATCATCGATCATCTCAAGGCGGTTTTCGATCACCTCACCATATTGGTAATCAAGGCTGATGATCGTTTCGGGCAAATAGGCAAAGATCGTATCAAGCCCGTCATGGAACAGCGGCAACCAGTGTTCCATCCCGCCATATTTCAGGCCGTTGGAAATTGATTCATAAAGCGGATCGGTCTGTGAAACCGCCCCGAAAAGTTCGCGATAGCCGCTGCGAAACCGTGAAATGCTGTCCGGATCAAGATAGACCTCGCCCACAGGCAAAAGGGCAATTTCCTTGATCTTGCCAACGGTGCGCTGGGTTTCGACATCAAAGCGGCGGATGCTTTCGATCTCGTCGCCAAAGAAATCAAGTCGCACCGGCTCTTTCATACCCGGCGCAAAGATATCGACAATGTCACCGCGAACAGCATAGTCGCCCGGTTCCATTACCTGTTCGGCACGGTTATAGCCCATTCGTTCGAAATAGGCTGTCAGCTCTGCGCGGTCATATTCACTGCCGGCCTTAAAGGCCAGCTTGCCCTTGCGCATGACATCAACCGTCGGGACACGCTGGATCGCTGATGCAGCGGTTGTCAGGACAATACGCCCGTTACCAGTGCTGGATTCCGTGCCATCAGCCAGGGTCGTCAGCGTTTCAACGCGACGCGACGTTACTTCGGAAATCGGCGATACCCGGTCATATGGCAGGCAATCCCATGCCGGCAGGGTCAGAACTTCTATTTCGCCAGCAAAGAATTGCAGTGCTTCGGCCAGTTGCGCCATGCGCTTGTCATCGCGGGCAATGTGAAGAACGGTCTTGTTCTTGCCTGCGCTGTCAAGCAGCTCGCGCAGGATCAGGGCGTCGGCACCTTCTGGCACCCCGCCTACCCGTTTGCGACCAGTGGTCGATATGATTTCTTTTAGTTTGTTCAATGTCTTGTCAGGCGTTGCTAAGCGCACGGATCATGCGCAGGACATCGGTGTCATACTGCGCGGGGGCTTCTTCCTTGCCCGTCGCCCATTTGAAGAAATCGGCATCGGGCACTTCGTTGATCAGGGCTTCAAATGTATCAAGCTGCTCTTCAGTCAGGGTCGCAAGATGCTTGTCCATGAAGCGGCCCATCAGGATATCGTTTTCCTTGGTGCCACGATGGCTTCCCCGGAACAGCAGCTTTTTACGGCGCATTTCAAGGTCCGATACGGTGTCGGTCATTATACGATCTCCTGACTTCCTCGGCAGTGCCTTGCGGGCGGCAACTGCAGCCTGTTCTGTGGCATGGTTTGTACGGCAAAATTCCCTACGGGTCCATGCCGTGATCGGGTCATTTTGTATCAAATGGTGACTTGATGGTTGTGGCGGGATAGTTTTGTTGTATACCCGTGCCATAAACGCAATTGTTCTATTAACGTTCTCATCGAAAGTTTCAACGAAAACCGTCATGCGCCCGGAAATTCTGTTCCCGCTTTTTGCTGAAATTGACACGCTAGCCGGTATCGGGCCGCGCTTGAAACCTTTGGTGGCGCGCCTGATTGGCGGGGAACATGTGGCCGACCTGCTGTGGCATTTGCCATCTGGCATGATTGATCGCCGTTTTTCGCCTGACCTTTCCGACACTATTGATGGATCGGTCGTGACCATGGATGTCTGGGTGGAACGTCATGACCCGGCCCCCAATCGCCGTCGCCCCTATCGCGTGATTTGCAAAACCCAAAGCGGTACGCTGGTTCTGGCGTTTTTCAATGCGCGGGCGAAGTATCTGAATGACGTTTTGCCGGTGGGTGAAAAGCGGATCGTCTCGGGCAAGATCGATCACTATCGCGGTGAATATCAGATCACACATCCCGACCGGATCGGAACAGAGGCCGAACGTTCGGAAATTCAGACGGTCGAGCCGGTCTATCCGATGTCTGCCGGAGTGACGGGTAAGACGCTGACCAAGGCCGTGCGCGGTGCGCTTGAAACCCTGCCCGACTTGGCGGAATGGCATGACCCGGCCTTGGTCGCGCGCCACAAATGGCCGGATTTGAAGACGGCACTTTATACGGTTCATAATCCGCAGGACGAAACCGACCTTTCGCCCGATCATCCGGCACGCAAACGTCTTGCCTATGACGAATTGCTTGCCAATCAGCTGGCCCTGACACTGATCCGGGCCAAGATGCGCCAACTGGGCGGCCGTGTCACCAAGGGGGATGGACGCCTGCGCGACGCCCTTGGCAGCCACCTGCCCTTTGCCATGACGGGTGCGCAGCAGCGTGCGCTTGGCGATATCTATGAAGATATGGCAAGCGAAGGTCGGATGCTGCGTTTGTTGCAAGGTGACGTTGGCTCAGGCAAGACCGTGGTTGCCCTAATGGCGATGCTCAATGCCGTTGAATGTGGCCGACAGGCAGCCCTGATGGCGCCGACTGAAATCCTAGCCCGTCAGCATTTCGAAACCATCTCGCCGCTGCTTGAGAAGATCGGGATCAAATGTGCCATTCTGACCGGGCGCGATAAGGGAAAGGCTCGTAAAGCCGCACTTGAAGGCTTTGCAAATGGTGATGTGCAGATCGCGGTCGGGACGCATGCCCTGTTTCAGGATGATGTCGCCTTCCATGATCTGGCCTTTGCGGTTGTTGACGAACAACATCGCTTTGGCGTGCATCAACGTTTGATGTTGGCGGGAAAAGGTCAGGCGGTCGATGTGTTGGTCATGACGGCGACCCCAATTCCGCGCACCCTGACCCTGACAGCCTTTGGTGATATGGAAGTCTCGCGACTTGATGAAAAGCCGCCGGGACGCAAGCCGGTCGATACCCGTGTCTTGCCGATCGACAAGGTCGATGATGTGATTTCCGGGATCGGGCGCGCCATGCGCAGCGGCACCAAGATCTACTGGGTCTGCCCGCTGGTCGAAGATTCCGAGGTTCTTGATCTGCAGGCAGCCGAGGAACGCTATCGCGTATTGGTAGAGCTGTTTGGTGCGGAGCGTGTTGGCCTTGTCCATGGCAAGATGAAGGGCAAGGAAAAGGACGAGGTTATGGAAAGGTTCGCCCATGGCGATACATCCATCCTTGTTGCCACCACCGTGATCGAAGTCGGTGTGAATGTGCCCGAAGCAACGATTATGGTGATCGAACACTCGGAGCGCTTTGGCCTCGCGCAGCTTCATCAGCTTCGCGGGCGCATTGGTCGTGGTGACGCGGCGTCAACCTGTTTGCTGCTTTATGGTAGCCCGCTTGGGCAGGTTTCAAAGGCGCGTCTCAAGATCATGCGCGAAACCGAGGACGGCTTTGTCATTGCCGAAGAGGACCTGAAGCTTCGCGGTGCGGGTGAAGTTCTGGGAACGCGCCAAAGTGGTCTTCAGGAATACCGACTGGCCAATCTGGAGCTACATGGCGACTTGCTGGCGATCGCACGCGATGATGCGCGCCTGATCGTGGAGCGAGACCCGGACCTTCAGAAAGCCCGCGGGGATTCTTTGCGCCTGTTGCTCTATCTGTTTGAGCGTGACGAAGCAGTTCGGTATTTCCGATCCGGATAACAAACAAGGGCGCACCGATTTGATGCGCCCTTTTCTGTTCTTCGATACCGCTTAGGATGGTGCAATCACGCGTCTTCTGGCGTTTTGCCGTCTTTGGATTTTGGCTCAGTAGCCTCATCCGTTTCCAAGCGTGCCGGGATATCACGTGATACCAGGATCGGCACGTTTTCCTTTTCACGTAGGGTATCGACATCCTCGTAGGTCTTGGCGGCAACCTGCGGGTGGTTGCGCTGTTCAGCCGGACGGCGATCTGGCGGGGTAACGATGCCGCCCGACATGACCATCTTGATTGCTTCTTCAACCGTCATATCGAGGATCACCACATCACGCTTCGGCACGAACAGCAAGAAGCCCGAGGTCGGGTTTGGCGTGGTCGGCAGGAATATGTTGATCACCTTGTCTTCGGTCAGGTTTTGTACCTCGCCCGTGGTTTCGCCGGTGATAAAACCGATTGCCCACATACCGCGGCGCGGGTATTCCAGCAGGACAGCCTGACGGAAAGCGTTCGACTGGTTGGCCAGAACCGTTTCGAGGATCTGCTTGACCGCACCATAGATGCTGCGCACGGCCGGAATGCGGCCAAGGATGCGTTCGTAAAGCTTAATTAACGCTCGACCGGCAAAGTTGGTTGTAAACCAGCCAACAACGGTGATGAAAACGATAATGACCAAAAGGCCAAAACCCGGAATCCCGTAGTCTTCATAGCCAACCGGAAGATAGGATTCCGGATTGTAATGGGCCGGGATTAGCGGGATGACCTTGCTATCGACAAACTCGATGAACCACCAAGCAAGCCCGAAGGTAATCGCAAGAGGTGCACTGACAAGCACACCGGTCAGGAAATAGGCTCTTATCCGGGCAAACATACCCGGACTTGGGATAACATGATCCGAACTCTTGTTTTCCGGATCATCATTGTCGTCGCGCTTGGCGTTCATTGACCACCTGTGCAAAAGAGCCAAATATCAAGAGCCAAAACTGCAAGATTAGTCTTTGGCTTTTGATCATTGTACGTGAGAATATGGCTAAGCTGGGACTTAAAGCCGGGTTATTCCCGCTTCTTAAAGTGATAGCAGTATTCAAGTTTGCGGTGCAACCAACAAACCGTAATTTGCAGATCAGAATTGTTATGGAGACGTTTTGCAGGTCTGGATTGTTGAATATATTTACGATGATGAGGGTTCGGTCGGGATCAAAACCGCCAAGGTTCGCGCGCCTGATTATGAAACCGCACGGCAGTTTGCCATCGGTGATGCGCCGACCCGGGATTTTGTGATGTCCCTGCATCCGGAGTCCGAGGAACAGTTTCTTGGAACCCCCGGTATCCGGGCACGTGAAATGACCGGAAAGGTTGTGCATGAAGTCCCTGACCCGGACGATGATTTGGAAGAAGATGATGACGATTTCTGAACTTGATGATCAGCGAACCTTTTTGCCCCGCCCGCTTGTCGGCGTTGGCGCCGTTGTCTGGCACAAGGACCATGTTCTTTTGATCCAGCGCGGCAAGGAACCCCATGTTGGAACCTGGAGCCTTCCGGGCGGCGCGCAGGAACTTGGTGAAACGGTGCGTGATGCGGTGTGCCGCGAAGTCCTTGAGGAAACCGGGGTCAAGATTTCAAGCCCGATCCTTGTGGATGCGGTGGACATGATTTCCACCAACGAGGATGACAAGGTCGAATATCACTATACGCTGATTGATTTCGTCGCGGTGGCACTTAACCCCGATATCACGCTTGGTGGCGATGCCGCGGACGCCAAGTGGGTCAATGTCAAGGACGTGACCAAATACGCCCTGTGGAACAAGACCATCGAAATCATCGCCAAATCGCGCCATGTGCTTTCAAAAGGCTAAGCGCCTTTCCGACTTGGACCAAGCGATACAGTATGAAAAAAGGCGGCTCCCTTGGGATGCCGCCTTTTGATTTGATTGGGTGCGTTATGCTTACGCAGCCGCGTGCTGGGTCAGAACGCTTTCCTGGATCTTCTTGAAAGCGCGTGCTTCAAGCTGACGGACGCGTTCACGGCTAACACCGAAGCGTTCACCAAGTTTTTCGAGCGTGATCGGATCATCGGTCAAGAAACGGGCCTTGATAATTTCCTGTTCACGTTCGGGCAATTCACCCAGTGCGTTTTTCAGCATGCCGTTGTGAAGAACACGTTCTTCGGCATCCGCAACCAGTGCTTCCGGGCTCGGTGCGTCAGACGACAGGGTATCGAGATACTCCATCCCCTCGTCTTTTGGCATCGGTGTGTTGAGCGAGAAGTCACGCGCCGCAAGGCGGCGGTTCATATCAAGTGCTTCACGACCGGTAACACCAAGTTTTTCGGCAACCTGATCAGCTTCCTCTGGCGAAAGTTCGCCATTGTCATAAATGTTAAGCTGACGCTTGGCTTTACGCAGGCTGAAGAACAGTTTCTTCTGTGCTGCCATGGTGCCGAGTTTGACCATCGACCAGCTCTGCAGAATGTATTCGGTCACCGCTGCACGGATCCACCACATCGCATAGGTCGACAGGCGGAAGCCACGCTCGGGGTCGAACTTCTGCACGGCACGCATCAGGCCGGTATTGCCCTCTGCGACAAGGTCGGCCATCGGCAGGCCGTAGCCGCGATAACCAAACGCGATCTTGGCAACAAGGCGCAAGTGACTGGTAACAAGTTTGTGGGCGGCCTCGGTGTCATCATGATCCTGATAACGGTGGGCCAGCATGTATTCTTCATCCGCCGTAAGCATGGGGAACTTCCAGACTTCACGGAGATAACCCGAGAAACCCTCTTCCTGGGGAACGGCTGGTAATTTAATGGCGCTCATTCTATGTCCTCCTGAGAGGTTTACACGTCGGCATCTACACTGGATACGGAGTCCGTCAGAAGCTGGATGACGCGCAAACGCTATCGGTTGTGAAATAATTCACGTGGACGACCGGAAACTATCTAAGGATAGGTGTGATCCGGTCGTATCTCATTCCAAAGTCACCTATGGAAGAGGACAGCAGACGCTAATAAGAAGTTCATTCATCGTGTCTCATCCTTACTCGAAGCAAATCGACAATTTACATGTCCGCCAATTGGCCGGACGTTGATCCGGCGGTGCCTTTGGGCCCCCACCCGCATTTATTAATATATCTAAACCCGACTAAATCCGTCAAGAACTTCCAGCGTGTGTTTCAGATATATTAATCCGTCTACATCAGCGTTTTAGGAACTATAGTCGACAAACACAGTCAGGTACTTTAAACGCTAATGGTTAACGCTAGGATCGATATGCGGCGAAACAAAGGCAAATCGTCCAAATTTGCTTGGGACGGGTGAAAAGCGGCTTTCTTTACATTGTCAGGGCTCAATCCCACGCGCAGATCTTTGCGATATGGCATGCATGAAACTGCTCCTGTATGTTGGCCGTAAACGCCCAAAATGAATGGAGTTCATCATGATAACCCTTGCTGCAGCCGCGCCTTGCCCGTGTGGGAGCCTGAAAAGCTATGGCGCCTGTTGTGGCAAGTATCATTCGGGGGCTGCCAGTGCTGAGTCGGCGGAAAAGCTGATGCGATCACGGTATTGTGCCTTTGTCCTGCGTGATGGGGCTTACCTTCTTTCAACGCTGGCAGAAGAAAATCGTTCCGGGTTTGACGCGGAAAGTATTGCGCAAGACACCACACGCTGGACCGGGTTGGAGATCGTTGAAAGCGTTGCGGGCGGCGTTCTGGATCAAACCGGAATTGTCGAGTTCATTGCCCGGTTTGAAGAAAACGGCAAAAAACATCAGCTTCACGAAAGATCCAATTTTGAACGTCGCGACGGCAAGTGGTTCTATGTGGATGGTGTGTTTCCGGGTGAGAAGCGTCTTGAAGCACCAGCCAAAGCCGGCCGGAACGATCCCTGCCCGTGCGGATCGGGCAAGAAATTCAAGAAGTGCTGCGGTTAGCGCACAAATTCCAGCGCCCAGCGATGAAATGGCCGGATCAGGCTTTCATGGGCTTCTTTATAGGGCAGCCATAGCAGTTCGTGGTCCTGATCGACTGGCGGCCCGATCTTTTCGGTAAGTTCACAAAGAAAGAAGGTCGCACGTTTGAGGCGGAAACGGTCCTTGGCGGCGTTATTGACATATTGTGATGCAAAGCCGAGCCGCGAAAGGATATGCGCGCGATAGCCGGATTCTTCATATGCCTCGCGATAAAGGGCATCCCGTTCACTTTCGCCGTCTTCGACCCCGCCACCCAGCAGCACAATCCCCTTGGGCGTGCGTGCAACGGCAACGTCACCGTTTTCGCGTTTGATCACGGCATAGACGCAGTCCTGAACGTTATAGCTCTGCCCCATCCGCGGGGTTCCAAATATCGGACCGGCCAAAAACGGCTCCCTTGTTCAGCCAAGTGTGAACTGTAATCTTACATCAGATTTTCTTAAGTATTTATAGCGCCGTAGCTAAAATCTTTTGATTGAGTCACTCCATGTCATGTGTGGTCGGCTAAAGCGATTTCAAAGGAGGGTCCGCACAAAACAAAACACCCCAAAACAACCAGTGTTTCGGGGTGCATTGAATTCTGTCGTTTCAAGCGGTTGGTTAGAACGGGATCTCGTCATCAAGATCCGGGGCACCCGCCGGTGCAGAACCGCCACCGGACGAGCCGCCATTGCCCCAACCGGCATCAGAGCCGCCGCCAAATCCGCCGCCGCTGTCCTGGCCGCCGCCATAGCCACCACCAGAGGATGAACCGCCACCCATGCCGCCGCCTTCACCGCCGCGGTTATCCAGCATGGTCAGGTTGGAGTTGAAGCCTTCAAGAACGACTTCGGTGGTGTAGTTGTCCTTGCCGTCCTGCCCCTGCCATTTGCGGGTACGCAGCTGACCTTCGATATAGAGCTTGCTGCCTTTCTTGACAAAGCGCTCTACGACGTCAGCAAGGCCTTCGTTGAAGACGACAATACGGTGCCATTCGGTGCGCTCGCGGCGCTCGCCGGACTGACGGTCACGCCACTGTTCGGAGGTTGCGATGCTGAAATTGGCGATCTTTTTGCCAGCCTGGGTAAACCGGATTTCAGGATCGCGGCCAAGGTTCCCGACGAGAATGACTTTATTGACACTGCCAGCCATGGGTTATCTTCCAAAGTTTGTGTTGTCCGCTGCCCCGATTTGTCGAGGCTTGTGGGTTATCATTGCGCAAAAATGCGCTGCATTAAAGTTTCAAGTGCAATGCGATCCGTTTCATCAAACGAATTGGCTTCGACACTATCGACGTCGAGCACGGCGATCAACTGTCCATCCGCATTAGTCACCGGTAAGACGATTTCCGAATTGGTCCGACTGTCGCAGGCGATATGCCCCGGGAATGCGTGAACATCTGCAACCACCTGGGTCTCAAGCGTTGATGCAGCGACGCCACAAACGCCGCGCCCGAACGGAATGCGAAGGCAGCCAAGCGTACCCTGATACGGCCCGACGACAAGTTCGCTTTCCTTATTGGGATCAACATTATAGAACCCCGTCCAGAAGTAATAGTCGAACTTTTGCGAAAGGATGCAGCACACCGTCGCCATCACGGCGGTCACGTTCGTTTCGCCTTCGGTAATGCTGATCAGCTCTTTTTGCGCTTCTTCATAAAGCGCTTTTTTCTGGTCGGTCTGCACATCGAACTCCTTAACTTTCGCGCATAGGAACTACCCCGTTCGCAAGGTTTGAGACAAGGGTAAAGTGCCAGCAACCGTAAACAAAAGTGCCTCTGACAAATTCACATTGCCAGAGGCGCTTGAAAGTCCGGGTATCTGTTATCAATCAGAGGCGCTTGCCACTGTCGATATCAAACAAATGGATTTTGTTGGCAGGGACCGAAAGGCTAAGTTGGTCGCCCTTTGCAAATTGATGGGTTCCCTGCAAACGAAGCGTAACGTTGTCTGCATTGGCCCCGAAATCAAGGTAAACCAGAGTCTCGGCACCAAGGGACTCAACCATGCGCACAGGCGCATTGATCCGCCCTTTTCCGTCTTGCAGAAGGTCGAGATGTTCCGGGCGAATACCCACCGTGACCTCCCGGCCGGCTTCGACATCGTGATCAAGGTCAAGCATCACACCATCGCCGACGGTGACATGCTTCTTGTCATCCGAAACCTTGCCTTTCAGGAAGTTCATGGCCGGGGAGCCGATGAAGCCTGCCACAAACTGACTTGCCGGTTTTTCATAGATATCAATCGGTGAGCCGATTTGTTCCGCAATGCCGCCATTCATCACGATCAAACGATCAGCGAGGGTCATGGCTTCGACCTGATCGTGGGTGACATAGACCGATGTAATGCCGAGACGCTGCTGAAGATTCTTGATTTCAAGGCGCATATCGACGCGCAACTTGGCATCAAGGTTTGAAAGCGGCTCGTCAAACAGGAAGACCTTTGGCTGACGCACGATCGCGCGGCCCATGGCGACACGCTGACGCTGGCCACCGGACAATTGGCGTGGTTTGCGCTCAAGGTGATCGTCGAGTTGCAGAATACGGGCCGCCTCGCGGACCTTGGTATCGATTTCCGCCTTGCTAAAGCCGCGGTTTTTCAGGCCATAGGCCATGTTGTCATAGTTATTCATGTGCGGATAAAGCGCATAGTTCTGGAAAACCATCGCGATATCACGGTCTGCCGGGGCGATCTTGTTGACGACCTTGTCATCAATACTGATTTCGCCATCGGAAATGCTTTCAAGGCCTGCGATCATACGCAGCAGCGTGGATTTGCCACAGCCCGACGGACCAACAAGAACGGTGAACTCGCCATCCTCGATCTTAAGGTCAATGCCGTGAATGGCCTTAAAGCCGTTCGGGTAGGTTTTCTGGGCCTGATTAAGCGTTACAGTTGCCATCTTAGTATCCTGTATGCGGATCGGTTATTTTCAATTCAGCGGGTTTGGGAGACGGAGTTATTTTTCCGTCTCGACCAGCCCCTTGACGAACATGCGCTGGAAGATCACCACCACCAGAACTGGTGGGATGGTTGCCATAATTGTCAGTGCGAATGCCTTGGGGAACTGCGGTATCTGCCCGCCTTCATAAAGCGAGTTATAGACCTGCTTGATCCCGATCACGATGGTGTAGAGCTGATCATCCGTCGTCATCAGAAGCGGCCAGAGATACTGGTTCCAGCCAACGACAAACATGATGATGAAGATCGCGGCAATCATGGTCACCGACAGCGGCACCAGAATGTCGATAAAGAACCGGATCGGCCCTGCCCCGTCCAGCCTAGCTGCTTCAAGCAACTCATCGGGGACCGAGCGGTAAAACTGCCGGAAGAAGAACGTGCCGGTGGCAGACGCAATCAGCGGCAGGATCAAACCGGTATAGCTGTTAAGCAGCCCAAGATCCGCGACAACCTCGTAGGACGGTACAATGCGGACTTCAAGCGGCAGCAACAGGGTCGAGAAAATGATCCAGAACAGCGGCACTGCCAGTTTGAAGCGGAAATAGACAATCGCGTAAGCCGCCATCATCGAAATGATCACCTTGCCGATCGCAAAGCCAAGACCAAGCACCATGCTGTTAAACAGCATTTCGAGGGCGGTCACCCTGCCCTTGGTCGCCTCTGCATCAAACAGGATCGCCCCGTAGTTGGAAAAGAATTCGCCGCCCGGCCAGAATTGCAGACCGTTTTGGAAAACGTATTCACGGGTATGAGTGGATGACGCAAAGGCAATCCAGACCGGAAGGATCATGAAAAGTGCGCCAAGCACCAGAATGGTGTGGTTGGTAAATATACGCCATTTGGACTGATACATGATGACGTTCCCCCTAGTAATGCACTTTGCGTTCGATGAAGCGGAACTGGAACACGGTCAGGACACTGACCATGATCATCAGCAGGACCGACTGGGCCGCACTGCCGCCCATATCCGCACCAAGGAAGCCATCGACATAAACCTTGTAAACAAGGGTTGCGGTTGATCCGCCCGGAGCCCCCTTGGTCGAAACGTCAATGATGCCAAAGGTCTCAAAGAAGGCGTAGGTCAGGTTGATCACCAGCAGGAAGAAGGTCGTCGGTGCCAGCAGCGGGAATGTAATCGTCCAGAAACGACGTTCCGGGCTTTTGCAATCAAGGGTGGCTGCTTCCTGGACCGATTTCGGAATGCCCTGAAGGCCTGACAGAAAGAAGATGAAGTTCACGCTGACCTGTTTCCAGACCGCGATCAGGATGACGACAAAGGCCGCATCATTGGCGTTCTGGATGTGGTTGAACTCAAACCCGAAGCTGTTAAACGCCTTATAAAGGTCACCCATCAACGGGTTGAACATCATGTTACCAAGAAGACCGGCCACCGGCGGGGCAATCGCATATCCCCACATCAAAAGCGTTTTATAGGTTTTGGCACCCCGGATCACTTCATCGGCGCGCACTGCAAGAAACAGTGAGATCGCGATGGAAAGAACGGAAACCAAAACCGAGAATACGACCGTGAAGATAGCCGAGCGTGTCCAGGAACTGCTCGAAAGCACATCTTCAAAATTGCGGAACCAGACAAACTGCGAAGACAGGCCAAAGGCATCTTCAAGCAGGAATGACTGATACAGCGCCTGGGCCGCCGGCCACAGGAAGAATATGGAAATAATCAGAATTTGCGGCGCGATAAAAAGGTATGGCACCGCGCTATGTTCAAATTGTACGCGCTTCATTGTGAACGCAACCTCAAGGCAAAATCAGAAAATGCAAAACAGGGCGGCCAAATCATCGGCCGCCCCGCATTTGCGAAAAGCAGATTAGTTCGAGTAGGTATCGTTGAAGCGTTTCAGCAGACCGTTCGCTTCTTCTTCGATGGTCGCAAAAGCACCATCAACGGTTTCTTCGCCGTTCATGATTTTGTCGACTTCACGATAGATGACTTCACGGATCTGAACATAGAAGCCAAGACGGTAACCGCGGGTCCACTCGCCGCCTTCTTCAGAAAGCTGGATGATGCCAACTTCTGCGTCCGGGCTTTCGTTGTAGTAGCCGTCGGATTTTGCCAGCTCATAAGCAGCGTTGGTCACCGGAACATAACCGGTTTCCTTGTGCCAGTAGTACTGGGTTTCCGGCTTGGTCAGGAATTTGAAGAACTCGGCAACACCCGCGTCCTGTTCTGCGCTGTGACCAGAGAAGGCAAACAGCGAAGCGCCACCGATGAAGGTCGATTTCGGTGCGTCACCAACGCCTTCCCAGTACGGGAGGGTCGAGCTGCCGAAATCAAATTCGGTGGATTTACGAAGACCGCCAAACGAACCGGAAGAACCGATCCACATTGCGACTTTCTGCTGTACGAAGGCGTCCTGGTTGGCACCCCATGCACGGCCGTAGTAACCGTAATAGCCTTCGTCTTTCCAGGCTTTGACGTGCTCCCAATGGTCTTTCAGAGCATCGTTGTTATAAAGGATTTTAACATCGGTGCTGTCATAACCGTTGTTGGCGGTTGCCATCTGCAGGTTGTGACGCGACATGAAGTTTTCAAAGAAGATCCACGGGGTGTGGGACTGTGCAAGCGCGATGTAGCCTGCTTCTTTGAGTTTCGGAGCCGCAGCTTCGAATTCCTGCCAGGTTTTCGGAACATCAACGCCGGCTTTGGCCAGAGCGTCTTTGTTGTAATAAAGAAGCGGGGTCGAGCTGTTGAACGGCATGCCGATCATCTTGCCAGCGGAATCGGCATAGAAGTAACGGACACCCGGGATGTAATCATTGATGTCAAAAGCGACATTGTTTTCTTCAAGCAGGTCCTGAACCGGCTTGACCGCGCCTTTGGCGTTGATGATGGTCGCTGCACCGGCATCGAAGATCTGAATGATGTTCGGCTGGTTTTTCGCGCGGAACGCTGCGATACCGGCCGTCATGGTGTCTTCGTAGCCGCCCTTGTTGATGGATACGAGTTTGTATTCATCCTGGCTTGCGTTGAAGTCTTCGGTGATCTGGTTGACAACGTCGCCAAGTGCGCCGTCCATTGCATGCCACCAAGTGATCTCGGTTGCAGCTTGTGCGGTGCTGCCAAGGGCAAACACGGCAGCAGCCGCCATCAGTGTTTTGCGGAACATGATTTTCTATCTCCCAAATAAAAACTTTGCGCGAAAAGCCGCCTGTTGAACGGTCTCTCGCAACGCTCTCGTTTTCATCTGAGGGGGACGCTTCCTCAAGTGACAGTTTTCGGAAATTTACTTTTTGATGTGCGTAATTACCGTTTGGACTGTCGATTATTGATATTGTTAGTACATTCGACCCCTTCAAATGTTCGAATGAACATCTCACAAATTGAATGGGCATGAAAGCCTTTCGATCGGGCAGAATTCCGGTGTTTGGCGACGACCCTGCTACATGCCCCGGTAATCCTTGTGTTTTGGTGTTTCTTCGAAATGTTACAGTAAAGTGATTTTTTGAAATGGCTGGCTAAGATTTTGATTTCAGGCTCTGTTGAAACGAATATCGCGCTTGGTTTGCCGATTTTCATTTGTGAATTGGACTTTGGGAATTCTTGGCGAATCTAAAACCCCATGGTCAGGTGCCTCAAAAGGAACGACTAACTGTTGGTTTGCGCTTTGCAGATGTGTAAAGGTTCTGCGAACTCCGGTTTGCGCGCCAGCAATGTCCGCACGCCCCACTTATTCGCCATCCGAGATATGGACCGGAAGACTAATGACCAGATTTGCAATTTTCAACGCCCGGGTTTTCGATGGTAGCGATTTCCATACCGATAAAGCGGTTGTCGTCCGAGACGGGATGATTGAAGCCCTACTCCCAGAAACGGAGATCCCGTCTGGCATAGATGTCATTGATGCGGGCAACCAGATCCTCGCCCCCGGCTTGATTGATGTTCAGGTTAATGGTGGTGGCGGTGTTTTGCTTAATGACGCGCCGGATGTCGAAAGCATCAAGATGATCGTCAATGCGCATCGCCGGTTTGGCACCACGGCGATGTTGCCGACGCTGATCACAGATACCCGCGCAAAGATGGAAGCCGCCATCGCTGCCGTTCAGCAAGCGCTTGATGAAGGTGTTCCGGGTGTGGTCGGCATCCACCTCGAGGGGCCTTACCTTAACCGCGAGCGACGCGGCGTCCATCCGGCCGATCAGATCCGCCCGATGGAAGATGACGCTATTGAGTTGCTATCAGGCCTGCGCAATAGCCGGACACTTGTCACTTTGGCACCGGAAAATATCGAGCCCGGTGCCATTGCAAAGTTGGTCGCCAAGGGCATTCTTGTCTGTGCCGGGCATACGGCAGGTCGTTATGAAGATATCATGGCCGCGATTGGCGAAGGCATGCAAGGCTTCACGCATCTGTTTAACGCCATGAGCCCCCTGACCCATCGAGAACCGGGCGTGGTTGGGGCAGCGCTTTCAGATGACAGAACGTGGTGCGGCCTGATTGCCGACGGGTTTCATGTTCATCCGTCCGTGATCAAGGTCGCTGTGCGCGCCAAAGCCCGGGGCAAGATGATGCTGGTGACCGATGCGATGCCGACGGTCGGTGCAGCTGATAAACGCTTTAAGCTGGGGGATGAGGAAATCATCGCCGTCGACGGACGTTGCGCGCTTGCCGATGGCACATTGGCAGGCTCGGACCTTGATATGATTTCTGCTGTACGCAACTGTGTGAAAATGGCCGAAATCGGGCTTGATGAGGCGCTTCGGATGGCATCACTTTATCCAGCAGAGTTTCTGGGACTGGATCATATTATCGGGCGACTGTTGCCCGGACATCAGGCTGACATGATTCTGTTTGATGATCAGTTCACTGTTACACAAAGCTGGGTCAAGGGAGCCCGATTGACCCACGTTTGAGGAAAGGTGAGATTTTCCGAAAGTCTATGACGGAAAGCCTTGACCTCGGACGGTATTTCGAAGATGCATTGGGCTCTGTAACAGTTTGTAAGCACGATCCTCAGGAGATTTTGCTGTTGATCTGTTTTTACTCTGACCCCCAGGAGGAGTACCCACATGCCTTCCGTTAAACCCGGTGTTATTACCGGTGCTGCCTACCGCGAACTCGTCGCTGCTTGCAAGCAGGACGGTTACGCTCTTCCCGCCGTCAATATTACTTCGTCGAGCACGATGAATGCGGCCCTTGAAGCTGCTGCAAATGCCGGTTCTGATATTATCATTCAGCTGTCGAATGGTGGTGCACAGTTCTTCGCCGGTAAGGGCATCAAGGACGCTGCTGCGGCCCGTGTTTTGGGCGCTGTTTCTGCTGCCCGTCATGCGCAGCTTCTGGCCGAACACTACGGCGTTGCTGTTGTCATGCATACCGACCACGCGAACCGCAAGTTCGTGCCTTGGGTCGACGAGATGCTGAAATGGAGCGAAAAGGCCTATGCTGAAACCGGCAAGGCGCTTTACAGCTCCCACATGCTTGATCTTTCCGAAGAGTCCGTTGAAGACAACCTCGCAACCTGCGAGACCTTCCTGAAACGGATGTCGGCAATCGAGATGAGCCTTGAGATTGAACTTGGCGTTACCGGCGGTGAAGAAGACGGTATCGGTCAGGAGCTTGATACCTCGGTCGACGAGATTGATCCGCGCCTTTACACCCGTCCGGAAGAAGTCGAAGAAGCTTATCGTCGTCTTTCCCCGCTGGGTCACTTCTCTGTCGCGGCGGCATTTGGCAACGTGCACGGCGTTTACAAGCCGGGCAACGTCAAGCTGCGCCCGGAAATCCTTCTCGAAAGCCAGAAGTATGTCGCCGAGAAGCATGGTCTTGGTGACCGTCCGCTCGACTTCGTCTTCCATGGTGGTTCCGGTTCCGAAAAAGAGAAAATCGAAGAAGCCGTCAGCTATGGCTGCTTCAAGATGAATATCGATACCGATACCCAATTCGCCTATGCCCGTCCGGTTGGCGAATATGTCGAAGCCAACGATCGTGCGTTCAAGTATCAGGTCGATCCGGAAACCGATCAGCCTTACAAAAAGCAGTACGATCCGCGCGTCTGGATCCGCGAAGCCGAACTGTCGATGGCAGCCCGCCTCGAAGAAGCTTTCAAGGACCTTGGGGCAACCGGTCGTTCGGTTACCAAAGGCTAAGCCTGAAAAAACATCCGACCCGTATGGTCACAGGATTTATGAAGCCCGCCGGTCTTGTTCGGCGGGCTTTTTCGTGGCTCCATCATGCGCGGGATTGTTAATTGACAGTCTCCTGACAAATACTGACAGGAACTGTCAGGGGTGTGCTTGCGTATAGCGTTTGGCTCCTCTATACACTTTCCGAACAATTCAGGAACAAAAGGCCCGACATGCTGACGAAAATTTCGGTTCGCGGTGCGAAAGAACACAATCTTCAGAACATTGATGTTGAACTGCCGCGCGATTCCCTTGTGGTGATTACGGGCCTGTCGGGATCTGGCAAAAGCTCGCTCGCGTTTGACACGATCTATGCCGAAGGCCAGCGCCGCTATGTCGAAAGCCTGTCGGCCTATGCGCGCCAGTTCCTTGAACTGATGCAAAAGCCCGATGTTGAATATATCGACGGCCTGTCGCCGGCAATTTCCATCGAACAGAAAACGACATCGAAGAACCCGCGCTCGACCGTCGGTACCGTGACCGAGATTTATGACTATATGCGTCTGCTTTGGGCACGTGTCGGTATCCCCTATTCTCCCGCAACAGGTCTACCGATTGTCAGCCAGACCGTGTCGCAGATGGTCGACCGTGTCATGGAAATGGATGAAGGTACGCGCCTTTATCTACTGGCCCCGATCGTGCGCGGCCGTAAGGGCGAATACAAAAAGGAACTGCGCGAATTGCGCGCGCGCGGTTTCCAGCGCGTCAAGATCGATGGCGAGATGTATGACATCGATGAAGCACCGGAACTTAACAAGAAGCTCAAGCACGACATTTCCGTCGTGGTCGACCGCCTGATCGTCAAGGAAGGTATTTCAACGCGTCTTGCAGACAGCTTTGAGACAGCCCTCGAGCTCACTGACGGTATCGTCCTGACCGAGGATGCCAAAACCGGTGAAACCACCGTATTTTCGGCAAAGTTCGCCTGCCCGGTTTCCGGTTTTACCATCGAGGAAATCGAACCTCGCCTGTTTTCATTTAACAACCCGTTTGGTGCCTGCCCGGCCTGTGATGGCTTGGGTACCCAGATGGAGTTCGACCCGATGCTGGTTGTGCCCGATGAAAGCAAGACACTTGAAGACGGTGCAGTAGCACCCTGGGCCAGCACGACATCGAAATACTATCTGCAGACCCTGAAATCGGTTGCCAAGCATTTCGGCTTCAAGACCAATGTCGCGTGGGAAAAACTTCCCAAGAAAGCACAGGATATCATCCTGCACGGTTCCGGTGACGAGGAAGTCACGGTGACCTATGACGATGGTTCGCGCAGCTACAAGGTTTCGCGTCCGTTCGAAGGAGTCATTCCCAATATGTCGCGTCGCTGGCGCGAAACCGACAGCCAGTGGGCCCGTGACGAACTGTCGAAATATCAGATGGTGTCGAACTGCCCGACCTGCTCTGGCAAACGCCTGAAGCCCGAGGCACTGGCGGTTAAGGTCGATGGTTGTGATATCTCACAGGTGACCGACCTTTCGATTGCCAAGGCCGGTGACTGGTTCCTGGCACTGGAAGACAAACTGAACGAGAAAGAGACCGAAATTGCGCGCCGTATCCTGCGTGAAATCAATGATCGCCTGCGTTTCCTGCGCGATGTCGGTCTGGATTATCTTTCGATGTCACGCACATCCGGCACGCTATCGGGCGGCGAAAGTCAGCGCATCCGTCTGGCATCGCAGATCGGGTCTGGCCTGACGGGTGTTTTATATGTGCTTGATGAACCGTCGATTGGTCTGCATCAGCGTGACAACGATCGCCTGCTTGAAACCCTCAAACGCCTGCGCGATCTCGGTAACACGGTTCTGGTTGTCGAACATGACGAGGATGCCATTCGCGCCGCCGACTACGTCGTTGATATGGGCCCGGGTGCTGGCATTCATGGTGGCCGTATCGTCGCCGAAGGCACGCCGGAACAGATCCAGCAAAACCCGGATAGCTTGACAGGTAAGTACCTTGTCGGGGTTGAGCAGATCGCAGTGCCCAAGGAGCGCCGCAAGGGCAATGGCAAGGCCATCACCATCAAGGGGGCCACGGCCAACAACCTTCAGGGCATTGATGTCGACTTCCCGCTCGGTAAATTCATTTGCGTGACTGGCGTTTCCGGTGGCGGAAAATCGAGCCTAGTGATCGAAACGCTTTATAAGGCGCTGGCCAAGCGGATGCACAATGCCCGCCACCATCCGGGCGCACATGACGAGATCAAGGGTGTCGAGCTGATCGACAAGATCATTGATATCGACCAAAGCCCGATTGGCAGAACGCCGCGGTCGAACCCGGTGACCTATACAGGTGCCTTCACGCCGATCCGCGAATGGTTCGCCCAATTGCCAGAGGCGAAAACACGCGGATACAAACCCGGTCGGTTCTCGTTCAACGTCAAGGGCGGCCGTTGTGAGGCCTGCCAGGGCGATGGCGTGATCAAGATCGAAATGCACTTCCTGCCGGATGTTTATGTCGAATGCGATCAGTGCAAAGGCCATCGCTATAACCGTGAAACGCTGGAAATATCGTTTAAAGGCAAATCGATATCCGATGTCCTTGATATGACAGTCGAAGAAGGTGCGGATTTCTTCAAGGCCGTGCCATCGATCCGCGACAAGATGGAGACCCTTAAACAGGTGGGGCTTTCCTACATCCACCTGGGCCAGCAGGCGACGACATTGTCCGGCGGCGAAGCCCAACGCGTGAAGCTTGCCAAGGAACTGTCAAAACGCGCAACAGGTCGAACGATCTATATCCTGGATGAGCCGACAACGGGTCTGCATTTCCATGATATTCGCAAGCTTCTTGAAGTGCTGCATACCCTTGTTGATCAGGGCAATACGGTAGTTGTGATTGAACATAACCTTGATGTCATCAAGACGGCCGACTGGATCATCGATATCGGCCCCGAAGGTGGCGATGGCGGCGGCCAGTTGGTTGGCACCGGGACACCGGAAGACATCATGAGCAATGAGCGCAGCTATACTGGGCGTTATCTGAAACGCCATCTCGGTCTGGAATAGAACAAAAAGGGCAGCTCCGAGCTGCCCTTTCTTGTATTTGGGTCGGCTTCAGGCATCCCTAGCCCGAATGCGTGACCCTGTCTTCGACCCGTTTGACCAATGCGGTACTCAGCCGCTCACTAAACCCGGACAGGAAGGCAAAGACCAGGACGATGGATATCTGCTGACCAGCAGCGGCGGACTGACTGATCTGGTCAAGGTCATCAAGCTTGTGCAACTCGTCAAGCGGGATGGGCAACATCCCTGCCCGCAACGCTAGAAGCACGATGATTGCAAAACAGAACCCCATGCAGGGCCGGAACAGGAAATTAAAGAACACCGATGCCGGTTCCATTTCATCCCATGGCACATCCTTGCCCAACCGCATCATCATGCTGGTCAGCGCGCCGATTGCACCGAAACTGCCGACCACGAACAAAAGGTCATAGCTGAAACCAAACACCTTGCCGCTGCCGACGCTGATGATGTTATCGACCTGAACAAACAGCAGAACGGCAAATACCAGAACAATTGGTGACAATGCCAGTGCGAGTGCAGCGATCCGAAGACTTCGGTTGAAGGCCTGTTCGACAGGGTTGGGCGCCGGAAGCGGTTTGGGTCGGTCATGCTGTTCGTGTTTGAGGTCATGCAGATAACCCTGCACAAAGCCGTCGCGACCCTGATTAAGTGCTAGCAACATGATAATGGCATCGGATTGCTTGCGATCCTGGATTGCCTTGTTATTGGCGTCTTCATCGTCGCGCCACCAGCGCAAAAATGACCGGATTACCAATGAGGACCGCCACCCCTGACGCGTGGCGACCACATATTCAATCATGCCTTCGATATCCGCCGGACCAAAGCCGCCCTCGCCCACGCAACCGAACGGGAAACCCAGTCGACGCTCTTGCGGTTCAGGTTTGGCATCTTCGCCTTCAGTTTCCTGCTCTTCACGCGCCTCGATGCACTCGACATCTATTATATGCCGTCTGCGCGGCACAAGACCGATGACCGGGCAATGCGTGGGTTCGTAACCATAGGGATGATGCGGGTAACTCATGATGCCATCTTCGCGTTATCGGGACAGAACGGCTCTGGCCTTTAAGACGGACTGGATGTGGCATTGTGAAAAATTCTGTCCATCATGCCGCGATGTGATCTCGTTTGTAGTCTTCGCGTGCAATTGACTTGAAATCTGCCCCCTTGCACCGCTATGTGTGTGCCAGATTATCAAAACCCACTCTGGCAAGGAGTTCGCACGCGTGAATACGGTCAAGCCTGTTCATATTATCGGTGCTGGTCTGGCTGGCAGCGAAGCCGCCTGGCAATTGGCAGAAGCCGCTGTGCCTGTCATCCTGCACGAAATGCGCCCGACCCGTCCGACCGATGCGCACCATACCGACAAATGTGCGGAACTGGTCTGTTCGAACTCGTTCCGGTCAGACGACAAGGAATACAATGCCGTCGGCCTGATCCATGATGAAATGCGCCGTGCCGGATCAATCATCATGCGCTGTGCTGATCAGCACAAGGTGCCTGCGGGTGGTGCGCTGGCCGTTGACCGCGAAGGTTTTTCCGAGGCAGTGACAAACGCGCTTGAAAACCATCCACTGGTGACGATGGAACGCGGCGAGATTGATGGCCTTCCGCCAGAGGAATGGGAACAAACCATCATCGCAACCGGGCCACTGACATCCGGTGCATTGGCCGATGCCATCCGCAAGGCAACTGGCGAGGAAAGCCTTGCTTTCTTTGATGCCATCGCGCCGATCGTCTACAAGGACAGCATTGATTTCGACAAGGCATGGTTCCAGTCGCGTTATGACAAGGGCGACGGAAAGGACTACATCAACTGCCCGATGTATGAAGATGAATATAACCGCTTCATCGATGCCCTGATCGAAGGCGAAAAAACCGAATTCAAGGAATGGGAAGAAGACACGCCCTATTTCGACGGATGTCTGCCAATCGAGGTCATGGCGGAGCGTGGACGTGAAACCCTGCGTCACGGACCGATGAAGCCGGTTGGCCTGACCAACCCGCACAACCCGACACAAAAGCCGCGTGCGATCGTTCAGCTGCGCCAGGACAATGCGCTTGGTACGCTTTACAACATGGTCGGTTTTCAGACCAAACTGAAATACGGCGCACAGGCCGACGTGTTCCGGACCATTCCGGGCCTTGAAAACGCGGAATTCGCCCGTCTGGGCGGTATTCACCGAAACACCTTCCTGAATTCGCCGCGTCTTCTAGATGGTACGCTGCGCCTGAAATCACGCCCTGACCTTCGCTTTGCCGGCCAGATTACCGGTTGTGAGGGATATGTTGAAAGTGCGGCCGTCGGCCTGATGGTGGGTCGGTTCACTGCGGCCGAGAAAGCCGGCAAGACCATCCCGGCCCCGCCGCTTGCAACCGCGATGGGTGCCCTTTTGAACCACATTACCGGTGGTGCGGATGAAAGCACCTTCCAGCCGATGAATGTGAATTTCGGCCTGTTCCCGGATCTTGAGCTTAAGAAACGCGTCAAAGGCCGTGATCGCAAAAAGCTGTATAGCGACCGTGCCATTCCGCTGTTTGATGAATGGCTCAGCACGGTAAATGCCGCCTGATATAAGAAAAGCCGCATCACATTCGATGCGGCTTTTTTGTTTGGGCGAAATGATGGATCAGTACCGATTGGGCTGACGTTCCAACTTGCCGGTCACATCGCGAATTTGTTCCCCATCGCGGAACCGGCGAAAGATCAGATCAAGGTTGCCATCATCGTCAAGCGTCCGCTTGTAAACCTGCATCTCGTAGCCGCCTTCATCATTGATATAAAGCGCATGAATGGTCAGGGTCTTGTCAACAATCCGCGCCCAGAAGAATGGCTCACCTTTTAGCGGATCATTGGGAACACGTTTGCCAAACAGGCCCGAACGCATGGCACTGCCATAAATGTCGGAACGTTCGGTGGCATAGAACTCGACATCAAGCGATACCGTCTTTTCGCGGCCGTCGGTTTTGTGAATGACCGTAGACCAATCGACGACAAAACCGCGTTCGGTTTCCTTGATCACGACGTCAAGATCACGGGCCTGCAATTCGTTTTCGGCGTGTTCGATGGTCGTGCCGTGATAGGACCCCACAAATGGCTCGATGCTTGCGGCACGGGCCTGAGAAAGCACGATAAAGGATAGGCACAGGACGCCGACAAACATCAGGCTGTCAAACCATCGTTTCCGGGTGAATGTCATCAAATGTGCCATCTTGGTCCTCATGTCGGCTATGCCCGCATCTTGTGCTCAATATCAAGGCGTTATCGACGCTACCACGGACAGTTCAACTCTGTCCTGACCTTTGTCGTCACCTTAAGAGATATTTTTGTGATAGTCATGTGGCAAGCCACGTCTGATCAATATCTCTTGAGCATGCCATTTAAGGTCAAACGAACACTCGCCGGGCGCGCCAAACCGAACTCGGCCGAAAACGGATCAAAGCCGGCCTTGGTAAGCTTGCGCAAGTAACCATCGGCAAGGACCACCGGCAGTGCTGCAGCGTGGGCCCGCTTTGGCAACGCACGGCGATGTTTGCGGGCCTCATCAATACGGGAGCGGGCCAAATCCGCCAGTTCACGGATGAAGTCGCGAATTTCCTGTTTCTTGCGGAACTCGAAAACATCGCCTTGCGCGACTTCGTGATGGTCCATTCTGTCTTTCGGCAGATAAAGGCGCTTGGAACGGCCATGGAACACGATGGCCCGCAGGATGCCCATCAAGCCATACGCGTTACCGGCAAGGCGTGCCGCATGGTCTGCATCCGCGTCATTGGCGCCAAGCAGCCGTGATGCCAGAACACTGACCTGCCCGGAGGTCTGATCGATATAACGATCAAGTTCCTGCTGGGTGGCCGGTTGGCGGTCTTCGAGGTCAAATTCGCGCGCAGCAACGATGGCTTCGAGATCTTTGATGTCGAGATACCCGTCCTTGACCAGTTCGGCCAGTGGTTCGACGACTTCGTGTTTGCGTACCTGCCCCTCGCCCAGTTCGATCAGGGTGTCGCGCCACCATTGCAGGCGGATATGGCCCAGCATGACTTCGCTGACCATCTCGCGGGTTTTGGAGACTTCCTGATTAAAGGCATAGAGCGTGAACAGGGATTCGCGTTTTTCCGGTGCCGCGAACAGCGCGCACAGGAACCGGTCACGGTCATGGCGCCGGACATAGTCGGCACAATGTGAAAGCTTGGGCGTATCGGTCATTTATCCTATCCGATCTTACGTTCGGAACGTTGATCGTTATCGGTGTTGTTGGTGAATTCCGGCATGCTTTCAACATATAGAGATTGCGACGGGAAGGCGAAAGCCGCCCCCTCTTCCTCTACAATGCGCTTGAAAGCAATGATGTGGCGATTGCGGATGTCGCGCCAGGTCACCCAGTCGGTCGTGGTGGTGAAGTAATACAGATCGATATTGATCGAACTTGCGCCGAAGTCAGACAGATGCACCATCTGGGCAACTTCCGTCTGCGCAACGTCTTCATCGTTTTTCAGGAAGTCGCGCAGTTTGTCGACGATGGCTTCCATCTGTTTGGCGGTTGTCCGGTACTCAAGACCGATCACCATCTTGATCCGGCGATGGGTCATTCGTGACCAGTTGATCACCGGAGAATCGACAATCTGCGCGTTGGGCATGGTCACCAGCGCCTTGGCAAAGGTGCGGACCTTGGTTGCGCGCAAGCCGACGACCTCAACGGTTCCTTCAAAGTGTGGCGTTTCAATCCAGTCACCGCGTTTATAGAGGTTGTCGGCAAAAATCGTCAGACCGCCAAAGATATTGGCAACAGAATCCTTGGCCGCCAATGCGACAGCCATCCCGGCCAAACCAAGGCCACCAAGGAAGGCTGAAACATCAATGCCCCAGTTTTCCAGAATAATGACGCCGCCAATCACAACGATCAGGGTCTTTACACCGCGGATAAAGAACTGACGGAGGTCATCGCCCAATCCGGCGCCAAAACGGCCAACCAGCCGATTAAGCGATACGCCCAACGGCTCAACCGCACGGAAGAGTGCCCAGAAGATGCAAAAAGCAGCCGCGACAGAAATTGCTTCAACAGCAACAGCATCGATTTCCTCGGGAAGTGCCAACACCTCGGTCGCGAAATAGACCCCAAGCAGCATGAATAGCGCCTGCAAGGGCAACGCAAAGGCATCAAGCACATTGCCCATCATGCTCTCAGAACGTTGCTGTGCAATCCGGCGTAAAATACCCAGCGCACCGCGCACGAGCACTCGTTTGAAAATGAAGAAAACCAGCAGCACCAGCGCAGCACCAACAAGCCTTCCGATCTCCCCGCCGCCAAGCATATCGACCCACGTATTCATGTGGCCGATAACTTCTTCGTTCAGGTTGTCCAGTTCGGTCGTTATTTCATCCATGGCTTGTAAGCTGTTCTGATGTTAAGGTTATTACGACTTCTGACTTGGTACGACTATGTAGCACATCGTTCTCTGGCCTTTGTATAACAACTAAATTGGCTCAGGCATATGGCATCATTTGCGTCGGGAAGCTTACACGTTATTGGCGGCGGCCTTGCCGGTTCGGCTCTCGCCACCTGTATGGCCGAGGACGGCTTTAACGTAACGCTTTATGACGAGGCAGAGCCATTTGAAAGCCGCTGGACACGCGGTATGCATACCGCACCAGAAAGCCACAAGACGGCCGAACCGGAAATATTCTATGATCCGAACGGACTGGTCGCAGACTTTTTCGCCCGCTATCCTGAAATCCCCCAAAAGCTGATCCGCCCCGCCCATTGCGTCATGGGGTTGAAGCGTGGACGACGCAAACCGGCCATCGTTTCGCTGGATCATGGGATATCTCGTGCCCTGATTTCTCGGCGGATCGGTTTTGCCGCACGCGCCTATACTGCGCTCACCATGTGGCAGCAACGATTTGCCAGCGAGGAAAACCGTGTCGACAGCACCCTGTCATCAGGGACGTTTGAGGCAGACGACAAAGCCAATCAACCGGGCACCTATCACCGTGATGCCTTGACGGTTCTCGCCGAAGTGCTGTTTTCGATGCCGGCACATCGATGCTCAAAGGCGCTTTTGGGGCGGGTTCTGGTACCAAGACTGCGCGCCATTTTGGCCAAAAGCCATGAGCCGGTGTTTTCGGCCATTGATCCGATCATCCTCAATGACATTGCCCTGCCCGCCTTGCGCGAACGGTTTCTTGCGGCTGGCGGTATGATCAAGGGACAAACGAAACTGGGTGACATTGACAGTACGTCGGATTACGCCACCGATCTTTTGTTTGAAGATGACAGTCAGATCGTTCTGAAACCCGATGATGCGGTTGTTTTGGCGCTGCATCCCAAGCCGTTATGTGATGCGGTGCCCGATATTGGCATTTCCCCGGCACCGGCACATCGTCGCAGCATGACCTTTGAAATGCGCAAGGCATTTGCCGAGCCGCGTGCCCTGTTTGTCAGCGATGACATCGTGCGCGCGATTTACTGCAATCGCCGGCATCTGCAGGTCAATCTGAACAACAGCATGCAGCTTCACGATACCCAGAACGCTGATCAATTTGCCCAGTTGGTCTGGCAACGTTGTGTCTGGCTATGTGATCAGTATCTTAATCTTGATCTGCAAACCCGTGCAGATAACGCAGAAAATGCGTTACACCCCAATCATCTGTTTATCCACGCAGAGGCCCCGTTCCCCGAAATGACACCGGGAATGGCAGCCGCACGGCAGCAACTGCGCGCGCCATGGAAAAATGTGTTTCTCTGTGGGGATGTTTTCCCGGTGGATCAGGCACCGGGACCAGCCGCGCTGTTTTCAAGCGTGCTTGATACTCGTCATGAATTGCAGAAGTTCTTTGCCTGAAACTCAGACCGCAATCATCGCCGCCGCAACACGGCGTGCTTCGGACACCAGCACGTTATAGGTCCGACATGCCGCCCCGGTATCCATTGGCTCGATGACAATCCCGTGCGGCTTAAGCACCTGACGCCAGGCCATCGGCACCTGGGTCAAACGCGACCCCATGCCCAGCAACAGGATTTCGATATCATCTGCCTTGTCGATCACGCGCGAAAACGATTCTGGCGTAATGTCCTCAGCCTTCGTCACGTTCCACGAATAAACAGATTCGGGAAACAGCAGGATCGAGCCCGTGACCGTCTCTTCGCCAAAACGGAACAGACCATCACCATAGCTGGTGACCATTTTGCTACCCTCGGCAACCAAGGTACTTACTTCAAGAGACATATTGGCCCCATTCGCCGTCGTTCATTCAAGTTGGTTTGGACTTAGTCCGAATTTTACCGGGTGTCGAGGTGCTCTTCGGTAATTTTTCTGCGCCACAAAATGAACAACCCGGACAAAACGACGATGCCGCAGCCGATGATCATGAACATATCGGGCTTTTCGCCGAACAGGATCATGCCCAATGCGATACCAAACAACAAGCGGGTGTACCGAAATGGCGTAACGGCGGAAACATCACCGGTGCGCATTGCTTTCATCAAGGCCGCGTAGGCAAACGCCCCCATCAGGATTGCGCCAACGAAATACAACGTGCTTTCTGTATTCATCCACGTGAACGCTTTGCCGTCCCAAATGGAAAACACGATGCCGGCCAGAATAATGGCCACAAAGCCATAGAAACCAAGAATCGACGTGCTGAGTGATACAGGTGCGGCACGGCTGGCAAGATCGCGCCCGGCAAAGCCGATTGTGCCTATCACGGCAAGCAAGGATAACGCTGAAAAGCTGTCAGCGGTTGGACGCAAAATGATCAAGACGCCGATCAATCCGATGATGATTGCGGTCCATCTTCGCCAACCCACCTTTTCGCCAAACAGGATCGCCGCTCCAAGAACGACGATAATCGGCGTCGCCTGAAGAATGGCGGTCGTCGATGAAAGCGGGGTTAGCGCCAGTGCGAGGACATAAAACAACCTTCCAATCACTTCAAAAACGATTCTTATGCCCATGGCACGCGACAGGACGTCAGGATTAAGCAAACGCTTCTTATTGATCCGGGCGACAACCGCAAACAGCAGCGCCCCACCAACCCCAAACACTACCAACACCTGCCCAACAGCGTGGCTCTCTGAGACTGCCTTGACAAACGCATCCTCAAAAGAAAACGCCACCATGGCTGCCATCATCCAGATGCTGCCGATCAGATTTGCGCGATGTTCGGGGTTCGAAGCAATATGGGGGGTCATCGGTTGCCGCCAGTTTTTAAGGGACTTTTTTATCGGCACTCCAGAGACGGAAGTTAAAGACCGCTAACGATCAAATCCCCCAAAAGAAATGGCCGGGTTTGTTTTCTCACAAACCCGGCCACAGTGTAAATGTCTATAAATTCGACCCTATGGATCAGGCGATCAGGCGTTGGCTTCCTGACCCTCTTCTGCTTCGGGGATCTTTCGCTTAAGGCGCAGGACCACCAGCAGCGGTGATGCCACACAGATCGACGAATAGGTCCCGATCACGATGCCAAAGATCAATGCCATGGTGAAACCACGGATGGCTTCACCACCGAACACGAACAACGCAATCAGCGCCAGCAACGTGGTAAAGGACGTCATGGTCGTACGGGCAAGCGTCGAGTTTATCGACAGATCCAGAAGATCCGGAATTTCCATCTTGCGGAACTTGCGCAGATATTCGCGGATACGGTCAAAGACAACGACGGTATCGTTGATCGAATAACCGGCAACTGTCAGGACCGCCGCCAAGGTTGCCAGATCGAATTGCACACCGGTAATGACAAAGAAGCCGATGGTGATCAGCACGTCATGGAGCAAGGCTGCAACAGATGCGATAGCAAACTGCCATTCAAACCGGATCCAGATATAGACCATGATCAGGAACAGCGAGATCACGACCGAATAAACGCCAGCTTCCTTAAGCTCGCTACCGACTTTCGGACCGACAAGCTCGCTTCTGCGGATGGTGACATCTTCACCAAGGGCCTTGGTGACAGCAGCAAGGGCCGCCATCTGGGCTTCTTCTTCGCCATCCTGACGCTGCAACTGGATCAGGACGTCATCCGGCTCGCCGAATTCCTGAATGGAAACATCACCCAGACCAAGACTGCCAAGATTGTCGCGCAGCGCATTGATATCTGCCGGGCCATTGGTCTTGATTTCGACCAGAATACCGCCACGGAAATCGATGCCAAAGTTAAGTCCCTTGGTAAAGAACATGCCAACAGATGCCAGCACCATTACCAAAGACACGATATAGAAAATCTTCCGGAATTTAAGGAACGGGACGTTCACGTCATCCGGGATAAGATGCAATGGTTTCATATCTTCCCTGTTCCCTTCCTTAAATAACCAGCTCGGTCGGACGGCTGCGCTTGACCCAGGTCGCAATCAGCAAACGGGTCAGCCAGATCGCCGAGAACATCGAGGTGATAATCCCGATCGCCAGTGTCACGGCAAAGCCCTTGATCGGGCCAGAGCCGAAGCTGAATAGCACAAGCGCTGCAATAAGGGTCGTGATGTTGGCATCAAGAATGGTCGACATGGCGCTGCGATAACCAGCATCAATCGAGTTGATGATCGATCGCCCGTTTCGCCGTTCCTCACGGATGCGTTCAAAGATCAGGACGTTGGCGTCAACCGCCATACCGACTGTCAGAACAATACCCGCAATCCCCGGCAGGGTCAGCGTCGCCTGAAGAACTGACATCACCGCCAAAACCAGAATCAGGTTCATCATCAGCGCGATATCGGCATAAATGCCAAATCGGCCATAGCTTATCACCATGAAGGCAATCACGAAGACCAGACCAAGGATGGCGGCGAACTCACCTGCCTCGACCGAATCCTGACCAAGGCCCGGACCAACCGAACGTTCTTCAAGGATCTGCATCGGTGCCGGCAAGGCACCAGCACGCAGCAGAAGCGAAAGATCGTTGGCTTCCTGAACGCTGAACTGGCCGGTAATGATGCCATTACCCCCAAGGATCGGTTCATTGATGCGCGGTGCGGAAATCACTTCGCCATCAAGAACGATGGCAAGGCCACGACCTGAATTTTTGCTGGTGATATCGCCAAAGCGCGCACCACCGGCCGCATCAAAGCGGAATGATACAACCGGGCGGCCGTCGCTGAAGGTCGGCTGGGAATCAACAAGGTTGTCGCCCGACACAACAATTCGGCGATCAATCAGATATTCGCGGATACCGTCACCCTCATCTGCCGACGGCAGGATCATGGTTCCCGGCGGAAGACCGGTTGCACGCGCATCAGCGGCGGTTTTCTCGTTGTTCACAAGATGGAAGTTCATCTTTGCAGTACGGCCAAGGATAGCACGCAGGCGCGACGGATCATCAAGACCCGGCACCTGAACAACGATACGGTTTTCGCCCTGACGCTGGATTGATGGTTCCGTGGTGCCCAGTTCATCAACACGACGACGGACAACTTCGAGGGACTGTGCAATTGCACGGTCGATCAGTTCGCGGTAAGCAACCTCGTTATAGGTGACAACGATGTTGTTACCCTCGCCGCTCAGTTCGGTGTTCGGTTCAGCCGTACGTGCAATTTCGCGGGCCTTTTCGACATCTTCAGGCCGCAGAATGGTGATTTCGGCACCATTTTCTGTGGCTTCACGTGGGCGGTTACGGATCTGTTCCTGACGCAGTTCGGTGCGGATTGCATCGGCAAGGGCATCATAACGTTCGCGCAGGACACTGTCCGTGTCGACTTCAAGCAACATGTGCGAGCCGCCACGAAGGTCCAGGCCAAGATTGATCTGCTTGCCCGGCAGGTAACTGGATTCAGTCGGGAACGTGCCCGACGGCAGGAAGTTCGGCGCCGCATAAATGACGCCCAATGCACACACCAGAAGGACCAGTGCTGCTTTCCATTTGGTAAAATAAAGCATGTTTTTGTGACCGGATCTGTCAGGGTCAACCTTGGTCTGGTTCCAAGGTTCTTGGAACAACGGGTATCTGGTACCGCTTCAGGCCACCGGCAAAATGCAAGAAGGCGGAGCCTTGTGCCCCGCCTCACTTGATACGAAGAGATCAGTCTTTCTTGGTCTCTTCTTCTTTTTCTTCTTTGTCTTCTTTAGCGTCGCTTTTGGCCGGTTCGGTTTTCGAAAGAACCGTGGAAACCATGCCGCGTGCTACTTTGACTTTGACGCCATCAGCGATCTCGACCGACAGTTCATCATCTCCAACAACCTTGGCAACGGTACCAATCAGGCCACCCGCGGTGACAATTTTGTCGCCGCGACGGATCGCTTCGAGCATTGCTTTATGTTCTTTCTGCTTTTTCTGCTGAGGACGAATAAGCAGGAAATAGAAAACAACAAAAATCAGGATCAGCGGCGCAAACTGCATCAGCGCACCCGCACCATCTGCACCACCAGCGGCCTGAGCGTAAGCCGTCGAAATAAACATTAGGAACTCCTAATCCCTCAGAACAAAAAATATCAACTGCCGGAATATAACGGGGTGTTGCGCCAAAGCAAGGGAGAACCGGTTTTAAAGCACCAAAATCAACACTTGTGTGCTTTTGTTCACCTTGCGTTGCACGAAAGTCCTTATAACAAAGACTTCCATTGACTTGCTGATGTGCTAGCTTTCCGGCCAACAAAAAACGTCACCGGAACAAGAAACACCCAAGAGGCCCCGATGAGTAGCGATTTCGACAAGCTTTTGCCTACCCTTGAACGCATTGCCACAGCGCTTGAGCGCATGGCGCCCCCGGCACGGTCCGAGAATGATCTGAGTGCCGCCGATGCCTTTGTCTGGCAGGCACAAACCAGCTACTTGCAGCCGGTGCGTAACGTTAACCGCGTTGATATCGGCCTTCTTCAGGGCATCGGGCAGCAAAAAGAGATCCTTTATAACAACACCAAACGTTTTGCCGATGGCCTGCCGGCCAACAATGCGCTTCTTTGGGGTGCGCGCGGGACCGGCAAAAGTTCCATCGTCAAAGCGATGCACGCCAAGATAAACGCCGAAAACCCGGCATCACTGGCACTCGTTGAAATTCATCGCGAAGATATCCCGACCCTGCCCGATCTGTTGCATATCCTGCAAGACAGCGGCCGCCGGACCATCCTGTTCTGCGATGACCTGTCCTTTGACATGCATGATGAGAGCTATAAGTCGCTCAAAGCCGTGCTGGATGGCGGGATCGAAGGTCGACCGAAGAACGTTATTTTCTACGCGACATCGAACCGTCGTCATCTGATGGCGCGCGATATGATCGAAAATGAACGCTCTACGGCGATCAATCCGTCCGAAGCTGTCGAGGAAAAAGTATCGCTCTCGGATCGTTTTGGCCTGTGGCTTGGTTTCCACAACATTTCGCAGGATGTCTATTTCGAGATTATCGAAGGCTATGCCAAGGAATTCCAACTCGACATCCCGACCGAAGAATTACACGCACGCGCCAAGGAATGGACCGTTACGCGCGGCAGCCGTTCCGGTCGTGTCGCCTGGCAGTTCATTCAGGAAGTTGCGGGCGAGCTGGGCAAGTCCATCGACTAGCAACGCCGCCACATAAGCTGTTGAGATAAAGACACCCGGGTAGAATGTCCGGGTGCTTTCGTTAGCGCGATACCATGATACTTGGCAGGAACTTGATCGGATCTGATGATTTCCGGCCCTGACGCACTTCAAAGTGAAGTTGCGGGAAGGTCACTGCCCCGGTTGTGCCAACGGTCGATATCTTTTGTCCACGTGTCACCACATCTCCACGGGCGACCAACGGGCTTTCCGTGTGGGCATAGGCGGTAACGAAGTTATCCGCGTGCTTGATCAGGATCAGGTTGCCAAACCCGCGCAGTTCGTTACCGACATAGGTCACAACACCATTTTCTGCCGCCAGAATCGGCGTGCCACGGTTGGCTTGAATGTTGATGCCGTCGTTGAACAAGCCACCAGACCCCGCACCGTATTTCAGAACGACTTTGCCCTGAACTGGCCAGATAAAGCCTTTGCGGGCCGATGGTTCTGCCAGGGCGACGTTTTGGCGCACATTGCTGCCCTGCCCGGCGACCGCCATCGGTTTGCTATCGGTCTGCCAGCTACGTGCGGATGCCATCTGGCGTTCGGCTGCCGCGGCGAAGTCTTGTGGTTTGATGCCCGGTGTCGGGATACTGCCGCCATTACGCGGCGAGACACGCGCAACCGTTGTCGTCGGACGGGATGTTCGTACCGGCGCGCTCGTCGTTTTGGCCGGAACACTTACCACCTGTCGCTTACCGCCGATGGTAACGGTTTTGGTCGGTTTAGTTGATCGGGATGCCACGGCCGTATCGGGCGGCATGCTGTCATAGTTCGGTGTCCAGGGCGGCAGCACAAGGCGCTGGCCCGGATAAATCACATAAGGTTCGCGAAGGTCATTGCGCCGGGTGAACTGGACAAAATCCATGTGATAGCGCACAGCCAGCTGCGAGACCGTGTCACCCGGCTCAACCGTGATGACGCGTTCGCCGTTTTTAAGCTTTGGCATGCTATAGGGGCTGTAACTGGCCCCATCGCCATACACCACGGGCACCGGAACGGAATTGAGCAAGCAGCCACCAAGCGCCGCACTTGCCGCACAGACAAGCAGCAGGCGTTTTCCGTGACAAACAGCGCTTTTGACACAATTTTCCATCATGTTTTCGATTGTCTCCGATCAGCGGTTAACAATCGGTAAGCATCTGGATGCTCTCGATGGATTTTATCGGGGAAGTTTGCCTAGAATTCTTCGATTCCGGGCAGCATCGGAACAAACCGAACCGGCATCAGTTCAGTCACGTCAACACCGCTGGGCGTACGCATGACACGTAGCAACAGCTGGGTGTGGGATACCTCGCCCACCGGCACGACCATAATCCCACCGACCGCAAGCTGATCGACCAGCACCGGCGGCACGTCCTGTGCCGCGGCCGTTACGATAATGCGGTCAAACGGTGCTTGCGCCTTCCAGCCAAGCCCGCCGTCGGCATGCAAGGTCGAAATGGTGTGAAGGCCCAGTTCGCGGAACTTTTCTTCGGCTTCGCGCAAAAGTGGTTTATGGCGTTCAAGGGTGTAAACGCGCCGTGCCAGTTTGGCGAGAATAGCTGCCTGATAGCCCGACCCCGTTCCGACCTCAAGGACCTTCATGCGGTCATTGAGTTCAAGCGCCTGAGTCATTAGGGCGACGATATAGGGCTGAGAGATCGTTTGGCCCTTGCTGATCGGGAGTGCAACGTTTTCCCAGGCACGACTGACGAACGGATCTGCGACGAAGGATTCGCGGGGAATTTCCGACAATGCCGACAGCACAGTCTCATCGTGAATACCATCATCACGAAGGATCTGCAGCAGATTGGCTATGGCGGTTTCGCGCGTAATCACCGGCTCGTTCACGGAAAGGCCTTCGTCAGTTTTTCAAACGTTTCGTAATGGGTGAAATCAAGGCTGATCGGGGTCACCGAGATATTGCCCTGCTCGATCACACGCAAATCAGCCTTGTTGTCCTCGGGCAGTTCGGATTGAATGGCGCCGATCCAGTAGTAAGGCTCCCCACGCGGATCAAGGCGTTCGGCAATGTGATCGCCGATCTTGCGTTGGCCTTGCTTGGCGATTTTGACCTCTGCCCCGCCATTGGCTTCATGCTCGGGGAAGTTGACGTTGATCAGAACGCCTTTTGGCCAGGTTGTCGTCACCAAAGTCGCCAGAACGTCCTTCAGGTACTTTTCCGCAATCGTCCAGTCGATCATGTCGCTGGCAAAGTATTGCGAGAAGGCAACCGCCGGGACATTCAGAAGCGTTGCTTCCATGGCTGCTGCCACGGTACCGGAATAAGTCACATCCTCACCAAGGTTGCCACCCCGGTTGATCCCGGACAAAACAATGTCAGGCGGGCTGTCACGCATGACCTGCTGAAGGCCGAGCAGAATGCAGTCGGTCGGGGTGCCATCGACGGCAAAGTGCCGTTCATCGCGCTTATGGATGCGCAACGGACGACGCAGGGTCAGGGAATGCCCCGCCCCGCTTTGCTCCATCGATGGGGCAATCACCCAGACATCATCGGAAAACTCGCGCGCGAGCTGTTCGAGCAGCTTGATCCCTGGCGCGTCAATGCCATCATCATTACTGATCAGGATACGTGCGTTGGTGAGATCAATCATGTCGATATGTCCTAGCGCGCCGAGATAACCTCGAGACCGCCCATATAGGTTTTGAGCGCATCCGGAACACGGATCGAACCATCTGCCTGCTGATAGTTTTCCATCACCGCAATCAGGCAACGGCCAACCGCAAGGCCAGACCCGTTCAGGGTATGAACGAACTGGGTCTTCTTCTCGCCAGCAGCACGATAACGCGCATTCATACGGCGTGCCTGGAAATCACGGGTGTTCGAGCATGACGAAATCTCGCGATATTTACCCTGCCCCGGCAACCAGACTTCGATGTCATAGGTTTTCGTGGCGGAGAACCCGATATCACCGGTGCACAGGATCACTGTGCGATACGGCAAGCCAAGGCGCTCCAGAACCGTTTCCGCACAACGCGTCTTGCGGGTCAGTTCCTCGTCCGATTTCTCGGCCTCGACGACTGAAACCATTTCCACCTTCGAAAACTGATGCTGACGGATCATGCCACGGGTATCACGTCCGGCCGAACCGGCTTCCGAGCGGAAACACTGGGTCAGCGCGGTGTAGCGCAGCGGAAGAGCGGCCTGATCAACGATTTCGTCTGCCACCTGGTTGGTGAGGGTGACCTCAGAAGTCGGGATCAACCAGTAATCATTGGTCGTTTTAAACAGGTCTTCTGCGAATTTCGGAAGCTGGCCAGTGCCGAACACTGCATTGTCGCGCACGAGCATCGGCGTGATGGTTTCTTCATAACCATGCTCGGTCGTGTGCAGGTCGATCATGAACTGCGAAAGCGCACGTTCAAGCTTGGCAAGACCGCCACGCAGAATAACAAAGCGCGAACCCGAAAGCTTGGCTGCGGTTTCGAAATCCATCAGACCAAGTTTTTCGCCGATCTCGAAATGTTCAAGCGGTTTGAAATCAAACTCACCGGGCGTGCCCCAACGATTGACTTCGACATTGTCATCTTCGTCTTCGCCAACCGGGACCTCAGGGTCAAGCACGTTTGGGAAAGAAGACAGCAGAAGATCAAGCTGATCATTAAGCGATGCCTGTCCGTCCTCGGCTTCTTTGATCTTGTCCTTGAGCGTGCCCATTTCGGCCATCAGATCGTCGGCATTCTCGCCATTTTTGCGCAATTTGCCGATTTCACCTGAGATCGTCTTGCGGCGCGCCAGCATTTCCTGATGTTCAGTCATCAGTTTGCGGCGCTCAACGTCGATATCGATCAGACGCTGTGCTGTAACGTCCTGTTTGCGCGCAGTCATTGCTGCGTCAAAAGCCTCGGGATTGTCCCGAATCCATTTAATGTCGTGCATCGAACGGCACCCTGTCAGTCTATCTATTTGTGGCTTTATACGATGGGGTGGACACAAGGTCCACCCCGTCAAATCGGACGGTTTCGGCTGGCAATTTCAATCAACGGGCGTTGTTGAAATCATCCTCGCCATCATCATTGTTCGACGGTCCGGACAGCTTCGGTCCGTCGCTGTCATCATCGGAAGATCGGGTCAAGGATGACTGGCCATCATCATAGGATGCAGCGGCTTCTGCTTGCGCATCAACGCTGTCCCCAGATGTTGCAACCGTTGTTCCGGTAGCAGTTTGTGCTTCGTCTTCATCAGACTCCGCTTCATCATCCTCGTCGTCTTCGTCATCAGTGGCTTTGGCGCGCTTACGTTCCGAAATTCGGGCCATGATGATCGAGATTTCATAAAGAATGATAATCGGAATACCCAGGCCGATCTGCGAAATCAGATCCGGCGGCGTGAGAACAGCCGCAAAGCCGAACGCAATCACAATTGCGTATTTCCGGCGGCGCGCCAGCCCATCTGCAGTGACGATGCCAGCACGTGCCATCAGCGTCAGCAGAACAGGCAACTGGAAGCAAAGCCCGAAGGCAAAAATCAGCTTCATCACCAGTGAAAGGTATTCACCGACCTTCGCTTCAAGCTGAATTGCCAGATTGGCTGCCCCACCCGCCTGTTCAAAACTCAGGAAGAACTTCCAGGCCAGCGGCATGATCAGGTAATAGACCAGCGCACCGCCCATCAGGAACAGGATCGGGGTCGCGAACAGGAACGGCATAAAGGCCGAACGTTCGTTTTTATACAAACCCGGTGCGACAAAGGCCCAGAACTGACCAAGGAACACTGGTGCGGAAACAAAGCATGCCGCGAAGAACGATACCTTGACATACGTGAAGAACACTTCGGTCAGGGCCGTATAAATCATGCGCCGGTCCGGCCCCATGATTTCGGCAAGCGGTCGCACGAGGAACCCGTAGATATCCTCGACGAAGTAGTAACAGGCACCGAATGTAATAAATAGTGCAAGAACCGCCCAGGTCAGGCGGTTTCTCAGCTCGATCAGATGCTCCATGATGGGCATCTGTCTGTCATGCGATTGCATGTTCACGCCTGGCTCTCCGGCTGATCTTTCTTCTTGCTGTCATCTGCGGACTTACCAGACGTCGCTTTGACCGGTTTCGCAGGTGTATCCGCCTTTTCGACGGATTTCTCTGCTTTTGGCTTGGACTCAGTCTTTGTCTCGTCGCTTTTGGGGCTTGAGATTTTATTCTCTAGAAAATCGGTCGGGTTGCTGTGCGAACTGTTGACCTGCTTGCGCAGATCATCAAGTTCCGCCTCGCGGATAATGTCATCAATTCCGCTTTGGAACTCGCGCGCCATACCGCGCACTTTCTTCCAGTAACCCGCCAATTTATACAGCAGATGCGGTAGCTCTTTCGGGCCGACGACAAACAGTGCGACGACGGCCACAAGAGCCATTTCGGTCCAGCCGATATCAAACATATGACACGCCTATCTGAAGGAAATCCGACAGACGATCAGGATTTCACAGAATCCTTCTCATTATCTTTGCTCTCGGAAGAAACCGATGCAGAGGTCGTGTTTTCGATGGTCTTGGCCGAAGCGCCTGCATCTTCTTCTTTTTCGTTGATGCCCGCTTTGAAGCTCTTGATCCCTTTGCCCATGTCACCCATCACTTTCGGCAGTTTTCCTGCGCCAAAGATGATCAGGACAATCGCAAGAATCAGAACGATTTGCCAAACGCCAATACCCATAACTTCAATCTCCAAAGATCCATTCTGCCTTCCGGCGAC
Source organism: Thalassospira sp. HJ (assembly GCF_000948415.1). GTDB lineage: Bacteria > Pseudomonadota > Alphaproteobacteria > Rhodospirillales > Thalassospiraceae > Thalassospira. Next base: position 9,387 of record NZ_JYII01000015.1, on the reverse strand, counting down.
TTGCCCGGATAATGGCAGAAAGCCCCCCACTGTGCAATGCGACGGTTGGTTAATACCATCACATGGCGAATTACCTATTTATCATGCGCTTTTCTTTGCCTCAGACCGGGTTAATCCCGGCACAAGACAACGCATCAGGTCATAGGAAACACGAAGGTCATCTCGGGATCAAGCGTTATAGCGACAGATGGCTGATTAATCGGCGAAAAGCGCCTTGGCACACGTGCGTGGATGTGCGCACCGGCCTCAAGTGTCAGATGAAGCAGATTGACTTCACCCAGTACGCGCACCGCATCGACATGGGCCAGAACATCATGGCCATTGACGGCATCCCCGATATGCAAACCTTCGGGGCGAATCAGAACTTCGACATCTGTGCCGTTTTCGATGTCGCTGCTTTCGATGTCGCCAAATGGTGTCGTAACCTTGCCGTTCGAAACAGTGCCCGGGAACCGGTTCACTTCACCAAAGAAGGATGCAACAAACCGGTTTTCCGGCTTGAAATACAGGGTTTCGGGCGAACCATCCTGCATGATCTGCCCTTCATTCATGATGATGATGCGGTCGGCCATATACATGGCTTCCTGCGGATCATGGGTCACCATTACAGTGGCGATGCCGGCATCTTTGAGAACATGTAAGGTGGTGTCACGCAAATCTGCACGCCGTGCGACATCAAGCCCTGAAAACGGCTCGTCGAGCAGCATGATGCGCGGCTTGGGCGCCAGGGCACGGGCAAGTGCAATACGCTGTTGCTGGCCGCCAGACAGCTCATGCGGATAGGCATTGATATATTCAGACATGCCGACCTGCTCGAGTGCAGCCTTGATCGCAGCCATGCGATCTGCCTCGCTGAAATGACGCAGGCCAAAGCCGATATTCTTCGCCACATTCAGGTGCGGAAACAGGGCATAGTCCTGAAACACCATGCCGACACCGCGTTTTTCTGGCTCTACATAGCCACCCGGTTGGGCAACGATCTGATCGTCGACGGCGATTTCACCAATCTGAAGCTTTTCAAGGCCGGCCGCCAAACGAAGTGCTGTGGTTTTGCCACATCCCGATGGTCCCAACAGGCAGACCAATTCCCTGGGAGCTACATCAAAGCTGATATCGCGCAAAACACGGTTCTCACCAAACAGGTGCGACACATGCGACATCTTGAGGCCGTCGGACATCGAAAACTCTTCTAACAACAGGGATCAGACACCCGTAGGTGCAAATGATTTGCGAAATCTTTCGTGGAACTTAAGGTCAGCGCCCGCCTGATGCAAGAAGATGGATCAACTCATTTCGCGATCGTGATCGGAATTCGGGCTTTCATCGTCCTCGTCCGCAAAATAACTTTCGCTGTCTTGCGCCCTGCCCGCCAACTCATCATCGTCATCAAGCAGGTTGGGATTATCTGAATAGATGGTTTCATCCAGATCTTCGAGATTGCGCGTCGTCAGGGCCTCCTCAACGACAGAATCGGTGACCTCGCCGTCATCAACCAGATCTGGCAAGGCTTCGTCATCGGAACTCGCCCCGTATCGCCCCATGCCCGGACGGCTATCAAGCAACCCGGCGGCCTTAAGGTCGGCAAGGCCCGGCAGGTCATCACGGCTTTCAAGCCCGAAATGATCCAGGAAGTTATCGGTCGTTGCCCAAAGGACCGGACGGCCGGGCACGCGTTTGCGCCCACGCGGACGGATCCATTTGGATTCAAGCAGAATATCAAGCGTGCCCTTGGACAGCGCCACACCACGGATTTCCTCGATCTCGGATCGGGTGACCGGCTCGTGATAGGCAATGATCGCAAGGGTTTCGAGCGTCGCGCGGGTCAGTTTCTTGGCCTTTTCGACCTCGATATGCAGATCACCGGCAAGATCCATGGCAGTCCGAAACGCCCACTTGTCCCCGATCTGCTTGAGGTTCACACCACGCGTCTCATAGGTTTCGGCAAGCGTGGCCATGATAGCACCAACGTTAGTGCCTTCTGGAAGGCGCGCGGCAATCACCCGTTCGCTGACCGGCTCGGCGGAGGCAAACAGAACAGCCTCGACGATGCGGATGTGCTGGAAATCAATTTCCGGACCGGATTCGACGCCTTCGATTTCAAGCTGCGTTTCTTCGCTCATTAAATGCCCCTGCCCACCTATTTTTGAAACGAATCTGCGTCATAGTCATAATTGCGCGGCATATCCCCTTCCCGCACAGTCTGTGGTGAACGCAACAAAATCGGTCCAAAGGTTTCTTCTTGTGAAATTTCCAGTTCGCCGTCGCGACACATTTCAAGGCTTGCGACAAAGTGCGCAGCGAGTGCTGAACGCGCCTTAAGCGGCGTCCCTAGCCCGCGCGGCATGAATTCAAGCAGCCTTGTCCATGTCGGCACAACGCGGCGACCAAACAGGTCGCGCAAACGCTGAATGGCATCGTCCATCGCGTAAAGATCAAAGGCCTCGATCTCAAGCGTTTTGCTTTCCGATGTCAGCATGATCCGCGCATAGGCCTTCAGCAGATCATAAAGCGACGCGTCATAAACCGATGCTGTCGTAACCCGCACTTCTTCCGGATCACCCCGGCCAAAGAAATCACGTCCTAGATTGGGTCGTTCAAGAAGCTTTTCCCCCGCTGCCTTCATGGCCTCAAGACGTTTCAGCTGGAACGCAAGAAGCTCGGCCATTTCTTCGGCACTGAGTTCTTCTTCGTCATTTTCCTGCTTGGGAAGCAGTAAGCGCGACTTCAGGTAAGCAAGCCAGGCGGCCATCACCAGATAGTCTGCTGCCAGTTCAAGGCGCAAACCCTGCGCGGTATTGATGAATTCAAGATATTGCTCGGCCAGATCAAGGATGGATATCTTGATGATATCGACCTTCTGATCGCGTGCCAGTTCAAGCAGAACATCAAGTGGCCCCTCGAACCCGTCAAGATCCAGAATCAGACGTTCGGCAAGGCTCGGCCCTTCGTCGACCGGTTTCTTGTCAAACACATCATCTGGAATTTCGAATTCGAACTGGTCTGCCATCTATCCCCGACTATCCCCCGCAGCTGTCGGCATTCAGGCAAAGATATCTGCCAGAAGCCTTACCAGTGCATTGGCCGGTTCAAGGACCAACCACTGGAACACCGGCAGGTCGATACCAAGCTGCGTTGTCACATAGGGCAGCAAAAAGACCAAGCCGATTAGGATGATCATGCCGGTTTTTTCCATACGCGCCAAGACCCGTGCAATCGGCATCGGTGAAATTGCCGTCAGAACTCGCCCGCCATCCAGCGGCGGGATCGGCAACATGTTAAATACCGCCAGGATGCAATTCAGCCAAAGCGACTGATTAAGCATGGTTGCAAGCCATTCATTCACCGCCGGTGAGAAGCTTGGCAGCCAGACCAGAAGCAAGATCGATGCGATCGCGAGTGCCACGTTTGTCGCCGGACCGGCAATCGCCACCCCGATCACACCCAAACGTTGCGGATGCAGGCGATGAAATGCCACCGGAACCGGTTTGGCATAGCCAAACAGAAACGGCGCGGCAGTAATCAACAGTAAGCCCGGGATCAGAATCGTTCCAACCGGATCAATGTGGCGGATCGGATTAAGGCTGAGCCGCCCCATGCGTTGGGCTGTGTCATCCCCAAACAGTTTGGCCGCGAAACCGTGGGCTGCTTCGTGCAAGGTCACAGCAAGCAGGACCGGGATAATCCAGGTCGTGGCTGAAATGATCAGCTCCATCACGTCATTCACTTCTGATCATCTCCTGCCGACCAGACCGGTGCCAGCAGACTGGCCAGACGTGCCTGCCAATCGGCAACCTGGATGCTGCCCGGTGCATCTGACTTGAAGGTTGCAATCTGGTTGGTAAATGTTTGCGCGCGTTGCAATGAACTGCCGCTCAGAAGCGGTGCCATCGACACAACCTCTTCCATTTCGGTGCGCTTGCCATTGCAATGAAGTGCTATGTCGCACCCTGCCCGCAGGCATTCGTGCGTTCGACTGGCGATTGAGCCACCAAGGGCTTCCATCGACAGATCGTCACTGATCAAAAGGTTTTCAAAGCCGATTTCGCCGCGAATGACATCTTCAATGACTTTAGACGACACCGTGCCCGGACGCTGATCATCAATCGCGGTAAACAGCAAGTGCGCCGACATTGCCGCCAGCACATCCTTCATCTGCGCAAATGGTGCAAAATCGAACTTCGACAGCGTTTCACGCGATACGGTGACGATCGGTAGGTCTTTGTGGCTGTCTACAGTCGCCCTGCCATGCCCCGGAATATGCTTGATGATCGGCGCAATGCCACCATCAAGAAGGCCCGCTGCAACCGCACTGGCCAGCATGACAACCTTACCAACATCCGCACCATAAGACCGGTCACCAATAACGTCACTCATCCCCGGCAAATGGAGATCAAGAACCGGTGCGCAGGTCGTATTGAAGCCGGCTTCACCGAGATCCATCGCCATCAGACGCGCACTGGTATAGGCCGCTTCGCGTGCGTCATCGGGATTGCGATCAAACAGATCGCCAAACGCACCTGCGGGCGCGATATGACGCCAGTGCGGCGGTTTTAACCGCATGACGCGGCCGCCTTCCTGATCAACCAGAATGGGGACGTTGGTATTTCCGACGGTTTCGCGCAGCGCATTGGTCAGTGCACGTGCCTGATCCCGGCTTTGGATGTTACGTGCAAACAGGATAAACCCGAACGGATCGGCTTCACGCAGCAAGCCCTTTTCCCAATTGCTGAGCTCCGTTCCTGCAATCCCAAGAATACAGGCACGTGGCTTTTTAACATCAAGGCCGGACAATGAGGCACCCCACACTGCGTTCTTTCAAATCTGCACAAAGCTTTTCGGCTGCACCGGCATCACCAAGCGGGCCAGCCTGCAACCGATAGAAGACACCTTTGCCTTCGATCTCAATACGTTGCACAAACATCTCAAGATTGCCAAGCAAGTCTTTGTTTTTACCCGACAACCGTTTCCATTCCGCAGTAGCGCCGCTTTCCTCACGGACCGATGCCAGCTGCACACGAAACGCACCGGACGGTGCCGCCGTGCTGGTTTGGGGGGCTGGTTTAGGTTCTGGTTCGCTTGCCGCCTTTTCTGCGGCGGGTGCCTGTGGCTCAGCCGCACGGTTTTCAGCTGCCGCAACAGCCTTCTCCGCATCTGTCAGCTCAGGTGCGGTAATTTCCGGGGCTTCGACAACCGGTTCCGCCTCTGGCTCAGCAGTTTGCGTTGCTTCCTGAGCTTCAGCCTGGGGCGTTTCCGAAGTTACCTCAGCAGCCTCTTCTGGCTCGGCCGTCTTTGGAGTTGCGGAGACTTCCGGTGCGCGCGGCATGTCCGGGAGTTCCTGCAGCACGACATTGGCGTCCGGATCAACATCGCTTAGCTGATCATAGACCGTCGTCTCGCGATGCGGGACTTCCATCCCGCCGGGATCTTCCGGACGGATTTTGATTGGCGACGGATCGGGAAGCAGGATCGGCAGATTGCCATCATCCTGAATGGGCTGGCCTTGGTTGTAAAACCAGTAGCCTGCCCCGCCCAAGGCACCGCCAACCACGACGAGACCAAGAACAACGGTAGCCAGCCCTTTGATCATGCTTTTGCTTGCGGGTTTTTCGGATCGATAGTGATCACCGCGCTCTGCATGAAGGTCGGAACCGTGTTCTTCGCTCATATCTTACATCTCCTCGACGGGCGCGACGCCCAACACCTCAAGACCGGACGCAATGACCGTTGCAACAGCACGGATCATCGCAAGACGTGCCAGAGTCGCAGCCAGATCATCAGCAACGATGAAGCGTAGCGCTGTGTTGTCACGTCCCTTGTTCCACAAGGCATGGAATTCTGCTGCAATTTCTGTCAGGAAAAAGGCAATGCGATGCGGCTCATGCGCGGTTGCCGCCTGCTCGACAATACGTGGCCATTCTGCCATGCGACGTACAAGAAGTTTTTCCTCTTCCGTGCTCAGCAATGACAGATCAGAACCGACAAGCATCTTCTCAGACAGATCCTGCCCAGGGAATGCTTCTGCAGCCTGACGGAAGACCGAATTGACGCGTGCATGAGCGTACTGAACGTAAAAGACCGGGTTGTCCTTGGACTGTTCGGTCACTTTGGCGAAGTCGAATTCGAGTGCCGCGTCGTTTTTGCGCGTCAGCATGATGAAACGCACGACATCCTTGCCAACGCGTTCTACCACGTCACGCAAGGTGACGAAGGTTCCGGCACGCTTGGACATTTTGACCGGCTCGCCATTGTCAAACAGGCTGACAAGCTGGCACAGCTTGATATCCAGATCGCCTTCGCCATGCGTGATCGCCTTGGTGGCGGCCTTCATGCGTTTGATATACCCACCATGGTCGGCCCCGAAGATATCGATCATCAGGTTGAAGCCGCGCTCATACTTGTCGAAGTGATAGGCAATATCGGACGCGAAATACGTCCAGCTGCCATCAGACTTCTTCAGCGGGCGGTCAACGTCATCGCCAAAATCGGTCGCACGGAACAGGGTTTGCGGGCGCGGCTCCCAATCATCGGGTTTCTTGCCTTTTGGCGGCTCAAGCACGCCGACATAGATGTCGCCCTTTTTCTCAAGATGCTCAAACGCCGACTGGACCTTGCCGGCCTTGACCAGACCATCTTCCGACGTGAACACATCATGGGAAACGCCAAGAAGACGCAAGTCTTCCTTGATCAGCGCCATCATTTCAACGATGGCAAAGCCACGGAATTCTTCAAGCCATTCTTCTTCCGGTGCGTTCTGCCACTTGTCGCCATCACGCGCGGCCATTTTCTTGCCCGGCTCGACCAGATAATCACCCGGGTAAAGCCCTTGCGGGATTTCACCAATGTCTTCGCCAAGCGCTTCGCGATAGCGCATGTGAAGCGAACGCGCCAACACATCCACCTGCGCGCCGGCATCGTTGGTGTAGTATTCCTTGGTCACAGCATAGCCGGCCTTGTCCAAAAGGTTGGCCAGAACGTCACCAACGACAGCACCACGGCAATGACCAACATGCATCGGGCCGGTCGGGTTGGCGGAAACGTATTCAACGTTGATCTTCTCACCCTTGCCAAGGTCGCTATTGCCATAGCTGGTGCCGACTTCCAAAACCTTGGTGACCTGGGATAGCCAGAACTGGTCGGCCATGCGCAGATTGATGAAACCAGGACCGGCAATCTCGACGGTTTCGATATGGGCAAGACCACGCAGCTTCTCAGCGAGCATTTCGGCAAGATCGCGCGGCTTCATACCAGCAGCCTTGGAAAGCAACATCGCAGCGTTGGTTGCAGCATCCCCATGAGACGGATCGCGCGGCGGCTCTACCGTCACGCGCGACGTGTCGATTCCGGCAGGAAAAACACCGTCTTTTTCAAGGGCGAGAAGCTCGTTCTCGATATCGCTTTTCAACAGGCTGAAAACATTCATGACTTGGAACTTTGTAATTTCTGGTTCTGACCGGACCGGCCAATTGACTGGCGCCTGTTTTGAGCCATTTCACCTCAAAACGCAAGTCACCCGTGATAGGGGCTGGACCCAATTGAATGATTAAAATGGCATCAGAACAATCAAGCCATGCGAGGAAGTCTCCGCAGCGCGGGGTGATCCCCGGGCAAGGAGATTGACGAAGCAGGTCGCAGGTTGTCCTGATGTCCTTCGGATCGGAAGCATTTGCACAGGCTATTGCGTCGTTTCACCTTGAAAGGCAGTGAGCCTTTCTGCGGCAAATCTCCTGATATCTGCACAAATGCTTCGCGACCATTTCAAACATTCAATTGGGTTCAGCCCCTAGAATGATTACAGGTTTTGACATTTCAGCCATGCGCGCTAAATAGTGACTTAAATACAGCGTTCCGACCATGCTATCATGTGCTCACAGAACGCAAACATGCCTGCCCCGGCAGGTTGGAGACCAAGGAGTGTTGAATGACCGATTCTTCTCGGCAAGTGCAAATGACTGAAAGTGCTGCGAAACGCATTCAGGAACTGATCGCAAGCGAAGGTGCTGCGAACACGATGCTGCGCCTGCAAGTCTCTGGCGGCGGTTGCAGTGGCTTCCAGTATGAGTTCTCGCTGGATTCAGACACCACGGACGAAGACCAGATCTTTGAAAACCACGGTGCGAAAATGGTGATCGATGAAGTATCGCTCGACCTTCTGGGCGGTGCAGAGATTGATTTCGTGCGTGAAATGGTTGGTTCGGCGTTTCGTGTGAACAACCCGAATGCCACCTCTTCATGTGGTTGCGGATCAAGTTTCTCGATTTGATCCGGATCGACAAACCGATTTATAAAACGGGGTTCGTTACTGGCGAACCCCGTTTTGTTTGACCAGACACACCAAAAACCGAGGCCCGAATGAAAATCGCCACATGGAATGTCAACTCGATCAAGGCACGCCTGCCCAACATTCTTGACTGGTTGCAGGAAGGCAAACCCGATGTGGTCCTGTTGCAGGAAACCAAAACGGTCGATGATGCATTTCCGGCGATGGAAATCGAAGACCTTGGCTACAACATCGCGATACATGGTCAGAAAACCTATAACGGTGTCGCGATCCTGTCCAAATTCCCGATCGAAGATGTTGAACGCGGCCTGCCCGGCAATGATGACGACGAACAGGCGCGCTATATCGAAGCAACTATCAGCTCCAACCGACCGGTTCGCGTGGCGTCAATCTATGTGCCGATGGGAACTGCCGTCGGGGATGAGAAGTTTGATTACAAACTGAACTTCCTTGATCGCCTGATCACCCGGTTTGAGAAAATCCGCGCCAGTGGTGACGCCGCTGTCATGGGCGGTGATTACAACATCGCACCTGATGACATGGATGTGTATGACCCGGCGAAACTGCACGAAACCGTGCTGTGCACGACGGTTGAACGCAAACGCCTGCGCACCATGATGAATATGGGCTTTACCGACGCCTTCCGGACTTTCAATCCCAAAGGCCATCAATATAGCTGGTGGGACTATCGCGCAGGCGCCTGGAACAAGGATAACGGCCTTCGCATCGACCACTTGCTTTTAACGCCGGCGGCAGCGGACCGGCTGAGTGCGTCGGATATTGACCGCGAGCCGCGTGGCAAGGAAAAGGCATCGGATCATACCCCAGTCTGGTGCATGATCGACGATTGATCAGAAGCCGATAATAACAAAGGGCCGCAACAATCAGGTTGCGGCCCTTATACATTGAGAGGCACGAACATTTGCTATGATGTTCGTGCCTCTTTTCACTTGGGAGCCTGCGTATACGCAGGCTCCCGGATCCGTGAGGTGTTGATGCGGCCTTGGACTTTTACGTCCGTAAAAAAGCTGAACACTCACGGCCTCTGGAGGCATTGTCGAACCGCTGGAAGAGCTTTGACGCTCGAGTATAAGGAGGACATTGCCATG
>NZ_JYII01000007.1 GCF_000948415.1 Thalassospira sp. HJ | reverse complement strand
TGGCGGCGGACGTTTGGAAGTGCGCAATGCTCTTTACTATGCTGCATTACCGGCAATACGCTTCGATCCTCTGCTACGCGACTTCTACAAACGCCTGACTGAAAACGGAAAACCCGGCAAGGTTGCTGTGATTGCTGTCGTCAGAAAAATGGTCACCATCCTCAATGCGAGAATGCGTGACCATTATGCTTTAATACTTGACGGCTAATACCGCTGCTTTTTTGTGGGGTAAAGCTTGCCACCGCAACAGGGCTCCGGAACGCCTGTGGTTCCAGGGAAGCTGAGCGGCAAGTCACGCAAATGGCGGACCGCCAGGAAACCGAAACATTCCGCCTCAACCGCGTCACCATCCCAATCCAGTTCATCAACAGATCGCACCGGCACGCCAAGACGGCTACCAAGCGTTTCCATGATGTAATCGTTATGACGTCCGCCCCCACATACAAACCAGCTTTGCGGTGCCGCCGGCAGATGGTTTACCCCGGCCACAATGGCCGCCACCGTGCAATTGGCCAGTGTCGCCGCCCCATCCGGGACATTCAGCTTGGCTTCAACCACCAGACCGTCAATGCGTGCGGCCATATCTTCGCGATCAAGAGATTTGGGCGGGATGCGATCAAAGTATGGGTCTTCAAGGAATTTGACCTCGACCATCGGATCGCCGGTGCCGGATGCCGCCGTCGCCCCGTTGAGATCAACCGGATTACCGGTATGGCGCAGCATCCAGTCATCAAGGCGCGCATTACCCGGCCCACAATCAAAGGCCAGCAGTTGGTCATCGGCATCAATATAGGTCAAGTTGGATACCCCGCCGATATTCAGAACCGCCACAGGCAAATCCACACCGGCACTTTTGATCAGGGCAGCGTGATAGACAGGGGCCAGCGGTGCGCCCTCCCCACCGGCCGCAACATCGGCCAGTCTGAAATCGGCAACCACCGGGATACCGGTTTTTTCCGCCAACATATGCGGCGTTCCGATCTGGCGCGTGATGCCATTGCCCGGTTCGTGAAAGACGGTCTGTCCATGAAAACCGATCACGCCAATTTTGCCCACTGCAACACCGGCCTTATCAAGCAGGATATTAACAGCATCAACATGGACCTGAGTGAGGTCATCGGCAACGACATGCTCGCTGTTGGTCGCACTGCGATTACCAAAACAGGCCCGCATGCGTTCGCGGAGTTCCGGTGCATAGGGCACAAAGACAGACTGGCCGGTCCGGCGCACCTCGATGCCATCGGTTTCAATCAGTGCCGCATCCACCCCGTCAAGAGAGGTGCCGCTCATCATGCCGATTGCCGTGATCCAGCCTTGTGTCATGTTGTGCTCCGTACCGCGAAAATTGTTGGTTTGGCGCAGCCTAACGGGAAATTATCGCGAATTCGTTACCCGGATGGCAGATCTGCTCGCCGATGCGTTGCCGAGCGGATGTTTTCTGTGCTAGATCATCGCCTCCGCACATAAAGGCGGGTCGAATTATCTATCACAACCAACATAGCGCAAAAACCATGACTGAACTGAAGTCTGATTTTCTCCGCGTCATGAATGACCGCGGTTACATCCACCAATGTACTGATCTTGAAGGCCTTGATGCCTATGCATCGGATAACACGGTGGTGTGCTATGTGGGCTATGATTGCACTGCAGACAGCCTGCATGTCGGATCGCTTGTGTCGATCATGATGCTGCGCTGGTTGCAGAAAACCGGCCATAAGCCGATCGTCCTGATGGGCGGCGGCACAACGCGCGTTGGTGACCCGACCGGTCGTGACGATGCGCGCCCGGTTCTGACTGACGAAATCATTGGCGCCAACATGGCTGGCATCAAAAAGGTCTTCCAGCAGTTCCTGACGTTTGGCGATGGCCCGACCGATGCGGTCATGGTCAACAATGCCGACTGGCTGGACAAGCTGAACTATATCGAGTTCCTGCGGGATTTCGGTCGCCATTTCTCGGTCAACCGCATGCTGGCCTTTGACTCGGTGAAGCTGCGCCTGGAACGTGAACAGTCGCTGAGCTTCCTTGAATTCAACTACATGATCCTGCAGGCCTATGACTTTGTTGAGCTGAACCGCAACTATGGCTGCACGCTGCAGATGGGCGGATCGGACCAGTGGGGCAACATCGTCAATGGTGTCGAACTGGGGCGCCGTGTTGATGAAAAATCGCTGTTTGGTCTGACCACACCGCTGATGACCACCGCGTCGGGTGCCAAGATGGGCAAGACCGCGGCCGGTGCCGTGTGGCTCAACGAAGAACGCCTGTCGTCCTATGACTACTACCAGTTCTGGCGTAACACCGAAGATGCCGACGTGATTAAGTTCATGCGTCTGTTCACCGAAATGTCGCTTGAACAGATTGCCGAATACGCCAAGCTTGAAGGATCGCAGATCAACGAAGCCAAAAAGGTTCTGGCATTCGAGGCCGTTAAGCTTTGCCGCGGCGAAGAAGCTGCCCTTGCAGCGGCCGAGACCGCCCGCAAAACCTTTGAAGAAGGTGTTCTGGCGGATGACCTGCCGACCGTCGAAGTCGCCAAGGCCGATCTTGATGCTGGTATCCCGGCCTTTGATCTGTTCCGTCGCGCCGACCTTGCCAAATCGGGTGGCGACGCGCGCCGCCTGATCAAGGGTGGTGGTGCCAAGATCAATGACGAGAAAGTCAGCGATGAAAACGCAAACATCACGTCGGATGCGCTCAATTCTGATGGCGTGATCAAGGTTTCGGCGGGTAAGAAACGTCACGTTCTGATCAAGCCGGTCTGATCACATCTGCTCCAAACAAAAGCAAAAGCCCCGCCGATCATCGTGCGGGGCTTTTTTGTGTTTGCTTGGATGCCTCGACTAGCCCGGTTCAGCACCGGTAATCAGGTTTCGGAAGACACCCGGCACAAAGGTCGAGAGCGGATTGACCGTAATGTCCGGTTCATCCAGATCGCCCTCAATCGTGTAGGTCGGGGCAAAGATACCACCGCCTTCTTCACCGACCAGAATATCCCCAAGGATCGGGATGGCACCAAGGGCGGAATTCAGCGCATAGATCGGCACGATCGATCCTGCCAGGCGGATTTCCGATTTCGCCAGATCAATCGATCCGTTCGCCGTAACACCTACAGCCGACCCGTTTGCCGCGACCTTGGAAAGTGCGAGCACATCATTCACATAGGTGAATTCACCATTCAGCTCGTTAAAGGAAATGCCATTGCCCTGCAAAACATCACCAAGTCCGGTGAGTGAGGCAGCACTCAGCACACGGGCTGCAATCGGTGCGTTGACGACGCGGAATTCGGCAATGCTGGCCTGACCGCTAAAGGGTTGGGCGAAGTCGCGCTCATCGACCGTTCCTTCAATCGTCATGCGCCCGCCCAGAAGGTTGTCATACTTATCCACCGCACGCAGGAAACGACCGGCATCTTCGCTGGTGAGTGTGACCTTGCGGGTCTGGAAATCTTCGCGGGTGACTTGCGCAAACACATTGGCCCGATCACCAAATGCCCCGTTCAGAACAAGGCGGTCCCATTCCTGTCCGACCGTATGGATGGAACCACGCACATCGGCCAGCAGCTCGCCATTGGCCATGACCATCTGTTCGATATTCAGAAACACCTCGGTGCTGCCACCGCTGCGCTCTGCGCGCTCGCCAATGCCGCCGGTGTTGGCCCCTGAAAGATCGTTGCCCGCGTCATCATCGCCTGCCCCGTCGTCAACGATCCAAGGGGTCGCGATCAATTGGCGGGCGGTGATTTCAAGTTCGCGTTTATCTGTTTCCTGACGCAAAGTGATCTTGCCATCATTCAAAAGCGGCGGCTCACCTTCCTTCAGAAGGAAACCACCCGCCTCAAGCGCGACGAGATAGTGCTGATCAGAAGGTGCTGTGTCCTCGGCAGCATCATCCGCCCCGACACTTTCGATAAAGGGACGCAGATCAAATTGCGCACCGCTCAGATCGACGACCAGCCGGTCGCCTTCTTCCATGCGCACAGAACCCGAGACATCGATATTTTCGCGAAAACGGGTGTTTTCGAGTTCAACAAACCATTTATCGGCCATGGCGTTATCACCGCGCCAGTTGCCATGCCCCTTGGCCTCAAGTGCCGGGGCTGTCACGGCAAAACTGTTCACCGTACCACCGCCATCAAACTGAACGGCGACGTCAAACTTGGCGGACGCCGCCAACCCCGGTTCCTTGCGATAACCAACCGTTTCTATGGGCACGGAAAGCCCGACATTGGCCAGATCGACATCCCCAACGATACGAACGCGATCAGACGCCACACGGATATCAAGATCGCCCTTGGCCATCCCGTTCAGATACGGTCCCGGATCAAGTTCGATATCGGGCAACACGGCAAGATCAAGGTCGCCAGACAGCTTGTAATGGCTTGTCACCGCAGCATTGGCATCAAAGGTCTCGACCCAATTGATGTTGGTTTTTCCCTTGCCGACGGTTGCCGCACCAGCGAGTTCGAGACCCTTGGTGTTGACCTGCAGTTCGAAGCTGCCATCGGCGATATCCATGCCACGAAACGCACCGTCAATCGCTGCATTTTCGATGCGTGAGGCCGCCGCCACATCGACATCATCAAAAGTCACATCACGCAGAAGCGGAAAATGCAGCCGCACACGCGTCGCCTGGTCGCCGCTTATCTTGGCCGGATCAATGCCAAGCCGGGTGGCAAAGCCAAGTGGTTTGGCCTCGATCAGTTCAAGCGCCTTGCGTGCGCTGCCCTGTGCGACGATTTCGATGTCGGCATCAGGTTTCGGTTCATCAAGCTTGGTAAAGATGATGCTGGCATCGGTGACCTGAATGCCTTCGGCCTCGCCGCTATTAACAAAGATGCTGAAACTGGTTTCGTCAAACTCTGCACGTCCGGCAGCATTCAGAACATCGGGCATCTCACCCAGATAATGCACCGTGATGCCTGACATCGTCATCTGACCACCAAGGTCATCAAGAACGACCTCGCCGGCATCATCCTGATGCAGTTCTGTGTGCATGGTCGCCTGATGGACAATACCCTCGGACAGGTTGGTGACAACCCATGTGCGGGCATCATCGCCAACACCTTCGGGCCACAGGCGATCCAGCTCATTGGTCGGAACATCAGTCGCCGACAGGTCAAGATTGACCTGCCACTGCCCGAACGGGTCAAGCACCACGCCCTGCAGTTTCGCCGATGCATCACCGACATTCAGAACAACATCATCAAGGCTGAACCGGCCGGGCACATAGCTTGTGACGATCTGCCCGTCAGTCACGCGATAGGTTGCGCGTATTTCTTCCGGGAATGTAATGACGCCACTTCCAACCGTCAGATCGGTCGATGCCGATATCAGCCCGCCCGTGGCATCAAGGCGGGCATTAAGCTTGCCCGATACCGGTACATAAGCATCATGCAGCTTCTCAAACAGGTCGGAGATGCTGACAAGATCGGCAAGCTCGATCTCGCCAATATCGGCTTCAAGATCAACATCGCCAGTTTCAATGCTGTAATCGCCGGTCACACGAACCTGGGTGGAGATATCCCCCGCACTGACCTGCATGGAGGCCTCTGCCCCGATCCCGAACGCGCGTCGCGACAACAGGATATCGGCCTGCGGTGCGGCCCAGACAATACCGATTTTCTCGTCACGGACTTCAAGGTCAGCATTAACAATCCCGAAGCTTTCGAAATAGGCCGCAGCCGGAATGTCGGTGCGTTCGCCCGACAGAATGGCAAAGATATCATGGAGGACCGGATTGCCAGACCGCTCGACTGGTTCGGCGTCATTCCCCGAAGTTTCGGGATCAGCAATTTGCTGTTCCGCGACAGAATTTGCGGCATCTGGCGCGTCTGGCAGTTCGATCACGACGGACGATCCACGCCCCTTTTCATAGGCTTCGTCAGCGGGTGTGGTTGCACCGTCCCCAACGCCTTCGGTATCTGCGAGTGTCGCGACATCTTCGGCGGCCTCTTCGGCGATGTAGCCGACATCAATGGTGCCATCGGCACTGCGTTCAAGCCGGATGCGCGGGCCGATCAGATTGAGTTCACGAAGCGCCAGCACGCCTTCAAACAGCGCCTTGCTGGAAAACACGACATCGGCTTCGGGAACGTGGAGGATTTCCTGATTATCGGGGCCAAAGATGCTGACCCGGCGCAGGCCGACGTCAAACTTTTCATCCCAACCGCGCCAACGCAAAACGACATCGTCGACCGCCAGCCGGTTATTGCCCATCGATTGATTAAGATGATCGACCAGATACGGGGTCAGCCGGTGCAAAGACACAGGTTCCTGGGACAGTCGCCAGATCGTGACTGCCGCGAACACGCCGACAAACAGGACGATGGCTGATAAAGTCAGCGCCAGCCATCCGGCAAAGGTCTTAACGTGGCGCACTCATTTTACCTTGTGTTCCCGATGTCATATGCAGCGATATCAATAACTTCTATCTTCTGGTGTGGTTGTCGATACGTTACTGACAACCATATTACCTGAAAGTACCAGACCGCTATTGATCTATACCCCTTTTTGTCCGATCACAGAAAAGCTAGAAACAGATAGGTCATCCTGTTGATCAGGACGTCCAACTCCTTGCAGAGATTATGCAATCAGGTGCAACCCTTTGCATAGCGCGGTTTGTGACCATTTCGCAATACAAGGAACGCAAAAAGTGTCTCTTTCCTGGATTTCACAGGATCTGCCCAAAGCCTTCGATTCCGACCGTGTCGCCAACGCGTTCGAACGCTGGAACACACTGGCGGACCGACCGGTATTTGAAAGCCTGTCAGATAAAATTGGCGAGATTGCGTCCAATCCCCAAAAACGCGCGGTTCTTGAGGCGCTGTTTGGCAACAGCCCCTATCTGACCAACCTGTGCCTGCGCGATCCCGACACGGTCTGCGATGTTTTTGACAACGGTCTTGATCAGGCCTTTGCCAATGCACTCGAACCGGTCCATATCAGCGCCGATGCCCGCGACCTTGATCAGGCCACCACCATGGCAACCGTGCGCCGGGCCAAACGCAGGGCGGCACTTGTGATTGCAATGGCCGATATCTGCAAGGCTTGGCCGCTGGATAAAATCACCTCGGCAATCAGTGACACGGCCGAGCAAACGCTTGATTTCACCATGGCGCATTGCCTGTCGGCCATGGCGCGCCTGCGCAAATATGACCTGCCCAATCCGGAAAACCCGCTGGAAGGATCGGGAATCTTTGCCATTGGCATGGGAAAGCTTGGTGCTGGCGAGCTTAACTATTCATCGGATATCGACTTGATCTTCCTGTATGATCAGGATGTCGTGACCTACCTTGATCCTGACCGCATTCAGCAGGACCTGGTGCGCATGGTGCGCGACATCACACGGATCATGGAAGAACGCACCGGTGATGGATATGTCTTCCGCACCGACTTGCGCCTGCGTCCCGACCCGGCATCAACCCCGCCAATCCTGTCGATGATTGCTGCCGAAACATATTACGAAACCGTCGGGCAGAACTGGGAACGTGCGGCCATGATCAAGGCGCGTATCGTTGGAGGGGATCGCAAATCAGGTAACGAATTTCTTGAAATCCTGCGCCCGTTTGTCTGGCGCAAGCATCTTGACTTCATTGCCATTCAGGACATTCATTCGATCAAACGCCAGATCAACGCGCTTAAGGGCGGCAGCAAGATCAACATTCCGGGCCATAACGTTAAACTTGGCCGTGGCGGCATCCGCGAGATCGAATTTTTTGCCCAGACCCAGCAACTGATCTGGGGCGGGCGCGAGATAGCGCTCCGTGGCAAGGCGACCTGCGACACGCTCCGCACCCTGACCAAATTTGGTCAGGTGTCCGAGGAAGTCCGCGATGAAATGGTGGCGGCCTATGAATTCCTGCGCACCGTCGAACACCGCCTGCAAATGATCAATGATCAGCAGACCCAAACCCTGCCCGATACCGATCAGGGCTTGCTGGCACTGGCGACCTTCCTTGGTTATGAAACGCTTGATGCCTTCAAGGCGGACTTGCTGCTTCATCTGCGCAATGTCGAAAACAACTATGCCGAACTGTTCGAGGATGACGTTCCGTTGGCCGGAAGCACGGGAAACCTTGTTTTCACCGGCACTGAGGACGATCCCGACACGCTTGAAAACCTGCGTCAGATGGGCTTTGAAAATGCCGAGAATGTCTCGGTCACGGTGCGCGGATGGCATCATGGGCGTTATCGCGCAACGCGGTCGCGTCGGGCGCGCGAAATCCTGACCGAACTGATGCCGACCCTTTTGGGGGCACTTGGCAAAACCACCAACCCGGATATGGCGTTTCGCGCCTTTGATGATTTCCTCAAAGGTTTGCCGGCTGGGGTGCAGCTGTTCTCGCTGTTTACCGCCAATCCGCAATTGCTGGAACTTCTGGCCCAGATTGCCGGCACCGCTCCGCGCATGGCGAAATATATCGGCCGCAATGCGGCGGTGCTTGATTTCGTTTTGATGGCGGGCTTCCACGAAGAACTGCCCAATGCCGATGCGATGCTGGCAGAACTTGACGCCCGTCTGTCGCGCGAGGACATGGTCGAAGACTGGCTTGATGCCGCACGGCGCTGGGCCAATGACCAGAAATTCCAAATTGATGTCCAAACAATCGAAAACCGTCATACCCCGCATGAGGCTGGCCGCGCCTTGGCCGATGTGGCCGACGTTGCCATTCGCGCGCTTTTCCCGCGCATTGCCGATGACTTTGCCGCCAAACACGGCAAGTTTTCTGACGGCGGGCTTGCGGTCTTTGCGCTCGGCAAACATGGGGGGCAGGAACTTTCGCCCGGTTCGGACCTTGATATGGTGTTTATCTATGAGGCCCTCGAAGACGCCGAAGAGTCCGATGGCGAAAAGCCGCTGACACCCGGGCATTATTACATCCGGCTCAGCCAGCGCTATATCAATGCCCTGTCCGCACCGACGGCCGAAGGGGTTCTGTTTGAAACCGACCTCCGCCTGCGCCCCAGCGGATCCAAGGGGCCGCTTGCCACCCACTTCAAGAGCTTTGAGACCTATCAGAACAACGAAGCCTGGACGTGGGAACATATGGCGCTGACCCGTCTGCGGGCTGTTTACGGGCCCAAGGCGCTGTGTGACAAGGTGCTGGCGACCACCAATGACGTGCTGTGTAAAAAGCGCGATCCCGACCAACTAGTCCGTGCGGTCTATGACATGCGCAACCGCATGGAAGCGGGCAAAGGCGATAATCATCCTTGGGCGATCAAGATGCGCCGCGGCGGGTTGGTCGATCTGGAATTCATTGCGCAATATCTGCAGCTGCGTCATGCCCATGACCATCCCGAAATCCTGTCCCCGACCACGCGGGTGGTTTTCAAAAACCTCGCGACGGCGGGTATTCTTAAATCCGACGAAGCCGAATTTCTTGCCAACTCCTCGTCCTTCTGGCTCGCCTTGCAGGCCATGTTGCGCCTGACCACCGAAGGCCCGTTTGATCCAGAAAAAGCCAGCGAGGATTTGCAAAAAATGCTGGCCAATGCCGGGAAGTGCGACGATTTCGCAAGCCTGCAGGACAAGATGGAAAGCACCGCCACCCGGATCAAAGAGATCTATGACCTCGTGATTGCGGCGCCGGCCGAAAAGATCGCCCCCTCGGATGCACCACAATGATCCAACAGCACTTGCCAAGCTTATAAGGGTTTGTATTTTCAGTATCCCGGTTTGGATGCGGATCGGATCACAAACCAGAACGAATAGACAGAGGATAGACCATGACAGTTGATGTTGGTGACAAGGCCCCGGATTTCGAACTGCCAACCGATGGCAATGGCAGCGTGAAACTGTCTGATCTGGCAGGCAAGCCGGTGGTGATCTATTTCTATCCCAAGGACATGACCCCGGGCTGCACGACCGAGTCCTGTGAATTCCGCGACGCTGAACCTGATTTCAGCGCGGTTGATACTCAGATCATCGGCATTTCCAAAGACAGCGCCGAACGTCACGACAAATTCAAGGCCAAGCATGATCTGAACTTCATTCTCGCCTCCGACGAGAACGGCACCACCTGCGAGGATTATGGTGTCTGGAAGGAAAAGAACATGTATGGCAAAAAATTCATGGGCATCGAGCGATCCACCTTTGTCATTGATGGCAACGGTGTCATTCGCAATGCCTGGCGCAAGGTAAAGGTCAAAGGCCATGTCACCGAGGTTCTTGAGGCCGTCAAAGCCCTTTGAGTTCAACATTTTTCAGCAACAAGGCCCGGCGTTTCAGTGCCGGGCCTTTGTTTTTTTCAGCACAAAAAATGTTTTCTTTCAGGCTTCTGGCAATATCGCAATTTGCTGATTTTGTTGCCATCCCTTGTTTGTCGGGATAAAAATTCGGATATGGGAGTGATGGGTGATGCATTGTCCTCACCTGTTTGATGAAAACTCACCGGCATGCCGGCAAAGCGGGTAATTCAATGAGTAACAATGTTGTCGATCTCGACGATCAGATGCTTTCGGACTTTCGCGATGAAGCCCATGACATCATCAATTCCATCGATGTGATTTTGCAAAACGCGCGCAGCAAGGGTGAGCCGGGTCATCTGACTGCCATCCAGCGCGAAGTTTTCAATCTGCGATACAAGGGCAAGTCCGTTGCCGCACCGCTGATCAACCTGACCAGCCATCGCCTTGCCGACTATGTCACGACGTGCAAGGAACTGAACGAAGGCTCGATCAACGATATTCAGGCCTTTGTCGACAAGATCGAAAACCTGCTTGAAGGCGATATGAGTGCCGGTGGTCAGGACACAGCAGAATTCGTGCGTGAACTCCCGTCCAAACGCGCCCCTGATATCGATCCGAACTGGCTGGCCAAGGCCAATGTCGAAGCGCTTCTGGTCATTCCGCAGCGTTCGATGGCAACCATTCTGGAACGCGAACTAGCTGCTTGCGGTTATCGCAGCTCAGTCACGCAGACCTCGTTCGAGGCGATCGAACTTGCCGTGCGCACCCGCCCGGATTTCATCATCGTTGCCAAAACCATCGATGAGCTGAGCGGTGTTGATCTGGCCAACGCCCTGCAGGCGATGCCAAAAACCCGTGGCATTCCGACCGCCGTTCTGACCTCGGATGCACCGAACCATCCGTCGCTTCAGGATCTGCCATGCCGTACCGCGATCATCCGCAAGGGCAATGCCTTTGGCGAGGATCTGGCAGAGGCACTGGCACGCTTTAACATCACCTAATCGCGCGTTCGATAACTGATTACAAAGGGCGGTCCGGGTTTGAGTAAGGGCCGCCCTTTTTGTTTGCCAATTGACCCGCAGGCGCGCAGATGGCAGACAAAGTGCAGATTTTGCCATCAACACAGACCAGACGATCATGACCAAGCTGACCCTTGCCGAAGCCGCGAAAAAGGCCCTTCTGACCGAAGACGCCACAAAGAAGGCCGATGTCACTGCCGAAATGGCTGCCATGTGGCGCAGTGGCGAGATCAGCGAAGTCGGATCAACCGACCTGCCCGATCGTCCCGGCCGTCCGGCAAAGCCGGAACTACTTCCGCCCAACAAGATGCCCAAGCGCAAAAAGGGCAGCGTTCAGGGCCGTATCGGACTTTTGCATGCACTGGCCCATATTGAGCTCAATGCGATTGATCTGGCGTGGGATCTGTGTGTCCGCTTTCCCGAGGCTGACATGCCGCGCGATTTTCATGATGCCTGGGTTCAGGTGGCCGATGACGAAGCCCGCCATTTCAAAATGATCAGCAAGCGTCTTGGCGAACTTGGCGCGGTCTATGGCGATTTGCCAGCCCACGATGGTCTGTGGCAAACATCGATGGATACGTCCTATGACATTTTGCCGCGTCTGGCCGTCGTACCGATGGTGTTTGAGGCGCGCGGCCTTGATGCCACCCCGCCGACCATTGAACGGCTTTTGGCGCATGGGGATACGGAAAGTGCGCGTATTCTTAAAATCATTGCCCATGATGAAATCGCCCATGTCGCGGCGGGTCGAAAATATTACGAATACATCTGCGATCAGCGCGACCTACCCTATTACACCACCTGGCATGACATGCTGCGCAAGCATTTCCGTGGGCCGCTCAAACCGCCCTTTAATGACGAAGCACGTTATGAGGCCGGCATGCCGCCCGACTATTATCAGGACTATGTCCTTGAACTGCCTGACATTGATGGCGAAAGCGCATAAACAGCGCACAGTCAAAATTAAATCATCAGACAATTGACACACCTCATGGTGGTAGCGCCTTAAATCATCGACACTCCTTGGCGCGATATTTGACGAAAAGCATGATCTTTTCACCGTCATCAGCAAGGAGTTGTCACCATGCCCTCCACCATGAAAGCCGCCGTTGTTCGCGCTTTCGGCGATCCCCTGTCGATTGAAGAAGTCACCGTCCCCAAGGTCACGCCGGGAAAAATCCTGGTCAAGATCGAGGCATCCGGTGTCTGCCACACCGACCTTCACGCCGCCGAAGGCGACTGGCCGGTCAAACCGAACCCGCCCTTTATCCCCGGTCACGAAGGGGTCGGCATTGTTGCCGAAGTTGGCGAAGGCGTTAAATCCGTCAAGGAAGGCGATCGCGTGGGCGTGCCGTGGCTGCATTCGGCCTGTGGTCATTGCCATCACTGCATCACCGGCTGGGAAACCCTGTGCGGTGAGCAGCTTAATACCGGTTATTCCGTCAATGGCGGCTTTGCCGAATATGTTCTGGCTGATCCGGATTATGTCGGCCATCTGCCCGACCCGCTTGAATTCGGCAATGCCGCCCCGGTCCTGTGCGCTGGTGTGACGGTTTATAAGGGGCTCAAGGAAACCGAATGCAAACCCGGCGAGACCGTGGTGATTTCCGGTGTCGGCGGGCTGGGTCATATGGCCGTGCAATATGCCAAGGCCATGGGCATGAAAGTTATCGCCGTTGACATTGCCGACGAGAAACTGAAGCTCGCCAAGGATCTTGGTGCGGACTGGACCCTGAATGCGGCCGAGGCAGATGTTGTCTCCGAAGTCCAAAAGCAGATGGGTGGCGCCAACGGCGTTCTGGTCACCGCTGTTTCGCGCGCGGCCTTCAAACAGGGCGTTGGCATGCTGGGCCGTGGTGGCACCATGGCGCTGTGCGGCCTGCCGCCGGGAACGTTCGAACTTGATATCTTCGATACCGTCCTGTCGCGCAAAACCATCCGTGGATCGATTGTCGGTACCCGTGCGGATCTGCAGGAAGCCCTTGATTTCGCAGGCGACGGCAAAGTGCATTCCCACTTCACGACCGAGCCGATGGAAAACATCAACTCGATCTTTGATCGCATGCGCGATGGCAAGATCGATGGCCGTATCGTCATGTCGATCTGACATTGCCTTTAGGTCCATCAAAATACTCAACACGGGCTTCTGAACGGAAGCCCGTGTTGTTTTTTCAAAGATCATTCGTGCTGTGAGGGTCTTCTGCGTAATAGCGCACCGGCACCTGATTACCGACAATCTTACGGATACGATCAATCCACCCAGTTACCGCCGGAAAAGCGGTCATATCCAGATCAGCTTCGTGGGCGAGATGGGTATAGGCATAAACAGCAATATCAGCGACTGAGTAGAGGTCATTGGCCAAAAACCGCTTGCCGGTCAGATAGCGGTCGAGATTCCCCAAGACACCGCGTGCAGAGGCCCGGCGTTTTTCAAGCTGTCCCTGATTGCGGTCATTCTTTCCTGTCAGGTTCCAATGGCGCAGTGTCGCAATCGTCGACTGGACATAATCAGCTTCGAAAAACAGCCACTGGCTGACCTTGGCACGCTCATAAGGATCATCTGGCAAATAGTCGCTACCTTCCGCCAAATAAATCAGGATGGCATTCGACTCTGCGATGCAACGACCATCATCAAGCTCAAGAACCGGCACCGCCCCCGCCGGGTTCCGTTCAAAGAATGCGTCGGTATGACTTTCGCCTTCAAAGATCGACAGCCATTCAGTGTCGTAGCTGATGCCGAGATGAGCGCAAAGTTGTCGGACCTTCCAAGCATTTTGTGAACCGGGGTAATCATAAAGCTTCACGGCAGTTCCTTTCATAAGACAAAGGGGTTGCGTTCCAGCCCTATCCCTGGCTGGTTGGCAAACTCGGATTTTTGGAATACAGCAGTCAGATTTGATGCTGTGATCGCAAGGTTTCAGGCAGCGTTGGCAAGCATCGTTGCTTCATGATCCAGCAGCCATTTCTTGCGCTCAAGCCCGCCGGCATAACCGGTCAGGGTGCCGTTTGATCCGATCACCCGATGGCACGGCACAATAATCGAAACCGGATTAAGGGCATTGGCCCGGGCCACAGCCCGCACCGCTTTGGGATTGCCCAACTGATCAGCTAATCCTGCATAAGACAGGCTCTGACCACTCGGTATCGAGATCAGCGCATCCCAAACCAATTTCTGAAACGCGGTGCCGACCATATTGATTGAGCCCATCGGCAACGGCCCGACAACGCCTTCGAAATAACTATCGAGCCACTTGATCACTGGTGCGGGTGCTGCTCCGCCCTCCTCCCATTCAAGGTTTTTGAAATGGCGGTTCTGGATGGTGTGCAGGCGGTCATCATTGTCTTCGAAATCGAGATGCACCAGCTTGCAGCCAATGCTCGCGAGCGAAAGTTTGCCGATCGGGCTGGCATAACGCATGACGTTAATCTGGGTGGACATCATCATTCTCCTTCCAATGCGGACCAAAGATACTGCGCGGCGTAGGCCCGCCATGGCCGCCAGTTTTCCGAAATGCTTTCCAGTGCCTTGGGTTTGTCCGGCCCGCCGCCCATGCCTGATGCCTTAAGGATGCCAAGATCGGCGGCCGGAAAAGCATCCGGATCACCAAGCCCACGCAGACCAAAGTAATTCAGCGTCCATGGACCAATCCCCTTGATCGCCGTCATGGTGGCAATCAGCTCATCGCCGGATTTCTGATCGCAGTCCGGGCGGGCAAAAAGCTCAATCACATCCGCAAGGGTTTGCGCCCTGCGCGTGGTCAGGCCAATCGGCATCAGTTCCTGCCCGATCAGGCTTTGCGGCGTCGGGAAGACATGCGTAATGCCGGTTCCGACCACCAGGTCATCTGGTAGGGCTTCACCAAATCGTGCCACCAGCCGCCCCGCCAAAGTCCGCGCTGCCGCGACCGAAACCTGCTGTCCCAAAACCGCCCGCAGGGCCAGTTCAAACCGATCCCAGCATCCCGGCACCCGAAGGCCGGGACGTTTTTCCACCAAGGGGGCAAGCAAGGCATCCTCGGCAAATTGGGCGGTGATTGATGGCACATCGGCATCAAGATCAAAAAGCCTGCGGACCCGTGCGCCGATTTCAAGCACCGCTTCGCGCGCAGGGCCGCGCAGGATGACATCCACGCCACTTTGATCGGCACTGAAATGGCAGATCATCAAGCCAACCCGCCCGTCAAACTTGAACCCGCGTACATAGATGCGGTCACGCACCGTCTCAAGGCCTGGAATGGCACGTGCGCGGAAGAAGGTCAGAAGATAGTCGGCATCAAACGGTTGGCGGGCGCGCAGACGTAAAATCAGATCGTCATTGCGCGCAGCAAACGGATCATCCGTGATGGGCTTGTCCAATGCCTTGGTTTTGACGCCCCGGCGAAATGCGGTTGGCGCCTGCCCATAGGCCTGCTTCATCGCATCATTAAACCGGCGCAAACTGCCAAAACCGGCAATATCGGCGATTTCGGTCATGGTCAGATTACTATCGACAATCAACTGACGGGCACGGAGCAATCGCCGTGCCTTGGCATGTTCCTGCGGGGTGACACCGGTATGGTCCTTGAAGATGCGGCGCAAATGCCGGTCGCCAACACCAAGCCGGTCTGCCAGATCGGCGATCGAGCCATCTTCAAGCGCGCCCTGATCAATCAGGCGCACCGCACGGGCCACGGTTGCATGCACACCGGCACTTGCCGGGCTGCCCGGTGCGGCTTCTGGCCGGCAGCGCAGACAGGGGCGAAAGCCATGGGCAATGGCGGCCTCGGCACTGGGATAGAATTCGACATTGTCGCGCTTGGGCGTGACGGCCGGGCAGATCGGGCGACAGAAAATCCCGGTGGTCCGAACGGCGGTGTAAAACCGCCCGTCAAACCGACGGTCCCGGGTTTTGAGTGCCTGATAGCAGATATCGTTATTGAGCTGTTCCATGCCACGCAGTTTAGCAGAACCGGCAAACAAAACTCGCCAGATTCGGACTCAGACGTTTCAACTTTATTTTGCACGCAGAACCATCAAACTCTTCAACTTTTGCGTTTAGTCACCAAATACTCAACAAACAAGCATTATCCCTAAATGGGGATGTTTTGGCGTCGTCAACAGAACTAAAAACTATACCAACGGTTAATTTTGACGCTGTCGAAACCTGGGCGAAAGCCCCCCAGAGTTCGGAAACGGGCGACGGGCACTGCGAGAGGAAATGTCATGAAACGTATTTCGGTGAAGCTGCCGACAATTATTGCGTGCCTGATCCTGCTAACCGCGCTGAGCGCGGGTGGCATCCTGTCTTTTGAACTCTGGGTGACCCAGAAAACCGAGGTTCACAACAAACTTCTGGCACTGACAGATGCTCGTAAAAACGCTATTCAGTCCTATCTGCAGGCGATTGAGGAAGACCTGATCGTCGAAGCAGACAGTGGTTATACGCGTGATGCTCTTAAGGCATTTACCCAAGGTTGGGATCGCCTGGATGGCAACCCGATGACAGCGCTTCAGAAGCTTTACATCTCGGACAACAGCCATCCGCTTGGAGAAAAGCACCTTCTGACCGACGCTGGCGACGGATCGGACTGGAGCCAGGCACACCGAACCTATCACCCGCATTTTCGCGAGTTCCTTGAGCTCAAGGGATACTACGACATCTTCCTGATCCGTGCTGATGGGGAACTTGTTTATTCCGTCTTCAAGGAAGCTGACTTTGCCACCAACCTTAATGACGGCAAATGGGCGGATACCGATCTTGGTCGCGTGTTTCGCGATACGATGGCGCTGAGTTCCGCAACAGACATCGCCTTTACCGATTTCAGCCCCTATGCGCCCAGTGCAGACGCACCGGCGAGCTTCATCGGACATCAGGTCCGCAGCGAAGCGGGTGAGTTGCTGGGGGCCATGGTCTTCCAGATGCCGATTTCGCGCATCAACAACATCATGAATGTCTCGGTCGGCATGGGCGAAAGTGGCGAGACCTATATCGTTGGCCAAAACGGCTTGATGCGCAGTGATTCGCGCTTTTCCGAGGAAAGCACCATCCTGAAAATCCGGGTGAACGATGCTGCCATGCGGGACGCATTGTCTGGCAATAGCGGCATTCACGAAATTCTTGATTATCGCGGCATCCCGGTCATCTCTGCCTATATGCCGATCCACTTCAATGGTGTCGACTGGATTGTTTTGGGTGAAATCGATACGGCCGAAGCATTCGGTCCGGTTTATAGCGCCCTGATGATTGCCGCCGTGATCGTCGCCATTGTGACAGCACTTGGCGTTGCCGGCAGCATCCTGTTTGCCCGTTCGGTCACCAAACCGATTGAGAAGATTGTCGGCAACCTCGGCCAGCTTGCCGATGGCAAACTTGATACCGAGGTCTTTGGCACCAGCCGTGCCGATGAAATTGGCGACATTGCCAAGGCAACCGAAGTCTTTAAAAAGAACATGATCCGGGCCAAGGAACTCGAAAGCGAGGCCGAAAAGGCCAAGGAACGTGCGGCGGCAGAAAAGCGTGAGCAGATGAACAAGCTTGCCGATGCCTTCCAGGACAATGTTGGCTCCATCGTCAGGGTTGTGGCGTCTGCCGCGACCGAGCTTGAAGCAACCGCCCAGAGCCTGACCGCGATGATGGAACAGACCAACACACAGGCAACCTCGGTCTCAAATGCCTCTGGCCTTGCCAGTGCCAATGTCGAAACCGTGGCGTCCGCCTGCGAAGAGATGGCCACATCTATTCGTGAAATCAGTGCGCAGGTTCAAAATGCCACCCATATCACGACGCGTGCGACCGAAACCGCGACCTCGACGCGCGAAACCGCGACCGGCCTTGCCGACTCTGTGCGCGAAATTTCCAGTGTGGTGGAACTGATCCAGGACATCGCCGAGCAAACCAATCTTCTGGCACTCAACGCCACGATCGAAGCCGCACGTGCAGGCGATGCCGGCAAGGGATTTGTGGTTGTCGCGCAGGAAGTCAAAAACCTCGCCAGCCAGACGGCCCGTGCGACCGAAAACATCACAGCACAAATCGAAAAGGTTCAACGCATTACCAACACCATGGTAACTGCGGTCGACGAGATCAGTGATGTTATTGAAAACAACAAGCAAAGCTCGACCGTGATTTCGGCTGCTGTGGAGCAACAAGACGCCACCACGAACGAAATCACCCATAACATTGCCCTTGCCGCCAACGGCACGCAGGAAGTCGCCAACGCGATTACCGATGTCACCAAGGCCGCAACCGAAGGCAGCCATTCCGCTGCCCAGGTTCTTGCCAGCGCGCAGGAGCTTTCGCAATCGGCAAGCAGGCTTGGCAAGGAAGTCGACAGCTTCATCGCAACTGTCCGGGCAGCCTGATCAAATCGCTCGACCAAGTCAAAACGTGCTCCGTTTAATCACGGAGCACGTTTTTTTTAGGGATTAGTTCAACGGGATATCGTTATCCGCCTTGGTGTCCTGATACTGGGCAGAGAGCCGATCATATTCGTCCGAGATCTCTTTGGCCCGCGCGAGATAGGCGGTCTTCTGATCACTTGGCATCTCTGCGACCATACCCATCATCGAATGGCTGTCCCAGAACGCGTTGGATTTGTTGTATTCGCCGTCTTCAAGGGTGAAGACCTCCTTCATGATTTTCAGATCATGGGGGATGGCAAAGGCATCGCGCGAATCTTCATACGAGAAGAAGTAATAGAAATTATCAAACCCGGCCCAGGTAATGGCCGAAAGGCACATTGAGCACGGCTCGTGCGTTGATAGAAAGATCAGCTCCGAAGTCGCAGGGCGCTGATCAGAGGGCATTTCATAGAACCGCTTCAGGCAATGGACTTCACCATGCCACAGCGGATTTTCGGTTTCATTGTTGGTTTCAGCAATCACCAGCGACAAATCATCCTTGCGCAGGATCGCCGCCCCGAAAAGCTTGTTACCGCCCGATACCCCCGCGCGTGTTTTCGGCAAGATATCGTCTTCGAGGACAGAAAACAGGCGGTCGAGGATTTTCTGATCAGTCTTGGTATCGGTCATGTTGGCGGCCCCGGATGGCGATGAATGCGTATCATGCCATTTCATCGCGTCCGGGCCGCCAAGCCAACCTGTTTTTCGCTTTTAATCGCGCTAAACAGCGTATTGATCCGTTTGACAATCAAAGACCGCGCAAGATGCCGTCACTGTCAGGTAGCTGCCGACTTTCCGGCGGAACCGGGATATAGAAATCACGATCAAGCAGTGTGTTGATCGAAATCAGGGTTGGGGATTTGGTATCACGCACCTTGGTAATCAGCGCATGATCAACCGGTGCCATTTCGCGGATTTTGATGACTTCGAAAATCGGACCGTTGGGTGTAGCGAGTTTGAACTGGTCGCCGACCGCGACCGGACCATGGGACTGATGGGCCATTTGGATCTTCCCGTGAGAGTATGGATGTTTGCTCCGCACAACCCGCCAGTGCCCCGTGCTATGCCGGTGATTTGTTGTTTTTGACAGGCCGCGCTTGACCGTACTCTTGCAGAGCTATTCGGCAATTCTGTGACAGAAATGGGATTTTTGCGGACTTTGGTCGGTTTTCTTGTCGTTTTGATCCGCGCAAAGAAAAACACCCCACCGAATGATCAGCGGGGTGTTTGCAAATTCAGGCAGGATCAAAAGACCGATCAATCGATATCTTCGATTTCCCCGGCAGAACCCGTGACCTTGGCGGCAAGGGCTGCTGCCATAAAGGCATCAAGATCGCCGTTCAGAACACCCTGGGTATCAGACGTTTCAGTCCCCGTACGCAGATCCTTGATCATCTGATAAGGCTGCAGGACATAGGATCTGATCTGATGGCCCCAACCGATGTCGGTTTTGCTGTCTTCGACTGCCTGTGCTTCGGCTTCGCGCTTTTTCAGCTCAGCCTCATACAGACGGGCTTTCAGCATCTTCATCGCCGTTTCGCGGTTTTTATGCTGCGAACGGTCGTTCTGACACTGGGCAACAATACCGGTCGGAATATGGGTCATACGCACAGCAGAATCGGTTCTGTTAACGTGCTGACCACCGGCACCCGATGCGCGATAGGTATCGACACGAAGATCCTTATCCAGGATTTCGATTTCGATATCGTCGTCAATCACAGGATAAACCCAAACAGACGAGAAGCTGGTATGGCGACGCGCAGAACTGTCATAGGGTGAAATTCGCACCAGACGATGCACACCCACCTCGTTCTTGAGCCAGCCATAGGCATTATGACCGGTGATCTTGTAGGTCACCGATTTGATGCCGGCTTCCTCGCCATCACTTTCTTCAAGCATCTCGAGTTTGTAACCCTTGGACTCTGCCCAACGGTAATACATGCGCGCCATCATTGATGCCCAATCCTGTGCCTCTGTCCCGCCGGCACCGGCATGGATTTCGAGATAGGCATCATTGGAATCGGCTTCGCCCGAAAGCAGGCTTTCAAGTTCGCGCTTTGCGGCGATCTCGCGGATCGAACGCAGGGCTGCTTCGCCCTCCTCGACCGTTTCGCTGTCGTCCTCGGCCTCGCCAAGTTCGATCAGTTCGATACTGTCTTCAAGCTCCTGGGCGAGCTTTTTATAGCCATTGATGGCGTCATCAAGCTGGGTACGTTCACGCATGACTTTCTGCGCGTTCGCCGCATTGTCCCAAAGGGTCGGGTCTTCGGCGAGTGCGTTCAGTTCGTCGAGGCGTCTAAGAGCGTTATCCCAGTCAAAGATGCCTCCTCAGCAGTGCCATCGACTGCTTGATTTCATCGACCAATGCCTGTGCTTCAGCGCGCATTGATGTCTCCGTTATTCGTCTGAAAATCTGTTTCGTCGCATCGATGATGCGGCAATGTCGGCGTGGCTTATAACAGTTTTTGTCCCGGTTGAAACCCCTGCAACCATGCAAAAACCCGGCGCGGTTGATGCGCCGGGTTCATGTCGTTTCCATCAGGAAAAACTGATCGATCCGGGAATGGCGGCTTAGTAAATGCCGCCCGGCCCGGCAACGGCACCGCCGCTGCTGTCCGATGCGCCCGAACCGCTATAGCCACCGTCAATGACGCTGTCATTTGAAGCCGGGATGGTGCCGGGTTTGAACGCTTCCCAGATCACATCCTGATCGCCCGGACGGGCAGGAAGACCGGTGCGGGCCTCAACCCGGACCATGCGGATGCCCGGCGGGGTACGGAACGGAATGGCCTTGGTGCCTTCAAGTGCACCGCGCATGAATTCCTTCCAGATCGGGGCTGCGGCACTGGCACCCTGTTCCTTGTCACCAAGGGATCGGTTGTCATCAAAGCCGACATAAACACCAACCGCCAAGTCAGGCGAGAAACCGACAAACCAGGCATCGCGTGAATCATTGGTCGTGCCGGTCTTGCCGGCCAATGGATAGCCAAGCTCTGCAATGCGCCGCCCGGTCCCGCGCGACACAACACCTTCCATGATATGCACCATCTGGAACGCACTGGCCGGATCGGTCAGCTGTTCGCGGGTATCGGGAAGGTCCGGCGGCATCTGATTACGGAATGCCACGTCCTGACACTGGGCACACTCGCGCTCGTCCCGGCGGTAAATCACATTGCCGCGACGGTCCTGAATACGGTCAATCAGGGTCGGCGTAATTTCCTTGCCGCCATTGACCAGTTCGGCATAGGCAGCGGTCAGGCGCATGACGGTGGTTTCGGCCGCACCAAGCGACATCGAAAGAACATCTGGCATTTCATCAACAATGCCAAACCGTTCGGCGTAATCGACCACAGTCGGCATGCCGATGGTCTGGGCCAAACGCACGGTCATCAGGTTACGCGATTTTTCAATCCCCAGACGCATGGTCGAAGGACCATAGAACTGGCCGCTATAGTTACCCGGCTTCCACTTGCCAAGTCCCGGCCCCTGATCGATCACGAACGGCGCATCAAGCACCAGTGTCGATGGGGTAAAGCCCTTATCAAGGGCGGCGAGATAAACAAACGGCTTGAAGGCCGAGCCCGGCTGACGACGGGCCTGGGTTGCACGGTTGAATTTCGAAAGGTCATGCGAAAAACCACCCGACATCGCCAGAACACGGCCGGTATGCGGGTCCATCGCCACCAGACCACCATTCACATTCGGGATTTGACGCAGGCCATAGGTATTGGGCGGCAGTTGTTCGCCATCAAGCTCGGCGAAATGTTTGACGTAAATGACATCGCCGGGTTTAAGGACATCCGACGGGCTATTCACAACAGCACCCAGCGTCTGCCCCTTTTGCCACGGGCGCGCCCATGTCAGGAAGCGCAGCGGAATGCGGCCCTGCTCGCCATTCAGAAGGCCGAGTTTTGCTTCATTGGCGTCGGTATCAAGGACAACCGCGCGATCCCACGGGATATCAGCCGGTGTTTCGACTTCGCGCAGAGTCTGCTGCCAGTTGCCGGACAGATCAATATTGGTGATCGGACCGCGCCAGCCATGACGACGGTCATATTCGACCAACCCGTCAAACAGCGCCTTGTCCGCGATATCCTGCAAACGTGGAACCACGGTGGACCGCACCGAAAGGCCGCCATCATAAAGCATGCCCTCGCCATAGCGATCAACAAGCTGGCGACGGACTTCCTCTGCAAAGAAATCGGCCTGATAGGTATCAACCGATTCACGACTTTTACCAACGAGCGGGGATGACCACGCCGCCTGTGCCTCAGCCTCGGTGATGTATTTTTCTTCCAGCATCCGGCCAATCACCCAGTTACGGCGCGCCTTGGCTTCATCATGGTTACGGACCGGGTGATAGTTCGAAGGTGCCTTTGGCAGGGCGGCAAGATAGGCCGCTTCTTCGACATTCAGCTCATCAAGCGACTTGTCGAAATAACGCAAGGCTGCTGCAGCCACGCCATAGCTGCCACTGCCGAGGTAAATCTCGTTCAGATACAACTCAAGGATATGTTCCTTGGAAAAGGCCCGCTCGATCCTGAAGGACAGGATGGCTTCCTTGATTTTACGCTCATACGAAACTTCGTTGGTCAGAAGGAAGTTCTTGGCGACCTGCTGGGTGATCGTCGATGCGCCAACCGGGCGTTTGCCTGTCCCCAAATTGACAACGTTGGTGACAGCGGCGCGCAGGACAGACGCAAAATCGATACCCGGGTGGGAAAAGAAGTTCTTGTCCTCGGCCGCGACAAAGGCATCAACAACCTTGTGCGGGATAGCCGAAATCGGCACGAAAACGCGCTTTTCACGGGCATATTCGGCAATCAGTGCCCCGTCAGATGCATGAACGCGTGTCATGACCTCGGGCTCGTAATTTTCAAGCTGGGTGTAATCGGGAAGTCCCTGACCAAAATGCCAGAAGATCGCCAGCATACCGGCACCGCCCGCAACCGCCATCAAGAACAGAAAGCCGAAAATACTAAGTAAAATACGCATGTAAGCAGGTCTTTTTCATTTTGTTGGCCTGATCCGACAAGGGGGCATATTCATGCACTCTTATCGGAAATGCAATGTCCCGGCAGACATTTCGCCCGTCTGTGCCGAAAACCCGGATTTGCCCGCATTATAGCGGCAAAATAATGACGAGGTTGTGACAGCCGCCACGCCCGGCAGCTTTTATTTCAGAAACAGCGCGCACAACCACCCTCAATCAACGCCGCAAAGGCCGGATTGATCCCAAAGGCAGCAAACGCGAACCCAGCTTTTAGAACTTGTGCTTCTCGAAATAGATATCAATTGCCCGCATGACGGCATCGGCAATCTTTTTGCGATGGGCCGGGCTTTGCAACAGCTTGGCATCCGTCGCGTTTGACAAATATCCCATTTCAAACAGGGCGGAGGGGATATCAGGTGCCTTCAGAACCGCAAAACCGGCAAATCGATGGGTGCGGCGTTGCAATTCAATGCTTTGGGCAAGCTGGGTGACCATGTTGGCCGCCAAGGTTGCCGACAGGTTCATGGTTTCCCGCTGTGCCAGATCAATCAGGATGCTCTGCACCAGCGTGTTTTCATCAGAAAGATCAATACCGGCGATGACGTCGGCCTTGTTTTCCTTTGATGCCAAGGCGGCGGCCTCTTTATCCGATGCGTTTTCAGACAGGGTATAGACCGATGCGCCGCGATGCTTGGGATTGCCGATGGAATCTGCATGCAGGGAAATGAACAGATCCGCCCCGGCCTTGCGCGCGATGTCCACGCGTTGACGGAGTTTCAGGAACACATCCTTGTCGCGCGTCAAAAGCACGCGATAGCGCCCCGATGCTGTCAATGTTTCGGCAAGCTGGCGGGCAGCAGCAAGGGTCAGGTCCTTTTCATAGACATTACCCACCCCGATGGCACCGGGATCAACCCCGCCATGGCCGGCATCAATCGCAATCAACGGCTTTTCATCGCCACCCCGGCCGGATTGAACAGCGACATCCACACTTTGTTCGGTGGCGCTGGTGTCGTTACGGCTGCGTGCGGAATAGGCTTCCATGCTTTGGCGCGAAGCCGTCAGGAAGGCGTCACGTTGTGTCGGTTTAATATCCACGACTAGTCGGTTGGGCTTCCCGCCACCGGGCGGCAGGGAGAAAATCTTGGACACCAGTGACGGCTGCGCAATATCGAGAACGACACGGAACGTGCCCGGTTTAAACAGACCATAGCGCAGACCGGAAATAAGCCCACCACCCGACGTCACCTTACCCGGAGGCGCATTCCAGTCAATTTCAGGCATATCGATGATGATGCGATACGGATCGGGCAGCAGGAAATAGGTAAAGTCGACATCCTGATCAAGGTCGATCACAAAGCGGGTGTAATCAGGATAAACGCCCAAACGCGCGCCAAGCACCTTGGCCGGTTGGGCCGATGCCGTTGATGCGATCATCTGGGCTGCAAACACCAGCGCAAACAGCACCATCATCGACCTGCCGATTTTGGCCAGGATCGATCGCGATGATGCGTTTTTCGTCATGGAAAGTGAATTCGCGTGCTGTGAATGCATGTGTCGTTTCAGCGCCTGTTACCCTGCAAGAGTATCTGTTCACCGCTTATAGCAATGCGTTGGTTAACGGGCAATTGACCAACACCAGAACTTGGTGATCGCGTCTTTCAACTTTCCGCGATGACAAAGGCAAATGATGACACGGCAAAAACAGTGTCTTTTCATATATTTGCCGGAAATAAATCGCCAAAAGGAAAATGGCGCGGATTTCTGTGTGTTTTTACAAGTTACTGTCAGAAAGTCGTCACATCGCGCAACAAAACTGTTTGTAGCATACGCATAAAAGAGATATGTTGCACCCGAGATTCCTAATAGCTTTGTGGTAAGTAATCAAAATGCCACCAGGCTGAGGACGCGACGAGTGCAGTTCTTACGGTCGGTGTCTCGGTGACGCGGCAATTCCCGCTCCCGATAGAGCCCTCCTCAAAAAGGCTGTCTTGGCGCGCTCGAAAAGACACGCAATCTAATTCTTTTGTTTCAACACCAAAACCAGGTCCAACCGGAAGAGCAGCCGACACGCGATGACCCAGATACATACAGGACATATCGCGACCTTTATGGGCGGCGCCTCCGGACACGCCGGTTTGTTTGCATATCAGCGCAATTGCGCCCGTAGCATTGAACTGGCGGGGCCTACAGGAACAGGTTCCGAATGGTCAAACGCATGCTTATTGATGCAACGCACGCGGAAGAAAGCCGCGTCGTTGTTATTAACGGAAATCGCCTAGAAGAATACGACGTCGAAACTTCGACGAAAAAACAGATCAAGGGTAATATCTACCTCGCGAAAGTCACGCGGGTAGAACCGTCGCTTCAGGCGGCCTTTGTTGACTACGGCGGAAACCGTCACGGGTTCCTTGCCTTTAGCGAAATCCATTCCGACTATTACCAAATTCCGGTTGCCGACCGCGAGGCGATTGCTCAAAGCAACGCACAGGTCAAGGACGCCGAGATCGTCGAAGACAATATCGGCGATGGCGAAGACAGCCCGAAAAAAGAAAAGAAACCGTCGCGTTCCCGTTCGCGCCGCAAACCGCGCGCAAAGGATAAGGACGAAGCATCCGACACGTCTGATGCAGAAGCCCAAGACGCCGGCGCAACGACCGAGGCCCCTGCCCAGTCTGATGCAACTTCCGACGCACCTTCTGACGCCGCAGCCGACAATGCCGGTTCTGGCGAGGAAGAAGAAGCCAAGCCGCGCCGTCGTCGTCCGCGCAACCGTCGCAAGAAAAGCGACGAGGTCGAAGCAGCCGGTTCGGACGCAGATGCAAGCACCACTTCCGAAGGCAGCGACGATAACGGATCAGATGGTGATGACACCCCGACCGGCGGCAACGCTGCGATGTCGGCAGAGATCGCCGAACTTGACGTTGATGTCGATGCCGAAGGCGATGATGCCAACGAAGTGACCGCACTTGATGCGACCGCCGATGTTGAAGAAGACATCGAAGACCTTGGCGGTGACGACAGCGACGAATTCGTCGAATCGCACAGCCGTCAGCTTCAGAAACGCTACAAGATCCAGGAAGTCATCAAACGCCGCCAGATCATTCTGGTTCAGGTCGTCAAGGAAGAGCGCGGCAACAAGGGTGCTGCTCTTTCGACCTTCCTGTCGCTGGCCGGTCGTTATTGTGTCCTTATGCCAAACACCCCGCGTGGTGGCGGCATTTCGCGCAAGATCACCAATGCCAAGGACCGCAAGCGTCTGAAATCCATTCTGGCAGAGCTTGAGATTCCTGATGGCATGGCGGTTATCGTTCGTACCGCCGGTGCCGAACGGACCAAAGCCGAAATCAAGCGCGACTTCGATTATCTGATGCGTCTGTGGGATCGTATCCGCGAAACCACCCTTCAGAGCCAGGCACCATGCCTGATTTACGAAGAAGCCGATCTGATCAAACGTTCCATCCGTGACCTTTATGCACGTGATGTCGATGAAGTGCTGGTCGAAGGTGACGAAGGTTACCGGGTTGCCAAAGACTTCATGAAAATGCTGATGCCGTCGCATGCCAAGCGTGTGCAGCCCTACAAGGATCAGGGCGTACCGCTGTTCCACCGTTTCCAGGTGGAAAGCCAGCTTGATGCGATGCTCAACCCGGTCGTACAGCTTAAATCCGGTGGTTATCTTGTTATCAACCCGACCGAAGCACTGGTCGCGGTTGACGTTAACTCCGGCCGTTCGACCCGCGAACGCAACATCGAAGAAACTGCTTACAAGACCAACCTTGAAGCGGCCGAAGAACTGGCACGCCAGCTGCGCCTACGTGACCTTGCTGGTCTGATCGTTGTCGACTTCATCGACATGGAAGACCACCGCAACCAGGCATCCGTCGAGCGCAAGCTGAAAGAAGCAATGCGCAACGACCGTGCCCGTCTGCAGATCGGTCGCATCAGCCCGTTTGGTCTGCTTGAAATGTCGCGTCAGCGCCTGCGTCCGTCGCTGGTCGAAAGCGCGTTTGAAGTTTGCACCCACTGTCGTGGTGTCGGCCTTGTCCGTTCGATCGAAAGTGCAGCCCTTCATCTGCTGCGCGTGATCGAGGAAGAAGGCATGCGTCGCCGTTCCGGCGCGCTGACCGTCCATGTCGCAAGTGAAGTCGCGCTTTATATCCTGAACCGCAAACGTGACTCGCTTGGTGAAATCGAAAGCCGTTATGGCTTCAGCGTCATGATCTTTGGTGATGACAGCCTGATTTCGCCGGACCACCGGATCGAGCGCACCCGTGCGAAAAAGGGTGACGAAGTCGAAGAAACCTCGGCCGTCCTCAATACAGACAGCGTTTCGCTAACCGCGATTGAAAATCCGGTTGATACGGATGACGAAGAAGATGACATCGAACGCAGCGAAGATGACGATCAGGGCGGCAAGCGCCGTCGTCGTCGCCGTCGCCGCCGTGGCCGCAACGATGACCGCGATGATCGCAATAACGATCACCAGCAGGATGCATCGGGCGACAGTGATGATGCGTCTGACAACAATGATCGCAACAGTAATGACGACGACGATGATGATGATGACAGCAACCGCAAGCGCCGCCGTCGCGGCAAACGTGGTGGTCGCCGTCGTTCGCGCCGTCAGGACTTTGATGGCAACCGTACCCGTTCGCCTGCTGATGATCCGGCCCTGACGGCTGCTCGCCGCAACCGCGATCACGAAGCACCGGACGGTGCCGCCGAAGACACCGTGATCGACGCCGACAGCGAAGGTCAGGATGCAGACAGCTTCGATCAGGAAGGCGTTCGCACCGGACGTTCGCGCAGCACCACTGCCCCGGCCCCGGCCCGTCCGCGTCGTGATCGCAATGACAACCGTCGCAATCGTCGTGACCGCAACACCCGTTCGGATCGCAATGACGAGGGCAACGAACGCGATGTAAAAAACATCCCGATCCAGTCTGGCCCGGCCCCGGAAGCACAGTCGGAAGCACCGAGCGAAGCAAAACCGGAAGCGGCAAGCACTCCGGCCGCTGCCCCGGCAGAAGTCAGCACCCCGGCTCCAAAAAAGGAAGCTCCGAAGGCAGAAGCCCCGGCAGAAAAAGCTGCTGAACCGGCTCCTGCCCCGGCACCGGAAGCAGCCCCTGCTGCGGAACCGGCAAAGGATGAAAAGCCGAAGCCGAAAAAGCGCGGCTGGTGGAGCCTTGGTCGCTGATTTCGTTCGATCAAAAAAAGAAAAAAGACCGCTGAAATTCAGCGGTCTTTTTTTTGTTTAAAGCTTCAGCGCTTTTGGGGATGATTTACAGCAGATTGGCGCAAGAGGCAGAGAGTTATGGAAAAGAAGATATTTCATCCTCAGATGACGTTCAAAAGATGGGGCAAACTCCTTGGCGCAATTATCGCCTTGGATATAGCCGCCGCTTTCGTCTTCTACGCCCTTACGTTGCTCAAAATATTGGACATAGACGCACTTCACCAATTTTCATTGCCAATCATAATTCTTGTTTGTGCGACAATTTTTTCCGCGTTCTGCTGCCTTGGTTCGATACTGCATAGCTATTTTTATGCGTCCTTCGCCAAACGCGGCAGTTACTCTATGACGGACAAAGTTCGGCAAACACCCCTCACCCTATACCTCATCAAAGAGGTCGTCGAAAAAGCTGACAGCCAGGGACTAGAGGGGCGTTACCGATAAGTCTGGAAGAGAATTTACCGCTTCCAGTTCTGAAGCGCCTTGACCGCGCCGATCATGGTTTCTTCGCTGTGCGCAAACGAGAAGCGGACATAGCCCTTGCCGCGCATCCGGTCGAAATCGGTGCCGGGCGTCGTCGCAACACCGGTTTCTTCAAGCATCTGTTTGCAGAAGGCTTCGCTGTCGCTGGTCAGTTCGCGGACATCGGCATAAAGGTAAAACGCACCATCGGCCGGGGCAAATTTGGTGAAACCGGCCTTGGGCAAACCTTCGAGCAGGATTTCACGATTGCGCGCATAGGCCGCGATATTGGCCTGTAGCTCGTCCTCACAATCAAATGCCGCCACCGCGGCCAGCTGTGACAATGCCGGGGCCGAGATAAACAGGTTCTGCTGCAGGCATTCGACCGCACGCATCAGATCAGGTGGCACAATCGCCCAACCCAGACGCCAGCCGGTCATGGAAAAGTATTTCGAGAAGCTGTTGATGATGATCGCCTCATCACCGAATTCAAGGGCGGTGCATTCCGCCACATCGCCAAATGAAATACCCTGATAGATCTCGTCACTGATCAGGCGAATGCCGTTATCACGGCAATAGGTCGCCAGTTCGCGGTAGGTCTCGACATCAATCATGCTGCCAGCCGGGTTGGACGGGCTGGCAACGATCAGGCCATCGACCGGCTCATCAAGATCACGCAGCATCTGAACGGTCGGCTGATAATGGGTATCCGGTCCTGCGGGCAGATTGACGGTATCAATGCCAAGCGCGCTCAGGATGTTGTGATAGGCGGGATAACCGGGGGCAGCCATCGCAACCCGGTCACCCGCGTCAAAGGCCGCCAAAAACGCCAGCACAAAGATAGAGGAAGACCCACTGGCGACACAAACCCGCGCCGGATCGACCGAAACACCAAACTTGGTCTTGTAATGCCCGGCAATCGCTTCGCGCAGCGGGTCAATGCCCATGGCATTGGTATAGCCAATCAGATCAGACTCAAGCGCCTTGGCTGCGGCTTCGCGCACCTTGCGCGGTGCCGGGGTTCCGGGCTGGCCGACTTCGAGGTGATAGACAGCCTTGCCTTCCTTTTCGCGCGCATTGGCCGCGCGCATGACATCCATCACGATAAAGGGCGAAATTGCGCCGCGAAGGGATTGTTTCAATGCCATTTGTGGGGTCCTGACATGGGTTCAAGAACAACAGGGCAGGTTGTTCCCTGCCCTGTTGGTTGATCTTTGATTAGCGGGTTCCGGCCATGCCGCCACCAGCCGGATCGGCAAGGAACTGGCAGCTTTCCGGATGAGGTGGCGTACCTTCAAGGCACTTGATGACATTAACCGAAGACGCCCCATTGGAATTAAGCGCGACACCGGATGCGGCACCACTACCAATCAGGTCTTCGGCCATGGTGGCAATCTGTTTGGTTGCACCGGCTGGCGTGCCTGTTCCGGCAATGCCGTAATAGTATTCCCAGACAAACGGGTTCACCATCAGTGCCGGGCCCATCAGCGGGGGCGAAACCATCGCAGCATCGCCAGCGGCAAGGTTAAGACCAAAGGCGTCTGCGCCAAGCCCCGCACCAAACGGCTTGTTCATGGTCGTCACACAGGCAACTGCATTGGCCGCCCGATCCACCACGACAAAGCCACTGCGTCCGGCATTGGCCTGAGCTGCCTCGGTCCCCGATGCGATATCCGCGAGATACCGGTTGAGGATATCGGCAAGCTCACCGCCCTCGCTGATCACCGAGGCGCCGGAATTGGCGCGCGGCGGATAGGCAAGATAAAGCGTTTCGTTGCCAACCTTGACCTCGGTCGCGGTTTTCCATTGCGGACGATAGGTGCGCATGTCTTCGGCGGTAAGCGTGCCACCCGCCGCAGTCACGGCATTGGCGATATCGGCACCCAATGCACCATTATAAAACTCGCCCGGTCCCTTGACGCGAAGCGAAGTCAGAAGGGCTGCAAGGTTGACCGCACGAATACGATCGCCGACTTCCAACATTTTGCCATCAGGCATGAAGGTGGCGCGCAGTGCCGGGCTGGCTTCGATCCGAGCCCGGTTGGCTTCGATATCATTAACCAGCGAGCGCGAGACCGGCACACCCAGGCGAGCATATTGTTCAGCCGCACTGATCAGCGAGCCCCACTGCAAACGACCATAACGGGCACTCAGCGCGTAAAGGCCGCGCGGTACGGTCGGGACCGTGGTTGCGGTTTGATCAGAGCCGGTGCGGGTCCCCGGACGCGGCCAGAAATCAAGGACTTCGACCTTCTTGGTCGCACGGTCATGCACGACACAAACCCCGCCGCCACCGATACCGGCAACAGATGGCTTGGTCACGGTCATAGTGGCATAAAGTGCAACGGCCGCGTCCGCCGCCGTCCCGCCAGCCGACAAAACATCGCGGGCATTGCGCACTGCGCGCGGCTCGTCGGCAACCACGCCACCGAAGTAGCCAGAGACTGCCCCTATTTGACCAATATTTTCTGTTTCATTAGCACTACATGCAGCAAGACCGGCAGTCATTGCGATTGCGAACGCGATCCGCCATGATGGCTTGCGCGTCGGCACGGAACCGACATCAATCGAACGAAAATATGGAACGCACATTTTGCTCAGACGCATTATTACTCTCACTGCCATTTTCCTTGTTGCCCTGCCTAGCACGGTTTTCGCGCAGGGTCGCTCTTTTATCCGCGATACAGAGATCGAGGAAACCCTCCGAATGTATGCCACGCCCATTTTCAGGGCGGCTGGCCTCGATCCGAATGGCGTGTCAGTTTATATCGTTTCCGACAACAGCTTGAACGCATTTGTTGCCGGGGGCCAAAAGCTTTTTATCAATACTGGGCTGCTGTTAAAAGCAGAGACTCCAGAACAGGTTATCGGGGTGATGGCCCACGAGACCGGTCACATTGCCGGCGGCCATCTTTCGCGTGTTCATGACCAGCTGCGCAACGCGTCTGCGATCTCCATTCTGTCCACCATTGCCGGTGTTGCTGCAGGTGTTGCTGCAGGCCGTTCTGACGTTGGCACGGCCGCCATTCTGGGTGGTCAGAACGTCGCAACCCGTAACTTCCTTGCCTATTCCCGTACCCAGGAAAGCAGTGCTGACCAAGCCGGTGTGAAGTTCCTCACCAATGCGGGAATTTCATCGCGCGGGATGCTCGAATTCATGCAAACCCTTGAAGGTCAGGAATTGCTGAGTACCGCCAGCCAGGACCCGTATCTGCGAAGCCACCCGCTGACCGTCGAGCGTGTCGATTTCCTTAAAAATTACGTCAACAACTCACCGCTCAAGGACACCAAGGTCAGCCCGGAACTTTACGAGCGCCATGCCCGCATGCGCGCCAAGCTGTTTGCCTTTACCAACCACATCCAGAATACGATGCGCACCTACCCGGAAAGCGATACAAGCATTCCGGCGCGCTATGCACGTTCCATCGCCTATTACCGCGACTCACAGCTTGAACCAGCACTTGAGATCATCGAAGGCCTGATCGCCGAAGAACCATCGAACCCGTATTTCGAGGAACTGAAAGGTCAGATTCTTCTGGAATTCGGTCGTGCACGCGATGCCATCCCGCCATTGCAGCAGGCAACTGATCTTTCCAATGGCGCACCGTTGATCCGGTTGCTTCTGGCACATGCGATGATCGAAACCGGTGACGAAGCCTATCTTGCGCCAGCCAAGGAAAATCTGATCGGAGTATTGTCACGCGAACGTGGCAATGCATCAGCATGGCGTTTCCGTGCCATTGTCGAAAACCGTTTGGGCAACGAAGGCGAAGCGTCGCTTTCACAGGCGGAATACAGCCTTTTGACCGGTGATCGACAGGCCGCAAGTTATCACGCGGTACAGGCAGACCGGAAACTTGAAAAAGGAACGGCAACCTGGCTGCGCGCGCAGGATATATTGCAGGCTACAAACCCTGACGGTGTTCCAGGCAAGAGCGAGGGTGAAGGCAAGGACAAACCCAATTGAGCACGCCCCACAGCGCTGTCCCACACAACACGTCCCCCAAGGCCCGTGCGTTCACACGCAGGGGCCTTTTGGCGTCTGTGATCGGAACAGCAGGGACACTGGGAACCATGAGCTTGATTAGCGGTTTGGCCGGGTGTTCCCTACCCGGTGCCGGTGTGGATGTTGGCGGTGATTTGAAACTGCTTTATGCGCCATTTTCGCTTAGCAACCCGCCGCGCTATTGGCAGGTGGGCCAGAATGGCGATCCCGGGCCACTCAGTTGGGAAGACAAGGACGGGCGCATTGCTCTTGCCGCCCGACCGGGACTGGGATCATTTGAAATCGGCCGACGGACCAACGTCATCGTTCTGGCGTCTCCGTTCCTGTCCTTTGACTGGCAATTTAACAGTGCCGCACAGGTCGGCGATGTTGAACTGGTTCTGGGTTTCCGGCGACAAGCACAAGGCAACTGGACCGAAAACGATCTTGGATCGGGTAAACCGGGGGTCGATCATGAAGTCCGCATTGCGATTGGCCAGTATTCGGTGCGTTACGGGGAATGGCACCGGGAATACTTTGATCTGGCAACACTTTATCGGCGCTATTGGCCAGATGCGCCCGCAGACGAGGTGCGGCTTGTCTGGATCGGGCTTGTGTCGGGTACGGATCATGCCCCGGTAGAGAACAGTGTCACACACCTAACGCATATTTTACTTTCCCGTTAGCAACCAGATCACGTATCAAAAACCATCACATTCAATCAGGGTCAGGTACATCCCGTCACCACTGACCAGAGAGACAAAAGGACGCCCTATGACTTCCCAGATCGCAAAACGCTTTGTTGCAGGTACGGCTCTTGGCATGAGCATGCTGTTTGGTGCAAATGTTGCCATCGCTGACGACGC
Source organism: Thalassospira sp. HJ (assembly GCF_000948415.1). Classification (GTDB taxonomy): domain Bacteria; phylum Pseudomonadota; class Alphaproteobacteria; order Rhodospirillales; family Thalassospiraceae; genus Thalassospira. The sequence goes on along the minus strand of NZ_JYII01000007.1, from coordinate 184,953 downwards.
GCTTAGCACCGACCAGAAAGCTGAAATCGAAGGCGTTATCGAACAGTATCTGCTTGAAAACCCGGACGTTCTGCTGCGTGCCATCCAGAATGTTCAGACCTGGCAGGCGGCTGAGCAGTCCCGCCAGCAGGCAGAAGCCATCGTTCCGGTCTGGGATGCGCTTGTGGCGGACAGCACCGTTCCGTCCATCGGCCCGGTGGATGCCCCGGTCACCGTGATCGAGTTCTTTGATTATCACTGCGGATATTGCAAACGCGCCTTTGATGGCGTGAAGGAAATTGTCGAAAACAGTGACGGCAAGGTCCGCACCCTGTTTATCGAATTCCCGATCCTCCGCGAGGAAAGCACCCTTGCCGCGCGCGCGGCCCTTGCCGCTGCCAAGCAGGGCAAATACATGGAAACCCACGAAGCCTTCATGACCAACCGCGGCCTTCTTGATCAGGACCGCATCAATGAACTGGCCGCAGGTGCCGGTGTTGATGTCGACCAGATGCTTGAAGATATGAAGGCACCTGAAATCACGGGCATGATTGCGCAATATTCGGCGATGGCCCGTGCGGTTGGCATTTCGGGCACCCCGGCCTTCTTGATCAACGGCACGATGGTATCGGGTGCGGATATGGATCGCGTCAATGCGCTGGTCGATGCCGGCCTGAAGGACGCTTCCTGATCCAGACAGGCAGGCATCCCGAAACGGCCAACATGTGCAGTTTGGTTGTTTCGCCGTCTTAATAAAAAAAGCCAAGGGCCGTTTCACAATCGAAACGGCCCTTTTATTTTGTCGTATTTCGCAAGCAATTGCTGATCAGATGATCCCGGCCAGTGGCGAAGACGGATCGGCATATTTCTTTTTCGGCATGCGGCCAGCCAGGAAGGATTCACGCCCGGCAATGATGGCATGTTTCATTGCACGCGCCATGCGGATCGGGTCCTTTGCCCCGGCGATGGCCGTGTTCATCAAAACACCGTCACAGCCAAGCTCCATTGCAACCGCGGCGTCTGATGCGGTCCCGACCCCGGCATCAACCAGAACCGGCACATTGGCGTTTTCCTTGATCAGCGCGATATTGACCGGGTTCAAAATACCCATGCCGGACCCAATCAGGGAACCCAGCGGCATGATCGCGCAGCAGCCCATATCTTCGAGCATCTTGGCCTGAATGGGGTCATCGCTGCAGTAAACCATGACATCAAAGCCATCCTTGATCAGTGCATCGGCCGCCTTGAGCGTTTCAGGCATATTGGGATAGAGCGTTGCCTGATCGCCCAGCACTTCGAGCTTTACCAGGTTCCAACCACCTGCTTCACGTGCAAGGCGCAGTGTCCGCACCGCATCATCGGCCGTAAAGCAGCCCGCGGTATTGGGCAGATAAGTGTATTTTTTCGGATCGACATAATCGACCAGCATCGGCTGGTTCGGATCGATCAGGTTTACACGGCGCACAGCAACGGTGACGATTTCCGCCCCCGATGCCTCAATCGCGATTTTGGTTTCTTCAAAATCCTTGTATTTGCCCGTACCGACAAGAAGACGCGATGAGAATTTCTTGCCCGCAACGACGAAACCATCGTCGTCAGCAGCGGCCAAACCGGCCTCATGTGAACCGCCGCCGATGAAATGGACGATTTCGAATTTGTCGCCTTCGGCAAGCGGAGTTTCGCCGTAAGCGGTTTTGGGAACGATTTCCAGATTGCGCTCAACCGCGACCTTGGTCTGGGCGATTCCAAGTTCGCCAAGAAGTTCGGCAACGTTTCCGGCATTTTCGATGGTGCGGTCTTCACCGTTGATCGTCAGACGCATCTTTTCGTTTCATCCCTTTGGTATCAAAATCTTCACGATTGCCGCGCAGTATGCGCAGCACATTCGCCTGAAGCAAGCTGTCTTGCGTACCTTTTTGGCTTTGTCCACATACCCGATCCCACGGACCAGACATAAGCCAGACCTATTCGCCATCAAGGCGGCGTTGCAAAGGCCAATGCAAAGTTGCGTCAGACTTTAGTCGTGTTATAAACGCAACACCAAATGTTGGGCATGCAGGGACTGGATGCCCTGCGGACAGAAGTGCATCGAATGCCCCGAAGCAAGAATGGAAGTGAACGAGTTGACTGGTTTTAGACAAAACCGACAAGAAGACTCTGGCATTCTTGGCAATGCTAAGGCATATACGCACACATCGGTTGCGAACCTTGATTCTTTCGCCGCTTCTGCGTTGGCGAAATTCGGGTTTCATCTGTCCAACATTCAAAAGCGGAATGCATTCAGACACGAATTATACGTCTCGAAAGCTTTAAACGGCATGATCTATGGCTTTGGCTCCCGGAGCACCAAGAACGCCCTGGATGCCATGCGCGGATTGATCCACACACCATCATAAAGATATCGAAATGAGCAAGTTCAACATCGACAATGACGCCATTCGCCAGCTCGCAGAGCTGCTGGACGACACCAATCTGACCGAAATTGAAGTTGCCGCAGGTGACAACCGCATTCGCGTTGCCCGTCAGGGCACCATGGTTGCTGCTCCGGCTGCCGCCCCTGCTGCTGCGCCGGCACCGGCTGCGGCACCTGCTGCTGCGGCACCGTCTGATGCCGGATCCCACCCGGGTGCGGTCAAATCGCCGATGGTCGGCGTTGTCTATTTCGCACCGGAACCGGGTGCAGCACCGTTCATCTCGGTTGGCTCCTCGGTTTCCGAAGGTCAGACCCTGATGCTGATCGAAGCGATGAAGACCTTCAACCCGATCCGCGCCCCGAAATCGGGCAAGGTCACCCAGATTCTGGCGACCGACGGCCATCCGGTCGAATATGACGAGCCGCTAGTCATTATTGAATAAGCCGGGGTATCAACCGCATGTTCGACAAAATCCTGATTGCCAACCGTGGTGAAATCGCGCTTCGTATTCAGCGCGCCTGCCGCGAAATGGGCATCAAAACTGTCGCGGTGCATTCCACTGCCGATGCGGACGCCATGCATGTGCGTCTGGCCGACGAATCGGTCTGCATCGGTCCGGCAGCATCCAAAGACAGCTATCTCAATATTCCGGCCATTCTTTCGGCTGCTGAAATCACCGGCGCCGAAGCCATCCATCCGGGATATGGCTTCCTGTCGGAAAGTGCCGATTTCGCATCCATGGTCGAAGAGCACGGCTTTACCTTCATCGGTCCGACGCCGGAACATATCCGCACCATGGGTGACAAGATCACGGCAAAACAGACCGCCGAGAAACTTGGCATTCCGTGTGTGCCGGGGTCCGATGGTGAAATCACCACCGTTGACGAAGCCCGCAAATGCGCCAAGGACATCGGATATCCAGTCCTGATCAAGGCATCGGGCGGCGGCGGCGGTCGTGGCATGAAAGTGGTCGAGCGCGAAGAAGACCTTGCCGAAGCCTTTTCCATGACCCGTAAGGAAGCATTACAGAACTTTGGCAATGCCGCCGTTTACATGGAAAAGTACCTTGGCAAACCGCGCCACATCGAATTGCAGGTCATTGGTGACATGCATGGCAACGCGGTTCACCTGTTTGAACGCGATTGCTCCTTGCAGCGTCGTCACCAGAAGGTGCTTGAAGAAGCTCCGTCTCCGACCCTGACACCGGAAGAACGCGAACGCATCGGTTCCACCGTTGCCAATGCCATGATCGGCATGGGCTACCGCAATGCCGGCACGATCGAGTTCCTGTATGAAAATGGCGAGTTCTATTTCATCGAAATGAACACCCGCCTGCAGGTCGAACACCCGGTAACCGAAATGATTTCCGGTGTTGACCTTGTGCGTGAACAGATCCGTGTTGCAGCCGGTCTTGAGCTGTCATTCAAGCAGGAAGACCTTGAAATTCATGGTCATGCAATTGAATGCCGTATCAATGCCGAAGATCCGCAGACCTTCGTTCCGTCACCGGGCAAGATCAAGGAATATCATGCACCGGGCGGTCTTGGCGTGCGTGTCGATAGCGGCATCTATACCGGTTATTCGATCCCGCCTTATTACGACAGCATGATCGCAAAGCTGATTGTCCATGGTCGCGACCGTGAAGAATGCATGATGCGCCTGCGCCGTGCGCTGGCGGAATATGCGATTGGCGGCATCAAAACCACCATCCCGCTGCATCAGACGCTTCTGTCCAACCCGGACATCCAGAAAGGGGATTACGACATCCACTGGCTGGAAAAGTTCATGGGCATGAAAAAAACGCTGTGATCAGTGCATAAACCCATTTCAAACGGGAACCTTCGGGTTCCCGTTTTTTGTTTCCGATCCACATCAAAACGTTAATCAAGCTTCCCTATTATAAAAGCCCGGTTCAGACTGGGATGTGTGATGACCTTGTCGGGACCGACCGGGTATCTCATATGTAAACAGACACCAGACAAACAGGACCAGAGCAATTATCACTGCGATCATGTCAAACCAGCTGACCCCTGATCTTTTGATCCGAGCCTATTCCGTCGGCCTGTTTCCGATGGCCGAAAGCCATGATGATCCAACGCTTTACTGGATCGATCCGGAATGGCGTGGTGTCTTGCCGCTTGATGGCTTCCACGTGCCGCGCAGCCTGCGCAAGGAAGTGCGCAAAGGCACCTATAAAATCCATGTCGATCGTGCCTTTCCCGACGTGATCCGCGCCTGTGCGGAGCCAACCGATACCCGTGATGACACCTGGATTAACAGCAACATCCTTGATGCCTATTGCGCGCTTCACAAGATGGGCTGTGCCCATTCGATCGAGGCATGGAAAGACGGTGAGTTGGTTGGTGGTCTTTATGGCGTGAGCCTCGGCAAGGCGTTCTTTGGCGAAAGCATGTTTTCACGCGCGACCAATGCATCAAAGGTCGCCCTGGTCTATCTGGTTGCCCTGATGCGTCAGGGCGGCTACAGCCTGCTTGATACGCAGTTCGTCAATGATCACCTCAAACAGTTCGGGGTCGAGGAAATCCCGCGTGAGCGGTATCGCAACGAACTGGCCAAGGCCCTGACGGGGCGTGCCAACCTTCCGTTCGAAGTTGATCCGGAAATCCTTGAAGAAACGCTGACGGGCGGCGATAGTGAGGCTCATCTGCAGCCGTGAAGTCTGCAGCGCCCACCACGACCTCCACACCACGACGAGTTCCACATGAATATTCGCCCCGCCACCGAACAAGACATCCCAGCCATCCTTGATATCGTCGCACCGATCCTGCGGGCCGGTGATACCTATGCCATTGATAGCGACATGACCGACGACGACGTCATTGCCTATTGGATGGGAAAGGACAAGGTCACTCTGGTGGCCGAGGAAGACGGCAAGGTGGTCGGCACCTATTACATCCGCCAAAACCAGGGCGGCGGCGGATCGCATGTGTGTAATTGCGGCTATATGACCTCGCCTGCTGCCAGCGGCCGGGGTATTGCGCGGCGCATGTGTGAAGACTCGCTTGTGCGCGCCAAGGAACTTGGCTACCGCGCCATGCAGTTCAATTTCGTGATCGCCAGCAACGCTGCCGCTGTTCACTTGTGGCCGAAACTCGGCTTTGAGATTGTCGGTCGCCTGCCCGGCGCCTTCATGCATCCGACATTGGGCGAAACCGACGCGCTGGTGATGTATCGCAAGCTTTAAGCAAATCACACAAGACAAACAAAAAGGGCGGGGACCATCTGGCACCCGCCCTTTTGTATTTCTAAACCGATCTGTTCAGATCAGAACAGGAAGCGGACGCGAAGGGTCCCTTCGATGGCAGACAGTTCCTTGCGAACGCCCTCGCCCGGTTTGATTTCCTTGTCGACTTCGACGACCACATAGCCAACGCCGCCTTCGGAACGCAGATACTGACCGCTGATGTTGATGCCGCGGCGGGCAAACACATCGTTGATCTTAAGCAGCACGCCCGGAACGTTGCGGTGAATGTGCATGAAGCGGGTATGGGTGCGGTCCTTGACCGGAAGCGAGACTTCCGGGAAGTTCACAGCCCCAAGGGTCGAACCGTTATCGGAATAGGTGATCAGCTTGTCTGCGACCTCGATCCCGATATTTTCCTGCGCTTCCTGCGTGGAGCCACCGATATGCGGGGTCAGGATCACGTTGTCCATGCCACGCAGCGGGCTCTCGAACTGTTCGTCCTTGCCAGCCGGCTCGACCGGGAACACGTCAAGCGCCGCACCGGCCAGATGACCGCTTTCAAGGGCGGCGGCCAGGTCGTCGATGACGATGACATTGCCACGTGCGGCATTGATCAGATGCGCGCCCTTTTTCATCTTGGCGATTTCGGCAGCGGTGATCATGTTCTTGGTCTGCTCGTTGGCCGGGACATGCAACGATACGACATCAGACTTTTCCAGAAGTTCATCCATCGACGAGCAGGAATTGGCGTTACCCATGGCAAGCTTGTTGACCACGTCAAAATAAATGACGTTCATGCCAAGCGATTCCGCCAGGACCGAAAGCTGCGAACCGATATGGCCATAGCCGATGATGCCCAGCGTCTTGCCACGTGCCTCATAGGAACCATGGGCGTTTTTCAACCAGCCACCTTCATGGGCAGCCGCATTGCGCTTCGGGATGCCACGCAGAAGCATGATGATCTGGCCCAGCACCAGCTCGGCAACCGAACGGGTGTTGGAATACGGTGCGTTGAACACCGGAATGCCGCGCATGGCAGCAGCCTGCAGATCGACCTGGTTGGTGCCGATGCAGAAACAGCCGATCGAGGTCAGCTTGGATGCGGCATCAATGACTTCTTCGGTAAGTTTGGTACGGGAACGAATGCCCAAAAAGTGCGCTTCGGAGACAACGGACTTCAGTTCGTCCGCGTCGAGCGCAGCAGGGTAATGGTCGACATTAGAGTAGCCGGCCTCTTTGAACATCTTTACAGCGTTTTCATGGATACCTTCGAGCAGGACAACCTTGATCTTGTCCTTCTCCAACGAAAGTTTGCTGTTCACGGCGCACCATCCTTTTCTTCGCGAGGGCGACACGGGAAAATCCCCGAGCCGTTTTTCAAACCGTTTAAAATCGGCCTGTGGCACAATGAAATAGGACTTCGCGGCACGTCCGTCAAAGGCTTTCCCTTGCGTAAATACGCATTGCGCCTATCTTCTGAACGCATATACCGGCTAATGCGTATGAAAATCAGGCCCCTTCAACGGGCCGTTGTCACCTTTGGGGACCCGCTTCGGGGAACTTGCTTTGCCTGTCGAAATCAGAACCGTCACCGATATTCATCAAATCGGCCAACAGAACTGGGACAACTGCGCGGGGTCAGACAACCCGTTTGTCAGTTTTGCCTTTCTATCGGCTATGGAAGACAGCGGATCGACCACGGCCGAAACCGGCTGGCAACCCTTCCATCTGGTGGCCGAGGATGAAATAGGTTCCGTCATCGGCATTGTGCCGCTTTATGTCAAAGGCCATTCTTACGGCGAGTATGTTTTTGACTGGGCCTGGGCAGAGGCCTATGAGCGGGCTGGCGGGCGCTATTACCCTAAACTGCAATCAGCAGTCCCCTTTTCACCCGTCCCCGGCCCAAGACTGCTTGTCGCAAAGGATCACCCGGATCCCGAAGGTGTGCGCAATGCGTTGATCAACGGCATGACGATCCTGCCCGAAAAGCTTGGCATGGCGACCTTGCATGTCACGTTTTGCAGTGGCGATGAAAGCAGGCAGATGGAACAGGCCGGGTTTCTTGCGCGCACCGGCATGCAATATCATTGGCGTAATCGAGACTATCAGAATTTCGATGATTTCCTGGGTGCGCTTAATTCGCGCAAACGCAAGAACCTGCGCAAGGAACGCAAACAGGTTCTTGAGGCCGGTTACAGCTTTAAGGCCCTGCGCGGCGATGATCTGAAACCCCATCATTGGGACCGGTTTTATCATTTCTATCGTGACACATCGGATCGCAAATGGGGTCAGGCCTATCTGACGCGTGACTTCTTTGATTTGCTCCATGAGCGCATTCGCGATCGCACGGTTCTGGTCTGCGCGTTCAATGATGGGGAAATGGTCGCCGGCGCGCTGAACATGATTGGCTCGGAAACGCTTTATGGCCGTAACTGGGGCACGATTGATCGCACCCGGCTTTTGCATTTCGAGACCTGTTACTATCAAGCCATTGATATCGCGATCGAACACGGCCTTAAAACGGTCGAGGCCGGCGCGCAGGGCGAACACAAGATCCAGCGCGGCTACGAACCCGTCATCACCCATTCTGCCCACTTGATTGCCGACCCGGGCCTCAAGCGCGCGGTCGCGCAGTTTCTGAGGCAGGAACGCGACCATATTGATCAGGATCGCGACTATATCCTGTCGGAACACAGCCCCTATCGGCAGGAACAGCCGGGCTCGTAACCCGGCCGCGATGCGACATACCAAAAAAGAAAAGGCGCGGGAAATTCCCGCGCCTTTTGTCGTGATATGTCTTGTCCGTCAGACGGTACGGACGTCATTCAGGAAGCCGTTGACATGGCTGCGAAGCTCATCATTGGCAGCAGCCAATCGTCCAACGCTGTCGAGCTGACCGCTTGAGAGATCACCACTCTCGGTCGTTGCATCAGCAACGTTTTTAACTGCGTTGGTGATGGCGACGTTACCGTTGGCAGCCCCTTCGACACTGCGCGAGATTTCCTCGGTTGCAGCGCCCTGCTCTTCAACCGCACTGGCAACAACCGACATCAGCTCATCAATCTTGGTGATGGTGTCGGCAAAGCCACGCACAGCCTCGGAAGCAGCACCGGTTTCGCTTTGCATCTCGGCAATCTTGGCAGTGATCTGCTCGGTCGCCTTGACGGTCTGGGAAGCAAGGTTTTTGACCTCGCCAGCCACCACCGCAAAGCCTTTACCAGCTTCGCCTGCACGGGCCGATTCAATGGTTGCGTTAAGGGCCAGCAGGTTGGTCTGATCGGCAATGTCACTGATCAGGTTGACAACCTCGCCAACGCTTTGCGCGGCATCATTGAGTTTCGCAACGCGTTCGTTGGTGCGTTCGGTTTCGCCCACCGCGACCTGCGTGATTTCAGTTACACGTGCAATCTGCGACGAGATTTCTGAAATCGAGGCCGACAGCTGTGCGGTTGCAGAAGCCACGGTCTCGATGTTGGTAGAAGACTCTTGCGCCTGCTCTGCCACATCCTGGGCATCCTGGTTGGCACGCTGGGCATGCGAAGTCAGCGTTTCAGATGCCGAACGGACATCATCAAGCGCTGCGTTCACTGCATGCAGAACATCCTGGATTTTTTCATCAAAGCCCTTGGTCAACGTCCCCATGCGCTGGCTACGTTCAACCTGACGTTTGGCTTCGACTTTTTCCTGCTCGGCCATGCGGGCACGTTCACGGGCGTTCTCGCGGAAGACTTCAAGCGATTTGGCCATCGCACCAACTTCATCCGCACGCTTCATATCAAGCGTTTCGATATCAAGGTTACCAGCAGCCAGGTTCCCCATGGCTTCGGTCATCTTGCGGATCGGCGTTGCGATCATGCGTGAAAGTGTACCACCGAACAGAACCGCCATCGCGATCAGCAGGACGACTCCGGCGCCCAAAGTTACCTGGAAGATGGTCATTGCGTTTGCCACTTCCGCCTCGACTTCGAGAACTAGTTCATCAATGTTCTTGGCAAGTTCACCTGCGATCATGGTCACTTGGTCTGCCAGTTCACGTGGCTCACCAGATGCTTCGATCGCACGGGCGTGGTTGACCGTCAGGTAGTGACGCATCAGCTGTGCCTGCTGAACCGCGATTTCTTCCCAGCGATCGATCGCGCCATCCATTTCTTCAATCAGTGCTGCAACCTCGGGGTTGATCACTTCATAAGTTTTGAGAACGTCGGTACGGGTATCAATCTCTTCAAGTGAGGCTTCATAACCAGTCAAACCAGCCCGATCTCCGGTGGTCAGGAAATACACCAGTTCCTGACGCGCAATCAGATACGCACGATCAAGGTTGCGATAGTCGCGCTCAAACTCGGACAGGTAATCGCGTTGATCGTTCGCACTGTTGACCTTCATGGTTGCGAAAATACCAGCACCTGCGACCATCAAAATGACGGCGATCATGATGGCAAAACAGGTCATCAGCTTTGCCGGGATAGAGAGGTTTTCAAAGAATTTCATAGCTATTCTCCCTACAGGCCACGACGACGTGCAAGTTCATTGAGATTGACCTCGATGGTCACGGCACCGATCGGCTGACGGTCCGCATCGCTCATTGTCATGTTGAGCTGCGACAGCCAGGCGTCAGAATTTTCGTTGTATTCGGCTTCATCAATGAAAACCGCATCAGGGCCATTCGGATAGGTGTTCTGAAACTTCGCCTCATCCCCCTGCCAGAAATCGGAAGTAATCGAGCTCTGCCCGACATTCAGCCCCACAGAGTCCATCACAAAGATTTCGGCATACATCCCGCCAGAGCGCGCCTGCACCTGTGTCAGGTAGCCCGACAGCGGGTTGGTCAGGATTGCTGCAACCAACGGCTGATCTTCGGCCTCGCGTTCTGCGCGCCATTGTTGGTCCGCAGCATCAATCTGATCCTGCGTCATATCCTTACGCAGCTTGTTCTGCGACGTAATGGAAAGCGACACAACCGGATTGGCAAGCCATTCGCGGATGTCGCGGATAAACTGATCAGTGATGAGCGCGTTGGGATCCCCCGGCAACTCTGCCTTGGCAAATGCAGCATGCGGCACAGCAAGCACTGCTGCTGTAAGCATCCCGGCCAAAGCCACACCACACTTGGACTTCATTCATTTTACTCCCTAGTCTATGCCGACGGCGAAGGTTGACTATCTATTAGTATAGAATCTTATACAAAGGATATAACACGAATACAACCTTTTTTAGAATCCAAGGGAACGTGGAGCCGCATGAGAGGAGCTTCCACATGTCCTATATGTGGATTGCGCGCACCAAAACAACAGTGCGATCGGCAGAAACTGGGGAAATGGAGAGCCCGGAAATCAGGCAAGAAAAAAGCGGCGGTATAAGACCGCCGCTGAGTTTGGTTGGGACACGAGCAAACTGCAGAAGATTACGTTGTTCCAGGCGCGATACGCGCCCCTGCAAAGAACAACTGTCCACCCGGAACCAAGCAGGATGTGTGCCAACTTTCGAAAAACCTTTGAAATCGCCGGTTTTCCGGGAAATTTCGGTACATCCCCTTCCGAGTAAAATTACATTAACTCATAATCTTTGCATTTCAAAATGCAAAGATTGCAAAATGCGAATTTCTATTTTTGCATTTTGCAAATACCCACCTATACTTTAGAGAATTGCGTTATTTGCAAGCAACTTATGGCACGCTAGCTGGTGCGTTTTTTCTTTCTTGGTTTATTGAAATTCAGCAGTGCGGGCGCCTTCTCGATGATTTCTTCGAGAATGTCTTTGGCGGTATCAAGGTCTTCCTTAGCGGAGTCGTCGAGCTGACTGATATAGCGCGGATCAGAGATCATCCGCTCTGCCTCATAGAGGGTGCGCAACTCGCTCTGGAACATTTCGCGCGCCCCAAGCGGCAGGTGTTCCTTGGCACTCATGATAAAGAAGAACTTCAGGCTGGTCTTGATGACAAGACGAAGCATCAAGACCTGCAGCTTATGGAACTGTTCTTCAAGCTCTTCTTTCTTGGGATGGCTTTCGAGCTTGTTCATCCGCTCCGTGATCACAATCGACAATGCCTTGAAGTTATCCACTTCTTCTCGAAACGGGCGATAGCCGGTGACATCGGACTTATCGGCGTTCTTTTCAAGCACGTCCGCGAGCGAGATCAGCTTACGCGCGCGCAGCTCAAGCCGGGAAAGGAACTCCTCGACTTCGTTTCGAAATTTTCTTTGTGCAGCCTGGCTCATGATATTCTGGCGTTCTTGATATGATTATGCCCGGGAACAGTATTCCCGGGCACCAATCTATATTGCCAATGATTAACAACAACCTGAAAACCGGTAAAGGCGTTTTCAGCCTGCCATTTCCGGGTCTTTCTTTTGCTGTTTCTCGCCGTTTTCATCTTCCGGATAACGGAAGACGACAGCATCGTCTTCGATATCGACCAAGACAGCCCCGCCCTTCGACAGCTTGCCAAACAGCAATTCTTCAGCAAGCGGCTTTTTGACGTGTTCCTGAATGACCCGGCCCAACGGACGCGCACCGAATGCAACGTCGTAACCGCGCTCTGCCATCCAGGCCCGTGCAGCTTCGGTCAGTTCGATCGAAACGTTACGGTCCGCCAGCTGCGCTTCAAGCTGCAGGATGAACTTGTCGACAACCATCTTGACGACTTCCGACTTCAGGTTGGCGAACGGAATGACCGCATCCAGACGGTTGCGGAATTCCGGCGTGAAGGTGCGTTTGATTGCCTCTTCATCTTCACCGGTACGCATTTCACGCTTGAAGCCGATCGGCGGTTTTGCCATATCCGATGCGCCGGCATTGGTCGTCATGACCAGCACGACGTTGCGGAAATCAACCGTCTTGCCGTTATTGTCGGTCAGCTTACCGTGATCCATGACCTGCAGAAGAATATTGAACAAGTCCGGATGAGCCTTTTCAATTTCATCAAGCAGCACAACCGCGTGCGGATGCTGATCCACGGCATCGGTCAGAAGACCACCCTGATCAAAGCCGACATAGCCCGGCGGTGCACCAATCAGGCGAGAGACGCTGTGGCGTTCCATATATTCCGACATGTCAAAGCGGATGAACTCGATCCCCATGACGGTTGCCAGCTGCTTGGTGACCTCAGTCTTACCGACACCGGTCGGGCCAGAGAACAGATAGCTACCAATCGGCTTTTCCGGTTCACGAAGGCCGGCACGCGCAAGCTTGATTGCACTCGCGAGTGCTTCAATCGCGCCGTCCTGACCAAAGACTACGGTCTTAAGGTCGCGCTCCAGATTAGCCAAGGCCTTGCGGTCGTCGGTCGAAACCGATTTTGGTGGGATACGGGCAATCTTGGCGACGATTTCCTCGACATCGCGTTTGCCAACCGTGCGCTTGCGTTTGCTTGGTGCAACCAGCATGCGCGACGCACCAACCTCGTCAATCACGTCAATCGCACTGTCAGGCCGCTTACGGTCACTGATGTAACGTGATGCTAGCTCAACCGCAGAACGCAGCGCTTCGTTGGTGTATTTGACCTGATGATGCTCCTCGTAATAGGGCTTGAGCCCCTTAAGGATCTTGACGGTATCTGCTTCGGACGGTTCCTCGACATCGATTTTCTGGAAACGGCGGACAAGGGCGCGATCTTTTTCGAAGTGCCCGCGGAATTCCTTATAGGTCGTCGACCCGATGCAACGAAGCGACCCACTTGCCAGCGCAGGCTTGAGAAGGTTGGACGCATCCATTGCCCCGCCCGACGTCGCACCGGCACCGATCACGGTGTGGATTTCATCAATGAACAGAACAGCACCTTCGTACTCTTCGAGTTCCTTGACCACAGCCTTGAGGCGCTCCTCAAAATCACCGCGATAGCGCGTTCCGGCCAGAAGTGCGCCCATATCAAGGGCGAAGATCGTGGCGTTCTCGAGCACTTCGGGCACGTCACCATCATTGATGCGGCGCGCCAGACCTTCGGCGATGGCAGTTTTACCAACCCCCGGATCCCCGACATAAAGCGGGTTGTTTTTGGTACGACGGCAAAGAACCTGAATAGTGCGGTCAATCTCGCTCTGGCGGCCGATCAACGGATCGATCTTGCCACTCTGCGCCTTGACATTAAGGTTCACACAATAGGCCTTAAGCGCCTCGCCTTCGGCCGGGCCGCTGTCATCGCCTTCCGGCGGCATACCGGAAACCGGTTCTTCGTCGGCACCGCGCGGGATGCGACGCTCATTAAGCTCGGTCGCCTTGGCGATGCCGTGTGAAATGTAATTCACCGCATCAAGGCGCGTCATATCCTGCAGTTGCAGATAGTAAACCGCATGCGACTCCCGCTCCGAGAACAGAGCAACCAGCACGTTTGCGCCGGTCACTTCTTCGCGGCCGGACGACTGGACGTGGATGGCTGCACGCTGGATCACGCGCTGGAAACCGGCGGTCGGCTTTGGGTCAACCAGACGTGCACTGATCAGACCGGAGAGTTCGCTATCGGCGAATTCCAGCAGATCAGACCGCAGACGATCAATATCAACCCGGCAGGCCTTAAGCACCGCCAGCGCATCCTGATCTTCGGTCAGCGACAACAGAAGATGTTCAAGAGTGGCATATTCGTGCCGGCGCTCCGACGCATATGCGAGCGCACGGTGCAGGCTTTCCTCAAGATTGCGCGATAGCATATGTCACTCCTTCTCTAAGGTACACTGCAGCGGATGCTGATTCTGGCGGGCCAGGTCCATGACCTGGTTAACTTTGGTCTCTGCAATTTCATATGTGAAGACACCGCACACTCCGACACCCTTTCGGTGCACCTGAAGCATGATTTCGGTGGCTTCTTCACGGCCTTTTTCAAAAAACCGTTCCAGTACGTGAACGACGAACTCCATCGGCGTGTAGTCGTCATTCAGCAACAGCACCTTGTACATGGACGGCTTTTTCGTCTTGGGCCGTGTCTTTGTTACGATCCCCGTGTTCGGCAGATCAGTGCCGTCATTATCCTGCTCAGTCATCGTCTACTTACCGGAACCCTTATTTCCTGCGTGAACTCCATGATAGGTCATTGCCAAACTCTTTCAAAGTCCGCTACGCGGTTCTCACTAGGAATTTATTGTGCATCCGAGTGTTGTTTGTTGTCCATCTTCGATTCATTTAGGCCGCGAATAACGCACTGCAAGATCAAGCAACAAACTTCCTGATTATTGTTGATCCAAAATGGCATGACAGGAAATCAGGCAAAGAAAAAGCGGGCATGGCCAAAAGCCATACCCGCCCGGAAATTCTGATTGCTGGAATACCCAACATCGTCGCTTGCATCATTTCATCGCAGCATTGGTTGCCTTGCTGATCGCATCCAGGCTGTCTGAGATGGCAGAAAACATGATTTCCTGCATCTTTTCGCCTTCGGCCATGCTGCTGGCATAGCAGCGATTGAGGATGCGCGAATGCAGCTCCTGAAGATCAGCAAGGCTTTCGACCTTGGCCAGCTCATCAAGATCGTCCTGTGATGCTTCAAATTCCTTCTGCATCCAGCTTGAAAGCTCGGTTCCGATCCCGCCGGTCTTTTCAAACATCGTCATGGTTGCCTGCCAGACTTCCTCGAAACTTTTCTTCTGGGTATCGAGGAGCTCTTCATACTGTGCAGCAACCCGCGACCCAGCCCCGGAAAACACATCGGCCTGACCGGTCATGGTTTCAAAGATTTTACCGAATGCTTCGTTGGCAGCAGAAACGCTGTCTTCGAAGGCATCATTGCCAGCCGCAACCATAGCTTCCACCTCGGGCGTTTTCCAAAGCTCGAAATACGGCTCCATACCGGTGCCATCCATGAACAGCGCACCAAAGCCAAATACGTCAGCCTGCTTAGGCGTGGCTTTTGGCTTAGCCTCGACCGTTTTTGGCGCAGCTGCCGGCTTGGCCGGGCCCGGCACAGGTGCCGGTTTGGCAGGTGCTGCCGATTGCGGCGCGGCCGCCTTTACAGCAGGCTTAGCCAGTGCCTTTGGCGCAGCTGCCGATTTGGTTGCAGCACTTGCCGGGGCAGCAGCCGCCTTTTTCGGAGCAGCCTTAGCGGTTGCTGCCTTGGTAGCGGTTGTCTTTTTTGGGGCGGAAGAAGCGGCCGACTTGCTCGTTGCCGCAGATTTGCTTTTCGTGCTCACAGTACTGACCTTTTCAGTTTTGGTGGATGGTACGGGCGCTGTCGATTTTGCTGCCGGCGTGCTTTTCGCAGCAGGTCGCGCGGCCCCGGTGGTTGCAACAGGTGACTTCTCAGAGGGTTTCGATGTCTTCGGCGCTGGTGAAGATGAAGGCGCCTTGGACGCTGGTTGAGTTTTCTCGGAGGCAGCGGCACTGCTCGCAAGCTCTCCCGAAGTGCTGGATTGCGCGTTTTCGGCACTCGCCGCACGTGACGGCTCCGGCATCGCAGGCGCTTCGGCCTTGACAGGCTCGGGCGATGCACTGGCTGACGCAGCCGAGCTTTCCGGCGCTTTAGTCAGGGGAGCTTCGGGCGTCGCTGCCGGAACCTCTTTAGCCGCCACTGCCGGTTTTTCGTCTGCACCCGATACCTTCTGGGCAGCAGCCTCGATCTCGGAAGATGTCATCACCCTGCGCTTGGAAGGTGTGCTTCCCACTGCGGGCGCTGTCGATTTGGGCGACGCTTTGGAAACCGGCTTCGTTGCAGTTTTCCCGGATGTTTTTTTCCTGGAATCAGCCATTGCCTCGACCTCCTGATCGCCGGGATACACATCCCGGATCAATGTTGCATTGCAACATAACCCTAGATGGAAATACCCCGCTTCGTCAAGCACAGTTTAGTGACATTTCGGACACAAACCGAGGTTCGGGATCAATGAAAAACGCCAGAAGTCCGCGATAAACTTCAAAATGACTTATTGAACAAGGCACTAGCAAAAGTCATCGCTGCATTGCAGCAATATGGTGCAACGAAACAGCAGCACGCACCTTACATGCTGCTGTTTCAATCTTTTGGTCGTCGCTGCCCTAGCGAAGCATGTTTCCACGCACGGTGCGGTAGAAATCACGAGAGTCGTTATTCTGAACGTAGTGCAATTGCGCAGCCCCCTGGGACCGCGCATTTTCAACGGCAGGCGGTTCAGGCAATTCGCGCTCCACGGATGACAGGTTTGCCAAAACATCCGGGAAATCAAGCGCGCGCATGTCATCAACACCCGATGCCCATGCCGCCAGCGTTATGTTGCTCGAAGAACACCCGATTGCCACCCAGTAGTAGTCATCGGAATAAAGACGCAAACCATCACGGCTTTGGGTTCCGAAGCCTTCAGCCTGCAGGGCATCGGTGATGGCGAGGTAGGATGCGCGATCAATCCGGTCGACCGCCTCTTCCCCGCCAAAGGCGCCAAGCGGCGCATTCAACTCAACATTGATATCCTTGACCTGAAGCGGGCCGAACACGCGCGTGGTCAGGTTGAATTCTTCGTTGCCGGGATACGGCATCAGCTCAAAAACGCGCACTTCCTTGTAGTAGTCAGCATTGTAAATGATGCGGATTTGACCATCAGCAGTCCCCGCCGAACAGGCCTGACGCAGATCATCGGCATTCAGATACGAAAACCAGGATGCCTTGCGCACAAGCGGATTACTGACATCACTTGTCTGGGTAAAGGTGCAGCCGCCAAGCCCGGCAATCACAAGTGCTGCGATGCCTGCCTTGGCCCAATTGGCACGGGTCGTTGCGCTACGGGTGTGAACTGAAACCCTCTTTTCAAACATTCGATCCTCGATTTTTTGCCGATCTGGAGATATAAAATGTACTTTCGCGTATAAAAATGGCCATCTCAAGGCCCGAGTGACGACCGTCAAAATTTGATGCTCTTAAACATTTGTTTAAGGCTGGGATGCGACAGTGAGCTTATTTAGTTCTTGGGGAAACCTCAAAGCCGAGCCCGATATAATGCGTTTAATGACCCTTGCCGGGCCAAATGCAATGGCCAAAGCTCAGTCCGCCGCACGCACGCTTTGCATGCGTGGCCTTGTTCCTGTGCTTTTGTGTCTGGTCGCAATCATCTCAGTCACGGTTCTTTCGCCGTCCGCTGCCCTTGCGCGGACTTATACGGCGATGATCATTGATGGCGATACTGGCGAAACGCTGCATGAATACCGCCCGGACCATAAGGTCTATCCGGCATCCCTGACCAAAATCATGACCCTTTATATGGTCTTTGATGCACTCGAACACGGCAAGGTGTCGCTTTCGACTCGCATGAAGGTTTCCAAACGCGCCTGGGGTCAGGCCCCGTCCAAACTGGGCCTTAAGGCCGGTGAAACCATTTCGGTCAAGGACGCGATCCTGGCACTGGTAACCAAATCAGCCAATGACATCGCAGTTGTTGTTGCCGAGCATCTTGGCGGCACGGAAATCAAGTTTGCCCAGATGATGACATCCGAGGCACGCCGCCTTGGCATGACGCGGACCACGTTCCGCAATGCGTCGGGCCTGCCCAACCGCGGGCAGATGACCACCGCACGCGACATGATCAAACTGGCTGTGGCGCTTCGCAAGAATTACGGCAGCTACTATCATTACTTTGCCACCCAGAAGTTCCGTTTTGGCAACCGCACCTATGGCAACCACAACAATCTTCTGGCGTCCTACTATGGCACCGACGGGATCAAGACCGGCTATATCAACGCATCGGGCTTTAACCTTGTTGCGTCGGTCAATCGCAATGGCAAACGCCTGATCGGTGTTGTCTTTGGCGGGCGTACTGCACGTACCCGCGATGATCAGATGAAAAAGCTTCTCGATCAGGCCTATGTCAAACTGACCAAAGAAGGCGAGATCGTTGTTCCACGTCCGCGTATCAGCCCGGAAGACAAGATCCTGCCGGCCGACGCCCAGTTGCTGATTGCCAAACGCAATACGCTGCGCGAAGCCGAACAGCCGGGCCGCATTGATACGCAAACGGTCGTAACCCGCCTGAAACCCGAAACCGATGCAGGTTGGGGCATTCAGGTTGGCGCGTTTAGCGACCAGCGCCGTGCACAGGAAGCCGTTCTTGCCGCTGCGCGCACTGCACCCGATGTTCTGCGCCTGACACGTGCCGCCGTCGAACAGCAATCCAGCGGCACCGGTATCGTCTATCGCGCCCGCCTGCTGGGCTTTGATGGCGAGACCGAGGCACGCGCCGCCTGCGCCGCACTCAAGCGCGAAAACGTCGCCTGCATCCCGGTAAATGCTGGTGACGCTGGCTAACAGCCGCCGACCAAGTAAAGAGATACAAAAAAGCCCGTCAGAGTGTTCTGACGGGCTTTTTCAGTTTTGACGTTATCGCTTGGGACTTAGTGTCCACCACCCGGGGCAAAGAAGTCGTCCGAGGACAAACCGCTTTTAACCAGCTGATCGGTCACCTGCCCTTTAAGGCGTTTCAGGCCTGCTTCATCACCCGCTTCACAGCGGGCCACAATGGCCGGCTGGGTGTTGGATGCACGCAGCAGCCACCAGCCGTCTTCGGTGCTGACGCGTACGCCATCAATGCCACTAACTTCGGCACCGGCTTCAGCCAGACGCGCACGGACTTCCTCGATCAGGGCGAACTTGCGATCATCCGGGCAATCGATGCGGGTTTCCGGCGTATTGACGGCGACCGGCATCGCTGCGCGCCATTCGGCAAGGCTTTTGCCACTTTGCACCAGAATGCGATAGAGCCGCACAGCAGCATAGGTCGCATCGTCATAGCCATAATAGCGTTCGGCAAAGAAGATGTGGCCGCTCATTTCGCCGGCGATCGGTGCCTTTTCCTCGATCATTTTGGTTTTGATCAGGGAGTGACCGGTCTTCCACATGATGGCCTTGCCACCAATCCGGTTGACCTCGTCAAACAGAGTCTGGCTGGCCTTTACATCGGCAATAATCGCAGCACCCGGCTGGCGCTGCAGAACATCCGCCGCATAGATCTGAAGCAGCTGATCGCCCCAAAGCACATTGCCCATGCCATCAATCACACCAATCCGGTCACCATCGCCGTCAAAGGCGACACCCCAGTCGGCATTGTGTTTGGCAACAGCGGCCTTGAGATCAACCAGGTTGGCTTCAACCGTCGGATCGGGATGGTGGTTCGGGAAGTTGCCGTCGATATCATCAAACAGCAGATGATGCGTCCCCGGCAGCTTTGCTGTCAGCTTGCGCACAACATCACCGGCAGAACCATTGCCGCAGTCCCAGACAATCGTCATCGGATTGGGCACATCACAATCAAGTTCGGCCAGAAGTCGTTCAACAAAGCGATCTTCGATCTTGATATCGGATGCGCTGCCCTGCCCGGTTTCAAAATCACCGGCAGCGGCAATTTTGCCAAGTTCCTGAATGGCATCGCCAAACACAGACTTGCCAGCATTGAGCATCTTGAAGCCGTTGTAGTTTGACGGGTTGTGCGAACCGGTAACCATGATGCCCGCATCGGTCTTTTCATCATAAACCGTGAAATAAAGCATCGGGGTCGGGCCGCGACCAATGCGCACGACGTCGCAACCGGTCGACAGAATGCCTTCTGCGAGTGCTGTGGCCAGTTCTGGCGAGCTCAGGCGGCCATCACGCCCCAAGGCAACGCGTTTCCCACCGGATCTGCGCACCATGGTGCCGAATGCCTTGCCCAGCGCGTTGGCGTCAGCTGGATGCAGGGTTTCGCCCACAACGCCACGCACGTCATATTCGCGCAAAACAGAGCTATCAAACTTGTGTCCGGCAGAATTCGTCATGATTTGGATTAGCCTCCGATAGATGCACGACCGACACAGGAATAGCTGAAACCGTTTTCAGTCATTTCAGTCGGGTCATAAACGTTACGCAGATCAACAACGATCGGGTGTTTGAGCGCGTCCTTGATACGATCAAGGTCCATACCGCGGAATTCGTTCCACTCGGTCAGGACAACCATCGCATCCGCACCCTCGACCGTGTCATAGGCGTTCTCGCAATAAGAAATGCCATCAAGGAGCTTTTTGGCTTCTTCCATGGCTTCGGGGTCATAGGCCTTTACATTGGCACCTGCCGCGATAAGGGCGGGCACGATATCAAGGCTCGGCGCATCACGCATGTCATCGGTGTTGGGCTTAAAGGCAAGGCCAAGGATGCCGATAGTCTTGCCCGCAACAGAACCGCCACAAGCCGAAATCACGCGATCTGCCATTGCCTTTTTGCGCTTGGCATTCACATCAACAACCGTTTCGATAATGCGTAGCGGGCTGTCATATTCCTGGGCAGTACGGACTAGCGCCAAGGTATCTTTCGGGAAGCAGGACCCGCCATAGCCAGGCCCGGGATGCAGGAATTTTTTGCCAATACGGCCATCAAGACCGATGCCACGCGCAACGTCATGCACGTCCGCCCCGACTTTCTCGCAGAGATCGGCAATTTCGTTGATAAAGGTGATCTTGGCCGCCAGAAAGGTGTTGGCCGCATATTTGATCATTTCCGAGGTTTCACGGGTGGTGAAGACAATCGGCGTTTCGATCAGATACAGCGGACGATAGAGATCGGACATCACTTCGCGTGCCCGTTCGTCACTGGTACCGATAACGACACGATCCGGGCGCATGAAATCGCCAATCGCCGAACCTTCACGCAGGAATTCGGGGTTCGAAACCACCGCGAATTCGGCATCCGGGCGTTTTTCACGAATGATGCGTTCCACTTCGCGGCCCGTCCCGACTGGAACGGTCGATTTGGTCACGATAACCGTGAAACCATCCATGGCTTCGGCGATTTCTTCGGCCGCAGCATAGACATAGCTCAGATCGGCATGGCCATCGCCACGACGGGTCGGGGTGCCGACGGCAATAAAGACAGCGTCCGCGTCCTTGACCCCTTCCTTGAGGCTGGTGGTGAAGGTCAGACGACCTGCCTTGACGTTATTCTCAACCAGAACATCCAGGCCGGGCTCGTAGATTGGCATGATACCGTCTTCGAGACGGGCGATTTTTTCCACATCCTTGTCGACACAAACGACGTCCGTACCGAATTCGGAAAAACAGGCACCGGAAACAAGACCAACATATCCGGTCCCGATCATAGCTACGCGCATGGAGGTTCTATCCTGCTAAGTAAGTCCCGACCGAAACAATTCATCATTCTGTTCCGGTCGGTCATGGTTGACATGAGTGGTTATTGCGCTGCTTCGCCTTGGGCGAATTCGTGAATAAGCTGACGAACATCGTCACGCATATCTTCACGCGCCAGTGCAAATGACATGGTGGCTTTCAGGAAGCCGATCTTGTTGCCGCAATCGAAACGACGGCCTTCAAAGTTGTAACCATAGAACGGCACGTGACCGATCATGGCCGCCAATGCGTCGGTCAACTGGATTTCATTACCAGCACCGCGCGGAATATTTTCAAGCACATCGAAGATGCCCGGATCAAGGATGTAGCGCCCGATAGCCGACAGGGTCGACGGCGCTTCTTCAGGCTTGGGTTTTTCAACCATGCCGCATGCGCTGACAAGGCGACCATTGGTGCCTTCAATCTCAAGAACACCATAACGGTGAACTTCCTCGCGCGGGACATCCATAACGGCAACCATGTTGCCGCCGGTGCGGCCATAGCTATCAACCATCTGCTTCATGCAGGGAACTTTTGACTGGATAAGGTCATCGGCCAGCAGCACGACAAACGGCTCATCGCCAACCAGCGACTTGGCGCACAAAACAGCATGACCAAGCCCCAGCGGATTGCCCTGACGGGTATAGGTGACACGACCATTTTCCGGAATCATTTCAAGCGCCTTGGAAAGCGCGTCTTCCTTGCCGCGCTCTTTCAGGATGGCTTCAAGTTCGGCGGAACGGTCAAAATGGTCCTCAATCGCGGTTTTGCCGCGACCGGTGACAAAAATGAATTCTTCAATGCCTGCAGCAATGGCTTCTTCGACAGCGTATTGAATAAGCGGCTTGTCAACGACCGGCAGCATTTCTTTTGGCATCGCCTTGGTGGCGGGCAAAAAGCGGGTTCCCATACCTGCAACCGGGAAAACTGCCTTCTTGATTCTTTTTGACATTCAATAGGTTCCTTTTTCAACCGCTGCACGCCAGTCCATGTCGGAATTGCCTGCATATATGCTTCTGCCACATTTCCAGAACACGGATCAAGCAAGCGCACGTATTATTGACGCTAATCTTTACATAGCCGTAACAAAAGGCTTCGCGCGGCATTGATCTTTGAGGCCAGATAGTCCGATCCACCATGATCGGGATGGACAGCCTTGATCTGCTTTTTATAGGCCCGGTTGATCTCCTCGCGGGTGGCGTTTTCGCCAACACCAAGGATTTTCCGGGCCTCATCAGCCGTCATGCCAGACGCGCTTGAACTCCTTTCGCCTTCACGGCCTTGCTCGTTATAGTTGCGGTCGTTTCCTCCGTTTTGTGCTCCGTCTTCGCCGTGGTCACCCTGGTGCCAGTTTTGCCATCCCGCACAATCGGGACGACGGTCAAGATAGGCCTCCAGAACCGCCCGGCTTTGGTCGGTTGCACTGCAACAGTCAACATAAAGCGACTGCAAGTCGTCAAGTCCCAAGCTGTCAAGATCGGCACCGGCATAGGGGCCGCTGACAACACCACCACGCATTTGCCCGGTTTCAAGATCAAGCACCATATGCAGAAATTCAGTGCGAATTTCCGAACTTGATCCAGCACCGGCCGTGCGGGTGCCAAAACTTCCCGGCTGGGCACGTTTTCGCGTTGATGCGAAAATCCTGCGCAAAATCGGCCACAGGAATCCAAGCTTCAACATGCGCACCAAAAACGGCACCATCGCCGCCAAAGCTGCACCCATCGCGGCAATTTTGCCGGTGAGCAACAACCAACCGGCAAGCATGATCAACACCAAGATGATCAGAAATAAGACAATTTTGCGGATTTCTTTGGGCTCGGCCTCTGTCATCCATCGGATAAAGAACCCGACACCGACAAATGCGGCGATGCCAATCAACAACCACTGCATCAACGCGGCTTTCGCAATTGGTGACCGAGCCTAAGCACTTCGTCGGAACCGGTTTTCTTTTGATAGATCGAAAGACCTTCCTGCCCGCCGACGGCGTAACTTGCCACAGCACCCAGCAAATCGCGAAGCTTGCCAGCCGCACTGGCATCAAACTGCATGAAAGCACCGCCGGTTATGCGGGCAATCTCGCCAAAGGCAAATGCCGCGTCCCTGTCATGGCCCTCCTGAAACATGAATGCCTTAACCCCCTTGAGCGCCAGTTTGCCGGCAATCGGGGCCAGATGATCAGGATTTTCTTCGATACAGTCGCCGACATAAATCAAGGAATCGATCTTTTTATCGCTGGCTTCCCGTTCGACATGGGCCAGAACACGTTCGATCTGGGTGTGCCCCGCCCGACAGGTAACCTTGGTGATATAATCGCGAAAGGATTTGGCATTGCGGCACCAGCCACTTGATTTGCATTCCGAAAGTCCGCGAAAGAACACAAGCTGCACATCAAGGGCGCCAACGCCGTCCACCGCCTCAAACATCTCGGCCTGAATTACGGCGGCATGATCCCAACTGGGCTGGCGGCTGGCGGTTGCGTCCATGGCAAAGATCAGACGCCCTTGCGCAGGCCCCGACGACGGTGCATGCACCGCAAGTTCGCGCGCCTTAACAAGGAAGTCTGCCACCTCCTTGGCCCCGGATGTCTCAGAAATGATATCTTTGCGCGTCAAGGAGCCCTGCCTGCTTCATATTCCGGTTGGACAATTTCATGTCCCACAAGATATAGGCCAGATGCCGTCAGATCGGCAACTCCTCGCCATCGGCTGGTTTGAAGCCGATCACTTCGAGAAGCGATCTGACTTCCTGACGGGCCGCCATATGCGACATGCTCATCGGGATGCCAACGCCCTTCTCACGCAAGTCCAGAAGCGTCAGCCCCTTGAGGAACAATTCGCGGTAAATCACGCGTTCGCCAAAGCCAGGTGCCTGACGGAACCGGATGCGATCCGCAAGCTTTTCAACGATTTCGGCGATATCGCGTTTGTTGCGCGCATCAAGGTGCGACAGGCGATTGCGCATCACAATCCAGTCAATCGTACCACCATCAATGGCTGCACGGCGCTTGCGCGCATCCCAGACCATCTCGGCATAGATGCTTGGCCCCTTGATCGACAGGTTATCCGGATCGATACGGGCCAGCATATCAAGATCAATGAAGCTGTCATTGATCGGGGTGATCAGGGTATCGGCACAGGCATGCGCCAGACGCGACAGGTAATTGTCACTCCCAGGGCAATCCATGACGATGAAATTGCAGCTGACCACCATTTCACCAAGGGCCGTGGTAAAGCGTTCGCGCTCATCAAGCTTGGCTTCGTTGCCATCAGACAATTCACTGCGATAGATCGGGCGATGTTCGGGCACCGGAAGTTTCAGGCCCTTTTTGTCGTTAAAGGCGATCCGGTTTTCGACATAGCGTGTCAGCGTCCCCTGCCGGGCATCGATATCGAGCGATCCGACCTTGAAACCCATCTTCATCAGGGAAACGATCAAATGCATCGCGGTTGTCGATTTGCCCGACCCGCCCTTTTCATTGCCGATCACGATTACATGGGCGCGATTGGACGGCGGCTGCTTGTCCGTTGCCGTCTGCTGGCCCGCGCTGTCCCCGTCTGCGCCGGTCTGTTGCACCGTCATGATAAAATGCTCCGTATCTTCAGGCTTATTGTCTTTGTCCCCAAGGCCAATCTCCCCAATGAGCCCGTTTAACCCCAAAAATCAAGGTAAAAGCGATCTGACTCACATCCTGCAGGTGACTGCCCCCTAGCCAATCTAGAAGCACAAAGGTAAACATAAGAGTAGCGCAACGCAAAAATGCGCCTGAAAACAAACTGAAAGGACGCAATGTGAAGTATCGGGCGGCTTTGATCGGCAGCATGTTTGCAAGCCTTCTGGTGGCAGCACCCCAGATCGCGCTGGCACAGCAAACCGGTGGGTTCGAACAAATCCCGCAAGACCAGAGCCCGGTTCTGTTTGTCACAAACACCGACGGCCAGAACAGCTTCCTGCGTCAATATCGCGACAACAGCACGGTTTTTGTCGGGCGCTGGTATGCGCAGCAATCGGTGAGCGAATCACCTGCTGCGGCAAGCGACCTTTACCTTGAAACCGTTTACACAACCTCTGCCCCCGGCTTTCGCTTCAGCACCGCCATGGCGTCCGAGCAGCTGCTTGATATGTTCGATAACCTAAAGGGGCGCAGCAGCCTGAATGGTGCGAACTTCGTGCAGGAAACCCGATACGGTGCAATTGCCCTGTCGCCCTTTACCCGCAATGGATCGCAATGTGTTTCCTTTGTCGGGCAATGGGATCCGCAAACACCAGCCCAGCGCGGCAGCCGCCTTCTGGGGTATTACTGCACCCCGACACAGGTGCAGGCGACAAGTGGCACCAGCGCGCCGCTCAATGGCCTGCCGATGATCGATGCACAGGAATTCGCCGCCGGGTTCTTTGGCCGTCTTACCCTTGAATTGCCGGAAAATTCCGCAATTGCAGCGGCTGTCGCGGGACCGGTTGATGACAGCGCCCTTCAGCAGCCCGAAGGCGAAACCACACCGCCGCCGATTGATGGCATTGATATCATCACCAATTGGCAATCGGTGCGCGGCACTGGCAAGCTTCGCTTTGATCAGCCTTCGGGTGAAGGCACGATGATCCTTGATGACGATAGCCGTCATTGCGAAGGCATCTGGCGCCATGAAGGCGGCGCGTATCAAAGCGATACACTGCCCTTTGGCAGCTGGTACGTCTATTGTAACGACAGCAGCTTTGCGCGCGGCCACTACACCAGCGAATCCCCCGCAATTGTTACCGGCAACGGCAAAGACAATCAGGGACAGGCTGTCTATTTCCGCCAAGCCAACTAAAACCTGACCAACGTTTTCCCACATCCCAACCAAGACATTAGTGATCATGACTACAGATATTCAAACCATCGTCATCGGTGCAGGCGTCGTCGGACTGGCCTGTGCCCGTTCTCTTGCACGCACGGGGCGCGAAGTCCTGATCATTGAGCAGCATGATGCAATTGGCACTGAGACCAGCGCACGTAATAGCGAAGTCATCCATGCCGGGATCTATTATCCGAAAGGCAGCCTGAAGGCAGAGCTTTGCGTTACCGGGCGAGAGATGCTGTACCGCTACTGCGCGGAAAACGGCATCGAACACAAACACACCGGCAAGCTGATCGTCGCCACCGCCGAAGACCAGATGACCGCATTGGCCGGGATCACGGAAAAGGCTGCGGAAAACGGTGTGAACGATCTGGTTTGGATCTCGCGCGAAGAGGCCCTTGAACGCGAACCGCTCCTTCATTGCGTTGGCGCACTGGAAAGCCCGTCGACCGGCATCGTCGACAGCCACCAGCTGATGGTCACCCTGCTTGGTGAGGCGGAAAATAACGGCGCGACCCTTGCAATCAATACCAAGGTCACATCAGTCAGCTTTGAAAACGGGCTTTATATCGTCAGCACCACCGATGCCGATGGCGAGGAAATGAGCCTGACCTGCGCGGAACTGATCGTTGCTGGCGGCCTGCACACCCAGACATTGGGCCGCAATTTTGCCGGTCTGCCGCCCGCAACCTTGCCGCCACAGCATTATGCACGCGGCTGTTATTTCACCCTGTCGGGCAAGGCACCGTTTTCCACCCTGATTTATCCGGCACCGGAACAGGCTGGGCTTGGCATCCACCTGACCCTTGACATGGGCGGCCAGGCGCGCTTTGGCCCGGATGTCACCTGGGTTGATGCGCCGAACTATGATGTTCCCGAGGAACGCCGGGCGGCCTTTGCCGAAGCCATCCGCAAATATTACCCCGACCTTGATGAGAGCGCCCTTCAGACTGGCTATGCCGGGGTGCGCCCAAAAATTCAGGCGCCGGGCGAAGCCGCACGCGACTTCATGATTGCCGATGAAAAACAGCACGGGCTTAATGGTCTTGTAATGCTCTATGGTATTGAATCACCGGGTCTTACTGCATCGCTTGCGATTGGCAACCGGGTGACCGAGCTGATCACAGCGCAAGGCAACATGCAGGCGGCATCATAATATCGCCAATATAATCAACGATGGATAAAGGCATGGCCAAGCAACGTCACAGCAAGTCACGGCAGATCCAACCGACGCCAATCACGTCAGGCGGGCAAGCCGCGCCCAGATCCATCTCGCGCCGAAACTTCCTTGGCACCGGTGCTGCCGGACTTGGTGGTGCCTTGCTGGCAAGCTCGCCGCTTGGTGCTTTCGCACAGGAACTCGAACCTTTTATCCCGCCCCCCAATAGCCTGAGCGACGGCCGAAGCGGCATCAATACCGGCAAACCGGAAAAAGATTTCATCGAGGAAATGCGCGATTACGTCATCGCGATCAGTCGTTGGGCGAAAAGCTATCGCAGTGATTTTTCGATCATTGCCATGAACGGGCTTGAGCTGACTGAATTCCTTGAAAAGACCCTGTTTGCCACCCGTGGCGTTGCCGAGCCGGCACGCAACTATCTGCGCGCGCTTGATGCCATCATGGTCGAAGCCCCGTTTTACGGTTTCGATAAATACGGCGAAGCGACCAATGCTGAAGAAACCAAATATATCCTTGGCTATCTGGAGCGCCTCAAGCTCGAGGGGCTGCAATATATCGCCGTCGATTACACCGAAAACCGGGCAGATATGGACAAGGCACGCGCTCAGCTCAGGGGACTTGATGCGCTTTATTACGCCGCCCCGCCGCCCGGCATGCAGCTTTCATCGCTGGCAAAGGTGCCCAGCACGCCGTTTGGTTCCAACCCGCATGTGATCGACAACATCCGGCAGGCCAAAAACTATGCCATGGTGCTTGATAGCTCTCCCTATGGCACCAAGGATGCCTATGTCGACGCGCTGGTTGCGACCAACTATGACACGCTGATCTTTGATCCGTTCCATCGCGGCACCATTCCGCTGACCTATGATGATATGAAACGGCTGCGCTATAAGCAGACTGGTACACCGCGCACGCTGATTTCATACCTCAATATCGCAACGGCTGAGACCTATCGCTATTACTGGCAAAGCGGATGGCGGGCCGGTAGCCCCGATTTCATCAGCGAAGGCAACCTGATGGCCCGTTGGGGTCAGGAAAACCACGTCCATTACTGGACCCGCGAATGGCAAAGCATCATCTTTGGCAGCGAGAACAGCTATCTTGGCAACATCATGAAGCTTGGCTTTGATGGCGTCCTGATGGCGGGTATTGATGAATATGCCTGGTGGCTGGATTACTAAATCCCAGCCCCACCTGTTCGCCAAGACCATCACAAACATATGAACGGATTTCTCCTGTCTCGTCATGACAGGTGTTTGACGAAGCATGTCTGCTTGGGCAGTGTAAAGCCCATTGAAAAACAACATCTGCCCAGCAGACACAGGAGGCCGACATGTCCGAGCCGATCATCCATTATTTCTTCGTGCAATCCCCGTGGTCCTTTTTCGGGTTTCGCCGCGCTGTCGACATTGCCAAAAAGCATGGCGTGAGCATCATTCACAAACCCTGCCGGGCGGCCGATGTCTGGGAACATGGTGGGGGCGTGCCGCTGGCGAAACGCCCGCAACCGCGTCAGGAATACCGCCTTGTCGAACTAAAACGCTGGTCGGAGCATCTTGGCATTCCGATCAATCTGCACCCGACGCATTTCCCGGTGGATGAAACGCTAGCAGCACGCACCATCATTGCGGTTCAGGAAGACGGCAAGGATGTCAGCGACCTGACAGAAACCCTGATGGGTGATATCTGGCTGCGTGAACGCGATATTTCATTGCCCGCGACCGTGCGCGATGCGCTGGTCTCAAGCGGCCTTTCGACCGAATATCTGGAAAATGCTGATCTTCCGGCTGTTGCCAAGATCTATGACGACAATTGTCATTCGGCGCGCGAGCGCAATATCTTTGGCGTGCCGACCTATTTCGTCGGCAACGAAATGTTCTGGGGTCAGGATCGTCTGGATTTTGTCGACCGCGCCCTGCCCTGATCATTCGCATTCATAGCATCATCCAGAAACACATCGGGCGGGGATTACCCCGCCCGATGTGTTTTCGTCCATGCATACCCCATGGACCATATCTCTGCCCGCTTAGCGTAAATCAGCCAAGGCGTTTGACGTGATCGACAACGAAACCGTCTTCTGACGGATAGCTGTTTTCGATCATGGCAAGGGCCTTGGATTCGTCGCTTGCCGCAACTTCATGAGTTTGAACATCAGCCCAACGGTCATCAAAGAGATCGTGGGATCGGTTCTCTTTGACACACTCGCGCACAGCCTGATTGTGCAGCTCAACCTCATAAACGGTTTGGCGATGGTCTGTGAATGCAGACATTTCCGCCGCTCTCCTTACTTTTTGTTCGCTGGCGCCGCCCAGACGCCAACCTGTCCTGAACCGGGAATCTCAACCACAAGATACCCAACCGTGAGTCTACGTTTCGCTCCTTAACGAGCCGTAAATTATCCGGTTGATTCATATTTCCTGATTAATTGCTCCGGTTTCAAGTGCGAATTTGGCATGGCCGCATGATCAATTCCCTGATTCAGGACAAATCACCGAATGTGCACCGCAACATAAATTGGCCGATCCAAAAGTCCTAAAATGCACACTGCCAGAGAATCCGCCAAAAGCTGAATTTGGCGCTCTGGTCGACAACCGAGACATTTTGCACCGCACATCTCGCGCAATAAAATTACAAAGTAATTCCGACAGACTCAGAATAATTCCACACCACAGTAGCGCCTCAACCGAAACGGTCTTTTTTCCAACTTCCGGGAATTAGAAATTGATCAAAAGCCCGATGCATCAAACATAAAGGGATAAGCAGGAAACAGCCTGCACCGGAACAATGATGCTGCCAGGAGGCTGCAAGAGGATGAACGTCTTTTCCGATATCGCCTTTGACGACCATGAACAGGTCGTCTTTGCCAGCGACAAATCCACCGGTCTGAAAACCATCATCGCCGTCCATAACACCAACCTTGGCCCGTCGCTTGGCGGCTGTCGCATGTGGCCCTATGCCAGCGAACAGGAAGCCATCCATGATGTTTTGCGGCTGTCGCGCGGCATGACCTACAAGTCGGCCCTTGCCAATCTGCCGCTTGGCGGCGGCAAGTCTGTCATTATCGGTGACCCGCGCAGCCAGAAGACACCGGAATTCTTCCGCGCCATGGGTCGTGCTGTCGAACAGCTTGGCGGGCGCTATATCGTGGCCGAGGATGTCGGCACCAGCCCCGAAGACATGGGCCATATCGCAAGCCAGACCAAACATGTCGGCGGCATCAATGATGGCAAGGACCCGGCACGCACCGGCGACCCGTCGCCCTTTACCGCCTATGGCGTTTTCATCGGGCTTAAGGAAGCGGTCAAATTCAAGCATGGCAGTGACGACCTGAATGGCATGCGCGTCGCGGTTCAGGGGCTGGGGCACGTTGGCTATCACCTGTGCCGGATGCTTCATGCTGCTGGCGCCAAGCTGATTGTTGCCGACCTTAATGCCGCCAGCATGAAGGCCGCCGCCATGGAATTTGGTGCAACCGCAGTTCCGGTTGATAAAATCCTGTCGGTTGAGGCCGATCTCCTTGCCCCTTGCGCCTTGGGCGGGGTCATCAACGACAAATCGATCGATGAACTCAAGGTCGGCGTAATTGCCGGTGCGGCCAATAACCAGCTGGAACATGATCGCCACGGCGAGATGTTGCGCGAAGCCGGCATCTTGTATGCCCCGGATTACGTCATCAATGCTGGCGGTGTGGTCGAAGTCTATTACTGCCGCGAAGGCAAAACCGTGGCCGAAACCAACATGCATATCGAAGGCATCGGCGAAACCGTGCGCGAAATTTTCAAACGCGCCAAGGAGCAGAACCTGTCGACCGGCTTTGTCGCCGATCGTCTGGCCGAAGAACGCTTTGGTCTGAAGAAATAACGGCCCTGCTCAAACCGCATCAGGCACAAACAACAAAGGCGAGGCCATATGGCTTCGCCTTTTTCGTTTCGCTGGAATATTGGGGAGCGCCTTATTCGGCGGCAATCGGTTCGATATTTGCCGTTACAGCTGCTGCATCATCACAATCGCAATTGCCGCAGGTCTTTGCCTGAAGCAGCTCAGCACGCATATGGCAGGCGCATTTACCACATTGCGGTGCGCATCCATGGAAACGGAACACGTCCGCCGGACGTGTTGCCCCGCCCTGCTCGGCGGCATGGCGGACGTCTTTTTCCTTGAGCGCATTACAAATGCAGACATACATGGTGCGATTGCAATCAGTTATTAATTACGTGAAATCACCTCTAAATTAAATGCGAATGGTTTTCAAACACTTTTGCAACAAATCCGGACAAAAAAATTCCCCACAAAGACGAACGCCTGCGGGGAATTTCCAAAAAACTGTTTTATCACAAGGTGATCGGTGTATCAGGCCGTTGCAATGTGGCTGACGACCTTGGTCACACCTTTGATCCGGCGCACGATGGAAAGCACCTTTTCAAGCTCTGCACTGCTTTGTGCTTCGCCCATGATGTAGACGACATTCTGCACTGACTGCCAACGATAGTTGACGGAGCTCACACCTTTTTCGGCCAATAACAATGCCTTGATCTGACTTTCGATCCAGACATCGGATACCGACTGGGTGGCCGAATCCGTCGGGACGGCATTCTTGCCGTATTCGTCTTCGGCCGCATGGTAGGCATCAATCGTTTCCTGATCGGCAATCACCAGATGGTCATGGACGGTTTTGATGCGGTTGTCCTGTTTGACCAGCGACATGACGTCGTAATACTTGCCCTTGGAATCCACCATGCCGGTGACCATGACATTCTGTTCCCAGATATCGATATTCACATCCATCAGATAGGTGTGATCAACCTTGGAGAACTCACCAAGGATGCCGGACTTGATCTGGGTATCGAGCCACTGGTCATTGCCTGTGCGGTCTTCCAACGGCATCTGCAACGGCCCACAAGCCGCAAGCGGCACCGCCAACAGCGCACATACCGATACCGTTTTCAGGACACGGCCAAAACCGCGGGTCACCTTGATCATTCCTGTTCTCCTTGTTCATGCCTGCCCGACATGGGTCAATCTTCTTGCGTCAGTTCCAACGCCGCAGGACGTGAACTGTTCCGGCCAATAGCTATTGCAGCCAATTTTGACGAAAAAAAGCCCGACCTTATGTAAGCCGGACGCATCCTACATCAGAGTTCATGAATAAAAGATAGAAAAATGGACCGGAAATTCCTTTCCGGTCCATTTGCAGAAGTCACGATTACAAGGCCGACAGCCTAGCTTTGATCAATCTTCTTCCATCGACATCAGGGATGCGTTACCCCCGGCAGCCGTGGTGTTGATCGTGATCGTCTTTTCGGTGGCAAAGCGATGCAGGAAGGCCTCATCAGGCAGTGCACCGTCATCCTCGGCCCCGCTATCGGAAATCAGCGACAGGATCGCGCCATCGCGTTTCGCCAGCAGCTGCTTGAACGAGGTCACCCGATCAAGGGTGGCGACACAGGATACCCCGGCGATGTCACCATCATACATGGCACCAAGACCGGTATTGGTCCCGACGGCCTTCACAAGCTTCGCCGGAAGACCTGCCTGTTGGGCCAGTGCCGGAATATCGGCAAGCCACTTCTGATCACCAGCCAGGATCACCGCATTGCCCGCGGCCAAGGCCGCCCCCAAATGACGTATAATCTTTGCCGGTTCGACGTCCTTGTCCGCCTGCACCAGATAAACCCCACGCCCCTGACAATAAAGGTCATTGGTTTCGCCGGTCGGCCCGGGCATCCGGGTCGGCGCGACAAAGCCGTTTTCCGAAAGGGCGGCAAAGTTCGCGACATGATCCGCACCCGCCATCAATGCATCATTCCCCGATGCATCCATTTTGGCCGACAGCTTTTCAAGGATGGTCACGCGCGCGTTGCCATCAGTTGCCTGCCATTCTTCCTGAGCTGCCAACATCGCGGCATATTCGTTGGCCGCAATGACGTCCTTGACGATGATCGGCGCGCGGTCGTCCGAGGCCGTATCGTTGGAAATGGTCTGGGCATGCGCAATCGGCTTGGCAAAGCGTTCGACATAGTGCGGACCACCGGCCTTTGGACCGGTACCCGATTTACCCTGCCCGCCGAACGGCTGAACACCAACCACCGCACCGATCTGGTTACGGTTTACGTAACAGTTGCCAACACGCAGCTTCTGGGAAATCTCCCGCACGGTGGTATCGATACGTGAATGGATCCCCAGCGTCAGGCCGTAACCCGATGCATTGATCTGATCAAGAATCTTGGGCAGGTCACGCGCCTTGTAGCGCACCATATGCACGACCGGGCCGAACACTTCGCGTTCCAGCACCTCGATCGACGGAATTTCGAAGCAATGCGGGGCAAAGAAATTGCCGCCTTGGCATTCAGGAAGTGTGTCACAGGCATGCAGAAGCTTGGCTTCCTTTCTCATGCGCTCGGCATGGGCTTCCAGCACCTTGCGCGATTTCTCGTCAATCACCGGACCGACATCGATATCAAGGAACTTCGGATCACCAACCCGCAGTTCCTTCATCGCGCCGACCAGCATGTCGCACAGCTTATCGGCAATGTCTTCCTGCACGAACAGCACACGAAGGGCCGAACAACGCTGACCCGCCGACTGGAAGCCGGAAATGATCGCGTCCTGCACCACCTGTTCTGGGAGTGCGGTCGAATCCACAATCATCGCGTTCTGACCACCGGTTTCCGCAATCAGCGGCAATGGCACGCCCGGGCGCTTTGCCAGCGCCTGGTTGATGACCTGTGCGGTTTCGGTCGAGCCGGTAAAGGCCACACCGGCAATGCGCGGGTCATTGATCAGCTGATTACCGATCACACGGCCCGGCCCCGGCACCAGCTGGAATGCCGATCCCGGCACACCGGATTCAAGGATCAGTTCTGCCGCACGGGCGGCAACCAGTGAAGTCTGCTCTGCCGGCTTGGCAATGACAGCATTTCCTGCTGCCAGTGCTGCTGTCACCTGACCAAGGAAGATCGCCAGCGGGAAGTTCCACGGGCTGATGCAAACGATCACGCCACGACCTTCAAGCGGGCTGCCTTCGCGGAAGGTTTCCTCTGCCCGGTTGGCATAATAGCGGCAGAAATCGACGGCCTCACGCACCTCGGCAACGCCATCAAGGTAAAGCTTGCCTGCTTCGCGCTGACAAAGGGCGATGAACTCGTCCATGTTTTCTTCAAGCAGATCACCCAGACGGCGCAGCGCCTTTGCCCGGTCGCTTGCCGGTGTCTTGTTCCAGGTTTCATAACCCTTCACGGCTGCGACAACGGCGGCCTCAACATCGGCCTCGGTCGCCTGAACAAGGTCACCGACCTTTTCATTCAGTTTCGCCGGGTTGATGACATCAATCGGGGTGCCCGATACCAACTTGCCATCAATCAGCGGCGCTGCGTTCCAGGTTTTGTCCTTGATCTCGGCAAGCTTGGCACTCAGCGGCAAAAGCTTTTCGGTATCGGTCAGGTCAATCCCGCGCGAGTTCACACGCGTTGCACCATAAAGGTCAATCGGCGCCGGGATCTTCGGATGGCCTTTGCGCGGAAGGGCTGCCATCTTTTCGATCGGATCGGCGATCATTTCCTCGATCGGCAGTTGTTCGTCCTGAATACGGTTCACAAAGCTGGTGTTGGCCCCGTTTTCAAGCAGACGACGCACCAGATAGGCCAGAAGGTCTTCATGGGTACCGACCGGTGCGTAAACACGGCACGGTACGTTCTCACCGTTCTTATCGACGATCTGCTCATAAAGTGCTTCGCCCATGCCATGCAGGCGCTGGAATTCAAAGGTGCGGTCATTGCCCGCCATCTCAAGGATTGACGCCACGGTATGCGCGTTGTGGCTTGCGAACTGGCAATAGAACGCATCGCGACGCGACAGCATCAATTTGGCACAGGCCAAATAGGACACATCGGTCGATGCCTTGCGGGTAAAGACCGGATAACCGTCAAAGCCGTTTTCCTGACTGAATTTGACTTCGGTATCCCAGTACGCGCCCTTCACAAGGCGGACCATCATCTTACGCCCGACCTTGGTCGAAAGATCCGCCAGCCATTCCAGAACGTGATAGGCACGCTTCTGATAGGCTTGAACCGCCAAACCATAACCTTCCCAGCCATCAAGATCCGGATCGGCAAAGACCGTACCGATAACATCAAGCGACAGGTCAAGACGGTTGGCTTCCTCGGCATCGACGGTGAAGCCGATATCGTATTTCTTCGCCAGCAGCGCCAGTTCCTTAAGCCGCGGGGTCAGTTCACTCATTACCCGTTCGTAGTTGGCAAAGTCATAGCGCGGATGGATCGCCGACAGCTTGACCGAAATACCCGGACTGTCGATCGGGCCGCGACCATTGGCAACGCGGCCAATATCGTGAATGGCAGTTTCGTATGCCTTATAATAGCGATCTGCATCCTTCATTGTGCGGGCGGCTTCGCCCAGCATGTCATAGGAATAGCGATAGCCTTTTTCCTCATTCGCCTTGGCGCGTTCGGATGCTTCGTCAATGGTGCGGCCCATCACGAACTGGCGGCCCATGATGCGCATCGCGTGATTGAACGCCTTGCGAATGACCGGCTCGCCCGAACGACCGATCATGCGTTTGATCAGACGGCTGGGATCAGCCTTTTCGGCCTTGCCAAACTTGATCACCCGCCCGGTCAGCATCAGCCCCCAGGTCGATGCGTTGACAAAGAAGCTGTCGGAATGGCCCAGATGGCTTTGCCAATCGGCATCAAACAGCTTGTCCTGAATAAGTTTGTCGGCGGTGACCGCATCGGGCACACGCAGCAATGCCTCGGCCAGGCACATCAGGATGACGCCTTCCTTGCTGGAAAGCTCGTATTCGTGCAGCAGGGCATCTATGCCGCTTTTGCCGTTATCGGCACTGCGCACGCGGGCAACCAGCTGATAGGCGCGGCCCTGAACACGTGCGGTCTGTTCCGGGGAAAGACGCGCGGTTTCGATCAGGCGTTCAACGACGGCCTCTTCATCAGCGCGATAGGAATCGCGGATCGTCTGGCGGATTTTGTTCGGTTGG
The DNA here is from genome assembly GCF_000948415.1 of Thalassospira sp. HJ. GTDB lineage: Bacteria > Pseudomonadota > Alphaproteobacteria > Rhodospirillales > Thalassospiraceae > Thalassospira. Next base: position 148,295 of record NZ_JYII01000007.1, on the reverse strand, counting down.
GGCAAGTCGGTACGGAACATGTTTTAAAGCCTCTCCCTGATGTTGGACTTTTGCCGACCCCGAAGAACGCACGTTTTTCCAAGCGCTTCGGAGCCTTTTGCACCTCTATGGCGACAGACAATATTATTTCATCCGAAAAATGTGCTGCCATTTTTGGCTAAATTACGATATATCATCCACGGATTTTATATTCTTGTAGTCACAAACACTGGCTGGATATTTAAAATGCAGAAGAACCACAAAAGCTTGGACAAGATCGACAAACAGATCCTCCGCGAGCTGCAAAATGATGGTCGCATGTCCAATGTTGAACTGTCGCGCCGGGTCAATCTAAGCCCGACCCCGTGCCTTGAACGTGTGCGCCGCCTTGAACAAAACGGCTTTATTACCGGCTATATGGCGACACTCGATCCGCGAAAGCTTAACCAGTCGCTGGTGGTCTTCGTTGAAATCACCCTTGATCGTACCACACCTGACGTTTTTGACGTTTTTGCGGCCGCGATCAAAAAGCTGCCAGAGATCGAAGAATGCCACATGGTCGCGGGCGGTTTCGACTATCTTGCCAAGCTAAGGGTTGAGGACATGTACGCCTATCGCGAGTTCCTCGAACGTCTGTCTTCGGTTCAGGGGGTCGGTCAGACTCATACATATGTTGTGATGGAAGAAGTAAAAGTCCGGCCGGGCATCGTTATTCCGTGATTTCACTTTTTTGTTGATTCGCAACAACTTAATAGATCAAGATCACGCCCACCAAAGCAGACAGAAGATCTGTAGGGCAAAGTTGTTGTTCAAACAAAAACGGAAAACGGGTGCAGGAACATGTCTGAAGTCAGCTTCTATTTCGATTTCTCGTCACCTTATGGCTACCTTGCCGCCGAACGGATGGAAGAGTTCGAAAAGCGTCTTGGCGTTACGGTGGTCTGGCGCCCCTTCATGATTGGCGCGGCCTTCAAGCAGACCGGGCAAAGCCCGCTTCTCGATCAGCCGATCCGTGGCCCCTATTTCCGACATGACATGGAACGCTGCGCACGGTTGCAAAATGTTCCGTTCCAAATCCCGACGAACTTTCCATATGCCGCACTGGTACCGACCCGGGCCTATTACTGGCTTGAATCGCGTTCGCCAATGCTGGCACGCAAGTTTGCCATGGATATCTATCGCGGCTATTTCGGCGACGGGCTTGATATGGCCAACCCGGAAAATGTCTTTGCCGCCGCGACCCGCCATTCTATCAATGCCAGCGAAATGCGCGCTGCCGTCGAATCCCAGAAATGGAAAGACCATGTCCGCGCCGTTACCGAAGATGCGATTGCCATGGGCGCATTCGGCTCGCCTTTCTTCTTTTACGAAGACGAACCCTTCTTCGGAAATGACCGCATTGACCAGCTCGCCCAGTGGATTTCACTGCGCAAAGGGGCAGCCGGCAGCTTGATCGACGACCCTGCCGACTAACCAGCCCCACTCTAATCCAGCAAATGCTCTTGCGCGTTCTTGACTGACATCCAGACTCTCGCATTGCGATCAAGCGCCTGCTGCACATCCGCACGGGTCAACTTTTCATCTAGCAGCGCGACGGCCTGTCTGCCCCAGTCATTCTTGGTGCAGGCCACGTGATAATTGGTTTTTGTCGATGCCTCGCGAAATGGATGGGTGATGACCTTTGGCATTTTTGCATCCCGAGGCTTGAGCTTCTCGTTCAAAAGCAGCCAGGTAATCGCCCAAGGCGGTGCCAGTGAAAAGTCCACCCGCTCCATTTCAATCATCGACAGGATCGGCTCGATGAAATTCGGCGTTGGATGGCGGATCACGACAGACTCCCCCTCATAGCTCTGGATGATCTCATCAATCCCGTCGCCATAAGATATGCCCGCCCCGACCCCGACAACAAAACCATCCCCAAGCAATTGCCTGAGCGAGACATTTTCATCAATTTTATCGCGCAGTTTCTTGTTGCTGGCAGCATAAACCAGATGACTGGTATCAAGCACAGCAGTCGGATGATCGGTGAAATAGACGAACTCTTCGCGCTCGGAGGTTTTGATTAGTCCGGGCACGCAATAGTTGCCCGATTTTATCAAGCTGAACAGTCGGGCTATGTTTGCATGCCCCTCAACCATCCCCGGACCGGCTTCATGCCCCAAAAGGGCTTTCACGATACCGCCATGCACCCCCTTGCCAGCCAGCGGACCACTCGAAATGCCGATCGGTGGAACATCAGCCTTGAGCCAATGAATATTGCTTACGGCTTCCTGCGCTTGCACCGGCGCTGTGGCGAAAGGGCCTGCAAGCACCGACAAAAACATAAGCCAGATCAAAGCCGTATAAGATTTTTCTTTTTTACGCCAACCAAACTCGAGCACGAACCATCTCCATGTGTCTCCAAACATGAGTGTATTCTGCGAAGGCGCCCCCTGTAAACAAAACCGACTAGGTGCGCCGCAGCAAAAAGCAACCTTCATTGCATTGAAATTCCTGCATTCTTTCGACCAACGAAGGGCCTATCAAACGCTTCATAATCAGCGCATTTGCAGCATATATATAATTTCGGTACTAAAATACCGATTTAATATTGACGTTTACGTAAACTTCACCCATAACAACAGCCATAAACACCCTGCACGCGGGCCCGATTGCCCACAACAAAAACGGTGAAAACGGACGATGACGGTACTGAAATCTGCGGTGAACGCCCGTTCAGAAGAATTCCGCAACAATGCCGACCATATGGAAAAACTGGTCGCCGATCTTCGTGATCAGATTGCGACGGTCAAACTGGGCGGCGGCGAACGCGCCCGCGATCGCCATACCGGTCGCGGGAAGCTCCTGCCACGTGAACGCATTCGCCAGCTTCTTGATATTGGCTCACCGTTTCTCGAACTCTCCCAGCTTGCCGCCCATGGCATGTATGGTGACGAGGACGTCCCGGCAGCGGGCATCATTACCGGCATCGGCCGGGTATCGGGCGTTGAATGCGTGATTGTCGCCAATGATGCGACGGTCAAGGGTGGATCCTACTACCCGATGACCGTAAAGAAGCATTTGCGCGCACAAGAAATCGCGCTGGAAAACAACCTGCCCTGCATCTATCTGGTCGATAGCGGTGGGGCCAACCTGCCGCGCCAGGATGATGTTTTCCCCGACCGTGATCATTTCGGACGGATCTTCTTTAACCAGGCAACCATGTCATCTAAGGGCATCCCGCAGATCGCGGTTGTCATGGGGTCCTGCACGGCGGGTGGTGCCTATGTCCCCGCAATGTCTGATGAAAGCATCATTGTCCGCAAACAGGGCACGATTTTCCTCGGCGGTCCGCCGCTGGTGAAGGCCGCGACCGGTGAAGTCGTCTCGGCCGAGGAGCTTGGCGGGGCAGATGTTCATTGCAAGACGTCCGGTGTCACCGATCATTATGCGCAGGATGACAGCCATGCGCTGTCGATTGCACGCGACGTGGTCAAGAACCTGAACTGGACCAAGAACCCCGGTCTGACCTTGACCGAACCGCGCACACCCGCCTATGACCCGCGCGAGATTTATGGCGTGGTACCGACCGACACCAAAAAGCCCTATGACGTTCGCGAAATCATTGCCCGCATCGTTGACGGCTCCGAGTTTGATGAATTCAAGGCGCAATACGGCACAACCCTTGTCACCGGATTTGCCCGCATCTTTGGCTATCCGGTCGGCATCGTTGCCAATAACGGCATTCTGTTTTCCGAAAGCGCGCTCAAGGGTGCGCATTTCATCGAACTATGTGCCCAACGTGGCATTCCGCTGGTGTTCCTGCAAAACATCACCGGTTTCATGATCGGCCGCAAATATGAAAGCGGCGGCATCGCCAAGGATGGCGCCAAACTGGTCACCGCTGTTGCCACCGCCAATGTCCCGAAATTCACCGTTCTGATTGGTGGTTCGTTCGGCGCTGGGAACTATGGCATGTGTGGCCGCGCCTATAGCCCGCGCTTCCTGTGGATGTGGCCAAATGCCCGCATCTCTGTCATGGGGGGTGAGCAGGCCGCCAACGTTCTGACGCAAATCCGCGCCGATGCTATGGAAAAACGCGGCGAAAGCTGGCCGGAAGCCGAACAGGAAGAATTCAAGGGCCCGATCCGCGATCAGTACGAAGAACAGGGTCATCCATACTACGCGTCCGCGCGCCTTTGGGATGACGGTGTGATTGATCCGGCCGATACCCGCATGGTTCTGGGCCTTGGCCTGTCGGCGGCACTCAACAAACCGGTCGAAGATACCCGGTTTGGCGTGTTTAGAATGTGAGGTCGCCATGAGCAATGTAAACACCGATAACATTTCTGATGCCGCACTGTGTGAAATTGCGGACAATGGCGTTGCGACCATCACACTCAACCGCCCGGAAATTCACAACGCGTTTGATGATGTCCTGATTGCCGACCTGACCGCCAAGATCGAGGCACTTGATGCCGATCGTGCGGTCCGCGTGATCATCCTGACCGGGGCGGGGAAAAGCTTTTCAGCTGGTGCCGACCTGAATTGGATGAAGCGCATGGCGGGCTATAGCCATGCCGAAAACCTTGCCGATTCCCGCGCACTTGCCAAACTGATGAAGGTTTTGAATTTCGCATTAAAGCCGACCATTGCCCTGGTCAATGGCGCGGCGTTTGGTGGCGGAGTTGGTCTGGCCGCATGTTGTGACATCGTGATTGCATCGGATCGTGCCAACTTCTGCTTATCGGAAGTCAAGCTGGGCCTGATCCCGGCGGTGATTTCACCCTATGTCGTTGAGGCCATCGGGGTTAATCAGGCACGGCGTTATTTCCTGACCGCTGAGCGCTTTGACGCCAAAACTGCCCAGCAAATCGGGCTGGTGCATGAAATAACCACACCCGATGAACTGGCAGCACGCGGACAGGATATGGCGAAGCTTCTGCTGGCCAATGGTCCGGATGCCATGCATGCCGCCAAGAACCTGATCTACGCGGTTGCCAACAAGCCGATTTCGGATGCCGTGATTGACGACACCGCACAACGTATTGCCGATCAACGGGCAAGCGACGAGGGCCGCGAAGGTGTCGGTGCCTTTCTGGAAAAACGTCCCGCGAACTGGAGCAAGAAATAACATGCCGCGCAAACTTCTGATCGCCAACCGCGGTGAGATCGCCTGCCGTGTGATCAAGACCGCCCGCCGCATGGGAATTGCCACGGTTGCCGTTTATTCCGATGCCGACGCCAATGCCCTGCATGTCAAACATGCCGACGAGGCCTATCATATTGGCGCGCCCGCGCCCAAAGACAGCTATCTGCGTACCGACCGCTTGCTTGAGGTCATCGCGCAATCGGGTGCCGATGCTGTTCATCCTGGTTATGGCTTCCTGTCGGAGAATGCCGGTTTTGCCGATGCGCTGGAAAAGGCCGGATGTGTTTTTGTCGGCCCGCCGGCAAGTGCCATCCGCGCGATGGGATCAAAATCCGAAGCCAAGAAAATCATGGGCAAGGCCGGTGTGCCGCTGGTCCCGGGCTATCATGGCGAGGACCAGGACCCTGACCTTTTGGCCGCAGAGGCCGACAAGATCGGCTATCCGGTTCTGATCAAGGCGTCGGCTGGCGGCGGCGGCAAAGGCATGCGTGCGGTTGAAACCGCCGCCGATTTCAAGGATGCGCTGATCAGCTGCAAACGCGAAGCTGCGAGCAGCTTTGGCGATGATCATTGCCTGATTGAAAAACTGATCGTCAAACCGCGCCATGTCGAAATTCAGGTCTTTGCTGACAGTCATGGCAACGCCGTTTACCTGTTTGAGCGCGATTGCTCCTTGCAGCGCCGCCACCAAAAGGTGATTGAAGAAGCCCCTGCCCCGGGCATGAGCGAAGAACTCCGCGCCCAGATGGGCAAGGCCGCCGTCGATGCCGCCAAGGCGATTGGCTATCAGGGGGCCGGCACGGTTGAATTCCTGCTTGATGCATCGGGTGCGTTCTATTTCATGGAAATGAATACCCGTCTTCAGGTCGAACATCCGGTGACCGAAAAGATCACTGGCGAAGATCTGGTGGAATGGCAGCTGCGTGTGGCCGATGGCGAAAAACTGCCAAAGGCGCAGGAAGACCTGTCGATCAACGGGCACGCCTTTGAAGTGCGCATCTATGCCGAAGATCCGCAAAATGACTTCCTGCCGGCAACCGGCAAGCTTGTTCATATGCGCATGCCGCGTGAAACCGATCATGTGCGGGTCGATACCGGCGTTTATGAAGGCGGCGAAGTATCGATCCATTATGACCCGATGATCGCCAAGCTGATCACGTGGGATGTGGATCGCAAGGCAGCACTGCGCCGTATGGCAACAGCCCTTAATGACGTACAGATCGTCGGTGTCACGACCAATACCGGCTTCCTTGGCAATATCGCCCGCCATCCCGCCTTTGAACGTGGCGAGGTCGAAACCGGCTTCATCCCGAACTATCAGGATGACCTGATCCCCGCACCCAGCACCCCCGATAACGAGGCACTGGCGTTTGCAGCCCTCGATATCCTGCTGACCCGCGATGTGGAGGCCGCCGCCCACGCAGCCCAAAGCAGCGATCCCTATTCCCCCTGGCACAGCACGGCGGGATTCAGGCTTAATGACGACAACCATCACGACCTGATCCTGCGTCATGATGGGTCGGACATGCTGGTGAAGGTGCATTACCGCGATCAGGGCTATGTCATCGACATGCCCGATGGTAGCGCTATCATCGCCCGCGCCGAACGCGATGAAAACGGCGCCATCGTTGCAAGTCTTGATAACGTTCGCAAACGTGCCACCGTCCTGCGCGATGGTAATCGTCTGATGATATTCCGCGATGGTCGCTCGGACCGTCTGGACATCTTTGATCCGCTGGCAGCTGCTGGCGGGGCAGAGGGCACTGGTGGCGGCCTGACAGCCCCGATGCCGGGCAAGATCATTGCCGTGATGGCCGAGGCCGGCCAGGCGGTCACGGCTGGTGACAAGCTTGTCGTGATGGAAGCGATGAAAATGGAACACACCATTTCCGCCCCTGTATCGGGCACGGTCAAGGAAGTGTTCTTTGGCGTCGGCGATCAGGTCGATGATGGCGCGGAGCTGATCGCGATTGAGGAGGCCGAATAATGGCCCTGATTTCCGATCTGCCAAGCCGCGTCAAAATCGTTGAAGTCGGCCCGCGTGACGGGCTTCAGAACGAAAAGGTGATGGTTCCGACCGCGACCAAGGTCGAGCTGATCCACCGCCTGAATGACGCCGGATTATCCGTGATCGAAGCCACCGCCTTTGTCAGTCCGAAATGGGTACCGCAAATGGCCGACGCGACCGATGTCATGGCGCAAATCACCCGCAAAGCAGGTGTGACCTATCCCGTGCTGGCGCCGAACATGAAGGGCCTTGAGGCTGCGATTGCCGCAGGCGCAACGGAGGTTGCTGTTTTTGGGGCCGCGTCCGAAAGCTTCTCGCAAAAGAATATCAACTGTTCGATCTCTGAGAGCCTTGATCGCTTCCGCCCGGTGGCAGATGCCGCACGCAAAGCAGGCCTTGCCGTGCGGGGTTATGTCTCTTGCGTTTTGGGTTGCCCCTATGAAGGTGATATCGCGCCTGAAAAAGTCGCAGAGGTCGCAAAGGCACTTTATGACATGGGCTGCTATGAAATCAGTCTGGGCGACACCATCGGCACCGGCACACCGACCAAGGCACAGGTGATGATCGACGCCGTTGCCAAACATGTCCCCATCGAAAAGCTCGCCGCGCACTTCCATGACACCTATGGTCAGGCGCTCGCCAACCTGCTGGCCGTGCTGCAAATGGGTGTTGCCACCATCGACAGTTCCGTCGCTGGTCTGGGCGGCTGCCCCTATGCCAAGGGGGCCAGTGGCAATGTCGCAACCGAGGATGTTGTCTATATGCTGAACGGGCTTGGGATTGAGACCGGTATCAATCTTGAAAAGCTTGCCGAGACAGGAAGCTGGATTTGTGATCAGATAGGAAAATCAAGCGCATCGAAGGTCAATCTGGCCTTGGCAGCACAGAGATAACCAGCAGGGAACGAGTGGATGGGCCCGTCAAAATACAGCTTCCGACGGGCCACCCCAAATGATCTGCCGATGATTGGCCGCTGGCTGCATGTGCCGGAAGTTGTCCGCTGGTGGGGCGAACCCGGCGAGCAGATTGAACTGATTTCCGAAGATGTCGAACTGGCCGAGATGGCGACACTGATTGTGTCATACCGCAATCGGCCCTTTGCCTTTGTCCAGCATTACGACGCCCATCAATGGCCACAGGCGCATTTTGATCCCCTGCCCCAAAACACCCGCTGTCTTGATGCCTTTATCGGCGTGCCCGACATGATGGGGTGCGGGCATGGGCAGATGTTTTTGAAAATGCTGACTGCGCAGTTGTTCGAACGTGGCGCCCCTATGATTGGGATTGATCCCGATCCCGAAAACGAACGCGCCATTCGCTGCTATGAGGCGATTGGCTTTGTGGCCGGGCGGGAATATGACACCGCCAAGGGCCCGTGCCTTTTGATGACGCTTGATGCCCGCAATCAGAAACAAAGCTGATCTTTCTACGACCAAATCACCCAGCATTCCCACGTCCAGCCAAGGACTTATGCGGCCCCGATTGCAACGATTGATCTGACTGCGGTTTGTGGCACGCCAGCCTGTAGCTGACTATGCCAGTTAAGGCACCAAACAACACAATAGCTGCGACCTGCCCCCACAAAACTCCCACGGCCCCGAAATAGATGCTACCCAACCAGACGAGCGGAATCACGCCAAGAAACTCCTTGGCAAGATCGGCAAGCATCGCAAGGTTAGGCCGCCCGGTAACGTTAAAGAAGGTATGGGATGAAAACTGCAGGCCCAAAAACATGTAAAGCGGCGCAATCGCCCTACAGAACAGCCCCAGCAGGTTTCCGGTTTCCGGTGTGGTGCGAAACAGTTCCGCCAATTGGTCAGACAGCACAAACAAGAGTGCCGATACCGCCAGACCATAGACAACAATCAGCCCCCAGACCGAATGCCAGATGGCGCGAACACGATCCGTGCGTTTGGCGGAAAAATTCTGTCCGAAGATCGGCCCGATAGCCTGGGGCAAGGCCATGTAACCGACAAAGGCAAATGGCGCGATGCGTTCTATGATCGCCATTGCCGCGACGGCATCTGACCCAAACTTTGCCATCGATGCCATGATAAAACCGCTGGCAATTGGCGGGCCGGTTTTAGCCAACCCCACCGGCACGGTGACCTTGGCAATTTCGCGAACATCGTGCACGAATAAAGCACCGTTAAAACGGCCCAGCATATTGTGCACATTGCGCACGCCATAAAACGCGATCACCATGATCACGATGCGCGATATCACGGTGGCCCAGGCGGCACCTTCCACCCCCCAGCCAAAACCAAAGATGAAGATGGGATCAAGCACACCGTTGGTGATCGCCCCTGCGATCTTTGCCCACATCGATCGTTGTTTGGCCCCGATCACCCGTAAAAGCGCACCGGAGGACATGCTAAGCACCAGAATGGGCAGACAAAGCATGACGATCTGCAGATAACTTGTACCAAGTTCATGGACGCGTCCGGATGCGCCAAGCCAGACAAGCATCGTTGGTGCGCCCCACCAAATCGCCCCTGTCATCAGAACCGAAAGAACGACACCAAAAAGCAGAATATGCGTTGCCATCATACGCGCGCGGTAACGGTCACCGATCCCTTCGGCCCGTGACACAAGTGCGGTCATCGACGTCGACACCCCAAGCGATATCGCCAGCGTGAAAAATATCAACGGCCACGCGAAGCCAAGTGCGGCAACAATATCGACATCACCCAGAAGGCTCAGAAAGAACAGATCGAGCGCATCGACAGCCACCATCGCGACAAGCGCAAGCATACTTGTTGACGCCATGCTCAGGATATGGTGCAGAACCGAACCACCGATAAAATACTGCTGCTGCAACGCCATTTTATGTTTGATCCGTCACGGTTGAAAAAGTGAGGCATCAATCGTTTTTGAAAGAGCTTGCAGATGTGTCGGCACTGATAAGGAACTTGTGCCGCTGCCGTCTTGAAAGACGTTCTGTTTCTGCCGCCGATATTTGTTGTTTCGCCGCAAGGCTCAGATCCGTTCCAGCCTTCCATTTCGCCGCGATGACGCTTGGATTTTGCGGGCAGAACTCATTTAGCCGGGCAATAACATGATGCTGCACACGGCCAGCCTCGGGAAACTTCCGGTCCGTCCAGAAGCGTTTGCGCGGACGGAAATACCCGACCTCATCAAGAAACGAAACGCCGAAATAGTGGCAAGACTCAAGCGAATTGTAGAATTGTTCATCAAAGACAAAACTGCCGTCCTTGCGCATCGAATGCGTCAGGCACCAGTCCAGCATCCCGTCAAGCTGCGTTGATGCGAAATCCTGTTGAGCTGGTGTCATATGCGACCAGCCATGACGGAATATTTTCGCGACATCATAGTTGTTGTGGTTGTTAAAGTTACCACGGCTCCGCCAGCCGACCGGATATTCCTCACCACGCCGTTCAAGGGTTGTTCGGATCAGGCTTGGCCAATGGCGAACATCCCCCTTCCGATAGGACACAATGTGGAACGTAAAACTCAGGTCATCATAGCGATGGGTTTTACCCTCCGAACAATACCATGGGCCCCAGTAACCGGTTTCCGGGTTCTGAATATCGTCGAGGAAATCGGTAAAGGCCTTGATATAAGCATCATCAAGCGCGATCCCGCGCACATGTTCGCGGGCAAAATTGCGCAGGCGCGGCTTGAAGCAAAGCTGCGCCAGACAGCACAAGACCGATCCCAGTTCATCACGTTTGTTGCGCCCGGTTGCGGCAATATCCGACACCAGAAGATCTTCGAGATAGGCGCGCATTTTCGGGATGGTTGATACCGGCTCCAGAAAATGGAGCGGATGGCGCGGTGCGCGTTTTTCAGTCGCCAGTTCATGCAGACGCACAATAGTCGCATCAAACTTGTGATGAAACTCGGTATATTGCCAACCCCAAGATCCATCGACCGATGATTGGCGCGCAACATAGCTTTGATCAGTTTCGTCAAAGCTGTTTTCAAGACGGGCAACCAGACTATCAAGGCGCGGCCAATACGCCGTGTAGCGTGAAAGCCACTTGGCATAGATGTAGAGCTGCTGGGAAGCCAACATCGTACGACTATATTCGCTAAATCGGCTCAATGTGCCAGCTATGACACCAAGGCGATCCTTATATCTCCGAACTTTATCATGATAGGTATGGTCATAACGGGTGAAATCCCGCTTGATCATGCATCCATCCATCGCATGTCCAATCGCCAACACAGAAAAAATCGCTGACTACGGGCACCCCTCTTAATAGAGAAGTCAGCCGTCGCCATCATAGCCGAACTATTCACTAAAGCGACCGCGCACGTGGACAAAAGAAAAGGTTGTTTCAAAGACTCAATAGCAAGGCCCACGATCGCAAACTCGTACCAACCACAACAACTTATAAGTTGTTGTGCGCACCGGAGCAAACATCCATTAATTGCCCCCCGTATCCACGTAAAGATTTTACACGAGGCGTCCTTTTTCCTTTTACAAGAATAATTTGTCAGAAGTTAGGCTCGTCGAAGCAGCAAAAATAACGGGCACCCGTTTGGGTGCCCGAAAGATGGACCAAAAATATTCAATCGAAATGCAGAGGGTAAGGTCAGTTGATCAAGATGCTTTCTGACCTAGCGCCGCGCGACGACGTTCGCGCAATGATTGCGCGGTGACTCGGCCATCGCCAGTCGGTTGATAATAAACCGACATTTCCTTAAGTGCGGCACGCACCTTGTTCAGCGCCACTTCGCCTTCGACCTTAAGGTCATAAGAATCAAATCCGCAGCGATGCATATAAAGGATCTGATCACGCAGAACGTCGCCAACCGCGCGAAGCTCGCCGGTGAAGCCCATGCGTTCGCGCAGCACCCGGCCATAGGAATATCCGCGGCCATCGGTATAGGCCGGGAAATTGACCGTGATGATCGACAGGCGATCCAGATCATCCGCCAGATCTTCCGGTGCGTCGCCCGGGTTCAACTGAACACCAAGCCCACCATTGCGACCCAGAAGGCTGTCGCGCTCTTCCTTGAAACGTTCGAGCGGTACAATCAGGTTTTCATCGCTCGACGGCAGGTCGCCTTCGGCGTCAACCGTGATCCATTCCTGTTCGATCAGGCTGTCATTCTTAACGATCGCCATAAAGAACCTCCTTGAACGGATCCATGCCGACACGACGATAGGTGTCGATGAAGCGTTCACCGCCGTCGCGGATATCAATGTATTTCGTCACCAGGCTTTCAATGGCATCGACCACCTCGGCCTCGGAGAAACCGGCACCGGCGATCTTGCCGATCGAGGCATCCTGGCTGGCGTCACCACCAAGGGTGATTTGATAGAATTCCTTGCCGCGTTTATCGAGGCCAAGAATGCCGATATGACCGACATGGTGATGCCCGCAGGCATTGATGCAGCCGGAAATCTTGATCTTGAGCTCGCCGATATCATGCTGACGATCAAGGTCGCTGAACCGTTCGGAAATACGCTGAGACAGCGGGATCGAACGCGCCGTCGCCAGCGCGCAGTAATCAAGACCCGGGCAGGAAATGATGTCGGTGACATAGCCAAGGTTGGCCGTGCCGAGGTTATCGGCATCAAGGGCGGTCCAGAGCGCGAACAGATCAGCCTTTTTGACGTGCGGCAGAACAAGGTTCTGTTCGTGGGTCACACGCACATCGCCAAAGCTGTATTTTTCCGAAAGATCGGCAACCAGTTCCATCTGGGTATCGGTCGCATCACCCGGAATGCCGCCAATCGGTTTCAGCGACACGTTGGCAATCGCATAGCCCGGCTGTTTGTGTTCGATAACGTTCGAACGCACCCAGTTGGCGAAACGACGGTTTTCGGACTTGTGACGTTCGAAATCGGCGTCGTCATCGGCAAGGGTTTCAAACGCCGGCGGGGCGAATTGTTCGATGTAATGAGCGATTTCCGCATCATCAACGCGCAGCGACCCGTCCTTGATCTGGGACCATTCCTCTTCAACAAGTTCGCGGATTTTATCAATGCCTTCCTCGTGGACGAGGATCTTGATACGCGCCTTGTACTTGTTATCACGACGGCCAAAGCGGTTATAAACGCGCAGGATCGCTTCGAGATACGAGAACAGATCGTTCTTGCCGATGAAGTCGCGAATGGTCTTGCCAACAAACGGTGTCCGGCCAAGACCACCACCGACAATGACTTCAAAACCGGTTTCGCCCGCATCGTTCTGATGCATGCGCAGGCCAATATCATGGACCTTCACCGCCGCACGGTCATTGGGCGATCCGGTAACAGCGATCTTGAACTTACGCGGAAGATAGGTGAATTCCGGGTGGAAGGTCGACCACTGACGGATCAGTTCGCAATAAGGACGCGGATCCTCGATCTCATCGGCTGCGGCACCGGCATACTGGTCGGTCGTGGTGTTACGAATGCAGTTGCCTGATGTCTGAATGGCGTGCATTTCAACCTTGGCAAGGTCAAGCAACGCATCAGGAATCTCATCAAGCTTCGGCCAGTTATACTGGATGTTCTGGCGCGTGGTGAAGTGGCCATAGCCCTTGTCATAGACCCGCGCAATCATGCCAAGCTGACGGAGCTGGTCAGCGCGCAGCGTGCCGTAGGGAACAGCAACGCGCAGCATATAGGCATGAAGCTGCAGATAGACACCGTTCATCAGACGCAGCGGACGGAACTGTTCCTCGGTAATGTCACCGGCAAGGCGGCGTTTTACCTGTTCGCGGAACTGTTCGGTGCGTTCATGAACAAGCTGGCGGTCAAAATCGTCATAACGATACATCGGGGCTCTCCTTATACCGCCTGATAGCCAAGGTCTTCGCGGACGCTTGGGCCTTTGGTGCGCAGAACTTCGCGGTATTTTGTCGGCATAAGATCCGAGCCCTGCTGTTCGACATCAATCAGGTACGGACCGACGATGACGATATCGAGTTCGGGTGCACTGGCCTCGGCCAGAAGCGCATCTGCGGCTTCCTTGCCTTCGGCGGTGCGGGCATCGTTGATGTTTTCGCTCCAACTACCATCGCTGGTCAGGAACACCACCAACCCGTCATCCAGACGGTTTGCCGTGACAACTTGCAGGGACATTCGGTTCTCTCAGCCTGTAAATCTCTCGGGTTTGGTCCTGTTATGGACCTTTTCTGCACCAGAATTTGGCTGACTAGCCCTTATTGGTCAAGTTTTTTTGTGAAATATGATAAATTACACTTTATTTTGTGTTTTAATAATCCACTATTGACCGCTTGGCGTACGGGTTTTACCTCATCAGTCATTGAACACCATCGCACAAGAAACCTTCCTGTTATGCCCTTGAACATCATCAAACTGAGTGTCGGCACCGATAGCCCCGAAAGCCTGAAGGAATGGCAGACCTATTTTCAGGCCATGCACGGACGGATTTTCCACACCACACGCATGACGCCCAAGCGCAAGGAAGAGATTCTTGATGGCGGATCCATATACTGGGTGATCAAGGGGGCGGTGCGGTGCCGCCAGCGGGTCATCGATCTTGAGGAATTCGTCAATGAAGAAGGCACGAAGTATTGCCGCATCGTACTGGACGAAGAACTGATTGCCACCCGCCCCTATCCGCATCGCGCGTTTCAGGGATGGCGCTATTTCCCAGATGACAAATGCCCACCCGATGAAAAACAGGGCGGCGGTGCAGATGCCCTGCCCGATGACATGGCCGATGAATTGCGTGACCTTGGCCTGATCTGAGGCGCACCTTACGCCAGTGTATTTTCCTCGTCCGGGTCAATCTCGCGCAGCATCTCGGAGACTTCATTTTTAAGCCAGTCGACAAACGCCTTCACGCGTGGGCGCCTAAGGTGTTCTTCGGGATACACCAGATAATAGGCCCCGCTTGATGCAACGCTTTGCGGGAACGGCCGCACCAGGTTGCCTGCCGCCAGATCAAGTGCAGCCAAGCTTGTGCGTGCCATGGCAATCCCCTGCCCCATCAGGGCTGCCTGAATGACCATATCGCCGGAATTAAACCGCAGACCGCGACTGACATCGACACCTTCAGCACCAACGCCCTTAAGCCAGAATTCCCAATCAGCCGCATGCGGGTGATCAATAAAGGTGGTCGCGTCATGCAGCAACTGATGCCCGGCGACGTCAGCCGGGTCTTTTGACACCGGATGGGCCGCAAGGTACGCCGGACTGCAAACCGGGAAAGACTCGTCACGCATCAGCATCTCGCAGACAAGCCCGGGATAGTTACCACTGCCAAACCGTACAGCCAGATCGATGCCCTCGGTCCGCAGATCAACAAGCCGGTCATCGGCATGAATGCGCACATCGATATCAGGATAGGCATCGCGAAAATGTCCAAGGCGCGGCACCAGCCACTTCACGGCAAAGCTTTGCAGGACGCTGACCGTTACCACACCGGTTTCCTCCACCAGCATCAGGCGTTCGATTTCATCAGCGATGCGTGAAAACCCGGCCGTGGTTGCTTGGGCCAATTGCGCGCCTTCTTCGGTCAGGTGGATCTGACGGGGCAACCGATGGAACAGCTTGAAACCCAGATATTCCTCAAGCTGGCGGACCTGCTGGCTGATCGCGCCCTGGGTCACAAACAGTTCTTCGGCAGCCTTGGTAAAGCTCAGATAGCGGGCAGCGGCATCAAAGGCACGCACGGACTGCAAAGGCGGAAGCCGCATGAATATTGCTCCAATCACATGGATTAGCATTTCTAATCCATGTGATCAGAAATACTCGTTTGTTCCCTGCGCAATATAGGCGCACTATGCCTTCAACAGCAAACATTGCATTAGCAGTATTAACTCATGGAGAGAATGATGGCTTATTCCCTTAGCCCTGCTCCGTCTGCCGTGGAGCGCCAACCAAAAGCATCGATCAGTACGTCCTTCATCAATCTTGTTGGTCGCCTGAATGACCTGAGCAACCAGTTTTCACGCTTTCTTGCCGTTCGTGAAGAACGCCGGATGTTGCTGAAAATGTCTGATCATCAACTTTCGGACATCGGCATCACCCGCGCCCAGGCCGAAGAAGAATACCGGCAGTCTTTCAAACTGCGCTAACCCCGCACGGGATCAATCCGGCGCCACACCGCCCCCACGGAAAATTGCCGGGATTGATCCCCCCTTCGTGCCACCGCACAACCTGCCCGCTGCCCGTTCGATGCCCCCACATCGAGCGGGCATTTTCATTTGTCGACCGGGATCGATTTTATAAAACCATTATTTGATCCATTGCATTGCAGCGAGGTCAATAATCGCTCAAAGTTGGAACTGTATCTGGCCACAACCGACGGGAACCGGCGCATGACTGCGGAAAAGAAAGCGGCAAAAAAATCCGACAAACCAGCCAAGGATGACAAAGACGATGCCTTGGGAGATGCGACGCGACGCACAGCCAAAAGCCGATCCGCGGCCAACCGGACTGAAACCCTATCGACACTCGATAGCGAAGCGAAAGACAGGTTCTTGCTGGACTCCGAGAACATGACCATGGATCGGCTTGACGATTTCCCCTCAAGCTCGAATAAGACCACCAGCCAGAACCTTAGCAATATTCCGAACGATCAGCTGCCGCCAGACATCGACCTGAACCCGAAAGCGCGGGCAAAGAAGATGCATGGCAAGCAGTATCTGGAACTGATTGCCCCGCTTCACATCGAGCTCCTGAAACTGCAAAACTGGATCAAGGCGGAAAACCTGAAATCCCTGATCATTTTCGAAGGGCGCGATGCCGCAGGCAAAGGTGGCACCATCAAGCGGTTTACCGAGCACCTTAACCCGCGTGGCGCGCGCATTGTCGCCCTTGGCAAGCCAAACGACCGCGAACTGACGCAATGGTATTTCCAGCGCTATATCGAACATCTGCCAAGTGGCGGTGAAATCACCCTGTTTGATCGGTCCTGGTATAACCGGGCGATGGTCGAACGGGTCATGGGTTTCTGCAGCATGTTTGATGTCAGCGAGTTTTTGCAGTCCGTGCCGGAACTTGAACGCATGCTGATCCGGTCCGGCATTCACATGACGAAATTCTATTTCTCGGTCAGCAAAAAGGAACAGGCACGGCGCTTCAAGCAGCGCCAAACCGATCCGCTGAAACAATGGAAGCTAAGCCCGGTTGATCTGGCCTCCCAAAACCTTTGGGATTCCTATACCGAGGCCAAACGCGACATGTTCTTCCACACATCAACCACCGACAGCCCGTGGGTGATCGTGAAGTCCGATGACAAGAAACGCGCGCGTATCAACGCCATTCGCTTCTACCTCGCGCAGTTTGATTATCCCGGCAAGCGCCCCGAGATCCTTGTTTATGACCGCCGGATCATTCACAGCGTCGCCGAGGAACTTGATGAGGATTGAGCAACCTGCTCGGGCTCTGGTCTTCCAGATCGTGAAAACATTGTCGCGGTAACATTTGCGTTCATTGACATTGCCCTCACTGCAACCTTTACTGGATGCATGTAAATCTTCGGGAGGCAAACAATGGCAAAATGTGCATTTATCGGTCTGGGTGTCATGGGATATCCGATGGCCGGTCACTTGCAGAAAGCAGGTCACGACGTTACCGTCTATAACCGTACCGCAGCAAAGGCGGAAAAGTGGGTTTCCGAATATGGCGGATCGTCCGCCCTCACCCCGGCCGAGGCGGCAAAGGGTGCGGAATTCGTCTTTTCCTGTGTTGGCAATGATGACGACCTGCGCAGCGTGATGCTGGGCGATGCGGGCATGTTTGCCGGCATGGACAAGGGTTCTGTCTTGATTGACAACACCACCGCATCGGCCGATGTCGCGCGCGAACTTTACGCGGCGGCCAAGGATATGGGCATTTCATTTATCGACGCCCCGGTTTCCGGTGGTCAGGCCGGTGCAGAAAACGGTGTTTTGACCGTCATGTGTGGCGGTGATCAGGATGCGTTTGATCGCGCTGCCCCGGTCATTGATGCCTTTGCCAAATCCTGCAAACTGATGGGTGACAGCGGTTCGGGCCAGCTGACCAAAATGGTCAACCAGATCTGCATCGCCGGTCTGGTCCAGGGCCTTTCCGAAGGGGTTAATTTCGGCGTGAAGGCCGGCCTTGATATGGAAAAGGTTCTGGATGTGATTTCCAAGGGTGCGGCTGGCAGCTGGCAGATGGAGAACCGTGGCAGTACCATGGTTGAAAACAAGTTCGACTTCGGCTTTGCGGTTGACTGGATGCGCAAGGATCTGGGCATCTGCCTTGAAGAATCCAAGCGCAATGGTGCCCGCCTGCCGGTCACAGCGCTTGTTGATCAGTTCTATGCCCAGGTGCAGGAACGCGGCGGCAATCGCTGGGACACCTCCAGCCTGATTGATCTGCTGTCACGCGGTTAAAGCACCGGCGATCCAAACATCAAGACAAACAAAAAGCGCGGCCTTTGCGGGCCGCGCTTTTTGCATTGATATCGTTTTAGGCGATTACAAACCGGCACGCAGAAGCGGCTCAACCTGATTGCGGTAATTGGCCAGCGGGCCGTTATCGAAATAGCCTACCGCACATTCAAGGACGGAATCGCGGATGGGTTCTTCACCCTCTGCGAGGTTTTCCTCAAGGTTCTCGCGGCTCGATTTGCCAAGACGTTCGATCTCGATATCCTGCTCGCAGCTGGTCGCTTCAAGCGTTGCCAGGGACTGGCGCGGATCACGACGGCGCGACGGCAGTGCGTGTTCAAGATCAATCTCGCGCTCGAACTCTTCGGCATCGGCCAAGGTAACTTCGATGTCGGGAATCACGCCATGGCCTTGCACAATGTGGTTTTCCGGCGTGGTGTAATAGCCAGTGGTGATTTTAAGCCCACCGCCAGAGGTCAGCGGCATGATGCGCTGCATCGAGCCCTTGCCAAAGGAACGCTCGCCTATGATGATGCCGCGCCCGTTTTCACGAAGGGCAGCCGCCATCAGCTCCGCACCGGAAGCCGACCCGCGATCGAGCAGGATCGCCATGGGTACCTGATCAAAGAAGTCGGACCGGTCGGCCTCGTAGCTGCGCAATTTGCGCTCCCCACGGCCTTCGGTGGCAACAATCAGACCATCACGCAGGAACTGGTCGGCAATATCGGCTGCACTATCCAGAAGCCCGCCCGGATTACGACGCAGATCAACAATGATGCCCCTCGGGGATGCGATCCTGTCTTCGAGTTCGCGCAGATATTCCTGCGTCTGATCAAGGGTCGTGGCATCAAAACGCGACACGCGGATATAACCAATATCCTGATCAATGATGCTTGCAGTTACCGATGGAACTTCGATCCGGGCGCGTTTGACTGTGACGTCAAAGCTGTCTTCGACACGCTTGATGGTGAGCGTCACCGGATCACCGACGCGGCCACGCATGCGGCGTACTGCTTCGGAAATCGGCTCCCCAACCATTTGATAGCCATCGATATGGGTAATTCTGTCATCCGGGCGCAGGCCCGCACGCGCGGCTGGTGTATCGTCAATCGGGGAGACAATCCGGATACGTTTTTCATCATCAAGCGCAATGACGATACCAACACCGGCAAAACTGCCTTCGGTACTTTCCTGCAGGCGGCGGAACATGTCATCCGTCATGTAGGCGCTGTGTGGATCAAGGTCATGCAGGCTGTCATCCAGCACCGCACCGACCACACCGACCGGCGATGTGTCATCGGTTTCAAGATCGCCCAGCATGGCAATGCTGTTATCGATGAACGCCATGCGATCGATTTTCTCGACATAGGTTTCCGACAGCACCTCTAGCGCTTCGGCATAAAGCTTGTCGGCATGGGCAAACTGTTCCTCGCTCGCACCGGCGGTCACGCTGGTGCGGTAGGCATCGAGAAACCTGCGTTCTTCATCGCTTGGCCATGCCGGACCGGCACAGGCCACCAGTCTTGTTCCGGCGAACGAAATCAGCACCGCAAACAAAATTGGCAATATTCCCTTACGCAGCAACAGCTTGCTCCTGTCCCTCAATTTTTTCGACCGAATGTATATCGGGCATCATTCGACCTTCAATTCCCGCAAGTCTAGCCTGCCTTTTTTCGCTTGGCGACCCCTTGGCATGCAATCGGCGCCAGATCACGCAACTTTTACCTGTTTGGGCGCTTACACGCACCCCCTCGCAACATATCGGTAGTCTTGTGTCATTTCGCCAGTGTTCGTGCTGAATTGCGCGACTTCAACCAATGTTGAATGTCGTCTTTCGCACGATCACGCGAAACAGACTCGATCTTGGCGCGCTGGATCGTTATGCTACGGCCAACAAAACAAGGTCGGCACAAAGCTGACTATTCCGAGCGGGCGGCTCACATTTCAGGGAGACGTCTTTTTTCATGAGCGACTTTACGCCCCCCATTTCAGATATCCGTTTTCTGATCCATGACGTGATTGGTCTGGATACGGTATCGATGCTGCCGGCCTATGCGGAAACCACCCCGGATCTGGTTGACGCCATCCTTAAAGAAGCCGGCAAATTTGCGGGCTCTGTCATCGCACCTCTTAACCGGATTGGCGATCAGGAAGGGGCAAAACTTCAGCCAGATGGGACTGTCCGCACACCAACCGGCTGGACGGAAGCCTATGCACAATTCTGCGAAGGCGGCTGGCAGGGTATTTCGGCACCTGAAAGCGAAGGCGGCATGGGGCTTCCGATGTTACTCGGGGCTGCCGTTGCCGAGATGTGGCAGGCGGCGAACATGGCCTTTGCGCTTTGCCCGATGCTGACATCCGGTGCGATTGAGGCCCTGATTGCCCATGGTTCGGATCAGCAACGTGAATTGTATCTTTCGCGGATGATATCAGGCGAATGGACCGGCACCATGAACCTGACCGAGCCGCAGGCCGGTTCTGACCTTTCGAAGGTTCGCAGCACTGCGGTGCCGCAGGATGATGGCACCTATAAAATTTCCGGTCAGAAGATCTTCATCACCTATGGCGATCACGAGATGACGGAAAATATCGTGCATCTTTTGCTGGCCCGTACACCCAATGCCCCTGCTGGTGTTAAAGGTATCTCGCTCTTTATCGTTCCGAAACACCTGGTGTCGGACAGCGGTGAAATCGGTGCGCGCAATGATGTGACCTGTGTGTCGCTTGAACACAAGCTTGGCATTCATGCCAGCCCGACGGCAGTCCTTCAGTTTGGCGACAAGGGCGGTGCAACCGGCTATCTGGTTGGCGAGGAAGGCAAAGGCCTCGCCTATATGTTCACCATGATGAACAATGCCCGTCTTGCCGTTGGCCAACAGGGTGTCGCCATTTCCGAGCGCGCCTATCAGCAGGCGCTGGATTATGCCAACACCCGAAAACAGGGTCGGGATGCCAAAACCGGTGAAGAGGCCCCGATTGCCGTTCATGGCGATGTCCAACGCATGTTGATGCGCATGCGGTCCTCAACCGATGCGGCGCGTGCGCTGTCGTTCTATGCCGCGACCCAACTGGATCTTGCCCATCATCTGTCTGATGCAAGTGAACGCGCAACTGCGCAAGCGCGCGCGGATCTTCTGATCCCACTGGTCAAGGGTTGGTCGACCGATCTTGGCGTCGATAACGCATCCCTTGGTGTTCAGGTTCATGGTGGCATGGGCTTTATCGAGGAAACAGGCGCGGCACAGCACCTTCGTGATGCGCGTATTGCGCCGATCTATGAGGGTACGAACGGCATTCAGGCGCTTGATTTCATCGGGCGCAAAGTGCTTCGCGACCAGGCACATGCCCTCAACGCGTTGCTTGCCGACATCAAGGAAACGATCCGCGACGTTCAAGCGGGCGATGACACGAGCGATCTTGCGCAGGCAAGCGGTGAACTGGATCACGCAATTACCGATATTGAAACCTCGACGGCTATCGTGCTCGAACGTTGTGCTGCGGATGCGGACATGGCGCAGGCATTGGCCACGCCATATTTGCGACAAGCGGCCTTGTGCATTTCCGGATGGTTGATGCTGCGCGCACTTCATGCCGCGAACAGAGCCGAAACACCGGGAGACTTCCGCATTTCCAAGACAAAAAGCTGCAGGTTCTTCTTTACACAACTCCTGCCAGAGGCCGCTTTCATGGCGGCACAGGTGCGCAATTGCACGGCCCCGCAAATGCATTAACGACGGTCACATTTTCGCCGTGCTTTGTGGCCAGAACCAAGTCGCATCATCGCCGCCAATGCGGAACGATGGTGCGACTTTCTTATTACCCGAATTCAACCAGCCCGATCATTCCCCCAAATGCAGGTCAACATTCGGAAATCCCGCAAGATTTGAACGGGTTTGACGACAATTTCCTGTTTCGGTTTTCGATTGCTTCTCTATAATCCGCCCAATGAATCGCTTAACCCGATATATGCTCAAACAGCAGCTGATCATGATGGTCTTTGTCACACTGGGACTTCTGTGTGTGATCTGGCTGTCGCAAAGCCTGCGCTTTGTTGAAATGATTGTGAATCGGGGCTTGTCGATCTCTGTCTTTTTACAGCTGACATCGCTACTGCTGCCCAGCTTTTTGACGATCATTATTCCGATCGCGCTGTTCTTCGTGATTGTATTTTCCTACAATAAGCTTATCCAGGACCGCGAACTGATCATCATGCGCGCGGCGGGGTTGAGCCAATGGGCGCTGGCCAAACCAGCACTGATTGTCGCACTGCTTTCAACAGCAGTGTGCTATTTCCTCACACTGTTCTACCTTCCCTACAGCTACACACAGTTCAAGGAACTGCAGTTCTCGATCCGCAACGACTTCTCGTCGGTTCTTTTGCAAGAAGGCAGCTTCACGGATATTGACGGCTTGACGGTATACGTGCGCGAAGTCGGCCGGGATAACGAGCTGCTCGGCATTCTGGTCCATGATGCCCGCGATCCGGATGCGCAAACCACGATGATGGCCAAACATGGCGCGTTGGTTCGCACTGACGAAGGCCCGCGGATTGTCTTGCTGGATGGCAACCGCCAGGAAGTCAATGCCGACGACGGCACCATGTCGATCCTTTATTTTGATCGTTATGCGGTTGATATCGCCCATAGCACGACAGAGGAAGGCTTGCGCTATCAGGAAGCGCGCGAGCGCAGTGTGTATAACCTTCTGACTGGAACGCCGCCGGATATTGCGCAGCATGATCTGGGCTCCTTCCGCGCCGAAGGTCATGATCGTTTGATCTCCCCCCTTAACGCCATCGCATTTGCCAGCATTGCATTGGCTGTTCTTGTTTCAAGCAGCTTCTCGCGACGCGGACAGACTGGAAGGCTCTTGGCGGCAATTGGTTTTATGGTTATTTGTCAGGCAACTGGGATCGCGATGAAAAACCTTGCGGCCAAGAATCCGGCACTTGTCCCGCTGATGTACATGAATGCGCTAATCCCGATTGGCTTGGGACTTTATTGGACGTTCCGCGGTCCGGTGATCAAAGCGCGGCGTGCAACTACCCAAGAGGCAGAAGCATGAGAATTTCGCCGCTTCTGACATGGTACTTTGGCAAGCATGTCCTGATCTCCATTCTGGCGATCCTAGCACTTCTCATCGGCCTGATTCTGATTGGCGATACCATCGAACTTCTGCGACGTGCTGGGAACAAGCCAGACGCGACTGTTGGGATTGTTCTGCAGATGGCGACCAGCCGAATTCCGTTCATGACCGAGAAGGTCCTGCCCTTTGCCGTTCTATTTGGGTCGATGTTCTCGTTCTGGAAGTTGACTGGCAATCAGGAGTTGGTCGTGACACGTGCGGCCGGTGTTTCTGCATGGCAGTTCATGCTGCCGCCAATCCTATGCGCCATCATTCTTGGCAGTATCCAGGTCGGCGCACTCAATCCGCTTTCCTCGATCCTGCTGCAGAAATACGAAACACTCGAAGCGCGCTATCTGCAGAACAACGCCAGTGTGATGAACCTTTCGTCAAGCGGGCTTTGGTTGCGTCAGGGGACGCAGGACGGACAAGCCGTTATTTTTGCGCGTTCGGTCAGCAGTCAGCAGGGTGATCAGCTTGATCTTCGGAACGTGACGATCTTCCGCTTTGAAGATGCGGATGATTTCACGACCCGCATTGATGCCGGGCGCGCTGTTCTGGAACCAGGCACTTGGCATTTCTATGATTCGTGGACTTTTGTTCCCGGCCAAGCCAGCACTTTCGCCGAAGAAATGATGCTGCCGACAAACCTGACGGCGCGGAAAATCCAGGACAGCTTTGCGTCGCCAGAAACCATGTCATTCTGGGATCTGAAGCCCTTTATCACGCTGCTTGAGCGTGCGGGATTTAATGCAACTCGTCACCAGATCCATTTTCACAGTCTGTTGTCGAGGCCTTTACTTTTATGTGCCATGGTTTTGATCGCGGCAGCATTTTGCCTTAAATTTTCTCGACGTCGTCGCGCCTCCCTTGTTATCGGTGGGGGTGTTGCAACCGGGTTCATTTTGTATTTTTGCACGGACGTCATTTCGGCACTGGGCGTTTCCGGCGGCATTCCACCGATTTTGTCGGCCTGGGCGCCAGCGGGAATATCCTTGTTGCTCGGGGTTACTACATTGTTACATCTTGAGGATGGCTAGCCTATGGTCATGGCGGGGGGAATGATAAAAAGACTGACAACAGGCACCATTCTGGGCTGTGGGATTTTAGTTGTCGGCAGCTTTGTAAATCTGCATCCGGCAGCCGCACAAACAAGCGCCTCGGAAACTCCGCAGCAAGAACCGGCCATCCTGTTTAGCGCAGATGAGGTTGACTACAATCAGGACCTTCAGACCGTTACGGCTCGCGGCAATGTCGAGATTTCACGTGAAGGCCGAATTCTGCTTGCCGATACGGTGAGCTATGATCGTTCTCAGGATGTTTTGACAGCCTCGGGCAATGTCAGCATCACTGAGCCCAGCGGTGAAGTTACCTTCGCGAGTTATGTCGAACTTAGCGGTGATTTCAAGGACGGGATCGTCCGGGATATTTACGTACTGCTCGACGAGAACACCCGTATTGCCGGCGCCGGAGCACGACGCAGCGGCGGGAATTTTACCGAAATTGCCAAAGCCGTTTACTCCCCTTGCAAGGTCTGTGAAGACGATGGAAGTGGCGCGACACCTCTTTGGCGCATACGTGCGGCCCGCGTCTTACACGATGCAGACGCAAAAACGGTAGAATACGAAGATGCCCGTTTGGAAGTTGCCGGCATTCCGGTCCTTTACTCTCCATATTTCCAGCATCCAGACCCGACAGTAAAACGTCAGTCCGGTTTGCTTGCCCCGTCATTTGGCAGCACAAGCCACGTTGGCACCTACTTCAGTCAACCCTATTACTGGGCGATTGACAAAAGTAAGGATATGACCTTCACGCCGACTTACACAACGGACGAAGGCCCTTTACTCGCGACAGAATATCGGCAACGCTTTAACGCCGGGGAGATGGAGGTGGTAAGTAGCGCAACCAACGACAGCAATGAAAGCTGGCAAGGTCATATTGATGCTGAAGGACGCTTTGACATTGACCCGACATGGCGTTGGGGCTTTGACGCCGAACAAGCCACTGAAAAAACTTATTTGTCGCGTTATGGCTTTGGGTCACCATCGGTCCTGACCTCTAACCTTTTTACCGAAGGGTTTAGGGGCGCGAGCTACACACGCGCAGACGCGTATTACTTTCAGGGTCTAAAAAGTGACGATGACCGTGATACGACACCTATGGTGCTGCCTCATTTACAGTTTCATGGACAGTCTGCCCCCGCCCAGTATGGCAGCATAACAACGCTTGACTTGGATGCATTGTCACTCACACGTGAAGATGGTACGGACTCACATCGTGTTTCAGCAAAGGCGGGATGGGAACTTCCCCATTTAGGTTCCATGGGCGACGTCACCAAACTCAGCCTGTCAATTCGTAGCGACAACTATATTGTCTCTGATGTGAGTCGCGAAGGCAGAGACGACTACAGCGGTTACGCTGGACGCATTCTTCCCCTTGCGGCTATCGACTGGCAGATGCCCTTCGTCAGCAATCAGGGCGCCTACCATCAGGTTATCACGCCGATTGCGATGGCGGCATGGTCTCCGAACGGCGGCAACCCGGCAGAGATATCAAACGAGGATTCCCAGTCGTTTGAGTTCGATGACATCAATCTGTTCGCTCATGATCGCTTTGGGGGCTTGGACCAAGCAGAGGACGGCTTTAGGGCAAGTTACGGACTCGAATGGGGAGTTTACGGTCCAGATGGTGGATACACGAGCGCAATGTTCGGTCAAAGCTATCGAGAGAACGAGAACGAGAACGACACCTTTGCATCAGGATCAGGCCTTGATAAGCATCTTTCTGACTATGTTGGACGCGTTACCGTATCACCTAGCAGCTATTTAGATCTGACATACCGTTATCGACTAGACAGCGATGATTTTTCTGCCCGCCGCAATCAGGTTAATTTATCTGCTGGCACTTTGGATACAATAAGAATCAATACCTCTTACGTTCACTTCACAGACGATGCGGGAAGCGAAGAGTTCGATGAACGTGAGGAAATCTATTTCCGAGCGGACAGAAAATTCAGCCAATACTGGTCGGGGCACGCCTATGGCCGCTATGACGTCGATCAGTCTGACCCCTTGGAATACGGTATCGGTTTCGTTTATGAAGATGAGTGCTTCATCTTTGATGGTCGTGTTCGCCGGACCTTCTATCAGGATCAGGACCTAGGTGAGTCTGACGAGTTCCTTTTCCGTCTGGTCTTCAAGACCTTGGGCGAATTTGCATCTGCAGCCGGATTGTAAGTAAAAATGATTTCCAAATTTTCGATTTCGACGTCCTTGAAAATCTGCGCTGTGATGGTGGCTGTCACACTTTCGATGATGGCTACACCGCTGCGCGCCCAGTCGCCTGTTGGTGTTGCGGCGGTCGTTAATGATGATCCGATTTCGATCATTGATCTTGTTGAGCGCATCAAGCTTGTTGCCGTGTCCTCAAATATCGAGATGACGCCTCAACGCAGCAACGAAATGGCGCCGCAGATTTTGCAGCAGCTGATCAATGAAAAGCTACAGATGCAGGAAGCGGAGAGGCGCGACATTGAAGTCACCGACGAGGATATCGCGCGCGGAAAGTCGATGATTGAGCAAAATGCGGGTCTGCCAGACGGTGCATTGGATCCTTATCTGACCCAGCGCCAGATTACACCGGGAACGATTGAAAACCAGATCCGTCCGCAGGTTGCCTGGCAGAAGCTTCTGGGCACCATGCGCAATGAAGTCGAGATTTCCGAAGCCGAGATCGACGACAATCTTGAACGCATCATCAGCAACCAGGGAAAACCGCGTAACCGTGTTCAGGAAATCTTCCTGCCGGTCGACAATCCGCAGGACAGCACGCGCGTTTATCAATCTGCTCAGGAAATTCTTGGCGCTGTTGATCAGGGGGCCGATTTCGGCGGTCTAGCACGGCAGTTTTCGGCCAGTGCAAGTGCGGCCAATGGTGGCGACCTTGGCTGGCTTTATGCCGGTGAAATGGCCGGCGAATTGCAACAGGCCGTCAACCAGCTTCAGCCCGGCGAGGTCAGCGCTCCGATCCAGACCATTCGCGGATATCACATCCTGAAGCTTCTTGATCGCCGCGTCGGTGACGCCAATGCCGTCACCGATACGAGGCTTGATCTTTATCAGCTGTTCGTTCCGATCAGTGGCGACATGCCCCAGGATCAGATTGATAACAGAATGGCGGTCCTGCAGAACACGCGCGAAACAGCCGATAGCTGTGAAGCCATGGCAAATGTTGCTGTCGACCTTGGCTCAGACCTGAGCGGCAAGATGGAAGGCATTTCGCCCGGCGAATTGTCCGGTCCGATCCGCCAGGCTGTCAGCAACCTTGATCAAGGCAAACCGTCAAACGTCATTCGCGTCGATGGCGGTGCACTGATGGTCATGATCTGCAACATCACCGAAGAAAGCAATCTGCCAACCCGTCAGGACATTGAAAACCGGCTGCGCATGGAACGCCTTGATATTCTGGCGCGTCGCAAACTTCGTGAACTGCGTCGTCAGGCCTTTATTGATATCCGGACCTGATCCGGTCGATAGGACTAAAAGAGGATGACAGCACTCGCACCCATCGCGCTGACCATTGGCGAACCCGGCGGCATCGGGCCAGAGCTTGCGGTCAAGGCATGGCTGAAGCGCGAACAGGATGAGATCGCGCCATTCTGCCTGATCTCCCCTGTCAGTGTTGTCAAACAGGCAATCGCGCAGAGCGGAAAGGATGTCCCGCTTGAGGTCATCAAGACGATTGATGCAGCAACAACGGTCTTCAATCACGCCCTGCCGGTCTTGGAGATCGCTGATATTTCTACCGATGTCGTATCCGGTGTCGCGTCGGCGAAAACCGCCAATGTTGTGATCGAGAGCATCACAAGGGCGGTTGAGCTGGCAACCAAAGGTGACGCCTGTGCAGTTGTCACCAATCCGATCCAGAAAAGCGCACTTTATGAAGCCGGTTTTAGCCATCCCGGCCATACAGAGTTTCTGGCTGAGCTTGCCGGCCCCGGAACAATCCCGGTCATGATGCTGGCCAACAGCCAGCTGCGCGTGGTACCACTGACCATCCATATTGCGCTCAAGGATGTCCCGACACAGCTGACAACCGAGCTGTTTGTCGAGCGTTGCCGGATCACCCACCAATCACTGAGAGAAGCATTCGGGATTACCGTCCCCCGTCTGGCCGTTGCCGGACTAAACCCGCATGCGGGTGAGGACGGTGCAATGGGAACCGAAGAGCAAACCATCATGGCGCCCGCCATCGAACAACTTCGGAACGAAGGTATCGATGTTATCGGTCCGCTTCCGGCAGACACGATGTTTCATGCAGAAGCACGCGCCAATTATGACGTCGCCCTTTGCCCCTACCACGATCAGGCTCTGATCCCGGTCAAGACGCTTGATTTCCATGGTGGTGTGAATGTCACGCTGGGATTGCCATTTATAAGAACATCGCCCGATCATGGCACTGCGCTGAATATCGCCGGCAAAGGCATTGCGCGCGCCGACAGCCTGGTCGCCGCCCTTAAGATGGCAGCCGAAATGGCAACCAAACGCCTTGCGACAGGAGCCTGACCAACGTGTCAGAACAAAGCGAACCAACAACCGGCAAACTCGCCAATGACGGCCTTCCGCCGCTACGTGACGTCATCGCGACCCACGACCTTTCGGCACAAAAGAAGTTCGGTCAGAACTTCCTGTTTGATCTGAACCTGACTGGGCGTATCGCCCGCGCGGCCGCCCCGCTGGACGATGCCACCGTCATTGAAATTGGCCCGGGCCCCGGTGGCCTGACCCGTGCCTTGCTGTTTCACGGCGCCAAGAACCTGACCGTGATTGAGCGTGACCCGCGCTGCCAGCCGGTTCTGGAGCACATCAGCAATCACTATCCCGGTGCACTGCACGTCATTGATGGTGATGCGCTGGAGGTCGATGTCACCACGTTGGGCCCGGCACCGCGCAAGATCGTCGCCAACCTGCCCTATAATGTCGGAACACAGCTTCTGCTGGGCTGGTTGATGCAGATTGATCAATTCGCCAGCCTAACTCTGATGTTCCAGAAGGAAGTCGCCGAGCGTGTCGTAGCCCGCCCGAAGACCAAGGCCTACGGTCGTCTGTCGGTGCTCTGTCAGTATCTATGTGACTGTGACATCCTGTTTGATGTCCATCGCAGCGCCTTTACCCCGCCGCCGAAGGTAACATCCGCCGTCGTGCAGCTCCGCCCCAAGGCGGATCGGGGCACCGACATCAATCTTGATAGCCTGGCCAAAATCACCCAGGCCGCCTTTGGTCAACGGCGCAAGATGCTGCGCGCCAGCCTCAAGACGCTAAACGTCAATGTCGGAGAGTTGCTTGCAAAGGCCAGCATTACTGAAACATCGCGGGCCGAGGAACTCAGTGTCGCAGACTTCGTTCGCCTGACACAGGTTCATGATGAAATGGCCGCTTCGTAAGGCAGCCATTTTCCTATTCTGTATCAGTCGGTCAGAAGCTTTTTTACAAAGCCCGGCAAACCGGTCTGACGTTCGCGTTTGATCCGCTCAGCGCCGATGATGTGCCGCACATCGGCGATGCAACGATCGAGATCATCGTTGATCAGCACATAGTCAAATTCTTCCCAATGGCTGATTTCCGCACCGGCCTTGGCCATGCGTTTCATGATCACGTCATCGGCATCCTGCCCGCGATCGCGCAGGCGGCGCTCCAGCTCGCCCGATGATGGCGGTAGGATAAAGACCGACACAACATCGTCTCCGCCCTTGTCGCGCAGCTGACGTGCACCCTGCCAGTCGATGTCAAACAGAACGTCACGCCCTTCGGAAAGCGCCTTGTCGACCGGTCCAAGCGGTGTGCCGTAGTAGTTGCCAAACACCTCGGCCCATTCAAGCAGCTCGTCATCGGCAATCATGTGCTTGAAATCATCGACGGACTTGAAGAAGTAATGTTTCCCTTCTTCCTCGCCTGGGCGGGCCTCGCGAGTGGTGGCTGAGACCGAAAGCGAAATCTTGTCATCGTTTTCAAGCAACTGACGGGTGATGGTCGTTTTACCCGCACCGGACGGAGCACAGAAAACCAGCATCACGCCACGGCGGTTATGTGGATCAGTCATCAAAGTTCCTCCCTGCCCGCTTATTCGACGTTCTGGACCTGCTCGCGGAGCTGATCAATGATCACTTTAAGCTCCATGCCGCAGTTGGTCAGTTCAATATCATTGGCTTTCGAGCATAGCGTATTGGCTTCACGATTGAATTCCTGACAAAGGAAATCAAGCTTCCGTCCGATCGAACCACCCTTGGTCAGCATGTCACGGGCGGCCGTGATATGCGCTTTCAGGCGGTCAATCTCTTCGCGGATATCGGCCTTGGTCGCAAGGATCGCTGCTTCCTGATGCAAACGTTCGGGATCAAACTTGCCCGCATCCATCAATTCTTCGACCTGGCGCTTCAGACGATCCTTGATCGCCTCGGCACGGGCGGCTTCGCACTTCTGCGCACGGGTCACGGTTGCTTCGATGTTATCGACATGGCCACGCAGCATGGCGTCCAGCTTTTCGCCTTCCTCAGCCCGGTGTGCGGCCATCTGATCAATGGCTTCGTTCAGGCTCGCCAGCACGGCAGCATCATTGGCTTCGCGGGTTGCTTCGTCTTCCTGTGGCTCATAGGCCTCAAGCACGCCACGCACATTCATAAGATCGGCAATCGTGCCAGCCGAAAGGCTGCTGGTATTGTCGAACTCTTCGGCAAGCTGGACCAGTTCGGACAACAGTTCCCGGTTCACCGAATAGGCATTGGTGTCACCAAAACGCGACACATTAAGCGTGACACCCATATTGCCGCGCTTGAAGCGTTTGGAAACCGCATCGCGGACCTTCGCTTCAAGGCGTTCAAACCCGCCATTCAGACGCAGGCGAACATCAAGGCCCTTGCCATTGACGCTGCGCAGTTCCCAGGTCCAGCCAAAACCATCAGCCGCGCCATCAACGCGTGCAAAGCCGGTCATGCTTGAAACGGTCATATTTCCATCCAGTTTGCTTTTGTGTTTGGGCGTTTATAACGATTGCCCCTACTCCCGCCAAGGGTCAACACAGCTAACACACACCATATCGCCAATATGGTATTTATAGAGCCTGTTTCATAATGCTGCCCTATTGCTGCAGCATGTTCCGCCAAAATCGATCCCGTTAATTCAAAACCCCGAACGAGCAACAATGTCCTTTCAGTACAATGCCATTCTGATCACGGGTGCCAGTTCTGGCATAGGTGCTGCCTTGGCGCGTCATTTTGCGCGCACTGGCGTGACCCTTTTTATCAGCGGACGCAACCAAACCCGCTTGCAACTGGTCGAAAATGACTGCCGCGCGGCCGGGGCAAATGTCTATGCCGATGTTCTCGACGTAACATCGCGCGAAACGATGGAGGCCTATGTCACCCATTGTGACGAAATCGCACCCCTTAGCCTTGTCATCGCCAATGCCGGTATTTCGGCCGGGACCGGTGGGCTTGGCGAAAGCCCGGAACAGGTGCGCGATATCTTTGCCACCAATGTTGCCGGCGTGCTTAACACCATTGATCCGGCAATCAAGGTCATGCGGACCCGCAGACGGGGTCAGGTCGCACTGCTCGCGTCACAAGCGTCCTGGCGTGGCTTGCCCTCTGCCCCGGCATATTGCGCCAGCAAAGCCGCTGTGCGGGTGTATGGCGAGGGATTGCGTGGCGCATTGACCCCTGATGGCGTGAAGGTCAATGTCATTTGCCCGGGCTTTGTTAAAAGCCGCATCACCGATGGCAATGATTTCCCGATGCCCTTCTTCATGCAGGCTGACAAGGCCGCCCGCAAGATAGTGCGTGGCCTTGAACGTAACAAGGGCATGATCGCCTTCCCTTGGCAAATGAACCTGATTATCGGAATGCTCAAGATGACGCCGCAATGGCTGCTGGATTTGGCCGCATCGCGGATCCCGAAGAAAACATCATCACCCGATGGCGTGAGCGACCATTAGAAACAGAAAAAGGCGGCATTCACACGATGCCGCCTTTGTCATTTTAGTCTGATCGCTCGCAGAGCATTACTGCCCGTCGCGAATACGCCGCCATTTGGCAACGTTGCGATTATGCTCCTTGAGCGTGCGGGCAAAGGCATGCCCACCCGTGCCATCCGCAACGAAATAGATATCCTCGGTCGCGGCCGGATGCAGGACAGCATAAAACGCTTCACGGCCCGGATTGGTAATCGGGCCCGGCGGCAAACCACCCGTAACATAGGTGTTATACGGGCTGTCAAAACGCCAGTCCTGACGCGTTAAGGGACGTTCAAGACGCTTGTCCGGACTGATGGCATAGGCAACCGTCGGATCAGACTGCAGGCGCATATCACGACGCAGGCGATTGACAAACACCCCGGCAACGCGGGCGCGTTCACCAGCAACACCAGTCTCGCGCTCGACGATGGAGGCCAGAATGACGGCCTCCTCGATCGTGTCAAACGGCAAGCCTTCCTGACGACCCGGCCAAAGCTGTTCGACCATCTCGTCATGAGCGGCGTGCATGCGATCAAGGATGCTTTGTTTCGTATCACCAAACGAGAACTGATAGGTTTCCGGCAACAAGGTGCCATCTGGCGGAATGTCGGTGATCTCGCCGCTTAATCCATCGACCAGATTGATCCGCTCGACGATCTCGCGGGAACGAAGGCCTTCGGGTATGGTGACGAACCGTTTGACCGTATCACCGGTCGCAAGGATTTCAGCCGCCTGTTTCGGGCTGACCCGGGCCGGGAAATGATACTCGCCAGCACGTAGCGATCGATCAAGCTGACTAACGCGCACACCTGCCAGGAAGATCAGCGGTTCGGTGATGATATTTTCACGTTGGAAAATCTCGGCAATACCGCGAACACCGGTCCCCTGCGGGATGATGATGTCGCGTTCCTGCGCCATGTTACTGGGCGATGTGTATTGCACATAAACATACACCGCTGCCCCACCTGTGGTGAGAGCAGCGGTGATGATCAGAAAGCCAAGAAAAAGCAGAAAACGCTTCAAGGGAATGCTCCCGGGTTTACTCTGCTGTTTAAACGGCTTTGAACACAAGCGACGCGTTGGTGCCACCGAAGCCGAACGAGTTCGACAGCGCGACATTGACTTTACGCTGTTTGGCTTCGAGCGGAACCAGATCGATGCCTTTGCACGCTTCGGACGGATTGCGCAGGTTCAGCGTCGGCGGAACGACACCTTCGTGGATCGCAAGGATCGAGAACACTGCTTCAATCGCACCAGCAGCACCCAGAAGGTGACCGGTTGCCGATTTGGTCGAAGACATCGACATCTTCTGGGCGTGATCGCCAAACAGGCGTTTGACCGCACCCAGTTCGATTTCGTCACCAAGCGGAGTCGAGGTGCCATGTGCGTTGACGTAATCGACGTCTTCCGGGTTCAGACCCGCATTGCGAATTGCATTGCGCATCGAACGGAAGCCGCCATTGCCGTCTTCTGCCGGAGCGGTGATGTGATAGGCATCACCCGACATGCCGTAACCGGCAACTTCGGCATAGATCTTGGCACCACGCGCCTTGGCGTGTTCGTATTCTTCAAGAACGACACAACCGGCACCTTCGCCCATGACGAAACCGTCACGGCCTTCGTCCCACGGACGGGATGCTTCGGTAGGCGTGTCGTTGTAACCGGTCGACAGCGCACGAGCAGCAGCAAAGCCCGCCATGCCAAGACGGCAAACAGCAGCTTCGGCACCACCGGCAACCATGACATCGGCATCGCCAAGCATAATCATGCGCGATGCATCGCCAACGGCGTGTGCACCGGTCGAACATGCGGTAACAACCGCGTGGTTCGGACCTTTGAGACCGTGCTTGATCGACACCTGACCAGAGACTAGGTTGATCAGGCAGGACGGAATGAAGAACGGACTGACGCGGCGGGTCTTGCCGTTATTGACCAGATCAGATGCCTCGGAAATTCGCGGCAGACCACCGATACCAGAGCCAATCAGAACGCCGGTGGCTTCCTGATCTTCTTCGGTTTCCGGTTTCCAGCCAGAATCGGCAAGTGCCTGATCGGCAGCAGCAACGCCATAGACGATGAAGTCGTCCATCTTTTTCATGTCTTTGGTCGAGACATGATCTTCAGCGTTGAAAAGTCCGTCACCCTCACCGCGCGGCACGAGGCCAGCGATTTTGGCAGGGATATCCGACACGTCAAACGTATCGATGCCTTTGATCCCGGATTGGCTGTTCAGCAGTTTCTGCCAAGTATTCTGTGCACCGCTAGCAAGCGGAGTAACAGCACCAATACCGGTAACAACTACGCGTCTCATCCCGCATTACGCCTTTATTTTATGAATCCAGCAAAGACGAAAAGGGCGCCTGAGGATGCCCTCTGGCGCCCATGTCTGACAGCAAACTTAGCTGTCCGCCTTTTCGATGAAGTCGATCGCGTCTTTAACGGTCAGAATTTTTTCAGCCGCGTCGTCCGGGATTTCACAACCGAACTCTTCTTCAAACGCCATAACCAGCTCAACGGTGTCCAGGCTGTCTGCGCCCAGATCGTCGATGAAGCTTGCGTTTTCAGTGACCTTGTCTTCTTCAACACCGAGGTGCTCGACAACGATCTTCTTCACGCGATCTGCGACATCACTCATAGCTCAAATCCTTCAATAGGTTTTCTGTCAGTAGTGTACACGTGGTGCCCGATCCATCCCCCTATTGAAGGAGTTCCCGGGAACCGGAAACCGGCAACAAACAATCG
The DNA here is from genome assembly GCF_000948415.1 of Thalassospira sp. HJ. Taxonomy (GTDB): domain Bacteria; phylum Pseudomonadota; class Alphaproteobacteria; order Rhodospirillales; family Thalassospiraceae; genus Thalassospira. The sequence goes on along the minus strand of NZ_JYII01000007.1, from coordinate 113,010 downwards.
CCAGTTTCAATATTTGGTATAGCGGCCTCTTTTAAACAGAAAAGAAGGCAACCCGCAACGGGTTAAATCATCGCCATTCCGCCATTCACATGCAAGGTCTGTCCTGTGACATAAGCAGCTTCGTCACTTGCGAGATACAGAACCGCTGCTGCGATCTCTTTGCTGTCGCCCATGCGACCTGCCGGAATACCGCCCAAAAGCTTCTCTTTCTGGGCATCTCCGAGTTCTTCGGTCATCGCCGTGGTGATAAAACCAGGGGCCACACAATTTACCGTGATCCCGCGTGCAGCAACTTCCTGTGCCAGCGATTTCGACCAGCCGATCATGCCGGCTTTGGCTGCGGCATAGTTGGTCTGACCAGGGTTACCGGTCACACCGACGATCGAGGTAATATTGATGATGCGACCATGACGGCGTTTCATCATGCCGCGCAACGAGTTGCGCGCAAGCTTGAAGGCCGAAGTCAGGTTAACATCAAGAACCGCCTGCCAGTCTTCGTCTTTCAGACGCATGGCAAGCTGGTCACGGGTGATGCCCGCATTGTTCACCAGAATATCAAGCTGACCGCCAAGGGCTTCTTCAGCATTTTTGATCAGGCCGTCGACCGACTCTGAATCCGAAAGGTTGGCCGGAACAACAACAGCGTTACCGCCGATTTCGGCAGCAACCGCTTCGAGGCGTTCCTGACGGGTCCCCGACAGAGCAACCTTCGCACCAGCTTCGGCCAGAACCTTGGCGATTTCGCCACCGATACCGCCGGTCGCACCGGTTACGAGTGCTGTTTTCCCTGCAAGATCAAACATAAATTTTCGTTCCCTTTGGGTTCGTTTGTTTTCCGGGTGCTCTTAAAGAGACCCAAGGAATGCTTCGATATCTGCCGGACCGTTGACAGCCGTGCCGCTCAGATCGCGGTCAATGCGGCGTACCATACCGGTCAAAACCTTTCCTGCGCCGATCTCGACCAGATCGGTGATGCCCTGTTCTTTCATGTAAAGAACCGACTCACGCCAGCGCACGGTTCCGCAAACCTGCTCCACAAGGAGTTTACGAATGGTTTCCGGATCGTCGGTTTTTTCTGCGGTCACGTTGGCAACAACCGGTTTGCCCGGTGCATTCATGGTGACAGCAGCCAGTGCTTCGGCCATGCGATCAGCGGCCGGCTGCATCAATGCACAATGGAACGGCGCAGATACAGGCAGCAAGACGGCGCGCTTGGCACCCTTTTCCTTGGCGATTTCAATCGCGCGTTCAACAGCCGCCTTATGGCCAGATACAACAACCTGCCCGCTGGCATTGTCGTTTGCCGCGGTACAGACTTCGCCTTGGGCGGCCTCTTCGGCAACAGCAACGGCATCGACATAATCAAGACCAAGAAGAGCTGCCATAGCACCAACGCCGACCGGAACAGCGGCCTGCATTGCCTGACCACGGATTTTCAAAAGGCGCGCGGCATCGGCAATGGCAAAGGTGCCAGCCGCTGCAAGTGCAGAATATTCACCAAGGGAATGGCCCGCGACCAGATCACATTTGTCGGTCAGGGTGAAACCACCTTCGTTTTCAAGAACGCGGGTAACGGCAAGGCTGACTGCCATCAAAGCCGGCTGCGCGTTTTCAGTCAGGGTCAGTTCGTTTTCCGGTCCTTCGAACATCAGCGCGCTCAACTTTTGGCAAAGCGCGTCATCAACTTCCTGGAAAACTTCGCGGGCAACCGGAAATGCATCTGCCAGTTCCTTGCCCATACCTACCGCTTGCGACCCCTGGCCGGGGAAAACGAGTGCGCGTGTCATTATATAACTAAACCCTTGTCAGCTTATACGAAGGCTGTGCCGAAATCCGGCCCCTTGAAATTGAGCCACCCTTGATAACGTGCGTTAGCGCACTGTCAAGAACTGAAACCCGCCGGGCGTGATCCGTTTCATTTTTCCAAGCCCCCAAGATGCACTTTATAAATACAGGCATCCTGCTTGGGACTTGATATCGCGTCAGCGCGTTTATGGCATATTTCACGCCATTTACGAAGGATTGCCTGTTGCGCAGCGCACAAAATGCACCGGTTTGCCGCGCTGCCGCCAGTTAACGGCCAAGCCGACCCGACCCCCGCCATTTCTGCCATCCTGCACCCCAACAAAGCATGCGGAGCGACGCAAAAGTCCCCTTCCCAAAACCGCGCATGACGGTTATCACAAATCCGCAACGCTGAACCAATGCGATGACAGAGTCACAAACCACCAGTTTCCTGCGGATTGCGGCGAATTGATCCGTCCATCACGCAAACGGTAAAAAGCTGCATTTGGCGTTGCACTCATGGGTGAAAAGTGTATATTCCGCCGTCTCACGGCTCCTTGCCGGGATTGCCCGGCTATGCCTGCATGGCACGAGGTCATGTAAGGAAGAGATAAGCCAAAAGGAGTAATAGGAGTATTATGAGCAAGTACGAAAGCGTGTTTATCGCACGTCAGGACTTCTCGACCGCACAGGTCGAAAGCCTGAACGAAAAGCTGACCCAGACCATCGAAGGTCTCGGCGGCAAAATCGCCAAAACCGAATATTGGGGTCTGCGTTCCCTGGCATACCGTGTCAAAAAGAACCGCAAAGGCCACTATACTCTCTTCCAGATCGAAGCTGACAAAGACGCGATCGCGGAATACGAGCGTCAGATGCGCCTGAACGAAGACGTTCTGCGTCAGATGACTGTCAAGGTTGACGAGTTCGAAGAAGAACAGTCTGCCATTCTGCGTAACCGCGACGAGCGCGGCGGCCGTGGCGGTAATCGCCGTGGTGGTCCCCGTCAGAACGGCTAACAGATAGCGAGGAGATAATATCATGGCTGGACGTCGTCTGTTTTTCCGTCGTCGCAAAACCTGCCCGTTCTCGGGTGCGGATGCGCCGAAGATTGACTACAAAGATGTCAAACTGCTGCAGCGTTTCGTTTCCGAACGCGGCAAAATCGTTCCGAGCCGTATCACTGCGGTTTCGGCCAAGAAGCAGCGCGAACTGGCGAAAGCCATCAAACGTGCACGCTTCCTGGCGCTGCTGCCTTACGCAGACCAGGTCTGAGGCAGTCGGCAAGAGACCCTTTTGAGGTCTCGGGCCGGGAGTAGATGATGCAACGTGATACCCTCATAGCGATCGGGACCGGACTTGGCAGTGCCGTTCTGTTCCTGCTGGTTCTATCAGGAAATCCGTTTGCTCTTTTGCTCTCATACTTCGGGCATCTGCCGCTTTTCCTTACGGGATTGTGGCAAGGGCCCAAACGCCTGCTGGTTGCGGCATTTGCCGCATGTATTGCCCTCATTCTTATGGGGGGATTACTGCCCTTCACGGTCTTTATGGTCGTGTTTGCCGGACCGGCGATGTTGTTGACCCGCATGGCGCTGGTCATCCGGAAAGACGAAAATGGCAATCTTGCCTTTCTGCCTTCCGGAATTGTCGTAAGTGCCATGGCCGTCATGGTCGCGACGGTAATGATCTTCGTTACCGGAACACTGACGGCGGAAGGTGTGGACATTCAGGACTTCATCGCGAAGTTCCTGGGCCAGATGTACTCGGAAATGGGTGTCCCTATGACATCCGATGTTCAGGGTCTGATTGGTATGTTCCAGACGTACTTCCCGGCGATTGCAGCGGTGAGCTGGCTTTTGATGCTGTTCGCCAATGCCGCAATCGCACAGGCAATTTTGGTGCGTGCAGGCAAAAACCTGCGTCCGACACCAAGTATGGCAACCTTTGCCTTGCCTGGCTGGTCACTGTTTGCGTTTGCCCTGGCCGGGTTTACGGTCGGCTTTGCCGATGGTTCGCTGGCCTATGTGGCGCGCAACGTCGCGGTGGTACTGGCAGTGCCGTTCCTGTTTCAGGGATTGGCGCTGGTGCATGGGCAGGCAGCCCGATGGCCGCAAAAACGTGTAATTCTGACGGTGTTTTACATCGTCGCGGTTCTGTCCACTTGGTCGTTTATCGCGATCACCGGACTTGGAATTGTTGAGCATTTAATCAGGCTGCGGGGGAAAGAACCGATGACCCGTAGCAATGAGGAGGATCGGTGATGGAAGTTATTCTGCTCCAGCGGGTAGAAAAACTCGGTCAGATGGGTGACGTAGTCACTGTCAAGCCGGGCCACGCCCGCAACCGCTTGCTGCCGCAGGGCATGGCCCTTCGTGCAACCAAAGCAAACCTTTCTGTTTTCGAAGCACAGAAAGCACAGCTCGAAGCTGACAACCTTGACCGCCGCAAAGAAGCCGAAGCGGTTGCCGAGAAGATGGGTGAACTTGCTGTTACCCTCGTTCGTCAGGCATCCGACGTTGGCCAGCTTTACGGCTCGGTAACTGCACGCGACATCGCGAACGCAGTAACCGAAGCAGGTTACACTGTTGCTCGTACCCAGGTCGTTCTTGATCAGCCGATCAAAAACCTTGGTCTGCACCAGGTTAAAATCAACCTGCACCCGGAAGTTGCTATCGAAGTAACTGCCAACGTTGCACGTTCCGAAGAAGATGCAGAAGAACAGCTCCGTAAGGGTTCTGCTGTTCTTGGCACCATCGAGGAAATGGAAGCGGAAGAAGAGGAAGCTCTGGAAGCCGCTGAAGAACTCTTCGAAGAAGAAGTTCCGGAAGACGTTGCAGAAGCCATCGAAGCTGCTGCAGAAGACGAAGACGAAACCAACGCTTAATTGCGGGGTCTTCGACACCATTTGGAAACGGCACGTCCCTTCGGATGTGCCGTTTTCTTTTGGGCAAATGCCAAGGCCCGGCAAATTTTACAAAGCATTTCAGAAACCTGTGCATTTCGCGACCTCTGCGCTGGCGGAATACCGGCTATGAGTTATACCGATTAACTCTTTGCGCATATGCGGATGCCTGCTACCTTTTCGGCCCATGACAGATCCCAACTTAGATGCCCTGTTTGCCCCGCTTGAACCGGACCATGGTGCCGACACCGATATGGTGCTTGAGCGCATGGCGCCGCACAATTTCGAGGCGGAGGCAGCCCTTCTTGGCGCGATTCTCAATAACAACGCCGCCTATGAGCGCGTGTCTGACATTCTGCGCCCTGAACATTTCGCAGATGGACGCCACGGGCGCATCTTTGAGGCCTGCGGTAAACTGATCGAACGCGGTCAACTCGCCAACCCGGTCACGCTGAAAGCCTATTTCAAGCAGGATGAACATCTTGCCGAAATCGGTGGTGCACAATATTTGGCAGAGCTGTCCAACAACCTGGTCTCGGTCATCAATGCCGGTGACTATGGCCAGCTTGTCTATGACCTTTATCTGCGGCGTGAACTGATCGAGCTTGGCGAGGACGTCGTCAATGACGCCTATCAGTACGAACTTGATACCGACGCCACCAAACAGATCGAAAAAGCCGAACAGAAACTGTTCTCGCTGGCGACAGCCGGTTCTGCGGAATCGGGCTTTGTCGCCTTTGGCCCTGCCCTTGCCAAGGCTTATGAAAATATTGATCACGCCTATAAGAATGCCGGGCGCGTTGTCGGTGTGACGACCGGTTTGCGCGACATTGACCGCAAACTGGGCGGCTTGCACCCGTCTGACTTGCTGATCCTTGCCGGTCGTCCGTCTATGGGTAAAACAGCCCTTGCGATGAACGTTGCCTTTAACGCCGCCATCGCATCGCATCAGAACCGGGCTGCAGGCGAAGACACCCGTGATGAAGTCCGCACCGGTGCGGTTGCCGTGTTCTCGCTTGAGATGGCAGCAGAACAGTTGGCCGGTCGACTTCTGTCGCAGGCGGCAGAGGTTTCGGGCGATAACATGCGCCGTGGTGATCTGAACGAGCAGGATTTTGAACGCCTGCTGCTCGCCACCCAGGAACTCAATACCGTTCCGCTTTATATCGATGATACGCCGGCCCTTCCGGTATCGACCCTGCGTACCCGTTGCCGCCGCCTTAAGCGCCAGCACGGCCTTGCGATGATCGTCGTCGATTACCTGCAGCTTCTGGCACCGCCGACCAACTTCCGTGGCGACAGCCGCGTACAGGAAGTTTCCGAGATCACCCGAATGCTCAAGGCCATCGCCAAGGAGCTTGAAGTTCCGGTTCTGGCCCTGTCGCAGCTTTCACGTGCGGTCGAGCAGCGCGAAGACAAACGTCCGCAGCTTTCCGATCTTCGTGAATCCGGCTCGATCGAGCAAGACGCCGACGTCGTAATGTTCATTTATCGCGAACAATATTATCTCGAACGTGCCGAGCCGGCCCAGCGTCCGGAAGAAGCCACCGACAAGTTCGGCGAGCGCTATTCGCAATGGCAGGATCGTTTGAACCACGTCTACAACACCGCAGAGGTTATTGTTGCCAAACAGCGTCACGGCCCGGTGGGCAACGTGCGCCTGTTCTTTGACGGGAACTACACCAAGTTTGGCGATCTTGATCACACTGAAGAAGAACATGAATAGAGGATAGGGCGTCCACCCATCCACCAACGGATTCCACGGGGTATTACGAATGACCGTTCTTCCCGCCGTCGGCCGTGCTGCCGAGTGCGCGGAACTGCAGATCAATCTGAAAGCAGTTGCCGACAACTATAAAACCCTGACCAAACGCTATACCGGGCGCACGTGTGCTGCTGTGGTAAAGGCGGATGCCTATGGTCTTGGCGCCCAGACAATCGTACCGGTCCTGAAAAAGCAGGGATGCCGTCTGTTCTTTGTTGCACAGGCAAACGAAGCAGCCGAGCTGTTCCCGCTTCTGCGTGGCGGCGGACGGATTGCGGTGCTCAATGGCGTCCTGCCCGGTGATGAAGCCTTCTTTATTGAAAATGACGTCATCCCGGTCCTGAATGATCTTGAACAGATCGAACGCTGGTCAAACCTGTGCCGTGAATATGAACGTCCGGCACCGGCATTCATTCACCTTGATACCGGCATGAGCCGCCTTGGCCTGACCCCGCGCGATGTCAGCGAACTGGTGGATCGTTATTCATCCCTGCTTTACGGGTTTGAAAAGGCCGGTTACATGACCCACCCGGTCGCGGCCGATGAGGCGGGAAACCCGGTGACCAAGGAACAGTATGACCTGTTCATGAAATGGTATCGTCGCCTGCCGCCAGCACCGCGTGGCTTCTGTAACTCGTCGGCGATTTTCCGCAATGACGATTACCATCTTGAATTCTGCCGTCCGGGCATCGCACTTTGGGGGGGCAATCCGACCCCGGAAACCGACAACCCGATGCGCACCGTCGTGAACCTCAAGGTCAAGGTCCTTCAGGTCCGCGAGATCGACGAAAATCAGGCTGTCGGTTATGGCGGCAACTGGACTGCGAAACGCAAAACCAAAATCGCCACCCTTGCTGTCGGTTATGCCGATGGCTGGCTGCGCTCGCTGTCAAACAGCGGCAAGCTGATCATCAAGGGGCATGAAGTTCCCTATGTCGGGCGCGTTTCGATGGATGCGATCACGGTTGATATCACCGACCTTCCAGGCAAGGGGCTCAAGACCGGGGACATGGTTCCCATTCTTGATGAGAAGATGACGGTTGACGACGTCGCATCTGCTGCTGGTACAATCGGTTATGAAATTCTAACTTCGCTTGGACATCGCTACCGGCGGGTCTATACAGAGAGCTGAAAAACATAACCGGCCCGATATGACAACCGGCCGATAACAGGGGACTTCGAAGTACAGATGCCGATCTTTGCGCCGGTTGGCCATATGTTTCTGACCTTTTTGGCCCTTGTCGGTCGCGTCACGGTATTTGCGGGTCGCACGATTGGCCACATGGTCACACCGCCGATCTATTTCCGCCTGATTTTCAAACAGATGCGTGAAATCGGCTATTTCTCGTTGCCGGTGGTGGCTATGACCACCCTGTTTGCCGGGATGGTTTTGGCCCTGCAATCCTATTCCGGGTTCTCGCGGTTCTCGGCCGAAAGCGCGGTTGCGACTGTGGTTGTCATTTCCATGACCCGTGAACTGGGTCCGGTTCTGGCTGGCCTGATGGTTGCGGGCCGTGTCGGTGCGGCGATTGCGGCTGAAATCGGCACCATGCGCGTGACCGAACAGATCGATGCGCTGGTCACCCTTTCGACCAATCCATTCAAATATCTGGTTGTGCCGCGCGTGATTGCCGGTCTGATCACCCTGCCCGTTCTGGTTCTGATCGGTGATATCATCGGGGTTCTGGGCGGTTATCTGGTGGGTGTGAACAAGCTTGGCTTTAATGACGGATCCTATATCCGAAACACCTTCCAGTATCTTGAACAGCTTGATGTGGTCTCGGGCCTCGTGAAGGCGGCAGTGTTTGGCTTCATCATCACGCTGATGGGCTGCTATCACGGCTATCATTCCCGTGGTGGTGCTCAGGGCGTTGGTCAGGCAACGACCAATGCGGTTGTTTCAAGCTCCATCCTGATCCTGATTTCGAACTATATCGTCACCGAACTGTTCTTCACGCGATAAGGGCCGGGTGACAGGATCATGAGCAGCACAGCCAAGATATCGCTTCGCAACATTCACAAGGGCTTTGGCTCCAAAAAGGTGCTCCAGGGCGTCGACCTTGATGTCGCACCGGGTGAATCGGTTGCCATCATCGGCGGTTCGGGCACCGGCAAGTCGGTGACGCTTAAATGCGTGCTGGGCCTTCTGACGCCTGATCAGGGCTCCATCAAGGTTGATGGCGTTGAAATGACCACAGCGTCACGTGCGGAGCGCGAAGCAATGCTGGCAAAGACTGGCATGCTGTTTCAGGGGGCCGCACTTTTTGACTCCCTCACCGTTTGGGAAAATGTCGCCTTTGGCCTGATCGAAGGTCAGGGCATGAAGACATCCAAGGCGCGCGACGTTGCGATTGCAAGGCTTGAGGATGTCGGGCTGGGGGCGGATATCGCCAACATGTCCCCGGCATCGCTTTCGGGCGGCATGCAAAAACGTGTCGGTCTGGCACGTGCCATCGCAACCGAACCCGAAATCCTGTTCTTTGACGAACCGACCACCGGCATTGACCCGATCATGGGCGATGTCATCAATGACCTGATCGTCAAATGTACCCGTGAACTGGGTGCCAGTGCCATGACCATCACCCATGATATGGCAAGTGCCCGCAAGATCGCCGATCGCGTTGCCATGCTTTATCAGGGCAAGATCATCTGGGATGGTCCGGTTACCGATATTGACGGTTCCGATAACCCCTATTTGCAACAATTCGTTGCTGGTGATATCGAAGGTCCGCTTGAACTTGATCTCAAGCATCTCTGAATTCGGTCTGCCTGACCAACATTACGTTTACTGACACTTCCCTGATCTGCGGAGCATTCTGTGGCCAAAACCCAAAGCCGTTTCATCTGCCATAACTGCGGTGCCGAATACCGCAAATGGACCGGACGTTGCGAAGGATGCGGCGAATGGAACAGTATCGAGGAAGAACGCGTTGAAACCGGCCCCAAGGCCGCCGGCGGCATTGCCGGCGGGGCAAAGGGCAAAACCATCGATTTCGTCGCCCTTGAAGGCGAAAGTGCCAGCCCCAAACGCCTGATCAGTGGCATCGCCGAACTTGATCGTGCGTGCGGCGGCGGTCTTGTGCCGGGTTCTGCCCTTCTGGTCGGTGGCGATCCTGGGATTGGTAAATCAACCATCCTGCTTCAGGCCGTTGGTGCGATGGCCGCCAAACATAAATGCGCCTATATCTCGGGCGAGGAAGCGGTTGATCAGGTGCGCATGCGCGCCGCCCGTCTTGGTCTTGAAAAATCCAAGGTCGATTTTGCCGCTGCCACCAGCCTGCGCGATATCATCACAACCCTTGAAGCCAGCAATCACGATGTGGTGGTGATTGACTCCATCCAGACCATGTATGCCGACACCCTTGATAGTGCGCCCGGCACCGTATCGCAGGTCCGCGCCTGCGCACTCGAACTGATCCGGCTGGCCAAACGCAAAGGCTTTGCCGTGCTGCTGGTTGGTCACGTCACCAAGGAAGGCCAGATTGCCGGGCCGCGTGTCCTTGAACACATGGTCGATACGGTCCTCTATTTCGAAGGCGAACGCGGCCATCAATTCCGAATTCTGCGTGCAGTTAAGAACCGTTTCGGTGCGACCGATGAAATCGGCGTGTTTGAAATGGGCGATGCGGGCCTAGTCGAAGTCCCCAACCCATCCGCCCTGTTTCTGGCAGACCGTGATTCGCCCGTCAGTGGCACGGCGGTCTTTGCCGGGCTTGAAGGTACGCGCCCGATGCTGGTTGAAATTCAGGCCCTTGTCGCGCAATCCGCCCTCGCCACCCCGCGCCGTGCGGTTGTTGGTTGGGATTCTGCACGCATGAACATGATTTTGGCGGTGCTTGATGCCCGTTGTGGCCTGCCGCTTAGTCAGTTTGATGTGTATCTGAACGTTGCTGGTGGCTTGCGGGTTGGTGAACCCGCCGCCGACATGGCCGTTGCCGCCGCCCTGATATCGGCCGTTGCCGATGCGCCGGTTCCGACCGAGACCGTGATTGTTGGTGAGATCGGCCTTTCGGGCGAGGTCCGCCCGGTCGGCCAGCTCGAATCGCGGTTGAAAGAAGCCACCAAACTTGGCTTTGGCAACGCCTATACCCCCAAGAACGGCACACAAGGCAAGAAGAAGCTTTCGATCAAGGGCCTCAATCAGACCGAAATCGGCCATCTTCAGGATTTGGTAAACCTCTTCGGCGACGATGTGCGCGACAAGGTGCGTCCGCGCGAAGGCATGTATTAAGCGCCTTTACCGCGATCTCGCCCGCCACCCGGACTGACGAACAAGGTTTACGAATAGATGGATTTCTCCGCCCTGCCCGATCTTGGCGCACGTGATGTGTTTGACCTGATTGTTGTCGGCATTTTGCTGATCTCGGGGATCTTTGCCTTTTTCCGCGGTTTTATCCACGAAACCCTGTCGATGATGGGCTGGGTCGGGGCCGGGCTTGTCGCCCTTTATGGCTATCCGGTTGCACGCCCCTATGTCCGCGAACTGATCCCGTCCGAACTGATTGCCGATCTGGCAACCGGTGTTGGTCTGTTTCTGATTTCGTTTTTGATTTTCTCGTTCATCAGCGGGCGCATTGGCCGGGCCGTTCAGAATTCCGGGCTTGATAGCCTTGATAGCACCCTTGGCTTTGTTTTCGGGCTTGTACGCGGCGCCTTGATCGTTTGTATCGGCTTTCTTGCCCTGTCCTGGTTGCTGCCGGCAGATTCGCAGCCCGACTGGGTCCGCGATGCCCGTACCCGCCCGGTTCTGGAAGAAGGTGCCTTCCTCATTATGCGCATGGCACCTGACGAAATTTTCGATACCACCGCCCAAGAGCTTGAGCGCGCTCAGCGTGAGGCCGATGCGAACGAAAAAACCTATCGCCAACTTCTTGGCCCGGAACCAAAAGGGACTGGACCCGCGCCCCTAAACGGGTATACAAGGCCCTCGCGCGATGATTTGGATCGTCTGATCGAGGCGACCACCAACGAGTGAGGCGTGTGGGTTTCGTAACTGTGACGAATTCCGTGCGCCACCGGCGAGAGAGCGGAACCCACTCATGCTGACCACCAATCCATTTGATGACGACAAGCTACGTGAAGAATGTGGCGTCTTTGGCGTATTTGGCTCCCCCGATGCGACGGCACTGACGGCCCTTGGCCTGCATGCCCTGCAGCATCGTGGACAGGAAGCCGCGGGCATTGTGTCCTATGACGGCGAAGATTTTCCGGCACACCGGGCATCCGGCCAGGTTGGCGATATCTTCGGATCAGAAGATGTCATCAAAAGCCTGCCCGGTCACCGTGCGGTTGGCCATGTGCGCTACTCCACAGCGGGTGGCAAGGGCCTTCGCAACGTACAGCCGCTATTTGCCGATTTCGAATTCGGTGGTCTGGCGATTGCCCATAACGGCAACCTGACCAACTCGCTTGCGGTGCGTGAACGTCTGGTCAAGCGTGGCTCGATTTTTCAATCGACCTCGGATACCGAAACCTTCATTCACCTGATCGCCACCAGCCTTTATGAAAAGATCGTCGATCGCCTGATCGATGCCGTGCGCCAGGTCGAAGGTGCCTATTCGCTGGTCGTCATGACCCAGAAGAAACTGATTGGTGTCCGTGATCCGCTGGGTGTTCGTCCGCTGGTTCTGGGCAAGCTTAATGACGCCTATATCCTGTCATCGGAAACGGTCGGCCTTGATATCGTTGGCGCGGAATTCATCCGCGACGTCGAACCGGGCGAAATCGTTGAAATCACCGATGATGGCCTGCGTTCGATCAAGCCGTTCAAACCGCAAAAATCGCGCTTCTGCATTTTCGAGCATGTCTATTTCGCACGCCCCGACAGCATCGTCGAAGGCACGAGTGTCTATGACGTGCGCAAGCATATCGGTCGTGAACTTGCCCGTGAATCTGCTGTTGAGGCCGACGTTGTCGTGCCAATCCCGGATTCCGGCGTGCCGTCAGCACTTGGCTATGCCGAGGAAAGCGGTATCCCGTTCGAATTGGGGATCATCCGTAACCATTATGTCGGGCGTACCTTCATTGAACCGACCGATCAGATCCGCCACCTTGGCGTGAAGCTGAAACACAACGCCAACCCGGGCAAGCTTAAGGGCAAGCGCGTTATTCTGGTTGATGACTCGATCGTCCGTGGCACCACCTCGACCAAGATTGTCGATCTGGTCCGTCAGGCCGGTGCGGCAGAGGTGCATATGCGCATCACCAGCCCGCCGACCATGAACCCGTGCTTCTATGGCGTTGATACCCCGTCCAAAGACAAACTGATGGCGGCCAATCACGACATCGAAAGCATGGCCAAGATCATCGGCGTGGATAGCCTTGCCTTCGTCACCATTGATGGCCTTTATCGTGCGACCGGCCTTGAAGGCCGTGACAACGAAAGCCCGGCCTTCTGTGATGCATGCTTCACGGGTGATTACCCGATCAAACTCACCGATCACAATGCCGAAAACAAGGACCGCAAGCTCAGCCAGCTGGTTGAAAGGCAGTCTGCATGACCGACACCAAACGTCTTGAAGGTCGCGTTGCCCTGATCACCGGGGCCTCGCACGGGATCGGGTGTGCGGTTGCCAAACGCTTCGCGGCCGAAGGCGCGCATGTGATTGCGGTTGGCCGCAATGTGGGTGCGCTTGAGGAACTCAGCGACGACGTCACCGAAGCCGGTGGCAAGATCACCTTGCTGCCGCTGGACCTGACCATGTTTGACAAGATCGACATGCTGGGTCCGACGATCTATGAGCGGTTTGGCAAGCTCGATATCGTGGTCGGCAATGCCGGCCTTCTGGGCGAAATCGCACCGGTTGGTCATATTGATGCGCAGGTCTTCCAGAACACCTACGCCACCAATGTCACGGCGAACTTCCACCTGATCCGCACGACAGACAAGCTCCTGCAGCTTTCTGATGCGGGTCGGGCGATCTTCGTGACCTCGAACGCGTCTGGCAAGGGCCGCGCCTTCTGGGGCCTTTATGCCTCGACCAAGGCAGCGCTTGAGAGCCTTGTGCTGTCCTATGCCCAGGAACTCGAAGAAACCAAGGTTCGGGTCAACCTCGTCAATCCGGGCCGCATCCGCACCAAAATGCGCGCAGAAGCCTATCCGGGCGAAGATCCCCAGACCCTGCCGACGCCCGAAAGCATCACCGATGTCTTCGTCGATCTGGCAGAAGCGTCCTGCACCAAACATGGTGAAGTGGTCAACGCTTCCTGATCACGAACAAACACCTCGAATTCAAGGGCCACGAGCGGGCCCTTTTTTATGCCTGACCATAGCCCGTCGAAATCGGACATAAAAAGCAGATCAAGGCATTGCCATAACTGGTGTTTGCCCGATAGCATGGGCCAAACACCATCCCGCCACCGGCATCGGAGCACGGCACTTTATGAATTCGGCTTCTCCTTCCAGATTTATCCGCCCTCTGGGCGTCGCTGCCATGCTTATTGCCCTTGGCGGCACAGCAACCGTTACAAGTGCCACAGCCTCAGAAAACGACACCTCGAAGGTTGCCCTGCCCGAAATGAATGCCGAACGCGGCAAGAACCTGTTTGCAGAGCGCGGCTGTGTGATTTGTCATTCGGTGAATAATGTCGGCAGTGATGTGGCGACCAGTCTTGATGCGTCGAACATGAATGTCGCGCGTGAGCCGTTTGAGTTCTTTGCGCGCATGTGGCGCGGAGCACATCAGATGCTAGCGTTGCAACAAGCTGATCTTGGCTATCAGATCGATTTTTCTGGTCAGGACATTGCCGACATTTTTGCCTTCGTGCAGAACAGCGAAACACAGGAAGACTTCACCGAAGAAGACCTGCCAGACCATATCAAGGAAATCATTGATAACGGCCCGTCAATTTCCGGGAAGTGAGTTCGTAAATTCCAAAACACGTACTGCAATCTCCCCCCTTACTATGTTGCGTCAACATCTGCGGCCAACATATCGGAATAGACAATAACCTGATTGCGGCCGGCATCCTTGGCGTAATATAGCGCCTTGTCTGCAGCACGCAGCAGATCTGCTGCGCTCGCAGTAGTTTCCTTATGAAATGCCGCTCCGATAGAGCAGGTTACATGAATGGTCTGCCCATCGAATTCAAAGGTCAGAGATTGCACCTCGCGGCAAATACGATCCAGCATCAAAACAGCCCCCTGCTCGTCTGCTTCGGGGATGATAATGCAAAACTCTTCGCCACCAATACGGCCAAACATATCTGTAGTGCGCAGGTTTTGGCAACACCGATCAGAACCTCATCTCCTGCACTGTGGCCAAAGGTGTCATTGACCTTCTTGAAGTGATCAAGGTCAAGGATTGCGACGCCAAGTTTCCCGCTATAGCGCTGGCTTCTGGCAAATTCATGTTCAAGGCGCTCGGTAATGAAGCGTCGGTTATGTACCCCGGTTAACGGATCACGCACGGTGATCTCGCGCAACTGGTTGTTGACCTCATCAAGTGCACGGGTGCGCTCTGCCACCTTATGCTGCAAGTTGTCCCGCAAATCCTGTAGTGATCTTGCCATTTCCCCAAACGACAAGCTCAGGCCCTTAGCCTCACGCCAGTTGGCATCAACCGGGTCAACATTAAAATCACCAGCTATGACCTTTCGGGTTGCAAGCCTGAGCTGCTCGACCGGTCGTGCAATCAGGGCCGAGATCCAAAATGCAGCAAACATCGCAGCCAGGACAATGGCAACCCCGATATAAATCAGGTATTTGTTGGCTTCCATGATCGTTGCCGCGATCTCATCCTCATTGATCTTGGCAACCAGCCCCCAGTCCATACTGGGCAGGTAACGTGTCGACGCCATTACTGGTTCTTCGCGATAATCGGGTGCATGCTCAAGGATCGTTTCATTGCCCAGTAATGCCTGCGTGATCGGGACATCTGTTCGTGCACGGGGAATTGACCGGCGGAATGCGGCATCTGGGTCATATTTCAAAGGTACGGCAAATAGTGCACTGCCATCCTTGCCCCGGACCGCAAAAAGCCATTCACCTGTTTGACCAAGCCCGGTCACGTCCTCCGCTAGATCAAGAATAAACGCCGCCGAAAAATCAACGGCCAAATACCCGACATGGGTGCTACCGATTTCCAGCTTACGAACGCTACGTACAAGCAGATCTTCCTCACGCAGCAGAAAGATGGAATTTTGGTCGTCATCTGCGAGGGTTGTGTTTATCTGCACCCGCAAGCGGCCAGAAGATGCCACCGGCCGCCCATAAATATCAAACACTGTAATATTGCGGATAGCCGCCACATAGCTGTTGGCGTCATCAAGAGATTGATTGATCGAAACCAACGCTGCCGGGCTTTGTTTTTCCTGATAGGCAAATAGTTGTCGGCGAAGTTCGGTGCGACTGGCAATCAGAGAAGTATTGTCTTCAATGCGTTCAACTGCTGTCAAAAGTCGCTTTTTGGCCAATTCTGAAATGGCAGCAAGATTTTCGGCAACCTGTTGACGATATTGACCTGCACTATGGATGTGCAAGGTCAAAACCGACAAAACCAACGGCGCTGCTGAAAGCACCATAAAACAAGCCATCAATACATGTTTCAAACGCATCAATTTGGTCCGTAGGCCTTCACTTGGCAAATCGCGTTTTGCGAATACCCGTATACTATACCAAAATATAGCACCCAAGCGCAAAGCAAGGAACCTTATACCAATGGAGAAGCCATCATCCAGCACCAGATAGAGAGACTGAGCCCAACCGGCATCAACAAGAAAAGCCGCCCCATTGTAAACGGGACGGCTTTGCAAGGTGATCCTTGATATCACGAACATCAAGAACCACCAACATTACGTGCTCAACGAGTACAGTATTTCATCAAGCGGACTATGAGCCTAAAGCATTATCCAACCTCGGTCAGTTGTATGTGCATTCCGTACAAGCATTGTTTTTACAATATCCAGGAAGACAAACTGGCGGATTCATTTCCTTAGGTATTTCTTTCCAAACAATGCACATATAATCTAGAACCTCAATGCTTCCAGAACATGTGATTTTATCCAGACACTGGCTACTAGAAATGGTTTCAAACTGCCACATCTCTCCAAAAGATGTATCTGAAACAGACCCAAAATTACATTGAACCTCAAACCCATTTTTTATTTCAGTGGTAGATGCCGATGACCAACTACTTGTCTGCGAAAAAGTAAGCCCTGCTTCTGCACTAACTTTTCCACCACCTAATATTGGAAGCTCACCACTTTCAATCTTTGTGGTAATACTCTGCCCGTAACTATCAGTTTTTTCCCAACTATCCGTAGTACTTACGCCTCTAGAGACAGTGGCCGACAAGCTTCCACATGCATTTCCGAAACAGGTTTGTTTCTGCTTCCACTGCCCATAGACATTGGTCGCACCCGGCGCAGGAACATATTCGGAAAACCAGCACTCCTTGCTTTTTAACCGCGCAGGATCAATACCAAATTGAGAGTTTGTGCAAGCAAACGGCTTTGAAGAAGGCGTCCTCATCAAACGCTGCGTCCAACTGTCATCTATACCATATCGGACGAAGACAGGCCGATCGGTGACAGTACAAGTCGCCCCTTCCGTCGCGCACTTTTTGAATGCGTTCTGAATTTCCTGTACGACTGGCCCAACCTGGCAAACCTTTTTTATATTCGGCGCAGGATCAAACCCCTGCCCCATCTCTGCGATGTTACAGGTGAGTTTTTGCTTACTATTTACCGTTCGGTAATACCACTGCCCACCTGCAGCCCCAACGAAACCGAACCGGACCCATACGTTTCGGGCAGAAACATCAACATTAAACTGCTCTCCTTCTTTTGCCACTTCCCTATAATCGGTCCCGTCAAGCCCCCCATACACGGTACCTGTCGTATAATCACAGAACTTTGGAACCCCAGGATTTGGGTCCCCCAAAACATTATTCCAACAGGTAATTTCAATTGGTTTCACGCTCTTAAAAACGTAGAAGAAATAGCTCCCCTCTGCTCCATAACGAAAAGTTACCACTTTGTCCGGTTCGTTGATGCGGCACGTCTGTAAATAAGGAATGGGAAGTTCTCTTGCGCAATTCACCCAGTTTGCCGCAGCCTCTTCGAGTACGCCGTCAGCGGTTCTTGTTATTCCATCTTTTAACAGAACAGGCTCCGCTTTTACCTCACCTCCAAAAAGGAGGATACCAAGCACAAACACCGTAAAGCACCGAGCAGCCAAACTCCGTACAAATTCATCGAAAATATTAGTCATTTTCCCTCCTGCAGAATGTGCGGTTTTGATCCTGATATTCGCCCCCAAAAGACATTCAAGATTTTTATATTAGGAAAATGCTTATATATCGTTATGGTAGTATTTGGTAGGAAAATTTCACCATGGACTGATTTAAAATGGGACATCCCCTCTTTGAAGTAGTATTGAACCGGTTTAACTAAACAGCGGAAATGATTATGCCTAACCTACTCCGCTATAAATCAACGCTCCCACACAAATAAAAAGCCGCCCATCATGACCGAGGGCGGCTTTGTTCTGTTTGGCAAGATTACCGAAACTAGCGTTTCTTTTTCTTGTTGGCATAGGGGTTGTCACTGCTGCGAAGGTAAATACGGATCGGAACGCCCGGCATGTCGAAATCTTCGCGCAACCCATTGATCAGATAGCGCGTATAGCTTTCGGGCAGTTCAGCCGCCTTGGAGCAGTTGATAAAGAAGCTTGGCGGACGCGATTTCGCCTGGGTCATGTAGCGCAGGCGAATACGACGCCCGGAAATGACCGGCGGCAGATGGCGCTCGGTCGTGGCTTCGAGCCAGCGGTTAAGCTGCGAGGTTGGGATGCGGCGGCTCCAGATATCGTGGATATCAAGAACCGTTGGCATCAAACGATCCGTGCCGCGCCCGGTAAGGGCCGAGAAGGTCAGAACCGGAATACCTTTGGCTTGGGCAAAGGAAACATCAAGCTTGTCACGCAGGTCCTGCATGACACCAGCCTTGTCCTTGATTGCATCCCACTTATTCACTGCAATGATCAATGCACGGCCTTCTTCGAGCACCATACGCGCAATGGTCAAATCCTGCTTATCAAGCGTGTTGGTCGCATCGATCATCAGGACCACGACCTGCGCATAGCGGATCACGCGCAGCGTATCGGCAACCGAAAGCTTCTCGACACGGTCATCGATCTTCTTCTTGCGGCGCATACCAGCAGTATCGACCAGACGGATCGGACGCCCTTCATAGGACCAGTCAACGGCAATCGAATCACGGGTAAGGCCAGCCTGCGGGCCGGTCATGACGCGTTCTTCGCCCAGAAGCTGGTTCAGAAGGGTTGATTTACCGGCATTCGGGCGACCAACGATGGCGAGCTGGATTTTCGAATTGTCGCGCGTACCATCGACAATCAATTCACCGTCTTCGTCTTCATCATCTTCGCTGAATTCGATTTCATAGGACGGGAAAACCTCGCCCTCGTCATCGGCAAAGCCATCCGGATCGATCAGATCGTCGATATCATCGTCTTCGTCGTCACTGGTGGCTTCTGCCTCTTCACGGGCATGCTGCTTGGCGACGCGTTCGCGGTCTTTCCATTCTTCCCAGTGCGGTTCAAGAATGTCATAGAGCAACTCGATACCAAGGCCATGCTCGGCCGAGATCGGCGCAACATCGCCAAGACCAAGACCATAGGCCTCATAAAGGCCCGGATCCTGATCCTTGCCTTCGTGCTTGTTGGCAATGACATAGACCGGTTTTTTGCGCTTGCGCAACCAGTCGGCAAAGTGGTTATCAAGCGGCGTCAGACCGGCACGGGCATCAATCAGGAACAGCGCAACGTCGCATTCCTCGAACGCCTTTTCACTTTGCTGGCGCATCATGCCTTCGACGGAATCATCAAACGCTTCTTCAAGGCCAGCGGTATCGATGACGTCAAAGGACATATGGCCAAGGCGGCCCTTGCCGTAACGACGGTCACGGGTCACGCCGGGCTGATCGTCCACAAGTGCCAGCTTTTTGCCGACCAGACGGTTAAACAGGGTCGACTTCCCGACATTGGGGCGACCGATAATGGCAACTTTCAGCGACATCTGATTTTCAGACTCTCGTTATAAAAGGCGTTATGCGCCGCGGGCATTCGGGCCCACGGCGCATCGCAAAAACCTGCAAGGAAACCTTGCGAAAACTGTGTTCGTTCCTGACCGATCAGCGATATGCGATTAGATCGGCATCCGCAGTCAGGAAGTAAAGGCTGTCACCGGCAACAGATGGCGGCAAGGTGATCGGGCCGGATACTTCATCCATTCCCAGAATGTCACCGCTATAAGGGGAAACAGTCATTACTTCGCCCTGCTCGTTACCAACGATCAACCTGTCACCGGCCAGAACCGGCCCTGTCCAGACAATCGGGCCTTCCTGATCCTCGGGATCGGTATAACGGGGCAGAACGGTGACCCATTTAACCTGTCCGGTCTTCCGACGCAAGGCAATCAAGTCATTTGTATTGGTTAGCAGGTATACATATTCGCCGGCTACCCATGGTGACTGGATGCCACCGGCCTCCAATTCCCAGACACGATAGCCTGTACGCAGGTCAATCGCCGTCGTAAGACCGGAGTTGCTTGTCGCAATCACCAGATCATTATCAATCACCGGCAGGCCACGAATATCAGCGATTGCCGACACCGCATCGGTACGACCGGCAGCCGCCAGCGCATCCGACCAGATCACCTGACCGTTTTCCACGCGAAGGGCATAAAGCTCACCCGTGGAATAGGCCGAAATCACAACGCCCTGATCAACTGCGGGGCTGGCACCACCGATAAAGGATGCGCCTTCGGCTGCACCACGGTGACTCCAAAGCGTTTCACCGGTCCGCGCATTAAAAGCAACAGTCTGGTTATCAATGGTAATGGCAAAGACGCGCCCCCCGCGAACGGTCGGTGCAGAACGCATCGGTGCACTGACCTGCTGACGCCATAGAACCGTGGCACTTGGTGCATCAATCGCGATGATTTCAGCAAAGCCCGTCGTGGCATAGATGACACCGGCTTCATAAGCCAGACCACCGCCCAAAAGGGTGCTGTCTTCTTCGTCTTCGGGTGCCAGTTCAAGCGACCAGATGCGCTTGCCCGAGGTCGCGGCATAGGCGCGCACTTCGGCAGAGGCATCAATGGTAAAGATCACACCACGGGCAACAATCGCCTGATTGAGCAGAAGGTTGTCATCCATCGACCCTTCGCCGATATCAATCGACCAGTCCTGCTCAAGGACTTCGTTATCAAGGGCAACGTGATGCAACGCGTGGCTCGGATAGCCGCCATTCTGCGGCCAATCGACCATCGGTTCGGGTTCGGGCAGGATCACGCGCTGATCACTTAGCGCCACATCAGGCTGAACCGTGCTTTGCAGGGCAAGGACAGAAATACGCTCGCCCGGAAGCGGCGGATCTTCCGCCTCGCCAAGCCAACCAGAACACCCTGCCAAAAGGCCCGTCAGGCCCATTACGCACAGAAGTGACTTAATACCGCGTGTGGTCAAAACCCTATCCCCTGAAAAAGCTCACGTCATGTGGATCGCAGATCGCGATCCGTTGGTGTCTGGGTGACGTTAGGCACCAACAGCCTTGAGAATTTCACTTGCGCGTGCACGCATGCCCTGCGGCGCACTGCTATCGTCTGCGATCTCGGTCAGAAGCGGCTTGGCGGCCTCGACCTCGCCACCGGCGATGTGCAGAAGTGCGATCATTTCACGTACCGAGTAATACCATGCATTTTCCGGCACCGCGATCGGCTCCAGACGGGCAATCAGGTCCGATGCATTGCCGGCACTCGCGCTGTTCATTGCGATCTGCACCACGGCAAGGTCACGGTAAACCTGCTCAATGTCGGAATTACCGGCAATGGCTTCGAGTTCGGTAATCGCAGACGGAACCGCATCAGCGCGCAGATAAACAGCTGCCTTCTGGAAATGGCCAAGAGCGACAAAGTCGGCATTGCCATCGGCAATGATCGCATCAAGGGCGGCCAGTGCGGCGTCCTGATCGGTTGCGCTGTCCTGTGCAAGTTCGACAGCATTGGCAAGACGGGTACCGTTTTCAATGCTGGTGCTGCTCTCATAGGTTTTCCAGCCTTCACGACCGGCAACACCCAGAACGATGGCCGCTGCAACGCCGATCACGTATTTCCCGTATTTGCGCCACAGCTCTTCGCTGCGTTCACGCTTCAGGTCTTCTTCGACTTCCTGGAAAATATCAACCACGAAAACGGCTCCAATCCGGTCACAATAAAGCGGGCAACCTGCCCGCTTATCTGAAAAAATTCTGGCAAGGATTTAACGCGCCAGCGGGTACAGGGTCAAGTCTGCTCGACACCAATCCGGTCATTCCTATGATTATTTTCACCCGCCCCTGAAATAAGCGGGCGCGCAACATCACAAATGCAGGTGCTATCAGCCCGATATGGCCCAATTCGGGCAACCTCATCCCGACGGGAAAGAATTGCCTGCCAGCTAAAGAAATCACCCGCAAGATCGACCGTTTTAAACCGCTTTGAAAGCTTTGCCGGGCAGCATCACAAACGCACACGCGGGTCGTGACATTGCCAAAACCGGCTGGAAACATGGCGATGGAATGCCATATGGCCTTTTATGGACGGCGCACCTGCGGTTCGGCACAGGGCTTGCTTATATGTCTTGCAAGGGAACAGATTTGAACTTGTCATCGGTCATAATTGCCCGGTGCGCGGACGGAGACCACAATGAAACGTCGCGAGATTGCACATACCAAGGCCTCAAAACGGCGCATTATCCGACAGCGTATCCTTGCCGGGCTGTTTGCCGCTGTCATGGGATCGACCGTTTCGGGTTGCAGCACGACGATGTCCGATATTGTCGGCACCAGCATCTTCACCGGTGGTGAATGGTATCTGGCCTTTGACGTGATCAGCATTGTGAACTCCGACAAGACCCTGATTGACCATGCGGTTTCGCTTTCGACCGGTCAGGATTGCTCGACCATCCGCAAGATTGACGGCAAATCCTATTGCAAAAAGGAACCCGTGCCGGAAACCCCGCTTTATTGCTATCGCTCGCTGGCGGCTGTCAGCTGCTACCGCACGCCGGACCCGTATAACACCGGATCGCAAACCGTGGATTGGCCGCCGACCCGTTCGCGCAGCCTGTAAACACGCACACTGTTTGGCGTGCTTTTCATCCATTGAAACTTGAGACATCGGTCAATCCGCGCTACCGTGTCACATGGTTGTCATCAAGCTCCCGGGCCGAAGATAATCACGGACACACGCTGGCGGAGTAACCCATGGGAACATTGTTCGATTTGGCGAAGTACCGCAAAGCCAAGAGCTTTGTGCATTTTGACCGGACTGAACTGATGAAACTCATGAACACCTATTCAAGACAGGTTGCCAGCGGTGCCTGGAAGGATTATGCCATCGACCATCTGGACGGGATGGCGATGTTTTCCATTTTCCGGTCCACCCACGAAACCCCACTTTTCACGATCATAAAATTGGGCAGCGAACACAAAAACGCCGGACAGTTTGTCGCCCTGCATAGTGGTGAGCGCATCAAACAAAGTTCCGATATCGTCAATGTGCTTGAAGCCATCGAAAAACGCGCCCGCAAGGTCGTCCCGCTCTTTAAAACAAATTCCTGATGGTTCCATAACGTGACTCGCCGCCCATCGGCCTGCCATTACGGCCGACATCCCCTTATCGCTCTCGTCCTGATCCTGCTTGCCTGTGTGCTGCTGCCCACAAGCGGCCAGACGGCTGGCATGAGCAAGGAATACCAGACCGGATATTACGCCTATCAGGCGGGTGATTATCGGCGGGCACAGTCCTTCTGGAAACTGGCGGCAGAGGAAGACGACCCTTACGCCCAATACGCGCTTGGCCTGATGTATTTTCGTGGTGATTTGGGCAAACCTGAATATGCCTTGGCGGCCGAACGGTTCATTCAGGCGGCAAATGCCAACCATGGTGGCGCGACCTATTATCTTGGTCTGCTGCACTTCAATGGCTATGGCCTGTCCTATGACCATTTTCGGGCCACCAAATATTTCAAACGCGCGCTTGAGATCGACCCGCATAACGGCAACGCCGCCTATATGATCGGCGTGCAGTATTTTCATGGGCGCGGTGTGCGTCAGAACTTTGTCGAAGCCGCCCACTATTTTGAAATCGCCGCAAACGAAAACATGCATGCCGGGCAGTTCATGTATGGTGCCCTGCTTGAACGTGGCTGGGGTGTCAAACAGAACTACGCCGATGCCTATTACTGGCTCAGACGTTCGGCACGCGGCACGATCACCTTCCCGACAGGTGCGGGCGAGGAAGAACCACTGGATCCGCATGCGGCCATTGCAGCCCTTGAACCGCGTCTGCGCCCCGAAGAAATCGCACGCGTCGATAAACGCCTTGCCGCCGAAAGCCTGCTGTAGGCTGACAACAACGGGTCCATTTCACATTTGAAGAGATTAGTGGTGGGTCTCTATGACCATGCCGCTTTTGACGACTTCGGTAATGGTCACACCAAGGTTTTCATCAACCACGACCAGCTCGCCGCGCGCCACCAGCCGGTTATTGACATAGATATCGACCGGCTCACCGACACGGCGGTCGAGCTCAAGCACGGCCCCGCGCGTCAGGCGCATCAATTGCGCGACCTGAATCTGGCTTTTGCCAATCACCGTTGATACGCGCACAGGCACATCATAAGCCGCCCCGATGTCCGAGGCACCCATGCGTACGCTAAACGGATCCTTATCGTCGTCAGCCATGATTTGCGAGCCATCCAGTCAAATCGAAAGAATCGAGAACCTTGTACTTTAAAGGTTAGCTTTGAAAAAAGTGTTAGCAAGCCCAATCTGTTGAAAATCGATATGGGCGGGCCGATGGCCCCTACTCTGCCCCGAATGTATCGACACAATTTTACTGTCGTTTTTTGTATTATTTTGACCTAAACAGATCGCAATTCCGGGCCATGCCCCAACCATGCCCACACAGTGATCCAACCAGAGTCAGGATGTTTCATGCCCTATGACCGCCAATGGGTGGCAGATGCCATCAGCACGATTGAAGCCGATTTCAACCGGTCTGCCGACACCCATCTGATCCGCCTTGATCTGCCCAAGCTTGGCGATATCGGGTTGTATTTGAAAGATGAGTCGACCCACCCGTCGGGCAGCCTGAAACACCGTCTGGCGCGTTCGCTGTTTTTGTATGGGCTGTGCAATGGCTGGATCACCAAGGACACCCCGATTATCGAGGCATCAAGTGGCTCGACCGCGGTGTCGGAAGCCTATTTTGCCAAGCTTCTGGGCCTGCGGTTCATTGCGGTGATGCCGAAATCGACATCGCAGCAGAAAATCGATCAGATCGCCTTTTATGGCGGCGAAAGCCATCTGGTTGACCATAGCGGCCAGATCTATGAGGAATCGCAACGTCTGGCGCGTGAACTGGGCGGTCATTACATGGACCAGTTCACCTATGCCGAACGCGCAACCGACTGGCGCGGCAATAACAACATCGCCGAAAGCATCTTTGATCAGCTCAAACGTGAAACCCATCCGGTCCCGCGCTGGGTCGTGGTTGGGGCTGGGACTGGTGGCACGTCATCGACTGTCGGGCGCTATATCCGTTATGGCCGAAGCCTTGGTCAGGGCTGCGAGCTCTGTGTTGCAGACCCGGAAAACTCGGTTTTCTATGATGGCTATGAAACCGGCGACTGTTCGGTCACCAACAACAAGGGATCACGCGTTGAAGGCATCGGCCGCCCCCGTGTGGAGCCCAGCTTCAACCCGACCGTGGTCGACCGGATGTATCGCATCCCCGATGCGGCGAGCTTTGCCGCCCTTTATTACCTTGAAAAGCATCTTGGACGGCGCTGTGGTGGTTCGACCGGCACCAACCTGATTGCCACCTTGTCACTTATTTCCGAAATGAAAACCGCCGGGCAATCGGGATCGGTTGTCACCCTGTTGTGCGATGGCGGGGATCGCTATTGCGATACCTATTACAATCCCGACTGGCTCAAGGCACAGAACATCGATCTGACACCCTGGACAGAGGCGCTTGCACGCTTTGATGAAACGGGTCTGTTTGACATGCCCCTTGATCAATGCAGCGGCTATGTCCGCCGTTCGGCGATCTGAGCTTCAGCCCCCAGCAAACACAAAAAAAGACGGGCGGTTAAACCGCCCGTCAGGCTATCAGGGGAGAACTTCACGAGGGAGGAGAGACAGTCCTTAGCCGTTAACCGCAATCTTGCGCGGCTCGGGCTTCTGTTCTGCTACCTTCGGAAGAGTAAGCACCAGAACACCGTTCTTGAACGATGCGGTAATGTTGTCTGCATCAATGGTGTCATTCAGGCGGAAGGACCGCTTGAAGCTGCCATAGCTGCGTTCGACGACATGGGCACCGTCCTTGCTTTCACGGCTGAATTTTTTCTCGCCGGTGATGGTCAGAACGCCGTCAAGCACTTCGACATCGACGTCATCCTGTTCAACGCCCGGGAGTTCGGCGGAAAGCTCATAGTGATCTTCGCCGTCATAGATGTCGATCTGCGGGCTGAGCCACGTTTTGGCGGCTTCGCCGTCTTCTGCCGGCGCCTTTGCCGAAGCAACGGCACGGTTACCAAAGATCGAACCGATCATGCGGTCGACATCACGGGAAAGTAGGGTGAAAGGATCACCATAAGTCGGTGCCGAAGACAGACGACGGGATCCATTAAGAGTCTGAAGACCAGTCATTATAGTACCCTCCATTACAGACGAGTAATCTTGCGCCATCAGTCCAGACCAGGCTGCAACCTTGACGCGTATCGGGACACCATGCCCCTTTCCGATCTTGAGATAGATCGGGTGAAAGTTTCCGCAAGTCTTGCCATGCATTTTTTTGAAATTTTTTCGCGTTTTTTACCGCTGCCGCATCCAAGCCATTCCATTTCCTGAAATAATTTGGCTGCGGACTGGCGAACAGGGCGCGCGCGCGATAGCTTCTTTTCATTGTTGATCGGGCCCTGCCCGTTTCCAGAACCAAGGAAGTTTTCCATGAGTACGCTTTTCACGCCCCTGAAGCTGGGGTCGCTTGAACTCGATAACCGCATCATCATTGCGCCCATGTGCCAGTATTCCGCCACCGATGGCAAAACAGCACCCTGGCATGACATGCATCTGGGCAATCTGGCGCAGTCGGGTGCCGGGCTTCTGATCATCGAAGCCACCGCTGTAGAACCCGCAGGCCGGATTACCTATGGCGATGTCGGCCTTTGGGATGACGAAACCGAAGCCGCCCTTGCCGGAACTCTGGCAGCCGTGCGCAGCCATTCCGACATGCCAATTGCCGTCCAGCTTGCCCATGCCGGGCGCAAGGCATCCTGCGAAAAGCCGTGGCTTGGTGCGCATGCGCTTTCACCCGATGATGAAAATGGCTGGCAGGTTGTTGCCCCATCGGCCATCCCGTTCAAGGAAGGCGACCCGGTTCCCGAAAGCCTGTCAAAGGCGCGGATTGCCGAAATCGTTTCGGCCTTTGCCGAAAGCGCAAAACGCTCTGTCCGGCTTGGCTTTGACGCCATCGAAATTCATGGCGCGCATGGTTACCTGCTGCATCAATTCATGTCACCGCATGCCAACAAGCGTGACGATGAATATGGCGGATCGTTTGAAAACCGCACCCGTATCGTTCTCGAAGTCTTTGACGCCATCCGTGCGGCCGTTGGCAAGGACTACCCGGTCGGCATTCGTATTTCCGCGACCGACTGGGTCGAGGATGGCTGGGATATCGAACAAAGCGTCGCCCTTGCCAAGCTGCTAGATGCGCGCGGATGCGACTTTATCCATATCTCGTCGGGTGGCCTGCATATCGAACAGAAAATCCCGCTCGGCCCGAACTATCAGGTGCCGTTTGCCGCACGCATCAAATCGGAAGTATCGATGCCAACGATTGCGGTTGGCCTGATCACCGAAGCCGAACAGGCCGAGGCCATCACCTTTACCGGGCAGGCCGATGCCATCGCCCTTGCACGCGGGATCCTCTATGATCCGCGTTGGCCATGGCATGCAGCAGCAACCCTTGGCGCAGAGGTAAAAGCAGCCCCCCAATACCTTCGGTGCCAGCCGCGCAACCTGAAAAGTCTTTTTGGTTGAGTAGCTTATTATTTAAGCCGAAATAAAACTAACCCAAAGCATAGGTGCCTTGACTTGCGTCAAGGCACCTTTCTGACCCCACAGGTACTTTTCGCAAAATACAGAACGATTCTAAATCAACCGGACTGCTTCAATTCCGGTGATACTGGACGGATAAGCGCGAAATGCCTGGACGATTTCCTATACTACTGGGGCTATTCCTGCTGCTTGGCATGCAGGTCAAGGCTGCCGAAATTCAGATTTCGACAGAAAACACGACATCACATTTTCAGACTGTCGTGCTGCAGAACTATGCCGCAGCTTTGAATGCAGACATCCCGGCCCACCATTTCGACGTTGTCCATTCCGCCCGTGCATTTAACGACCGTGACGTTGCCGAAGCCGTTTCAACCGCCCGGGTCGCCATTGCCGCCCCCGGCGTCTGGCACCTTGGACAATATAGCAGCGATCTCAACGCCCTTTTATTGCCGAGCCTGATGGGCCTTGGCGCAGAGGATGTGCGCAAGTTGGTAGACGGCCCGGTCGGTCAGGCGCTTGACGCATCGCTAGAAGAACAGCTTAACGTCAAGGTCATCGGTAAATGGCTCGATCTGGGGCCAGCACATATTTTCACCCGCAACAAACCCGTTGCCAGTTTTGACGACCTTAAGGGCCTGCGCATTCGTTATGCCGGTGGGGACGCCAATGCGCTTCGTCTGGCCGCCCTTGGTGCCGTCCCGGTTCTGATCCCCTGGCCCAACGTGTCCGAGGCACTTGATCGCGGTGAGATTGACGGGCTTCTTACCACCAGCAGCACAGTGGTTAGCGCATCCTTGTGGGAACATGGCCTGACCCATGTGTTTCTGAGCCACTCCTATTATCCGTTCTATGTGCCGCTGATTTCCGGTGACATCTGGAAACGTCTTTCGGAGACACAACGCAAGGCCATTACTGATAATTGGGAAGACATGATCGGCGCCGGTCGCAAACTGGCCGTCAGCCATCAGGAAAGCTCGATGGCACTGCTGCGTGAAAACGGCATCATCGTCACGGCCCCAAGCGATCAGGAACGCGAAGCGGTCCGGCGTAATCTGGCAAGTCACCAGCGCGACATGGCGCGTGAAATCGGCATTTCCGATCAGATGCTTGATATCCTTGCACAGCATGGGGGCGACTGATCGTGACACCGGCCCGTCGCAAACACCATGACTGGCGCCAAATTCTTGGCGAAGAGTTCCTCAGCATCTTTTTGTCGATCGGATTGCTGGTGGGCGTCCTGTTCATGCTTGCCAGTCAGACCGTCACGGAACATCGCATTGCCTCGCAAAAGGCGCTGGATACCGCCGCATTCGGCATTTCAACCTATGCCGATAGCCTGTCGGCCATCCTGACCAAGGCCGATAGTGTCGCACTGCTGGCAGCACGCAGGTTGTCAGACACCGATACCATGCCCGTCCCGCTGCAAAAGCAGATGACCGCGATTGTCCAGGATGACAGCGACATCACCGGCTTCATTCACATCCTTGAAACGGGCGTCGTTTCCGAAAGCTTTACCTTTCAGAACATCACCGAAAAGATGCTCGATACCGACGTCATCCTGTCACGTCATCGCGATGCCTGGATCGAACCGGCCTTTTTGCAATCCGGGGAACTGGGGCTGAAAGCCAATGAAATTGCCACCGAACGTGGTATCTGGCGCGCTGATGGCAGCTTTGCCGGTATTGTGATTATTCTGGTGTCGGTCGGAAGCCCCTATGAAAACACCCCGCTTGAGAAATTCCTGACCGAGGCGAAAATTCGCGTCGCCGGCGCAAACAGCGAAAACATCCTGACCAACCAATATGCGCTCGCCGATACAGTCATTGATTGGGTGGAGGCACCGGCCGAAACCGCATACTGGCAAACCTATCACGGCGATGAGGCCTTACATTCTGAAATGGCCCGCATCCGCGATGATATCGTTCTGTCGCATGCCAACCTGCCCGGCTTGCCGCTTAAGGTCTATATGCAGATATCGACCGACCGGTTCTTTGAGGCGTATCGTTCGACGCAGCGCAACGCCATCATTGCTTCGATCGTTATTGTCGCGGTCGCGGGTGTGTTGCTGTTGCGCATCCGACTGGACCGGCAAACAAAACGCAGTGATGAACGAAAGCGCCGCGCCCTTGATCAACGCCTGCAATTCGCGCTCGACACTGCGGGTCAGGGACTGTGGGATTGGAACATCACCGAGGGGCGCGGATATTTCTCTGACAGTTTCTATCGGTTGCTTGATATCGAAAATGATGACGACAAGATCGATGTCACAGATCTGCGCCAGCGCATTCATTCCGATGATCGGCGCGCGTTTAACAAGGCGCTCAATGCCCATCTTGCCGGGCAAACACCGTCATTCGAGGTTGATGCCCGCATCCAGATTGGTGATCGCGATCATTGGGAATGGTTTACCCATAGCGGATCGGTCACCGAACGCGACAAGTTCAACAATCCGGTGCGCGTGATCGGATTGCTCAAGAACATCCATCATCAGAAGCTGCATAACCTCAGCCTTGAATTCGAAGCGTTTCATGATCCGCTGACCGGCCTTCTCAACCGGACGGCTCTTGAAGACCGTATTGCACGGACGCATGCCAAAACCGTGCGCGATGGCGCCCCCTATTCACTGGTGATGATCGATATCGACCATTTCAAACATGTGAATGACACCTATGGCCACAATACCGGTGACCTTGTCTTGCAGCATGTCACCAGCACGGCTGCCAACGCGCTACGCTTTGAAGAGGAAACCCTGTTCTTCCGACTTGGCGGCGAGGAATTTGTCGTCCTGTTGCCCGATACCGAAGGTGAAGGCGCGCGGTTTGTCGCCGAACGTATTCGTGAGCGGATCGAAAAATCCCCGACCAAGCTTGCAGATACCATCATCCCGGTCACTGTCAGTGCGGGTATTGCGTCCTATCGCCTTGGCGAGACGCCCGAGGAAATCCTTAAACGTGCTGACCATGCGCTGTATCAGGCCAAGGAAAACGGCCGCAATCAAAGTTGCCTTGAATAGGCAAACAGCTTCTTTTCGAACTGGCAAACCGAAACAAAAAAGGCCCCGCGATTGCGGGGCCTTTCCTGTAGCGTGAAGGTCGGTTGGGGTAAGGCTTAGAAGCCCATGCCACCCATGCCGCCCATACCACCCATGCCGCCCATGTCAGGCGCGCCGCCAGCCGACTTCTCTTCCGGCTTTTCGGCGATCATGCATTCGGTGGTGATCAGCAGACCTGCGACCGATGCTGCGTCCTGCAGGGCAGTACGAACAACTTTGGCCGGGTCGATGATGCCAGCTTTGATCAGGTTGGTGTATTCGCCCTTCTGAGCGTCATAACCGAACTCTACGTCGTCCTGCTCAAGCAGTTTGCCAGCAACAACCGCGCCGTCTACGCCAGCGTTGGTTGCAATCTGACGAACCGGTGCCTGCAGGGCACGGCGAACGATGTCAACACCGATGGTCTGGTCGTGGTTTTCACCTTCGAGACCTTCGAGTGCCTTGACGGAGTACAGCAGAGCGGTACCACCACCAGCAACAATGCCTTCTTCAACAGCAGCGCGGGTTGCGTGCAGGGCATCGTCAACGCGGTCTTTGCGTTCTTTCACTTCGATTTCAGAAGCGCCACCGATTTTGATCACTGCAACGCCGCCTGCGAGTTTCGCGAGACGTTCCTGCAGTTTTTCACGATCGTAGTCAGAGGAGGTTTCTTCGATCTGGGCGCGGATCTGGCCGACGCGTGCTTCGATCTGTGCTTTCTCACCAGCACCATCAACGATGGTGGTTTCTTCTTTGGTGATGGTAACCGATTTCGCGGTACCCAGCATGTCGACGGTAACGTTTTCCAGCTTGATGCCGAGATCTTCGGAGACAACCTGACCACCGGTGAGGATGGCGATGTCTTCGAGCATGGCTTTACGACGGTCGCCGAAGCCCGGTGCTTTAACAGCAGCGATTTTCAGACCACCGCGCAGCTTGTTGACAACCAGGGTTGCCAGTGCTTCGCCTTCGATGTCTTCAGCAATGATCAGAAGCGGCTTGCCGGACTGAACGACCGACTCAAGCAGCGGAAGGATCGGCTGAAGCGAGGAGATTTTCTTGTCGAACAGCAGGATGTACGGAGCATCCATTTCTGCGACCATTTTCTCCGGGTTGGTTACGAAGTACGGGGACAGGTAACCACGGTCGAACTGCATGCCTTCGACAACGTCGAGTTCGGTGTGCAGGCCCTTGGCTTCCTCAACGGTGATAACGCCTTCGTTGCCAACTTTTTCCATGGCTTCAGCGATCATGTCGCCAACTTCACGGTCACCGTTAGCAGAGATGTTACCAACCTGTGCGATCTCGTCGCGACCGGCAACTTTACGTGCACGGCTCTGGATGGATTCGATCACTTTGGAAGTTGCGAGGTCGATGCCGCGCTTCAGGTCCATCGGGTTCATGCCGGCAGCAACGGACTTGTTGCCTTCACGAACGATTGCCTGTGCCAAAACGGTTGCGGTCGTGGTGCCGTCACCAGCCAGATCGGCGGTTTTCGACGCGACTTCGCGAACCATCTGTGCGCCCATGTTTTCGAACTTGTCGGTCAGCTCGATTTCTTTGGCGACCGAAACACCGTCCTTGGTCACGCGCGGTGCGCCAAAGGACTTTTCGATAACAACGTTACGGCCTTTCGGGCCAAGCGTTACCTTGACAGCGTCTGCCAGGATGTCGACACCGCGCAGCATTTTGGCGCGTGCGTCGGTGGAGAATTTTACTTCTTTAGCAGCCATAATATTCTTTCCTCTCTATGAGACGGATGAACGTGGACTTAAGTCACCCAAAGGGCTGACTTATTCCATGATGCCCATGATGTCGGATTCTTTCATGATCAACAGTTCTTCGCCGTCAACCTTGACTTCGGTGCCCGACCATTTGCCAAACAGGACTTTGTCACCTGCTTTGACGTCGAGGGCTGCAACCGAGCCATCGTCTTTGCGAACGCCAGAACCAACAGCGACGACTTCGCCTTCCTGCGGTTTTTCTTTGGCGGTATCCG
Organism: Thalassospira sp. HJ; assembly: GCF_000948415.1. Classification (GTDB taxonomy): domain Bacteria; phylum Pseudomonadota; class Alphaproteobacteria; order Rhodospirillales; family Thalassospiraceae; genus Thalassospira. The sequence continues at coordinate 80,401 of NZ_JYII01000007.1, read as the reverse complement.
GAATAATGATGCCACCGGCAGTCTTGGTGTCGGACTCGACACGACGTACCAGGACGCGATCATGCAGCGGACGGAACTTCATTTTAGACAACTCCGTGTTTAAGCTAAGGCTCGTTAATAACTAAGACTAACCGGGATGAGCCCGTATTAGCACTCACCCCCGGCGAGTGCTAACAGCATTTATTGGAGTGCCTGTCCAAAGTCAATAGGGAGATCAAAAAAGACGCAGAAATGTCACGATTTTTGCCAATTTTCGTCTGTGCAGCGCAGCAAAAACACGCCGTGTTTTTAAGACGGGCCGATCAGAACATTTTCAGTTCCGCGACGCAACCCCGAGGACACGCATTTGCAAAAGCCTCAAGACACGTGCCCTTTTAAAGGTTGCCTTTCAAATCCCTAGGAAAGGATGTCTTTCACGGCTAAGGTTCACACAGAAATCGCAATTCCACCCGAACCCGCTACCTGCGTAATTACCACCGGATTGCAACAATGTCGTGCCGTAGAAGCCCTTCGACCCCAATTTTCGGCCATTACAATAACGGCTGCCGCCCGACATTCGGCCGCGTGGCCAGCCTTGTGATTGCGTTTTGCGCCCTGCTCCCCGCGATCAGTGCAAACGCGTTGGCCGATGAAGTCGATTATCAGTGCCCTCAAAAAATCGCATATGTCGAAAACGAACCGATGTCGCAAAAGGCGATTGTAATCCTGCAAAAGGTCTATGCCGATCTCGGCTGCCCGCTTCAGGCCGTCAAACTGCCCGGGCGTCGCGGCCCCTTGCATTTCAACGAAGGGCTGGTGGATGGTGAATTGCTGCGTGCGATTCCCGCTGAAAAGAACTATGCGCGCGCCTTTGTCCGCTCATCCGTACCCTTGCGCGAAATTTCAAACCGGCTGTGGCGCAACCCGAATGACGATGATCCGCAAACACCGATTGCCTTTACCCTTGGTGTGGCCTGGCAGGAAAAGTTCGCCAAAACAAACACCGACAAAACCGGTGTCCCGACCAAGCCGATGATGTTTAACACCGAACTGTATGAGGCCTATGCCAATGGCCGCATCACGCGCTTCCTGGCGGCAGATACCAATATCGATGACATGATCGCAAAGGACATCCTGGGCGATACCCCGGCCCCGGTGATTGAGGAAACCATTTCCGTCTTGCCGCTTTTTCACTATCTCGGCGCGGAATATGCCCCCTTCATGACGAAGTTTTCCGAACTGGTCGCCAAAACCGATCCGTTCCGTTCGCCACAGGCTGAATGATCAGATCGCTCAAGCGATTGCTGCGGCGAAGTCATCCTTGGTATCGACATCAATCAGGGCACCGGACTAGCCCACCGCTTTGACATGCTGGCCTTGGCATAGCAATGGTCCACGTACTCTTCACCTTAAAAATAAACACATATTTCTATTGTTGTACTCTTGAGGACGGACCTTGCCGTTCCAATCTAAAATCAAGACAAGTATCTGATTTGGCGCTCGAAAGCAGTACAGACGACCATGGTTTTCAGACGACGAACGCAAGCCTTAATCTGTGTGCTGGCAGTTTTACTGCCCGGCCTTGCGCATGCCCAGCAAGCAAACGACTGCCCGAAACAACTGGGCAGTGTGAGTAATGATCGACTGGCAACGGCCGTCACAAAGGTGATGATCGACATTTACGAAAAGCTCGGCTGTCCGATCCGGGTTGAAACCATGCCGGGCCGTCGCGGCTTTATCGCGTTTAACGAGGGGCAAGTGGATGGCGAGATGTTTCGTTTTCCGGTTGCTGCCCAATATTATTCCCGTGCCTTCGTTCAGTCCGAAGTCCCGTTACTTGAAATTTCAAACAGCCTCTGGGCGGCACCGGGAAGCAAGCTTCATTCCGACGGACCAACCGGTTACGTGATCGGACTGGCGTGGCAGGAACAATATCTTGCCAATACCCCGGACGAGACCAAAAGCGGCCATCGCGATGTCGATGACGTCATATCCCACTACAATATGGGCACCTTCGACCGCTTCCTTGCCGAAGACGAAACCATCCGCCTTGCCATCGCAAACGGTGCATTTGCCAAGGGCCAGGAACCGGTCCAACTCGAAGCCGTCAAGGTCGGCGCGCTTTATCATTTCCTCGGCGCTGAATTCGCCCCCTTCATGAACCGCCTGTCGCAATATCTCACCGATCACCCGCCATTTGAACGCAGCGGTGCGATGTAACGCCGACGCACTGCAAATACGCAAATGCAATAAGCCGTTTCATCTGCTATCCATTAGCCAAGTGAAATCGCTCAACCTGCGCAAGGCGGCACCGATGCAAATTGAATCCCTGGAAATCCCGGACATCAAAATGATCTTCCCAAAGAAGTTTGGCGATGAACGGGGCTTTTTCTCGGAAACCTACAATATGGAAGCCTTTGCCAAGGCGGGGATTGATCATCAGTTTGTGCAGGACAATCACTCGCTCTCACAAGCTGTAGGCGTTCTTCGGGGATTGCACTTCCAGTGCCCCCCTTATGCTCAGCATAAATTGATCAGGGTCCCAAAGGGTCGCATTCTTGATATCGCCGTTGATATCCGAAAAGGTTCCAAGACTTTCGGGAAATGGGTTGCGGCCGAGGTCAGCGCAGAAGAATGGAACCAGATGTTTGTGCCTGCCGGCTTCGCACACGGCTTTGTCACGTTGGAACCAGATACCGAAGTCAATTACAAGGTATCGGCCCCCTACGCACCGGAAAGCGAACGCGCCATCAAGTGGAATGACCCGGAGCTCGCCATTGATTGGCCCTTTAGCGAAGCCGAGGTGATTGTTTCAGAAAAAGACGCCACTGCGATGAGCTTTGCGAACTATTGCGAAAATCCGGTGTTTTAAACCCGATCACAAAAGATCATAGGTCCGAAGAACCGTCTGCAGATACGCCTTGTAGGAACTTGCACCAAACTCGTTCATCAGGGTTTCAAACTGCGTGACCGAGATTAGGCCTTTTCGAAGCGCGATTTCTTCCGGACAGGCAATTTTCAGGCTTTGACGACTTTCCACCGTGCGCACGAAATTCGCTGCATCCAGCATCGCGGCGTGCGTTCCGGTATCAAGCCACGCATAGCCACGACCCATTCTTTCGACCTTAAGCGTGCCACGTTCGAGATAGGCCTTGTTCACATCGGTAATCTCAAGCTCGCCGCGCTTTGATGGTTTGATTGATTTGGCGATATCGACCACGTCTGAGTCATAGAAATACAATCCGGTCACCGCAAAGTTCGATTTGGGGTGTGCCGGTTTTTCCTCGATATCAAGTGCGACACCATCCCGGTCAAACTCGACCACACCGTATCGTTCGGGATCCTGAACGTAATAGGCAAATACGGTTGCGCCCACCGATTGATCCATCGCACTTCGCAACAAATCGGTCAGGTTATGACCGAAATAGATATTGTCGCCCAAAATCAGACAGCACGGGTCATTCCCGATAAAGTCCGCACCAACGATAAATGCATCGGCAAGACCACGCGGTTCCGGCTGCACCGCATATTCAAGATTGATGCCCCATTTCGAGCCATCACCAAGTAGATCCTTGAACAGCGGCACATCGCGCGGTGTGCTGATAATCAGAATATCCTTGATACCTGCCAGCATCAGCGTCGTCAGCGGATAGTAGATCATCGGCTTGTCATAGACAGGCTGCAACTGCTTGGAGACAACCAGTGTCGATGGATGCAAACGCGACCCGGTGCCGCCTGCCAGAATGATCCCCTTACGCATCGAACTTCTCCCTTGGAAGATTCTCAATAACCGCGCTCAAGCTTTCCTCGACGGTTGGCAACTGTATCGCGAATGCGTCGACAAAGCGCTGGCTGGACATCACCGAATATTTGGGCCGCTCTGCGACCGTCGGATATTCCGACGACGGCACCGGTGTGATGCGACAGTTCGTGCCCTTCCATTCCGCACCCCAGACCTGTGATCCGACCTTTTGGATATGATTGGCAAATTCAAACCATGTTTGCGGCTGATCGGACGACAGATGATACGTGCCGAACTTATCAAAATCCTTCGCAACGGCCATTTCGCAGAGCTTCATAATAGCCCGCGCCAGATCATGGGCACTGGTCGGACACCCGGTCTGGTCATTCACGACACGAATTTCGTCTCGTAGCGCCATAAGATGAAGCATCGTCTTGACGAAGTTTTTCCCGAACGGGCTGAAGACCCAGGACGTGCGAACAATCAGATGCTTTTCGTTGGCTTCTCTGACGGCAACTTCGCCCGCATATTTGCTCTCGCCATATACGCCCAACGGCGAGACCGGGTCTTGCTCCGTATAGGGCTTTGATGCCTGCCCATCGAACACGTAATCCGTTGAAACATGGATCAGCGGGACGGAGCGTTTTGCAAGCGCCTCTGCCATAGCACGTACAGCATCGCGATTGACCTTGAACGCGATATCACGCTGTTCCTCGGCCAGATCAACTGCGGTGTATGCCGCGGCGTTGATCACGATATCGGGTTGCACGCGGTTGATAACCGGCTCTATCTGGCGGGCATCCTCAAGGTCACATTCATCCCTGCCGACAAAAACCAGCTCGGCACTTGGAAACTCATCCCCGCACTTGGCAAGGCAACTGGCCAGCTGACCGGTTTTTCCAAACACCAGGATTTTAGGCATCGGCTTGCCCCTTGGCACTGCCCAGACGTTCGCCGGCATATTTGGTTTTCAAGATCGGCTCCCACCATGCACGGTTATTCACATACCATTCGACGGTCTGCTTCAGGCCGGTTTCGAAATCATATTGCGGCGCCCACCCCAGTTCGGTCTGCATTTTGGTTGGATCGATGGCATATCGCCAATCATGCCCCGGGCGGTCTTTCACATAGGTCACCGCATCATCGAAACTTTTAAAAACGATGCCCGGCACGATGTCGCGCACCGTATCGAAGATCCGTTTGACGACGTCTATATTGGTCAACTCGTTACAACCACCAACATTGTATTTCTCGCCCAACCGACCTTCCGTCAGGATTTTAACCAAGGCCTCGGCATGGTCTTCGACATGCAGCCAATCGCGGGTATTAAGTCCCTCGCCGTAAACGGGAAGCTGCTTGCCATGCAACAGGTTAAGACACATCAACGGAATAAGCTTTTCCGGAAACTGGAACGGCCCGTAATTGTTCGAGCAATTGCTGATCACAACCGGCAGCCCATAGGTGTGATACCACGCCAGCACCAAATGATCGGAGCTCGCTTTGCTTGCCGAATAAGGTGAGGTCGGCGCATAAGCCGTTTCTTCGGTAAACAGTCCTTCACTGCCAAGCGATCCATAGACCTCATCTGTCGAGATATGATGGAAACGGAACTTTGATTTCCTGTCCGCAGGCAGCTTATCGAAATAACCGCGCGCGACTTCAAGCAAGGTGAAGGTGCCCACCACATTGGTCTGAATGAAATCACCCGGCCCGTCGATAGAACGATCAACATGGCTTTCAGCGGCCAGATGCATCACCGCATCGGGCTGAAACGTATCAAACAGCTTGATGATAGCGTCCCGGTTGCAGATATCCTGATGGGCAAAATGATAATTGTCCTGCGACGAAATCGACGCCAGTGTTCTCAGATCGCCAGCATATGTCAGCTTGTCGATATTAAGGACTTCATAGCCCTTCAATCCGGTCATAAGCCGACAAACAGCAGATCCGATAAACCCTGCACCGCCCGTCACGATAACTTTCATTCTGCTCTCATCGAAAATTGGTGACGTTGGTTCAAAGCCACAATTAGGGTACTTCGCTAAATTTTCGACTGCATGGCCCCACGGACAGCGTTTGACCTCAACCTCGCGCCCACCGTTGACTCAACAATCTTTTCTTTTATTCTTCCAATATTATCTGATTTTGAAACGTAAATACTTTGTATTTTTGCCATTCGTGTAAGTTGATTTTTATTCAATTTGCTTTTTTCGAGTATATCCATACCTACGTCTCTATTGGGCGCGGAAATAACCCTATTAAGTATTGCACCTAAATCATCTGATGCATTCTCGTTTTTCAAAGTTTTCTTTGAACGAATTTCTTTTCCAGGTTTTAGCTTTGGAATTTTAGCCAAAAATTCCTTCAACTGAGCTTCGTCCGCCTCCTCGATAAGAGTCGCAATCCGCCGTAAAATCTCCGCTGCGAGATCGGGTTTCAAAATTACTCTCCTAACTTTTCGAGAAATTCTGTAGCCACGGCCTCTAAACCATCCACTACACTTTGGTGACTCACGTTAGAGTAGCTGTTCAATACAACGGGCACTCCATAAACTGGAGACTCAGCGAAAACGGTGTCGTTCCTTTTGATATAGGAATCAAATATCGCGAGGTCGCTTTCCGTTTGCAATTTCTTTATGTACGTTTTTTGCGCGGACATTGGCTCACCCGCATATTCTTGGACCATAGTAAATACAACCCCGACAACTATCGGCGATATCTCGTCAAAATCTTTACTATCATTAGAAACGACCTTAACGTAATCGTTATAGTCCTTAAGCAGCTCTCCAATACTTCTCATCAAGTAATCAATACCCAAAGTTGAAAGCTCATCAGGGCGAGTGGGTACAAGTATATAATCGCTTGCTATAATTGCAGTTTTCGTAACAATATTGAAGTTAGGAGGACAGTCAATCAAAACGATATCGTAAAGACCTGTTGCTCGGATATCATCTAGACCATCAGCCAACATCCTATGTACACTAATAAAATTTTTCTTAGACTGAGAAAGGTTTGCTCCGCCTAATCTTGTTGCAAGCTCAAGATCAACATTAATCAAACCAAGATGAGAGGGAATGATGTCTAAGGTCGAATCATGTGGAAGAGCTGAATTTACCCTCTCAGGCTTGTGACAGAGATCCTTTAATGAGATTTGAGCCCCGCCATCACTCTCGTCAAACCAAGTTTTGATCGTTTTTGAACTTGCAAAACTATTCTGCCATTCATCTGGCTTGATAAATGAAAATGTCAAACTCGCTTGCGCATCCAAATCCATTACCAGAATACGTTTCCCTCGAAATGCGAGTTCTGCAGCAAGATTAGCGGTCAAAGACGTTTTTCCGACACCGCCCTTATAATTGATTACTGAGACTACTTTCACGACTACCCCCGTTGAATCTTGCTACCAACAACTCACCGCTTAATCAGTGGATATATGCTATCCTGACGACGCACTCTATCCAACAACTTTAGCATTATGGACATCAGGAACATTGCTAGCAAACAAGGCTTCTTGGGTACCTCTATTCAACCGTCACTGATTTCGCGAGATTACGTGGCTGATCGACATCCGTGCCTTTGTGAACCGCAACATGATAGGCTAGCATCTGCACCGGGATGGTGTACAGGATCGGTGCGACGAAGTCGGCGACCTTCGGAAGCTCCACCGTGGCAGAGGCCATATCACCCAGCTTGGCAAGCCCCGGCGCATCCGAGATAAAGATCACCCGGCCACCACGTGCCGCCGCTTCCTGCATGTTTGAGGCAGTTTTTTCAAACAGTTCGTCAGACGGCGCAATGACAATGATCGGAACCGACTGATCGATCAGGGCAATCGGGCCGTGCTTCATTTCACCCGCGGCATAACCTTCGGCGTGGATATAGGAAATTTCCTTGAGCTTGAGCGCCCCTTCCATCGCGATCGGATAGCCAAGACCACGACCGAGATAAAGCACATCGCGCGCATCGGCGACATCAATGGCAAGCTGCTTGAGCGCTTCATCATGATGCAGGACTTCGGCAGCATGTTTCGGCACCTCGGTCAGGGCCGTTACAATCGCTGCTTCCTCGTCCTTGGCAAGTGTGCCGTTTTCGCGACCAATGGTCACTGCAAGGCAGGCCAGAACCGTAAGCTGTGTGGTAAAGGCCTTGGTTGACGCCACCCCGATTTCCGGTCCAGCATAGGTCAGAAGCACCACGTCACTTTCGCGCGCAATCGTGCTTTCGGGCACGTTAACGATGGAAACGATCTTCTGGCCTTTGGATTTGGCGTAGCGAAGGGCAGCCAGAGTATCAAGCGTCTCGCCCGACTGCGAAATAAACAGGGCAACACCGCCCTTTGGCAGCGGCGGGCAGCGATAGCGGAATTCGGATGCAACATCGACATCCACACCGAGCCCGGCATAGCGTTCCACCCAATGCTTTGCCACCAAACCGGCGTAATAGGACGTACCGCAAGCAACAATCGTCAGGCGCGATGCATCGGCAAAGGAAAACGGCATGTCCGGCAGTTTGATCGTCTGGGTCGCCGGATTGATGAAGGCATGCAGGGTATCGCCAATCACCGCAGGCTGCTCGAAGATTTCCTTCTGCATGAAGTGATTATAGTTTCCCTTGCCCATCATGGCGCCGGAAACCGCCGACAGCTTGGTCTCGCGGGTGACGTCTTCGTCATTTTCATCGCGCACCTGAACGCTATCGCGGGTCATTTCGACCCAGTCGCCTTCTTCAAGGTAAATCAGCTTGTTGGTCAGGTGCGACAGCGCCATGGCGTCCGAACCAAGATACATCTCGCCCTCGCCCAAACCAACGGCAAGCGGCGTACCACGGCGTGCGCCAAAGATGACGTCATGCTGACCGGCAATCATGATTACCAGTGCAAAGGCACCTTCGATGCGATGCAGGGTCGCGGCCACGGCGTCACGCGGGCTTTTGCCCTGATCCAGGAAATCAGACACCAGATGCACGACCACCTCGGTATCGGTATCAGTGGCAAAGACACGCCCCTTGGCAGTAAGCTCTGCCTTGATTTCCTGGAAGTTTTCGATGATGCCGTTATGAACCACGGCAACCTTGCCATCGGTATGCGGATGGGCGTTGTTTTCGGTCGGCACACCATGGGTTGCCCAGCGGGTGTGGCCAATACCAACGTTGCCGGCAAGCGGTTGGTCGCTCAAACGATTGGCAAGATTGTTCAGCTTGCCTTCTGCGCGGCGGCGCTCGATATCGCCATTGACCAGGGTCGCAATCCCGGCACTGTCATAACCGCGATATTCAAGGCGTTTTAGGCCTTCAAGAATGCGATCGCTAACGCTGTCTTTGCCGATAATCCCGATAATGCCGCACATATTGGTTTTCTTCCTGCCTTATATCGCGTGTCGTTCCGGCCACCCAACTGGCGAGTGGCAATTTCATTAACTTTGTTTCAGGCTATTTCTTGCCGGTCAGCTCGCGCATCTTTTCGCGAAACTTCGCCGCCCAACCCTTTTTCTCGATCCGTTCGGCCCGGGTCAGGGTCAGTGCATCGGCTTCGACCTTGCCAGTCACGGTGCTGCCCGCCCCGACAATCGCGCCATCGCCAATTTCGACGGGTGCCACCAGCGACGAGTTTGACCCGATAAAGGCCCCTGCCCCGATGTCGGTATGCTGTTTACGGAAACCGTCATAATTGCACGTGATCGTGCCGGCACCGATATTGGCCTTGGCACCGACACGGGCGTCGCCGATATAGCTCAGGTGATTGACCTTGGCCCCGTCTTCGACGACGGCCTTCTTGATCTCGACAAAGTTGCCAACCCTCGCACCGGCACCAATTTCAGCCCCCGGACGCAAACGGGCATAGGGTCCGATATCGGCACCTTCACCAATGACACAGCTTTCAAGATGGCTAAACGCCTTGATCACGACATTGTCGCCAACCGTAACACCCGGTCCAAAGACCACATTCGGTTCAACAATCACGTCACGGCCAAGCTTGGTATCGGCACTCAAAAATACCGATGACGGATCAACGAGGGTCGCGCCCTCTGCCATGGCCGCTTCGCGCAGGCGGTTTTGAACGATGGCTTCGGCAACGGCAAGCTGGGTGCGGGAATTCACACCAAGTGTCTCTGCCTCATCGACCTCGACCGCGACACAGCTTTGACCATTTTTTTGTGCGACTGCCACCGCATCGGTCAGGTAATACTCGCCCTTGGCATTGGCGTTATCAATCGCCTCAAGGGTTGCGATCATGTCTTCGGCCTTGAAGCACATCACCCCCGAATTGCAGAAATTGATCTGACGCTGCGCGTCATCACATTCCTTATCCTCAACAATCGCGGTCAGGTTGCCGTTCTGATCTGTGACCAAACGGCCATACCCGGTCGGGTCTTCCGGGCGGAAGCCCAGAACCGCAACGGCATGATCATTTTCTTCGCGTGCGGCAACAAGGCGGGCCAGCGTTTCGGCGGTGAATAGCGGGCTGTCAGCATAAAGCACCAACACATTGCCGCGAAGCCCCGAAAGGCCGTCACGTGCAGCCAAAACGGCATGTGCAGTACCAAGGCGATCGGTTTGTTCAAAGGTCGGATGCGGGGCCACGGCCTTGATCAGGTCCGGCATATCCGGACCGACAACGACCATGGTTTTTGTCGCATTCAGGTGGGCTGCGGTATCAATGACATGCCCCACCATCGGCTTGCCAGCGACTTTGTGCATGACTTTGGGCAGTGCGCTTTTCATGCGCGTGCCCATCCCGGCGGCCAAAACAACAACACTTAGCTCAAGCGACATCTATTTCCCTGTTGGCTGCGATTGCGCAGCATCCCCTTTGAAAGCGCCATCACATCGATGTGTGATGCAAATAATCCAATTCGCAGCAAGTCTTAGAACATATTCTTTTCAAGCAAAAGCCCATAAAGAATCACGTTTTGTTACCGGCTGTTAGCAGATGTTACTGATTGTTAGGGTCCAAACTCATTCACATGACCGCCCCGGCAACTGATATGAGAGAAAAAGCAAGGAAAAGCCCGCAGAGCGGGGTGATCCCCGGTTAAGGGATTTGACGCAGAGGCTTTCTCTCATATCAGTTGTCCTTCGGATCACACGGATTTGCACGGGCTATTTTGTCGTAAAATCTTGCAAGATATAGATCTTCCGGCGATTTTCCTCCGCATATCCGCACAAATCCGGGTGACCGGGACGATTATGTGAATGAGTTTGGACCCTAATGGCACGTTTTCTGTTAAGTTCCTATAAACCACCCGGCCGCCACCACCGTTGCCACCCATTCATTCCAAAGGAGCCCCACCCGATGGCAAAATTCATCCTGTTCGACCTTGATGGCACCCTGATTGACGGGGTCGATGACATCCTGTTTGCGATGAATGACTTGCTGGCTGCCCAAGGGCATGAACCGCTTGTGCGCCATGATATCGAGGCAATGCTGGGCGATGGTACCTGGATGCTGACCAAACGTGCCTTTACTGCGCGCGGTGAAACACCCTCTGATGCGATGCTTGATGAGCTTAATGTCGACTTCAACACCCGCTACGTCGAAACCGACTATGCCTATACCCGCCTGTTTGAAAATGCCGAAAGCGTCTTGCACGAACTGAAATCTGAAGGCTGGACGATTGCGTTGGCGTCCAACAAACCTGAAGCCCCCTGCAAGGCAATCCTCGCCAAACTCGGTGTCGCGGGTCTGTTCAGCGTCATCGCAGGCGGCAACAGCTTTGAGGTCAAAAAGCCGGATGGTCGCTTCCTTGAATTTGTGCTGGAGCGGCTTGGCTTTGATAAATCAGCCGACACCGCCATCATGGTCGGCGATCACGCCAATGATGTGAATGCCGCCCGCGCAGCCGGTATCCATGCGATTGCCGTTGCCATGGAAGTCGATGATGCTCGCGCCAACTCGCTTGGCGCCGATGCGGTTGTCACCGCCTATCAGGATATGCCGGAAGCGATCCATAAGATCGCCGGATAATCTCAGAGCCCTAGAAACGAAAAACCGGCTGGCACTTCTGCACCAGCCGGTTTTGTTGTCTTCGGGACTTCGCCACGCAACCTAGTGGCTATCCTTCGGGATTTCCTTGCCGCGATGGCCGACGAGGAAGTCGAAGTCGGCCCCGCGATCTGCACCGATAACGGACTTGTAATAGAGCGATGCATAGCCGCTGGCGGGGACCGGAACGGTGGTTTTCCAATCTGCCAGACGCTGGGCGAGTTCTGCGTCGCTGATATCGAGATGCAGGCGGCGGTTGGGCACATCAAGTTCGATCATGTCGCCATTTTGCACCACGGCAAGTGGCCCGCCTGCGGCGGCCTCGGGCGAGGTATGCAGGACGACTGTGCCGTATGCCGTGCCACTCATGCGCGCATCTGAAATGCGGACCATATCGGTGATACCCTTGCGCAGCACCTTGGGCGGCAGGCCCATATTGCCGACTTCTGCCATGCCCGGGTAGCCTTTCGGGCCGCAGTTTTTCAGAACCATGATGCAGGTTTCATCGATATCAAGGTTCTCGTCATAGATCTTGGCCTTGTAATCATCGATGTCTTCAAACACCACAGCCCGGCCACGATGGGTCAGAAGTTCCGGGGTGGCTGCAGAGGGCTTAAGCACCGCACCATTCGGCGCAAGGTTACCCTTGACCACGGCGATGCCGCCGCTGGCGGTCAGGGCCTTTTCGAACGGGCGAATGACGTCCTCATTCCAGTTGCGAACATCCTTGACCTGATCCCACATCGTTTCACCCGATACGGTCAGGGCATCGTTATGAAGCTTTCCGGCCTCACCCAACGCCTTGATCACCACAGGTAGACCACCGGAATAGAAGAATTCCTCCATCAGGTAGTCACCCGATGGCTGCAGGTTGACGATCGTCGGGATATCGCGGCCCAACCGGTCCCAGTCATCAAGCGAAAGATCAATGCCAACACGTCCGGCAATCGCCAGAAGATGGATCACCGCATTGGTCGAGCCACCAATCGCACCATTGACACGAATGGCGTTCTCAAAGGCCTCCTTGGTCATGACATCAGACGGCTTGAGGTCATCCTTGACCATCTGAACGATGCGACGTCCCGTGACATGCGCCATGACGCGACGACGGCTGTCGACGGCCGGAATGGCGGCATTGCCCGAAAGCGCCATACCAAGGGCTTCTGCCATGCTGGCCATGGTCGATGCCGTACCCATGGTGTTGCATGATCCGGGCGATCGCGACATGGCGATTTCGGCTTCGAGGAAATCCTCGGTGCTGATCTTGCCAGCCTTGCGGGCCTCGGCAAGCTGCCAGAGCGAGGTGCCTGAACCAATGTCTTCACCGCGCCACTTGCCATTAAGCATCGGGCCGCCGGTAACGACGATGGCCGGGATATCAACACTGGCCGCGCCCATCAAAAGTGACGGCGTGGTTTTATCGCAACCGACCATCAGGACAACGCCATCAAGCGGTGTTCCGCGCAGCATTTCCTCGACATCCATGGCGGCAAGGTTGCGGAACATCATCGCGGTCGGGCGAAGCGTGCTTTCACCGGTCGAAAAAACCGGGAATTCCAGCGGCAGACCACCGGCCTCGTAAATACCGTGTTTGACCCGTTCGGCCAGATCACGCAAATGGGCGTTACATGGGGTAAGTTCTGACCAGGTGTTACAAATGCCAATCACCGGACGTCCGTCAAACAGATCCGATGGCAAACCCTGGTTCTTCATCCAGCTGCGGTGATAGATATTGTCCTTGCTGGTTCCGCCGAACCAACCTTCTTGTGACCGCAGGGTACGCGGCCAGGGTGCCGGTTTGAACTTCGTCATGCCCGTTTTCCTTTTTGACTTATTATCGTGACGGATCCGGTCATGTGCGGTTGGGACGACCGCACACAGGACTTTGAACGACACGCACCAGCAACCAGCCCGGAAAACCCAGTAAGGTCAAACCGGATGTTTTCAGCCCGGTGCGTATCGTTCCGCGTCAACATGTTGTTACGCCTTGTTTTTGTTGTAGACGTCGAAGATCACGGCAGCCAAAAGCACAAGGCCCTTGATCACCTGTTGCCAGTCAATTCCGACACCGATAATCGACATCCCGTTATTCATGACACCCATGATCAGTGCACCAACCACAGCACCGATCACCTTGCCAACCCCGCCCGACATCGATGCGCCACCGATGAAGACAGCGGCAATCACATCAAGCTCGAACGCAAGACCGGCTTTGGGCGTCGCCGTATTCAGACGCGCAGCAAAGACCAGCCCGGCCAGGGCTGCAAGCATGCCCATATTGGCAAAGGTAAAGAAGGTCAGGCGCTTGGTATTGATGCCCGACAGCTTGGCGGCCTTTTCATTACCGCCCAGCGCATAGATCCGACGACCGAGCGTCGTTGAGTTGGTGATAAAGGTAAAGATCGCGATCAGAAGCGCCATGATCACCAGAATGTTTGGCAAGCCGCGATAGGTCGACAGCAGATAGGTGACAAACAGGATCGCAAGACCGGCCACCGCATGCTTGGTCACAAACACTGCCATCGGTTCTTCGACCGCGGCAAACTTCGCCTGTTTGGCACGTGCGCGTAAGCCCAGGATCGGAAGGATCGCAGCCAAAGCCACACCAAGCGACATGGAAAACAGGTTAAAGCGCCCCTCGATCAAGCCGCCAAAGAAGTCCGGGATAAAGCCCGAAGACATCGCCTGGAAACCATCCGGGAACGGCCCGACCGATGCCCCGCCCAGAAGGGCCAGCGTCAGGCCCTTGAAGACCAGCATACCCGCCAGCGTCACGATAAAGGATGGAATGCGCCAATAGGCGACCCAATACCCTTGCGCCGCGCCAATGATCGCACCGGCAATCAGACAAACCGGAATGACAAAGGCGGTTGGCAAATCCCAATTGACGATCATCACCGCAGCCAGCGCGCCGATGAAACCGACGACTGAACCGACCGAAAGGTCAATATTGCCGCCGACAATAACCAGCAGCATGCCGACTGCCATGATGATGATGTAGCTGTTTTGCAGGAACAGGTTGGTCAGGTTGACCGGTTTGAGCATGATGCCGTCGGTCAGGACCTGGAAGAAGGCCAGAATGGCAACCAGCGCAACAACCATGCCGTATTCCCGGATATGGGTGCGCAGATAGTAGCCGATTGATTTGGTATCAGTATCCGTCATTGTCCGTTCCTCACGCCTTCAGGATCATGCGCATGATTGCTTCCTGGCTTGCGTCCTTTGCCGCAAGCTGCCCTTTGATCTCACCCTCGTTCATGACGTAGATGCGATCGCACATGCCCAGAAGCTCCGGCATTTCCGACGAGATCATGATGACCCCCTTACCGTCGGCTGCCAGTTGGTTGATAATCGTATAAATCTCGTATTTCGCCCCGACATCGATGCCGCGCGTCGGCTCATCCAGAATGAGCACTTCCGGGGCCGCAAACAGCCATTTCGACAGAACGACTTTCTGCTGATTGCCACCGGAAAGGTTCATGACCTTTTGCGCGACATTGGGGGTGCGGATGTTGATCTTGCCACGGTATTCCTCGGCGACAGATCGCTCTGCCCCTTCGTTCAGAACACCGTTTTCAGACACACCGGGCAGATTGGCGAGCGTGATGTTGGTCGTGATACTTTCTTCAAGGATCAGACCCATTTCCTTGCGGTCTTCGGTGACATAGGCCAAACCCGATGCAATCGCCTTTTCCACGGTCGACACATCAATCGGCTTGCCACGTAGCAACACCTCGCCGGAAATATCGGTGCCGTAGGACTGACCAAAGATGCTCATGGCAAGTTCGGTACGCCCTGCCCCCATCAACCCGGCAATGCCGACAACCTCACCGGCCGCAACGTCGATATTGACGTTATCAACGACCTTGCGTTCGGGATGCAGCGGATGGGTAGCCGACCAGTTGCGGACTTCCATCAGTTTTTCGGAGCTGATATTTGGCGTGCGATCCGGATAACGATGCGCCATGTCGCGCCCGACCATGTCCTTGACGATATCGTCTTCGGTGATCGTGCCGCCGCGGGCATCCAGGGTCGAAATCGCCTTGCCATCGCGAATGATGGTGATGCGGTCCGCAACCCTGTTGATCTCATTAAGCTTGTGCGAAATCAGGATCGAGGTAATGCCCTGCGCCTTGAATTCCAGCAACAGGTCCAGAAGCTTTTGACTGTCATTTTCCTGAAGACTTGCTGTCGGCTCATCAAGGATCAGCAGCTTCACCTTTTTCGACAGTGCCTTGGCAATTTCGACCAGTTGCTGCTTGCCAACCCCGATATTGGTCACAAGGGTCGCCGGGTTTTCTTTCAAACCGACTTTCTGAAGCAACTCACCGGTGCGCGCAAAGGTCGCAGGCCAGTTCACAACCCCGTTTTCACTGACTTCGTTGCCCAGAAAGATGTTCTCTGCAATCGAGAGAAGCGGCACAAGGGCCAGCTCCTGATGAATGATGATAATCCCGCGATCTTCACTGTCGCGGATATCCTTGAATTCCTGTACCCCGCCATCATAAAGGATGTCACCGTCATAGGTTCCATGCGGGTAAACCCCGCTTAACACCTTCATCAGCGTGGATTTTCCGGCACCGTTTTCGCCGCAAAGGGCGTGGATTTCACCACGTTCCACTTTCAGGCTGACATCATCCAACGCTTTCACACCCGGAAAGGTCTTGGTGATGTTCTTCATTTCCAGGATGGTATCCATCCGGTCCTCCCACTGCCGCTGGCAAGCCAGCCGCGCCTTGATCTGCTTTGGTCTTTGTTTTCCGAAAGTCCCTCGGAAACGCGACCCCGGCAAATGCGCCGGGGCCGTCTACGCCGTTGTGCTTACTGCACGTCTTCTTTGCTGTAATAGCCGGATCCGACCAGGATTTCTTCCCAGTTGGATTTGTCGACCATGATCGGCTCAAGCAGATAGGAAGGAACAACTTTGACACCGTTGTTATAGGTGCTGGTGTCGTTAATGGTCGGCTTTTCGCCTGCAAGAACGCTGTCAACCATCGAAACGGTGACACGGGCCAGTTCGCGGGTGTCCTTGAAGATGGTGGAATACTGTTCGTCAGCAAGGATCGACTTGACCGACGGCAGTTCCGCATCCTGACCGGTTACGATCGGCATTTTGGTATCGCCGGAACCATAGCCAACGCCCTTAAGCGATGACAGGATACCGATCGACAGGCCATCATACGGCGAAAGGACGCCATCAACTTCTTCGTCGGTGTAATGTGCCGACAGAAGGTTATCCATACGCGCCTGTGCGACGGCACCGTCCCAACGAAGCGTACCAACGGTGTCCATACCCATCTGGCCGGACTTGATCACGATGGTGCCTTCGTCGATCAGCGGCTGCAGGATCGACATCGCGCCATTATAGAAGAAATACGCATTGTTATCGTCCGGCGACCCGCCGAACAGCTCAACGTTATAGGGCGGCTCGCCCGATGCAATCAGGCCATCAACCAGCGAGGTTGCCTGCTGCACGCCAACCTTGAAGTTATCAAAGGTGGAATAGTAATCGACATTCGGGCTTTCGACGATCAGGCGGTCATAGGCAAACACCTTGATGCCTGCTGCGGCTGCGTTTTCCAGCGCATTCGAAAGCGTGGTGCCGTCAATCGCTGCGATCACCAGAACATCAACGCCTTTGACGATCATGTTCTCGATCTGGGACAGCTGGTTTGGAATATCATCTTCGGCATATTGAAGGTCGGTTTTGTACCCGGCTGCTTCAAACTGCTCGACCATGGAATTACCATCGGAAATCCAACGCGACGAAGATTTGGTCGGCATTGCGATCCCTACATAGCCTTTGTCGGCGGCATGGGCGTAACCACCCGAAAGCATCGGGCTCATCATTGCGGCCGCGCCAAAGGCGACCCCTGCCATTACGGCACTGAGACGTTTCATAGCTATCCTCCCTAAAAGACACGGCATACCAGCCATTTTTATTTACGCCCGACTTTGACAGGCATTCTTGGCCCGCATACGTCGTGTCTTGTTTTCAATTGATGTGCATCCCCTTTCCCAAAGGACACGGCGCCATTATTCCGACGCGTTACATAACAATCAAATAAACAATTTCGAAACTTGCATATCAAAATTGATATACTAAAATCGCGCCATACGGGAGGACCCCAGATGGCCAAAACATCACCGCAACAACCGCTCAGCTCCGCGAAATCCCTGCTTTTCCGGTCAGGGAACCTGTTTCAGCGTGGCTTGAAACTCAGTCACCTGCGCATGATTGTCGCGATGGAAGAAACCGGCCAGATCAGTCTGGCGGCCGAAATGTTGAAAACATCACAACCGGCTGCATCGCGTTTGCTATCTGAAATGGAATCGATTCTTGAAGCCCGCTTATGCGTGCGAAGTCCGCGCGGGATCGAAATGACCAATGCCGGTCGCGCCCTTGCAAGGCGCGCGCGCAGCATGCTGATTGAAATCCGCGAAGCCGAACGCGAGATCGAAGATATCAAACATGGTGGCGGCACGGTCTTTGTCGGGGCTGTGACGGCGGCCGCAGTTGATTTGGTGGTGCCCGCGATCCGCAGCGTTCAGGCGGTCAATTCCCTGCTTGAAGCCCATGTCGGGGTCGGACCATCGCATTTGCTGATCAAGGACTTGCTTGCCGGTGATCATGACTTTGTCATTGGCCGCGTGCCCGAGGACATGGACCCGCGCCTGTTTAACATCCGCGAAATCAGGAGCGAGAAAATCCGCCTGATGGTCCGCACTGGCCATCCGCTGCTTAAGGGCAACAAGCCGATCACACTGGCACGGCTGGCGCAGTTTGAATGGATCCTGCCACCGCCGGGCAACCTGATGCGCCGCACGATCGAGGATGTGTTTATTTCGCGTCACCTGCCTCTGCCGCATTCAAGCTTGAACTCGGCATCCCTTCTGGTGACGCTGGCGACCTTGGCCGATACCAACGCCATCGCGCCGATGGCGGAGGAAGTCACAACCCTTCTGACCAGTGGCGGGCTGATTACCGAACTGCCATTTGATAGCGCGATTGAAATCAAACCCTATAGCCTGATTACCGCACGCGGCCATCGGCTTTCGCCATCGGCACAGCTGGTGTCCGACCATATCCTTGCCCGCATCGAAAAACCACAGGGTTAGGCCCACGCAACTGGAGCTTTAACAATGCAATTGTTTGCACTGTTGTTTGCGCTGTGCGCCGCCCGAAAACTGGCGTAAGCTTCTGAGACAAAACAAGACATGTTGTGACCAAAGGTAAAGCATGCCCATAGGCGTTCGATATCTCAGCACCCTGATTGTCGCTTGTGCGCCCTTGCTGGCGACGAGCGCGCTTGGCACTGAAAGCAATGACAGCCTGAATGATTTGTCAGAGCCGGACGGGCATACGACCTTGGCGGTCATGGACATGCGTGCAACAACCGCCTGGGCGATCAATCATTTTGAATGGCTTGAGCCCGATGAAGAGGCGCTTGAAACCCTTGTCTTCACCGCGGGCAAAGGTCCGATGCGGCTTGATTTCGTCATGGACAATATTGTCCCGCCCTATTGCGAACTGCGCCCCGATCCCGAAACGTGCGATGATCCGGGCATCCCGGTCAGCTGGATGGAAGATGTCCCACAGACGATCTGCATGGATATCCCGCTGGTCGTGAAGGCACGGCATAAGGATGTGTTGAGCAAGGCCGACCAACTGTGCCTGCAACCTGAAACCAACCTTCTGTTTCCTACTGACTGGGTTGGCGGCAACAGCTGGCCACAGGTTCATCTGCATCAGACGGTGACACCGGGTAAAATCCGCTATGACGGCAGCACGGCGATCATTGATCTTGCCATCACCGACGCCATCGCCACCCGCCTTGCTGTTTTGTCGGAACAGGGTTATGGCCCGGCCCGGATTGGCATGAGCGACACTGAGTTGCGCAAGGCCATCGGCCCGCGGCTTGATGCCTTCATTGCCGGGGATGATGAAAGCTGCACCTATCTTCAGCGCGAGCTTGATCCGTTCGGACTGGGTTACATGATCCTTGATGGCAGCCTTGCACGCGTTTCGCTTTATGGTGACGAGCACGATGTCGCCACCAGCCTTGTGCGCACATCAAACGGGCTTTCAATCGGCTCGACCCGTGATGACGTTTATGCCGCCTTTAGCGGTCAGAAATTAATCGAGGAAGAGCACGAATATCTTGGCCCGACCGGGAAATACATCACCTGGTGGCAGGATGACGCCCAAACGCGCGGCATCCGGTTCGAGATTGATGAAAACGGCACCGTCATTGCCATTCACGCCGGAACAGATGCGATTACATTGATCGAAGGCTGCGCTTAAACACGCGCTCGGCACACTGCCCCGCCCTTGCCTTTTCTTTGCCGTTGACTTGCCCGACCAAGCCGGTAAAAAGCCGGTCTTGCGCTAACGGCGCAACACCCAAAACCAACAACAATATTGCCATCCCCTTGCCGCAAAGCCCGACCAGAACGGCGTGCTTGCGGAGACACGAACACGAATGCAAACACCAATAACGTCCAACCTTGTTGTCCTGACCGGCGGTCCCGGTACGGGCAAAACCACATTGATCAATCATCTTGATGACCGGGGCTTTGACACCAGCCCCGAGGTGGCGCGTGCCATCATCGAAGAACAGATCGAACGCGGCGGCACCGCCCTGCCATGGGATGATAATGATGCCTATGCCGGTCTGATGTATCGAAGGTCTATTCGCGCCTGGCAGGAAGGTATTCAAAACCATCCGCGCACGGTTTTCTGTGATCGCGGCCTGCCCGATACGCTCGCCCATCGAAGGCTAAGTGGTCTTCCGGAAAACCCCGATCTGATGCGCGCGATCAAGACTTATCGCTATCACCGGGTGGCGTTCGTCCTGCCGCCCTGGTCGGAAATTTACAAAACCGATGCTGCGCGAACACAAAGCTTTTCCGAGGCCGTCAGAACATATGTCGTGCTGTGCCGGACCTATCATGAATGCGGCTATGAACTCGTCGAAATTCGCAAAGGCCCGGTCGAACAGCGCGCCGCCCAGATCCTTGCCCGTCTCAAACTCTAAGAAACAGCCCCATGATGACGTCGAACCACCCCACATCCCGATTTACCAAACGTGCCCTCATGGCATGCACAGCCGCAGTTACACTGCTCACCAGCATTCCGGCCGTTGCGGCCTGCTATGACTGGCCGCTGCGTGAATATCGCGGCAATTATGCCTATGACGGCGACACCATCTATGTCGCCATTCCGGGCCTGCCCGAAGAAATCGCCAATATGTCGGTGCGCGTACGCGGGGTCGATACGCCGGAAGTGCGCGGCAAATGCGAAAGCGAAAAGCAACTCGCGCAAAAGGCCCGCGACTATGCCCGCCAACGCCTGAAGGCCGCAACAAACGTGGAATTCTGCGAACCGGAATGGGGCCGATATGGCGGGCGTGTTGTGGCATCTGTCAGGATTGATGGCAGCCCGCTTGATCTTGAGCTGATCGCAAACGGCCTTGCCCGCCCCTATGATGGCAAAACCAAACGACAACCCTGGTGTCAGGGCTGATCGAAATGGACTTCGATGTCAATTCGGTGTGAACTCACTGGACAAGTGAGATAATCCGACCATTTTTGGGGACAAGTAACAAAAGACCCAAGAATCCAAAGGCGGAGTGACGAAATATGAGCAAGTATCACAAAGACCCGGATGCCATCCGCGAATTGTCGCCCGAACAGTATCATGTGACACAGGAAAGCGGCACCGAGCCGCCGTTCCGTAATGACTTCTGGGATCACAAGGAAGACGGGCTTTATGTTGATATCGTCTCGGGAGAGCCGCTTTTTACATCGCGCGACAAGTTCGATAGCGGTTGTGGCTGGCCAAGCTTTGTAAAGCCGGTTCAGTCCGAACATATCGTCGCCAAGGAAGACAACACGCACGGCATGCGCCGGATTGAAGTCCGTTCCAAACACGGTGACAGCCATCTGGGTCATGTCTTCCCCGATGGCCCGCAGGATCGCGGGGGATTGCGTTACTGCATCAACTCCGCATCGCTCCGCTTCGTCCCGATTGAGGATCTGGATGCCGAAGGATATGGCGATTATCGCCACCTGTTCGAATAATCAGACAGAAAAGACCGGCGCAAGGCCGGTCTTTTTATTTGTCTGATGATTAAAATTTACACTCAAAATTCACGATCAAAACTCGCCGGGCGCACACTGCAAACAGGTCAGGCCCATATCACGCCATTTATCAACCACGCGTCTGCGATCATCGACGACCAGCCAAGGATTGAAACCATCCTCGATGATCTTGGCCAATAGGTCCTCCTTAACCTCTTCATCGGTGCGGTGATCGGCATCTTCGGGGCGCAGATACATGCCATCAAAGGGAATGTCGTGCGCACGCAGCCAGGATTCTGAGCGATGTTGCCAGCCTGCCGGGCGGCCTGAACAGATCAGGATCGCGTGGCCCGATGCATGCAGGATACGCAGCAGCTTCTCGATATTTTCAATCGGTTTGGCGTGGTCCATGGCGTCAAAGAACGCATCCCATTGCTTTTCCACACCATGAACCAGATGCCCCAAAGCATCGGCATCAAAATGCGCCAGTGTGCCATCCATATCAAACACCACAGCGTCCTTGGCAGCATCACGCGCATCACGGGCTTTGGGTTCGGTCACGCGGAAATCTCCTTGATCAGGTTTTCGGTCAGATTTTCATAGTCCCAACCATCCTTGGTCGGGCGAAACAGGATCGGGGTCGCGTTGGGTACGCGCGGGCCATCAGCCTCAAACCCGGTCATGTAAAGAATGCAGCGCGCCACACCGGAATGGGCGACAATCACCGTCAGGTCATCACTGACCTCGGCCAGAGCCTGTTGCATGGCAAAGGACACGCGCTGACACATGGCATCAAACCCTTCCCCGTTTGGTGGCGTGTCAAAGCGTGGACACAGCTCGGCAATCGGGCGACCTTCCAGATCGCCCCAATGACGTTCGCGCAACCCATCCAGCACCTTGGCCTCATAGTCAGCCAGCACCAGATTTGCCGTTGTCCGGGCCCGGTCCTGCGGGCTGACATAAACCGCCCGCCATTTTGCCATCGCCATGAGCGGCGCAATCGCCAACGCCTGTGCGCGCCCGGTATCGTTGAGTGGCGGTTCGTTTGACCCGGCAATGATGCCCGCCCGGTTGGCATCGGTTTCCCCATGCCGGATGAAAACAAACGGCAGGCTGGGAAAATCGAACTTTTCAGCGGCATAGATCATGACCGGACATCACCTTTGTTGGAAAACGCATGCATTACAAATAGAACCGATCCGCAAGCTGTAGCCGCCCGTCAAACCCGTCGACAAGTCCAAAATCCTCTGGTCGGCTGGTGAAAAGCGGCACGACCTGCATGGCATGGCACTGATTGGCAAGGTCGATCACGTGGCTTGCCAACGGATGCACGTTCCAGCGCCTGAAATGCGCATGGCCCTTTTCGACCATCTTGCGGGCCTCGATCGGCATGAAGCCGGTAAAGATCACATGCGCACTTGACCCCATCCGACCTGCATCCTGCCACTGATCAATCAGTTCACGCGCCTTGCCAAAGGTCGCGCATGGTGCATGACACAACAGCAGCCGTGCATCGGCATTGAAATGCTTTGCCTTGTCCTTAAGCGCGCGCAGTTGACGAATGGCATCACCTGCGACGTAATCCGATCCATGGGCATCAAGCACCTGCTTGACCTGCCCGTAGCAGCGATCATCCATCGACCAGTCGGTCAGACCATGGCGTTCAAACAAAAGCGCCATTTCCGCCGCCCGGCCACTTGGCGGCACGGGAAACAGGATTTGCCCATCAAGCTTCGCCATGGTGGTCAGCAAGCCATCAATACGGACCTGCTGGGTGAGTTGTTCCATGCCATAGGACGCATCGAGTAACACGGTCGCAGCGTCCGGCGGCACGTCATAAAGGAAGTAACCCGATTCCTGGCAGAAATCGCCGGAATAGAGCACCCCACCGCCCAGTTCGAAATGCAACCACACCCCGCCAAAGGAATGCCCCGTGCGCCCGGTCGTGACCGTGACGCCATCAACCTGAATTTCCCCAAACGGTGGCAAGGGCACGACATTCGCCCCCTTGGGAAGCGAGCGCGCGGTGACTTCGGTGCAATAGATCGGCAAACCGGCATCAACGATTTCGCCCGCCGCCCCGATATGATCGATATGGTCGTGGGTAATGAAAACAGCGTTAACTTTATTGAGCCACGCCGGATCAAATCCCTGATCGCTTTCCGGGCCGACACCGCAATCAAGCAGCCAGCGCCGGTTAAAAAATTCCAGTCGCAAACAGGCCGGGCCTTTTTCACCAAGACCTGAAAGAACACGCATACGGGCTGACATCAGGCGGCCTCACCTGCCATGCGATCAAACACCCAGCCGTCTGATACTTTCAATCCGACCTGCTCACCAATCCGCGCTCGGCGGTTGGAATAGACCGGAACCGTGTGATCCGCACCAATCCGGACCGACAGGCGGAACCGCCCACCGAGATAGACGCAATCGTCGACCTGCCCGCGCAACGGCGCTTCGTCAGCAACCCAGACGTCTTCGGGCCGCAGACAAAGACCGGCATTGGTATTGGTGATGCCATCGGCCAGTTTCTGGCAGATGCGGGCGGTAAGGCTGCAGTCACCCAGCTGGACGGAGCAGTTTCCATCTCTTCCGACCGTAACACCTTGCACCGGCAGCACAGCCCCTGCCCCGACAAAGCCTGCCACCATCAGATCGGCGGGTTCGCGGTACAGCGTTTCGGGGGCGGCCATCTGGCGAATATGGCCCTTGTCCATCACGGCAATCCGGTCTGCCATCGCCATGGCTTCGGACTGATCATGGGTGACGTAAATCATCGTCGCGCCGGTGCGGCGATGGAAATCAAGAAAGGCCTGCTGCATGGTTTCACGCAAATGCACATCAAGGTTCGCCAATGGCTCATCGAGCAATACCGCGCGCGGCTCCATGACAAGGCAGCGTGCCAATGCAACACGCTGACGCTGTCCACCGGAAAGCTCGGACGGGCTGCGATCGGCATAGGGGCCAAGGGCGACGATATCGAGGGCCTCGGCAATCTTGCGATCCTGATCAGCACGGTTTAGCCCGCGCACCTCAAGCGGATAGCCGACATTGCGCGCGACCGACATATGCGGCCACAGGGCATAGGACTGAAACACGATGCCAAGATTGCGGTCTTCGGGGCTGATCATGATCCCGTTTTCCGGGCTTGCCATGATCTGACCGCCCAGCGAAATCTGCCCGTGATCGGGTTCTTCGAACCCGGCGAGCAACCGTAAAAGCGTTGTCTTGCCACAGCCCGACGGCCCCAGAAGTGCCACGAATTCACCATCGGCAATATCAAGCGAGACCTGATTGACCGCCCGATAATCGCCAAAGCATTTGGTAATGCGCGAAAGATTTATGTCTGCCACGGTACAACTCCTTTGGGCAAACGGCGCGCGGCAAGCTGAAAACAGCTCATCAGCGCGATCACCACAAGAACGACCAGAACCGCTACGGCAGAAGCCAGAACGGTGTCGCCACTGTCATCAAGATTGAAAATCAGAACGCCCAACGTCTCGTTCCCGGCCGACCACAAAAGGGCCGAAACGGTAAGCTCGTTAAAGGCCGTCAGGAACACCAAAAGCGCCCCGGCCGCCGCCGAGGGTGCAGCAAGCGGCAGCAGGATATCGCGCAAGCGCCGCGAAAGCCCGGCGCCACAGGCCTGGGCGGCTTCTTCGAGGGCCGGATCAAGCTGGGTAAAGCTGTTCATTACCGGGCGCAGCGCGATCACCAGAAAACGCGCCAGATAAGCGACAAAAATGATCGCAAGCGTGCCATACAGGCTGACATCAATCAGCGGAATGCGGATGAACAACAAGATGCAGGCAATCGCCAGAACCACGCCGGGAAGCGCATAGGGCACCTCGACCAGAAGGTTGATCAGCTTGGTCAGGTTGGATGGACGGCGGACCATCACATAAGCCAGCGGCAGGCACATCAGAACAAGCGTCACCGCCGCCCCGACCGAGAGCACGAAGCTGTTCTGGAATGCGCGAATGGTGGAGGGCTGCACGAACATGACCTCACGGAATGCCTCGAACGTGGCGTTGGCAAAGGTCAGCTTGACGCCAAAGGCCGGAACAAGTGCCGTGGTAAAGAGTGCCAGAAGCGGAATGACCAGAATGGCAACCAACACCGCCCAAAGTGCCGTTTCAATCACACTCCGGCGCGCGCCAAGTTTCACATCAAGCGGCCGTCCAACCATGCCCATCAGGCGATAGTCACGTTTGGACAGCAAGCGGTGATGCAGTGCCACACCGCAAATCGCAATCGCCCCGATCAGCATGGCAAGAACGGAAACCTCGCCCAGAACAGACGGGCCAAATCCGGCAAGCTTTTGATAAATCAATGTCGGCAGGGTCTGATAGCCCGCCGGAATGCCCAGCATCGCCGGAATACCAAAATTGCCAAGGGCGGTAACAAACGCCATCGCGGTGCCGGCAATCAGGCCCGGACTGGTCAGCGGCAAAATTATCTGCCACCACAAACGCCCGCCACGTGCACCGGCCAGACGGGCGGCTTCGATCTGTTCACGTGGCAACATGCGTAAATTGGCGCGTAGTGTCAGAAACACGATGGAGGCATGCTGAATACCGAGCAAAAGGGCAATGCCTTCTGCGGAATAAAGCGGCTGGGGTGATCCCATGGGCGGGGCCATGCCAATGGCGTTTAAAAGCGCGCTGCTGGGCCCGGTCAATTGCACCCAGCTAAGGGCTGTGATCTGTGGCGGGATCATCATCGGGATCATGAAACAGAACACGAGTGCCGCCTTGGCGCGTATGTCGGTCAGTGCGACCAAAAAGGCAAAGGCGCCCCCAATCAGAAGGGAAATAATCGTTCCCAGACCCGCCGTATAAAGACTGTTTGCCGTGGCCCGCCAGGTCGAAGAACTGCCCAGCACGTCACGAAAATAATCAAACGAAGGCACACCACCGACCATCACGCCCTCAAACCCAAGGCGCAGGATCGGCAAAATCGAAATAACAAATACCGGCACCACCAACCAGATGAGCAACCGGTCCGAAGACCGGTTGCCATTTGGTTTGGCGATTATGCCAGGCAGAACGCCGCGAAGGCGACCTGTAGCCTGCATTATTCAGCCCCGAAGATGTCTGCGAATTTTTCTTTGTTGGCTTCGGCCTGTTCCAGCGCGATGGCCGGATTGAAGTCCATCAGCTTGATGTCGCTACGCGCCGGGAAGCCAGCCGGAAGATCCATGCCGTTACGTGCCGGGATGTAGCCCATATCAAGAACCAGTTCCTGACCGGCTTCGGACAGAACGAAGTCAACGAACTTGTGCGCGGCATCAACGTTCTTGGCGTCTTTCATGATTGCGACCGGCTCGGTCACATAAGTCACACCCTCTTCCGGGAAGACGAAATCAACCGGTGATCCGTCGGCCTTGCCACGGATCGCAAGGAAGTCGACAACCACGCCATACGGCTTTTCACCCGATGCAACGGCCTTGAAGGTACCGCCATTACCACCCTTTGCACGTGCTTCGTTGGCAGCCAGTGCCTGATAGTAATCCCAGCCAAGATCCTTGTTCTCGGTCAGGGTGGACAGGTGAATAAGGGCCGCACCGGAATAAAGCGGGCTTGGCATTGCGATCTGGTTTTTAACGGCCGGATCAGCAAGGTCTTTCCACGATTTCGGGGCCTTGACGGCGGTGTTGTAAACGATGCCGCTCGTGATCAGCTTGGTCGAATAGTAATAGCCCTCACCGTCATAAAGGCCGTCTTCATAAGCACTTGCTTCGCCAGACTTGTAAGCCTGCAGCTGACCTTCCTGCTTGAGACCTTCAAGCGTTACGGTATCGGCAATCAGAAGAACATCCGGGCGCGGGTCGCCAGCAGCGATTTCGGCACGCAGCTTGGCCATGATTTTGGTGGTGCCGTCACGGACCCACTCAACTTCAACATCCGCATTGGCAGCCATGAAGGCATCAACAGTGGTCTGGGCATCCTTGTTCGGCTGGCTGGTATAAAGCACCAGCTTCTCAGCAGCCTGACCCACAACCGGCAGCATCATCGCGGCAGAGGCAACCGCAGCAAGAAGAACGTTACGCATGATCGGCATCCCTTAGATCGAAAAGAAGGTTTCGTTCGAAAATATTTCGACCGGGACGCTATATGGATTTCGATAACAGTTGTGTGACAACACCAAGAATTAAATGTTTCAATAGGTAAACCGCGCTATGCAGCAGCATTTCGGCCTGTTTATAAATATGCTACAAGCGAAATCACAACTTTCGAACGAAAGAAAACCCGTGTCCAAAACCCCCGATCCAGTACCCCTTGACCGCCGACGTGACCGCATCGTTGCCCTTGTCAAATCGACGGGCTTCATGGCGGTCGAGGAACTGGCACGCCGGTTTAATGTCTCGGTCCAGACCATCCGTACCGATCTGCGCGACCTGCATGAACAGGGCCGCGTGTTTCGCCGTCACGGCCTTGCCGGCCCGGCACCTGATCCGGATAACTCGGCCTATGAAAAACGCGAAGACTGGAACCGCACGGGCAAAATGGCGATTGCCGCCAAGGTGGCTGATCTGATCCCGGAGGGCTGCACGATTGCGATTGGCACCGGCACCACCGCCGAACTCGCTGCCCAGCATCTGGCATCGCATCGCAACTTAACGGTGTTAACCAACAACCTACATGTGGTGATGGCGCTGCAAAATGCGCCCAATGTCACGCTCCGCCTTGCTGGCGGCACAGTGCGCACCCGAGATCTTGATATCATTGGCGCAGACAGTGCGGACTTTTTCGGCAGCATGCGCGCCGATTTCGGGATTGTCAGTGTGGGCGGGATGAGTGACGAAGGCGACTTACTCGACTTCAACATGGATGAAGTCCGCGCAAGGCGTGCACTGGTATCGTGCTGCGACCACGCCATTCTGATGATCGACGAAAAGAAGGTCGGCCGCAAAGCGCTCTGTCGCGACGGCCACGCCAGTGATTTCCAAACGGTGTTACTTAACGCCGCGCCGGGGGATGCCCTGCAACGTGCGCTGGTCAAGGCGCGCAGTCAGATTGTCGTCGTGTCGTAATCAGCAGGCGAGCGTTGCTTCTTCGCTGATGGTCAGATCGCCTTCGACATGCAGGGTGTGGTTGGGCGCCACGGCCTTCCAGCTGTCGCTTTCGGTATCAAGCGGTTCGGAAACGACAATCACGTGGTCGTCGCGTTTGCGCCAGTAAAGCGATGGCGGCTTATCGTCGCTGGCGTGGCGGATGGCGCAGACGCTTTTGCCGTTTGACAGGCAGGCGGTGAAACGGAACGGCGACGTTGCACCGCGCTGCTTCATTTCATTTTCAACGACCTCGATCGTGCGGCGGATGGCGCGGTGCGGGTCTTCGCGCAAGCCAAGCGTCAGCATCAGACAAAAGATCAGCTCGCTGTCGGTGGAACCCTGCCGCCCTTCGTAAAACTCATCCTCGATCATCATTTCAAGCGATCGGCGTACCAGCGGGTAATCGCCGATCTGACCGTTATGCATGAACAGATATTGGCCATGGGAGAACGGGTGGCAGTTCGTGCGGCTGGTGTGGGTCCCGGTGGAGGCGCGGACATGGGCAAAGAAAAGGCCCGAGCGGATGTGATGGGCAAGCGAGCGCAGGTTCGGGTCGTTCCAGGCCGGCAGGATTTCGCGATAAAGCCCCGGTGTCGGGCGCTCGTCATACCAGCCAAGGCCAAAGCCGTCGCCATTGGTCGGTGTTTTGGCCTGTTCGGCATGCAGGCTTTGCTCGACCAGCGAATGGCGCGGCTCAAAGACCAGCTTTTCCAGATAAACCGGATCCCCGATATAGCTTAGCCAACGACACATGATTTGCCCCCGCACATGATTTTTGGTCGATTTTGATCGCGCACATCTAAGCCGGATAATTACAGCATGGTCAATGTGATATTGTGCGTCATCGCCCTGATTTCAGGGCATGGCTGAAAGTCCGGCATTTGTTGGCAAAAAGAACAACAAACCTCTTGCCAAGGGCGGTGATTGTCCGTATTTTCCGCGCCACAAAATGAATCGTGCTGGTGTAGCTCAGCTGGTAGAGCGGCGCATTCGTAATGCGTAGGTCGTAGGTTCAAATCCTATCACCAGCACCATTTTGATTAACAAAACCCCGTCGGGTCAGCCCCGGCGGGGTTTTGTGATTCAGGTCACATTGCACAACACAAAACCGGTGATTTCCCGGTCATTTGGCCGCAAAACTTTTCACATCGCACTCCCCGCCTCGTCTTTTTGCAAGGAACGTTAAACTTCTTGCAGATCAGGAGGCAGCTTTGTGCAGAGCCCTTTTGAGTGCTGCAAGGCACCATTGGGGAGTGCAGGCATGACCGATAGTGACGCGCCCAAACCAGCCAAACCATCTGGCAAATCCATGACCGATCCAGACAGCAACACCACCCCCGGACAAACCCCGTCCGAGGCTGGTCCCGCAGAAGCCGAAAACAATCTGAAAGAACCAAGCGAAAATCCCGATGCCGGCAGTGCCGAGCAGGCCGCCATTGATATGATGGCAGCCCTGTGTCGTGACCTTGGCCTGCCGGGTTTCCCGCCAGATCAAGGCGGGGGTCAGAGCACCCAACCCCAACCGATGGAAACAGCATTCCAGATCATTCAACGCTATCTGCTGGATGGGGATGGCAATGGTTCGACACATGCGCCCCAGGTCATGATGCCAAGCTATGTCGCATCATCGGAAAGTTCTGAACCCTGGTACAGCGCCGGGGATCATGGTGCATCCGCCCCGACAAGTACGGCAGATACCAATGCGCAGTGGGATGTGACCACCACCCATACTGACGGCAGCGTGACCGACATGAAGGGCCCGGTGATCGCCGATGATATGTTCAGAACGGCGATGCCATCGCTTGAAGGCAAGTCGGATACCACGGATGGCACGCCGGACTGGTCGATCAGGATGAAACAGGGCTATCCGCTGTCCCCGACCCGGACCAGCGCGCAAACGGCGATTGCCGCACGCATGCAGGCAACGGACATTCCGACGTCGCTTCGCAAATGGTCCCTGCATGTCGGGGCAACGCCCGATGCGCAGTCGGAACTTTCTGTCACCGTGCCGACCTCGGTCCCGTCGCAATTGCGCGCACTATTGTTTGACAGTGCGACAAGCGATGGCGGTGCACCGCTGATGTCGGAAGTACCGATTTATGGCGGGGAGGCCCATGCCCTTCATCTGGAACAAAACGTTGGCACCGTTACCAGCGAAACGACACCTGATCTGGCAAAAATCTGCCTGATCCTTGGCAACCATGCGCCGGTGCCAATCCATCTGGAATATACCGGCAGCTTGCCCAGCCCGATTGTGGCCGGCAGTGTCGTGGTCGGCCCCAATAACAGCATTCCGTTCTGGGTGCAGATCACCCCGCCCAGCGAAGGCAAAAAGGGTGCAGGTCTGGTCGTTCTGGTCCGTTATGAGGCCGAGGCCAGCTTTGATGTAACCGCCCAGCTTTTGACCGCGGCGCGCACCAGCACCCCGACCGCGATCCTGACCTGTAGCAGCCAAACCGATCATTCGGCCTGCCGTGCGGCAAGCATGATCTCCGATAGCCGCGGGCGGCTTGAAACCAGCCTGACCGGCCTGCCCAATGATCCCGATCCACAGGATCTGAAGAAGTATGGCTTCATGCCGCCAGCCTTCATGCTGGAAACAAACTCGACACCGTCAAAACCGTCAACACCATCGCCAGCGGCAAAAGCCGATAGCACCACCGCGAACGATAGCGATGACACAAGCAGCACGACCAGCGAGCACCCCCAGCCCCCCGCGACCAAGTCGCCAACCCGCAGCACCAAGGGCAAAACCGGCAATGCGGGAGGGTCTGGCAGCAGCAAGGGAGGCACCTGATGTCCGGACAGGCACAGAACGATATCGCCACGGCAAGTGGCCGCAAGGATGCGGTCAGAAAGGCGTTCAATCAGGAATATCTGGCAACCCAACAGGCCATGTCACAGGCCGCCGAACGCGCCCGCGCGCAGGTTCTTGATCAGAAACAGACCATTGCCGGTCACGCCGAGAACGTCAAAGCGGGCACTCAGGCCCCGCAGCCGCCCATCGGCGCACCAGCCACAGGGCAGGTCAGCGCGCCACCGGCACCAGGTCCACAACAAGGGGCACCGCATATGGCATCCGATCCGAACCCGCATGACGGTCAGCAGGTCATGTTCGAGATCGCAAACGAGATCCGCAAAATCATAGCACAAGAGATTGATTTGCGTATGCAGGCCCTGTCGGAAAAGGTCGAAACAGCCCTTGCCGAAGCCTTTCCACCGCGCACGGCCGATAAAGACCAGCCTTCTGAAAGCAGCACCCCGGACGGGCAAAAACCCGCTTCGGGCAAGAAGGCCTGATGTAACAACAAGGCGGGATTAAAACCCGCAACGTCCGAGATAACAACAAGCGCATCAAAGCGCGATCACGCGTCCCAACCTGACTCTCAGCCCGTTTCGCGACGGCTGCGCCGTTGCGTATGCAATTACAACTATAGGATGTATTGAAACTTTTATTCACACTTTCTTTGCGGCCACGTCATAATGATTACCGCGAAACTTAATCAGCCTATGGTTGCATTCAATCAACCGGAGGGGTCCATAGTGCAGAATGAAAAGAACAGTCCGCAGGATGAGGCAACCCTGACAGAAGCCGAGATCAGCTTTGCAAAAAGTCTTGAACAAAGCCTTTCTCTGGCGTTGGGCGACGATGACAAGGTGACCTCGATCTGGTCACGGCTCAAACCGGAACAACGCGCACGCATCGCCGAGGATTATCT
Source organism: Thalassospira sp. HJ (assembly GCF_000948415.1). Taxonomy (GTDB): domain Bacteria; phylum Pseudomonadota; class Alphaproteobacteria; order Rhodospirillales; family Thalassospiraceae; genus Thalassospira. The sequence continues at coordinate 47,841 of NZ_JYII01000007.1, read as the reverse complement.
GGCAAAGCTTGCCGAAACAGATGCGCAAGAAGAACCCGATGAGCCAGATTGCGATCCAACAAGCGCAACCGGTCCGACAAACGGGCCACTTGATGCGCGCTCGATCATGCAATCGATGGCAGCCATGTCAAAGCAAGTGCAAACACCGACTTGCACAGCCAAACAACCAACCAATACCGGTCAAACCCCCTATAGCCCACCGCCCGGTTATCCTTCTGACTTCAATCCGCTGGCAGGCTTTCCCGGTCTTGAACCATCGCGCAGCGGCCCCAGCCCGGAAGACATCATTGCCGGTGCTCTTGGATCCCCGGGGACCACACCAACCGACCCGCTTGATATCCTGCGCGGTCTTGTACCCGGCGCAGATAGCCCGGCCCTGCGCCAGCCGGTCCCCCAAGCACCCGTTACCCCGCAAACACCATCCACACCCGCCGAGGGGCAAACACCACCGGCGCAATCGACACCGCAAAGCCCGCCGCAAGAAAATGCGGATCTGGGTCCGGCAGCGCCGAATTTCTGGCCACTGTGGATTGATCAGCAGGACACGCTTTTGAAACAATGCCTGAAACTGATGTCGGGCAATATGGATGACGCGCAAGACGCATTGTCCGAAGCGATGGTCAAGGCATCGACCAAGTTTGAAGATTCCATGGATGAAATCCGTAACCACCGCGCCTGGCTGTCACGCATTGTCCATAATGCCTGCATTGATTTGCACCGCCAGAACCGGCGCAAGGCGGAATACCGCGAGGAAACCCATGGTGCGGCCGATACACCGGCCTCCCCCATCACCGCCCCGGTGACACCAAGTCCCGAGGAGTCCTATCTGGCCGGTGAAAAGCTTGATCAGCTTGAAACAGCGCTTCTGGCGATGCAGGAAAAACTGCGCAAACCGCTTTTGATGCGCTGTGTTCAGGATCGCACCTATGACGAGATCGCAAGCGCCCTAGGGCTTAGCAATTGCGCGGTGCGCAAGCGGGTTCAGCTCGCGCGTGAACATCTGAGAGCATCGGGCATTCAATAGGCCTGATGTGCGATGAAAAAAATAATCACCGCACCAAAAAGACGCGTCACAACAGCAAACACCCAGCGTCGATAGACTGAAAACGGGACGGCGAAACCCCGACAGAAGCACGATAGAAACACAACAGCAAGCAGCACACCGCAAAGCGTAACGAAGGAGAGTTTACAATGGCGATTCCGACCCCGGTAAACGGTCAGATCACTGATGCTGTCACCCAGGCTAACGTGAAAGTTCTGGGCGACGCCCCGGCAATGGCAATGGGCTCGATCTTCCAGTCCCTCGCACATTCCACCGGCATTCTTTATGAAAATGCTGTCAGCGCACAGCAGCAGATCGGCATCACTTCGCAGGCCGCAACCAATCAGGGCGTCATCCAGATCTATTCGGTCGACACGATGGCAGACTCTGTTGCGACCTCCAAGATTGCCAAAAGCGACGTTCCCGACAACATGCTGTCGCTTCTTACCGCCCTTCAGGCAACCAAGGGCTGATTTACCCGAAAATCTTTGGCCCGAACGGCCAGTTACCAATCGGGCGGTCGCATCCATCTGCGACCGCCCGATTTCTGTTTGGCAGGCTTGTTTTTCCACGCGGCAAGTTTCGCGCACCACGCCATCACAGAAGCCCGACTTCCCCGTCAAATCTTTGGACGCACTAGATGCGGAAGGCGAACGGCCTGACCAAGGTCATCGTTTTCCTTCTGCGAATTTCCCAAGCAATCAGGAGATAAACAGTGGCTGATAACACTCCGCTCAATGGTCAGATCACCGATGCCGTGACCCAGGCGAACGTGAAAGTTCTCGGTGACGCGCCGGCAATGGCGATGGGCTCGATCTTCCAGTCCCTCGCCCATTCGACCGGCATTCTTTATGAAAACGCCGTCAGCGCACAACAGCAAGTCGGCGTCACCTCGCAGGCGGCCACCAATCAAGGCGTCATCCAGATCTATTCCGTCGATACGATGGCTGGTGCCGCCGGGACCGCCAAGATCGCCAAAAGCGACGTTCCCGACAATATGCTCTCGCTGCTCACGACGCTTCGTGCGACGGCGGGCTAATCCCAGTCGGGCCAAGACGCATGTCCTTTAGCCTGGCGGTCAAATTCCAATCAGGCGGTCGTATCGATTTGCGACCGCCTGTTTGCGGTTTTCCGATACCGGTTCCCAAGATCCAAGTTTTTGCCCCGCCAGCGTCACAACCCCCAAAGCCCTCCGTCAAAAGTCTGACCGCAGGACATGCGGAAAGGGCCGGTTGCGAGCATCGCTTTCCTACCGGTACTTCTTTAGGCAATCAGGAGATACACAATGGCTGATAACACTCCGGTCAATGGTATGATTACCGACGCTGTCACCCAGGCCAATGTCGAGGTCATGGGTGATGCGCCGGCAATGGCCATGGGCTCGCTTTACCAGTCGCTGGCGCACTCGCATGGCATTCTCTACGAGAACGCTGTCAGCGCTCAGCATCAGGTGGGCATTTCCTCGCAGGCGGCCACCAATCAGGGCGTCATCCAGGTCTACTCTGTCAACACCATGGCAGGGGCTGTTGCGACCTCGAAGCTCGCCGCAAGCGACGTTCCCGACAATATGCTTTCGCTGTTGTCGGCTCTCAAGGCAACGACCGGTACGGCCGTGTCTTAACATCCAAGATGGTTTCGCCGCCAATCCCGCCCGGCATGCATGCGCTTGCCGGGCTTTTTCTTTCACAACTTTCACCGCCCGGCGTCATTTCGGTACGCACCCATTTTGCCAGCCCCATCCCTTCAGACCAAGGAGACGGACATGCCATCGGCACCACCTGCGCAAGACGGCAAGAAATCCCAGCACAGCCACGCCGATCACAGTGATGATCTGCACCAGTGCGAGGTTTCCGACCAGATCACCGACAGTGTCGCACAGACCAATGTCGCCACCATGGGCGCTGGCCCCGGCTATGCCGCCCTGCAATCCATGCTGGGACAGGCGCAATCGCAGAACATCCTGATGGCGAACATGGTCTCGGCCCAGAAGCAAAATGCCATGATCGGCATGACGACCATGACCCAAAGCATTCTGCAAATGATGAAACGTCGTAGTTAATAAGGATCACCCCGATGAGCAATCCGAACGAAGTCGACGAACAGATCACCGACAGCGTCACCCAGACCAACACATCGGTCATTGCCAATGGCCCGGCGATGGGGGCGATGCAGTCCTATCTGTCACAGGCCCAGGCACAGGGCATCCTGTTTGCCAACATGGTCAATGAACAGCAGCAACAGGCGGTTGCAAGCCTCGCAACCACTATGGAATGCGCCAAGGCGACCCTGTCCGTTCAGGAAGCCAAACCAAATTTTTTTACTATGGCCAGCCCGGCCAGTTCGCCGGCCAAGAAACCGGACGTGAACAACAACCCGACCTGAATGCGAACGCATCCCGGCAAGGTCAGAACAAGACAGGGGGCGAAGGATCTGGTGACGACGGCGAGACAGCGGAACCTTGGTATAAAAACATGGATCCACGGTTCTTTGGCCCGGCCAGACTCCCGACAGAGCCCGACACCAACAAGGGTGAGACAAGCAGTGAGGTCAAAGGATGAGTGATATCGTCAATCCACAAGTCACCGATGCCGTCACCCAGACCAACGTCAAGGTGCTGGGCGAAAGCCCCGCCCAGGCGGTTTCCATGGCCCTGCAGTCGCATTCCCATGCCACGGGCCTTGCGATGGAAAACGCCACCCTGACACAGGGCAACATGCAACAGGTCGTCAATACATCGACATCAAAGCTTGTTGCCCTGATCACCGCCCAGGCGGGCTGATGGCCCGGCAAATTTGATCACAATCGCGTCCGTGCGACGTCTAGAGATGTGCGGTCAGAAAGATCGCTTTTTCGGAGGATAACATGGCAATTCCAACCCCGGTGAACGGTCAGATTACCGACTCTGTCACCCAGAGTGCGGTCAGTGTTCTCGGCTCCGCCCCGGCAAACGCGATGGGCGCGATCTATCAAAGTGCGGCCCATTCGACATCGATCCTGTTCCAGAACGCCGTGCAGGCACAGCAGCAGGCATCGATGTGTTCACAGGCCGCAACCAATCAGGGCGTGATGCAGCTTTATTCCGTCAACACGATGGCGGGCGCACAGGCCACCGCCAAGCTCGGACGGTCGGATACCAGTGATACGCTTTTGACACTACTCGTAATTTTGGCAGCAACCCGCCGCTAGGCACCTGACCTGATCGGTCTTTAAGACCGGCAATGGTCACAAACGTGAGGGCGTGAAATGGCAGACAACACCCCTGTAAATTCACAAATCACCGACGCGGTGACCCAGAACAACGTCAAGGTTCTGGGTGAGGCGCCGGCACAGGCCATGGGCCTTGTGTATCAGACGATGGCCCATTCCATCAGTCTGTCGATGCAAAACGCCATGCAGACCCAGGGCGGCCTGCAGCAGATCGGCAATGCCGTAACGTCCAGCGCGTGCCGCATGATCCTTGATAGTTCGGGCGGCGGCATGGGTGGTGGCAAAGGTGGCGGCGGGTCAACCTAACCCCCAGCCACATTCAGACAAACCCGGCACTTGATCCAATTTGATCTTTCGACCAGTCATAAACGAGGTCTCCGATGGCAGACGAAGACAACAAAGCAAACGAAGATCCGAAAGCTGAAGGCAGTGATCAGGATGGAGCACAAGGCAGCGGCGATGCCAAGTCTGCCAGTGGTGAGGCCGGTGGCGGTGACGCATCAGGCAAGGACGCGTCAGCCAGCGAGAAAAGTGAAGACGCCAGCAGCCAGGATGACGCCAACAACAGCCCTTCGGGCAGTGATCCCTCAGCCCCGGACAACCCACCCGGCACACCGCCCCTTAGCACCGCCCTTAACCCGCAGATCGTTCAGGCTGTCGGCACGACCAACCATGCGGTCCTGAACGGGGCCATTCCAGGTGCGAACGGTGTTGCCTATCAAAAGGTCGCCCAGGCAGCGGCCTATGCTGTTCAGGATTCAACAGACTACATGCGCAACATCATGTCGATGGCAACGGCCACGACCGGTGTCGCCATGCAGAAAATGCTCGCAGAAAACAAGCCGGACCCCTACGACAAGATCATTGAAGCGGCGACCAAGGCTGTCGCAGATGCGCAAAAAACCTTCACCAGCGTCGGCCAGGCCGCAAGTGGTGTGGTGAAGGATTTCGACAATCTGGCTTAGATCAAGCTAGCCCGCACGCATCAGCTCGATACGGTGACAAGCTTCCGAGAAGTCAGGGGCAAACAGTTTGACACTAAGTCCCGTACCCTGAAGCTCATAGGCGCCCATTTCCGCCGTCGGACAGGAAATGAACTGTGCGACGGTCGAGCTGACCAGAACGCGTTTGCCAAGCTGTTTCGTCAGCTGTTCGATCCGGGCGGCTTCGTTTGCCGCCTGCCCGACTACGGTAAAGTCAACACGTTCGGACACCCCGACATTGCCGTAAATCACATCCCCGACATGCATGCCAAGGCCGTAATCAAACGGCAGTTTTCCCTCAGCCTCGCGCCGGGCATTAAGGGCATCGATATTTATCTGTGCCTCGGCCGCGGCATAAAGGGCCGCGTGACAGGCGGTTTCAAGGTTGGTTTCGTCTTCATCAATCGGGAAGATCGCAAGTGTCGCATCGCCGATATAGCGCAGCACTTGCCCGCCGTGCTTGAGCACCGCACTGGCGGTGGCACCAAAGAAATCGTTCATTTCACCAAGAAACGCGTCATCGCCGACATGAGTCGCGACCGAGGTCGAATTGCGCATGTCCGAGAACCAGATAACCGCACGGGTCTTGGTGCTGTCGCCCAGTTTGATCTGACCATTGCGTACGCGCTGCCCGGCGTCGGTACCCAGATAGGTTTCCAGAATCGTGCGGGTTTCTTCATGGTTGATGCGCATTTTGCAAGACACGGCAAAGCGGCGCTGAATACCGGAAAGGATCGCCAGATCCTCGTCCGAGAAGCCACTTGGGCGGCGCGTCAGATAGGTCATGAAAATGCGGTTGCTGTTAAGCGTGCTGTCGCTATCGGTCACGAACGGCGTCATCAGCGCGTAGTAATCCGTGCCGCGCTTCTGGCGGAAACTTTCAAGGATCGGGAAATCAACAACCGCGCTCGGACCGATCAGATGGCGGCGCATGAAGCTGACATCGTTATCAAGCATCCATTTCATCGGGCTTTCGGCCCAATCGCGGTTCTTTTCGTCACCGCCCATATGGGTTGTCCGCTCAACCTGGCCATTTTCCTTGGTCCAGATATAGGAAACACCTTCGTAAAGCGGGTGCAGGGTCTTGAATGCGACCATGACACGATCAACCGGAATGCCCGATGCGACCAGACGACTGGCCATGCCCGACAGAAGATCACTGATGTCGGTATCATCAAGCGCACATTCCATCAGCCAGTCATTGACAGAACGTACAAAGCCGCGCGCGGCCTGCGCGTTATTGGTCCCGGGAAGTGCGGTTACCACCCCCGTAGAAGACTGGTTATTGCTCATGGGTACGCTCCGTCCGTTCCTATGCTTGATTGTTGCACCGCCGCGGGTCCAAATCCAGACCCTAAATAGAACAGCATCACAATTTAGCAATTGTTGATTTTGATTTCTTGAAATTCCACGCAACAAATGACCACCGGTCACGTAAATTGCAAGTGCTAACTGTCAAAAAACTGACGCACTTTGTCAGGAGAGTTTTCGTCCCCGTCCAGACCGGCACAAAACACCTTTATTACGGCTGCGCCGGTGGCAGGTAAATACGCGCCAGAAGCCCGCCTTTCCGCGACTCATCAAGATAGATTTCCCCGCCATGGGCGCGGACGGCAGTACGCGCAATGGCCATACCCAGACCAACACCCCCGGTATCACGATTGCGTGACTCTTCAATCCTGAAGAACGGCTCAAATACCTGTTCGCGCTGCTCAATCGGGATGCCCGGCCCGTCATCGGCAATTTCGATCCACAGACCGTCATCATCGGCATCACGTACCGCAACTTCGACCGTATCGCCGAAGTTCAGCGCATTGGATACCAGATTGCCAAAGGCACGCTTGATCGAAAGCGGCCGGCACGGATAGACGCGCGTATCGACTTCGCCGGTGAATGTGATCGGGCGACCGGTTTCTGCCAGATCCTCGACCGCGGATTCAACAAGGGCGGTCAGATCGATCTTGCGGGTTTCCTCATTGGCGGTTTCTTCGCGCGCAAAGGTCATCGCGGCTTCGACCATCTGTTCCATTTCATCGAGTGTCTCGATAATCCGCGCACGGTTTTCCGGATCATCGACAAACTCTGCACGCAGACGAAGCGACGTGATCGGCGTGCGCAGATCATGGGAAATGGCGGCCAGCATGCGTGTGCGGTCCTCGACAAAGCGTTTGAGGCGCGCGGTCATGCGGTTGAATGCCTTGGTCGCCCGTCTGATTTCAATCGGCCCGGTTTCGGGCACCGGTTCGGGATAATCGCCGCGCCCGACGCGATCGGCCGCACGGGTCAATACATCCCAGGACCGCGAAATACGACGTGCAAGGAAGAAGGCAATGATTGCGATCACCAGTGTTGAAAGCAAGACACGCAAGGAACTATCGAGCACGAACCACGGGGGTGGCATTACCCCGCCAATCATGGCCTCAAGCCATATCTCGGGTTCGCTGCCCGTCGGCTCGCCATCAGGTCCGACCGTTATCACCGGTACGGCAAGGCGCATCACAGGTGCCGTATGGCAATCAAACCGTTCGAGATAGCGCAAGGACCACGGTGCGTCGCGGTCCCTGTGACCGTGGTGCTCGTCATCCTTGTCCTTGTTGTCTCGATCATCGTCATGATCTTCGTCCCATCCTGCCGAGCCGGGAGAGATTTCTTCGAGCAGGCTTTGCTTGGCACTGCGCAAAGATTTTCGCTCGTCCCAGCACTCATCTTCGGACAGGATTTCCACCCTGGCACTTGCACCGGTTTTGCTTGAAAGTGCCTCGTTCAAACGGCGGGAAAGGCCGTCGGCTTCACGCCCCTCGCCCATAGCAACATCGGTGACATCAACCAGTCGCAAACGACTTTGCGGCGACTGCGCCACTCGCAAAACATCGCGCCAGGTTTCTCGGGGGGTTGTACTCATAATTCGGGAGATTGCTGCGATACGCATCAATGAATAGACCCGGCGCTCCGAGGTAACAGCATCGCGGCGCTCCTCGGCCAGCATCACGCCAAGCACGATATGGGTCAGGATGATCGCGCCCAAAAGCAGGCAAACCAGCTGCGCGGTCAGGCTTTGGGGCCAAAGGCGTTTGATCAGGCGGCGCTTGGTCATTTTTCAGCCACCTCGCAAGTAAACATATAGCCCCCGCCCCAGACGGTCTTGATCAAGGCCGGATTCTTGGCATCGATTTCGATCTTTTTGCGCAGGCGACTGACCTGGTTATCGATGCTGCGATCAAACGGTACGGCTTCGCGCCCGCGCGTAAGGTCAAGCAGCTGATCGCGGTTAAGCACCATATTGGGATGTTCGACAAAGGCACAAAGAAGACCGTATTCGCCAGCACTAAGCGGTACGACCACATCATCGGCATCGCGCAATTCATGCCGGGTGCGATCCAGAACCCAGCGATCAAAATACACCTGCCCACCCGGAAGCGGTCCCTTGCGCCCGACCGGAAGACTTTGCGCACGCCGCATCACCGCCTTGATCCGGGCGAGCAATTCGCGCGGGTTAAACGGTTTGGCCAGATAATCATCCGCCCCCATTTCAAGACCGATGATGCGATCGGTTTCCTCGCCGAGCGCGGTCAACATCACAACAGGCACATCATAATTTTCCCGCAGCCACCGACACAGGCTCAGCCCATCTTCACCGGGCATCATCAGATCGAGCACAATCAGATCCGGTGCGATGTCATCATTCATAAGTTTGCGCAACTCGCGCCCGTCCGATGCCAATGTGACGCGATATTCATGCTGGCGCAGATACCGGCCGAGCAGGTCGCGGATATCGCGGTGGTCATCAACAACAAGAATGTGGGGCTGGTCGCTCATATGCGGTCCTGAAATCAAAAGTCTTGGCTCAGCCTAACTTAACGCGTTGGTCACGCGGGCAGAAATGGCAATTTGTATCAGATTGTCGCAAAGAGCCGTTTTGGCAAATCTTGCGACCAATTTGGCGGTTTGTCGGGATCATTTCGCGACAATCATAGGTGATAACCGTCCTCAACGAACTGATCCCCCACAAACCTGATGAGGTTACCATGAAACGCAAAAACACCCTGAAACTTGCTGCGGCCCTGATCGCAACCACCATCATCGCCACCCCGTTTGCAGCTTCCTATGCATCGCCGGGTGACCGTGGCGGCAACCCTGAATGGGCGATGTCCGGCGGCGACAATTGCGAAGGAAAGTTTGAACATAAGCGCGGCGAACGTGGTGAGCTTGGTGAACATCACAAAGGTGGAAAATTCGGACAAGAAGCCCGCGAACGCGCCGTTCCCCTCACTCCTGCAGAAGCCCGCATTCTGGTTGATGCAATGCTTTTGAAAACCGGAACCCCGGATTTCAAAACCGGTGATGCACTGATGGCCGAAGAACCGGGCAAGATCGACGTCCTGCTGGTCAATGCCGGAGGTGGCGTTGTCGAAGTCATCAAATTTGACGCAAAAACAGGCCGTATGGAACGTGAAGACCGTCGCGACATGCGTAAACTGATGCCGCGTCCTGACAAGGCTGAACGCTTTGATAACAAATACACTGCCGAACAAATGAACCTTCTGGCAAATGCCATGGTGATCCGGTTTGGCAATGGTGAATTGAAACTCGGCGAGCTGAGCGAAACCCCGCGCGGTACTTATACCGCCACGGTTACCAATCAGGCGGGCGACATCGTCCGCGAAATGGAACTGAGCAGCGTCACCGGTCGCCCGGTCAGCTGATCAGTTTGCGCTTTTAACATCCCCACCCCGGTCCGGGGCTTCCCCCATCCCAACCGATACCCCGGACCCGCACCGCGCCCCCAAGGCTCCCTTGGGGGCGTTTTGCGTTTTGGCGTTTAACTTCACCACTTTGTCACGCAATTGGGTTTGACGGCTCGTCGCAATCGACGCATTGTTACACGCTTCTGAATATTGCCCCATGAAAGAAGCACCATGACAACACCCGCCCCGAAATCCGCCCCCAGAACAGCCGAGCTTTCTGATATCCCCGTCCTGACAACGCTTTGGCAGGAAACCGGGCTTTATCGCCCGTATAATCCGCCGGAATGGGATGTGCGTTTTGCGCTTGAAAGCGACGAGGCCACCCTTTTCGTCTGGGAAGATAACAGCGATAACATTGTTGGTTCGATCATGGCTGGCCATGACGGACATCGCGGCTGGATCTATTACATGGCTGTTGCGCCAAGCCTGCAGAAATCGGGACTAGGTCGCCGTTTGATGGAAGTTGGGGAAAACTGGCTGCGTGATCAGGGTGTCTGGCGCATGCAGTTGATGGTGCGTGCCGATAACCATGCAACACAGGATTTCTATCGCCATCTGGGCTATCGCGCCTGCGATGTCACGGTGATGCAAAAGGATATCGACACCCCGCCGGCGGATCGATAATCCGCTAAAACGTTACATGGCATCGGCGATGGTCGATGCCGCATTCTGTTCATCAGGCGCTGGTTCTTCCTGATTTTTAATTGCGGTGGTCGCATGTGCAATCCGGCGCGCACGCTCATAAAGGCGGTTGACGCGTTCGACCATCGCAACCTCGATCCGGTAGCGGCGAATATCGATATCACGCGGACCGATTTCATCGCTGACCTTGCGCAATGTCGCTTCAAGCTTGGCGGCAAATTCCGCCTTGCGCCCCAGCACATGGTTGGCGGCCTCGATATCCTCGGCCGTGAAGGCGGTCATGGACTGTTTCAGGCAGTCCTCGGCGATCTCGTATAGCTCCGCCATTTTCTGACGGCTTTCGGCAGATGGCATGTGGCGAATATCAAGCCATTCGCCCACCAGTTTGACCATTTCCTCGCTGATCAGGTCGCCAACGGCCTCAAGATGGTTACTCACCGCCAATTCATTCTGCATGCGGTTAACGTCGCCTGGCAGCAGTTCCGCACGCGGCAGCTTTGCGGCAAACAGCGCAATCGCGTCCTGCAGGCTATCAACCCCATCATCGAGTTCGCCAAGTTTCTCAAGCTTGGCCCGCGTCGGGTTGCGCAGGTTTTCACGCCCGCGACGAACAACATCAATCACCACATCGCCCATATGCACCACTTCATTGCGCAGCAAACTAAGGGCTGCTGCCGGGGCGACGGTCAATTCGTGCATAACGTATTTCGGTTCCGGACTAAGGCGCGGTTCGGTATCGACCTCGGCCGGGACCAGTTTTTCAATCAGGCGCGCGATCCACGGGATAAACCCGATCATCAGGATGACATTGGCAACGTTGAAAATGGTATGCGCATTGGCGATTTCGCGCGCGACATCTGTGCTTTCCGGTGTGCGGCCAGTGGTAATCACTTCAACCAAGCGCGCCAATTGATCAATAAATGGCAACCAGATCACAACCCCGACCACGTTAAACAGGATATGACCAAGGGCGGTGCGAAGCGCATCGCGGTTCTTGCCAATCGTCACCAGAAGCGCCGTGACACAGGTGCCGATATTTGCCCCGAAAATAAGCGCGATCCCGCTTTCAAGCGGAACCAGCCCCTGCCCGGCCAGAACAATGACAATCCCCATGGTCGCGGCACTTGATTGCACCAACGCGGTAAAGGCCGCCGCCACCAGCAGGGCCAGAAACGGATTGCTCATCTGGCTCATCAGATCGATGAACGGGGCGTAGGTTCGAAGCGGTTCCATGGCATCGCTCATCATGCCCATGCCAAAGAACAGCATCCCCATGCCCAGCACCGCCTTGCCAATCAGCGAAAAGCGTTTGCGATCAGCCAGCATCGTCATGGCAAAACCGATGGCGATGAAAAGCGGGGCGATGGCATCAACGCGAAAGGCAATGATCTGGGCGGTGAGCGTACTGCCCATATTGGCGCCCATGATCACCGCAATCGATTGGGCAAAGGGCATCAACCCGGCCGAGACAAAGCCAACCACCAGAACGGTCGTAACACTTGAGGACTGCACCAATCCGGTAATGACCGCGCCGGAGACTGCTGCCCAAATGCGATTGCGCGTCATGCCCGACAGAACGCGGCGCAACCGTGCCCCGGCAAGGGTTTTAAGCGCACCGGCAAGATGATCCATCCCGTAAAGAAACAGGGCAAGCCCACCGACCAGACCAACCAGCATCGACCAGGTTTCAAGCGGGGCAACGTCGTCTGCCGCCCGGGCCACCGGAATGGTCAGAACAAGCAGAACGGCACTGGCAAAGATGGGTTTGAGGAATGCAGGCATCAGCGAACCGGTCGAGGTAATCAGTTGAAAACAAACCGACCATAGCGCAATTTAGGGAGTGAAAGGAAGCAGTAGCATGCGCAATATCGGGCCCAAATCATCGCGTGAAATCAGTGAAATCGGGATTGAAAACCGCGATGAATTGCGCGCGCTCGGCATTGAAGAAACAACACGCCGGTTGCTGTTTCGCTTTGGCAGCGAAAAGAAGATCAGCCTGAATTATCTCTATGCGCTTGAAGGCGCGATCCATGATCGTGACTGGCGCGACATCACGCCCACCCGCAAGCAGGAACTCCGTGCTCTGCTTGATGCGCTTCGCCACGAACTATCTGGCGATCAAGCCTGACAGTTCGCGGGCATGAAGTCGCCTATTCGGCTGCGACCGATTTGGGATCGTGCTTTTCCTGTGCCAGACGTTCGCCAAGATCGGCAACCTGATCACCCGTAAGACGCAAGCCAAGTTTGGACCGACGCCAGATCAGGTCATTGATGCCCTGCACCCATTCGTTATCGATCAAATAGCGGACCTCGGCTTCATACAGGTCGTGGCCATAACATTTGCCAAGATCACCGACGCCCTTGGCATCGCCAATGATCTGTTCGATCCGCGTGCCATAAGCGCGCAGCAGGCGTTTGAGCATCATCGCATCCATCCAGTCATAGCGCGCGGCATAATCGGCAAAGGCGGCCTCATAGGAGGCATTGGGGAAGTCCCCACCCGGCAGTACGGCATTGGCCGTCCAGGGCGTGTCCTTCGCCCCCAGTTCCTTTGAAATGATCTCAAGCGCATGTTCGGCAAGCTTGCGATAGGTGGTGATTTTACCGCCAAACACATGAAGTGCCGGGGCCTTATGCCCATTGGCTTCGAGTTTCAGGGTGTAATCACGCGAAACCTTGGAGGCATTTGCTTCGCCGCCTTCACCGGCATAAAGCGGACGCACACCGGAATAGGTCCAGACGACATCTTGGGATGCGATCGGCTTTTTGAAATAACCACTGGCAAGTTTGCAAAGGTAATCAATCTCGCCCTGGTCAATCTTGACCTTGGCCGGATCGCCCTTGAAATCAACATCCGTGGTGCCGATCAGGGTAAAGTCGCCCTGATAGGGAATAGCAAAGACAATGCGCCCATCACCGTGCTGGAAAATATAACAGAAATCGTGGTCAAACAGCTTGGGCACGACGATGTGACTGCCCTTTACCAGTCGGATATTGGCCTTGGTATCGGATTTGACCACACCGTTTTCCGGATTGATCAGATCGGCACACCACGGCCCGGCGGCATTAATCAACATGCGACCGGAAACCGCACGGTTTTCACCGCTTTCCTGATCGCGCAGCGTTACGTTCCAGACGTCGCCCGCGCGCTTTGCACCAACGCATTCGGTACGGGTCAAAATCTCGGCCCCTTTGGCCTTGGCATCCATGGCGTTCAAAACAACAAGGCGCGCATCATCCACCCAGCAATCTGAATAGACAAAGCCCTTGGTCATGTCATCGCGAAGCGGCGCACCGGCGACATGTTTGGCAAATGAAATGCCCTCGGACCCCGGAAGCTTTTTACGGCCACCAAGATGGTCATAAAGGAACAGTCCCAGGCGGATCATCCAGGCCGGGCGCAGGTCCTTTCTGTGCGGCAGCACAAACCGCAGCGGCCAGATGATATGCGGCGCGTTATCAAGCAGCACTTCACGTTCGGTCAGGGCTTCGCGCACCAGACGGAACTCGTAATGTTCGAGATAGCGCAAGCCACCATGGATCAGCTTGGTGCTGGCCGACGAGGTCGCACTGGCCAGATCATCCTTTTCACACAGCAGAATTTTCAGGCCCCGGCCCGCTGCATCGCGGGCGATCCCGGCACCGTTAATGCCGCCGCCGATAATGATCAGATCATAGTTTAAAGTGCCAGCCATGGGGTCTCTCATCGCAGAAGGAAAACTCTTTGATGATGAAAATAGTTCATTTTCGAAAATTTTCAAGTTTCGAATTGTGACATTTATTCGACACAGCCATGCGGGAAACGCACATGCGCATCATCTTATTTGCTTATAAATGTCGTAAAACAGCCAAGAATAACCATTCATTCGTGAACGAAAATAAAAACCCCGCCTGAACATCAGACGGGGTTATCAAAGATCAAATGTGATGAAAGTCCGGGCGATATCGACAGGCGATCAGGCCAGCCAGCGCTTCTGCCAGTCAGAGAGCATCGAAATGGTCCAGAGCTGATGGCCCCAGTTGCGCTTGCCCGACATATGCTCTTTGCGAAGCTTTTCGATCTGGCGGCGATCCAGACCGAAGTCAGTATAAAGCGCCTGATTGGCGAGATGGTCGCCCATCCATTCATTGAGCGGCCCGCGCAGCCATTGCGCCAGCGGCACGCCAAAGCCCGTCTTTGGCCGGTCGATCATCTCGCGCGGCACATATTTATACAGGATCTGGCGCAGGGCATATTTACCCACCGATCCATTCATCTTGAGCCGTGCGGGCAACCGCCAGCCAAATTCGATCACGCGGTGATCAATGAAAGGCACGCGGACTTCAAGCGAATTGGCCATCGATGCCCGGTCCACTTTGGTCAGAACATCATCGACCATATACATCATCGTATCCATGGCCTGCATGGAGGACACGTAATCCAGGTGACGGTTGCGACAGAACTTCTCGCCCGGCACGCGGAATTTCTTTGCGCCACCCCGATCGCCGCGCAGCTTGTCCGGGTCAAACAGCGAAATCAGCGCGTGATAACGGTCGATATCATCACCAATCGCCAAAAGCGGTGCCGCCTTGTGGATTTTATCGCCAATCGCACTGGTCGATTTCTTGCCTGGCACCAGTCTGATGAGCTTGTCCCAGCTCTCGGGCGAGATCATGGTCAGCGCGCGGGAGGCAAGACCACCGCCAAAGGGAATGCTACCCGCCGCACGGCTAAGCTGCTTGGCCCACAAATAGCGGTTATAACCGCCAAATGTCTCATCCCCGCCATCACCTGACAGGGCGACCGTGACATGCTTGCGCGTGAGTGCAGAGATCAGATAGGTCGGAATGGCGGAGCTATCAAAGAACGGCTCGTCATAGGTTTCCGAAAGCTTCGGCACCAGATCAAGCGCATCCTTTGGCGTCACGTAAAGTTCGGTGTGATCGGTCTTGAGGTGCTTGGCGACTTCACCGGCAAAGGCGGCCTCGTTAAAGGCCTCGTCCTCAAAACCCACCGAGAATGTTTTGACCGGTCGGTCGGAGACCGACTGCATCAGGGCAACGACGGTTGAGGAATCAATCCCGCCGGACAGGAACGCACCCAAGGGCACATCGGCCACCATGCGGCGTTGAACCGCATCACGCAGCAAGTCTTCTAGTGCGTCAATCGCGCTTTGATCATCGCCGCTCCAGGCGTGGGTCTGACCATTGAGAACCGCGTCCTCGACCGACCAATAGGCGGTTTCGGTTGCCTGATCGTGCGATGAAATCTCAAGGATATGACCCGGCTTGAGCATCTTGGCATGGGCATAGATCGAAAGCCCGGACGGCACATAGCCAAAGCGCAAATAGGCATCAAGGCCGGTCTGATTGACCTCGCGCGACATGACGTCACTGGCGAGCAATCCTTTGACCTCGGACGCGAAACCGATATGTCCGTCATAGCGCGACCAATAAAGCGGCTTGATACCAAGCCGGTCACGAACAAGGAAAAGCTTCTTTTTCTGGCGATCCCAAAGCGCTATGGCAAACATGCCAATCAGGCGCTTGATGGTATCGCGCAGGCCCCAATGGGCAATGCATTCAAGGATGACTTCGGTATCGGAATGGCCGCGCCAGGAAATATTGGCACTGGCAAGTTTTTCACGCAGTTCCGTGGCGTTATAGATTTCGCCGTTATAGACCATGACATAACGGTCATTGGCGGAATGCATAGGCTGCTTGCCGGCATCGGAAAGATCAATGATGGCAAGGCGGCGCTGCCCAAGGCCAAGGCCATTTTCATCATCAACCCAGACATCACCGCCATCCGGTCCGCGATGATACAGCGCATCATTCATGCGCGATACACGATCGCCCAAGCCCGAAGCATCAGCCTGTTCAGACAGCCATAAACCGGCAATTCCACACATGAAAATATCCTGTAAAGCCCTGCCGTTACTTAAAACAATAACGGTGCGCCCTACAATGAAAACATTCGCAAAATCAGCGGAATTTGCTGATTTTCAACGCCGCTCGATCCCGAGCCGCGCCATGCGGCGATAAAGCGTGTTGCGCCCGATGCCAAGCGCCTTGGCGGTGTTGCTGATATGCCATTGCTGATCTTCCAGCAGCTGACGCAGGGCATCGGCTTCGGCGCGCGCCATGGTTTGACGCGGGGTTGGCGTTTCCTCATCGGTCGGCGCTGCATGAAAATCATCGGGCAAATGATGGCGTTCAATCACGCCGTCTTCGGCAAAGACGGCCGCATATTGCAAGACATTGATCAGTTCGCGCACATTGCCCGGCCAGCCGTGGGCGATCAAAAGTGCAAGCACATCGTCTTCGCACTGAACATAGTCGTCCGACAAAACCGCCAGAAGCCGCCCGATCAGATCGGCAAGATCGGATCGTTCGCGCAAGGGTGGTACCGCAAGGCGCGCGCCCTTGATCCGATAAAGCAAATCTTCGCGGAATTTCCCCTCGGCCACCGCGCGGTTAAGATCGACATTACTGGCACAGATCAGGCGGAAATCGACCGGTACAGACTTGGTACTGCCGAGCGGTTCGACCGTTCGGCTTTCAAGGACACGCAACAACCGCCCCTGGGCGGCCAGCGGCATGTCGCCAATTTCATCAAGAAACAGCGTGCCGCCATTGGCCTCGCGAATGCGGCCACCAAAACCATCGCGCGCCGCCCCGGTAAAGGCCCCACCAGCATGACCAAACAGTTCGTTTTCAATCAAGCCTTCCGGCAGGGCGGCACAGTTGATCGCCACAAAAGCCTTGGATTTGCCAAGGGTGGCTTCGTGAATGTGGCGTGCGAGATATTCCTTGCCGCTGCCGGTTTCGCCCGACATCAGGACATTGATATCCTTGGCATGCAGGCGCGTGCCGATTTCAAAAATCCGCCGCAAGGCCGCATCCTTGTCCGGGATGTCGGCAACCGGACGCGCAGGCAGTGACGGCGCCTTGCGTGCAGTGGGTGTTGATCGCCCGACATAGCGACGGCGCATGCGTTCAGGGATGGTAACGCTGCCAAACAAAACCCCGCCGCCCGCGATATTAAGCGGCGTTGCCGATGCCCCCTGCCCGTCCGGGCTGGCCAGTTTGGCGACAAGGTTTTCGACGTCCATTTCAAACATTTGCGAAATGTCCGTGGAATTGTTGGCCGCAGCCAGAATACGCCGCGCGGTCGAGGTCGCCCCGCTGATCGTGCCATCGGGTGCAATCGAAATCATCGCATCGCGGGTCGATCCGACATGGCGGGCATCAGGATGCAGATGCAAGATCACATCACCGGCACGCTCATCAAAGAACAGGATACGTTCCAGCGCATCGGCATAATCGGCCACCATGCCACGCACGCGCAGGCAATCGGGGCGTTTGATATCTTCGCGCACGGCCGACACATCAAGGACCGAGCAGACCTTGCCATCGGGATCAAATACCGGGGCCGCCGTACAGGTCAGAACCGAATGCTGGGCGAGGAAATGTTCATCCTTGTGGATGGTGATTGCGCGGCCTTCAACGATACAGGTACCAATGCCGTTGGTGCCTTCGCGCTCCTCGCTCCAGACGGCACCTGGCAACAGGCCGTTGGTACGGAACGATGGCAAAAGCGATTGGGCCGCAACACTATCAAGGATCACGCCGCTATTATCGGTCAGAAAGACCGCATAGCCCGATGCATCGATCTTGCGATAAAGGGTGCGCACCAGATCATGGGCATGGTGATAAAGCCGCCCGTTGCGATCACGCAATTGCCGGGTTTGGCTTTCGGATATGACTTCGGGACGGCGCAAGGTGTCATGAGCCAGACCAAAGCGTTCTTCACACCGTTGCCAGCTTTCAAGCACCGCACGATTTTGCGCCCCACCGCTAAGCTGAAGGGCTGCTTCTATCCGTCCGCCGGGAAGGTTTCCTGACATAGACGCTATCTCCCTTGTGTCGGTGTTTTGGCCCGGATTTTTCCGGTGCGTGGCTTTTGCCACAGCCGATCACAGCGTTAATCGTAACACACTTAAATGCGTTCATAGCAAACAGTTTCGCGCGCAAAATCGGGCAAAACCATGACTGTTCCATTTTTGGAACAATTTGTGCCATCCGCCCTGTTCCAATGGCACGAATGGCGCAAAACGGTGCTTTGAATTGGAAAGGTTCAACTATCTGGAAAACGGGTTCTTTTTGCGAAACTGGCATGAAAATTCGTAAGTGGCATGACCTTTGCGGGTAAGGCGGCGTCACAAACAAAAACGCGGACGGAAAATCGTCCGTTATCTCGGAGGAACCCAAATGATCTACAAGAATCCAAATGACGCAGGCAGCCCGGTCAGTTTCAAAGGCCGTTATGAGAACTTCATCGGCGGTGAATGGGTCGCCCCTGCCAAGGGTCAGTACTTTGAAAATGTCTCGCCGGTGAATGGCAAACCATTCTGTGAAATGCCGCGCTCCAGCAGCGAAGACATCGAAAAGGCACTGGATGCGGCCCATGCCGCCTTCCCGGCCTGGGGTAAAACATCTCCGACAGAACGCGCAAACATGCTCAACAAGATTGCTGATCGTATGGAAGCCAATCTTGAAATGCTGGCCGTCGCCGATGCCTGGGATAACGGCAAGGCCGTGCGTGAAACGCTTGCCGCTGATATTCCACTTGCCATTGACCATTTCCGCTATTTCGCCGGTGCTATTCGCGCCCAGGAAGGATCGCTTGGCGAGATTGATGACAACACAGTCGCCTATCACTTCCACGAACCGCTTGGCGTGGTCGGTCAGATCATTCCGTGGAACTTCCCGATCCTGATGGCGGCCTGGAAACTGGCCCCGGCACTGGCTGCTGGTAACTGCGTTGTCCTGAAACCGGCCGAACAGACCCCGGCATCGATCTGCGTTCTTCTGGAACTGGTTTCCGATCTGATCCCGGCAGGCGTCTTGAACGTTGTTCAGGGCTTCGGCGTTGAAGCCGGAAAACCGCTGGCACAAAGCAACCGTGTGGCCAAAGTCGCCTTTACCGGTGAAACCACCACCGGTCGTCTGATCATGCAATATGCATCGGAAAACATCATTCCCGTAACCCTTGAGCTTGGCGGAAAATCGCCAAACGTATTCTTTGAAGACATCATGGCGTCTGATGATGATTTCCGTCAGAAAGCCGCAGAAGGCATGGCAATGTTTGCCCTTAACCAAGGGGAAGTTTGCACTTGCCCGTCGCGGGCGATCATTCAGGAAAGCATCTATGACAAGTTCATGGACAGCGTTCTGTCGCGTGTTGCCAGCATCAAACAGGGTAACCCGCTTGATACCGACACCATGATGGGTGCGCAGGTATCAAACGAGCAGATGGAAAAAATCATGTCCTATCTGGATATCGGCAAACAGGAAGGTGCCGAAGTCCTCTGTGGCGGTGACAAGGCCGATCTGGGCGGTGATCTTTCTGGTGGGTTCTATATCCAGCCGACCATCTTCAAGGGTCACAACCGCATGCGGATCTTCCAGGAGGAAATCTTTGGCCCGGTTGTGTCGGCGACCACCTTCAAGGATGAGGCCGAAGCCCTTCATATCGCCAATGACACGCTGTATGGCCTTGGCGCTGGTGTCTGGACCCGTGATGCCAACCGTTCATACCGCTTCGGCCGTGACATCAAGGCCGGTCGTGTGTGGACCAACTGCTATCACCTTTATCCGGCGCACGCGGCCTTTGGCGGCTACAAGCAATCGGGCATCGGTCGTGAAAACCACAAGATGATGATGAACCACTATCAGCAGACCAAGAACCTTCTGGTTTCCTACGATCCGAAACCGATGGGCTTCTTCTGATCCGACCCACTTCACACCCGGACGCGAGGCACCACCTTGCGTCCGGTCGCCTTTTGCAAAGAAGGAGGTGACATTGACCGGATCAGATACCGTACCTGACAGGGTAATTGCGACGGATGCCGCAACCCAACTGATCAGGAAGCTCAAGGATATCCACGGGCCGGTGATGTTTCATCAGTCCGGGGGCTGTTGCGATGGCAGCGCGCCGATGTGCTTTCCCGATGGGGAATTCAAAACCGGCGATCAGGATGTGCTGCTGGGTGAGATCGAAGGCAGCCCGTTCTATATCGGGCGCGCGCAGTTCGAATATTGGCGTCACACCCAGTTGATCATTGATGTGGTCGACGGGCGCGGCGGCATGTTTTCGCTTGAAGGGCCGGAAGGCAAACGCTTCCTGACCCGATCGCGCATCTTTAGTGACGATGAATGGAAGGCCTTGAAATCGTTCGAAGAGACAAACCCGATCGAAGCCTAGGAAATAACAACAACCAAAGGACGACAGGAACTTTCCCTTCCTGCGGCGTTTCGTTTACCTGCACCGCCTCCCACGGTGTTTATCCCCCCAACGAAACGCCAGAAGAGGCTGTCACATCCCCAAAAATGCGAAGCTTCTTCCTCCTGGCCCGCCGCCACCCCCATTCTGGCAGCGGGCTTTTTTTACACCAAAAAGTAAATTTTGACAAAAAAAAACAACCTATGATTTACTACGCGCACCTAATATAGAAAAAGGCGAAACACATGACACCTGATAACGTCAAAAACGCTACCTCACGGGGAAAAACTCATCGTACTCCTGACAACGAACTACGCCCAAAAGCGTCAGCTCTGCATGAGGCATGCTTGGATATCGAAGACCAAGTAATGACCTACTTGAGAAAAATTCGGTTCTCAGAGAAGAGTTATATCTATGCATTAAAGAGCAGAACAAAATCAACTGAGGGAATAATTTCAAAAGTTAAAAGAAAAAGGAAAGGAGCTCAAAAAGGATCTGACAACTGGAGATATGAAATACATCACATGACAGATGGATTTGGAATTAGAATAGTAACTATATTTCAATCCGACATAGTACAAGTTGTAAAAGATTTAATTGATATTATTAACCACAAACACGAAGAAAACCCTATTAGAAAAGGAAGAATTTTTGAGGCAAAAATATACACAAACCGCCCTAAAGATGAAGAAAACTCAGTTCACGTAAAAGTTCAATCCATTATAAACAATGCGAATTTAACATTTGAAAATGGCGCATACGAAGTTGAGACAGAAGGGCCAGAGAATAAAAAAAGCGGGTACTCGTCTATACACATTGTAGCATACGTTGAGTCTAACTCTGGCACAGGAAACTCCTCACGCACCAAACCCAAGGATATCGCATTTGAAATACAAATTCGCGATATATTCGAGGAGGCTTGGGGAGAGATTGATCATTCATTAAGGTATATAGCGCGCCGCGAAGAAGAAGGAGAGGAGAACCGCTTCGTAGCGCAATGGCGACCGCACCTTAACGCATTAAAAGCATTCGCGGATGGTTGCTCACAGCACGCAAGCCTCATTAAACGAAACGCAATTGATGCAGCAAAGTTCGCTGACGAAGATGCGAATAAGTCAATTGATTCAGCGGACGAAACCTTACCGATTTTATTTGATGTATTACCTTCTGAGCATCATAGCCTACTGCGAGAAGTCTATGAGTTACGTGATTCGGCAATCAATGAGACCAGCCCAGCAGAACATCGCAGCAAAATGCGTGAAACTCGTGCGCTACTAGAAAAAGTGAAGTCTAAACTTACTACAGACCAGCTAAACCGGCAGACAGAAGATGACCGAGATGTAGAATATCACATAAACATGGAAATAGCCTTCTGTCACGACCCGGATAGCATCGAAGAAATAAACCAAGCTATCACTATTTACCGGCAAGTTGCTGAGCAATTTAGAGATGATACTCTCGCCGCTTACCGTTGTGGCCTTCTAGAGAGAAACAATGACAATCTCGAGGAGTCACTTGCTTGGCTCCAACAAGCTGCTCAGCGAATTTCTAGAGACAGCACAGTAGGCTCACGTGACTGGATACACGCAGCAGTCCCGCGAAATATCGGCTACACGAATTGGCTAATTTTCGAACGTGACACCACAGGTAAGACGACAGATTTTCATTCTATCGACGAAGCCATTAGGTTAAGTCAACTAGCCTACAACCGAGCTGAGGAACTTGGGCTAGATGCTGGCGAACGCAGAAAAGCGCTGAACAATCACGTTTATTTCTTGATGAGAAAAATACAGGCGTCAAATTCACAAAAGAAGGCCGACAAGCAAGAGCTTCTTAAAATTTGCACCAATCTAGATAGCCTTCTAGAAACACACACACACACAGCCATCTATTCTCTTGACACGTTATGGAAAGCATACCAGCTACTGGGAGAGGAAATCAAAGCGATACTAAAACATGATCAACTGGTAGATTCGCTAATTATGATCGCTCAGAGGAACGCATATGGGCAACGAGTATCCCTATTGAACGTGAAACGCTTTCTACCAAGCGACACCCACTCAATTGTCGACG
This sequence comes from Thalassospira sp. HJ, assembly GCF_000948415.1. GTDB lineage: Bacteria > Pseudomonadota > Alphaproteobacteria > Rhodospirillales > Thalassospiraceae > Thalassospira. The sequence continues at coordinate 24,882 of NZ_JYII01000007.1, read as the reverse complement.
ACGTAATTAGCTCGGCAAAATTAAGTGGTTAGCTTGCGAGAATCGTATCCTCGAAAAATGCACCTTAAAATTTAACACATTTCCATCTAGAATTTCGTCATCAACAAGTGTGATAGTGTTTTTCAAAATAGTGGCAAATACTGTTACGCATCGACCATCAACCAAGGGAGTATGACTTTGATCAATCGGAAACCGAACGGCGGCGACATTCATTGCGAATGAGTTGATCGTTACATCGCTATAAAAAAACACCTAAAAAAAAGGGGAAGTTCGCTTCCCCTTTTTTTTTACTTCCAAACTCGACCTGACCGTCAGTTTACAATTCCCAAAACGACCGAGCTTAATAAACATAAAAACACTAACGACAAAAGGGCTGCCACCACCACCCGACAGCCGACATGCAAGATATTGCGGATATCGACACTCAACCCAAGGGCCGCCATGGCAAGGATGGTCAGGAAGGACGAGGTGGTCTTGATCGGTGTGCGGGCAACATCCGGGATCAGATCAAGCGAACAGGCCCCCATCATGGCGATAAAGCCGATGATGAACCATGGCACAACCTGCGCAATCGGAAGCCTGGTTTCACGCGCCCGACCGCCAATCAGCGCCAAGGAAAAGATCACCGGACCCAGCATTAAAACCCGGATCAGCTTGACCAAAGTGCCAACCTGCACCGCAAGGGTCCCGGCCGGTGCGGTTGCCGCCAGAACCTGCGGCACGGCATAGACGGTAAGGCCCGAAAAGATCCCGTATTGGGTTGCCGACAATCCAAGCCCGGCATGGAGCATCGGCAGGACAAAGACAAACAGCACACCGAGAACTGCCGTAAAGGAAATCGAGGCGGCGACATCATCCGATTGCGCCTCAATCACCGGTGCGGTTGCCGCAATCGCCGAATTGCCACAGATCGAATTGCCGCACGCGACCAGCATCGAAAGATGGTTTGAAAGACCAAGCGCACGACCGATATGGTAGCTGACAAACAGGCTGATACAGACGACCACAATGATCGATGCGACCAGCCCACCGCCGGCCGATCCGATGGCCTGCGCACTGATGGATGCGCCCAGCAACACAATGGCGATTTCAAGCACGGTCTTGGCGCAAAACCGGATCCCGGCAAAATAGCGTGGGGCCAGACCAAACACGGATCGCACCACCACCCCGATCAGAATGGCAAAGACCAGACTTTCCACCCAGCCACGCCCGAACAGAACACGCTCGGCATGTTCGGCCAGCTTGGCGGCGAGTGCGACCAGAAGGGTCACGGCAAGCCCGGGCAGGATCGGTTTGATGCGGGTGGTAAAAAACATGATTTTCCTGTGTTTCGATCACAGTCAGAAAATCTCACGCTCAACCATTTACTTCCATCGAATAAAAATTCATATTTCATTCGATTTAATCGAATGAAATATGTGTAGCTTATCAGGACAACCCTCCGTCATTCCGGACGGCGCATTGCGCCGAGCCGGAATCTGGAACCGCACATTCAAGAGTTTCCCGCCTACGCGGGAAAGACGTCAAAGCAGATTGGAATATGCCGTCACCATGATGACACTCGAACAGCTTCAGATCTTTGTCGCGGTTGCCGAACGCGAACATCTGACCCGCGCGGCCGAGGCGATTGGGCTTACGCCATCGGCGGTCAGTTCTGCCATCAAGAACCTTGAAGGTTTTTATGGCGTGGCACTGTTTAACCGGGTTGGACGCCGTATTGAGTTGACCCAGACCGGACGCATGTTCCTCGATGAAGCCAAATCAACGCTGGCGCGTGCACGCGCGGCTGAACTGACGCTCGCCGAACTCGGCGGCATGCAGCGCGGCGAACTTAATGTCTATGCCAGTCAGACGATTGCCAGTTACTGGCTGCCGCCATTCCTGATGAAATTCCATGACCAGTATCCCGGCATTGAAATCCGCCTGACAATTGGCAACACCAAAACCGTATCTGATGCCGTGCGCGGCGGGGCCGCCGATATCGGCTTTATCGAGGGTGATATTGATGAACCCGCCCTTGCCAAGCGCGAAGTTGCCGAAGACGCATTGGTGATTGTCGTCTCCCCCAAACACCCCTGGGCCAATGGCAGAACCCTGACCCCGCAGGCGCTTGTTACCCAGACCAACTGGATCTTGCGCGAAGCCGGGTCGGGCACCAGATCGGAATTCGAAACCGCGCTTCGCGATCACGGCGTCGACCCCGCACGCCTGCGTACCGCCCTCATCCTGCCAAGCAACGAGGCGGTCATTACCGCAGTTGAAAACGGCATCGCCGCCACCGCTGTTTCGCAGTTCGCGGTCAGCTCTCTGATCGCCCAAGGCCGCCTTGCACGCGCAAACTTCCCGATCCCGCCGCGCAAATTCATGGTGCTCCGCCACAAGGAACGCCAGCAAACGCAAAGTTCGCTGGCACTTGAGAAACTCTGTCTTTCAGGCGCACGGGATTAGATCGCTACAATCGAATTTAAAAATATTCCAAATGTAAATTGCGCATTCGCAATGCAGCATTTTTGGGTCGGTTCTAATGGTCTTTCTGACAGGGCAACCTGTGCATGCGCCACCCAAAACAGACACATGCATCCGTCAAAGGGCACTTCCGATCGCGGAAGATGCAGAGTTGTCCCGAGGCTTTGCCACCTTAGAGGACCCTGCCAATGCTTGATGCAGAATTATTGGCGCGCATACAGTTTGCCTTTACCGTCTCGTTCCACATTATCTTCCCGTCTTTCACCATCGGACTGGCCAGCTTCCTGTTTGTGCTGGAAGCCCTCTGGCTGCGCACCAAGGATCAGACCTATCTTTCGCTATACAAATTCTGGATGAAAATCTTTGCCCTTGCCTTTGGCATGGGCGTGGTATCCGGGATTGTGATGTCCTATCAGTTCGGCACGAACTGGGGACCGTTTTCCGAATTTACCGGCGGTGTGATCGGCCCGCTTCTGGCTTACGAGGTGCTGAGCGCCTTCTTCCTTGAGGCCGGTTTCCTTGGCATCATGCTGTTTGGTTTGAACCGCGTCGGACCGAAGCTGCACTTTACCGCCACCACCATGGTTGCGATCGGAACGCTTTTCTCGGCCTTCTGGATCTTGTCGGCCAACAGCTGGATGCAGACACCGGACGGCTATGTCATTGAGAATGGCCGGGCGGTTGTTTCAAGCTGGATCGATGCAATCTTCAATCCAAGCTTCCCCTATCGTCTGGTGCATATGGTGCTGGCGGCTTACCTCACCACCGCCCTTGTGGTTGGTGCGGTTGGCGCATGGCACTTGATCCGCGATCGTGAGAACCGTGCCGCGAAAATCATGTTTTCCATGGCAATGTGGATGGCTGCCATCCTTGGCCCGATCCAGATTTTTGCCGGTGACTTGCATGGTCTTAATACCCTTGAACATCAGCCGGCCAAAGTGGCCGCGATGGAAGGGCATTTTGAAACCCGCGAAGGTGCGCCCCTGATCCTGTTTGGCATGCCCGACATGGAAGAAGAGGAAACCAAATACGCGGTCGAAATCCCCAAGCTGGGATCCCTGATCCTGACCCATGAATGGGATGGCAAGATCACGGGCTTGAAGGACTTCGCCCCCGAAGATCGCCCGAATGCGCCGATTGTGTTCTGGACCTTCCGCATCATGGTCGGGCTGGGTCTTTTGATGGCGCTTCTGGGTATTGCCAGTGTCATCGCACGACTGCGCAAGAAGCTTTATAGCTGCGGCTATTTGCATCGCTTTGCGCTTTTGATGGGTCCCAGCGGCTTTATCGCCATTCTGGCAGGCTGGTTTACCACCGAAGTCGGGCGTCAGCCCTGGGTAGTTTATGGCATGATGCGGACGTCAGAAGCCGGATCGCCGGTCGTTCCGACGGCCATTGCCGGATCGCTGATCGCCTTTGTGCTGGTCTATGCCATCGTGTTCGGGGTCGGCACGGCCTATATCCTGCGCGCCATGGTCAAGGACCCGCGTTCGGCCCATGTGCCCGAAGACAGTGAAATCATGCGTGCGGGTGGCCGTCAGTCCACCGCAGCCCATCCCCCAGTCGCAGGAGAATGATCATGGACTATCAACTGATCTGGGTTCTGCTGATCGCGGTTGCCGTCTTTTCCTATGTCACGCTTGATGGCTTTGACCTTGGCGTCGGTATCCTGTTCCCGTTCATCAAGGACCCTGCAAAACGCGGGCGGATGATGAACACCGTGGCACCTGTTTGGGATGGTAATGAAACCTGGCTGATCCTTGGCGGGGGTGGCCTTTATGCCGCCTTCCCGCTGGCCTATTCGTTGCTGATGACGGCGTTTTATATTCCGGTCTTTACCATGTTACTCGCCCTTGTGTTCCGGGGCGTGGCATTCGAATTCCGGTTTAAAAGCAAGAACCATCAGAAACACTGGGACTTTGCCTTTTCAGCCGGATCGATCATTGCTGCGGCCATGCAGGGTGCGATGCTGGGTGGCTTTATCGAAGGCATTGCCGTTGAAAACGGACGTTTCGTTGGCGGTGCGTTTGATTGGCTGAGCCCGTTTTCGGTCTTCTGCGCCACCGCGGTTGTGGTGGGCTATGGCCTGCTTGGCACCGGCTGGCTGATCATGAAGATGGAAGGCGATTTTCAGGGAAATCTGCGCCGCCTCGCCAAACCGGCTGTGATCTGGATGGCGGCAAATCTTGGCGTGGTGTCTTTGATGACGACCTACGTCAATCCGGCATATGCCCAGCGCTGGTTTGAACTGCCAAACATGCTGTATCTCGCCCCGATCCCGATTGTGACGGTTGGTTTACTGTATTGGCTATGGCATGCGGTCAAGAAGCGTGAAAAGACCGTTTTTGGCATCACGCTTGGCATTTTCTTCCTGTGCTATCTCGGCTTCGGGATCACGCTTTATCCCAATATCGTGCCGCCGATGATCACCTTCCGCGATGCAGCCGCACCGGAAAACAGCCTTGCCTTCATGCTGGTGGGCGCTGTGGTGCTGCTGCCGATCATTCTGGCCTACACCGCCTATGCCTATTGGGTATTCCGCGGCAAAACCGGGGATGAGGGGTATCACTGATGGCCAATATCAAGTCAACAAAGGCCCGCAAATGGCTGTGGTTTGTTGGCCTTTATGTCGGCGGCGTTGTCGTGCTTGGCGCAGCATCCTTGTTGCTGCGCGCCCTGATGGGACAGGCATGACAATGACACCATCACACACCTGATACACGCAAACTCCCGTGACCTGCTGCGCTAATCCCCAGAAGCAGCAGGCCCTCCTCCCGGCAGCAATCCCCGCCCGCTGCCGGGTTCTTTTTTGCTTACTGATTGTCCTTGCGCTTGATCAGATCGGCCAGACGCGTGATGCCGTCCTTGATCCGATCGACCTTCTCGGCGGAGAAGCTAAGCCGCGCGGTGTTCTTGCCACTGCCATCGGTAAAGAAGGCTTGACCGGGCACGAACGCGACATGCACATCCTCAAGCGCTTCTTCAAGCAACTGACGGGCATTGATATGTTCCGGCAAGGTCAGCCAGACAAACATACCACCCTCGGTCTTCGTCCATGACACATCATCGGGCATCGTATCTGCCAGGGTTTGCAACATGACGTCGCGCTTGGTGCGATAGGACGCCCGCAGTTTTTCAAGATGATCCGGGAACAGTTGCTTGGCAGCCCGAAGTGCGGCTTCCTGATTGACCGTGGAAACATGCAGGTTTCCGGCCTGCATCATCAAAACCAGCTTGTCGATCACCGGACGCGGCGCACAGACCCAACCGATACGAAGTGCCGGGGCCAGCGTTTTGGAAAACGTGCCAAGCTGAATGACATTGCCTGACGCTGGATCACGGCCCTCCTCATCTAGACTGAGCAAGGATGGAAGGCTTTCTCCGCCCTCATAGGAAAGCTTGCTATAGGCCGCATCTTCAAGCAGCACCGCACCATAACGACGTGCCAGTTCCAGTACGGCCTTGCGGCGCGCAACGGACCAGGACCGACCGGTCGGGTTCTGGAAATCCGGGGCGACATAGGCAACCCGCGCGCCCTTGGCAAAGGCATCTTCCAGCTGACTTAATACCGGACCTTCGTCCTCGGCATCGACACCGACGTAATTCGGCAACCGGGTCGAAAAGGCCTGCATCGCGCCAAGGTAGCTTGGCTTTTCAACGATCAGATCGCGGCCTTCTTCAAGCAACAAGCGCGCCAGGATATCAAGTCCCTGCTGCGCGCCATTGGTGATCAGGACATTATCAATGGTGCGCGTTGCCCCCTGGTCAGCCAGATCATCAACAATCCACTGACGCAAGGCTGGCAGACCTTCACTGACGGAATATTGCAGGCTGCGGCGCGCCTGTGCGCCGTCCTGCATCATCGCACCATAGATCTCGCTGAAAGTCTCGACCGGAAACAGATCAGGGTCGGGCACACCACCGGCAAAGGAAATCACTTCCGGGCGCTCGGCCACTTTCAAAAGATCACGAATTTCAGAGGCCACCAGCACCCGCGCATCATGCGCAATCAGATCATTCCAGCTTACAGACATTTCAAACTTCCAATTAGGTCAGTATTTATGTCCTTTAAATGGGGCCTCCCGCCCCTTAAAATCAAGTTCTTTTCAATACCAACATCAAAATTGAAATAAAATTACTTGAAATTCGCCAATCAAGCATAATTCCGGAATGCGAAATAAAGCCAAAAGTAGCAACCACTGATGTTTGCGCATGGCAGAACAGCGGCAGAAGAAAAGCTTCCACCGCTGTTCCGATACGCAATTTTTTTACGATCTGGTGCTGATGCTATTCAGCGGCGCGCATGTTAAAGCGCGGCAATGACAAAACAAGGCCCGAAACCAGCATGACAAGGCTGAGCACAAGAATAAGCCAGCTGGTTTGCGCCAGACTGCCGGTGAACCCGACAAGAAGCCCAGCGATTGGCTGTGTCATATTGTTAAAGAGAATAATCACACCGGTTGTTTTGCCATAATCCCGTGCCGGGATGATCTTCTGCCGGATGGTACGGATATAGATGTTAAACATCCCGTCAAACCCAAGCACCACGGCAAAGCCGACCATATAAAGCCAGTAATCCGGGCCGATTGCCGTCAAAACACCGCCAAGGAAAACCCCGGCAAATGATATGAGCCCGATACGCCCCACAGAAAGGCTGCTCGCCCCGACCAGCATCAGAACCACGATGGTGAATGCCGCACCGACAGTCTGCAACAGGGCGTAATGTTCCTCGCTTTGGCCATGAAGCCCGGTGACCATTGCGGCTGACGTCGCAAGCGTAATGCCAAACACAAGGTTCACACTGGCGGTCAGCGCGATCACGCGTTTCAGTCCCGGCAGATGGATAAGATGTGAAAACGCTGTTTTAAAAGGCACAACCCAGGACGGGTTTTCATCGGTTGCCGTGATCGGTGTCTGATTGAAGTGGCGCCAGACCATCATGGAAAGTTCGGCAATGCCAAACAGGATCGCGGCGACCACCACAACTGTCTGCCAGTTGCTGATCGCAAACAGGCTTGCGGCCAAAAGCGGGCCGAGAACGATACTCGCCTGATTGACGCTTTGTGAAACCGACTGGATTTTCTCAAACCGGGCATTGGCAAAGATTTGCGGCAATAACACTTCGCGCGCCATGAAGCCCTGCGTGGTCAAAAGACCGCAAATCGCCGAAATACCGACAACCCAGCCAAGCCCATCAAACAACGCGAAACCGATCAGTCCCAGCACGCAAACAACCGCACGCCCGATCTGACTAAGCTGCATTAACCGAAGCGGCGAATAACGATCTGAAAGAACCCCGCAGACCGGATAGAATAAAACGCGCGGCAATGTCTCCGCCGCATAGGCAAGCCCCGACAGCGCAACACTTTGCGTGGTCTGATAGACCACCAACGGAACAACAAACAAAAGAAACTGATCAGCAAGCCTTGCGGCAAACATGGACGTGAAGAACAGAGTGGCAGGCTTTCGGATATCAAATCGCACCGCGAAGCATCCTTTTGAAATCAGTGCAAAAAGTCTGCCGCCACCCTGCGTTGATTACACTGCCTCTAAAAGGCGCAATACTGCATGGCTGCCGCGCTACTTTGGGTAGTGACTTTCACATATCTCCGCGCGAACAGAGTCCTTGGGCGCAAATATGCTTGCCCTGTCGCGTATTTCAAATTAAACACAGCAAACAGTGTTGATACGTATTCGACTACAAAATTTTGTGTAAAAATGGAAATCACACTTGCGTTGCGGGGCATTCCATATTACCCATCAAAGCCAAGTGAAATACTTTTATGAACACAATATTTTGTGTTGATTTACCGTCAGGAAAGAGAATGCAGCCTAATCTGACCCATCTCCGCCAGCTTGAGGCAGAGAGTATCCACATCATCCGCGAGGTGGCGGCATCCTTTGAACGGCCGGTGATGCTTTATTCCATCGGCAAGGATTCATCGGTTCTGCTGCATCTGGCGCGGAAGGCCTTTTATCCGGCCCCGCCGCCCTTCCCGTTGATGCATGTCGATACCACCTGGAAATTCCGCGAAATGATCGAGTTTCGCGACCGGATGGCCGCTGAATACGGCTTTGATCTGATTGTTCATATCAATCAAGACGGCGTTGATCAGGGCATCGGCCCGTTCACCCATGGATCGAGCCTTCATACCGATGTCATGAAGACGGAATCGCTCAAACAGGCGCTGAACAAATACAAGTTCGATGCAGCCTTTGGCGGTGCGCGGCGTGACGAGGAAAAGGCACGCGCCAAGGAACGTGTATTTTCCTTCCGGACCGAGACCCATCGCTGGGATCCGAAAAACCAGCGCCCGGAACTGTGGGATATCTATAACGCCCGGATCAACAAGGGTGAAAGCATCCGCGCCTTCCCGATCTCCAACTGGACCGAGCTTGATATCTGGCAATACATCTATCTTGAGCAGATCCCGATTGTACCGCTCTATTATTCCGCCAAACGTCCGGTGGTCGAGCGTGATGGCATGCTGATCATGGTCGATGATGACCGCATGCCGCTTAATCCGGGTGAAACACCGGAAATGAAATCGGTGCGTTTCAGGACCCTTGGCTGCTATCCGCTGACCGGGGCCGTTGAGTCCGAGGCGGCCACTCTGCCCGACATTATCCAGGAAATGCTTCTGACCCGCTCAAGCGAACGTCAGGGCCGCATGATTGACCACGACCAGGCCGGGTCGATGGAGAAGAAGAAGCAGGAAGGTTATTTCTGATGTCACATAAATCCGACCTGATTGCTGATGATATCCTTGGCTACCTCAAGGCCCAGGAAGAAAAAAGCCTTCTGCGTTTCATTACCTGCGGCAGCGTGGACGATGGCAAATCGACCCTGATTGGCCGTCTGCTTTGGGATTCCAAACTAATCTTTGAAGATCAGCTGGCAGCCCTTGAATCAGATAGCCGCAAAGTCGGCACGCAGGGCGGCGAGATTGATTTTGCCTTGCTGCTCGATGGTTTGCAGGCTGAACGCGAACAGGGCATCACCATTGATGTTGCCTATCGCTTCTTCTCCACCGACAAGCGCAAATTCATCGTCGCCGATACGCCGGGCCACGAACAATATACCCGCAACATGGCAACCGGCGCCTCGACCGCTGATGTGGCCGTCATCCTGATTGACGCACGTAAAGGCATTTTGACACAGACCCGTCGTCACAGCTTCATCACATCCCTTCTGGGGATCAAGCACGTGGTGCTGGCGGTCAACAAGATGGACCTGATCGACTATGACCAGTCGAAATTCGATCAGATCGTTGCCGAGTACAATGAATTCGCCAAGCAGCTGAACTATAGCTCGATCACCGCGATCCCGCTTTCGGCCCTGCGTGGCGATAACATGATTGAACCGAGTGCAAATACGCCCTGGTATTCCGGCCCGACGCTTCTGGCCCATCTTGAAGATGTGCAGGTCGAACAGGACGCGATTGATAAGCCGTTCCGCCTTCCGGTGCAGTGGGTCAACCGCCCGAACCTTGATTTCCGGGGCTTTTCCGGCACGATTTCGTCTGGCCGCATCAAACCGGGCGACGAGATCGTTGTGACCGCATCGGGTCAGACCAGCAAGGTCAAGGAGATCGTTACCTTTGATGGCAACCTTGATGAAGCGATTGCCGGTCAGGCGATCACGCTGACCCTTGAAGATGAAATCGACATTTCGCGTGGCGACGTTCTGGCCGAAGCAAAGGCAAAGCCGGACTTTGCTGATCAGTTCGAAGCTCGCATCATCTGGATGCATGAAGATCATCTTCTGCCCGGTCGTCCCTATCTGATCAAGATGGGCGCACAACTCGCCAATGCGCAGATCAGCGCGCTGAAATACAAGGTCAATGTCAACACGCTTGAACATGTGGCCGGCAAGACGCTTGAACTCAATGAAGTCGGCATTGCCAATATTTCAGCAGACAAGGCGCTTGCCTTTGATCCCTATGACAAAAACCGTCATTCGGGCCGCTTCATCATCATTGACCGCTTCACCAACGCAACCGTTGGGGCGGGCATGGTCAACCATTCCCTGCGTCGTGCAACCAACATCAAATGGCAGGAAATGGACATCAACAAGGGGGCGCGCGCCTATCAGAAAGGCCAGAAATCGGCCATTCTGTGGTTCACCGGCCTGTCGGGTGCGGGCAAATCCACCGTTGCCAACCTGGTTGAGAAGAAGCTCCATGCCCTTGGCAAGCACACCTACACCCTTGATGGCGATAATGTCCGTCATGGCCTGAACAAGGATCTTGGCTTTACCGATGCCGATCGCGTGGAAAACATCCGCCGTGTGGGTGAGACGGCCAAGCTGTTTGTCGATGCCGGCGTGATCACGCTGGTATCCTTCATCTCGCCGTTCAAAAGCGAACGCCAACTGGCGCGCAGCCTTGTCGAGGAAGGTGAATTCATCGAGGTGTTTATCGACACCCCGCTTGAAGTCTGCGAACAGCGCGATGTGAAGGGTCTTTATAAAAAGGCCCGTGCCGGCGAGATCGCCAACTTCACCGGGATCGACAGCCCCTATGAGCGGCCAGAAAATGCCGAGATCGTGGTCAGCACCGCCGATCAAAGTGCAGAAGAAGCCGCCGAGATCATTGTCGCCAAGCTTGAAGAGTTTGGCGTTCTGGGGGCCTGGTTCCCTGAAATCTGATTACTGACTTGCTTTATTATCAGCCCCCGGCATCAGAGGATGCCGGGGGCTGTTTTTAGGTCACTTGCCCGATCAATGCATTTTGACTCTTGTTCCGATTTGACCACACGAAAAGAACAAATCAACAACAATTGAGCATGTTAGACAGACGCATTCATTTCAACACTTCCCGAAACTCAAACGGGCTTTATTGATCGGTATGTGTGGTCTGTAAAATTGGATAATAGCTAGCCTGACAAAACCTACAAACTACCGGCCTTACCGCACTGATCCCCATACCAACCATCCCATAAGAAGAGGCACCAGTATCGCCAAATTGGCCCCGTCATATTTACGAAAATGGCACTAGAATACAGAACCAATTCTGGTCACTCTGTTGATCAAACATCATATCAACAGAAAGGCTCCATGCCCGTGCCCCACAAAGACCAATTTGGCAAACCCGTCGGCCACCCGATTGAAAACTGGACCGGATGTGCGCTACCGCCGCGCAGCGACATGACCGGCAGCCACGTCATCGTACGCCCGCTTGATGTCGCCCGCGATGCCCAGCAGCTTTTTGACGCCAACAGCAAGGCGTCTGACGGGTCACGCTTTACCTATCTTCCGACCGGGCCGTTCGCGGATTTTGCCGCTTACAAGGCATGGCTTGAAGGCATGACTGCCAGCGACGATCCGATGCTGCACGCCATCATCGATAAGGTCACCAACACAGCTGTTGGCGTTGCTGCCTTTATGCGGATTGACCCAAAAAATGGCGTGGTGGAAGTCGGCAATATCAACTATGCCCCGGCCCTTTCCAAAACCATTGGTGGGACGGAGGCGATGTATCTGATGATGAAGCGGGCCTTTGATGAGCTGGGCTATCGCCGCTATGAATGGAAATGCGACGATCAGAACGCCCCGTCCCGCGCTGCTGCGGCCCGCTATGGCTTTACCTATGAAGGCACGTTTCGCAATCATTTGGTCTATAAGGGACGCAACCGCGACACGGCGTGGTTTTCCATCACATATGAGGAATGGCCGGCGATCCGCGCTGCGTTCGAAGCCTGGCTCGCCCCGGACAACTTTGATGATGCTGGCCAACAGCGCAAACGCCTTGAAGACCTGCGTCCCTGATCTTTCGTCATAATCGGCTGATCAAGCGCAGGTCGGCGACAAACAAAGTGATGATTTTCATTTGATTGGGGTTCGGCTTATAGTCGCCATCTCAACATGTTAAATGGATCCGCCCGATGTTTGATGCCCGCCTGCGCCCGCTGATTGATGTGCCATTGAATGCGATTGCACGTACGCTTTCGGGCACGGGCATCACGCCCAACATGATTACGGGGTTTGGCTTTTTTCTTGGCCTCCTCTCTGCTGCCTGTCTTGTTTTCAAACTCGATTACGCGGCCCTTGCCCTGATCCTGGCGTCACGTTTCATGGATGGGCTTGATGGGGCGGTTGCACGGCATGCCGTACCCCGGTCGCGTCATCCGGGTGCGAAAAGTCAGGAAAGTGATCTGGGTGGTTATTACGATATCGTCTCGGACTTTCTGTTTTATTCGGGCATCATTCTGGCCTTTGCGATCGGGCGGCCGGAACATGCGCTTATGGCGGCGTTTCTGATTTTCTGTTTTATCGGCACCGGGTCGAGTTTTCTGGCCTATGCCATTATTGCCGCCAAACTGGGCCGCAGTGACAATGACGCCCAAGGCAAAAAAAGTTTCTATTACCTGACCGGCATTACCGAAGGCAGCGAGACCATACTGGTCTTATGTCTCATATGCATTTTCCCGGCCTTGTTTGACAATATCGCTGCGATTTTCGGAGCCTTATGCCTGCTGACCACCGCAGGCCGGGTGCTGCAGGCCAGACGCGACTTTGGTTGATCGTGCAAAGATTACGATACCAACCGCTTGAAACGCGTTCGGGAAACATCCATATCGAAATCGTCAAAACCTGTACATACGGATAGGTTTACGCAATACAAACGTCGACAGGTCATGATTTTTGACCACGCGAGGAAACTGCAAGGAATAACATGCGGTCCATCAGGTTTTTATGTGCTGTTTTTGTCGGATGCCTCTTACTGGCTGCCTGCGAAGAATCAGGCCCGATCAAGATAGGCTTTATCGCCGGCTTATCCGGCCCTGGATCCGATGCTGGAACCGGTGCACTTGAGGCCCTCAAACTCGCCGCCCAGCAGGTCAATACCGATGGCGGCATCAATGGCCGCATGATCGAAATCATTCCCCGTGATGATCTGAAAACCCCCGAAACCGCCCAAAACCATGTCCGCGAACTCAAACGCCTTGGCGTTGATGCCATCGTTGGCCCGATCATCAGTTCGATCGGTATGGCAATGCTTCCGGTAATTAACGAGCTTGGTGTTGTCACCATCTCGCCAACTATTTCGGCGGCCGACTTTGCCGGCTTTCGCGACAACCTGTTTCGCATGAACACCACCACGCGGGAAAACGCACGCGCCTATGCGAGGCGCTATATCGATCTTGGACTGACCCGCGTTGCACTTGCCCTTGATGGTCAGAACCAGGCATTCACTGATAGCTGGTATCGCGAGTTTCTTCTGGAATTCGATGCGCTGGACGGGTTGGTCATTTCCAAAATCTGGATCAATGTTAACAACGTTACCCATGCCGATGCAGCCGCCCAGCTCCTTGCCGATGATCCCGACGCGATTGTCCTGATCACCAACAGCGGAGACGGTGCCTCCATGGCGCATGAAATCCGCAAATTGTCGCCTGATATCCCGCTGGCAGCAGCCGAATGGGCCGGATCACAGGCCCTGATCGAACTGGGAGGCAAGGCTGTCGAAGGCATGGAACTGGTCCAAGCCTATGATCGCTATGACACCAACCCGCGCTTCCAGCAATTCATCAAGGATTACAGCGCAATGTTTGCCCATCAGCCGGGCTATACCGCTGTTCTGACCTATGATGCGGCAACGGTTCTGTTTGCCGCCATGCGCGCCAAACATCCGGAACAATCCCTGGCGGATGCCCTGACAAACCTGTCCCCGCAACAGGGGCTGCATCAGGAACTGGTGTTTGATGCCTTTGGCGATGGCAACCGGGCGATCTATTTCGTGGCCATTCAGGATGGCAAGTTTATCCGGGTTAACTGATCCGACGGGTTCGACGTACCCCAAAAACAAAAGCCCTGCTTGTGCAGGGCTTTTTCATATCGTGATCCCGGGCATGCCCGGATCGAAAACGATCCTAGTGATCGCTTTCCTCAAGGAAATGATCGCCAAGGCCGGTGTCATATTCCATGCCTTCCTTGGTCAGGACGATGGCGGCCGGATAGCCTTCCTTGACCAGCCCCTTACGGTTCAGTGCCACCCAGACAGCCGGGTTTTCAAAACCGCTGGCATCGCGGGCCGCCACGGTGAACTTGCCGACATGAACGTGATCGCCATGGGCATGCGGAACGCGCAGAAGCGTTGCTTCGCCGGTTGCCTCATCGATCTTCCCGGAATTGGGATCCTTGGCAATCACCTGTGCCAGCACAAGGGTGCGCAGTTGCAGCTTGTTGAGTTTCAGCGGATTTTTGCGAACGAATGCCATGATCGACGGGCCCTTAGTTTGAAGGTGTGATTTGCAAGCACATATCTGTTACTTGGCGCGATGATGCAAGTGCTGATTTGGGCATACCCCATCCGGACTAGCCGCCAGCCAGCATCTTGCGCAGCTTGCGATCGCGTTTCAGATGCCATTCCCGGCTCATCGCCTGCCCGAAGGTGCGGAACCGTTCGACATAAACCAGCTCCCACTGCCGCCCGCGCGTCGTCTTGGCGCCCCTCCCGCTGTTATGCGTGGCGAGCCTCGCCTCGACATCGGTCGACCAGCCAACATAGGTCCGGGGCAGTTTGACCTTGCCCTGCCCCGGCACAAAATCCAGTTCGCGCAGCACATAAACAAAGGTGAATGACGCCATCTGCGAATTACCCGGTCTTTGATTGCACGACCGAATTCGTTTCATGCTGTGGCGAAAACGGCTGACTTTGAGAACCGGCGCGCAACGTACTTAAGGTACGTGAGCACCGGAAGCGCAGAAGCCAGCCGTTTGCAGACCAGCATGGGACGAATTAAAGGGTGGAGTTGAAGGCTCCGCCATCAAGCAGAACGTTCTGCCCGACCATGAATTTCGCATGCTCGCTGCACATAAACGCACAGGTCGCCCCGAAATCAAGCGGATCGCCAAAACGTCCGGTCGGAAGACCGGCCTGGGTTTTGGTGCGTGCTTCTTCAAGCGAGATGCCCTCGGCCTTCGACTTGTTGGTCATCAGCGCATTGATACGGTCGGTATCATGCTGACCCGGCAGAAGGTTGTTCATGATCACACCATCCTTGGCAACCTGGCGCGAGGTTCCGGCGACAAAACCGGTCAGACCGGCACGCGCCCCGTTCGAAAGGCCCAGATGCGGGATCGGTGATTTCACAGAACCCGACGTGATGTTCACAATCCGGCCCCACTGACGCGAAATCATGCCCGGCAGGACAGCTGTTGCCAGCAGGATCGGGGTCAGCATGTTCGACTGAACGGCTGCTTCCCATTCTTTCTGGCCCCAATCGGACCAAACACCCGGGGGAGGACCGCCGGCGTTATTGACCAGAATATCCGGCGCATCGACAGCGGCCAGAACCTTGTTACGGCCTTCTTCGGTAGTGATATCGCACGCGACCGTTGTGACGTTCACGCCATAGGTATCGCGGATATATTCCGCCGTTTCAGCAAGCGGCCCTTCGGAGCGCGCATTCAGCACAAGGTCAACACCGGCTTCGGCCAGCTTGATCGCACAGCCACGACCAAGCCCCTTGGACGACGCACACACAATGGCCTTGCGGCCCTTAATTCCAAGATCCAATGGATCCTCCCATGTTCAGGAATTCAGACAATGACAGGAATTTAGCCCGCACGCCCAAAAGGGTCAAACGCACTTCCACGATTTGGAATTATTTCAAAACAGAATATTCCGGAACGGGCCCCTCAGCCAAACACCGCATCATGTGCGCTGACATAGGCGATCGCGGCATTTGATACGTCAGTCGCTGTCATGCCGGGCTTATAGAGGCCAGATCCAAGGCCAAAGCCATCGCAGCCTGCCTTGGCGTAAGAGGCAAAATCATCCGGGCCGACGCCGCCGACAGCATAGACCGGCGTGCTTTGGGGCAAAACAGCGCGCATGGCCTTGATGCCCTCGGCCCCGATGATGCTGGCCGGAAAAATCTTGAGCCCGTCGGCCCCGGCCTTGATCGCGGCAAAGCATTCGGTCGGGGTCAGAACACCCGGCCAAGAACCCATGCCAAGTTCCTTGGTTTTCGTGATCACATCGATATCGCAATTGGGCGAGACAACAAACTCGCCCTTGGCGGCCTTAACATCGGCAACATCCTTGGTGGTCAGAACCGTGCCCGCCCCGATCATGGCGGCATCACCGACCGCCTCTTTCATCGCAGCAATGCTTTTAAGCGGCTCTGGCGAGTTCAGGGGCACCTCGATCATGGTGATCCCGGCATCGACCAGCGCACGTGCCATATCGGCGGCCTCATGCGGCTGTACACCGCGCAGGATTGCGATCAGGCGACGGCGCCCTTTGCCCGTCACCGGATCCGTAATCTGTTCTGCAACATAGGATGTCATGGCTCAGTTTTCCTTTGATGTCGGAACAAGGGTCGTGCGTGCCCGCGCCAACCCTGAAAGTGTAATTGTCGCCCCGTCCTGAGGTGTGGCCTTGTGGCCATGCACAGCCAAGGCCGCCTGATAAAGCGACGCCAGCTTGCCCGCCCCGATCAGGGCAATGTTTTCGTTCGGCTGCAACAGCCCCAGCACATCGGCGATTTCCGTGCCGATGACGGTGCCAGACAAAACCGAAGCCCCCGACGCTACAGTGGTCCCGGCTGGCGCGACAAGTGCCGCGGCCCGCACACCAAACAGGCGATGCAAAAAGGCCGTCGGCTGTGTCTGGGCCGCGCGCACCGCATCGGCGAACGCCGCATCATCCCAGCCATCATCAACCGAGTGCTGCAAAATGGAATGTTGCGACAGAAGGGCAAACACCTCCCCACTCATATAGGTGCGAAAGGTCGTGATCTCCCCGCCCGATATCCGCGCCCATTTCGAATGGGTGCCGGGCAAACAGACCCAGCCGGCAAAACCCGGATGGGCGGCCATAAAGCCAACCAGTTGGGTTTCCTCGCCGCGCATGACATCAGGATCCCCGCGCTGACACAGTCCCGGCAGAATAAACACCGAAATGCGAGGATCCCTCACATCCGGTTTCGCAGCCCCCTGCGCCAGGTCCGCAGGCCGTGCCGGCACATCGCAATAAGGTGCTTCAAGCCATCCTTGCTTCGCCCCAGCCATCCCACAAATCACGACGGGCAATCCGACCATGTCCTTGGCAAGCCAAGCGTCAATCAGGTCAATCAGCACCGCCTCGAATGAAAGCTTCGGGTCACCGGCAATCGCATTCATGCCAAGCGGGCTTTCAACAGAACCAAGGATGTTAGCGTTATCATCCATCGCCCAGACCCGCAGGTTGGAGGTCCCCCAATCAACCGCAATCCATGAAAGAGATGGTCCGTAATCCTGATTTAGCGCGCTCACCCTGCCCTCGAATTTTGGTGTTGATTTTATTCCTCATACAATTGCGCAGACCCGCGGTCAATGCGCGCGGGTGATGTTCGCAATAATGTACACTCACCCGGGATGTTCTGCGCCCTCCCCTTCTTCGGCCGCACGGGCTTGCTCCAGCAAAGTCTGATGCCCGGTCCAACTTTGCGCTTCGATAAACACCTTGGAGACTTCCGGGATCGCCGCGCGAATTTCGCTTTCCAATCGACTGACAGCCGCTTCCACCTGCGGGGAAGTCACCTTGTCCTCGAAATCGACACTGACGCAGACCATCAGGCTTTGCGGCCCGTGATGCAGGGTGATGATCTCATTCACCTTAAGGATGCCCGGAATGGCCGCGACCATATCGGCAATCATTTTGCGGCTTTGGGCATTGGCACTTTCGCCAATCAGAAGCCCCTTGCACTCGACCGCCAGCATGAACGCCGTCACCGCCAGAATAAGCCCGATCATCACCGATGCCAGACCATCAAGTACGGGCATCTCAAGCCAATAGGCCGCCGCAATCCCGACACATGCCACCACAAGGCCAAGCAACGCTGCTGAATCCTCAAACAGGATGACAAATACCGTCGGGTCCTTGCTGCTGCGCACCGCCTTTACCAGCGGCATATCGGGGTGCTGCGCGCGAAACGTCAGGTAAGCCGTGCGAAACGCGGCCCCCTCGAGCACAATCGCAATCACTAGGATCGAAAACACAACGTGATAGGTCCGGACATCAAACCCTCCAAACGTGGCCACCACATGCACATCAAGCGCATGCGGATGCAGGATCTTGTCCACCCCTTCCCAGATCGAAACACCAGCCCCCAGCCCGAAAATCATCACCGCCACCAGAAACGACCAGAAATAGGTCTCCTTGCCATAGCCCAGCGGATGCCGCTCATCCGGTTCACGGACTGACAGCCGCAAGCCCAAAAGCAAAAGCCCCTGATTGCCGGTATCGACCAGCGAATGAATGCCCTCCGACATCATCGCGGCCGAGCCGGTAATCGCCGCCCCGCCAAACTTCGCCACAGCAATCAACAGATTGGCCGCTGCTGCCATGTAAATGGCACCTTTTGAAGAATGAGACATGTCGGGATTTCCGCTTTCTGTGGGGCTGCATCAAGGCAGTGTGGTGGGCGCGCAACATCCGGGATCAGGAAAACCCGGAACGTTTAAACACTTAAGACTGTGAACTCGAACACAGTCTAACCGACTGAGAACAAATGTCACGACCCCAACCAACAGCGCCCGCAAACCAACGCGCTTGGCCCCTTTCACATATTCATCGATAAAAACTATCGAAAACACATGAAATAACTATTTCCCCTATTATACCCGCTGTTGTTAGCCTTCACACAGCGATGAGGGAAACCCGTCGCATCGGATTGAATGATCTGTGTCGCATTGCGATCTTTGAGTTGAGCATTACCTACAACATGAAACCTTAACGCATAATCTCTGGTTTCATCTCGCTGGTTTTGGTTAAATCAATTCAGGGAGAAACAATGAAACGGGCGCAACCAATCAAAGCGCCCTATCTACCGCGCGATCAACGCGATACGGGTCCAGGAGCTGTTTAAAACATCTCAGCCACGACGGAGAGAGAAAAAATGGACGGAAAACATACCGCAGGGAAATGTCCGGTAATGCATGGCGGCATGACCGAGACCGGCAAATCAGTAAGCGATTGGTGGCCGAAAACGCTTAATCTCGACATCCTTCATCAGCACGACACCAAGGTGAACCCCTATGGTGCAGACTTCAACTATGCTGAAGAATTCAAAAAGCTCGACCTTGAAGCCGTTAAGACCGACATCAAAAACCTCATGACCGATAGCCAGGAATGGTGGCCGGCCGACTGGGGCCATTATGGTGGTCTGATGATCCGTATGGCTTGGCACTCTGCCGGCTCCTACCGTCTGGCCGATGGCCGTGGCGGCGGTGGCAAGGGCAACCTGCGTTTCGCCCCGCTGAACTCCTGGCCCGATAACGCCAACCTTGACAAGGCGCGTCGTCTTCTCTGGCCGATCAAAAAGAAATATGGCAACAAGCTTTCCTGGGCTGACCTGATCATTCTCGCCGGCACCATGGCCTATGAATCCATGGGTCTTAAGGTCTTTGGTTTCGGTGGCGGCCGTGAAGATATCTGGCATCCGGAAAAGGACACCTATTGGGGTGCTGAAAAAGAATGGCTGGCACCTTCTGACAACCGTTATGACGATGTCTCCAAGCCCGAAACCATGGAAAACCCGCTGGCCGCTGTCCAGATGGGCCTGATCTATGTGAACCCGGAAGGTGTGAACGGCGTTTCCGACCCGCTCAAGACCGCAGCCCAGGTCCGTGAAACCTTCGCCCGTATGGCGATGAATGACGAAGAAACCGCAGCGCTGACCGTTGGTGGCCACACCGTTGGTAAAACCCATGGTAATGGCGATGCCTCCCTTCTTGAAGCCGAACCCGAAGCAGCCGACGTCCATGAGCAGGGCCTTGGCTGGATGAACCACACCAAGCGTGGCATTGGCCGCGACACCGTGACCTCTGGCATCGAAGGCGCCTGGACCGCCCACCCGACCAAGTGGGATAACGGCTATTGCGAACTTCTGCTGGGGTATGAGTGGGAGCTCAAGAAAAGCCCCGCCGGCGCGACCCAGTGGGAACCGGTCAACATCAAGGAAGAAGACATGCCGGTTGACGTCGAAGACCCGTCAATCCGTCGCATGCCGATCATGACCGATGCCGACATGGCCATGAAGATGGACCCGACCTATCGCGCCATCATCGAGAAATTCAATAACGACTTTGAATATTTCTCCGATTGCTTTGCCCGTGCATGGTTCAAGCTGACCCACCGTGATATGGGCCCGAAGGCCTGCTATCTCGGCCCGGATGTACCGGCAGAAGACCTGATCTGGCAGGACCCGATCCCGGCTGTTGATTACACCCTCTCGGATTCTGAAATCGCCGATCTCAAATCCAAGCTGCTCGGTCTTGGCCTGTCCTCGACCGATCTGATCAACACCGCCTGGGACAGTGCCCGTACCTTCCGTGGCTCTGACCGCCGTGGTGGTGCCAATGGTGCACGCATCCGGCTTGCCCCGCAGAAGGATTGGGAAGGCAACGAACCGGCACGTCTTGCCAAGGTTCTCAAAGCGCTTGAGGACTTCCGGGCAGGCCTTGCCAAGAAAGTCTCGATGGCTGACCTCATCGTGCTTGCCGGCTCGGCTGCGGTTGAAAAGGCAGCAAAAGATGCTGGCATCAACATCACCGTCCCGTTCGCACCGGGCCGCGGTGATGCGACCGACGAGATGACCGATGCCGACAGCTTCGACGTCCTCGAACCGCTGGCTGACGGCTTCCGCAACTGGTCGAAAAAGGACTATGTCGTCTCACCGGAAGAAATGCTGCTCGACCGCGCACAGCTCATGGGCCTGACCGCCCATGAAATGACCGTACTGATCGGCGGCATGCGCGCACTTGGCACCAACCATGGCGGCACCAAACACGGTGTCTTTACCGATCGCGTTGGCGTTCTCTCGAACGACTTCTTCGTTAACCTGACCGACATGGCCTATAGCTGGAAACCGGCTGGCGACAACCTTTACAACATCGTTGATCGCAAGTCCGGCGACACCAAATTCACCGCCACCCGCGTGGATCTGGTCTTCGGTTCCAACTCGATCCTGCGCGCCTACGCCGAAGTCTACGCCCAGGACGACAACCACGAGAAGTTCGTCAAGGACTTCGTGGCGGCTTGGGTCAAAGTCATGAACGCCGATCGCTTTGATCTGGCGTGAGGGCTGATGGATTGATGTGATTTGGAGCTTTAAGGCTTTGAAATGAGAACACCCCCGGTCGCTAGGCCGGGGGTGTTCTCGTTAATGGCAAAAAATGTTTCCCAAAACACAACCATACAATTTGAATTCTAATTTCTGCCACACCTACATTTAGCAAGCACAAATCTTCTATTAACAACCAACGGACAAGCTAAGGAGTCCTCAGCTAGCTAAAAGTATATTTCACTATGCAACTTTGATCATAGGAACCACAGCTACATTTCCCTTGAAACATTCAGAGAAATTGATATACACTTTTGGTTACAATTTTACGAAAGAATCTATCTAAAGTGGAAAAATGATTAACAAGGTATTGAGTTACTTCGATTTGCAATCAAACTACCGTTCTACCATCCCATCCGGCCAAAGGGGCAGCGACAATCATGCCCGAATTTTTCCTCAGTATATTGCTGTTTTGGCAGGTGTTTTTGTGGAACCTTTCCTAAGGCACTATTCTGATCATGGAACTTGGTCTATTGAGTTCTCGACAATCTGGGGACAACTTTTGTTTAGTGCTGTCGCAGCAGTATTAATCCTTCCGAGCGTCTACAAATCTTCATTCGATCCTCAAAAACCTATTGCGCTTCAGCTAATTGCTCTGGTTCCAATTGGACTGGGCTGGCAATCAGCTCTGGCAAGCCTCTTAAGTTAAATTTGTGATTAAGATGTCATGCTGATTGATTATTTAAGGTATGAAGCATTCTCTGGAAGGTTGAGTAAACTCTTCCAAAGTGACCTGCCTGACTTTATTAATCCAGAGCATTCTACCGGCCAACACATTCGCTATATACCTGACGAAACATATGCTCGTTGGCTGCTTGCTGTACAAGCTCATTATAGTACACCTTGGCATGTCAGTAATGACTACCTTCACTTTTACTACAATTATTTTATTCACTCCGAACCAGAGAACCAACCGCAGTTTATATTGGACCAGATTCCTCCGACTCACCCTTACAGGTCTTTATCTTTTCCAAAGTACGAGATCATCATTGACGTTGCCCCTGAGTATTGGGGGGATAAGTACTACGAGCGTCGAGAATTTGAGACAACTCCAATCCGCTACCGCAAAAGTGGGCCTGCAAAAGCAAACCTCGGGACTGGCGACAGGATTGTGAGTGAGGGCTCGATTTCTAGCGGAAGCTATGGAACACTCTGCGGAACATTTAAGTTAGAAAATGGAGATGTCTTCGGTTTGACATGCGGGCATGTGACTGATTTGGGAAGCGAAGTACATTTAGAGAGTTTCCGCCGTATCCTCGGGATTAAATTCGGCAGCCAGCGCTTTCCTCTGGGAACAACGCAGCACTATACAACATGCGGGCCAGATATAAAAATCGGCCAAGTCACTACCAAACTAGATGCTGCCCTTATCAAGGGGTCAAACTCTTCAAGTCCTTCTTCACAACATCGAAATACAACGTCCGCTATAATTCAAAAAATCTCCGAAATTCATCAAGAAGACCCAATATTCTTTTACGGTGCTTATCGCAACTCCGCTACGAAAGGGAAAGTATCCGCCCTCACCGTCCGTAAATCTATTGATATATTTAACGACGGCACCCTTCACTCAATTGGTGACGTCTTAATGCTTGGACATCGCAGTCCTCAATACGTTTCCCAGCGCCTCAGCAATCCTGGTGATTCTGGGTCCGCTGTTCGCCTAGGTGTTTCGTCATTAGGCCCAGATGATGATACCAGTCGGTGGTATGGGATGATCATCGGCGGAGATGAACATCATAGTTATGCAAGCCATGCTGAATGTATTTATGCATGGGTAACACGCGAACTTAATACCCAAAACATGCAGTTCCTCCTCTGAAAGTATTGAACTACCATAAAGCTTCACAAAACTGGGGAGGAGTTCGGTTTTCATTAATTTCAAACCTGAACGCTTAAGGAACAGCTCAATTGCGATATCTCCAGGATCACTGGCAAGGAAAGCACGCGCTGTTATTCGCGCTGTGCGTCAATCTGATCCTGATCCGCGCTCTGATCCTGTTTGCCGATCGCTATACGCTCCCGCCCTATATCTCTGATCGCACTCCCGCCCTGATCGCGACGGTTGTTTTTATTCTTCTTTTTCATGGCGTTGTTTTTGCCTGGCAGGTGGTCGGGGTGCTGCGCGCCACCCGCCATCAGGTGAGCATTCTTGCGAACATCTGGACCGTTGTGACCTATGGGGTGACCGGGCTGTGTCTGGCCTTTACCGTACTCAGCATCGCGGCCTCTTTCCGTTCCCTCGCCCCGGAACGGTTTATACCGGTCAACCTGACCGAGCTTGAAGATGCCCGCGCCAGCCAATATGCGCTCACACTCAGTCCCGATAACACCCGCATCCACATCACCGGCATCTTTGCCCTTGGCATGGCGCAGCGATTGGCGGCCTTGCTCGATCAAAATCCCGATGTGACCGGCATCGTCCTTAGCAGTGACGGCGGGCATGTCTATGAAGGGCGCGGTGTCGGCTTCCTGATCCGGGACCGGGGCTTGGACACCTATGTGTTTGCCGATTGCAGTTCCGCCTGCACGACCGCCTTTATCGGCGGCGCCAAACGCTATCTCGGTCCCGATGGCCGGCTGGGCTTCCATCAATACAAGATCGATCTGAACTATCCCGTGCCGCTGTATGACATCAAGGGCCAGCAGGAAAAGGAAATCACCTTCTATCGCAGCCAGGGCATTGCCGAGAGCTTCCTTAAGCAAGTCTTCCTCGCCCCGCATACCGGGATCTGGTTCCCGGAGACAGCGGAGCTGCTTGAGGCGGGTGTTGTGGATGGGGTGGTTGAGGAGTGAGCTTGTGGCGCGTTTTGAACCTGCGCAGTCTGCGCGCGGCTTCGCCGTGCTCGACCTTCAGACTAAAAACGTGCCACTGGCACGTTTTCTATACGTCTTCAGCCTTCAAGTTATGAGCACAGGCTCAGAACGCAGGAAGACCAGAGTTCAAAGCGTCTTCGCGTGATCAAATAAAAAAGGCGGCCCCAATGCGGGACCGCCTTTTTTATTTGGTTGCGGGGAGAGGATTTGAACCTCTGACCTTCAGGTTATGAGCCTGACGAGCTACCGGGCTGCTCCACCCCGCGTCAGTGGGTGTAATCTGTTGTTTAAACAGATAACGCCGCGTCTGGGATGAAGCGGCGTTTGATGTTTGGTGTGTGGTTTAGGGAATATGATGTGCTGTATTTGGAAGGCCCGGCGGTGACCTACTCTCCCGTGCCTTAAGACAAAGTACCATCGGCGCAGGCTGGTTTCACTTCTGAGTTCGGGAAGGGATCAGGTGGTTCCCGGCCGCTATGGCCACCG
>NZ_JYII01000003.1 GCF_000948415.1 Thalassospira sp. HJ | reverse complement strand
CGGTGGCCATAGCGGCCGGGAACCACCTGATCCCTTCCCGAACTCAGAAGTGAAACCAGCCTGCGCCGATGGTACTTTGTCTTAAGGCACGGGAGAGTAGGTCACCGCCGGGCCTTCCAAATACAGCTCAATATTCCCTAATACACACGATTTTGAAAACCCTCGACCTTATCCGGTCGGGGGTTTTGTCGTTTCTGGTTCTGGCGTTATGCGTATTGTGCGCTGCCACCTCACGAAGCGCCTCACGCGGGTGTGAGGATTTGTGTGAAATCTCTCACGCCCCTTTGACTGCGCGTGTGCGAATGGTGCAGTGACGAAAATGCACATCGCCCTTACGGTTAAATCATCACCTGGACTTGAGGGTCCTTATTTAACCGAAGGGAAACGACGATGAAAAAAGCAATGGTTCTGGGCGCAGCATTGAGTGCTGCTGTTTCAATGGCTGCGATCAACCAGGCTGCAGCCGACGGTGCCAAGGAAAAATGTTTTGGCGTGTCGCTGGCTGGTCAGAATGACTGTGCCGCTGGTCCGGGTACGACCTGTGCCGGTACTTCGACTGTCGATTATCAGGGCAATGCCTGGAAACTGGTTCCGGCCGGCACCTGTGAAGACATGAGCTTCACCACCGCTGATGGCCGTGAAGTCATGGGCAGCCTCGAAGCACTCGAGCGTGATATCCCGCAGGGCTAAGCCCGATACACCTCCTGAAGCCTGCCTAGCGTCCCAACGGACGGTCAGTACAGATCTGCATATGTCTCCCCTGTCCCGATGTACTGATCGTCCGCCCTTGGCATTCCGTCCCAAGCGCTGAGCAGAAAATATAAGGTTCCCGGATATGAAAACGCTGACACAGAATTCCAAACGTTCGCTTCCGAGCCGAGCGGGTGTCGGCTTCAAGGCCGAGCACGCACAAGACATCTTTGGCAAAGCCCCCGCAGTTGGCTGGTTTGAGGTTCACCCGGAAAACTACATGGTTGCCGGTGGCCCGCGACTTGCGATGCTTGAAGATCTGTCTGCGCAATACCCGATCTCCATGCATGGGGTTGGTTTGTCGCTCGGAGGTGGGGAGCCGCTCAACAAAAGCCATCTGGCCGACCTCAAACGTCTGGTCGACCGGTTCAATCCTGCCATGGTGTCCGAGCATATTGCATGGTCTGCCCATGAGGGGCTTTATATGGCGGATCTTTTGCCAACACCGATGACGCACACTTCACTGGCGCAGCTGGTCGATGCGATCAATACGGTACAGGACTATATCGGACTTCGGATTCTGATTGAAAACCCGACCTCCTATGTGCCGCTGCCGCAAAACTCGATCCCCGAGCTTGAATTCATCAGTGAAGCGGCAGAGCGCAGCGGTTGTGGTTTGTTGATCGATGTAAACAATGTTTACATATCGGCGCATAATCTGGGCTTTGATGCCAATGCATTCATTGATGCGGTGCCAGGCGACCTGGTTGGTGAAATTCATCTGGCCGGGCATGAGGAAGATTTTAATCCCGAAGACAATGTTCTGATCGATACCCATTCACGCCCGGTGGCCGATCCGGTTTGGGATCTGTTTGACCGTCTGATGGCGCGCATCGGGCGCAAGCCGACCCTGATTGAGTGGGATAATGATGTGCCCGGCTGGGATGTGCTGGCGCGTGAAGCAGCCCTTGCCGATCGTCATCTTGATTATGCCGTGGCGGATAAGTTTGAGGTCGCGTCATGACGGCACTCAAGGCATTTTATGACGGCTTTACCGATGCGCTGAACGCATCCGAGCCTGATGCAGCGCCGAGCAGTGTCGCAGAAGGCTATGCGCATCGGTTCAGGATTTACCGCAACAACGTCCATCGCGGACTTTATGACGCGTTGGGGGCTGCTTATCCGACGGTGCACAAGCTGGTCGGTGACGGCTTTTTTGATCGCCTTGCACAGGGCTTTGTTCAATCGGAAACCACGCGTGCCGGATCGCTTGCCCTTTACGGGGCGGGCTTTGCCGAATTTCTAGCAAATCATCCGGTGCGTGAAAGCTTGCCATATCTGCCTGATATTGCCCGGCTTGAACGGGCCCGGCTTGAGGTCAGTACATCAGCTGACGCCAAGCCTTTGATGGCCGATGACTTGGCCGGGCTTGAAGACCAGCTTGAAGCCATGAAGCTGCAGGTCCATCCGGCCTGTCAGGTCATTTCGTCAAGCTATCCGGTCTTTTCCATCTGGAATGTGCAAAACCCTGTCGAGGGCGCGCAGGGTGGGAAAGCCAGCATCGTGCAACGCGCGGAAACCGTCCTAGTTACCCGGCCTTACATGCAGGTCGAAATGCGTCTTCTAAGCGCGGGGCAAGCGGTGTTCTTTGCTGCACTGACGCGAGGCGGTCTGAGCCTTGGTGGCGCGTGCGCCGAGGCGCTTCAGGCCGATCCGGATTTTGATGTCATTGCGAGCTTTGCCGAATTTTTAACAACGGGCGCATTCGACGCCCGCCTGAATACCCCGAGAGGAAACGGGCATGATGACGAATAATCTACAGAACGTAATGGGCGGCTTTGCCCGTCTTGAGATGAAACTGGACTCCCTTGGGGGGCGTGATGTTGTCGGGATTGCCAGCCGGGGGCTTTTTGTGCTTCTGCTGCTGCCTTATTATTTCAACAGTGCGCTGACCAAGATTGATGGTTTCGGTCTGAGTGCCGGGGCCTTTGCACAGATCCTGCCACCGATTGCCGAGCAGTATCTTTATGATACCTCCGCCATTCCGTTCTTCCCGTGGCATATGATTGTCTGGGCCGGAACCATTGGAGAGTTCTTTTTGCCGATCCTGATTGTCGCGGGCCTGTTTACCCGCCTTGCTGCCCTTGGCATGATCGGCTTTGTCGTTGTGCAAACCATCGTCGATGTGGCGTTTCATGGTACAGCCCTTGGCATGCTTGCCAACGGCCTTCCGACAGAGCTTATAGATCATCGTTTGCTTTGGATCGCACTTCTGACTGCCATGGTCTTTGCCGGGGGCGGAAAGCTGTCGCTCGATCGGCTTCTAGCTCAGCGGTAAGCCTGAGAGTGTCCTAGAGGGGCAGTAACATCGGCGCCATCGATGCGACCAGAAGCACAGCCATGATGATGTTGAAGATACGGGCTCTGTTGCCCTGGCTGATGAAGTATCGCATGGTGGCGCCAAACATTGCCCAGCTCGATATGGACGGGATATTGACCAGGGCAAAGACGGCAATCATCGTTAAAAGCCCCCGAATGCCTGCGTCGGGCGCTGTGTAGGTGACCGTCACGATCAGGGCGACGGTCCATGCCTTCGGGTTCAGGAGCTGCAACATTGCGGCCTGAACAAACCCGATGGGTTTTGATGTTTTTGGATCGGTGCCATCAAGGGATCGGATTTGCGATATCTTGTAAGCGAGCCACAGGATATAGGCAAAGCAGATAAGGCGCAGAACGTCCTGTGCCATGGGGAAACGCTCCAAAACCTCGCCCAATCCCAAACCAATCAGGAATACCATCGAAAGAAAGCCGCTGCTGATGCCAAGGATCAGCGGGATGGTGCGTGCGATGCCGAAATTCGCACCGGATGCCAGCAGCAGGAAATTGCCCGGACCGGGTGTAACGGACATGACAAAGGCAAAACCGATCAGGGCGGTGAGGTTTTCTAGGCTCATGATTTTGGTTGTCCATCTGGTGATACGCTTTACGGATCATTGAGCATTCCCGGTCCTGTGTCTTTGCGCTAAGCTGCCAATAATTTATCAGATCGTTCCAAAATCCTTGGCGGAGACGATGCAGCAAGATGTATTAAGTGACGTTTGCGCCGGTTTGCGTTTGCGCAGTGATCTTTATTTCACTGCGGAGCTTGCCGGTGCGTTTAGTGTTCTAGTTCCAACTGAAGGGGCACGCATCCGGTTTCATCTGGTTCTGGCAGGGGGCTGCAAGCTCATGCTGTCCGAAGATGGACCGGTCATTGATCTTCACGAAGGCGATCTTGTGCTGGTGCCAAATGGCCGCGGGCATATTCTGTGTGATGCGCCGGGTCGCAAGGTCGTCGCACTGTCGGATGCCATGGCGGTCGGTTTCGATCCGGTGGCGGGGATGTTGCGCAACCAACCGAACGAAGGGTGTGATGTGCGCTTATTGTGCGGGTTTTGTGCGTTTGACGAGGATGAACGCCATCCGGGATTTGGCTTGATTGATGATCACGTGATCCTGCACGCCGATGATTCCGCAGCAGCGGCGCAATCCTCCATCGTTGCGATGATCAGAGCACTTGCACAGAACGCAGAGCCCGGATGGCAGGGAGCACTGGCGCGTCTGATGGAGGTGCTTGTTATCACGCTTATGGCAGCGCAATTGCAGCGTTCCGATATGCCGCAAGGCTTCCTTGCCGGATTGGCAGATATCAAGATTGCGCGTGCATTATCCGCTATCCACGCCCGGCCTGATCATGACTGGACGTCGGAGCGCTTGGCAAAGCAGGCCGGCATGTCACGGACGCGTTTTGTCGTGCGGTTTGGTGAATGCGTTGGGATCGCGCCAATGCAATATCTGCAAAACTGGCGCATGCGTCGGGCCAAGGCGCTTTTGCGCGATACCAACCTGTCGATGGATGAGATTGCCTCGCGGTGCGGCTATCAATCAATGCCGGCGTTTTCCCGGCGTTTCAAGACACAATATGGCGAAGGGCCCGGCGCGTTTCGGCGGGAGCTGCGAAAGCCCGCGCCGACGCAATAAGCCGACGCAATCTGCCTTATGTCACGGAGGCAAGGTCGCTCTGCGGGGCAGCGTCGCGCAGGCTGTCGAGATATTCCTGGCTGAGGTCATGCACGGCCATGATATGGGCATAGAGCAGTTCTTCGGTTGCCTTGATATCCCCGCGAAGGATGGCATCAACAATGCCCTGATGCTCAGCGTGGGACGTTGCCAGCCGTGAAAGGCTTTGGAACTGTACCCGGCCGAATGGTGCCACACGGCGACGGACCGAAAGCGTGACATCGACCAGAACGTCATTATGGGTGCCACGGTAAATCGCATTGTGGAAGGACCGGTTAAGCGCCTCGTAGCCTTCGGAATTTCCCAAGCGCACGGTTTCGGAAAGCTCGTTGTGGATGCGCTCAAGGTTATAGCGCTCCCCGCTTGTCATGCGCTGGGCTGCAAGGCGGCCGCACATGCCTTCAAGTTCTGCCATGCTTTCAAACATCGCGGTCAGGCGTTCGGGCGTGGCGATGGAAACATAAACACCCTTGTTCGGGATTTTTTCGGCAAGCTCGGTCGCAGTCAGCATTTGCAATGCTTCACGCACAGGCGTTCGCGATACGCCAAAACGTTTGGCCAGAAGCGGCTCTTCAAGGCGTTTGCCGGGCGGCAAGGCGCCGCTGACGATGTCGTCTTCCAGTGCCTGACAAAGTTGCTGGGCAATGCCGACAGCGTCCGATGTGTCACGTGGTAGTGCAAACGACTGGCGATGCTCAATCATCTGGTAATCCGACCCTTCTTGCGAGGTTCTCCTGGAGGGCTATGCCCTTACGTTTCCGTGCGCGACATATACACCAGTAAAGGCCTAATATCCAACAGTGGTGATCTGATTATCTGAGGATATCGGTTTGGTGCGCCACATACCTTTATCTGGTTGGCGGAACGCGGCTTATCAAGGCGCAGGACCGAACCGCTACGCTGGTTGGTCGGCCGCTTTCTACGATGTGAAAAGTCTTCCGCGAAGCTGCAAAACAGCGTTATGAACAAACCGCGATCCGTCATGGCAGGGAGGCCAACGCACAATGTTACGTTCAAGAACCGCACTCGGGGGCATGATGACAGCCCCGCATCATCTGGCCGCAGAGGCCGGGCGTGACATCCTGCGCGAAGGCGGCAACGCGGTCGAGGCGATGATTGCTGCTGCCGCGACCATCGCGGTTGTCTATCCGCATATGAATGCGATTGGCGGGGATGGCTTCTGGCTGATTGCCGAGCCGGGCAAGGATCCGGTTGCCATCCGGGCATGCGGCGGGGCGGCCGCGCTTGCGACACCAGATTTCTACCGCGAACAGGGGCATGCCACGATCCCGGCCCGGGGTCCGTTGGCGGCCCTGACCGTGGCGGGTGCCATCGGCGGCTGGATCAAGGCGGCGGAGGTTGCAAGCTCGCTTGGCGGCAAGATACCACACAGTCGCCTGATGGTCGATGCTGTGCATCACGCCAAAACCGGTGTGCCGATCACAAAATCACAATCTGAACTGACGCGATCCAAAATGCCGGAGCTTGAAAACTCCACGGGTTTTGTCGAGACCTATGCCGCAAACGGCCTGCCGGCCATCGGCGATGTGCTACGCCAACCGGGTCTTGGCGCGACGCTGGAGCATCTTGGCCGCGTCGGGTTCGATGATTTTTATCGCGGTGATATTGCGCGCAGCAATGCGCTGGGGCTTGAGGCCGCCGGCAGTCCGATCCGCCGTGCCGATCTGGAAGGCTATCACGCCAAAATCGTGGCTCCGCTGTCGGTCAAACTTTCAAGCGGTACAGTGTTTAACATGGTCCCGCCGACCCAGGGCGCCGCATCGCTGATGATCTTGGGTCTTTATGATCGTCTGGGCTTGGGTACCGCACAGCGTGACGGGTTTGATCATATCCATGGCCTGGTCGAGGCCACCAAACGTGCCTTCCTTAAACGCGACGCCCATATCGGCGATCCGGACCGCATGAGCATCGATCCGATGGCGTTGCTGGCTGATGAAATGCTGGCTGCTGAGGCTGCCAAAATTGATATGAAAACAGCACTGCCTTGGCCGCATGTTGCCAAGACGGGCGATACGATCTGGATGGGCGCGGTTGATGCCAATGGCGTTGCCGTGAGTTATATCCAAAGCATCTTCTGGGAATTCGGTTCCGGCGTCGTGGTGCCCGAAACCGGCGTTCTGTGGCAAAACCGCGGATCGAGCTTCACGCTGCATGACGGCCCAAACCAACTCGGACCGGGACGCCTGCCATTCCATACCCTGAACCCGGCTTTGGCGAAGCTCAATGACGGATCGGTGCTGACCTATGGCACCATGGGCGGCGAGGGGCAGCCGCAAACCCAGTCGGCGATCTTTACCCGCAATGTGATGTTCGGGCAGGACCTGCAGGAGGCGGTGAGCGCCCCGCGCTGGTTACTTGGCAAAACCTGGGGCGATGACACCACAACCCTGAAACTCGAAAACCGCTTTGATCCGGCTCTGATCGAACAATTGAAGTCCGCTGGTCATACGGTTGAGCTTGTTGGACCCTATGAAGACATGATGGGTCATGCGGGCGGAATTCGTCTGCGCAAGGATGGCGTGATGGAAGGCGCCTCTGATCCGAGGGCGGATGGGGCTGTATGTGGCTGTTAGTCGTTGGTTATGAACTACCCTTAAGAGAGATGTGAGCATGTGCTGCAATCTGTGCGCAAGTAATGTAGGGTTGATTTACCTTACTTAGTTAGCGCGAGTGAGTATGTTCAGAAAGATAAACAAGATAAAAAACTTCGGCGTCTATGCTGATTTCAATGGTGCAGACCTTCCTGACTTTCAGAAGTTCAACTTGATTTTTGGCTGGAATTATTCTGGAAAAACAACCCTTTCAAGAATATTTCGCTGCGTTGAGCTAGATGAAAGGCACAAAGATTATGCTGACGGAAGTTACACCTTTGTCGATCACGCTGGTGCTGAGCATACTGTCGGTCAGACATCATCAGCAAAAGTTCGGGTGTTTAATGATGACTTCAAATTAGCAAATTTTCGTTGGGAAACGGGGAATTCTGTTCAACCCATTTTATTGCTTGGCGAAGAAAATATAGAAGTGCGTGATCGACTTAAAAAGTCAGAAGTTCGAAGCGCAGAATTGGTAGATAAGGCTACAAAGGCTGCGGAATCAGCTGATGCTCTCACAAACAAACTTAACAGGGCCGAGACCGAGTGTGGGAACCAAATTGCCAGAGAATTAAGGATTGCTCGGTTTAATAAAACCAGGTTGAGGCCGGTTTTTGCTTCATGGGGAGCTGAAATACCAGCACCACTAAGTGATGAAGAATTTGCCGTGGAGCGAGAGCGTGCAAACTCAAGTGAAGGTCGGGAGGAGCTGCGCAAAATAAAGTTTAGGGTCTCAAGTTTAGATACGACCCAGCAAGAAGTTTCAAAGTGTCTTTCTAAAAATTTGACTGAAGTTGTTGTCGTCGAATCTTTAGTTGCCCAGCCGGAAGTTTCTGAGTGGGTCGAGAGAGGCCTCGGTCTCCACAAAGGTCTCGAACATTGCCAATTTTGTCTATCGTCTTTGAACCACGAGCGGATTTCAGAGTTGCAGGCGCATTTCTCTGATTCCTACAGCTTATACAAGGAGGAACTCCTTGATTTGCAAAAAAGTGTCAAAGGGCAGCTTTGCGAGATTGACGGCGCTCATTATGTGAAGTCAGCCTTCTTCCCCGAGTTACATGAGAATTGGGCAGAGATTGTTCAGACTCTCAAAAGCAAGAAGGATGCTTACAACAACTTCTTGGGGGCGCTTCATGCCGCGATTGAAGAAAAGATTTCGAACCCGTTTCGCAATGTTGAAGTGCCAGACAACGTATTTGATGAAGCAGAGCTTGATTTAGCAATAAATAAACTGAACGAGCTTGTTGAACGGCACAATGATAGGTCTCAAAACTTCGAAAAATTGAAAACGGAAGCAGTGGAGAAGTTACTCCATCACTATGCTTGCGATGCCATGCGTAAAGTGGATCGTGTGGCGATTCTATCTTCTGTTGATGCTTTGCGGGATGAAGAGGCGCAGGCAAAAAAGGAGTTGAAAGAGCTAACTGCTAACATCGAAGCGGACCGAGCACAGCTATCTAAAGCCCACAAGGGAGCCGAAAAGCTAAACGAGTTGCTCGTCAGTTACTTCGGTAAGAGGGACTTGCAGATCGAGGTCAACAAGAGCGACGAGTTTGAAATTGTTCGCCGTGGAAAAGTCGCAAAAAATCTAAGTGAGGGAGAAAAAACCGCAATTTCATTCTGTTATTTTATAGTCACTCTGTACAGAGAAGCCGACGATTTTTCGAACTTGGTTGTCTATATTGATGATCCAATTTCGAGTTTAGACTCTAATCATCTGTTGCATGTTAACTCATTGATTAAGAGTACGTTTTACAGCTTTGATGAGCATGCGGCGAAAGGGCAAAAGCACAATGTTCTCGTCGAGCAGCTGTTTGTCTCAACTCATAATTACGAGTTTTTTCATCTCGTTTGGGAGTGGATGTCTGGGGGGCCAAAGACGGGTTTTAGTTCTGCCTATTATATTCAGCGACAGGATACCGATGACCGTGTCTCCTCTTCAATTGTTGAGTGTCCTAAGGCGTTTACTCAGTTTCGCTCAGAGTATCTTTTTATGTTCATGTGTTTGCACAATTTCCTACAAAAACCTGAAGACGACATAGTCGTGCTTTTTAATATCGGGAATATGTGCCGACGTTTTCTCGAAAGATATTTTGTTTTTAAGTACGTCTCGATTAGTAAAATTGACCAGCATGTTGGCCAGTTGATTGAAGATAAGGTCGAAGCTGAACGGGTCAGAAAATTCTCTCACTTCTACTCTCATTCAATCAAGCGCAGTACTGCAGCTCCAGTTCCAGACAAGAATGAAGCTGTTTCAGTAATCCACATCATCATGTCTTCTATCGAGAAGCAGGATAAGGTTCACTTCGACGCCTTGGTTGAGGCTGTAAACTCAATAAACGAACCATAAACAGAGAAATTCTCTATTCGACCTCCCACTCAATCACATGACGATAGGTTTCACCGGGGGTGAGCCAAGGGCTTGGAAAGTCCGGGCGGTTGGGGCTGTTGGGGTAGGTTTGTGGTTCCAGGGCGATGCCGGCGGTTTTGTTGAGGGCTGTGCCGGTTTCGGTTCTCATCTCGTTCGTGAAATGTTGTGCGAGATAGAATTGCAGGCCGGTTTCGGTCGAGAAGAGTTTGATGGCGCGGTTGCTTGTGGGGGCTGACAAGGTGGCGATTTGGCGCAGTGTTCCGCGATTGCCGGTCAGGCAGAAATTGTGATCAAAGCCTTGGTCGGCGTTTGGCAGCATGTCAGCAATTTTGGCGGGGTTTCGGAAGTCATATCCGGTACCGGCACCATCACGTGGCGGGCCGTTGGGGATGAGTTTGTCATCGACCGGAAGCCATTGATCGGCGTTGATTTGTAAGACGTGGTCGGCAGCGGTTTCGCCGAATTTTCCAGACAAGTTCCAATAGGCGTGGCTGGTCATGTTGACCGGGCAGGGCTGATCGCAGGTGGCGGTGATTTCAAGCCGAAGGCGATTATCGGCGATCAGTGAATAGGTTGCCTGTGCTTTCAATGTGCCCGGATATCCCTGATCCCCGTCAGGTGAGGTTAGCTCAAACGTAACACTGGTTTCGGTTTGTGCCGTGATCGTCCAAATCCGGCGGTCAAAGCCATCCGGCCCGCCATGCAGGTGGTTTTCGCCTTCGTTCGCAGCAAGCTTGATGAGCTTGCCGTTTTCATCGCGATATTGCGATCCTTCGATGCGGTTGGCATAGCGTCCACAGATCGCGCCGATATAGCTGTCTTGCGCAAGGTAGGCAGCATCATCGATCAGGTTGACCAGGATATTGATCTCTTTCCCGGTTTCGGGATCGCGCAGATAGACCCCGCAAAGACGCGCGCCAAGCGCAGAAACCAAGACGCGAATCTGCGGGCTTGAGATGCTCGCGCGAGGGGCATTTGTACCCGTTTCGGCTGTGTCAGTACTGGTTTCTGCCATTTGGGGTGTTGGGGTGGTCTTGGACATTGATTGCCTTCCCGCACGTTGATTTTTCTATGTTTACAAGCCGTTTTTGATCGTTGGGCGCAATCACCCGAAAGGATGATGCACTATATGGTTGAGAGCCAACAAATCATATTGTAATACTATATGGCTTTTAAGCAAGAAACCACACTTAGGGAGGAAATCGTGGTAAGTTTTAAAAAGCTCGCAGTCTCAACTGCAGCGCTGGGTGTTGCGCTTGGTCTTTCGGTTGCCGCACAGGCCGAAATGATGATCGGGTTCTCGCAGATCGGGTCGGAAAGTGGCTGGCGGACATCTGAAACCGCGTCGATCAAGGCCGAAGCCGAACGTCGCGGTATTGATCTGAAGTTCTCCGATGCACAGCAGAAACAGGAAAACCAGATCAAGGCTGTGCGTTCCTTCATTGCGCAGGGCGTTGATGGCATCCTTCTGGCCCCGGTGGTTGAAACCGGCTGGGATCAGGTTCTGAAAGAAGCCAAGGATGCCGGTATCCCGGTTGTTCTTGTCGACCGTGGCGTTGATGCCAGTGATGACCTTTATCTGACCAAGGTGGCATCGGACTTCGTGGTTGAAGGTGCCCTGGCTGCTGCATGGCTGGCATCGGAAACCAATGGTGTTTGTGATGTGGTCGAGCTGCAGGGAACCGTTGGTTCGTCGGCGGCAAACGACCGCAAGGAAGGCTTTGAATCGGTTGTTTCAAACTTCCCGGGCATCAATATCATCCGGTCGCAGTCTGGTGACTTCACCCGTTCGGGCGGCAAGGAAGTCATGGAAAGCTTCCTGAAAGCTGAAAACGGTGGCGCCAACATCTGTGCGGTTTATGCGCATAATGATGACATGGCGCTTGGTGCCGTGCAGGCGATCAAGGAAGCCGGTCTGAATCCGGGTGAAGACATGCTGATCGTCTCGATCGACGCGGTGCCTGATATCTTCAAGGCAATGGCCGATGGCGACACCAACGCCACCATTGAGCTGAACCCGCATCTTGGCGCACCGTCCTTTGATGCGATCAAGGCGTCGATGAATGGCGAGGAAGTGCCGAAATGGATCAAGGCAAATGGCCCGCTCTATCTGCCGGATACTGCCGCGGAAGAATACAAAATGCGCAGCAAATAACCTCTGAGTGTTTCGGTCGGTTACGCCGACGGAAGCAACAGGCGTGTTTTCAAAGCATTGGACGTGCTCCGGCGATTGCCGGGGTGCGTCCGGTTGTATCCGCGACAAAAGATTTCAGAAGAAGACAGGGAGAGGGGCAGGTTATGTCTAACGCAGTGCTTTCAGTGCGCGGTGCGGGGAAGTTCTTTCCCGGCGTCAAGGCGCTGGAGGATGTTGATTTCGACCTTGAAGCCGGAGAAATCCACGCCCTTCTGGGCGAAAACGGGGCCGGGAAATCGACCCTGATCAAGGTAATTACCGGCGTGCATCCCCGCGATGCCGGTGCTGTCCTGCTTGATGGGCAGGAAATCCATCCGCAGCATCCCGGCGATGCGCAGGGGTTGGGGATTTCGACGGTTTATCAGGAAGTCAATCTGGTGCCGACATTGTCGGTGGCCGAGAACCTCATGCTGGAACGCCAGACCCGGAAATTCGGCCTGATTTCGTGGAAAAAGACCGAGGCTGATGCCAAGGCCGCACTCGATACCCTTGGCCTTGATATTGATGTCAATAGACCACTGGGGTCCTATTCGGTGGCCATACAGCAGCTTGTGGCAATTGCGCGGGCGGTTGCGCTGGATGCCAAGGTGCTCATTCTTGATGAGCCGACAGCGTCCCTGGATGGCGAGGAAATCCAGACACTGTTTCGCATCATGCGCGAATTGCGCGACAAGGGGCTGGGGATTGTCTTTGTCACCCACTTCCTTGATCAGGTCTATGCCGTGACGGACCGGATCACGGTGCTGCGCAACGGGAGACTGGTGGGGACCTTTGTCACCAGGGAACTCGCCCAGATTGATCTGATCAATCACATGCTGGGCCGTGAACTTGCTGAAGTCAGTGCCCACCGTCATCAGGATGAGGGCAGCTATAACGGCCCCGCACGTCAAATCCAGATCAAGAACCTTGGCAAGAAACGTGTGCTGGAACCGGTATCACTTGATCTCAAGGCTGGCGAGATTGTCGGTCTGGCCGGGCTTCTGGGATCCGGTCGAACGGAACTTTCCGAACTGGTTTTTGGTACGCAGCGTGCCGATAGCGGGCTAGTGTTTTTGGATGGCGAGCCGGTCATGCTGCGCTCCCCGCGTCATGCGATCCGGTCGGGCTTCGGGCTTTGCCCGGAAGATCGCAAGCAGGACGGCATTGTTGCCGAACTGAGTGTGCGGGAAAACATCGTGCTGGCCCTTCAGGGGCGACGGGGCTGGTTGCGCCCGATCCCGCGTGCCGAGCAACAGCAATTTGCCGATGACATGATCAAGGCGCTCGGCATTGCCACACCTGACAGTGAAAAGCCCGTCGGGCAACTTAGTGGCGGTAATCAGCAGAAAGTCATTCTGGCCCGCTGGCTGGTGTCCAAGCCGATCCTGCTGATCCTTGATGAACCGACGCGCGGTATTGATGTTGGCGCGCATGCCGACATCATCAAGCTGATCAAGGAGCTCTGTGACGAGGGGCTGGCGTTGCTCGTGGCATCAAGCGAGCTTGAGGAAATTGTCGCCTTTGCCGACCGGGTTGCGGTGATGCGTGATCGCGAAAAGGTTTCCGAGCTTGTCGGTGCCGAGATCACGCAAGACAACATCATCGCGGCGATCGCGCGATGACCAGTTTGCAAGACAAAAAGAAATTACGGGAAAGCAGCACCATGTCTGCATCTTCTTTGATAAGTCGACCGTGGTTTGGTCCGGTCGCGGCACTGATTTTGATCGTGCTGGGGATCGGGGTGATTTCACCCGACTTCTTTAACATCCGTATTGTTGACGGGCATCTGTATGGGTCGCTGGTCGATGTGGTGCATCGCGGGGCGTCCACGGCCCTTGTTGCGGTCGGAATGGCAATCGTAATCGGTACGCGGGGGATTGATCTTTCGGTCGGTTCGATCATTGCTATATCGGGTGCGGTGATGGCGGTTTTGATCCGCGATACCGACCTGCATCCGGCGGTGATTATCCTGGCTGCCCTTGGTGCCGGGGTGTTGTGCGGTTTGTGGAATGGCGTGCTTGTTGCCTTTCTTGATATTCAGCCGATTATTGCCACCCTGATCCTGATGGTGGCCGGGCGCGGTATTGCCCAGATGATCACCGGCGGGCAGATCGTGACCTTCCACGGGGAGTTTTTTGAGGCGATTGGCAGTGGCTATTTGATGGGTATTCCCTGGCGGGTGATCATTGCGGCCGCCGTTATTGCCGCGATCTATTTCATCATGCGTCGCACCGCCTTGGGTCTGTTTGTTGAATCGGTTGGCGGCAATGCGCGCGCCAGCCGGGTGGCCGGCATTGATGCACGTGGGATCAAGCTGATGGCCTATGCCGCATCGGGTCTGTGTTCCGCCTTTGCCGCAATTATTATTGCCGCCGACATCCGTGGGGCGGACGCCAACAATGCCGGTTTGTGGCTTGAACTTGATGCCATTCTGGCAGTGGTGATTGGCGGTGCGTCGCTGATGGGCGGGCGGTTCTTTATCGGGATGACCGTGATTGGCGTTCTGATCATTCAGGCGCTGACGACGGGTATTTTGCTTTCGGGGCTTCCGTCGCAATACACCCTGATCGTCAAGGCGGCTGTCGTGATGATTGTTCTTCTGGTGCAGGCACCAAAATCCCGCGAACTGGTCGGGCAGGCGGTGGAACGTTTGAAGCGGGGGAAATCCGATGAAAATCAATGAACGCTTTTATCCGATCCTTGCCACGCTTGCGGTTCTCGTACTGCTGTATGGTTATGGGATTTTTGAACATCGCGCCTTTTCCGATACCTATGTTCTCGGTGCGCTTCTGACCGACAATGCCTTTTTGATCATAACGGCCGTTGGCATGACCTTTGTCATTCTTTCTGGCGGGATTGATCTTTCGGTCGGCTCGATGATTGCCTTTATCGGGGTGCTGATGGCTGAGCTTGTCACCGGCTTTGGCATGCATCCGGTGTTGGCGGCTCTGATTTCCCTGATTGTCGGATCGGCCTTCGGGGCCTTCATGGGCGTGATCATCGCCAAGTTCGATATTCAGCCCTTTATCATCACGCTTGCCGGGATGTTTTTCCTGCGCGGCATATGCTTCTTGATCAATCTGGACTCTGTTCCGATCGATCATCCGTTTGTTGCCGCCTTTAGCGGCTTCAAGGTGCCGTTGCCCGGACGGGGCTGGTTGACTGCATCCGCACTCTTGATGCTGGCGACCGTGATCGGCGGGGTGGTGATTGCTCATTACACCCGCTTTGGGCGGAACGTTTATGCCATTGGCGGGGATCGTCATTCGGCTG
Source organism: Thalassospira sp. HJ (assembly GCF_000948415.1). Taxonomy (GTDB): domain Bacteria; phylum Pseudomonadota; class Alphaproteobacteria; order Rhodospirillales; family Thalassospiraceae; genus Thalassospira. Next base: position 233,315 of record NZ_JYII01000003.1, on the reverse strand, counting down.
AATTGCTGGGCATTCCGGTGCATAGCACGATCATCCGGGTTTATACCCTGTCGGGCTTTTTCAGTGCGCTGTCGGGTGTGGTGTTTGCCTTTTATACCGCATCGGCCTATCCGCTGGCCGCGGTCGGGGTAGAGCTTGACGCCATTGCTGCGGTGGTGATTGGGGGCACGCTTCTGACCGGCGGGATGGGCTTTGTCTTGGGCACGTTCTTTGGCGGGATCATCATGGGCGTGATCCAGACATTGATCGCCTTTGACGGATCGCTCAACAGCTGGTGGACCAAGATCATGATCGGTGCGTTGCTCTTTGGCTTCATCGTCCTGCAACGGCTGATCACCCGATCCTTCTCGGGCATGCGGGCCGGGGCGACATAAAGGTGGCGACATAACGCATCCGCCGATCAAAATGCCTCAAGTCAAAACGCCCAGCTTGAAAAAGCAGGGCGTTTTTGCTGTTCCCGGACAGGGTCGGTTTTAATCGTGCCATCAGGCGCCAGAGCCGGCCTGAAGTTTTGACAATAAAATTGGTCAATCGGACACATTATTCATTTTTGGTGAATAATAAGCGATGTTCGCGCCAGATGCGCTAGTGGGCGTCTTGGAGGTAAATTCAATTTGTATGAGGAATGGGTGCCGTGATTGTATCAACTGCACCCGTATTTGCAATTACAGGCCGATCTGATCCCAGTCATGCTCGACCGACATGCCCAGCTGTTGACGCAGCTGACGCATGGTCCGGCGAAGCAGCTTGTGCATGGTGGTACGCGCTGCTTCAGGGTCGCGGTGGCTGATCGCGGCATAGACGGCCTGGTGATCGGGCAGAGACTGCACATGTGCGGCCGGGCCACCCGATGACAGGCGGAATGATCCGATCAGGGCGGTTTCAATCAGCATGCCGAACGACTTCATGAAATCGTTGGCCGATGCATTCAGGATCGCCTGATGAAACTCAAGGTCGGTGATGTAGACCGCCTCTGTCCCGCGCTCTGCACTTTCCATGGCGTCATAGGCATCCGAGATCGCCTTGATCTCCTCCTTGGTGGCACGCACAGCAGCCATGGCGGCGGTATTGGGTTCAATGATCAGGCGGGTTTCAAACAGGGCATAGAGGAATGCCGGGTCCGGATCCGGGAAGTGCCAGGACAGGACATCAGGATCGAGCAGGTTCCAGCTTGAACGCGGCTTGACACGGGTGCCTGTTTTCGGGCGCGATTCAATCAGCCCCTTGGCCGACAGGATCTTGATCGCTTCACGCAAGGCTGTGCGCGAGACATCAAGTGATTCACTTAATGCCGCCTCTGTCGGCAGGACATCGCCTGGCACCAGCTTGCCAGACACAATGCGTGCGCCAAGGTCGTGCGCAACAATGCTGTGCAGGCTGCGTTTGGCATAAGTTCTCGACATGGTGGACGGCATATATTTCCTCCGGCGTGGCCCTGATTGGAAAGCAAAAGGCGAAAGGCCCGCTTTGTTATTATTCATATAATATGAATTAATGCGCAGGGCAACTTATCTGGCACCGCCAGGGAATTGTGCGACAAGGCCTATATTTGGAAGGGGGCCAGTATGGGCCGACGATGCGGTGAAGTGCAACGCCAAGGTAATTGCGTATTTCATCAACTTATAAACTAGCTTTCGTGTAATCGAAAGAAAAGACTTCATGTTTGACGCTTGACAGCTCCGGACATCCTGATCATTAATGTTATTGTATGAAGAATAAAAACAACAAGATTATCAGGAGGAAACATCATGACGCCGTGTAAGGTCACACGCCCGGATCGTTAAGCTGGTCCGGATCGCAAGGGCAGGCGTAGGAAGCAACAAGTCCCAAATAGCTTGTTCTGTTGCGCTGCAACGTTTGCGATGGATGTACTTTCTGTCAATTTTGGGTTGAAATCATGATGGCGGTCACGGATGTGCCGTGCGCCTGACAGCAGAAAAAACACATGACGGGAGATGAAACGATCATGTCTGATCGCATGCCGACACACTACACAAGCCTTGAAGACAAATCGGTATTCATCACCGGTGGCGCATCAGGCATTGGCGAGGCGCTTGTGACCGCCTTCGTCGAACAGGGCGCAAAAGTCGCCTTTGTCGATATCATGGAAGATGCCGGTAATGCCCTTGTTGAAAAGCTTTCCAAGGATGCGCGCAATGCGCCGGTCTTTATCAAATGCGATCTGACCGATATCGCTGCCCTGCAGGCAGCGGTCGCCAAGGCCGCTGAAATCAACGGTCCGATCACGGGCCTTTTGAACAATGCAGCCAATGACACCCGTCATAAATGGCAGGATGTGACACCGGAATACTGGGATGAACGTCAGGCGATCAATATCCGTCCGTCCTTCTTCTCCATCCAGGCGGTGGCACCGATGATGCAAAAGGCCGGTGGCGGCGCGATTATCAATTTCGGCTCTGTCAGCTGGATGATGGGGCAGGGCGGCATGCCCGGCTACACCACGGCAAAGGCCGCAACCCATGGTCTGACGCGCGGCATGGCGCGTGACCTTGGTAAGGATCATATCCGGGTCAATACCCTTGTGCCGGGTTGGGTCATGACACAGCGCCAGCTTGACCTTTGGGTCGATGAGGCCGCTGAACGTGAAATCGATGAGCGCCAGTGCCTGAAAAACAAGGTGATGCCGGGTGATATCGCCCGCATGGCGCTTTTCCTGATTTCTGATGAAGCCCGCATGGTTACCGCCCAGAACTTTATCGTTGATGGCGGCTGGGTCTGATCCCCGTTGCCGACACCCTGATTTACACTGATAACCAAGACCGTTCAGGACAGAATTTATGAGACTGGTTCAATTCAAGGACACCGCCGGCGCGCAGCATGTTGCCGTGGTCGAAGACGAAAACACCCTGATCCCTCTCAAGGGCGTTTCCACCACCCGCGAACTTGCGACCATCGCACTCGCCAAGGGCATGACGATGATCGAAAAGGCCAAGGTGCGCATGGGCGACATCACGGTCGATTATAACGAGGTCGCGCGCGACGGTCGTCTGTTGCCACCGATCACCCATGCCGATCCGGCGCATTTTCTGGTGACCGGCACGGGCCTTACTCATCTTGGTTCGGCCTCGGCACGCGCAAACATGCACAAGGCCGATAACAAGGATGCCAACGAAACGGACTCAATGAAGATGTTCCGTATGGGAGTTGAGGGCGGCAAGCCCAAGGCGGGCGAACACGGCGTGCAGCCGGAATGGTTCTATAAGGGCGATGGTTCCATCGTTGCCAATCCGGAGGCGGATATCCCAAGCCCGTCCTTCGCGCTGGATGGCAGTGAGGAACCGGAAATTGCCGCCGTTTACATCATTGATCATGACGGCACACCGGTGCGCATCGGCTTTGCCATTGGCAACGAGTTTTCCGACCATGTGATGGAGCGCCAGAACTACCTGTATCTGGCACATTCAAAGCTGCGTCATTGCTCGATGGGGCCGGAATTGCTGCTGGGTGATCTGCCCAGCCATGTCGAGGGCACGTCGCGCCTGTACCGCGATGGCGAGGTGATCTGGGAAAAACCGTTCCTGAGCGGCGAAGACAACATGTCGCACTCGATCGCCAACCTCGAATATCACCATTTCAAATATGACCTGTTCCGCCGTCCGGGCGATGTGCACGCCCATTTCTTCGGGACCGCAACGCTGAGCTTTGCCGATGGTATCACCACTCAGGACGGCGACGAGTTCGAAATCGAAGCGGCCCCGTTTGGCCGCCCGATCCGCAACCGCCTGATGAAGCAGGTCGAGCGTCCGCTGACCATCAAGGCGATCTGAATTTTCGAGACTCCCAAGGGGTGTAAAACACCCGTCTACCTCCAAACGACACGACTTCCCCGGTCTGCTATTGGACCGGGGTTTCTTTTGCCTGATATGCAAGCAGATCAGTCTGTGCCGTAAAGGGATTGTTGCGCCGAACGTGCTGCGGTTTGCAATGCTGCCAGCAGGTGATCGCGGTTCTGATCAAGGGTTGTCGGCGATGCGCCAAACACCGAAAGGGCCGAGATCATCTTGCCGTGCTGGGTCGTGATCGGCACGGCGAGGGCATAGATGTCATGCTCGCGCTCGCCATTGTTGGTGGCAAAGCCCTGCTCGTGGATGGTGGCGAGTTCAGTCTTTAGGGTGTTGATATCGGTGATTGTCTGATCGGTCATGCCCGTCAGCTCGGCATTCTTGAAATAGCGGTCCTGACCCTCGGGGCTCATGTGGGCGAGCCACAGCTTGCCATGGGCGGTGCAAAAGGCATCAAGGCGCGAGCCAATCCGGATATCGACATAAAGCGGCCGGTCGGGTAGGGCCTTGGCAATGCAGACGGCCATGTCGCGATCAAACTCGGTTGCCATGCAGGCCTCACCAGTTTGGCGCGCCAGCTGATCCAGGATCGGCTGCAGGATGGTGGGCAGGTTGTCGCCCTGCAAAACGCGTTCGCCCAGATCGGCAAACATATATCCCAACCGAAATACCCCGCGTGATGTCACCCGCAAGGCCCCGGCATGCACCAGCGTGTGCAGAAACCGGTGGGCGGTGATCATGTTGATGTCAAGCGCATCAGCGGTTTCCTTGGCGGTCAGTTCGTTTTGCCCGGCGGCAAACAGATCAAGGATCTTGAACGCCTTGAGAACGGAACCATTGAGTTGGCTGGTCATCGGATTGCTTTCCCCATGCAAACAGAAAATACACTGGTGCCGCTTCTTGACGGGCAGCAGATTTCAATAATAAACTATATTATAAATAGTATTTCAAATATAGAAATAAAGGAGCGTGCTGCACTTACTTTGTACCATTTTGCCGGAGGCAGCCTTCTGTCTGGCAAGGATAGGTTCGCAGAACATAGCGGCGCTATGTTCAAGGGCGTTGACGCTGCGAGGCGGAAGGCTGTCCCGGCCCAAAGGGTTTGTTTTTGGCGGTGTTTCGCAGCGTTACACCGTTTGACCGATGCGCCGCATCGCTCTGCACGCTGTGCCTTGCCAAACGACACGCCAAAGAACAAACAAAATGGAACAAAGTAAGTGCAGCACGCTCCTGCAAAACAAGAGGCGTCTGATGAAAAGCGACAAGCAGGAAAATTCCGGTCAAATCACCCTGACCGCCGGCGGGGCGGTTCTGGCCCGCATGAAGGCGATCGGGATTGATTATATCTTTGCCAATTCCGGGACCGACTTCCCGCCGATCATCGAAGGTCTGGCCGAGGCCGCGGCAAAGGATATCGACCTGCCACACGCTTTGATCATGCCGCACGAAAATGCTGCGATGGGTATGGCGCATGGCTATTACCTTGCGACCGGAAAGACGCAGGCGGTGATGGCGCACACCAATGTCGGCCTTGCCAATTGTGCGATTGGGGCAATCAATGCTGCGACCGAACATGTGCCAGTCGTTCTGATGTCGGGCCGAACCCCGGTGATGGAAAAGGGGCGTCTGGGTGCGCGTACCGTGCCGATTGGCTGGGGCCAGGAAATGCGCGATCAGGCGGCCCTCGTGCGCGAAAGTTCGAAATGGGAGTATGAGCTTAAATTCCCCGAACAGGTGCCCGATGTCGTTGATCGGGCCTATGCCATCGCATCGTCCGTGCCCAAGGGCCCGACTTACGTCAGCCTGCCACGCGAAGTTCTGTGTGAGCCTTGCCCGGGGGATGAAATCGATGGTCCGCTTCGCATGCAGCCGGTCCCCGTCGCCCCGCCGCAAGCATCGGTCGAGCAGGCCGCAGACATCCTGGCGAATGCCAAAAACCCGGTGATCATTGCCCAGCGCGGCACTGGCACGGCGGAGGCGTTCGGGCGCTTTGGCGATCTGGTTGATCAGTGGGGCATGCCGGTAGTGCAATACTGGGCGATCCAGCTTGCGATTGGGACCGAACATCCGATGTTTGCAGGGATGGATCCGGCACCCTGGCTCAAGGATGCCGATGCGGTGGTGGTGATTGATTGCCTCGCCCCCTGGTCGCCCGATATCCATGATTTGAAACCTGACTGCAAAGTCATTCAGATCGGCCAGAACCCGCTTTATTCCCGCTTCCCGGGCCGTAACTTTGCTGCCGATATCTCGCTTGTTGGTGAAACCGGTGACGTGATCATGATGCTGGCAGATGCCATGGATCGCCGTCACGCCGACCATAAGTCGCTTTGTGTTGATCGCCGCGAAAAGATCGCTGCGATCAATAACGAAAATCGCAAGAAAGCCCTGTCCATGGCCGATGCCGGGGCGGTGGACCCGATGACCAAGGTCTATGTCTCGCGCTGTCTCTCGGATGCGATAGCCGGGCGCTCTGCCACGGTATTTTCGGAACTCGGCTGCCCGCTGGAGCCGCTTTCGCTTTCAGAGCACAGCAGCTGGTATCAGGAGCCGCATTCCGGCGGGCTTGGCTGGTCCTTCCCGGCATCAATGGGCTATCAGTTGGCAGACAAGAATAAACTGGTGGTCGCGACCATGGGCGATGGGTCTTATATGTTTGCCAACCCGACGGCCTGCCATCAGATTGCCGAGGCGCTTGAGCTGCCGATCCTGATCCTTGTTCTGAACAACAATGAATGGGGGGCGGTGCGCCAGTCAGTGGCGGGCATGTATCCGGATGGCTTTGCGACCAAAACCAATGAGATGCCGCTGACAGCGCTTAAACCCAGCCCCGATTTTACCAAGGTCGCCGAGGCCAGTCGGGCATGGGTCGCCAAGGCCAAACGCCCCGAAGATCTGCCGGGTATTCTTCGCGATGCCATCAAGCATATCGACACCAACCGCACCCATGCACTGGTCGAGGTGACGATAGCACCTTAATCATTTTCTGATGTAATTGCGCAAAGGTGCCCGGTATCGGTCCGGGCGCCTTTGTTTTACATTGCTGCACTCTTTTGTGGCATTGCAAAATGCCTGCTTGCATCAGAGGCATTTTCATTATTTCATGATTGTAATCATTTGAATTGCCTGCCCGGAAGGAACCAATATGGATCGTGTTGTCGGAACCTCGGGACGGATTGCGTTTGCCAGCGCAATGCGCAACCTCCTTGCGGATGTGTATCCCGGGCACGACCATGCCGAACTGGTGCGTCGCGTGTTCGAAGTTCTGGGCCTGCCGATCGAGGGCGAGGGACCGGAACCCTGCGAGGAATATTTGCGCAAATGGGATCAGCGCGATGCGTTCCTGATTACCTATGGCGACAGCATCCAGCAGGACGGCAAAAAGGGCCTGCAAAGCCTTGGCGAGTTTCATCGCAAATGGCTGAAAGACTGGCTGACGGGTATTCATATCCTGCCGTTCCATCCTTTCACATCCGATGACGGATTTTCGGTCAGTGACTTCGATATGCTGCGCCCGGAACTGGGCGACTGGAGTGATGTCGAGGATCTGGCAAAGCACGGTACGGTAATGGCCGATCTGGTGGCCAACCATATCTCTGCCTCGCATCCCTGGTATCAGCAGTTTCTGGCTGGCGAGAAGCCCGGGATTGATTACATCAAGACCGCAAGCCTTGAAGACGATTTGTCCGATGTCGTGCGCCCGCGTAGTCATGCATTGCTCAATCACGTGGTGACCAAGGACGGTGAAAAGCAGGTCTGGTGTACCTTCAGCTACGATCAGGTCGATCTGGATTACGGCAATCCGGACGTGTTTTTCGAAATGCTCAAGGTCGTGCTGAACTACCTCAAACACGGGGTGCGGGTGGTTCGGCTTGATGCCATCGGCTTTATCTGGAAGGAAGTCGGGACGACCTCGATCAACCTTGATCAGACGCACAAACTGATCAAGGCGATGCGTCTGGCGTGCAATGCTGTGCATCCCGATGTGCTGTTCATTACCGAGACCAATTTGCCGCTTCTCGAAAACCTGTCCTATTTCGGCAATCAGGATGAAGCGCATCTGATTTACAACTTCTCGCTGCCGCCAGTGATCATTCATGCGTTGCTGAGCGGGCGAAGTGATTTCATTCGCAAATGCATCATGGCGATGCCGCCGGCACCTGCGGGCTGTACGTTCTTTAACTTCACCGCCAGCCACGATGGTATCGGCCTGCGCCCGGCCGAAAACCTGATCCCCGATGAGGACATTGAGGGCTTGCGTGATCACGCGGTCAAGATGGGCGGGCAGGTCAGTTATCGCGCGCTCAAGGGCGGTGGTCAGAAGCCTTATGAGCTTAATGTCACGCTGTTTAGCATGCTGGCGGAAAACTTCGCCGGTGAAGCCACCATGGGGCTTGAGCGCTTTGTCATGAGCCAGGCGATTGCCATGTCGCTTGAAGGCATTCCGGCAGTCTATATCCAGACCATTCTTGCGACCGAGAACGATCAGAAGGCCTATGAGGAAACAGGTATTCCACGGCGTCTGAACCGCAAGATCTGGAAGCTTGATGATGCAGAAGAAACGCTGACGCGCGAAGGGCCGGCACGTTCTGCCTTTGATCAATTGCGCGCCCTGATGTCGATCCGCCAGGGACAGCCGGCCTTCCACCCGAATGCCACGCAATATACCCTCAACCTTGGCCAGAACCTGTTGGGCATCTGGCGGCAATCGCATCTGAATGAACAAAGCATCTTCTGCGTTTTCAACCTGACGGAGCACCCGCAGGACCTTGACTTGTCAAAGATCAACCTGATCATGACCGAAGGCTGGCAGGATTTGATCACCCAGCAGGTGGTCGGTGATTATAACGGTGTGATGAAGCTGGCCCCGTACCAGATCGTCTGGATATCGAACATGGACGGCCGTAACCGCACCGAAAGCCGCCTTCTGCAGCGTTATCGGGATGCTATGCCGGTCTAGCGGACCTCAGTCGACCGCTTCCGCTTTTGATGTGATTTTCAAGGCTAGGGTTCACCCCGTTCAGCTGGCTACAGTGCTGCTTACAATTATTCAATTGTGAAGGGACAATGAAGTGCTGATACGCTGTTGCGTAACGGCGAATTTTCCTTGTATACGGTGGTATAGAGTTGAAGAGATCAGGGGCATGACGCGCAATGGCTTATGCGCAGGAAGTTCGGATTCCACACTTGCCCGATGATACCGACCACCGTGTTCGGGCATATGTAGAAACTTGGTGGGATGCGGCCCGCAATGGGCAATTGCCTGAGCGCAAGCGATTGAATGCAGACGTTTTGTCGCAATGGCGCGACGATATCTGCATTTATGAATATCTGCCGGAAAGCCGTGATTTCGTCATTCGCATTGATGCGCCTAACATCATTGAGGCCAGTGGTGAGTGTTACACGGGCTGTTCACCGCGCCAGATTGATCTTGATTTCGGGACAACCGTTTATCCGACACTTCTTGAAGTCATCGATACCGGAAAGCCGGCCTTTCAGCGTGTCGGGTATGAGCGTGCGGTTTGGGAAGAATGGCTACGCATCATGTTGCCCGTCCAGACCACGGATCGGTCCGGGAAGGTGATCAAGCAGGTTTTTGTTACCCATTTTCTGTATCGCGGGTAATGCGCTTGTAATTAAGCCACAGAGCTTGTTTCGCACCAGTCTGTCCCCACGTGAATATTGGGGAGATTTTTGGGGGTGTGATAACCGATGTTTGATGCGTCCGATATTGAATTGGCCAGCTTGCCTGACGGGATTGACGGAAATATCCGTGCCCTTGTTGATGCCTGGTATGAAGCACTGGGCGGCTGTGACGCGAATGAAGTGCCGTCACGCTCAGTCCTGACGGCTGAGCGTCTCGGCCGTTGGCGGGATCATATCAGCATCTATGAGTATCAACCCGAAAAGGATGATTTTCTGGTGCGCTTGTCAGCGCCGTCAATCGTTGAAGCCAGTGGTGAGAGCTTTCAGGGTACGACGCCGCGCGCCATTGATCTGAAATACGGCACCTGCCTGATGCCAGCGCTGCGCAAAACGTTGGAGATCAAACGCCCCACGTTCCACCATATCAGCGTCGATGGACCGAACGGGGAACGGCAATACTGGATCCGTATCCTGCTGCCGGCCCAGACATCGGATCATTTTCAGGCACCTGTCTATCAGATCCTTGGTGCACGCTTTGCCTGCGTGGCGATGCATGCGATGTGACGGGGGATCAAGACATGTTGCTTCCAAGTACTGTTCAGGAAAAAGAAATCCCGCAAGACACATTGGACGAAACGGCGCCTGCGAAAGCCCATGATTTGCTGGCCTTCTGGCATAAGCATGCATCAAAGCGGCAATTGCCGACACGTGGTGACTTTCGCCCGGGCAATCTGGGCCCCTGGATCGAAGATATTTCGATCTATGAATACGTTCCGGAAAAAGACGATTTTCAGATACGTCTTGAGGGCGAAAATATCGTGGCCCTGACCGGGGAGGACTGGCGCGGCGCCTTTGCCTGCGAGGTCGACAGCCATTTTTCAACCAGCCTGCATGCGGCCATGACGATGGTGCGCATGACGGGCGAGCCACAGCTTCATCATTTGCAGGTGTTCCAGAAGGACTGGCAGAGCGCGATCCGCTTACTGTTGCCGGTTTTGCTGCAAAAGCCGGGCAAGGAAGACGTGCTTCAGGTCTTCCTTGCGATATTCCCGATCGACGAATAGGTACCTTAAAAGTCGGGCGCTTATTGCTTGCCGATTTCCATGTCATTGAGGTCGTCTTCGACAGCACTTGAAAGCTGTTCAAAGATATCACCCATGGCACTTTCAACGCGCTGCCAGCTCGGAATGAACGGGCTTTCGAGCGGGTTTTCCAGATAGTGCTGACCAGCACTGATGATCACTTCCGAGAGAACCTCGACACAGTTTTCTTCTTCGTCGCGATTGATCTTCAGCCCGTTAAACAGGGCATCGGCGCGATATTGTTCAATCAGATCCAGTGCGACGCGGTAATAGGTTGCCTTGAGCGTACGGAAGGTTTCCGGGGTAAAGACAGTGCCCTGGGTTGCGAGTTTACGGAACAGGGATTTGGCAATGTCACTTGCCATGCGTGACAGGCCGTCATCCTTTTGCGCCGGATCGAATTCGCGGTGCTTGTGGTCATAGATATCGGCAATATCAACCTGGGCCAGACGATGGACTGTGTGATTGCGATACATTTCCGAAAGCATCGAAACCTCAAGCCCCCAGTCGGACGCCACACGCAGGCCATAGGCAACATCGGTGCGGATCGCCATTTCGCCGGACAGCGCATAGCGGAAACAATCAAGGTAATTGAGGAAATCGGTCTTGCCGACGACCTGTTTGAGCGCGCGGATCAACGGCGTCACAAACAGGCGGCAAACACGACCCTTGAGCGTGCCATTGGCAACGCGTGCATAATAGCCCTTGGCAAAGGCAAAGTTAAACGCCGGGTTGGCGATCGGATACATCAGCTTGGCCGGAAGGTCCGGGGTATAGGTCGCGATGTCGCAATCATGAATACCAATGACCGAACTGCGGCCAGACGCCAGCGTATAGCCAAGGCAATACCAGACATTGCGGCCTTTGCCAGGTTCATAGCGGGCGAGGTTGTTTTCATCGAGACGATCATGAACACTGCGCAGGCGTGGGCCGTCATTCCACAGGATGCGAACATGCTGCGGCAGGTCCTTGAAAAATTCGCGGGCATGAAGGTATTGCTGCGCATCGGCGCGATCAAGCCCGACGACAATCTGATCAATATAGGTTGCCTGTTTGAGGCCCTCGACAATCGTCGTCATGGCCGGGGTTTCAAGTTCCGAATACAGGCAGGGCAGAATAAGGGTCTGGCGCCGTTGGCGGGCAAAGGCGCTCATTTCATAGGCGAGTTCTTCCGGGTTTCGGTCAAGAATGCGATGAAGGGTTGTAATCGGGCCACCCTGATGGAAATCAGCCATGAAGTACCTCGCTGTTTTTATTGGTATTAGGGTCAGGACCTATTATCTGATCCAGAATGTCGTTAACCGTTTCGTTCCATCCCGCCGGTCCCGGTTTTGGTGCCACGCGCAGGTTTGGATGGTCAAGCAACGGCATATTGCGTTTGCCATGCTTTGACGGAATTTGAACGGCATAGTCTGCCTCGGCCAGCATGGGGATATCGTTCGGGGAATCTCCGAGCGCAATCGTCGTAAAGCGTTGCTGGCGTTTGTTTTCAGACGCATCTTCAAGCCAGGTGACGCTCAGGCGTTCGACCATGCGCCGCATGGCTTGTCCCTTGCTTGATGGGCCGCACAAAGTATGGAACCGTCCACCTTTGACCAGCGTCAAATCATGCTTTTCGGCGATCTTGCGGGCAACTGCGATGTCTTTTGCGGCGGGCTGCCAGATCAGCGGGTCCGAACAATGGCGCTGGCCCGCGCGAATGGCATCTTCAAGTGGCAAGCCGGTTTCGGCGGCAATCACTTCGGGGCTGACGGTGCGGAAACTGTCGACTGGCACCGTCACGGCGGATTTGATTTCTTCGCGCGTGCGATCAACCGTTTCAGTCGCCGGGCCATATTGTTCAACATTGCCCCCCAGTGCGACGATACCGCCATTTTCGCCGATAAGTCCGTCAAACAGACCGGATGTCTGATTGATATGTTCCAGTTCGGCGAGTGTTTTTGAAGATACCGCGATCAGGGGGATGGAAAGCTGTTTCAGCCGATCCAGTGCGGGGCGCGCATCCGTCCAGCTATAGGTGTCATGATCAAGCAATGTGCCGTCAAGATCTGTGAAAATGGCGATGGCGCGGCTTTGAGGCATTTTCCCGTTCTGTCGCGGTTTTAAGGACTTTCCGGTCATTGTGCAGAGCCGAAAGAAACAACTTAGCATAGTGCTGCCAAAGGATCGACAGGTCGCGGGATGAATTTTTTAATCTCTCAGAAAGATTGAGGGATACGCAAGAAATTCTGCCAAGTCCCCGGTACAAGTTTGGACTTTTATTGGTTTTGTAGCAAACTTTGGAGTGGTTGCTATTTCTGGCTGTATCACACAGTCCTGTTTTCGGTGCATTAAAGTGTCATTCTTTTAACCTTGCTGGAGACCAAAGGACGATGGGAACAAAACAGACAGCATATTTTTTGCGATCCGCTGTCAGTTTGATGTCGATTGCGGTCATTTGTTTAACCGTCAAGTCTTCGTTTGCGCAACCAGACGCATCAAGAGCTTTCGGCTCCGGTATCGAAGTGCGTTTTGCTGTTGCCGAATGGCCTCCGCTGGTAACAGAAAGCCGCCCGGATTTCGGCACGATTTCGGGGCGCATTACCAAGATTTTCAGCGCCATGGGATTGAACGTGAGGTTCGAGTTTCTGTCATGGCCACGTGCTATGGAATTGACACGCCGTGGAGAGTATGTCGCGACCTTTCCGTGGTGGCAAACATCCCAGAGAAGTGTAGAATTTCATATTCCTGCATTCCCGGTGGCCTCTTCAAGGCACAAGGGCTTTTATAAACGGTCCCGTTTCCCAGATGGATTGGAAATCAATGATTTTGGTGACGTTGCCGATCTGGGGTTGCGTCCTGTTGTGGTTGCCAGTTATTGGCACAAGCAAGAGTTCGAAAAACTTGGTATCGGTGTCGATGTTGTTGCCAATCCTGAGTCTGCCTGGCGTTTCCTCAATGCGGATCGCGCAGATATTCTTTTCGAAGACGAAGAACCCGGATGGTTTGATCTAACCGAGACGCTGGGTGTCGATATTGCAAAGGCCTACGCGACAACAGGCATTGTACCGACCAGTAACCTATTTATCCTTTTTTCCCGCCAGCATCCAGATGGACAGAAGCTGAGAAAGGCCTTTGATGCGTTCATGGCTTCGAAAGAGGGGCAGGACATGCGCGACTTGTGGTCAATTCATCCCGATGAACGACAAATCTTGCAAGATGCAATTGTCAAAGCGCGAGATGTGGATTGAGATCAGGTGAAACGAATCTATCTTTGAGATGCAACCGATAAATCCATATCGGTTCGGAGCTATAACCAAGACGAAATACATGTTCGATTTGTCCAATCATTATCCCGGTTTGTCCATTCTGTACATGCGTTAACAGGCGTATTGTTTCCGCAATAGAACGGTTCTTGTTCCAATTCAAAAACAGAATCAAAAACCGTGATCTTGTGAGGAAATCGTCATGCATGTCCCAGTCGTAATCATCGGTTCAGGCCCGGCCGGTCTGCTGCTGTCGCATCTTCTGCATGTGCAGGGGATCGATTCCGTTATCCTTGAACGCAAAAGCCGCGACTATGTCGAAGGCCGCATTCGTGCGGGCGTGCTTGAAATGGGGGCAGTCAACCTGATGAAACGTGTGGGTGTTGATGCCCGCATGAACAAGGAAGGCATCATTCATGGCGGTATCTATATAAGCGTCAATGGCAAGCGCACCCATGTGAACATGGAAGAGCTGACCGGTGGATCGACCGTGATGATCTATGGTCAGACTGAGGTCACAAAGGACCTGATCCAGGCGCGGCTTGACCACGGTGGCGAAATCATTTTCGAAGCTGAAGATGTCAGTCTGCATGACATTAACGGCGACACGCCAAGTGTTCGATATGTCAAGGATGGCAATGCGCTTGAACTGACGTGTGATTATATCGCGGCCTGTGACGGTTTCCATGGTGTCGGGCGCAAGACCCTGCCGGGTGTGCAGGAATTTGAAAAGGTCTATCCGTTCGGCTGGCTGGGTGTTCTGGCCCATGCAAAACCGGTTGCCGATGAGCTGATCTATGCCAAGCATGATCGTGGCTTTGCCCTGTGTTCGATGCGCTCAGACAAGGTCGTGCGTCATTATGTTCAGGTGCCGAGCACGGACAAGATCGAAGACTGGTCTGATGATCGCTTCTGGAACGAATTGCGCACCCGCCTTGGCGAAGAAGACGCCGAACTGGTCAATGAAGGCGAAGTGTTTGAAAAAAGCATCGCGCCGCTGAGAAGCTTTGTGGCTGAACCGATGCAGCATGGCCGCCTGTTCCTGGCGGGTGATGCCGCGCATATCGTGCCGCCGACCGGGGCAAAGGGGCTTAACCTTGCCGCCAGTGACGTGCACTACCTGTCCGAAGCCCTGATTGCGAAATTCAAATCCAACCGTGATGACCTGCTGGCAAGCTATTCCGATACGGCGCTCGCCCGTGTCTGGAAGGCAGAGCGGTTCTCGTGGTGGATGACCTCCATGCTGCACATCTTTGGTGACCAGAAGGAATTTGATGGCCGCATTCGCGATGCAGAACTTGAATATATCCTGTCGTCAAAAGCAGGTTTGAAAACCCTGTCGGAAAATTACGTCGGTTTGCCTTACTAGAGCGCGTCGCGCTCAATTTGTATCATTTTGTTTGTTTTTGGCGAACCGTTTGGCAAGGCACAGCGTGCAGAGCGATGCGGCGCATCGGTCAAGCGGTGCAACGCCGCGAAACGTCGCCAAAATCAAACCCTTCGGGCCGGGACAGCCTTCCGCCCCACCGCGTCAAGATCCTTGACCGTAGCCCCGCTACGCTCTGCGGATCTTTCCTTGTGCGACAGAAGGCTACCTCCGGCAAAATGGTGCAGATTGAATGCAACGCGCTCTAACCGGCGTTACGGGGATACCCACCCCCGAAGGAGAAGTCCCGCTCTCCATATCCGCCCAGAGTTCCGACAGGCATGAGACGGCCCGCAACCCACGCGGGCCGTTTCTTTTTGCGTGTTTATCCGAACTGTTTTCAGGTCATGCCCCGAAATCATCACATTTGGTGCGGGAACCAATAGCCATGTCAGCACGTTTCCTGTGTGTTGCTGTTTTCAAGACAATAGGAGAAAACCATGGCGACCAAGACCGAGACGACTGCTGATACTGCAAAACTTCAGGCTGATGTCGATGCGCTTCGCAGCGATTTGGCCGAAATCACCAAAACCCTGAAAACCATGGGTGGTGAAGCAGCGCAGACCAGAACCCAGGCTGCGGCAGAACGCATTCGCGAAGTATCCGGTCAGGCGCGCGAGCAGATTGACCATGCACGCGGTGTGGCCGTGGATCAGGTTCGCGAGAACCCGCTGGCATCTGTTGCCGTGACCTTTGGTGTCGGCCTGCTTGTTGGCCGTCTGCTGCAGAAATGATCGACCAGCTGACAGATATACTTGCCGATCAGGCAAAGGCCGCCGCCCGCAAGGGCGCGGCTTTTGCTGCGATCGCGATCGTGATGTTGATCGGGGCGGGTTTCCTGTTGGCTGCGATCTATATGGCGCTTGCCGCGTCCTTCGGGCCGATTGCAGCCGCAATGGCCATCGGCAGCACGATGGTGACGTTGGGGCTGGTGGCCCTTGCCATCATGCTGCAACGTGATCCGGGCGATGCGGTGGATCAAGTGACCCCCGAGGAGCAGGCAGCCCAGGCCCGCAAGTCAGAAGATGACATGCTGTTTGATCTGCTGGTGCATTCGGCCATGACCGGCTACGCGACCGGGCAGGGCAACAAGCCGCGCATGCAATCGGGCTTTGATCAGATGATTACCGATCTGGGTGCGCTAGGTGTGTTCGATCCGCCAAAAGGGCGGATGGAGACCGAGCAGCCAGAACACGATCAAGAAACAAAAATGGCGGGATAGCAAAAGCGTCCCGCCATTTTTCTATTCTGTTTTCGAGCGGCTTATTCGCCGTGGAAATGAACCGTGCCGATAAAGGGCAGGTTGCGGTTGTTCTGGGCATAGTCGATGCCATATCCGACAACGAATTCATCGGGAATATCAAAGCCGCAGAAATCAATCGGGATTTCAACTTCGCGGCGCGACGGCTTGTTCAAAAGCGTGCAGATTTCCAGACGGTTTGGATCGCGGGTTTTCAGAAGACGGACCACTTCCGAAAGCGTATAGCCGGTATCAATGATGTCTTCGACCAGCACGACGTCCTTGCCACGGATCTGACCATCAAGGTCCTTGACGATGCGCACATTGCGCGAGCTTTCAGTGGAATCGCCATAGCTTGATGCGACCATGAAATCGACTTCGACCGGAACGGTCAGTTTGCGCACCAGATCGGCGATGAAAACAAAAGACCCGCGCAGCAGGCCGACAACAATCAGCTTTTCAGTGTCCTTGAAGCTTTCATTGATCTCGGCGGCAAGCGCATCGATTTTGGTGGCAATTTCGTCCGCCGTGATCAGCGGCTTGACATCATAGTCGGCCATAAATTCCGGTCCTGAAGCGTTATGGGGTGGTGTCTCGCTTGCTAGCATAAGCAGGTCGCAATGACCAGCCTTTGAATACTTACAGAAGTATAAACCCGTATGTCCGGGGCCCCGAAATCGCGCCGCCCGCGAAGCCGCACGGCGCGATTGCACGCAAAAGTGTTTTCGCGGCTCACAGATAATATGCGGAGCTGTGGTTTAAAGACCTGATCGAAGGAAACTTACGCTGCCTTGAAAATTACCGGTGTGTCGCCTTCGTGCCACTGATCATATTTGGTCATGGCTTGCTCAAAGAAGCTAGATGCCAGGAAGTCATCCAGCCAGCGTTGTAAATGCACGAACGGCATGGCGTCAAAGGCTTCCTTGTCGGTATTGGCAAACTGGCGGATGAAGGGCGCGATGGCGAAATCCGCCAGGGCCGGCCGTGATCCGAACAGGTATTTGCCAACCGCAAGCCGCCCATCAAGACGGTTCAGGATTTTTTCCGCATCCCGACGATGTTCGTCCGGGTCGGCGTCCTCGTATCGATTGAAATACTTGTAACGGTCGAGGTGATGTTTGAACGGTCCATCATTCTGGGCAATCAGGGCCAGCATATCGTCAAGCGTACCGCTTTCCGGTGTCAGCCATTCAAGCGGATCATTTTCCGCCAGTGCCCAGACCATGATTTCAAGACTTTCATCAATCACCGAACCATCAGGCAGGATCATGACCGGCACGGTTGCCTTTGGCGATGCCTCGATCATGCTTCGCGGTTTATCGCGCAAGACAACTTCACGCAGTTCAACATCAATGCCAGCAGCCAGCAGCGCAATACGGGCGCGCATGGCGTAGGGGCAGCGACGAAAACTGTAAAGAACCGGGCGGGATTGCGAAGCCGCGTCTGTTGTGACCTTCGCAGGCGGAAGGTCGGCTGTCTCGGCGGTTTGTGGTGCGGTCTTGGTCATAAGGTCTGTCTCGGACATATATTCGGCTTAAACGGTGCATGCGGGCAATGCAATAGACAATCTCGGGACAACCGGGTTGCACAGACATCCCGATCATTGACGGGTTGTGCGTAAAAAATGGCAGATTTTACGACTTTTTTGGCGGGTTGGGCTTGATTTCACTGCCCGGTTTGTGGAAGGACAGTGCACCAGATTTAACAAAAGGGCACAGGAAAGAGGGCAGACGCAAAAGCGTGCATGCGATATCCTGTGATCCTGAAGATAACAGCCGTTGGAAAGAACAAGGGGCAAGTCCTATGACACCGACAGAGATCGCACGCGTCGAAGATTACCTGCGTCGCACATTCGACAATCCAAAAATCGCCGTTGATGTACCCAAGAAAAAGCATCTTCCGGTTGAAATGCGCGTTGGCGATGAGTTCGTCGGTGTCGTGCACCGCGACGAGGATGAAGGTGAAGTCAGCTACTCGCTGAACCTTGTCATCCTTGAAGAAGACCTGCCGCCGGCAAAATGATTTGCGATCTGTGATCTGATCTCAACGGATCGAATTTGAAACGCCCCGTGCCTGAAATGGCCGGGGCGTTTTGCATTTTGGTGGGGCGGTGTGAACCGCGGACCTGGAAACAAGTGTGCCCGCAGTGCGTTGAAGAGAACGTGCACAAGGCATGCGAAGCCGCATTTTTTCAGGGGTAACCCATGGGTTCATGGATTGAACAACACGCAACCGTGCTTCAGGTTGGCGTAAGCATCGCAACATTGATGGTCTGGATTTTCTATGCGCAATTGCTGTTTCAAAGCTATCGCCGCGTCAGACGTCCGAAAATCGTCATCAACCAGATGCTTGGCAATTCGGACAAGGCGCGCTTTCTGATCAGCAATATGAGCCAGGAAGCCATTCATATCGACAAGGTGCTTGTCTGTATTGGCGATGAAACGCATCAGGTGTGTGAGCAGGTCACAGATAGTGATCCGGAAGTGGACTTCCAGACCGATCAGGGCAGTAAATCGGCCCGCGCCGCGCGTCTTGAGGAACTCACGGTGCAGGGCCCGCTTAAATCCGGAAGATGCATCGAACTGGGCGCGCTGCAAAACCTGATGCGGCGGATCACGCATCAGGCCCGCGTCAGCGATAAGGACACAGGTACTGATACTGATAAAGCAGTCGGCGAAGGCAAGTGCCGCATCGAAATCATCGTGGTTGCAGTCTATAGCTCGGAAAAGGGTGTGATCGGTGCCAGCCGGGCGTTTGTCTGTGACGAGGACGGGAAACTGCACCCCGAAATGGTTCAGACAACCCAGCATGCCGGCTTTTTCGCGCGCAGACGCATGGCGCGCCTGCATGCGCAATATGCCTGATCAGCTCGATCTATCGTCAAACGCAAACGGGCCCGAATTGTTTGTTCGATTGTGGTGCGTGCCGATCAGGCTGCCGTTTTGGCATCCTCGGACTTGATGACCTTGTGGTTGTCTTCATTCATGCCAAGCTTCCAGTAGCTTGAGATATAAAGATCATCCTTGCCAAGGCCGCGTTCCTCGCGGAAGTAGCTGCGCAACGCACGCATCGAGGTAAACTCACACGCGGCCCACACCGAAAGCCTGCCATTATCCTGCCAGGGCAGGCGTTTGACGACGTCGCTCAGAACCGTGTTCTGTTCGCCCGGGCGTGGGTTGATCACCCATTCAATCGTGACATTGTCGGGCTTTTTCAAATCCTGCATGTCGGCTTCCGACCGGACTTCGATCACGGCATAGCCGCGCGCGTCATCGGGTAGGATTTCCAGATTGACCGATACGGCGGGCAGGGCCGTCATATCACCGACAATCAGGAACCAGTCAGCACTCGGATCGACCAGTTTCTTGGGGCCGGGGCCGCCGATGGTGATCATATCACCGGGCTTGCAATTGACCGCCCAGTTCGACGCCGGGCCACCATGATCGTGGTTATCCCCGCCATCTTCATTACCGTCGCCATGCATGACGAAATCGATATCGATCTCGCGACCCTGATCGGTCATGCGGTCATAACGCACGGTATAGGTCCGGCGCAGGACGCGGTCCTTTTCATCGCCTTCAATCGGGAAGATCAGTTTGACATAGGCGCTTTCCTGATCTTCGGGGAAGTCCTTCATGCCGTCACCGCCAAGGGTAACGCGCAGCATATTGGGGGTGACATACCCCTTTCTGATCACGGTCAGATCGCGTGGGGAAGGCTTGCTCATTTCTTCACTCCTTGGTCCTCGGGGTCGTTGCCCGCGAAGTCCAGTTTCTTGCATTTGTGGGTTTCCAGATTGTCGGACATCAGATTGGCGATCTCGACAAAATCATGGATCTGCTGTGGCGTAAGGCCGCTGGTCATGCGTGATCTGACTTCTTGTTCAACAGCGCGGAAATCTTCCATTCTAGCACTGCCTGCGGCCGTCAAATGCAGGGTTTGGCTACGTCGATCTTCCGGGTGCGGGCGGCGTTCAATCAGCCCGTCATTTTCAAGGTCTTTTAAAAGCCGCGTGATCCGGCCTTTGTCCTGGCCGGATTTTTCCGCCATTTGCTGGGCGGTGATGCCGGGAATACGGACAATCCATTTCATCACCCGCTTGTGCGAGATTGGCATCGGCATGCTTGCAGCCTGCATGGCATGCATCAGTCTGCGTTTATAGGCGTGTATCAACCGATGCAGGGTTTCACCCGGGACGTGGACCTGATCTTCTTCGGTCATGGCAATCGTTTCTTTCTCACAGGCCAGCCGGGCTGGCAATCAAGCCGGAACGAAGGGCATGGCGGCGTCCTTCGCATATGATGGCAGACACAACCGCCGAGCCGCTTGCGACAATCATGATGGTCGCAAGGTCAAATCCGACCCCGGTGCCAATCAGGATGGCGGCAAAGGCCGCCCCGACCGACTGACCGGTCAGGCGCGCGGTGGACAAAAGCCCGCTGGCCCCGCCGGACCGTTCGCGCGGCGCGCTGGTCAGCATCAGGCGGTTATTGGGCGCCTGAAACAGACCAAACCCGGCCCCGCAAAGCGCAAGCGCAGCAATGATTGGCACCAGACCACCAGCATCAGCCGCCAGCGTCGTGCCATAAAGCCCGATGGCAAACACGCCCATGCCAATTCCGGTCAGACGGATCGGCGAGAATTTGTCGGCCAACCGCCCGGCAATCGGGGCAATGATCGCTGTGGCCACCGGCCATGGCGTCATCAAAAGGCCCGTCATTGTCGCACTATGTCCCAACACATCGTGGAAATAGAACGGCAGGGTGACGAACGCAATCATCTGCGCACAAAAACCGGTCACCGAGGACCCGATAGAGCAGGCAAAGACCGGAATTTTCAAAAGATCCAGCGGCAGCATCGGGCGCGAACGCAACAATTGGCGACGCACCAGAAAGACACCGGCAACAAACGAGATGGCAAATTGCGCGCCGATCAGGATCGGGTTGCTATCAATGCCCATATTGCCAAGGGCCGCAACCAGCCCGCCAAAGGTCAGGACGTTTAAAAACGCACTGATGAAATCAAACCGCGCCCGGCTTGGCGCATTGAACGGCAGGCTGAAATAGCCAATCGCAATCGCCAGAACCGACATCGGCAGATTGATCAAAAACAGCCAGTGCCAGCTGGCAACCGCCATGATCGCCGACGCAATGGTTGGCCCGGCAGCAGCCGATACCGACACCGTCATCGCGATCCAGCCAATCGCCTGTCCCAGTTTAGCATGCGGGAAGACATGGCGCATAATGGCGGCATTGATGCTCATGATCGCCGCTGCCCCCAGGCCCTGCAGCACGCGTGCGGCGGTCAGAAGTTCAATGCTTGGTGATGCTGCGCAAAGGGCGGACGCAATCCCGAACAGGGCAACGCCCGTCAGATAAACCTTGCGAAACCCGATGGCCTCGCCAAGGGCGGAAAACGGCAGAAGGGCCACCACGATGGCCAACTGATAGGCCGTGATCACCCAGATCGCGTGTGCCGGTGTTGCACCCTGATCATGGGCAATGGCGGGCAGGGCGACATTCATGATCGTCCCATCGAGCACCGCCATCATGATCGTGATCAGAAGGGCGAGTGCCGCATAAATGTGCCGCGGCCCCGGCAATCCATCCGGATGCACTTCAGGTGATATCTTAAGACGGCGAATATGAGGGATCGGCATGGGGCAGTCTCTTTTCGTTTGGTGCGCGAGGAGGCCTTGGATCGGCACGGCATTTCGCCCTGGTATCGCGTCGGCAAAGCGTGGGGCGCTTATGGGGCGTCGGCGCAATCTCTATTTGGTTGACTTAATCAACTACATGAAAATGGTTGATAATGTCAACTATAATCTGACCTGCTCTTACGGGCAGTATTCCTGCAGGTCGATGGTGGTATCATCGCGAATGGAACAGGGAGGAACGCATATGAAATCAATCATGACGCTGGCAATTGCAGCACAACTCACACTCGGTTTGGTGATTCTGCCGGAACACACAAACGCGCAGCCGCGCCTTGTCGATCAAACGGTTGAGCATGGCGGCGGGTGCCGCAAAAGTTCTCCACCCGGCCAATGCTGTCATATGGATCGCAAGGCGGGCACGGTTCATTGCCACTAGGCGGATGGGCGTAAAACCCTGATCGCAGGGCTATTTCACCCGGTACACATCATAGAAAATGTGTTTCTTGTCGGCGAAATCTTCGTGATTGGGCAGGTAGGGCATTGGCTCTGAATGGGAAATCAGCTCCCACTTCTTGGCCTTGGTGGTGGCGTGGATCGCCTTGGTGAAGGCGTCGTCATAAAGATCGCTGCGCTGGGTAAAACAGACAATTCCTCCGCGTTTCACCACACGGCAGAACTCGGAAAACAGCTGCTTGATTTCACGCACATAGGTCAGTGTGCCAATGCACTGGACCGCAGCAAAGCCATTGTCGCCAAAGGCCAGCGTCTTGTTCATGTCGCGCTTTTTAAGGTGGCGGTAAACGCCCTTTGCCTCGGCCGCCTGCAGGGATTCAAGCGACAGATCAATACCGGTAATATCGCTATATCCAGCCTTGGCAAGCTCAAGCCCGGTCAACCCGGTGCCACATCCCGCATCCAGAATCGGTGCATCAAACGGCACGCCTTGTTCAACCATGATGGCCGCCGCCCGCTTGGGGGCTTCATAGCCCATCTTGGGCAAGTCCGCATCATAGCTGCCCGCCCAATTGTCGTAATAGGCAGCAAGGGCTTCCGGCCCGGCGTCTGTCATGCGCGTCAGATCAGATGCGCTGTCAGAATATCCGGCACTGCTGGAATTGCCATCACTGGCACCCGTCATGGCTCACCTCGCTGTTTTTATTCTTGGATTTTTGAAGTTTGAAGGCGGGTATTAAGGCACAGACGATGTTGCATTGCAAATCTTGCCCCATCTTGTGATGGCGTGTGCCTTTTGGGGCTTTGCTTTGGTTGGTCATGTCTTTTATGGGCGCTTGGACGTAAAAGATGTATTTCTATCGGTGTCATTATCCGAATAGTGTATGTTGTCTGCTACCAATTTCGACAGAGATTTGTTGGTTTTTGTTTGTGTGTATGTTATTAAAAGTTTGCGTTCGAGGTGCGTGAGATGCTTCAGATCGTCTATGCAAGGGATGCGCGCAAGGCATTGCGCAAAATACCCAAAAAGACGCGTGACAGTATTTTGCAAAAAATCGACCTGATCGCACAAAATCCACTGCGCACCGACCTTGATATAAAACCGCTTAAGGGCGTTTCGGCCCATAGGCTGCGCGTTGGGCAATATCGCGTGATCTATACCGAGGATGGTATCATTCTTGACGTGCTGAAAGTTGGCCCGCGTGGTGACGTTTACGACAAGCTTTAGGAGACAGGCGATGAACGCGCCCCACCAGATCATTTACAAGGACGACAAGCCCGAATTCGCCGTCGTGCCATGGGATGAATATGTAAAACTCTTCAAACCGACAGAAGATGATCTGGACAGAATAGCCTATGATCAAGCCGTGGTGCACGATGACGGTGTGCGCTTTCCCGCTGCGGTGATCAAGCGTCTCAGCGACGGTGAAAACCCGGTGCGCGTATATCGCGAGTACTATGATCTGACACAGGAAGAATTGGGCGCGAAAGTGGGGGTGACCGGAACCTATATCGGTGCCGTCGAACGCGATGCGCGCCCGCTGTCAAAGAAGCTTGCGGTGAAAATTGCATCTGTCTTCAAGGTTGATGCAGATGATTTGGAGCCTTGGTCGCAGGAGTGACTTGACGTTTTGGGCAGAAAATAAATCTGTCTCCTTTTTCCTACTCCCCTTTTGTCTGTAAAATAATGTGGGAATTGCTCGTTGCCTAAAAATGAAACAACCACTTCAGTTAAGTATTCGAACAAAGCAGTTGCGTTCATTGATATTCTTGGGTTCTCGGATTTGGTTAAAAGTGGGAAGTCCCCCTCAGAAATCCTAAGAATAGTCTCACTATTGGGAAATGAGCATGACAGCAGGTTCTACGAAATTGATGGTGCTGAGGTTTGTCCAGAAAGTGACAAAAAGCAGCTAAACCTTGATTTCAAGCTTACGCAGATTTCCGACTGCGTAATTGTTTCAGTTGAAATTTCTCCTTGTGCCTTAATAAACCTCATCAGATTTTGCGAAAAAGTTACAACCAGATTGCTATTAAAGGAGAAGTTGCTCTGTAAGGGGTATATTGCCCTTGGTGAGGTATATCATGCTCGCAATCAGGTTTTTGGGCCGGGATATCAAGCTGCAGTTGAGGGCGAAAAATCAGCTGCATCTGTTACGGTTGCAGGCAGCGTAATCGGGACGCCGTTTATTGAAATAGCCCCCGAAATCATGCAAGTTTTGAAGGATGCTGATGACTTGTGTGTCAATACTATGCTGTCCCGCATGGTTCGTGCCAAGAATGATTGTGCGGTTGTGACACCATACTCGATTTTTTCTGCCATGGGGGATTGGGCTGCTGATGGAACAAAAAGTGAGAGTGAGTCAAAAGCTGAGCTTAACCAAGCCATAGGTCTTGCTGAGAGGATCCGAGCGCAAATTATGGAAAATAAGCCAGTTAATACTAGAGCAAAGATAAAGAGTGAGATTTCGATTGATGAATTGTCTCGTTCGATTGATAACCTCCACGCTGTTGGGGAAACTATTTCTTGCCTCCACAGCGTGTATCCGAAGATGTAATTTTCTCTTTCAGTTCGTTTACTCAATACGTTGATTTTAGAAAGCACCCACTTAATAAATACCCACCCGTTGGTGCTTCCCAATCCACCATCTCGCCGAGGCAGTAGGTGCTGGGGCGATTGATTAGTTGGAAGTTCTCGTCGAGTTCTTCCCATGCGACACCGCCTGCGGTGCTGATGGCCTCGTCCAGTGGACGGGGCTTTTTGATTTGAAGCGGCAGACTTTTGATCGCCGTGGCGAGGGCTGCCGGGTCGTTAAGGGTGTCGCGCGGGGTGACTTCGAAAATCAGCGCTGTTTTAGTCGCATCAAGGCCGAGGGTTTTGCGCAAATGGTTGCCCAGTGAGTTTTTGCCGCGCGGCTTGGCGAGACGCTTGGTGACGTCATCAAGGTTGCGGTCGGGGCAGAGGTCAAGGGTGAGCATGCCAACACCGGTTTCAAGCCACTGATCGCGGAGTGTCGCGGAGATGGCATAGACCGCGCTGCCTTCGATCCCGGTTTTGGAGATGACGAACTCGCCGCGCACTGTCTGATCGCCACAGGTGAGTGTCACGGCCTTGACTGGCGACCCGGCGCATTTGTCGATCAGATGGTCGGTCCAGTCGAGTTCAAAGCCGCAATTGGCCGGTTTGAATGGATTGCACTTGATCCCGGCATTGGTGAGGATTTCCATCCATTTGCCGTCTGAGCCCAAGCGTTTCCAGCTTCCACCGCCGAGTGCCAGAATGGTGATGTCGGCGGTTGCGGTGACTTCCCCATCGGGCGTTTTGAAAACGGCCTGATCATCGGTGTTCCAGCCGGTCCAGTAATGGCGGTAATGGATGGTGCAGCCGCGATCATCAAGCCGCCTGAGCCAGACCCGCAACAGCGGGCTTGCCTTCATTGCGGTCGGGAAGACACGGCCGGACGAGCCGACAAAGGTTTCAACACCCAGTCCCGCACACCATTCGCGGATCTGATCGGGCCCGAATTTACGCAAATGCGGTTCAAGCCGGGCGCGCGATGTGCCGTAGCGCGTCAGAAAGGTTTCAAGGTCTTCGCTATGCGTGATGTTAAGCCCCGATTTCCCGGCCATCAGGAACTTGCGCCCGGCACTTGGCATGCCTTCATAAATCGTCACCGCATATCCATCACCGGCCAGCCGTTCAGCCGCCATCAGGCCAGCCGGACCGGCACCGATCACCATGGCGGTTTTGCCATTCGGGGCAGGGCGGGTTGCCGGAATGTTGGAGGTGTTGGAGGTGTTGGAGGTGTTGAAGGTGTTGGGGGCGTGGTCGGGCATGTGTAGCCTTTTGAAATGCAGTGCTATCGGCTGGTTTTAGCGGCTTTAATGGGCAATGGCAATTTGTCCGGGGTCATGCAGGGCGTGTCGTGGTGCTTGACCGAACCAGACGGGCTGTTTACCACTGCCACCTTCTAACGCCACCACCCGCCATTCAGGACAAGACGCATGATTACCGGTACTTGGCAAACGCCAACTGATGAAGAACTGCTGCGCATTCGCGAGATGATGGAAGATGTGCAGTTTTATGATGCGATCGCGCGTGTGCCCGATGAAGCGCTGAGTGCGGCGCTGGCCGGATCAAAGGACACAGCCCTTTGGGTGTTTCGCATTGATCAGAAGGCGGTGGCTTATGTCTACATGACCGAGATGGCGACGACTTTGCCCAAGGTCGATGAGTTTGGCGTGTTTGAACGCGGGCAGGGCTTTGGCAAGGCGGCACTATCGAGCTTAGCTGCCAAAATTGCGCAAACGCCGGAATATGAAAAGCTGTGGCTGAACGTTGTCGATGGCAATGACAATGCGCTTAACCTGTATCGCAAGGTCGGGTTTGGCGAGGAGAAGTTCATTGCCAAGGGCTGGAAAACCCGGTCGGGCCGCGTGGTTGATCAGGTGCGCATGTGGCTGACACTTGATATGTTGCGAAGCCCTGCGAACTAGCGATTATCAAGCCTGAACCGGGCCGGGGAAACTCCGGCCTTTTTGGTGAAGAAGCGCGAAAAATATCCGGCATCGCGAAAGCCCAGTTCATCGGCGATTTGCTGAATGGCGATGTCGGTATAAATCAGCGTGCGCTTGGCCTCCAGCATCAGGCGGTTTTGCACCACCTCGCTTGCGGTCATGCCATAAATGTCCTTGGCAATGCGGTTAAGCTGTGTGGTAGTAACGCCAATCTCGCGGGCATAGAAATCAAGCGATTTGTGTTGCTTGTAAAAGGTTTCGACCAGCGTTTGAAACTTGCGGAATTTCTCGGTCTTTTGTTCCTGTCGCGACAGGCGCGCGGAATGGTCCTGTGGCACGGTGCGCCCGATGCCCAAAAGCAAGAGACCGAGGATATGGCGCAGGGCAAATAGCCGGCCGGTATTGTGGCTGTAATATTCCTGGGCGAGTTGCGATATCAGGAAATCCGCCGGGCCGTTGGTGTCGCCCGATGTTGAACGCGTATCAACACAGACCGCCTGATCAAGGCGGGCGAGGAGTTTGGGCGCGGGGCTTAGAATTTCCTGCAGGTGATAATCGGTCAGTGAAATCACCCAACCATCAATATCATCACTGAATTTAAAGCCATGTACGGTGCCGGGCGGGACAGTAATTAGCCGGCCTGCCTGCATGGTGAGGTGCTGGTCATCAAAGCTGATCTCTGCCTGCCCACGGGTGATGTACAGCAGCTGAAACAGGTTGGTATGGCGGTGCGGTTTGATGTGCAGATCATGCAGGCGCGATCGTTCCGGGATGCTTTCAAGGTGAAAGAATTCCGGCTCCGTAATCGGTTGCGGATCAGAAGTGCTGGAAAGGTCCAGATCATAGCCATCGTGTGCGCCGGGCTTTGTCGCCGCGTCACGTTCGCCATAAAGCTTGTAGATCGGGATGTTGTTGCGCATGGATTCTCTGATCTGCGATGGGATATCACGTTGTCCTGTCGGGGCAGTTTAGCCGGTTTTGGGTCTGACAAAAAGAAAAGCCCGCCACGATATCGGGCGGGCTTTTGCAAGGCATCTGATCGTCGCTAATTGCCAAGGATGGTTGGCACAAACAGCGTTAATATCGGCGCAAAGATCAGCAGCAGAATTCGGATGATCTCTGCGCCAAAGAACGGCATGACACCGCGGAACGTCTGGGTCATCGGAACACCCTTGGCAAGGGCGTTGATGATGAACACGTTCAAGCCCACAGGCGGCGTGATCAACCCCAGCTCCACGACAATGAGCGCCAGTATACCAAACCAGATTTTAAGGTCCTCGGTCCCCATGCCATAGGCGGCGGTCGCGGCTGTTGCCCAGTCACCACCATTGATGTCAACAAGGGCCGGCCAGAAGAACGGGATGACCACGACAATCATCGACAGGCTTTCCATGAAGCAGCCCAGCAGGATCAGGGCAAGCAACATCAAAACCATCACAAGCCACGGATCAAACCCGCTGGTGGCGGCGGCTTCTGCCATATAGGCCGGAAGGTTCGCACGGCTGAAGAAGCCCTTGAGGATTTCCGCACCCAGCAGGATGAAGAAGATCATCGAGGATGTAATCGCTGTATCCTTAAGCGACTGACGCAAACCCTTCCAGGTCAGCCCGCCTTTGCCTTTCCAGCGCATATAGGCGCCATACACCAGAATGGCGAACACACCCACACCGGCCGCCGGCGTCGGCGTAAACAGACCGGCACCGAGCCCCAGAATGATCGAACCAAAGATCACCATCACCGGGATCAGGCGCCGCAAGGCTTCCTTGCGTTCGGCGGCGGGCATCGGTTCGGGCTTCGGGGCCAGTGACGGGTTCAGGCGAACCTGAATGGCAATCACCGCCATAAAGAACAGAACAGCAATCAGACCGGGAATGATGGCGGCCTGGAACATCTGAATGATGGAGGCCTCAACCGTTACCGCATAGATCACAAGCGCGACCGATGGCGGGATCAGAATGCCAAGCGTCCCGCCGGCCGCCAGCGTACCGGTGGCCAGACGCGGAGAATACTTCAGTCGGTCAAGCTCGGGCAGGGCGACCTTACCCATGGTCGATGCGGTCGCAAGCGACGATCCGCACACCGCGCCAAAGCCGGCACAGGCGCCGATGGCCGCCATGGCAACGCCGCCACGGAAGCGACCGAGCATCGCATTGACACCCTGAAACAGATCTCGCGACAGGTTGGCCTGGCTTGCGAGATAGCCCATCAGAACAAACAGCGGCACGACCGAAAGTTCATAGTTCGACACAATCCCGTAGAGCAGGGATTTGAACTGCTGCAGGTAAGGATCAAAGCGCAGGAACGGGAAAAACAGGCTCAGCACATAGTTGCCGCCAATCCCGACGCCGACCATGGCAAGGCCGACCGGAACACGCAGGGCAAGAATGAAAAAGAGAACGGCAAGGCCACCAAGGCCGATCAATTCACGTTCAGACATCGGCCTCTCTCTCGAAAATCTGGTTTCCGGCAATTGCGGCCCACAGGAACATCGAAATGATGCCCGGCACATAGAACGGCCAGATCGGCCAGCCCAGAATCGCGGAAAGGGTGTTGTCGCTACGAACCTCGATCAGGCCATTGACCATCATGTAACCAAGGAACAGCGCCAGACAGGTCATCAGGATGCCGGAAATCGCATCAACAACGCGCGAGAACCAGGCAGGAAACATTTTGATGAAGACATCAACCGCGACATGACCGCGATGTGCCTGACAATAAGGGAAAAACATCAGGGCGGCCGAACTGACGATCATGCTGACAAAGTCCTCATAACCAATGATGGCAGGGACGTTGGCATCGAACAGTCGGGCGAGCTTGTCCAGACCAAAGGCGGTGACGTTGACAATCGTCACAATCGCGATCAGCAAAGCAAGCATGCCACCAGCAACGGCAAGCCACGAAGCGGCCTTGTAGAGCACGTTTTTCATATCTCTAACATTCTCGCGGGAAAACAGGGTCACGCATCAATATGATACGTGACCCTACAAGATTTACCAGTAACGTTCGGAGGTTACTCGGTATGGGCCTGAACGGCGGCTTTGGCTTTTTCAACCAGTGCGGCGCCATCGAAGCCTGCAGATTTGGACTCTTCGATCCAGCGATCAACAACCGTTGCTGCCGGGGCATCAAAGGTTGCTTTCTGTTCTGCGGTCAACTGAACAACCTGGCCCTTGCCTTCGTTGATCATGCGTTTGCCGACTTCCTCAACATCATTCCAGATGGTGCCGATTTCAGCAGCAAAATCACGACCGGAGTTACGGTCAAGGATTTCTTTCAGGTCATCCGGCAGGCTCTCGTAACGATCCTTGTTCATTGCGAACAGGAACGTCGAGGTGCCAAAGCGTGAATTCACGCCTTCGCCTTCAACGGAATAGGAAATCATTTCAGCAAGCTTCAGCGGCGGAACAACTTCGAACGGCACCATGCCGCCATCAACCACGCCAAGCGACAATGCCTGCGGCAGGGCCGGGACCGGCATGCCAACCGGCTCTGCACCCCAGGATTCAATCACCCAGGAACCGGTACGGGTCGGAGTGCGCAGCTTGAGACCCTTGACGTCATCAACGGTGCGAACGTCTTTTTCGGTCAGATGGATTGCCTGACCGGCATGAACGTGAACCGCAAGGGTGTGAACGTCGGTAAGGTCTTCGGCGTATTCGTCTTTAAGGTCCCACATCGCAAGGTTGGTTGCGCGTGCATCACCAAGGTGAACGCCCGGCAGCTCGAATACTTCAAGGTGCGGGAAAACGCCCGGGGTGTAGCCCGGCAGGGTCCAGACGATGTCGGCTACGCCATCACGGACCTGACGATACAGTTCCGGCGGGTTGCCGCCCAGCGACATGGACGGGAAGATTTCAAACTTGATACGGCCGTTTGATTCTTCTTCGATTTTCTTTGCCCACGGCTCGATCATCTTGGCCTGGGTCGGTGCTTTCGGACCCAGGAAGTGATGGACGGTCAGGGTGACTTCCTGTGCGTGTGCGCCGAACGACACCATGGTCGCGACAGCAGCACCGGCAAGCAATTTGGTGATCTGTTTCATTCTCTTCCTCCTTTGAACGTCTTGTCGCGTTCATTGCGCCGACAAGCGTTTCAGCCACGATGCGCATCTAGCGTACGAAGTTTTCCAAGATTTATTGTTCTTGTTTTTCTTGTTGTTTTTATTGTTCTTTTTGTCGCATGACCTGCGTTTGACGCAATTCAGCCATGCCGATTTATGAGCAATCTAATAGGTACGTGATGGTTATGTATAATGATATGTAGGCACATATCCATAACCAAATGATTATGTTTTTGCGGCTGCCTGTTCGCTGTGATGACGGGACGCTTCTTCGCGTACGGCATTGATCAGCATTTCAACTGGCGGGGAAATCGGCGAATCAATTCGTGTCGTCAGCCCTACGGGACCAAAGGTGTCGCTGGTATCGATCGGCAGTTCGACCAGATGCCCTTCGGCAATATCGGACGCAACTGCCCCGTTCGAGATGATCCAGATCGCATCGGTTTCACGCGTGAAAGCACGCCCGAAAGATGTCGAAACGGTTTCGATACGGTCGGGCAGGGCGCCAATGCCATGCGCAATCAGCATCTTGTCGACTGTCGGGTGAATAATCGCGTGTTTCGGCGGCACCAGAACGGTGAATTCGCGAATGCGGGTAATATCCGGGTTTTTATCGGCGAGTAAAGGATGCCCCGGCCGCGCGACCAGCGAGATGTGTTCCGAATAAAGATGAATGAACGACAGGCCCGACATCTGATCGGGTTCGGCTAATCGCCCGACCACAAGGTCAAGCTCGCCCACACGCAATTGCCCCATCAACATCACGTTCGGACCCGCCACGACCTTGACCGTGGTATCGGGGCTAAGGGTTTTGAAATGGCGAATGGCGTTGGGCATCACACTTGCGGCCACAGTGGGCAATACGCCCAGATTGATCGAAAGCCCGCCTTGCATGCGCACCTGGCTGATGCTGTCGACACCCTGACGAAGCGCTGTGACGCTGGCCCCGGCATAGCGCAAGAAAACCTTGCCGAAATCGGTCAGGGTGACCCCACGCTTTGATCGGTCAAACAGGCGGGCATCAAGATGTTCTTCCAGCTCGCGAATGGTCTTGGACACAGCGGGCTGGGTGATGGACAGCGTGTCGGCGGCCTTGACGACACTGCGTTGGCGCGCGACCTCCAGAAAGCAGGTCAGATGACGAAATTTGATGCGTTGATCTAGCATGGAGCCCTATATGTCAGCAGTTTAGAATGTGCTTATGGGGATCTGATGCATAATTATATAGTTATGCAAAATACGCAATTCCTCATTTTACATAACCAAAACCATCTGCGAATGTGAGGGCAAACAAGCAGGGTGGAAATGATAATGAGTCTGCAAGTCGCCCCGGTCAACGGGACACACATTCATTACAGCCAGTCAGGGCCAAAAGACGGTCCGGCACTGGTCTTTGCAAATTCTTTGGGTACGGATCTGCGCATCTGGGACGATGTTGTTGGTACGTTGTCCGAACGCTTTAACATCGTCACCTATGACAAGCGTGGCCATGGTCTTTCCGGCATTGGCGATGCGCCTCATGACGTCTCGCTGCATGCCAATGATCTGATCGGGTTGCTTGATCATCTTGGTCTGGATCAGGTGATCATTTGCGGCCTGTCGGTCGGTGGTTTGATAGCCCAGAAAGTGACGGAACTTGTGCCCGGTCGTGTGCGCGGCCTGATCCTGTGTGATACAGCCTCAAAGCTTGGCGATTATGACAGCTGGAACGCCCGGATCGAGGCCATCAAGGCCGATGGCATTGCATCGATGGGTGATGCGATTATTGAACGCTGGCTGTCGCCGACTTTCCGTGCGGAACGGGTTCTTGAAACCGCGATGTATCGCGACATGCTGGTTCGCACCACGGTCGAGGGCTATGTCGGGACCTGTATTGCGCTGCGCGACGGTGATCTGCGCGGTGCGGCGGGTAAAATCGCTGTTCCAACCCTATGTATCTGTGGATCGGAAGACCTGGCAACGCCGCCCGATGTGGTGCGCGCCATGGCATCTGCCATCCCCGGTGCCGAATTCGAATTGATTGACGGGGGCGGGCATCTGCCATGCATCGAAACCCCGGAATTGCTGACCCGGTTGATCGACCGATTTACCAAGGAGAAGAACCTTGTCTGAGAGCCGGTATGACGTTGGCATGAAAACACGCCGTTCTGTTCTGGGCGATGCACATGTGGATCGCGCATCCAAGAACATCACGGAAATCGACGAAGGTTTTCAGCGCTATATCACCGAGAATGTTTGGAATGGTGTCTGGACGAGTGACGCGTTCACCAAGCGTGAACGTTCGATCGTGACCATCGCGCTGCTTGCGGGGCTTGGTCATGAAGAAGAACTCGCCATGCATATCCGGGCGACCTTGAATACTGGGGCAACACGCGATGATATCCGTGAAACCCTGATGCATGTTGCGGTTTATGCCGGCGTTCCCGCCGCCAATACGGCCTTCCGCATCGCCAAACAAGCCTATGCCGAGATCGACGCGGCATCCAAGGGAGAGTAAGTCACATGTCCACCTTCAAACCGCGTGACTGGGGTTCCCACGCCCCCTATATCGCACCCGGTTACAAGTCCACCATCCTGCGTGGTCCGACCCAGGCACCGCTTGCGATCAAATCGGGTGTGAGCGAGGGAACCGGTCCGCGCTTTGCCCCGGCAAGCGTTCGCGAACTGGATTTCGATCTGACCAAAAATGGTGTCGTCAATGGCGAACCGCTTGGTGAACGCATTGTCGTGCATGGTCGTGTGATGGATACCGATGGCCGCCCGCAACCCAACATTCTTGTTGAAATCTGGCAGGCCAATGCTGCTGGTCGCTATGTGCATAAGGTCGATCAGCATGATGCGCCGCTCGATCCGAACTTCCGCGGCTCGGGTCGGTGCTTCACCGATGATCAGGGCAATTACAAATTCTATACCATCAAGCCGGGCGCCTATCCGTGGGGCAACCACTTCAATGCCTGGCGTCCGAACCATATCCATATCTCGCTGTTTGGTCCGGGCTTTGCCACCCGCCTTGTCACCCAGATGTATTTTCCGGGTGATCCGCTGCTTGATCTTGATCCGATTTTCCTTGGTACCGAGGACGCGGCAGCCCGCGAACGCCTGATTGCCAAATTCTCGATTGAGGCGACCGAGGAAGGCTTTGCCCTTGGTTATCAGTTCGACATTGTCCTGCGTGGACGCAACGGCACCCCGATGGAGAATTAAGTCATGGCTTATGGTGAAACCCCCTCACAGACGGTTGGCCCGTATTTCGCCTATGGCTTGACCGCAGGCCAGTACGCATACGACTTCACCGATATCGCTGATCCGACCGTTGCCGGTCCGGATGCGGCCGGTGAACATATCCGCATCACCGGCACCGTCTTTGATGGCGAAGGCAACCCGGTCAATGATGCGATGATCGAAATCTGGCAGGCTGACGCCAATGGCGTTTACAGCGAAAAGCCGGTTGATGTTTCCGAAACCGGTTTCCGTGGTCTTGGCCGTTGCGGCACCGGCACGGATGCCAAGCTGCGCTTCTGGTTTGATACGGTAAAGCCCGGTGTCGTCGAAGATGCCGGTGCGCCGTTTGTCAACGTGATCGTGTTTATGCGCGGCATGCTGGTTCACGCCTTTACCCGTTTCTATTTCGACGATGAAGCTGAGCTGAATGCAAAGGACCCTGTCTTGCAGTCAGTCCCGGCAGATCGTCGCGACACCCTGATTGCCAAGCGTGTCGAAACCCCGACGGGGATTGAATACCGGATCGATATCCACATGCAGGGGGACGCGGAAACCGTGTTCTTCGACGTGTAAGTCGATCTGGCGCGATGGCTGCGTCCGCTGCTTTGGGGAAAGCCGGCGGTCGCAGCCATCGACCTGAATTTCCTTTGGGGTGAAAACCCCGCATTTGTAATGTTTTGGATTGATACCACAGGAGTTTGCCGTGGTTGCACGTTTCATGTCGCTTAAAGAGGCGGTCGCATCCTGCGTAAAGGATGGCGACACCATCTCGATGGAAGGCTTCACCCATCTGATCCCGCATGCTGCCGGACACGAAATCATTCGTCAGGGTATCAAGGATCTGACCCTGATCCGCATGACGCCTGATATGATCTATGATCAGCTTATCGGTGCGGGTTGTGCGAAAAAACTGGTCTTTTCCTGGGGCGGGAACCCCGGTGTCGGCTCGCTGCACCGTCTGCGCGATGCCTATGAGAAGGCATGGCCGACCAAGCTTGAGATCGAAGAACACAGCCACGCGGCGATGGCCAATGCCTATGACGCGGGGGCTGCTGGCCTGCCGTGTGCGGTGTTCAAGGGCTATCGCGGGGCAGAACTGCCGCGTGTGAACCCGAATATCAAATTCATTGAATGCCCGTTCACCGGCGAAAGCCTGGCGGCTGTTCCGGCGATCCGCCCGGATGTCACTGTTGTGCATGCCCAGAAAGCCAATAAAAAGGGCGATGTCCTGTTTGAAGGCATTGTCGGTGTTCAGAAAGAAGCGGTTCTGGCTGCAAAGAAATCGATCATCACGGTCGAAGAGATTGTCGATGATTTCGGCGATATCTCGCCAAACGCTGTCATGCTGCCGAACTGGGCGGTAACGGCAATTGTCGAATTGCCGGGCGGGGCGCATCCGTCCTACGCCCAAGGCTACTACAAGCGCGACAACGCGTTCTATAAGGCATGGGATCCGATCGCCCGTGATCGCGAAGCGTTCCAGGCCTGGATTGAAGAGCATGTCATTAATGGCGGTCCCGAAGATTTCGCGGCCAAGCGTGAAGCAAATAAAGGCTAAGCGGAGGAAAAATCATGGTTGAATATACCCCGACTGAAATGATGACGGTATCCGCCGCACGCGCGCTTAAGAACGACGATGTGTGCTTTGTTGGTATCGGTATGCCGTCGGCTGCGTGTAATTTGGCACGCCTGACCCATGCGCCGGACATTACCCTGATTTATGAAAGTGGCACGATCGGCACCAAGCCGGACGTCCTGCCGCTGTCGATCGGTGATGGCGAACTTTGCGAAACCGCTGTGAACACGGTCGCCGTGCCGGAGATGTTCCGCTACTGGCTGCAGGGCGGCAAGATTTCGGTTGGCTTCCTCGGTGCGGCCCAACTCGACAAGTATGGCAACATCAACACCACCGTGATTGGTGATTACGACAACCCCAAAGTCCGTCTGCCGGGAGGCGGTGGTGCGCCGGAAATCGCGACCAGCTGTGGTGAAGTCTTCCTCGTCATGAAGCAAAGCAAACGCGGCTTCGTGAACAAGATCGATTTCGTGACATCGCTTGGTCATGGCAAGGGCGGTGATGACCGCGCATCCTATGGTGTCGATACCAAAGGTCCGTCGCGTCTTATTACCGATCTTTGCATCATGGAACCGCATCCGGTCGGCAAGCAATTCGTTGTGACGTCGATCCATCCGGGCGTAACCCGCGAAGAAATCATCGAAAATACCGGTTGGGATGTTGAGTTCGCCGACGAAGTCGCCGAAACTGCGATCCCGTCCGAGAAAGAATTGCAGGTTCTGCGTGAACTGCATGCTCGTACCGCCAAGGCCCATGGGGACCAGCAGTAAGAGCAATAAAAAGGATCTTAGAAATGGCTGACGCATATATTTGCGATTATATCCGCACCCCGATTGGCCGCTTTGGTGGCAGCCTGTCGCAGGTGCGTGCCGATGATCTTGGTGCCATTCCGCTAAAAGCGTTGATGGACCGTAACCCGGATCTGGATTTTGCCGCTGTTGACGACATCGTCTTTGGCTGTGCCAACCAGGCTGGTGAAGATAACCGCAACGTTGCGCGTATGTCCGCCCTTCTTGCCGGTCTGCCGGAAACGGTGACCGGCACCACGGTCAACCGTCTGTGCGGTTCGGGCATGGATGCGATCATTATGGCGGCGCGCGCGATCAAGTCGGGCGAAGCCGAACTGATGATTGCCGGCGGCGTTGAAAGCATGTCACGTGCGCCGTTTGTCATGCCAAAGGCGTCTTCGGCCTTTTCGCGCAATGCGGAGATCTATGACACCACCATTGGCTGGCGGTTCGTGAACCCGGTGATGAAGAAACAGTACGGCGTGGACTCCATGCCCGAAACCGGCGAAAACGTTGCCGAGGATTTCAACATCTCGCGCGAAGATCAGGATGCTTTTGCCGCCCGTTCGCAGGACAAGGCGGTCGCAGCGCAGGAAAATGGCAACCTTGCCGCGGAAATTACCCCGGTCACCATTCCGCAGCGCAAAGGCGATGCAATTGTCGTGGACAAGGATGAACATCCGCGTCCGGGTACCACGGCCGAAAAACTTGCCAAACTGCCGACCCCGTTCCGCGAAGGCGGTTCGGTCACGGCAGGCAATGCATCGGGTGTGAATGACGGTGCCGCAGCGCTGATCGTCGCATCCGAAGCTGCGGTCAAGAAATATGGACTGACCCCAATTGCACGCGTTGTTGGTGGCGCGACCGCCGGTGTCGCGCCGCGCATCATGGGCTTTGGCCCGGCCCCGGCAAGCAAAAAGCTTCTTGCACGCCTTGGCTGGTCGACCGATCAGCTCGACGTGATCGAACTGAACGAGGCCTTTGCATCCCAAGGGTTGGCGACGCTTCGTGATCTTGGCATTGCCGATGATGATGCACGCGTGAACCCGAATGGTGGCGCGATTGCGCTTGGGCATCCGCTGGGCATGTCGGGTGCACGTATCACCGGCACCGCAGCCCTTCAGATGAAACGCAGCGGTGGCAAGCGTGCGCTGGCGACCATGTGCATTGGCGTTGGTCAGGGCATCGCGATTGCGCTTGAAGCTGTCTGAACCTTATGGCGATTGATTTTTGAAAGTTGCCCCTGTGCCGGTTAACGGGCAGGGGCTTCTTTTTGCGTTATTGACCAATATGGTTGCTGGCGCGAGACTGGACCATATTGAATTTACACCTGTTTGAACGGTGGATGACCCCTGATGAGCGTTTCGCCTTTTGACTCGGCCTTGCTTGGAAATCTGTTTTCCGATCCGGAAATTGCCGCCCTGTTTGAAGACCGGGCACAGATTTCATCGATGCTGCTTTTTGAATCAGCCCTTGCCGCGGCCGAGGC
This sequence comes from Thalassospira sp. HJ, assembly GCF_000948415.1. Lineage (GTDB taxonomy): Bacteria > Pseudomonadota > Alphaproteobacteria > Rhodospirillales > Thalassospiraceae > Thalassospira. Next base: position 195,114 of record NZ_JYII01000003.1, on the reverse strand, counting down.
ACGCGCAGGCCTGATCCCCAAGGAAAGTGCCGCTCGCATCGCCGAGGTTTGCCGTGATTTTACCCCGGACCCAGCCTCTCTTGCCGCCGGAACGGCAAGTGCCGGCGTGCCGGTGCCTGCCCTTGTGAAGGCGCTTAAGGCCGAAATTGGCGGTGAAGACGCGCGCTTTGTGCATTTCGGGGCGACCAGTCAGGATGTGGTTGATACCGCCCTTGTTTTGCAGCTGCGCGATGCGATTGCGATCATTCGTCGCCGCATTCGCAAGCTCGCCAAGGCGCTTTCGGCCCATGCCGATACCCATCGTAAAACGGTGATGATCGGGCGTACCCGTTCGCAACAGGCTGTGCCGACGACCTTTGGTCTCAAGGCTGCCGGATGGCTGGCACCACTTGTGCGCATTGATCGCCGGATCGAAAGCCTTGCTTCCGATTTGCTTCGCGTTTCGTTTGGCGGGGCGGCGGGAACGCTGGCCTCCATCGGGGACAAGGCCCCGGAAGTCGAAAGCAACTTGGCCGAGGAACTTGATCTTCCGCTGGCTGATATGCCCTGGCATGCCCAGCGTGATGGACTTGTCGATTTTGCAAGCCAACTGACAGCCCTGACCGGCGCACTTGGCAAGATGGGGCAGGATCTGGTTCTGCTGGCACAGTCCGAAATTGCCGAAGTTCAACCGGGCAAGGGCGGTGGATCATCGACCATGCCGCACAAATCCAACCCGGTGCAGGCAGAAATGCTGGTGACCCTCGCGCGGTTTAATGCCGGGCAGCTTGGCACCTTTGCCCAGTCGCAACTACATGATCATGAACGCTGCGGGGCAAGCTGGCTTCTGGAATGGTTGACCCTGCCGCAAATCATGACGGCAACCGGTGCGGCCTTGGCACAGGCGGTGGATATGGTGCCAGACCTTAAAATCAATACCGAGCGGATGGCGCAAAATCTTGAGCTATCGCGTGGTGCCATGCTGGCAGAGGCCGCGACATTTGCCCTTGCCGATCACATTGGACGCGATGCGGCGGACAAGCTGGTCAAGGAAGCCGTTGCCAACTCGGCGGCCAATCAGAGCAATCTGTTTGACGAACTTCCGAAACTGACTGACGCGCCGGTCGATTGGGATCAGGTGCGTGATCCGGTCAACTATATCGGTCAGGCCGATCTGTTTATTGATCGTGTGCGGAGTTCCGCACGGCGTGGATTGCGCGATTAAGCAAACAAAAGGCTGCCAATGGGCAGCCTTTTGTTTGCGTTGTCATGTTCGGGCCGGGCTTCAGGTCCTGGGCCGCAAGCGTTTTTCAACGGCGTAATTATGGATCGGGACACCGCGCAGTTCAAAGTCACGCCGTTCGACAACGGAAAAACCCTGTTTCAGCATAAACGACTTCGCCAATTCGCTGGCTTCGCAGTAAAGCTTGCCGATGCCAAGCTCCAAGGCCTTGGCTTCAAGTGCGTCATAAAGTGTCTGAACCTGGCCCGTGCCAGCGATATCCGGGCTGGCATACAGAAACCGGATATGGCCATCGGCTTCAACATCGGTAAAGCCGACCGGTTCGTCGTTTTCGTTGATCGCAACAAAAGTGACGCGGCCATCATTCATGATTTCACACAGCTGTTCGGGCGTCGGGCAGAGTTCCGACCAGACGGCAATCTGTTCCGGGCCATAGGCGCGCGTTGCCAGTTCGTGAACCGCGCGATGGAAAACCGCAATCAGGGCCGGGGCGTCGCTATCTTGAAAAGGTCGGATGGTGATCACGATATGCCATCCTGTGCTTTAACAGGTTGAAACGCAGTGATCGTTGATCGCGTGAATTGCCTAGTGATCTGCTTGGACAGATCATTGTATCTCGCGGTTGAACGCAAGCTGGTGAAGACGTGAAAAGACACGAACGATTTCCCTGATGTTTTTGATTTTGATCGCTTTTTGCACGGTCAAATCGCAAAGGCAAGGCTTCTTCTATTCGTTTGGATAATTTGCGCACCAACGGTTAGGCGCATTGATTCTTATCAATGAAGAACAATAGTTCATAATGTTATGTAATGAGGACAAGCAATAGCCTTTCCCAAGGAGGAATATATGGCAAATGTTGGAACTCTGGACCGCCTCGTACGTGCAATTGCCGGTGTCGTTTTGCTGGCTCTGCCGTTTGTTTCAGCAGGTCCCGAAGACGGTGGCATGGCCTACGGCGTATATGGTTGGGTGATGATTGCTGCTGGCGTTGTCATGCTGGTGACTGCGGCTTTGCGCTTCTGCCCGCTTTACATGCTGTTTGGTCTGCGAACCTGCCCGCTTTCGAAATAGGGCGATAAACGGCGTTTGAGACCGGAATATTCCGTTCGATCTGTTGTTGTGTGAACGTTATGCTGGCATCCGTATCTTTGTACGGTATGCTGCTTAAATGTGCTGTTGATGCCTGACCAATCGGGCGCGGCGACCAGCAACGACGAACGGAATATAAAAATGAAACGCCTGAGTGATGAACTGACTGTATCCCCGCAAATGCCGCTTGAGGCGATTGACCAAATCGCTGCGGCCGGGTTCAAAACCATCATCTGCAATCGTCCGGACGGCGAAGATCCGGGGCAACCTTCCTTTTCTGAAATTGCTGCCAAGGCCGAAGCCGCCGGTATGAAGGCGATTTTCCAACCGGTTGCGAGTGGCAATGTTTCCGATGCAGATGCGGATGCCTTTGGCGCCAATCTGGCAGCTGCTGAAAAGCCCGTCTTTGCCTATTGCCGCAGTGGTACGCGCTGCACCATTCTTTGGTCGCTGGCCAATGCCGGGCAAATGCCGGCAGGTGACATCATCAAGGCCGCGGCTGATGCCGGCTATGATATGGCCCCGCTCGCCCCACGGATTGCAGCACGCGGCTAAGCCGTTTGAATGTGCAGGTTATGCGGTGCGTTGCTGTGCAAAAAACGCAGTGAGCATCGCATAAATTGCACTATTCCTTTTGTGCGTTTCATGACGATATGTCCGCGCATGCTGTCTTTGGCATGGTTTTATCAAGTGATACCGGTATGACGTCAAACGCAGACCCACTTCCCGACATCCGATTTCGACAGGCCAAGAGCGATGACCTTGATGCGCTGTGCGATATTGAAAACCGGTCCTTTGACGTTGATCGCCTGAACCGGCGCGCCTTCAAACGCTTTATCGGCAGTGAAACCGCACGTCTGACTGTGGCCGAAATCGGGGGTGGAACGGTTGTTGGCTATGCGCTGGTGATCTTTCGCCGCAATGTCGCGCTCGCGCGGCTTTATTCGATGGCGGTGTTGCCCGATCAACGCGGGCAGGGGATTGGTCGCGCCCTGATCGCGCAGGCCGAGGAACTCAGCCTTGATTTCGGCGCCCCGATCCTGCGCCTTGAAGTCAGTCAGAAAAACCCGGATGCGATCGCCTTGTTTGCCGCAAACGGCTACCGGGAGTTCGCCCTTTATCCGGATTACTATCCCGATCATAGCAACGCCCTTCGTATGGAAAAGGTGCTGGTGCCAAACGCCATGCGCCTGCCATCGCCGATCCATTTCTATCACCAGACCCTGCCATTCACCTGTGGTCCGGCGGCCCTGATGATGGCGATGAATGCGCTGGATCAGGATATCGAACTTGATCGCAATCTTGAAATCGCGCTGTGGCGTGAAGCGACCACGATATTTATGACATCCGGGCATGGTGGCTGTGGCCCGCTTGGGTTGGCGCTTGCGGCACACAAACGCGGCTTTGATGCCGAGGTGCTCAGCAGTCGCGATGGGCCCTTATTTGTCGATACCGTTCGAAAGCCGAAAAACCGTGAAGTGGTCGAGCTGGTGCATTACGACTTTGCCCGTCAGGCAGCTGACGCTGGTATTCCGGTGACGACCGGCCCGTTTGGTGTGGCGGAGATCGAAGAGCGCACCAAACAAGGCAAGATGGCACTGGTTCTGATCAGCCAGTACCGCATCTACGGTGACAAGATCCCGCATTGGGTGGTGGTGTCGGGCTTTGATGACCGCTTTGTCTATATCAGTGACCCCGATATTGGCGAGGACCACGAGCCCTTTACCGGAAGCGATTGCCTGTCAGTCCCGATCCTGCGCCAGGAATTTGATCTGATGGCGCGCTATGGCCGCGACAAGCTGCAAGCTGCTGTTTTCATTGACAAAAAGGCCGGGTAAAACCCGGCCTTTTTATGTGTCTACGATCTACTGCAATCCGCTTATGGCCGCGCGATCTTTCCCAGAAGATGGGCGATGATCCGGCGATATAGATCCATACCCAGCACCACGTCCTCGACCCCGGCATCGATATTCGGGTTGTCATTCACCTCGATCACCATCGGGCCGTGCGGCGTTTCCTTGACGTCCACACCATAAAGGCCATCACCCATCAGACGCGCCGAGGCAAGGGCGGTGGCGACGATGTCGGCAGGGGCCTGTTCGACGGGCAGGGTTTCAAATCCGCCTTCCTCAAAGCTTTTGCCGTCATCTTCATGTTTGACGATCTGCCAGTGGCCCGGCGCCATGAAGTAGCGGCTGGCAAAGATGGCTTCACCGCCGAGAACACCGATACGCCAGTCAAAGGTGGTTTCGACATATTCCTGGATGACGAGAAGTTCGGAGTTTTTGAACATCTCGCTCGCAACTTCATTGAGGTGTTCTGGTGATTTCACCTTGCGCACCCCGCGCGAGAAGCAACCATCCGGCACCTTCAGAACCGACGGGAAACTGAACTGCTGGCCGATCTCGGCAATGCGACGCTTGTCAAAAATCGCACTTTTGGGCGCCGGGATACGGTGCGTGCGCAGCAACTCGGCCAAGTAGACCTTGTTGGTACAACGCAGCATCGAGTCCGGATCATCAATTACCGGAATGCCTTCCTTCACCGCACGCTTGGCAAAGCGATAGGTATGATGATCAAGGGCGGTGGTTTCGCGGATCAGAAGCGCATCAAATTCCGAAAGATGATGGAAATCCTTCGCCGTAATCAGCTCGGCCTTGGCCCCCAGATCGGATGCGGCCTGCACGAAATTGGCCAATGCTTCCTTGTCGGACGGCGGCAGGACTTCGTCCGGGTCATGCAGAATGGCGACAAGGGCGGTCGGCGGGGTGACGTTGCCCTGTTTGCGCACGCGCCCACGCAGATAGGCACGCAAGGCTGCCTCGAACTCGGCAAGGTTGCTGTCATCAAGCTGATTGAGCGACGGGGCTTCGATTTCGCGCAGGATCTTGCGGTCCTGCGGATTAAGATGCAGGCGCAGGATCGGGCAACGAAACTGGTCAAAGGCGCGTTCGCCGATCTGACGGAATTTCTTGTTCGCCGTGCGCCCGAAATAGACGTCGATATGATCCGGCGCCTGATCGAGTGTTTGGCCGGATTTTTCCAATGCCTCGATGATTTGCGGGCTGAGCTCGGAACGTGCGGTTTTCTGCAGACGTTTCCAGTTCAGGTCCAAAAGAACATCGGCCTCGGGAATGACGCGTTCTGCACGGGCTGCGGCCAGAAGGCTGCAATAATAGCCGCGCGACAGATATTCATAGGACTGGCACAGGTTGATGACGCGCCGGTTCCGAACCCCGTGATCAAGGGCAAGATAATCGCGCACCCGCATCACACGCGCGCCCGACACGGCAAAGCGTTGATCCGACAGACGGTCAACCAGGATCAGTGGCGCACCGGTGGCAACCGCCGGGGTGACAGTGCTTTCGCCATCATAAAGCGCGTGTTCAAGGCGGATGCCGTCGCCACCATCTTCGTAATAACCCGGAAGATCAGCGATCTGGACATAGCCGTGACGACCATAAAGATTGCGCGCAGTTTCATTGGTAATGCGCACTTCAAGGCGCATGCGCGTGCACCCCGCATCCATCGCAAGGTTTTCAAGCCCGGCCAGAAGTTGCGTGCCCAAGCCCTTGCCACGCCAGTCTTTTGCGATCGCTAGCGAGTAAATCCGGGCCGTCACCGTATTGGCGCGCAGCAACAGCAAGCCATAACCGACAATTTCGGGATGATCGGCATCGCCAGCATCCGCAACAAGGAGGCGCGCACTGGCCTGCCGCAGGAAGCGCGAGAAGGACGCTCGCGAGATCAGGTCACTTTCGAAATTGCCGGTCTCAAGGGCGCAAAGCCCGTCAAGGTCGGCGCGAACGGCGGCACGGATAATGACAGTATTGGTCTGGCTCGAAGTCACTGTGCGGCTCTCCTGCGATGGGGTGTGGCAAACATGTTGCGCTCAACTCCCGGTACGCTCAAAGATAAAATGTCACAAGCGCATTTATCGTTCATAGGCATGCCATTTTTTCATGGATGATGGCACAGGTCACACTCGACCAGCGCGACGAATGAAAATATGGTGTTTTCAAAAGACTGCTGTGAAACATTTAATGATCCTGATCGTTTGAACCTATATGGAAAAGACGATCAAAAAATCAGGTTCGCACGTATCATCCTGGGGTAGTGAACCGTTCAAGGGCACGATGGTTTGAATAAGCGCATCCTAGAAAAAGTCACGTTTGCCGGGCGCCGGGTTGCAATCGTTCCGCTTTTGTTGGCGGGAACGATGCTTTCGGCATGCGCTTCAGACGAAGGCTTGAACGGTGTGCTCGGGTTTGGAAGCGGGTCTGACAACCAGATTGTGCAAGATGATCTGCAATCGACCATCCCCTATGAAGTCGAAATCACCGGCATTGATCCACAGGAAGAAAACCTGATTGCGGCCCTGGAAGCGGTTAGTACCGCACGCAGACTGCAATCGCGCCCGACCGCGTCGCGCGCCGGCCTGCAGCGCCGGGCAGAGGATGATGTCGAACGTTTTCAGGCGGTTCTTCGGTCAAACGGCTTTTATGACGGCCAGATCACCTTTGATATCAAGGAAAAGGCAACCGAAAACCCAGAGCCCGATGCCAACTCCGAGCCGGGGGGCGATCCGGTTGATGGTCAGTCTGGTAGTGATGTGCTGGAGCCGACAACTGATCAGCCAGAATCAGATCAGCCCACACCGTTGGTGCTGACCTATAACATTGATGTCGGCACGCCCTATCTGATCGCCGCGGTCAATCTTGTGGTCACGCGCCCCGACCGGGTGGTGGAACGCCACGCGACAGACGAAGAGCTTGAAAAGACCAATCTGGAAATCGGGCAGCGCGCCACCGCTGAGCCGATTATTCTGGGCGAGCAATATGCCGTCGATATCCTGCGCGAACAGGGCTATCCGCTTGTCGAGGCGGGCAAGCGCACCATTCTGGCTGATACTGCGCAAAAGACGATCACCATCAATTACGCCTTAAATACCGGACCATTGGCCAAGTTTGGCGATATCACTGTGAACGGTGCGCAGGATGTCGATGCCGACTTCATCGCGGGTTATCACAGCTGGGAACCGGGCGAGCAATATCACCCCGATCAGGTGCGCACCACGCGTCGCGATCTCGCACAAACCAACCTGTTTGACAGCGTGATTGTCAAGGTTGCCGGACCGGTAAAGGAAAACGGCGAAGTCCCGGTCGAGATTGATGTTGTTGAACGCAAGATGCGCTCCATCGGTGGCGGGGTCGATTTCTCAACCGCCGAAGGCCCCGGCGCCAACGCATTCTGGGAACATCGCAACCTGTTTGGTGCGGGGGAACGCCTGCGGCTGGGCATTGATGTTTCAAGTCTTGAGCAGGGCCTGTCAGCCGAATTCAAAAAACCGCAATTCCTTGAACGCCGTCAGTCATTCGTTGCCGAGGCCAATGCCAAGAATAACGACACCGATGCCTATAGTGGCTCAACTCTGGACAGCTTTGCCGGTATCGAGCGGCCACTTTGGGAAAACTGGACGGGAACGTTTGGTGTGACCGCGGAATATTCCGACCTGACCGGATCAGACTCCCCGAACGAGGAATTCTATCTTGCTGGTCTGCGCGGAATCCTGCGTCATGATAATACCGACAACCCGCTTGACCCAACCCGTGGCAACCGGTTTGAAGTCAATGTCTCGCCATATATAGGCCTGACAGACAAGGACACCAATTTCACCACCGTATCGCTTGCCGGATCGCAATATCTGTCGGTTGATGACGATGGCGATTACGTTTTTGCGGCCCGTGCGCGCACCGGGACCATCATTGGCGAGGAGCGTGGCAGCCTGCCATCGAACAAACGGTTCTATTCCGGTGGTGGCGGATCGATCCGGGGTTATGAATACCAGAAGGTTGGGCCGCTTGATGACGAACATGACCCGTTGGGCGGGCGTGCGGTGCTTGAACTTGGTGCTGAATTCCGTGCCCGTGTGACAGAAAGCTTTGGCGTTGTGCCGTTCATCGAAGGCGGTAACGTCTACGCCCGATCCGAGCCGGAAGACATTGATCTTCTGTGGGCGGTTGGTCTTGGTTTCCGCTACTACACGGCGGTCGGGCCGCTGCGCTTTGATGTCGCCGTGCCGCTTGATAAACGTGACAATGTTGATGACGACTATCAGTTCTATATCAGTCTGGGGCAGGCATTTTGACCGGGTCTGATACATCACCACCGATTGATCCCAAACCTGCCACGCCGCGCCGTCAAAATCGAAAATGGCTGCGTTATACTGCCTATGGTATTGGCGGAACCGTGATTGGCCTGGCTGGCGTGATTGCCGTGGCCGGCACAGGGCCGGTGTTGCGTATGGCAACGCCGTTGATCAATGAAACCGTGTCTGTGGCAACCGACAGCGAATTTGCCCTCGGGCGGATTGAAGGTAGTCTCTGGACCGGGTTGAGCCTTGATCAGGTCATCATGGATCGGGACACAGACGGTCTTCATCTTGATCTCAATGATATCGCCTTTGACTGGTCACCCACGGCACTTCTGACCGGGCGCTTGCAAATTGATCGCGTCAGTTTGGCAACGGCCAATGTCATTTTGCCCGATGGCACGGGTTCCGAGCCTGCCCCGGAAGTAGAGAGCGAGGGCGGTGGTTTTGCCATCCCGCTTGCCGTGTCACTTGATGCGCTTGAGCTCGGCGAAATTGCCATTGTCGATCAACTGACGGGCAAGAGTTTCCTCTACAGCCTAAGCGGTCGGGCAAAGGTCGGAACGAACCTGTCAGCGACGGCCTTCCTTGATTTGCAGCCACGCGATGGTGGCACCGATCAGGTGAAGCTTGACCTTTCCTTCGATGGACCACGGCAGCAACTGGCGGCCGAGATTGATGGCGCGTTGGGTCGTGATGAACTTGTCATGACGCTGGCCGGTGTTGATCCGGAAACGGCAACCGATATCAATATTGCCCTGCGCGGTGATGGGCCGGCCGATAACTGGAAAGGCACGCTTGACCTTTCCGCTGCGGGCTACGCCGCACTTCAAAGCGATATTGCCGTACAACTGTCATCGGATGTTCTGGCATTCGGTCTGGACGGTGCGGTTGCGCCGCAGGAGCGCGTGCGTGAACAACTCCCGGCCTCCTTGCACAAGGAAATCACCCTTGGCATTGGCGGGGCGTTTGATCAATCGGCCCAGACCCTTGCGTTTGATCGTCTGTCGATTGCGATGGCAGATGTGCTTTCACTGTCGGGTACAACCGAACTTGATCTTGATGAAAGCCTGATCACGGCCGATTTGGCTGCCGATGTTGATCCCGGGATGTCAGCACTTCTGGATGGTGCTGTGTCGTGGGCGGAACTTGGGCTATCACTTCAGGCCAATGGTGACCTTGCGATGCCCGGTGTGTCGCTGCGCGTCAATGGCCGCGATGTGAAAACGCCGGTTTCACGTATTGCCGATGTCGCCTTGCAGGCTGATATGGCAGCACCCGATGATCCTGATGATCCACTTGATGCGGTGCTTGCGCTTTCGGCGTCTGGTACGGATTGGGATGATGCGGGGCTTGGCGCGTTCTTGGGGGGCAGTCAGGGCCTGTCGCTTGATGTGCAGATGTCACCGGACTTTGCCGATATCGCGATCCGCAATCTGGCGCTGAATGTGCCGGAAATGACGCTGCGCGGTCAGGCGGATATCAGCGAGGATTTGGTTGTTACCACCTCTGACCTCGTCGCCGATGTCCGTGATCTTGCGATTTTTGCCCCGATTTCGGGGCTCGATCTGCGCGGGCAGGGGCGGGTGGCATTACCCGAGCTTACATGGTCCGATGCAAACGGCCTTGAAACCGGGATCGAGATTTCAGCCACACAGGCGGGCTTTGGTATTGCTGATCTTGATCGCATTGTCGGGACAGACCCCAAAATTACCGGCACTGTCACGCTGGCACCTGATCTTGATCTGACTGTTGATGTAAGCGCGCTTGAAACCGCGATGATCAACGGCCCCTTGACCCTTCGCATTACCGAGGCGTTCGAAAAACTCGCCCTTGAAAGCGCGCTTGATATTGCACCAAACGTTGTGCCGCCGGATCTCGGCATAGAAATGGCCCCGGCGAAGCTGACGGCCAATCTTGATGGGGACCTTGCCGCACCGCCGGGAACGATCGAGTTGCAGGTACCAAGCGTTGACGTTTCAGGACAGTCATTTTCGGATGTCGTCCTTAACAGTCGCATGAACTGGTCCGATCAGGCCGTCCTGTCGATCGGCAACAATGGCAAGTTCACCTTTGGCAATCGTCCGTATCAGGTCAGCGCGAATGTTATCCTGCCCGACGATGCCTTGCGGGTCGAGGCGATCTCGCTTAAGGGCGAGCATATCGCGCTAAACGGTGATCTTGCCTTGCCCGATTACAGCATTCCGATGCGCGGTGATTTTGCTCTTTCCAATCTGGATGCAGAATGGCTTGATCAGTTCGGGGCTGGCTTTATCAATGGCACTATCGCCGCTGATATTGCGCTGCGCCCGGAAAACGGCCGTCAAAGCATCACGGCAAACGCATCTGCCCGGGGCTTGCGCATGGCTGGCGGTGATGACGCCAATCCGACAATGATCGAAGATGTCGAACTGACCGCAACAATTGGTAATGCGTTTGAAGCCCCCGAAATTACCGCCGATCTTGAAGGGCGCGATATCACGGCGGGCACGGTTGTGATCAGCAAGGTGGCGCTTGAGGTTGAAGGCGGGCTGGATGCGCTTGGCATTACCATGAACAGCACCGGGCTTTATCAGGGCAATGTGCCGCTTGAAGCTGATCTGGTTGCCGATCTGTCGCTTGGCAATGATATCGCGGTTACCGCCAGCCGTCTTGATGCCGTGATCGGTAATCAGACGATTGGCCTGCGCAAGCCTTTGGAATTCATCTTGCGCGAAAATGGCCGCCAGCAACTTGATGCCGACCTTACTGTCGGGACAGGGCGTCTGGTTGCTAGCCTTGATCAGGAGGCGGCCCAAAGATCGATTTCCGGTGAAGTGCATCTCAATGATGTTGAGCTTGGCCCTTGGGGGCGGATTTCCGGCTTTGACGGGCTAAGTGGTACGGCAAACCTTGATGCCAACCTGCGCGAAACACGCGGAACCTTGCCCAATGCCGAGGTGCATGGGCGCATTTCCGGCATTACGGCAAAGGCGGTCGCAGATCTCAAGCCGTTTGAGATGCTTCTTGATATCACGCTTGCCGAAGGAAAACTTGCCGGTCAGGCATCGCTTGGCAATGGCGATATCGAGGCCCTGTCGGCCGAAGGGAGCGTACCGCTTGCGATTTCCGTGCTTGAACAGGAATTCAGCCCGGATCTTGGCGCACCAGTGACAGGACGCGTACGGCTAAATGGACAGATTGCCGAATTCTGGCCTTATGTCCCGGCGCCAGATCACCAGATGTCTGGCAAGATCAAGCTTGCGGTTGATGTCGATGGTACCCTTGGTGATATCCGCTGGAATGGGGATATGGCGCTATCTGATGGACGCTATGAAAACCTTGAATACGGTACGATCCTTGATCAGATAACACTGCAGGGCACGTTTGATCAGGCTGGCCTTTCCATTCCGTCCATCACGGCAACCGATGGCGGCAACGGCACGCTTGATGCGTCGGTTGATCTTGATCTGCTTGATGGTGGGGAGGTGCGCTATGACGTTGAGGCGGATCTGCGCAACGTCGCCTTGTCGCGCAAGGATGAGCTGCAATTCTGGGCAGATGTCCAAACCAGCGTCACCGGTTCGCAATCCGAAGCCGACATTCAAAGTACAGTTACCGTTCAACGTGGCGAGGTCGATCTGACCTTGGCGTTGCCGGAATCCGTTCCGACAATTGAAATCGAAAACCTGCCTGACGCGTCACAAACCGAAAGCCAGCAAAAGGCCGAGGAAGCCGATAGCGGCTTTAGCGGGAATCTCGACGTCACGGTCGATATTCCCGGCCGCCTGTTTGTCCGTGGCAAGGGGCTTGATTCCGAATGGGGCGGGCGGCTTGAAATTGCCGGCACGACGGATGATCCGCGCATTACGGGCCAATTGTCTGCGCTCCGCGGGCAACTGGATGTTATCGGCAAGACCTTTGTCATTCGCGATTCCCAAATCACGTTCGCCGGGGCATCGCCACCCGATCCGATGCTTGATATCAAAGGGGTTTACACCACCGAGGATCTCGTTGTGACCGCCGGCTTCCAGGGGCCGTCAAGCGATCCGGAACTGGTGTTGACGTCCAACCCGTCACTGCCCGAAGACGAAATTCTGTCGCAGGTCCTGTTCGGGAAATCCCAGGGAAGCCTGTCGGCGGTCGAAGCCGTTCAACTGGCCAGTGCCGTCAATGAGCTTTCAGGCGGTGGTACGGGACTTGATGTCGTCGGCAGTATCCGCCGGTTCATTGGTGCAGACGTTCTGCGCGTTGGTGGCGGTGAAAACGGGCCGGAGGTCAAAGTGGGTAAATACCTGACCGAAGGTGTCTATGTCGGCACCAAGGCCGGCTCAACCCCGGGATCAAGCGGTGTTGAAGTCGAAATCGAAGTCACCCCGAATATCAGCGTGACCAGCGAGAGCACCGAAATCGACAGCAAGGCTGGCGTTCAGTACAGGCTTGATTACTAGGCGCAGAAATCCCTTAGTCCCCGATTGGCTGGCGTCCGGTCGGGGGATTAAGGGTGAGCAGGGACGAACGAATGCGTCTCAGCTTTTCCTTGGCCTGATCGGGCATGCGTCGTGCGACCGCTGTTGCAATCACGTCAATGGTTGCCAGAAAGGCATGGCGCGTCGCGGTCGGTTTATAGATATCCGGGTTTTCTGGCATATTGATCGAAATGACGAGATCACTTTCAGCCGCAAGCGGGCTGTCCGGATTGGTCAGGGAAATGACTGTTGCACCATATTGGCGGGCGATTGCTGCGGAATGGATGAGTTCCGTTGGGCGGCCACTGGTGGAAATGGCAAAGACAACATCCTCAGCGCCAAGCGTTGAGGCCAGCATGCGCTGCAAATAGCCATCACTTTGTGATTGCGCCGGGATGCCCAGTCTGAAGAAACGGTTGGCGGCATCAAATGCCACCGTGGTCGAACCACCCCCGACACCCAAAAATGCAACCTGTCGTGCTTTGACCAGGATATCTGCCGCCTGATCAATTTCGGCAGACGAAATCTGATCCCTCAATAAGCGCAAGTTATCAATGATAACGCCCAGAACATGGCTTGAAAGAACGTCTGCGGCCGTGGTGTCATCCGAAATGTCTTCGGATGTCAGATACTGAATGCTGACAGCCAGATTTTGCGCCAGACGAATTTTGAAATCGCGAAACCCGTCGCATCCCAATGTCCGGCAAAAACGGATGACCGTCGGTTCACTGACCCCGACGTTTTTCGCAAGATCAGACAGGGCAATGGTCGTGACATCTTCCAGATGCGAGCTGACATAGTCGGCAACAAGCTGTTCGCGGTTGGGGAACTTGCCGGACTGATTCCGTAAAAGGCTGATGATATCGGCAGTTTGTTGCATGGAATCCATCCGTTTCGTCTGTCTGGTTGCGGATGCAAAAACGACATCCGATTGATAAATAGCCTTATTTCCGATTGCAGGCGATCACTTCTGTTTCAAGCCCGACGATCGCATTCGATTGAAATCGTCCTGTGCACGCAACAAATGACGATCACGTCCTTCGATATTAACCCGACCGAAATTGACCATGTAGCTATTGGCGGCGACGGTCGGTGTTTACGCTATCGAGCGCCAATTGGAGTTGATCGGAAATGTCGGCTTTGGCCTTGATTAAACTGAAAAATCTCTCGGGTTGAAGGTGGCCGATTTCGGTATTGATTTCGATAGCACAAAATGTAGGTAAGCTACTTATAGCATCGATATTCACGAGAATGCATGTGAAAAATGAGACTATGGAGGTAAATTATGTAGACAAACTACAAAATGAGCATCAGTATGTAGAAAAATTACATAAAAGATTCATCAGCGGAGAGTTTGGCGAAGATGGCATTACGCCGTGTTGAAACCATTGCAGCAACCCTGAGCCGGTCCCTGAACTGGGGCGTGGAACGCATCATTGCCGTGTTGATGCTTGTTCTTGTCCTTGATGTCTGGCTGGGCGTTGTTGATCGATACATCTTTCATTGGCAGCTACCCTGGCCAGAAGAACTGGCGCGTTACCTGATGATCTGGGCTGCCCTTCTGGCGATCTCGGCCGGGATCGCGCGGCGCGAACATATCGGGATTGGCATGTTTGTTCTGTCCCTGCCAATGCCGATCCAGCGCACCATTTTGTTCCTTGTCGATCTGATTGCGCTTGCGGCCTTCCTGTATCTGGCAATTTACGGATTTGATTTTGCCGAAGGCGGCATGCGCCGTCAGGCAATGATCTTTGGCATGTCGCTCGCACTGCCTTATGCGGCAGTCCCGGTATCGGCGTTGCTTGCCGCTATTCAGCTTCTTCTTGTCGCCTTGCGTGATCAGGGCCGTTTCGTTCCGGTTGATCTTGCGGAGGGCGCAGAATGATCGTCGCCATTATCTTTGTCGTCCTGATGGTTCTGGGCATGCCGATCGGCTTTGCTCTTGGTGTTGCCGGTGTTGTTGGCCTGTTTGACATGGGCGGGGGGATGTTCCTGTCCCAGGGCCCAAGCAAGGTCTTTAACGGGCTGAACGTGTTTCCCTTCCTTGCCATGCCGTTCTTTATTCTGGCGGGCGAAATCATGAACCATATCGGCATTACCAGCCGGTTGGTGAAATTCGCGCAAGCCTTGGTCGGGCATATGCGCGGCGGTTTGGCGCACACCAATATGCTGGCATCGGTTTTCTTTGCCGGTCTGACTGGTGCTGCCACCGCGGATGCCGCCGCATTTGGCAAGACGCTTGTACCCGCCATGGTCGAACGTGGTTATCGCCGTGATTATGCCTGTGCCGTGACGGCAGCGGGGTCGATCATCGGCCCGACCATTCCGCCATCCGGTTTGATGGTTGTCTATGGATCGCTGATGGGCGTTTCGATCGGCGGGCTGTTTGCCGCGGGTATTTTGCCCGGTCTCATGATTTGTCTGATCTGCATGACGGTTATTGCCGTGACCGCACGTTCCAAGAACCTGCCGAAAAACGAACGCCGCGCGTCGCTTCTGGAAGTCTGGAAGATTTTCAAATCATCGATCACAGCACTGATCATGCCGTTGATCATTCTGGGCGGGATTCTTGGTGGTATCGTCACCCCGACAGAAGCCGCATCGGTGGCGGTTGCCTATGCCCTGTTTATTGGCGTGTTTGTCTATCGTGCGCTGAGCTTTGCGGACTTCTTCAGGATGCTGGTGCGCACTGCGCGTGTGACCGGGGTGATCTTTGTCATCATTGCCTTTGCCTCGATCCTTGGTTGGTGGCTGAGCTTCAACCGCATTCCGCAAGAAGTCGCGACCATGGTGCTGGGCGTTTCGGAAAACCCCTATATCGTGATCTTCATGATTGTCGGGCTGCTTCTGATGATCGGCATGGTGATGGATATCAACGCCATCCTGATCATTCTGGCCCCGGTTCTGGTGCCGCTGACCATCCAGATCGGGATGGACCCGATCCATGCCGGGATCATCTTTATCCTCGCGCTCAACATCTCGCTGATGACGCCGCCTGTCGGGGCCTGTCTGTTTGTTCTGTCATCAGTCACCGGTGAAAAGCTTGAAAAGATTGCCGCACAGCTTTGGCCGTTTTTGCTGGCCGAACTGGGCGTGCTGTTCCTGTTTGCCTTCTGGTCGGACCTCGCACTCGTGATCCCGCGATTGCTTGGCTTCCGCTAGGCCAGCGGGATGAAAGACAGCCCCGGTCAGGTCCGGGCCGGGGCACATATCACAACAATGCCGGACACCATAAAATCGTTACATCAAGGAGAGGTATCAATGAAAACCGTAAAGCGTTTGGGCGCAGCCGCCCTTGCAACCGCGATGCTGATGGGCAGCACGTCCATGGCGTTTGCCGAGACCAAGGTTCTCAAATTCGCGCACGACAACAAGACCGACCCGTTTGAAAACCCGGCACATGCGTGTACGGCTGTGTTCGCCAACATTGTTGAAGCCGACACCAATGGCGAAATCGAAGTCGAAGTCTATCCGTCCAACCAGTTGGGTTCGGCGGCTGAGCATGTTCAGATGGTGCGCGATGGTTTGATCCAGGGCACGCTGACCTCGACCGGTGCACTGGCATCTTATTATCCGCGCATTGACGTTCTGAACCTTGCCTTTGCATTCGATAGCAACGCGTCGACCTATGACGTGTTTGATGGTCCGTTCGGCGAGACCCTTGCAAGGGACATCGAAAGCGAACTTGGCGATGTGAAAGTGCTTGGTTTCCCGGATACCGGCGGGTTCTTTGCTGTGACCAACTCGCAGCATTCGATTGCAACCCTTGAAGATTTCGAAGGCATACGCATTCGTACCATGTCGCTGCCATCCCATCAGAAAATCATGCAGGCCCTTGGCGCCGAAGCATATCCGATGGCATGGGGCGAAGTTTATGCTGGTCTTCAGACCGGCGTAATCGATGGCCAGATGAACCCGGTTCCGACCGTGACCTTTGCCAAGTTCAACGAAGTGCAGGGGTATCTGACGCTCACCAACCACCTGTTCTCACCCTACACCATGATGCTTTCGAAGGCATTCTGGGATGACCTGACCGCCGAACAGCAGAAAATCATCCGTTACGCTGCCCAGTCTTGCGTTGTTGCAAGCCGTGGTGTGTCGCGCGTGATCGAGGCATCTGATCGTGGTCTGGCCGGTCTTAAGGATAAAATGGAAATCACCGCACTGTCGGCTGAAGACCGTGAAAAGTTCAAAGAGGCAACCCAGCCGGTCGTGGTCCAGCACGTTCAGGAAAGCCTTGGCGATGAAGGTGTTAAGCTTCTGAACCTGTTCAAGGAAGAAGTCGAGAAGGCCAACGCCAACCGCTACATGGAATAAGCCATTACAACTGCCGAAGGGGCGGGGATCTCGCCCCTTCGGAATTCATTAGCTGATATCAAAAGACCAATAACAAAGGCACGGGCCATGCGGATTTTTTGCGCCTCGATTGCAACCGAGACCAATACTTTTTCACCTTTGCGCACTGATTTTTCCGATTTTCAGGAAAGCTTTTACGCACCGCCGGGCCAGCATCCTGTCACCCCGACGCTTTGCAGTGCCGTCTTTACCGAAGGTCGCCTGCGCGCCGCCAAGGAAGGCTGGGATTTGATCGAAGGTACCGCCACCTGGGCCGAGCCGGGCGGGCTGGTCAACCGCGCGACCTATGAACAGTTGCGTGATGAAGTTTTGGGGCAGCTACGCGCTGCAATGCCGGTGGATGGTGTGATCCTTGGTCTGCATGGCGCGATGGTCGCCCAGGATTATCTTGATTGCGAAGGTGATCTTCTTGCGCGCATTCGCGAACTGGTTGGCCCGGATGTCGTGATCGGGACAAGCTTTGATCCGCACAGCCATCTGACGGCTCTTCGCGTCGACAGTGCCGACATCATCGTCGCCTTCAAGGAATTCCCGCACACCGATTTTGTCGAAACCGGCCGGGCAGTTGTTGATCTTGTGCTGCGCACTTTGCGCGGCGAGATCAAGCCGACCAAGGCAGTCTTTGACTGCCATATGATCGAGGTGTTGCCGACATCGCGTGAACCGATGCGGTCTTTCATTGATCGTGCCAAGGATATGGAAGGAACCGGTGATATCCTGTCGGTATCCTTCATTCACGGATTTATGGCTGGTGACGTGCCCGATCTCGGGGCCAAGGTGATTGTCACCACCAACGATAACCCTGCGGAAGCCGAACAGATAGCACGAAACCTGGGGGTTGAGTTGTTTGGCTTCCGTGGGGCCACCCGCCCGACATTCGTAACACCGGACGAGGCCCTTGATCAGGCCCTGGCATCGGACGCCAAACCGATTGTTCTGACCGATGTCTGGGACAATCCGGGCGGCGGTGTGCCGGGCGACAGCACCATATTGCTGCGCACCGTGATCGAACGTGGCTTGGCCGATTTTGCGGTTGGCACCCTTTGGGATCCAATGGCGGTTCGCACGTGCTTTTCCGCGGGCGAGGGGGCAACGCTGCCACTTCGTTTCGGTGGCAAAACCGGATCGCGCGCCGGAAGCCCGATCGATGCCGAAGTTCGGGTCAAAAAGCTTGAACGCAATGCCTGGCAGTATTTCGGCGAAAGCATCGTGCCGCTTGGCGATTGTGCTGTCATTGAATTGCCTGGCGGCGGCGAGGTCATCCTCAACACCAACCGTTCGCAAAGCTTTGATCCCAGCCTGTTTTCGAACATGGGCATCGATCCGAAATCAAAGAAGTATCTGTTTATCAAATCGACAAACCACTTCTATGACGCCTTCGCCAAGATTGCGGGCGAGATCATTTATGTCGATGTGCACGGACCATACCCGTCTGATCCGAAAACCAACGGATATCGCCATTTGACCCGTGACTTGTGGCCGATTGTCGAAGATCCGTTTGGCAAGAAGGCCGGTTAAGCCGTTTACCTTGCGCCAGTCACCAGCGGTTCAAAGCCACACATTCGAACCGTCGAAGTCTCCCTGCGAATGACTGGTCAAGGATTGGGCCACGATTGGACTTTGCGTCCGGTCGTGGCTCTTTTTTATGTCTGCAGCTCCTATTGAGCGCTTGATTAAAAGCACCGCCTGTTTGGAAGTGTTTGCAAACAGTCCAAAATTAAAGAAAGATCATTGAGGGCGAGGTCGTTTTCACCGGTAAGAATGAGGTTCCCATGGCTTGGGGCGGTTTCACAGCAGCAGAGCTTGAATGGCAATATAATCCGCGCGAAACCGTGCCGGACTTCATGACCCATTTCGAACGGTTCGTAAAATTGTCTGACGAAACCCGTGCCCAGTATGGCGGCAAGCTTGATGTCCGCTATGGCAAGGGGCCCAAGGAAACCATGGATGTCTTTATGGCATCCGATCCAGGTGCACCGGTGCATGTGTTTTTCCATGGCGGCTATTGGCGCAGTCAGGACAAAAAGGATTACGCCTTTGTCGCGCGCGATCTGGTGGCTGGCGGGTTTACAGTAATCTGCCCGAACTATGATCTGTGCCCGGATGTGACGGTGGCGGACATCACCGAGGAAGCCGTGCGCGCCATCACCTATATCTATCAGCATATCGAAGAATTTAACGGCGACCGTGACCGCATTTCGATTTCCGGCCATTCGGCCGGTGGTCAGATCGTTGCGCGCCTTGCGACCCATGACTGGTCAGAAACACTTGGTGACGAGATGCCGTTTGAGGCGATCGTGCCGATCTCCGGTGTCTTTGACCTTGAACCTGTTCGCCATACAACGCTCAATGAGGATATCCGCCTGGATGAAGCGTCGGCGGCGGACAATTCACCGATGCTTGATGCGGTGCCGCTCGATGCCCGTTTGATGGTGGTTGTGGGTGGCAATGAAAGCCCGGAATTTGTGCGCCAAAGTGATGCCTATGGTGCCTATTGCGGAAGCGCCGGGCTTAAGGTTTCGGTCTACAAGGCGTGGGGTGCGAACCACTTTACCGTGCTTGAAGAACTGTTTCTCGGCACCGGATCGCTGTTTGGCACGCTCAAACGGTTTTTGCTGCCGTAAATCGCGCTGATTTCCCTTCAAAACAGCATAATAATCTACTGGTCTTCCTGTGACGTGCGGGCTGCGACGTGGTATAAAACATGCCTGCTACCGCACTGAAATGAAAAACAGTTCTACAGGAAGGCCCATGCGTTTCATTACCGCCGACGATATCGAAAAATTTGCCTCGCCCCGCGATCTGGTCGAAGCCCTTCGTGACGGGTTTGAACAAGGCTGTGAAGCACCGTTGCGCAGCCATTTCAACATGGAACGCAGCAACGAGGATGACGCAACCTTCCTGATTATGCCGGCCTGGCAAAAGGATGGCGCAGCAGGCGTTAAAATCGCCGCTGTCGTGCCGGGCAACTCGGCGCGCAATCTGCCGGCGGTTTCCGGGACCTATGTTCTGCTCGATGCCGTCACCGGGCAACCGTCCGCTGTAATCGATGGCACCAAACTGACCACGCGCCGTACCGCAGCCGCATCGGCACTGGCATGTGATTATCTGGCGCGCAAGGATGCCAGCGACATGGTCATGGTCGGATCAGGCGCAATGGCGCCGCAATTGATCAAGGCCCATGCATCAGTCCGCCCGATCAAGAACGTCACCATCTGGAACCGTAATGCTGACAAGGCATCCAAACTCGCCGCTGAAATTGCCGAGCTCGGCTTTAACGCCAAGGGCACGGACGATCTTGAAGGGGCATGTAAATCAGCCGATCTGATTTCGTGCGCAACGCTTTCGACCGAACCGCTGGTCCATGGTGACTGGCTGCGCGAAGGTACGCATGTTGATCTGGTTGGCGCGTTCAAGCCGACCATGCGTGAAACCGATGACGCGGTCATGGCCAAATGCCGCATCTATGTCGACAGTTTCGAAGGGGCCAGTGCCGAAGGCGGCGACGTTGTGCAGGCCATCGATAGCGGGGCGATTTCGAAATCCGATATCATTGGTGATCTGTTTGGCCTGACCCGTGGGCAGGTCAAGGGGCGTGAAACTGATGCGGAATGCACCGTCTTCAAATCGGTTGGACATTCGCTTGAAGATTTCGTTGCAGCCGTCGCGGTGGTAAAGGCCGTCGAAAAATGATCAGCACCGATCTGTTTGCGCCCGAACCGCTTGAAGCCTTTCGTGGGCACATCAAACCCGAATGGATTGATTTCAACGGCCATATGAATGTCGGCTATTACGTGGTCGCATTTGATCTGGGATCAATGGCGTTTCTGGATGCAGTGGGGATGGGATACACTTATCCCGAACGGCGCGGCGGGTCGACCTTCGGGCTTGAAATGCATGTGACCTATGATCGCGAAATCCATCAGGGTGATCCGTTTGTGATCCATACCCGGGTTCTCGATTGCGATCAGAAGCGCATTCACATGTATCACGAAATGCGTCACGGCACTGAAGGCTGGCTGGCCTCGACGAATGAAATCATCACCATGCATATCAACATGCAGGAACGGCGTTCGGCCCCGTTCCCCGATGACATCATGGAAACGCTCAGCAAGATCAAGCAAGCCCATGCAGATTTGCCCATCCCGTCCGGGGTCGGGCGCAAGATCGGCATTCGGCGCAAATAGCTAGATGAAACCCCGCATCATCAGATTGCGGGGTTTTGTTTTGGTCTTGGCGATGTGTCTTAAGGCCGGGTTGCCATATACACCCTGCACATTTCGCCGGTTTGATTGACATCCTGATCGCGCAGATAGGTCAGGCCAAGCTTTTCAAGCATGCGCACAGAAGCCACATTGTCCGGCAGGCAGTACCCATAAATCTTCTCAAACCCGTATGCGTTCCAGCCATGCTTTATCAGTGCAGAGCCGACTTCAAAGGCATAACCTTTGCCCTGATGGGCTTCGCTCACAGCATAGCCGATATCTGGCGCATCCAGCGTATCGCGCTTTACAAAGCCAATCAGGCCAATCGGGCTTTGGCTGTGTTTTTCAAGCGCAACGCACATCCCGAAACCGAGCTTGTCATAAATCTCGCGAAAACGCTGATCGATATAATTGCGCGCGGCCGCAAGATCATGAACATCGCGATCACCAATAAACCGAAGCCAGCCCGGTTCATTCAGCAATTGCAGAATGAACGGCGCATCATCATGATTTGCTTCTCGCAAAATTGTGCGTTCGGTTTGAACAATCATCACTGAACTGTCCGTGTTACTGTGCGACCCTGCATGCGATCCTATCGGCAGTGATTTGAAATAGCAGTATGATTTTACCCCGCAAAAGTCAGGAGGATTAAAATGCCTGGAAAACCGATAAAGCTGACATTTGAAGGGGCGCATGGCGCCGAACTGGCGGCACGGCTTGATCTGCCGACCGGGCCGGTCAAGGCCTATGCCCTGTTTGCCCATTGCTTTACCTGCACCAAGGATCTGATTGCGGCCCGCAAAATTGCCGAGGCGCTCACGGTCGAAGGCATCGGTGTGCTGCGCTTTGATTTCACCGGCTTGGGGGGCTCGGGCGGTGATTTCGCCTCGACCAACTTCACCTCAAACCTTGATGATCTCGAACGTGCGGCTGACTTCCTGCGTGATGAGTTCGAAGCACCCAAACTTCTGATCGGGCATTCATTGGGCGGGGCTGCGGTGTTGGCCGTGGCCGACCGCATCAAGGAAGCAACTGCGGTTGCGACCATCGGCGCGCCATCGGATGTAACGCATGTCACCCATAATTTCGCCGATCATCTTGATGATATCCGCGAAAAGGGCGAGGCCGAAGTTTGCCTTGGCGGGCGGCCGTTCGTCATCCGCAAGCAGTTCGTTGATGACCTTGGCGGTTATGATCTGGCGGCCCAGGTCGCCAAGATGAAAAAGGCGCTTCTGGTCATGCATGCACCGCTTGATCAGACGGTCGGGATTGAAAATGCCGGTAAGATTTTTGATGCTGCCAAGCATCCCAAAAGCTTCGTCTCACTTGATCAAGCAGACCATTTGCTGCGCGATCCGGCCGACGCAGCCTACGCCGCATCAGTGATTGCTGCCTGGGCGAAACGCTATCTGCCCGATGCGAAGGAGACAACGCCGGAGCTTAGTGAAGGCGTCATTGTGCGTGAAACCGGCCTTGGCAAGTTCCAGTCAATGGTGCTGGCGGGCAAACATCGCCTGTTGGCGGATGAACCCGAAAAGGTCGGCGGGCTCGATAGCGGGCCGTCGCCCTATGATTATCTGTCAACGGCCCTTGGCAGTTGCACGGTGATGACGATCCGGATGTATGCCGATCATAAGGGGATCGATATTGATTCCATCCGGGCCGAAGTCCTGCATCAGAAAGTTCACGCCGATGACTGTGCGGAATGCGGCGAACAACATGCCACAAAGGGTGGCAAGATCGACCGGTTCGAACGCATCATTCGCTTCACCGGTGATCTGGATGACGCCACCCGGAAACGATTGGTCGAGATTGCCGATAAATGCCCGGTGCACAGAACGCTTGAGGCGACATCACTGATCGTCACCCGCGAGGATCGGACATAGTTTTCGAAATTCGGCACAAATGAAAAACGCCTGACCGGTTTCCCGTGTCAGGCGTTTTTCTGATGCGTCAAAGTGACTTACGGCTTGGCCGCAATCACGATGAACTCAACCAGATAATCCGGGGTGGCGAGCTTTGCTTCGCCACATGCGCGACCCGGGGTGTGACCCTGCGGGACCCATGCATCCCAAACCGCGTTCATCGCTGCAAAGTCTTTCATGTCGGCAAGCCAGACAGTGGTCGAAAGGATGTTTTCCTTGCTCGAACCGCATTCGGCCAGAAGGGTATCAACCTTTTCAAGGCATTCCTTGGTCTGGTTGGTGATGTCGCTGTCGGGGTTACCAACCTGACCGGCCAGATAGATGGTGTTGCCATGGACAACGGCCTGGCTCATGCGCGGGCCGGTGTGAAGACGCTGAATGCTCATGAAGTTCTCCTTCGGATTCAATTGGATAATTTATTTAATAATGACGATTAGCTAGCACGCTTTTGCACGCCACACCAGTCGGCAATGAACAGGGCAAGCACCTCGGTGACTTCCATCATCGATGCAATCGAAACCCGTTCATCAATCCCGTGAATGCGTTCGGCCTTGGGGCCATAACAGGTGGCCGGGATATTGCCATAAATCTGGAAGAAACGCGCATCGGTCGTCGCGGTCGAGGCAAGTTTTTTGATCTCCTTGCCCGTCACTTCCTGATGAATATCGCCAATCATCGACATCATCGGATGATTGATATCCATCTCGCAGCCTTCGGCCTGGAAGCCGCGATAGGTGATCTCGATCTTCGCACCCTTGCAAGCAGGGTGGTTATCAAGCGCACTTTGTTTGACGGCCTCGATGGTTTCGCGGACCTTTTCAAGTTCCATACCCGGATAGAAACCAACCCGGATATCCGCCGTGCAAACCGGCGGCACGGTCGATGCCCACTCGCCGCCTTCAATCTTGCCCAGATTGAAGTTCACCGGATGGACATGCGCACCAAAGGCCGCATGACGATGGGTCGGGTGGTTCCAGATTTCCTCGACTTCCTTCAAGGTTTCAAAGAAACCAAAGGCAGATTCAATCGCGTTGCTGCCTGCCGACGTATCAAGAACATGCGCCGGGCTGCCCGATACATGGATCTGGAACCACATGACGCCAAGCTGGGCGGTCATCAGGGTCTGGTTAAACGGTTCGGGAATGATGGCGCAATCGGCCTTGTAGCCCGCATGCAGGCAGGCGAGTGCGCCGTTGCCGGTGCATTCTTCTTCGATCACCGATTGCAGGGTGACGGGTGCTGCCGGTTCAAGCCCGATATCGTGCAGCGCCTGCAGCGCCTGGCAATAGGCAATGATCCCGGCCTTCATATCACCCGCACCACGGCCGTAGATCCAGTCATCCTCTACATGCGGGGTGAATGGCCCGTGGCGCCATTGTTCGGCCGGTCCGGTCGGGACGACATCCATATGACCATTAAGGATCAGGCTGCGCCCCGTCGGGTTTTGCGGGCGATGCAGGCCGACAACGTTTTCGCGCCCGTCATAGCCATCAATTACCGGCGGGGAAAAGCCCGGCTGATCGCGCAAAGCATTGATGTCAATCTTGATCCGTTCAACATCGAGCCCCATCGCAGCAAACTTGTCTGAAATCCAGTCTTGCGCGGATGCTTCGCTGCCAAGCTGGCTGTCATGACGCACAAGCGCACACAAATCATCAATCGCATTTTGGGTGCGCTTTGAAACCGCTTCGCGCAAGGATTTACGATCAAACTGGCTCATTGGTCTTTCTCCTGATCGGCCGATGCCAAGCGTTACTTGCCGCTCACAAGGGTGGGGCGGGTGGCCGAAAGCGCATCTTCGTTAATGCCAAGCTTTTCCATCTGCGGCGGCACGCCCTTGCCGGTGATGATGCTTGCGGCATATTCGCCCATGGCCGGTGCGGTCTGAATACCGTAGCCACCTTGGCCCGCCAGCCAATAGAAACTGTCATCTGCCGGATCAAAGCTTGAAACCGGATCACCATCGGCAAAGAAGCTGCGCAACCCGGCCCAGCTTTCACCCGGACGGCGGACTTCGATGCTGGTCGCCGTCATCAGGCGATCAATCGTAATCGCGATATCAAGTTCTTCGGGCTGCACATCATGCGGTTCGGTCGGCGTAGTATCTGCTGGCGATACCAGCAAACGACCAGCATCTTCCTTGAAATAAAGCGTCTCATCAAGGCTTGCGACCAGCGGCCAGCCATGCGGTTTGACGTCTGCGGGCACACCAACCATCACCGCTGTGCGGCGTTTGGGCACGATCCCAAGCGGTTTGATGCCGGCCTTGGTGGCAATGTCATCAGCCCAGGCACCCGCAGCATTGACAACGATATCACCGCTATAAACATCTCCCTTGGCCAGTGTAACCTGCCATTTGCCGTCAGCTTTGCCAATCGCGGTGACATCGGCCTTGGTGACAACCGAACCGCCAAGTGCCTTGAACTGGCGGATAAAGCCCCAGTGAAGCGCATGCACGTCAATGTCCATGGCGTCCGTCTCATAGGCGGCCTTGGCAACGCGGTCTGTATGAATGACCGGCACGATTTCCTTGAGCGCATCCGGGGTGAGTTCAACAAAGTTCGCACCATTGGCGCGCCCTTCGGTCAGGATGGCGTCGAGTTCGGCTTCTTCGCCCGGGGCAGCGGTCATGATGATGCCGCGCGGGGTCAGGATCGGGTTTTCGGTAAAACCGTCCGGTGGGGTGATGAAGAAAGCCCGGCTGGCGGTTGACATCTTGCGGATGATTTTCGGGCCATAGGTCTCGCTATAAAGGGCGGCAGACCGCCCGGTGCTGTGATAGCCCGGCTGGTCTTCGCGTTCGAGAACCGTGACGGATTTACCCGCCTTGGCCAAAAAGAATGCTGCTGACATTCCGGCGATACCGCCGCCGATGATCAGGATGTCTGAATGGGTCATGTGGGGCCTTCTTAAATCGTGTTGGTCTTGGTGGTCGCGCCAAAGCCGCTGATGAATTGATAAAGGTTTTCTGCAAGCGTTTCACTAACATAACCACCTTCCTGCACGAGAACGGTGGGGCAGGAAAGGGTGCCGATTTTTTCGCCGATCCGGGCAAAACCATCGGGGCTGACGGTCAGCCCGCCAAACGGATCATCGCGCGATGCATCAAGGCCAAGCGCAATGACAACTGCATCCGCACCGAAATCGTCAATCTTTGCCAATGACCGGTCAAGCGCATCAAGGAACACGTCATCACCGCTGCCAAGGGGCAGGGGCTGATTATGGTTAAAGCCAAGCCCGTCCTTCTCGCCGCATTCCTCGGCATGCCCCCAATAAAACGGATAGAAATCCAAAGGGTCCGCATGGATTGACAGGGTCATGACATCAGATCGGTCATAGAAAATATGCTGGGTGCCGTTGCCATGATGCAGATCGACATCAAGGATCGCCACACGATCATATTTGCGGCGAAGCTCCTCGGCAGCAATCGCACTGTTGTTCAGATAACAAAAGCCGCCTGCGATGTTACCACTTGCATGGTGTCCGGGCGGTCGGCACAGCGCATAGGCGGTGTTGGCCGCCTGATCACGCACATGTCGGGCCGCGGCAATCGCGGTTTGCGCGCTGGCATAGGCGGATTGCCATGTCGTGACGGATACCGGGCAGGATGTATCGCCAAGATGAAAGCCAGCCTTGCCCGCAGGATGGCGCGGGTAGGGGCCGGTGCGATCAAACGGGTGGATGTTTGGGATAACCTGTTCTGCACCTCCGACATCCTGCCATTCATCGTGAATGGTCTGCAGGAAGTTCAGATATTGCGCATCGTGAATGGCGGCAATCGGGGCCAGCCCGGCGTCATTGGGGGCATGAAGATCAAGACCCAGACGCGCGACCGCACGGCGCAGAATTTCCGCACGTTCGGGGACTTCGGGGATCGGCTTTTTCTCGCCCGCGACAATGAAGGTCTTGCCGTGATGGCGAAGCTGATCGTCTGAGAAATAGGCATGCATCATCGCTGCCGCCTTTCACATCATGTGGTCAAACGGTGGTGGCGTCGTCGTTCGGTTGTCTGATCCCGATCCTAAAAGGCGACCTTGTCGCCGCCTTTCAGGTCGAGAATTGCGCGTGCTTCGTCCGGGGTTGCGATTTCAAGCGACAACCCGTCAAGCACCTCGCGGATTTTGCGGACTTGCGATGCGTTGTCCGGCGCGAGTTCGCCCTTTTTGATATAAAGGTTGTCCTCAAGCCCGACGCGCACATTGCCGCCCATGGCGGCCGACATGCTACCAAGCGGCATCTGATGGCGCCCGGCACCCAGAACCGAAAACTGGTACTGATCACCAAACAGCTTGTCGGCGGTGCGTTTCAGATGGGCAAGGTTGTCGGGATCAGCTCCGATGCCGCCCAGAACACCCAGCACGAACTGAATGAATATCGGTCCCTTGATCAGGCCGCGATCAACGAAATGCGCCAGGGTATAAAGATGGCCGACGTCATAGCATTCGAACTCGAACCGGGTGCCATTGGCATCGCCCAGATCGGCCAGAATGGTTTCGATGTCTGAAAACGTGTTTTTGAAAACAAAGTCACGACTGCTTTCAAGGAATTCCGGTTCCCAGTCATGTTTCCATTCGGTGCGCCCGGCAAGGGCCGGGAACAGGCCGAAATTCATCGTGCCCATGTTAAGTGATGCCATCTCCGGTGCGGCTTCGCGCGCGGCCCGGATACGGTCACGGACATTCATGTTCATGCCGCCACCCGTCGAAATGTTGATCACGGCATTGGTCGCGGCCTTGATCTTTGGCAGGAACTGCATGAACACATCCGGATCCGGGCTTGGAAAGCCGGTTTCGGGATCGCGCGCATGCAGATGCAGGATCGATGCCCCGGCATTTGCGGCATCAATCGCCTGCTGGGCGATTTCATCAGGTGTGACGGGCAGGTTCGGGCTCATGGACGGGGTATGAACCGATCCTGTAATCGCACAGGTGATGATGACTTTGCGGCTCATGCGAAGGCTCCTGCGATCACGAGTTCGTCTTGCAGTTCCGTCAGTGCCTTGCGCAGCGGCACCAGAATGTCGTCGAACTGCTCCTTGGTGATGATCATCGGCGGGCAGATCATGACATGGTCGCCACGATAACCGCCACGCGTGCGGCGCCAGTAAATGATCAGGCCCATGTCATAGGCGATATCAACAAGGCGTGCTGCCGCCATGTGCTTGGGCTCAAGCGGCTCCATACTGTTGCGCTCCTTGACCAGTTCCATGGCCAGCAACAATCCCTTGCCGCGCACATCACCGATCATCGGAAAGTCTTCGGCAAGCTTGGTCAGTTCGTCCTTGAGTGCCGCACCATTGGTCGCGGCATTTTCAAGCAGATTGTCCTCGTCAATCACATCAAGAACGGCATTGCCCGCAGCGCACGCCAACGGGTTCCCGGCATAGGTGTAGCCATGAATAAATCCGCCATGATCAAGAACCGGACCGACGATACGATCGGGGGCAATCATCGCACCAAGCGGTGCGTAACCCGCAGCCAGGCCTTTGGAAACGGCAAGGATATCGGGCACGATGCCCCAATGTTCTGCGGCGAAATACTTGCCGGTACGACCGGCACCTGTCATGACCTCATCATAGATCAGAAGAATGCCATACTGGTCGCAGATCTCGCGAATGCGGCCATAATAGCTGTCCGGGGCAACGAGTGCGCCGGTAGCCGCCCCGCCAACCGGTTCCATGATGAAACCAAGAACGGTTTCCGGGCCCTGTTTGATGATCTCGGCTTCAAGCATGTTGGCATATTTGATGCCACGCTCATGATCACTCAAATCATCACGATCAAGGTAACAGGTCGGGGCAGGAATTTTAGGCTGATCAACCATCATCGGCGCGAACGGCGCATGCATTGGCGTATAGCCGGTGATGGCAAGTGCGCCCAGTGTTGCGCCGTGATAGCTCGGAAAGCGTGAAATGATTTTCGTGCGCTGCGCTTCGCCATTGGCCAGCGCATATTGCCGCGCAAGCTTGATGCAGCTTTCAACCGCCTCGGAGCCGCCGGAAACAAAGAAGACGCGCTCAAGATCGCCCGGTGCACGTTCGGCAAGACGCATGGCCAGATCTTCGGCGGCGTCATTTTCGAAATGCAGGCGATAGGCGAAGCTTGCCTTTTCAAGCTGCTTCATCATGGCCGCAACCACGCGCGGGTCGCTATGGCCGATATTGCTGACCATCGCACCGCTCGACGCATCGATATAACGTTTGCCGTCAACATCCCACATATAGACGCCCTCGGATCGGTCGATCAGCGGGCGGCGGGACCGGCTTTGATAAAACAGGCGGGACTCCCGGTTGTGTCCGACGGAGCTTTTGGGATCAAGCGTCATTCTGGTGGCTCTCCTGAACCGGCTGCAATTTGGACGTTCAGTCCTGATGGCCGGGCAACAACACACAATTTCGGGCGGCGATATGCATGAAGATATCGGCCCCTTCCTGATGGGGGTGGGCATCAATCGGATTGATGACCTGCCAGTCGCGGCCATTGGCCTCGACAAAGTAACGGGCCTGTTGGCCCAGATAGTCAACGGTTTTGACCTTGCCGGGGATGGCGATCACACCGTCGGTGGCGCCGTTCTGTTCGGAAAGGTCAATTTTCTCTGCCCGGATCACGGCGCGCACGTCTTTTGATCCCTTGGCTTTTGCGGTCTGCTCGTCAGTGGTCAGCAAGGTTTCACCGCTTTCAAGTGCGACTTGAGTAAAGGCGGCATCTGGGCTGCCAAGGTTGGCAGCAATGATATTGGAATGTCCAAGGAAATCCGCAACAAAGGCCGATGCCGGATTGTTGTAAACCTCTTCGGGCGCGCCTTCCTGTTCGACAAAGCCATTATTCATCACAACCAGCTTGTCAGACATGGCAAGGGCTTCGGACTGGTCATGGGTGACAAAGACCGTGGCAACGCCAAGCTCGCGCTGAATACGTTTGAGCTCCACACGCATTTCTTCGCGCAGATTGGCATCAAGGGCCGAAAGCGGCTCATCAAGCAGCAAAACGTCCGGCTCAATCACAATCGCGCGCGCCAGCGCAATACGCTGCTGCTGGCCACCGGAAAGCTGATTGGGGTAACGGTCTGCGACATGGGGCAACTGCACAAGATCAAGCGCCTTGTTGACCTTGTCCTTTATGTCGGTCTTGGACACCTTGCGGTATTTCAGGCCAAAGGCGATGTTGTCGAAAATCGTCTTGTGCGGGAACAGGGCATAGTTCTGAAACACAAGGCCCAGATTGCGCTTGTGGATCGGCAGGCTGTTGACCCGTTTGCCGCGGATCATCAGATCGCCTTCGGTGATGTCGGTCAGGCCCGCAATCATGCGCAGCGTCGTTGTCTTGCCGCAGCCCGACGGACCAAGGAAAGTCACAAAGCTGTTGTCTGGCACGGTCAAATCCATGCGTTTGACTGCGGTGAATTCACCATACCGTTTGACGACATTTTGCAGTTCAACGGCGTTGTTCGTGTCTGCCATTGTTAAAGTCCCCGTCTGAATTGGGCCGCACCCGACGATTGGCGGCAAAGGTGTCCTGGCCGGTTGTGCGCGGCCAGGACACAGGTTCCGATATGCAGGCGGGGCTTAGTAGCCGCGCTGCACACGCGAGAAGGTCTTCGACCAGTCAGCTTCGTTTTCGTTCCAGTAAGCCGGATCAAAGAAGCTGAGCGAGGACAGCGTTCCACTCGGATCGAATGCCGGAAGGGTCGGGATGATTTCACCCAGATCGATCTTCTGCGGATCAAGGGCCGGCGGATAGCTCTGACCTTCGGCAACGGCAATCGCCACTTCCGGTTCCAGCATGAAGTTCAGAAGCTCTTCACAAGCGGCCATCGGGCTGCCACGCAGCACGAACAGGCATTCCTGCCAGCCAAGACCGCCCGCCGGATCAAGATAACCAATGTCATGACCCTGATCCTGCAGCGCCTTGATGCGGCCCGACCAGCCTTCGGTGACATAGATTTCTTCTTCGGCCAGAAGGCTCATCAGTTCCGCACCCGACGACCAGTATTTCAGGGTCAGGTCACGGTGCGAACGGATCATGTCCCAAACGGCATCAATGTCCTTGATGTTGTTCGGATCCTGATCGGACTGCAGCGCGCCGTACCAGATACGGGTTTTCCATTCGCCCCAGCCGCCGATTTTGCCCTTATAGGCTTCATCGACCATCAGCTTGGCACCCTTGGCCTTGGCTTCGTCATCGCTGATATATTTGCGGTTATAGGCAATGCCCGTCGTGCCATAGTCATACGGAACTGCTGAAATCGTGCCGCCGGTGATCTTGCGTAGCGGCTCGACCAGGGTCGGGATCACGTTTGCAAGGTTCGGGATATTGGCTTCGTTCAGTTCCGAGGTCAGCTCCAGACCGTGATAGCGCGCATAGTCAAACACACCCGATAGGTGGGCGAGGTTAAACTCACCCGGCTGGCTGGCTTTGACACGGGCGATATATTCGTCCGCACCGCCAAAGGTGCCCGAAACCACATCAATGCCGGTTTTTTTGGTGTAGGGTGCGAAGGCATATTTTTCAAATGCCTCGGAAACAACGCCACCCCAGCCATCAAAACGGACCTGCTCCGGGGTTGCTGCCATCGCCTTGCGGGCCAGCATGCCCATCGGGCCGCCGGTGATGCCGGCAGTCACACCAGCCGCACCCAGTGCGGTCAGGAAAGTGCGGCGGCTGATGTCGCCATCGCGGAAACGGGTAAGTAGGCGTTCATAACGTTTGGTATCGTCCATTTAAGGCCTCCTGAGAATACGATTTATCCGTTGATCGGTCTTGTTCTTGGTCGTTGAATTCGTGGTGTTGTTGTTATTGGTCTTGGCGGTGAACCGCGTTTTGCAAAAAGTCTTCGTGGCGTGCTCTGTCTATTTTGATGACCCGGCCTTGCGCATCGCCATGACGCGCGCAATCGATGCCGCAACCAGCGGCAGGGCAATGGTGAAGATCACCATCACAGCACCAAGGGCGTTGATTTCCGGGCTGATGGAATTGCGCAGCATGGCAAAGATCTGGGTCGGGACGGTTTCAACACCGCCGGGCTTCCAGAACAGGGTTCCGGTGATGTCATCAAATGAAATGGTAAAGGCAAACAGCATCCCGGCCATGACGGCAGGTAACATGAGCGGTAGTGTCACTTCAAAGAAGGTCTGTACCGGTGTTGCGCCAAGGCTCATGGCGGCTTCTTCCACGTCGCGACGGATGGAGACAAGCCGTGCCTGAACCACCAGCACCACAAAAGGCAGGGTAAAGACCACATGGCCCATCAAAAGAAGCCCAAAGCTTTTGGGCATGGCAAGAAACTGCAAAAACAGCAGGAGTGCCACGGCCAGAACGACTTCCGGGATCAGGATTGGGGCAACCAAAAGGGTTGAAATAGTCCGTTTCCCCGGGAAATCGTATCTGACCATGGCAAGTGCTGCGAGGGTTCCAAGCGTCGTCGAAATCGCTGCGGTGAGTACACCCAACAACAGAGACGTCTTGAAAGCCCGCACAATCGCATCATTGTTCCAAAGCGCTTCAAACCAGCGGAAGGAAAAACCTTCGATCGGGAAGCTGCCGAACTGATTGGCGTTGAAAGCCAACAGAATGACAACCGCCACCGGCGCAAACAGGAACAGATAAACAAGGATCGTGGCAATTCGGATCACTGACCAACCGGACATCATCATATCTCTCCGGATACCAAGGAGTGTCGATTATACCGCTTAGAGACGTCTTCTCTCATTCTCTGGCTAGAAGCGGTTCGTGCAGCGATGCGGCGCATCGGAAGCGGATCGCGACGCCGTCCAGGGAATGAGAGAAGACGCCGTGCCGGTCGCGCAAGAACACCATCAAAGAGCGTCAGAAAACTTCGCCGATGACCCACATCGACTGCAGTTTTCTTCCTACTTGATGGCGCGCTTGCTCGATCTCTAAGGGGCATAATCGACACTCCTTGGTATCACTTAAAGCTCTTGGCGATCTGATCGATGCCGAGATAGCGGGTGTAGATGACGACCAGTGCGCCCAGAAGGGCCAGCAGGACGAGCGAAAGTGCCGAGCCAAGCGGCCAGTTGAGCTGGGTGACGATGGCTTCAAACACAAGGTTGGCAAACATCGCATCACGCGGGCCACCCAGAACAATCGGGGTGATGTAGGTGCCCGCAGCCAGCACAAAGCACAGCAGTGATCCGGCTGCCAGACCCGGAAGGGAAAGCGGCAGGGTGACTTCACGGAAGGCCTGAAAACCCGTGCAGCCAAGGCTTTGGGCCGCTTCGGTCAGGTTCTTGTCGATGCCATCAAGGCTGACATAGACATTCAAAATCATGAAGGGCAGCAGATAGTGCACAAGGCCCAGCACCACGGTCTGCTGGTTATAAAGCATCTGGATCGGGTCATCGATGATGCCCATCGAAATCAGAAGCGTATTGAGTGCACCCGACGTGCCCAGAATGTTGATCCAGGACATCGTGCGGATGATGTAGCTGATCCAGAACGGCAGCATCAGCAACAGCAGCAAAAACGCCTTGGACTTCATGCGCGTATTGGCAACGAAATAGGCCGGGACATAGCCGACAAGCGCGCAAATAACCGTGGTGTAAAAGGCAATCAGGAAGGTCTGGAACAGGATGTCGCGATAAAAACGATCGCCAAGCACCTCAATCCAGTTATCAAGATAAAAGCCGACCTGATCCGCACCGGTCGCGGTACGCAACCAGAACGAATAAACGACAATGAACAGCATTGGCACGATCAGCAGCAGGCTGATGGTTGCCAGTGATGGTGATAGCAGTACCCACGGAGTCCTGCGGGCTCCGGCGACATCTGCGGCCATATATGCCTCCCGTTATTATCTGCGGTCATTGCCGCACCCGGTTATTTGGCCGTTGAGAAATTTGTTGGAGGCATTCCAACCCAGACTTGCACATAGCGCAAATAGATAAGTAGAATGAATCTCATAGCCAATAACTATGTGCATTGTCGGAAATGGCGGAAAGGTAAGGGGAATGAACGAGTTAATGCGTCGGCAGTTCGACTGGAACCTGCTGCATACCTTCACCGTTATTGTCGAAGAACGCTCGATCACCGGGGCGGCAAACCGCTTGTTGCTGCGCCAGCCGAGTGTCAGTAACGCGCTTAAACGGCTCGAAGATCAGATTGGCGCACGCCTGATTGACCGTGAACGCGGCCGGTTCGAAGTCACCGAACAGGGATTGGCGCTTTATCACGAATGCCGCGAAATATGCGGTGCCATCCGGCGCTTGTCCGATGTGATGTCTGACAGCGGCAATCAGTTGACCGGGCATTTGCACATGTGGCTGGCCAGTCACGTTGTCTTTCCGCCACTTGATGATGCGCTTTTTGAATTCAATCGCGCCCACCCGGAAGTCACCTATGAAATCGATGTCGCGACCTCGGTCAATGTCGTGGATCAGGTCCTGTCGCAACAGGCAAGCTTTGGCATCTGTCTGGTCAAGGAACGCCATCCAAGGCTGGAATATCGACGTCTGTATCGCGAACATTTCGGCTTTTTCTGCGGCCCGACCCATCACCTCTTTGGCAAAAAGGATCTGACACTGGCCGATTTACGCAGCGAAGCCTTTGTTTCGTTCGCGACCGACCAACTGACCGACGCACTCGCCCCGGTGGCGGTCCTGCGTGCACAGGAAGGCATGAAGGGCAAGGTCGTCGCCGTCAGTCCGCACCTTGAAGAAGTCCGGCGTCTGATCAATGCGGGGCTTGGCATTGGGCCGTTGCCGATCCATGTCGTGCAAAGTGCAACTGATCGCGGGCAACTCTGGCGTCTGCCGCCCTATATCGAGCCGCCAGCGATTGATATCTACCTTGTCACCAACCCGCGCATGTCACTCAGCCGGGCGGAGCGGTTCTTTATCGAAAACCTGACCGCGCGCCTTGATGCAGCGCCGGATGGCTATTTTGTTTATCCATAATGCGCGTTCACACGATTGAGACTTGCCTGCCGAGCGCGTCTGCGCAAGCATGCGGACAAATTGAAGTTTGCTGTCAGGATTTGAGATGAAGCTGATCTATTTTTCGTGGGTCAAGGACCGCATCGGTACCGCGGAAGAAACCGTTGAGTTGCCGGAATCTGTTAAAACGGTTGCCGATCTGCTGGCATGGCTGCCAGGCCGTGGGGCGAACTTCGCCAACGCGCTCGCCGATCCCGCAATCATCCGTGTTGCGGTGGATCAGGAATACGCCACCCCCGAAACAGACGTGACCAAGGCCACCGAAATCGCTCTGTTCCCGCCAGTAACGGGTGGCTAAGTATCACGCTATTGCCAGATAAAACAAAGGCGGCCCCGATCAGGGCCGCCTTTTTATTGTCGATCTCGATAACCTGACAATCAATCCGCCGCCGAAGACGTCTGTGTCAGACTGTCAAAGAACTCCTTACGGCCGAGCGTGCCGGACACCTTGCCATCACGGGTCAGGATTACCGGGTTCTGTGTGACGGACCGCATTTCAATCAGATCCTTCAGCAGCACATCATCCTGTGCAACAAAGACGATCGAGTTATCGGTTGCGCCCAGCGCGTCGGGCAGGGTGCCGTCATAATTGATCAGCTTGAGCTCGCCGCGTTCGCCGTTATTGGCCGACTGCACCACGCCATCCTGCAAAGTGACGCGGATATTGGCGTCCTCCAGAAGGAACTCGGTGGTGCCGGATTTCTGGCTGCTGTCCAGGCGATGCATGATCGCCCGACCGCGCAGGATGTTGACCGGGTTCATGTGGGCGACAAAGTCGGCGACATAATCATTTGCCGGGCGCAGCGCGATGTCTTCGGGCGTGCCGTGCTGCACGACATAACCGCCTTCCATAATGGCAATCGAATTGCCAAGTTTCATGGCTTCATCAAGATCATGGCTGACAAACAGGATGGTCTTGTTGAGCTTTTCCTGAAGGTCAAGCAGCTCGTCTTGCAGACGGTTGCGGATCAGCGGGTCAAGGGCCGAGAACGGCTCATCCATCAGAAGGATCGGCGCATCAGTGGCAAAGGCACGCGCCAGCCCGACGCGCTGTTGCATGCCGCCTGAAAGTTCATGGGCGTATTTGTTCGCCCATTTATCCAAGCCGACAAGGGCCAGCTTTTCACGCACGATCTCGCGGCGTTCTGACTGACCCATACCGCCCAGCTCAAGGCCAAAACCGACATTGTCTTCAACCGTGCGCCAGGGGAACAGGCCAAATTGCTGGAAGACCATGGCGACACTTTTGCGACGCAGGTTGCGAAGGGTTGCGGAATCACAGGTCGTGACATCGACCATGTCATCCCCGGCCCGCACGCGAAGCGATCCGCGCGACACGGCATTCAGCCCATTCACACAACGCAAAAGCGATGACTTGCCAGACCCCGAAAGGCCCATCAGGACGCAAATTTCGCCTTCCGGGACGTTAAAGCTGACATCGGCAACACCAAGAACATTGTTTGTGGCAGCCGCGATTTCTTCGCGGGTTTTACCTTCGTCTAGCAGTTTTAAGGATTCTGCCTGACGGTTGCCAAAGATCACGTCGATATTATCGAATTCAACAGCATTGCTCATGATCACTGCCCCGACTTTTCTTTGTGGTCACGACGGCAAATGCGATCAAGCACGATGGCCAAAATCACAATCGCAAGACCGGCTTCGAACCCTTGCGCGACATTCACGGTATTAAGCGCGCGCACAACCGGCTTACCAAGGCCATCTGCCCCGACAAGGGCTGCAATAACCACCATCGACAGTGACAACATGATGCATTGCGTCAGTCCCGCCATGATCGATGGCATGGCCGATGGCAGCTCAACCTTGAACAGCAACTGGCGTGGTGTGCAACCAAAGCTTTCACCGGCTTCCAGAAGCGCCTTTGGCGTGTTGGAAATACCAAGATGGGTCAGGCGGATCGGGGCAGCGATGGCAAAGATCACGGTCGAAATAAGACCGGGCACTACACCAAGCCCAAACAGGATCAGGGTCGGGATCAGATACACAAATGTCGGGATCGTCTGCATCAGATCAAGGATCGGGCGCATTGCCTGATGCAGCCACGGGCGGTGGGCGGATGCCACGCCAAGCGGCACACCGATCAACATGCAAAACAGCGTCGCATAAAGGACGAGCGCCAGCGTCTCCATGGTTTCTTCCCAGTAGCCAAGATTGACCACCAGCAAAAGCGACAGCACCGTAAAGGCTGTCAGTTTCCATGATTTGTGCAAAACAGCGGCAAGCACCCCGAAGACCGCAATAATCAGAAGGGCAGGCAGCCACACCAGAAAATCGATGGTGTTTTCGATAATGAATTCAAGAACATCCGAAACGGTATAGAAAACGAAATCGGCATGTTCGTTCAGCGCATCCATCAAGGACGATATCCATTGTCCCAGCGGAATCTTCGTTTCCGTGAGCCATTCCATGCGAAAATATCCGTTCAATGAGAATTAAGAAGAATACATCCGATGCGCCCGCAGCGGCAAAAAGCCAACTGCGGGCGCATCGGTAAAATCAATCGCGGTGCTTAAAGACCAAGACCGGATTTCAGCGCTGCCTTGGCATCGCCACCGTCAAAGGTGGTCACGCCATCAAGCCATGCATAAGCTGCATCCGGGTTGGCTTTAAGCCATGCAGTTGCTGCTTCGGCCGGGTCGGTGCCTTCGTTCAGGATCGCGTCCATGATTTCGTTTTCCATGGCGAGGCTGAATTCAAGGTTGGTAACGAATTTGCTGGCATTCGGGCATTCGTCGGTGTAACCGGCACGCAGGTTGGTATGAACGGTGGCACCGCCGAAGTTCGGGCCAAACACGTCATCGCCACCATCAAGATAGGCCATGTCGTATTTCGCGTTCATCGGGTGCGGTTCCCAACCCAAGAAGACGATGAACTGATCGCGCGAGGATTTGCGCTTTACCTCGGCCAGCATGCCCTGTTCGGAGGACTCAACGAGTTCAAACTCGCCAAGGCCGAACTGGTTGCCATCGATCATGTCCTGGATCAGACGGTTGCCATCGTTGCCCGGCTCAATACCATAGATCTCGCCATCAAGTTCGTCCTTGAATTTGGCGATATCGGCAAAGTCCTTGAGGCCCGCGTCAAATGCAGCCTTGGTCACAGCCAAGGTGTATTTCGCACCTTCAAGGTTCGCACCGGTCGAAACAACTGTGCCCTTGTCGAGATAGGGCTGAATGTCAGCAGCCATGGTCGGCATCCAGTTGCCCAGGAAGACGTCAACGTCGCCATTGGCAAGGCTGGTATAGGTGACCGGAACCGACAGAAGTTCGGTTTCAGCCGTGTAGCCGAGTGATTCAAGGATCACCGATGCGGTTGCCGTAGTGGCCGTGATGTCGGTCCAGCCAACATCAGAGAAGGTCACGGTTT
Source organism: Thalassospira sp. HJ (assembly GCF_000948415.1). Taxonomy (GTDB): domain Bacteria; phylum Pseudomonadota; class Alphaproteobacteria; order Rhodospirillales; family Thalassospiraceae; genus Thalassospira. Next base: position 156,381 of record NZ_JYII01000003.1, on the reverse strand, counting down.
TGCAGGCATCGCTATCGGCTGCTTTGGCACCTGCTGCACCCAGAAGGGTGGTTGCAATAATGGTGCTGCCAAGAAGGCGGCCGAACGTGGAAAGATTGGTCATGCTTCTGGTTCTCCCTTGTATAAACCTGATGTGACTGCTGACCGGATTGCGCCGGTCAGCAGAATACGCTCGGTTCCGGAGGCCAGACGAACATCAACGCAACAAACATGTCGCCAACACTCGCCCAGAGCCATCAACCACGTTCCCCCGAACGTGATGAATGGGCCGGAATAATCACAAAAACAGCCGAATGGCCGCGCAGCAAAGGTTCTTAGCCCTGAGAAACGCGCCGCTCATGTCGGCGTGTTTTTATTGATTGATTGTTCAATTAAATTACAGCATATTCTGGTTACGTCAATTGCGAAGGATTAAAAACTGCGTCTTATGCTGTTGCTCCGGCGTTAAACCCTTCTAAAGCCTTCGCAACGCAGAGGATTGGATGAGTTAATGCCCAAAGTTGGTATGCAGCCTGTACGCCGCAGGCAGTTGATCGACGCGACCATTGAAACCATTCATAGCCACGGATTCGCCGATACGACAATCGCCCGTATCTCGAAAACCGCCGGGATGTCGTCTGGGATTATCTCGCATTATTTTGGTGGCAAGAACGCGTTGCTCGAAGCAACCATGCGCTCGCTCATGCAGGATTTGCGCAACGATTATCTGGTGCGTCTGGCAACTGCCAAAACGCCGATTGATCGTCTTGAAGCCATCATCAATACCAACTTCAACGAAGAACAGTTCACCCCGCAGGTGACGGTGGCCTGGCTGTCCTTCTGGGCGCAGGTGCCGTTTTCTGATGCACTGCGTCGCCTGAACAATATCTATTTTCAGCGACTGGCTTCAAACCTTCGCCATGAACTGCGCCAGCTCACGACCGAAGAATGCGCCGATGATATTTCGGCTGCGATCGCAGCCATGGTTGACGGGATCTGGGTGCGTACCGGCCTGTCACGCGGCAAAGCCGATATTGGCGGGGCGCGCAAAATGGTGCTGGGCACCTTGCGGCTGTATCTGGCGAACTCGCCAGCCCGTTAAATGCAATCGACCCATAGAAACGTTCAAGGCTGCCGACCAAACGTGCAGCCAGCAGGAGTTTTAAGATGAGCCTTTATCAAATCCAGAATTTCATCAACGGCAAGAAGACCCAAGGATCGGGCGCGGAAATGGTAACGCTGAACCCCGCGACCAACACGGTTCTCGCCAAGGGCAATGAAAGTACTGCTTCTGATGTTGATGCCGCGGTCAAGGCTGCGCGCGCAGGGTTTGAAATCTGGAAAAACACCCCGGCTGCCGAACGCGCACGGGTGCTGTTCAAGGCTGCCCAGATCCTGCGGGGTCGCAATGATGAACTCGCACTGGTTGAAACCCGCGACACGGGTCGTGCCATTCAGGAAACCGAAATTGTCGATGTGATTTCCGGTGTTGAATGCCTTGAATATTTCGCCGGTGTCGCCGGAAGTCTTGCGGGCGAGCATATCGATCTTGCAGGCAACTTTGCCTATACCCGCCGCGAAGCGGTTGGCGTTTGTGGTGCCATTGGTGCGTGGAACTACCCGATCCAGATCGCCTGCTGGAAGGCTGCACCGGCTTTGGCATGTGGCAACGCGGTTGTCTACAAACCGTCTGAAACGACCCCGCTTTCCGCGATTGCGGTGGCAGAGGCGCTTCAGGAAGCCGGTCTTCCCGATGGTGTTTACAACGTCGTGCAGGGTGCGCGCGAATGCGGTGCATCGCTGGTCGAGCATCCCGGTGTTGACAAGATTTCGCTGACCGGATCGGCCGCGACCGGTGCCAAGGTGGCATCCGTTGCTGCTGGCGGCATGAAGGCCGTCACCATGGAGCTTGGCGGCAAATCGCCGATGATCGTGTTTGAGGATGCAGATCTTGATAACGCCGTATCCGGTGCGCAGATGGCGAACTTCTATTCATCGGGTCAGATCTGCTCGAACGGGACGCGTGTGTTTGTGCATGAAAGCGTTGCCGACGCCTTCATCGAAAAACTGATCGCGCGTTCCAAGGACCTTGTTCTGGGCGATCCGGAAAAGCCTGAAATCCAGGTTGGTCCGATCGTCACCAAGGCACAGTATGAACAGGTCATGTCCTATATCGAAAAGGGCAAGGCAGAGGGGGCGAAATGCGTCCTTGGCGGCCATGCTGTGACGGATGGAATGCCGGAAGGCGGGCTGTTTGTTGCCCCGACCGTCTTTACCGAATGCACCGATGACATGACCATCGTGCGTGAGGAAATCTTTGGTCCGGTGATGTCTGTCCTGACCTTTAGCGACGAAGACGAAGTCATCAAGCGCGCCAACGATACCGAATACGGTCTGGCCGCGGGTGTTTTCACCAAGGATCTGTCGCGCGGCCATCGCGTTGTTGCGCGGCTTGAGGCCGGCACCTGCTGGATCAATACCTATAACATTACCCCGATCGAGATGCCGTTTGGTGGTGTCAAGAAATCGGGCGTTGGCCGCGAAAACGGCCGTGCGGCGATTGAATATTATACCCGCATCAAATCCGTTTATGTCGAAACCGGCGATGTCGAAGCCCCTTATTAAGGGGTTTTGACCAACGACAATCGCCAACCACTCACCGGCTGCCCACACAGCACGACCAAACAAGGGATCAGAAATGACGACCCCAACGACCACTGAAAATTATGATTACGTGATTGTCGGATCCGGTTCGGCAGGGGCTGTGCTTGCCAACCGACTGACCGAAGACCCTGAAGTGAAGGTACTGGTTGTCGAAGCCGGACCGAAGGATCACTGGTGGGACTGGCGTATCCATATGCCGACCGCGCTGTCCTATCCGATGCAGTCGGAAACCTATAACTGGGCCTATTGGACAACGCCGCAGCCCAACCTCAATAACCGCCGCATGGAAACCCCGCGCGGGCGCGTTTATGGCGGTTCCAGCTCGATCAACGGCATGGCCTATGTGCGTGGTCACGCCCTTGATTACAATCGCTGGGCCGAAGAAGACGCAGCGCTCAAGGAATGGGACTATGCGCGTTGCCTGCCGTATTTCCGTCGTGCTGATACGCGCAACGAAGACACGGATGGTGACGAGTATCACGGTGGGGATGGCCCGCTGCATGTGACCACCGGGGCGTGTCAGAACGACCTGCACAAGGCATGGATCAAGGCAGGCCAGCAGGCCGGCTATGAATTCACCCCCGACCAGAATGGCTATCGCCAGGAAGGTCTCGGGACCATGGACATGACGGTCTATAAGGGTCGCCGCTGGTCAACCGCGCGCGCTTATCTCCATCCGGCGATGAAGCGTCCGAACCTGACCGTTTACCATAATGCATTGGCGCAACGTGTTGTTTTCGAAGGAAAACGTGCGATTGGTCTCGACTTCACCCATCAGGGTGAAAACAAACGCGCCGTTGTTGATCGCGAAGTGATTATCTCGGCCGGTTCGATCAACTCGCCGAAGCTCCTGATGCTGTCGGGCATCGGTCCGGCGGCGCACCTGCGTGAACATGGCATCGATGTTGTCCATGATCTGCCCGGTGTTGGTGAGAACCTTCAGGACCATCTGGAGCTTTATGTTCAGATGGAATGCACCAAACCAATCAGCCTCAACAGCAAGCTTGATTGGTGGAACAAGCTCAAGATCGGGGTTGAATGGTATCTGTTCAAAACCGGGCTGGGTGCGACCAACCATTTCGAGGCCGGTGGCTTCATCCGCTCGAAGGCGGGCGTGAAACATCCCGATCTGCAATATCACTTCATGCCGGCTGCGATTAACTATAACGGCTCCAAGGCCGCCGAAAAGGATGGCTTCCAGGCCCATGTTGGCCCGATGCGTTCCAAATCGCGCGGCACGGTGCGTCTGGCATCGGCCAATCCCAAGGATCGCCCGATCATCGATCCGAACTATATGAGCCACCCGGACGACTGGGAAGAAATGCGCGCGTCAGTCCGTCTGACCCGAGAAATCTTTGGTCAGGAAGCCTTTGCCGATCTCAGTGGTGGTGAAATTGCCCCGGGCAAGGACATCCAGACAGATGAGCAGATTGATGCCTGGGTCGCTGATCACGCCGAAAGTGCCTATCACCCGTCCTGCTCGTGCAAGATGGGCAGTGACGAGATGTCGGTGGTTGACGAGAAAACCCGTGTGCATGGCGTTGAGGGCCTGCGCGTGGTCGACAGTTCGATCATGCCGACCATCGTGACCGGCAACCTCAATGCACCGACCATTATGGTCGGTGAAAAGGCGGCTGACATCATTCGTGGCAAAACGCCGCTGGCACCGTCGAATGCACCCTATTTCGTGCATCCCGAATGGGAAACCAAACAGCGTTAAGGCCTGCCATTTCAAATGGTCTGATGATTTCCCCGGTCTGTCTTTTGATGGATCGGGGATTTTTGATTCTGGTGATTGCATTCGACCGGCGGGAAGGGGATGATCATGGCATATTGTATGCAAATCCCGCGACATACAGCGCCCAACAAAAAGTGCCGCCATGCAAGAAATCAGTCTGCTTAATTCCGTCATCGGTCCCGTGATGCGTGGGCCGTCCAGTTCGCATTGTGCCGCCCCCTATATGATGGCAAAGCTCGTGCGCGAGCTTTCCTGTGCCAATGGCGAAACCCTGAAAAATGCAGTCATCCGCTTTGACCCGCGCGGCTCTTTCGCGCCGGTTTATGCGGCACAAAGCTCGGATGAAAACTTTGCCGCAGGGCTTGCAGGGGCGAAGCTGACCGATGCGGATTATCGTGACATTCTGGGACGGGTAGAGCGCGGGGAGGGTTTCCGGTTTGCCGTCGAAGTAACCGAACTTGAAAACAACAACCACCCCAACCGTGTTGATCTGGAACTCGGCGTTGTCACCGCCGATGGCACGGATCGCAAAGACCTGTATACAGGTGCCTCGGTCGGCGGCGGGATGTATTACATCGACAGTCGCAATGGCGAACGCTTGTTCTTGACCGGCAAGACCGCGACCGTTTTTGTATGGGGTCCGGCGGCGGTGGCAGGGGCCGATGCGTTGGCAGCTGAGCTGGCGGCGGGCGAAAACAGCCTGCTGGGTGTTTCGGTCGAACCCGATCATGAGCGGGTCGAAATCGCGCTACAGGCTTTGCCGAATGCCGAACTTCTGGCTGCACTTCGTAACCGCGCCGGGATCACCGATGTGCGCTTTGCTGACGCATCACAATATCCGGTCTGTGCCACAGATGATCTGTTTTCGCAAAGTGCCGACGTAATTGCCGTTGCCGACGACGCCGAAGGTGGATCCATTGCCAATGCTGCATTGACATTGGAGGCCAAGCGCCTTGGCCTGTCACGCGATGCCACCCGGGCGCTATTTCGCGAACGCTGCGAACTGATGCTGCGCGTCGTGGCTGAGGGGTTTGATGCCAAGCCTGAAGACAACGTCATGCGCTTCCTGACGCTGCGTGCGCGCAACGTGCGTGATGCCAACCTGCCTGCCGGTCTTGGTGGTTCGGTCTTGCAGGATGCGATGGCCGGTGCGTTGTCTGCCATGGAACGCGATAGTAACCGTGGTCTTGTGTGCGCGGCCCCAACGGCGGGCAGTGCCGGTGTTGTTCCGGGCACGCTTTATGGTCTGATCCGCCATGGTATTGATCTTGATGGGGCGACGGATGCGCTGCAAACCATGGCGCTGATCGGGGCGGTATTTGCTGCACGCGGGACGTTTGCGGCGGAATGTGGTGGGTGTTCGGTGGAAACCGGGGCGTCTGCCGCAATGGCGGCCGCCGGGGTGGCGCAGGCCTATGGCGGTACGCCCAAGCAATGCTTTGATGCGGCCAGCATGTGTCTGATGAACACGCTTGGGCTTGTCTGTGACCCGGTGGGCGGGGATGTCGAAATCCCGTGTCATGCGCGCAATGTGGCGGGGGTGTCGCACGCCTTTTCATCCGCGATGGCGGTACTGGCCGGATTTGATGCGGTGCTGGAATATGACGAGCTGGTCGATCAGACCGTCAAGATCGGCAACATGATGCATCCTGACCTGCGCTGTACGGCGCGTGGGGGCTGTGCTGCGACCAAAACCGCCCTTCATATGGTCGAAGCGGTCAGCCAAAAGCCATAAGACTCTGATTTTAAAAGTGCTACAGTGCGAAATCCTCAGAATTCCGTTCCGCAGGTATCGCGCTTTGTCGACGACTTCACGCAATCCTTTGGCTTTGGCTTGGATGGTTTTGGCATAATCGGCGAAAAGCTGTTTCACGGCCGGAAAAACGGCAGTTTTTCCTTGATAGGCAAGCCGGATTGGGCAGGATAGCCCTCATCCAATCGCCACTGATCACCAAATATGAGGGTTCCTCATGTTCACCCCGAACTTGCTGACCGCCAATGACCGGCCAGGCCACTATCCTGATTCCTATTATGCCGCGACGGCAAATGCGACCGATGCATTCGCCAAGCTTGAGGGGGATCAGACCTGCGACATTGTGGTTGTCGGCGGCGGCTTTACCGGGCTGTCATCGGCACTTCATCTGGCAGAGCGCGGCTATGACGTCATCCTGCTTGAAGCCCATCGGATCGGCTGGGGCGCATCGGGTCGCAATGGCGGACAGGTCGGGTCCGGCCAGCGTCGTGAACAGGATGAACTTGAAAAGATGGTCGGGCGCGGTGATGCGCACAAACTCTGGAATATCGCCGAAGAGTCCAAGGACATCGTCAAGGCCCTGATTGCAAAGCATGACATCAAATGCGACTGGAAACCGGGCATCCTGCATGCCGATCACCGCGCGCGCTTTGTCGAACATACCCATGCCTACGCCGAAAAGCTTCAGACCGAATATGGCTATGAAGATATCCGTTCCGTTGACCGCGCTGAGATGCGCGAGATGGTCGGGACCGAGTTCTATCACGGCGGGTCGCTTGATATGGGGGCGGGGCATTTGCATCCGCTTAACTTCGCACTTGGCTTGGCCGATGCGGCCCGCGCAGCCGGGGCACGCATTTTCGAAGGCGCGGTTGTCACCGGTTATGAAAATCAGGGCGGCAAAGTCACGGTCAAAACCGCGAATGGTGGGGTGGTGACGGCCAACAAGATGATCCTTGGCTGCAATGGCTATCTGGATGCGCTGGAAGATCGGGTGGCGAAACGCGTCATGCCGATCAACAATTTCGTCATTGCCACCGAACCGCTGGGCGATGATCTGGCGCGCGAACTGATCCGCGATGATGTTGCAGTCGCAGACTCAAAGTTTGTCATCAACTATTACCGGCTAAGTGCCGATAAACGCATGCTGTTTGGCGGCGGGGAGACTTATGGCTATACCTTCCCGCGTGACATCAAGGCGTTTGTTTCGCCGCATATGCTGGAAGTCTATCCGCAGCTCAAAGACGTGAAAATTGATTACGGCTGGGGCGGGACGCTTGCGATCACCATGAACCGCATGCCGTTCTTTGCCAAGGTCGATGACAACACCTTCACCGCGACCGGCTATTCCGGTCACGGGGTGGCGATGGCGACCCTTGCCGGGCAGATCATGGCTGATGCGGTTGTCGGCACCATGGAACGCTTTGACGTCATGGCCAATATCAAAACGCCGGTCTTCCCGGGTGGAAAGATGTTGCGCTTCCCGATGCTGGTCGCCGCCATGCTGTGGTATTCGATCCGCGACAAGCTTTAAGACGACGATGCAGCCGCGATTTACGCTGTGTCGCGGCTGCGATTTTCGGTCTCGCGCTCTCGTTCGCGTTCATCAGCGCGATCAGAATTTTCGTCATTGTCGGCTGTCGGTGTCGAGACACCCAAACCGTCAGACGCACCGCCTGCGGTCAGCTTGGATTTGGTTTTCTTCCAGCTGTTGGGTTTGAGTGCGAGTGTCGTCGCATCGCTAAACGATACCTCGTAGCCACGGTTAAGGGCGGCCTGCATGGTCGCCTTGACACAGTAATCCCCGTCCAGGCCAACAATGATCAGTTTGCCAACCTTCTGGCGATCCAGCACGCGGTCAAGCTCCGGCTCGCTAAAGCCGTCGGCGCGGGATTTGACGATATCATGGTCGATATCACCATTGACGCGGGCATCAAGGTCAAGCCCCTTGGATTTCGGGTTGCCACGGCCTTTATTCAAAAGCTTCATCAGGAAGTTCATATACCAGCCACGGAAGGTTTGGCGGATCGAAATCACCGGCGATCCGTTGGCATTGGCGGTTTGAACAAGATCATTGATCGCTGCAATCAGCTTTTCGACCATATCAGGGGCATAGGCATTCTTGCCGGTTGCGTTGGTGAAATCCTCTTGCAGGTCAACAATCAGAAGCGCGCTATTGGGGCGTTCTGACAGATTGATCTTTTTGCCCTTGCTTGGGGTCAGATGATGGCGATGGCCATAAATCGTGTAGGCGATAACGCCAATCAGCAAAATGACAATAAGAGTGATCACTGACCACATGTCCGGTATCTCCGTTTCGTCGTCTCAAGTCTCGTCGAAAATGTCGGGAACAACCGGACTGAAAAACGTATTGCTGGCACCGTGCCGCACGCGCTGCGCCACCCGAACCATCAAGGGTCGGGGTGGTTGGCCAGATAGCTCCGATTGTTTGAATGCCGGGTGCCATATTGTGGCGCGTCCTTCGGACGTCGCGATCAGATCTGTATCTTCGCAGTGTTCCAGCATTCCCCATAACCAAATGAAATCGCAATCGATTCAATTTGTCAATGTAACTGACAAAAGGCTTCGCAACCCTTAATCCGGGCGGCGTGGTTAAATAGCCTTGATGACGTAACGTTCGGGGATCAGTTTGGTTCCCAGCTTGATACCGGATCGTATCGTTCGCCCTTTGACAGGATCACGCCATTATGGGCGGCAATGCCGATTTCAAAGCTCGACGCAATGCGAAGCGCGCGTTCCATGAAATGCTTGGCGGCCGGTTCATCGCAATATTCCGACAGCGTCTGCGCAAATAGCTGCAGCCAGCGGTCAAAATGATGACGCGTGATTTTAAGCGGCAAATGCTTTTGCATCGGGCGGCCGTCATAGTGCCCGGTGGCAAGCGCCACCGATGACCAGAACATCACCATGCGATCAAGATGATGGTCCCAGTTCTCGACCTTTTCCTCAAACACCGGGCCAAGAAGTTCGTCATCACGCACCTTGGCGTAAAAGCCATGCACGATGTTTTTGATCATGTCCGTATCAATGCCGGTATCTTCCTTGATACGGCGCGTTGCGATTTCGCGGCGTTCCTTGATTTCGGCAAGGGTTGGCTGTTTCTCGGACATGATTTTTGGCCTGTTCTGCGCATCAACTGGAATTGCTTTAATTCATAAAGCGAACCCGGGACATGACATATGTCACTTTATCACCGAACGCAAACAGATCACCGAAACGAACCGGGCTGATCAGGCAAACCGGTCGTGCAGGCCGTAATAACGATAGCCGATTGAACGAGCCACGCGGCGCAATGCCGGCATCGGGAATTTACCCATTGGTGTGGTCATCACAGCCCCGATATCCTCATCATCACTGATGCCCAGCATGCGTTCGGCCAGAAGCTTGCCACCCAGGCTTGCCATCGCAACCCCGTTGCCATGCCAGGCAAGGGCCGTCCAGACATCATGATGGCCCGGAACCCTTCCGATAAAAGGCCGCCAGCTTTGTGACAGGCAGGCAAGCCCGTTCCAGTGATGGGTAAAGGCGACATCAGCCCAGGCCGGGAACATGCGTTTGAAGTTATCAAGAAGGTCACGTTTGCCCGCCGCAAAGGCCTTGGGCGTTGCGGTAATGCCGCCGCGTCCCCCAAACAGGAAACGATTGTCGGGAAGCTTGCGGAAATAATGCAGCAGAATGCGGCTATCAAACGCCATCAGATCGCTCGTCCAGCCCTGATTGGCCAGTTCTTCCTCGCGGAGTGGGCGGGTAATCAGGATACCGGAAAAGACCGGCATCAGGCGCCCGCCAATCCAGTCAGGCAGGTTTTCCGCGCTATAGCCATTGGTGGCGATGACGATCTTGTTGGCACTGATCCGGGTGTTGCCGGCATGCAGACGATAGATATCGCCATCTTCCTCGAACCGTTCGATGGTGGCCTGTTCGAATATCCGAACACCGGCGCGCACGCATTGTTCATGCAGGCCGGCGACATATTTCATCGGGTTGATGCCAAAGCCCGCTTTGACATGCAATCCGCCAAAGGTTTCGGCGGCATGCAGCCCGCGTTCATGCAATGCATCACGATCGAGAAACTCGGTCTTGATGTTGGTGAAATGGGCGAGTTCCTCGGCTTCGTGCTTAAGCTCTGCCACCCGGTTGGGTTTATGGGCCAGAACCACTTCGCCGTTCGAATGGCGGTCGGCGTCAATGTTCCAGGAACTCAGGCGCTGCTCAACCAGATTTATGGCATCGCGCTGATGGCGGGCGAACTGTTTGACCGCATCATCGCCAAAAGTTTTTGCCAGTTGGCCAAATCCCTTGCCGCTGCCACCCATGCAGCAAAATCCACCATTGCGCCCAGACGCACCCCAGCCGGATCGACCGGTATCAAATACCGCAACATCCGCACCATTTTTTGCCAGTTCCAATGCTGCTGACAGGCCGCAATAGCCACCACCGATGATGGCGATGTCGGCTTTAAGCTGACCTTCTTCGGGCAGGGTTTCACAGGCGGGAAGGGGCGATGCGCTTTCGACCCAATAGCTGTCAGGCAGGGTGTCTGTGCGATAGGCGGCGGGCTGATAAATGCGTTTTAGCATGGTGGGCTCTTTTGGGTGTCTGGGTGTTCGGGGCTTATGTAAGTTGCCTGTGGGGCAGGCATGATGTGGGTGGGGCGTTCAGTGGGACTTTATAACCGAAATACCCGGCGATGATAGCTCATGCCGGGTATTTGGTTAAGCGATTGTAATCAGGTGTTGATTACATTTTGCCGAGTTTTTTCGCGGTCTCGTCAAAGGCGGCACGCGCACGTTTGATCAGCTCGTCGATTTCTTCCTTGGTGATGCAAAGCGGCGGGGACAGAACCATGCGATCACCACATGCGCGCATGATCACGCCATTGGCAACGCAGGCATCACGGCACATGGTGCCAACGGTTCCCGGCTTGTCGAAACCTTTGCGGGTTTTCTTGTCATCGACCAGCGGCATGCCGGCAATCAGGCCAATCGTTTCAACCGCACCGACCAGCGGATGGTCTTCAAGGGTTTTAAGCGCCTTGGCAAAATAAGGTGCGATCTCGTCCTTGACGCGTTCGACCATTTTTTCTTCGCGCATGATGCGGATGTTTTCAAGGGCCACGGCCGCACAGGCTGGATGACCGGAATAGGTGAAGCCATGGGTGAATTCACCGCATTCATTGATCAGAACGTCGGCCACCCGATCACCAACCATGACAGCTGAAATCGGCAGATAACCCGAAGACATGCCCTTTGCCATCGGCATCAGGTCCGGCTTGATGCCAAAGGTGTCGCTGCCGAACCATTCGCCGGTACGGCCAAAGCCGCAAATGACTTCATCAGCAATCAGCAGAATGTCGTATTTCTTACAGATACGTTGAATTTCCGGCCAGTAGGTCGACGGCGGAATGATCACGCCACCAGCACCCTGGATCGGTTCACCGATAAAGGCACCAACGCGGTCTGCACCGATTTCCTCGATCTTTTCTTCAAGCTTGCGCGCCGCGATCAGACCGAATTCTTCCGGGGTATGATCGCCACCTTCGCCATACCAGTAAGGCTGGTCGATATGAACGATGTCGCGCACCAGCGCACCGCCCTGCGAATGCATGCCCGACATCCCGCCAAGCGACGCACCGGCAACGGTGGAGCCGTGATAGGCGTTCTTGCGGCTGATGATGTGGGTGCGTTCCGGTTTACCCTTAAGGTTCCAGTACTGATGAACCATACGGACAACCGTGTCGTTCGCTTCCGAGCCGGAGTTGGCATAGAACACGTGGTTCAGGCCTTCTGTCGTGATTTCGGCAAGAACCTTGGAAAGCTCGATCGCCGGGGTGTTCGCGCACTGGAAGAAGTTGTTGTAATAGGGCAGTTCAAGCATCTGCTTATAGGCAGCTTCGGCCAGTTCCTTGCGGCCATAGCCGATATTCACGCACCAAAGGCCAGCCATGCCATCGAGATAGCGCTTGCCGTTGGAATCCTCGATAAAGACGCCTTCGGCACGTGTGATGACGCGGGTCCCACGATTGTTCAGATCCGCCGTATCGGTGAACGGATGGATGTGGTGGGCCTGATCAATGTCCTGCCAATAGGCAGTTTTGTCGAAATTATTCATAACGTCTCCTGGCAGCGGGGCTGCTCTGCTTTCGTGCGATATGTTGAACATCTGGCGTTAGTGTTCGTTTTTTTGAACACCTTTGCAAGAGGATTCTTCGACTATCTTTTTGAGGAGTTCAAGGTTGGTTTTTGTTATCTGGCGGTTGATATGGATCGCTCTGCACGGACGTTACGACGGCGCTCCAGAAAATTGTGCGTTGCACGATTTGCACGATATATCGAACGAAGGGGCTTGACCGAGGCAATCCGGCGCGGCACGATGCCAGCTGATTAAGAATAGGCCTTTTCTGGGAGTATATGACGATGAACAAGTCGTTCGTCGAAGACAGTAGGGCAGATGCCCAACGTTTCTTTGAAGAAAATCCGGATGTCGAACTTGTTGAGTTGCTCATTCCCGACATTAACGGCGTGTTTCGCGGCAAGCGAATCAGCAAACAGAAATTCCTTAAAAGCTTTACCGAGGGTGTAACCCTGCCGGGCTCCATGTGCCTGGTGGATATTACCGGTGATAACCCCGAAGGTACGGGCCTTCTTTGGTCGAGCGGTGACCAGGACAATCTGGCAAAACCGATCCCGGGAACCCTGTGCCGTGTGCCTTATGGTGAATTGCCGTTGGCTCAGGTGATGATGAGCCTGCACAACCTTGATGGCACCCGCTTCTTTGCCGATCCGCGCAATGTCTTGCAAGGCGTCGTTGATCGCATGGCCGCAGACGGTTTTTATCCGACAGTGGCACTTGAGCTTGAATTTTATCTTGCCGATCAGAATGAAAAAACCGCCGAACCGTTGCCGCCGCAGCCGTTGGGTGGCGGGATCGCATCTGATGGTGTGCAGGTTTATGGCCTGCAACAGATCGAGGATTTTGAAAAAGTTCTGCATGATGCGGTTGCCGAACTTAACCGTCAGGGCATTCCGGCCGATACCATCGTTGCCGAAGCGGGCCCGGGGCAGTTTGAAATCAACCTTGGTCACGTGACCGACCCGATGCTGGCTGCTGATCACGCCATGCAGCTCAAGCGCGTGGTCAAGGGTATTGCCTGGGATCACGGTGTGACCGCGACCTTCATGGCAAAGCCTTATTCCGATCAGGCGGGCAATGGCCTGCATATCCATGTGTCGCTACGTGATGAGAACGATAACAACGTTCTGTCACCGGTTGGCGGCGAGGAAGTCTCGGACAATCTGCGCTTTGCGATTGGTGGCCTGCAGGAAAGCATGTTTGAAAGCATGGCGATCTTTGCACCCAACCCGAACTCCTTCCGCCGGTTCCAGAACAAGGCCTATGCGCCGATGTCGCCGAACTGGGGTTTGAATAACCGCACCGTGGCCCTTCGTATTCCGGCAGGCAGCCCGAAGGCTGCGCGTGTTGAACACCGTGTGTCGGGGGCAGATGCCAACCCGTATCTGGTGCTGGCATGTGTTTTGGCCGGGATGCATTACGGCCTTAAGAACAAGCTTGATCCGGGTGAGCCGACGGTTGGTAACGGCTATGAGCAGCATGGTGGCAAGATCGTCCCGCGCAGCATGATTTCTGCCCTCGACCGGTTTGTCGAAGGCGATATCGTCAAAGACTATCTTGGCGAACGTTTTGTCGAGGTTTTTGATATCTGCCGTCGTGCCGAATATGACGAATTCTTCGCTGAGGTGACTCAGCTTGAATATCGCTGGTATCTCGACGCGGTCTAACCAAACAAAACAAGAATAAGTTCAATAGGGAAAAGACGGGAATGTCGCAAAAGGTAGGGGATCGTCTGAAGGCGGTGCGCAGCATGTACGGGCTGTCGCAACGTGAACTGGCACGCCGTGCCGGGGTGACAAACAGCACGATCTCGACGATTGAACAGAACCGGGTCAGCCCGTCTGTTGATAGTCTGGCAAAGGTTCTGGCCGGCATTCCCATGAGCCTGATTGATTTCTTCACCATCGATCTCGATACCGGTGAAGAAATCTTTTTCAGGAAAGAAGACCTTGTTGAACTTTCTGATGGGACGATGTCGATGCGTCTTGTCGGGGCATCGCGCAAGGACCGTAACCTGCGCGTTCTGCATGAAACATACCCCGCGGGCGGGGATACCGGTGACAACCTGATTGTCCAGAAGGGCGAGGAAGCCGGTGTTGTTGTCCGTGGCAAGCTTGAAGTCACCGTCGGTGAACGGGTCAAGGTGCTTGGTCCCGGCGATGCCTATTACTTCAATGCGGAAATTCCGCATCGTTTTCGAAATGTCGGTGACGGGGAATGTGAAGTCGTCAGTGCGGCGACGCCTCCGTCATATTGATGACAGATCGTTTGGGCAGGGTGCCTGTAAGGCTGCCCTGCGCCACAATCATTCTTGAAGATATCCAAACGCGCCATCCGTCAGGAGACTTGCGATGACCAATCCGATGAATTTTGAACAGTTGACCGCACAGGCCAAAGCCCTTGATTTCCGCAACAAGGCCTTCATCAACGGTGCCTATGTTGATGCGGCCTCGGGCAAGACATTTGATTGCATCAGCCCGCGTGACGGATCGGTCCTGACCAAGGTTGCCGAATGCGACGTCGAAGACGTCAACCGCGCGGTGGCTTCTGCGCGTGCCGTGTTTGAAAAGGGCAGCTGGTCGGAAGCCGCCCCTGCAAAACGCAAGGCGATCCTGCTGCATTTTGCCGACCTGCTTGAAAAGAACGCGGCTGAACTGGCTTTGCTTGAAAGCCTTGATATGGGCAAGCCGATCACGCTTGCAGCGCGCGATGACATCCCGCTGTCTTACAAATGCATTCGCTGGTACGCCGAGGCGATCGACAAGATCTATGACGAAATCTCCCCGGCGGGTCCGAATGAAATCGGCATGATCACCCGTGAACCACTTGGCGTTGTCGCCGCTGTTGTGCCATGGAACTTCCCGCTGATGATGGCGGTCTGGAAACTTGGCCCGGCACTGGCGATGGGGAACTCCATCATCCTTAAGCCTGCGGAACAATCACCGCTGACCGCTCTTCGTGTTGCGGAAATTGCAGTTGAGGCAGGGCTTCCGGAAGGTGTTCTGAACGTTGTTCCGGGCTTTGGTCCGACGGCGGGCAAGGCGCTTGGCCTGCATGAAGATGTTGATTGCGTAACATTCACTGGCTCTGGCGAAGTCGGCAAGCTGTTCTTGCAATATTCCGGTCAGTCGAACATGAAGCGCGTCTGGCTTGAATGCGGTGGCAAAAGCCCGAACATCGTTCTGGCCGATTGCCCGGATATGGATGCAGCAGCAGCGGCTGCTGCGGGTGGTATCTTCTATAACCAGGGTGAGGTCTGTACGGCTGGTTCGCGTCTGATTGTCGAAGAAAGCATCAAGGACGAATTCATCGAAAAAGTCATTGCGGCTGGTGCGAAAATGCAGCCGGGCGATCCACTTGATCCGCAAAGCCAGATGGGCGCGATTGTTGATGAAAGCCAGATGAACCGCGTTCTTGGCTATATCGAAAAGGGCTCCAGCGAAGGCGGCGTTCTGCGCACTGGTGGCAAGCGGGTTCGCACCGAATCTGGTGGCTATTATGTCGAGCCGACCGTCTTTGATGGCATCAAGAACGACATGACGATCGCCAAGGAAGAAATCTTTGGCCCGGTACTGTCGGTTATTTCGGTCAAGGACTGGAAAGAAGCTGTTCAGACCGCAAATGATACGCCATATGGTCTGGCAGCCGCCGTCTGGACGAGCGATATCAACAAGGCACATCTGACCGCAAAGAAACTGCGTTCGGGTCTTGTCTGGGTCAATTGCTGGGACGGTGGATCGATCACCATGCCGTTTGGCGGTTACAAACAGTCCGGCACCGGACGTGACCGTTCCTTGCATGCGCTGGACAAATATTGTGAAGTCAAATCAACCTGGATTGCACTTGGCAACGGTTGAGGGGCCAGTTCCTGTTGACTGCTGATGGGCAGCGTCCGGGAACGGGACAAGGAATTGGGAAGGATTACGACATGAGCAGCACCGGGGTCATTGATACCAAGGGTGGTGATAACGCCTTCACGGCAAAATCCGTGCATCAAAACACCAGCGAGCCGATGTATTCCGGTGCGCTGTCGTTTATGCGTCGCCGTTATTCCCGTGATCTGAACGGGATTGATGTTGCGGTGACCGGCATTCCCTATGATCTGGCGACCTCAAGCCGCCCGGGCACGCGTCTTGGCCCGCAAGGTGTGCGTCGTGCATCGACCAACCTTGCATGGGCGCCGCATTTCCCGTCCGGTCGCGATATCTTTGCCGAGATGGCCGTGATTGATTATGGCGACATGGTCATTGATCCGGGCCATCCGGAAAAGCTGCCGGAAATGATCGAGGATCACGCACGTGATATCGTTCAGTCCGGTGCGAAAATGCTGACGATTGGCGGTGATCACTTCATCACCTATCCGATCCTGAAAGCCCATGCCGAAAAGTACGGCGATGGCATTTCGCTGATCCAGTTTGATGCCCATTCCGATACCTGGGAAGATGACGGTGATCGTATCGATCATGGCACCATGTTCTGGCATGCCGCCAAAAAGGGCATCGTCAATCCGTCGAAATCCATTCAGGTCGGCATTCGCACCCACAATGAATCCACCCACGGGTTCAACATCCTGTATGGCCCGGACGTTCAGTCGATGTCGATTGATGCCATTGTTGAAAAGATCAAGGCCACCGTGGGTGACAACCCGGCCTACATCACCTTTGACATTGATGGCCTTGATCCATGCTACGCACCGGGAACCGGCACGCCGGTTCTGGGCGGCTTGACCAGCCATCAGGCTGTCTCGATCCTGCGTGGTCTTGCCGGGCATGTGAACCTGATCGGCAGTGACGTGGTTGAAGTTTCCCCGCCCTATGATGTTTCGGACATCACATCGCTTGCCGGTGCGACCATGGCGTGGGAAATGCTGAACATTCATGCGGTTAACCGCGCAAAGTAATCTGCGATTTCAAATCGAAAATCTTTGGGGCCGGTATCATTTAACGATACCGGCCCTTGTTTTTTCATTTTCCTGTGCTTTGATACCGCCAGAAAAAGAAACGAAGACAGGAAACCAAGAAAATGAAACCAATCGCAATTTCGCGCCTGACCATCTGTGGCATCGACGAGCTGCCCACCCATCGCAGCCATGGTGTCACCCATGTCCTGTCTGTGCTTGATCCCGAACGCGAAGACCCGACCATCTTTGGCAATTATGCCCCGCATGAACGCACCATTTTGCGCTTCCATGACGTGATTGAAGACAAGGAAGGTCGCCCGGCCCCGACCAAGGCCGATGTCGAAGGCATCCTTGCTTACGGCGAAACCCTGATCGAAAGCCGTGCGGATCGCCGCGATGGGCATTTGCTGGTGCATTGCCATATGGGTGTCTCACGCTCGACCGCAGCCATGATCACGCTGATGGCGCAGTGCGAACCCGATCGTGACGAAGACAGCATCTTTACCACCATTCGCGAAATGCGCCCGATCGCCTGGCCGAACTCGGTCATGATCGCCTTTGCCGATGAATTGCTGGGCCGTGAAGGCCGTCTGACCGCAGCCCTTCATCGCCACTACGCAATTCAGCTTGAGCGCGATGCGATGTTCGAACGCTGGATGACGGAACTGGAACGCGTGCGCGAGATCGAATTTGGCCGTGCGCTTGGCAAGCAAACTGCGTGATGGTTCTTGCGCACGCAATTGATCGGGTTTTGGTTTGCGTGCGCAATTGAATCGATTTAAAAGGCGGTGGGTCCCACAGACCACATAATATCAGTCCGCCAATTTGCGGACTTTCCGAACGGAGAAACGTCATGACAGCCAAAGCTGTTTGTCTTGGGGAACTGCTGATTGATTTTGTTCCGACGGTGACCGGAACCGGTCTTGCCGATGCCCCGGCCTTTGCCAAGGCCGCCGGCGGTGCGCCGGGAAATGCGGCTGTGTGCCTGCAGCGTCTTGGAATTGAAACCGGCTTTATCGGTAAACTCGGCGATGATTCCTTTGGCCATTTTCTGGTCGATACGCTTAAGGCCGATGATGTCGATACGTCGGGCATTGTGCTCACCAAAGAAGCGTTGACCGGGCTTGCCTTTGTCTCGCTGCGCGCAGACGGTGAACGTGAATTTTCCTTCTATCGCAGCCCGTCAGCCGACATGTTGCTCAGCATTGCTGATCTTGATCAGGACATGCTGAAATCAACCGATCTGTTCCATTACGGAACGCTCTGCATGATCGATGATGACCCGCGTGCTGCAACGCTTGAGGCGATCAAGATCGCGCGCGAAAACGGGGCGATCATTTCCTGTGATCCGAACCTGCGCCTGCCGCTTTGGCCAAGCGAAGAAAAGGCCCGGGAAATCCTGCGCCTTGCGATCAGTCAGGCCGATGTCGTCAAGATGTCGGACGAGGAAATCACCTTTGTCTCGGGCAAGGACGACCTTGAAGAAGGCATCAAGGATCTGTGGTGTGATCAGTGGCGTGCGATGATTGTGACCTATGGTCCCAAGGGATCGCGCTATATCACGCCGAACTTCGATGGCTTTGTGCCGTCCTTTGAAATCACCGCGGTCGATGCGACCGGGGCAGGGGATGGCTGCACCGCTGGCTTCCTGTCGCGCTTGCTAAACGATCCGGAACTTCTTGGTTCCGAGGACAAGCTTGCGGCAGCGTGCCGCTTTGCCAACGCGGTTGGGGCGATCACGGCAACCAAGCGCGGGGCGATCAACGCATTGCCGACCGAAAAAGAAGTCGAAGACTTTCTTTCGGCGCGCTAAGCCGCTAGGAATAGGAGTGTCGCGGCATCAGGACCCCATATCCATAGCCCGCGACATTCCGCAAACTGTCCCACACATGGTTTGAAACGCGTGCTAGGCTTTGTGCCATAGCACCGTATTGTTATGAATGAATTTGAATGGGCCGAGGGTGGTATGTCTGCTGATAAAATGACTGCAAGTTGGGAAAAACTCGATCAACTGGGCGCGGAGGTTTCCGAAAAACTCAACCTGCGTCAGGCCTTCGCCGACGATCCTGCCCGGTTTGAACGCTATAGTGCTGCCCTCAATGACCTGTTTGTCGATTATTCCAAAAACCTGATCACCGATGACGTGATGTCGGCTCTGGTGGATCTTGCCAAGGCGGCCAATGTCGAAGACTGGCGTGATCGGATGTTTGCCGGTGATCGGATCAATGTCACCGAAAACCGCGCTGTGCTGCACACCGCCCTTCGTAACCTTGATGGTGGCCCGGTCGAGGTCGATGGCGAAGATGTTATGCCCGCCGTCAAGGAAGTGCTCGGCCGTCTCAAGGACTTTGCTACCCGCGTACATTCCGGCGAATGGAAGGGCCATACCGGCAAGAAAATCACCGATGTCGTCAATATCGGTATTGGCGGCTCCGACCTTGGCCCGGTGATGGTCAATGAAGCACTTCGTCCGTACCACATTGATGGCATTCGCTGCCATTTCGTGTCCAACGTTGATGGCGCGCATATTGTCGATACGCTGAAGTTCCTCGATGCGGAAACAACCCTTTTCATCATCGCATCGAAGACCTTCACGACCGACGAGACGCTGACCAACGCCTATTCGGCGCGCGATTGGCTGGTTGGTATGCTGAAAGACGAAGCTGCCGTCGCCAAGCATTTCGTTGCGGTTTCAACCGCACTCGACAAGGTCGCGGCATTTGGCATTGATACCGACAATGCGTTTGGTTTCTGGGACTGGGTTGGCGGTCGTTACAGCCTGTGGTCGGCGATTGGGCTGCCGATCATTCTCGCCGTCGGGTATGACAAGTTCGAAGAATTGCTGCGCGGTGCGCAGTCGATGGATAACCACTTCAAAACCGCACCGATTGAAACCAATATTCCAATGATCCTTGGTTTGATCGGCGTTTGGTATCGCAATGTGCTGGGCGCATCGAGCCAGGCGATCCTGCCTTATGATCAGCATCTGTCGCGTCTTCCGGCCTATCTGCAGCAGGCCGATATGGAAAGTAACGGCAAGTCGGTTACCCGGGATGGCAAACCGATTGCCTATGAAACCGGCCCGATCATCTGGGGCGAGCCCGGCACAAACGGCCAGCACGCGTTCTATCAGCTGATCCATCAGGGCACCGAACTGATCCCGGTTGATTTCATTGTCGCTGCCAATGCGCTGCATCCGTTGGCCAACCATCATGACAAGCTTGTCTCAAACTGCCTGGCGCAGGCCGAAGCATTGATGCGTGGCAAGACAGAGGCCGAAGTCCGTGAAGAGTTTTCAGGCAGCGATCTGAGCCCGGCCGAGATCGATGTGCTCGCACCGCAAAAGGTGTTTGATGGCAACAAGCCCAGCACCATGATCCTCTATAAGCAGCTTGATCCATTCACCCTTGGCCGCCTGGTCGCGATGTATGAACATAAAATCTTTGTTCAGGGCATCATCTGGAACGTCAATTCCTATGACCAGTGGGGGGTAGAGCTTGGCAAACAGCTTGCCAAGGAACTGCTTCCCATGGTTGAGGGCAAGGAAGACGCAGGATCCCGCGATGCATCGACCGCGGGCCTGATCAAACGCCTGCATGCCTTGCGCGGCTAGGGCCGATCAATCGTCCTTTTCCGGGACGATGCGCAATCGATAATGACCCGAAGGGCGGTGTTGGCCATAGCTGATGCCGCCCTTTTCAAATGTCAGTTTGCCCTCGGCACAGAGCTGATCTGCCACCTGATGCACGCGCGGAATCAGATCGCGCCAGTAGGACCCGAATGACTTGGCAACTTCGGACGGGCAGATGGTTTTCTCCACGCCGCGCTGGATTGCCATATCAATCACCCGCTGGCGCAGAATGGCATATGTCGGCTGATCTTCATCGACCTGATCAAACATCATGATGCACGCCCCTGAATTGCGGGTTTCGCAGCCTGCTTTCGCTGCCGACGGCACCGCTCTGAGCAATACTGAACCGCGTCCCAGCAATCCTTCCATTTGCGCCGCCAGTTAAACGGTCGCGCACAAATCACGCAGGTTTTCTGTGGCAGATGGGCTTTGCCACGGCGATGTCCGTTGGCATTTTTGGGCATTTCGGTGCGATCAGGTTTTTGGTTTATCCAAGCAGGGTTTCGATCATTGTGTGAGCAGCCGACTGGCCACTGCGCCAGGCGGATTCAACCCGTGCGCCAAGGCACCAGTCACCCGCCGCGATCACCCGGCCATTCATGCCATTCAGTTGGCTTTTGCCCAACGGCACTTCGGTTCGGGCATAGCGCCAGCGATGGGCCTGCACCGAATGGAGTTCGGGAAGTTTGACGCTACTGACATCACGCAGTGCTGCCAGAAGCTTTTCAATCACGCGTTCCTTGTCATCTTCCAGATGGGCGCGCGACCATTCCGGGCTGGCATGCAGGACCCATGGATCGGGCGTACGGCGATGGAACATGTCATTGCTTTGCGTGCTGCGCGCAGCCCAGCTGATTTCGCTACTGGGATACAGCATCGCATCAAACCCTGTCGGAAGCGGCTTTTCAAACGCCGCCATCACTGCCCAGCACGGTGCCATGATAACCTCGTCAATCGGGCCGAAGCGCGGTGCGAGTGGTCGCAAAAGTTCTGCCGCCTGGGGGGCAGGGGCTGTCACGATTACGCCGTCAAACGGGCCGTATGAACCGTCCAGATCGTCATGGAGCATGAAGCTCTGCGCAGTAGCCGGCTCGATCCCGATGATGCGGTGCTGCTTCTGGATCGGGAAACTGTCAACCAGTGGGCGGATCAGCTTGTTCATCTGCGGCGCGCCCTGATACCAGGCTTCCTCGGCAAGGTTGCCGACATGGCGTGCAATCGGTGACAGGGCTGCACCCGTTCCGGACGAACTGGTCGGTGCCGAAGTGCCGCGATGCAAATTGGGCGACCAGTTCTGTGCGGCGTTGAACTCGGTTGCTTCTTGCAGGAAGGCATTGAACCCCGGATGGCGCGCCGTGACATATTGCGCCCCGTGATTGAAATGCCCGAACTCGGTCCGCCGCGACGCCAGACGTCCGCCAAGCCCACGGCTCTTTTCAAGCACGGTCACGTTGATGCCAGTGCGGTGCAAGGTGCTGGCCGCCTTAAGGCCCGCCATCCCGGCACCAATCACGGCAATATTGACGTTCGAGGTTCTTGGCATGTGTCGCTCCTGACTTATCCGTACCGAATTCGGCTTTGGGTGTTTCAAAGTCATACGGTGCCAGACCGGATTTGGAGCAGTGCGAGGCCCAAGAAAATTGGTGAAACGGGTGTATTCGCGTGGGTTTGAACACCACATGGTAAAATGGTTCAAACCGTTGTCGATATAGACTAAACTCCGGCCACGGTCAGGGACATGGCCGAAAAATCAGGGGAGTTCGGGACACTGACGACGCGACGTGAACCACATATTCTGGTCGTTGATGACGATCAGGAAATCCAGAAGCTTTTGAAAAAGTTCCTGCTGCAACACGGGTTTCGCATTACCACCGTCTCTGACGGCAATGAAATGCACCGTGCCTTGCGTGACTGGAAAATCGATCTGGTGATTCTTGATATCATGTTGCCGGGCGAGGACGGCTTTGCGCTGTGTCGCGATGTCCGGCGCACGTCCAAGGTGCCGATTGTCATGCTGACTGCCGTTGGCGAGGATACCGATCGTATTCTGGGCCTTGAACTGGGTGCGGATGACTATCTGACCAAGCCGTTCAATCCGCGTGAATTGCTGGCACGTATTCGTGCTGTTTTCCGCCGCTTTGAAACCGGCACAGTCGGCCCGTCCAATAACGATGTCACCCCCGCGCAGAAGATCATATTCGGTGAATGGACGCTTGATATCGGGTCCCGCGAATTGCGCGATGCCGATAATGTCGCCGTGCACCTTTCGACTGGTGAGTTTTCGTTACTTCTGGCACTGGTCAAGAACAACAAGCGGGCGCTGTCGCGAGAACAGCTTGTTGATATTGTCCGCGGGCAAAGCTCGCTTCCGTTTGATCGCAGCATTGATATCCAGATCAGCCGCCTGCGCCGCAAGATCGAAAAAGACGCCAAGAACCCGAAGCTGATCAAGACAGTGCGCGGCATCGGGTATCAGTTCTGCGCTGACACCCAAACAATTTAGGCCGACCGATGGCCGATATGTTCGCAAATTTCAGCAATTATCTGCGTCGCTACAAGCCGCGCACGCTGGGCGGGCGTATCTTTATCCTGATGATGCTGGGCGGGCTGATCATTGCTGTGCTCAGCGCCATGGCATCCTATTACGTCATCGAACGGGACGAGCGCATTGGCCGCGCCTATACGCTGGGCTTTACCATCCGCGAACTGGTCCGGATCGCCGAAAACCCGGAATTTGAGGAAAACATTGTCGATATAGCTGCGCGTGACGGCATGACAATGCGCATCCTGCCGCCCGATGATCTGGGCACGCTTTTGTTGTTTTCGCGTCCTGCCCAGCACATTGCCATGCCCGCACGCCTGGCCAATACCGGCTGGCCGACCTCGGTCAAAGTGCATTTCGAACGCGGGCGGCTGAGTTCCGAGCAACGCGGCATCATCGAGGCCACCGAAAACCCCAGCCTGTTCTTTGCCGAACTGTCGCGCGAAATCGCCCGTCTTGGGTTGGAGGCACAGGTCGAAATCCTGATGCCATCGGGAAAGCGCATTCTGGTCAGCCATGACGAGCTTTGGGCGAATTACGCATCGCCGTCGCTTGTCTTCCTGATGTTCCTGATGGGGGTGGCGGCTGTCCTTGTGGTGTTTGCCGGGCTTGCAGACCTTCTGGCTGGCCCCTTCAAACGACTGACACGTGCGATTATCGATCACGGGGATGAGGTCAGCGGCCCGCCCGTCGAGGAGCGCGGCCCGACTGAGGCCCGGTCGATGGCGGCGGCCTACAACGATCTGCGTGAACGCATTTCACGGATGCTGGGCGATCGCACCCGGATGCTGGCCGCCATTTCGCACGATTTGCGCACACCAAGCACGCGTCTGCGTTTGCGCGCCGAGTTCATTGAAAATGATGAACTGCGTGAGACTGTGCTGCGTGATCTTGATGAAATGGACAGTCTTCTCAATGACGCGCTTGATTTCCTCGGTGACTGGATCGCCAAGGAAGAAGAACGCACGGTCGATTTCGTCTCCGTGCTGGAAGCCATCTGTGATGATTATGCCGATCTCGGCCGTCCGGTGAGCTTTGCCGGGCCGCAACCGTTACAGTTCAGTTCTGTCCATACCGTGTTCGGCGGCGGGGATGAACCCCATAGCTTTGGTGGCAAACGCAGCATCCGACTGTCGTGCCGCCCGGGCACGTTAAAGCGCGCTTTCACCAACCTGATTGAAAATGCCCTGAAATATGGCCATCGCGCCAATGTCAGCCTCGAAGCAACGGCCGATAATGTCCTCGTCACCATTCGCGACGAAGGGCCAGGCATCCCGATTGAGCATCAGGACAAGGTGTTCTTGCCGTTCTATCGTGTGGAAGGGTCGCGGGCACGCAGTACCGGGGGCAGTGGCCTTGGGCTTTCGATCGTCAAAACCGTGATTGATGCCCATGACGGGCGCATCGAACTGCGCAATATGCCGGGAAAAGGTCTGGAAGTGATCGTGTCCCTGCCGCGTCGGGTCTAGGTTCTTACCAGACGGCATCGCAAAGGGCAGGGCCCAAAAAGAAGAATGGCGGGTGGCCCCCAGAACCACCCGCCAATCAGATCAGATCCGCAACTCGGTATCCGGGTCAAACAGACTGATCTGAGACATGTCGGCCGAGAACGTCATGCTCTCGCCCGGTGTCGGCTGACGGTCCGGACGGACGCGCGCGACGATTTCCTTACCAGCGATTTCGATCACGGTCATGGTGTCGGCACCGGTCGGTTCGATCACTTCAACCTTGCTCTCGAAATTGACATACTGGCTGCCCGGCTCGTCCGAACCGGTACGTTTGTGGGTCAGGGCTTCAGGGCGAATGCCGAACACGACATCCTTGCCGACATAGCCATGATAGCTTTCCGGTGCTTCAAACAGCGGCAGGACAATCGGATCGCCATCACGCGGAATGGTGACAGCCAGCTTGCCGTTGTCTTCGCTCAGCGTCGCATTGATGAAGTTCATCGACGGTGAACCAATGAAGCCGGCAACAAACATGTTGTTCGGACGTTCATAGATATTCTGCGGCGTATCGAACTGCTGCAGGATACCGTCCTTCATCACCGCAATGCGCGAGGCCAGGGTCATGGCTTCGATCTGGTCGTGGGTAACATACACAATGGTCGAGCCAAGACGCTGATGGAGCTTCTTGATTTCGGTGCGCATGTCGACACGCAGTTTCGCATCCAGGTTGGAAAGCGGTTCGTCAAACAGGAAGATATCCGGATCACGCACAAGCGCACGGCCCATGGCAACACGCTGACGCTGACCACCCGAAAGCTGGGACGGTTTACGATCCAGAAGCGCTTCGATCTGAAGCAGTTTGGCAACATCGGCCACGGCCTTGTCGCGTTCCTGATTGGAAACGCCACGAATTTCGAGGCCAAAGGTGATGTTCTTGCGCACTGTCATGTTCGGGTAAAGCGCATAGGACTGGAACACCATGGCGATGTTACGGTCTTTGGGATGGACGTCGTTGATGACGCGATCCCCGATGCGGATTTCTCCGTCCGTGGCACTTTCAAGGCCAGCAATCAGGTTCAGAAGTGTCGATTTACCGCAACCCGACGGGCCGACAAGGACGAGAAACTCGCCATCGTCGATCGCCAGATTGATTTCCTTGAGAACTTCGACAGGGCCGAATGCCTTGCGAACTTTATCGAGGGTGAGTGATGCCATTTGCTTATCCCTTCACCGAACCGGCGGTCAGGCCGCGGACGAAGTATTTGCCTGCGAGGACATAAACCAGCAGCGTCGGAAGGCCGGTCAGCAATGCTGCCGCCATATCGACGTTGTACTGTTTCACGCCGGTCGTGGTGTTGACGATATTGTTGAGTGCGACGGTCATCGGTGCATTGTCGCCAGAGGCAAACGACGCGCCGAACAGGAAGTCATTCCAGATCTGGGTGAACTGCCAAATGACCGAAACCACGATGATCGGGGTTGAGATCGGCAGAATGATGCGCCAGAAAATGGTGAAGAACCCGGCACCGTCAATGGTGGCTGCCTTGACCAGTTCATCCGGGATCGAAACATAGTAGTTCCGGAAGAACAGGGTGGTGAAGCACAGGCCGTAAACCACATGGACCAGAACAAGGCCAGGGGTGGAGCTTGCAAGACCAAGCTTGCCAAGAACCTGTGACATCGGCAGCAGCACGACCTGGAACGGAATGAAGCAACCAAACAGCAGCAGGGCAAAGACGATGTTCGCCCCCTTGAACCGCCACTTGGTCAGGGCATATCCGTTGATCGCACCAAGGAAGGTCGAAATCAGAACGGCGGGGATCGCCATTTTGACCGAGTTCCAGAAATAGATTTTGATCCCGGTACATTCGACACCGACGCAGGCTTCGTTCCATGCATAGTTCCATGCATCAAACGTCACCACACGCGGCAGCGAAATCAGCGACCCTTCACGAATTTCGTCGAGCGACTTCAATGAGGTCGCAATCATGACGATCAGCGGGAAAAGGTAATAGGCCGCAAACAGGATCAGAACGAGATAAAGCAACCCGCGCAGAACAGTATGTTTCCAGCCTGCGTCGTGGCTGTAGGTCTGAATATCAGCCATTTTTCTTGCCTCCGCGCAGTTCGGAATACAGATACGGCACGATGATTGCCATAACGGTCGCCAGCATCATCATCGCACTGGCCGCACCGACACCAAGCTGGTTACGCTGGAAGGCCATCGTGTACATGAAGGTTGCCGGAAGATCGGACGAATATC
This sequence comes from Thalassospira sp. HJ, assembly GCF_000948415.1. GTDB lineage: Bacteria > Pseudomonadota > Alphaproteobacteria > Rhodospirillales > Thalassospiraceae > Thalassospira. Next base: position 129,310 of record NZ_JYII01000003.1, on the reverse strand, counting down.
CCGGGCCACCACCGGTAAGCGCGATGACAAGGTCAAAGCTTTTGACCGCAAGGTGGGCCAGAACGACGATCGCACTCAGGAAGACGGGGCGGATCGACGGAATGATAATGCCGAAATAGATGCGGGGCAGGCTGGCACCGTCCATATAGGCTGCGCGAATGATGTCCTGATCGACGCCGCGCAATGCCGCAAGGAACATTGCCATGACAAAGCCCGATGCCTGCCAGACAGCTGCGATCACAACCGTGTAGATCGCCATGTCCGAATTGACCAGCCAGTCGAACTTGAAGCTCGTCCAGCCAAGATCATGCATCATGCTTTCAAGGCCAAGGCCCGGATTAAGAAGCCATTTCCAGACAGTACCCGTCACGATGAAGGACAGGGCCATCGGATAAAGGAAGATCGTGCGAAGTGCGCCTTCGGCGCGAATACGCTGATCCAGAAGAACTGCCAGAAGGCACCCGATGATCAGGCAGGTCACAATAAACAGACCGCCAAACACCAACAGGTTTTCAATGGCAACATGCCAGCGTTCCATCTGCCACAGGCGTTCATACTGTCGCAGGCCTGCCCAATCCCATGAGGGAAGCATGCGCGACTTGGAAAACGCCATATAGCCGGTCCACAGGATGAACCCGTAGACGAAAAACAGGGACGCAGCAAAGGACGGCGCAACAACGATCTTTGACAGATGACGCTGGATGCTGGCCGTCAGGTTGCTTTCGGTGCTTTGAGAAGCCCCCATAACCTTTGCCTCAAAAGTTAAAGTAGAGGGAAACAGGCCCCGGAAAATCCGGGGCCTGCAATGTGCTCATATTTCAGTGTGTACTGATCAGATGAGATTAGTCTTTGGCCAGTTCAACTGCTTCGACCAGGCGCGAGACGGCTTCGTCAGACGACATGTCGGAGTTGAAGTGTGCGGTGACAACGTCAACGATCGCACCGGCGAGGTGACCGCGAAGGGCCATGCCATGTGCCATGGACGGAAGGAAGCCACCAGCTTCCTGAGCTGCTTCGAGGTCAGCTTCGGATTTCTTGGCGCAATCGTCGAACTTGTCGAGCGATACACCAGAACGTGCCGGGATCGAACCTTTGAGAAGGTTGAAGGTTTCCTGGAACTTCTCGCCAACGATAAGTTCGGCAAGCAGTTTCTGGCCTGCGACCTTGTCGTCACCCGAAACGTTGAACATGGCAAAGCTGTCAACGTTAAACAGGTAGCCGTGTTCGGACGGGGTGGCCGCACAGATGAAGTCTTTGCCCGGTACTTTACCAGCGGCAAGGAATTCGCCTTTTGCCCAGTCACCCATGATCTGCATGGCGGCTTCGCCATTCATGACCATTGCGGTTGCAAGGTTCCAGTCACGACCCGGGAAGTCGGCATCGACATAACCGCGGATTTTACGCATCTGGTCAAACACCGCTTTCATGGTGTCGGATTTCAGCGCGTCTTCGTCGAGGTCAATCAGGGCTTTCTGGAAGAATTCCGGGCCGCCAAGACCAAGAACAACGGTCTCGAACACGGTTGCGTCCTGCCACGGCTGACCACCATGAGCAACCGGCGTGATGCCAGCAGCCTGCAGTTTGTCAGCAAGGGCGTTGAACTCGTCCCAGGTGGTCGGTGCAGAATCGGCACCAACTTTTGCCAGAAGGGCCGGGTTTGCCCAGATCCAGTCAACGCGGTGAACGTTTACCGGAACAGCAACATAATCGCCTTCATACTTCATGACGTCCTGGATCGCAGCCGGGATAACGTCATCCCAACCTTCAGCAGCAGCAACATCATTCAGATCGGCAAGTGCGCCTTCTTCAGCCCATTCCTGAATGGCCGGGCCTTTAAGCTGAACAGCAGCCGGTGCATCGCCCGACAGAACGCGCGAACGCAGAACGGTCATGGCTGCATCGCCAGCGCCACCAGCGACCGGGCTATCAACCCAGGTGCCGCCATTGGCTTCAAAATCTTCTTTAAGGGAAGCGACAGCTTTTGCTTCGCCGCCCGAAGTCCACCAGTGCAGAACTTCAGCGGTCGGCTCGGCATGAGCAAAGCTTGCAGTCGCGAGTGCAGAAAACGCCACACCAGTGGCGAGGATGGTTTTGCGCAGATACATCTAGGTTTCCTCCCTGGCTTTTAACCATTTGCAGCGACAACATGCTGCGAGAGGGGGCACAATGCATCCACAAAACTGTAACAGGGCGTTTCCAGATTGCGAACTGAAACAAACTGTTACAAATTTGGTAATATACTGGCTAACTATATTGCAGGGCAGCAAAAACAATTAGCACGTTTGTGTGCATTAAAGCTGTGACCGATTGGAATGAATGTATGGAATTCCGTCCTGATTGTTGCATGATCAAAGGGGAATAAGGCCCGGATATGTGGAATAATGTGCCTGTTATCAACTGGATTGCCAAAGAAGGCCGGTTTCTTGAGGATCCGAATGCCTTCTTTGACGGGTTGATGAAACAGGTCAACGCGAACGGCTTTCACATTGCACGCATGCGCTGCTCGATGCAGGCCCTTCATCCGCAAGTTGCTGTCTGGTCCTTTACCTGGGATCGCGAACATGGGGCGCATTTGTGGGAAGCAAGCCACGGCATTCACGAAAGCGGATCCTATATCGGAAGTCCGGTCGAAGATGTGAACCTACATGGTGGGCCGGTACGCATTCATCTGGCCAAGGTCAATCCGGCCGATCATCACCCGCTGGTGGGCGAACTGATCGGGATGGGGCTGACCGATTATTATTGTACCCGTGTGCGCTTTAGTGGCGGTCGCTGGTGTGTACTGACCATCGCAACCGATCAGTCTGATGGGTTTGACGATACCGAAATCACCTGTTTTGACGGGTTGCTTGATCATATCGGTGTGGTGCTTGAACTTCATGTCACCAAACGGATCGAGCATTCCTTGCTTGATACCTATCTTGGCGAGCGGACCGGTGCGCGCGTCATGCATGGCCATATTCGCCGTGGTGACGGGGAGACCATTCGCGCGGCTCTCTGGTTTAGTGATGTGCGCGATTTCACCGTGCTGACCGAAACCCTGTCGGTCGAACAGCTCCTTGATAGTCTCAATGTTTATTTCGAAACGGTCGAACGTGCGGTGCGCGCCCATGGCGGGGAGATTTTGCGGTTTGTCGGCGATGCAATGTTGATTGTCTTTGCCCAGGAAAACGATCAGACCGCTGAAACCGTCTGCGAAAACGCCCTGCGTGCGGCGAAGGCCGCGCTTGCGGATCTCGCCAAGGTCAATAAAGACCGATCAAAGGGCGGTTTGCCATCACTGCGTTTTGGTGTCGGGCTTCATTACGGCGAAGTGGTCTATGGCAATGTCGGGGGTACGCACCGGCTTGATTTCACTGTCATGGGGGTGGCGGTCAATCGTACTGCCCGGCTTGAAAGCCTGACCAAACAAATTGGCACGCCCTTATTGATGTCTGACGTGCTGGCAAGCCACATCTCAGAGCCGACGGTCTGTTGCGGTGACTTCGCGGTCAAAGGTGTTGCCGAACCACTCACCGTACATGCCCTTGAATCTGCTTTGCCTTTTGCGCCGGCTTCTGAAGCCAAGGATTAGGGTCGGGATCAGGGTAGGCGGTTTCGGCTGGAATGCAGGTGAAACATTGCATTGCAGCATTCCCGCTCAGGCACAATTCAACTCAAAACATCAGACTTAACTGCCTTATCAGCCACGGATTGTCGGCTATGTTCGGCGAGGAAGTGTTCATCTGTGAATAAATGGCACAGATGATATGCATGTTTTGGTGGTTGAGGATCAAATGCAATTTCGACATATTGCAACGCGAAGCAAGCCAGTGAATGCGCCAGACAGTTGGAGATCTTCTTCAAGGCAGCATTCGAATTTGTAACCCAAGGAGGTTCAACATGTTCCTGTCCAGTATTCTTGTTGCTGTTCGCCGTTGGGCCTATGCACGCTCGGTTGCGAATGAACTTTACGGTCTTGATAAGCGCGATCTTGATGATGTCGGGATTTCCCCGTGGCAGATCAAAGACGTTGCTCGTAAAGCAGCTCGTGACGCGATTGCATAACGCTCGCACCATATAGGCACCCGTCAATCGGGATTGCCAATGCTAAAGCCGGACCTTGTCCGGCTTTTTGTGTTTCTGGGCGACAGCTGTTTGCGATCAGATCGTCAGAACAGATCAGCCTGGGCCGGGCTGGTATCAAGCTTACCATCGTCAAGCTTGCTTAAAAACGCTTCCGCCTGATTAATCAGCTCACGCTTGTTATCGTCCTTCATGCGTGCCCAGTTGCGATAGGGCATGCCAAGGCGCGGATTGTTGCCAAGCTTATCGGCATTGCGATCCATGAAATGCCAATAAAGCGCATTAAACGGGCAGGCGTCCGTGCCGGTATTCTTGCGCGGATTAAATTGGCAGCCCTGACAATAATCCGACATGCGGTCGATATATTTGCCACTCGCAGCATAGGGTTTCGAGGCCATTTTGCCACCATCGGCATAAAGCGCCATGCCGAACGTGTTGGGAAGCTCGACCCATTCAAACGCATCGATATAGACAGCCAGATACCAGTCACAGACTTCCTTGGGATCAAGCCCGGCAAGCAAGGCGAAATTGCCGATTACCATCAGTCGCTGGATATGATGGGCGTAGGCATTTTCAAGCGTTTCGCCAATCGCCTGTTTCAGGCACTTCATCGGCACATCCCCGTCCCAGAAGAACCCGGGCAGGGGACGTCTTGCCTTGAAATGATTGCCGCTGCCGTAATCCGGGCCAAGATACCAGTAAAGACCGCGGACATATTCCCGCCAGCCAAGGATCTGGCGAATAAACCCTTCGACGGCATTCAAGGGCGCCTTGCCCTCATGATAGGCCTTCTCGGCTGCGCGACAGACCTCATCGGGCAGCAAAAGCCCGATATTGATGCACGGGCTGATCAGCGAGTGATACAGCGTCGCACTTTTGACCGTCATCGCATCCTGATAATCGCCAAAGCATGGCAATCGGTGCGTGATGAACTGATCAAGGGCTATCAAGGCATCCTTGCGCGTCACCGGCCAGCCAAAGGTGGCAACATCGCCCAGCGCATCGGGAAAGTCATCCATCGCACGATCAAGCAACGCTTGCGTGATCTTGTCTGGCGCAAAGGTCTTGGGTGCGGGTGGCGTGACGTCATCGGGCAGGCGTTTGCGGTTATCGTGATCAAAGTTCCATTGCCCGCCAACCGGTTTGCCATCGGGCTCCATCAGAATGCCGGTTTCACGCCGTAAACCGCGATAGAAATACTCCATCCGCAGTTCCTTGCGGTCCTTGGCAAAATCCTCAAACGCTGCAAGCGGCGCAAAGAACCGATCATCGGGGCGGATATCTACTGATACGCCAAGCTTCTCGGACCAGCTTTCGATTTCGTGCTTTACCCGCCATTCACCGGGCTGGGTGATGACGGCATGCTGGATGTCATGCGCGTCAATCGCAGCTTTAAGCGCCTCGGTAAACGACGTTACCGGGCGGTCCTGATAATCGAAGTACGCAACCTCAAAACCCTGATCGCGGAGCTCATCGGCGAAATGACGCATTGCCGACAGGATCATCACGATCTTCTGTCGATGATGGGGGACGTATGTTGCTTCATTGCGCGGTTCGGCCATGACGATCAGGTCACGGTCGGGATCGGCATCTGAAAGGCTTGAAAGCCCGGGGGTGAGTTGATCACCAAGGACGAAACGAATGGTTTGAAAGCGGCGCTTCATGTTTTGCTTCAATCGATTGAACGGCAGTTACGAGTCGTACGAAAACATGCGGGCAAAGGATCTTTGCGAAGGTCAAATTGGGCGAACCGATTTTCATTCTCAGCGAAATCCGTGCGAATGATTTTCAGTCATTCAGAGCAAGTGGCAAATTTCGGAAAAATCGGCTAAATTGTTGATAATGGTAATCAAAGGCGCGTTTTTCCCTTGAAACGCAGAAGGTGGATTCCCACTATCTGCATAGCCCAACCATCAGGAGAGCCATGATGAAAGGTGATCCCAAGATCATCACATACCTTAATCGCATTCTGACCAACCAGTTGACTGCGATTAACCAGTATTTCCTGCATGCCAGAATGCTGCGGGACTGGGGCGTGGAAGAAATGGGCGAGTATGAGTACAAGCTCTCGATCAAGGAAATGAAACGCGCCGACGACACGATTGAGCGCATTCTGTTCCTCGAAGGTCTTCCCAACCTCCAGAACCTCAACAAACTGATGATCGGCGAAAACGTCGAAGAGATCATCAGTTGTGACATGAAATTTGAACTGGCGTCTCTGCCGCTGCTGCGCGAAGCCATCACCGCCTGCGAAAAGGCCGAGGACTTTGTGACCCGCGACCTGCTTGTGAAATTCCTTGAAGATCAGGAAGAGCACGTCGATTGGCTTGAGACCGAAGAATGGCAGCTCGAAAATGTCGGGATTGCAAACTTTATCCAGAGCCGTTCAGGCGACGGCGATTAATCAGATCAGGAGTATTACACCATGAAGGGTAGTAAAAAGGTCATCGCCGCGCTGAACAAACAGCTCACTGCCGAACTGTCCGCGGCGGATCAGTACAACACGCATGCTGAAATGTATGCCGACTGGGGCCTGCATTCGCTGTATGAGCGCATGCACCACGAAAAGGACGAGGAGCTTGAACACGCAAAGCGTCTGATTGAGCGTATCCTGTTCCTTGAAGGTGTGCCCGACACCGCCTCGCGCGAGCCGATCAAGATCGGCAAAACCGTGCCCGAGATGATGAAAAACGATCTCGAACACGAATATCATGTAATCAATCTTCTGAAAAAGGCGATCAAGATTGCCGAGGCAGAAGACGATTTCCAGACCCGCCAGATGCTGGTCGGGCTGCTTGATGACAGCGAGGAAGATCACGCTTACTGGATCGAACAGCAGATCCGCCTGATCGATATGATGGGCCTGCCGAACTACATTCAGTTCCGTGCTGCCGGTGAGCCCACCCCGCACGGCTGATTGCAGATATTTGATCTATCAAAAGCCCCGGATTGGTTCCGGGGCTTTTTTGTTGCTTGATTGGCGGTTTCCAGCGGTTTTCCATCGCTGAGTCTTTTCGGCTTGACCTTCCAGTTGCTGGAAGCTCTATGTTCGCCCATATCTTAAAAAGACTCCTGCATTGAGGTAACGTGAAATGGATAGCCGGACCGACCAAATCGATGCCCCAACTGGCGGCGCTGGAGGCGCTTCCGCCGGAACTGCGGCCGCAAATGATGACGATGTAAGCTTCCAGATCGAAGGCATGACCTGCGCGAACTGCGCCGGGCGCGTTGAAAAGGCGCTGGCGGCAGTTGATGGCGTGTCCGAAGCATCGGTGAACTTCGCCCTGAATTCGGCCAATGTTCATTTTGATCGCAGCAAGACCGACGCGGCGAGCCTGGCAAAGGCCGTCAATGATGCCGGTTACAGCGTTGTCGAAAATCAGCTGTCCTTTGATGTCGAAGGCATGTCCTGTGCCAACTGTGCGCTGCGGGTGGAAAAGGCCCTGGCAGCCTTGCCAGGTGTTTCAACAGCCAGCGTCAATTTCGCCCTTGAGCGTGCAGATGTCTCGGCCGTGTCCGATAGCGTCAATGATGCCCGCGTGATCAAGGCAATCGAGGATGCCGGATATCACGCAACCTCGCGCAACGGTCCGGCATCTGATGCTTCTGGTGAGGAAGGCGCGGACAGTAATGCCAACAGGAAAACCGACAAATCCCTGATCCTGCTGGCGGTCTCGGCACTGCTGACCGCGCCGCTGGTTCTGCAGATGGTCTGGATGAACCTTGGTGTGAACTACCACCTGCCGGCTTGGGTGGAACTGGTTCTGGCAACACCGGTGCAGTTCTATATCGGGGCGCGGTTCTATAAGGGCGCGTTTGCAGCCCTTCGTCATCGCAGTGCCAATATGGATGTGCTGGTCGCCCTTGGGACGTCTGCTGCCTATTTCCTTTCCGTCTATAACATGATCACGGCCAATGCTGGTCAGACTCACCTGTATTTCGAGGCCTCGGCGGCGATTGTCACCCTGATCCTTGCCGGCAAGATCATGGAAGAACGCGCCAAACGCGGTGCATCAGCCGCCATCCGTGAACTGATGGCGCTCCGTCCGCGGCGCGCGCGCAAACTGGTCGAGGGCGAAGGCGAACAGGATGTCGCCGTCGAAAGCCTTTCGGTCGGGGATATTGTGCGCGTGCTGCCCGGTGAACGTCTGCCGGTCGATGGCACGGTGCGGGCCGGTGACAGTGAACTTGATGAAAGCCTGATCACTGGTGAAACCCGCCCTGTCGCCCGTATGCCAGGCGACGCGGTTGTTGGCGGTGCGGTTAATGGCACTGGCCGTCTGGATATTGAAGTCCGGGCTGTTGGTGATTACACAACACTTTCGCGCATCATTCGTCTGGTCGAACAGGCCCAGACAGGCAAGGCGCCGGTTCAGAAGCTTGTTGACCGTGTCTCCGCTGTGTTTGTCCCGGTTGTGGTCGGTATCGCACTGCTGACCTTGGCAGCTTGGTTGTTTACCGGCTTTGGCGCAGAGGCCTCTATTGTTGCGGCCGTGTCGGTTCTGGTGATTGCATGTCCCTGTGCGCTGGGCCTTGCCACGCCAACCGCCCTTGTTGCCGGGACGGGAAGTGCCGCGCGCAACGGCATTCTGATCCGCAACTTCGATGCCCTGGAGCAGGCCCATAACGTCGATACCGTCATTTTCGATAAGACCGGCACGCTCACCGAAGGCACCCCGGCGGTACGCGATGTCGAAGCCGTCAATGGTATGGATCGCAACGACCTGCTTCGCCTGACAGCAGCCGTTCAGGCGGCGAGCGAACATCCGCTGGCGCGCGCCATTGTCTCGCTGGCCCGGGATGAGGGTCAGGAACTTTCAGATATCAACAACTTCAAGGGCAAAACCGGTGCTGGTGTCATGGCCGAGGTGGATGGCCGCAAGGTGGTTGTTGGCTCCGAAGCGCTTCTAAGCGATCAGAGCATTGATCTGCCTGCAGATGATATCGCGCAGGCGATCAATAAGCATGAGGGCGAGGGACGCACCGTCATCCTGATTGCCATTGATGGCAGCTTTGCCGGTTACATGACACTTGAAGATCGCATTCGCGAAAATGCCAAACAGGCGATTGCCGACCTCAAGGCACGCGGCATCGCATCGATCATGCTGTCTGGCGACAGTCAGGATGTGGCAAGCCACGTGGCGCGTGAACTGGGCCTGGAACGCGGTGAGGGTCGCATTCGCCCGCAGGACAAGGCGCTTGAGGTCGAAAAACTCCGCAAGGAAGGCCGTCATGTCGCCATGGTCGGCGATGGCATCAATGATGCCCCCGCACTGGCCGCAGCCGATGTCGGCATTGCCATGGGCGGTGGGACGGATGTTGCCATGGAAACAGCGGGCATTACCCTGATGCGCTCTGACCCGGCGCTGGTATCCGCAGCGATTGATATTTCCATCGCGACCCGGCGCAAGATCGCCCAGAACCTGTTTTGGGCCTTTGCCTATAACGTGGTCGGGGTGCCATTGGCGGCCCTCGGCATTCTAAGCCCGGCGATTGCCGGTGCGGCGATGGCGCTAAGCTCCGTCTCGGTTGTTGGTAATTCGCTGACGCTGCGGCGCTGGAACGCAAAGGGACGGGGATAAGCCATGAATATTTCCGATGCTGCAATTGAATGCGGCCTTCCGGCAAAGACCATCCGCTATTACGAGGATATCGGGCTGGTCTCGCCGGGCCGTTTGGCCAACGGCTATCGCGATTATGACGAGGATGACCTGCACAAGCTCCGCTTTCTGCAGCGTGCCCGTGGGCTTGGTTTCTCGGTCGAGGATTGCCGTGTGTTGCTGTCCCTTTACGAGGACCGCAACCGGGCATCCGCCGATGTAAAGAAAATCGCCAAGACCCATTTGGGTGAGATCGAACGCAAGATTGCCGAGCTGCAAAGCCTTCGCGATACGCTGTCCGATCTTGTGCAGTCGTGCCATGGCGATGATCGACCGAACTGCCCGATTATTAATGATCTTGCGCGCTAAGGCGTCCCGATACCCGAATGAAGATGAGAGAGAAAATTGAACAATAAAGGCGTTATGGCGCTCGGCGCGCTGATCGGTGCGGCGATCATGTATGGCATCGTGAGCTACTTTATCCCTGCCGGCACGGATCAGAATGTTGAGCTGCGCCCGGATGATCTGCAACTGGTCGCCCTTGGCAAGAAGGTCTATGACGCCAATTGCGCGTCCTGCCACGGTGCAAAGCTTCAGGGGGAGGCCAACTGGCGCGAACGCGGCCCGGATGGAATGCTTCCCGCACCGCCCCATGATGAAACCGGCCATACCTGGCATCATCCTGATGTGGTTTTGGTTGCGCTAACAAAATACGGCCCGGCTGCCATGGCGGGCGGAGATTACAAATCCGCGATGCAGGGCTATGAAGGGGTGCTGAGTGACGAGGAAATCATTGCCAGCCTGTCCTACATCAAAAGCCGCTGGCCCCGCGAAGTCGTCGCGCGTCACGACCAGATCAATCAATCTGCCGCGGCACAGTAAGACCCCGATAAACCAAAAGACCCGCCCGGATGTTCCGCGGCGGGTCTTTTGTCATATGGCATGAATTGGACGGTTACGGGCGCGGTAGGGTAATGCGCACCGTCGTTCCCTTGCCAACCGCACTTTCGATGCTAAGCCGCCCGCCATGCAGCTCGACCAGAAGTTTGGCAAGTGGCAGGCCAAGGCCCGTGCCGACACTTTCCTTCACCCCCGACGGATGGAGTTGCGAGAACCGGGCAAGTGCGCGCGGAATGTCATTCGGGCTCATGCCGACCCCATTATCCTCGACCGCAAAAGTGACGTCTTCGTCCGTGGTGGATAGGCCAAGGCGGATTTTGCCATGTTCGGGCGTGAACTTTGCCGCGTTGCTAAGAATATTGATCAGAATCTGTTTAAGCTTCAGCTTGTCACACGGCATTGAAACGGGCTGTTCGGGCAGATCGAATTGCAGCTCATGCCCGCGGCGCGAAATATCATCGCCGACAAGGCGTGCCGCATCGCGCATCACAGAACCCAGATCAGCCTCTTCAAGCTGCAGGGTCATCGAGCCGGCAGACAACTTCGAGACATCAAGAACGTTATTGACCAGCTCAAGCAGGTGCTTGCCAGCTTCATAAACGTCACGCCCGCAATCGCGATAACCATCCAGCAAATCGCCAAGCACGCCATGGGCAATCAATTCGGAGTTGCCGATGATCGCATTAAGCGGTGTGCGCAACTCATGACCCATATTGGCGATGAAGTCGGATTTCGACGCGTTGGCATCCGCCTGATTGCGGTTTTGTTCCATCAGGGTGCGTTCGGCCTGTTTCTGACGATCATTTTCAAGAAGCGTCATCAGAACTGCAGTACGCGTTTCATTGTTCTGGAAATACTCAAGCGGGGCGATGGATAGATCGCAAACATGATTTTCCTTGGACGCCCCGACGAGGATGATATCCCCACGCCAGGTCCGGCCAGACGAAAAAACGTCTTCGATGTCGCTCATCAAACCTTTGGAGATAAAGCCGGCCTTGCGGCCAATCATGCGGTCGCGTGAAACGCCAATCATGCGTGCGATGGCCTCGTTGCATTGCATGACAATGCCGCTGCGATCGCAAATGACGGCAGCATAGGGCAGGGCGTTCAGAACAACCTGATCCGCCAATGGCACACTGGTTGAGCCAATTGGTGTGTTGCTGGTCATGTCGGCACGTGATCCCATGATTTTAAGGTCGCCGCTAGAAGCGTGCGATACCCAGCCCCGTCAAAGAGATGTCAGGTGATTTATTGCTGATAAGATCGGCGACTGCTTTTGCGGATCCGCAACTCATAGTCCAACCCAACGTCCCATGCCCCGTATTGAGGTAAAGATTACCATACTTTGTGCCGCCAAGAATAGGGGCAGAATCCGGTGTTACGGGGCGCAAACCCGCCCAGAACCTTATGTTGGCGCGATCACCAGAATTCGGAAATAATTCCAGTGCCTTATCAACGATCAGTTGCTGTCGCCTAGGCGACATACGCAGGTCATAACCGTCCAGTTCTGCGGTGCCTGCAACCCGAAGCTGTGCGCCAAGTCGCGAATACACCATCTTCACGCTATCATCGATCAACGCCGTTTCAGGCGCGCCGGAATGGCCGGTCGTATCAATGCTGATCGAATAACCCTTGCAAGGATAAATCGGCAACTTGACGCCAAGCGGACGCAGCATTAGCGGACTGTAACTGCCAAGGCAGACAAGAAACGCGTCCGCATTGATCGTGCCTGCATCGGTTTGAACCGCGGTAATCCTGCCTTGATCACGGCTAAGGCCGGTGATCGTGGTGTTGAAGCGAAAGTCCGCCCCCTTGGCAATGCAATGCGCGCTCAGGCTTTCGGTGAACTTGCGGGCATCGCCGCTTTCATCATCCGGGGTAAAACTGCCGCCGATGATCGGGGCGTTCGAGCTGCGCAAGGCTGGCTCGATCTCGAGGCACTCTTCATGGGAAACCAGCCTGCGGTTCAGGCCATATTCCTGCATCTGCGCGGTGGCCTTTTCAACCGCGGCCATATCCTGCTCATTACGGCAGATATGCAGGATGCCGCGCGTGCTGTGATCGTAACTCAGATCAAGCTCGGCCCTTAGCGCACGAAGGCAATCACGGCTATAGATCGCAACCCGAAGCGCCTTTTCCAGATTGCGCTTTGCACGCGCATCCGTGCAGTTGCGCAAGAACCGCAAACCCCATGAAAACAGCTGCGGATCAAAGCGCATCCGCACCAGAAGCGGCGCTTCTTCGCGCCCAAGCCAGCTAATGATCTGTTTCGGGGTGGATGCATTGGCCCACGGCGTCGCGTGACAGGCGGAAATCTGACCGCCATTGGCAAAGCTTGTTTCCTGCGCACTGGCATGCTGGCGATCAACCACCGTGACCTGATGGCCATTTTGCAAAAGATACCAGGCCGCCGTTGTCCCGATGACCCCGGCGCCCATGATGACAACATGCATGCGGGCAAAGCCTTGCTGCGGAAGTTCCGTGATGCGATCAGACGGTCAGCCTTTCTGCCAACTATCTGACTTGCGAATTTCGCTGCAATATAGTGGGGTGAAATTTAAATGGCTACAGTCGACTGGACCTGTTTTAAATGCTGATGCAATACACAGCATAAAGCTAAGAGATCACGACAAGGATGACGGGGGCAAATGTTTGAAATCCTGACAACCGATCAGATGTACGAAGCAGACCGCCGCACGATCGAAGGCGGCACCCCCGGTGACGTTCTGATGCAAAACGCCGGTCGCGTCGTGTTCGAGGAAATCATTCGTCACTGGTCGCCGCGTTCCGTCTCTGTGCTGTGTGGTCCCGGCAATAATGGCGGCGATGGCTTTGCCATTGCCAAGCTGCTGCGTGACGAAGGCTGGTCGGTGCGGTTGGGCCTGATGGGCGATGTCGCGGACCTCAAAGGTGATGCCGCCCTGCATGCTGCGCGCTGGGAAGGTGCCACCGAACGGTTGTCACCAGCACTTGTCGTCGGCGCGGATCTGGTGGTTGATTGCATCTTTGGCGCGGGGCTTGCGCGTGCGATTAGTGGTGATCTGGCCGAACTGATCACGACGATTAATTCAAGCCCGTGCAGCGTTGTTGCGGTCGATGTGCCATCCGGGGTTGATGGCAACACCGGCATGGTCTTGGGCGTTGGCGTCAAGGCGGACCTGACCGTGACCTTTTGCCGGGCCAAGCCCGGGCATTACCTTTTGCCCGGTAGGTTGATGTGTGGCGAGCTCGCGGTACGCGATATCGGGATTACGGATCAGACGGTGCTTGATATTGCGCCTGCCTGTTGGCGTAACGATCCGGTTCTGTGGCGCGCAGGCATTCATTGGCCGGGTCTGGAAGGCCATAAATACCATCGCGGCCATCTTCTGGCTTTTGGCGGCAGTGCCATGACCGGTGCTACGCGCCTTGTAGCCCGTGCTGCACGGCGGTCCGGTGTTGGTCTTCTGACCATCGTATCCGAGGCCTCTGCATTGCCTGTCTATGCATCCGATGCGCCGGGAAATATGACGGCCCCGATGACGTCGTTCGATACGCTGGTCAATGATTGCCGCCATAATGCCTTTGTCATTGGCCCAGGATTTGGTGTGGGTGATGAAACCCGCGCGCTGGTGCTGAAGCTTTTGCATCTCTGTCGTGCGACGGTTCTGGATGCCGATGCGCTCACAAGCTTTGCCGAAGATCCGTCTACATTGTGTTTCGCCGTGCAGGGGCCAACCGTCCTAACCCCGCATGAGGGCGAATTTGCCCGCCTGTTTCCCGATATCACCGGCGACAAGCTGTGTCGGGCGCGGGCCGCTGCCAAGCGCTGTGGTGCGACGGTTCTGATCAAGGGGGCAGATACCGTGATCGCGGCCCCTGATGGGCGGGCGGCAATCAGTGCGGTGGATGTGCCTTGGCTGGCAACCGCCGGATCGGGCGATGTTCTGGCCGGGATCATCGGTGGATTGATGGCACAAGGCATGGACAGCTTTGATGCCGCCTGCATGGGTGTGTGGCTGCATGCGCGCGCAGGCGCAGATATCGGTCCCGGCCTGATTGCCGAAGATATCCCGGAACATCTTCCCGGCGTTTTGCGCGAACTCTGGCTGGCGTCGCGCAAAAAGGGATAAAGCGCGTTTTGCCGCCCAATAAGTCATCCGGCACGCTGGCACTTGGTGTATAATCAACCGATATAAAAACGATATGGCGCGTTGCGACGGGAACAGCGCGCCCTGAGGAAACGAATTGAAGTTCTTCTGATATCGGAGTGGGAGACAGGCATGTCTCAGACGTTTCTCGACAGAACCCTTGATAATCTGCGTGGCGCTTGGCGCGAATTGCGTGATAGCCCCGTGGTGCGCGGCCTTGGTTTTGATGAAAGCCAAACCCGCCATGACCGGTGGCGCGAACAGATTTCTGACTGTCTGGCCAGGCGCGGTGGGGCGGTCTCGGCCCGTGCCCGTGCGGCTGCCTTGGGCCATGATTTCCTGCGTCT
Source organism: Thalassospira sp. HJ (assembly GCF_000948415.1). Taxonomy (GTDB): domain Bacteria; phylum Pseudomonadota; class Alphaproteobacteria; order Rhodospirillales; family Thalassospiraceae; genus Thalassospira. The sequence goes on along the minus strand of NZ_JYII01000003.1, from coordinate 114,268 downwards.
GGATGATGCGGGCAAACGTGACTTCCTGCATCTTCTGGTCAATGAGTTCGGTGTTGATCGCGACCGGGTGGCCGCCGTCATGTCCGACTGGACGGCGGCCGACGATCTGGCCGAACAGGCATTGTTGGAGACCGAGCTACGCAGTGCTTTGGTGCCGCCATTTCGCTCAATCCTCAAGGAATTCAACTCCTTACCGCAAGGTGTGAAGTTTCTGGTTGATCTGCGGGCCGATCTACTGCGCTGGCGTAAACAGGCCCCGGGCCTTGCCATTCTCGAACGCGACCTCAAGACATTGCTGGCAAGCTGGTTTGATATCGGCTTTCTGGAGCTGCAACGCATTACATGGAATTCACCGGCAGCTCTTCTGGAAAAGCTCATCGCCTATGAAGCCGTTCACGCCATTCAAAGTTGGGATGACCTGAAACGCCGTCTGGCGTCAGATCGGCGCTGCTTTGCCTTCTTTCATCCCGGTATGCCCGATGAGCCGCTGATATTCGTTGAAGTCGCGCTTGTGAACGGCATTGCCGGCAATGTCGACGCCCTGATCGAAAGCAAGGATGACGTCACAGGCGCAGCGGACAATGGCCCCAAAGCCGATACAGCGATCTTCTATTCGATCTCGAACGCGCAGGCAGGTCTCGCCGGGATCAGTTTTGGCGACTTCCTGATCAAGCGTGTGGTGGCAGAACTTCAACGCGATCTGCCGCACCTCAAACAATTCTCCACCCTGTCGCCAATCCCGGCCTTACGCAACTGGATGGACCGGCAGCTTGATACCATGGCAAAGGGCCAGGAAACCGGCCTGCCCAAGGTGATTGAGGCGGCCCTCAATGATTGTGATGACCTGATGGGGCCAAAACCCCCGGCAACCAGCCCCGACGCGGTATCCGAACGCACACGGACCAATATCGAATATCTGACGGCCTGGTATCTCTTGAATGCCAAGCGGCCGGGTATGGAAACCGCATTTGATCCGGTCGCGCATTTCCATCTTAGCAACGGCGCGCGGGTCGAACGCCTGAACTGGAACGGCAATGGCAAGGAAAATGGCTGGAATCAGTCATTCGGGATGATGGTGAACTATCTTTATGACCTCTCCACCATCGAAAAAAATCACGAAAGTTATGTCGGGCAGGGCAAAATTGCGGTTTCAAGTGCGGTAAAACGGCTTCTGCGTTAGCGCATCCAATATCCAAAATCGCTTGATTACCCTCATTTCAGGCCATGTTTTGCAGTTATTTTCGACAAGATTGCGATTGTCGAAAAGGCGATGCTTGCATGAGGGGATCGAAGTTTGTATTAAGGCGCACTCATTCCGGTGTGACCGGAGTGAATTCTATGCTTGTGTGCGGGTGTGGCGGAACTGGTAGACGCGCTGGATTTAGGTTCCAGTGGAGCAATCCGTGGGGGTTCGAGTCCCTTCACCCGTACCATAAGCAGCTGAAAATTTGATCGAGACCCATATTCGTTTAGTCATATTGACTTTCTGACGTCCGGACTGCGTCGCGTAACGGACATTATTCGAACCAAGCAAAAGAGTTATCTATGCAGGTTACTGAAACCAAAAACGAAGGCCTGGCGCGCGAGTTCAAAGTCGTCGTGCCCGCCGCACACATCGAAGAAAAAGTCGTCGCCAAACTCGACGAGATCAAGGATCAGGTTCGCCTGCCGGGCTTCCGTCCGGGCAAAATCCCGGCGAAACTCCTGCGCCAGCGTTATGGCCAGGCTGTCATGGGTGAAGTCCTTGAAGCCGCTGTCAACGAAAACACCGGCAAGGTTCTGAACGACAATGATCTGCGCCCGGCTGTTCAGCCGAAAATCGAAGTCACCAAATTCGATGAAGGCGGCGATCTGGAATTCGACATCGCAGTCGAAATCATTCCGGCCATCGAAGCGATGGACTTCAAAAAGCTGAAGCTGACCCGTGAAGTTGTTGAACTTGACGACAGCAAAGTGACCGAAACCCTCGAGCGTATCGCATCCGCACAGGGTACGACCGCTCCGCTCGCACGCAAGCGCAAGTCCAAAGCTGGCGACGTTGTCGTGATCGACTTCCTCGGCAAAATCGGCGGTGAAGCGTTCGAAGGCGGTAAAGCCGAAGATTACGAACTCGAACTCGGTTCCGGTTCCTTCATCGAAGGTTTCGAAGATCAGCTGACCGGTGTGAACGCTGGTGACGAAATCGTTGTCAAAGTGAAATTCCCGGACGAATACGGTGCAGCAGAACTGGCCGGCAAAGACGCCGAGTTCGACGTAACCGTCAAGGAAATCAAGGAAAAGAAACCGGCTGAGCTGGATGACGAACTGGCCAAAAAACTCGGTCAGGAAAGCCTTGAGTCCCTCAAAGACGCCATTCGCAAGGACTTCGGTCGCGAATACGAATCGGTTTCCCGTCAGAAAATGAAGCGTCAGCTTCTTGACGCCCTGGCCGAAAACCACAGCTTCGAACTGCCGACTTCGCTGGTAGATAACGAACTGGAAGGCATCATTGGCCAGATCAAACAGGCCCGTGAAGCTGGTCAGGAAGACGACGAAACCAAAGGCAAGTCTGAAGAAGAGCTGACCGCCGAGTTCCGCGAAATCGCAGAACGTCGCGTTCTTCTGGGCCTTCTGCTCGCAGAAGTTGGCCGTGAGAACGAAATTCAGGTCACTCAGGAAGACGTCAACAAGGTCCTCGTTGCAGAAGCCCAGAAATATCCGGGTCAGGAACAGCAGGTTATCGAATTCTATAAAAATAACCCGCAGGCCTTGCAGGCGCTTCAGGGCCCTGTATATGAAGACAAGGTCGTTGATTACATCGTCGAACTCGCGAAGGTAGAAGAAAAAACCGTTTCGGTTGAAGAACTTCTGAAGCCTGAAGAGGAAGACGAAGCTCCGAAGAAGAAATCGGCTGCTAAAAAGGCACCGGCGAAAAAGGACGCAGAGAAAAAGGCTCCGGCTAAAAAAGCCCCGGCCAAAAAAGCTGCAGCCAAGAAGCCGGCCGCTAAAAAAGCTGCTGACAAATCCGAAGAGAAGTAATCCGGCCGGAAACGGTTTAGGATCATGCAGGGAGATTGCAGTTGATGATTGAAGAACAGATGAATTCGCTTGTGCCGATGGTCGTTGAACAGACCAGCCGTGGCGAGCGTGCCTATGACATCTTTTCGCGGCTGCTCAAAGAGCGCATCGTTTTCATCAACGGTCAGGTCCATGACGGCATGTCGTCACTGATCTGTGCTCAGCTGCTGCACCTCGAATCGGAAAATCCGGATAAGGACATTTCGCTTTACATCAACTCACCGGGCGGTGTTGTGACCTCGGGTCTCGCCATCTATGACACCATGCAGTACATCCGTTGTGATGTCTCCACAGTGTGCATGGGGCAGGCGGCATCCATGGGCTCGCTGCTTCTGATGGCCGGCGCAAAAGGCAAGCGTTACTGCCTGCCGAATGCGCGTGTCATGATCCACCAGCCGTCTGGCGGCTTCCAGGGTCAGGCATCGGACATCGAAATTCACGCCCGTGAAATTCTGGCTCTGCGTCAGCGTCTTAACGAGATCTATGTCGAACATACCGGCCGTGATCTCAAGACCATCGAAGACGCAATGGAGCGTGACAACTTCCTCACCCCGGATCAGGCCAAGGAATTCGGTCTGATCGATGAGGTCGTTACCTCGCGTCCGAAGTCGGAAAGTGATGAAAAGAAAGACTGATCACCCAAGTGTGATTGGTGAAAACGCCCCGGTGATCTGCCGGGGCGTTTTTTTATGTCTTGCCTCATGGCAGTTTTAAGTCATAGACAAGTGTATGCGCTGGCTTTGGTGTTGATGTTCGGAACTTGCAGGCTGCCGGAACGTTTAGGTGATTAATGCAAGGGGTTTCGCAACTACAGTGGCGAACCCATATCAAACTTGAAGCCATAAAGCCGAAAAGCGCAGATTAAACGTTGAGATCGGTATCGTTTACCGGCTAACATGGCGATAAAAGATAACGTCAAACGTAATTGGGGTTTGTATGAGCAAATCGAATAGCGGGGACTCCAAGAACACTCTGTACTGTTCTTTCTGTGGAAAGAGCCAGCACGAGGTTCGCAAGCTCATCGCCGGTCCAACCGTGTTCATCTGTGATGAATGCGTCGAGCTTTGCATGGACATCATCCGCGAAGAGCACAAAACCCATCTCGTCAAATCGGCAGACGGGGTGCCTTCTCCGCAAGAGATTTGCAAGGTCCTTGATGACTATGTCATCGGTCAGGGCCATGCGAAGAAAGTTCTCTCTGTAGCGGTTCACAACCATTACAAACGCCTGCATCACGCCAGCAAGAATGAAGACATCGAACTGGCGAAATCAAACATCATGCTGGTCGGTCCGACCGGTTGCGGTAAAACGCTTCTGGCCCAGACCCTGGCCCGCATTCTTGATGTGCCGTTCACCATGGCAGATGCCACCACCCTGACCGAAGCCGGTTATGTGGGTGAGGATGTCGAAAACATCATTCTCAAGCTGCTGCAGGCTGCTGACTATAATGTCGAGCGTGCCCAGCGCGGCATCGTCTATATCGACGAAGTCGACAAGATTTCGCGCAAGTCCGACAACCCGTCCATCACCCGTGATGTCTCGGGCGAGGGCGTGCAGCAGGCATTGCTCAAGATCATGGAAGGCACTGTTGCTTCCGTTCCGCCGCAGGGCGGCCGGAAACATCCGCAACAGGAATTCCTGCAGGTTGACACCACCAACATCCTGTTCATCGTTGGCGGCGCGTTCGCTGGCCTGGACAAGGTGATCTCGCAGCGTGGCAAAGGCAGCGCAATCGGCTTTGGTGCCGATGTTCGCGGCCCTGATGAACGCCGTGCTGGTGATGTCCTGCGCGAAGTTGAGCCGGAAGACCTTCTGAAATTCGGTCTGATCCCGGAATTCATCGGTCGTCTGCCGGTTCTTGCAACGCTTGAAGACCTCGACAATGACGCTCTGGTTCAGATCCTGACCGAGCCGAAAAACGCACTGATCAAGCAGTATCAGCGCCTGTTCGATATGGAAGATGTGAAACTCACCTTCCAGCCGGATGCGCTCAAGGCGATTGCTGATAAGGCAATTGAACGCAAGACCGGTGCGCGTGGTTTGCGCTCGATCATGGAAGGCATCCTGCTTGAAACCATGTTCGATCTGCCGACCATGGAAAGCGTCGAGGAAATCGTGATCAATGCCGACGTCGTACAAGGAAAGGCAAAACCGTTGCTGATCCATGCAGAGCGTCGCGAAGGTGTTGAAAACACTGCCTGAACTTAATTCCCGCACCGGCATCTATTGCGGTGCGGGAAATTCAGATTATCTAACGATTATCTAAAACATGTTCGCGTTGCCTGCGGGGCCTATGAAAGGACCGCACAGCAGCGTTACGGCTCAGATTAGGGAATAGAACATAATGGTCGAATTGGCGCGTGGCGAAATATACCCGGTGCTGCCGTTGCGTGACATTGTCGTGTTCCCGCACATGATTGTTCCGCTTTTTGTCGGACGTGAAAAATCGGTGCGTGCACTCGAAGATGTGATGCGTGAAGACAAGCAGATCCTGCTTGTTACCCAGAAAGACGCCGGTCTTGATGATCCGGCTGTCGAAGATCTCTATGAAATTGGTACTGTCGCAACTGTCTTGCAGCTTCTCAAGCTGCCGGACGGAACCGTCAAGGTATTGGTTGAAGGCGGGAAACGGGCCGAAATTACCGGCTATGTTGATAACCCTGAATTCTTCCAGGCCTATGGTTCGGTGCGTGAAGACAGTGACGAGGATGACAGCGAACTCGAAGCGCTGGCCCGTTCTGTCGTCACCCAGTTCGAACAGTACATCAAGCTGAACAAGAAAATTCCGCCTGAGGTTCTGGTCTCGGTCAACCAGATCGAAGAACCGGCCAAGCTTGCCGATACGGTGGCCTCCCACCTGTCGCTCAAGATTTCCGAAAAGCAGGAGCTTTTGGAAACCAAGCTTGTTGGCGATCGTCTGGAACGTATTTTCGGCTTCATGGAATCCGAAATTGGCGTGTTGCAGGTTGAAAAGAAAATCCGCAACCGCGTCAAACGCCAGATGGAGAAAACCCAGCGCGAGTACTATCTGAATGAACAGCTCAAAGCCATTCAGAAGGAACTGGGCGAGGGTGAAGATGGCAAGGATGAAGCTTCTGAAATCGAAGAGAAGCTGAACAAGGCCAAAATGCCCAAGGAAGCCAAGGAAAAGGCACAGGCAGAACTCAAGAAACTGCGCAATATGAGCCCGATGTCGGCAGAAGCCACCGTGGTGCGCAACTATCTTGACTGGATGGTGTCCATTCCGTGGAACAAGCGTTCGCGTGTTTCCCATGACCTGAAAAAGGCCAAGAAGGTTCTTGATAAAGAGCATTACGGTCTGGAAAAGGTCAAGGAACGCATCCTTGAATATTTAGCTGTTCAGGCGCGTACCAAAAAGGTCAAAGGCCCGATCCTTTGTCTCGTTGGTCCTCCCGGCGTTGGTAAAACCTCGCTTGGTAAATCCATGGCCAATGCGACCGGGCGCAGCTTCGTGCGCATGTCGCTTGGTGGCGTACGCGATGAATCTGAAATCCGCGGTCATCGCCGGACCTATATCGGGTCCATGCCGGGCAAGATTGTCCAGGGCATGAAAAAGGCGAAATATTCCAACCCGCTGTTCCTTCTCGACGAGATCGAAAAGATGGGTTCGGACTTCCGTGGTGATCCGGCCTCGGCCCTGCTTGAGGTATTGGATCCAGAACAGAACGCGACCTTTAACGACCACTATCTCGAAGTCGATTACGATCTTTCGGATGTGATGTTCGTGACCACGGCCAACTCGCTTCGTATGCAGCAGCCGCTGCTTGACCGTATGGAAGTCATCCGGATTTCCGGTTACACCGAAGACGAGAAAGTCGAGATCGCCAAACGTCACCTCATTCCCAAGCAGGTCAAGGATAATGGCCTGAAGAAAGGGGAATGGAGCATCTCGGACGAAGCACTTCGTGATCTGATCCGTTATTACACCCGCGAAGCCGGTGTGCGTAGCCTCGAACGTGAACTGGCCAAACTGGCCCGTAAGGCGACCAAGCGTATCATGCTTGAAAATCTGAAAACGGTTCGTGTGACCCCGCGCACCCTTGGCAAATATGCCGGCATCCGTAAGTTCCGCTTCGGCGAGACCGAGGGTGAAGATCAGGTCGGTGTGGTAACCGGTCTTGCCTATACCGAGTTTGGTGGCGATCTGCTTCAGATCGAAGCGGTCACCGTTCCGGGTAAGGGCAACATGAAAACCACCGGTAAACTCGGTGAAGTCATGACGGAATCCATTCAGGCGGCGACCTCGTTTGTCCGTTCGCGTGCAGTTGATTTCGGGATCAAGCCGACCCTGTTCCAAAAACGTGATATCCACGTTCACGTGCCCGAAGGGGCAACGCCCAAAGACGGCCCGTCGGCCGGTGTGGGCATGGTGACCTCGGTTGTTTCGGTTCTGACGGGCAATCCGGTGCGCAAGGACGTTGCGATGACGGGTGAAGTCACCCTGCGTGGCCGGGTGCTTGCGATTGGCGGTTTGAAAGAAAAGCTTCTGGCTGCTCTGCGTGGTGGGGTGAAAACCGTCTTGATCCCGCAGGAGAACGAAAAGGATCTCGAAGAGATTCCTGACAACGTCAAACGTGGCATGGAAATCATTCCGGTGTCCCATGTTGACGAAGTTCTGAGCCACGCATTGGTCAATCCGCTTGTCCCGATCGAATGGGAAGAAGAGGTTGATGATGTTGCTGTCAAATCCAAGGACGGCGAAGAATCGGATATCGGCGGTGTGACGACTCACTAAAGATCGTCATAACCGGCAGAAAACAAGGGGAACGACCACGTCGTTCCCCTTTTTCTGTGGATAACTTTGCCCAAGAATCGGCGCAGGAACATGTCGGGATTGGTGTAAAGCGCAAAAAATCGAAAAAAACGTCAAAAACCGCAGAAAACTGCGTCTCTCGCATTGACGAGATGTTTGCGACCTGCTTACACTGCGCATGCAACAGGTTTGGGGCAAACCAAATTTCCTCATAACTCCGAACGTCCAAACAAGGGGGCCAGGAAGTGAACAAAAACGATCTCGTTGGAAGTGTAGCTGCTAAAGCTGATCTGTCCAAAGCTGACGCTGCTAAAGCGGTTGACGCTGTTTTCGATTCCATCACCGATTCTCTGAAATCCGGCGACGAAGTTCGTCTGGTTGGTTTCGGTACCTTCGCTGTCGCTGCTCGCGCTGCTTCAAAAGGTCGCAACCCGCGCACCGGTGAAGAAATCGACATTCCGGCATCGAAACAGCCGAAGTTCAAGGCTGGTAAAGGCCTGAAGGACGCCGTCAACTAAGTTTGACGAAGTTCTTTGAAATAAATGCCGGTGACCTGTGTCACCGGCATTGCTTTTTGGAAAATCCATGCTATGTTCCGCTCCGCTTCGGAGCCGTCGTTCCCAAAGCAACGGGTGATTAGCTCAGCTGGTTAGAGCATCTCGTTTACACCGAGAGGGTCGGGAGTTCGAATCTCTCATCACCCACCATCAAAAAGGCAGCCCTAAAGGCTGCCTTTTTTGTTTTTGCACCCACGCGAATCACGCGCCTGATTGTTGATTGCTCCGGCAACAGAGCGCGCGTGGGGTAGAGGACCGCAAAATGGCGCGAAATCGGGCCGAAATAGCGGGTTTTGGTTGACCAATCACCGACGATAATCCGCCTTGAAATAGAAGTTACATTTTTATGCAAAGTGGGCATTGCTTTTTGGGAAAACCATGGTAAGTTCCGCCCCGCTTCCGCAGAACAGCGCGGTTTGCAAAAGGGTGATTAGCTCAGCTGGTTAGAGCATCTCGTTTACACCGAGAGGGTCGGGAGTTCGAATCTCTCATCACCCACCATGAAAAAGGCAGCCCTAAAGGCTGCCTTTTTCATTTCGGGTTCCAGCCTTTGTCGGTGTCCCTCTTAAGCGCAAAACGGCTTCCCAAGGCGGCTAAGCGCACAGAATACTTATCCATTGTTATATCGGTCCTTTAATGTGTCATGACAAAGCGTCACGTGGCTTTGCCCAGGTAGTGGGCGGGCAGGGCGATAAGCATCTGTAAAAGTTGACGCTTGCCCGCCAGACGGGCACTGTTGATCCCATGATCAAGAGAATCGGAACCTTCAAGATGAACAGCAATCCGGCCCAGCATCCTACCAATCGTGAACGTGTTTGCCATGCGGCGGCGCCACAGCGGTTGTCGCGTCGGGCTTGGAGCAGCATCCGTCAGGTTCTGATCGTTCTCTGCCTGCCGCTGATGCTGGCTAGCTGCTATCTGCCTGAAGCGTTCACCATTGACCTTTCCATGGAGCGTAACGGCGATTATCGGCTGAGCTATCGTGGACTACTGGTCCAGCCAAACATCACGCAGGGTCTGCTCGACAAAAGCCTGGATGCCGAGGGCGAGAAGGAAAAGGTCGCGGCTGTTCTGGCCGATCTCAAGCGCGATTCGGCGGTAAGGCAGCTCACCTATAGTGGACGGGGTGTGTTTAACCTCGTTTATGAAAAGCGCGGCAACATCATGCGCGAGAAAAGCTTTGTCTTTGTCCGCAGGCAATCGCGCATACTGGAAATGTTCTTCCATTCAGAGCGAAACACCGTCGAAATTCGGGGCGGCTTTGTCCCCGATCAGTATCAGGACCGCCTGACTGCCCTTGGCTATCAGATGACCGGCAAGATCGAGGTGCGCACGACGGCTGGCGTGCGCAGCCACAATGCCGCTGAATTCCGGGAAGTCAGCGGCCAGAACCGTCTGCGCTGGGAAATCCAGTCAATCACCGATCCGACGCCCAACGTCATTCTCGGCTAGGGCAGGGTGCTTGGCCGCGGCTTGGCAGTTAGGCGCGTTCGGAGAACGAAAAAAGGGACAGCCTTGACTGTCCCTTTGGTGTTTCTGTGATTTCGATGCCGGGTCTAGAAGACCATTTCGTCTTCGCCGCTGCCTTCGGAGATAACGATCTGACCTTGTGCAGCCAGTTCCTTGGCCAGCTGGACGATCATCATTTGCGACTCTTCGACGTCGGACAGACGGACCGGGCCAAGCGCATCCATATCTTCCTTCATCATCTTGCCGGCACGTTCGGACATGTTCTTGAAGAACAAGTCGCGCATCTGATCGGTCGAGCCTTTCAGTGCTAGGGCAAGCTTGTCCTTTTCGACCTGACGCAGCAGCGTCTGAACGCCGTTGTTGTCGAGGCGCGCAAGGTCTTCGAAGGTGAACATGAGGGCCTTGATCTTCTCGGCCGAGTCACGGTTACGTTCTTCAAGCGCAGTAAGGAAACGGTCCTGGCTTTGGCGGTCCAGACTGTTGAAGATATCCGCCATCAGCTCGTGGTTGTCGCCACGCGAACCGCGCGCAAGGTTCGACATGAACTCGGTGCGCAGCGTCTTTTCAATGTTATCAAGAACTTCTTTCTGAACCGCTTCCATGCGCAACATACGCATGATGACTTCCATCGAGAAGTTTTCCGGCAAAAGCGACAGAACCGACGCAGAATGTGCGGGTTTGAGCTTGGACAAAACCACGCCCACGGTCTGCGGATACTCGTTTTTAAGGTAGTTCGCCAGAACCGCTTCGTTCACGTTGTTCAGCTTGTCCCACATGGTGCGACCCGCAGGACCGCGGATCTCTTCCATGATGCCGTTGACACGGTCTTCGGGCAGAACCTTGGAAAGCAGGCGTTCTGTGGTATCAAACGAACCCACCAGCGACCCGGTTGAAGAAAGCTGGTCAGCGAATTCGACAAAAAGGCGCTCAACGATATTGGAGTTGATCGTACCCAGGCTCGACATGGTTTGGGAAATCTCTTTGATTTCCTCGTCATCCATCATGCTGAACATCTTGGTTGCGTGCTCTTCCCCAAGAGCAAGCATGAGAATCGCTGCCTTTTCAGGTCCGGCCAGTGATCTGTATTCTTCTTTAACGCGCCCCACGGGTGGTCTTCTCCGTCGTAATGACTCTGTTCGGGGTTGGAACCTGACTCCCGAACCTGCCTCTATCGCACCGTAAGATAGGGGTTATTTGTCAACAATTCTATAAAAGCCGACACCCCTTTGCAAAGCCCCATAGGTATAAAGCCCCCTAAATGTACAGAATTGATTAATGCTGTACAAATCCGGGGCGAAATTGCCCCGCAGCGGGTGATGTGTGGAAACGCAATTGTCGAATGGGTTGAAAACGTTGCTAGCTGCTTGACTTGGTTTGGGGTGTGGTCTAACAAAGGCGCGCCGATTGATGGTCATTTAGCGGGCGTAGCTCAGTTGGTTAGAGCGCCGGCCTGTCACGCCGGAGGCCGCGAGTTCAAGTCTCGTCGCTCGCGCCATGATCCATCATCTGTTGTCTTTTGTCGGGCGAATTGTCTTTTCCGCGATCGCCTTTTCATGTGTTGCTAATACTGCTTCGCACGATTGGGTCTTGATCATCTCGACGTCCAGCCCGATATCGGACGATAGTAAACGGTAGAAAGATTTAGAAAGTTTCCGTTCTTTGAGCGTGTTAAACACGCTTGAGGACTGGAACTTGTGCGGTGCATACGTTATGGTGCGCCGTAATGGGCCAGGTGGGGACCTGGTCGGGTCAAAAGGCCTGTTCTTGAGAGGTCAGAGAGATGCAAGAGCTTCTTTCGGAATATCTTCCGATCCTGGTGTTCATCGGGATCGCCGTCGGTCTTTCGGCGGTAATCGTCATCGCGTCGCTGGTTCTTGCCAAGCAGGCACCGGATGTTGAGAAACTGTCCGCTTACGAATGCGGGTTTGCGCCGTTCGAAGACGCGCGCATCAAGTTCGACGTCCGGTTCTATCTGGTCGCAATCTTGTTCATTATTTTCGACCTCGAAGTCGCCTTCCTGTTCCCGTGGGCTGTTACCCTCGGTGATATCGGGACGTTCGGCTTTGTATCGATGGTGATCTTCCTGGCTGTTTTGACGGTCGGCTTTATCTACGAATGGAAGAAGGGAGCTTTGGAATGGGAGTGAGCACCAATACAGGCGCACCCCTGGCACCCGGTTCGGATCAGGATGCACTGCTTAAGGGCGTGTTTGACGAGATGAACGACAAGGGCTTTGTCCTTGCCAATCTCGATAAACTTGCAAGCTGGGCAAGCACCGGTTCCCTGTGGCCGATGACTTTCGGTCTGGCCTGCTGTGCTGTTGAGATGATGCATTCCGCTGCGTCGCGTTACGACCTTGACCGTTATGGTCTGGTCTTCCGCCCAAGCCCGCGTCAGTCGGACGTGATGATCGTTGCTGGTACCCTGACCAACAAAATGGCCCCGGCACTGCGTAAGGTCTATGACCAGATGGCAGAGCCGCGCTGGGTCATTTCGATGGGCTCGTGCGCCAATGGCGGCGGTTACTATCACTATTCTTATTCGGTGGTTCGCGGTTGTGATCGCGTTGTCCCGGTGGACGTATACGTTCCGGGGTGCCCGCCGACAGCAGAAGCGCTGATTTACGGCGTGATGCAGCTGCAAAAGAAAATCCGCCGTACCGGTGTCCTGACACGCTGATCCGTAATAGGGGGCTTGCATGAGCGAACTGCTCAGCGATAACAGCGCTGCTTTGAAAGATCTGAAAGATCTGGTGGCGTCCCAGCTGGCCAACGAAATTCTCGAAAGCGAGATTCGTTACGGCGAGTTGACCATCGTCGCCAAGCGCGATGATATCCTTAAAGTTCTGACCTTCCTTCGGGATGATACCGGCTGCTTGTTCAAGCAGCTGATTGATGTTTGTGGTGCCGACTATCCGGAACGTACCGAACGTTTCGACGTCGTCTATCACCTGCTGTCTCTGAAGCATAACCTGCGCATTCGTGTGAAGGTCCGCACCGACGAAGACACCCCGGTACCAAGCTGTGTCTCGCTTTTCAGCGCCGCCGACTGGTTCGAGCGCGAAGCGTGGGACATGTACGGTATCTTCTTCGCCGATCATCCGGATCCCCGCCGTATCCTGACCGATTACGGTTTCGAAGGTCATCCGCTGCGTAAAGACTTCCCGCTGACCGGGTATGTCGAAGTGCGTTATGACGATGAACAGAAGCGTGTTGTCTACGAGCCGGTCAAACTGGTTCAGGATTTCCGTAATTTCGATTTCGAAAGCCCGTGGGAAGGCATCCAGCATGTTCTTCCGGGTGATGAAAAGGCGGAGGGCAACGCCTGATGTCCGAACAAAAAATCAAAAACATGACCATGAACTTCGGCCCGCAGCACCCTGCGGCGCACGGCGTTCTGCGTTTGGTTCTGGAAATGGATGGCGAAGTCGTCGAACGTTCCGACCCGCATATTGGTCTTCTGCACCGTGGTACGGAAAAGCTGATCGAATATAAGAGCTATATTCAGGCGACCCCGTATTTCGACCGTCTCGACTATGTCGCACCGATGAACCAGGAACATGCATATTGCCTGGCCATCGAAAAGCTGATGGGCGTCGAAGTGCCCAAGCGTGCCCAGTATATCCGCGTTCTCTATGCGGAAATCGGTCGTATTCTGAACCACATTCTGAACCTGACCGCGTTTGCACTGGACGTTGGTGCGATGACCCCGCTTCTGTGGGGCTTCGAAGAACGTGAAAAGCTCATGGAATTCTATGAGCGCGCCTGTGGTGCTCGTCTTCACGCCAACTATTTCCGTCCGGGCGGCGTTGCTGCCGATCTTCCGGCCGGTTTGCTCGATGATATCGATGCCTGGGCAGATCAGTACGAAGTCTTCCTGAAGGACTTTGACCGCGTTCTGACGGGCAACCGTATCTTCAAACAGCGTACGGTTGATATCGGGATCGTCAGTGCGGAAGAGGCCCTTGATTGGGGCTTCACCGGTCCGAACATTCGTGCATCGGGTATGGCATGGGATCTGCGTAAATCGCAGCCTTATGACTCGTATGAAGATTTCGACTTCGACATTCCTGTCGGCAAGAACGGCGATTGCTATGACCGCTTCCTTGTCCGCTTTGAAGAAATGTGGCAGTCGCTGAAAATCATCAAGCAGGCCATCAAAAATATGCCGGATGGTCCTGTTATTGTTGAAAACAATAAAGTGGCACCGCCGTCGCGCGCTCAGATGAAGCGTTCGATGGAAGCCCTTATTCACCACTTCAAACTCTTCACCGAAGGTTTCCACGTACCGGCCGGCGAATGCTACGCCGCGGTCGAGGCACCGAAGGGCGAGTTTGGTGTGTATCTTGTTTCGGATGGCTCGAACCGTCCGTATCGCTGCAAAATCCGCGCCCCGGGGTTCCCGCATCTCCAAGGCCTCGACTTTATGTCCAAAGGTCACATGTTGGCCGACGTCGTTGCCAATATCGGGTCGCTAGATATCGTGTTCGGTGAGATTGACCGATGAGCCATTTGAGAAGACCAGCTCCGAAAGAGCTTCAACCGACCAGCTTTGCTTTCACGCCTGAAAATCAGGAAAAGGCAAAGAAGATCATCGCCAAGTATCCGGAAGGCCGCCAGCAGAGCGCGGTCATGCCGCTGCTTGATCTGGCACAGCGTCAGACCGAGGGTAACTGGGTTCCGACCGTCGCAATGGATTACATTGCCGACATGCTCGAAATGCCGGCCATTCGCGTCTACGAGGTCGCGACCTTCTATACGATGTATAACCTTGCCCCGGTGGGTAAGAACTTCATCCAGGTCTGCACCACGACCCCGTGCTGGCTTCGCGGTTCTGCCGACGTTGTCGATACCTGCAAAAAGGAACTCGGCATCGGCGTTGGCGAAACCACCGAAGACGGTCAGTTCACCATGATCGAAGTTGAATGCCTTGGTGCGTGTGTTAACGCCCCGATGATGCAGATTAACGACGATTATTACGAAGACCTGACTGCGGAAAGCACCAAGGCCATCCTCGATGCCCTCAAAAAGGGCGAGAAGCCGAAAACCGGCCCGCAGAGCGGCCGCAAAGGGTGTGAGCCGATCGATGGTCCGAAGGTTCTGAAGGCATTCTGTGGCTGCGGTGCAGCCCCGCAGGACGCTGATGCAAGCGAAGGGGACGCCTGATATGCTGCAGGATAAGGATCGTATCTTTACCAACCTGTATGGTTTCCAGGATTTCGGCCTTAAAGGCGCGCAGTCCCGTGGTAACTGGGATGGTACCAAGGCATTGATCGAAAAAGGCCGTGACTGGATCATCGACGAGATGAAAGCATCCGGTATGCGTGGTCGTGGGGGCGCTGGCTTCCCGACTGGCCTGAAATGGTCCTTCATGCCCAAGGAATCTGACGGTCGTCCGAGCTACCTGGTTGTCAACGCCGATGAAGGCGAACCGGGTACCTGTAAAGACCGTGAAATCATGCGCAATGATCCGCACACCCTGGTCGAAGGTTGCCTTCTGGCCAGCTTCGCGATGAATGCGCATGCAGCCTATATCTATATCCGTGGTGAGTTCTATCACGAGGCATCCAACCTTCAGCGCGCGATCGACGAGGCATATGATGCCGGTCTGATCGGTAAAAACGCCTGTGGTTCGGGTTGGGACTTTGACCTTTACCTGCATCTCGGTGCCGGTGCTTACATCTGCGGCGAAGAAACCGCCCTGATCGAAAGTATCGAAGGTAAAAAAGGTCAGCCGCGCCTCAAGCCGCCGTTCCCTGCGAACGCCGGTCTGTATGGTTGCCCGACCACGGTGAACAACGTTGAATCGATTGCCGCCGTTCCGACCATTCTGCGTCGTGGCGGTTCGTGGTTCTCGAGCTTCGGTCGTGAAAACAACCACGGCACCAAGCTGTTTGCCATTTCCGGCCACGTTGAAAAGCCGTGCACTGTCGAAGAAGCCATGAGCATTCCGCTCAAGGAACTGATCGAAAAGCATTGCGGCGGCGTTCGTGGCGGCTGGGACAACCTTCTTGCGGTTATCCCGGGCGGTTCTTCGGTTCCGCTGATGCCAAAAGACGTCTGCGACGACGTGCTGATGGACTTCGATGGTCTGCGTGAAGTGGGCTCGGGTCTTGGTACGGCGGCTGTGATCGTCATGGACAAGTCGACTGACATTGTCTATGCGATCGCGCGTCTGTCGGAATTCTACAAGCATGAAAGCTGTGGTCAGTGCACGCCGTGCCGTGAAGGTACCGGCTGGATGATGCGCATGATGGCGCGCATGGTCCGCGGCGAAGCCACGCTCGATGAGATTGATCTGTTGTGGGATGTGACCAAACAGGTCGAAGGCCACACCATTTGTGCGCTTGGCGATGCTGCTGCATGGCCGATTCAGGGCCTTATCCGTCATTTCCGTCCCGAAATGGAACGTCGGATCAAGGAATATCGCGCACGGATCGCGGCCTGAGAGAGGCCTGTTGAGAGGGATTGAGACATGCCGAAACTAACAGTTGACGGTATTGAAGTTGAAGTAGAAGCCGGGGCGACAGTCCTTCAGGCCTGTGAAGAGGCCGGTAAGGAAATCCCGCGTTTCTGCTATCACGAACGCCTGTCAATCGCCGGCAACTGCCGTATGTGTCTGGTGGAAATGGAACGTGCGCCGAAACCGGTCGCATCCTGTGCCATGCCTGCGGCAGATGGAATGGTGATCAAAACCGATTCCGATCTGGTCAAGAAAGCACGCAATGGCGTGATGGAATTCCTGCTGATCAACCATCCGCTGGATTGCCCGATTTGTGACCAGGGCGGTGAATGTGACCTGCAGGACCAGGCTATGGCCTATGGTTTTGACTCTTCACGTTACGCCGAGAAAAAACGTGCCGTGAAGGACAAGGAACTGGGCCCGATCGTCAAAACGATCATGACCCGTTGCATTCACTGCACGCGCTGCGTTCGCTTCTCCGAGGAAGTCGCCGGTGTCGGCACCATGGGTGCTGTCTACCGTGGCGAGGACACCGAGGTCGGACCGTATATCGAAGCGTCAATCAACTCCGAACTGTCGGGCAACCTGGTTGACCTTTGCCCGGTCGGGGCTCTGACCTCCAAGCCGTATGCGTTCACCGCGCGTCCGTGGGAGCTCAAGAAAACCGATAGCGTCGATGTCATGGACGCGGTTGGCTCGAACATTCGTATCGATGCCCGTACCGGCGAAGTGCTGCGCGTTCTGCCGCGCACCAACGAAGACATCAACGAAGAATGGATTTCGGACAAAACCCGTTATGCCATTGACGGCCTGAAGCGTCAGCGTCTTGACCGTCCGTATGTTCGCAAGGATGGCAAACTGCAGCCGGCAAGCTGGGACGAAGCATTTGCTGCGATCAAGGCGAAGGTTGCCGGGCTGGATGGCAAAAAGATTGCCGCCCTTGCTGGTGACACGGTCGATTGTGAATCGATGACGGCGCTGAAAGATCTGATGGGCAAGCTGGGTTCGGCGAACCTTGATTGTCGTCAGGACGGATCGAAGATTGGCGGCCCGCGTGCTTCCTATATCTTCAACAGCACCATTGCTGGCATTGACGAGGCAGATGCCTGCCTGATCGTTGGTGCCAATGTTCGTGCCGAAGCACCGATCATCAATTCCCGCCTGCGTAAGCGCTGGCGTTCGACGGCCGGTGATTTCAAAGTCGGCATCATCGGTGAAAAGTGGGATCCGACCTACAAGAACGATTATCTTGGTGCCGGTCCGGACACCCTTCAGGAAATCCTGGATGGCAAGAACGACTTCGCCAAGGTTCTCAAAGCTGCTGAAAAGCCGATGATCATCGTTGGCATGGGCGCGCTGAACCGTGAAGACGGCGATGCTGTTCTCGCAGCGACCCGCGCAATTGCCGAGAAATACGGCATGGTTGCTGGTGAATGGAACGGTTTCAACGTTCTGCACACCGCAGCGTCGCGTGTTGGCGGTCTTGATCTTGGCTTCGTGCCGGGCGAGGGCGGTCTTGCAACCAACGACATTCTCGATGGCGCTGCCAAAGGCGATATCGAAGTTGTCTATCTTCTCGGTGCCGACGAAGTCGACATGAGCAAACTGGAAAAGGCATTTGTCATTTACCAGGGTGCGATGGGCGATGCCGGTGCACAGGCAGCGGACGTGATCCTGCCGGGTGCTGCCTACACCGAAAAGAACGGCACGTATGTCAACACCGAAGGCCGCGCCCAGCAGGGCTGGCGTGCGATCTTCCCGGTTGGTGACGCGCGTGAGGACTGGGCGATTGTCCGTGCACTTTCCGGTGCGCTCGATCTGACCCTGCCATACAACAATATCGATGCTGTTCGTGAACGCATGGTGGAACTCAGCCCGACCTTCGCGTCGCTGAACGTTCCGACCAAGGCGGAATGGACCGATTTCGGCAAGGCAGGCGACATGAAGTCCGATGGCTTCACCTCGCCGGTTCGCAATTTCTATATGACCGACCCGATCAGCCGTGCATCGGTGACGATGGCCAAATGTACTGAGGCCTTTGTCAAGGATGCGGCTGCCGAGAAGGTTGCCTGAGTAAGGGGAGCGACGATCTGATCGTCGCTCATCCCGCAAGGGGGTGTCCCAATTTTGGGACGAAACGCAAAAGATACGGTTTGACCGATGGAACTTCTTTGGGACGGATATATTGAACCGCTCGTCTGGATCGTCGCCAAAATTCTGGCGATTGTCCTGCCGCTGCTGGGTGCTGTCGCCTATCTGACCTACGCCGAGCGTAAGGTTATCGGTGCTATTCAGCTCCGTAAGGGCCCGAACGTTGTGGGGCCGTTTGGCCTTCTGCAGCCGCTTGCCGATGGTTTGAAGCTGTTTCTGAAAGAAACAATCATTCCGAGCAGCGCGAACAAGGGCGTGTTCATTATCGCTCCGATGCTGACCTTTATTCTGGCAATCATCGCCTGGGCGGTTATCCCGTTCGACGAAGGCATGGTTCTGGCCGATCTGAATGTCGGTATTCTTTACATCTTCGCGATTTCTTCGCTGGGTGTGTACGGTATCGTGATGGCCGGTTGGGCATCGAACTCCAAATACGCCTTCCTTGGTGCGCTGCGTTCCGGCGCCCAGATGGTTTCGTATGAGATTTCGATTGGCCTGATCATCATCTCGGTCCTGCTGACGACCGGCTCGCTGAACCTCAGCGACATTGTCCGCGGACAGGTCGGTGGTATCTGGGAATGGAACTTCGTTTACCACTTCCCGATGTTCATCGTCTTCATCGTATCCATCCTGGCAGAAACCAACCGCGCACCGTTTGACCTTCCCGAAGCGGAAGCCGAACTGGTCTCGGGTTATAACGTCGATTACTCGGCTATGACCTTTGCGCTGTTCTTCCTTGGTGAATACGCGAACATGATCCTGATGAGTGGCCTGTGCGCCATTCTGTTCCTGGGTGGCTGGAGCGCGCCGTTGCCGTTCCTCGAATTCATCCCGGGCGCAATCTGGTTCATCATCAAGATCTGCTTCGTTCTGTTCATCTTCCTGTGGGTCCGTGCAACCTTCCCGCGTTACCGTTATGACCAACTGATGCGTCTGGGCTGGAAAATCTTCCTGCCGTTGTCCTTCGCATGGGTCATGCTGGTTGCCACGTTCCTCGTTGTTTTTGACAAGGTCCCGGCCTGATCGCCGCGCATCGGAAAGAGAGAGGTAAACGATGTCATTTATAGATCGGACGGCCCGGAGCTTCCTGCTCGCGGAACTCGTTTCGGGAATGGCGCTCACCTTGAAGTACATGTTCAAGCCCAAGGTGACGATCAACTACCCGTACGAAAAAGGCCCGCTGAGCCCGCGTTTCCGTGGCGAACACGCACTGCGCCGTTACCCGAACGGGGAAGAGCGTTGCATCGCCTGTAAACTTTGCGAAGCCATTTGCCCGGCACAGGCCATCACCATTGAGGTCGAGCCGCGCGACGATGGTTCGCGTCGTACCACGCGTTACGACATTGATATGACGAAATGCATTTACTGTGGTTTCTGCGAAGAAGCCTGCCCGGTGGATGCCATCGTCGAAGGTCCGAACTTCGAGTTCGCAACCGAAAACCGCGAGGAGCTGTTCTATGACAAGGACAAACTCCTGGCAAACGGCGAGCGTTGGGAAGCCGAGCTTGCTGCACGATTGGAGGCAGACGCACCTTATCGGTAAGTGTCGCGTCTGATCGTTAGAAAGAGAGTTCATGGGCCGTTGCCAGCCAAAGGGGCAGCAACGGTTCGCCAAGGGGGTACCTTATGGTCGTACAGGCTTTGGCTTTTTACCTGTTTGCTACCGTCGCGGTTTTGTCCGCGACCGCGGTTGTGACCGTTCGCAACCCGGTGCATTCGGTACTGTTGCTGATCTTGACATTCTTTAACGCAGCCGGACTTTTCGTCCTGCTGGGTGCCGAGTTTCTCGCCATGCTGCTCGTCGTCGTCTATGTCGGCGCGGTTGCAGTCCTGTTCTTGTTCGTCGTCATGATGCTCGACATTAACTTTGTCGAGATGCGTCAGGGCTTCCTGAACTACCTGCCGATCGGCATTCTGATCGCGGTTGTTCTGTTCGTTGAACTGGCACTGGTTGGCGCTGGCTGGACCCTAACCGATGAGGCGGTCGCGGTTCTCGCGCAGCCGACACCGGCAGGGCTGACCAACGTCGAAGCACTCGGTCAACTGATCTACACCGATTACGCATACATCTTCCAGGCGGCTGGTCTGGTTCTGCTTGTTGCGATGATTGGCGCAATTGTCCTGACACTGCGTCACCGTGAAGGTGTCCGTCGTCAGAAAATCTCCGAGCAGGTCAAGCGTACCCGCGCTGATACGCTTGAAGTCAAAAAAGTTCCGGTCGGAAGGGGGATCTGATGGAAATCGGTCTTGCACATTATCTGACCGTCGCGGCGATCCTTTTCACACTCGGGATCTTCGGCATCTTCATGAACCGCAAGAACGTCATCATCATCATGATGTCGATCGAGCTGATGCTGCTGGCGGTCAATATCAATCTGGTCGCGTTCTCGTCGTTCCTCGGCGACCTCGTCGGACAGGTCTTTACCATCTTCGTTCTGACGGTTGCTGCGGCTGAAGCAGCAATTGGTCTGGCGATCCTGGTCGTCTATTTCCGTAACCGCGGCACCATCGCGGTTGAAGACATCAACATGATGAAGGGGTAAGGCAGATATGTATCCGTTGATTGTATTCCTGCCCCTGATCGCGGCAATCCTTGCAGGCGTCATCACGCTGGTCGGCGGCATGTCGGCAGCAAAAGATGCCCCGCATGACAGCCACGGCCATCACCATCATGGTGTGTCCTCGGCCGATCGCGTGGCACAGCTGATCACCGTAGCTGGTGTCGTGATTGCCTTTGTGATTTCGATCTTTGCCTTTGTCGATGTTGCCCTTGGTGGCAACCCGGTTGTGATTGAACTGTTTACCTGGATTTCCTCGGGCAGCTTCGATGCGTCCTGGTCGCTGCGTATTGATACGCTGACCTGTGTGATGCTGATCGTTGTGACCGGCGTTTCCTCGATGGTTCACATCTATTCCATCGGCTATATGTCGCATGACCCGGACAAGCCG
The DNA here is from genome assembly GCF_000948415.1 of Thalassospira sp. HJ. Classification (GTDB taxonomy): domain Bacteria; phylum Pseudomonadota; class Alphaproteobacteria; order Rhodospirillales; family Thalassospiraceae; genus Thalassospira. The sequence continues at coordinate 92,848 of NZ_JYII01000003.1, read as the reverse complement.
CGCTTCATGGCGTATCTCAGCCTGTTCACCTTTGCGATGCTGATGCTGATTACCGCCGACAACCTGATCCAGCTGTTCTTCGGCTGGGAGGGCGTTGGTCTAGCATCGTATCTTCTGATCGGTTTCTGGTATTCCAAGCCGTCGGCTTCGGCTGCTGCGATGAAAGCCTTCATCGTCAACCGTGTCGGTGACTTCGGCTTTGCCCTTGGTATCTTTGCGGTCTATGTCCTGTTCGACAGCGTTCAGTTCGACGTCATCTTCGGCAACGCCGAAGAAGTCGCTGGTGCGACGCTGATGTTCCTGGGCCATGAGTTCTCCGCACTTGAGATTACCTGCTTCCTGCTGTTCATCGGCGCGATGGGTAAATCGGCACAGCTTGGTCTGCACACCTGGCTTCCTGACGCAATGGAAGGCCCGACCCCGGTTTCCGCACTTATTCACGCGGCAACCATGGTGACGGCCGGTGTGTTCATGGTCGCGCGTCTGTCGCCGATCTTTGAATATGCTGAAACCACCCTGATGATCGTGACCATTGTTGGTGCCTCGACGGCGTTCTTCGCTGCGACCATCGGCTGTGTTCAGAACGACATCAAACGCGTCATTGCCTATTCGACCTGTTCGCAGCTGGGCTACATGTTCTTTGCTTGCGGCGTGTCGGCTTATTCGGCGGGTGTCTTCCACCTGATGACGCACGGTTTCTTCAAGGCGCTTCTGTTCCTTGGTGCCGGTTCGGTTATCCACGCAATGTCTGATGAACAGGACATGCGCAAGATGGGCGGCATCGCAAAAATGATCCCGCTGACCTTCGCTGTCATGGTGATCGGTACGCTGGCGATTACCGGTGTTCCGGGCTTCGCGGGATACTATTCCAAGGACCTTATCCTTGAAAGTGCCTATGCGGCTCACACCGGTGTTGGCATGTACGCGTTCTGGGCAGGGATCCTGGCCGCTTTGATGACCTCGTTCTATAGCTGGCGTCTGATCTTCCTGACCTTCTTCGGTGCTCCGCGCGCTGATGAACGGACTATGGCGCACGTGCATGAAAGCCCGGCTGTCATGACCGGTCCGCTTCTGTTCCTGACCGTCGGTGCGATCTTCGCTGGTTGGTTTGCATCGGATTGGTTCGGTGTTGGCGACTATGAAGAAATGCTGGCCTTCTGGAACGGCGCACTCTTTATGGCTGAAGGCCATCAGGCGCTTGAACATGCACACCATGTTCCGGGTTGGGTGAAATGGGCACCGTTTGTTGCCATGATCACCGGTCTGTCGCTTGCGATTGTCATGTACAAGCTTGTACCGACGCTTCCGCGCACGCTGGCCAACACCTTCAACGGTGTTTACCGCTTCGCGCTGAACAAATGGTACTTCGACGAACTCTATGACAAGATTTTCGTCAAGCCGGCCTTTGCTTTGGGCTATGGCTTCTGGAAATCAGGGGATGGTGCCATCATTGATGGTTGCGGTCCGGATGGTGTTGCTGCCGCTTGCCGTAACATCGCACGTCGCGTCAGCGCCATTCAGAGTGGTTTCGTTTATCACTATGCATTTGCGATGCTGATTGGCATTGCGGCGCTGGTCTCCTACACAATTTGGAAGATGGGTTAACGGGCGATGAGTGATTGGCCAATTCTTTCGATCGTCACTTTCCTGCCGCTGGTCGGTGCAGCTCTGCTGCTGCTGATCAATGGTGAGGAGGCGACTGTTGCCCGCAATTCCCGTTGGGTTGCGCTTTGGACCTCGGGGTTCACCTTCCTCGTATCCTTGATGCTGTGGGTGAACTTCGATGCAACGACCGCAGATTTCCAGTTCGTCGAGCAGGCGGACTGGATGCCGGGTCTGAACATTTCTTATCACATGGGCGTTGACGGTATTTCCGTTCTCTTCGTCCTGCTTGCGACCTTCCTGACGCCGATCTGTATCCTCTCGGCTTGGGAAGCAATCCAGAAGCGCGTGAAGGAATACATGATCGCCTTCCTCGTTCTTGAAACGATGATGGTCGGTATGTTCAGCGCCCTTGACGGTCTGTTGTTCTATCTGTTCTTCGAAGGCGTCCTGATCCCGATGTTCATCATCATCGGCGTCTGGGGTGGTCAGCGTCGCGTCTATGCCGCGTTCAAGCTGTTCCTCTATACGCTGCTGGGCTCGGTCCTGATGCTGGTGGCACTGCTTGCGATGTATTTCGAAGCGGGCACCACCGATATCCCGACCCTGATGGAATATGGTTTCGCCTATAACATGCAGCTCTGGCTGTGGCTGGCCTTCTTCGCATCGTTCGCTGTTAAGGTGCCGATGTGGCCGGTCCATACCTGGCTGCCTGATGCCCACGTTGAGGCACCAACAGCAGGTTCTGTGATCCTGGCTGGCGTGCTCTTGAAAATGGGTGGTTACGGTTTCCTGCGTTTCTCGCTACCGATGATGCCGCTGGCATCTGAAACCTTCGCACCGCTCGTCTTCACGCTGTCGATTGTTGCTATCATCTATACGTCCCTGGTCGCACTTGCCCAGCAGGACATGAAAAAGCTGATTGCATATTCGTCGGTCGCACATATGGGTATCGTGACGGTAGGTGCGTTTACCTTTAACCAGCATGGTATCGAAGGTTCGATCTTCCAGATGCTCAGCCACGGTGTGGTTTCCGGTGCACTCTTCCTGTGTGTCGGTGTGGTCTATGACCGTATCCATACCCGCGAAATCGACGCCTATGGCGGTCTGGTTCATCGCATGCCGAGCTATGCACTGATCTTCATGTTCTTCACCATGGCATCGGTTGGTCTGCCGGGTACGGGCGGGTTCGTTGGTGAAATCCTCGCACTTCTGGGTGCGTTCGAAGCCAACACCTGGGTCGCATTCTTTGCCGCGACCGGTCTGATCCTTGGTGCGGCCTATGCGCTGTATCTCTATCGCCGGATCATTTTCGGGGCACTCACCAAAGAGAACCTGAAAACCATCCTCGATCTGAGCCCGCGTGAATGGATTATCTTTGCACCGCTGGTGATCATCGTTCTGTGGATGGGGGTCTATCCGGTCTCCTTCCTCGACATCATGCATGTCTCGGTTGAGAACCTCGTCAACCAGGTCGAAACGGCCCAGGCTGCAGCGGCACAAGCCGCCCAGCTGGCTGCGAATTGAGGGGAATGAACATGGGAGTTTCTATGCTCAACCTCGGGGCCGCGCTGCCCGAAATGTTTATGGCAGTTTCTGCCTTGGCGCTGTTGATGCTTGGGGTTTTCGCCGGCAAGGACAAAGCCTTCCGCACCGTGTCCTGGCTGGCTGTTGCCGCCCAGATCGTTGCCATCGCGCTGGTGGTCATGGGTGATGGTGGTTCGGCATTCTATGGTCAGTTCAGTGCTGATCCGTTTGCCAAGTTCTGCAAGGTCTTGATCCTGATCGGTTCTGCAACCGGCATCATCATGTCCATGAACTTCGCCGAGCGTGAAAACATGGCACGTTTCGAGTTCCCGATCCTGATCACCCTTGCCACGCTTGGCATGATGGCGATGGTTTCGGCAACCGATATGCTGTCGCTGTATCTTGGTCTCGAACTGCAGTCGCTTGCACTTTATGTTGTCGCTGCTATCCGCCGTGACACCGTGCGTTCGACGGAATCGGGCCTGAAATACTTCATCCTTGGTTCGATCGCCTCGGGCATCCTGCTGTACGGCATGTCGATGGTCTATGGCTTCACCGGCACCACGAACTTCACCGTTCTGGGTGACACCCTTGTTGGTGGTGATCTGCCGCTTGGTGCGCTGGTTGGTCTTGCATTCATCTTTGCCGGTCTGTGCTTCAAGGTTTCCGCCGTTCCGTTCCACATGTGGACCCCGGACGTCTATGAAGGTGCGCCGACCCCGGTCACGTCCTTCTTTGCGGTTGCCCCGAAGATTGCTGGTCTTGCACTGTTCATCCGCGTTGCGGTTGGTCCGTTCGGCGGTGCTGTTGAAGACTGGCAGCAGATTATTGTCCTGATCTCCATCCTGTCGATGGCGGTTGGTTCCTTTGCCGCACTCCGTCAGGAAAACATCAAACGTCTGATGGCCTATTCGTCCATCGGTCACGTTGGTTTTGCCCTTGTCGGTCTGGCAGCAGGCACCCAGGAAGGTGTAACCGGTGTTCTGGTTTATCTTGGCATTTACCTTGTCATGAACCTCGGCACCTTTGCGGTTATCCTTTGCATGCGTCGCAATGACCGCATGAACGAGGAAATCACCGATCTTGCCGGTCTTGCCAAAACCAAGCCGCTGATGGCTGCGATCACTGCGATCTTCATGTTCTCGATGGCAGGTATCCCGCCGCTCGCTGGCTTCTTTGGTAAGTTCTATGTCTTCAAGGCAGCCGTCGATTCCGGTCTTGTAACGCTTGCAGTTATCGGTTTGGTGACCTCGGTCGTCAGTGCCTATTACTACCTGCGTATCATCAAGGTCATGTATTTCGACGAGCCGGTCGAAGGCTTTGATCGCAATGGTACCGAGATGAATGTCATCATGGCGGTTGCCACGATCATCATCCTGGCCTTCGTCTTCTTCCCGAACCCGCTGATGGATAGCGCAGCTGTTGCCGCGGCATCGCTGTTTGGGATGTAAGAATGGCATTGCGTACGATCCGTCTTCCCGAAGGTTTCACCCTTCACGAACTGGAAGCGATCGACAGCACAAATGAAGAGGCCAAGCGCCTCGCTGACAAGGGCGCCCAAAGTGGCGCCCTTGTTTTAGCCAGAACCCAGACATCGGGCCGCGGTCGCCGTGGCCGTGCCTGGTCATCACCGGTGGGTAATCTCTATTCATCGCTGTTGCTGCGCCCGACCTGTTCACTGGCCGAGGCGGCCCGACTAACCTTCCTGATTGCTGTTGCCATGGCCGAGGCGGTTGAAACCGTGACCGGTGGCATGGTGCGTCCGGACTGCAAATGGCCCAATGACCTGATGGTTAATGGCCGCAAGATTTGTGGCATCCTGCTTGAAAGCGCCTCCAATCAGGGATCAGCAACCGATTATCTTGTGATCGGGGCAGGGGTGAATGTCGCCTTTTTCCCCGATGATTCCGAACGCCCGGCGACCTCGCTTGCGGCCCTTGGGGCGCCGGTGTCGGTTGATGATCTGATCTCAACCTATGTCGCGCGCGTGGCCCATTGGTTGCCGATCTGGGAACGGGATGGTTTCGCGCCGATCCGTGAAGCCTGGCTCACGCGTGGGTATGGGATCGGCAAGCCGGTTGTCGCCCGTTTGACCGAACGCGAGCTTGAGGGAACTTTCGTCGGGCTTGATGATGATGGCTCACTTATCCTAAGAGAAGACAGCGGTGTCGAACACCGCATCGGGGCTGGCGAAGTTTTCTTTGCCGCCTGACACCATCCAATAGCTTGCTTTGTAGCGGAGGCCTGTAAGCATCATGTTGCTTGCGATTGACGCCGGGAACACCAACATCGTCTTTGCGGTTTTTGATGGCGATACCATCAAGGGCCAGTGGCGCTGTTCCACCACCACCGAACGCACAGCCGACGAGCTGGGTGTGTGGCTGCATCATCTGTTTACCCTGTCTGGTGTGCCAAAGGACGCGATTACGGGTGCCATCATCGCAACCGTGGTCCCGGCTGCAGAATTCAGCCTCAAGACCCTGTGCCGCCGCTATTTCAATGTCGAACCGATGGTGGTTGGCGATCCTGCGGTCAATCTGGACATGAAAGTCATCATGGACCGACCGAGCGAGGTCGGCGCTGACCGGCTTGTTAACGCGATTGCCGCCCATGAATTGTTTGGCGGGCCGCTGGTCGTGCTTGATTTCGGCACGGCCACGACCTTTGACGTGGTGGATGGTAATGGTGATTACCTTGGCGGTGTGATTGCGCCGGGTGTGAACCTGTCGATCAAGGCGCTGCATATGGCAGCGGCCCAGCTTCCGATGGTCGCGATCGAAGCACCGCGCAGTGTCGTGGGCAAAAATACGGTCGAAGCCATGCAGTCTGGCGTATATTGGGGCTATGTCTCGATGATCGAAGGCCTGCTTGCGCGTATTCGCAAACAGCAGAATGTTGACCATATGAAAGTCGTGGCAACGGGTGGTCTTGCACCGCTCTTTACCAAGGCGGTTGATGAAATTGAATATTTGCACGGCGATCTGACCATGCTGGGCCTGTTGATGATTTACCGTCGCAACAGCCAGAACGCGGGCAAGGCAGTCTGATAAAGACTTGCGCCCGGGCAGGGGAACGATTATCCCGCATTGATTAACGTGCCGAAGACAAAGGATACCCTCCGTGGATTTGTATTTGCCAAAAGATGAAGTGCTGTTCGTGCCGCTCGGTGGATCCGGCGAAATTGGCATGAACATGAACCTTTATGGCTATGACGATCAATGGTTGATGGTCGATATGGGCGTCTCCTTTGGCGAGGAAGGCCTGCCCGGTGTCGATGTGGTCATGCCAGACCCGACCTTTATCGAGGAACGCAAGGACAAGCTGCTGGGCCTCGTTCTGACCCACGCGCACGAAGATCATCTGGGTGCGGTTCCTTATATGTGGAAACGCCTGAAATGTCCGATCTACGCCACTCCGTTTGCTGCCGAATTTCTCAAGGCAAAGCTTTCTGAAACCGATTTCGCTGATGAAGTCCCGATCCATGTGATCGAACTTGGCGGCCGGTTCGAACTCGGCTGCTTTGACATCGAATTCGTCACTATGACGCACTCGATCCTTGAGCCCAACGCGCTTGCCATTCGCACGCCCAAGGGCCTGATCGTCCATACCGGTGACTGGAAGTTCGATCCCGATCCCCAAATCGGCGAGGCATCCGACGTCAAAAAGCTCGAAGCATTGGGCGATGAAGGCGTGATGGCACTGGTTTGTGATTCGACCAATGTATTTTCCGAGGGCAAAACAGGATCAGAAGGCGAGGTCGCCAAAAACCTGTCCAAACTGTTCGCCGAACATCCGCAAGGCCGCATTGCCGTTGCCTGCTTTGCCACCAACGTTGCACGCGTGCAGTCGGTGATCGAAGCTGCCCATGAAAACGGGCGCTGCGTCGGGCTTGCCGGTCGGTCGCTGAACCGCGTGACAGAAGCCGCGCGTGAAGTCGGCTACCTCAAGGGGTTCCCGAACCTTTTGACGGACGAAGACGCGATGGAAGTGCCCAAGGATCAGGTGCTGTTGATTTGTACCGGATCGCAGGGCGAACCGCGCGCGGCATTGTCGCGCATCGCCAAGGGCGATCACCCGACCGTGGAATTGGATCCAGGCGATACGGTTGTCTTCTCGGCGCGTGAAATTCCGGGCAACGAAAAGTCTATCGGCTATATCCAGAACATGCTGATCCGTCGTGGTGTTAAGGTCATTACCGCGCGTGATGAACCGATCCACGTTTCAGGCCATCCGGGCCGCGAAGATCTGGCACGCATGTATCAGCTGACCCGCCCGAAAATCCTTGTGCCGGTCCATGGTGAAACCCGCCATCTGTGTGAACAGGCCGCCCTTGGCGCCGAATGCCAGATCCCCGAACAGGTGATCCCGCATGACGGCACGGTTATTCGCCTGTCACCGGGCGATGCGCATGTCATTGGTGTGGCCGAGGCCGGCGTTCTCGCCCTTGATGGCGGCCGCTTGCTGAAACGCGATTCGGATACTTTCCGCAATCGTAACCGCATCGTCTGGAACGGCGTGATGTTCGTCACCGTGGTGCTCAACCAGTTTGGTGAGATGGTCAACGATCCGATGATCACGGCCCCCAGCCTGTTTGACGAACCGGGCGAAGAAACCCGTCTTGATCACTTTGCGGCTGAAATCGGCAACCGCATTGATCAGCTCAATGACGAGGAAGTCCTTGATGATGCGGCTGTGATCCTTGCCGTGCGTCAGGCCCTGCGCCGTCCGGTTCGCCAACGCATGGGCAAACGCCCGTTGATCGAAGTCCATCTGGTTCGTGTGACCGAAAACAGCTGATCTCGCATGGGCGCATTCGACCAAAAGCGCAGTTGTCTCTGAACCCGCAGCTATCCTAGATTGGCGTCAATCGGGCAGATTATAAATGCAGGAGTGAACACCATGATTGGACGGCTGAACCACGTTGCGATTGCGGTACCGGATCTCGAAGCCGGGATTGCGCAATATCGTGACGTTCTGGGCGCAAAGGTCTCGGAGCCGCAAGACGAACCTGATCACGGCGTGACCGTGGTTTTTGTCGAACTGCCCAACACCAAGATCGAGCTGCTGTATCCGCTTGGTGAAAACTCCCCGATCAAGGGTTTCCTTGAAAAGAACGCCTCTGGCGGCATTCACCATGTCTGTTACGAGGTCGATGATATTCTGGCCGCTCGTGACAAGCTGCAGGCAAGCGGTGCACGCGTTCTCGGCGATGGTGAACCCAAGATCGGCGCACACGGCAAGCCGGTCCTGTTCCTGCATCCCAAGGACTTCAACGGCACATTGGTCGAACTCGAACAGGTTTGATCACAAAACGGCTTTGACGAGACCCATCTCACAACGTCCAGCCTTGCCAAAAGGGTCGGGCGTTTTTATCGTCTGCTGACCCAATAGTTTGGCCCCGCAACCTTATGAGACACCCATGAACTGGTTTTCCGGACTTCTTGTTTACATCGTTATCTGGTGGCTGGTTCTGTTTATGGTGCTGCCGGTGGGTGTCAAACGGGTCGAGAATGTCGAACCCGGCCATGACAGCGGTGCGCCGGAAAAGCCGCATATGTGGAAAAAGATCCTCGCCACCAGCCTGATCTCGGCGATCCTGTGGGTGGTGGCCTGGTTTGTTATTACCAGTGGCATGATCGAAGTACGCCCACCACAATAAGTGCTCTACGCAATAAGCATTTTACGCAATCCCGGATACAGAAAACCCCGCAACATTTGGTGCGGGGTTTTGTCGTTTTGGGCCGCCGAAGCCCTGCAGAAAAATCATGGCTCAAAGATCGGGATGGGGTAGGGCCAAAAAAAAAGCAAGATCACAAGGATCTTGCTAAGACGCTATTTTTATAGCTGTTTTCCCGTAATCTTTTTATACTTCCTCCTCAAGACCTGGGCTTATGCACAGGTTTTATTTCGACGTCGCGCCTGCTTCTTGTATGCTTATTGGCAACAAAGCCTCCCGCAATATTATGAGCGGCTGCGATACGCCTTCCGCAACGATCTTGCGCCGTTAGCGGAGGACTAAAAAGCCACATGTTTCATTTTTATGCAAGATGTTTTGACCAAACTTCACAAATGAATCGTTGCTGCACCGCACACAGATAGGACAAAGCTAAAACATGCCCGAGTTTTCATTGGTCCAATCTATTTCTCGCCCCGGTTTTGATCATAAAATCAGACTATTGGTGTCTGTTGCTGCCCTGATGCTGATGGCACAGATTGTCACCGATGCAAAGGCACAGGACGAATCCCCGTTCCCGTCGGCGGCAGAACCATCTGATGATCCTGCTGCGGGTGATGCTGCAGCCACGGACGAAGCCGCCGCCCCAACGATCACAGTCACGCGTTCCGCCTGCAAGGCACTGGTCACCCATGTGCCCGATGACGATGTCGCCTATAAGCCGGGTGTCGATGTGCGCGGCAATGAAGTTGCCCCGGCCGATTTGAATGGCGGCAGCAACATTTTGAAATCCCTGCCCAAGGAAATCGAATTTCCGGTCACGATCGACTTCTTTGAATATTCCGGACTTACCGTGCCTGACGGGGTCAGCGGGGAGCAAAGCATTGGCAAGATCACCTATCGCAACGGGCGGGTCTATTTCAATGATCAGCCGCTTGGCGATGATGCCAATAACGCCGAACTGATTGATGCCTGCCGCAAGGCGGGCTTTCGCTGATCACCATCGCAGTTTTGCCATCTTCGGGCTCTAGAGCAATTTCCGTTTAGATCGAACCGTTTTGCCGATGTTTTGCGGCGTTACACCGCTTGAACGATGCCCCGCATCGCCCTTGCGCGCTGTGCCTTGCTAAACAACTCGCCAAACACGAACAAAACGCTTCGATCTAAACGGAAACTGCTCTAAGCGGATATGCATGATATAAAGCAAGTTCCGGCTTGCGTTTCGGGCGCTGCTGTCGCATTTTCCGGGCAAGGTTATTAAACATTCAGATCTGATCATCACGAGGCATTGATGCGTCTTTCCCAGTTCTTTCTGCCGACCCTGAAGGAAACCCCTTCGGAAGCCCAGATTGCGTCCCATCGTCTGATGCTCCGCGCCGGTATGGTGCGTCAGCTCACCGCAGGGATCTATTCCTGGCTGCCACTCGGCCACCGTGTTCTTAAAAAGATCGAACAGATCGTTCGCGAAGAACAGGACAAGATCGGCTTTAACGAGCTTCTGATGCCGACCATCCAGCCGGCTGAACTCTGGCAGGAAAGTGGTCGTTATGATGATTACGGTCTTGAGATGCTGCGCATCACCGACCGTCATGACCGCAAGATGCTGTTTGGTCCGACCAACGAAGAAGCCATCACCGATATCTTCCGCAAGGATGTGCGTTCCTATAAGCAACTCCCGCAGCTGCTCTATCATATCCAGTGGAAATTCCGTGACGAGATCCGCCCGCGCTTTGGCGTGATGCGAGGTCGCGAATTTTACATGAAAGACGCTTATTCGTTCGATATCGATTACGAAAGCGCGCGTCACACCTATAACAAGATCTTCCTGGCCTATTGCCGCACCTTCACCCGCCTGGGTGTCAAGGCGATCCCGATGGTGGCCGATACCGGCCCGATCGGTGGCGACCTTAGCCACGAATTCATCATTTTGGCCGATACTGGCGAAAGTGAAGTCTTCTGCGACAAGAAATGGCTTGATAAGGACCTGACCGGCAAGGGCGTTGATCTCAATGATCGTACCGGCCTTGAAAACTGGGTACAGGGCACGCTCAAAGACTACGCCGCGACCGAAGAAATGCACGACGCCAGCGACGATGCGGTTACCGCACTCGGTGATGATCTTGTCACCACGCGCGGCATCGAAGTCGGTCACATCTTCCACTTCGGCACCAAATATTCCGAACCGATGGGCGCAACCGTCCTTGGCCCGGATGGCACCGAAGTTCCGGTGCAGATGGGGTCGTATGGCATCGGTGTGTCGCGTCTTGTCGGCGCCCTGATCGAGGCATCCCACGACGAAAACGGCATCATCTGGCCCGAAGCCGTCGCACCGTACAAGGTTGGCCTGATCAACCTGCGTACCGGCGATGATGAATGTGATGCCGCGTGCGAAGATTACTATGGCAAGCTGACCAATGCCGGGATCGAGGTTCTTTATGATGACCGCGACATCCGTGCGGGCGGCAAGTTTGCCGATATGGATCTGATCGGTCTGCCCTGGCAGATCGTCATTGGCCCCAAGGGGCTCAAGAACGGCGTTGTTGAACTCAAGAACCGCAAATCGGGTGAAAAAACCGAAGTCACCTTTGAAGCGGCTCTTAATCAGATCAACGGCTGATCTTAAAACGCATTCAAACGGGGCGGCATGTGCTGCCCCGTTGCCATTTCCGGTTTGGCTGCTAAGTCTTAATTGTCCAACCAACCCGGTTTCCTGACCCGCTTCCACAAGGATCGATTGCCCATGTTCAGTCCGTTCGAGCGTATGGTGGCCTTTCGCTACCTGCGTCCACGTCGGCAGGAAGGCTTTGTTTCCGTCATCGCCATCTTCTCGTTGCTTGGCATCATGCTGGGTGTTGCGACACTCATCATTGTCATGTCGGTAATGAATGGTTTCCGTGCGGAACTGCTTGGTCGAATACTTGGGCTGAACGGCCATATTTCTGTCTATGCACAGGGTAATGGTGGCATTGGCGATTACGCCAAGATCGAGGACGAGATCGCCAAAAACGGCAATGTGGTCCTGACCGTGCCGGTGGTCGAAGGGCAGGTGATGGCGTCGAAAAACGGTCGTGCATCCGGTGCCATCGTGCGTGGCATGCGCCCCGAAGATGTCAAACAACGCGCAACCATCGCGGATAATATCGTTTTCGGATCGCTTGACGACTTCAAGGGCGAAGACACGGTGATCATGGGCGCACGTCTGGCCATGAAGCTGGGCGTCGGTGTTGGCGACACGGTCAACCTGATTTCGCCCAAGGGCAATGTGACGGCGTTTGGCTCGGTGCCGCGGGTGCGTGGCTATACCGTGGCGGGCCTGTTTGATATCGGCATGTATGAATATGACAGCGGCTTTATCTTCATGCCGCTCGAAGCGGCCCAGACCTATTTCCGCCTGCCGGAAAAAATCACCCATTTTGAAGTGATGCTTGAAGATATCGGCGCGCTTGATGACACCATGGACGAGTTGCTGACAAGCTTGTCCGGGCAACCGTTGCGTCTGGTAAACTGGCAGCAATCCAATGCCGGCTTCTTTAACGCGCTTCAGGTCGAACGCAACGTGATGTTCCTGATCCTGACGCTCATCATTCTGGTTGCGGCATTCAACATCATTTCGGGCATGGTCATGCTGGTAAAGGACAAGGGACGCGATATCGCGATCCTGCGCACCATGGGGGCAACCCGCCAGTCGATCATGAAGGTGTTCTTCCTCGCTGGTGCCTCCATCGGGGTGCTGGGTACGATTTCCGGGCTGATCATTGGGGTGTTGTTCTGTCTGAACATCGAAAATATTCGTCAGTTCATTCAAAGCCTGACCGGAACCGACCTGTTCAATGCCGAGATTTACTTCCTCTCGCAGTTGCCTGCCGACATGGATGTTGGCGAGGTCGTTATGGTCTGCATCATGTCGCTGACGCTGTCCTTCCTTGCCACGGTGTACCCGGCATGGCGGGCATCGCGCCTCGATCCGGTGGAGGCCCTGCGCTATGAGTGATCTGATGAAAAAGACCGCCGAAGAACGTTCACGCAATGTCGTGCTGCGCCTTGAAAAGATCGACCGCATCTTTAATCAGGGCCCCGATCAGCTCGAAATTCTGAAATCCGTCGATCTTGAAATCCATCAGGGCGAAATTGTTGCCCTGGTCGGGCCGTCGGGTGCAGGTAAATCAACCTTGCTTCAGATTGCCGGTCTTCTGGAAAAGCCAGATAACGGTCTGGTCTCGATCGGGGGCAAGCGCAGCACGGATTTGTCAGATCTGGCGCGGACCGAAATGCGCCGCAGCCATATCGGCTTTGTCTATCAGTACCATCATCTGCTGCCGGAATTTTCCGCCCTGGAAAACGTCGTCATGCCGCAAATGATCAATGGCCTGAAGCGCAACGAGGCCGAAGAACGCGGCCTTGAATTGCTGCGTTGCCTTGGTCTGGAAAACCGTGCGGAACATCGTCCGGCGCGCCTGTCGGGTGGGGAGCAACAGCGTGTGGCAATCGCCCGTGCGCTGGCCAATGTGCCTGATGTTCTGTTTGCCGATGAACCGACCGGTAACCTTGATCCACAGACGGCCGATACCGTGTTTGGCATGTTGATGACGCTGGTGCGTGAAACAGGTCTTGCGTCGCTGATCGCGACCCATAACCCGGAGCTGGCGCGTCAGATGGACCGGGTTGTGACGCTGCGTGACGGTCATTTGATCGAACTCGACCCTGCTGATCTTTCCTAAGCGATCAAAATTCTTTAAGCTGGTTTTTGCGCGTCCTTGACGGGCGCGCGAACCCTGCATTTTTCTTATCTTTCAGAGGTCTGGCTCCGATGGAAAATGGTTTCGTCCATCTTCGTGTACACACCAACTATTCGCTTGCCGAAGGTGCGATCACGACCAAGGAGCTCGCCAAACTCTGTGCCGCAGACGGCCAGCCCGCCGTTGCGATGACCGATACCGACAACATGTTCGGTGCGCTTGATTTCGCCGGTGCGCTCAGCGGTTCGGGCATTCAGCCGATTTTGGGCGTGCAGATGGGTGTCGAGCGCTATGGCGACAAACCCGCCGTTGGCAAAATCGCCCGCGAACCGATGCCAGACCGCCTTGTTCTGATTGCCCAGAACAAGGAAGGCTATTTCAACCTGCTGAAAATCGTCTCGCGCGCCCATATGACGTCCGAAGCCGGCAGCGAACCGAAAGCCCTTTACGAGCACATTCGCAAATATGCCGATCACATCATCTGCCTGACCGGTGGCCCGACGGGCCCGCTGGCACGTCTTCTGGGCGAGGAACAGGTTGAAAAGGCCGAAAGCTGTCTTGCAGACCTCAAGGACATCTTTGGCAACCGTCTTTACATCGAACTCCAGCGCCATGGTGAACCGCTTGAAGAGCAGGTTGAACCGGGCCTGATCAAGCTGGCCTATGATCATGACGTGCCGCTGGTTGCGACCAATAACTGCTACTTCCCGAAAATCGACATGTACGAAGCCCATGACGTGTTTATCTGCGTCGGGCAGGGGGCGGTTGTTGGTCAGGAAGAACGCTGGAAACTCACCCCGGACCATCGCTTCAAAACGGCAGCTGAAATGCGCGACCTGTTTGCCGATATTCCGGAGGCCTGCGACAACACCCTTTTGATCGCCAAGCGTTGCTCCTGGCACGTTGAAAAGATCGATCCGATCCTGCCGCCCTTTGATTGCGGCGAAGGCCGTACCGAGGTCGATGAACTCCGCCACATGTCTGAGGAAGGCCTGAAAGGCCGTCTCGAAAAGCACGTCTTTACCGACGAAATGTTGGACGCTGAAAAAGAAGAAATCGCCAAACCCTATTGGGAACGCCTTGAGTATGAGCTTGGCATCATCAATCAGATGGGCTTCCCGGGCTACTTCCTGATCGTTGCCGATTTCATCCAGTGGGCGAAGGACCATGAAATACCGGTCGGGCCGGGCCGTGGTTCCGGTGCAGGCTCGCTTGTGGCCTATGCATTGTTGATTACCGACCTTGATCCGCTGCGGTTCTCGCTTCTGTTCGAACGTTTCTTGAACCCGGAACGTGTATCGATGCCTGACTTTGACGTCGATTTCTGTCAGGACCGACGCGGTGAAGTCATCGAATATGTGCAGAAGAAATACGGCCATGACCGTGTCGCGCAGATCATTACTTTTGGTAAGTTGCAGGCAAAGGCAGCTGTGCGTGACGTCGGGCGTGTTCTGTCGATCCCCTATGGTTATGTCGACAAGATCTGTAAAATGATTCCGGGCGACCCGGCCAAGCCGATCCCGCTCAAGGAAGCAATTGATATGGAGCCGGACCTGCGCCGCATCGCGCGCGAGGATCCGGATATTGATCGCTTGCTGTCAATCGCCATGCAGATCGAAGGTCTTTATCGTAACTCCTCGACCCACGCGGCCGGTGTGGTGATCGGTGACCGTGATCTTGATGAACTGGTGCCGCTGTATCGCGATCCGCGATCCGACATGCCGGTAACCCAGTTCAACATGAAGTTTGTTGAAAATGCCGGTCTGGTGAAGTTTGACTTCCTCGGGCTTAAGACGCTAACGGTGATTATCGAGGCCGTCAATTTGATGCGTCTTCGCAAAGACGTGCCGCAAGACTTTGATATCGGCGCAATTCCCCTTGATGATCGTCCGGCATTTAAACTGCTGTCGGCTGCCGAAACGGTCGGCGTGTTCCAGCTTGAATCCCAGGGCATGCAGGATGTTCTACGCGGCCTGAAGCCCGATACGCTCGAAGATATTATCGCTGTCGTGGCGCTGTATCGTCCGGGCCCGATGGATAACATCCCGCATTACATCGCGCGTAAGCATGGTCAGGAAGAGCCTGATTACATGCACCCGATGCTTAAACCGATCCTCGAAGAAACCTACGGCATCATGATCTATCAGGAGCAAGTCATGCAGCTTGCCCAGATCATGGCGGGCTACTCGCTTGGTGGCGCTGACCTGTTGCGTCGTGCAATGGGTAAGAAAATCGCCGAGGAAATGGAAAAGCAGCGTGGCCTGTTTGTCGACGGTTCTGAAAAGAACGGCGTTGATCGCGGGCAGGCGTCCGACATCTTTGATCAGGTCGCAAAGTTCGCATCCTACGGCTTTAACAAATCCCACGCCGCGGCCTACGCGCTGGTGGCCTATCAGACGGCCTATCTCAAGGCGAACTATCCGGTCGAATTCATGGCCGCCCTGATGACCCTTGATATGCACAACACCGAAAAACTTGCGGTGTTCAAGCAGGAGGTCGAGCGGCTTGAAATCGAAATCCTGCCGCCATGCGTGAACAACTCCCAGGTCGCATTCTCGGTTGAAAACCATGATGGCGTGCGCAAGATCCGCTATGCACTGGCCGCTGTGCGAAATGTTGGCGATGCCGCGATGGAAAGCCTTGTTGCCGAACGCGAAGCCAACGGACCGTTCAAGGACATCACCGATTTCGCATCACGTATCGACAGCCGTGCGGTCAATAAACGTCTGCTTGAAAACCTTGTGCGCGCTGGTGCCCTTGATTGCCTGGCATCGAACCGCAAGGTCATGTTTGAACATGTCGACAAGGTCATCGCTGTGGCCCAGCGCGAAATGCATGCGCGTAATGATGATCAGATTTCAATGTTTGGCGACAGCAGCGGCTTTGGCAAGGATCAGATCCGTCTGCCCGATGATCGTGACTGGGTGCCGATGGAAAAACTGACCGAGGAATTCTCGGCCATTGGCTTCTATCTGTCCGCCCATCCGCTTGATACATTTGGCAAAAGCATCCAGCGCATCGGCATCGCCCCGATCAAGGAACTGCCAGCACGCATGCGCGCCTCGAACAAGGGTACCATTCGTCTGGCCGGTACCCTGATCAATGCGCGTGAGATGATCTCGAAAAAGAACGGCTCGAAATTCGCCTTTGTCATGTTCTCGGACCCGACCGGCAGCTTCGAAGTCGCCTTCTGGGCCGAAGCATGGGCCGCCTATAAGGAAATCATCACCGCCGGGCGTCCGGTGTTGCTCAATGTCTCTGCCGAAATGCGCGAAGGACAGCTTCGCATTCAGGGCCAGCGCGTCGAAGACCTCGAAAAGGCCGTCGCCGGTGCCGCCGAAGGCATCCGCATTCGCCTGAACCGTCCCGATCCGGTTGCTGAAATCCGCGAACTGCTTGAACAGGCGGGCAGGGGGAAAGGCCTCGTAAGCCTGTCATCCATGTGTGACGACGGCCGCATGGCCGAGATCGAGTTAGAAGAAAACTACAAGGTCGGCCCGTCCCTGATCGGCGCCATTGGTGCAATCCCAGGCGTGGAATTCGCCGAGGAAATCTGATGATTTCATCTGGTTGCGCGAAATATTCCCTGCAGCCCATCGGGAACCGCGCATTTGTGCGCATTTTAGGGGTTGCAATCTCGCTCAGGGGGGATTAAAACCCGCCCCGAACATCGCACGCGGAAGAGCGGCGACTGCCGTCATATGGCAACTCGTCCATCCGGTGTTTCATACATGGTGTATGGAATTCCCTTCCGCGGAGGTATTAACCGGAAAAAGGTAGGAATTATCATGGCTCTGCCAACCTTTACCATGCGCCAGCTCATGGAAGCTGGTGTCCACTTTGGTCACCACACCCGCCGTTGGAACCCGAAGATGAAGCCGTTCATCTTTGGTGCACGTAACGACATCCACATCCTGAACCTGCAGGAAACCGTTCCGATGCTGCATCGCGCGATGCAGGCCGTTCGTGACGTAACCGCTTCGGGTGGTCGTGTTCTCTTCGTCGGTACCAAGCGTCAGGCTTCCCCGATCATCGCAGACGCTGCAAAGCGTTGCGGCCAGTACTATGTGAACCATCGCTGGCTCGGCGGCATGCTGACCAACTGGAACACTGTTTCCAACTCGATCAAGCGCCTCAAAGAACAGGACGAGATCCTGAACTCTGGTGCAGAAGGTCTGACCAAAAAAGAAATCCTGAACCTGACCCGTTCGCGCGACAAGCTTGAGCGCGCGCTTGGCGGTATTAAGGACATGGGTGGTCTGCCGGACATCATCGTCGTGGTCGACACCAACAAAGAATCGCTTGCTATTCAGGATGCTAAAAACCTGAACATCCCGGTCGTTGCGATCCTCGACTCCAACTCTGATCCGGCAAACGTTCAGTTCCCGGTTCCGGGCAACGACGACGCGATCCGCGCAATCCAGCTGTATTGCGATCTGTTCGTTGGTTCCGTTCTCGACGGCATCCAGGAAGAAATGACTGCTTCTGGCGCAGATCTCGGCGAAGCGGAAGAAGTTCCGGCCGAAGCAGCTGCTGCTTCCGAAGCTGCAGAAGAAGCTTCCGCATAAGTTTCATTTTGTACCTGATGAAACGGCGGCTAGCATGCCGCCGTTTTGTTAGGTGTTTACTGATCGCGTAATTAGGGGCTTTAAAAATGGCTATTACCGCTGCTCTCGTTAAAGAGCTTCGCGAAACCACCGGCGCTGGCATGATGGATTGCAAAAAGGCGCTGTCCGAAACCGATGGTAACCTGGAAGCTGCTGTTGACTGGCTTCGTACCAAAGGTCTTGCTGCTGCTGCCAAGAAAGCTGGCCGTGTTGCTGCAGAAGGTCTGGTTGCAGTTGCTGTTGACGGCACCAAAGGTGCAGTTGTCGAGCTGAACTCCGAGACCGACTTCGTTTCGCGTAACGAAGACTTCCAGAAATTTGTTGGCGAAATCGCGACCCAGGCTGTTGCTGCAAACGGCGACATCGATACCCTCAAAGCTGCTGCTTTCCCGGGTACCTCGCGTAACGTCGAAGAGCAGGTCACGCACATGATCGCCACCATCGGCGAAAACATGTCCCTGCGTCGTTCGGCTGGCCTGTCGGTCGAAAAAGGCGTTGTTGCTTCTTACGTTCACTCTGCTGTTGCTCCGGATCTGGGCAAAATCGGTGTTCTGGTTGCTCTGGAATCCGAAGCAGACGCTGGCGTTCTCGAAGGCCTTGGCAAACAGATCGCGATGCACATTGCTGCGACCAACCCGGCATCGGCAACCGTCGATGATCTTGATCCGGAACTGGTAGAGCGTGAAAAAGCCGTTCTGACCGAGCAGGCCAAAGAATCGGGCCGTCCGGCAGAAATCATCGAAAAGATGATCGAAGGTCGTATCCGTAAATATTACGAGCAGGTCGTTCTGGTTGAGCAGACCTTCGTGATTGACGGTGAAAACAAAGTCAAAAACGTGATCGAAAACGCTGCCAAAGAAGCTGGCAAGCCGATCACCCTTAAGGGCTTTGTTCGCTTCGAACTCGGTGAGGGCATCGAGCGCGAAGAAAAAGACTTTGCTGCCGAAGTTGCTGAGCAGCTGAACAAATAAAACATCTGATCGAAATGGTGCGTTTGCCACCATTTCGTGTATGATCCAGACCGGCGAGGTCGGCAGCGCATATCCGCCCTGTTACTCGCCGGTCTTTTTATATCTGAATTTTGCATTTCCCACGTTCGGGCAATGCGTTACATCGGCATTTAAGAGGCAATCCGACATGGCAGAAAACGGCCAACTGAAGTTTCGTCGCGTCCTTTTGAAGCTCTCTGGTGAGGGGCTCCTGGGCAAACAGCAATACGGTATCGATCCAGAAACGGTTGACCGGATTGCCAGCGAAATCAAAGCCGTTCATGACATGGGTGCCGAAGTCTGCATGGTGATTGGCGGCGGGAATATCTTCCGCGGCGTCAAGGGCGCCTCGCAGGGCATGGAGCGTGCAACGGCCGACTATATGGGCATGCTTGCCACCATCATGAACGCGCTTGCCGTGCAAAACGCACTTGAACGCCATGGCGTTCAGACCCGCGTTCAATCCGCTATTCCGATGTCCTCTGTTTGTGAGCCCTATGTGCGCCGTCGTGCGGTCCGTCACATGGAAAAGGGGCGTGTCGTGATCTTCGCAGCCGGCACAGGCAACCCGTTCTTCACGACCGATACCGCTGCTGCCTTGCGCGCGGTTGAAATGGGCTGTGATGCGCTGCTCAAGGGCACCCAGGTTGATGGTGTCTATACGGCCGATCCGAAAACCGATCCGACCGCAGAGCGTTATGACGCCCTGACCTATATGGAAGTTCTGTCCAAAGATTTGCGTGTGATGGACGCATCGGCTATTTCTTTGGCACGTGAAAATGATATTCCGGTTATTGTATTTTCTTTGCATAATCCGGGTGCCTTTGCAGACGTCGTTTCTGCAAAGGGGACGTTTACGATTATTTCGAATGGAGACTGAACGTGTCTGACGTTGCTGGCCTAAAAAAGGACCTGTCCCGCCGCATGGAAGGGGCTGTGGAAGTATTGCACAAGGAATTCACCGGTCTGCGCACCGGGCGTGCCAGTGTAAGCCTTCTGGAACCGGTCATGGTTGAAGCTTACGGCGTTCCGACCCCGCTTAACCAGGTGGCATCGGTCAGTGTTCCAGAATCCCGTATGCTTTCGGTTCAGGTTTGGGACAAGTCGATGGTGAAATCCGTCGAAAAAGCCATCCGTGATTCGGGCCTTGGCCTGAACCCGGCGGCTGATGGTACGCTTGTCCGCGTTCCGATTCCTGCACTCAACGAAGAGCGCCGCGCTGAACTCTCCAAGGTTGCCGGTAAATATGCCGAGCAGGCCAAGATTTCTGTCCGTAACGTGCGTCGTGACGGCATGGATCAGCTGAAAAAATGGGAAAAGGACGGTGACATCTCCAAGGACGAGATGCACGACCAGGAAAAAGAAGTTCAGAAGCTGACCGACAAGGTCATTGGCGAGATCGATGAAGCGCTCTCGCACAAAGAACAGGAAATCATGCAAGTCTGACAATGGCTGTTCTTTCTTCGCAAGCTCAACCTTCAGATACGCTCTGTGTGCCGCGTCATGTTGCCATCATTATGGATGGCAACGGGCGCTGGGCCCGCGGACGTGGTCGTCCTCGTACCATGGGCCATCGCGCCGGTGTTGATGCCGTGCGTCGCACCATCGAATCCGCGGGCGAACTCGGTATCGAGTATCTGACGCTGTATGGCTTCTCGACCGAGAACTGGAAGCGTCCGGAAAGCGAAGTCAGCGACCTGATGGGGCTGCTGCGTCTGTTCCTGAAGCGCGAATTGTCGACCTTGCACAAGAATGGCGTGAAAATTCGCATCATCGGGGATCGCTCGCGTTTTGCTGATGATATCCGCGAACTTCTGGCCAAGGCCGAAGATCAGACACGCGACAACACACGCCTGAACCTGACCATTGCACTCAGCTACGGTGCGCGTGCGGAAATTACCCAGGCGGTGCGTGACATTGCGGCCAAGGTTGCAGCAGGCGAACTGGCTGCGGATGAAATCACCGAAGACCTGATCGAACAAAATCTGTCGACGGCTGGTATTCCGGATCCGGATCTTCTGATCCGCACCAGTGGCGAACAGCGGATCAGCAACTTCCTGCTTTGGCAGTCTGCCTATACTGAGTTCGTTTTCGAAGACGTTCTGTGGCCGGACTTTGATCGCAGCCATCTGGAAAAAGCCATCGATAACTTTGCCGGGCGGGAGCGGCGTTTTGGTGCCGTCATCTGAGACCAACGATCAAAAAGATACCAATTCCAGCCTGATTCCACGCGTTCTTTCCGCGATGGTTATGGCGCCCGTCGCCGTTGCCGCCGTCTGGTTCGGTTCTCCCTATTTCGATTTGCTGCTGTTTGCCTTTTCTGCCGGGATGATGTGGGAATGGTCGCGCATGTGCGCACCCGAACACCATAACGGCATATCGGTTGTAACAGGTGTGGCTCTTGCTGTTGCCATGGTGATGTATGTCACCGGGCAGGAAGAATTTATCGTCATGCCGATCGCAATCGGGGTGATCATTGCTGCAGCCCGATCTGGTGCGAATTGGTTGCTTGCCGGATTTGGCGTTCTCTATATCTCGCTTGCAGCACTCTCGGCACTTTGGCTGAGGACCCAGGATGGCGACGGCCTTCTGATCATTATGTGGTTGTTCTTCCTTGTCTGGGCGACTGACACGGGTGGCTATGCGTTTGGCAAGACCATCGGCGGGCCAAAACTTGCACCGCGCTTCAGCCCCAAGAAAACGTGGGCCGGTTTGATCGGCGGTATGGTCTGTGCGGGCCTGATTGGCGGGCTGGTGACCTATTTCAGTTCTGATGCGATCAACTGGTCGATTGTGGCTGTCAGTATGGTTCTGGCGATCGTGGCACAAATCGGTGACCTTGGTGAGTCCGCACTTAAACGCCGTTTCAAGGTCAAGGACAGCAGCCATCTGATCCCGGGGCATGGCGGTTTGCTTGATCGTGCGGACGGGATGTTGTCGGTATTTCCTGTGGCCTTTGCTATTATCTGTTTCGCAGGGCTTTCTCTGCGTTAAGGCAGCCGATCCTCTGGCTGCTGTCCTTACAGGTGTTTGATGACTTTGAAGAAATCCGTCAGTGTCTTTGGTGTTACCGGTTCCATCGGGACCAGCACCGTTGGTGTTCTTAAATCCCACACTGACAAATATGTTGTCGAAGCTGTCACCGCCCATCGCAATGTTGATGCCCTGGCAAAGGCTGCGATTGAGCTTGATGCCAAATGCGCTGTCATTGGGGATCCGGCATTTTACGGTGACCTTAAGGATGCGCTGGCCGGGAAGGGCATTGATGTTGCCGCTGGCGAAGATGCGTTGATCGAGGCGGCCGAACGCCCTTCAGACATCGTCATTGCTGCAATCGTTGGGGCTGCGGGGCTTAAACCGACGCTTGCCGCCATTCGTCGTGGTGCACGCATCGGGCTTGCCAACAAGGAAACACTTGTTTGTGCCGGTTCCCTGATGACGGCCGAGATCGCCAAACATGGCGCAACTCTGATCCCGGTGGATTCGGAGCACAGCGCGATTTTCCAGGTGCTTGAAGATCGTGCTGAAAATCGCATTGATCGTATTCTTCTGACTGCGTCTGGCGGTCCGTTCCGTGAACGGTCGCTCAAGGACATGCAATCAGTGACCCGTGCGCAGGCCTTGGCACACCCCAATTGGGAAATGGGCGCAAAAATCTCTATCGATTCTGCGACCATGATGAACAAGGGGCTTGAGCTGATCGAAGCCTGGCATCTTTTCCCGGTGGCAGAAGAACAGATTGAAATTGTGGTGCATCCTCAATCAGTTGTTCACAGTATGGTGGAATATTCCGACGGTTCGGTTCTTGCGCAGTTGGGAACGCCGGATATGCGCACTCCGATTGCTTATGCACTTTCATGGCCGGATCGGATCAAGGTGGATACACCGCGTCTTGATTTTGCCACGATCGGAAGCTTGAACTTCGAGACGCCGGATACGGATCGTTTCCCGGCACTTCGGCTGGCACGTCAGGCCTTGCAGGAAGGGGGGACCCTGCCTACTGTTCTGAACGCTGCCAATGAAGTAGCGGTTGAGGCGTTTCTCAAAGACAGAATCGGCTTTTTGGATATCGCCGGTACTGTCGAAAAGATCATGACAAGGCTTGGAAGCGACGCGCTGACCGGCCTTGATCAGGTATTTGAAACAGATGCGATGGTGCGCCGGGAAACTGCGGCGTGTCTTGCATAGACTTGGATTGAAATTGCTGGTGCGACCGGCTTAGGGAATTCTTGATGGAAACCTTGCTTGCTTTTCTTTTTGTGCTCTCGGTGCTCGTGTTCGTTCACGAATATGGCCACTACTGGGTGGCCATCAAAAACGGAGTAAAGGTCGAAGCCTTTTCAATCGGGTTCGGACCGGAGCTTTTCGGCTGGCAGGATAAAAAGGGCACGCGCTGGAAGGTCAGCATCATCCCGCTGGGCGGTTACGTCAAAATGTTTGGCGATATGAACCCGGCCAGTGCGGGCGGTCGCGATGACCTTGATGAAGAAGAAGCAAAGCATGCCTTCCATCACAAAGGTGTCGCTGCCCGCGCGGCAATCGTTTTCGCCGGTCCCTTGGCCAACTTCATCTTTGCAATCATCGTTTTTACCTTCCTGTTTGCTGCGGTTGGACAGCAACGTGCGTTGCCGGTTGTTGGCGAAGTTCTCGATGACAGCCCGGCTGCCATGGCGGGCTTTGTTGCCGATGACGAAATTTCAGCAATCAATGGTCAGCCGGTCGAATGGTTCTCTGAACTCTCTGACATTGTGCGCGCCAATCCGGGGCAGCCGCTTTCTGTCACCGTGCAGCGTGACGGTCAGGCAATCGATCTTGCCGTTACGCCCGAAGCAATCGAAGTCGACGAGGGCGGTGTGACCGCAACCGTTGGGCGCTTGGGCATCACAGCGGGCGACTTTGAAATGAGCCGCACCGGCGTTGTTGAGTCGGTTGGCCGTGCGTTCGAGACCACCTATTCACTGACTGCACAGACATTCTCAGCCCTTGGTGAGATGATCAGTGGTGATCGTGACAGTTCCGAGCTTGGCGGGCCAATCCGGATTGCGCAGATGTCGGGGCAGGTCGCCGAAGGGGGCATTGCGCCGCTTCTGTTCTTTATGGGCTATCTCTCCATCAGCCTTGGGTTGATCAACCTGATGCCTGTTCCGGTTCTGGATGGTGGCCATCTTGTGTTCTACGCGATTGAGGCAATTCGCGGTAAGCCATTGGGGGCAAAAGCACAAGAATATGGTTTCCGTATCGGCGCGGGTTTGGTATTCAGCTTAATAATTTTTGCAACGTGGAACGATTTGACGCAATTGGGTGTCTTTAGTTTCCTCAAAGGACTTGCTGGCGGATGAGTGACAGCAACAGGGGGGTTAACTTGCTGCGTAAGGTAAAAGCGGCCGTTGTGATTACGGCCCTGCTTGGCGGAACGGCGCCATTGTTTGTTCCTGTGGCAGTGCATGCCCAATCGGGTCTGATTCGCGACATCGAAGTCGAAGGCAATAACCGTATCGAAAGTGCGACGGTCAACGCCTACCTGACGGTTGCTCCTGGCGATTCCTATGACGTGCAGAAAATCAATAACTCGCTGAAGGCCTTGTTCTCGACCGGCCTTTTTGCGGACGTTTCATTCTCCTTTAATCAGGGGATTCTTCGGGTCAATGTCGTTGAAAACCCGATCATCAACCGGATTGCCTTTGAAGGTAACCAGCGCCTAGATGACGACACCCTCGGGGCTGAACTGCAATTACGTCCGCGCGTAGTTTATACCCGCACCAAGGTTCAGGCCGACGTTCAGCGTGTTCTGGAACTCTATCGCCGCAGCGGCCGCTTTGCGGCCACGGTTGAGCCCAAGGTCATTCAGCTCGATCAGAACCGTGTTGATCTGGCGTTCGAGATTGATGAAGGCGATGCGACCGGCATCCGCAAGATCAACTTCGTTGGCAACAAGGCGTTTGATGATGGCGAGCTTTCCGATGTCATTCGGACGACCGAAAGCGCCTGGTGGAAAATCCTGACCGCTGACGATAACTATGATCCCGATCGCGTGACCTTTGACCGCGAATTGCTGCGCCGCTTCTACCTTGCGGCTGGCTACGCCGATTTCCAGGTTTTGTCTTCTGTCGCTGAACTCACCCCGGATCGCTCCGACTTCTTCGTGACCTACACGGTCAGTGAAGGGCAGCGCTATCAGTTCGGTGACATCAATGTTGTCTCGCAAATCGACAAGATCGATCCGGAAACGCTGAAGCCGCTTGTCGAGATCGAAAGCGGTGAATGGTATAACGCGACGCTGGTTGATGATGCCGTTGACGCCCTGACTGACAGTGTCGGAGATCAAGGCTATGCCTTTATCGATATCCGTCCGAACGTTCAGCGCAACCGTGAAGCTGGCACGATTGACATCACGTTTAACATCGCCGAAGGACCCAAGGTCTATGTCGAGCGCATCAACGTTGTTGGCAATGTCCGCACACTTGATGAAGTCATCCGACGTGAGTTCCGTCTCGTCGAAGGCGATGCGTTCAGCAGCTCCAAGATGCAGCGCTCCAAGCAACGCATCGAGAACCTCAACTTCTTCAAATCGGTCGACGTCAAGACCCTGCCGGGCGCATCACCCGACCAGACCGTTATTGAAGTTGATGTCGAAGAAAAATCGACTGGTGAATTCTCCATCGGTGCCGGCTACGGCACGGACAACGGTGCCTTTGGTCAGCTTGGCATTCGCGAACGTAACCTGCTGGGTAAGGGGCAGGACCTGCGCCTGAACTTCACGCTTGGTTCTACAGACCAGCAGGTCGACCTGTCCTTTACCGAGCCATACTTCCTGGATCGCGAAATCGCTGCGGGCTTTGACGTCTACCGCCGCGAAGAGGATAACCAGGACGAAAGCTCTTACGATGAAGAGCAGACGGGCGGCCGTCTACGTGCTGGTTTCAAGTATAGTGAAGAACTTTCGCACTCGTTCCGCTACACGCTTGAGAAAAACAGCTACTCGGATATCGATGAAGATGAAGCATCGCGTCTGCTTTTGGCAGAAGATACCGAGTTCGTTGAATCGGCTATTGGTCATACTCTGACCTATGACGAACGCGATAGCACGATTTCCCCAACCGAAGGTTACTTCGCGCGGCTGTCAAACGATCTGGCCGGTATTGGTGGTGACGAAAACTATCTGCGGACCCGCGTTGAAGGCGGCTACTACTACCCGCTGGATCGAGAGCATGAATGGATCTTCTCCACCCGTGGTGCAACCGGTTATATCTTCGGGTTCGACGATGATACTCGAATTTCTCAGCGCTTCATGGTCGGTGGTTCGAACCTGCGCGGCTTTGAATCTGCGGGTGTTGGTCCGCGCGATATCGCGACCGGGGATGCGTTGGGGGCCAAAATGTACTACACAGGTACAGTGCAAATGGACTTCCCGCTTGGTACGCCCGACGAGTTTGCGCTTACCGGCCGCATCTTCAGTGACTTTGGCTCAGGCCGGGACGTTGATGGTGCTCGCGCGGGTGAGATCTATGATACCGGATCGCTGCGTAGTTCCGTTGGTTTCGGTGTCGGTTGGGAATCGCCGTTTGGCCCGATTGGTGTTGATATCTCTCAGGCCATCACAAAAGAAGATCACGACAAAGAGGAAATGTTCCGACTTAACTTCGGAACCAGATTCTAATGAAAATGATCAAATCACTACGTAACCTGCTGGTTCTTTCCGCCCTGATGGGTTTTGCGGCCAATGCGTCTGTGGCACAGGCGCAGGAACCGAACCAGGATAATTTCGCATCTGTGATGATTGTCGATGTTGCCGGGATCATGCGCGAGGCGTCTGCGATGCAGGATGCCCGCAAGCAGATCCGCGAACGGCAGGTCGCCTATCAGCAGGAAATCGAAACCCGTGAGCAGGGCCTGCGTGACGAGGAAAAACAACTCGCACAGCAGCGCACCCTTCTGGCTGCAGATGTGTTTCAGGAAAAGCAACGCGCTTTCCAGCAGAAAGTCGCCGATTTTCAGAAATTCGCCCAAGCCCGCAGCCGCGTCCTTGATCAGGCCTTGGCAGAAGCCCAGTCCAAATTCACTCAAACCCTGAACGAGATTGTCGGTCGCATTGCCGAAGAACGCGGGGCTAACCTTGTCCTGCATCGCGGGCAGGCCGTGCTGTTTGCAACCTCGATGGATGCGACCAAGGCCGTCTTTGATCGGGTAAATGCCGAAGCGCCAACCATTACGGTTGAATTCAAGGAAGCCTCCTGATGGCGGATGCGCGTTTCTTTAGCCGCAAGGGACCATTCGGTGTCGCCGAAATCGCGGCGCTGACGGAAACAACCCCGGTCAATGCACCCGATGAAACGCGGGTCTTTCAGGATGTTTCACCACTGCAGAATGCCGATGGCGATATCCTGAGCTTCTTTGATAACCGCAAATACCTTGATGCCTTCACCAGCAGCAAGGCAGGGGCCTGTTTCGTGCGTCCTGAATTTGTCGAGCGCGCGCCCGAGGGCATGGTGTTGTTCACCACCAAGGACCCGTACCGTGCCTATGCCAAGGCCGCGACTGCGTTCTATCCATTTGAAACCGGCAATGGCGTCGTCTCCGATCACGCCGTGATTGACCCGACCGCCAAGCTTGGCAAAGGTGTTCAGGTTGATGCCGGTGCTGTCATTGGCGCCAATTGCGAAATCGGCGACGGCACCATCATCGCGTCCAACGCCGTCATCGGTGAGGGCGTTGTCATTGGTGCAGGCTGCAAGGTTGGGGCGAACGCCTCGATTAGCCACAGCCTGATTGGCAATCTTTGCCTGATTTATCCCGGTGCCCGCATCGGGCAGGACGGGTTTGGCTTTGCCAT
This sequence comes from Thalassospira sp. HJ, assembly GCF_000948415.1. Classification (GTDB taxonomy): domain Bacteria; phylum Pseudomonadota; class Alphaproteobacteria; order Rhodospirillales; family Thalassospiraceae; genus Thalassospira. Next base: position 64,883 of record NZ_JYII01000003.1, on the reverse strand, counting down.
GGGGCCACAAGGCCACGTCAAGGTCCCGCAGCTTGGCCGTGTTGTCATCGGCAATGACGTCGAAGTCGGCTCAAACAGCACGATTGACCGTGGGGCAGGGCCCGATACCGTGATCGGCAATGGCTGTCGTATCGACAATCTGGTGCAAATCGGCCATAACGTTGAACTTGGCATGGGTTGCGTCATTGTCTCGCAAGTCGGGATTTCCGGCTCGACCAAGCTTGGTAATTTTGTGGTGCTTGCCGGTCAGGCAGGCATTACTGGTCACCTTGAAATCGGCGATGGCGCGAAAGTCGCAGCCCAAGCCGGCGTCATGAAAAACATCGGACCGGGCGAAACTGTGGGCGGCAGCCCCGCCGTTCCGGTCATGGAATATCATAAACAGACGGTCGCCTTGTCGCGTCTGATACGAAAAAAGAAATAAGGGCTACACACATGACCGAACTGGTAAGTGTCGATATCCAGCGCATTCTGGAAATGATTCCGCATCGCTATCCGTTCCTTCTGATCGACAAGGTCATCGACATCGAAACCGATGTCTGTGCGACCGGCATCAAGAACGTCACGATGAACGAGCCGCAATTTACCGGCCACTTCCCGCAGCAGCCGATCATGCCCGGTGTTCTGATCATCGAAAGCATGGCGCAAACCGCGGCAATCCTGGTGGTCCAGACGCTCGGTGCGGACGCAGAAGGCAAACTTGTTTATTTCATGAGCATCGATAACGCCCGTTTCCGCAAGCCGGTCACTCCGGGTGATGTCATGCACATCCATGTCACCAAGAAACAAAGCCGTGGCCCTGTCTGGAAATTCGAAAGCCAGGTCAAGGTCGACGGTCAGGTCGTTGCCGAGGCCACCATCGCCGCGATGATCCGGGATAACTGATAATGTCAAAAGTGCATCCAACCGCCGTTGTCGAAGATGGCGCGCAGATTGGTCAGGATGTCGAAATCGGGCCCTATAGCGTGGTCGGTCCGAATGTTGTCTTGGGTGATGGTGTCAAACTGCACAGCCACGTTGCTGTCGCAGGTCACACCACCCTTGGCGATCAGTGCGAAGTCTATCCGTTTGCCTCTGTCGGTCACGCGCCGCAGGACCTGAAATTCAAGGGCGAACAAAGCCGTCTGGTCGTTGGCAAGCGCACCAAAATCCGCGAGGGCGCGACCCTTAATCCGGGCACCGAAGGTGGTGGGATGGAAACCACCATTGGCGATGATTGCCTGCTGATGACGGGTGCCCATGTCGGTCACGATTGCCATGTCGGCAATCAATGTATTCTGGTCAATAACGGCACACTTGCTGGCCACGTTTTGGTCGAAGACTTCGCCATTGTTGGCGGTCTGTCGGCGGTGCACCAGTTTGTTCGTATCGGCAAGCACGCCATGATCGGCGGCATGACCGGTGTCGAAAGCGACGTCATTCCTTATGGTTCCGTGATTGGCAACCGTGCCTATCTGTCAGGTCTGAACATCGTTGGCCTCAAGCGTCGCGGCTTTGATCGTGAAACCATTCATTCGCTGCGCAAGGCCTATCGTCTGCTGTTTGCGCAGGAAGGCACACTCGCAGAGCGCGTCGAAGAAGTCGCCAAGGATTTTGAGGGTGTCGGTCCGGTGATGGAAATCATCAATTTCCTCAAAGCGGAAAGCATGCGTTCCGTATGCACGCCGAAATATGACAGCTCCGCAGGATAATCCGCAGCCAAAATTGGGGATTATCGCCGGAGGCGGGGCACTTCCCGCCCGTCTGGCAGGGGCTGCGATTTCCGCTGGCCGTGATGTTTGCATCGTCAAACTCGATGGCTATGCCGATGATCCTGACCTTGATCAATATCCGACTGTAACCACACGCCTTGGCGCGGCAGCCAAAATCCTTGATGCCATGCGCGATGCAAACTGCCAGGATGTCGTTCTGGCAGGAAAAGTCGCACGTCCAAGCTTTTCATCCATCCGCCCCGATTGGCGCGCGGCCAAACTTCTGATGAAGGTCGGTTCCAAGGCGCTTGGCGATGATGGTTTGCTCAAGCTTGTTGGCAAGGAGCTTGAGCGCGAAGGTTTCCGGCTGCTCGGTGCCCATGAAATTCTCGGCGATCTCGCTGTCGAGGAAGGCGTGCTTGGCAAAGTAAAACCGGACGAGCAGGCAATTTCCGATGCCCGCCATGGCCTGGCCGTCGCCCGGACACTGGGACAAGCCGATGTCGGGCAGGGCTGCGTCGTGCAGCAGGGGCTGGTGCTGGCACTCGAAGCCATCGAGGGCACCGACGAAATGGTCCGCCGTTCAGCGACCTATAAGCGCGATGGCGTTGGTGGCGTGCTGGTAAAGTCTGCCAAGCCGCAGCAGGACAAACGTCTTGATCTGCCGGCCATTGGCATGACAACGATCGAAGAGGCCCACAAAGCCGGGTTACGCGGGGTTGCGTTGCTCGCGGGTGGAACCATGATCATTGACCGGGCAGCTGTAATTGCCCGTGCCGATGCGCTGGGCCTATTTGTGGTCGGTCTGGCTCTTCCGGACGAGGAATCCCCCCATGGCGGATGAAACAGCGCCACTTGGTCCGAAAATCATGCTGGTTGCCGGTGAAGCATCCGGGGATCAACTGGGCGGTCGCCTGATGGCGGCGCTAAAGGCCAAGCAGGACCACATCCGTTTCATTGGTGTCGGTGGCCCGCGTATGGAACGTGAAGGCCTCAAAAGCCTGTTTCCAATGAACGAAATGTCGGTCATGGGCCTGACAGAGGTAGTGCCTCATATCCCGCATTTGCTCAAACGCATTTCCCAGACGGCCGACTTCGCCAAATCCGAAAAACCCGATGTCGTCATCACCATCGACGCCCCGGATTTCAGCTTTCGCGTCGGCAAGAAGCTAAAAGGCAAGGGTATCCCGCTGGTGCATTATGTCGCACCATCAGTCTGGGCATGGCGCGAAGGCCGGGCGAAGAAAATCGCCGGTTTTCTTGATCACCTGCTCGCACTGCTGCCGTTTGAGCCGCCTTACTTCGAGAAAGAAGGCCTGCCAACCACCTTTATCGGCCACTCAGCGGTCGAAGAACGCCATGACGGGAATGGTGACAGGTTCCGCACCCAACATGGCCTGAGCCCCGATCAAAAGCTTCTGGCCGTCCTGCCCGGAAGCCGCAATTCCGAGGTTAAACGCCTGCTGCCTGTGTTCAGGCAGGTCATTGATGACATCGCGGCCAAATATCCCGATGCCCGCATCGTCGTCCCGACCGTCAGCAAGGTCGCCGACACGGTTACCGCAGAAATGAAAACATGGCCGCTTGATCCACTTGTCGTTACCACCGATCAAGACCGCCATGATGCGTTTGCGGCTGCCAATTCGGCCTTGGCCGCATCGGGGACCGTATCGCTTGAACTGGCCATTGCCGGTGTACCGCACGTGATCGCCTATCAGGTCAACGCGATTACCGGCTGGATCGCAAAGCGCCTGATCAAGATTGATACCGTCACCATCGTTAATCTGGTTCTGGGGCAAAAGCTGATCCCCGAATTCCTTCAGGATAACTGCAAGGCAAAACGCATTACTCCGCGCCTTGAAGCCCTGATGTCAGACGGCCCGGAAAGAGCCGCCCAGATCGAAGGCTTTGACAAAGCCTGTACCTTGCTCGGATTTGGTGACAGGCCGCCCAGCGAAAAGGCAGCCGAGCAGATTTTGAAAATCATCGCCAAAAAATAACCTGTTACGGGTGGCGTCAAATCCGCATTGCAACTAGGTTCTGAGGGTCCAAACTCATTCACATGACCGGCCCGGCAACTGATATGAGAGAAAAAGCAAGGAAAAGCCCGCAGATCGGGGTGATCCCCGATCAAGGGATTTGACGCAGAGGCTTTCTCTCATATTAGTTGTCCTTTAGATTCCCCGAATTTGCACGGGCTATTTTGTCGCAAAATCTTGAAAGAGATAGATCTTCCGGCGATTTCGCTTCGCATATCCGCACAAATTCGGGTGACCGGGACGATTATGTGAATGAGTTTGGACCCTAGGATTGATTAATTCATAACGGAGACAGTGTTATGCGCTACCTGCACACGATGGTACGTGTCGAAAATGTCGATGAGTCGATGAAATTCTATTGCGACCTTCTGGGCATGCAAGAGACCCGCCGCATCGAAAGCGAGCAGGGCCGTTTCACCCTGATCTATCTCGCACCGCCGGCAGACGTCGAAAGTGCCAAGACCACCAAGGCGCCTGAGCTTGAACTGACCTATAACTGGGATCCGGAAAGCTATTCGGGCGGTCGCAACTTCGGGCATCTGGCCTATGAAGTCGATGATATCTACGCGACCTGCCAGAAACTGATGGATGCCGGTGTCACCATCAATCGTCCGCCGCGTGATGGCCGTATGGCGTTTGTCCGCTCCCCGGATGGTATTTCCATCGAATTCCTGCAAAAGGGTGGCAACCTTGCCCCGGCAGAACCTTGGGCCAGCATGGAAAACACGGGTAGCTGGTAAACACGACAGATCGGGGACTACCCCAAAATATATTGCTTTAAATGGATCCGCTGTGGCACACGCCGCAGCGGATTTTTACTTTGATTTTAACAGCTTGGTTAAAGGCGAGGGGCTTGGTAGAGAGCTGAAATACCCGTTCGATAACAAGCAGTATAATAAGTCTGCCTATTCTGTCGCTTGTGATTTTATGGATGAATATATATATTCCGAGGCATCGGAAGTATTGTTTTGGTGTGTGTTATGTATGAAATGGAAATGCTACAGGCAGCGGAAGCCGCGCATGTGTCCGGCGTAACCGTAAGGGATATTAACCGGATGTTTGACGAGCATATTCTTCCAGAGAAATACATCGCTCGCAAAAATGTTCGAATGATATCAGCCAATTCATGCCTTATGGTTTCTCTGTATTATGAGACCAAGGACGTTCTCACGTCCTCTATGAGAAAATCAATCATTAAGGATTTGGATATTGCCTATCCGAGTTTGGCATTTGAACCCATCCAGAACGTATATTTGGATACGAAAGTGTTTCATTCGTGGCTTAAAATAGACTTGGAGCCATTTCGCATCATGATTGCCGAGCGTTTGAGCGAATTGCAGGAAGTCAAATCTTTGGTGACGGAAGACCCAGAGATTTTGGGGGGGATTCCTGTCTTTACTGGGACACGTGTACCGGTTCATAACGTTGCAGCGTCACTGGCATCAGGAATGTCAGAGGAGAATGTTAAACGGGCATATCCGCATCTGGAACTGTCTCAGATCCGGCGGGCACCTTTATATGCCCGGACGCATCCCCTACGTGGAAGACCTGCGGCAGCGTCGCAACAGATCAAAGTTATATCTCGGAAACGTCTTGTGCTTCCGGAGTTCAATGCGTGAGCTTCATTTTCCTCATTGATGAGTGCCTTAGCCCGGATTTGGCTCATATGGCCATCAATGCGGGACATGTCGAAAGTATACACGTAAACTGGCGCGGTATGCAGGGATGGAAAGACTGGCAGTTAATGGACGCGATCATTGAAAATGATTGGACCCTTGTGACGCATAACTCTGTTGATTTTAGAGGGAAGTTAAATGTCAAAGGTGCTCGAGGGCTTTATCGTCAACAGGCTGTGCATGCAGGATTGATTTGTCTGAATGCACCGGGCGGAATGAGTTACGTCTTGCAAAAACGCATGTTCAAACTTGTGCTGCAAGAACTGCAAAGCCATGCAGACCTGATCAATCAATGTCTCGAATTTTCCTATGATGCCGATCAAGGGGATGTGGATGTAATACAGTATCCTCTGCCCTGACGGTTTCAATTGGAACCGAAGTATAACAGATACGCAAAAAGGCCCGGAAAAATCCGGGCCTTTTCTTTTTCAGATCGTTGTCTTCGCGACTTAGCGCTTGTTGACCGGAACGAACGGACGTTCTGCAACACCGGTGAACATCTGACGCGGACGACCGATTTTCTGCGACGGATCTTCGATCATCTCTTTCCACTGGGAAATCCAGCCGACGGTACGAGCAACGGCGAACAGCACGGTGAACATGCTGACCGGGATGCCCATCGCCTTGAAGATGATGCCCGAATAGAAGTCGACGTTCGGATAGAGTTTCTTCTCGATGAAGTACTCGTCTTCACGTGCGATGCGTTCCAGTTCCTGGGCAACGTCAAGCAGCGGGTCGCTGATGTTGAGTTCCTTGAGAACTTCGTGGCAGGTTTCCTGCATGACTTTGGCGCGCGGATCGTAGTTTTTGTAAACACGGTGACCAAAGCCCATCAGACGGAACGGATCGTTCTTGTCTTTTGCTTTTGCAACGAATTCCGGAATGTTTTTCACATCGCCGATTTCGTTCAGCATGACCAGAACGGCTTCGTTTGCGCCGCCATGTGCCGGACCCCAAAGGGATGCGATACCAGCCGCAATACATGCGAACGGGTTGGCACCCGAAGAACCGGCCAGACGAACTGTCGAAGTCGACGCGTTCTGTTCGTGGTCGGCATGCAGGATCAGGATACGATCCATTGCCTTGGCCAGAACCGGATTGACTTCATAGTCTTCGCACGGGTTGCCGAACATCATCTGCAGGAAGTTTTCTGCATAACCGAGTTTGTTGTTCGGGTAACGGAACGGCTGACCGATCGAATATTTGTATGCCATCGCAGCAATGGTCGGCATTTTCGCAATAAGGCGATAAGCCGAAATCAGTCGCTGCTGCGGGTCATTGATGTCGGTGCTGTCATGATAGAAAGCAGACATTGCACCAACAACGCCGCACATGATGGCCATCGGATGCGCGTCACGGCGGAAGCCGTTATAGAAATTGCGCATCTGTTCGTGGACCATGGTGTGCATGGTGATATCGTTTTCGAACTGGCTTTTCTCGGTGGCATTCGGCAGCTCACCATAAAGCAGCAGATGGCAGACTTCGAGGAAGTCGGCATTTTCTGCGAGTTCATCAATTGCATAACCGCGGTGACGGAGGATACCAACGTCGCCATCAATGTAGGTCAATTCGGACTGGCAGGAGCCGGTCGAAGTGAAGCCCGGGTCATAGGTGAAATATCCGGTTTCAGCATAGAGCTTGCGAATGTCGATGACAGACGGGCCTACGCTACCCTCAAGCACCGGCATCTCGAACGACTTGCCAGTGGCATTGTCGGTCAGGGTCACGGTGTGGGAAGTCTTGGAATTAGATGCCATGACTATTTTTCCTTCCCTGTTTGAACGAACACGGTTTCAAGTTGGGTGCAGCATAATGCTGCGGCGCACCAAGCGCAAACGGGTTATTAGTTTTTCTTAATTCGCTGTTGTTATGCATCGAAATGGCGAATGCGTTTCAGCGTTTGTGTCTTTCCAAGCACAATCATTACTTCGAAGATGCCTGGTGAAGAGTTGGAGCCTGTAAGCACCGCCCGCAAGGGCTGCGCAACTTTGCCAAGCTTTAACTCGAATTTCTCGGCGATAGCGCGAACACTTGCGTCAACGTCCTCTTCAGTCCAGCTATCAAGCGCTTCAAGACTGTTGGCCAGTTCCTTGAACAGACCTTCAGGTGCACCATCAATCAGGGACTGGGCTTTCTCGTTAACGGAATTGACGCCGTCAGTAACGTAGAAGGCCGAAGAGTCGGCGAGCTCAATAAGAGTCTTGGCCCTTTCTTTAAGGCCTGCCATGCCGTTGATCAAGATTTCTTTTTGCGATGCATCAAGACCGTCCACGCCAATTTGCTTGGCAATCAGCGGTGCGATCTCGTCTACAAGGCGCTTGTCATCGGCCTGACGCAGGTAAATACCATTCAGGTTGGTCAGCTTCGCAAAGTCAAAGCGTGCTGCCCCTTTACCGACATCGGTGATGTCAAACCACTCAATGGCCTGCTCGGCAGAAATGACTTCATCATCACCATGGCCCCAGCCAAGACGCAGCAGATAGTTATTCAGCGCCTCGGGCAGGAAGCCCATTTCATCGCGATAGGCATCAACACCCAGCGCACCATGACGTTTCGACAGTTTTGCACCGTCCGGACCATGGATCAGCGGGATATGCGCAAAGGTCGGTACATCCCACCCCATCGCGTCATAAATGACTTTCTGTCGGAACGCGTTGGTCAGGTGATCATCACCACGGATAACGTTGGTCACACCCATGTCATGGTCATCAACCACAACAGACAGCATATAGGTCGGCGTGCCATCACCGCGCAGGATCACGTAATCATCCAGCTGCTCGTTACCGACACGAACTTCGCCCTGAACCTGATCATTGATCACCCCATCGCCTTCCAGCGGCGCTTTGACGCGCACAACCGGCTTGACGCCTTCTGGGGCCTCGGATGCATCACGATCACGCCAGGTGCCGTCATATTTCATCGGGCGACCTTCTGCGCGGGCTTTCTCGCGCATGGCGGTCAGCTCTTCGGGCGAGCAATAGCAATAATACGCTTTGCCGGCGTCCAGCAGCTGTTGGGCGACTTCTGCATGGCGGTCGCGACGGGCAAACTGGAAAGTCGGCTCTTCGTCTGCGGTCAGGCCAAGCCAGTTCAAGCCGTCAAAAATGGCATCGACAGCCTCGGGCGTTGAACGTTCACGGTCGGTATCTTCAATCCGGAGCAGGAACTTGCCCCCGGTATGTTTGGCATACAGCCAGTTATAAAGTGCGGTGCGTGCGCCGCCGATATGTAGAAACCCGGTCGGAGACGGGGCAAAACGGGTAACAACCGTCATTCACTCTATCCGTTATTTGGATGTTGTCGCTTGTCCTGGGGACTTTTGGCGTGCAGGCTATAGCACAAATGACACGCTGTTGCACCACAGCGGATGTTAGATAGAAACAATGCGGCAGGCGGGCTATTGGACATTCGTCGTAGGGCGGCAGGTAAAATTCAATTAATTCAGATATTTGCGAATGTTCTCTCGCAAATTAATTTTGTTGTAACAAGCCAAAGAAATAAGTGGTTTCTGACTTCTGTTATATTCTTTGGGTTGGGCTGTGCCGGGTATTTCTTGCTCCCTGCGCGCATTGATGCTGCCGAGATTGCCCTGACTGTGATTCTTTTGGCCTGCGCATTCTGGATGTCGCGGCGCATTGCTTTTCTCGCCTTTGTGTTTCAACTGCTTGCCAGCATGGCTTTCGGGGCTTTGACGAGTGCGGTTCATACCGAACTGGGCCCAACTGATATTCCGACAAAAACGCTTTATGCGACTGAAGTCACCGGCACCATCATCGGGCTGGAACCCCGTAACGGGCGGATCCGGGCAACGGTTCAACCCAGCAAAATTGATGGTATCCCCGAAGACCAACTGAACTGGAATGTCAGGCTCAGTTTTTTGGGCGACAGTCGGCTTTCGATCGGTGATCAGGTCCGCGCAAACGCACGCCTCTTTCCATTGCGGCCACCATCCGTGCCTGGTGATCCGGATTTTTCACGTAATCTCTATTTCAGCAATATTGGCGCATCCGGATTTGTCTTTGGTCGACAGTTCGAAGTTGTTGGAGGGGGGAAATTACACAATAACAATGCATTGGTGGCTTATGTTGAAAGTGCGCGGCAGCATATCTCGGCTGCTATTAGCAATGAAATGACCGGACTTGAAACCGGAATTGCCAAGGCTCTGATCATTGGCGAGCGGGGCGAAGTCACCCCCGAAATTGCTGATAACCTTCGTAAGTCGGGCTTGGCCCACCTGTTGGCGATTTCGGGACTGCATATGGGATTGCTCTGCGGGACGGTGTTTTTCCTAATCCGCTTCGGACTGGCTGCCATTCCGGCAATTGCCTTGCGCTATCCCATCAAGAAATGGGCCGCAATGGCCACGATGCTGGCCGGACTTGTGTATCTAGGCTTGTCGGGGGCGACCATCCCGACCCAGCGTGCCTTTGTCATGTTACTGGTTGTCTGGTTGGCATTGCTGTTGGATCGACGGGCCATATCCCTGCGGCTGGTGGGTGTGGCCGCCATTGTTGTTCTGGTCCTGCGGCCTGATGCCGTGCTGGGGGCAAGCTTCCAGTTATCCTTTGCCGCCGTTGGCGCACTTGTCGCCTTTTGTGACGGGCCGGGGCGTCGTTGGCTGGACCGGCAAGGCATGCTGTCCTGGTATGAGCGCGGCGGTCTTTATCTTGCCGGTTTGCTGCTGACCAGCCTGATTGTCACTGCCGTGACTGCCCCGATCATTGGCTATCATTTCGGGCGCATTTCCATGCTTGGCGTGCTTGCCAATCTGATCGCCATTCCGGTGATGGCCTTCTGGGTGATGCCGTGGATTGTCGTGACACTCGCACTTGTCCCGCTCGGGCTTGCCGGACTGTCCTTGGCGGCAATGAAGCCCGGGCTGACTGCTTTGCTGGAAACCGCCGATCTGGTTGCAGCCCAAAACTGGGGGCTTTGGTATGTCGCGGGCCTTGATATGTGGGCGGTTGCTTTGGGTTTGCTGGCCCTGGCATTGATCGTCATCTGGCGGGACAAGGTGATGATTATCCCGGTGATCCCTGTGATCGCGGCAGCCTTCATTTTTCAGCTAACGCATCAAGAACCGGAAATCCTCATTTCCGGCGACCGTGAAAGTTGGGCGATCTATGATCCGGATGCGGGCATCCTGCACACATCATCCCGATTGAATGACTTCCAGAAAGACATCTGGATGAATCGCTTTGGCATTCGCCCGGAACAGGAAACAAACCGCGTAAAACCCTGCCAAAACGACCCGTGTTATGTAGCTGTTAGCGCTAACAACGTGCCCTCACGCATCATTGTCGCCAGCCGCATCACCAACCCGTTTTACGCCTGTCGTAATGCCGATATCGTTGTTAGCCAGCAAACAGATCTGCCAACCAACTGTCAGGCATCCGGTACACGTGCGATCATTGATGATGATGTCCTGTGGTGGCAGGGCGGTGTGGCCATCAAGCTGCCCGAAACTGCGACTGCATCACCCACCATCAACACTGTCCGCTCAGAAACCGGCAACTGGCCGTGGATCATTATCGGCGGCAGAGCAGGGCGATAGGGGCCGAACCAACGGATTAGCCGCGCAAAACAAAACGCCCGGGCAATAGCACCGGACGTTTCATGTTCAGAATGCAGGCGAACGATCAGTACTGGCGCAGCAGCCCGACCAGGCGGCCCTGAATGCGGACGCGATCCGGCGACAGGGCGCGGGTTTCATAGCGTGCATTGGCCGGTTCCAAAAGGACCTCGCCACGGCCGCGTTTGAGGCGTTTGAGGGTGGCTTCGCTGTCATCGACAAGGGCTACCACGATGGTACCGTCATGGGCCTGTTCGCAACGCTGGATCAGGACGGTGTCGCCATCCAGAATGCCGGCCTCGACCATCGAATCACCTGAAACTTCAAGCGCATAGTGATCACCGGTGCCCAGAAGGGCGGCTGGGACCTGCACCATGGTGCTTTGATCACGAAGCGCCTCGATCGGTGTACCCGCAGCAATCCGGCCATAAAGCGGCAAACCAATGGATTCCCCGGCTTCTGAGAAGGCGGTTGGCACGGTCGCTGGCCGGTGCGGTGCCTTTCGCGCACTGGCAATCGAGGTGACGTTGTTTGGTTTTTCAGGCGTGTCATCGTCGCTGTTTTCGGGCAGGCGGACCACTTCAAGTGCGCGTGCCCGATGGGCGAGGCGGCGGATGAAACCGCGTTCCTCAAGGCCTGTGATCAGGCGATGGATACCGGATTTGGATTTAAGGTTCAGGGCCTCTTTCATTTCGTCGAAAGAGGGCGAAATCCCGTGATCGCGAAGGTAATTGTCTATATAGACCAGCAACTCATATTGCTTGCGCGTCAGCATGATATTTCCCGAACCTGTAAAAAGAACAAAAAGGATACATAAATGTTCTACTTTAGTTCTTTTCTCGGGTCAAGCGCGTCTGTACGATTAAACGGAAAAACCGAATAATCGCGACAACTTTTCAAAAAATGTGAATATTGGGCCGTTATTCGGGACAGGATGTTAGTCCGCAACGAAGGTCCCCGACTTGCCGCCTTCTTTCCGGGTGACACGTAAATCGGTAATCCTCATACTTTTATCAACCGCCTTGCACATGTCAAAAACCGTCAGGGCCGAAACCGAGGCCGCGGTGAGGGCTTCCATCTCGACACCGGTCTTGCCGGTTGTCTTGCAGGTGGCGGTGATATCGACCGCATCAGCGTCGCTGGCAAGCTCCAGATCGACCGTAACCGAGGTCAGGGGCAGGGGATGACAGAGCGGGATCAGATCGGGGGTCTTTTTCGCCCCCATGATCCCGGCCAGCTGGGCGATGCCAAGAACATCACCCTTCTTGTGGCCGCGATCCGCAATCAGCTTTGCCGTTTCGGAAGACATCAGAACCCGGGCCTTGGCAATCGCAATGCGCGCGGTTTCCGCCTTGGCCGAGATATCGACCATCACCGCATTGCCACCGGCATCAATATGGGAAAGCTTGTCTGCCATTTTCGGTCCAGTATGGGTCAGGCCGCAAGGCCGAGCAGGTTGCGGGTGGCGGTTGCGACGTCGTCCTGACGCATCAGGCTTTCACCGATCAGGAAGCACTGCGCGCCAACCTTTGCCATGCGGGCCAGGTCATCGGGGGTAAACAGGCCGCTTTCAGCGACCAGCAGGCGATCATCACCAACCATGCTTGCCAGTTCCTCGGTCGTGGTGAGGCTGGTCTCCATGGTCTTGAGGTTGCGGTTGTTGATGCCGAGCAAACGCGATTTCAGCTTGAGCGCCCGTTCAAGTTCCGGGGCATTATGCACCTCAATGAGCACATCCATGCCAAGGCTGTGCGCGGCATCTTCAAGCTCAGTCGCCAGGCTGTCTTCAAGGGCCGCCATAATCAGAAGGATGCAGTCAGCACCAAGCGCGCGGGCCTCGGTGATCTGATAGGGATCAACCATGAAATCCTTGCGAAGGGCCGGAAGGTCGACGGCCGCACGGGCAGCGACCAGATAGCTGTCATCGCCCTGGAAATAGGGGATGTCGGTCAGAACTGACAGGCAACTAGCCCCGCCAGCCTTATAGGCCTTGGCCAGTTCCGGCGGATTGAAGTCCGGGCGGATCAGGCCTTTTGACGGGGAGGCCTTCTTGATTTCGGCAATCAGGCCATAACGGCCATCGGCAACGCTGGTTTCGAGCGCATTGATAAAGCCGCGCGGTGCGGATTGTTCTTTTGCCTCGGCCTCAAGTGTACCAAGCGAGGTGCGCGCCTTGCAGGCTGCGACATGTTCGCGCTTGTCGTTGCAGATTTTGGTCAGTACGTCGCTCACGCCGCGTTTCCTTCGTTGGTGATGTCTACAAGGCCCTGAAGGGTTTTGGCAGCCTTGCCGCTATCAATGGCGTCTGCAGCCTTTTTGATGCCATCGGCCAGATCGCTGGCAATGCCGGTCACGACAAGGGCCGCACCGGCATTCATCAGAACGATATCACGGTACGGGCCTTTCTTGGCGGCGAGCAGGTCAGTAATCGCCTTGGCATTGACATCGGCATCGCCGCCCTTGAGGTCGTCAAGCGTTGCGGTTTCAAGGCCGAAATCGCCCGGATTGATTTCAAAGGTGGTGACGGTGCCATCCTTGACCTCGGCGACAAAGGTCGGGCCGGTGGTCGAGATTTCATCAAGGCCGCTATGACCATGGACAACCCAGGCATGGACCGAGCCCAGACGGTTCAGCACATGGGCAATCGGTTCAACCCACTGTTTGGCAAAGACGCCGAGAACCTGACGCTTGGTTTTGGCCGGGTTGGCCAGCGGACCAAGCAGGTTAAAGATCGTGCGCGTGCCCATTTCAACGCGGGTCGGCATGACATGGCGCATCGCCGAATGGTGACGGGTTGCCATCATGAAGCAGAGATTGATTTCCCGAAGCGCCTTTTCAAGAAGCTTCATATCGGCATCAAGATTGACACCGAGCGCCATCAGAACATCGGCAGACCCCGATTTCGACGAAGCCGCGCGGTTGCCGTGCTTGGCAACGGTGGCGCCAGCGGCGGCTGCCACAATGGCCGCCCCGGTCGAGATGTTATAGGTGCCGCTGCCATCACCACCCGTGCCGCAGGTATCAACCGCGTTTTCCGGGGCAATTATTCCGGTGGCCTTTTCGCGCATGACACGCGCCGCACCGGTGATTTCATCGATGGTTTCACCGCGCAGGCGCAACCCCATCAGGAAAGCCCCCATCTGCGACGGCGTCGCCTGACCGGACATCAGCACGTTAAAGGCGCCTTCGGCCATGCTTTCGGTCAGTTTTTCGCCATCTGCGACTTTGGCCAGAATTGGCTTCAGATCATTATCAGTCGACATCGGGTCTTCCTTGGTTTGCGGTCCAGTGCACGCAACGCACTATCGGTCAGGCACTGGTATAGTCGATAAAATTCTTCAATAGGGCGTGGCCATGTTCCGAAGCGATGCTTTCGGGATGGAACTGAACGCCGTGAATCTGATGGGTTTTGTGACGCACGCCCATAATCAGACCATCTCCGCTTTCTGCGGTGATTTCAAGGCTGTCGGGCAAAGTTTCGCGCTCGATCACCAATGAATGATAACGGGTGGCTTCAAACGGGCTGGGAAGGCCGGCAAAGACGCTTTGCCCCGAATGGGTCATCGCATCGGTCTTGCCGTGCATGCATTCGGGCGCGCGGATGACCTTGCCGCCAAAGGCCTGACCGATCGATTGATGGCCAAGACACACTCCAAGCAGCTTGACCTTGCCCGCGGCCGCCTTGATCAGATCAAGGCAGATACCGGCGCGTTCCGGGTCGCAAGGGCCCGGTGAGATCACAATGCCTTCGGGATTAAGTGCGAGCGCTTCTTGCACGCTCACCTCATCATTGCGGCGCACTTCGACCTCGGGGCCGAGTTCGCGCAGATAGTGCCACAGATTGAATGTGAAACTGTCGTAATTATCAATGAGGAGATACATAAAAAAGCAGGCTCACGCACATTAAGGTCGGCAGAGAATAAACGCCATTGTCGCTACGTCAAGCAGAAGCAGAGCAAGGCTTTTCGGGTATCAGGTGCATCCCCGATCACGCGAGGTGCGATCCTTTAACTGTGCGCTAACCAGAGCCGTTTTAAAAAGATCAAAAGAACCGCCGACAGGATCGGTGTATAATCACCATATGGGAAGGGGCTGTTCAATCAACGAAACAGCCGCTACGAGCATCCCAGCAAACGAATACTGGAGACCACAGCGTGGCACGCCGGGCAACCCGGGCAACGACCGCCAAACGTAAAAAGGCGGCACCCAAGAAATCCAATCGTAAAAAGACCGCCCCGAAAAAGAAATCGGGTGGCATTGGTCGCCTGATGCTGGGCGGGGCCTTTGTTGCGGGTACGCTATCTGCGATCATTGCGGTCGGCAGCATGCTTGAACTTGATCGCGCGTCAGACGAATTTGGCCGTGCTGCGGATCAGAAGGCACCGAATTATGCACTTGCTGATCCCGATCCCGAACCGACCCCAATGCTGCGCAAGGATTACAAGCTTTCGGACAACGCATCGATTTCCGAGCGAGGTCGTACCGGATATCTCGTTGGCGAGAGCGACGGTTCCAGCGCCTCGACAGGACAAAACACGCAAGGTCAGCAGGGGCTGACGGACTATGTTCCGGCACCGGCATCGCGCAAGCCCACCCAAGGGGGCGATATTCTTCCGGGTGATAGCGGCAATGATGTACCGAGTGCCTCGATTGCGGCCATGGATCAGCCATGGCGGAAATATGCCGCCCTGACACAGGATACCGGTGACAAGCCGGTGATCGCGATTGTGATTGATGATGCGGGGCTTGATCAGCCGCGAACTGCGCGCACGGTGGAACTGCCGGGCCCGATTACGATTTCCTATCTGCCTTATGCCCGTGATTTGCAGCCGCAGGTCAATGCGGCGCGCAAGGCCGGGCATGAGGTGATGTTGCATATGCCGATGGAGCCATCCTCGGCCGCTGTTGATCCGGGACCGCATGCGTTGCTGGCAAGCTATGATCGCCAGACGATCCTTAACGAGATGGACTGGATGCTGGATCGTTTTGATGGCTATGTCGGTGTGAACAACCACATGGGCAGCAAGTTTACCGCCGATCCGGAACGCATGCGTGTCGTCATGGAAGTGATGAAGTCACGCGGCTTGATGTTCCTTGATAGCCGCACCAGTGCAGACTCGGTCGGCTATTCAACGGCGAATAATTTCGGCGTTCCGGCGATTACCCGCGATATCTTTATCGATGATGCCGATGATGCCGCCAAGATCGCCGATATGCTGGCGCGGACCGAAAATGTCGCGCGCAAGCAGGGCTTTGCCATCGCAATCGGCCATCCGCGCGATCTGACAATCGGCGCGCTTAAAACATGGATCCCCGAAATTCAGGCCAAGGGCTTTGTACTGGTGCCGATTACCGATGTTTTGCGCCGGTCGATGCAGAGTGTGACCGGTTAATCGAACCCGTTATAATAAAAAGATCGTCATTCCCGCGAAGGCGGGAATCTGTTGGTGCCGGGTGGCATGGATTCCGGGTCTACGCTTCGCTTCGCCCGGAATGACGATTTTCATATATGTTGTGGTTTGTTGCCGTCAGGCGAAGCGATGGGCTTCGCGGGCGGCGGCCATGAGCGCGCCGGCCTTGTTCTGGCATTCCTTGTGTTCGAGTTCCGGTTTGCTGTCGACGACGACACCGGCACCGGCCTGAATGTGGATTTTCTCGTCCTTGATGACGGCGGTACGCAGTGCGATGCAGGTATCCATCGAACCGTCGGCCGAGATATAGCCGATGCAGCCGGCATAGATGCCACGACGGACCGATTCCAGTTCATCGATGATTTCCATCGCGCGGACTTTGGGGGCACCCGAAACGGTTCCGGCCGGGAAGCCGGCCTTGAGCGCATCCATGGCGTCATATTTGGTTTCGTCGATCTGGCCGACCACGTTGGAAACGATATGCATGACGTGGGAATAGTATTCGATCTGTTCGCGGTCGGTGACACGCACGGTGCCCGGTTTGGAAACGCGCCCGACATCGTTGCGGCCAAGATCGAGCAGCATCAGATGTTCCGAGCGTTCCTTGGGATCGTCAAGCAGGTCGTGGGCCATGATCTTGTCATCATCGGGCGTTTTGCCGCGACGACGGGTGCCGGCAATCGGGCGAATGGTGACTTCGCCGTCACGCAGACGGACAAGGATTTCCGGGCTGGCCCCGACGACCTGAAAGCCGCCGATATCAAGATAGAACATGAAAGGCGACGGATTGATCCGGCGAAGGGCGCGGTAAAAGGCAAAGGGTGGCAGCTGATAGGGCAGCGTGTAGCGCTGCGAGAGGACCACCTGAAAGATATCGCCCGCGCGGATATAATCCTTGGCCTTTTCGACCATGTCGTGGAAGCCGGCCTCGGTCACGCTGACTTTTGGGTCGGGCAGGGTGTCGGGCACGGATTTGGAGCGACGGTCGATAAACAGGTTACGCTGGAACTGCTGGACCACGTCATTGAGACGCGCACAGGCCAGATCATAGGCCGCATCCGCCGAGATACCGTTTTCCGGGCGGACCGGGGTGACGACGGTGACGGTGTCTTCGATGGTATCAAAGCTTGCTGTTACGGTCGGGCGGATGAAAATGCCATCGGGCACATCAAGTTCATCCTTGTTGCTGTCAGGAAGCTTTTCCATCAGACGGACGGTGTCATAGCCCATATAGCCAACCAGACCGGCACTCATCGGCGGCAGGTTGTCGGGCAGTTCGATATAGCTTTCAGCGATCAGTTTCTTGAGGCTATCAAGCGGTGCGTCAGCCTCGGCCACGAAGGCGTCGGCATCGGCCATGGCACGGCGATTGAGTTCGGCCTTGTCGCCAAAGCAGCGCCAGATCAGATCGGGTTTGAGACCCAGGAAGGAATAGCGACCGCGGACCGATCCGCCTTCAACAGATTCAAGCAAATAGGTGTTTGGCATGCCTTCGGCGATCTTGAGAAAGGCCGAGACCGGTGTATCAAGATCAGCGGTCAGCGAGGTCCAGAGAACCTGCGAAATGCCGTTATCGTAGTTTTGCTTGAAACTGGTGAAATCCGGTTTGATTTCCATGATCTGTCCGATGTTTAGTCTATGGCGTTGTCAGGATAGAAAAAGGGCGACCGGATGTTTCCGATCGCCCTTGTAAGCTTATCAGTTTGCAGCAGTCGGCTGATAGAGCTCGTTGATCACAGTATTGTTTACCGTGACCGAGATTTCCTCGTTCAGGTAATTGAGATACTGCGCAAGGATGTCTTCGTTGAGTGCGTCCTTGAGCTCGTCATTTACCGGGGCGGCATCAGCGGTGTTGATGTCGGCAGCCTGAATGTCATCAAGCGCAACAACCACCACGTTTTCGCCGGTCTGAACAGCCTTGGCCTTGCCGTCTTCGAGGGTGAAGAGGGCAGCGGCAACGGCCGGGTTTACATCATCAGCAAGACCACGACCGGTACGGCGGGTCATGCCGGTTTCGCGAAGTTCGGCACCGTCTTCAGACGCCAGCGTTGCGATATCAGCACCGCTATTGTTGATGTTGCCAGCCAGTTCTTCGGCCTTTGCCATCATCAGGCGCTGACGTTCTTCGGCGGTCCAGGCGGCAAGCACGTCGTCACGGACTTCGTCAAACGGACGGAGGGCCGACGGGGTTACGTTTTCAACGCGAACCACATAGCGGGTGCCTGATGCGGTTTCTTCGAGGAAGCTTTCCTCGCCGTTTTCAAGTTCGAAGATCTTGGCGTTGATTTCACCTGCGCCATCAACGTTCTGACCGGCAAGGCCTTCGCCTGCGACAACGCCGTCAAGCTTGTAGGTCTTTGCGCCAACATCGCGTGCGGCGTCTTCGATCGGGGTGCCTGCGCCGAGTTCCTCGTCAAAGGTGGCGGCAAGATCATAGATCGCGTCTTCGGCTTTGAACTGCTTAAGACCATCGACAATGATGTCGCGCACTTCATCAAGGCTTTGCGTGCTGCCCGGGGTGACTGACGGAACGCGGATGATGTGCCAGCCGAGCGCGGTTTCAACCGGCTCGGAAATGCCGCCTTCTTCAAGGGAGAAGGTGGCTTCGCTCAGATCCGGAAGGATGTCATTTGCGGTGAACTCACCAAGTTTGACCATGGCTTCGTCCATGCCGGCATCTGCGGCAACGGCCATGAAGTCAGCACCTTCCTGGAGACGGTTATAGGCGTCACGGGCGGTCTGTTCATCGTTCGGGGCAAACAGGATCTGTTCGACGGTACGTTTTTCCGGGGTCTGGAATTCCGGTTCACGCTGGGCATAGGACTCAGCGATTTCTTCCTCGGTCACGGTGATGGTCGGGATCAGATCCGCGGCACTCAGGGTGGCCAAGGTAACATCGCGGCTTTCCGGTGCGGTGAACTGGGCAGCGTTGTCTTCGTGATAGGCACGAAGGGTCGCGTCATCAGCAGCCGGAATGTCAGCGAATTCGGCGGTGTTCAGGGTGAAGAACGAACCGCTGCGCTGTTCATTGCGATAAGCTACGATCTGCTGTGCCATGATTTCGGGCACAAGTGCTGCGCCCGTCAGGCTGCCAACAACCTGATGGCTCATCAGGTCACCTCGGACACCGTTGATGAATTCGTTTTCGGTGTAGCCGGCCTGATAGAGAGCCTGCATGAAGCGGTCGCGGCTGAACTGGCCGGTGGCCGGGTCCTTGAAGTTGTCAGATTCAAAAATCTGATCACGGACTTTTTCGTCACTGATGCCGATACCGATATTCTTGGCGTCTTCACGCAGGATCTTCTGGGAGACGAGCGACTGCACCGTGTTGTTCAGAAGGCCCATCTGAACGGCCTGTTGCTGGTTGAAGGACGGTCCGAACATGCTCCGCATATTCTGAACGCTGCGCTGAAACGCGCGGTCCAGTTCGACCGGGGTGATTTTCTGGCTGCCGATTTCGGCAACTTCACGCGAGGTGCCCAGATTGAGCATCGATGCGTTCAGGCCCCAGATCACGAAGCTCAGTGCAATCACGCCGAAGATGATCTTGGCGAAGATTGATTTCGAAAATGTGCGAATGCCAGCAAGCATATGATAAGCCTAACAATCCGTGGTTTGACGCCAAAAACGTGCTTTGACGTCGTTTCATTATTGATCGCCCAAGCGACGCGCCAGATGACGCGAGCCGAGCAAATTTGCCGCGCATCTTAATGGCGAGTGTTATCAGCGGCAACAGGCGATTGTATAGAAGATGACTGCAATCACATCACAAATCCCGTCAGGGACGTTTTCGGGTACTTGGCCCCGGTGGCATGGCATGCTAAAACCCGCGTCGAAACAGGTCCTGTAACAAATCGTATCAGCCGCAAAATGGCTGTTATGGCCTTGATACACGGACAGAATGTGAACCTGATCAGCACGAGGTAGCTCCCATGACCCAACGCCGTCCCCTGATTGCCGGAAACTGGAAAATGAACTGTTTGCGTGCAGACGGTCTTGCGCTGGCGTCAAGCCTGGCGGCAAAGGCGAAAGAAAAAGGGGCGCTTGGCTGTGACGTTCTGGTCTGCCCGCCGGCGACACTTCTTTCGGACGTGGTCGGTGTTACCCATGGGAGCGCCGTTGCCGTTGGCGGGCAGGATTGTCATGCTGCGGTATCGGGTGCGCATACCGGTGATGTTGCAGCGACGATGCTTGCCGATATTGGTGCGCAATATGTTCTGGTCGGCCATTCCGAGCGCCGCGCGGATCATGGTGAAAGCTCGACCGATATTCGTAAAAAGGCGATTGCCGCCCATGATGCCGGTTTGATCGCCGTTGTCTGTGTCGGTGAAACCGAAGAAGAACGAGATCTGGGTGCGACGCTTTCGGTTGTGAACGGGCAGGTGGCTGTGTCGCTTCCCGAAGGGGCAACTGCGAAAAACACCGTTGTGGCCTATGAGCCGGTCTGGGCGATTGGGACGGGCCGTACGGCAAGTGTTGCCGAAGTTGCCGAGGTTCATGCGGCAATCCGTGCCGAACTGGTCAAACGGTTCGAGGATGGCAATGAGTTCCGCATTCTGTATGGTGGTTCGGTCAAACCGTCCAATGCCAAGGAATTGCTGGGCGTTGAAGATGTCGACGGTGCGCTTGTCGGCGGGGCGAGCCTCAAGGTTGAAGATTTCTGGCAGATTATTGAATCCTGCGCCTAACGGATAGTGCTGCAGATTTTGTTCAATATGGTCTAGCCAACAGCCATAAAACGCGTTAAATACGCATCAAATTTATGCCCGATCCGGGCCGAATTGCGTTTGGATCGGTAGATTAGGACAAGAGTTTCGACACCATGCAAACAGTCATTCTGGTAATCCACCTTCTTCTTGCGCTCGGCCTGATCGCCGTGATTCTCGTGCAGCGCAGCGAGGGCGGTGGGCTTGGTATCGGTGGTAATAGCGGCGGCGGAGGCGGCGGTGGCTTCGGCGTGATGAGCTCACGCGGCGCTGCGAACCTGCTGACCCGTACTACTGCGATTCTGGCAGGCGCATTCATGATCACCAGCATCATCCTTGCCCTTCAGTCGAATACCCATACCCAGCCGGCTTCGATCCTTGATCAGGCTCCGGAACCGGCCCCTGCGGTCACCGAGCCCGCCGAGGACACCGGGCCCGCGGCTCCGACCCGATAAACAAATTAACCGACGACCTGAGGCGGCAAACTTGCCGCCTCAATTTTTGATTGTTGAATTCCCCGGTTCGTGGTGCACTGCACTGAACCGAGGCTTTGTGCTTTGAGATGAGGCCAAGATAATGACTCGTTTTATCTTTATTACCGGTGGCGTTGTTTCTTCGCTGGGCAAAGGCCTGGCTTCCGCTGCTTTGGGTGCGTCCCTGCAGGCACGCGGCTTTACAGTTCGTCTGCGTAAACTTGATCCGTATATTAACGTCGATCCGGGCACCATGAGCCCGTACCAGCATGGCGAATGCTATGTGACCGAAGACGGGGCGGAGACCGACCTTGATCTTGGCCACTATGAACGTTTCACCGGTGTTTCTTCGCGCCGTTCCGATAACGTCACCACCGGTCGTATCTATTCCAACGTGATCGCGCGCGAACGTCGTGGTGATTACCTTGGCGGGACTGTGCAGGTCATTCCGCACATCACCGATGCGATCAAGGAATTCGTCATGTCGGATGCGACCGAGGACTTTGTCCTGGTTGAAATCGGCGGCACGGTTGGCGACATCGAAAGTCTTCCGTTCCTTGAAGCGATCCGTCAGATGGGCAACGACCTTGGCGATGGCCGCGCGCTGTTCATGCACCTGACGCTGGTGCCGTATATTTCCTCGGCCGGTGAGCTTAAAACCAAGCCGACCCAGCATTCCGTCAAGGAACTGCAGAGTGTTGGTATTCAGCCTGATATTCTTCTGTGCCGTTGCGATCGTGAAATTCCGATCAATGAACGCCGCAAGATTGCGCGTTTCTGTAATGTCCGTGAAGCGGCTGTTATTCCGGCCTATGACGTTGACAACATCTATCAGGTGCCGATCAGCTATCACCAGTATGGTCTGGATAACGAAGTGCTTTATCACTTCGGCCTGCAGGCGCAGGAACCGGACCTTCAGCCGTGGGAAGATATCTGCAACACCATCCGTAACCCGGAAGGTGAAGTTACCATCGGTATCGTTGGCAAATACATCCAGCTTCCTGATGCCTACAAGTCGCTGACCGAAGCGCTGACCCATGGCGGGATCGCCAACAAGGTGCGTGTGAAGCTTGAATGGATTGCATCTGACGAGCTGGAAAAAGACGGCAACGTCAACGAAATCCTGTCCAAGCTTGATGCGATCATGGTGCCGGGTGGCTTTGGCGAACGTGGGACCGAAGGCAAGATTGCCGCAGCCCGTTATGCGCGTGAAAACAAGGTTCCGTATTTCGGGATTTGCTTTGGCATGCAGATGGCGGTTCTTGAAGCGGCCCGTAACCTTGCGGGGCTTAAGGATGCGTCCTCGTCCGAGTTTGGCCCGACCAAAACCCCGCTTGTTGGTCTGATGACCGAATGGGCGAAAGATGGTGGTTCGGTCGAACGTCGTTCGGATGAGGATGATCTTGGCGGCACCATGCGCCTTGGTAACTATGAGTGCAAACTTGTTGATGGCACCCATGCGCGCGACATTTATGGCAGCGAAACCGTTCTGGAACGTCACCGCCATCGTTATGAAGTGAACGTCAACTTCATGTCGCAGCTTGAGGAAAAAGGCCTGAAATTCTCTGGTCTGTCGCCGGATGGTCGTTTGCCGGAAATCGTCGAATATCCGGATCATCCGTGGTTCATCGGCGTTCAGTTCCACCCGGAACTGCGTTCGCGTCCGCTCGATCCGCATCCGCTGTTTGTTTCCTACATCAAGGCTGCAAAAGAACGCAGCCGTCTGGTGTAATCGCGCCTGTCGGACTATGTGACAGCAACAGACACGTGATCGACTGAAAGTCATAGCAATGACCGAAATTAAAACCGTCAAAGTCGGCAATATCGAAATCGCCAACGACAAGCCGTTTGCCGTTCTGGCCGGCCCGTGCGCGATCGAAAGCCGTCAGCACGCGCTTGAAATGGCGACCGCCCTTAAGGAACTGTCCGAAGGGCTTGGCATCGGGCTTGTGTATAAAAGCTCGTTTGACAAGGCCAACCGCACCAGCACGACGTCCAAACGTGGTGTCGGCCTGCAGGAAGGGCTTGATATTCTGGCCGAAGTCAAGGAAACCACCGGGCTTCCGATCGTGACCGACGTGCATCTGCCTGATCAGTGTGCAGCGGTGGCCGAGGTTGCCGATATCCTGCAGATCCCGGCATTCCTGTGCCGTCAGGCAGATCTTCTGCAGGCAGCGGGCAAGACTGGCCGTGTGGTCAATGTCAAAAAGGGTCAGTTCCTGGCACCTTGGGACATGGCCAATGTGGCCAATAACCTGGCTGCGACCGGCAATGACAATATTATGCTCTGTGACCGTGGGACCAGCTTTGGCTATAACACGCTTGTCACGGACTTCCGTGGACTTCCCACCATGGCCCGTCAGGGCTATCCGGTTGTCTTCGATGCCACCCATTCGGTTCAGCAGCCGGGCGGACAGGGCACCTCATCAGGTGGCCAGCGCGAATTCGCGCCTGTTCTGGCCCGTGCGGCCGTTGCAGTTGGCATCGCAGCACTGTTTATCGAAACCCACGATAACCCGGCGACGGCCATTTCCGATGGCCCGAACCAGATCCCGTTAAACAAGCTTCCCGAAGTGCTTTCGGTTCTGATGGAACTGGATAAAGTGACGAAAGCCAATCCGGTTCGCCTGGATATGTTTGACGCGTAAATACAAAATGCCGCCAGTCAGTGATTGGCGGCATTCTTTTTTGCTGTAACCTGCATGCCTGATAAACAGGTATGGTTCCTACCAGTGAGGAGAACGTTTCTGTCATGACCGCTATTATTGATATTCGCGGCCGCGAAATCCTTGACAGCCGTGGTAACCCGACGGTCGAAGTTGATGTCACCCTGGAAAATGGCGCCTTTGGTCGTGCTGCCGTTCCTTCGGGCGCATCCACCGGTGCACACGAAGCCGTCGAACTGCGCGACAAGGAAGACCGCTATCTGGGCAAAGGTGTGACCAAGGCGGTTGCATCCGTTAACGGTGAAATCTTTGAAGCATTGGCCGGCATGGATGCCGAAGACCAGATCGCCATCGATAACGCCATGATCGAGCTTGATGGCACCGAAAACAAAGGCCGCCTTGGTGCCAACGCCATTCTTGGCGTGTCGCTGGCAACTGCAAAGGCCGCCGCCGAAGATGCTGGCCTGCCGCTTTATCGTTATGTCGGTGGGTCGTTTGCCCGTTCGCTTCCGGTGCCGATGATGAACATCATCAATGGCGGCGAGCATGCCGACAACCCGATCGACGTTCAGGAATTCATGATCATGCCGGTATCGGCCGAGACCTGCTCGGATGCGATCCGCATGGGGGCCGAGATATTCCACAACCTGAAAAAGGCTTTGTCGGCAGATGGTCTGAACACCAACGTTGGTGACGAGGGCGGCTTTGCGCCGAACATCGCATCGACCGAAGCTGCCATCAGCTATGTCATGAAATCGATCGAAGCTGCCGGCTATCGCCCGGAAGAAGACGTTGTGCTGGCCCTTGACGCGGCATCGACCGAGTTCTTCAAAGGCGGCAAATACGTGCTGGCCGGTGAGGGCAAGTCCCTTGATCCGAGCGAGATGGTCAAATACTGGGCCGATCTTGTTGGCAAATACCCGATCTTCTCCATCGAAGACGGCATGGCCGAAGACGATTGGGATGGCTGGGCAGAGCTGACGGCTGCCATTGGTGCCAAAACCCAGCTGGTCGGTGATGACCTGTTTGTCACCAACCCGAAACGTCTGGCAGATGGTATCAAGAAGGGCGTCGCCAACTCGATCCTGGTGAAGGTCAACCAGATCGGTACGCTGTCTGAAACCCTTGAGGCGGTCGAAATGGCACACCGTGCCGGTTACACCGCCGTGATGTCACACCGTTCGGGCGAAACCGAAGATTCGACCATTGCTGATCTGGCAGTTGCCACCAACTGTGGTCAGATCAAAACCGGCTCGCTGTCGCGTTCTGACCGTATGGCAAAATACAACCAGCTGATCCGCATCGAGGAACTTCTTGATGCCGGTGCATACTTCCCGGGTCGTTCGATCCTGAAGTAACACCGACCACCACATTTAAGATGTGCCAGCAGGCCGCTTTCCGATGGGGAGGCGGCCTGTTTTGCGTTCTGAGCGGATTGTTTCGGATGAGAAAAGTCGAATATCAGGATTATTGAATTGAGCGTAATCGCACCCATTTGCGCTGCTCGCTTAACTCTATTTTTACCCGCTTATGCGCAAGTTTAAGGCTAATGTTGCCGGGTTTGTCGCCTTGTTTGATGGTAAGTCACTGTCAGACAAGCGAAATAACGCATGTTGTTTTTACGTTGTGAACCCGGAATGGTGTGTTTTGTTGCCAAGTCGCACAAGTGTGCAAGGGGCATAGGGTAAATGGCGTCCAATTCGCCGGTCTTTCGTCGCCTGAAACAGGCTGTCGCGCCGGTAATCGCATTTACAGTGATGGCGTATTTCATCTTCCACAGCGTGGAAGGGGAGCGCGGTCTGCTGACCTATTGGTCGATGCAGGACCGGGTGAGCGAGATTGCCCGCGTGCTGGAAGAAACAACAGACCAGCGCAAGTCGCTTGAACAGCATGTTGTGTCGCTGCGTGCAAAGCACCTTGATCCGGATCTGCTTGATGAGCGCGCGCGTGCGATGCTTAATGCAGCCCACCCGGATGACGTCATCATTTTCCATCACGATGGATATAGCGACGTGACTGCCGCAACCACGATTGCTGCCGACGCCAACTAAGCGTCGGGCAGGGTGCCACCCAACCGAAATTCCGACCAGAAAGAATCCGTCGAAGAGTGTGTTCAGATTTTGGCCGTGAAATTGACCTCGGGCGGCCTGAACTTGCGTGTTGATCAAGAAATTCCCGGTTGTGAAATGTGTTCAGGAATGATCGCATTCAGGTAAGTTGTTGTTTAAACTGAGTTCCGGTTTACGAACCGTTTTGCGCGAAACCAGTAGAGGGCATTGATAATCAATGCATTCTTGCGGTTGTTTTCCATTGTGCGCTGCTATGCGGAATTATCCTCA
The DNA here is from genome assembly GCF_000948415.1 of Thalassospira sp. HJ. Classification (GTDB taxonomy): domain Bacteria; phylum Pseudomonadota; class Alphaproteobacteria; order Rhodospirillales; family Thalassospiraceae; genus Thalassospira. The sequence goes on along the minus strand of NZ_JYII01000003.1, from coordinate 38,310 downwards.
CGAAAGCATAGCATTTGTGACGCAGGGGAATGAACGAGTTTTAAGGCATTCTTCCAAGTCGCTGAAAACCCTACAACTCTGCAAAAACGCGTAAATACACAAATTAACCAAAAACGGGTTTATTTGTGATTGTGCGTTGCAAAACAACAGTTTAATCGAGGTTAGATTGCTTGCCCTTGTGGTCTGTTTTCGGTAGTCATTTCGGTGGTCCAGTACCGAATTAAGCGCTCATACATGATGCTTAAGCGATAGCCATCCACCGGGAGGAAACATGGCGACCACACCAAAACGTAAACGCGGCACTACGCGCGCTGACAACCAGGCGAGCAGTGACGATCTCCTCAAATATTACCGTGAAATGCTTCTGATCCGCCGCTTTGAAGAAAAAGCCGGTCAGCTGTATGGCATGGGGCTCATCGGTGGTTTCTGCCACCTTTATATTGGGCAGGAAGCCGTTGTTGTCGGCATGCAGGCCGCAGCATCGGACGAAGACGGTGTTATCACCAGCTATCGTGATCACGGCCACATGCTTGCAACAGGCATGGATGCAGCCGGTGTCATGGCCGAACTGACGGGCCGCGAAGGCGGTTATTCCCGCGGTAAAGGCGGCTCGATGCACATGTTCTCCAAGGAAAAGAATTTCTATGGTGGGCACGGTATCGTGGGTGCGCAGGTTCCGCTCGGAACCGGTATTGCTTTCAGCTACAAATATCGCGGTGAGAACCGGGTCTGCATGACCTATCTTGGTGACGGTGCTGTCAACCAGGGTCAGGTCTATGAAGCCTTCAACATGGCAGCGCTTTGGCAGCTTCCGGTAATCTACTGCATCGAGAACAACCAGTATGCGATGGGCACCTCGACCCAGCGTCACTCGTCCAGCCCGGACCTGTATGAACGCGGCAAGGCCTATGGCATCCCCGGTGAACAGGTTGACGGTATGGACGTTCTGGCGGTGAAGGCTGCTGGTGAACGTGCTGTGGCGCATTGCCGTGAAGGCAAGGGGCCTTACATCCTGGAACTTAAAACCTATCGTTATCGCGGGCATTCCATGTCCGACCCGGCGAAATACCGGACCAAGGACGAGCTCGACAAAATGCGTAAAGAGCACGATCCGATCGATATGGTCAAAAAGCTCCTGATCGACGGCAACATCGTTGATGAAGCCGGTCTGAAAGACATCGACAAGGAAGTTAAGGCCGAAGTCGCAAAAGCGGCCGAGTTCGCGCAAAACAGCCCGGAACCGGATGTTTCCGAACTGTTTACCGACATTCTGATCGACGCGTGATCGCAAAGACTGCGAACCGCTTTTGAACGATATTTCCCGGGAGAGAGGGAACAATGCCGATTGAAGTTTTGATGCCGGCCCTGTCGCCGACCATGACCGAAGGCACACTTGCCAAATGGAACGTCAAGGAAGGCGATACTGTCGCATCCGGTGACGTGATCGCAGAAATCGAAACCGACAAAGCCACGATGGAAGTCGAGGCCGTAGACGAGGGCACCATTGGTAAGCTCGTTGTTGATGCCGGTACCGAGAATGTCGCGGTCAATCAGGTGATTGCCTATATCCTCGAAGAAGATGAAGACGCGTCCGCACTCGATAACGTGTCCGCATCGTCCGCACCGAAAGCAGAGGCCGCACCGGCCAAGGAAGAAGAAGCATCTTCTGACGAAGCCCCGGCTGCTGCGTCGTCAAGCGCTGCGCCGGTTTCGGCCAGTGGTGCGATTGAACGTTCGGAAGCTGAGCCGCGCGCAATGAGCGTGATGAACAGCACTCAGGACGAAAAGACCTATACCAGCTTTAAAACCCAGACCGTGCGTGAAGCCCTGCGTGATGCAATGGCCGAAGAAATGCGCACCGACGAGAATGTTTTCGTCATGGGTGAAGAAGTTGCTCAGTATCAGGGTGCCTACAAGGTTACCCAGGGTCTTCTGGACGAGTTCGGTGACAAGCGTGTGATCGATACCCCGATCACCGAGCATGGCTTCACCGGCCTTGCAACCGGTTCTGCCTTTATGGGGCTGAAGCCGGTTCTGGAATTCATGACCTTTAACTTCGCAATGCAGGCGATCGACCAGATCATCAACTCTGCTGCGAAAACCCTTTATATGTCCGGTGGCCAGCTTGGTTGCCCGATCGTGTTCCGTGGCCCGAACGGTGCTGCGTCGCGCGTCGGTGCCCAGCACTCGCAGTGCTATGCATCTTGGTATGCACATTGCCCGGGCCTGAAGGTTGTTGCACCGTGGTCGGCAGCAGATGCCAAAGGCCTGCTTAAGGCAGCCATCCGCGATCCGAACCCGATTGTCTTCCTTGAAAACGAAATCATGTACGGTCAGAGCTTCGAAGTGCCTGATGATGATGATTTCGTCCTGCCGATCGGTCAGGCCAAGATCGAACGCGAAGGGACCGATGTCACCATCGTTGCTTTCTCGATCATGGTTGGCAAGGCGCTTAAAGCAGCTGAACAGCTGGCAGAGCAGGGCATCTCGGCAGAGGTCATCAACCTGCGCACCATCCGTCCGCTGGACGTGAACACCATCGTGCGTTCGGTGATGAAGACCAACCGTCTGGTGACTGTCGAAGAAGGCTGGCACTTCTCGGGTATTGGTGCGGAAATCGCGTCTGTTGTGATGGAACATGCATTTGATTACCTCGATGCACCGGTTGCCCGTGTAACCGGCGAAGACGTTCCGATGCCGTATGCTGCCAACCTGGAGGCGCTTGCGCTTCCGCAGGACAGCCACATCGTCGCCGCGGCCAAGGCCGTTTGCTATCGCTAAGTAAGACGGACAGGGGCAGGTCGCGGGTCAAACCGCGCCGCCCCGTTACCGGGAGAATGCGTTCATGCCTGTAAAAGTATTGATGCCGGCCCTGTCGCCGACCATGACCGAAGGCACCTTGGCGAAATGGCACGTCAAGGAAGGCGACACCGTTGAGTCGGGTGACGTCATCGCCGAAATCGAAACCGATAAAGCCACCATGGAAGTCGAAGCTGTCGACGAAGGCAAAATCGGTAAAATCCTTGTTTCCGAAGGCAGTGAAAATGTTGCGGTGAACGAAGTCATCGCATTGCTTTTGGAAGAAGACGAAGACGAAAGCGCGCTTGAAGGTGCGGATACCTCGGCAGCAAGCACGGGTGGTGGCGACAGCGCCCCGACCGCAAGCGATGCCAAAGAGGAAAAAGCACCGGCAGCATCGGGTGGCGACAAGCCGGCCCCGGCTGCACCGGTTTCCGGTGGCGAGCGTATCAAGGCAAGCCCGCTTGCGCGTCGTATTGCTGCGAATGAAGGTGTTGAGCTTTCCGGCGTTTCCGGTTCGGGCCCGCGTGGTCGTATCGTCAAACGTGACGTGGAAGCCGCAATGTCGTCCAAACCGGCAGAGAAATCAGCCGCGTCCGAGGACAAGAAATCCGATGCCGCACCGGCAGCAGCTTCTGCACCGGCCGCATCTGGCTGGAACCCGGATCTTACCGGTCTTCCGGAATACGAAGAAATTCCGAACAGCGGCATGCGCAAAACCATCGCGCGTCGCCTGACCGAGTCCAAGCAGCAGGTTCCGCATTTCTATCTGACGGTGGATTGCGAACTCGACAATCTGTTGGCAACCCGCAAGCAGCTGAATGAAAAGGCGGGCGAGGGTGTCAAGATTTCGGTCAATGACTTCATCATCCGTGCGGTTTCGCTGGCACTGAAAAAGGTTCCGGCTGCGAACTCCATCTGGACCGACAAGGCGACCCTTCAGTGCAAGAAACAGGATATCTCGGTGGCGGTTGCCATCGAAGGTGGCCTGATCACGCCTGTGGTTCGTGATGCTGGGTCCAAAGGCCTTGCGGAAATCTCGACCGAGATGAAGACGCTGGCTGGCAAGGCACGCGACGGCAAACTGATGCCGGAAGATTATCAGGGTGGGACGTTCTCTGTATCCAACCTTGGCATGTTCGGTATCAAGGAATTCTCCGCGATCATTAACCCGCCGCAGGGCTGCATCCTGGCCGTTGGTGCGGGTGAACAGCGTCCGGTCGTCAAGGACGGCGCGCTGGCAATCGCCACTGTCATGAGCTGCACCCTTTCTGTTGACCACCGTGCGGTCGACGGCGCGGTCGGTGCAGAGTTCATGGCCGAATTCAAAAAGCTTATTGAAGATCCGCTGAGCATGCTGCTCTGAGGGTCCAAAGTTGCGCGGGGGCTTTAACAAGTCCCCGCAAGCATTTGAATTTCAAGACCTGTGACCATTAATGGGCAGGCAAAGGAGATCCTACGATGGCGGATAGCAATTTCGACGTAATCGTGATTGGTGCTGGCCCGGGTGGTTATGTAACCGCAATCCGTGCGGCCCAGCTTGGCCTGAAAACGGCTGTTGTCGAGCGTGAACATGTTGGTGGCATTTGCCTGAACTGGGGCTGTATCCCGACCAAGGCGCTGCTGCGTTCGGCGGAAGTTTATCGCAACATGCATCATGCAAAGGATTATGGCCTTTCGTGCGAAAAGCCGGCCTTTGACCTTGATGCCGTGATCCAGCGTTCGCGTGGTGTGTCCAAGCAGCTGGCGGGTGGTGTTGGTCATTTGCTCAAAAAGAACAAGGTCACCGTGATCACGGGTGAAGCCAAGTTCGACGGCCCGAAAAAGATCGTGGTCGAAGGCAAGGACAAGGGCACCTATACCGCCAAGAATTACATCATTGCGACCGGTGCGCGTGCACGCTCGCTTCCGGGGCTTGAGGCCGATGGCAAGGTGGTTTGGGATTACAAGAAGGCGATGACGCCGGACAAGATGCCCAAAAGCCTTGTTGTGGTCGGTTCCGGTGCCATCGGCATCGAATTTGCCAGCTTCTATCACACCATGGGTGCCGATGTGACCGTGGTTGAAATCATGCCGCAGATCATGCCGGTCGAGGACAAGGAAGTCGCCGGCCTTGCACAGAAGATGATGACCAAGGACGGGATGAAGATTCTGACCGAAGCCAAGGTCGCCAATCTCAAGCGCAATGCCGACAATGTTGTCGTCACGGTTGAAACCAAGGACGGCAAGAAGCAGGAACTCACCGTTGATCGCGTGATTTCCGCAGTTGGCGTCATTGGCAATACCGAGGGTCTTGGTCTTGAAACCACCAAGGTCAAGGTTGATCGCAACGTGATTGGCACCGATGAATATTCGGCAACCGCAGAGCCGGGCATTTACGCCATTGGTGACGTTGCAGGCCCGCCGATGCTGGCCCACAAGGCAGAGCATGAAGGCGTGATCTGCATTGAAAAGATTGCCGGTGTCAAAGGCGTTCATCCGCTTGATCCGCGCAAGATCCCGGGTTGCACCTATTGCCATCCGCAGGTCGCAAGTGTTGGCCTGACCGAAGCCAAGGCGAAAGATGCCGGCTATGAAGTCAAGGTTGGCAAGTTCCCGTTCATCGGCAATGGCAAGGCGGTTGCCCTTGGCGAGGCCGAAGGTCTGGTGAAAACCGTGTTTGATGCCAAGACCGGTGAATTGCTTGGCGCGCACATGGTTGGTGCCGAAGTGACCGAGCTGATCCAGGGCTTTGTGGTTGCGATGGGTCTTGAAACGACCGAGGAAGATCTGATGCATACGGTCTTCCCGCATCCGACGCTTTCGGAAATGATGCATGAGTCGGTCCTTGACGCCTATGGCCGTGCGATCCACTTCTAAAGCTTGAGACATTGTGTCGTGCCGGGCAGACATGCCCGGTATGATCACTTTTGACGAATGTCGGTTTGACAAATGCGCGGCGTGGCGGCAAATTGCCGCCCGTCCAATCCTTCGGAGGTAACTCTATGTCGACGGCGCCCAGCGAACAGAAAACAGTTCGTCACCCGGAAAAACAGAAACGGCCAGATCGCCCATCGGGGCGCAAACCGTCCTGGATCAGGGTCAAGGCTCCGACCTCCAAGGGCTATCAGGAAACCCGCGACCTTGCGCGTGGCCTGAACCTTCATACCGTGTGTGAAGAAGCCGCATGCCCGAATATCGGCGAATGCTGGCAGAAAAAACACGCATCCTTCATGATCATGGGCGACACCTGCACGCGTGCCTGTTCGTTCTGCAACGTCAAGACCGGCATGCCGAACGCGCTTGATCCGTTCGAGCCGGAAAACTTGGCGATGGCGGTTGCTGACATGCAGCTCAAGCATGTTGTGATCACCTCGGTTGACCGTGATGATCTGGCCGATGGCGGGGCCGCGCATTTTGCCCGCGTGATTGAAGCGATCCGTCACAAGTCGCCGGAAACGACGATTGAAATCCTGACCCCGGACTTCCGTGACAAGCCCGGTGCGGTCGAAATCGTTGCCAAGGCCCGTCCGGATGTGTTCAACCACAACCTTGAAACGGTTCCGCGGCTTTATACCAACATCCGTCCGGGCGCACGTTACTATCAGTCGCTGCGCATTCTGGACCGGGTCAAACAGATTGACCCGACGATCTTCACCAAATCCGGCCTGATGGTCGGTCTGGGCGAAGAGCGCAAGGAACTGGCACAGGTGATGGATGATCTGCGTGTTGCAGATGTCGACTTCCTGACGATTGGCCAGTATCTGCAGCCGACCCTTAAGCACGAACCGGTGCACAAATTCGTCACGCCTGACGAATTTAACGATTATGCATCGATGGCGCGTGGCAAGGGTTTCCTGATGGTTTCGGCAACGCCGCTGACGCGGTCGAGCTATCACGCGGACCGCGACTTTGAACAGTTGCGCGAAGCACGTGAGAAGAAGCTTGCCGCCGCAGAAGCAGCCAAAGCCAAGGCAGAGCAGGCCGTGACCGCGGCACAGTAATCCGCTTAGCAGTTTTACCGCAGACCACGACGATCAGGGGAGATATCGAGTGCCGACGCATGCAGAGCGCAGGAAACTGCCCTATACGCCGGAACAACTCTTTGATCTCGTCGCGGATATCGATTCCTACTCGGAATTTCTGCCGTGGTGTGTCGCATCACGCGTGCGCAAGCGCGATGGGAATGTGCTTCAGGCTGATCTGGTGATCGGGTTTAAGATGTTTCGCGAGAAATATACATCCAAGGTCACCCTGCAGCGCCCGGATCGGGTCGATGTAGAATATCTGCAGGGGCCGTTCAAGTACCTCAATAATCACTGGGTGTTTGAAGAGGATGAAGACGGCGGCACCTGGCTTGATTTCTTTGTCGATTTCGAGTTCCGCTCAGCCCTGTTGCAGAAAATGATCGGTGTCGTGTTTAACGAGGCCGTCAAGCTGATGGTCGGCGCGTTTGAAACCCGCGCACGCGAAGTTTACGGCACGCCGACATTGCCGGACCCGAAAAATCAGGGCTGATCAGCCCAGAATTTCCTCAATCAAAGCGAATGCTCTTAGGACGGTTGCCTTGCGCACAGCATGGCGATCACCGGGAAACACGACATGGGTCGTGATGGTGTCCCGTCCCTTGGCCGCACAGCCGAAATGAACCAACCCGACAGGCTTGGTATCCGTGCCGCCGCCCGGACCGGCAATACCGGTAACAGAGACGGCGATGGTGGCATTGGGGGCACGATCGAGTGCGCCCTCGCACATAGCGCGCGCCACCGGTTCCGAGACAGCGCCGAATTCCGCCAGCAGGTCGTTGCCGACACCAATCAGGCTGTGCTTGGCTTCGTTCGAATAGGTGACAAAGCCGCAATCGACGACCGATGAACTGCCATCAACGCCGGTCAGCGTGCCGGTGATCAGGCCACCGGTACAGGATTCGGCCGTTGCGATCATTTCGCCCTTGGCCTTGCACTTGGCGATCAGGGCGCTTGCAGCGTTTAGAAGGTCGGTATCATTCATCATCAGGCTCATCCCACGGTCAGGTGAACAATGATGACCAGCGAAATCATGGCAAAGACGCCGGCCAGCACATCATCAAACATGATGCCAAAGCCGCCACCAACCCGACGGTCTACCCAGCGTATCGGCCAGGGCTTGATCACGTCAAATATTCGGAATGCCACAAAGGCGATGAAGAGCCATGCGACATCCATCCAGACACCGGCGAGTGGCACAACAAGCAGGCACATCCATTGACCGACGACCTCATCAATCACGATTTCACCGGCGTCATGAATGCCAAGCATATGGCTGTAAAGATGGGCGACCCAGATCCCGATGGCAAAAACCGCGATGCTGGCAAGAATCAGCGCAGTGTTGCCACCATACGCCCAGATCAGCCAACCAAAGGGCAGGGCGGCAAATGATCCGGCTGTGCCGGGGGCTTTCGGGCTTTTGCCGCTATAGCACCAGGTGGCAGCGAATGTGATCAGAAATCGGGAAAAGGCCATTTGCAGCAAACGCATATGATGTGAAAGATGGTGATACCTATCACAGGGTCGGGCTGCTATGTGAAAATTTTGCAATTAAGGATGTGTTAACATGCTTGCTTGGAGGCCGAGTTAAAGGTAGCGTAAAGAAAAGACAAAAAAGTCTCTGGCGGGGTCAAAGAAACTCTTCACAACCGGGCAAACCGGACGTGCATACGGGCAACTAGGGGTTAGACACTGAATATGTCGGCGTTTGAACGCATTCGTCGGTTGGTGGATAAATGGTTTCCGGATCGGCAATTGCTTATCCGGTCAAATGATTCTGTTTACCAGCTTCGGCTTGGAAAATACGCGCAGGTCGCGTTGGCCTCTTTTGGGGCCGCAGTTATTACCTGGACGGTCGGCGTTACAGGTTATAGCTGGTACCTTGATCAGCGTCTTGCAATGCGTGAAGAGCAGCTTTTCAGAAGCGAGCTTTCCTATAACCGTCTGATTGCCCGTGTAACCGAAAGCCAGCGCCGGTTTGGCGAGATTACCGCCCAGATGGAAGACACCCATCGCAATCTGTTGTCGATGGCTGAGAAGAACCTGCAGCTTCAGGCGCGGGTCCAGGATTATACCTCCAAACTTGCGACCAGCGAGAAGGAGAAAGTCCAGATTTCAGCCATTCGCACATCGATGGATAACCAGATGAATGCGCTGCAGGGGCAGATTGACGGGATTACCAACCGCAACCTTGCACTGCGCGATGAGCTTGAAACTGTTGAGACCGTGATGTCGCGGGTCATGCGCGAGCGCGATCAGGCGTTGCAGCGTTCCAAAAAGCTTCAGGGTGAGCTAAGCGAAGCGCGTCAGCGTATTGCGGATCTGCATTCGATCCAGCAGCAGGCGATGCAGCGCGTTGCCCAGACGGCAGATAGCACCATTCTCGAACTTGAGAATGTGCTTGAGATGACCGGCCTGCAGCCGGAAGCCTTCATCCTGCCGCCGATGAAACCGCAGCAGCCGGGCGTTGGTGGCCCGTTCGTGGCCTTTGAGCCCGAGCACCCGCAGGACGAAGAATTTGTCAATACGGCAGTGGCGCTTAATGATCGCATGGATCATCTGGCCAATCTGCATGACAGGATAAAGAAGACGCCAATCGGGGAACCGGCGGCGAAATACTATCTATCGAGCTCGTTCGGTAAACGGAAAGACCCGATCAATGGTCGCTGGGCTTTTCATTCCGGTGTTGATCTTGCCGGACCGATCAAGACACCAATTCTTGCAACAGCACCGGGTAAAGTGGTGCATGCGGGATGGAGTGGCAAATACGGGAAGATGGTCGAAATCGACCATGGGAATGGTATCCACACCCGTTATGGCCACCTTTACAAGGTCCTCGTAAAGAAGGGCGACGAAGTGCAGTACCAGGACGAAATAGCGCTGATGGGCAGTACCGGACGAAGCACCGGTAGCCATGTGCACTACGAAGTTCGGGTTCATGATAAGCCGGTCAATCCTGTGAAATTTATTGAGGCGGGACGTTATGTTTTCAAAAGCGAGCAAGACGACACAAACGACGAATAAAAGCAGCGGCAACACGACTGCTGAGAAAAAGGGTGGCCTGTCGGTCATCAATGCTGATCTCCGTGTTACCGGTGATCTGATTTCGGAATCCGATGTTCAGGTGGATGGTTCGGTCAATGGCGATATTCGCACCCGGACCCTGACGATCGGCCAAAGCGGCGAAGTCCGCGGCGAAATCGTTGCCGAGAAAATTCGCATTTGCGGCACCGTTATCGGTCAGGTCCGTGCAAAGGATGTATCTCTTTCCGATACCGCGCGCATGATCGGTGACATTCTTCATGAAAGCCTGTCGATCGAGCCAGGCGCACATATCGAAGGCCATTGCCGCCGCATCGAAGGTGTGGAAGAAGGCGGTCTGACGGTTATTCAGGCGGGCCAGGTGGTTGCCGCCAACGTGAAGAAAGAAAACAAATAATCGCTTAAGTGATTTCTTCCGGTTTTGAATGGCGGGTCCGGCCATTTCACCAATCGGATGCAGAAACAAAAAAAGGCAGGTTCCAAATTCGGAACCTGCCTTTTTCTTTGTGGGTATGTGCCGATCAAGCCTTTTGCGGTTCGCCAACCAGTGGCAGCAATTCATCCAGGCCGTTCAGAACCACATCTGCGCTGTGTGACAGGCGTTCGGCCGGATTGTGTGCCCGGTTGATCCAAGCGGTGCGGAAACCGAAATGACCGGCACCGGCAATATCCCAGCCGTTTGACGACTGGAAGGAAATCTCGGCCGGTTCGACTTCAAGCTTGTCGACAGCGAGCTGATAGACATCCGGATGCGGCTTGTAGGTTTTGAGATCATCAACACAGATGATGTGATCAAACAGCGTCAGGATGCCGGATGTCTTCGCCGCCGAGATCAGCATGTGCTTGGCACCGTTGGACAGGATGGCAAGCTTGTGTCCCTGATCTTTCAGCGATTTCAGGGTTTCGACCACTTCCGGGAAAGTATCAAGCGACAGATAGGTTTCCATCAGCTTGGCACGCAGGACCGGGTCCCTTTTGCCAATCTGATCAAGCGCGTAATCAAGTGCATCCCCGGTCACCGTCCAGAAATCGGCAAAATCGCCCATCAGGCTGCGCAGCCAGGTATATTCCAGCTGTTTCTGACGCCAGAGCGATGACAGGCGGTCTGCCTCGTCACCGACACTGTCGCGCAGCTTGGCGACGGCCGATCCAACGTCAAACAGGGTGCCATAGGCATCGAAAACAAAAGCACGGCAGGAAGACAGTGCATTATCGGACATATTGCTGACCTCTTCTGACAAGCAGTGTTGATCAAATATGGGGTGATTGCGCGCAAGCGCAAATCAGGGTGCCCAAGACAGAGCCCCCTGAAGCCACGTTATTCGGCGTCGCCTTGACCCATTGCGATCTCGTCCCGGGCAAAACGCCGGCGATAGACATAAGTTCCTTCCATTACGCGCTGAACGTAATTTCGGGTCTCGCTATAGGGGATCATTTCGATCCAGTCGACCAGATCAACCTCGGGATCGCGCGGATCACCATATTCGTTGATCCATTGGCGCACCCGGGTCGGACCGGCATTGTAGCTGGCGATTGTCAGGACTTCCTGACCATCCCAGCGGTCCAGCAACCGCCGGATATAGGCACGACCAACCGCGATGTTAAAGGACGGGTCCTCGGTCAAACGGTCGGTGTCGTAATCGAGTTTGAGTGACTGCGCCATGCGTTTGGCCGTGGCGGGCATCAGCTGCATCAGACCACGCGCACCAGCAGACGAAATCGCCTGCGGGTTAAACAGACTTTCCTGACGCATGATGGCATGCACCAGTGCCGGATCGGGTGCCCGGCCAAGCGGAACCTGTTCATGGATCGGGTAGGCGGCATCAAGATAGCCACTGCCGGTACGGATGCTGCGTTTGGCAGCAAGGATACCAAGGTCGGTGCGGCCATATTCACGCGCCAGATCGGTCGCCATGGCAAGGTATTCCGGCTCATCATGCTCATAAACGAGCGCCATGATGAACGGACGGATGATGTTGCCAAGCCCCATTTCGCCAAGCTTGCGCACGACCTGGGTCAGTTCCTGTGCCTCGAACTCGGCACGCTGTTCCGGTGTCGGAACCGGTTGTTCGACGGAATAGGATGGTTTTGTGCCGAGACGGTCGATGGCAAGCTGTCCATAGAAGGTGTGGGCGTGGTCGGCAGCAATTGTGTACCATTCCTTGGCGCGTTTTTCATCGCCAAGCTTCTCATTGGCGCGCCCGGCCCAATAGGCGCCACGCGCCAGACTGATCGGGTATTGCACCACGTCATAGAGGTTCTGGAAGTGGGTCAGCGCGATGTCGGCATCACCGAGGAATTCCAGCGCGATCCAGCCTGCATACCATTCGGCCTCGGCGATATCGCCGGCATCAACCTGACCATGGTTGGCAACAAGGCGATAGGCATCGGTGATATGGCCCTTTTGCAGGGCGCGGCGGGCCAGAATGGCCTTTTCCAGCCACCAGTATTGCGGACGGATCGAAATATAGGCGAGGTCATTGGCCTGCGAGAGCAAAAGGTCGCGGGCATCCTGATCGCGGTCCTTTTTACGGCGCCAGCGGACGCGTTCGTAAATCAGGCCGGGATCATCAACGTATTTTTCCGGTACGCGATTAATCGCACCATCAACACCACCACGCATGGCACGCAGCGACGCGCGGGCTTCGGCCAGACGACGGTAATCGTCGCTGACATATTTCATCATGCGCGCAGCCGTCGTCAGGCGACCTTCCCACAACAGGCGATCAAGACGCTGTTCGTGGGTTTCTTCATCAATATATTCGCCGTAACGATCCAGGAAGCGGCGTTCCTGACCGCGACCGAAATTCTCGTTAATCCAGCTGTGGCGTATCAGCGCTATGGCCGCAGACTCCTGACCAGCACCAAGCAACGCCTTTATCTGGCGGGTTGCACCATCGGCGGTGACGGGGGCAGAACGTTTGAACCATGCAAGGATTTCTTCATCGGGCACGGCATCGGTCATGGCTTCTTCGGCGCGCTGACGGAGCAGCGCCTGACTGGGCCATTTCGGATGGGCGTCAATGAAGGCGGTGATTTCTTCGAAGCTGTGATCGGAATTGGGCGCGGTCAGCAGCATCCATTCCGCTGCCTTTTGCAGCAGGGGATCATCAAAGTTGGTCAGGAGTTGCTTGAAGGTATCGGTCTTGCCGTCTTCAACAGCGTCCAGAAACGCGTTCAGACGGGCACGACTGACAGCAGAATAAAGCGGTGAGGGCGGCTGCGTGTGAAGAACACTGTCTTCATTCGTTGCGGCCTGCACCTGATAACTACCTGGTATCAGTATCGATAAGCCCAGTGCCAATGCGCAGACCGAGATCTTGCGGAAAGACGCTTGCGCCATGTGATGTTCCCCTTGTGCCTTACGGCAACGAATGCTCTCTCGAGCCGGGCATTATGGCAGTGAAATCGATAAAAGCCAAACAGTCCTGACGGGAATTTTTGCCCATCGTCCCGGATCGCCCGGATTATCGTATACAGTGCTTGCGGGAAACCCCAACAGCGGCTATTTTCGCGACCGCTTTCAATATATCCCGAATTTGGAGATCTCTATGTTTAAGGGTTCAATCACAGCTTTGATCACGCCATTCACGAAAGATGGTGCGATTGATGAAAAGGCGTTCCAGTCTTTTGTGGATTGGCAGCTTAAACAGGGCACGACTGGTGTTGTGCCAGTCGGAACCACTGGTGAATCTCCGACCCTTAGCCATGCCGAGCATCATCGCGTTGTCGAACTGGCACTTGAAGTTGCCAAGGGCCGTGGTCCGGTAATCGCCGGTACCGGTTCGAATTCGACCGCAGAAGCCTTGTCGCTGACCCGCCATGCGCAGAATGCCGGTGCGGATGCCGCACTTGTTGTGACACCGTATTACAACAAGCCGACCCAGAAGGGGCTGTATGCGCATTACAAAGCCATTCACGACGCGACCGATATCCCGATTGTGATTTACAACATTCCGGGCCGTTCGATCGTCGACATGAATGTCGACACCATGGCGGAACTGGCGAAATTGCCGCGCATTGTTGGTGTGAAAGATGCCACCAGTGATCTGGAGCGTCCGGCACTGACCCGTTTGGCAGCAGGTGCGGATTTCTGCCAGCTGTCGGGTGAAGACGGCACGATCGTTCCGTTCCTGGCACAGGGTGGTCACGGCTGTATTTCGGTGACGTCGAACATCGCACCGAAACTTTGCGCTGATCTGCATGCGGCCTGGGCTGCGGGGAACATTTCCAAGGCTCAGGAGTTGAATTATCGACTGATGCCGGTTCACAAGGCGATGTTCTGTGAATCCAGCCCCGGACCGGTGAAATACGCCGCCGAGCTTCTTGGTCTGTGCGGCAGCCATATGCGCCTGCCGATGGTCGAGATAGCCGAAGAAACAAAACGCAAGGTCGAAACCGCGCTCAAAAATGCCGGTATTCTCGGCCATTAAGCGATAACAAGCGTCTTATGGCACCCAAGAAAGAAACAAGTACCAACAAGGTTGTCGCGCAGAACAGGCGGGCCCGCTTTGACTTTTTCCTGACGGAAACGTTTGAAGCGGGTATCGCCCTGCGCGGTACTGAAGTCAAATCGCTGCGCGACGGCAAGGGCAACATTCAGGAGTCCTACGCCGAAGCGAAGAACGGCGAAGTGTGGCTGATCAACGCCTATATTCCTGAATATCAAAGCAAAATGCCGTTCGGTCACGAAGAACGCCGTCCGCGCAAATTGCTTTTGCACAAGCGCGAAATCAGCAAGATGCATGATGCCCTGAACAAGAAGGGTTTCACCCTTGTTCCGGTCAAACTGTATTTCAATGAACGCGGTATTGCGAAACTTGAACTCGCCATTGCCGAGGGCAAGAAGAAGGCCGACAAACGCGAAACCGTCAAGGAACGCGATTGGCAGCGCGACAAGGCACGCATCCTGCGCGATCATGGCTGATTGGGATATCGGTCGCAGCGATGTGATTTGCTGAGGCCTTGGGAAAAGAGATTAAATGGCGCGGACATGGTGAACATGTTGGCGCCATTTTTCGTATCAAGACTGGTAAAGCCAAGGTTTGGCAACAAAGGATACCCCGGTGACAGAAAGCTTTTCAGGCAAGATCAAGGACAAGCTGATTGCGGCCAAACGCAAATGGGCCGAAGACGGGCGCCTGATGACGGGTGCGCCGGACACTGCGCGCGAAAACCGGTTGCCGCCGGGCCAGCGCCTTGTCACCGATTGGCCAGTGCTTGATTTGGGTATCACGCCGCATGTCACAGCCGATGACTATCAGCTTGAAATCAACGGGCAGGTCAAAAAGCCCATGACATTGAGCTTTTCCGATCTGCTTGATCTGCCGCATGTCACCGCAAAGAACGATATTCACTGTGTGACCAGCTGGTCGCGCTATGACAATCACTGGCAGGGCGTTTTGGCAACAACCTTGGCAGAAATGGTCGGTCCATTACCGGCTGCGCGCCATGTGTTGTTTACCGCCCATGATGGTTACACGACCAATGTGCGGATTGAGCAGTTTCTTGATGATGATGTGTTGTTGGCCCATCATTGGGAGGGTGAGCCTCTGAGCGAAGAGCATGGCGGGCCGCTGCGCGTTGTGATCCCGAAGCTTTATTTCTGGAAGAGTGCAAAGTGGGTGCGCAAGATCACTTTTGCGCGGGATGACCGCCCGGGTTTCTGGGAAGAGCGTGGTTATCATAACAATGCCGACCCATGGACGGAGGAGCGATATGACACAGATTAATCGATGGAATGGAAAATGCCTTCAATTCGTTGTATTCTCTGTCTTTACTGTTTTTGTCGCGAGTTTGTCCTGGAGGGAGACAATGGCATCGGATGATGCACCATCGGCATATGATTTTTCTTTCCCGGCGATTGATGCCGGTGAAATCCATCTTTCAGAGTATAACGACAAGGTCGTTCTGCTGGTAAATACCGCCTCGATGTGCGGGTTTACGCCCCAATATACGGGCCTGCAAAAACTGTGGGAAGATTACCGCGACGAAGGGCTTGTTGTCCTTGGCGTGCCGTCGGCTGATTTCGGCGGGCAGGAATATAGCGAGGATGCCGATATCCTTGATTTCTGCGAGGTCAATTTTGATGTCGACTTCCCGCTGACATCAAAAACCACGGTCAAAGGCCCGGATGCGCATCCGTTCTATAAGTGGGCGGAGCAGGAACTGGGCGCGGACAATGCTCCGCAATGGAATTTCCACAAATATCTGATTGGCCGTGACGGCGAGCTTGTTCAAAGCTTTGATAGCCGGACCAAGCCGGAAGACGAGGAAATTGTCAGCGCCATTCGCGCAAGCCTCTAAGTCAGGTGGCACTGCCGGAACATCTGACAGGACGGCGGTCTACCGCCGTCCGTCCATGACATCGAGAAATGCCAATCCGTACTGATCAAGCTTCTTGACGCCGACACCGTTGATGGACGCCATGTCTTCAAGGGTGCGGGGCTTGAAACGTACCATTTCCCAAAGTGTGCGGTCGCTAAAGATCACATAGGGCGGGACGTTCTGGCTGGTGGCCAGTTCGCGACGCAGGGTGCGCAGGCGTTCCCAAAGATCGCGGTCTTCTTCGTTTTCGAATTCGGTATCGAAATCGCGCAGGCGCTTGGTCATCGCGCGCTTGCTTTCGCCGGGATCCTTGCGCATTTCGACGACTTTCTCACCGCGCAGAACCGGTCGGGATTCCTCGGTCAGGTAAACGCCACCATGGCCTTCGACATCGACCTGAAGGTAGCCCATGGCAAGGAGTTGGCGAAATACGGATCGCCATTGTGGCTGGGCGATATCCTTGCCAATCGCATAGACCGACAGCTTGTCATGTCCGTTCTGGCGGATTTTTTCGGTTTTACGGCCCATCAGGACTTCGATGACATGTGCCGGGCCAAAGCGTTGACCGGTGCGATAGACCGCCGAAAGTGCCTTGCGCGATGCCTGTGTTGCATCCCAGGTGTCGACCGGCTCAAGGCAGGTGTCGCAGTTTCCGCAAGGTTGATGCTGATCGTCGCCGAAATAGGACAGGATCACCTGACGGCGGCATTTGGTGGTTTCGGCCAAGCCGACCAACGCATCGAGCTTGCGCGATTCAATGCGTTTTTGTGCCTCGGGTGCCTCGGAACTTGCGACCATGCTGCGGATTGAAACGATGTCAGAGAGATCGTAATTCATCCAGGCATTGGCGGGCAGGCCATCACGCCCGGCACGACCGGTTTCCTGATAATAGGCTTCCATGCTTTTGGGCAGGTTGAGATGGGCGACAAAACGCACGTTGGGTTTGTCGATTCCCATGCCAAAGGCGACGGTCGCGCAAATGATCAGGCCGTCTTCGCGCAGGAAGCGGTCCTGATGTAGTTGGCGCGTTTCCTGTGTCAGGCCAGCGTGATAGGGGAGTGCCGGACGGCCATTATCGGAAAGCCATTGCGCGACATCTTCGGTTTTGCGTCGCGACAGGCAGTAAACAATGCCAGCATCTTCGGCATGTTCACGGTTGAGGAACGACAGCAGGCGCTGCTTGGCATTGCCCTTGGTTTCGATGCGATAGGTGATATTCGGGCGATCAAAACCGGTAATAAAGCATTGGGCATCGGTCAGATGGAGGTTTTCGGCAATGTCTTTGCGGGTAGGCGTATCGGCCGTTGCGGTCAGTGCGATGCGCGGAACATGCGAAAAGCGGGTTGGCAGCAGATCAAGACGACGATATTCCGGGCGGAAATCATGGCCCCATTGTGATACGCAGTGGGCTTCATCAATGGCAAACAGTGAAATGCTGATCCGGTCCAGCAAATTCAGGAACCGGTCAGAGGCAAAGCGTTCCGGGGCGACATAAAGCAGATCAATATCGCCATCAACGGCACGCGTTTCGATTTCGCGCGCGGCATCGGGGGCGAGGGTCGAATTGATAAAGGCGGCCTTCACACCCAGCTGGTTCAGCGCATCGACCTGATCCTTCATCAATGCAATCAGCGGTGATACGACAACCGCCGTTCCCGGACGGCAAAGGGCAGGGACCTGATAGCAAAGTGACTTGCCGCCGCCGGTCGGCATCAGGACGAGTGCGTCGTTGCCTGCGATAACATGATCAATGATTTCTGCCTGTTGGCCGCGAAAGCTGTCATAGCCGAAGACTTCTTGCAGCACGTCAATTGGCTGACGTTGTGCAGGTCGGTCGAGCAGGTCAGACATGGGCTCGGGCATAGGCGATGTATCAGGCAAATTAACCGTCCAGATGTGCGCGAATTCCGGCAAAGACGTTTTCAAACATCTCTGGCGTCAGGCGATAGGTCTGGGTGTTGTAGCGCGAACAGTGATAGCTATCAAACAAAGTGATGCCATTTTCCATCTTGTGTGATGCGCCGTGGCCAAATTTCAGCGATGACAGCTTAAGCCCGAAGGTGCGCAGCATGGCCTGATGGGCGACCTGACCAAGGCACAAGATGGCTGAGAGGTTCTTCATCGCATCAAATTCACTGATCAGAAACGGGCGGCAGGTATTGGCTTCGGGCCCGGTTGGCTTGTTTTCCGGCGGCACACATTTGACCGCGTTGGTGATGCGACAATCAACCAGTTCCAGCCCGTCATCGGGACGTTTGGCGTAGGTGCCGGTGGCAAAGCCGAACTTTTTCAGCGTGTCATAAAGAAGGTCACCAGCATAGTCGCCGGTAAACGGGCGGCCGGTGGCATTTGCCCCCTTAAGCCCCGGTGCAAGACCGACAATCAGAAGGCGCGCATCAAGCGGGCCAAACGGACGCACGGGGCCGTTATAAAAGTCGGGAAACTTTTCCTGATTTTTGCGCCGGAATTCGACAAGACGCGGGCAAAGCTGACAATCGATATCGGGTTGCTGATAGGCGGTCATGGCATGTCTGACTTTTTGCCGGTCACAGTGCGGGCTGTGACCGGTGGTGATCAGGGCAGGGTGATGGGCGACGCGGTCAGTCGATCAATCGTAATCGAATTCGTCGAGATCCGGATGTTCCGGGTGATCGTCGAGTTCGGGATGATCGTCATCGCGGCGTTGCTGAACCTTGCGCGCGATGGTGCCTTCAAGTTCGGTCAGTTCGATGAAGTTATCGGCCTGACGGCGCAGTTCATCGGCCACCATCGGCGGGTTGGATTTGACCGTCGAGACGACCGTGACGCGAACACCCTTGCGCTGGATGGCATCGACCAGACGGCGGAAATCGCCATCGCCCGAGAAAATAACAACATGATCAAGGTGTTGCGCCATTTCCATGACGTCAATTGCCAACTCGATATCCATGTTGCCCTTGATCTTGCGGCGACCGGCGGCATCGGTGAATTCCTTGGTCGGTTTGGTGACCATGGTGTAGCCGTTATAGTCCAGCCAGTCGACAAGCGGGCGGATGGGGGAATATTCCTGATCCTCGATGAGGGCTGTGTAATAGAAGGCCCGGATAAGCTGACCTTTTTGGGAAAACAGTTCCAGAAGGCGTTTGTAATCAATGTCAAAACCAAGGGCGCGGGCGGCGGCATAAAGGTTCGAGCCGTCAATAAACAACCCGATGCGTTCCTGCGGGTAAAAAATCATCGTTAAATTCCTCAAACATCAAATTTAATTATCGGAGTTCCTTAAAAACGGAACTTTTTAAAAACAGACCTTCAATCTTTACCGTGGCCTGCGGGACAAAGAAAGGCGAAAATATCGTGGACAGAGTATGATGGCTCCCTTAGATATGCCGTCTTTCCGAACTTGTTTCGCCGTCCAGACACCGAACCGAAGGTCTTCTTTGTGCGCAATTCTTCACCGTCAGACACCAGCATGATCGCGGATGACGCTATCCTGATTGCTTTCGGTGCAAATTTGCCTACCGAAGAATATGGTGCGCCTGCACAGACATTGAAAGCCGCCCTGCGTCGTTTGGCCGAGAATGGCGATATTTCGATTGATCTGGTGTCATCCTTTTATGAAACCGCACCGGTGCCGATTTCTGATCAGCCCTGGTACGTGAACGGCGTTGCGCGGATTTCGACCGATCTTTCAGCGCATGATCTTCTGGAGCGGTTGCATGAAGTCGAGGCCGAATTTGGCCGTGTGCGCCGCGAACGCAATGCCGCACGCGTCATTGACCTTGATCTTATTGCCTATGGTCGGGAGCTGGTGCGCGAAGAGGGCGGCATTCAGGTGCCCCATCCGCGCATGGCCGAGCGTGCATTTGTGTTGTTGCCGCTACGCGATGTGGTGGCGGACTGGGTCCATCCGGTGCTGGCGCGCAATGTCGAAGATCTGATTTCCGATCTGCCAGCGGATCAACAGATTCGCAAACAGGCGGAAAGCTGAAAAAAAAGCACAAGAAAACCTGATCGAAAGAGTGGTTTCGCTGTTGCAACACAAGTGATCCGGCGCTATAAAGCTCGGTCTGGACACCCCAAAAGTATTTCTGGAGACATTTATGGCGCGCGTTACCGTCGAAGATTGCGTTGACAAGATTCCGAACCGCTTTGAGCTTGTAATGCTTGCTGCTCAGCGTGCACGGAACATCTCGGCCGGTGCAGAACTGACCATTGATCGTGACAACGACAAGAACCCGGTTGTTGCGCTGCGCGAAATCGCCGAAGTAAAGGTTGATTTCGACGATCTGCGCAATGGCATGGTGCAGGGTCTGCAGCGGCATGTTGAAACCGACGAGCCGGAAGAAGCAGAAGACGATTTCGGTCCGAAACTGGTTGCCGAAGCCGTTGAAGACGCATCTGCTGGTGTAGTTGCTCCGTCGGAAGAAGAATAAGGTCAGACCGGTTTTGATCTGAACCTTTCCAAAAGAAGAGCCACGGTGTTTATCTTCCGTGGCTTTTTTTTGTCCAGATCGTACTATCTTAAGAAATGGGGACCCAGACTGTTCCCATTGGATAATTGCGGAGACGCCCCTGAATGATGCGCCAATACGAACTTGTTGAACGGGTTAAGGCATATGACCCCGACGCGTGTGAAACCACGCTGAACCGGGCCTATGTCTATGCAACCCAGAAACATGGTTCGCAAAAGCGCGCATCCGGTGACCCGTATTTTTCCCATCCGATCGAAGTCGCAGGCATTCTGACGAACTACAAGCTTGATTGCGACACGATCATCACGGCGCTGCTGCACGACACCATCGAAGATACCGATGCGACCCCCGAAGAGATCACCAAGCTTTTCGGGTCGAACATCATGAAGCTGGTCGATGGTGTGACCAAGCTGACCCAGATCGAACTTAAATCAGCAGATTCCAAGCAGGCGGAAAACTTCCGCAAGCTGCTTTTGGCGATGTCCGAAGATATTCGCGTGCTGCTGGTGAAGCTGGCCGACCGTCTGCATAACATGCGGACGCTGCATTATATCTCCAAGCCTGAAAAGCGCGTGCGGATCGCTGCTGAAACGCTTGAGATTTATGCCCCGCTTGCCGAGCGCATCGGTATGCATGACATCAAGGAAGAGCTTGAAGATCTTGCCTTCCAGCATATCAATCCCGAAGCGAGGGATTCGATTTTGGCGCGTCTGGAATTCCTGCGCCAGAAGGACGACAACGTTGTCAGCCGGATTGTTTCGGAACTGACCGATGTTGTTTCGCGACAGGGGCTCAAGGTCGATATTTACGGGCGTGAGAAGCGGCCTTATTCGATCTGGCAGAAGATGCAGCGCAAGAACATCACCTTTGGTGAGCTCTCGGACATCATGGCGTTTCGTGTTCTCGTCGAAGACATGCCGCAATGTTACGAGGTTCTGGGCTATCTGCACGCAAATTACAAAGTCGTGCCGGGTCGGTTCAAGGATTACATCTCGACGCCGAAGCCGAACGGCTATCGGTCGATCCATACCACGGTGCTGGGCCCGGAAAACCACCGGATCGAGGTCCAGATCCGAACCCGTCAGATGCACGAGGTCAACGAAAATGGTGTGGCGGCCCACTGGGCCTATAAACAGGAAACACCGACCGGTGAGCAGAAAGAAGGTGTTCAGTATCGCTGGCTGCGCGACCTTTTGGATATTCTTGAACACGCGTCCGAGCCGGAAGAATTCCTTGAACATACCAAGCTTGCGATGTTCCAGGATCAGGTGTTCTGCTTTAGCCCGAAGGGCGATGTGATCGCACTTCCGGCGCGCGCGACCCCGGTTGATTTCGCCTATATGATCCATACCCACATTGGCGATACCTGTGTCGGGGCCAAGGTCAATGGTGCAATGGTGCCGCTCAGAACCGTTTTGAATAACGGTGATCAGGTCGAGATCGTTACATCGAAGGCGCAAACGCCGAATCCGACCTGGGAACGGTTCGTTGTTAGCGGCAAAGCGCGTGCAAGAATTCGCCGCTTCATCCGCCAGCAGCAGGAAGACCAGTACAAGGACCTTGGCAAGGCGATCTTGCAAAAGGCGTTCCGTCAGGAAGGCTATGACTATTCCGACAAGGCGCTTGAAGGGGTTCTCAAGATTTTCAAGCAGCCCTCGGTCGAGGCACTTTTGACCCTTGTGGGTGCAGGCCATCATACCGGGCGCGAAGTTGTTCATGCGGTCTTTCCGGGCACCAAGGACAAGGAAACTGCGCGGAAAGTCGTGCCGCTTGATAAAGTTCGGGCGCGCAAGCACGAGCATGCCATCCCGATCAAGGGCCTTATTCCGGGCATGGCTGTGCATTATGCCGGCTGCTGTCACCCGCTGCCGGGTGACCGGATTGTCGGGATTGTTACAACCGGCAAGGGCGTTACAATCCATACGATTGACTGTGATACGCTGGAAACTTTCACCGAGCAGCCGGAACGCTGGCTTGATGTCGGTTGGGACAATGAGGGCGAACCGGAACACTTCATCGGCCGTCTTGGATTGACCGTGGGGCATGAGCAGGGCGCACTTAGTTCGATCACCAGCGTGATTGCCAAGAACCATGGCAATATCACCAATCTGCGCTTTACCAACCGCACGACAGATTTCTTTGAAATGCTGATCGATATCGATGTGGTCGATGTCAAACATCTGACCAACATCATTGCCGCCTTGCGTGCGACCCCTGTGGTCAATGCGGTTGAACGTGCGCGCGGGTAAGCGCGGACTGTAAACGCCTTCACCTTTTAGGTTAATTTGGTGCAAAAGCCTTGCCAAGCGCGCAGTCAGCACTTACGCATATGCCTCTAGTTTTTATTGCGTTACCTGATTTGTTCCAGAACTGACCCCGCATGTTTCGGCGCCGTATCAAACCATCATCTTTCCAGCGTGTACGCAACGTGGTCTGGCCACGGGGTGGCTGGCGCCGTTCGTCGCAATATTTTGCCCATCGGGTCGCCCGTCTGCCCGGATCGCCCTATAGCATCGCATCGGGTTTTGCCATCGGGGCGGCAGTATCATTCTCGCCGTTTATCGGTTTCCATTTTGTGATATCGGCCTTACTCAGCCTTTTGACGCGCAGCAACGTTGTGGCGTCGATCCTTGGAACCGTGGTTGGCAATCCGTGGACATTCCCGTTTATCTGGCTGTGGCTTTACACCTGCGGCAACTGGATCCTTGGAACGCATTCAGCAAGCTCGGCGGTGCATTTCGATATGGCCGTGCTGTGGGAATTTGTTGTTCTTGGCCTGAATTATGTTGGCGGCGGGCTGATTTTCGGGAACTGGGATCCGGCCGATCATCAATCGCTTGCCGTTCTGTGGGCCAGTATTGTTGATATCATCTGGCCGATGGTGGTCGGGTGTATTCCGACAACCATCGTCGTCTGGATGCTGTTTTACTTCCCGATCCGCCGCGCGGTTGTGATCTATCGCCATAACCGCATCTTGCGCCGTATGAAAAAGACCGATCGCCATGGCCTGGGCCCCATGCTTGAAAGTGCCAAGGAAAAGATCGGAACGGCTGCAAAACACGCCACCAAAAAGCAGGATGAAAGATCATGAGTGCGAAGCTCCGCCTCGGGGTCAATATTGACCATGTTGCGACCATTCGAAATGCCCGTGGCGGCGAGCTGCCCGACCCGGTGCGTGCAGCAGCCCTTGCCAAGGCCGCGGGGGCAGATGGCATTACCGCACACCTGCGCGAAGATCGCCGCCATATCCGCGATGCGGACATGAAAAGACTGCGCGAAGAAGTTGATCTGCCGTTGAATTTCGAGATGGCGGCGACCGATGAGATGCTTGCCATCGCGCTTGAAACCAAGCCGCATGCGGTGTGCCTTGTCCCGGAAAAGCGTGAGGAACGCACGACCGAGGGCGGGCTTGACGTTGCTGGTGGACACAATCACCTGAAACATTATGTCTCCGAGCTTGGCAATGCGGGCATTCGCGTATCGCTGTTTATCGAGGCATCCGAAGCGCAGCTTGATGCGGCCAAAAGCCTTGGCGCGCCGGTGGTGGAAATCCATACCGGGGCTTATTGCGATGCTGAAACGCCGGAAGAACGCGCGCGCGAACTGGACCGTATCCGCCATGCTGTGCAATATGGGGCAGGGATCGGGCTTGAAGTTCATGCCGGACATGGTTTGAACTTTGAAACCGTCAAGCCGATTGCCGCCATGCCGGAGATTGCCGAGCTTAATATCGGCCACTTCCTGATTGGTGAGGCGGTGTTTGTCGGGCTTGAAGCGGCGATTGCTGAAATGCGCCGTTTGATGGATGAAGCACGCACGCAAGCAGGTTATGCGTAAATGATCATTGGGATTGGCACGGATTTATGCGATATCCGTCGGATAGAGGCTGCTCTTGAACGCCATGGTGAGCGTTTCATGAAGCGCGTCTATACCGATATCGAGATTGCGCGTGCCACACGCAAGCCACATCGGACGGCTTCTTCGCTGGCGATGGCGTTTGCCGCCAAGGAAGCCTGTTCAAAGGCGCTGGGCACGGGGTTCCGCCGCGGTGTTTATCACAACACCATGGGTGTGGTACATCAACCCAGCGGCAAGCCCGATATGGTCCTGATTGAAGGTGCGAAAGCACGTCTGGAAGAATTGACCCCGGATGGGAAAACTGCCTCTGTGTATGTGACCCTGACGGACGAATATCCGCTGGCCAATGCGGTCGTGGTGATTTCGGCAGATTGACAAAAAAAATGGATTGGTTGAACACGGAATGGAAAAGCTTGTGCATAAGAAGAAAACGGGTGGTTTGCTCGACACCTTGAAGACCGTTTTCTGGGCCATTGTTATTGCACTTATGGTTCGGACCTTTGCTTTTGAGCCGTTCAATATTCCGTCTGGCTCCATGATCCCGACCTTGCTGGTGGGCGATTACCTGTTTGTTTCGAAATTCTCGTACGGATATTCGAAGCACAGCATGCCGTTCAGCCTGCCGATCATTCCGGGCCGCGTGTTCGAGAGCGAGCCGGAGCGTGGCGACGTCGTCGTCTTCAAGCTGCCGTCTGATACCTCGCAGGATTACATCAAGCGCGTGATTGGCCTGCCGGGTGATACGGTTCAGGTCAAGGAAGGCCGCCTTTACATCAATAACAAGATGATCGAGCGCGAGCGCATCGAGGATTACATCCTGACCGATGGTGGCGGGCGTTCTGCGGCCGTGCCGCAATATATCGAGACGCTACCCAATGGCCGTGTGCATCGCATCCTTGAGATGTTTGGCGATCAGGGGCCGAGCGACAACACCGAAGCCTTCACCGTGCCTGAAGGGCATTTCTTCATGATGGGTGATAACCGCGACAATTCGGCCGATAGCCGTGCCTTCCCGTCGCGCTTCCGGTTTGTGCCGATTGAAAACCTGGTTGGTCGTGCGGAATTCCTGTTCTATTCCAAGGACAGCTCCCAGCCGGTGTATGATCTTGGCAGCATCCGCTATGATCGCCTGTTTCAGGGGGTTAACTGATGAGCGACGGCTCGCCGGTGATCGCCGAGATTGATCACGGTTTTTCCGACCCGGACCTTCTGCGGATCGCACTGACCCATCGTAGTGCGGCCAAGGGCAAGGATATGCTGAGCGGCGGCAACGAGCGCCTGGAGTTCCTTGGCGACCGTGTGCTGGGCCTTGTCGTTGCGGAAATGCTTTATACCCGCTTTGGCCGCGAGCGCGAGGGTGCGATGGCCAAGCGGTTTGTCGCACTTGTGCGCCGTGAAACCCTTGCTCGTGTGGCCGAGCAGATCAAACTGGGTGAACACATCCAGATGGCCAAGGGTGAACGGGCAGCCGGGGCTGATACCAACCCGGCGATTTTATCTGATTGCATGGAGGCGGTGATTGCCGCACTCTATCTTGATGGTGGTCTTGAACCGGCACGGCGTTTTATTGAAAAGCTGTGGACGCCGCTTCTGGATGAAGCCAACAAGCCGCCGCAGGATGCCAAGACGCAATTGCAGGAATGGCTGCAGGGGCGTGGCAAGCCGTTACCGAAATACGAGATGGTCGGGCGCGAAGGCCCGGCGCACGCGCCGTTATTTACCATCGAACTGACCACCGGCGACGGTGACAGCGTCAGCGCCGAGGGCAAATCGAAACGCGAGGCGGAACAGCTCGCCGCCAAATTGATGTTGGAAAAACTTAGTGATGAATGAGGTTCCCGAACCGGTGGCCGAAGACAGATTACCTTATCAGCAACGTTGTGGCTTTGTGGCCCTCGTTGGTGCACCGAATGCTGGCAAATCAACGCTTTTGAACCAGCTGGTTGGCACGAAAGTGTCCATCGTCTCGCCGAAGGTCCAAACGACGCGTACCCGTGTGCGCGGCATCGTCATGACCGAAGACGCGCAGATTGTTTTCATTGATACCCCGGGTATTTTCGCGCCCAAACGCCGTCTTGACCGCGCCATGGTCAAGGCCGCCTGGAATGGTGCGGATGATGCGGACCTTGTTGTTCTTGTGATTGATGCTGGCAGCGGCATCACCGACGAGGACCTTGCGATTATCAAGACGCTGAAGGATCAGAACCGCAAGGCGATCCTGGCGCTGAACAAGGTCGACAAGGTTTCCGACAAGGAAAAGCTCCTGCGTCTGTCGCAGGACCTGTTTGCCCATGATGTCTTTACCGATGTCTTCATGATTTCGGCCAAGAAGGGTGCGGGCACGCAGGATCTGGTGAACTTCCTGGCAGCGAAAATGCCAGACGGGCCGTGGATGTTCCCGGAAGATGATGTTTCGGACATGCCGTTGCGATTGCTTGCGGCCGAAATCACCCGTGAGAAGCTTTATTACCAGCTTCAGCAGGAGCTTCCCTATTCCGCAACGGTCGAGACCGAGCTTTGGGAAGAGCGCAAGGATGGGTCGGTCAAGCTTGAACAGACGATCTATGTCGAACGTGAAGGCCAGAAGGCAATCATTCTTGGCAAGGGTGGCAAGCGTATCAAGGCCTTGGGCAGTGATGCGCGCAAGGAACTTGAAGCCATTTTTGAGCGCCGTGTACACCTGTTCCTGTTTGTGAAGGTCCGCGAAAACTGGGGCGATGATCCCAATCGCTTTGCCATGTGGGGACTTGATCACAACGCCTGAGGGTGTTCTGGTTCGCAAATCGATCGATCACAAATTGCCGGGTAGTTAATGGAAATCGGATCAGTCTGGGGAATTGTCATGATCGTTGTCGGCGCTGCTGCCGCAATGATTGTTGCGCGTGTCGCCAGACGCCCGTTTCGGAACCGCAATTCAAATGTGTCGGTCGAACGCGAAAAGTCCTTTTTGCACAAACCGCTTAACCTGATTGCGCTTTTGATCGCAGTTGCCGTCTTTGTGCTGGGCCTGTTCTGGCGCATGACGGGTGGAGGCCCCGGCTGATGACCAACAATTCGAATGATCCGCTGACTGACGCGATCGACGAAATCCCCAACCGTCCGATCCTGCGCAAGGTGGTATTCGGGATTGCCTTGTTCAGCTTGGCGTCCTGCCTGCTTGGGTTTTTCTTTTTGGTAACCCGCCTGATCGTACCCAGCGGATTTTTTTAGGGCCAAATTTCACTCACATCACCGGCCCGGCAACTGATATGAGAGAAAAAGCAAGGAGAAACCCGCAGAGCGGGGTGATCGCCGCTCAAGGGATTTGACGCAGAGGCTTTCTCTCATATCAGTTGTCCTTCGGATCCCCCGGATTTGCACGGGCTATTTTGTCGCAAAATCTTGAAAGATATAGATCTTCCTGCGATTTTGCTCCGCATATCCGCACAAATCCGGGAGACCGGGACGATTATGTGAGTGAATTTTGAACCTAAGGTACGCTGATGGATTGGCGGGATGACGGCATCGTTCTTTCTACACGCAAGCTGGGCGAAAACTCGGTCCGTCTTTCCGTTCTGACCCGCGATTATGGCCGCCATGCTGGTCTGGTGCGCGGTGCAACCAGCAAATCCATGCGTGGCACCCTTGAACCCGGAAACGAGGTCAGGGTGGGGTGGTCGGCCCGACTGGCCGAACATCTGGGGCAATTTCGCTGTGAGCTGACCGGGGCACATGCCGCCGATTTGTTGCTCCAGGCCGGTCCGCTGATGGCGATGAGTTCGGCCTGTGCGATGCTTGATGCAACCTTACCCGAACGCGAAGCCCATCCCGATCTTTATC
This sequence comes from Thalassospira sp. HJ, assembly GCF_000948415.1. Lineage (GTDB taxonomy): Bacteria > Pseudomonadota > Alphaproteobacteria > Rhodospirillales > Thalassospiraceae > Thalassospira. The sequence continues at coordinate 10,010 of NZ_JYII01000003.1, read as the reverse complement.
ACGGCACAGTCGCACTGATGAGCGCGCTTAAGAGCGAGCAATGGTTGCCTGCCTATATCCGATGGGAAGTCGGGTTGCTTGAAGAGCTCGGCTATGGGCTTGCACTTGATCGGTGTGCCGCGACCGATGAAACCGAAAACCTTGCCTATGTGTCACCCAAAAGCGGGCGGGCCGTGGGGGAGGCATCCGGGAATGCCTATCGCGATCGGATGTTGCCATTGCCAGCCTTTCTGGCGTCTTGGCGGGCTGCAGCATCGCGCAAGGAAATGCCGTTGAGCGAGCAGTTTCGTGATGGATTGAAGCTGACCGGGTTTTTCATTCATCGCGATATTTTCGAGGCAAAGGGGGTTAAACCCGTGGCCGCACGCGACCGGCTTGTCAGTCATGTCTGGCGGGCTGATATCGGCGAATAAAAATAAATTCGCCAATTTGTGCGCCATATGTTGACCAAGACCATGCCCGGCGTAGTATGTTGCCAATAACGTAAGGTGTTCGGTTCCGAACGCACTTGCACATGTCCATTTTGACAAGCAACAAGAAAAATCGTTCATGAGCACCAAGACTTCCGATCCGGCAGGTGCCGGACAAATCAGGGAAACCCGCCTTGCCGACGCGCTAAGCGAGCGATATCTAGCCTATGCGATGTCGACGATCATGTCGCGTTCCCTGCCTGATGTGCGTGATGGCCTCAAGCCCGTGCACCGTCGTCTTCTTTACGCCATGCGGCAGCTTAAACTGAACCCGGAGCAGGGGTTCAAGAAGTGCGCACGTGTGGTCGGTGACGTGATCGGTAAGTATCACCCGCATGGTGATCAGTCGGTTTACGATGCCCTTGTGCGTCTGGCGCAGGATTTCGCGGTTCGTTATCCGCTGGTCGATGGTCAGGGTAACTTCGGCAACATTGACGGCGATAACGCGGCAGCGATGCGTTATACCGAAGCCCGCATGACGGCGATTGCCGCAGCACTTATGGATGGCCTTGACGAGGATGCCGTTGATTTCCGCCCGACCTATGATGGCGAGGAAAAGGAACCGGTTGTCATGCCGGCGGCCTTCCCGAACCTTCTGGCCAATGGTGCGGCCGGTATTGCCGTGGGTATGGCGACCAACATTCCGCCGCATAACGCAGGCGAGCTGTGTGCGGGCCTGATCAAGCTGATTGATGATCCGGAAACTTCGATTGCGCAGCTTGTGCGGTGTGTGCCGGGCCCGGATTTCCCGACCGGTGGTGTTCTGGTCGAGCCGCGCGAAAACATTCTTGAAGCCTATGCCACGGGGCGTGGTTCATTCCGCCTGCGTGCGAAATGGGAAGTCGAGAAGCTGAGCCACGGTCTTTATCAGGTCGTGATCACTGAAATTCCCTATCAGGTTCAGAAAGCCAAGCTGGTTGAACGTATCGCCGATCTGATGGTGGCAAAGAAATTGCCGCTTTTGAACGATGTGCGCGATGAATCGACCGATATCATCCGTCTTGTGCTTGAGCCGCGTACCCGCGCGGTCGAGCCGGAACATCTGATGGAAATGCTGTTCAAGAATACCGAACTGGAAATCCGGTTTGGCTTGAACATGAACGTTCTGGATGCCGACAACACCCCGCGGGTGATGAACCTGCGCGAAGTGTTGCGCGCGTTCCTTGCGCACCGTCAGGACGTTCTGATCCGTCGTTCCAACCATCGACTGGCCAAGATCAATCATCGTCTTGAAGTGCTGGAAGGCTATCTTGTTGCCTATCTCAACCTTGATGAAGTGATCCGCATCATCCGCTTTGAGGATGAGCCGAAGAACGCGTTGATGAAGGCGTTCGACCTGACGGAAGTGCAGGCCGATGCGATCCTGAACATGCGTCTGCGGTCTTTGCGTAAGCTCGAAGAGATGGAAATCAAAAACGAGCACGCCAAACTGACCGAAGAAAAAGAAGGCCTTGAGGCGCTTCTGGCCAGCGAAAGCCTGCGTTGGGAGAAAATCCGCGACGAAATCGAGCAGATGCGCGAAAACTTTGGCAAGAAGACCGCCATTGGCAAGCGCCGTACCGAGATTGGCGATGCGCCGGAAGAAATCGAAGTGCCGCTTGAAGCGCTGATCGAACGTGAACCGATTACGGTCATCTGTTCGAAAATGGGCTGGGTCCGTGCGCTTAAGGGCCATGTTGCCGATGTCAGCGACCTTAAATTCAAGGACGGTGACGAACATCGCTTTGCGATCAAGGGCTTCACGACTGACAAGCTTCTGATCCTGTCGACAGCGGGTCGTTGTTACACCATGTCGTGTGACAAGCTGCCTGGTGGTCGTGGCCATGGCGAGCCGATCCGTCTTTCCATCGATCTGCCCCAAGAACATGACATCGTGTCGATGGTCATCCACAAGGATGGTCGCAACCTTCTGGTGGCGAGTTCCGGTGGGCGTGGCTTCCTGGTGGCCGAGAAAGAAGTGGTCGCGCAGACCAAGAATGGCAAGCAGGTGCTTAACCTTGGCACCGGCGAGGTCGCCAAGATCTTTGAGCCGGTCGAGCATGATCATGTCGCCGTTCTGGGCGATAACCGCAAGCTTCTGATTTATCCGGTCTCCGAGATTCCGGAAATGACGCGTGGCCGTGGTGTGATCTTGCAGAAATATCGTCAGGGCGGGCTTTCCGACCTGATGCTGTTTAACCTTGAAGACGGTCTTAGCTGGACCATGGGGGGCAGCGAAGGACGTACCCGCACCGTGACCGAACTTGCCGAATGGATTGGCAAGCGTGCCGGGGCCGGGCGCCTGCCGCCGAACGGGTTCCCGCGATCGAACAAGTTCGAATAACGGGTGTTAGCATACGTATGTGAAAGCCGGATGGTGCGAAGCCATCCGGCTTTTTCATTGCCCGGATGGCGAAAAATGATGCACGGGCTACCATTTGTTGCATTTCCCGGCAGAAATGGGCGGATTTCGGTGCAAAAGATATAGCGTTTTAGGTGGTTAATATGTAACTTCCCAACCTGTTAAGCAGGAAGCCCGCAATTTTCCTGTGAGATTCAAAAAGGGCTTGGGAGTGAAAAGTGAGATTTCTCGGAAATTTCGTCCGTGTGATCGACGGTCTGAATGACTGGATCGGACGCGGAATAGCCTGGCTGGTGATCCCCATGGTGGTGATCACGTTCTTGGTAGCCACATTGCGTTATGGCTTTGCGGTTGGCTGGGTATCGATGCAGGAAAGCTATATGTGGCTGTATGGCATCATGTTCATGGTTGGTGCCGGTTATACGCTGCTGCATGGTGGTCATGTGCGCGTTGACGTGTTTTATCGTCCGGCTTCGCCGCGCTACAAGGCATGGGTGGATCTGTTCGGGTCCGTCTTCCTGCTGGCGCCGGTGGTCATCATGATCCTGATGTACAGCTATCCCTACGTTGTCACCAGCTGGCACCGTCTGGAAGGGTCACACGAAACCGGCGGTCTTCCGGGACTGTTTCTTTATAAGTCCGTGATCCTGGTCTTTTGTGTCCTGATGCTGCTGCAGGGGCTGTCACTGGCAGCGCGCAGCATTCTGGTTCTTGCGGGTCACAAAGAATTTGAAATCAAAGAAGAAGAGCACGAGGGCGTCTGATGTCGGGGGAAATTCTTAGCCTGGTAATGTTCGCCGTCGCGTGCGGCGTACTTCTTCTTGGTTTTCCGGTTGCCTTCTCGCTTGCGGGCACCGGTCTTGCTTTTGCGCTTATTGGCAATGCCATGGGCACATTCGATATGCCGCTTCTGGGCTCCTTGCCGTCACGCTATTTCGGTGTGATGACCAACGAGCTTTATGTTGCGATCCCGCTGTTCGTGTTCATGGGGGTTATGCTTGAACGCGCGCGGATCGCCGAGAAGCTTCTGACCACCATGGGCATGCTGTTTGGCACCATGCGTGGCGGTCTTGGTATTTCGGTCGTGATTGTCGGTATGTTGCTGGCGGCCTCCACCGGTATTGTCGGTGCGACGGTTGTCACCATGGGCTTGCTCAGCCTGCCGGCGATGCAGAAGGCCGGTTATGATCCCAAACTGTCGACCGGTGTGATTTGTGCATCGGGAACACTTGGTCAGATCATTCCGCCGTCGATCGTTCTGGTTCTGTTGGGCGATATCCTGCAAGGGGCCTATGCCGAAGCGCAGCGTGCGCTGGGCAACTGGGCACCGGAGCCGATTTCGGTGATGGACCTGTTTGCGGGTGCGTTCATTCCGGGGCTGATGCTGGTCGGGCTTTATATCGGCTGGATCATCATCAAATCGCTGATCGATCCTGAATCTGCACCGGCACTGGTCGAAGGCAAACGTCCGGAAGGTCTTTGGGGCGAAGTTCTGCGTGCGTTGCTGCCGCCGGCGTTGCTGATTGTGGCGGTTCTGGGCTCGATCCTGACCGGGATTGCAACCCCGACGGAATCTGCGGCATTCGGTTCGGTTGGTGCGACCATCCTGGCAGCGTTCTATAAGCGCCTTGATATGGCGGTCATGCGCCATGTTGTGCGTCAGACGGTTCAGGTCAGCGCGATGGTGTTTGTGATCCTGCTGGGTGCGTCGGTGTTCTCGCTGGTGTTCCGTGGCCTTGGTGGCGACCATCTGGTTGAGGAGCTTCTGCATAACCTTCCGGGTGGTGTGTTCAGCGCGATGCTGGTCGTGATGTTGCTCATGTTCTTCATGGGCTTCTTCCTCGACTTTATCGAGATCGTGTTTGTTGTGATCCCGATTGTCGGCCCGATCCTGCTTAAGCTGGATGTCGATCCGGTCTGGCTGGGTGTGATGATTGCAATCAACCTTCAGACCAGCTTCCTGACACCGCCATTTGGTTTTGCGCTGTTCTATCTGCGCGGTGTGGCGCCGGCTGCGATCAAGACGCTTGATATCTATCGCGGTATCATTCCGTTCGTGATCATTCAGATGCTGGGCCTGTGCCTTGTTGCGGCCTTCCCGTGGCTTGCGACCTGGCTTCCGAGCATCCTGTTCTAAGAAGAACGACATCGCTTCAAGGAAAAAGGCACCCGGTTCGGGTGCCTTTTTTCGTATCGGTGCGATGCCGTGATCGGCTAGGGCAGGGCACAAATAAAAAGGGCTGGCAGATGCCAGCCCTTTGTCGTTTTCCGAGCCCGGAGAACTTAGTATTTGAACGGCAGGACACGTGCCTGTGCGAATGCCGATTCCGAGAATTTCGACCAAGCGATCGACTGGGTACGGAATGCGATGAGGCTTTCGAAGACTTCCTGCGACAGCGGGTTAGACGCAACGAGGTCACGCAGAACTTCACCGGACAGTTTGCCAAGGTTGGTCAGAATGTCGTCAGAGAACGGACGGACATCAACGCCATGCTTGTTGCGCAGGGTATCAAGTGCCTGAACGTTACGGGCGGTGAACTCGGACAGAACCATCTGGTTCACAGCGCGGTTTGCCTGCTCGACAATGGCTTTCAGATCATCCGGGAGTGCATTCCATGCATCAAGGTTGATGAAGTTGTCGAGAACGGTCGCCGGCTCGTGCCAGCCCGGGTAGTAGTAGTATTTCGCCGATTTATAGAGGCCAAATGCCAGATCGTTGTACGGACCAACCCATTCGGTCGCGTCAATCGCGCCCGACTGCAGTGCCGGCGGAATTTCGCCGCCCGGAAGGTTCACAACGTTTGCGCCAGCGGCTTTGACAACTTCGCCACCAAGGCCCGGAATACGCATTTTCAGACCTTTATAGTCGTCAATGGTGTTCATTTCCTTGTTGAACCAACCACCCATCTGGGTGCCGGTGTTGCCCGACGGGAAGAACTTACAGTTCAGTTCGGCATAGACCTTGTCTGCCAGTTCCTGACCGCCGCCCCACTGGAACCATGCGTTCTGTTCCTGGGCGTTCAGGCCGAATGGCATTGCTGCGATATACTGGGTCGCATCAACCTTGCCTTTCCAGTAGTAAGGCGCGCCGTGACCCATTTCGACGGTGCCGTTGCCAACAGCGTCAACAGCTTCGAATGCCGGAACAATTTCACCAGCGCCGAAAACGGTCACTTTCAGACGACCTTCGGATGCCTTGGTGATGTATTCAGCGAGAAGGTTCGCACCGGTGCCAAGGCCCGGGAAGTTTTTCGGCCAGGTGGTGATAAGGCGCCATTCACGGACGTCCTGTGCAATGGCCGGTTTGGCGAAAGTTGACGCGGCGGCAGCAGTCGCACCTGCTACGGCAGCGCCGGAAAGAAATTGGCGACGTTTCATTGGTTACAACCTCCCAAAGATGCAAGCACATGATTTATCTGTAAAAGCCGGTTTTCCGGCTATGAACCGCAGCTTATATGCGTCTTTACAGGCAGGCAACCGAGGATCGAGTTGTTTTCTTGGACTTTAGTCTAATTGGGAAATGTAACTGTCGGATTTTGACGGCGTTTTGACGCTATCAGTCCGATCCGCGGTCGTTTTCGGTGTCTTCCATACGGATCCACTGGCCATCGCGGAAACCTTCAAGCGGCTGGAAGCGCATCTTGTAAGACATCTTGCGGCAATCACCGACCCAGTAACCGAGATAGATGTGCGGCAGGGATAGCATTCTGGCCTCATCGATCAGATCCAGAACAATGTAGGTTCCAAGGCCGCGACGATCTTCGGCCGGATCAAAGAAGCTGTAAACAGCAGACAAGCCATCGGCGAGAATATCGACCAGCGCAACCGCAATCAGGCTGTCATCCGCGCGGCGATATTCGAAGATCGAGGTTTCCACCGTGCTGTCTTCGATCATCGCGCGGTAATCACGCGCATCCATGCGTGCCATATCGCCATTGCCGTGGCGGGCATCCTGATAGGTGCTAAAGAGTTGATATTGTTCCTGTGTGGCCGTCGGCGGCATCACGGTGCGAACAAGATCGCTGTTCTTGTTCTTGATGCGGCGGAAGGAACGGCTTGGCGTGAATTCCTCGCAACACACCCGGACGGGCACGCACGCATTGCAATCACTGCACGCCGGAAGATAGGCAATGGAATGGCTGCGACGGAAGCCAGCGCGCGACAGAAGATCATGGACGTTGTTGGCCTCTGGTCCGCGGAGTTCTGTGACCAGCTTGCGTTCGAACCGCCCGGGCAGATAGGGGCACGGCATCGGTGCGGTCATGAAATAGTGCTGGGTCAGGCGCCGCTGATTAACTGTCATTTGGTCCGATCAGTCCCGATCACATCAAGAAGAACTACTTTATGAGATTAGGTTCTATTTATGACAGTTTAAAGGCCTGACAAGGAAAAGGGCACTGAATTCTCATCCAGTGCCCGAAATCACTGTTGCGACGGAACCGAGAAGGTCGGGCGGCGCTGGTTTTCGCCCTGCGGTGCTTGTGGCTGCGCCGGTGCGGCAGGCACAGTACCGTTTGGTGCTGCCGGAGCATTTTCGCCGTCACCTGCCAGTTCGGAACGCTCACCGGTACCACGCAGCAAGGTGATGCTGATGCGTCGGTTGCTTTCATTTTCCGGTGCTTCGGGCAGGAGCGGGTCGGTATCAGACAGACCAGCTACCTTGGCAAAGCGGGCAGTTTGAAGGCCCATTTCTTCAAGCGCGCGGCGGGTTGCAAGCGCGCGATCAGCCGAGAGTTCCCAGTTCGAATAGCCATCTGTTCGGTTGAACGGCACCGCATCGGTATGGCCTTCGATCGAAACGTCTTGCGGCATGTTTTCGATTACGGCCGCGACCTGCTGAAGCAGAAGGCGGGTGTGTTCGGCCATGGCGGCACTGCCGCTTGGGAACATGGCGGTGCCGTCTTCATCAAGGATCTGGATGCGCAGGCCTTCGTCGGTATTTTCGATACGGATGTTCTTTTCAAGGCCCTGAAGTTCCTCGTTGGCTTCAATCGCCTTAAGGAGTTCTTCCTGTGCCTCGTTGAATTCCTGCTCTTCCATCTGGGCGACCCGGATGGCTTCGCGTTGCTCGGGCGTTTCGACTGGCGGGATATCCATGCTGATGGTGGGTGATCCGAATTCGGAAGGCATCGAGCCTTCTTCGGCAAGGCTGGTACCGCCCAGCAATCCGCCAGAACCCGATTCATTTTGCGAAATGGTTTCGGGTGTGAAGTACATGGAGACGCCTTGCAGCTGTTCCTCGGTCGCACTTGAAAGCAGCCAAAGCAGCAGGAAGAACGCCATCATCGCAGTCACAAAGTCGGCATAGGCCACTTTCCACGCACCACCATGATGCCCGTGGCCGCCTTTTTTGATCTTTTTGATTACGATATCTGGCATGTACTTCGGTGTCCTCTAAACCAGAGCTTGCTTGCTGGAACTAAGCAGTCGGCGCATCCTGGAGCGCCTCGTCGAGTTCCTTGAAGCTCGGCCGAAGGTTATGCGGAAGGGTCTTACGCGCAAATTCCACCGAAACCTGTGGGGCGTAACCCTGCATGTGGCCAATCAATGCGGCCTTGATGCAGCCGAAATATTTGCCATCGGCGTCAACGGTGTTTTTGATGATCGATGCGGTCGGGCCGACAAAGCCATAGGCACCAAGAATGCCAAGGAAGGTACCCACAAGGGCTGCAGCAATCAGGCCGCCGAGAATTTCCGGCGGTTCGGTCACCGAGCTCATGGTGACGATAACACCAAGAACCGCGGCAACAATGCCAAGTGCGGGAAGACCGTCACCTGCGGTCTGGACAGCGGCAGCAACGGCGTGCTCTTCCTCGTGATGGGTTTCAAGTTCCTGATCCATCACGGCTTCGAGTTCATAGGAGTTGGTGGTGCCAAGGGTCAGCAGGCGGAGATAATCACACATGAATTCCATTGCATGATGATCTTTCATCAGCATCGGGAAGTTGGAAAACAGGCTTGAGCTTTCCGGGTTTTCAACGTGGCTTTCAAGGGCAAGATCACCCTTGGATTTTGCCAGACGGAAAATCGCGTACAGGCAAATCAGAAGTTCCAGATAGGCGGCCTTCTTCTTCGGGCCCTTCATGGCGCGCAGGGTATATGTGAAAGACTTCTTCACAATGCCAAGCGGGTTTGCCGTGAGATAGGCGCCAAATGCGGCCCCGAAAATGATCAGGACTTCAAGGGGTTGGACGAGAATTCCGAAGTCGCCATGCGGCAAATAGCCACCCAGGACAGAGCCGATTACGACGATATAGCCAATGATCAAGAACATTCTTTTTCTTCTCCACTACCCCAAGCCAGATACCTGAACGATCAACCCCGAGTTCATCGAAACATCTGTCTTCTGCGGCAGTGCAGAACGTGTTTCTGATATCTATATGCCCTTATTAAGTTTTAATCTTATTAACATCGCGTTTAAATTAGCAGCGAGTTAGGTTTGACAGCGCAGTGATTAGACGCCATTTTCCCCAAGCCCAACCTAACGGGCGCGTCATCGATCAGACTTTCTATACAAGAGCATCCTTTAATATGTCTTTCTCTCCGCGTGATTTCCGCGATTGCCTTGGTCAGTTCACAACCGGTGTTGCCGTTGTGACCACGCGCGCCGCAGACGGTGCAAAAGCGGGCATTACCATCAACAGCTTTGCCTCGGTATCGCTTGATCCGGCCCTGGTTTTGTTTTCGGTCGATCATCGGGCTGCGACTCACGCGTTGTTCACCGGCGAGACGACGCGGTTCTGCATCAATATCCTGAGCCAGGATCAAAAGCAGGTGTCCGAGCTGTTTTCAGCCCCGGGACAAGATGGCTGGGATCGTGTTGCCTATGAGGATGACAGCCTTGGCATGCCGCGCCTGACCGGAAGCATCGCCGCATTTACCTGCGAGCGCCATGCGATGCATGAGGGTGGCGATCACAGCATCATCATCGGCCATGTCCGTGAACTGGTGATGGGGGAAACCGGCGCGCCGTTGCTTTATTACGGTGGCCGTTATCGCGCGCTGGGTGACTGAGCGAGAAAACGCTGTTAGAAATAAAGAGAGGGCCGCGGCGATATGCCAGCGGCCCTCTCTTATACATTGAGAGGCACGAACATTTGCTATGATGTTCGTGCCTCTTTTCACTTGGGAGCCTGCGTATACGCAGGCTCCCGGATCCGTGAGGTGTTGATGCGGCCTTGGACTTTTACGTCCGTAAA
>NZ_JYII01000019.1 GCF_000948415.1 Thalassospira sp. HJ | reverse complement strand
GAGTGGTTGCATTCAAACGCGCGCCGATGGCCATGGAAGCGGCATCGTCACGTGCAGAAACAACACGGGTACCAGACGAAAGTTTGGACAGCGAACGGGTCGCCATCTCATCAGAAGCAGACAAGTTGCGGTGCGCAACGTTTGCTGCATAGTTGGAAATAATATTGAGAGCCATTTTGGTATCTCCTACATGGATAGCTCTGACGGAGGCCCGTCACGAAATTCCGACTACATGCCGGATCGCTTTGTGTTTTTCATGCATTGAAATTACAAAGCTACACTTTAACGCATCAAACTTATACGTTTGTATCGCCTGAGTCTATCAGAATATTAACCAAGCATTAGTGAATTGACGTAGTAGGCAAAAAGAAAACGCCGGCAAAATCATTTTGCCGGCGTTCGTGTTGCTTCTATCGAGTTGTGTTACGTTAGCCCTGCAACAGGCGCAGAAGGTTCTGCGGCATTTGGTTGGCCTGTGCGAGCATTGCCACGCCAGACTGCACAAGGATTTGCTTTGACGTAAAGTTGGTCATTTCGGCGGCAACATCAAGATCAAGGAGGGTCGAGCGCGCAGACTCTGTATTTTCCTGCGTTGAGGCCAAGTTCTGTGCCGCGAAATCCAAGCGGTTTTGATAGGTGCCGATATTGGCACGAGCGCGCTGCAGGTCATCAATTGCGCGGCTGACAACCTCCACAGCTTCCTGTGCGCCGGCAGCTGTATCAATCGCATTGGCACCAAGGTCAGAAATGGAGTCTGCTGTACCAGCTGCACCACTGCCCAGAGTTTCAGAGTCAACTGCGGTAAACTCAATCTCTAGACGATCATTTGCGGTGTTTCCTGCTCCGACTTGGAAGTCAACAGTCTGCTGGAGACCCTGGCCGTTGTCAGCAGCCATATTGATCACGTTCGCCGAAGAATCGTTACCGGCAACGCCGTTGAACGTGGTGTCAGAGCCAAAGTTTGACGCACCAGTGTTGTCTGCGGCAATTGACGATACAGATGCCGAGAAGTTGGTGTTCACCGTGAAGCTCAGGCCAAGCTCATCGAAGTTCAGGGTCGCATTTTCACCTGCCCCAATTGCGGTGGTGCCGCCCGAAGCATAGTCCGTTACGTCGATTGACTGCGAACGGTTGTCGCCATCAACAGTGGCATTCACCGTCATGATGACCTGGCCACCGGCAGCGTAATCGATATCAACTTCAAAGTTGTTATCGGTGATGTCGCTATCGGTATCGGTCGCCCAGTAGTTGTTATCGGTGATGGAAAAGTTGTCGAAGCCGTTGACCGGGGTCAGGGCCGCACCGCTTCCGCCGGCTGCAAGATCGTCGAAGTTGATCGCAACGTCGCCACCGTCACCCAACAGCTGAATGCCGTTGAAGTTGGTCGATGAAGCAATGCGGTCGATTTCTTCGCGCAGCTGAACGAATTCGTCATTGAGGAACCCGCGTTCGGTGTTGGACAAGTTGCCCGAGGATGCCTGAACAGCAAGTGTCTTCATGCGCACCAGGATATTATCGATGGTGGCCATGCCGCCGTCGGCGATCTGGAGCATCGAGTTGGCCTGGTTAACGTTAACCGTTGCCGTTTTAAGGGATTCCGTCGTCGCGTTCAGACGTGCACCGATGGCCATGGATGCAGCATCATCACGTGCCGAAACAACGCGGGTACCAGACGAAAGTTTTGCAAGCGATCGCGTCGCCATCGTGTCCGAAGCAGTCAGGTTTCGATGGGCGACGTTCGCTGCATAGTTGGAAATAATATTAAGAGCCATTTTATTCCTCCTACACGGATAAGAATGAATGGCTCAGGCCATTCAATTCTTCGGCGACATTGCCTTGTGAGACATCAAAGCAATGTGCGTGCCAGTATGCTAGGCAAAAATTACAGGTCATGCTGCACAGAGTAGTTTTCATTCGGCAAAATATGCTGCCAGGCCACCTGGCGTGCCGTATCGATGAGAATGGGCGCCCGAAGGTTGGTCGACATGGTGATGCCCTGACCGCCTGGCGCGCTCCGAATGGTGACAACCATCAGGATCGCCATATCTGCGCTTTCAATCGCAAGGCTCTTCTGGGCCGTCATCAGATCTTTGTCCGCATAAACGCCGCTTTCCATATTATAAGGGGCGACGATAAAGGACAGGCTTGCATCGGTCAGGCTTTGATAAAGCTTGAACTGATCAAGCGAGGTGTTGGGAATATTTGCCAGTCCGAAGACATGGTGCTCTGGAAAGCCGAGAAGGCCGACCGGCATGTAAATGCCTTTGTCCCAGCTGAACTCAATGTCGCCGAAGCGTGTTTCCACGACAACGGATTCAGGTGTTTCATTCTCGGCGACGTTTTCGGTTTCCATTCCCGCAATTCTCCGACGGTCGAAAGGTTCTGTCGCTGATACTACTTAAAGTATCATTCTGACAAAACAGTTAATGAGGCAATACGATTTATATCACAATCAACGCAAATAGTTAGCCAAAGATAAATCTGCGGCGCGCGAGATGGAAATAAAGCTTGCCTGCAAGGCCGTCTCGTATTGGCTCAGTTCCGCAAGTGTCAGGGGCACGTCAACGGTTTCAATATCGGTGATGGCCTGGGATGCAAAAACCTTGAAGTCCTGATGGCGTTCTTCGAAGCGCTCGACGTTGGCAATATCGAGACCAATTTGCCCTTGAACATTCGGGAGATCATTAATCGCGTCATTGATAAAGCCAAGCGCCGTCGTCAGTGCCGTTTCGTCTTCTGTGCTGGCCGCAATGCCGAGGCCCTGGACCAGCTTCTGGAAGGCCGGGTTGTCACCTAGGATGCCGTAGGACACGTTATATTGTTCGTCGACGCGCAACTCCATGATCTGATGATCACCATTGTAATAGTCGGCATCAGGGCGCGGGTTGCCGATTTTTTCCATGCCAAGCGTGGAGAGCAAATCTCCGGCACCAGTTTCAGTAATCGTGATCGACCCATTGCCGACATTTTCAATATTGAGAAGCGGTGAACCCTCGCCACCAAGGCCGCGCAGTGAGGCAATGGCACGGTTCGTGGTATTGCTATTGATCGCGTCCATGATATCGCCAATGTCATCAGTGGCCGCGTTGTAGTTGATCGTCGAGGTCGAACTGTTACCGTCGATATCAGTGCTTACAATCTGAATTTGACCTGACGTCACGCCAAGAGAGGTTAGCGTGGTGGTTGAGGTCACGGATGTGCCAAGCTCACTGAGATAGTTGTCCGGTGCGCCGATCTTTTCGATATCAACAGCCGGTTCTTCCGAGCGTCCGCCGGCGAACAGGTAGCGCCCGTCAAGATTGGTGTTGAGCAAGTTGGCGATCTGTTGCAACGCCTGATCAGCTTCCTCACGGATATTGACGTCATCTGCCTGTTGTGCAGAGCTGGCCTGAATCAGTAACGTCTTCATCTCGGTGGCAATGGTCAGCATGCTGTCCACAGCTGTTTCCATGCTTTGCAGGCGCAGTTTTCCCTGCGTGGTGTTGCGAAGATATTGTTCGGTACGGCTATATTCGCCCTCAAGATTGAGAAGACGCTGCGCACTGTCAGCAATACCTGCATAGTTCCGCGACTTGTAGCCGCTTGACGCCTGATTCTGAAGGTCGGTCACACGTGAAGCGTTCCGGAGTGCGAGATCCGAAAGCAATGTGTGGTTAGTATATGTTGCGACACGAGTTACCATGACAGCCTCACTTTACAAGCCCAGCAGTTTAAACTGCATTGAGCAATGCATCAAACATTTCATCAACGGTTGAAATCACCTGCGCGGTTGCGGTGTAGGCGCGCTGGAAAATAACCAGATCGGACATTTCTTCATCGAGGTTAACGCCCGCTTCGTTCTGGATGCGGGTGCTAAGGTCAATCACCAGGTTGTCCTGGAAATCAAACGAGCTTTCAGCAACGCTCGCCTTGGTTGCAGCAGTTGCTACAATACCAGCGGCATAGTCCGTCAGCGAAGTCCGTTCGCCAGAAAGCCCGTCGGTCGCTTCAAAATCGATATCGGTGCGTTCAAACGCGTTACTGATCGCGTTGGCGGCAGAGTTGTCACCTTCGTGAACACCAAAATTGATGCCAAGGCCCAGAACCGTCGTCAACGCATCCGCATTGGGCAGACCATCATCCGAGAAGTAGAATGGGTCGCCATCGGCATCGATCACATGCAGTTTGTAGCCACCAAGCTGACTGTCAAATTTGACTTCAGCCGTGATGTTATTGTCGGTCAAAGTCGCACTGTTGTTGATCGCATCAGCGATATCTTGCAGCGAAGTTGTGCTGTCATAATCGATATCAACATCGGTGAAATCACCACTCACAGTCAGCGTATAGTTGGTCGGTGGCGGAACAAGCGGACCGAGGTTCGGGATCGCGGCATCCGGATCAACAACAGCGGTCGAGGTGTTGTAGGTGTCGGCATTCAACTGACCACGAACAATGCGTGACGGGTCATTCTTGATTGATGGCGCAACATCCATATTGCCCGACAAATTCGGCCGATCTTCGGTGAACCCGATCTTCGTCGACATGGTGCCAGAATCAGTGATCGTCAGGTTGGCGTTATATTCGACCACCAGACGAAAGCGGTCGCCATCCTCGACAAGGAAGGCAGCCTCTTCCGAGGCCGCAACCGTCATACCAGCACCCTGAAGAGCGGTACGAATGCTGTCGCGCACGTCTTCAAGTGAATCTGTTGCAGTGTAGTTGACCGTGATACCTGCGCCCGCAAGTACACCAGTGCCCGCTGTGATGGTAAAGGAGCTTGCCGTAACGCCAAGGGCGTCTGTTGAGCTGCTTTGTGGTGCTGAGGTCATGATATCGGAGCGTTTGGTGGTCGCCACGAAGTCATTCAGGCCGAAATAGTGTGATGCGCCCTGCTTGCGACCATCACTCAGCGTGATCTCGCTGTCCATTTCGTTGATGGCAACACGGTTGCCGTCCTGACCTTCGATCACCAGACGATTGTCGACCAGCGATGCGGTCAGATAGGAGCTTGCATCTGACGCATTGATGGCATCAACGATGCCCTGAACGGTCGCAGGCGTCGTCGGCAGGCTGATATCAGCCCAGCTATCGGTCGCAACAAGATTGCCATCGATATCAAGGGCTGCAACGCGAAATGCGCCGGTTGCCGTCAACGGGTCGCTGCCCGCAACGGTACGCGTACCTGAAAGGTTGGCCGGCGGCGGGAACGAGGTGCCCTTGTTGTGTTCTTCGTTGATTGCATCACGCAGTTCACCCGCCAGCTCGTTGATCTGGTCATTGAGTGCCGGGATCTCGGAATCGCGCATTTCAAACAGGCCCTTCAGGGTCCCGGTGCGCAGCGTGTCGGTGATGTCTTCGCCATCAAGCGTAATGCCCGACCCACCCGTGCCCGGCTCAAAGCCGGCAGTCTGGGTGAAGGAAAGCGAGTTCGGCGAGCGATCAAGAAGCGTGTTGGAGCCATTTGCCGAATAAACAACGATCGATCCATCACTGCGGCTGAACGTCGTGATATCGATGATCTTGGAAAGCTGGTTCAGTTTCTGATCGCGCTGGTCCTGAAGCTCGGTCGTAGGTTGTTCAAGGTTTTTAAGGCGAATGATGCCGGTATTAAGTTCCGAGATCTGGGTCAGCAGCGTATTGGCTGTGTTCACTTCATCGGTTATCTGGTCATCAATGTCATCGCGCAGGTCCTGAAGCTGGCTTGAAAGCTTCTCGAACGATTCCATGACCTGAATGGCGCTTTCGATGGCTTCGATGCGCGGGGAGTTCTGGTCCGGTGTCACGCCAAGCTGTTCAAACGCATCAGCCATATCGTTGATGCGCTGGCTGATGGCGGCATCAGACTGGGTGGTACCAAACAGGGTCTGGATACGCATGAAGAATTCATAGCGTGCTTCTTCGCGGCCGGCTTTACCCAGCTCGCCACGCATCTCACGAACCAGGCCTTCATTGACGTTACGATAGATGTCGGCAACCTGCGAACCGGCACCGATACCATCAAGCGTCAGGGTTTCCTGACCGGCGATCTTTTTGGAATAGCCCTCGGTGTTCACGTTCGAGATGTTCGAAGACGTGATCGCAATACGGGCTTGGGCCGTGTTAAGGCCGGAGATCGCTGTATTAAGTGCCTGAGTAAGTGACATGATGCTTGCCTTTACCCTTAAAGCGTTTCGTTAACGCTGTAGGAGCCACCGGATTTATTCATCGTACGACCGTAACCGCCCAACGACGCCTTGCTGGTCGTGGCGGAGCGGTTATAGGTGGTGCACTCTTCCTTGGACTTTTCATTGACCGCGCGCACGATCGCCTGAACCACACGTTCGTTGGTTTCCTTGGCGGACTGAAGCGTGATCATGTTGCGGCGTGCAGCTTCCTGGAATTCGGCCTGCAGTTCGCGCAGTTCTTCGCGTTCCTCTTCTGAAAGGGCACGAAGTTCCTCACCGCGGCTACGCAGTTTGACAACCAGCTGTTCATACTGCATCGACAGGGCAGATTTTTCCGACAGGAATTGCTCATATTCGCTCGATGACAGGCTGCGCAGCTCGTTGGACTCACGTTCCAATAGGGACATAAGGTCATAAGTGACGCTTTTAAGCTCGGTAACCAGCTCTTCGGTGGTCATTTTCATCCCTCCTGGACTTTGAGGATTTCGCGTGTAACGGCATCTGCAATTCCGATGCCACCGGCACGGGACATTTCTTTGGCGTATTCATCAACCAGCATGGAGCGCATCATGGTCTCGCCGTGTCCGCCACCAAACATCTCGTTGGTTTCGATGCCGGCGAACATGTGGCTCAGCATCTGGCCAAGGAACATGGATTCAAATTCCTCGCCGGCCTTGCGGGCCTCTGCCTCGGTTTTGATGTGCCCGTCGGTCAGGGAGTTCATCCGGGCGGCGATGTTGTTTTGCTTGCCGTACTGTGCGTTGGCCTGTGCCTGCGCCATCAGGGCGGTGGTGCCATCGGTCATCATCACATCACCTCGATTTCAGCCTGAAGCGCGCCAGACGTTTTGATGGCCTGAAGAATGGTGATCATGTCGCGCGGACCAACGCCAAGGCTGTTAAGGCCATTGACCAGTTCCTGCAGGCTCACGCCGCCATCCATGATGCCAAGTTGGTTATCTTCGCCTTCATCGACCTCGACATTGGTACGGTCGACGACTTCGGTGGTACCGGTCTGGGAGAAGGGCGAGGGTTGGGAAACCTGCGGGGTTTCGGTCACCCGGATTGTCAGGTTGCCCTGGGCAATAGCGACACGGTTGATCCGAACGTTCTCACCCATCACGATGGTGCCGGTGTTTTCATCAATCACGACACGGGCAATCTGATCGGGTTCAACACGCAGCTGTTCGATATCGGTCAGAAGGGCGACAATATTCTGGTTATAGCGTTCCGGAACGTTCAGGCGCACAGTGCCCGGGTCGCTGGCGCGTGCAGCAACTTCGCCGAGATAGGCATTAATTGCTTCGGATACGCGACGCGCGGTGGTGAAGTCTGGGTTACGCAGTACAACTGACATGTCCTGCATGGAATTCAGGTTGAAATCGATTTCGCGTTCAACAATGCCACCATTGGCAATGCGTGCAGAAGTCGGAACACCTTTGACGATGGTTTCAGCATTGCCGCCAGCGGAAAAGCCGCCAACCGCCAGGTTGCCTTGGGCGACGGCATAAACTTCGCCGTCCGCACCGACCATCGGGGTGACCAGCAGGGTTCCGCCCTGAAGGCTTTCGGCTGTGCCGATCGCGCTGATATTAACATCAATGCGCGAACCCTGACGCGAAAATGGCGGCAGGGTCGCGGTTGCCATGACAGCCGCGATGTTATCGGATTCAAGGTCTTCGATCTGATCGCGGACGTTAATCCCCAGACGTTCAAGCATCGCAACCATGCTTTGACGGGTAAATTCTGCATCGCCCAGATCATCGCCGGTGCCATTCAAGCCAACCACAAGGCCATAACCGACCAACATGTTGTCACGTACGCCTTCGAAATCAGCGATATCCTTGATACGTGACTGTGCATGAGCAGGGCCAAGCTGTGTGAGGACAAGCATCCCCACCGCGAGCGTTGCGAGCCCATTGCGTGCTATTTTGCCGAGACCTGTGATCATACTCTTAATTCCGCTTTTACGTGGGATGCAGCGCATCCGGCAAATGAGGCGATTGATCGGGTAAACCGCGTTTGCAAACCTATTTGCGAAAAACGTGCCAACCGAGGCATTCTGCCGCTGCCCGGTGCGTCAGACAGGGATTCCGCGACAAACGCCCGGTGAAACGTGCATTTGTCGCGGTCCGTCCTATGTTGTTGCGCCAACCCGGCATTTTTTTCCCGTTGCGCAGCTGGCGCGATTAGGGGAGACTCATACTTGCGCACGGTGGTGTTTGGGTATCGGCGGTAACCGATTGGCTATCCGGATACGCTTCCCGTGCACTGCATATGTTCATTGAGCAGATCAACAACAACTAAGCGGACACGGATCATGAAGGTTAGCGGTTCCAAGGCGTCTGGTACGAGCACTTCATCGCGCAAGAAATCAACTGGCGCATCCGGTGGCAGCGGCTTTGCCGATGCCATGCGTTCGCTCGACTCATCTGGGGGTGCATCGGGTGCTGCCGGTGTTCACAGTGCAGGCGCTGTAAGTGCCCTTGATGCGCTGCTGGCACTTCAGCAAAGCGGCGATGCACTGGATTCGCCGAAAAAGGCCGCAATGTTGCGCGCTAAAAGCATGCTTGAGCAGCTTGAAGCTGTGCGTGATGGATTGCTCAGTGGCCAATTGTCGGTAGCGCGTCTGCAGCAACTGGTCGGTTTGATGGATCAACAACGCGAAACAATTGACGATCCGGAGCTTTCAGCCGTTCTGGACGAGATTGACCTGCGCGCCCGGGTAGAGCTTGCGAAACTGGAAGTTTCCGGCTTGATCTGACTGTTTAATTCACGGTATTTCCCACTTGAAAATCGCAGAAATCTGCGCCTTTGAGGGGTGATTGACATTTATTTGTTCAATCGGCTTGCACCGTTGGCGTGTGGCCTCTATATTGCCGCGCGATCGATGAGTCCTGTATAGAGGGCATACATGACTATCACTTTACCACCTGACTATCGTCCTGCTGAGGACGAAGAGTTCATGAACCCGCGTCAGCGGGAATATTTCCGCCAGAAACTTTTGACCTGGCGGGCGGAACTTCTGCATGAATCTTCAGAAACATTAGCGAACCTGCAAGATGGCGGGCTTCAGGAACCGGATCTCACCGACCGTGCGTCGGCTGAAACAGACCGGGCACTTGAACTTCGTACTCGTGACAGGGCGCGCAAGCTTATTTCAAAAATTGATGCTGCTTTGCGTCGAATTGAAGACGGATCTTATGGTTACTGCGAAGAAACCGACGAGCCGATCAGCTTGAAAAGACTTGAAGCTCGTCCGATTGCGACCCTGAGCATTGAAGCCCAGGAACGCCACGAACGGATGGAGCGCACACGTCGCGACGATTGATCGCGCCGGGTGACAAAAAAATACGATGGATCCGGCTTCGCCGATCCCGGTCATGCAACGACATGACACGGTGGGAGATTACTGGTTAGGGATAACCAAAATCAAAAGCCCGGCCTTCTGGCCGGGCTTTTTCCTTTTGCGGGCTGTGCCGCATATGTCAAAGGCCACCCGAAGGTGACCTTTGACTTTCTTTTCATGTGGTCAACCGGAACCCGGAAAATGGGATTGAGCCACATGTGTTCCTGCGTGTTAGAACGGCAGGATGATGTCGAGAACTTCACTGCCATAGCGTGGCTGCTGAACATCGGAGATGGTTCCGCGGCCACCGTAGGAAATTCGTGCTTCGGCGATCTTGTCGTAATTCACTTCGTTGGCAGAGCTGATATCCGCAGCCCGGATCACGCCAGCAATCTGAACTTCGCGGATTTCACTGTTCACGCGAATTTCCTGACGCCCGTGAATGACATAGTTGCCGTTGGGTAGAACCTGAATGACGATGGCGGCAACGCGCAGATCAATTGCTTCGTTACGATCAAGGGTGCCGGCGCCGCGGTTCGAAGTGTTGCTGTCGAAATCAAGCATTGAGGTCGGGTCAATGGTTTCCGGCAGCACTTTGGTCATTTCCGCCTCAAGCCCGAACAGGTTCGGCACCGCGAGGTCTTCGGAATTGGTGCGCGATCGCACGGTCGTGTTGGCAAGGGCCGCACGGTCTTCCATTTCAACAACCACGGTCAGGATATCACCAACCTGATTGGCACGCTGATCCTTGAAGAAGGACCGTGCACCGGCCCGCCACAATGAGTTCGGGTTGCGCTCTGCAACCTGCGGGGCTGGCATCGGCAAGCTGACCGGACGATAGGCTTCTGACTGGGTCGGGTTGTCAATCGATGACAATTTGGGCGGCTCGCCGACTTCGGAAAGTCGTTTCATCGCGTTACAGCCTGACAGCAGTGCGGTGGCACCGATCAGGGTACTGACAAGGGCGAAACGCCGCCATGAAATCTGTACATTTTTACCGGGCATGAATTCCTCCTGGGTTCCTGCATTTGTTAACGCAATTACCGTGCCAATTATTGGGCGGAAGAAGGGGAAAAGCTTGCCGGGTGAAAACGTGCGAAGTCGTGCAGATTACTGCGACATGGCGGGTAGGGCGCGCACTTCATTTTCAGCAACGACTTCGACCTGAATGGTCTTGTTGCTCGACTGGTTGACGACCCGAATGACATCACCGAGTGATCCGTTTTCCATCGCTTTACCGCGTGCGGTCAGGGCCATATTGGCTGTTACAAGGCGAATGATCACAAGCGCGCCGCGCCGAACCAGAATAGGGTTGCTCAAATCCCGGAACATCAGCGGTTCATTGGGGTTGGAGGGGCGTGTGACTTCCTTGCCAATCACGTCATTGATGTCGCGAATGGCACCGGCCGGAACGCGTTCGGAGCGGAAATCGCGATACTCCACCTGATCGGCCCGAATGACAGAGCCGCGCGAAACCGGTTCGACCAGAACCGGCACACTGGTAAGCGGGTAATATTTGCCGCTGATGCGATATGTGCGTTGTTGGGCTGTCTGGGCGCCGGTGGTAACACTGGCGACAAAGCGCTGCGTGCGTGAATTGATTTCAAGCGCAGTGATCTCAACAAGGGCCTTTGCATCAACCGGCAGGTGAAGTTGGAAATTGTCACTTGAAAGGTCGACAATGAACGGGCGTTGGATGCCATGATCAACCAGCGCTACTTCAACCGAATCACGAATTTCATCAATCGTGATAACCTGACTTGCGCGGGTAATCAGGACCTGATCGGCAGTTGTACGGGGGCGCCATTCAACATTATGGCGCTGCGCAATACCATATAGCCAGCGGTAGTCCAGAATGGTCTGCTTGCCTGGTTGTGGCGCATGGGCAACAGCGATGTCCTGTTGTTGTGGATCTATCCCGGAAAACAGATCGCCAAGGGTGACGTATTCGCCTTCGACAAGCGCATCGGGTTTGAGGAAGATAGAAGAAGCGTTCTGCTGATTGTTGCGCAGATTGCTGCCTTGCGATGATTGTGCGTATGCGCCCTCTGTCAGAAAGCTCAGAGACGCAAGTGCGGGCAAAATCGCGAGCGCGAGAATAATGTTCTTTATCTTCATCCGCCTACTATACCACGGAACGGTATACATCGCGTAAATACAGTTTGCGCAAGTTCGCCAATCAAATGACAGCGACTTGCGCAAACCAAAAGCTTCTTAAGCCAGAAATTAACGCAGGTTGCTGACTGCGCTCATCATCTCGTCGGTGGTCGAAATGGATTTGGAGTTCATCTCATAGGCACGCTGTGCCTTGATCAGGTTGGTGATTTCCTGAACCACGTTAACGTTCGATGATTCAAGATAACCCTGTTGAACCGTACCGAAACCAACATCACCCGGCGCACCGACATTTGCCTGGCCAGATGCTTCCGTTTCAAGGAAGAGGTTATCGCCAAGTGCGTTCAGGCCCGGCGGGTTGATAAAGGTGGCAAGCTGGATCTGGCCAAGGTTCTGAAGCGCGACCTGACCATCGATCTCGGCAAAAACTTCACCGCTGGAGTTGATTGTCACCGAACGGGCATTGGCCGGAACCGTGATGCCCGGCTGAACCGCAAAGCCGTCCTTGGTTACCAACGCACCATTGGCATCAAGTTTCAGCGTACCATCACGGCTATAGGCCGTCTCGCCGCTCGGCAAGTCGATCTGAAGATAACCGCGACCCTGAATGGCGATATCAAGCTCGTTCTCGGTCATGGTCAAAGAACCCTGACCCATGTAACGGCCGATTGCAGCGGTTTTGACACCAAGACCAACCTGAACACCGGTCGGAACGATGGTTCCGGTATCAGATGATGGCGAGCCTGCGCGGCGCAGGTCCTGATAAAGCAGGTCCTGGAATTCTGCGCGCTGGCGCTTATAGCCGGTGGTGGTCATGTTGGCGATGTTGTGCGAGGTCACATCCACGTTGGTGGACTGTGCCTGCATGCCCAGGGCGCCGATATCAAGTGACCGCATCTGTCTTCTCCTTCGATTGCGCAGGATCTGCGCTTGAATTCTTAATGGTTGGGTTCCTGCGGCCTATCAGGCGCGGACATCCCCGAGTTTGTTGATCATATTGCGCTGGCGCTCGTTCTCGCTTTCAAGAGAGCGGCTGACCGATTGGTAGGTACGAAGCACGTCAATCATCTGCGTCATGGCGCTGATCGGATTGACGTTGGATTTTTCCAATGCCCCCTGAACGATGCCGGGGTTTTCGACAACCTCAACCGCGTCCTGGTTGTCGTCACCTTCCGGTGCGCGATACAGGGTGTTACCGGTAACGGTCATTTCCTGAACGTTGTCGACGGTCACGACCTGTAATTTGCCGATCTGACCGATATCAGTGGAAATGGTGCCATCGCCCTTGATCTCGATCCGGCCATCGGCCTCGTTAAAGAACATCGGCTGACCGGCATCACTCAAAACCGGATAGCCGTCATTGGTGATCAGCTGACCACCTGGATCCAGCGAAAAGTTGCCTGAACGGGTATATTGCACACCGGTGGGCGTTTCGACGGCAAAGAACATGTCCGGCTGGCTAAGTGCCACATCCAGCGGACGGTCAGTATGTTCAATGGTACCAACGGTGGTGTTGCGATATTGCGAGATGTCCTGAACCAAAGAAATTTCGCGTTCGCCACGGAACGGTGCATCCTTGTTCTTTGCGATCCAGTCAGTGAACATCATGCGCTGCTCTTTGTAACCGGTCGTGTTCATGTTTGCCATGTTCTGCGACAGGTTGTTCATCATGCTGCGCAGCGTCTTCTGACGGGACAGTGCAATATATGAAACGTTTTCCATGGTCGAGTTTCCCTTTCAGGACCGAAATCTTGTCCATCAGGAATGCGAGCCGCGTGCCAATTTGATTAAGTTATTGATTTAAAGATATAAATGTTGAATTCGGCATTTGTTGCCGGGCGTGTTTCTGCCATGATTTGGCAGAAAGTGCCGAAGCCACTGTCTGGTGCTGGCAAAGGATTGCCGGGTTTACTGTAAAAGGCACGATGATAGGGTGCTTTTGGGGGGTTAAGGCCTTCCACCGCAAGCCCGCCTCGTCGGGGCTCTGCGGTGCACGGACGTTATCCGGCAATTTCTTCCGACGGGTATGGGCTGGCTATTGTTTTGGCGGGCGGGGCTGAACATATGGCGGGGAAAGGCGAAAATTTCCGGGGTTGGCAAATAGCCAGTGGACGGAAACGCAACAGATTTTTAACGTGATAGCGTTATGGCTTTTAATCCGGCACAGTGTTTGCTGGATACAAAAGACAGAACTTCACAGGCAGGAATTCGCGAAGCGATGGGTGACGACGTCGACGAAATAGAAATGGACGATGGTGGTGGCGGTGGTCGCAGCAAGAAGATGCTGGTCGTGGTCATTCTGCTTGTGCTGCTGTTGCTTGGCGGTGCTGCGGCGGCGTATTTCACGGGCCTGTTGCAGCCAGTGATCGACATGCTGACCGGTGGCGGTGGCGAGCAGACCGAGGAAGTCATTACCGAAGACTCAATCGAAGAAGCCCCGGGTGTTCCGGAAAATGTCGGTTTCGTCGATCTGCCGGAGATTCTCGTCAATTTGAATACCAGTGGCGGAAAGCAGAGTTACCTCAAGATCCGCGTCAGTCTGGAAGTTTCCGATCAGGGAATGCTGCCGCAGGTCGAACAGATGATGCCGCGCATTGTTGACAACTTTCAGGTTTACCTTCGCGAACTGCGTCCAGAGGATCTATCCGGGTCCGAAGGCATGTTCAGGCTGCGCGAAGAGCTGCTGATCCGGGTGAGTGCTGCGGCCAAGCCCGCGAAGATTAACGACGTTTTGTTCAAGGAAATGCTGGTACAATAATCTTGTAGCGGCCCGAATGCCAAATTCAGGAAGCAATCGCTGATGGCTGATGAAGAAGATGATGATGCTCTCGCCGCTGAATGGGAAGCCATGGCAGGCGGCGATGACGAGGGTGGAGACGACGGCGGCGAGGACATGGCCGCCGAATGGGAATCCATGCTCGGCGATGATGACGGCGACGATGGTGACGGCGGCGATGATATGGCCGAAGCCATGGGCGGTGGCACATCTGCGCGCGTTCTGAACCAGGACGAAATTGACAGTCTTCTTGGCTTTGATGACGGCTCGGGTGCCGGCGACCAGTCAGGCATTCAGGCAATCATCAACTCGTCGATGGTGGCCTATGAACGACTTCCGATGCTTGAAGTCGTGTTTGACCGCCTTGTGCGTATGATGTCGACTTCGCTTCGTAACTTTACCTCGGACAACGTTGAAGTCTCGCTCGATAACATTCTGTCTTTGCGTTTCGGTGATTATCTGAACTCGATCCCGCTGCCGGCCATGCTTGGCGTGTTCAAGGCCGAGGAATGGGATAACTATGGGCTGCTGACGGTTGACTCGGCACTGATCTATTCGATCGTGGACGTTCTTTTGGGCGGTCGTCGCGGTACGGCGGCGATGCGTATTGAAGGACGTCCCTACACCACGATTGAACGTAACCTTGTCGAACGTATGATCCATGTGGTTCTGGGTGATTTGTCGGCGGCCTTTGACCCGCTGAGCCCGGTGACCTTCCGGTTCGAGCGCCTTGAAACCAACCCGCGTTTTGCCACCATTGCCCGTCATGCCAACGCTGCCATCGTGGCAAAACTTCGCATCGACATGGAAGACCGTGGTGGCCGGCTTGAGCTGCTGATCCCCTATGCGACGCTGGAGCCGGTTCGTGAACTTCTGCTTCAGATGTTCATGGGTGAGAAGTTCGGTCGTGACTCCATTTGGGAAAACCACCTCGCAAATGAGCTTTGGCAGACCCATGTTAATCTATTGGCCGTCCTTGACGAGCAGATCATGGCGCTGGGCGATGTGATCAACCTTGAAGTTGGTAACCGACTGGTTCTTAATACCAGTCCGACCTCGCCGGTCGAGGTGCGATGCGGGGATGTTCCCCTGTTCAAGGGGTTGATGGGGCGCAAGGGTGACAGGATTGCCATTCAGGTTCGTGATCGTGCGCGCTTAAACGAGGAAGACAAGTGATGGACTTCGCGTTCTATCTGGATCTCGTGATGATCGTTCTGCTGGTGGCGACGATCGTGTACGCGATTATTCTGAACCGCAAGCTTGCGGCCTTTCGGCGCAGCCGCGAAGACATGCAGAACTTCCTGACGGCGTTCAATGCAGCCAACGAGCGCGCGGAAACGTCGATCACCGCACTCAAGGAAATGGCGGAGCATTCCGGTGAAAAGCTGCGCGAAGACATCGAAAAGGCAGAAGCGCTGAATGAAGATCTGAGCTTCATGGTTGATCGCGGTGAAAGCATCGCCAACCGCCTTGAAAAGGCTGCGCGAGACGTTAATTCCGGGCGCCGGACTTCTGGTGGCGCTGGCGAGGGCGTTCAATCCGGGGCTGCTGATGCGCCTAGATCCGGTGGTTCTGCCAATGCTGGTCTGGGCCGCATGATGGGTGCCAAGGACCGTAACGATGTAATTGATGACCGTGATCGTGTCGGGGTTGAAACCCGCGCTGAAGAACTTGCCGCCCGTATGGTGGGCGAGATCGAGCGCGGATCAAACGGCCCGGCCGATGATGGTTATGACCGTGAAGAGCCAGCACGTTCTGGTGGATCATATGGCGGGAGCCGGGCTGACGTGTCTGATCCCTATGATCAGGATGAAGATGCCGGTCGCTCGGAAGCGGAACGTGAATTGCTGGCCGCGCTGCGGTCGGTTCGATAAGAAGTCGCAAACAACGCGTTTTGCGGGGTTTGCGACCTTGAGATTATGAGTTTTCTTTTTATCTAAAGGGCAGGACCCCGTTCTGTCGGAATGGAAAGAATTCAAGTGAGAAGGAGCATGGGCACTTTGTGCCGACATGCTTGGGTGTGTGAATGTCAGGTGTGCGTATTCTGCCGTTGGTCGTACTGGTCGGCGTGATGGTGCTGTCGATGCGGGTGGTCAACCTGTTTTCGTCTGACTCTGCGACCACTGAGTCCGCAGAGAAATCAGGTGTGAGCATGGTGCAGATGGCCCAGGCGCAGGCACCTGCACCTGATCCCGCAGCCGAACAGGCAGCCACCCCGGAAAACGGAGATCCCGGCCTTGATAGCCCTGAAGGGCTTACCATGGAAGGGGAGCCGATTGATGGCGTGACCGGTGATACCGATGTGCCACCGATGCTGGGCGGTGATCCGACCCTGTTCACCCAGGAAGAAATTGACCTGCTGCAGAACCTGTCGGTCCGTCGTGGCGAGCTTGATCGCAAGGAACAGCGCCTTGACGAACGCGAAAGCCTGATTGCTGCTGCCGAAGCCCGTATTGATGCCAAGATCGAGGAAATGAAATCCCTGAAATCGGCCATCGAAGGTCTGGTCGAGACCAAGGAAGCGCAGGAAGACGATCGCATCAAGAAGCTGATCAGCGTTTATGAAAAAATGAAGCCGAAAGATGCTGCGCGCATCTGGAACGATCTTGATATGGATATCCTGCTTCAGGTCGCTCTTGGTATGCGCGAGGCCAATACGGCTGCCGTTCTGTCGGAAATGACGCCGGATCGTGCACGCGCGCTGACGTCTGAACTGGCCTACAAACAGGATATCAACATGCTGCCGCTGCAATAGCGGCACTGTTGCAAAAGATTGACCGCACGGCTCGAATGGGAAAGAGTGGCCTGTGGGGGACAAATTTTGAGAGAAGACAACGTGGTGGCGAATTTAATCGTGGGTTAAACATCTTGATTAACCAAACTTAAATATGTACATCACGATTATTAGGGGCCTTGTCGCTATGCGGAAGTATGGTAGGCAGGCGTGGGAGATCAGATAGCTGATGGAGTTGTGAATGGCCGTCGATCCGAATATGCCGATCCTGATTGTGGATGATTACAAAACCATGTTGCGTATCATCCGTAACCTTCTGCGGCAGCTCAACTTTACGAATATCGAAGAAGCGACCGATGGTAGCATGGCGCTTCGCAAACTGCGTGAGGCTCCGTTCAGCCTCGTGATTTCTGACTGGAATATGGAACCGATGACCGGTCTCCAGCTTCTGAAAGAAGTTCGCGCAGACGCAAAATTGAAGGATATGCCCTTCATTATGATCACCGCTGAAGCCAAGACCGAAAACGTTGTCATGGCGAAAAAGGCAGGCGTTTCCAACTACATCGTGAAGCCGTTCAACGCAGAGACGTTGAAAGGCAAGATGAAGACTGTCATTGGTGATTTCTGATCAGGAGCGCGGGGCACACGTCCCGCGATACCGCTATGTCTAAATCGTCCAAAGACGAACTTCGTCAATTGTTGAACGACCTTCGGGCCCGCCTTGATGGCGATGACCTGAAGGTTGAACAATTGTCCGAGCTGATGGACCAGCTGTCGCGCTTCATGGGTGACAAGCCGTCCGACGATCAGCAACGCCTGTTTGGCGAACTTGATGAACTTTCCGGCATCATCCGCAAGATGAAATCGGAAATCGCATCTCTTCGCCCGGACGATATCAAGGCCGAATACATTCCCAACGCAACCGACGAACTCGATGCGATTGTTGATGCGACGGCCGGGGCAACCCACGAAATCCTTGACGCCATGGACGCGCTTGAGGAATTCGCATCCACCTTGCCGCCCGAGCAAGCCGAAATCGTAACCGGCGCAACCATGCGCGTTTACGAAGCCTGTAACTTCCAGGATATCACCGGCCAGCGCACAACCAAGGTGATCAAGGCCCTGAAATCCATCGAAGAGCGTGTCGAAGGGCTTGTGACCGCGTTTGGCGACGAGATTGCCAAATATGCTGCTGCCAACCCGAGGCAGAAAAAGGAAGCCGAAGGCGAAGAAGCTTTGCTGAACGGCCCGCAGCTTGAAGGAAAAGGCGTAACGCAGGCAGACATCGACGCGATGTTTAACTAAGTGGCGTTATCATGGCGGAGATAGAGGACGACGGACCGACACCACCATCCCCCCCTGCGAACGGGGCGGTGGCGTTGTTTCTGGCGCTCTATCTTCTGCTGCTTGCCTTCTTCATTCTTCTCAATACCATTTCGACCTTTGAAGAGGTCAAAACCCGCGAAGTGCAGGAAAGCCTTTCCTCTGCCTTTGCTGCCATTCTTCCGCCGACAACCAGTCTGCAAACCGTGACCTCGATCGAGGGGCCGACGGTTTCCGCCCAGGAAACCCAGGACAAGCTCGGACATCTTTTCGAAACTGCCATCAAGGTCGTGCGGGTCGAAGTCATTCAGCCGGGCAAGCTGATGGAAGTTATCATGCATGTCGATCAGCTGTTTGATAACAACTCCATCCTGATCCGCGAAAGACAGGCCGATTTCATGCGTCAGCTGGCCGAAGTGCTGGCCGACGAGGACGGCTATGCGTCTTACGAGATGGAAATGGTCATGGGCAGTCAGATCGAAGACAAAGGCACGATCCAGATCGAAAACAATCTGCAGATCGCCCAGGCCGGATCCTTTGCTCGCGAACTGATTGATGTTGGCGCGCCCGAAGATCATTTCTTTGTGGGTGTTGACCCCGGGGCTGACCCGTTCATCGTGACATTCCGCTTCTTCTGGAACTTTGGCCCGAAAGAGCCGCCAGAGCCGATTGAACGCGGCGCAACCGAAACGCCATCACCCATCCCGGCGTCGACCCCGACCAATGGTGGCGGTAACGGTCAGGCGGGTGCCGTCGCACCCCAGCAATTCCTGATCCCGCCGGCAAATGGGGGCGCACAGCCGTCCATTTCCCAGCCGATCCCGCTTGGACCGCAAGCATCGGGAGGTGGCGGATGAGCGACGACGCACCACGCAAGGAAGAACACAAGGGGCCGCCGCCCTGGATGCTCAGTCTGGCAGATCTGATTTCGCTTCTGCTGACATTCTTTGTGATGCTGTTTGCCATGTCCAAGGTCAAGATCGACCGCTGGGACGAGGTGGTTGACGCTTTGTCGCAATCGATCCAGCCGTCGCCGGTCGAAGATACTGACGAGCCAATGGCCAACATGAATATCCCGCGCGTCTATCGCAAACCGGCGATGAACCTTGATTACCTGAGTGCGGTGATCGACGACGCGATTGATGACAACCCGGTTCTGGGCGATGCGCGCATGTCGCGCGAAGCCGACAAGCTGGTGATTTCGCTTCCGGGCGATATTTTGTTCGTTGCGGGCAGTTCCGATATGACGCCCAAGGCGCAGCAGGCCCTGTTTGTCCTGGGTGGTGTGCTGCGAAATATCGGTAACCGTATTGGCGTGCAGGGCCATACGGATCCGCGACCGCTCAGTGGTCGTGGGCAATATGCATCGAACTGGGAACTTTCGCTGGCCCGTGCCGGGGCTGTTGCCAACGAGTTAAAGCAATCCGGTTACACAGATTACATAAATATTTACGGATTTGCGGCATCAAGGTACGACCAGCTTCCTCAATTGTTGGATGAGGAGGCGCGATTTGCGATGGCGCGTCGGGTCGACATTGTAATCGAGCCTCATGGGGGAAGCGGGATCGGAGGCACGTAAGTATGGCGAAACTTGCCGTGCGCATCCTGCTGGCGGTCGTGATTGCGACCACCACGGCAATGTTTTTGCCCATCAGCGGAATGCGTCCTGCAATAGCCCAGGTAGCGGACCCTGTCATTATCCGCTCCGGGGTACATAACGGTTATGGACGAATTGTTCTGCAATGGAACGAGCCGGTCGACTATAGCGCCGAAATCATCGGCGATCAGTTGGTTGTGCGCTTCGATCAGCCGTTGGTCGCCTCTTTGCGCGGTGTCCTTGCGCCTGTTTCACGCTACATCTCCGATGCGTTTTTTGACCCGGATGGTCGCACCGTCGCCTTTGTCCTGAGCGATGATTTCGAGGTGCGTGCGTTTAATGTCGGCAGCAATGTCGTGCTTGATATCCTTGATAAGCCCGACGCACAGCCGCCCGCCGTCCCAACCCCGCCGACACGCCCAGCCCAGGATGAACAGACCCCGGCGATTACGCCAGCCCCGACGACCCCAGTTGAAAGGGTTGCCGATGAGACCGCGGGAAACCTTGCCGAGCTTGATGTCCGCGTCGGGCGTCATCCGACCTTCTATCGTCTGGTGTTTGATTGGCCAAACCGTACGGATTACGTGCTTGAGGGCGCGCAAGGATCACAAACCATCGCCTTTGATGCCCCGGCCCGGATCAATGCCGGCGACGTTTCGCGGCGTTTGCCCGAAGGGGTTCGGATCCGTCAGGACGGCACCAATCCGCTTGATGTGGTGATTGAAACAACCCCGGCACGCCAGTTGCGCCATTTCCGGTCAGGCAACAAGGTTGTGGTTGATATCATGGGTGTACAGCGCGCCCCGGCAACCACCGCCGCGCAAAATCAGTCAACCCCGACGCCAGATCGCGGTGCAACGGCACCAGCACCACCGGCCCCTGCCGCACCGACAGCGCCCGCGCAAACGGCTGCGGGTGAAGACGCGCCCGCAGATGGCGCCACAGAGACTGCAAATGCTGATAGCCCGGCGGCAGAGGGTGCAGAAGTAGATCCCAACTCACCCGAAGCCCTCGCACAGGCGGCTCAGAATGCCGAAAGTACAGTGCGCACCAACGGGCAAGCCCCGGTAGAGCGTGAAAGCATCGGTGATCTCGTTGTCACTGTTGATCAGACAGCAACGGAGCTTTCGCTTGGTTTCCCGTTCGGGCAGCTGGGAGGGGCGGCAGTCTGGTCGCGTGCCGGGTTCCTGTGGATGGCCTTTGATGTACGCGCCAACCTCAATCTTGATACCGTGCGTCAGGAAGCCGCCCAGATCATCGGCGTGATCGAACAGATCGAAAGCCCCTATGCCACCATCGTGCGCATGACCATCCCGGAGGGAATTGGTCTTTATACGACGCTTGGCGAAACGGGTGATTGGCGTGTGACCATGCAACAAGGCATTATGCAGCCGGTTGAGAAGCTTGGTCCGTCGATCGAGCTTGATGAACAGACGCGCGCGCGCCTGATTGTGCCGTTGGATGATGTCGGGCCGATTATTCCGATTGATGACCCGGAAGTAGGCGATACGCTGCGCGTGACCACAACCACCCAGAACGGCTATGGCATCGAGGTTGCGCTGCGTTATCCGGAATTTGAAGTTCTGCCGTCGGTGCAGGGTGTTGTCGTCGCGCCGATGAATGACAGTGTGCAGGTCGCCGGGCGCGATGACGGTCGTGCGGTGATTGTTACGGCCGAAGACGGGCTTAACATTTCACCCGAAGGCGCACGGTTGCTGGCATCTGCAACCGGGGTGCGGTCGCGGACCGGGGACGGGCGCGAGGGGCTTATTTTCGAACTTGATGACTGGCGCCGCGGTGGGCTTGATAACTACAACAAGGTTATCAGGGGCCTGCGCGGCAAGATCGCCGAAAGTGGCGATGAACACCGCAACAATGCCCGTCTAGATCTCGCGCAGTATTATCTCGCCAACGGTTTGGGGCCGGAAGCCGATGCGGTGATTTCGGCGATGGAACATGACGATCCGCTGATTGCGCAGCGCCTACAGTTCCGTGCACTTAAGGCCGCGGTCAAATTCCTTGATC
The DNA here is from genome assembly GCF_000948415.1 of Thalassospira sp. HJ. Lineage (GTDB taxonomy): Bacteria > Pseudomonadota > Alphaproteobacteria > Rhodospirillales > Thalassospiraceae > Thalassospira. The sequence goes on along the minus strand of NZ_JYII01000019.1, from coordinate 311,092 downwards.
GCGATTACGAAGAAGCCGAGCGCTTGCTGGAGGATGATCGCTTGCGCGAAATTCCCGAAATGCAGTTGTGGCGCGCGGTGACTTTGGCTGCGCGCGGACGGCCGAATGAAGGTGCACGTGATCTTCTCGAAAGTGTTCATATCCTTGATTATTACCCGCCGGAATTGCTGTCGCGCATCGTGCCGATCGCGACCGAGCAGGCATTGATCGTCGGCAACCCTGAAGCGGGCATGGACATGATCGAAAAGATGCTGGTCACCCCGGGTCTTTCCGAAAGCAAGATCATGGATATCCAGTATCTCAAGGGTATCTTTGAAGAAGAGGCGGGCGAACTTGAACAGGCCGTATCGACCTGGGATCAGGTGGCAGAGGGTGAAAACCGCAAGGCACGCGCGCACGCGATCTTTGATCGTACCGAACTTCTGATGCGCCTTGAACGCCTGACGGTCGAAGATGCCATCGAACAGCTTCAGAAACTGCGCTTTGCCTGGCGCGGCGATGCGTTCGAGATGGCGTTGCTTAAGCGCATCGGTGAACTGCAGATCGAAAACAAGGATTTCCGCGACGGGCTCAATACTCTGCGGCAGGTCGCGATCTTCTTCCCGAACATGCCGGTGGCGACCGAAGCAACCGACATGATGCACAAGACGTTTGAGAACCTCTATCTCGGGGACGAGATCAACAATATCTCGGCGATCAAGGCGGTCGCACTTTATGACGAGTTCCGCGAACTGACCCCGGCTGGTGAGAAGGGCGATGAGCTTATCCGTCGTCTGGCAGACCGGATGGTCGATGTCGAATTGTTCGAGCGCGCCGAAGAACTGCTTGAACACCAGGTCAACTTCCGTCTGAGCGGCGTTGAAGAGGCCCGTGTCGGGGCGCGCCTGGCGCTGGTTTATCTTCTTGATAGCAAGCCCGAAGAAACCATTCGAACTATTGATGAAACGGAAGCTGACGGGATTTCCGATGAGTTGGCGACCCAGCGCCGTCATCTTCGTGCCCGCGCCCTTCTTGATACCGATCGCGGGGCCGAGGCAGTCGCAACCCTTGAAGGCGACTATTCGCGCAATGCCGAATTGCTGCGCATTGATCATTACCGCGCGACACAGGATTACATGTCTGCGGCCGAAACGTTCCAGCGTCTGGTCGGCGAGGAGCCATTTGATCCGGCTGGAATCTCGGATGATCGTGGGCGCTTTATGCTGAACTGGGCGGTCAACCTTGCGATGGCCGGGCAGGAACGCACGCTTAACATGCTTAAACGCCGCTATGGCGAAGTCATGGCGCAAAGCCCCTATGCCGAGGCATTCAGCCTGATTACATCATCGCCGACACATGGCTTGATTGACTATCGGACCCTTGCCGACCGGGTCGATGAGGTCGAGGAGTTCAAGGGATTCCTTGCAACCTATCGAGACCAGTTGGAAAAGTCGCAGCTTAGTGCTATAAATTAACGTTCGATAAATATATCGTGGCACGCATTTCGCCCGTGATGGGTGGCAGTGCCATGATTCTGTTGTCTTTTTTGGAACGGTGATGAGTGTAGTGCTGTGATGGATCGTGCACTTAAAATGGTCTATTACGATGAGGCGAATGTCGAAAAGGACATTTTCGCCCAGCTTTCGCTTGCCCAGAAGCATTATCAGGGCGACGGGATGCCGCGTGATGAGTCCGCGACCCGCCGTATCCTTGACCAGATTCACCGCCAAAGCCGTGCGTTTGCCGCTGTTTGCTACGGCTATATGCGCAGCAAGGGACTCGGCGTTGCCGAGGATCTTGGCGAAGGCCAGCAATGGTATCGCGAAGCGGCCTACTGGTTTAACGAAGAAGCCACCGCTGGCGGCCCGGTATCGGCCAACAACCTTGGATATCTCTATGCCAAGGGGCTTGGTGTTCAGGAAAATGCCGAAACTGCCGCCCACTGGTTTGAAGAGGCCATCGAGTTCGGCTCGGTCGCAGCCCTTTACAATCTTGGTGTTTGCTATCTGAACGGCTGGGGTGTGCCGCAGGACGACGAAAAGGCCGTTGGCTATTTCGAACGTGCGAGCGAGCTGAATGACCCGTCAGCGGCCAGTGTTCTGGCGTATCTTTATCTCGAAGGGCGCGGGGTTCGTCGCGATCCGTCGAAGTCGTTCGAATTCAACATGCGCGCCGCCCGTGCGGGCAGTGTCGAGGCTGCATCGGCCCTTGGCTACGCCCTTGGTGTTGGTCTTGGCGCAGAACGCAATATTGCCGAAAGCATCAGCTGGTTTGAACTTGCCGCAAGCGAAGGCGATGCCTATGCGCAGGCAAACCTTGCGATGTATTTCTGCCATTCATCGGATCTGAAGCTGTTTAACCGTGGCTGGAAAATGCTGAGCCATGCGGTCGATCAGGGAGATGCGTCTGCGAAATACCAGATGACCCAGATTCAGATTTTCGGTGTACCGCATCGCGAACCTGATTACGCCAATGCGCTTGATCTTGCCATGGACCTGGCCGAACTTGGCCATCCGGGGGGCTATCACCTGATCGGGGTGATGTATGAACATGGCTTGGGCGTGCCAGTTGATATGGTACGTGCCGCAACCTGGTACGAGCGTGCAGCTGGCAAGGGATCGGCGAACGGTCAGGCCGCCCTTGGGCGTCTTTACGCGATCGGCAGCGGCGTCGAACAGGACAATGTTCTGGCTTATTACTGGCTGAAAATGTCGGCACCGACCGAAGGCAGTCAGGCACAGCGCGAAATGGGCGCTATTCATGCCCGTATGAGCGAGCGGGAACGTCAGGTGGCCGAAAAATACGTGGCCGAAAATCCGGCGCCGCGTCGGGGCAGCTTTGGCCTTAAGCCGCTTGAACAGGATGTTTTCAAATCCGGCCGCCAAAAGGGCTAGGACCGGATACCGTTGGGCGCCAATGCCCAAGTCTAGGGAAGACCAAAAAGCCGTTCTGCACAGCAGGCGGCTTTTTTATTTGCTGTGCCGGGTTTGGGCGTCACTGATTTCCATGTGTCCTGCTTATCAGTTTACAGGAATGTATTGATGTAGCTGGAATTTGAGTTAAGGTTTTAAAATCAGACTGTTAGTGCCGCGCATCTCCTGCCACCGGCCATAAGGCCATGCCACCGAGGTCTACATGAAAGATGATCTGACATCGCTGTGGGAAGCGACAGCCAGTGACGCCCCTGAAACAGCGCAGCCAGAAGGCGACCATGTTTGCGATGTGATGATTATCGGTGGCGGGTTTACCGGCATGTCCTGTGCGCTTCAACTGGCCAAGGGCGGCGCATCGGTCATTCTGGTTGATGCAGTACGTCCCGGGTTTGGGGCATCGGGCAGGAATGGCGGGCAAGTCATTCCGGGGCTTAAGCACGACCCCGACAAGATCGATAAGCTTTATGGTGAATACTCGACCGAGTTCGCTGGCAAAACCGCCGAGACGACCTTTAACCTGATCAAGGAACACGACATTGACTGTGATCCCACGCCAAGTGGCTGGATACAGGGATCGGTCAAACGTGATCATCTGGGCTGGCTTGAAACCCGCATGCGCGAATGGCAATCGCGCGGGGCGGATGTCAAAATGCTTGATACGGCAGAAGTTCAGGCAATGACTGGCAGTGAACGCCTTGTTGGTGGTTGGCTTGATAACCGGGCGGGGCAGTTGCACCCGTTGAAATATATCCGCGGGCTAACCCGTGCCGCACAGTCGGCGGGCTGTCAGGTCTTTGCCCCGGCACCGGTAAAGCGGGTTAAAAACATTTCCGGGAAATGGCATGCCGAGATCGGCGCTGGCGTCGCCACGATCAAAAGCGATCATCTGGTGGTGGCGACAAATGCCTATTCCGGGGATTTGTTCCCGAAGCTTCGCAAAAGCCTGATCCCGGTAAACAGTTTTCAGGTGGCGACAGCCCCGCTCAGCGAAGAGCAGTTGGCAACGACCTTGCCGACTAAAACACCGGTCTCTGATACCCGCCGTATTGGCAACTATTTCCGTATCGGTCCGGGCGGACGACTGATGCTGGGTGGGCGCGGTACGTTTGAAGATCCCAAGGATCGGAGCGGGTTCAGGGAAATCATATCAGAACTCCACACCTATTATCCGTGGGTGAAGTCGGTGCCCCTTGAATTTTACTGGTCAGGGCGCCTAGCCATGACCTATGACCATTTTCCGCATATCCATCGACCGGTTGAAAACATGACGATGGCGGTGGGATATAACGGGCGCGGGGTGGCGCTATCGACTTCGCTGGGTAAGGCGATTGCCGCTAACCTTCTGGCGACTGATACGCCGTTGCCTCTGCGGTTCCGCGATATCAAGCCGCTATATGCGCATGATCTGCACCGTGCTTATGCGACGATTGCGATCTGGTACTACCGCCTGCGCGATCATCTCGAAAGCTGAGGTCAGCCTTCTTTCGTGTTCGGTGGTGTTTGGCGTTTTGGGCCCGCCGGCACAGAGCCTATCCCCTCTCGGTTTCTCAGATTTTGTTTTTGTTTGGCGTAGCGTTTGGCAAGGCACAGCGCACCGGACGATGCGGCGCATCGTACAAGCGGTGTAACGCAGCGAAACGTCGCCAAACAAGAACCCGGAGGGCCGGGAGCTTTTTCTGTCCAGCCGCGTCAACGATCTTGAATGTAGCACCGCTACGTTCTGCGATCCTTTCCTAACTGGACAGAAAAAGTCCTCCGGCAAAATCAAGAAACCGAGAGGGGATAGGCTCTAACCGCCGAAACTCTCGACCAGTGATCCGGCGATCAGATACCAGCCATCGACCATGACAAAGAAGATCAGTTTGAATGGCAGGGAAATAATCACCGGCGGCAGCATCATCATACCCATCGACATCAGGATACTGGCAACCACCATGTCGATGATCAGGAACGGAATAAACAGCAGGAAGCCGATTTCAAACGCACGGCGCAACTCACTGATCATGAAAGCCGGGATCAGGGAGCGCAGCGGAATGTCGTCAGGCGATGTGATTTCCTCGATCCCTGCAAGATTGACGAACAGCTGAAGATCGCGTTCGCGCACTTGGGTCATCATGAAGTCATGCACCGGTTTGACGGACTGCTCGAACCCTTCGAATTCATCAATGTTGCCATTGATCATCGGCTGCAGGCCCTCGTCCCAGACGCGCTCCAATGTCGGCATCATGATGAACAGGGTCAGGAACATCGCCAGGCTGATCAGAACTTGGTTTGGCGGTGATTGCTGAATGCCAAGTGCGGTTCGAAGCAGGCTCAGCACCACGATGATACGGGTAAAGGACGTCACCATCATCAGGATGGCGGGCGCAATGCTCAGAACCGTGATCAGACCGATCAACTGGATAAGGCGACCCGATGATGTCACGCCCGGCCCGTCGCCAAGATCAAAGTTGAATGTCTGGGCCTGAACAGTGTCGCCACCCGCCAGGATCGCGATCAACGGGATCAGCGACCAGATCGCACAGAGTGTCAGCCAGCGCGGCGCACGCCATCCGGCCTTTGCCGGTTTCACATCCTTGGTGCGGGCTGATGGGATATCATGGTTCATGCAGGCGCATTCCTGTCAGTCGGGGCGACGTCTTTGGTGGCGTCGATGGCAATTTCGGTGCTCTCAGGCGGCAGGGTTTCGTCTGATCGGTTCTGATCACCAAGGATTTCGCTGAAATGGGTGCCGATATTGCGTTCGACTACGGTGTCACCATTCGGGCCCAGCATCACAAGATGTTCGGTATCGTCACGCTTGAGCAAAACCAGACGGCGCTTGGTATCGACCGGGACGACTTCAACGACGGACAGGCGTCTTTTGGTGCCGCGCCGGTTGATATTGCGTGCACCGGGCACAAACCGCCGTGCCAGAAGGGCAAAGACGCCAATGATCCCCAGCACAAAAAGCAGGGCGGCAACAAACCGGAAATAGGCGCTTAGTTCCATCAGGCAGTTTTCCCCGTCTACAACCCGTGTCGCTTGGTGGCAGGTTGAGCACCGCAATGATCACCTGTCTTGGTGTTTCTGTTTACCGTGCCCGGGAAGGTCAGGCAAGGTAGCATCCCGATGGCCCGTCCCCATGGGCCGTTTCAATTCAGCGTCTTGGATGAATTTCCTACTTGGTGCGTGCTGCCTGGGCATAGGCATTTGTTGCCTGTGCGGTGTTGCTGATGCCGCGAAGCTGACGCTGGATATCGCTATATTCCTGCTGCATCTGGCTTTCAAACTGGCCGAGCTCCTCAATGAGGGATGCGAGCAGGGGGGCGACTGCCTTGCGCTGTTCCGGGGCAAGGGTGCGGGCCTGTTCGCACAGAGCTGAAATACGGCTTTCAAGGGCGGACAGTTCGACCACCTTGCCGTCTTCCAGATATCGCTGTCCGGTACGGATCAAGGACAGGACGCGTTTCAGGTCGTTCTTGAACTGATCGGGCTTGTACTGTTCTGGGCTCATGATAGGCCTTCCCCGTTTACGTCATCTTTTGGTGTGGCCATGATCTGATCTTCGGGATCGGACTGGCTGCGCGACGGACCGCCATAAATGCGATTGATCCGGTATATATAGTTCAAAATCTCGGCGACGGCGGCAAAGGCTTCCAGCGGGATCTCGCTTTCAACATCTACTGCCATCAAAATCTCGGCGAGATCACTGTCTTTTCGGACCTTGATGCCGTTGGCAAAGGCGACTTGCAATATCTGTTCCGCGACGCTGCCTTCGCCCTTCGCACTTAGTGTCGGGGCGTTATCCCGCCCATGCCGATACCGAAGCGCGACGGCCTTTTGGTCATGCGCGCCCGGTGCGGCAAGATTTTCCGTCTTGCTTGCCGGGCTGTCGGTAATGTCATAGGTGGGCTTTTTCCCGTCCATTCGGTCCTTCTGTTCAGGACAGCTTGCCTTGTCTGTCCAAGGTGTCTGACCTCAATAGCGTCGACCATAGACCCAAGATGGTCAACAAATCGTTGTCGCCCATAACGCCATTTCATCAATGCGTTGAGATCGGCAAAAACCCCGCGGACATCACGGATATGCGGCAGGGATGGTTTGGAAAAGATAGGGGGCCGTCGAAAGGATGCAGGGGCGAAGCTGGTCGGAATGCCTAGTCTTCGTTGGAATCGCTCTTTTTCTCGGGCGCGACCTTATCGGATGATCCGACGGTGCCGAGATGGCGAATAAGGTCTTCGCTGACGGCTGCCGAACGGTTTTCTTCCTGAATGCGATCATAAAGTTCGCGGCGCAGGACCTGTACATCCTCGGGGAAGGTAAAGCCAAGCTTCACAGTCTTGCCGCGCACCTCAACGACAGTGACTTCAATATTGTCATCAATGACAACGGAGTCGCCGACTTTTCGTGTGAGATAGAGCATGCAAGTTCCCGGTTTTTATAGATTGATGACAATTATTCATCAGAGGCGCCCAATATGCCCGGTTTCATAGGCGGGGTCTAGTGCCCGCAATGATTAGAACGAATTACGGGCGTTTTCAACGTTGTTTTTATGTTTGGCACGCTACGTGCATTTGTGTTGGCAGGAATAAGCGGGGCGGCAAAAACGGCCCTTCGGAAATTCCAGCCCCGATCAGGGCGCAACGTTAACTTCGGCTTTACCCGCGCACCTAATACTCGTCAATGCGCAGACAAGGAGCAGGAAATGGATATCGGCAAACTTGGCATGTTCGCCAACCTCAAGGAAAAGATGGACTGGCTGACACAGCGTCAGGAAGTCATCGCGCAGAATATTGCCAACTCCGATACGCCAAACTACCGCGCCAACGATCTCAAGGAATTTGACCCGAAGAATATCGGCCGCGACCGCCAGTTCATCCTTGCGATGCAGGCGACCACGCCGGGCCATAGTCAGGGTCTTAACAAACCGCAGAACTTCAAGGACGAGGAAGTGCGCAAAAACTATGAAGTCGCGCCGGGCAAGAACGCCGTCATCCTTGAAGAACAGATGGTCAAGATGAACGAAAACCAGGTCGATTATCAGACCATGACCCGTTTGTATGCCAAACAGAAAACAATGTTCATTTCGGCCCTTGGTCGCTAACCGGTAGGTAGAGAGTAAGAACCATGGAACTTTACAAGGCTTTTAAAATCTCTGCTGCTGGTATGCGTGCACAGGGTACGCGTCTTCGGATCGCAGCAGAAAACGTTGCCAACGCAGACAGCCTGCCAACAGCACCTGGCCAGGATCCGTATCGCCGCAAGCTTCTGACTTTCAAGAACGTCATGGACCGCGAAGTCGGTGTCGAGATGGTCAAGGTCAATAAGGTGATGCCGGATCGCTCTGATTTTGGTATGAAATACGAACCAAGCCATCCGGCGGCAAACGATCAGGGCTATGTTCAGACCCCGAACGTTGAGACGCTGGTTGAGATGATGGATATGCGCGAAGCACAGCGTTCCTATGAGGCCAACCTCAATGTGATCCAGTCTTCGCGCAGCATGTTGCTCAAGACCCTTGATATCCTGCAGTAAGCAGACGATATACCCGGGCAAGAACACGTTTAAGGATTGAGACCCATGGTCGGATTCAACGATGCCATTTCTGCCTACCGCAATGCGGCCGCAGGCAAGACCAACACCGTTACGGAAACCGTAGCCGGTACGGGTCAGTCCGTGAACCCGGGGGAAAGTTTTGCCGACATGGTCAAGGGGGCGGCACATGATGCCCGCGACACCATGACTTTTAGCGAAGAAATGACCCAGAAAGCCATTACCGGCGATGCCGAACTGCATGAAGTTGTAACGGCGGTTTCTGCCGCCGAAGTAACCCTGCGTACCGTGGTCTCAGTCCGTGACAAGGCTGTGGAAGCTTATCAGAGCATTCTCAACATGCCGGTCTGATCGATATTTGCAGACGTTTTTTGAAAACCGCGCGATCCGTCGTGCGGTTTTTGTGTTTCCGGGAAATGCACAAGGAAGCGTTTGATAAGTCAGGAAATCATGGCAAACCCCGTGATAAATCCTGTATGAAGGATAAAGGCCCGGTGCGGCCCGCATGACAAGATGGCGAAACAGGAAGACCCGATGGATCAAGCTGAAATCATGGACGTGGCCTATGACGCGGTGTGGACACTGCTGAAAGTCACCACGCCGCTGATGCTGATCGCGCTCGGGGTTGGTTTGATCGTCGCCCTGTTTCAGGCCCTGACGCAGATTCAGGAAATGACCCTGACCTTCGTGCCCAAAATTCTGGTGATCTTCATCGCCCTTCTGGTTTTGCTGCCCTGGATGATGACAGAGCTGATCGAATTCATGGGCCGGATGGTCGACCACTTTATCGGGTTGCCCAATTAGCGTTAACCCCGGCGCACGCCAGCGTGAATTTGCCCGCGTGAATATGTAAGGCAGTCGAAGACGACATGGATCTTCAAGAACTTCTTACGCTGAATGTTTACGTCGTCCTGATGACTTTCGCCAGGGTGGGGGCGGCCTTTGCCTTTATGCCCGGTATCGGGTCGCGTGCAGTGCCGGCGCGCGCGCGGCTTTTCTTTGCCTTTTGGGTGGCGGTTGTGATCTCGCCACTGGCCGGGCCACTTTTCCCGCCACAACCTGCCGATGCCGCGTCACTTTTGGTCGGGATCGGCTATGAGGTTACTGTCGGGCTTTTCTTTGCCTTGTTTGCCCAGGTTATGATGGCCGGGATTCAGACTGCCGGATCAATCATTGCCTATCTGTCCTCTATGGCAAACGCCTTTACCGCCGACCCTTTGTCGGGTGCGCAAAGTGCGGTGACGGGCAATTTTCTTATGCAGGTCGCGCTTGTTTTGTTGTTCGCGACCGGGATGGATCATTTGATGATCCAGGCGGTGTTTGAAAGCTATACCCTGTTCCCGCCGGGCGGTGTTTTGCCGGTTGGCGATATGAGCGAGTTTTTCGCCAATGCACTTAATAACAGCTTCATCATAGCCGCCCAGATGTCCGCACCGTTTCTGGTGGTGGCGATCTGCTTGCAGATTGCGCTTGGCCTTCTAAATAAGCTGATGCCGCAATTGCCGGTGTTCTTTGTCGCGATGCCGATACAGATCGCGATTGCATTGCTTTTGTTGACCTTGGCCCTGCCATCCATGATGATGGTTTATCTTGCATATTTCGAGAACGGGCTTGAGGCGTTTCTCAATCCGTAAGGCAGTGACGGGGTGCATTTGGCCCCCAATTGCCCAGCATGGGTTTGCCAATGGCAGAAGAAGACGACAGCCAAAAGACAGAAGACCCCACAAGTAAAAAGCTTGAGGACGCGCGAAAAAAAGGTCAGGTCGCGGTTTCCAAGGAAGTCGGAAACTTCATGCTCCTGTTCGGCGGTGGTCTTGTCATGATCATGCTTGGCCCGACCATGGCGGCGGGTGTGCGCGATCTTGCTGTCGGTTTTCTTGAGCACCCCCACATGTTTGACGTCACACAAGCAGGCATTCCCGGCCTGTTTGAAGACGTTATCCTTGGCATGCTGTGGGTGTTGGGGATCCCGTTCGTCCTTTTGATGTTTTTTGCTGCTGCCGGTCACGTCATTCAGAACGGTGTCGTCGTTGCCGCCGAACGCATTGAGCCCAAGCCTGAAAAACTCAATCCGCTAAAGGGGCTCAAGAACCTCTTTTCGATGAAAAGTCTGGTCGAGTTTGTCAAAAACGTCAGCAAGATTGTTCTTGTGGGTGTGGTGCTGGGGCTGGTGATTGTTCCGGAACTGGTTGACGTGGAGCTGTACCCACAGCAATCGCTCGGCCTGACGCTTGAACGTCTTTACGACATGATCATTATCCTGCTGATCGCGACGATTTCTTTGACTGCCGTGATTGCCGGGCTCGACTTTGCCTATCAGAAGTACGAGTTCAATCAGCAGATGAAGATGTCCAAGCAGGAGATCAAGGACGAATACAAGCAGACCGAAGGTAGCCCCGAGATCAAGGCGAAGGTCCGCCAGATCAGGATGGAGCGCGCCCAGCAGCGCATGATGTCAAACGTGCCTAAGGCCGACGTGGTTATCACCAACCCGACGCACTTTGCCGTCGCCCTGCAATATGACATCGATACCATGGGTGCACCGATGTGCATCGCCAAGGGGCAGGATAATGTCGCGCTTAAAATTCGTGAGGTCGCCGAAGAACACGACATCACGATCATGGAAAACCCGCCGGTAGCCCGTGCGCTTTTTGCAACCGTCGAGATTGATCAGGAAATCCCGCCGGAACATTACAAAGCCGTTGCCGAGATCATCTCCTTCGTATTCCGTCAGCGCGGCAAAAAGCTTGGATAATCGGCTTATCTAGCCGAATAAAATCCTGCAAAACTCCCCATTGAAACCTTTTAATAATTTTTGATTGCAACGATCTGGATCAATAAACAACTGCCGCTTTGGTAGTAAGAGTGAATTAAAGGTTCCCATTACGTGTTTCGGAAGCTATACGTATGGCAACTTAGGCTCAACCAGATGGCAAAAATGTCTGCCATTTCAAACAGGAATACCTTGATGAACTTGAGGATTTCCGGGCAGATAGCCCTCTCAAACGCGATCATCGTCGTCATGCTGATCGCTGTCGCTGTTGGTATAGGTGTCGTAAATAGCCAAAGCCGCCAGGCGACTCACGAGGCCGCAGAAATCGGTGTCGTCGTTAGTATAGACGTTCCGAGCTTGATCAAGGCGATTGAGGGCGCACGTTATAACGTTATTCAGGTCCAGCAATGGTTGACCGATATTTCCGCGACCCGTGGTCTTGATGGTCTGAATGACGGTTTTGACGAGGCAGAAGCCGCCGCACAGGGGCTGGCAGAGAACCTGGCAACGGCAAAGGCCTTGGCAGAAAAGCTTGGTCAGACTGAACTGCTCGCCTCGCTTGAAAAGGTTGAGGCTGCATTCCCGGCTTACTATGCCGCGGGCAAGAAGATGGCGCAGGGTTATATCGACGGTGGTCCGGAAGTCGGCAACAAGATGATGGGTGGTTTCGATGATGCCGCCGCCAATCTTGCCGCGGCACTTGAAGTGGCTGTTGAGCTTACCGACACCTATAGCTTGTCGATTGAGCATGCGTTGGTCGACAAGCTCAAGGGGCTTGAGGCCAATGTTGAGTCGGTCTTCATGCTGACCACCGCGGTGACGATTGCGTCGATCATTGTTTGCGCCTTGATTGCATGGGTCATGCATCGTCGCATCTCTGCACCGGTTGCCGAAAGCGTCACGACACTGGCGCAATTGGCCGATGGCAAATATGACGTCAAACTAACCGAAACCAAGCGCAATGACGAAGTCGGCGATCTGGTGCGTGTCATGCATGTCTTCCGCGAGACAGGCTTGAATAACCTGAAAATGCGCGAACAGCAGGAAGCTGACCGACTGGAATCCGAAGAACAGCGGCGTAAATCGCTGCGCGAAATGGCGGAGCGGGTTGAAAGTGAAACCCGTCGCGTTGTTGATACCATTTCGGGTCAGACTGGCGAACTCGCCGAAGCCGCCCAGCGGATGTCGAGCTCTGCTGACCTTGTTCAGGGTAACTCCCAGACCGTGGCTGCGGCTTCCGAGCAGGCATTGGCAACGGTTGAGGCGGTTGCTGGTGCAGGTGAAGAGCTGAATTCTTCACTTGGTGAAATCAATAATCAGATCACGCGTGCCAACCGCGTCAGCGAAGATGCCGTTGAGGCCAGCCGTTCGACGGAAACGACGGTTTCGCAACTGGCCGATAGCGTACGTGGTATCGGGGAAGTGGTAGAACTGATTTCCGGCATTGCCGAGCAGACCAACCTGCTTGCCCTTAACGCAACCATCGAGGCCGCCCGTGCTGGTGACGCTGGTAAGGGCTTTGCGGTTGTGGCGCAGGAAGTCAAAAACCTCGCGACCCAGACCAGCCGTTCGACCGATGAAATCACCCGCCAGATTGCTGAAATTCAGGCGGTGACGGATTCTGCTGTGACCGCGGTGGCAACCATTGCCGAGAAAATCCACGAGATGGATGAAGTCTCGACCGCGATTGCCGCAGCTGTCGAAGAACAGAGTGCCGCGACCTCTGAAATCGCGCGTAATGTGAACGAAACGGCAGCTGCATCCCGTGAAGTTTCCAGCCGGATTAACGAGGTGTCCGAAGAGGCGTCTGGAACCGGTCGCCTGGCTTCTGAAGTCGGTACGCTTTCCGAACAGGTTGCTGTTGCAGTCCGTGATTTGCGCAATGTGCTGGTTGAAGTTGTCAGGACTTCGACCGCTGATGTTGATCGTCGTAGCTCAAAACGTCATCCGTCTTCGCAGGAAGTTGCAATCCGGTTCGGTGGCAAGGCGTCAAAAGCGCGTCTTGAAAACATCTCGGAACGCGGTGCGATGCTTGTGTGCAATGACAGCATTGCTTCGGGAACCAAGATCGAGCTTGAACTACCCGGCATCAATAGCCCTGTGCGCGCAATTGTCCGCAATGTCAGCGAAGAAGGCATCAGTGTCGAGTTCGATGGCACCAAGCTTGACGAAGCACAGGTCAAACGTCTTAGCCGTTAAGCCGGCTTCAATTGACTGGTGCCCGATAAATGCGCCGGGATTTACGTTGTGAAAGGCAGGGCCAATTCCGGTTCCTGCCTTTCGCGTATCTGGCGGGAATTGCGAGCTGTTTTGCCGCGATTGCCGGGCGGCATGAAGGACGATAAACTTGCCGGTAGCCAGTCAGGCGATAAGCAGCTAAAAGTATAGACTATTTTGTTAAGTTATTGTCGTTAAAGGCGGTCGCGTGCTGTTTCGGGGGCTCATCCTTGCTGTAAGTGTCGCATTCGTTGCGTTTGTCTTCGTCCTGATGGACGTGTTGGCAAAGGCAGGGCTTGATGCGCGCCTGATGTGGATCATCGGGGCCATGGTCACTGGTGTGGCCGTGGTCGCCGTTGCATCCCTTACGCTTTCGGCAAAGCTTCGTAATGGCGGGCATGATGGCCTTGGCCCGCTGATTTCCGGTTTCGCCAATTCCGATATTGGGGTTGCGCTGATTGATGCTTATGGCCGGACGATCTATGCCAACCCCGCCTTTTCATCCAAACTTGGTATCGAAGCTGGATCGGACATGCTGTCTGCGCTGGAAGCGCGCCTGTCCTTCCTCGGCATTGGCAGTGAAGAGCTTGCTGAATTGCGCACCCGTGCGATGCGCGGCGAAGGCGGGCAGATGTTTGTCGATCTGTCGCGCTCTGAAAAGTTTGAAGCCGACGCTGCCGCGTCCGGTGACGAAGGTTCGGAAAAAGCGGCCGAAGGTGAAAACGGCGAAACGGCGCCGGAGGCAGATAAGCCTGCGAGCGCCGCATGCCTGCGCATCTCGGTAACGGCTGCAGATGCCCGTGCGGGCAAGATGCTCTGGACTGTTGATGGCGTTGATAGCGCTGTCATGGCTGATAGCGGTTCTTCATTGTTGCTGCCTGCCGGGCAGGCTGAGGAACGTTTTGCACTTGCCGGTCCGCAGACCAGCGAAATGGTTGCCAACCTCCCGGTGACGGAAGCTCATAGCGGGTTCGAGCATGCCGATCAGATGATCGAACGTCTGCCGGTCGGCGTGTGCGGATTGGATGAAGAAGGCCGCATTCTTTACCTCAACCGTCGTCTGGCAAGCTGGCTTGGCGGGGAGCCCGAAGATTTCAACAATGGCACGGTCGAGCTCGCCGATCTGATTGTCGGTGACGGCATCAATGGCGAGGTCAAATTCAAGGTTGTCGGTGGCGAACCCATTCGCTGCTTTGTGACCCATTCGATCAATGCGCCGGGCACCGGTCCTGTGCGCAGTCAGGCCGTGATCTTCCCCGATCCGATGCCAGCCCATGAATGGGAACATGCACTGGCGGAAACCGAACGTCGGGTGCGCTGGTTCTTTGATGAAAGCCCGCTTTCGATTGTTCTGGCTGATATGTCGGGCACGGTGACGGATGCCAACCGCGCCTTCATCGTTACGGCCGGTCAGACCCATGACAAGGTCGTTGGTCGTTCGATCCTTGAATTGATCCTGCCCGAAGATCGCGACGAAGTGGCGCGTTATCTGTCCAAGGCCGTGATGGGCATGGGCAAGGGGGGGCAGATCGAAGCCCGCCTTGCCGGTGCACGCGGTGTAGCGGCCCAGATTTATCTGCAACGTGTCGCGGGTCGTTCGGGTGAAGCCGGTGCGTTGCTTCTGAACTTCCTTGATACGACCGAACAGAAGAACCTTGAGGAACAGTTTGCCCAGTCCCAGAAAATGCAGGCTGTTGGTCAGCTTGCCGGTGGGGTGGCACATGACTTCAACAACCTTCTGACCGCGATGATCGGTTTCTGTGATCTTCTGTTGTCGCGCCATGGGCCGGGTGATCCGAGCTTTGCCGACATCATGCAGATCAAACAGAATGCCAACCGTGCGGCCAATCTTGTCCGCCAGCTTTTGGCGTTCTCACGTCGTCAAACCTTGCAGCCCAAGATCATCAATATCACCGACGCATTGGCAGAAATGTCCAACCTTCTACGCCGCCTGATCGGCGAGAAGATTGACCTTAAAGTCAGTCATGGTCGCGATATCGGTCTGGTCAAGGTTGATCCGGGCCAGCTTGATCAGGTGATCATTAACCTTGTCGTCAACGCACGTGATGCCATGGCGGGCGAGGGCGGAACCCTTACGGTTCAGACCAGCACCGAGATCATTGATGAGCCGACCGCCACCGGCACCGAAGTCATCCCGCCGGGCGACTATATCGGCATCAAGGTGACCGATACCGGTATTGGCATTCCCAAGGAAAACCTGACCCGAATTTTCGAACCCTTCTTCTCGACCAAGCAACGCGGCGAGGGAACGGGCCTTGGCCTTTCAACGGTTTATGGCATCGTCAAGCAGACCGGTGGTTTCATCGCGGTCAACAGCGAAGAAGGCAAGGGCACGACCTTTACCATCTATCTGCCGCGCTACGAGGCATCCGAAGAAGAGCTTGCCGAAACCCAGGCCGTGATCGAAGAAACCCCGTCACGCGATCTGACCGGCACCGGTGCGATCCTGCTGGTCGAGGACGAAGATGCCGTGCGGACATTCGGTGCGCGCGCATTGCGCAGCAAGGGCTATGATGTGCTTGAGGCCAATAACGGCGACAATGCGCTTGAGGTGCTGAATAACACCGACAAGACAATTGATCTGGTGATCTCGGACGTTGTGATGCCGGGCATTGATGGCCCGACCCTTGTCCGCATGCTGCGCGAGAAAAAGCCGGAGCTCAAAGTCATCTTCATCTCGGGCTACGCCGAAGATACCTATCGCGACGAACTTGATGAAGAAAACGGCGTGCACTTCCTGCCCAAGCCGTTCTCGCTTAAGGACCTCGCGACCAAGGTCAAGGAAGTCCTCTAGGTTTTATCACCTAAGATCAGCCCGCCAGATAGAACACCGATGCCCCATAAAGGCCAAGCATCGCGACACTTTCCCAGCCGATATTGCCAATGCCGCGGCGTTCGCGGTTCAGCATGCCAAGCAGCAATACCCCGCTCATCAGGATGACCAGTGCTATGGTAAAGATGTGCTGATCGATGAAGGCGGCATAGATCGATCCGTCGCGATAGGCGAAATCCGATGCGGCCAGAAACAGTACGTCAAAGGCATTGCCGCCAATGATGTCCCCGACCGCCAGATTGACTGCCCCCATGCGCACCGCTGCTATGGCTGATACAAATTCCGGAAAGGATGTGGATATCGCGGTCAGGAAGGTACCCACGGCGGTTTCGCTGATCCCGGTAACGGCAACGATGGCAAGACCTGCCTGCCCAATAACGTGACCGGCAATGGCAGTCAGAAGCGCAAAGGCAAGAAATTCGGTCCACAGGCGCGCACTGCTTTCCGGGTTGGTGTCGGCTTCTTCATGTTTGGCGTCTTCCTCGGTGATATCGGTTTCCTTGGGCAACCACATCGGCTCGTCGCGTATTTCCGACAGAAGATTCAGGCCAAAGGCATAAATGATAAACAGCAGGATCGACGCCGGATGAATATGGAAAATCATCCATTCCGGCCCGGCATAGGCCAGAAGCGGCACCGAAAGCATGCTAAGAAGTAGGGTGGTTTGGGCAAGGCCCGTCGCACTGGCTGCTGCATGCTCAAGATTGCCCTTGCGATAAAACAGATCGGCAATGGCCAAAAACGTCGTCTGGGCGGCAATCCCGCCAAGCGCATTGCCAATCGCAAGATCGGTGTGCCCCTGCCAGGCGGTCGTCACCGAAAGCACACTGCCCGGCAGGCTGGTCGACATGCCAACAAAAAGGGCCCCGGCGATGATCTGTCCCATGCCGGTACGCTCGGCCAGTTTGACGGCAACCCCGGCAAGTCGGGTTCCGGCAAAACAAATGATCAATGTGCAGACCACAAAGGTCACCACAATAACGCTCAGCGATTGTTGGCCAAAGTCAAAGGGCATGCACTGCTTTCCCGGATCAGAGAAGACGACTTGTCGAAGACTACAATGTGTAACTTCCCTCAGGCCAGCTTGTTCCTTGGGGGTTGGGATGCGCGCGGTTTACGGGATTTCAGGAACACTCGGCCGCGGGCGCATCCATGCTGGCACAAGGTTCAAAACCAGCGCACAGCCAACCATGATGGTGATCCCACCGACAAATTGCATGGCAGAAAGCTTTTCGCCCAACACGGTTGCACCGATAAAGACGGCGATCACTGTGACCAGAAATTCGACACTGATCGCACGGGTAGGTCCGATAGAGGCCACCAGTCGGAAATAGGCGATATAGGTGCAGACGCTCATCAGAACCGCCGCAATGATCAGATACAGGTAATCCATCGCAACCGGTGTGCGTTCAAGCGGCACGGCAAAGATCAGCGGCGATGTCATCAGCCCGCCAAAAAGAAATGCCCCAATGGTGGTTTCCCAATTGCCGCTGTTGCGCAGGTGACGGCTGGCATAGTTGCTGCCAAAGGCTGCGCAAAGGGCGGCAAGGATCGATGCCACGCAACCCAGTGCAAATTCGAATGTCACAGGTACGGCAGGGAAGCCCACCAGCAAGACAATGCCGCCGATACCCAGTATCAGACCGGCAAACCCCTGTCGCGTGGCGCGCTCAAGCCCCCAGAGCTGGCTGATGATCATGGAAAACAGTGGAATGGCCGCAACAAAGATCGCCGCCATCGCGGTGCCGATACGGGGTGCGGCATAGGAGAGCCCGATCAATTGCCCGGCGACTGTTGTGGCGCCAACAATGGCGAACGGGCGCCAGCCAGCGGCGAAATCAAGCTTGCGGCGAAACAGGCGGGCCAGAAGATAAAGCGATCCGGCAGCAATCAGGGCGCGAAACGTGACCGCACCGACCCAGCCAAAGGCCTCGACAATTTTGACAACAACAAGTAACGACAGTCCCCACACGATGGCGAGGAACAGGTAGCGGGCAATATCCCCTGGTTTCATAAAGGGCGTCCGGAATATGGGGCGTGGTGCATCCATACAGGATGCAGGGCGGCGCGGTTAAAATGACGGTGGTGGTTTGGTGGCGCGATGTTTCCGTTTTCCGGAACGTCAGCACGCGGATGGTGCGCGCCAAACGGGGTGCCGTCAAGCCCGAAATACGTAGTCTTGCCGATAGATTAACATCGGAAGTTATGTGAAATGCAAACTGGGCTTTTAAAGCGTTATCAGAGGCTTGGCATCTTGCATTCTGACAGCGTTGCACACACTTTATTCAATGGTCGTTCGTCACATCATCAGAAGGAAGCGCCATGGGCGTTTGCATGGGTTCAATCCCGAGCTTTGCGATCCGTAAGACTCTTGGTTTCGCCGCGCTATCCTTGATTGCTGTGATGTTGGCAGTGGTTGGGGTGTCCACGGCGATTGCAGAGGAAAGATGCCTGCGTATTGCCCTTCCCGAACTGCACACAAATGAACAAACGGCCGCGACGTATCGGGCTGTCATGAAGGATGCCGGGCTTTGTGTTCACACGATCTCGGTACCGCAAATCCGTGCCTTTGATGCCATCAGCAAGGGGGAGGCCGACGGTATCCTTGCCGCACGCGAAGACTTCCCCGCTATTGTCGGCGTGCCGGTGGTGCCGGGCAATGTTGTGTTGATGACCTTGCCGGCCATGTTGATTGTGCCCGAAGGTCCGATTACTGGCATGGATGATCTGACGGGTGAGGTTCTTGGCCTGCCGCTTGGCGCTGTCTGGCCGCAAAAACTTATGGCCCGCTATCCTGATCTGATGACGATCCCGCAGGCGGTGGAAACAATGCACAGCATGCTGCTTGAAGGGCGGATCAAGACGATGCTGATTGATGCCTACTCGCTTGCCAATCTGGCAGGTGGCGTACCTAACGGTTACAAGGCGATCCCGGTTGATCAGTTGTTGATCCGAAGCTGGTTGCGTGCCGAATTTGCTGATCTGGTGCCGCAATTTGATGAGGGCACGAAATCCTATCTGAGCCAGGCGGGTTATTAGTCCCCATCCGGTCTTCCTTGCCGCTAGTATTCATTAAACTACACACATCCGGCGATGTTTGAGAGCGCGGGCATTTCGCGCTGGTCAATCTGCGTGTTCCGACGTATCGTTTCGCCCAACGGGTCAAAAGGCCCCAATAATGCTTTCGCGACGCGGGAAAATTGCCTGGTCTCGGTGGCAAAGAATAAAAATATGCCAAATACCGTGGGGGTGTGTATGGCGCGCTTTTCAAGGTACAGGTTTGCCAGAACCTGTGTGTTTGCGACGATTTGTTTTGTCGCCCTGTTGCTGTCTTTCCGGCTGTTGCCATCCGCCAGTGCAGATGAAAAATGCCTTCGCATTGCCATGCCGGAAATCTACAGCGATCAGCAAAAACTCGACCTTTATCAGCAGGTCATGAAGGATGCCGGGTTGTGTGTCCATGCGATGGCCTTGCCGCAAATTCGTGCGATTGCCGCCCTGCGTTCAGGTCGGATCGATGGTGTTTTTGCTGCCAAGAACGATCTGCCGGACATGGCAAAGGTTGCCATGGTCTCTGGTGAAGTTCTGCTTGGTTCCATTGCTGGTTATTTGGTGGTGCGGGACGGTCCAATCGAAAGTATTTCTGACCTCAGTACCGAGGTTCTGGGTGTGCCGCTTGGAGCGACATGGTGCGTCGGAATTGTTGAAGGTTACACCAATATTGTTAAAGTGCCGCGTGGCACGGCCATGTTACAAGAAATGCTTGCCGAAGGGCGGATTGATGCCATGTTGGCCGATGCCTATTCACTTGGCCTAACCGGTGGTGTAGCAGATGGTTATAAGGCCATTCAGGTCGATCATTTCGATGTGCATAGCTGGCTTAAGGTAGAGTTTGCCGACCTGCGGCCAAAATTTGATCAAGGAACCAGTGCCTATATGGCTTTGGTTAATCGCTGACCTGTTCCATTTTTCGGCGCAAAAATCCTCTGGACTCACGCAAAGCGGGCAATTGGCTCTAGCCAATTGATGTGCTTGGCGATAACGTCTCAAGCAACGGGTCATAAAGATCCGAACAAAAGGACTTGCGGCCCAATCGCAAGCCGACTTTCCCGGGATACGGTCATTCAACAATTCGTTGGTGCCGTGGGAGCCTGAAAATGGTGCGCTTTCAATTGCACAGGTTCGTTCGAACCTGTGTTCTGGCAACGATTTCCATCGTTGCCCTTGTTCTTTCCTTTGCCCTGTTGCCAAGTGTCGAGGCAAAGCAGACCTGTCTTCGCATTGCCTTGCCAGAGTCTGCGAGTGGTCCGCTCGGTCCGGATGTCTATCGTGCGGTGATGCGCGATGCCGGATTGTGCGTTGATCCCATGCCGATGCCCAATGCACGCGCTTTCATGGCCATGCGTCATCATCAGGTTGATGGTGTATTTGCCATGCTTGAGGAATTTGAAAGCAGCGTCGGAACACCCGTCATTCGTGGCAATATCCTGGTGTGCAATCCGGATGGCATTCTGGTCGTCAAAAAGGGTGGCGCACGCAGCGTTGCGGAGCTAACCAGTGAAGATATCGGCGTCTGGCTCGGCGCGTCGTGGTCGGAAAAGCTGCTTGGTACTTATGACCATGTGGTGCGTGTGCCGGGTGGTCCGGCAATGATGCGCGAAATGCTGGTGAAAGGCCGTCTGGATGGCATGCTGCTGAACGCCTTTTCGCTCGGTGTTCAGGGCGGTGTGCCCGATGGCTTCGTGCAAATCCCGGTGACCAAGCTTGCTGTCTATAGCTGGCTGCGCGCAGAGTATGCCAGCGAGATCGAGAAGTTTGATGTTGGAACCGCCCGGTATCTTGAGAAAATCCTGGCCGTGTACGGTCAGGCGTCCTGAGCGACATCAAACTTTAGGCGAAACCGTTGATCCGCTTTTGGTGGCGATTGCTACAATGCGGGCTTGCAAGCGGTGATTGAATATCAAAAACTTGCCGCTTCCGGCGCGAAATAATGTTGCGCGGCAACCTATACTTTTGCGCAGGTAAATCGGCTTGCGGGCGCTTGGCAAGACGCTCTGATTGCGCTTATAGTTTTTTCCATAACGGCAAAAGCCGAAACCAAATACCAATGAAAATGACCCGACCGCATAAAAATGACGGCGGGCAATCAGGTAGGTTTGCAACATGTCTCGCAACGTCGGGACCAAGGTTGCCTTGGGGGTGAGACTATGGCGCTTCGCAAGCCAAATGCGATCATTCGGTCGTGTATGTTTGCTGTCATTTTACTGACAGCACTTTTCCTGTCCTTTGAACTGCTGCCTTCGGCAAAGGCAGACGAAGAAGTCTGTCTCAAGATTGCTTTGCCTGAAATGGCCGATCGTGATCAATCTGCCGAACGCTATCGCGCGGCAATGGCCGAGGCCGGATTGTGTGTCCAGCCGGTTTGGTTGCCCAATAAGCGTACGGCGGTTTCCCTAAAACGTGGTGAGATTGATGGTGTGTTTGCCAGCGGTGAAACCATTCAACAATCGGCCGGCGTGCCGCTGGTTGCCGGTGGTGTGGTTGTCGGTCGCCCCAAAAGCCTTCTGATCACCGCAGACGCCACCGTTCATGCGCTCACTGATCTCAAGGACAAGGATATTGGTGTCTGGCTTGGCGATGATCGCGGCAAGCAGGAACTGGTGGGCCTTGCCGATATCATCACCGTACCTGGCGGGGCTGGCATGATGTTGCGCATGCTGCGCCATGGGCGTCTTGATGGTCTGCTGATCGATGATTTCTCGCTTAATCAGACCGAAGGTGTGCCGGAAGGCTACCGCGCGATCGAGCTTGAAACCCGCACCAGCTATAGCTGGCTTCGCAAGGAGTACGAGGCGCTGTTGCCGCAGTTCAATCGCGGCACGGATATCTTTCGTGCGGCACTTGATATGACCAACCCGGAAAGCAAATCCTGATCCGAAATCGCCCGATTGCCGGGGTCGTCATGCAATAAAAGCAATTGCAAACCACCGAAAATTTGCTGCTTATGACAGGCAGGGTCGCCCCACCATGACCCGCTAGCTCAACCGGTCACTAGGCCGGGTAAACAAACATTTTCGGAAACGCGCCCCATGATTCCCCTGTTTGGCGAGGCCGCTGCCTTCACTGCTGCGCTCTGTTGGGCGACCTCAAGCATGATCTTTTCCAATGTCGGCGGCAAGGCAGGGGCGCAGACGGTCAATCGCGGACGTTTGGCCTGCTCGATCTTTTGTCTGACTGTTCTGCACTGGATCCTTGAAGGTCAACCTTGGCCGAATGCTGTGACATGGGAACAACTTGGCTGGCTATCGCTGTCGTCCGTGCTGGGGCTGGTGATTGGCGATGCCATGCTGTTTCAGGCCTTTGTCACCATTGGTGCGCGACTGTCGATGTTATTGATGTCGACCGTTCCGATCATGGGGACGCTCCTGGCTTGGCTTCTGTTTGATGAAACCCTCCGTCCGATTGAAATTGCCGGTATAGCCTGTGGTGTTGGTGGCATCCTGATTGTCATTCTTGGCAAAAAGGGGCGGCCGGTCGGGCTTGTCGGGCGGGATTATCTCCGGGGTATTTTGTTCGGGCTGGGCGGTGCGATTGGGCAGGTCGCCAATCTGATTACCGCCAAATACGCCCTGATTGATGGATATTCGGCACTTTCGGCAAGCTGGATCAGAACCCTGGTCGCGGTGATTGCCATGTGGGGGCTTGCCGTCATCCTGGGCCGTGTTCGCCGCACGGTCACGGCCTGTATCGCGCCGGATGTTGGCAAGCGGCTGTTGCTTGGGGCGTTCATTGGACCGGCTGTTGGGGTGTGGTTGTCGATGCTCGCAGTTCAAAATGCCAATGTCGGGATCGCCTCGACCCTGATGGCACTGCCGCCGGTTTTGCTGATTGTCTATGAAGGACTGATCCTGCGCCGTTCCGTTGGCTGGCAGGCGGTGGCGGGCACATGCCTTGCCTTTGGCGGTGTCGCCTTGCTGTTTATGCACTAGCGATAAGCATTGCTGGCAGCGGAAACTGCGTTGACCCCTTTTGACTTTGCGATCAATCGGCTAAGCTTCGGGCACGCAAACCAAAAGACCATCAGGACAAAGCCATGACCCGTGTAACCGTTTCCATCGAAGATGACCTGATGGAGGCCTTTGATGCCTTCCTTGATCACCGGGGCTACACCAACCGGTCCGAGGGATTTCGCGATCTGATCCGGGAAAAGCTTCAGAACACCAAGCTTGAAGAAAATGCCGACGGGGTCGGGATTGCGGTTCTGAACTATGTCTATGATCACGAGGAACGCATGCTGGCATCACGCCTGATGAGCACCCAGCACGAACATCATAACCTGACGGTCTCGACCGTGCATTTCCACATTGATCATGACACCTGCCTTGAAAGTGTGACGCTGCGCGGAAGGCTCTCGGAAATTCGGGCCTTTGCCGACAAGGTGCTGGCCCAGCCCGGTGTGCGCCACGGACAGCTTTATACCGTTCCGGGCGAATTGCATGTCGAAACCCATCATCACGGTGATGATCACCACGGCCATGCCCACAAGCACGAGCACTTGAAAATCACCACCTGACGGTACTGTTGGTCTGGCTAAACTGTGGACGCTTTGGAAATGCATGTCGGGAGGGAGCCGTCCCGGGTTGCCGTGCGATGGCTCTTAAAATCGCAAGGCATGTGACAACTGCACCTCCCATCCCCTGAGGGATACGCGTTTGGGACGCGATGGCAAAAAGCATATAGCTTGCCGGCAAAAATACAATGTGCCGAGAGTCCAAATTAATATGCATTCCGTCCAATTTAGGTGATGGCGGACCATGAGCCTGTTTTGTGCGACAAATGGTTTGAGCCCGTTCCCATCTCCATAAACCGTAAAAATGAGAACAAACTTGCAACATTCGAAATTTTGTGAGAATGTTCGCATTATGTTCTCAGTTGTTTTGTCGATGAGAACGCGGTGGCAGGCCGCGGCAAGAGACAAGACAGTCTAGCGGTGGCGTTCCGCAATTAGGTCCGGGGAACCGCCTGCGTTGCATCCAACCCGGCCCTGTGGAATAAGAGAGTTCGAGCAATGATTCAGACCGCGCTGCATTTGGTGGATAAGGATACTATGGATAAGCAGAAGGCACTCGAAGCCGCCCTTGGGCAGATCGAACGGGCATTTGGCAAAGGTTCGATTATGAAGCTGGGTCAGCGGGAAAGCGCCGTTGATATCTCCGCAATTTCAACCGGTTCGCTCGGTCTTGATATTGGACTGGGCATTGGCGGTCTGCCGCGTGGCCGTATCGTCGAGATTTATGGCCCGGAAAGTTCGGGTAAAACCACACTGGCACTCCATACCATCGCCGAAGCCCAGAAGCTTGGCGGAACCTGTGCCTTTGTTGATGCTGAACACGCCCTTGATCCGAGTTATGCCCGCAAGCTGGGTGTAAACACTGACGAACTGCTGATTTCCCAGCCGGATGCTGGTGAGCAGGCCCTTGAAATCGCCGACACGCTGGTGCGGTCCGGTGCGATTGATGTTCTGGTCGTCGATTCGGTCGCTGCCCTCGTGCCGCGTGCGGAACTCGAAGGTGAAATGGGCGATACCCATGTTGGTCTGCAGGCCCGCCTGATGAGCCAGGCGTTGCGTAAACTAACCAGCTCGGTCTCGCGTTCGAACTGCATGGTTATCTTCATCAACCAGATCCGTATGAAGATCGGTGTGATGTTCGGCAGCCCGGAAACCACCACCGGTGGTAACGCGTTGAAATTCTATGCCTCTGTTCGCCTTGATATCCGTCGTATCGGCCAGATCAAGGACCGCGACGAAGTCGTTGGCAACCAGACACGCGTCAAGGTCGTCAAAAACAAGATGGCACCGCCCTTTAAGCAGGTCGAATTTGACATCATGTATGGCGAAGGCGTCTCCAAGATGGGCGAGATTCTTGATCTTGGTGTCAAGGCCGGCATCGTCGAGAAATCCGGTTCCTGGTTCTCCTATAACTCGACCCGTATCGGTCAGGGCCGCGAGAACGCGAAAAGCTTCCTGCGCGAGAACCCGGAAATGACCCAGGAGATCGAAAACAGCATTCGCGAGAGTGCCGGTCTGATCGCCGAAGCCATGACCAATATGAGCGAAGATGAACCGGTCAATGACGATTGATCTTTCATGATCATCGTCTCTTGCCGAAGAACAGAATGAAAAAACGGGCTCCCTCGGGGCCCGTTTTTTTGTGCCCCAAAATGATCATGATTCAGAAAAGACATTTAAAAACAATATTTTGAATGGGATCTGAAGGCCAAAAATCATCAGGTGAGATGCGATCATAGGAACAATTCATGGTTGTCGTCGTTTGAATTCCTGTGAGCACGTTAAAAAGAGCAAACAGGAGAACGAACATGTCGAACACCATGAAAAAGCTTCTCGCGATTCTGATGATTTCGGGCATGGGCCTTGGTCTTGCTGCCTGTGAAACCGCCGAAGGCTTTGGCGAAGACGTCGAAGATGCCGGTGAAGCAATCCAGGATGGCGCTTCCTGATCCCGAACGGATCAATTCGCATAACCCTTAATAATAACCTTGGGAGAATCCCATGTTAGGTTGGGCAATATTCTGTTTGATTCTGGCTCTGATCGCTGCCGTTCTTGGCTTTGGCGGTCTTGCCGGGACCTTCGTTGGCTTTGCAAAGATCTTGTTCTTTGTCTTTGTCGCGCTGTTTGTGATTTCCCTTGCGGTCAACGCATTCCGCGGCCGCGGCCCGCCAGTCTGACGGGCAGAGATTTGCAAAGCTCTGACACGAGCAACGCATGTAGAAAAGGGACGCCCAAACGGCGTCCCTTTTTTGTGTCCGGATTATCGTTGCGCTGGCGGGTGCGATAACGGTTGCAAGCCCGATGCCCCAAGGCCAGAATATCACGATAAACAACAAGACGGGCGACATGCCTGTTATCCGGACTTGAATGGAGCATCCTGAACAGATGAAAACGATCACAAAACGTCTTATGGCCGTCCTGATGGTTCTTGGTTTTGGCCTCGCCCTTGGTGCCTGCGAAACCGCCGAAGGCTTCGGGCGCGATATGGAAAACCTTGGCAAGACGATTCAGGACAGTGCAAACGACTAGTCCGAAAACGGTCCGCCGCAATATGGCCCGCCTTTATACCGAACGCCTCGAGCTTTCGTCCGCGCAGCTGGCTGATATCCCCGATCTTTATGCCTTCCTTGGCGATCATGATGCGATGCGCTTCACCCATTGCGATGAAAGCTTTGCCGCTTGTCGCAAGCGCGTGCTGGTCCATGAATGGTTCCGGCGCCGCGACGGCTTTGCGCCATGGGTCGTAAGGTTGCGTGAAACCGGCGACATCATCGGTTGGGGCGGGCTTTATACGGATCCGTTCGATCCCGGCTGGGGACCGGAACTTGGCTATTACTTCGCACCAACCGCATGGGGGCAGGGTTTTGGGCGGGAGCTGGCCAACGCGGCCCTTACCTATGGCCGTGACAACACATCACTCACGCACCTGACCGCCTTTGCCCATCCCGAAAATATCGGATCACGCAAATTGCTGTTGGGGCTTGGGTTTGAGCCAGTGGGCTTTGTCGAGGCAATGAACCGGGATCGATTCACATTTTCACTCCAGCGCGACTGAAATTCGGGTTCGCAAAGGCGGTTTGAAAGCCAGCTGATCCCTTAAATCCGGAAAACTTGCGGCAAATGCCCCGGACTCCTTTCGCCTGACTGGACAGGGCAGGGCCGAGCCGCTAAATAGGGCAGTCCGTTCGCCAGCATGGCGGGCGCAGTTTTTCCGCGTTTTCCGGGTTGGAGAGATATGCAGACCGTTAACGATATCCGCACCACGTTTCTGGAGTTCTTCCGCAAGAACGGCCACGAAGTCGTTTCCTCCAGCCCGCTGGTGCCGCGCAATGACCCTACCCTGATGTTCACCAACGCCGGGATGGTTCAGTTCAAGAACGTTTTCACCGGCCAGGAACACCGCGATTATTCGCGTGCCGCGACTTCGCAGAAATGCGTGCGCGCCGGGGGCAAGCATAACGACCTTGAAAATGTCGGTCATACCGCGCGCCATCACACCTTCTTTGAAATGCTCGGCAACTTCTCGTTTGGCGACTACTTCAAGGAAAACGCGATCGAATTCGCCTGGAACCTGATCACCAAGGAATACGGTCTGCCCAAGGACAAGCTGCTGGTCACGGTCTATCACACCGATGACGAGGCACATGGTCTTTGGAAAAAGATCGCTGGCCTGACCGATGATCGCATCATCCGTATCCCGACCTCTGATAACTTCTGGTCGATGGGCGATACCGGCCCGTGCGGTCCGTGCTCGGAAATCTTCTTTGACCATGGCGATCACATCTGGGGTGGCCCTCCGGGTAGCCCGGAAGAAGACGGCGACCGTTTCATTGAAATCTGGAACCTCGTCTTCATGCAGTACGAGCAGATGGCAAATGGCGAACGCGTTGACCTGCCAAAACCGTCGATTGATACCGGCATGGGTCTGGAACGTATTGCCGCTGTCCTGCAGGGCAAGCACGACAACTATGACATTGATTTGATGCGCGCGCTGATCGAAGCATCGGCAGACGCCACCAATACCGATCCGGATGGTCCGCATAACGTTTCGCACCGCGTGGTTGCCGACCATCTGCGTTCGACTAGCTTCCTGATTGCTGATGGCGTTCTGCCGTCCAATGCCGGTCGCGGTAACGTTCTGCGCCGTATCATGCGCCGCGCGATGCGCCATCTGCACATGATCGGAACCCAGGATCCGGTGATGTATGAACTGGTCCCGGCGCTGGTCCGCAAAATGGGCAATGCCTTCCCGGAACTTGTCCGTGCGCAGGCATTGATCGAAGAAACCCTCAAGCTTGAAGAGCAGGGCTTTAAAACCATGCTTGATCGCGGTCTCAAGATGCTTGATGACGCGACCGATGGCATGGGTGAGGGCGCGACCCTTTCGGGTGATGTCGCCTTCAAGCTTTACGACACCTATGGCTTCCCGCTTGATCTGACCGCCGATGCGCTCAAGGAACGCAAAATTGGCATCGATGAAGACGGTTTCACGTCCGCCATGGAAGAACAGAAAGCCAAGGCACGTGCAGCCTGGTCCGGTTCGGGCGAAGCGGCGACCGAGGAAGTCTGGTTTGACATCAATGACCGTGATGGTGCGACCGAATTCCTCGGCTACGAAACCGAAAGTGCGGAAGGCGTTGTTACTGCCCTGATCAAGGACGGTGCCGAAGTCAAAACCGCATCCAAGGGTGACGAGGTTGCCGTTCTTGCCAACCAGACGACCTTCTTTGGCGAGTCCGGTGGTCAGCAGGGCGATGCCGGTGTGATCAAAACCGAAAACGGTGCGATCATTGAAATCACCGACACCCAGAAAAAGCTGGGTGCTTTGCATGTGCATCTCGGCAAAGTGACCGAGGGCGAGGTCAAGGTTGGTGATGCCGCGGAATTCCGCGTTGATCATAGCCGCCGTTCATCGCTTCGTGCCAACCACTCGGCGACCCACCTTCTGCATGCGGTTCTGCGCAAGCATCTTGGTGACCACGTGACCCAGAAGGGCTCGCTGGTGGCGGCTGATCGTCTGCGCTTTGATATCTCGCATCCCAAAGCCGTCACGGCCGAGGAAGCCGCGGTGATCGAAGCCGACGTTAACAGCCTGATCCGCGAAAACAGCGAAGTCACCACCCGTCTGATGACCCCGGACGAGGCGATTGAGCTCGGCGCGATGGCGCTGTTTGGAGAGAAATACGGCGATGAAGTCCGCGTTGTGTCGATGGGCCTGCCGGTTGCCAACGAACATGCCTATTCGCTCGAACTTTGCGGCGGTACGCATGTCAAGCGCACCGGGGATATCGGCATGTTCAAGATCGTCTCCGAGGGTGCTGTTTCAAGCGGTGTCCGCCGTATCGAAGCTCTCACCGGTGCCGATGCTGCCAAATACATGTCAGCACGCGAAAACGTTCTGACGGCGGTTGCATCTGACCTTAAAGCCGTCCCGGAAGACGTCCCGGCACGCGTCAAGGCGCTGCAGGAAGAACGCCGTCGTTTGGAGCGCGAAGTTTCCGATCTGCGCAAGAAGCTGGCGACCGCTGGTTCTGGCGCGGCATCCGGTGGTGACGCGTTCAAGGAAGTCAACGGTGTCAAAATCGCACTGCGTTCGCTTGACGGTATTCCGGCCAAGGAACTCAAAGGCATGGTTGACGAGCTCCGCGAACAGATGGGCTCTGGCATTGTGGCGCTGGTTTCGGGTGACGGTGGCAAGGCTTCCATTGTTGTCGGCCTGACCGAAGACCTTAAAGACACATACAGCGCAGTCGATCTTGTCCGCATCGGTGTTGAAAAACTCGGTGGCAAGGGTGGCGGTGGCCGTCCGGACATGGCACAGGGTGGTGGTTCCGACCCGTCGCAAGCCGACGCCGCACTGGCCGCGATCGAGGCACATATCGCAGGCTAAGCGATACCATCCGCAAAAGTATGATGAATAAAAAGGGCCCCGATCGGGGCCCTTTTGTTTTGTCTGAAGATTGGCGATCATGCCAGCGGTAGCAGGATATCAGTGATGGCTTCATGCTCGGCGACGTCGGGATAAAACGCGATCCGCTGGAAGATCAGCGGGAAGTCACCCGGCGTTTCACCGCTTTGCGGCAGCCAGTCACGATAGAGTGAAAGCGCACTGT
Organism: Thalassospira sp. HJ; assembly: GCF_000948415.1. Lineage (GTDB taxonomy): Bacteria > Pseudomonadota > Alphaproteobacteria > Rhodospirillales > Thalassospiraceae > Thalassospira. Next base: position 281,117 of record NZ_JYII01000019.1, on the reverse strand, counting down.
CGCCCAATGTCTGGTCGCTGCCGATATGGCGCAGCTTGGCGTAGCGTCCGGCGGGTAGGGTTTGCACATAAAGCCCTTTTTGTTTGTCTTCCTCGGACAATTCCTGATCGGTGACCACGGCAAGACCCATACGGAATGCGTCGGGCGGGGTATCGTCGGGATTACACCAGACGATATTGAAGGTGGCATGTTTTGACGGGTGCAGATGATGGATTTTGCGCCAGGCAATGAAGCGCTGAATGGTTTCACCAATCCGGGCTGGCGGGCCGATATGATCCATGCAGGCAGTTCGGGTTTCCGGGAAATCGATGATGGTGACAGAGCTGGTTACTTCGTTGGTCATGGTGTCCCTCCGGACCTGCTGGAGTTTGGCGTAAGGCGCTTGCCAGTTGTCCCAGTCGGGATGGTTGCGAAAGTCTGACGGGCTTTGATCATGGAGTTTGCGAAAGGCGCGTGAAAAGGATTCCGCGTTTTCGAACCCTGCGTCAAAGGCGATATCCGTGACCGGAATATCTTTGCGAAACAAAAGGCTGTTCGCGGCACGACGCATACGAACCAACCGGACATACTTTGTGGCCGAAATGTCAAACAGGGCGGCGAACTGGCGATGGAAATGAAAGGGTGAATAGGCGGCAACCCCGGCCAGTTCCGCCAAACCCAACGGTCGGTCCGCATTGTCATCGATATGGGCGATGACACGGGCAAACCGGTTTTGCAGGTGATCTTGCGGGCTTTCAGGCATCGGGATCGCTTTTCAACGGACTGGTTACGGACTTGATGCCATCAGTTTGCCCGGAATGGAAAAGGATTGCCTGACCATTCTTGCGGTTCAGGTGTCTTTTTCGCAGCCTCGATTGTTTGCCGGTTCCTGATGATGCAGGACCCGCGTTGCGGCCCTTAGCACGGCTTTGCGGTCGTTTTCTTCGGGCACGTTGCGCTCAGCCATACTGGCGATCATGCGGGCATGGGTGCGCAGGGTGTCGCGTTGTTGATCGGTGTGGGCAAGCCGCATCAGGCTCTCCAGCACTTCGGCCATCGGTAGCAAGACATCGGGTTTGCTGGCGGCTGATTGTCGGATCTGGTCATAAGCCGCCCCCAGCATGCCGTCGAAATCTGACAGCAGGGCTTTGAGGCGGACCTCATCGCTATCATCAATCCAGATGCCGACGGGATAGCGGAACTGCATGGCATGCGGTAGGGCACGGCCAAGGCGATAAACCGCGGCAATGGCGGTAAACGGGTCATTGATCCCGGGCGACAGCGCACGCAAGGCGACCTCGACCAATTGGCGGAGCGCAAACTCGACATCAAGCATCGCGGTCCGATGTGTGCCAATCATGATGGCGTCGAGAATGTCGGCATGGCATTGATCGATATTCTTGGTCGAAGTGCCGTCTTTGGCGGGATCAATCTGCCCGACGATATCGCCTGCCAGCACATGTTGACCTGCCCGGATCACCAGCGAGATGCGGGTATCAGTTCCCTTGGCGATCTCACAGATTTTTTCATAATCGATGCCCTGCACATAACCAGACGATCCGATGCAGATTGCTTGGTCTCGCGCGATGTCTTGGGGATCGGGCAAGCGTGACTGTGCCTTTTCGGCGGCCTTGATTGGCTCAGACAGGGTGGTGCAGGCCGACTGAATGGTTTCTTCAAGGTTCTTGCCAACACGCTGAATGACTTCATCGGCAACGATGGACCGGCCGAGGTGATGAACAAACAGGATCAGGACAAAAACACTGATAACAAACAGCGCAATCCCGACCGTGGTGGCAAGATGCGGCACCGGCGCGCTTCCCGGGTTGCTGCCCATCATCACAAGGGATGTGATCAGAAACAGGATGCTGCCGACAAAGATGCCAAGCGCGTTCTGGGTTTTGGTATCGCCCATAAAATTGCGGATCATGCGCGGGCCAAGCGATCCGGCGGCAAGGGTCAACACCACCATCGTGATCGACAGCGCAAAGGTCGTCATGGTGACAAGGGTGGCCAGCAATGTTTCAAGCAGGCTGCGCACCGTGTCGATATCGCTAAAGCCCGGCAAGATCTCGGGCAGGATATCGCGCAACCAGTCCTGTGGAAGGGCCATCACGCCAACAGCAATCGCCGCCCCGCCCACTGCGAAAAGCAGCGGCGACAGCCACAGGCTATAGGCCAGAAATTCCCAGACGCGGATCAGGCGTTGAACCATGATGCAAGGATCCCTTTTTGAACCAAAGGCAGATCAAACAGTGTCGCGTGATCCAGATCAGGGAAAACGCAAAGCACATCATATGATTAAACGCCGGTTATGGCATGCGGTTCCCGCTTGGGCCTTTTGACGGCGGGAACGCTGTTGGAAGGGGGCGGAAAAGTAGCCTTCTCAGATCAGATATCGATCTCTTCAATGGCAGCCATCTTGATTAGGCGATCGGCCTCGGCCGTGCCTTTGCGGGCAGTGTCCGGAAGCTTTGCCAATTGATCGGCAGCGTTTCGGATATCATCAATATCCTCGATCCCGTCGCAGACCTCCATCACCCGGTTCCAGATCGCATCATGATCCATGCCGCCCATGACGGTCAGGGCAATCGCACGGTTCAATGTCGCCTGCGGGTGATCGGCATCTTGCGAAAGGATTTGTTCAAATGCCTCGAACGCTGCGATCAGATGGCCTTCCCGCAGGTTGATGACACCGAGATCATTTGATGCGCTGAGCGATGACGGATTGATGCGCAGCAGTTGCTCAACCGCGCGCCGCTCGCTTTCGAAATCCTCATTGGCTCGATGGCACTTGGCGATCAGGCGATGAAGGGTTTCCGAGCCAGGATTGTGATGTGCCGCCGATTGCAGCGATGAAAGGGCTGCGTCATAGCGTTCAAGTGCAATCAATGCTTGCCCGCGCAGCGCAAGCAATTCCGGGTCGGTCGGCTTGTTGCGAAGAACGATATCGACGTGGTTCAAGGCGCCGCGCGCATCGCCATTTTGCAACAGAGCGCGTGCAATGTGATGCAGGCAGTCTTCATGACCCCCATCAGATTGCAGCACCGTGCGATATTCACCGACTGCTTCGATGACCGAACCTTTTTCATGAAGGGCGCGCGCCAGTCCGAAGCGGGCATCCAGATTATCCATATCTTCGCCAAGTGCCTGGCGCAGCATGTTGATTGCGGCGTCATATTGACACCGTTTCAAGGCCGCAAGCCCCATATCAGAAAAGGACATTGCATTCATAGGAGGTCTCCCAATCCAATCGCAATCCGTTGCCCGGATATTAGGGTCAGAACCCATTAATTTGTTTTGAATGGTTCACCGGATTTGTGCGGATACGCGGAGCAAAGTCGCCGGAAGATATTCATCTTTCAAGGCTTTGCGACAAAGTAGCCCGTGCAAATCCGGTGAATCCGAAGGACAGACGTTGTATTTGCAACCTCCTGCGTCAAACCCCTTGGCCGGGACACCGGCCCGCCCAGCGGACTTTTCCTTGGACTTCACAAATACAACGTCTGCCATTCAAATCAAATTAATGGGTTCTGACCCTAGATTTATCGATTAACGATGGGATTATAGTCCCCAAACCGATCATTGCCAGCCCTATGTCGTCACGAATTGATGACGGTGGATCAAGTGTAGGTGTGATGGGCCAATAAACAATTAAGGCCCCGGAAATTTCCGGGGCCTTTAGAGGTAACGCAGCACGTGCCTTAAAGCTTATGGATCATCTTGATTTCCATGAAGTCCTCGAGGCCGAACAGGCCACCTTCGCGGCCATTACCCGATTGTTTGTAGCCACCAAACGGGCTGCCGGCGAGCGGGGAGGAACCGTTTAGAAGAACCATACCGGCGCGCAGTTTGCGGGCAACGCGGTCAGCCTTTTCGGCGTCCGGGGTCTGGACGTAGGCCGCCAGGCCATAAGGCGTGTCATTGGCGATGGCGATGGCTTCTTCTTCGGTATCAAACGGGATCATCGAGACGACCGGGCCAAAGATTTCTTCGCGGGCGATGCGCATATTGTTGTTCACATCGGCGAAAATCGTCGGCTTGGTGAAGTAGCCTTCATTGGTGTCATCGGGCTTGCCCGCACCACCGACCAGAAGGGTGGCACCTTCGTCAATGCCTGCCTGAATAAGGGTCTGGACACGGTCAAACTGGATGTGGCTGACCAGCGGGCCGATATGATCACCTTCCTTGGTCGGATCACCCACCGATGCTTCTTCACCAACCCGTTTGGCGACCTTGACGGCTTCGTCATAGATCGAACGCTGCACAAGCATGCGGGTGGGCGCATCACAGGTCTGGCCGGAGTTGTTGAAGACGGCATTCACACTCCAGGCAATACGATCTTCGATATCGACATCGTCAAACACGATGTTGGGCGACTTGCCGCCAAGCTCAAGCGTAACGCGCTTGATGTTTTCCGAGGCGTCCTTGGTGATCGCCTTGCCCGCCCGGGTCGATCCGGTAAAGGACATCATGGTGATGTCGGGATGACGCGACAGGGTTGCACCGGCAATCGGGCCTGCGCCCTGAACCATGTTGAATGCGCCGGCTGGGAAGCCTGCCTCATGGATCATTTCGGCATAAAGCATGGCGTTAAGCGGGGTGAATTCGGACGGCTTGAGCACACAGGTGCAGCCAACGGCCAACGCCGGTACCACTTTGAGCACGATCTGGTTGATCGGCCAGTTCCACGGCGTGATCAGGCCGCAAACCCCGATTGGTTCGCGCAGCAGATGCTCGCCGTTATACAGGGTTTCCTCGGTCTTGAGCTTTTTCAGCGCAACGATGAAATCTTCGAGGTGGGCAGTGCCGGCTGCGGCCTGCTGTTCGTGTGACATGGTGGTTGGCGCGCCGAGTTCCTTGGTGATGGTATCTGCGACTTCGCCATAGCGGCGCTTATAGATCGCAAGCAGGTTTTCAAGCCAGCCAAGGCGCTGTTCAAGGGTGGTCTGGCTATAGCTTTCAAAGGCGCGCTTGGCTGCGGCGACCGCAAGGTCGACATCTTCTTCGCTGGCCAGCGTGATTTGGGTGATGACTTCTTCGGTGGCCGGATTGATCACGTCCATCTTTTCCGATGAAATCGGATCTACCCACTTGCCGTTGATGTAAAATTTGCCTGCGTTATCCATAGGAGCCTTCCTGATCATTTGTGTGGTTCGGGCCGGGGCTTTATCCCCGACGCTGGTGGCGCGGTTTCAGGTTCGTTCCCTCAGCCAGCTTTTTATGATGTCGCGATGGCGTTCGCCGCCATAGCTGGCAAAATGCCCGCCATGCACGATCCGGACCGGCAAATCATAAAGCCGTTCCATCGATCGGACATAGTCGGTTGCATTTGCATGATAAGTGTCTTCGATCAAAGGTCCATCATAAACAATGTCCCCGGAAAACAGGATGCCGGTCGCCTTTTCCCAAAGGGCAATGCCACCGGGTGAATGACCCGGTGTGTGAATGACCTCGAAATGGCGATCACCAAGATCAATCACATCGCCATCCTCGACAATCCGGGTGGCCGGTGCCGCCTTGACCGCATAGGTGGTCGAGGCATAGGGAAGCGGCGGCAGTTTGGTGAAAATCTCGTCCGTGACATAGGGATCAGCCAGCGTGTTCTTGCGCGTTGGTGCGGCAAGAAGATCGGCCTCACAGCGATGGCACACCCGGTTTTCAAATTCGTGGTGGCAGCCGATATGATCAAAATGGGTGTGGCTGGCAACCGCCTGAACGGACCGTTCGGTGACAAGCGGCACCCATTCGGTCAGGGATACAACCCCCATGCCACTATCGACCAGCATGTCGCCATCGCGCCCACGGACATGCCAGATGTTGCAGCGGTAAAATTCCTCGATAAACGGCTCGCCGATATAGGTGACGTCATCGCCAACGGTTTTGAGGCTGTACCAGTCTTCGGGTTTGGCGCGGTCCATATTCGTCTGGCTCATGACGCGGCACTTTCTTGTATCGGGTGGGGCGGATGGCCGGGCAGCAGCACGATAGAGGCCGGATCAAGGGTTAGCTCCACCCACGCACCCGGTTCAATGATCGCTGATTGCGGCATGTGGGCGGTGATCGTCATGCCGGGATAATCAAGCGGGCTTAGATGGGCGCGATGATGGGTGCCAAAAAACGATCCGTCTTCGACCTTGGCCTTGCCAAGCGTGACACGCGGTCCGGTGCCGGTGCTGGCCCGGAAATGTTCAGGTCGGATGGCAAGGGTCACCTGGGAATCGGGAGTAAAGCCCGCGTGGTCAAACGCCGGAAGTTCGACAGAGCCAAGTGCCGTCTTGATGGTCAGCGTTGTTTCGGTCGCACTTTCAAGCGTTCCGGGGATGAAATTGACCTCGCCCATGAAGCTTGCCGAGAACAGCGTTTTGGGCTGCATATAAATGTTTTCGGGGCTGCCGACATCTTCGATCTTGCCGGCATTCATCACCACGATGCGATCGGCAATCGCCATGGCTTCTTCCTGATCGTGGGTGACGTGGACAAAGGTGGTGCCAACCCGTTTCTGAATGGCTTTAAGCTCATCCTGCATCTGACGACGGAGCTTGAGGTCGAGCGCGCCCAACGGTTCGTCGAGCAACAAAACATCGGGTTCAACTGCAAGTGCCCGGGCAAGGGCGACGCGCTGGCGCTGGCCGCCAGACAGTTCATGCGGTTTCTTGTTCGCCGATGTCTTGAGCCCGACCATATCAAGCAGTTCTTCGGCCTTTGCATGGCGTTCGGCCTTGCCGACCTTGCGCATCTTAAGGCCGAAGGCGACGTTGTCGCGCAAGGTCATATGCGGGAACAGGGCATAATCCTGAAACATCGTGGTCGTCGGGCGTTTGGCGGGGGCAACGTCGCCCATATCCTTGCCATCGATTTCAATCGTGCCGCTGGTTGGCGACAGGAAACCACCCAAAAGCGATAACAAGGTGGTCTTGCCACAGCCCGACGGGCCCAGAAGGACGATGAATTCGCCAGCCGCGATTTCAAGGCTGACATCGTCAAGGGCGGTGAAGTCGCCAAAGGTCTTGGTGGCGTTGCGAATGGATACAGGGGCGGTCATTTCTTTGCCGTCCTTCTAAAGACAATCAATTCAAGAATAAGCAGCAGCGCAACCGATACAAGGAAGACAACGCTTCCGACCGCGTTGGTTTTCGGGTTCAGGCCCGAACGCAGCATGCTCCAGATTTCAACCGGCAGGGTGACGTCAAAGCGTGACAGCAGGAATGCGATGATGAATTCATCCCAGCTGAACGTCACCGCCAGGAAAAAGGCTGCAAGGATGGAGGGCATTAACATCGGGGCGGAGACCTGCGTCATCACCTGCCATTCGGCAGCACCCAGATCGCGGGCGGCCCGTTCGATGTTTTTCTGATGGTCCCCCATCGAGGCATAAATAATCGCAAAGCATAGCGGCAGATTGATCACAACATGACCAATCCCGACAGTCCAAAGCGACAACGAGACGCCGACCCAGTTAAAGGTCGTCAGCAAACCCAGCGCAATGATCAGGTAACTGACCGTCATCGGCGCGATCAGAAGCCCGCGTTGCAGACGGGATGCCGGCAGGACAAAGCGCGCCAACCCATAAGCCGCACAGAAGCCAAGGACGCAGGCAACCGTGGCGGAGCCAAGGGCAACCATCAGCGAATTGCCAAGGGCCGACATCAGGCGGCTGTCGGCAAATACCTCGCCATACCATTTAAGGGTCGCGCCGTTAAACGGCGGTACCGGCAGGCGGCCATCCTGAAACGAAAACAGCACCAGAACCGCGACCGGCAAAAAGATGAAGCCATAAAGTGCGATCAAATAGGACCAGGACAGCAGTTTGGAAAAGCGTGAAGAGATCATGTTACGTTCTCTCCATCTTGAGCCAACGGGCGCAGGCAATATAGGCCAGTGTCACCACCACCATCAGAATGATCGAAAGCGTGGCGGCCATCGGGAAATCGGCCCGGCGGCCCAGTTGCAACATGATGACCTGCGGCAGGGCGAGCTCGTTATTGCCACCCAGGATCTGCGGGGTGATGTAATCACCAATGCATAGCACAAAGGTCAGGAACGCCCCGACCATGATACCGGGCAATGTTAGCGGTAACACAACATGCCAGAACACCTGAAACCCGTTGGCCCCAAGATCGGCGGCGGCGCGGCGATAGTTCGGCGGCATCTGCACCAGATTGGCATAGATGGTCAGGGTCAAAAGCATGACAAAGAAATGCACGAACCCGATGACGGTGGCGGTGCGTGTGCTTGCCAGCTCAAGCGGTTCGGAGATGATGCCGAGATAGATCAGGCTATTGTTGATCACCCCGTTTTGCGCCAGCACCAGAAGCCAAGAATAGGAGCGTACCACATAGCTTGTCCAGAAGGGCAGGATCGCCATGATCAGCGCCATACGCTGCCATTTCTGGGGGACACGTTCGGCAATGATCCAGGCCAGCGGATAGGCGAGGATCACCGAAATCAGGGTTACGGTAAAAGTAATCTCAAGCGAGACAAAAAGACCTTTAAGCAAATGGGCCTTTTCAAAGAATTCGATGTAATTATCAAAATTCCACGCCATGACGATCTCGCGCCCTTTGCGGGTCGCAAGACTGATCGCGGCCATGACGATAAAGGGAATAACGAAAAACGCGATGGTCCAAAGCAGGGCCGGGGTCACAAAGCCCCATGCGCGGCGATTTTCGCGTGTTTCAAGGCTGGCAGTGGCCATAACGGTATCCTTTTCGCAAGCCAACCCACTTGAACTGGTGGGGTGGTTGCTTGTCTCTCGCTTGGGGAAAATGAGCGCCGTTCTGGCTTAGTCTAACGCAGTTTGGAACCGATGCCCCGCAAAAAGCGGGACATCGGCAGGTGGCAGTAGACAAGGGATTGCTTACTGCTGGAGCATCTCGACCCAGGCATCCTGCATCTCGGCATCGAGATCAGCATCCGGGATCGGGTAAAGCTGCGAGTTCTTGAGATAGCCTTCCTGATCATCCCAGCGAAGGGCTGCTTTCTGGGCATCGGTCAGGTTTGCGCCAGCTTTCGCGTTGGCCGGCATCCCCCAATAGCATGAGGAGGTCGCAAGACGCGCCTGGCCTTCGGGGCTCAGGATATATTGAACGAATTTCAGGGCCAGATCAGGCTTTTCGGAATCCTTCATTACCCCGATCGACTGCGCCCAGCGAAGGCCGCCCTGTTTCGGGATTACCCAGTCAAGGTTCGGCTTTTCTTCGGACAGCACAGCCGTGATCCATTCACCGCCGCCCACCAGAATGTCGACTTCGCCGGTGGCAAGTGCCGTTTGGGATGAAACAACTTCACCAACCTGTTTGGAGGCCTTTTTCATCGCAAACAGCTTTTCCTTGATCGCAGGCATATCGTCTGCGCCAAGATCCGCCGTATCAATGCCAAGACCCAGACCAACAAGGCCGATCACTGGCAGGTAATAGTCATAAACCGCGATACGACCGGCATATTTGTCCGACCAGATCACAGACATGTCTTCCATGTCCTTGGGATCAACCTTGGTCTTATCAAACGAAATGGTGTTGTAGCCGAACTTCTCGGTAACGGCATAGGTCTTGCCATCAACGATGTTGTTCTCAGCCATCACGACTTCGGGGAAGATATCGGACGTCGGCAGGGCATCGGCCGGGATTTCGGCCAGAACGCCCATTTCAACGGCACGGTGCACATCAACGCCGTCAATCACGAACACATCCCAGTCGCCCGGACGGGATTGCTCGACGATCGAAAGACCGGCACCGGTGCCTTCATATTCCTTGAGATTGACTTTGACGTCGTATTTTTTCTCGAACGGCTCAATCAAGGCCGGATCGGTATGGTCGCACCAGACAAGCGCGTTGAGCTCTTCGGTTGCCTGCGCGCTGTGCACCATGGCAACCGCGCCCAGAATAAAGGTCGCAGTGCTACTCAGAAACTTGTTGCGGGTCTTCCCCGTAGAGACGTGACGAGACATAGGCTCTCCCTGATTTCATATTTGAGGCCTCCCTTGTATTGGGTTCTTCGGCGCTCGTTTCGGCACCGTTGAAAAAATATTGAACGTGTTCATTTTTTGAGTCAATGTAAATTTTGAACCCGTTCAGTTTTTCCGGAGTGACGATGTCAGGACTGCGCGCCCAAAAGAAAGCCGACAAAAACCGCCGTATTCTCGAGGCGGCGACGACCCTTTTTCGCAAGGTCGGATATGACAGTGCGCGCATCGAAGACATTGCCGAAATGGCGGGTGTATCTGTCGGGACGTTTTATAACTACTTCAAAAACAAGGGCGATATGCTGATGGCCACGGTCTCGATGGAGGTCGAGGAAGTCCTTGCCGCGGGGGACGCGATCATTGCGCGCGACCATGATGAAGTCGCACCCGCCTTATCGGAGCTGATCGGGAAATATTACGATCACTCTTTGACTTATCTTTCCAAGGAGATGTGGCGCACGGCGATGTCGCTGTCGATTGCGCAGCCCGAAACGCCGTTTTCAAAACGCTACACCGCCCTTGATCATCGCCTGTCCAAACAGGTCTGCGATCTGATTCGTGCCTTGCAACAACGCGGTATTGTACGAAGCGAGGTCGATTGCGACGCGGTGGGCGAACTTTTGTTTAACAATGTGAATATGATGTTTATCGAGTTCGTCAAAGACGAGGACATGGATGTCAATGGCCTTAAGGCAAGCGTGGCAAAGCAAAATTTGCCTGTGGCATCACTGATGTCCGTTGGTGCTGACTGATCTGTCATTCAGTTTATCAGTGCAATCACCGGCTTTCTACAAGGCACCGCATTGGGGGCCGGGCACCGGTTTCCATGCCGATTTTCGTATCATAAGCACCGGATCAAGAGATTCTCGTTAAATCAATCTGTTACTCCGATTGCCACTTTTGCGGCATGCTGTGCAAAAAAGATCAATATTTGCTTGCAAATAGAAATAGTTACCCCTAAAAATTGAATGCTAATTTAGGGGGTGCTTATATAATGTTTCTTTTCGTAGCTGTAAAAGAGCATGTTTCGCGTCATATGAAAGCGGCACTCCGCATGCAATGCGTGTCCGGTCGTGGGGTGCGTGATGCCCGGCAATTGCTTGCACTAATAGTGTTTTGTCTTGTTGCTGGCCTCGGCATGGCGCCAAGCAGCGTTCATGCCGCAACAGTGACTTGCACCGGCGCAGCAGCCGATAGCCCGCTTAACAGAACAACTATTCTTTATTCTTCTGCGGCCAAGACGTGCACCATTGAAAATAATACGCAAGGCCAAGGTCTAGGTGATATTCTGTTTGAGACAACAGCCTCAGCCGCTAACGCCCAATTCTTTTCCGATAGCAATTTAGATACGACACCAGGGAATACAGATCATCTTGGATGTACAATCGGTGATTTGGGTACGGTGACGGCTGGGGGGGTATGTAATGACACATCTGTGGCCGATGGAACCTATACAAATACTCTCAAGGCCAATGTTTCCGCAGGTGTTGTCGCCACAATGACGGTAAACTTCACGGTTTCCGGGACGACTAACGTTGATATTACCTCTGCCAGTGTTTCGCTCCCTGACGAAGAATCTTCCTCTTCCTCATCCAGTGAATCTATCTCCCACCAATTGCAGGCTTCTGTATCGCGGTCTCAGGCGACGGTTGTTGGCAAGAATTTCGAGACACGCGTTCTTGCCATTTCGCGGGCCCCCGCCAGGGGTGGTATCGCTGCGCCAAACACGGGTGGTGTTCCTGCCCCGACGACCGGTGATCAACCTTCGTCCAGCAGTTTCTCGGCCCCTGCCAGTTCGACGACCGCAGCGAAGCCAGCGATGGTTATGAAGTCGCGTGGCACCTCGCTGCGTGAATTGGCCATGCAGGCCTCATTTGATAGCTCGCAAACCACGCTGTCAGCCGCCGGTGATGCGAACACGGGCGATGATCCGCTGCGCGGGATCGAGCAAAGCCTGGGTCTGCTGGCCGATAGTGGTTTTACGGTCTGGGGACACGGGTCTTACACCTCGGTCGATAATGACCGGAACAATGCTGCGGGTGACAGCCGCTATGACGGGGATGTGTGGGGCTATAATCTTGGCGTTGATATGCGTTTGCGCCCGGAACTGGTTGGCGGTATCTCGATGGGATATTCGCAAACGGCCCTGACCACCACGTATAATTCCGGCTATTACGACGAAACCAACTGGACGCTTTCGCCCTATGTTGTCTATCAACCGGCCGACGGCGTGACGCTTTCGACCATTATTGGTTACAGCCTTGGCGATATTGACCTGAGCCGGGATAGCTCGGTCAGAGGCAACACTGATTCAGGTATGTGGTTCGGGTCGCTCAGCGGGGCCTATGTCCTGCGCCCGTCAGAAACATTGCCGTTGGATGTGACCGTCAATGTCAGCTTCATGGCGGCGCGCAAAACCGTTGATGGCTATACCGAAAGTGACGGCACACAGGTTGGCAAAACCGTGTCCAACACCCGCCGTCTTAAGCCGGGGGTCGAGGCGGCCTATAGCTTTGACGCGGCAGGCACCACGTTGCAGCCATTCGCCAAAACAGATTTCGTCTATGACATGACCGATGAAACAAACGGTGACAAGACGGCATTTAATCTGGGTGGGGGGCTTCGCATCATATCAAGTGCAACCGGGCTTTCCGGTTCTATCGAAGGCGAGCAGCAATTGGGCACCGATGATTATAGCGAATACACCATTGGTGGCCTGATCGCTTATACATTTGCGCTCAGTGGCAGCGAGGGGACTTCGCTTGGCATTGTATCGCCCTATGTTCGAAGCAACTTCAACCCCGACAGCGGCCAGACCTTTGGGACCGGGTTCACCTTCACCGCCGAAGATGGTGCATTTAGCAGCGAGGTCAACCTGACCCACACCAATGCGGTTTCCTCTAGCGAAACGGTGGCGCAGGTTTCTGTCGCCTTTCCGTTCTAGGGGCGGGGGTATGTATCACAATTGATGGCGATATGCGCGTTCCTGTATCGGCTTGTTCGATCTGTTCCTGATCAAGCAAGTTTCTTCCATGATGTGTCTTTTTTGACTGTTCTCCTTCGTGATTGGGGGCGATTGGGGATGGTCGTGTGTCGAAGCAAAAATCCTGTAATGGATTGTGATTAAAAATAAAAAACTAAAAATTTGAAGTTCAAATGTGGAAAGTGTTGAGGGTATTTCACATGTTTAAGGCGACAACGGACGGTTTTCGATCTGGAAACGCAGAGAACAGATTAAATGGAATGGCCGGGCGTGGCTGGTGTAATGTTTGGCAATTACTTGCCTTGAGCGCGTTCTGCCTTGTTTTGGGCAGCGGTATCGTGTCTTCGGGTGCGCAGGCAGCGACCATCACCTGCACCGGGTCCAATACTGATACAACTGACTCATCTGTTCTTTTTGATGTGTCTGGGAGCGCTTGTTATATTGCCGATGGTTCTCTAGGTGTTGGAGTAGGGGATTTGTATTTTGCCGCCAGTATTGACGGAAGTACCCCGCCTGACCCGCCAAGAGTTTCCTTCAGCGCAGACAATGATTTGAATGGTTCTCTTGCGAAAACGGATCATCTTGGCTGCACAATAGGTGATTTGGGAACGGTGGCAGCCGGTGCCAACTGCGAAGACTCAGAGGCAGTCGATGGAACCTATACAAGTACGGTCAAGGCAACAGTTTCGGCTGGTGTTCAGAAAATCTTGACTGTGAACTATACGGTTTCCAGTGGCGCACTTGATATTACCTCGGCCAGTGTTTCCGACCCTGCTGTGGCATCTTCGTCCTCGTCTTCCTCATCCAGTGAATCTATCTCCCAGCAATTGCAGGCTTCTGTATCGCGGTCTCAGGCGACGGTTGTTGGCAAGAATTTCGAGACACGCGTTCTTGCCATTTCGCGGGCCCCCGCCACGCGTGGTATCGCTGCGCCAAACACGGGTGGTGTTCCTGCCCCGACTACAGGCGACCTTCCTTCGTCCAGCAGTTTCTCGGCCCCGGCCAGTTCGACGACCGCAGCGAAGCCAGCGATGGTTATGAAGTCGCGTGGCACCTCGCTGCGTGAATTGGCCATGCAGGCCTCATTTGATAGCTCGCAAACCACGCTGTCAGCCGCCGGTGATGCGAACACGGGCGATGATCCGCTGCGCGGGATCGAGCAAAGCCTGGGTCTGCTGGCCGATAGTGGTTTTACGGTCTGGGGACACGGGTCTTACACCTCGGTCGATAATGACCGGAACAATGCTGCGGGTGACAGCCGCTATGACGGGGATGTGTGGGGCTATAATCTTGGCGTTGATATGCGTTTGCGCCCGGAACTGGTTGGCGGTATCTCGATGGGATATTCGCAAACGGCCCTGACCACCACGTATAATTCCGGCTATTACGACGAAACCAACTGGACGCTTTCGCCTTATGTCGTCTATCAGCCAGCCGACGGCGTGACGCTTTCGACCATTGTCGGTTACAGCCTTGGCGATATTGACCTGAGCCGGGATAGCTCGGTCAGAGGCAACACAGATTCAGATATGTGGTTCGGGTCGCTCAGCGGGGCCTATGTCCTGCGCCCGTCAGAAACATTGCCGTTGGATGTGACCGTCAATGTCAGCTTTATGGCGGCGCGCAAAACCGTTGATGGCTATACCGAAAGTGACGGCACACAGGTTGGCAAAACCGTGTCCAACACCCGCCGTCTTAAGCCGGGGGTCGAGGCGGCCTATAGCTTTGACGCGGCAGGCACCACGTTGCAACCATTCGCCAAAACAGATTTCGTCTATGACATGACCGATGAAACAAACGGTGACAAGACGGCATTTAATCTGGGTGGCGGGCTTCGCATCATATCAAGTTCAACCGGGCTTTCCGGTTCTATCGAAGGTGAGCAGCAATTGGGCACCGATGATTATAGCGAATACACCATTGGTGGTCTGATCGCTTATACATTTGCGCTCAGTGGCAGCGAGGGGACTTCGCTTGGCATTGTATCGCCCTATGTGCGTAGCAACTTCAACCCGGACAGCGGCCAGACATTTGGTACCGGGTTCACCTTCACCGCCGAAGATGGTGCATTTAGCAGCGAGGTTAACCTGACCCACACCAATGCGGTTTCCTCTAGCGAAACGGTGGCGCAGGTTTCTGTCGCCTTTCCGTTCTAGGGGCGGGGGCATATCAACTCAATATGCCCGTCATGATATGCGTAATGCGGGTTGATACATGAAGCGGGGGGCTATCCCCCCGCTTCAGTTATGTTCTTGTAATGCTGTAACGGCGTTGCGGCTTACATATAAAAACCTGTTTTTGGTCCTTAATCATTGCCCTTGGGCCTCAATCGCACGTCAGGTTGATCTGATCCTTGCTGTTGACGGGGATGCGTCTTAAGTTAACGCAAACGTCAACCTCTGTTGCAGGGCAAAAATGAAGTTTCAGGGTACGGAGAATTATGTCGCGACCGAAGATCTGATGGTCGCGGTGAATGCGGCGATCACGTTGCAGCGTCCGCTTTTGGTCAAGGGGGAGCCGGGCACAGGCAAGACGGTTCTGGCCGAAGAAATTGCAAAATCACTGGGCAAGAAACTGATTACATGGTCGATCAAATCGACCACCCGTGCCCAGCAGGGGCTTTATGAATATGATGCGGTGTCGCGTCTGCGCGACAGTCAGTTGGGCGATGAGCGTGTCCATGATATTGCCAATTACATCGTCAAAGGCAAGCTGTGGGAAGCGTTTGAAGCAGATGGTGACGCGCCGGTTTTGTTGATTGATGAAATTGATAAGGCCGATATCGAATTTCCCAACGACCTGCTTCAGGAACTCGATCGCATGGAGTTCTTTGTCTATGAGACCCAGCAGACCGTCAAGGCGACCAATCGCCCGATTGTGATCATCACATCGAACAATGAAAAAGAACTGCCTGACGCGTTTTTGCGGCGCTGTTTCTTCCATTACATCCGCTTTCCCGATGCCGATACCATGGCCGAGATCATCGAGGTGCATTATCCCGGCATCCAGAAACGTCTGGTTGCCGAGGCACTGAACCTTTTCTATGACATGCGCGAGGTGTCGGGGCTTAAGAAAAAGCCATCAACCTCGGAGCTTCTTGACTGGTTAAAGCTGCTGATGGCCGAAGATCTGCCGCCCGAAGCGCTTCGTGCCAAGGATGCCAAGACCGCCGTGCCGCCAATGCATGGCGCGTTGCTGAAAAACGAGCAGGACGTGCATCTGTTTGAACGGCTTGCCTTCATGGCGCGGCGCGAAGGGCGCTAGTTCCCGCGTTAATAGGCCGGGAAGGTCGCCTTCATGGCGGTTTCTTCAGCCCGGATGCGACGCCAGAGGATGGCGGCATAGATCGGCAAACCAACGATCAATGTGCCCCACGCCTGAAGGGCAAGGCCAAAGCCCAGCAATTCAGGGGCGATGTTCAGGAAGTAATTGGGATGCTTGCAGATTTTATAAAGGATGCTGGTGCGGATTTCGTGATGGGGGGCGATGATCAGTTTGATCGTCCACAGATCACGCAAGGTCGCAATCACGCCGGCAAGCACGACAATCGACACAATCCACAAACCGATCCCGACATAGGTCACGGTATCGATGGGGGCTGCGCGATAGAAGCCTTCGACAAAGCAGGCAAGGTAAAAGCCAATATGGGCAATGGTCAGAAGCCTCGTCGTTCCGCTGCCATGTTCGGTCGCACCGGCAGCCCGCAGGCGCGCTTCATTGCGTTTGGAAATGCCAAGCGTCACAAAGCGGGTGATTGCGGCAATGATCACAAAGCCATAGAGAAAATCAGTCATCAAAAATCTGCTCGCGAATTTATTGTTGTTACGCCGGGGCTGGATCGCCCGGCTTTTGCGCGCGCAACGTGCCCGAAGGATGCGTCTTTGTGCACTATTCGGTTGTATGGAAAGCCGTCAAATACCGTAAAGGTTTTGTCTGTAGCAGTGGGTCGCGCGGCTGGAGCGGGAAGGTTCTGATGTTTATTGGCTTTTTCTATAAGCTGAAAGATGCACGCGTTCCGGTCAGTTTGCGCGAATATTTGACCTTGCTTGAGGCTGTTGAGAAGGGCTTGGCAGGCTATTCGGTTGAGGATTTCTATTATCTGGCGCGCTCGGCCTTGGTTAAGGATGAGCGGCATCTTGATAAGTTTGATCGTGTGTTTTCCGAGCATTTCAAAGGCGTGATCGATTTGGCTGAGGGTATGGACGAGGTCGAGCAGACTGAAATCCCCGACGAATGGTTGCGCAAGCTTGCCGAGAAATTCCTGAGTGACGAAGAAAAGGCCGAGATCGAGGCACTTGGCGGTTGGGAAAAATTGATGGAGACGCTGAAACAGCGTCTTGAAGAACAAAAGGGCCGCCATCAGGGCGGAAATAAATGGATCGGCACGGCCGGGACATCGCCGTTTGGTGCCTATGGCTATAACCCCGAAGGGGTGCGGATCGGGCAGGATAAATCCCGTCATCGCCGGGCGGTCAAAGTCTGGGATAAGCGGGAATTCAAGAACCTTGATGACAGTGTCGAGATCGGCACCCGCAACATCAAGGTCGCACTTCGGCGCCTGCGCAAATGGGCACGGACAGGGGCGGCGGACGAGCTTGATCTACCGGGTACCATTACATCCACTGCACGTCAGGGCTGGCTTGATGTTCAGATGCGCCCGGAACGTCATAACGCCGTCAAGGTGTTGATGCTGTTTGATGTTGGTGGGTCGATGGATGATCACATCAAGGTCTGTGAAGAGCTGTTTTCAGCCGTCAAAACCGAGTTCAAGCACCTTGAATATTACTACTTCCACAACTGCCCCTATGAAGGATTGTGGAAGGACAATACGCGGCGCTGGAATGATCAGGTTTCGACATGGGATGTGATCAATACTTATGGCGCGGACTACAAGCTGGTGATCGTTGGTGATGCCACCATGAGTCCCTATGAAATCACCTATCCGGGCGGGGCGGTGGAATACTGGAACGCCGAAGCCGGTGCTGTCTGGATGCAGCGATTGCTTGATCATTTTGAGCATGCGGCCTGGATCAATCCGCAACCGGAAAACTGGTGGCGGCACCATCAATCGATCCAGATCATGCACAAATTGATGGAAGGGCGGATGTTCCCGCTAACCCTTGACGGGCTTGATCGCATGACCGGGGAACTTAACCGCTAGACCGGCGTTTTGACCCTAGGTAACAGTTTGATGAAGATTGCGTGCAAGACGCGGGGATGCGTTTTTGTAATACCAAACCCCGCCTATAGTCCTTGATCACAAAAGGACACTGGATAAGGAAACCCGGGATGCAGATGAGCAAATTGATCAAGTCGACCCTGCTTGCGTTTGGCGGGCTTGCCGCCGCAACCTTGATGCCTGTGACTGGTGCGATGAATTCGGCCAATGCACAGGCACTTGATCAGGAAATGGTGGTGATCGCCCATCGGGGTGCGTCGGGATATTTGCCCGAACATACCCTGCCGGCCAAGGCGTTGGCTTATGGCATGGGAGCCGATTACATCGAACAGGATGTGGTTCTGTCCAAGGATGGTGTGCCGGTCATCCTGCATGACATCCATATCGATACCACCACCGACGTTGCCAAAAAATTCCCCGATCGCAAACGTGAAGACGGGCGTTATTACGCGATTGATTTCACGCTGGCGGAGCTCAAGACACTTAATGTGACCGAACGGTTCAAGGCCGATACCGGCAAACAGGTCTATGAAGACCGCTTCCCGGGCGATTTCGGCATGTTCAAGATCCCGACCCTTGAAGAAGAAATCAAACTCGTTCAGGGCCTGAACCATTCCACCGGGCGTGATGTCGGCATCTATCCGGAAATCAAGGACCCGGCCTTCCACCACGCTGAAGGACAGGATATCGCCAAGACCGTCATCACGGTGATGGAACAGTGGGGTTATAACAACCCGGATTCAAATGCCTTTGTGCAGTGTTTTGACTGGTCGGAAACCAAGCGTATCCGTGAAGAGCTGAACTATCAGGGCAAACTGGTGCAGCTTCTCGGTGAAAACCGTTGGGGGCCGCCGGAAGGCACGGATTACGACTATCTGAAATCCGATGAAGGCGTTGTTGAAATGGCGCGCGTTGTTGATGGTATCGGCCCGTGGTTGCCACAGGTGATCAGCGGGCTGAGCGAAAATGGTACGGCGATTATGACGCCGACCCTGATTGCCGCCCAGCGCGCGCAATTGAAGGTGCATCCCTATACGCTTCGGGCCGATCAGTTGCCGAAATGGGCGGGGGATATGCAGATCGCGCTCAAGGCGATTTTCGATGATGCCGGGATTGATGGCATCTTCACCGATTTCCCTGATCAGGTTGTTCAATACCTCGCGCGCAATCCGGATGCGTGATCGGGATCGCATTTGCTAGCGAACAGTCTGTTTCCAAGGTGGCCGTTATCAGAGGTTTGATCTTGAAACATTATATGCGGTGACAAATTCAACCAAGGAGGATGACATGGCTAAAGTACTGGTACTTTATTATTCGATGTATGGACATATCGAAACTATGGCCAATGCCGTTGCCGAGGGTGCACGTGGTGTTGCCGGAACGCATGTTGATGTCAAACGTGTGCCTGAAACCATGCCCGAAGATGTTGCAAAGGGCGCAGGTGCAAAGCTTGACCAGGTTGCGCCGGTTGCCGAAGTTTCCGATCTTCCGCAATATGACGCGATCATCTTTGGGGTGCCGACCCGCTTTGGTAATATGCCTGGTCAGATGCGGACCTTCCTTGATCAGACCGGTGGTCTTTGGGCAAAGGGTGAGCTGATCGGCAAGATCGGTTCTGTCTTTACATCGACCGGCACTCAGCATGGCGGTCATGAAACAACCATCACCTCGACCCATACGACCTTGTTACATCAGGGTATGGTGATTGTTGGTGTGCCTTACAGCTGTTCCGGTCTAACTAATATGGACGAAATTACTGGTGGTTCACCTTATGGTGCAGGCACGCTCGCCGGTGCCGACGGTTCGCGTCAGCCGTCCGCCAATGAACTGGCTATCGCCAAGTTCCAGGGCAAGCATGTTGCAGAACTTGCAGCGAAGCTTGCGGGCTGATTTCAGCCGCTCGTTCAAGCGATCAAGGCAGTGCAGGGTTCCTGCGCTGCCTTTTTTGTTGCCATTTGATAAACAATCAGATGCCTGATTGGGTCTTGTTCGGCGACAGTTTTGTGCGACCATGCGTGTCATGAAAATTTGTCAGGCAGGATTGCCGATGGCACAGGAGTTTTTGAAATGTCTGAAACTGTGAAAAATGCACGGGCTGTTGAGCGGGTCTTGCGCGCGATGGATACGTCGGATGGTGCGGGGGTGTCGCTGCGCCGTTCGATCGGGACGCCGCAGCTTGATATGCTTGATCCGTTTCTGATGCTTGATTCACTCTCGACCGATAATCCGGATGAGTATATCGCGGGCTTCCCCGAGCATCCCCATCGCGGGTTCGAGACCGTGACCTATATGGTCGAAGGTGCGATGCGCCATAAGGACAGCATGGGCAATGAGGGTGTTTTGCGTTCGGGCGGCGGTCAGTGGATGACGGCTGGAAGCGGGATCGTGCATTCCGAAACACCTGAGCAGGAAAACGGTCTTTTGCAGGGCTTCCAGCTTTGGATCAATCTGCCCGCCAAGGACAAGATGATCGATCCTCGCTACCAAAATATGGAGCCTGATGAACTGCCGGAAATCGCGCCGGCTGAGGGGGCGCAATTGCGTCTGCTTGCCGGGTCAATGCATGGAGCAACCGGCCCGATCAATGGCATTTCGACCGACCCGGTCTTTGTCGATGCCAAGCTTGATGCCGGGGCGGAAGTCACCGTTTCGCTGCCCGAGGGTCATACGGCGGTGGTCTATGTCTTTGTCGGTGACGCGGTTGTTGGTGGTAAGGATGTCCCGACCCATCACCTGGCGATTTTGAAAGACGGCGATGGTCTCACGCTTAAAGGCGGGGTTGATGGTGGCCGGATGCTGGTGATTGCCGCACGCCCGATCCATGAACAGGTTGTGCGCTATGGCCCGTTTGTGATGAGCAGCAAGCAGGAACTGATGCAGGCCTTTGACGACTATCAGCGCGGCACTTTTGTCCGTAAGGCTGCTTCCTAAGTAAGGCGAATCTCGCAACGCGTTAGCGAGAAGACATCGCTATCACGAAAAAAGAAAGCCCCCGCCATATCATTGGCGGGGGCTTCTTTGATTGGCAAACTGCCAGTCTGATCAGAATGATCAGGCCATTGCAGCTTTCAGACCTTCATCCAGTTTGTCGAGGAACTGGTTGGTGGTCAGCCATTTCTGGTTCGGGCCGATCAAGAGAGCCAGATCCTTGGTCATGAAGCCGGCTTCGACGGTGTCGACGCAAACTTTTTCAAGGGTTTCAGCAAACTTGACGACTTCCGGGGTACCATCGAATTCACCACGGTACTTAAGACCCTGCGACCAGGCAAAGATCGACGCAATCGGGTTGGTCGAGGTTTCTTTGCCCTGCTGGTGCTGACGATAGTGACGGGTCACGGTGCCGTGTGCAGCTTCTGCTTCAACGGTCTGCCCATCCGGGGTCATTAGAACGGAGGTCATCAGACCGAGCGAGCCGAAGCCCTGTGCAACGGTGTCGGACTGAACGTCGCCATCATAGTTCTTACAAGCCCAAACGAAACCACCGTTCCATTTCATCGCACATGCAACCATGTCATCGATCAGGCGGTGTTCGTAGGTGATGCCAGCAGCTTCGAACTTGTCTTTGAATTCGGTCTGGAAGACTTCTTCGAACAGGTCCTTGAAGCGGCCATCATAGGCTTTCATGATGGTGTTCTTGGTCGACAGGTAAACCGGCCAACCGAGCGACAGACCATAGTTCATGCAAGCACGTGCGAAGCCCTTGATGGAATCGTCAAGGTTGTACATCGACATGGCAACGCCCGAGGACGGGAAGTCGAAGACTTCGTGCTCGATGGCTTCGCCACCGTCTGCCGGCTGGAACTTGATGGTCAGTTTACCTGCGCCCGGAACCTTGAAGTCGGTCGCGCGGTACTGGTCACCAAATGCGTGACGGCCGATAACGATCGGCTGGGTCCAACCCGGAACCAGACGTGGAACGTTCGAGCAGATGATCGGCTGACGGAAAACGGTACCGCCAATGATGTTACGGATGGTGCCGTTCGGCGACTTCCACATCTTTTTCAGACCAAATTCTTCAACGCGCTGCTCATCAGGGGTGATGGTTGCGCATTTGACACCAACGCGGTGTTCCTTGATGGCGTTTGCCGCATCAATGGTGATCTGGTCGTCGGTCTCGTCACGTTTCTGAACCGAAAGATCGTAGTATTTCAGGTCAACGTCGAGATACGGCAGAATCAGTTTGTTTTTGATGAAGTCCCAGATGATCCGGGTCATCTCATCGCCGTCAAGTTCGACGATCGGATTCTTAACTTGAATCTTGCTCATAGAATACTCCCTTGCTGGCCGCGGCCGATATACAGCGCGGCTGCCATTCAAGATGGTTAAATCTCTGTCTTCCGGCGCGCGAGGGAGCGCCCTGGCCGCGTCGGGAGTGCGCAACATACAGTAAGCCACCAGAAAATCAAAGAGGGCTGGGATACAACAATGTGATGAGGGGCACGAAACCCGGAAACCCGCGCCTTACCGTGGCCTGATCTGGCGATTTTTGTTGCCAAAAAGATCAATAATCCTGATCGTTTAGGCAAATTCGACGAGACGTTCGAAAAAACGTTCTATCGGCTTCACGCGATTGATTTTTCTGATCCGGATCAATGACGGGACGGTCAGTTAACCGATATCGTGATGGTAATGCCGGTGAACAGGGGGAGACTCCGGTAACCGGGACTCCATCAAAGGGGAACTGTCATGAACATGACAAATGAAAACATCATCGTCCTGATCACCTGCGTGGTTGGTTTTTGCCTGCTTGGTTTTGGCTTTACCAACCGTGATCGTAATTGGGGTGTGGTGATGATGTGGGTCGGCATTCTGACCATGCTTGGTCCGATTGCCTGGCGGTTGCTGACCCTGTTTGACTAATGGGGGCGACGGCATGGAAAACGGGGTCGGGGGACCATGTTTTTCCTGTTCGCAAACCGCACGTCAGCTGGATTTCAATCCAGCAACCTCAGGGTCAATACCATAGCCCCGCAGGAACATGTCCACAGCAGCAATCACATGAGCATGGAGATCCTTCGCCTGCGGTTCCCATCCAACATAGGTCATCTGGCGGAAGTCATAGTCAGATTTGATTAGGCTGACAAAGAATGCTGCAGCTTGAACGGGGTCTTCGTCGGGGAAATTACCTTCACTTATCTGACGTTCGAAGTACGAAATAATCCTTTTCCTGCCCGTCATCAGTCCGGTTTCATAAAATACTTTTCCCAAATGGGGAAAACGCGGAACTTCGGAAAGAAATAATCTGAGATAGCGGATTGCGTCTGACGTGGTCAGGACCGTCATGAGGGTTTCGCCAAATTCGATCAAGGCGTCTCGCATCGGTTTTTGTGACATTGCCAAATCGGACATGATCGATGTGATGCGGCCCGTGCAATCGCGAATGACAGCCTCAAACACGCCGTCCTTATTGCCAAACAGCTCGTAAATCGTTCGGCGCGAACCGCCGGCCTCGGCCGTGATCATTTCCAGTGTCGTGCCCGCAAGCCCGTGTTCGCAAAACAATTCTCGCGCGGCCTCTATTATGGCTTCACGACGTTTCAGGGTTCTGGGATCAATCGTTTTTTCGTCTGACACAGAGTTTTTCCGATTCAAGGCTTGACGTTTGGTACTGATTGGTACCATAAATTCGTAAATGGTACTGATCAATACCAAAAGGAAAAATCAGGCAATGAGTGTGAAGAAAATCATCCTGCCCCTGATCGCAGCAGCGATTATCGGTGGCGGTGGATATTACGGGTACTATTGGGTGACCGAAGGTCAGTACCATGAAAGTACCGATAACGCCTATCTGCAGGCTGACGAGGTCGCCGTATCGCCCAAGGTATCGGGATATGTTGGTGATTTGCGGGTGGCGGAAAACCAGCCGGTGCACAAGGGCGATTTGCTTCTGACCATCAAGGATGAGGATTTCCGCCTTGAACTGGCCGAGGCCGAAGCAGCCCTTGAAGCGCGCCGGTCTGCGGTTGGCACCATGGAAGAACAGATCACCCTTCAGGATGCAGCGATCAAGCAGGCAGCAGCCAACGTCGATATCGCACGCGTCGAGCTGGAACGCACCAGTGATGATTTCAAACGCTATGACGATCTGGTCAAAAAGGGTGCGGCCAGCCGTCAGAAATTTGATTACGCCAAGGCCGATCGCCAGACCGCTCAGGCACAGGTGGCCGCAGCCAATGCAACTTTGGCCGTCGAAAAAGGCCGTCTTGGCGTGTTGCGCGCTCAGAAGATCGAGGCCGAACGTGCCGTAAGACAGGCCGAAGCCGCCCGTGATCTTGCCCAGCAGGCGCTTGATGATACGCGCATTTACGCGCCGTTTGATGGTGTTGTCGGCAACCGTTCGGTTCAGACCGGTGCCTTGGTGCAGCCGGGCGAACAGCTTCTGGTGCTGGTGCCGCTTCCGGGTACTTATATCGTTGCCAATTTCAAGGAAACCCAGATCAGCCACATGGCACCGGGCCAGAAGGTCGCGGTTGAGGTCGATGCCTTCCCCGATGCCGAGATTATCGGCCATATCGCAAGCTTTGCACCTGCTACAGGTGCGCAGTTCAGCCTGTTGCCGCCGGAAAATGCCACCGGGAACTTCACCAAAATCACCCAGCGTGTCCCGGTTCGGATCGAGCTTGATGACAGCAAATGGGCCAAGGCATTGCGACCGGGCCTGTCGGTGGTGGTCAATGTCGATACCCGTAATGCCAATGGCGAGGAAGAAACCGCCGGCGTTGGTCTTGCGCAGGGTGTGGTTCCGACGGCGGAACTTTCGGAGCTTAACTGATGGCAACCGCCAGCCCGGCAGCGACCGGCCAATCTGAAACACGTCCGATGGAAACCGCCCAGTTTGTCGGCTGGGTCGCGATGGTTGTCGGCATGTTTCTGGCGATCCTTGATATTCAGATCGTCGCCAGTTCGCTTGAAAACATTCAGGCGGGCCTGTCGGCAAGCCCCGATGAAATCGGCTGGGTCCAGACGAGCTATCTGATTGCCGAAGTGGTGATGATCCCGCTTTCGGGCTTTTTGTCGCGGCTGATGTCAACGCGCTGGTTGTTCGTGATTTCCGCCCTTGGCTTTACGGTGATGTCGGTGGCATCGGCCTTTGCCTGGTCGATTGAAAGCATGATCTGGTTCCGCGCGATGCAGGGGTTCCTTGGTGGGGCAATGATCCCAACCGTATTTGCCACGACCTACATCATCTTCCCGCCGGAAAAGCGCAATGCGGCCTCGGTCATGACCGGGTTGATCGCCACCATGGCCCCGACGATCGGCCCGACCCTTGGCGGGTTCCTGACCCAGTCATTGTCCTGGCACTGGTTGTTTCTGATCAATGTCATTCCCGGCCTGATGATTGCGGCCGTCGTTGCCATGACGCTGCGCGTTGATCGTGGTGATATTGGGCTGCTCAAGGGGTTTGATCTGCGCGGGCTTTTATCGATGGCGGTGTTTCTCGGCAGTCTGGAATATGTCCTGGATGAAGGGCCCAAGAATGACTGGTTTGATGAAACCGCCATCATCTATGGCACAATTACCTGCGTCCTTGCCGGGATCTATTTCTTCTGGCGGATGTTTACCTATGACAAGCCGATTGTGGATCTGAAATCCTTTGCCGATCGCAACTTCACCATGGGCTGTGTGTTCAGCTTTACGCTTGGTGTCGGGCTGTATGGCAGTGTCTATGTCATGCCGCTGATGCTGGGACGCGTGCGGGGCTATGACAGTCTTGAGATCGGCGTGATCATGGCAGTCACCGGGATTACGCAGTTCCTGTCGGCACCGATTGCCGGGAAGATGACAGCGAAATATCCGCCGCGTGTCGTGCTAGGCATCGGGCTTGCGCTGTTTGCCGCCGGCCTTGCCATGCACGGGTTTAACACCAGCGAGGTTTCCTTTAACGAGCTGATCTGGCCGCAGGTTGTGCGCGGGGCGGCGTTGATGTTTTGCATGTTGCCGGTGACCAATCTGGCGCTTGGGACCTTGCCGCCGGAAAAGATCAAAAACGCCAGCGGGCTTTATAACCTGATGCGAAATTTGGGCGGGGCGATTGGTATGGCTGCGATCAACACGCTGCTTGATAAGCGGATCGATTATCATTTCTCGATCCTGTCTGATCACATCAACCCGGCCAGCACCGCGTTCAAGGATTATCTTGCGACCATCACAGCGCGATATAGCGAGATGGGCCTGCCCGACCCGCATGCGGCGGCCATGAAATTCATCGTCGACATTGTTAATCGCGAAGCCTCGATCATTTCATTTAATGACGTCTATCTGGCGATGGCGGCAGCCTTCCTGATTGCGTTTCTGTTACTGCCCTTTGCCAAGCCCCCACGCGCCATAGCAGGCGGGGGTGGCGGCGGTCACTAACCGCCTTTGGAATATTCGAACCGGTCGCACAGCGTTCCCCCGACCCCTGCAAGCATATGCTTGCGTGCGACCGTGCCGGTCCCTGCTCCGCAGGGGCCGGTTTTCTTTGTGGACTATTGGCAGAAGAAAAACCCCGCCATCTTTGTCTAGCGGGGTTTCGGAAGTTCGGTTTAGCTATGATCAGTTGGCGATCATGGCTTCCGGCTTTGGCGTATCCGCGGAGCTGACCGGCAGGATCGGATAGGTGACCTGCGGTTCCTGACCTGTCAGGGTCTGAAGGAAGGCGGTGATCGCCTTGACTTCGTCATCAGACAGTTCTGCACCCAGCTGCGAGCTGCTCATGATCGCGACCGCCTGTTCCAGATTCCAGACCTTGCCGGAATGGAAGTAAGGTGCGGTGAGTGCGATATTACGCAGCGGACCTGCACGGAAGACATAGTCATCCGTTGCCGTCTGGGTGACAGCAAAGCGGCCCTTGTCATCTGGCGGCAGGACTTCGGAACCCGGCTGTTCGACAACACCGAACGGATAGTAGCCGGTACCGCCTACATTCACACCGTTGTGGCACGATGCGCAGCCGGTATCGATGAACAGTTCAAGACCGGTCATCTCGGTTTCGGTAATGATGGTGTCGTTGCCTTCAAGGAACTGGTCAAACCGGGATGCCGGGGTGATCAGGGTTGCCTCGAATGCCTCGATGGCCTTTGCCATATTGTCAAAGGTGACCGGATCGTCTTCGCCCGGGAATGCCGTTTTGAAATGTTCGACATATTCCGGGATCGATTTCAGGACAGTAACAACGCGATCAGGTGTGCTGGCCATTTCAACGCCGGCCTGAACCGGGCCTTTGGCCTGTGCCTTGAGGTCTTCTGCACGGCCGTCCCAGAACTGGGCTTCGTTGAATACGGCGTTCAGCACCGTCGGAGCGTTACGCGGGCCTTTCTGCCAGCCATGCCCGATGGAGGTTTCCAGGTTGTCATCACCACCCATGCCAAGGTTATGGCAGGTGTTGCACGAAATGATCGCACTGGAAGACAGACGCGGTTCAAAGAACAGCATCTTGCCCAGTTCAACCTTTTCACGGGTGACGGCATTGCCTTCGATGGCCGGGACCATCGACGGAATGACTTCAAAATATTCCAGCGCACTTTCACGAAGTTCTGCTGGTTCTGCCGCGATTGCCGCACCGCCAAGGGCACATGCCGCAACGGTGGACAGGAGGGCTTTGGTTAGAAGTTGACGGGATTTCATTTGGTCTCTCCCATTTTGGTGGTCTGGCTACTACACCAAGAACGGGGTTGCACAACCCTGATATATATCAACTTTTTGAACAAATATTTGTATATTCAAATTATTTAATTTTAAGTTCAATAATGATAAGTCGCAACTGGCATTTATCGGGGTGAGTGTGACAAAGAAAACGCCCGGGTGGAAAGGCCCGGGCGTTGATGCCTTTCGGGGATGACGCCGAAAGGCGCAAGATGTTGCTGCCACACAACGAACGGGGGGAGATCGCGTGGCTCTTCGCGCTTGGGGCACGGAGATACATCCTGCAGGGATCAGTTGCAGGATTCAGTCTGATGTAATCGCACTACGATGAAAAGAGATCGAGAACACACCTTGCCTTCGGTCATAACGGGCAGACAAAAAAACCCCGTTGCCGCGGGAAAGGGCAACGGGGTGGTTGGTCAGTACAGCATCAGGCCACGCCAGGTTCAGGTGAGTTCTTCCTCAGCTTGGAAGATATTCCTGGCTCCAGGACTCACTCAGGTCGCCAGATTTCAGCATGGCTTCAATTGCCTGATCGGCATAGCCTAGATCCTGCAGGATCGCGCGTGTTGACGTGCCAAACTTTTCCGAAGGGGAAAGGGCGACCACTTTGGAACGGGTTGTACGTACCGCATATGGATCAAGCTGGATGATCTCATGCCCGCTGGGATGGTCCGGATAGACAGAGAAGGAATAGCTCCCCCTGTCTGTGCCCGGGGTGCCATCGGCCTCACGCGTGTTTTCGGCGCGCAAGGCATCAATGTTGTCGCAGATGGCAGCCCCGATATCCGCCGCATGCAGGCGTTCGATCCATTCGGTTGCCGGCATGGTCTGGAAGGCCGTCGCAAGATAGACCGCGCGTTCTTCCGCCGGGATGTCGGGTAAATCTTCGAGGCCTTCGACATTGCGAAACCGTGGCAAATCGTCTTCATATGCACTGAGCAGCACATAAATCCCCGATGCAGTGCTGTAGAAGCGATTCAGATCGTCATTGCCGTTCATTTCCGGGCCGGAAGGTTCATTAAAGAGTCCGCGCCCGCGGTAGTCATAGGCAAAGGGTATCTGCAACAGGCCGCTATTGGCGGTAAGTGACGTACGTCCCCGCCCGATACGTCCGAACCGGTATTTCTGATAGAGTGCGGCCGCAACGGCAAGGGCCCCGCCAAAGCCGCACATAACATCAATCGTGCCAACATGGGCGTGTTCTTCGGGGCGATCCATTGCCCCGCCAAATCGCAACATGATGCCGGTTGCGGCCTGCACTAGATCGTCATAACCGATATAGTCGGTGCGCACACCGCGGTTGACGCCACTGAAACAGTCGAGTTTGCAGAAAATGGCATTGGGATTGAGCTTGCGAAGTCTTTCCGCATCAAGTCCCATGCGCTTGACCTGACTGTCCGGGGCGTTCCAGATGATGACATCAACCGATTTCACCAGGTCTTCAAAGACCTTGCGACCGTGCTCTGATCGAATATCTGCCAGAATTGATTTCTTGCCACGCATCTGGGACAGACCGTAAACGACGGTGTTCCAGCTGTCATACATCGGAACGGCAGGATCAAGTTTGATCACCTCTGCGCCAAACCGTGCGAGGTAACAGGCTGAATGTGGTCCGGCAATGACGTTGCAAAGATCAAGAATCTTGACGCCAGTGAGCCAGCCTTCCTGTTCAACGGCTTCTGATGGATCGGGGATTTCGGTCCGGTGTTTTTTGAGGATTTTAAGCGCTTCGTTGAAATCGACCCAACGACGCGGTTCGGGTTTAAGCGCCTCTTCACCGCTTTCTTCCATCCAGACGACGGGGCCGGGTGTGGTCATTTCGCCATATTCCGGGTCCCAGGTATCGATCATCAGGCCGGATCCTTCGGCATATTCGTCATGGATCCATTCCTGCAGCCAACGTTGTGGCGCACCGGGAATGCCGCCGCGACCAAACATCTTTTTCCATTCATGCGATGTTCGGGTCATGAAGACTTCCTTCATGCGCGCAGCAATTTTGTCAGCCCAGTCCTTGGGCATGGGATAGACGCCAAGTGACGTTTCAGATTCCCATTCACATTGCGGTTTGTAGGTATCGTCTTCTGACGTCAGGCCCTCGGCAACCAGTTCATCATAGATGCCAAGAACTTCGAGGCAGCGTTTTGCGTGATGTTTGTGGCTTGGGCAAACCACATAGAACATCCGGCCGTCCTTGCACATGTAGCTTCTGAAAAACGGATCAAGAAGTTCTTGCAGTTCCTCATAGCTGACATTCATCGGCAGACCTTCGATACGTCTGCGTTCGATTTCCAGTTCGCGCTGGGTCAGATAGCGTTTGGGAATGTCAGATATCTTGATCGAGTTATAGCAAAGCCCTTCCATGATGGCGGCGGCCAGCGGTACTTCAATCTGATCGCCCAATCCGGTGATTTGACGCGACTGCAGAGCGAGAACAACCGAAGACGCCGCAATCTGCGCCGCATAAGCCGACGACAGCGGCAACGGCGAAAATGACGGGTTCAGGCCCATCAGTACTCGGTTAAGCCCCATATCGGTAAAGACGCCGGAACTGGCGGCGACGATGCTTTCAAATGCACGCTGTTCGCGGCGCTCTTCATCGTTGGATGCAAAACCCGGAACCGAAAGGGTGATCAGTTCTGGTCGTTCCTTGCGCATCTCGGCAAAATCAAAGCCAAGTTTGGCAAATTTGCCGGGCCGAAAGTTTTCAATGATGATGTCGGCTTCAGCACACAATGCGCGCGCCTTTTCAAGGCCTTCATCGGACTTAAGGTCCAGATTGACGATCACCTTGTTTCGGTTAAGCGTCGCGTTTGCTGGGCTGTCCCACATCGGGCCAGTTGGCGGGTCGATATGAACAACCGTCGCACCAAGATCACCAAGCAACATCGCCACAGCCGGGCCTGCAATATACTGGCCAAAATCGATAACCTTGACCCCTGTCAGAGGGAGTTGGGAAAACCGGGTATACATTTATCCTCCGAAGTCTGCTTGTGTGTGGGGCAGGGGGAGCTGCAGATAACGGTTACTGACCAGACAAGATCCAGCCAGCGGCTTTTTCGGCGATCATGAGGGTCGGTGAATTGGTATTGCCGCTGGTGATTTCGGGCATCACGGATGCATCGATAACGCGTAAACCACCAATCCCTTTCAGGCGAAGATGCGGGTCAAGCACGGCGGACGCATCATCCGCGTGACCCATCTTGACCGTCCCTACCGGGTGGAAGATCGTTGTTGCGATGTCACCAGCCAGCTTGGCCAGTTCTTCATCGCTTTGATATTGCACACCCGGTTTGAATTCATCGGGCTGATACTTCGCCATCGCCGGTTTTGACATGATGTCGCGGACCTGCCGCAGGCTGTCGGCGGCCACCTTGCGGTCTTCGTCGGTATCAAGGTAATTGGGGGCGATTTGCGGCGGGGTACGAAAATCGCCGGACTTGATCTGAATGGTGCCGCGGCTGGTCGGGTTCAGGTTGCAGACCGACACCGTGACGGCGGGAAAATCATGAAGATCACCGCCAAAGGCCTCAAGGCTGAGCGGCTGAACATGATATTCAAGATTTGAATATTGCCGATCGGGATCAGATCGGGTGAAGGCACCCAGCTGGCTGGGTGCCATGCTCATCGGACCGGAGCGGTTCAGAAGATATTCCAAACCAATTTTCGCCTTGCCAGCCAGACTGTTGGCAAGCGTGTTGAGCGTTTTGGCGCCTTTCACCTTGAAAACGGCACGAATTTGCAAGTGATCTTGCAAATTTTGTCCGACACCGGGGGCATCTGCCACAACATCAATACCATGCTGTTTCAAAAGCGCTGCCGGGCCGATGCCCGAAATCTGCAAGATTTGCGGCGAATTGACCGCGCCGGCACACAGAAGCGTTTCCTTGGCGGCCGTCATGGTTTGCGCGGTGCCGGCCCGGTTGATGACCGCCCCGGTACAGATTTTCTGACCATTGGCATCACTCCCGAAGGTCAGTTTTTCGACTTGGGATTCCGTCCAGACCGTCAGGTTGCTGCGCGATTTGACCGGACGAATGAATGCCTTGGATGTGTTCCAGCGCCATCCAGAGCGCTGATTGACTTCAAAATAGCCGATGCCGGTATTATCGCCGTTATTGAAATCATCGGTTGGTTCAATGCCGTTTTCACCAGCAGCCTGAATGAAGCTGTCGAGCACATCCCAGCGCAGGCGCTGCTTTTCAACGCGCCATTCGCCCCCGCTGCCATGCATCTCGGAAAAAGGCTTGCCATTGCTGGCCTGCGGGCTCGCACCGCCATCAAGTTTGTAGTGATTTTCATGGCGCTTGAAATCGCTCAGCACGTTTTGCCAGTTCCAGGCATCATCACCGGTCAGCTTGGCCCAATTGTCGTAATCACGTGCCTGGCCGCGCATATAGATCATGCCGTTGATTGATGAACATCCGCCAAGCGCCTTGCCACGAGGATAACGCAAAACGCGCCCGTTCAGCCCCTTGTCGGGTTCGGTTTCATACATCCAGTCGGTGCGCGGATTGCCAATGCAATAGAGATAGCCCACCGGAATATGTATCCACGGGTAATTGTCGGCTTTGCCAGCTTCGAGCAGGAGCACATTGTTCTTGGGATCCGCACTCAGCCGGTTTGCAAGGAGGCTGCCTGCGGTGCCAGCCCCGATAACGATGTAATCGAACGTTGGAATGGTTGCGGTCATAACAATGTGCCTCCCGGTCGGCGCTTTTATGGGCCGGGCTGTCCGCACGAAGAAGCCGTCAAACGCGCCGTCAAACGCAAAGTCCGAAAGGCTGTCTTGATCGTCGCCTGACCTGTTTGGTGTCAATCGGTTCCCGGTGATTCTAGAAATCGACCAGAACCCGAAATTCAATTAAGGCGTGAAGTGATGCACAAATCTAATGACAAAACACGAATAGCAATATTAGTGTTTTTTATATGACCCGCTTTTCAAACATGAACATGTTGCTGGCTTTTGTCACCGTCGCACGCGAGGGCAGTGTGTCGCGCGCTGCATCGGTGCTTAATCTGACGCAACCTGCGATCAGCCATCAGATCAAACGTCTTGGCGAGGAAACCGGGATTACCCTGTTCAAGCGCACGTCCACAGGGTTGCAGATTACAGCTGATGGCCAAGCCATGCTGACAAAGGCCGAACAGGTCATTGAGGCCATGGACGAGTTTCGGCGAAGTGCACGTCAGCGCGCTGGTCGTGTCAGCGGGAAGCTACGGCTTGGCACCATCGTTGATCCGGAATTCATTCGGCTTGGCCGGATGTTAAGCCAACTGCGCACCGACTTTCCCGACATCGAGACGGAGCTGGCCCACGGTGTCAGCGGAAATATGCTGGCAGGCGTGCTGCGCAATCAGATCGATGCCGGGTTTTATCTGAGCGGGCCAGACGTCGCCGCTGATATTGCCGCCGAGACGTCAGAGGCCATTCACGCCATAAAACTAGCTGACTTCAATTATCGCGTGATCGCCCCGGTGGGGTGGGAAAGCCGGGTCGAAAATGCCGACTGGGCGTCCTTGTTAAAGCTGCCATGGATTGGCACAACGCAGGCCTCAGTTCATTCGCGCTTGCTTAGGCGCATTTTTGACGAGTTTGAATGCACCCAAAACTCGGTTGCGCTGGTGGATCAGGAGGCATCCATGCTTGAGATGGTCCGGTCCGGTGTCGGGTTGAGTTTGTGCCGTGATTCCATTGCACTGCACGAAAAGCAGACCTTTGGGCTTGCTGTCTGCAATTCGGTGTCCATCCCGGCCTGCCTTAGTCTGATCACGACAGAACGAAAGCGCGAAACGCCAACGATAGCAGCGCTTTTCGAAGTGTTGGATTCAACCTGGTAAAAAGGGGCTGACAGAGTTTTAGCGAATGCCTGCGCGCAGGAACGCTTGAATGAATTGCCGCTGGAAAATCAGAAATGCAATCAGAAGCGGGGCAATGGTCATGATGGTTGCGGCACTGATGACCGAAATATCGACCCCGGTTTCCGGCGCACCAAACAGTGACAACCCGACTGTCAGCGGCCGTGTTTCCGGCGAGTTGGTCACAATCAACGGCCACAGGAAGTTGTTCCAGTGCGTGGCAATCGAGACCAGCGCATAGGCGAGATAAACCGGCTTGGCGGCGGGCACATAAACTTTCCAGAGAACACCCATCCAACTGCATCCCTCAATCCGTGCGGCTTCTTCAAGTTCAACCGGCACGGATTTGAATGCCTGCCTTAACAGGAAAATGCCAAACGCACTGGCCATATAGGGCAGGCCGATGCCAAGGGCTGTATCAAAAAGCCCAAGCTTGGAGACGATGGCGTAGTTTTCGACAATCAGGACTTCCGGCAGGATAAAGAGCTGCAGTAGAACGAGGATAAAGACCGTATCGCGGCCCTTGAATTCGAACCGCGCAAAGGCAAACCCGGCAAGGGTACACAGCACCAGCTGACCCGCAAGGATCAGGGTGACGAGGATCACGGTATTGGCAAAATACCCGCCCCAGGGCACCGCCCCCCAGACATAGGTGAAGTTCACAAACGTCAGCGGGTTGGAGAAATCCAGACCAAGGGCCGTGCCCGATGGCTGTAATGCCGCCCAGGCAGCAAACAGCAACGGTGAAATCCAGACAATCGCGAGAACCCAAGCACCAAGCGCATCAAGCAGCTTGTCGAAATCGGGCAGGGTGAGTTTGGTGTTTGCAACGGTGGTGTCTGTGTTCATCGGTAGTGGGTCCGTTTTTCAACCAGTCGGAACTGCGCGACGGCGACAAGGCCAAGGGCGAGTAGGACAAGGATGGTCATGGCGGCGGCATGTGGGCTGTCGAAATAGGCAAATGCCATTTCCCAGACCCAATAAAGGATCAGTTTGGACGCGTTGTTAGGGCCGCCCTTGGTCAGGATGAACAGATGGTCGATCAGTTTGACCGAATTGATCATCGCATTGACGAACACAAAGATCGTGGTCGGCATCAAAAGCGGCAGCAAAACACGGCGTGTATAGGTCCAGCGACCAGCCCCTTCGATCCGGGCGGCTTCACGAAGGTCCGGCGGAATGGTCTGAAGCGCGGCGAGGTAAAAGATCATGAAGAAGCCGGCTTCTTTCCAGATCGTCACAATGATGACGGATGCTAGTGCCGTTTCGGGCTGGCCCAGCCAGTTCGTCGGTGATGCCCCGAAAAAGCCGGTAATCTGGTCAATCACACCAAGATCAGGCGTATAGAAAAACAGCCACAGATTGGCCGCGGCAATCATCGGCAAAATGGTCGGGGTGAAATAGGCACTGCGCACGAACGAGCGGGCCGGGATATGGGCATTGGCCCAAAGCGCCATGACCAACGCAAACATGATCGAAACCGGAATGGTCACCCCGGCATAAATCAGGTTGTTGGTCGCAACCGTCCAGAAGGTCGGATCAGCAAACAGATCGCCATAATTTTCAAACCCGGCAAAGACCGACGGGCGGCGTGACGTGCCGCGCGTAAACAGGCTGTGCCAGAAGGTCGCAATGGCCGGGTAAAAGGCAAACAGGCTCATCAGGGCCAGTGCCGGTGCGGCCAACATCCAGCCATAAAGCGCAAGTCTGCGTTTTTGAAGTCGGGCCATTTCGTTCATGGTCGGCACGTCCTGCAATCAAAACGGATAAATAAAATCATCAAAGAAAAGGTGCCGAAGCGGGAAATTCCCCGCTTCGGCGTGCAGATCGGGCGTTCTTAGTGGAAGGCCCGCAGAAGACGGTTGGCTTCGGCCTGGGCATCGCCAAGGGCCTCTTCCGGGGTTTTCTCGCCGGTCAGGGCCGCCTGGATGGCGTTGTTCAGACCTTCGCGGACACGTGCGGTGTCATAGGTCGAGAACTCGGCAACCGAAACTTCAAGCTGATCGCGGGCAACCAGTGCCGGCGGGAAGTCCGCGACATAGGACTTCAGCGCATCGGTTTCGTAGGCCGCCGGGGTAACACCGACATAACCGGTCGCAATCGACCATTCTGCGGCACGTTCCGGTGCGGTCATGTATTTGATCAGAGCCAGCGATGCTTCTTTCTGCTCGTCAGTAGAATCCTTGAACAGGTAGAAGTTGCCGCCACCGGTCGGCGAGCCCGGCTGTTTGTGTTTCGGCAGCATGGCAACGCCGAAATCAAACTTTGCTTCGCGCTTGACAGCCGAAAGGTTGCCGGTTGAATGCCACATCATGGCCGTCTGCCCCTGAACGAAGGCCTGACGGAGCGTGCCCCATTCAATGGTGCCTTCCGGCATGATTTTTTCTTCGGTCGCAAGGTCGCGCCAGAACTGAAGCGCCTCAACAACGGCCGGATCATCGAAATAGGTTTCGGTGCCATCACCGCTCATCAGTTCCTTGCCGTTCTGGATGGCAAAGCACTGGAACATCCAGTACGGATACCCGGTCGAAGGAACCATCAGGCCCCATTTGCCGTCTTTCGAAAGCGCCTTGCCGGTGGAAACCAGTTCTTCCCAGGTTTGCGGCGGCATTTCCGGATCAAGACCGGCTGCGCGGAACATGTCCTTGTTGTAGTACATGACAATGGTCGAACGCTGGAACGGGATGCCCCAGGTTTTGTCATCGACATTGCCATTGGCCATCAGCGCCGGATAGAAGCCGTTCAGCCATTCCTTGTCTTCTGCGGTTTTGACAACGTCATCAAACGGGACAATCAGGTCCTGTTCGATCAGGTCGTACACGTCGATCGAGAACATGACCGAAAGCTGTGCTGGATCGCCGCTTTTGATTGCGGAAACCGCACGCAGACGGGTGTCGTCATAGTTGCCGGCATAGATGGCGTTGACTTTGACGTCCGGGTTTTCGGACTCAAAACCTTCGATCATGCCGTCAATGACGTTGGTCAGCGGGCCGCCAACAGCGATCGGGTAATACATGGTCAACTCGGTGGCGGCAAAGGCCGGGCTTGCCGCCGTTGCCATCAGTCCGGCTGCGATTGCAGCACTGGTTACGATGTTACGCATGGACAAAAGTTCCCTGTTAAAGTGTCGAAGTTGCAGTGTCAGGTTGAGAGGTGATCTTGGTATCTTGCGCTGATGTGCCCGGTACCGTCGGTGTCAGACGATGACCGCCTTCGCCATCAAACCAGTGGGCCGCAGCGCCAGCCCAACTGAGCGAGACTTCTGTCCCGGGCGAAATTTCAACGCGACCCGGCAGGCGGCCGGTGGCCCCCTCAGTGCCCGGGATCGCAACAAAAACGAATGTCTCTGCACCAAGGAATTCACTGCCCGTGACGGTCGCAGGAATGCCGGTTTTTATGGCTTTGGGATCGGTGCTCAGAACCAGGTCCTCGGGGCGAATGCCAAAGGTCAGGGTGTTGGCATCAAAGCCACCTGGGATGACGTTGGCCGGGAGTGCATTGGCCGGGATCAGCGTCATGGGTGGGCTTCCAACAAAACCCGCGGCAAAGGCGGTCGCGGGCTTAAGGTAAAGATCGGCTGGATCACCGACCTGCTCGATCCGGCCATCCTTCATCAGAATGACGATGTCGGCCATGCTCATGGCTTCGGTCTGATCGTGGGTGACATAAACCACCGTGATGCCAAGGCGCTGCTGCAGATCGCGGATATCCTTGCGCACTGCATGACGCAGTTTGGCATCAAGGTTTGAAAGCGGCTCGTCCATCAGGCACAGCGGATGGCCGGCGACAATCGCGCGGGCGAGTGCCACGCGTTGGCGCTGACCACCGGAAAGCTGGGCTGGTTTGCGGTCTTCATATCCTTCAAGGCCGGTGACGCGAAGCGCATCCTCAAGACGGGTTTTGATCTCGTCCTTTTTGGTTTTGCGAACCTTCAGGCCAAAGACGATGTTTTCCGCCACACTTAGGTGCGGGAACAGGGCATAGGACTGAAACACCATCGACAGGCCGCGTTTCGACGGCGGTGTGCTGGTGACGTCCTTGCCATCAATCGCGATGCTTCCCTGATCTGCGGTTTCAAGGCCGGCAATCAGACGCAGGGTTGTCGATTTGCCACAGCCAGATGGGCCGAGCAAAACGACAAAGCTTCCGCGTGGAATGTCGAGTGACAGGTCATGCACGCCATTGCCGCCGTTAAACACGCGCGACACGGAAGTGATGCGAATAAAGGGGGATTGGTCAGTCATTCGTAATTTTCGCTTTTGGCAATTTGCAGACGTGCGCGAACGTCCTGACGGTCAAACAACGGATCGAATACGCCACCCGGGACGCCATCAACCACGATCAAGTCCGGGTCGGTGATGTGTCCGCCCTTGGCCGGGGCCGGGCGGCCGAATTTCGATTGATCGGCAACAAGGATGGAATTGCGGCAGTT
Organism: Thalassospira sp. HJ; assembly: GCF_000948415.1. Classification (GTDB taxonomy): domain Bacteria; phylum Pseudomonadota; class Alphaproteobacteria; order Rhodospirillales; family Thalassospiraceae; genus Thalassospira. The sequence continues at coordinate 243,097 of NZ_JYII01000019.1, read as the reverse complement.
ACCCGCAATCGATTGGCGCAGGGATACTTCGCGATGATCGAAATCGGTCAGGGTCCCATCGGGTTCGATCCCTCCGACGCCAAACAGGCCGAAATCGACCTTGTATTTGTTAAACATCGCCTCGGCTTCTGGGCTGATGACATCGCGATCAGGCAGGCGCAGCGTGCCGCCAGGAATGACAATCCGGTTGCCGGTATTGTTGCCCAACGCCATGGCGGCATTCATGTTGTTGGTAATCACGGTCAGGTTGCGATGATCGACAAGATTAAGCGCCACCAGTTCCAGCGTGCTGCCAATCCCGATCAGGATCGACGCCCCGTCGGGGATCAGGCTTGCGACATGCAGGGATATGGCGTGCTTGGCCGCGATATTGGTGACCTGGCGGCTGTCATAGGACAGGTTCATGCCCGGTTCACCGGCATATTCAACGCCCCCATGGCGACGGCGCACCAGATTGGCGTCGCTCAGCATATTGACGTCGCGCCGCACGGTTTGCGGGGTAACGTCAAAATGCTCGGCCAGTTTGTCGATGGAGACAAAACTGTCGCGGCGCAGGATGTCGATGATGTCGCGTTGTCGCGCAGAAATATTCATTTGATCGTTCAATTTGTTGTTTTGAACATTGAAGCGATCATACGCGGCTTCGTTGTCACTAAGATTTCAGAAGCATGACATTCATATGAATATTCAGAAGGCGGCGAACGCGGCAGAAAACCGCGCCTTTTGAGGTGATGCTCAAACGAACATGACTGGCAAATTCATCGATGGATGACGGCGCTGTAACAAAAAAAACGCCGCCCGATGTGAATCGGACGGCGTCTTGATGCTTGAGTGCGGAGTGACGTTCGGATCAGAACAGTTTTTCGCGCGGGTCAAAGCGCGGGGCCGGTTCGGCGGCAAGCTGCTCAAAGATTTCATCAAGCGTGTTGGCAACGGTATAGAGGTTCTTGTGGCTTGGGCGGGCAAAGCCGTCCTCGATAATGCCGTCAATCATGTCAAAGCACTTGTCCCAATAGCCAAGCGCATTGAGGAACACCATCGGCTTGTCATGAATTCCAAGCTGGCGCAGCGTCATGGCTTCAAACGCCTCGTCCAGGCTGCCAAGGCCGCCGGCCAAGGTGACAAAGGCGTCCGAGCGCCGGAACATCTCGACCTTGCGTTCATGCATGGATTTGCAAACGATCAGTTCGGACAGGCCGGTATGGCCAACTTCGATATCATCAAGATGGGCCGGAATGATGCCCACCACGGTGCCGCCATTTTGCATGACGCCATCTGCCACAGCCCCCATCAGACCGATGCGACCCCCGCCATAGACCAGCGTGATGCCGCGTTCGGCCATCATCTTGCCAAAGGCGATGGCATTTTCCATGTGTCGCGGGTCCTTGCCGTTCGACGCACCGCAAAAGACACAGATTGATTTAACTTTAGTCATGGCGACCTGCCTTGTGTTTCTTGTTTCGCAGGTAGCGGAACGGCGCATGGTTTGCGCATCGTCCCGTACGGAAAGCGACCTTAACCGATCAAATCACATCTGTGGCAGTAATTTCCGCATGGCAGCATCTGAAATTTAAGTGACATGCCCGTGCCCTGATTTGATCGCCTTTGGCCGTATTGTTGCCAACACGCTTTGGCATTGATCGCACTACCTTGGAAACCCTCCGATCGCGCGCTTTTTGTCGCAGGGTTAACAAGTTCTGAACCTGATTGTGGGATGGGTAGTTCCTGAAGCAGGAAACTGTATTGAACGTAACCATAAAAAGAAGGCAGGACCGCCCAACGTGTTTGTCGATAGTCCATTCATTCTTGCCATCGTGATCTCGGGCATCATTGCCGCTGTTTTGATGCTGGCCTTGTGGCTGGGGCTGGAACGTGCGATTGCGCGCCGCCTTGTGTTGGGCGCGATCATTCCGGCGGTGGCGGTTGCCGTGCCGGCAGCCATCGGCTTGCCCGAAACTGCACGCGGTGGCGTGGGGGCGGCCCTTTTGATGCTTGTACTTGGCGGTATCTGCGGCGCGATTATGGACTTTTCCCGACTGTCGGAACGGGTATCGCTGGGCGTTGCCGGGGTGATCTTGTTGCTGGGTGCCTGGTTGGTGTTGGCAGCCCCGATCAGCGGGCTTTCATACCATCCCGGTGCGATCCAAATCATTGCCTGGCTGGCGTTTCTGATTGTTGGCGGCTGCTTCCTGTGGGTGACGCGCCCGGAATTCTCCGAAGACGATGACGAGGTCGCCAAACCGACCAGGGGCAAGAAGACCAAGACGGCCAAGCCCAAGGCAAGCAAGGCCGATGCGGCAGTGGATATTATCAATCTCGCAAAGCCGGGACCGGTGGCGGTTCTGATGACATTGGCCCTGGGGCAGGGGATCATCGTTCATCTGTTCGGGTTAAGTGATTTTGTTGTCTTGCAGGCAGCCCTGACGGTGGCCCTAATCGTGGCCGTGATTTCGGAAAAGGCAGCACCGCAATACCGTGTTGCGGTCTGGCTTGGTGTTGTCGGGGCGCTGATGGCGGCGGCAGCCAGTGCGATGATCATTGTGCCAGCATCCTGTCTTGCCTTTGCGGTCTTGTTGCTGGTGGTGTCGGGGCGACAGGCATCGGTCAGGCTGGCCACGCATTTGCCAAGTGATAACCCTGCGCAGGCGGTGCTGTTGGGCAGTGTGATCAAGGTTGGCGTGCTGGCCTTGCCACTGATCATCGCAGCCCTTGTTGCCTATGTCGGTGCCGAAATGGCAGCCAGAGCAGTTTGAGGCGAAGGTTGACTCGGGGCGAGTAGACTGATTCTCTTCATCTTTGCCTAACGGTTGCGCTGTATCGTTTGTTCGTTACGTTATGGAAACTGCGCGCTGAAAGTAGTACAAGTTTCTAATTAACGTGCTCGGACGAGTTGTTTGAGGGGAATATGGCAAACAATTTCAGTGTCTTGAGCGCGACCGTTAAAAACATAAACATCGTTCAAGGATATTTCCGGTGAAGCGACCCTATATCCTCGTCATTGTCGGCGTTGTACTGATCATTGCAGCGATTGCGCTGAACTACATGCTGACCAAGAGTGCGGATGACGAAACCGCACCGGCAGTCACCCAGGCGCCAGCAGTTGCGACTGAAACGACGCCAAGCGAACCGGCATCCGAGCCGGAAACCGCTGCCCCCGAAATTACCAATCCAAGCTTTGATGTCGTGCGCATCGGTCCGGATGGAAATGCCGTGATCGCCGGTCGCGCCGAACCCAACAGCACGGTCCGTATCCGCGAAGGCGATGAAGTGATTGGCGAAGCCACAGCTGATGAGCGCGGCGAATGGGTTGTTCTGCCCAACAAGCCGCTGGCAAGCGGGGATCGAGAACTGTCGCTTGAGGCCGAAGATGCCACCGGCACTGTTTCCAAGGCCGAAGACAAGGTCGTTGTCCTGATCCCCGAGGAAGAGGCTGCACCGGTATCCGAAGACACCGCCGAAACTGCCGAGGCAGCTGAGAGCGCACCGGAAAGCGAAAAGCAGCCTGTGATCGCGCTTAAGGTTCCGGCCGAAGGCAATGGTGCTGCAACCGTCATGCAGGGTCCGGCACCAGAAGCCGCATCTGCAACCGAAGAAACCGATACGCCGGATGCAACCCTGCCGCGTCTGTCGATTGATATTGTTGATTACGACACCGAAGGCCGTGTTGCGATGTCAGGCAAGGCGGATCTCGATCATACCGTTCGGATCTATCTTGATAACAAGCATGTCGGAACTGCCCCGGCAGATGAAAACGGCAACTGGGCACTGACCATCGGCGAGCCGATCGAGCCGGGCAATTACACGATGCGTGCAGATCAGCTTGATAGTTCGGGTACTGTGACCGCACGTGTTGAAATTCCGTTCGAACGCGCAAGACCTGACCAGATTCTTGAGCCAGGTTCTCGCTATGTCGTTCAGCCGGGCAACAGCCTGTGGCGTATTGCGCGCCGCACCTATGGCGAAGGCCTGAAATACTGGGTGATCTATCATCAGAACCGCAACCAGATCCGCGATCCTGACCTGATTTACCCGGGGCAGATTTTTGCACTGCCGAACGAAGAAATTCAGCAATAAGCATCACTTTTCTTTGCGAGGGGCAAAGCACATGGTAAGTGTGTTTTGCCCCTTTTAGGGTTAGGCCCTATTAATTTGATTGGAATGGCAGAGTTTATATTTGTGAAATCCAAGGAAAATGCCGCCGAGCGGGTTGGCATCCCGCTCAAGGGATTTGACGCAGGAGTTTGCAAATATAAACTCTGTCCTTCGGATCGACCAGATTTGCACGGTCTACTGTGTCGCAAAACCTTGAAAGATAGATATCTTCCGGCGGTTTGGCTTCGTGTATCCGCACAAATCTGAGCGACCATTCAAACCAAATTAGTAGGACCTAACCCTAGTTTGGGGCCAAACAGTTTGACGCGGGTTGCGTTGCCCTTTGTCATCACTAGATGGTAGGAATGCGCCCGCACGGTACCATGCGTACCAAATTGATATGCCCAACCATGGCAACCAGGGAATTAAGACTTTGAAATCCGTTCTTGTGCCGATCAATCCGGAAGGCTGGAAATTCGTTGCGATCTTTGCAGCGATCACTGTGGGCTTGTTCCTGATTGCGGAACCGCTGGGCTGGATCGGCGTGATCCTGACACTTTGGTGCGCGTATTTCTTCCGCGACCCGGATCGTATTACGCCCACCGATGAAAATCTGGTGATTTCCCCGGCAGATGGCCGCGTTTGCATGATTTCGCAGGCGCCGCTGCCCAAGGAACTTGAACTTGACGACAAGACCCCGCGTACGCGTGTGTCGATCTTCATGAATGTGTTCAACGTCCATGTGAACCGCTGCCCGGTCAATGGCGAAATCGTTGGCGAGGCCTATGTGCCCGGCAAGTTCGTCAATGCCGAACTCGACAAGGCATCGGAAAACAACGAACGCCAGATCCTTCTTGTCCGTGACAAGGAAGGCCGCGAGTTCGGTGTTGTCCAGATAGCCGGTCTGGTTGCGCGCCGTATTCTGTGTGATGTCGGTACCGGTTCGCAGCTCAAAGCGGGTGAACGTTTCGGTCTGATCCGCTTTGGCTCGCGCGTGGATGTGTATCTGCCCGAAGGTGTCTCGCCCAACGTGATTGTCGGGCAAACGACGATTGCCGGTGAAACCGTCCTTGCTGATGTCTCAGCCAAGGGCAAGGACGCCGCAGTCGGGGAGATCCGATAATGGCAGGCGGCATCGATCCCGTTCGTCGTCCCCGTCGTTTCAAGGCGATGTCGCTAACGCGACTTGTGCCGAACGTTGCGACGATCATGGGGATGTGTGCCGGTCTGACCTCGATCCGCTTTGCGATGCAGGATCGTTGGGAAGCCGCCGTTGCCGCCATTCTGATTGCCGGGATCATTGACGGTCTTGATGGCCGTCTTGCCCGCATGCTCAACGCATCCAGCCGTTTTGGGGGCGAACTTGACAGCCTGTCGGACTTTGTCTGCTTTGGCGTTGCTCCGGCCATGATGCTGTATTTCTGGTCGCTGCATGAATTTGGCGGCATTGGCTGGGCATTGTCGCTTCTGTTTGCGGTTTGCATGATGCTGCGTCTGGCGCGCTTTAACACGCAGATGCTGGGCGAACCTGAACTGCCGACTTGGGCCTACCGGTTCTTTACCGGGGTTCCGGCCCCGGCGGCAGCCGCCCTTGCCATGTGGCCGATTGTTCTGACCTTCCAGTTCGGCGAAGGCATCTTTGACAGCCCCTATATCGTCGCCCCTTATGGTGTGATCATTGCGGGCCTGATGGTATCGCGCCTGCCGACATTCAGCTTCAAGAAGGTCAAGGTGCCGCGCGCCTGGGTGTTGCCGTTGATGTTGGCATTTGGGGCGTCGGTGGCGTTTCTGGTGTCCTCGCCGTGGCTGACCCTTTCGGCCATTGCCGCGATCTATTTCATAACCTTCCCGCTGTCTTATCGCTCCTATCGCCGTATGGGGATTGAGAACCAGCAGCGTCAGGACAAGGAAGATGAAGAAGACGATGACGGTGAACCCGATGACGATCCCGAAGAGGGATTGAACCGCGTCCATCAGAACTGATCATCAGATCAAAACATCAAAAGAAAAGCCGGCATATGCCGGCTTTTTTGATTTCTATTGCGCGGTCGAGGGGCTGTATTCCAGCCGGGTTTCGAAATGTTCGGCGTGGATGTATTGGTCGCGCGCGGCATTGAACCATTCACGGTCATTGGGGCTGAGCCATTCGGCGTAAAACTCCGTCCAGGGCATGGTCGGGTTGTCATCGACGATGGCGTTGATTTCGGCAATCGCCTTTTGCCCAGCGGGCGTTTTTGCACAACCAATCGTGGCTTCAAGCAGGGTGGTGTTGCCGGCAATCGGCAGGGCCTTGATTTCAAGCCCGGGCGTTTGGGTGCGGCGGTAATATTCGGCTTCGGATGGAAAATAAAGCGTCCAGTCGATGCGTTTGAGGTCCAGCATCCGAACGAACTTGGTATCCTCGGCAACCTGCATGACCTGATGGGTGTCGCGGAACCGGTTTAGATGGCCATCGACGCGCGAACCATAGGCCCGGCCGATCCGCACCGCCGTTGACAGGCTTTCATCTGCCAGAAGCTGCTCAAGCTCCACATGGCCTTCCTTATTCAGATAAGGCGTAAAGCGGTCTTCATCTTCAGCCCGAATGACAATCGAGATCGGCAGATGCAGCAGGATGGTCTTGGCAAAGGTGATATATTCGCGCCGCTCCGGGGTCGGGATCAGCGTTGCCGAGCAGCGCAATGACCCTTCGCCGTTTTTCATTTCGGCCAGAAGGCGGGCAAGCGGCACATGAAGAACGTCGTGCCGATATTGCGGCAGTTGGGCGGCAAACCAGTTCTGGGTATCGGCAGCATAGCCGGTCAGCTTGCCTTGCTCATGGATGAAGGCCGGGGCAAAGGCGGGAACCGCCCAGGTAAAGGATTGATCTTCCGAGCTATTCTGGGCCATCGCGCCATCAGACATCAATGCGCCAAGCGCACAGGCAATGCCAAAGACCTTTGGTCGCGCGTTATGCCAGAGAGCCGATACCATGCAGTTCCTTTGATTCCGGCGGAAATCAGTTGTGACGAATAACGATAAAATACTTCTAAAATCCTTAGGAAAGTGTGTATTCGCCACCTCCGCCCGATCATGTTCGAAGCGAAAAATCATATAGTTATAAAATAATGATATAGCAAGCATGCTCAATTCACGTTGCAGTGTTGCCGGGATAAAAAGTCACCGGCCCCCGGGGAAGGGGGCCGGTGTAACCGCGCGGCGGGGTCGGGGGAAAAAGCGCGCGGCTATGGGGTTAGCTGGTCTGATCCGTCGGGCCTTTTGGCAGGCCTGAACTGAACGGCTTTGCGAGGCGCGGCTTGATCTTTCGCATCAGCCCGCCCAGCTTGTGACGCGCCATCAGCGCACAGGGTGTAAAGACCAGCGTAAGTGCCGTGGCAAAGGCCAGACCAAACGCGATGGAGGTCGAAAGTTGCACCCACCATTGCGTGGAAGGTGCGCCAACCGACACATCGCGCGCAGCGAAGTCGATATTGATCTGCAGCACCATCGGCACCAGACCAAGAATAGTAGTCACCGTGGTCAGCATCACCGGACGCAAACGCTGTGCACCGGTTTGCAGGATGGCTGCTTCGATGCTGCTGGCGGTGTGTTTGAGCCGGTCGAACGTATCGATCAGAACGATGTTGTTGTTCACGACAATCCCGGCCAGCGCGACAATACCGATCCCGTTCATGACAATCGAAAAGGCCTGCCCGGTCAGCATCAGTCCAAGGAACACGCCCGCCGTCGACATGATGATGGCAATCATGATCAGAAGCGAACTTGAGATGCTGTTAAACTGGGTGACCAGAATGATGAACATGATGAACAGCGCCACCGAGAACGCGTTTTTCAGGAAGTCGGCCGACTTTTTCTGTTCTTCATCCTGACCCTTGAATTCGACCGAAATGCGAGGATCGATCGCAAGGGTGCTCATCCAGTCTTTGACCTCACCAAGCTTGGTATCAACCAGAACACCTTCCTGCACGTCGGCCTTGACGGTCAGGGTGCGGCGGCTGTCAACACGATGGAGTGTGCCGGTCTTGGGCATGGGCGTGCGTTTGATGAAGTTGGCCATCGGCACCAGGCCCTTGTCCGTCACGATCTTGAGGTTTTGCAACTCCTCAAGCGAGCGGTACTTTGCCGGGTAGCGTCCGACAATATCGATCTCCTCGGTCGAATCATCCGGGCGATAGGTCGAGAAATTGATGCCGTTGGTCACCAGTTTGACGACATTGCCAATCTGGGTGATATCGGCCCCGAATTTCAGTGCCTGCGCACGGTCAACACTGTATTCCCAGTCAATGCCCGGGGGTGATTTTCCGTCCTCGAAATTGTAAAGACCGCCCATATCCTGAAGGCCCGTCATCAGCATGGTCGCAGTCTGATCAAGCAATTCGGGATAGAAAGACCGCAGCTGGATCTGGATATCCTTGCCTTGCGGCGGGCCAGCTTCCTGAGCGCGGACCTCGATCTGGATACCAGCCAGATCGGCGGTATCGGCCAGAATGCGCTTTTCGATTTCACTCGCCTTGGGGCGGGTCTGCCAATCGGCATATTCAAGCTGAACGACACCAATTACGTCTTCGGCGGCTTCGTTACCACCTGCACCGGAACCGGAGCGCGCATAGACGGTATCAAACCAGTTCTCGCCTTCATGATGGGTATCAAGGGCCAGAATGCGGTTTTCAACTTCACGCAGCAGGGTGTCCTGCTGGTAATAGGACATGTTGCCGCGTGCGCGGACCTGAACAATGGCCACTTCGGGTTCAACAGACGGGAAGAACTCGACACCCTTGCCCAGTTGGCCAAACGCCGCCCAGACTGAAATCAGAACCACAAAGGCCGCCGGCACAATTAGCCAATAGAACCGCAGGCAGGTCTTTAGCATCCGGATATAAACGCCAGTGCCGCCTTTGACCTTTTCGATGTCATCGCCATGATCGGCTGCAATGGCTTCGAGGCTTTCATTGTTCTGACTGCCCGGTTTGCCAAACCATGCGCCCACGGTGGGCACAAAGATCAGCGCCATGGCAAGCGATGCGGTCAGGGTAAACAGCACCGTGATTGGCAAGAACTTCATGAATTCGCCAACCACATCCGGCCAGAAGGCCAGCGGCAGGAAGGCGGCAAGCGTTGTCGCGGTCGAAGCAATGATCGGAAGCGCCATGCGTTTGGCGGCAAGCGGATAGGCTTGCTTGCGATGCAGGCCTTCGATCATTTTCCGGTCGGCATATTCGGTGACAACAATCGCACCATCGACCAGCATCCCAACGGCAAGAATAAGGCTGAACAGAACAACGATATTCACCGTCATCCCGAGCGCCCACAGCACAAGGATCGCGGTCAGGAACGAGCCCGGAATGGCAAGACCCACCAGAAGGCCGGACCGCCAGCCAAGTGACCAGATGACGACCACCATCACCAGAAGGATCGCAAGGATCACGCTGTTTTGCAGATCGGTCAGCATGGTGCGGATGTCAGATGATTTATCCTGCGAATAGCTGATCGTCAGGTTGGGCGGGAAGGCTTGTTGTGCCTCGGCCGTGGTGGCCTTGATGGCATCGATGACTTCGATGATGTTTTCGCCAACCCGTTTGGAAACCTCGATCGCGATTGCCGGTTCGCCATTAAGGCGTGCAAAGCTCTCGGCATCCTTGAAGGTCCGGCGGACATCGCCGATATCGCGGAAGCGGATAACGGAATCGCCATCGACCAGAAGCGGCATATCAAGAATATCGTTCACGCTTTCAAAGAGGCCGGGGACCTTGATATTAAAGCGGCCACTGCCAGTATCAACTGCGCCTGCCGCGACCAGAGCGTTGGAGTTCCGCACCAGGGTGACGATGTCGACGCCATTGAGGCGATAGGCCTCGATCTTCATCGGATCGATGATGAATTCGACAAGTTCTTCACGCTCGCCCGCCAGATTGGCTTCAAGCACGGCAGGCAGGCCTTCAATCGCGTCCTTCAGGTCACGCGCCATACGCAGGAGCGCGCGTTCGGGCACGTCCCCCGAAAGGGTCACGACCAGAACCGGGAACAGCGACAGGTTGACCTCGTGCACTTCGGGGTCGTCGGTTTCATCTGGCAGTTCGGATTTGGCGATATCGACCCGTTCGCGGACATCTGCCAGCGCTTCATCAATCTCGACATCGGAATAGAATTCAAGCGTGACCGATGCGCCGTCCTGATAGGCCTGTGATCGCATTTCCTTCACACCTTCGATGGAACGAAGTTCCTGTTCCATCGGGCGCAAAAGAAGGCGTTCGGCATCTTCGGGCGAAACGCCGTCATGATGCATGGTCACGTACAGAACCGGGATCTGAACGTCCGGGTCAGCTTCCTTGGGGATGGTGTTATAGCCAACCCAACCTGTAACAAGCAGCAGGACCAGAACCAGAATGACGGTGCGCGAACGATTAAGCGCGTGATCAATCAGGGACATTTTTCATCTCCTCATGATACGCGCTTACTGCGCGGCATTTTCCGAAAGGGTGGCGCCACCGTCCTCAGCCCCGGGAACAGCACCGGGGGCTTCGTTATCCTGCATGATCGGCAGGCCGTCCTTGTCGGTTTCAAGATGGACGACATCGACGGTCGCACCTTCCTTGACCCAGTCATGCCCGACCACGATCAGTTCGAACTCTTCAGGCAGGCCGCCGATCCAGATGCGCTCACGCGTGCCGCCTTGAAGTTCAACGGGCAGGAAATCGACCTTGTTGTCATCAACGATCGAGCGAACACCAAGCTCGCCCGCGTCATTTAGTGTCAGGACAGAAGACGTCACCAGATGGGCGCGCTTGGTGCCGACCGGAATTTCAAGCTCGGCGGTCATGCCATCGGGAATGCGCAGATCGGCGTTATCAATCTCGACCTCGACCCGGAATGTGCGGGTGTCGTTATCTGAAACGCGCGCGGTATAGCGCACGATGCCGTCATGGGTGCTGCCATCAAAAAGGGTGACATTGGCGAGCTGGCCAAGATCAATCGCACGGATCGAATGTTCTGGCACCTGGGCCACGACCAGCATCGGGTCACCCTGAATAAGGGTTGCGACCGGATCACCGATAGACAGAAGGTCACCGACCTCGGCCGGGCGTTCTTCGACAATGCCATCAAACGGCGCGCGGATTTCGGTATTGCCCAACTCCGTGCGGGCAATGGTCAGGTCGGCACGCGCTTCTTCGAGAAGGGCAAGCGCCTCTGCAACGCCGGTTTTGGAGCGGTAGTTTTTCTCAGCCAGGCTTTCAGCCGCCGAATGTTCCAGTTCACGCTGCGCTACAAGGGCGCGGGCCTTGGCAACGCGGGCCTGACGGTCCCCGACTTCAAGGCGGGCAATCAGATCGCCCTTTTGGACCGCCTGACCCTTGATCGCGCCGATTTCAATCACGCGCGCTTCGGTTTCAGCACGGATATCAACAGAAATGACCGCTTCGGTACGTCCGGTAATGCGCAGGTGATCGACGTGATCGACCGCACGGCTGGTAATCGTGCGCACGCTGGCATGCGGTTTGGCTGCCGCGTTTTCGCTTGCCGGGTTTGCGGCCGCGCTTTGTTCGCCTTGCGCAGGCGCATCATCGCCGGTCAAATAGGCGCTGCCGATCCATATAACGGTCCCAACGACCAGTAGAATGGCGATCAGGCGTGAAGCATTCATTGTTCTGTTCCCTCAAATCTTCCGTTGCCGGAATGCGTCAGTGGCTCTTGGTTGGGCACGTCTGGCACTTGGTATTTCTGGCTGGGCAATCTTGTGTGCTGCCTAGGGTAAAGTCGCTTACGACTTGTTGGCCTTGCGATTTCTTAATTCATCAAGCAGGCCCTGCTTGTTTTCGCGAATAAACTTCAAGGTCGCTTCGCACATGGCCTGTCCCAGTCCGGCGACAAAGCAACAGCCGGGTTTTGGTGTGCCGTCTTCGTCGCGGCCATGCGATGTCTGCGGGGCCGGCTTGTCGGGGTTTTCCGGATCGATCTGCATGCTCATCATTTCATGACGGGCGGCAAATTCATCAATCAGGGCCTCGGTCAGCTCGATCGGCATTTCTTCGGCGAAGGTCAGCATGAACAGAATATCGGAACGATATCGATCTTCGGCCGGACGCGTTTGCAAAAGGGTGCGCAGGAATGTGCGACGGCCTTCTTGCGTAAGCTGATAGATCTTCTTGTCCGGTCGGTTTTCCTGTTCATGTTCGACAAAGGTCACCAGACCATCTTGGGTCAGTTTGGTCAGTGCCGGATAGATCGAGCCAAGGGACGCGATTTGAAAATGGCTGAACGTGCCATCTTCAAACATCTTGCGGATTTCATATCCAGTTGCCTCGCCGCCCATCAGAGCACCCAGGCATAGAGTTCGTACGTCCATTGTGTCGTCTATCCTTGTTGCTTCCCCCGGATTGACCGTGCCTTGATGGGGGAAGTTATCAAAGCAACTGTATCAATCCGATACATATCGAACTATCATATATCAATTCGATATAGTCAATCGAATATGATGGAACTTTTTATGACGGCCCTTCAATCTGGACGATCCGGACATCGATCGTGTTACATCATGATCCGAAATCAATGATGCTGGTCCGGTTCGTCTGATGATCAGATTGGCAAAACCGGCGGGTTGCTGCGTCCGCCTGTGCATAATCGGACGCCGATAGTGTCCGATTGTGTCTATTGAAACGATATAGACGGCCTGACCGGTGCAAGGTTGGGCAGAAGAAACGTGATCAAGAAATGCAGGAGCATGCCGGAATGACCGGTTGGACGGACTATGTAAGTGTGGTGGTGGCAGCCGTCGGTTTGGTGCAGGCAGTGTTCCTATGCCTGATCCTGCGATCCGAAGGCGCGCGTGCCTTCGGGGCGAACCGCTGGATGATGCTGTTCATTGCAACGATTGCGCTCAACCTTATTCAGGATGTGGCAGAGCCGTTCGTTGCAAGGGATCTCGAACGCTTCCTGAACCTGTTCTTTAGTCCGATCAATTACGCCATCGCCCCGGCGATTTACCTTTATTTCCGTGAAATATCGGGCAATCCGTCCCGCCGCCCGTGGGGGCATTTCGTGCTTGTACTGGTGGTGTTCAACCTGATTGCCTGGGTCGTGACCGGCGACGGGCGGGGCGATGAGCTGTGGGCAGGGCGATACAGCACAGCCGAACTGGTTGAAGGTTTTTGCTGGAGCGCGATTTTTATCCAGATTACCGTTTATCTGGTGCTGTTGTGGCGGATTGCGTGTCGTTATGTGCTCAAGACCGAGGAACAGCTGGGGGCAGACCGCAAGGCGATGCAACGCTGGATCGGGGTGGTTCTGGGTGGTTTGACCTTTGTCTTTATTACCGTGGCGGTTGGCAAGATTGTCGGTCTTTATCTGCCCGATGATCCCGAAATGTTTGGCACCGAGATCGCCTTTGCGCTGGTCCTGTTCGCCATGAGCTATGAAATCGCAACGCAACCGGCCCTGTTTGTCATGGCCGACTGGCCCGCCGATGATGCCGATGACGGGATTGTCGATGAGGAAGCAGGGTTTGTTGCCGCCAAGGCACCAGAGAGTCCGGCACAGCCAACGGAAGCGCGCGCTGTCCCGCAAGCGGATCTGGCAGATGCGCCAACCGATACCACGGCACCGCGTCCGTTGCTTGATCCCGATGGTGTAACCCGTGCATTGGCCCGCCTTGATGATATTCAGGCGCGCGGGGATATCCTGCTTGATCCGTTGGTGTCCTTGCCAAAGCTTGCCCGTGCGGTTGGGGTTACCCCCAATCAGCTTTCCTATGTGCTTAATCACCACGTCGGCAAAAGCTTCTTTGATTTCGTCAATGCCGCCCGCGTGGCGGAAGCGCGATCTGTTCTGGTGCTGGAACCTGATCGGACGATCTTGGACATTGCGCTCAGTGTCGGGTTCAACTCCAAATCGACGTTTAATCTGGCGTTCAAGAAGATCACAGGGGAAACCCCTAGTGCCGTGCGCGAAGCTGCAAGGCAAGCAGCCCTTAAGCCGGCCAACCTGTCCGAGGCACCAACAGAGGGTCCGAATCAACAGCATTGGACGCCAAAGGCCGGATGATCACGGATCATGACGCCCACTTAACCCAAGGGGGCATCCATGCATCACAATCAGACTTTATCGACCCACGCGACCCAAGTCATTGCGACCGACATTCCGTCGGTTGATCCTTTACAAACCATCCAGCGCCGGCGCAAACGCACGCTTCGCATCGGGATTGTTGTGCTTTTGGCGCTGGTCTGTTGCGCCCGGGCGGGATTTGATCGCAGCACTGCCTGGCATGAGGGGATCGAGGCCATCGGGATCACGGCGATCCTGATCTGTATCTTTGGGCGGGGCTGGTGTGCGCTTTATATTGGCGGGCGTAAAAAGACGTCGCTGGTGACACTTGGTCCGTATTCGATCAGCCGCAATCCGCTTTACGTCTTTAGCTTCATCGGCGCCTTTGGCGCCGGTGCGCAGACGGGCAGTCTGGTGATGGCGGGGTTGTTTTCCTTGGCGTGCTGGCTGGTGTTTCGCAGTGTGGTCGCCCATGAAGAGGCGATGCTGGCCGAGCGGTTCGGGGCGTCTTTTGATGATTATTGCCAGACCGTCCCGCAGTTTGGTCCCAACCTGATGAAATGGCGGGATGCGGAAACCATCAAGGTTAGGCCCGCGCTTTTCCTTGTGACCCTGCGCGATGCTTGCTGGTTTTTAATTGCCGCCCCGGTGTTTGAAGGCATCAAGATTTTGCAAGATCAGGGATGGGGGATCACCCTGATCTCGTTGCCATAAGACGGCCATAGCGCCCTGTCAGGCGGCGGCGTTATCGGTTGGTCTGCCGCCAAAGGATTTGATCATTCGGTTGCGTTCATCTTCGCGCAGGGGATCGGAATCAAGCGCAAGGGCGGCTTCAAGTGCCTGCGGGGCGACCGTCAGGACGTCATTGCCGTCTATCTGATCCTCCTCTGCCCAGAGATGGACGTGACATTCAAGCTTGATGTAGCTGCGCATTGCTGCATTGGGATCAAGCTTTTCGTTGGTGTCGACTTCATACTCGCCAGGCGAAAGCAGCCCGGGATGACCGGGCAGGTGGAACGGATGAAAGAACGTCACCGTACGATGGGTTGTGCGGGTTATGCTCATAATCACGGCTCCTTCGAGCATCCGGAAGATGCCGCCGATGGTGCTGATCTGGTTTTTGTTGTGAATTTGCACCTATCGGGCGCGGGGGCGGACAGAAACATTCCGCCCGCCTTCTTCCGGCAGGTTAACTTGGCGCTTTTCCCAATGGGTGTGCTCAATCCCCAAGAGAGCCCTTGAATGGCTGTATCACAAAGCGCCTTTTGCCCCGACACCAGGGATATCGGTGCCGGTCGCATATATTTTATATGGTAGTAGAAATTGAAAAGCGCAACTTTTCAGCGCTTTTCAGGATTGTCGATCCGGCTCAGACCCCGCGCAAATTGCCCCAAACATGGACATGCCATTGCGGCAAAACGCGGACATCAAACCATTTACGTTTGGCGACTTCATCGACCAGCCAGCGATAACGTTTCGTCAGGCCAGCGATATCAACCCCGTCTGCACCATCCGGGTGCGGTTCGGCCGGGGTGGTGTTGACCGGCTGCAGGCAGACCGGAATGCCAATGTGAAGGTTCCTCACATAATCGGCAAACAGCAGGTCGGCTTCGTCACGGACCGGGAATTTCAGTGTTATCGCCGGGCCATCCAGCATGCCATTGGCTTGGGCTGCATCAATGCAGGCCGCGAGCGCGTTCGCGTCGAAATTTGTTGAGGAGCTTGGCGGCTTGGGGCTGATCGTCAGGAAATCGAGATCGGCAAACCAGTCCTTGGCGATGCTGCCCTGGGTTTCAATCGCGAAGGTGAACCCTTCTGCCTTGCCCATGGCAATCAGATCGCCCAACGGCTGGATCGCCGGGTTGCCACCCGATAGCGTGATCAGGATTGGTTTGCCGCCGGAAAGCCTTTTGGCCGCATCCAAGACCGCGGTCGCAGACATCGGTTTCCAGTCGGCACGAAAGGCCGGGTCGACGGCATAAAGCGTGTCGCACCATGAACAGCGGAAATCACAGCCGCCGGTTCGGACAAACACGGTCGGCATGCCGATCAGCGCGCCTTCGCCCTGAACCGTCGGGCCAAAGATTTCCGAGATGCGGATTTTACCGCGTGCCTCGGAAAGCGCCGCAAGGTTGGGGTCGTCCATCGTCATGGACGATATTCCGCCCAGGCTTTCGGGGTTTCGGAAACCCGCACGGCCGAAACCTCCGGCCATCGATCATGCGCCCAGTCATAGAAAAACAGCGCGAGCTGTTCGGCGGTCGGGTGGTCATGGCCCAAAACGTCATTAAGGTGGCGGTGATCAAACTCGTCATCGATCAGACGTTTGAGCGGCCCAAGTTCGCGGTAATCACGGACAAAACCACGGGCATCGAGGCTGGCACCCTTAAGCTCCACCTCGACGATATAATTGTGGCCATGCAGGCGCGCACACGGGTGATCATCCTCAAGACCGCTCAGCTGATGGCTGGCGGAAAAGGCGAATTGTTTGGTGATGGTGAACATCGGTTTTCTTTCGGTATCGTCCATTTCCCCGCCATGAGCATGCGGATCGAGGTCCCCGCCTTCGCGGGGATGACGGTGCCAAACCGACAGGTTTGCCGTCGATCCGTCATGCCCGCGCAGGCGGGCATCCATGGTGCAGGAAATGGAAAGTGTTATTCCGCCGCGCTGGTGGCGCTGGTGGCTTCGGTTTCGCGATCGGCAAGCTGGCGCGCGCGATGATCGGCACGGGCCTGTTTCCAGTAATCGCGATCAAGATAAACCGTCGGGTCCTTGACCCGGGCCAGCTCAAGCGCCTCGCGCCGTTCAACGCAGGTGCCGCACCGTCCGCAATGGGTGTCTTCGCCCTTATAGCAGGACCATGTCAGATCAACCGGCACCCCAAGGCGCCCGGCTTCAAGTGCGATGTCGGCCTTGGAGACATTGACGAACGGCGTATAGAGTTTGACGTCCTTCACCCCTTCAAGCGCATGGTTCTGCATGGCCTGAAAGGCGTTGATGAAATCGGGACGGCAATCGGGATAGATGAAATGATCCCCGCCATGAACAGCCGCGGCAACCGCATCGGCGCCGGCACTGGCTGCCGCGCCAAAGGCAACAGCGAGCATGATGGCATTGCGGTTGGGCACGACGGTGATGCGCATGGTTTCTTCGGCGTAATGGCCATCGGGCACATCGATATCATCACTGGTTAGCGATGACCCGCCCAGAAGCGCACCAACCGGGGTCAGATCAACAATGTGATGTTTCACACCCAGATCGCGCGCCGTGCGGGCGGCGAAATCGAGTTCCTTTTTATGGCGCTGGCCATAATCGAATGCAATCAGGGAATGCAATTTGTGCTCGTTCGCGACCTTATAGGCCAGCGTGACGGAATCCAATCCGCCAGAGCAGACGACAATCGTCTTCATGAGTCTCAAGTCTTTCGTGTTTTTAACCTGGTGCTACGACAGGGGAAGGATCATCCTTCCAAGGGGGCGGGGTTTGCCATGAGGCGGGATTAAGCGCAAGCAAAAACACACGCATGCAGCCATGCGTGTGGCGCAGGAATGCTTGGGTTTTGGTGCTAGGCTGCGTCGCGCATCTGCAGGCAATCAGGCGCGCGTTCCGCTAAGTACATGAAAACAAATCGGGACCTGGAAATGGCCGTCTTCGATATAAGGCGCGAGGGTTTCAAACATCGCGGCATTGATCGCGCCGACTTCCATATCCGATGACTTGCGCAGGATATTGCCAAACAGCATGTCCATCTGCGGCTTCCAGAACGGGGCGGTTTCAGGAATGCGACCCGCCGGGCTGTGGCTGGTGTCAGTTACATCGCTAAACCCGGCGTTTTTGAGCCGGTCGGTGGCATGATTGACATCGCCAAAGCAAAACGGATCGAGCCCGGCCTTGTCAAACCCGATGCCAAGGATATTGCCCAAAACCGCATCCATTGCGGCGAAAAGCGGGTTATCCACCAACGGTGCCCAGACCATGAAAACTGCCTTGCCGCCCGGGCGCAGAACGCGGAAGGCTTCGCGCAATGCCTTGTCATGATCATCACAGAACATCACGCCAAAGCGGCACGACACGACATCAAAACTTTGATCCTCAAACGGCAGATTTTCCATATCGGCGGGCGTTGCCGTGATGTTGGAAATTTCTTCTTCTTCGGCCCGTTCGATCAGGGCATCGCACATATCGGGCACGATGTCGGTTGCCGTCACCGTCCCGGTAACGCCGGGAATATTAACCCGGTCTTCTTCGCTCCCCCCACCAAGGGCGCGGGCAAAGGAAAATGCCGGTTCCCCAACCCCGGATGCGAGATCAAGAACGGCAAGCGGCGCGCCATTGCGGCTTTCCGAAAGGGCTTTGAGGTCGGCGGCCTCGATCATGTGGCGATTGATTTTCTCGGCCGCAGGTGCCAGGCGTTCTGCCCAGGTGATCCAGTCAGAGGAAAGGTTTTGCCAGGTCTCGGAGGTCGGGGTGGTGGTCATTGTCGGTCAGCTTCCCTTTGGGTTAAGCAACGACCATAGACGTAAACAGTGACCTGTTTAAAGGATGTTTTGCAGCGCAATGCCGGTGAGAAGCCCTGCGCGCTATGGCGCAGGGCTTCCCAGGGTCCAAACTCATTCAAGTGATCGATCCGGCAATTGATATGAGAGAAAAAGCTAGGAAAAGCCCGCAGATTAGGGTGATCCCCAATCAAGGGATTTGACGCAGAGGCTTTCTTTCATATCAGTTGTCCTTCGGATCTCCCGGATTTGCACGGGCTATTTTGTCGCAAAATCTTGAAAGATATGGATCTTCCTGCAATTTTGCTTCGCATATCCGCGCAAATCCGGGAGACCGGAACGGTCACTTGAAAGAGTTTGGACCCTGCAGACTGAAAGGCGGCTCTTCAACCTTCCAGCAAGCGTAACAGGTTCTGACGCATTTCGCTGATGCGTCCGAGGATCGCAACACTTGATTTGGTCAGAAGTTGGTTGGAGGCAAAGTCGGTCAATTCGGCTGCGACATCGAGATCAAGCAGGCTTGATCTGGCTTCTTCGACGTTCTGCAATGTCGCGGCCAGGTTGGTGCTGGCAACATCCAGTCGGTTCTGGTTGGTGCCAATATTGGTCCGGGCCCGTTGAAGATCATCAATCGCACGGGTGACGGTTTCAAGTGCTTCGCGTGCCTTCATGGTCGAGGCAATCGCCTTGCTGCCCAGATCATCAAGACTTGTTTCCGTGCCATTCTTCCCGCTGCCAAGGGCAGAGCCATCAACAGCAGTCATGAAGATCGATACCTGATCGGCGGCAGTCGCCCCGCTGCCAACTTGCAGATAAACCCGATCAGAAAGTTTGTTGCCCTGATCTTCGAGCACCGAGAAAACCGGCGAAGAGCCAAAGATCTGCGCGCTGGTTGACCCATTGGCCCCCGAACCGTCAGACCCTTGGGCAAGGGCGTTGGAGATCGTGCTGCCGATATTGAAGTTCAGATCAACCTTCACCCCGACATTGTCGAAGTCGAGCTTGACCTGATCACCAATACCAAGTGCTTTGCTGCCGCCCGTGGCATAGTCGGTGATGTCGATAACCTGGCTTCGATCCGTCGCGCTGCCATCAATTTCGGCGATGGCACTTAACATGATCCGGTCGCCGGATTTGACCACATCGAACCGCAAGTGGGTGTCAGAAAGGCCGTCTTCGCCTTCATCGCCAGCCCAATAATTGTCATTGGTAATGGCGACATTGGCAAAGCCGTTGGCATGCGAAAGGGCGCTGGCAGAACCACCACCCTCAAGGTCTGAATAGTCTAGCGACACATCGCTGCCATCGCCCAACAACTGAACGCCGTTGAAGTTGGTCGAAGATGCGATGCGATTGATTTCATCGCGTAAATCGATGAATTCGTCATTGAGAAAACCGCGTTCGGTATCGGACAGGTTTTCCGATGCAGCCTGAACGGTCAGGGTCTTCATGCGCACCAGAATGTTATCGATGGTGGCCATGCCGCCATCAGCAATCTGAAGCATGGAATTGCCGTGACCGACATTGACAATTCCCGAAGTGATGGAGGAGGCCGTTGAATCCAGCCGCACCCCGATCGCCATCGAAGTTGCATCATCGCGTGCAGAAACCACACGCTGTCCTGATGACAGTTTCAGAAGCGATCTGTTGGTCGCTTCTTCGGCGCGTACCAAATTGCGATGAGCAAGATTGGCCGCGTGATTGGATAGAATATTTAACGCCATGTCGCAGTTCCTACCTGAACAAGCAAAACAAAAGGTGGCGGCGATTTTTGGACCTCTACATGAGATCAACTGCGCAAGATGTTAATTAGGTAAATCTGAAATGGCAATAGCTAATATTAGGGTTATCTCAATCATAAATAATTGAAATATATAAATAAAATAGTCTCCTACCCCAAAGAGGGGGGCTTGGCGAAAATCCCAAATCTGGCCTTCTTGCGACTCACGCCGGCAAAAAAGAAGGCCTTGCGCGGAGACACAAGGCCTTTGGGAACGAAACAGTTACGGCACACGGGGCTTCGTGCAACAGGTGGCCCCGGTGCCGGGAAGATGATCACGACCGGTGGCAAAGCGCGGAAAGCCAGACCGGCCCGATCAGGGTTTGTTTGGGAAGTGCGTTTTTGATGCGCAATGCAACGTCGTGCAGGGAAAGCACGCCTATCGTTTCAAGCCACAGTGCGCAGACGCACGACATTGCCGACCCGAAAACGGGGTGCTGGCAACGCAGGGCCGCAGATGCAGCGCATGTAAAATCGATATTCAGAGCCATGTCAAAGTTCCTACCTGAACAAGCAAGGCGTTGATTGCACGTTACGGCTCTCTCTACATGAGAGAACGTATATTAGATTTATATATAGTGTGATGAATTTTGCAAGCCATTCATTTTGTCGGAGAGCAAATATTAGGGCGTCTCGAGGGGAATTGAACAACACCTTAAAGGGGAATGATTGTTTTGTTCACATTCTAAAAGAGATTAATTCCATTCGGTCGGTGTGACGTGGGCTATTTACCCTGGAGTTTTGGATGTTTGTCCACTGGTAGCTTCGGCGAAATGAACTTAAATTTTCGCATTTACGAAATATCGTTTATTGAATTTGGGTGTATTAACTAGGTATTATAGCTACCTAAGATTGATGCTGGTTTGGCGTGATTTTAATGAGTGGGGATGAGGCGACATGCTGGTTACTCCAGAACAACTGCTGGACGATTATAACAAGTTGGCGGATAGACAGGCAAACGAGGCCGAGACCCGTTTGAAGCTAATTGATAAAATCGTGTTCGATGTTTTGGGGTGGACTCACGATGATGTCGAAGTTGAAGAGAGGGTTTCTGAAGATAAAACTACGCAGTTTGCAGATTATACAATTAGAACTGTTAGTACTTCACTTCTGATTGAGGCTAAGCGTGTAGGGGTCGCTAGCTTCGATGTTCCTAAGAAAAGGCGGGAGTTGCTTGGGCGTAAGATGGTCTCTGGTGAGGTGGGGGATGCGATAAAACAAGCGAGAGATTATGCTAGAAAGCTTTCAATTCCATTTGCAGTAGTAACAAATGGAAGTCAATGGGTGGTGTTTCCGGCGACAAGAACAGATGCTGTTTCCTTCGAAAAAAGTTCAGCAATTATTTTTCCTGATATCGAGTCAGTGCTTAATAACGATTTTTCAGAGTTTTATGATTTACTCTCTCGCGATGCAGTTATAAGCGGATCTTTAGAAAATGATCTTCTGGGCCAGAAGGAAGATCAGATTATTGGGCGTAGGCTTAATCTATACTTCAAAAATAGTTTTTCGAAGATCTCAAGGAGCAGTCTATTCCCTTTAATCGAGGACGAAGTTGTTACCGCGTTCTCTGAAGATTTGGTAAGCTCTGATGTTGATTTATTCAGTAAATGCTATGTTGATACACCGGATAGGCTAAAGTTCGATAGTCGCATTGGCATGCATCTGACTAGGCGGGATAATCCGGCCAAATCAAGTCCAATGAAAGTAATGACGGCTAGCGGTAAATCGAGCTTTTCAGATGCTATATCGCGAGCATCTGATAACGTTCGACCGCTCGCATTGTTGGTGCTTGGGCAGGTGGGAGCCGGTAAGACGACTTTTATAAATCATGTTCGGCTAGTTCGTGAACGAGAGCGTTTTGAGCCGAGAAAAGATGCTCCTTATCCTCATTGGATATATGTCGATTGCAGAAAGCTATCTCGATATGAGGACGCATTAGAGTTTTTTGTTTCTGTAATGTTCGATTACATTGCTCAAGATGAGTTTCTTTCTAGTTACGAAAGATGCGTCAAGCATGCATACAAATCGGATATTGATTCGCTTCTTGCTGGGCCATTAAAAATTATTTCTGATGATGAGCCTTTGCAAAGAGTGAAGATATCGGAGTTCTTGTCCGAGGAATATAAGAATAAAAAGTCATATGTCGAAAATATTTTAAAATATGCGGCAAAAAATTGTGCTGTTTTTCTTGTTGTTGATAATGTTGATCAGTTTGAAGACCAGTCTGTACAAGAGAGTATATTTTCAGATGCTATCGCGATAGCGCAGCGTCTAAACTTAAGTTTAGTTCTTGCTATGAGAGATGCAACATATGTTGCAAATAAAGCACGACCAATATTTGACGCCTTTGATTTTGATCCAATTCAAGTTGATGCTCCCGATGTAAAGATGGTTCTTTCCCGTAGGTTTAATGTCGCCCGCGAGTTGCTTCGAGGGAAAAAGTCAGAATTTGTTGCTGAAAACGGAGCTAAGATAGAGCTTGATGATACGAGTATAGTCATTGATTTGGTCTCTCAATCTGTGTTGGACACTGAGATTGGAAATGCAATTTCAGTTTTATCGACTGGCGATATTCGACTTTGTTTGCGTATGACGAGAGAGTTCCTTCGTAACGGTTACAGCGCTACCGGTAAGGCGATGAGGATATTCAAAGAAACAGGACGTTATCGCTTGCCTCCCCATGAAGCGATGAGAGCAATTATGCTCGGGAATCAGTCAGTTTATGATGAAAAGTATAGTCCTGTAGCCAATCCATTTGATGCCAATTTGTCTATGACTAGCGCGCAGTTTCTGCGCTTGTTTGTGTTGAGTGCTTTAGTGAATGCTCAGTCAACCAAGAATGGTAGTAGCTTTACGGGCGAAGAAATAAGGTTGGTTCTGGAGCATTTGGGGTTTGGCCCGGAAGTGACACTTAGGATTCTTCGAGGGATGTGTGAGGCTAGATATATTTTCACAACTTCTCATGGTCAGGCGTCGTTTGAGTCATCATTCGTGCCATCCCGGTTGGGTGGATATGTTTTAAGAGGTTTAATCCCAGAAATGGTGTTCCTTGAAAACGTTATGGTAGACACCTTTATAGACGACGATAATGTCTGGAATACGCTCTACAAGTTGACTGAGGAAATTTATGACGAGCGCGCCATTACTCATAGAATGACCCTTCGTAAGGAGAGAGTAGAGGTTTTCTATTCGTTCTTGGAGAAAAGATATCTTGGGCTTCAGGAGGATGCGGCTCGTCGTTCATTGTCTCGCGAGTGGTTGGGAAATCCTTTGGCAGAAGCTAGGCCACAACTTGAGCGAAACCTTGAAAGAGCTATGGGCTCTGCTGAGAGGATTTATGGCCCAAAGCAAGCTTAGATCACTGTCGTTACAAAAGAAAAACCGGCCCGATTAGGGCCGGTTTTAATTTGTGCGGACGAAATGTTTGGAAAATCAGCCGTTGGTGCCGTAGCGCGGGGTGTTGCGCTGGGCATTGCTGCCTGCTTCGGCGTAGGCTTGGCTTGCCTGTGCGGTCTGGCTGACCTGCGATTGCAGGACCTGTTCATCGCGTTC
This sequence comes from Thalassospira sp. HJ, assembly GCF_000948415.1. Classification (GTDB taxonomy): domain Bacteria; phylum Pseudomonadota; class Alphaproteobacteria; order Rhodospirillales; family Thalassospiraceae; genus Thalassospira. The sequence goes on along the minus strand of NZ_JYII01000019.1, from coordinate 219,139 downwards.
CGGCGTTGCAGCCTCGGCTGCTTCCTCTGACGCGTCGCTATTGTAAAGCTCGGTCAGGCGCTGCTCGATCGACTTGAGGCCTTCATTCAGGCGTTCCTCGGTTTCCGAGATATTGCCATTGATTTCGTCATTGAGCGCACCCAGCCCGTCAAGGACAGCGCGGGCGTCTTCAAGACCGGCCTGAATGCCTTCGCTGGCTTGATCGAAGATCTCGCGGGCTTCGGCCTCGGTGCTTGCGTTTGAGGCGATCAGATCGCCAACACGCGCAAGGATGCGATCAGCAACCGCTTCGGGGGTGTAATCGGTCGGATTGACACCCTGGATCGAAAGGCCGGTCGATTGCAGGCTTTCATTGATTGCGGCAACGATATTGTCGGCCGACAGGCGGGTGGCTGACTCCGAAGACAGCGAAACAGACGTCGCAGCTGCAAAGGCAGACGTGCCATTATTGCCGGTTTTTTCAGAATCGCTCTGTCCCGGCAAATAGGATTGTGCCGAACGCGCAGATGCGCCGGATTGTTGGGATGACAGACCACCAATGGTGATATCCATATTCGTCCTCCCTGGACGGAGAGCTTTGAGAGCCGTGCTGACAACCAGCACTTTTCCAAGCAATTCCACGCCTCGATTTCTCGTACGGTTGCTTGCTTGGCAGAATTCAAAGTTCAATATGGCATGGAAAGGCGTAAAAATCCAGTCCTGATGTGCAAGTCCGGGTTGATGGGTGGGCAGGGCGGCCATGCGCTTTGGGCTTTGGATCGGGATGTTGGCGATTGGTGGTGAAAGTTTGTCGAAAACGACGGGTTTTCGCCAGAAATCTCGTTATCTGATGTTGCACAGCGATCAAAGCGCGCTTATGAACACAGCCTAAGAATTTTTTTGACCCCGATGCGGATTGGCTGGCGCGCCGAATGGCAGCACCAAAAGCCGACGATCGGGTTTGACAGGCAGGAGTTGATTGAGCGTGGCGAACTATCAGGAAAGTGCGCGGGAATTTGAAAAGCGCTGGCAGGCATATTGGCGTGAAAACGATACCTATCGTACGCCAAATCCCGGCGATGCCGATTTCGACGCGAGCAAGAAGAAAAGCGTCATCCTGGACATGTTCCCCTATCCAAGCGGGGTCGGCCTGCATATCGGACATCCGCTGGGCTATATCGCGACGGATGTAAAGGCACGCTTCGAGCGCATGCGCGGCCATAACGTTCTGCATTCCATGGGCTTTGATGCCTTTGGCCTACCGGCAGAACAGTTTGCCATCCAGACCGGTCAGCATCCGCGCATCACGACCGAAGCCAATATCGAAAACATGCTGCGTCAGCTTCAGGTCATCGGCCTTGGCCATGACCCGCATCGTCGTTTCGCCACGACCGATATCGACTATTACAAATGGACGCAGTGGATCTTCCTGCAGCTGTTTAACAGCTTCTATGACCCGACTGTCGAATGGAAAGGCCCGCAGGGGCAGGTGATTGCTGGCCGTGCGCGCCCGATTGCCGAGCTGCGCCCGTTGCTTGAAAGTGGCGAATGGCTTCTTGACGAAGACGGCGTGCCGCAGCCGAAATCGGTGATTGGCGAAGGTACCAAGGCCGAGGGCAAGGAGATCGACCGCGCGATTGATCGCGGGCGTCTGGCCTATGTCGATGAGGTTCCGGTCAACTGGTGCCCGATGCTGGGCACGGTTCTGTCGAACGAGGAAGTCACCAACGAAGGCAAGTCCGAACGTGGTGATTACCCGGTTTACAAACGTCCGCTGAAACAGTGGATGTTGCGCATTACCGATTATGCCGATCGTCTGGTGGCCGACCTTGAAGGTCTTGATTGGCCAAATGGCGTGGTCGAGATGCAGAAGGGCTGGATTGGCCGTTCTGTTGGTGCGCGCGTGAACTTCCCGGTCAAGACCGTTGATGGTGCGGATGAAAAGATCGCGGTTTATACCACCCGTCCGGATACGATTTTTGGCGCGACCTATATGGTTCTGGCCCCTGAGCATCCTTTGGTTGATAAGCTTTGCGCAGCCGACAAGAAATCCGACGTTGCAGCCTATCGCGCGCAGGCGTCCGAGCTTAAGGCCGTTTCGGCCAAGGACGATGCCGAACGTGAAAAGACCGGCGTATTTATTGGTGCGCATGCGACCAACCCGGTGACCGGTGAAGAAATCCCGGTCTGGATTGCCGACTATGTCCTGATGGGCTATGGCACCGGTGCGATCATGGCGGTTCCGGCCAGCGATCAGCGCGACTTTGAATTTGCTCATAAATTCGATCTGCCGATCAAGGCAACCACCAAGCCGTCAGACGCTTGGCTTAAGGAAAATGCCCCGGCGGACGTGGCCGATGCCGACGCAGCGACCCTTCTGGCGCGCTATGAGGCGGAGCCGGGTGCGTTCAAGCTGGCGCAGACCGAAGTTGGCGAGACGATCAATTCCGCCAATGATGAAGTTTCGATCAACGGGCTTTCGACCCCGGATGCCAAGGCCAAGATCATCGAATGGATGGAAGGCAAGGGCATTGGCCGCGGTCGCGTGCAGTACAAGCTGCGTGACTGGCTGTTCTCGCGTCAGCGTTATTGGGGTGAGCCGTTCCCGGTTCTGTTCGACGCCGAAACCGATCAGGTTCACGGCATTGCCGAGGCGGCCCTGCCGGTCGTTCTGCCGGAAATGACCGATTTCAAACCGAAATCGAACGAAGACCCGAATTCCGAGCCGGAGCCGCCGTTGGCGCGTGCCAAGGACTGGATGGAAGTCACCGGTATTGTCCTTTCTGATGGTTCGGTTCTGCCGGTGGATGCGGCGGTTGGCAGCAAACACACCCATGAGGGTGCGGAATATGAAGTGCGCGCGTTCAAGCGTGATGCCAACTCCATGCCGAACTGGGCGGGGTCTTGCTGGTATTATCTGCGCTATTTTGATGCCAAGAATGATGCGAAATTTGCATCAGATGATGCGGCGGCCTATTGGGCGAACAGCACGGACAAGGATGGCAATGCGCTTCCGGGTGCGGTTGACCTTTATGTCGGTGGGGCGGAGCATGCGGTGCTTCACCTGCTGTATTCGCGTTTCTGGCACAAGGTCCTGTTTGATCTGGGATATGTCGCAACGCCGGAACCGTTCCAGAAGCTGTTTAACCAGGGCATGATTACGGCTGATGCCTATACCGATGCGCGCGGTGTTTATGTCGATATCCATGACGTCGAAATGCGCGATGTCGATGGCAAAAAAGTACCGTTCAACGCCAAGACCGATGAGCAGCTGATCACGGTTCCCGGCAAGATGGGCAAGCGTTATAAAAACGGTATCCCGCCTGAGGAAATCTGCGATCAGTACACCATCGATACGTTCAGAACGTATGAGATGTATATGGGGCCGCTTGATAGCTCCAAACCGTGGCAGTCTGATGCGATTGTCGGCATGATGCGGTTCCTGTCCAACGTCTGGAAAGTTACGACCCAGATGGAGCGGACCGATCACGTCGATGGCAAGATCGAAACGCTTCTGCACAAGACGATTGCCAAGGTGACCGGTGATATTGCCGATCTGCGCCTTAATACCGCGATTGCGGCCTTGATCGAGCTCACCAATGCGCTGACCAAGCAAAACGCCGTGCATGATGATCATGCCAAGGCACTCGCCCTGATGGTGGCTCCGTTTGCCCCGCATCTGGGCGAGGAGCTGATGAGCCGGATGGCGGCGGACGAGTTCGGTGCCAAGAAATCGGTGATCAAGTTCGATTGGCCGGCATTCGATGCCGAAAAGGCCAAGGATGACGAATTTGAAGTCCCGGTTCAGGTCAATGGCAAAAAGCGTGGCTCCGTCATGGTTGCAGCCGATGCCGATCAGGCAACGGTCGAGGCGCTTGCCAAGGCCGACGAAAACGTTGCCCGGCATATTGAAGGCAAGGAAATCGTCAAGGTGATCTATGTCGCCAAGCCGACGCCGAAACTGGTCAATATCGTTGTGAAGGGCTAGGCCCTCGCGACGAAATCCGATCTAGGGGAAGGGCATGTTGCTTTGGCAGCGTGCCCTTTTTGTTTGAGTGGGTTAGTCGTCTGTGAATGCGGCAGTGGGATTGCAATCTTCGATGATGGCTGATTTTGGCAATTCGCGCTCGATAATCATCTGATCGGGAAGCAGGCTCTCGCGGCCATAAAGCTTGCCCAAAGTACCGTCGCACAGCATCTCGTAGATGGACTTGTTAAAGGCTTTGCGGTTTTCAATACCATCAAGGTCCGCCTTGAACAAGGTCAGGACATTTTCAGTCGTGACCGGATCGTCGGTGACCGAGATGGCATTTTCCAGACCAAGGATGTTTCTGACATAGTGGCCGGAAAAGCGTTCGATGATCGCTGCATCCAGACGATCATTGGCGATCATGCGCAGAAGGAAGGTGTCGCTTGGTACACGTTCAAGGCTGAGTTCCTTACGATCCAGGATATAGGCCGGGTACTGATACGCCGACAGGCCGACGCGTGTTCCGTCAAGATCGGACAGCTTGTCGACGTTGCCCAATCCAAAGACTGTCGTGCGATAAAAAATCAGGTTTTCCCGGCGGTAAAACGGAACAGAGGCCAGCGATACCGGGATTTCCGCAAGCGACGGATACGCGCCCAGAGCATCATATTCGCCATTGTTGAAATCCTGCATGGCCCGCTTTACCGGCAGAATATCGATCGACACTTCCTTGCCGGACCGAGTGGCAATTTCATCAAACATCTCGATAAAGATGCCATGGTCAGACGTTTCAGCCATCAGCGGAATATAGGGAAATACCACACGCATCGGTGACGTTGATTGCGCGGCCAGAACATGACTGTTGAAGAGAAGAATGCAGGCAAGGGCCAGCGAAAATAGGCGCATATCAAAGAAGTCGCGTGTTGCGGGGCAGGAGGCAAAACTAGACCATGATATGGATGCCGATACAAGGGTGGTGTTTTGTGGTGGTTTGGACAGAGCGCGCTGGCTCCCCTGAAAAAAGTGTCGTGAACCGAATTCACTGTGACCTAAGCAATTGACGGGGCATGGTGGGCTGGCTACAAATCGGCAACCAAGGTATTTGCAAGGTTTTATCGATGAGTCACGGGCGCAAGATTTCAGTTATTGGTTTGGGGTATGTCGGTCTGCCGGTCGCGGTGGCGTTTGGCACCTCAAATGGCCGAACCGTAGCGTTTGATATCAATCAGGCGCGCATTGCCCAGCTCAAGGCAGGACATGACGCGACGGGCGAGGTTGATGACCACGAACTAGCCGCAGCCGACCTTCTGCTCAGCGCTGACCCCAAGGACTTGGCGCAAGCCGATTTCCATATCGTGACCGTTCCGACCCCGATTGACAGCTCGAACCGTCCGGATCTGTCTCCATTGCGTTCTGCTTCGAAAACCGTTGGCGCTATCCTGAAAAAGGGCGACATCGTTGTTTATGAAAGCACGGTCTATCCTGGTGCAACCGAAGAAGAATGCGTGCCGATTCTCGAGGAACTGTCTGGCCTGAAAGCCGGAAGTGATTTCACGGTCGGCTATTCGCCGGAACGCATTAACCCAGGTGATCGCGAACATCGCTTTACCACTATCACCAAGGTCGTTTCCGGTCAGGACCCGGCAACACTTGATATTGTGGCCGACGTCTATGGTAGCGTTGTCACAGCTGGTATTCACAAGGCGCCGACCATCAAGGCGGCCGAGGCAGCCAAGGTCATCGAAAACACCCAGCGTGATTTGAACATTGCGCTGATGAACGAGCTGTCGCTGATCTTTGATCGCGCTGGCATTGATACCCGCGACGTGCTTGAAGCTGCGGGTACAAAGTGGAACTTCCTGAAATTCACGCCGGGTCTGGTTGGCGGGCACTGTATTGGTGTCGACCCCTATTACCTGACGCATAAATCCGAAGAACTTGGCTATTACCCGCAGGTGGTTCTGGCTGGTCGTCGAGTGAATGACGGGATGGGTGATGTAGTCGCCAACAAGGTCATTCGTGCGTTGCTGCGCAAAAGTGCAACCAAAAATCCGACTGTTACCGTGCTTGGTCTGACCTTTAAGGAAGACGTGCCTGACACCCGCAATACACGCGTGATTGATATCGTCCGTTCACTTGAAGAAGCCGGTGTGAACGTCCAGGTCCACGATGTTCATGCCGACAAGGAAGAAGTCGAGCATGAATTTGATGGTCTGAAGCTTTGCTCGGACAGCTGCCTCGAACCCGCAGACGCATTGGTTCTGGCCGTGTCGCACAAGGAATATGTTGCCAAGGGCTGGCCGCTGATCAGCGGCCTGCTTAAGGATGGCAAGGGCTTTGTTGCCGATGTACGGGCTGTTCTGCCGCGTGATGCGGTGCCGACCGGTATCGATCTCTGGCGTCTATAAGCGACCCGATCTATTCGTCCTGATAAAGATTAAGCTCGCGCTGCAGTTTCTTCGTCAAACCCTTGGCGACAATGCGGTGCGAGCTTTTTAGATGGTCCATAAGGTCCTCGTCACTGAGCCCCGGCGCATCATAGTGCTGTATCCACTTCATGCCGCGTGACGCCAGATACGGGGCAGGGCGAAGACCCGGCATTTCTTTCAGGACCTCATAACCGATCTCGGATGTCTTGAATGTGATGCCAAGTGTCTCATTTGTGGTCCAGCCGCCAATCGCAAACACCTTGCCGCCGACCTTCCAAACATCAGCACCGCTCCACTGCACGACATGCGTGGTGTGCGGCAGTGATTTGCAAAAGGCGTTAAATGCGTCCCGATCCATCTGGCTGATCCCGTCATTAAACATTGAGCAAAATTTCAGTTCTGTCTGAGGATGCTGCGAAACAGGCCGGTAAGTCTACTGGCAAATTGCGCGTTGCTGAAATCCTCCTGACACATCAGATAAGCCGCATCGCGCATTCTCGTGGTCTCGTCGGGTGAATTGATAGCTTCGATGATCGCATTTGCGAGCCCTTCTGGATCTTTGGGCGAACAAAGCTGCCCTGTTTCGCCATCACGAACAAATTCCGGAAGGGTTGCGATATCGCTCGTAATGACCGGCACATTGGCGGCCATGGCTTCGAGCACGACAAGTGGTTGGGCCTCATTGGCGTAGTGGCTGGGAAAGATGAAGAGGTCTGCCTCTTCGAAAACGACGCGTTTCTGGCTTTCCGACACAGGTCCCAAACAGTTTGTTGCTGTCTTCACCTGATAGCGCCCGAGCATTAAATCCAGATCTACGTCATTTACGTCACCAGCAGCTCCGGCAATGTTCAGGGTGAAAACGATATCTCGTCCGCGGAGAATAGCGCAGGCGGCAAGCAGGGTTTCGATGCCCTTGGCGTGAAACAGATTGGACAGCCACAAAAGCCTGACCGGATCATGCGGTGTCCAAGGTTTGATTGGCAGCGTGCGAAAGTCTTCGTCGTTCAGGCAATTGCGGATGATGGCGGACTTACAGTTCAGACCATCAATTTCAGAACACAAACTTTCACCGAGCAGGATGACTGTTTGATTTTTGAAGACCAGTTTTTGAAAGAGCGCAGACCACTTCGATCTTCGCATGTTCGGCAGTCCGCGACCATGCAGATGCAGGACGGCAGTGACACGAAACATCCTTGCCATCAACATATACAGGCAATCGCGGTAATAGGCGAAACCAGTTGGGGCAAAGCAGATATAAAGGGCATTTGCCTGTGGTAACGCCCAAGTCAAACGTATCAGCAGCCAAAGGCCCAGCCCAACCTTGCGCAGGGAAAACCGGTTCACATCCGACAGTGTTCGGACAAAGCGCATTTCAATGACATGCAAATCGAAGTCTTTTGCCAAGGCCTCAATGGCGAACTGGTTCATTTTGGCCGCCCCATGCATGGGTGGCGGTAGTTGCACCATGGCGATAATTTTCGGGCGGTCAGTCATCGTATATCCTTCCCGACAAACATCTCAAAATTGCGGAACTTGGCAAGGGTCATCCAGATTGATGGCGAAAGGTAAGCGCGATAACGCGCGAGAACGGCGGTGCGGGTCTGGCGATAAACCGCGTCTGGTATCCGGGCGAAGTGGCGGGTGTCCGCTCGAAAGTTCCGTTCAATCAGTCGCGTGTTCAGCCGACGCATGGTGGCATTGGCCAGACAACAAGTCCGCAGATAGAAATCCAGATCGATGCAGCAGGGCAGATCGGTCGCATAGCCCCCGGCCCGGATCCAAAGGGATCGGTTCATGGCAAGGGAAGAGTGATGCAGTGGATTGCCGACATAAAGGCGTGAGGGCGCAAACTGCTGTGCCTTGCCGAAGGTTGGTCGCCATGGGGCGGATGCGGCCTGTGCGAAGACAAGTTGATTGGGCTTGCGGGTAAGGATGTCAACTTGTCGGTCCAATCGCTCAGGCAGGGAGATGTCGTCAATATCCTGAATCGCAATCAAATCTGTCGGGCTGTTTTCAATGGCGAGGTTAAGTGCAGCACCGCGACCAATCTTACCGGGATGAAGGATTGTCAGTCGCGGGTCGTTTTGCCAGTTCTTCGGTGTGATGAGGGGCGTTCTAGAGCCATCATCGACGATGACGGCATGGTCATGAGGGCCGAGTATCTGACCTAGGTTATCAAAATAGCGATCCAGAAAAGCCTCGCCGTCCCGCACGGTTGTGATGACGGTTATCGGATCACGCATCGATCTCTCCCCATGAAATGGTCAGGGTGGCGCTGGTCCCGTGCTTTGTTTTCGCGCTAATCCGCGTTGCGATCCCGACTGCGCTAAATGCAGCGTTTGGGGTGAATTGCAGTGGTGTGTCTGCGGTGATTTTGATCCCGAGTTGCGGGCAGATAGCTGTGTCCGGACTGGTTTGTTCGAACTCTATTGTGCCATCAATCAGAATTCGGAATAGATCGACCTGACCCGGTTCGTTATCGGGGAAGTGGTCCGTGATGATGACGCGCTTGTCTTGAAACTCGATCTGCCTGTGGCCGGTGATACCTGCAAGATCTAACGTCACTTCAACACGGTTGTCGTGGACTTGGCGGGCACGCAGGAAGCGTGCAAAGCTGCTTTCCGTAATGGCCGGAAGTGGAGTTGAGGCTTTGTCGTAAAGGCTTGGCGCATCCTGTTCGCCGCCGGTTGGAGGTAACAGGATGCGGGCTGATTTTCCTTGGCCGGAAACAATCACCGGTGCGCCGGAGACGTCGAATCCCTGTTTGCCGCGAAGTGTCATTTGCGCGTGATAGTGAGGCGATGAAAACTGCGTGATGTGTGCGGAACTGTTAGTCCATGGAGAAGATGGCTGGCGGTTTTGCCGGGCAGGAAGTTGTGTTGCTTTGAGCAGCCAATACCCCGCAAAGGCAAGGTAATCGTCATGGCGGTTATAGCTGTACCACCCCGGTGTGTCCGGGTTTTCGGGGCCGGGGTTGTTCGGAAGTGGTTTAGGAGCCAGCAGGTTCAGCGGTAGTTGACCTGCCTCGTGAGAGGCATCTTCCATGCGGTGGAGGATTGCGTCGGCTGCGTCGAGATGTCCGCTTTTCAGCAATACATAAAGCGCGCAAGCCGCGCCAAAGCTTTGACCTGCACCGCGTCCGAGCAGATTTGCATAGCCATGTGTGCCTATCAATTGTGAGAGCGGTGCTGTTGCCCGATCCGCAATGCGTTGATGTCGCGGGGTTTCGCTGTCGGATAGAAGGGCGGTGCAAAAGGCATGGTATTGCGCGGAAAAACACTTTGGCCGATCAAGGAAAACCTGAGCGCGCCAATAGCGCAGCAGGATTAAGGCTAGGTGGGCGCGGTTGATGAGTTTCGACACAAATCCGGTTCGTCGTTTTTGGCGATTGATCAGGCCAAGCATTTGCCAGTTGGCAACGTCCGGGCATTGCTCTTTGGTGCCGCGCAGGATTCCGCGAGTGATTTCGGTTTTGAGATCCGGCGTATGAAGCAGCGCATATTCGATGAATTCGCGGTGGTAGGTTTTATCCTTTGGATCAGATCTCAGTGCAGCTAGCGCGCGTTCGATATTCAGTGCAAACCGTTCCGGATCAATCCGGCTCCAGAGATTGACGCCAAAGGCCTTGGCGTAGAAATCCGGTTGCTCGAACTGGCCGTTTTCGCGTTGACGTTTCGCAAGATCGTCTGTGATCTGCTGGGCCAAGGCTTGGCAGCGGTTGCGGATATCTTCGTCTTTCAGTCGAAGTGACATGTTACCTCCAGACCAAGAGATTGCCCCGCCTTGAGGTGGTTGAGCGGCACTGCCTGAATCTCTGGGCAACGCCGTCCCGCACGTTCGCGCAAGCGCCACAGCAGCTTTTTGATTGGTGAAATGCGCCACAGGAACCGCGAGACCCCGTTCGGCGCGGAGAGCGTAAAAAAGCGATTTGCCCAGCGCAACCAGACCTGATCAACCGGATCGCAGGGCAGCAGGCGGGCATGAATGATCCAGTGATCGTCGCGGTCACGCAGATACATGTATGGATCAAAACGGCCGGCACCGTCGGCATCCTCAAGGCGAACGGTGATGGTCCCGCCATCCTGTCCAACGAGCTGTACCTGTTTGATGGGATAAAGCCGGTATTTGTCGCTGTTGCAGTGGGTAAACGTCCTGCCTGCAATGATCCCGTGCGTGATCGCGTTTTTGTCAAACACCAGCCGGATTACCGCATCTTGCAGCGGAATGTCATTGAGTGCCTCAACCGAGAGGCAAAGCCGGATTGTGTTCGATGATGTTTGTTCCGTTTCGTACTTAATCTGCAGCCGGCCATCCGATAAGTGCCAGATGTCATCCCGGAGAATGGCATTTCGGGGTTGGTCGGTGATCGTGACAAACGAGTGCCGGTCGGAGCATTCCAGTCCCCACGGTCCAAAATGAATGTCACCATATTGGCCGCTGATCAGCTTGTTTTCGGAGATCTCGGTTGAGAGATGTTTCATGCCAAGGCCCGCCGCTTTGTCATGGCTTTCTGGCAGGCAAACAGGACCAGAACCAAACACGCCATCCGAAACACGATCAGAGCCATGATGTCAGTTGAGGTCGCCAAGTTTGGCAAGCCGAACGCGGAAGTCGCCATTGTGGCGAGGCACAGCCAGCCGATCCATCGGACAGTTGGGTTTTCCTGCAGGGTCAGGATTAGTCGGGTCAGAACTGCAAGCAATATCGGCCAGATTGCGCCTGCTTTAAGGGTGTTGATCAGGTCATGCGAAGGGGCGTTATAGACGAGGTGAACCAGGCTGGTGGGGAATAGGAAAAGCAGACCAGATATGATGGCCATTGGTGCCAGAAGCCAAACATCGCGCAATTTGCCTGTTTGTTGTTTGGCAAACAGGGTTGAGGCAATGGCGGCGATCAAACCGGCACAGAACAGGAAAATCCGTTGCGCCAGAAATAAAGCATCATTTCCCGTGCCCAACAGAACAAAGTCGAGATTTGGCACGAAGCCCGCCAGCAGGGTGAAGCCGACAAGGCCGAAACCGGCACTTTTGCCGGTTGGGACAGTTTCAGCGATTTGGGTCGGGGCTGCTTCGAATGCGAATGCGGTTGAAAGTACAAGGCTTGCCAATGAGATCGCGGGCGCGATCATATAAAGCGCCAAAAGTGACTGGGTGAGTGAAGCCCAGACCGCGACGGCAATCCCTAAGGTCTGGCCGGCAACCGCGATCATGCCGAGCCGAGAAAACCGGGTTTGGGCAGTAATAATCCAGTCCGGGGCAAGGGCGGCTGCGAGCGGGATGAGGACCAGCGGCCAGTAGTGGCCCAGTGGCAGGCTGGTCGTTGTCGTGATCAGGAGTACTGAGATCGCAGCGATGAGCACGCGAAGCGCCAAGACAAGAGCCGCTGAGTGAAATGCGCGACCTTGTGCCAAGCGGATCAAAAGCGGACCACTGCCAGCTTGTGTTGCCGTGACGGCGAGGCCGATCATGGCGAGCAGCCCGAAATAAGTCCCAAGTTCGCTCTCTGAATAGGTGTGTCCAATCATGACAAGGATCAGCATCCCGCCCAATCGCGCGATCATGTTCGCCCCGATCAGCCAGAGCGGATAAAGCCCAGAACTTATGGACGAAAGCCATCTATCCATGGCGCGACAGGATGGTTTCATAAGCCAGATCAATACGGGTACCATAGGCATGTTGGAGGTCTCGTGCGATTTGATCACGGGCGGTTTGGGCGATGGTACTGCGCATGGTTGGCTGGGTGATAAGGGCGCTAACCGCTTTCACCAGTGCTGCGCTATCGCGCGGCGGGATGATCAGGCCACTTTGCTGGTTAATCACCGGGCTTCCGGCATCAAATGTCGTGATCACCGCGCAACCGGCTGCCATGGCCTCCATCGTGGCAAGACTGCTGCCCTCTGTCAGGCTGGGAAAAACAAAAATGCTTGCGGCCAACATGTGATCTGCGACCTGATCATGGGGCAATGGGCCGAGCCATTTGACACCATCGGGCAGGTTGGAAAGCAATCCTCTGGCGCACGGCTGTGCCGTACCAACCAGGATCAGTTCAACGCGCAAGCGGAACTGACGACGAATAGTTTTCCATGCAGCAAGAAGATGGGCGGTGCCCTTGGCGAGGGACAGGTTGCCGACATAAAGCAGGCGAATGGTGGTGTCGTCACGTGCCGGGAGTTGCCGTGCAAGCAGCGTCTGACAATGCCGCGACATGAACGGGATCAGGTATATCTTGTCTTGCGCAATGCCAGCACGCTCCAGGCCATTTACGACAGCTTCAGAAGGGGCAAAGACGGCGTCGGCATAGTGCGCCTCTGCTGTGCGTCGACCGGCAAGGAAAGTTGAAATTTCCCGATATCGTTTACCGTGGGCTGCATATTCATCAGCGAGTTGCTCATAGCGGGTTTCAGCCAACTGGCCGGTCACATCCGAGATGGTGATTATATTGCGGGCCTTAGCCCGGCGCATAGCAGGCAGGCTGTAATTGCCCTGACCATGCAGGATGCTTGCCTTGGGCGGATTCCAGGCAGCCAGCAATGATAGCGGAATGTCGGAATATAGATTCCGCGCTGGCAATCGAAGCCGTTGGGCCACTTGTCCAAGTAAATCGGGCAGCAGATGACGACCGGGAATGTCACAGAGTGCAGTGTCGATGTTGCGGGACTGGGGTTGAACAAGGCCCGTGCCATCGTGGCGCCAGAAACTGTCCCAACGAACCAGTCTTTTCTGGGCTGCCAGATGTTGGGCGAGAATGCTGACCTGATCGACACGGCTGATCAGCCAGATCGACGGTGCTGAAGTTGATTTGGGGAGTTGCGTGATCATCCCCATTTTCGTGTTCCCGATTTGCGATGTGCCGCCTGATTTATCGCATTCCAGATCGTCTCACCATGATGGACGGGGTTGTTGCTGATAATTGCCTTGGCTTGTTGCTGGAGCGTGGTTTCGAAAAGGGCGGGGTTGCCTAGAAGCTGTTCGCAGGCCTTGAACCAGCGGTCGGGGACATCAATCGGCAGTATTTCCGGGGTGCTCAAAATATCCAGTGCACATCCTGTCATCGGGCTTGCCAGTGCGACAACGCCGCATGCGATCGCATCAATCACGCCAACGCCGTAGGCGTCATTGCGGCTGGGGAAAAGGGCGATCTTGCTGTTGGTCAGAATGGCCGGGAGTTGATCTGGCGGTAGTTGTCCGAAAACGTCTGCCTGATCATTGATGCCCGATGCTCTTAAAGTCGCGATTGTTTCTGCGATGTCCGTGCTGCCGACAATGGTAATTCGCTTGGCGATGCCTGCTTTGGATAATGCTTCGGCGGTCTTGATAAATACATCAAAGCCCTTTGAACGTGTCGTGCGACCGCACCAGAGGAGATCATATTGCCGGTTGGCCATCATCCTGTTGACGCAGGCCTCAGGCGTCGTAAATGACGGTGGAATGGGTGCAATTGAGATGTTCTCGCGGGCGATCCCGTGGCTTTCAAACCATGCGGCTCCAAGTGTGCTAGCGGCGATGAACCCATCAGCACGCGAAACCATCATCCGGCGCAATCTTCGGCGAACCGGATTTGCATAGGCGGCATCAGAGCCTGACCAGCCATCAAATTGCAGAACAGTAGGAATGCCGCGTTTCAAAGCCCAGTTCTGCGCCTGCCATTGCGCGATGCCAAAGCCGACCAAAACCAGCGCATCGGTCGGTTGGGCGGAAAGGGTGCGAGTGACACCAAATGGGAGTGCGAAGGTCCGGTTTTCTCCAAGCGGGATTTGTACTCCGGGCAAGGTTGCCTGTTCGAATCTTGCCTTGGGCGTTGCCCAATTTCGTTGAGGTTCGTGGTGTTGGGTACATAAAACACGCAAGCCACCACCTGCCGAAATGGCGCGGTGATGAAGCGCGTCATAGGCGGCAGATCGGTAGGGTGGCACAAGGTTTGTCAGTAAAGTCACCCTCACCGCGATGGTCACCTTGAGATGCTAATATTGTTTGTTACTCAATCATAAGTTACCATTATCTTCAACCAATTAGCCATAACCTAAAATTGCAGAGGGCAGGTTTCGCTGGTCTGCAGCTGTGTCGGGCGGGGTGACAGGGGTGGTGCATGCGCGACGATATTTCACGGCACAAATATGCCTTCTTTGGCTTGCTGCTTGATACGCGACGACGCGCCCAGGTCTGCGCCGCGATTGGTCTCATGCTTCGCGAAGGGGCTGTGACGGAGAACCGAAAGTGTTTCCGCCATCACAGTATGAATGCGTGCAAACTGCCCGCTGCCTTGCGCGATGACAGACTTTTTGCCGCCCTGTCGCGCGCTGATTGCCTTTCGGCCGACGGCATGGGGATTGTTTGGGCTGCCCGCCTGATGGGGGGCAGGGTGTCTGAGCGGGTAACGGGCATCGATCTTATGACCGATCTTCTGGCGCAGTTTGCTCAAGATGGCACGCGGGTTTCCCTGTTGGGTGCACGGCAGGAGGTTCTCGATCAGCTACAGGCGACGTTGCCAGCCCGTTTTCCGGGGCTCATAATTGCCGGCACACATCACGGTTATGAGATGGATGATGAAAAGTTGGCCAGGTGTGTTGCCTCGGCCGAGCCAGATGCCCTTTTTGTGGCCCTGCCGTCGCCACGCAAGGAACGGTTTGTTGATCAGTTTGCGCCCAAGACAGGGTGCCGTTTTGCCATGGGCGTTGGCGGGGCGTTTGATGTTTTGGCCAGTAAGGTTCGGCGTGCCCCGATGATCTGGCAACGGGCGGGACTGGAGTTCCTTTGGCGCATCCTGTGCCAGCCGCGTTACATGATCCCGCGATATGCGCGGGGGCTTTCTGGTTTTGCCAAACTCGTGTTGCCAAGAGTAGTGAGTTTTCAATTCAAACGCCTGCGCGGGACCATTCAAAAGGTTACGACCCTTTTGGCCCTTTGCGCGATGTTGGCATCGGCTGCCGAGCTACAGGCCCAACCGGCGACAAGCATGACGCTTGATCCAGAAAACCGGCAGGCAGCAATCAGCTGGATTGAAACGGAACTCGCCAAGGTCAATGAACCGAATGATGTTCCGCAGCTGATTGATGCGCTTGTTAATGCTGTGTTGTCAGAGGATCCCAGTTCCGAACGACCTGTTATCGACTGGCAGGCTACGGAGAACAGCCTTGAAGTGCTGCTCGGTCTATTCGACTTCGGCAGCGGTACCAGCCGATTTCTGTTGGAAACCATACTTGGTGGTGTGGTCCTGAGACTGCTTAGTCTGCATCCCGAACCAGATCGACTTACGGGCATCGTGCGCAGCCGTGCAGCAAATTTGGCAGAGCGTCTTTTTGAGCGTCGCGCGAACCGGCCGGTCATGTTTGATGGCGCTCAATCTGGACTTGCCCCGCGTTCGGAAAGCACCGCGTCACCCACCATAATTGGCTTTGTGCAACCGTCGGAAATCGAAGAATTGTGGGGGTATCCCTATCTTACTGTCCGCTTGGAGAATGCGGATTCCGGGCGCCTGTGGGATGACGAGCAATACGGGAGCCCTGTTGGCGTTCCAGAGCTTGAGGATGGAAGCCCCAGATGACAGAGCATCCCCACCATCCCGATAGTATGGCGCGTGCGGCAACAGAGCGGTTTGATCCGTCGCTACGAGATTTGCTGGGCATTCTCTGGCAACGGCGCGGGGTGGCGGTACTCGTCTTTGTTTCTGTTCTGATTGCGCTTTTGAGCATGATTGCCAACTGGCAGGGCGATTATCGGTCCGTGGCCGAGATCGGTTTTGCGCAAGACAGACAAATCACGGAACGGCTTTCGGCTGATACGGATCGACGCACCGTCACTGCTCAGGAAATCGAAACCGCGATTGCCGAGGTCAAGGGTCAGGAAACCCTGTCGACAGCACTTTCGGTTTTGAGGGGAGAGGGTGTTTCTCTGACAGGGGAGCAGGCGAATCGCCGTATCTTTGATCAGCTCGCCGCGATGATTGCCGGGAAGCCGGATGCGCCAATTTCAGATGATCCAGAAACAGTTGCGATGTTGCAGCTTCGCAGCGGGCTGGAAGCCGCACGGGTTGGCAATGCGACGGTGATCGAAGTTGCCTTCAGCGCAAAGCAGCCGGAAACTACACAACAGGCCTTGTTAGCGATTGTTGAAAGCTATCTTTGGCAGCGCGAGGATCGGCAAAAGGCAAGCATCCGAAGGCAACTGGCGGAGGCGGAGCTGCAGTTCAACACGGCACAAGACGAACTGGCGGGACTGGAGAATGATCTGGCCACCGTACAAAGTGGTGCCGGTATTCTTGATGCTGATGAAAGTGCGCGGATGCTGGACCGCATCTATGCCCTGGATGAGCAGGCCGAAAAGCTCGGGCAGGAAGTTGCGGGCTTGAGGCTGGCACGTCAAAGCCGGTCGAATGCGGCGGGGCTCGATGACCTTCTGGCGATTTCCGATGTCGCGGGACATCCGGTTGTAAGTCAAATCTCGTTGCAGCTTGAAACCCGAAAGCAGGAATTCGTCGCCCTTGATCAGCGTTATGGTCACAAGCACCCGATCATGCAGGGCAAGCAGCGCGAACTTGATGATCTGCGAAGCGAGTTGGCGGCTGTGACTGGCAATGTCGCCGATCAGATGGATATCGCCCTTGCCGGGGCGGAAGAAAAGCTTCGACTGATCACCGCCCAACGTGATCGTTGGGAAGACCGGATGGCGCTTCGCAATACAAGTGTTCAGGGTCAGGCAGCCCTGAACCGGTCGGTTGCCTTGGCGCGCACCAACCTTCAGGAGCTTGGCCAACAGGTGCAGTCACTTCGACGTGAAATGGCGGCCTTTCATGGCGACGTAGCGATCCTGCGCGCACCAACATTGCCGGAGGCAACCGAATTCCCGACCAAGCGCGATCTGGCGATGCTGGCGATCATGATTGCGATGTTTGCAGCCGTGGTTGCTGTCTTGCTGCGGCATTATTTCGATCAAAGCATTGATGATGAATTCGATCCGCAGGTCGCATTAGGCATCCCGCTTTTTGCCCGCATTCCGGACCAGTCTGGCTCAGGCAATTTGGCAACCGCCCATGACGAGGCCGCCGGGCATCTGGCTGTCCTGATGCGGATCATGGTGCAGGGGCGGGATGCAGAAACCCAAATCCGAACGGACGGGCAGGTAATTGCGCTGGGCTCCGCACTATCTGGCGATGGCAAAAGCCACATTGTCCATGCCTTGGCCGAAAAGCTGGCAGGCCTCGGTGCATCTGTGATTGTTCTTGATGCGGATTTGCATGATCCTGCACCGCCAGTACTGAGGCCGTATAACGTCGAAAAGGTCAACGACCTTACGGATGTCATGTCGGGGATTGTCGATCTGGATACAGCCCTTGCCCCACAGGGGGATGACGAAGGGTATCGATATCTTGGGGCGCGGATGCCGGTGCCGGGAAGCATCGCGACGGGGATGGTTGACGGGAAGTTGCCTGATTTGATCACGCATCTGCGCACCCGGTTTGATCATGTGATTGTTGATACGCCGCCGATCCTGTCGGTAGCGGATGGTGTGATTGCTCTGGGCCTGGCCGATGTCAGGTTGTTCGCCTTGCGTTGTGGTCGCAGCAAACGCCGCGACATTGCTCAGGCCCTGTCGCAACTGCGCGCGGCAAACATTGTCCCGGAGGGCGTTGTGCTGAATGGTGCCAAGCCCCGTGCCGCCTATGGTAAGGCGCAACCATCCAGCGTGATGAAGGGGCAGCTGACATGAAACTGGCCTTGATGGCGATTGCGTTACTCTTGTTGGGCACTGGCGGCTTGGTCTTGTTGTCGGAGGGACGAGCACTGTCGCAGCTTGAAAACAAAAGTGCCGGTTTCGCCAATGGGGACGGGTTCGTAGCTGCACGGGACGCGCAGGAGATTCTGCAGGCGCTCGCTTCAAGTGATGATGAATGGCGCCGCACAATAATTGAGGCACGTTTGGCTGAGATGCCATTTGATCCGCTTTTGCTGGGGCTTAAGGCTGAGATGCTGGTCGAGCAGGATCTCTCGGTTGGCGCAAACCTTCTTGATCAGGCAACGGTGATTGCGCCGCGTGATCCGCGCGTCCAGGTGTTGCGCGACGGGTTGCAAGCGCGCCTTCAAAACCTGCCATCGCCAGCATCACCAATGGCAGAATAAGGGGCGGCATGATCATGACCCAGTCGCCAATGCTGCCAATCAATCCCATGAAAATGAATGCGACCAGAAATCCTCGGGTGTCCGTCTGCTGGACTGTGGTGATCGCCGTTTTAAGGGCGAAGACTAGGACCATAGTCAGGATCAGCATGGCGGGGAGGCCAAATACGATCGTCCCGTCGAGCCAGAGGTTATGGCTGCTAAACCAGTTCGCATTGGTGTTCAGGTCCGGGGTGGCGAAATGAGCAATGACGAGCGAAATGCTGTCCGCACCCCAGCCGGCAACGGGGCGTTCCAAAATTGCCTGCAGGGCCGTGGTCCAAAGATCATCACGCTGGATCAGATCGCTGCGGCCAAGGTCGGTGAACCGGACGAAAAGATCTGGCGATGCAAAGGCCGTCACGACGATAATCGCGATGCAACCCAAAGCAATTCCAAGCAGTCGCTTGAGGTTGCTGGCGTTTTCACGAGGTGTCAGGATGATAAACAACGCGCCGCCAACCAGCGCCGCAATGAAAGCCAGCCGCGAATGGCTTTGGATGAGGGCAACGGAGAAAATCATCGCCAGTGCCAGCCAGCCCCCGGCCTGATCAAGTTGCTTGGCAAAACTGACCGCGCGGGATTGTTGATAAAGAAACAGGCAGGCGACAATGCCAAACCCCATCAAATTGCCAAAGGCATTGCGATTGGCAAAGCTGCCAGTCCAGTAGCCGAAATGGGCCTGCTTAGCAAACCAGAATGTAGTCTGCCATCCCATCAGTTCGGCACTTGCCGCCAAGACCACCTGAACGGCACATGTGATGACGACGGTTCGTGCAATGATCAGGATCAGGCGGGTCTGCAGTCGCGCCACCAGTGCCGTCAGGGTGATTACACCGCCAAGCCAGATCAGATAGGCGGCCAAACTCTGCCAGCCATAAGGCGCAAGCGAAATTCGCGGCGCATCAAACGGGTATGGCTGCATGGGCCAGATGGGCAGGCTTTGCAGGAGCGACCAGCCAATCAGTGCAGCGATGGCCAGCCAGAGATAACGCAGGTGTTTGCCTATTTGCACGGGGGCAGGCCGCAGACAGATCGCCAGAACACCTACACCTGTCAGGATCGTCAGAATAGCAAGTGCCCATGGCCTAAGTCCGCCCAGCATCAGCGGGGCGAGAATGATCTGCGCCATCAGACAGGTTTGCGCCAGCAAAAGCATCAAGGTCTGCCAATCTGCTTTGAAATCAAGAGCTTTAGCCTAGCTGAATTTGAGCTGCCTGTCGCGTTGCTTGCGCGAGGTTCAGAGCCATGAGGGAGAGCGTTTCTACAGCCGCGATGGAAGGCGGGCAAAGGCTGGGTGCTGCCGGGCAAGGCCTGTCTTTGCCTATCTGGCTGGTGTTGCTGGGGAACCTCGCGATGGGGGCGTCGCTCTGGCTGATTGCGGCGGGGGGGATGGCTGCTAAGCTTATTCTGCTGGGGTTCTGGATTGCTGTTTTGTGCTGCTTCGTCTATCGCAGCCGTCTTGGAAGCGGTTTTCTAGCGGGGGCGTTAATCCTTGCGGCAATGATCGGTGTGATCGCGACCGGGAATGGTGCAAACCTCGAAAAGCTGCGTCTGATTGGCAACATTTTGATGCTGCCTGCCGGACTTCTGATCGGCTTCGTGATCGGGCGCGACAGTCTTCGGCTGATCATTCCGGCCCTTATGCTTTATCTGCTGCTGTCGAGCTCGTTTCAGGTGACACATGAGGGCTTGCGTCTTAATCAGCCGTTTCTGTTTCTGGGCCTGTTTGCGCTTTGCTCGGTTGCACGGTGGCGGGGGCATGGGGTGCTGGCGGCGGCAAGTGGTGTTGCCATCTTGCTCAGCCAGACGCGGATTGCGGTTTTGGCGATGCTGGTCAATCTGATCGGGATGATCCGGTTTTCCCGCGCTATGACATGGCTTGTGGGGACCGTCGTTCTTGCAGGTGCCGGATGGGCTGCGGCCCTTTATCTGCCGCGCCTGTTTCTGACCCACGGCAGTGGTCGGTTGGCCTTCTGGCAGGATTTCTGGGTGCTGTGGCAAGGCGGGGCAAACGGGCAAAGGTGGATTGGCTTCGGGGCCGGGGCAGTGGAGGAAATCCTGTCTGGCTATCAGTCTTTTGCCTCCTTTGGTGCCCTGCATAACGATCATTTTCGCATCCTGTTTGAAACCGGTTTTCTGGGGGCCGGGCTTTGGCTTGCGGGATGGGGGGTGATGCTTTGGGGTGTGCGTCACGCACGTCTTGCGGTTTGTATATTGCTGTCGGTGATGCTGACCATGGTGACCGATAATGCGCTGAATTACGGGCATTACCTGATTTGCTGCGGGATAGCCGCCGGGATTGCCGCGCGTGAGGGGGCGAAGCATGGATAGGGATCACCTGATTGATATCCGGGACAGGGTACTTACGCGCATGATGGCCGCTGAATTCGCAGGAGCCGATCCATTTGATGGGCTTGAAAGTGCGGTATTCCGGGCAAGTAGGCTTGGGCGGTTTCGCCTTGCGCGCTTGGCGTGGCTGCAGGCGATCAAGCGGGGTCCGGATGTCTTGCGGAAAGCAGCACGCATTCCGCTGATGGTTAATCCCAAGACGCTGGCTTTGCTGGGTGGCGCGGCGAAGGGTGTAGTGCTTTGCGATGTGCGCGATCAATTGTTGAAAATGCAAAATCCCGATGGTGGCTGGGGATATCCGTTTGAATGGCAGGCACGCGCGTTTCATGCCTGCCGCCATCAAAGCAGTGCGATTGTCACGAGTTTCGTTGTCGACGCCCTGATCGAAAGCGGATTGGCAAAGGATCATCCCACCCTCCAGCAGGCGGCAAGCCTCATTGAAAGCAAGCTCTGGCGGGGTGGCTATTTCACCTATTTTGATCACACCAATGTTGAAATCCACAATGCCAGCCTGTGGGCGGCGTTTGCGCTGCATCGGGTGATCGGGCCGAATGACAAAACGACGCAGGCGGTGGAGCGGGTTCGCGCCGCGCAAAAGGCTGATGGCAGTTGGCCTTACGGCACGCGATCCCACCACCGGTTCGTGGACGGGTTTCACACGGGCTACGTTCTTGATTTGCTGGATCGGTTTCGCGCCGCGGGCATGAATGGAGTTTCGGATGCGATTGCGCGTGGCTGGCAGTTCTGTCGAGCACAGTGTTTTGATCAGTATGGCCTACCACGAAGCTACGCCGGACGGGATGGGTATCTTGATGCGCATGCAGTGGCGCAGGCGATGGGGAGCCTGATCCGGTTTGGGGATACCGGTGGGGCGATGCGGATAGCAGTTTGGTCTGCAGAAAAGCTTTTTGATTCGGAGCGCGATCTGTTCTTTGCAGGGCTTGGTCGGTGGGAGCCGGATCGGCGCAATTATATCCGCTGGACGCAAGCCTGGATGGTCTGGGCGCTGTCAATTGTGATAGAAAAAACGGACCGGAACGCACCAAACCCTGCAAGATCACTCCATGCCGAATTTTGACCCGACCGCGCCATTGAGCTTTACCCATCCCGATCCGAAGCGGGAGGCAACCGAAACGGCTTTGAGCAGCCTGCCAGAACCAGCATTTCGGAAGCTCTACGACATAACGCGAGTAGCGGCATCGCGCGCCAAGGCAGCGGGGGCGATGGAAACGCTTTATGGTCTGACGCGCGGGATGAAAACCCTGCAGCGGATTGGTGGAGAGCGCGGGATTGTCTTTATGAAATCCCAATCGCATTCTGCGCAGAAATAATATAGGCTAAGTTAACTTAGTCTAATTGGAGGATGTGATGGGCATCGTTAATATTCATGAGGCCAAAACCCATTTGTCGCGCTTGATCGCGCGCGTCATGAGTGGTGAGCACCTTGTCATTGCAAAGGCGGGCAAACCTGTTGTGCAAATGTCGGCTTATCAGGAAGACGCAGTAGTCCCGAAACGTATCGGCTTTTTGAAAGATGAAGAAATTCTGATTCCGGATGATTTCAATCGCATGGGCCAGGATGAGATTGAAGAAATGTTTGGGGTTGGCTGATGAAGTTATTGCTGGATACCCAACTGATCTTGTGGACTGCAAAGGGCAATGATCGTTTGTCGCTTGAGGCCCGCAAGATGATTTCTGATACGGAAAACGAACTTCTTTTCAGCCCGATCAATATTTGGGAAATCACGACCAAGAATGCACTGGAAAGGCCCGACTTCAAGGCAAACCCGCGGCTCATTCGCAGGGCGATGCTTGATAATGGCTATGTGGAACTCCCCATGTTGAGTGAACATGCGGTAACTGTTGATACGCTGCCTCCTGTGCATAAGGATCCGTTTGATCGAATTCTCATTGCACAGGCAAAGGCGGAGGGCATATTGCTCCTGACCGCTGATACTTTGTTGAGGCAATATGGCGAACCTGTTCGCCTTGTGTGATCGTAAAGCTGCCATGACCTCAGAATCTCCCACCCTGCCAATTGATGCCGTCCTGCCGGATGTTATTTCCGCGTTGGAAAACGGCACCAGTGCCGTGCTGCAGGCCCCGCCTGGGGCGGGCAAGACGACCAAGGTGCCCTTGGCGTTGCTGGACTGCGCATGGAGGGGCGATCAGAAGATCATCATGCTGGAGCCCCGGCGTCTGGCCGCGCGCGCCAGTGCGCGGCGCATGGCGCAGTTGCTGGGTGAGGCGGTTGGTGGGCGTGTGGGCTATCGCGTGCGGTTCGATAGCAAGGTTTCCAAGGATACAAAGATCGAGGTCGTGACCGAGGGTATTCTGGTCCGCATGATTCAGGATGATCCGGAGCTTCCCGGCATTGCTGCCATCCTGTTTGACGAATTTCATGAACGATCATTGGATGCCGATCTGGGCCTCGCACTTGCGCTTGAAACACAAGGGGCGCTGCGTGATGATCTGCGCCTTGTGGTCATGTCCGCGACTCTTGATGGCGGGCCGATTGCCGATCTGATGGGCGGGTGCCCGGTGATCACATCTGAAGGACGTGCCTATCCGGTTGAAACCAAATATATCCCGACCAAACCCGATAAATGGGGCAATACCCGCATCGATGTGGAAATGACCGCCGCGATCAAAACGGCCCTGCGGGAGGAAAGCGGATCGATCCTGGCCTTCCTGCCGGGGCAAGGTGAAATCACCCGGGTGGAGAGCGCGCTTAAGGATGCGGTGGGGAATGACGTCATCATCGCCCCGCTGTATGGCGCGATGGATGCCAAGGCGCAGGATATCGCGATTCAGCCAGCACCGGACGGCAAGCGCAAGGTGGTGCTGGCGACGGCCATTGCCGAAACGTCGCTGACAATTGATGGTATCCGGGTGGTGGTTGATAGCGGCCTTCAACGCCTGCCGCGCTTTGATCCGGCATCGGGCATGACTCGGCTGGTGACGGTCAAGTCATCGCAAGCCAGTGCCGAGCAACGCCGGGGCCGTGCCGGGCGGTTGGAGCCGGGCGTTTGTTATCGCCTGTGGCCGGAAAATGAACAACGTGCCCGGGCACCGTTTACTGCGCCCGAAATTGCTGAGGCCGATCTGGCACCCCTGACGCTGGAGCTGGCGCGCTGGGGTGTCACGGATCCCAAAGCCCTGCCGTGGCTGGATGTGCCGGACGCCGCCAAGGTTGATCAGGCGCGCGATGTTTTGCGCGGGCTTGAGGCGCTTGATGGTGAAAACCGCATTACGCCGATGGGCACCGCCATGGCCGGATTGCCGGTCCATCCCAGATTGGCGCATATGATGTTGCTTAGTGCACAGCTTGGTCTGGATGAGGTTGCCTGTGCCTTGGCCGCACTCCTGTCCGACCGTGATTTCATGCGCGGGCGCGGAGCGGATTTACGTATCCGCGTGGAGGCGATCATCAAGGGTCGCGCAACCAAAATGATCTCCGAGGCCGCCAAACAACTTGCCCGTCGATTGCGCGATGCAGCCAAACAAGCCGGGCTTGATAAATCGGGGGGTGGAAAGGT
The DNA here is from genome assembly GCF_000948415.1 of Thalassospira sp. HJ. GTDB lineage: Bacteria > Pseudomonadota > Alphaproteobacteria > Rhodospirillales > Thalassospiraceae > Thalassospira. The sequence continues at coordinate 194,722 of NZ_JYII01000019.1, read as the reverse complement.
CGATCATGCTGATGAGGTCGGGTTGCTTTTGGCCTTTGCCTATCCCGACCGGATTGGCGAACGGCGCAAGGGCGCGGATGCGCGCTATCGCTTGTCCGGCGGGCGTGGTGGTGTTTTGCCCAATGAAGATAGTCTGGCGTCGGAACCCTATATCGCCGTGGCGGAACTGGACGGGCAGGCGCGCGAAGCCAAGATTTACCTTGCCGCCCCGGTGGCGCGCGCCACCCTTGAAACCCATTTTGCCAATCAGATTTCCGAAGGCACCGAAGTCTTCTGGGACAGTCAAAGCGATGCGGTGGCGGCGCGCTGGCAACGCCGGATTGGCGCGCTGGTGTTGGATGAAAAAGCCACCCATGACGAAGCCGATCCCGATGCGATTGCGGCCGCCATGATTGAGGGTATCCGCAAGCTAGGCCTGCATTGCCTGCCATGGGACAAGGCATCAGAGGGCCTTCGCGAACGGCTGGCGTTCCTGCACCGCGTAGATGGTGAAGTTTGGCCTGATGTTTCTGATGACGGCCTTCTGGGATCGCTTGAAGACTGGATTGCACCTTACCTCTCGGGCATTACCAAACGCAGTCAGCTCAAACAGATCAACCTGTCAGAGGCATTGCTCGCCGGGATTGACTGGAACCAGCGACAGGAAATGGATCGTCTGGCCCCGAGCCATTGGCAAGTGCCAACCGGCTCAAACATGCGCATTGATTATAGCGGCGAGACACCGGCTCTTCCGGTGCGGATGCAGGAAATGTTTGGTGCGACCGAAACGCCCAAGGTGGCGAATGGCAAGGTTGCGGTGACGCTTCATCTGCTAAGCCCGGCACAACGACCCATTCAGGTCACAAGTGACCTGATAGGGTTCTGGAACGGGTCCTATGCGCAGGTAAAGGCCGAGATGAAGGGGCGCTACCCCAAACATTACTGGCCCGACGATCCGCAAGTTGCCGAACCAACACGTCGGGTCAAAAGCCGGATGTAACGTTACACCGGATAGCTGATCTCAAGCACTTCCAGCTCGTCCTCACCCGCCGGGGTACGGACGGTCACGACATCGCCGACACCTGATTTCATCAGGGCGCGGGCCACAGGCGAAATCCAGCTGATCTTGCCATTGAGGCTATCTGCCTCGTCCTCGCCGACGATGCGGATGGTTTTTTCCTCGTCACGTGCATTGACGTAGGTGACGGTGGCGCCAAAGAAGATGTGGGCATGATCAGGTTGTTCTTCGGAACGGACGACCACGGCATCTTCGATCCGCTTGCGCAGATAACGCACGCGGCGATCAATTTCGCGCAGGCGCTTTTTGCCATAGATGTAATCCCCGTTTTCCGAACGATCGCCATTGCCCGCCGCCCAATGGACGACTGCGACGACTTCCGGCCGTTCCTTTTTCCAAAGGTGGTCGAGTTCGGATTTAAGGGCGTCCAGCCCTTCGGGGGTGATATATATCGGTCTGTCCATGGCTTGCGTTTTAGCGCAAAGCAGATGGTTGGAAAAGAGATCAAAAAAAGCAGCGCCAGATTGGTGTCCGGCGCTGCTTGATATTGGTGAAACGGGCACGTGCCGCTCGCGTTATGCCTTGGCAGTCGAGCGCAGTTCACGATCATCGATTGGCATATGCACAAGGGCGGCAAAGACGCCAAGTGCGACCGAGACCCACCAGACAGCATCGAAATTGCCAGTCATGTCATAGACGATCCCGCCCATCCAGGCGCCAAAGAACGCGCCGATCTGGTGGCTGAGCATGACAATGCCAAACAGGGTGGCCATGTAACGCGGACCGAAAACCTGTGCGATCAGGCCACTGGTGAGCGGAACGGTGGACAACCAAAGCGCGCCAAGTGTCGCGGAAAACAGCAAGATGGTTTCAGAGGTTTGGGGCGCAAAGATAAAGATCAGAATGACCACAGCCCGCATGCCGTAAATAAACGACAGACCGAACTTCTTGCTAAACCGTCCGCCGGCCCAACCCGCCGTCAGCGTGCCAAAGATGTTAAACAGGCCGATCAAAGCCAGACCTTCGGCCGCGACCGAACTTGGCAGGCCGCAAAGGGCGGTGAAGGTCGGCAGGTGGGTGGTGACTACGGCAACGTGGAAGCCACAGACAAAGAAGCCGGCATTGAGCAACATGAAGCCGCGATGTTTGCGCGCCTCGTGGAAGGCTGCCATCAAACCTTGCGGGCCAAGGTCGGGTGTTGCCGTTGGGCTATGGCCATCGGCCTTGCCGGTGAGCGCAAAGGCGGCCGGGACCATCAGCATGGCAATGGCGGCCAAAATCATAAGTGTCGTGACATACCCAAGCGAGCCGTTGAGCATCTGCGCGGTCGGAGCCATGACAAACTGCCCGACGGAGCCACCAGCCGAGGCAAGGCCAAGTGCAAAGCTGCGCTTATGGGGCGGGAAGACACGGCTGATGGCGGCCAGAATGACCGGGAAACTGGTGGAGCCAACCCCGGTACCAATCAGGAAGCCAGCCGTCAGGTGCAGTTCACCGGGCGAGCTTGAGGTGCCCATCATGTAAAGGCCAGCGGCATAGATCGCAGCCCCACCAATCAGGGTGCGCGTGGTGCCAAAACGATCCGCTAGGGCGCCAGCAATCGGGGCCGAAACACCCCACATCAGGTTTTGAATGGCAAAGGCCAGACCGAATGTTGCCGCACTCCAGCCGGTGTCATTGAGCATGTTTGGAATGAAAAGCCCGAGCGACTGACGCACACCAAGGTTAAGCGACAGCACAAGGCCGCCACACAGCAATACGATCCAGGGAAACCATTTGGTGGCGCGCAAAAGCGCCATACGGGTAGGGCTTTGAGTGGGGCTCATGACGTTTTCTCCGGCGAGATACCTGTTTTGTTGTTGTGATAGTGAACGCGGTGGTGGCATGCGTCCAATTCATTCGGATTATGAAGCTGATAACATTTCTGCATGATCGATGTTGGATATTTTACCAGCTTCCATCACAAGCTCCCCGACCTTGTCGATAATGTCATCAAGATCGGAACTTGAGGCGCGGCGAATCAGCGTGATCGCCATGCCCCAGTTCATGCCGGGAATATCAAGGATTTTGATGCGATCAGCTGCCGGGCTGTGCAGGCAGAAACGCCGTGCCATGATGCCGTATCCGGCCCCGGCGGCGACCATTTCGATCTGCAATTCAAGGGCGGACACCTCAAGGACCGAGGTAAATTCGACCCCGTTTTTATGCGCCCATGCATTTCCAAGTGCGCGGAAGGTGCAACCTTCGGGCATCAGAATCATCGGGTTTTGGGCAAGCTCGGCAATATTGGATGGATGATCACGGCCGGATTTCGGGCCGATGGCGACGATATGGTCATCAAGCAGGGTTTGTGGTGACAGGCTGGCTGGCAAATCACGGCTTTGCACCCCGCCAACAATGCCGTTTGGCCCATCAAGCGAGAGCATCGCATCAATTTCGCCCCGGCGCAGAAGCGGCAGAAGCTCCGCCGACCAGCCCATCTTGATCGAAAGCGACATATCCGGGAACGCTTGGTGGAGGGCGCGGAGTTCGTTGGCGGCCAGAAGCGGGGCTGCCCCGTGGCTTAGTCCAAGCCGGAACGGGCCGTGGCGTTTGGTGTTACCGGCAACCGAATCACTGAACCCGTCAAGGCGACGCAGAAGATCGCGGGCCTCGGTAAGCGCCCGGTGGCCGGCGATGGTCGGTTGCAGTGGCTTTGTCGTGCGATCAAACAGGCTTTTGCCAATACGTTCTTCAAGGCGCTGGATCCGGCGGGTGACGGCGGGCTGTGTCAGGCCAAGGCGATCTGCGGCACCGTGAAAGGATTGCGCGTCGGCAACAGCGATAAGGGTTTCAAGCTCGCGGGTGTCCATGGGGCTGTCCTGATCATTCCGGGATCAGGGGAGTGTCCGCTAAACAGGACGGCCATGCAAGAAATCTATTGTTTCGCAACAATTGATGCATTTCATGCATTAGAAGGTGCGGGGGTAGCATTCCTGTCGCGTTTGACCTTTGCCTTGAAGGCGGTTGCGGCAGCCGTATAGCCGCCTTCGCCACCATCGAGGAAATGGAAATGCGCATCATTGGTGATCGATGGCACGATGCAGGTCATGATGGCACTGCGTTGGCGGTGGGTGCCGAAATGCACGGCACCGCTGAGCTCGGCGGCGTGCAGGTGGGCTTCGACTTCTTCGGCGCGCGCGGCACTGCACATCACCGTCATCCACAGGCCATCACCGAATTTTCGGAAGTCGGTATTATAGCCGGTGTAATCGCGATAGCGGCGCGGATCAAACGCGCCGAGCTTCCAGCCGGTTTTCATCAGGATGGCCGCGATCAGCGCGATATAAAGCGCCTTGAGCCAGGCTTTGATATAGCCGCCTTCCTTATGTTTGGTCGCCTCGGCCTCAAGATGCAGGCCGGGCGGCGGAAAGGCGACGTCTGGGCCGCTTGCTGGAATCGGGCTGCTTTTGCGCGGGCTGTCATCAAGGATGGCAAACAGATTGCCCACGGTTTCGTCAAACCGCGCGCGGTCATCGCGCGGGGCGACAATGATCGACAGGATGACGTCTGATCCCTCGGCCCGGATCGGTGACCAGCGGCATGACAGCCCGGTCAGGTCCGGGCGGCTGCCGGATTGGGCAGGCGGGATCAGGTTGTTGCCCTGCTTCATCTGGTCTTCGGCCCATTGCATGCCGCCACCGGCAAACATGGCATAGGATACAGGATCGGAAACAGCATAGCGGGCAACACGCACATCACGGTTGGCCGCACGGATATCGGAAATCCTGACCAGCCCAACCCGCAATCCAAGATCAAGTGTCTCAACCGCCCAGGTCGCAGTGGCCGCCATGGCATCGCGCACGGCGTCGATTTTATCAGGCGGGCAGGCGAAACTGGCCCCATCGCCGCCAAACAGGAACGGGTAGTCGGAATGGCCAAGCGCGTTACTGACGGCGCAAATAACCGATGCGCCGACCATATTGACGTCCTTGTATCGCCCTGCTTCGACCGCCTTGGTCGATCCGATGACATCGGACGTGCCAACCCACCAGTCATCTGGCAGGGCATGGTAAACCCCGCCATCCAAAACTTTTTCGAAGGCGTCAAAGGTGGGTATGTCGAGATAAAAGTTGGTCACATCGGTCTTTCAAGTGCGCGGGATGGCAGCCGAAATCGACGGACCGCAATGCCATCAATAATGCGGTGGTGGTGCGTCGTCTTCTGGTGCTGTACGCAGGAAATCGATCATGCGTTTAATATCAGACGTCATTAATTTGTTCTGACGTTCGAGCATATCAATGCGGTCCCACTGGGATTTGATCATGTCGGACAGGTCGCTGACGACGGTTTCCATGTGGGTAAGCTGTGTTTCAAGCTCTGTGACGCGGCTGTCGATTTCTTCGTGGCTCATGACTTCGATCTTCTGCAAATGACTTTGTTTCGTGCTTTTAGCGCGACTTGCGGTATATGCAAGCCTGTGGCACGACTGCCCGGAGCGGACCCTAACATATCTGGATGGTTGATGACTGATTTATCCGTACTGGCCCTTGTCGGGATTATTTTGGCGCTGATTGCGGTTTATGCAATCCGTCTGCGTGCGGTTCCGATGCCGACATCACCCAAGGCGGCCGAGGAAATCATCGCCTATATACCGAATGATACCAAGATGGTGAGCGATTTCGGATCGGGCTGGGGTGATCTTGCTTTGGCGATTGCGCGAGCCCGGCCGGACGTCAAAGTGACGGGGATCGAGCTTTCGCCAATCCCATATGCCATCAGCCGTATGCGTGCCGTTCTGGCCGCCAAGCCCAATCTTGATTTTATCCGGGCTGATTTTCGCACCCTTGATCGCAACCCGGGGGATGTTGTGGTCTGTTTCCTTGATCCGCGGGTGATGAGCGATGTCGGTGATGTTTTGGCCGAACGGATGACAAGCGGCGGCATTGTGATTTCACGCGCCTTCGCCATTCCGGGCTGGCAGGCCTTTGGCGAAGTGCCGATGAAAACAGGGTCTGATCGACTTTACCTTTATCGGATCGGCAGTCACAAGCCGGGCATTGTTGCCTGATTTTTCGGGGACCTAGGGGCCAAACTCATTCAAATAATCGTCCCGGTCTCCCGGATTTGTGCGGATACGCGAAGCAAAAACGCAGGAAGATATATATCTTTCAATGTTTTGCGACAAAGTAGCCCGTGCAAATCCGGGTGATCCGAAGGACAACTGATATGAGAGAAAGCCTCTGCGTCAAATCCCTTGGTCGGGGATCAGCCCGATCTGCGGGCTTTTCCTTGCCATTTCTCTCATATCAATTGCCGGGTCGGTCATTTGAATGAGTTTGGACCCTAGTTACCGTGTCCGCAACAGCCGCCATCTTTTCCCCGGCCATGCAACTGGATCGGTGGGCAGGGGACGCTGCCATAGGAACAGAAAACGCAGCAGTCACCCGGTTTGGGTCGCAAAACAGCGCCGCAGCCCTTGCAGTCATAGAAATACTGGCAGGCGTCGGTCGGCATGGTTTCGGTTTCGACATGCCCGCATTCGGGGCAGGTTAAAACCGATGTCAGTTCGACGGAAACGGGATCAGTCTTCTTCATAGACTTTGATCAGGGCGGAGTGATCGAGATCGCCATCGCCCATTTCGATCAGTTCGTCATACAGCTCCATGGCAAGGCGGGTGATCGGCAGTTCGACACCCAGTTCGCCTTCGGAAAACTCAAGCGCCTGGAACAGGTCCTTGCGCTGGGTGACGACCTTGCCGCCCGGCACGAAATTGCGTTCGATCATGCGTTCGCCATGCTTTTGAAGGATCGCTGAATCGGCAAAACCACCGGTGAGCGCGGAGCGCAGCTTGTCCAAATCGACATTGGCTTCATCGGCCATTGAAAAGGCTTCGGCAACCGCACCAATGGTGATGCCGACAATCATCTGGTTGGCGGCCTTGGCGATCTGACCGGAACTGACGTCACCAACATGGGTAACGCGTGCGCCCAGAACATCAAACACGCGGCGCGCACGTTCGAAATCTTCCTTATCCGCCCCAACCATGATCGAAAGGGTGCCGTTTTCAGCCCCGTGCGTGCCGCCCGATACCGGGGCATCAATCCAGGTGCCGCCGGCCTCATCAACCGCATCGGCAAAACGACGGGTGGCTTCGACCGAGGTTGTGCCCATATCGATGACAATCGTGCCTTCTTCCATGCCGTCGATAATACCGTCTTCGCCCAGAAGGACATTTTCAAGCGCGACCGTGTTGGCCACACAGATGATGACAATATCAGCCTCGGCCACGGCATCGGCCGGGGTTCCGGCAGTTGCGATACCAAGGTCTTCAAAGGCATTAAGCGTTTCTGGATTGCGGGTGTTGACGGTCAGAACCGCACCGGCCTTTTCAAGATTAAGCGCCATCGGACGCCCCATCAATCCAAGTCCGATAAAGGCAATGTTTTCCCCGGCAAGAGCGGTCATGACAGCAGTTCCTTTGTATGGCGATCGTAAGTGGCGGTGGCAAAATCAGAACAGGCAACGCAAACCCGGCCAGCAATGGGTTCACGAAGTCGATAGAGTTTGTCAGTCAGGCCATATCACATTGCGGCATCCGTGAAAGCAGCGGGTTCTGGGCTAACGCCCCAAGCGCGCTTTTGGTTCCGCAATTTTGATCTTACAGGCCATCCTGTTTTTTTATGCTGATGACGCCAGACAAAATGCTGAGTTTAGAAATCACCCGGCCGGACATAGCGTGCCGCCATGGCGCGTTCAATCGCCGATCCGACCAAGCGGTCGATATCAAGGCGGTGGCGCAGCAATTCCAGAATACGCAGTTCTTCCTGGCTGATTTCGCTGTCGGAAAGGACGATTTCGCAGGCAAAGACATAGGCCGTTTCGCGCAGTTTGCGCGGCAGGGCATCGCGGATCAGATCCAGCGCGCGGTCCATGCCGTCTTCTTCGCCAAGCAGTTTGGCACAATCGCGCGCAACACTGGTCACGCCATCATTGTCAAACCCGGCAAAAATCGGAAGATAACGGACCCGGCGGCCCATCGCGGAAAGTTCGGCATCGGTGATGTCATTATCGGCGGCCGAAACCATAACCATTGTGTAGATCAAGGCGTCCTGATGCGAAATCACGTTGGTTACTCCTTTTCGAGGATGGTTCCCTGAAACGCTGTTTATCCGGACAAGAGACGTTTTTATCCGGACAGTGTGAAAACCCCCGAGCCGCCCGATGGTATGACGATAACCTTCCATGGGCAACAGCTAAGCGATGAAATTTCAGGGATTTTAAGGAATATGTAGTGAAATCGCGTTCATTCTGTTTGCACCGGTCGCACGGGCGCAGAAAGCCGTGAAAAACACGGCGTGTGCGATCAGAAGAACGAAAAATGAAGCCGCTATAAAAATGCAAGCGGAATGATTGGGGTTATTGGCTCTCGTCGGGGAAAATTTGGCTTTGCACTGCATGGGGTAGCAGTTATGGTCGCGCAGCGACAACAAACATGACGAATAAAGCCGCTATGGGAGACATCAACGCAATCGATTCCGTCGGTACGTTGACGGCGTTGATCAGCCACCTGTGTTTGCCGTCTGGAGCATATGATCCAGACGAAGGGCGAATGCTTGTAAACGCGGCTTGGCGCGATACCTATGATCATGGCGTGCAGGTTGGTCAGTGGGTTTCCCCTGATGTCATCGAAGGCCTGTGCGATCCGATCAAGGAATTATCCGAGTGCCTTCTTGAAAACCATGGATATCATCATGTCGCCTGCGGTTTCCGTGATACCGCGCGCATTATCTTTGGCTGGTCGCTGACCATCGGTCGCCGGACTTTTATCCGCTTTACGATTATTGATGCCAATGTGTCTTCGGGGATTGGATCGCTGATCTCCCCGCTGCCGGTCTTGCTGGTGGAACATGATGGCCGGTTACGCAGTGCCAACCGCGCGGCCGAACAGCTTGCCCTTGAGATGGGGCTTTCTTCGCCGCTTGATCTGACGCACCCGAATGACCAGCGCCCACTGGTCAGCGAAAAAGGTCCGCAGTTTGATTCCGAAAACACCCGGACCATGCATTACGGGCAACGGTTCTTCTTCTGGCAATATATCACGCTCGATACATCGGGCTGTCTGGTGCTGTTCGGGCAGGAACGCACGCGCGAGGAAAGTTATCGCCGCGCGCTTGAACATGCCGTGCATGGCATTATCGAGCTGAACGCCGAAGGCACCATTACCAGCGTGAATGAAGAAACCGCGTCGCTGTTTAATTATGAATCCGTGCGCGAACTGACACAGGCCTATTTCCGCCATCCGGAAACGTTTTATGCCAGCGACAACGACCGCGTTCAGCTACGGCGCGACCTTGCATCGGGCAAGGGGGTGCATGCCCGCGATCTGGAAATGCGCCGGGCCGATGGCAGCCAGCTTTGGGTGCGGGTGAACGCCACCGAAATTCGCGGCGAAGGCGGGGTGTTGCTGGGTTACAGTGTCACCATCACCGACATTACTAAAAGCCGGCAGGCAGAATATGATTTGCGCCGCCGTCAGGAACGCTATCGCGCCCTTGTGCAAACCGCCGGTAGCGTGATCATGTTCCTCGACGCCGAGGGGCGCATTCTTGAATATAACCGCGAATGCGAATGGACATTTGGCTATTCCTGGATGGAGGCCGCCGGGCAGAACTTCTTTGACTTCCTGCTGGTCGAGGATGACCGTGCGCGGGTTCGTATGGCCGTGCGCCGGTTGCTGTCAGGTGAAATCATCAAGGACGAGGTCTTCTCGTTCAAGCGCCGCGACGGCGAAGTACGTTTGCTGCAATGGAATGCCCGCGCGCATTTCGGCGAAGATGGCGATGTTGCCGGTGTGATCTGCATCGGGCAGGACGTGACAGAAAAGCTTTCCGTTGAACGCGCACTGCGCCATGCCGAAGAAAAATTCCGCGGCATTTTCGAAAACTCGGCCGAGGGCCTGTTCCAGAGCATTCCGCTTGGTCGTGTGCATTCGGCCAACCCGGCATTCGCATCGATTCTTGGCTATGAAACGGTCGACGAGCTGATCAACAAGGAACAGGATTGGTCCTTCCATTACCTGAACCCGGTCAGCCGTTTGCGCATCACCGGCCGGTTGCTGCGTGACGGGGCAGTACACGGATTTGAAACCGAAATGCGCCGGGCCGATGGCAAGATCATCTGGGTCGAGGAAAATGCCCGTCTGGTTCGTGATGATCAGGGACGCCCGGTTCTGATCGATGGTTCGATCACTGATATTACCGACCGCAAGCGCAGCGAAGCCCGCATTCAGTTCCTGGCCCATCATGATGGTTTGACGGGGCTTCCCAACCGGACCCTGTTCCAGGAGCGTCTGGCAGCCGCGGTCGAGCGCAGCAAGCGCGAACGCAGCCACTTTGTCCTGATGATGTTTGATCTTGATAACTTCAAGGACATCAACGATACGCTGGGCCATCCGATTGGCGACCTGCTCTTGCAGGGGGTGGGGGAGCGCATGCGGGTTTGCCTGCGCAACGAGGACGTGGTTGCGCGTCTGGGCGGGGATGAATTTGCCGTCCTGATCCATGAGCCCGGCTCGGTCGAGGAAGTGACCTTTGTCGCGCAGCGCTTGATCGAACGTGTTTCCGAGCGTTTCATGCTTGATGGCAACGAAGTGCAGGCATCGACATCTGTTGGGATATGCATGTATCCGCAGGATGGTCGCGATGAAAAAGACCTGCTGCGTAATGCCGATCTGGCGCTTTATTGCTCCAAGGCCGAGGGGCGCAATCGCTATCACTTCTTTGAACCGAAGCTTCAGGTCGAGGTTCAGGAACGCAAGGCGATGGAACGCGACCTCAGCCATGCGATTGAAAATGACGAACTCGAGCTTTTCTATCAGCCGATCATTGATATTGGCGGTCATCGTATCATCGGCATGGAAGCCCTGGTGCGCTGGTTCAGCCCATCCCGTGGACAGGTCAGCCCGGTTGATTTCATCCCGGTGGCCGAACGCATGGGCATCATTGCCGATATCGGCAAATGGGTTTTGAACCGTGCCTGCGAACAGACCAAGGCATGGCGTGATGCTGGCTATGGCGATCTGACGATTTCGGTCAATCTGTCGCCGCTTGAGCTTGCCCGTCATGAGGACCTGATTGAAAGTGTCGGCGAAGTGCTTTCGCGCACCGAACTTGACCCCCATCAGTTGCAGTTCGAAGTAACCGAAGGGGCGGTTATGGACAACCCGCGCGAAGCGGCCATCACGCTGGGTATCCTGCGTAATCAGGGCATCCGGATTGCGATTGATGATTTCGGTACGGGTTATTCGTCACTCGCCTATCTCAAACGTTTCCCGGTGGACAAGATCAAGATCGACCGGTCGTTCATCATTGATATTGACAGTTCCGATGGCAATGCCGCCATCGTGCGCGCGGTGGTGTTCCTGGCGCGGTCATTTGGCATGGCGGTCAATGTCGAAGGCATTGAAACCGAAACCCAGCTTGAACATATCGCATCCGAAGGGGTGGACGAGGTTCAGGGCTTCTATTTCAGCAAGCCGATCAATGCAGGCGATATGGAAAACCTGCTTAAGGCCAATCTGACTTCGCCCGCGCAGTTCCCGATCGCGCAATCCTGATCAAGGCGCATCTGGCCTGCACCAAAGACGGCCTGAAAGAAAAACGCACCGGAAATTATCCCGGTGCGTTTTTGTCGTTTCAGGCCGCGGTTTGTTGTTGCGGCTCACCTGCGACCTTGCACAGCTTGTCGCGGTCAATGCGCATGGTCGATGGCATGCGCGGATTGCGCACAATCGCCCCTTCGCGTTTCAGATTGGCGATCATGCGACTGGCCGTTTCGGTCGTGGTGGCGACAATATTGCCAAGCTTTTCGCGGTTGGGCAGTGCTACCAGATCATTATGGGCTGACCATAACAGGAACCGGCAAATCCGGCGCATGGCCGATCCGGTGCCAAAGCTGATCTTGAGCTGCTGACCATCCATGACCTCGCTTGCGAGAAGCGACATCATTGCGGCTTGCGCGCGGGCGTCATTTTGCTGGGCAAGACGGACCCGCTGAATCGGGACACGTTTGATCACCGACGGTGCGATGGTCTCAATCACCAATGACGGGTCGGTCACGGCCAGCATTTCAAGGCCGATCGCATCGCCGGGACGATAGACGCGACAAACCTGTCTTTCGCCCTGTTCAGTGTATTTGCAGCGCAAAGCCAGCCCGGCCTGCACAATGTAAACATATGTGTGGTCCTCGGCGTGGTGGCCGATGCTGGCATCTGCCGGCAATGTCAAAACAGCGGGTTCGGCAAGTTTTTCCAATAGGTGCAAGGCGTCGTCTTTGTTCATGGGGATCTCCCATTGGCAAATTTACAGATACGCGGCAAAGCCGTCGCGTATCGACACCAGTCTGTGAACCGGGGAATGCCCGGTATGTGCCGGTTTTCGGCTGGAAAAAGGTTTCAGATCGGATACGACCCCAAGCACTGCAGATACAGTTGTGACGTCAAAGGACCATGAAGGCCGCGCTAGCATATAACGGCCGCAATCAGAAACCGGATCAGATGGCAACGGGCGGTGCACGTGGCGACGCTGCAATCGGGCAGAAGTCATGCAGGCGTGCGGTGATGTGAAGGGCTGTGACCTTGTTCGATAGGCGCACCCGATGGACCAGTGGCAATTCCGGTTCAACCGGCATGCCGGCCGCATGGTTGCCTAGGCCGCAACTCGCACACTGGAAACCGTCAAAGGCATCCGAGCTGTGCGGATGGGCGGTGCGATCTTCGGCAAACTCGGCTGGGACCGAAATGGTTTTGATGCCATTCGCGGTACAGATGATCAGCGGGACATAGGTTTGGGAAACTTGCGTGTCGGCTGTCGGCACCGCTTCAAGGGCGACCGGCGCATGCATGAAGCCGAAAAACAGCGCGTTAACCAGCAACAACCACGCCACACAAAGTGACAGCGTGCGTCTGGCAGCCAGGCAGTTTAACGGCGTGAAATACACGAGTTTCCATCCCGATTGGAAAGCTTGTGAATTTGAATAAACCCTTGAAAGCGCCGTGTCAAAGCCTGCGATAGTGAACCAGTTATCACCATTTTTTTATAATCGTTTCAGAAAAGACCGCGGGCGCTTGCGTTGCGGTCGTTTGGTTCGTTTGGTCCCGTCGAAACCGGGAACTTGTTCTATTCTCAAAGCGTTGGGTTTATACTTCGAAGCAATTTCAAGTTGATGTTGCTGCGCCCCATAGCAGTCAGGAGCACCTTACCATGACCTTGATCGTCAATGACGGAACGCCGGAAATGCGTGGCCTTTTGGAAAAGGGGCGTAAACGGTTGCGCACGGTCGGGATTGTGATGCTGATCTTGGGTGTGCTGGCGGTGGCCTTTCCCTTTGTCACGACAATTGCCTTTAAAACCGTGATTGGCTGGCTGTTTCTGATCGGGGCGCTTGGCCATTTTTACGGTGCCTGGAATGCCGATACACCCACGCGCCGCAGTCTTGATGTCATTCAGGGGGCTGTCTTTGCGCTGATCGGTGGGTGGCTTGCCTTCATGCCGGAAGGCGGCATTGTCACCCTGACCGTTCTTTTGGCGATTGCCTTTGTCTTGCACGGTCTTTTTGAAACCATGATGGCGCTTTGGCTCAAACAGTTTCCGGGCTGGAAATGGATGCTGCTTTCGGGCGGGATTTCGGTTCTGGCCGGTATCCTGATCTTTGCTGAATTGCCTAGTTCGGCAACATGGGCAATCGGTTTGCTGCTGGGCATCAACCTGTTATCGTCAGGGTTCAGTTACCTGATGGTATCCATGGCGATGGGTACGGTTTCGCGCCCTTAAAGAAGGGCGAAATTGAGGGATAAGGCATGGCAAAGGCGGCACCGGTTGGTGTTCAGGCAGGGGTTCTTGAACGGTGTGACGATGCGCTTTCGACACCTGCCCTTAACCGCGCCATTCTGATTGTTACCCTGCTTGCCATGGCGGCCCACTTTGTTTTGATGTTCGTCGGGCCCGAGGTAATGCTTGGCCGGCGCACTGCTGATCTTCCGCTTTTCATCCTGTTTGTCGTGGGCGGCTTGCCCATTCTGGGGCAGCTTGCGATCAAGCTTTTGCGCCGTGAAATGGGGGCGGATTTTCTTGCCGCTATTTCCTTTGTCACCGGTGTGGTGCTGGCAGAATATCTCGCTGCCAGCCTGATCATTCTGATGCTGACCGGCGGGCAGGTCTTGGAAAGCTATGCCATGCGCAAGGCGTCCTCGGCGCTCAATGCCCTTGCCAAGCGTATGCCAAGTGTCGCGCACCGCAAATCCGAAGACGGCGAGATTACCGACATCGCGATTGACGATATCCAGATTGGTGATCTGATTGCGGTCTTTCCCCATGAAACGGCACCGGCGGATGGTGTGGTCGTTGATGGCCATGGCAGCATGGATGAGAGTTATCTGACCGGGGAGCCCTATGTGGTCGCCAAGGCACCGGGCACCAATGTCCTGTCGGGGGCAATCAATGGCGAGGCGGTGCTGGTCATTCGGGCGGAAAAGCGCGCGGAAGACTCCCGCTATGCCCAGATCATGAATGTCATGGCCGAGGCCGAACAAAAGCGCCCGCGCATTCGCCGTCTTGGTGATCAGATCGGGGCGTGGTTTGCACCGGCTGCCCTTTTGTTTGCGATCTTGGTCGGCTATCTCAGTGACGATTCATCGCGGTTTCTTGCGGTCCTGGTGGTGGCGACACCCTGTCCGCTTCTGATTGCTATTCCGATCACGGTGATGAGTGCGATTTCGATTGCCGCCCGGCGCGGCATTGTCGTGCGTGATCCGACCGTGCTGGAAAGCTTGCCGACCTGCCAGACGGCTATTTTTGATAAGACGGGGACGCTCACTTATGGCCGCCCGGAATTGGTGGAGGTTCTGGCGGGGCCGGAATTCAATGGCGATCTTGTCTTGCGGTTGGCCGCCAGTCTGGAACGCTATTCCAAGCATCCGCTGGCCTCGGCCGTTTTGGCCGCCGCCCGTGATCGCAAATTGCCGCTTGATGAGGTCAATCATGCCTCGGAAAAACCGGGACAGGGGTTGAGCGGGCAGGTCGATGGCCACGAAGTTGCCGTTACCCACCGCAACAAACTGATGAAATCCGATCCCGGGATCGCGCGGCTTTTGCCCGAAACGGCAGCCGGGCTTGAATGCGTGGTGCTGGTCGATGGCAAATATGGCGCGACCTTCCGCTTCCGCGATACCCCGCGCGCTGAGGGCGAAAGCTTCGTTGGCCATCTCGGCGAAATCCATCACTTCAACAAGGTGATGCTGCTTTCCGGCGATCGCGAAAGCGAGGTCAGCTACCTTTCCGAACTGCTTGGCATTTCCGAAAGTCTGGCGTCGCAAAGCCCGGAGCAGAAAGTCGCCATCGTACGCTCCGAAACCGCCAAGGCCCCGACAATCTTCATGGGCGATGGCATCAACGACGCTCCGGCACTGGCCGTCGCCACGGTCGGCATCGCCTTTGGCAAGGAAAGTGCCGTTACCGCCGATGCCGCCGGTGTGGTGATCCCCGAGGCATCACTGGTTACAGTCGATGAGCTGCTTCACATCAGCATGGCGATGCGCCGCATCCTTTTACAAAGTGTCATTGGCGGTATGGTGCTCTCCATTGTCGCGATGGGCTTTGCCGCAGGCGGCTATATCACCCCGGTTGCAGGGGCGCTTTTGCAGGAAGGCATTGATGTTATTGCGATCCTCAATGCTCTCCGGCTGGCGCTTAAGCATGATATTGATGCCGATATCGCCGAGGATGATAATTGAAAGTAGCCTTTAACCTATAAGCGAAATACTATTTTAGGTCGTAATTTGTTGAATGAGTTAATTTTCGGCTGGGGGAAATCGTGCGGCGGGAGAAATCAACACTTGTGGAATGGTTGAGGCTTAAGCGCGAACTGAATTTTTCAGAGAATGCGTTTTTAGGCGGACTATTAGGTTTTGTGCTCCTGCTGTTCGTTTTTACTCTCGTTGCACTCAGTATTGCTGTCTTAGGAATGCTGGTCGTGATGGTCGTCGATGCAGGTGTTTTGCCTTCTGCGGAAAGAGCTGAGTCCATTAGAAACCTTGGTTTGCTACTTGCCGCAACTGTAGGTTTGCCATTTCTGGTCTGGCGTTCAATTGTTGCCCAAAAACAGGTTAGCATTGCAGAACAAGGGCATATAACCGACCGAATAAATGAGGCGGTAAAGGGGCTTGGTTCTGAAAAGGTGGTCAAAGAATACAATAAGGTAGCTAGATATAAAAAACGTGATGGTTGGCCCATTTTTGACGACAATGGAAGACCCATCCCAGTTGTGAATTCTGAAGGCGAACATATTGAAGATGTTGAGAATGTTGAAGTTACCGTGCCAAATCTGGAAGTGCGGTTAGGTAGCATTTATTCGCTCGAACGAATTGCTCTTGATAGCTTAAGAGATCATAAGCAAATCATGGAAATTTTCTGTGCTTATGTCAGAGAGAATACTCCAAGACCTTTGAACGCTTTCGAACCTCGTCCGAAAATCCGAGTTGATGTTCAAGCAGTGATAACGGTTGTTGGGAGGCGAACAAGAAGACAGATTGAGTCAGAGTGGGAAAACAAGTTTAGGCTTGATTTTTCAGGGGCAACTCTAGATGGCGCAGTCTTCAGTGGCGGTGACTTTTCTGGTGCAAAGTTCCATTCGGCGTCTCTCACGAATGCTGACTTTTCTTCGGCGCGCTTGCTGGGTACACAATTCCAAGGTGCATTCTTAAATTACGCTAGTTTTTGGGGGGCCGAGCTTATCGGAACTGATTTTTCCGGTATTTGGTACACTGCACCTGAGCACACATATTTGGGATTTTCTAATTCATACGGCATTTGCTTGGCAGGCGCAGATATTACCGCACTAAATGGATTTGGTTCGAGAGAAACCGGTAGTTCATTTGGGGATGGTGATACTAAACTGAATCCAGTTTTGGACAAAGAGCGCCAGAAAGTTTACAGCATCGTAAAGAAGTTTCGCGCTGAAAATGAATTTGAGGACTGGCATAAAGTATTAGATTTGGACGAGGTTCGAGATAGTGAATTCAAGCACTGGTCTCCTGACGGGGCGGATGATTATTTTCAAAGTGTAGCGCGCGAAGACATTCTCAAGCTATTTAATTTGAACGGTTTTCCATACGCTGACGACTAGTTCGTTCTAAGAAAGTCGCTCGTTTGCTCGATTGCTTCGCGGAGGCCAACACGCTGGACCTCGACGTCTTCGGGGAAGGCGCCCAGAAGCCGAGATGGCAAGCGGTTATCAAGCAGGACAAACACTCCACGATCTTCCGCACGCCGGACAAGGCGGCCAAAGGCCTGCTTCATGCGTAGACGGGTGAGCATGTCGTCATAGCGGGCACCATGGAAGGCGGACTTGCGCGCACGGTGCAGGATGTCAGGGCGCGGCCAGGGCACACGGTCAAAGACGATCAGACGCAAACTATCGCCCGGCACATCGACCCCGTCTCGCACGGCATCGGTGCCAAGCAAGCAGGCATCGCGTTCGACCCGGAAAATGTCGATGAGCGTTGAGACATCCATGCCATCAATATGTTGGGCCAAAAGCTGCAAACCGGCATCATCCATCGGGCCGGTCAGGCGTTCATAAATCGCCCGCAAACGTGTAATCGCGGTAAACAGGCCAAGTGCCCCACCGCCGGACGCCAGAAACAGTTCGCGATAGGCCGCCGCAACATGGTCCGGGTTGTCGCGGCCAAGGTCATTGACGATGAAAACACGAGTTTGTTCGGCATAGTTATACGGGCTTTTCATCGCGGCCCGGATGGCAGGCAACGGCATGTGCGATGCCCCCGTGCGATCCTCGGCCACGGCCCAGTCGAAATCTTCATCGCCCGTGCCATCACGAAGGGTGGCGGATGTCACCACCATGCCATGTGCGGTCGGGGCAAGCGATGTGGTCAGCGGGATGGTCGGATCAAGGTAATGGCGATGCATGCCGACATCGAAATCCCGGCCAAACTGGCGTTCAATCGCAAACCAGTCGACAAAGGTTTTGGGTGTTTCCTCCACTAGGGAAGCCAGCATTTCACGCCATGCGCCGACCTGCATGATCGCCCGGCGCTCGAGCGAGCGAATGGCGGCATCAAGGCGCTGGCGTTCGGCGGAATCAAGCTCGTCAGCCTTTTCGTCCAACATATGAGCGATGATCTTGATCAGCGATTTGGCGGGTTTTTCCATGGCCTCCAGCGCGCGATCCAGATCGGCTGCACTGGCAAGAACTTCATTGATCGCCGGTTTGCAGTCGGTCTCGGTCGAGTAGCCGCGATCACCATCGCTTGAGCGTGCCATTACCTGCGCACGGACATGGGCAAGGAAGGTTTCCGCCGGGCCCTTGGCATGTTGGGATCCGTCATGAATGCGCGACAGCCAGCCCTGTTCGGGCAGGCATTGGGCGGCGACAATCACCGCATTAACCGCATCGCGCAGCTCGTCGCGATCCAGAATAAGCGTTTCAAGCCGCTGCTTGAGGCCGCGCGCACGCGATGATCCCTTTTGCTCAGCACCGAGCAACCAACGACGGAGTTCCTGCCCTTCTATCCCGGTCAGGTGCGATGAAAATGCCTTGTCGGCGGCATCAAAAAGATGGTGCCCCTCGTCAAACACATAACGGGTCGGCATGGAGGCATCATCAAGCCCGCCAAGGGCTGCCTGCACCATCACCAGCGCATGGTTGGCGACCACGATCTCGGCCGAACGCGCACGCCGCACGGTCTTCTCGACAAAGCACTTCGAATAATGCGGGCAGGCGGCATAGATGCATTCGCCGCGCTGATCAGCCAACGCCCCGGTAAAACGATTGCCGAGCAATTCAGTCAGCCAGGCGGGGAAATCGCCGCCGACCATATCGCCATCGCGCG
Organism: Thalassospira sp. HJ; assembly: GCF_000948415.1. Lineage (GTDB taxonomy): Bacteria > Pseudomonadota > Alphaproteobacteria > Rhodospirillales > Thalassospiraceae > Thalassospira. The sequence continues at coordinate 175,837 of NZ_JYII01000019.1, read as the reverse complement.
TGTGCGACGCCCAGCGCGCAATCAGGCCAAGCGGGGTTGCCTGATGCGGTTGTTGGGCAAGCGGCCTTTGCGCCTCTTCGAAGTTCAGCAGGCAGAAATAGTTTTCCCGGCCCTTGCGGACGACAGCCTTCAGGCGCTTGTCCTTGGGATCGTCATAAAGGCGATCAAGTTCCTGATCGATCTGGCGCTGCAGGTTGCGGGTATAGGTCGAAATCCATACTGCGCCATCATTCTTCTGCGCCCACAGCGACGCCGGGGCGACATAGCCCAGTGTTTTGCCGGTCCCCGTTCCGGCCTCGGCCAAAACAATATTCGGCGCACCGTCATGCAGACGCGGGCCAAAGGCCGAACAGACCGAGGATGCATAATCGGCCTGCTGCGGGCGTTCTTCCGCCCCTTCGCCCAAAAGTTCTTTCAAGCGCTTGCGCGCATCCTTGGGATCAACCGGATGGTTGGCCGGTGGCGGGGGCGGGGCATGTTCGGCCCATTCGCCGAGCTTTTTCCAGATCTTGAGTCCCTCATAAACCGCATATCGGTGCGGGCCATCGCCATCCGCTCCCAATGCCGCCAGAACCGATACACCCCACGGCCAATGTCCGCGCGCCATCGGCCATGCGATGGATAGTGCCGGGCCACGCTTATTACGATGAAGGGTGGCGAGTTCCTGCAACAGGCGCTTCATGGCTTCTGCCAGTGCCTCTGCCTGACCAATCAGGTCATCGGCCGGTTTTTGCCCCGTCGCAAGGGCAATGCCGCGCGGGGTCGGCACGCAAAACTGTGCCGGACGGACAAAAGCAAAAAGTTCCAACAGGTCATGGGCCGGAAACGGATCGGATTTCAAACGCCGGGCACAGGCCGGGGTATGAACCAGAATGGGGCGCGATGACCGGGCGCGCTTGGCAGCTGCGCCGTGCGGGAGTTCCTCGATCTCGCCATCGGGCGATAAAAACACGGCATGACGCAATCCAACGACCATGACAGGGGCGTTGGGCGGCATGAAACGCGGTTGGGACTCTTCGGAACGATCATCGAACATTTGGGGCACTATAATGGCGTGTGTGCCGGGGCGCTACCGGGGAAATTTCAGTTCTTGAGCGAGGCGATCCAGTCAATAATATTCTGTAGATTAACACCATGCCCACTAACAGTGGAGGTGGACAATGCATCTTGTAGGCTTTGCCGTTTGTTGAAATCCCAATAACTCTTATCGGAGTGCTTGAATATCTCATGGCACATTGCGATGATCTGTAAAGATACCTTTATGGTTTCTTCTATTTCTGAGTGTTTTACTTGGTTTTGGGAAATGTATCTCGTTAGTCGAGCTCTTTGAAACTGAAGTGCTCTGATTGTGTTGGCTAGAACTTCCTGAATATATTTAGATTGTTCGTGTTCAGTTGCATTTGCAAAACGTGAAATTGCTGCATTTGGTAGGTCGGGAAAGGTGTGAGATTGCACGTTTGTGTATCTTGTATTTGGAGCGTGTGGAAGCAATTGCGCTCCCATGCTTTCCATCTCTGTTATAAAGGCATTCGAGTAGTCGATTATTTCTGTTGCGGCTAGAGGTAAAAATGCCCGTGCCTTTCTTGCAGCACCTTCAACGCTCCTTTCAAAATTGTCCCTCGTGGACCGAGTTTGTATGTTTATAACAACAACAGTAGCCGCAGCGGCTAGTAGCGCTAAAAATGCGCCAGCAAGAGTTTGCCAGCCATACAGTGTTTCAATCTTTGTGTCCCATTCTTCGATTTTTAGGTCAAATTGAGGCAATATGTTCATGGTAAGAATAAAAAATAGAGTAATAAGTCCGCCAAGGAAGGAGGACATTGCTGTGTGAAGTACAGACGGAGATTGACGTTTATCCATTATCATAACTCTTTTTTCTAATGTCAGATTCTTGGCTTCGCAGAGATAATTCGAACTTTAATCAATTTTCGCGGTAAGGTTGAAATTTTTGCATATATTGACTGTAAATATAGGTGCAAAATCCGCTGCATCGATTAAATCAAAAACTTGAGTATGATTAAATCCTCCCAATATTTCTGGCGCGATGACGCCATGCCGTTTGTCGAATTGCGGCGTGTGGCGGATGGGCATTCGGTTTGTTACGAGCGTCATAGCCACGATACCTTTTCGATTGGTACGGTGAAGGGCGGCTTTAGTACCTATTGGAACCGGGGCAAGACCCATGAAACGCAAGCAGGGTCGGTGGTGATCCTTAATCCCGAGGACGTGCATGGCTGCAACCCGGTCAAGGGAGCGGACTGGGTTTATGACATGCTGTTTGTGGATCCCGACTGGCTGCTGGATTTGCAGATTGAACTCGATGCCGATGCGGCCGGGAAGTTCGCGATGTTTTCCGACACACTGAGCCATGATCCGCATCTTTATGACGGATTGCTGGATCTGGCCGATACGCTTGCTAACCCGGGTGTGGATATTCTCGGCAAGGAAACGGCGATGGTGTCGTTCTTTGGCGATCTGCATGTGAAGCTTGATCAGCGGGGGGTGCTGGATGGTGCGGCTGGTGTTAGCGGCGTGCTCCATGATCGCAAGATGGCACGTGTGGGCGACTATATCCGCACCCGTTATGCCGAGAATATCGGGCTTGATGAGCTGGCCGGGTTGGTTGGCTATTCAAGGTCGCATCTGGTTCGCGCCTTCAAAAAGGCCTTTGGCATGACGCCCTATGCCTATCTGATCAATTGCCGGGTACAGCGCGCCCGTCATGCGCTTAGGCAGGGCGAAAAGATCGTCGATGTCGCGCTTGAAACCGGCTTTGCCGATCAGGCGCATTTCCAACGCATTTTCAAACGCCTGATGGCAACCACGCCCCGGCAATATGCCCGCGCGCAAGCCGCGTAAGTTGGAGCTGTGGATGCCCGCCTTCGCGGGCATGACGGGGAAGACTCAGTTATGTCGTCATTCCCGCGCAGGCGGGAAACTCTTGCCGGATGCGGTGCAGGCGGATTTATCCCAAAACCAGATAAGCGGCACTGGCGATCAGCAACACCGCCATCGCCCGGTTAAATAGGCGAATACGCGTAGGCTCGCCAAGAAAGCGCGATAAAAACGCGCCAGTATAGGCCCAGCAGGCGACCGAGACAAAACAGACCACGAAATAGATCGCAGTAAATTCCCAGATCAATGCAGGCGCGCCGGACGCGGCATAGGCACCCATCCCTGCGATGGATGCCAGCCAGGCCTTGGGATTGACCCATTGCATGATGGCCCCGGTGATCGCCTTGGGCCCGGATGCGGCATTGCCCTTGCCCAGTTCGCCGTTCGAGGTCGCCAGTTTCCAGGCCATGAACAGCAGGAACGCCACGCCGGCCCATTGAATGACGAGGATCAGTTGCGGGAAGGCTTCAAGCATTTCATGAAGGCCCAACCCGATCAGAAGCAATAACAGGCAAAAGCCCGCTGTCGCGCCGAAGACAAGGCGCAGCGAGGGGCGAAAGCCATATTGCACGCCTGAACTTAGCACCAGAATATTGACCGGTCCCGGGGTGATGGAGGCCGCAAGCGCAAAGGCGGCCATGGAAAGATAAAGGCTGAGAGTTGCGCTGAGCATGCGTGGTGTTTCCTCCTTGATCGACATCCTGTGGGGAAAGGTGCCGTGTTTGTTATCAAGGAGGATGGCAAATGCGTGTGGTGATTTATTGAACGATATTGCTCAGGCGGTCTAAACGCCGAATGCTTTGGCCAGTGCTGATGCACCACCGGCAATCATGGCATAGCGCGCGGCCTTGCCAATCGTCACCAGAATGATAAAGGGCACAAAGCGCACCCGCATCACCCCGGCAAATAGCGTCAGCGGATCACCAATGATCGGAAGCCAGGCGAGCAACAGCGACCAAAGCCCGTATTTGCCAAACCAGCGCGATGCCCGATCAAGGGCGTCTGCCGATACGGGGAACCAGCGCTTGTGCTTGAAATGCTCGGCATAAAGACCAAGCCACCAGTTCACCAGCGACCCCAGAACATTGCCCGCCGTCGCCACCACAACCAGCAGCCACACCGCATGATCACCGGACGCAATCATCGCGGCCAAAGCCGCCTCGGACGTGCCAGGCAGGATGGTTGCGGAAGTCAGGGCCGAGAAAAAGAGGCCTGTGAGTAGGGTGAATGTTGTGGTCATGGCGTTTCGATAGACGGGAATGAGCAGGGCGTCCAGCATGTTTCGCGTCGGGCTCGGACAAAGAAAAGGCCCGGTGCGGGGTAACACCGGGCCTGAAATTGCCGGTCAGCAGTTTGGGGGGAGCTGACCAGCAGGGGGGAGCTTGTGCTTTAAGCGATCACGGACGAAACATCGACATTGCCGCGTGTTGCATTCGAGTACGGGCAGATCTTGTGAGCTTCTTCGACGAGTTTTTCGGCATCCGCCTTATCAAGACCCGGAAGTGCAATCTTGAGCGTCACGGCAAGGCCAAAGCCGCCTGCATCGCGCGGGCCGATCCCGACTTCGGCTGTGACCGAAACATCATTGGGGACTTTCGGGCCGCCCTGGGATGACACGAACTTCATTGCACCGATAAAGCAGGCCGAATAGCCCATGGCAAACAGCTGCTCGGGATTGTTGCCGTCCCCGCCTGCGCCGCCAAGTTCCTTTGGCGTGGTCAGCTTGACATCGAGCGAGCCGTCAGCGGTTTTCGCCCGGCCATCACGGCCGCCGGTGGCAGAAGCGCTTGCAGTATATTTTACATCAACAGACATGGTTTCATCCTTTGTTTGAACGTTGGTTCGACTTGGTGAGAACCCGGCTGCGATACCTTCATATGTCGCCGGGGGTGAGCAGGTGCAAGAGCACCTGCCCGAAAGAGGGTGAAAGTTTTGTGACCATCAGGTCCAAAGCAGATCAGGGTCTGCGTGATGAAAATAAGATCGCACAATAATATATCGTGTGCGATATAAAATGCAACAAGGCAGTCATGTCGATAAATCGCTTGTCATTATATCGTGCGCGATTTAAATTCAGCGGCTTTGAATTTGCGGTGGCTTGCGCGACCATTGGGTGGCAGGCAGTATCGATGATACGGATCAGGTACGTGATCCGGGAATGGCCTGATTGTGCTTAAAGGATGTGATGGATGACCAAGGCTGCCAAAGAAGATCTTCTCAATCTGGAAAAGTTTTTGTGCTTTTCGATCTATTCGGCGGGGCATGCCTTTAACCGGGTCTACAAACCATTGCTCGACAAGCTGGGGCTTACCTATCCGCAATATCTGGTTATGGTCGCGCTTTGGCAGGAAGACAATCAGTCGGTGCGCAGTATTGGCGCAAAGATGTATCTGGAATCAAGCACCCTGACACCGTTGCTCAAACGGCTTGAAGCCAATGGACTGGTCACGCGCACGCGCGACCCCAGTGATGAGCGATCCGTCCGCATTACCCTGACCGAGGCCGGAAAGACCCTTCGAGATCAGGCAGAGGAAGTACCTGCCTGCATTCTTGAAGCCACTGGGCTTGATGTTGAAACCGCCAAGCGGTTGAACCGCGATTTACGCACCATGCGTGATCAGATTGACGCGGTGGTTCGAGAGCTTTGATTGGGCTTATTTACCGGATGATTTGCGGTCGAGGTGATAGGTCAGAGCCCAACTAAGCGCAGTTTTTATTGCCGGTTCGGGCAGGGGGCGATCAAGCGGCAGGATAATCGCACGGTTGCCTTCGGTGGCAAGATCGGCTGAAAGCAGGCTACGCGTGCGATCAATCAGGTCAGTCTTGCAGTCAAAAAAGATCATCACCTGATCAGGTGCTTTGGGTTTCCAGTCGGCCCGGATGGTAATGCCTGATCCCGATTTGGGGCGCCAGGCCGGTTCACCCCATTTGAGGCTTTCGGTCACCTGGCCAACCCCATCGATTTCGCCAGCCAGTTCAAACACCCAATCCCGGATCGACATCAATGCCCGGCGGGCCGCAGCCGGGCAGGCATTGAATTTGGCCGCAACCTCGGCGCTGGCGAAATCACCTGATACCATTACATGCCCGCAGCACTGAGATTGCCAAAGGACTGGATCAGAAGCCAGACACCACAGACCGCAAGCGTGATGTGCTGCATGACCATGGCCGGTGCGATGATCCGTTTGGACCGTTTGAGCGTGCCAATCGCATGCAGAAGTCGACTTGCGATCAGAATGACCGCAACAATCCAGATAATGTCAGAGGTCGCCAGGATCGCCTCGATGGCGAGAATGAGAAGCACGCAAAGCGGGGCATTTTCAACGAAGTTGCCGTGCGCCCGAATGCGCCGGCGCAGGGTGTTGTCATCACCATCGCCGCTCAGTACCCCGACCTGGGCACGCCGAACAGAGACCATCAGGCTGAGCCCGGTCAGCATCAAAACGAATACTGCGGTAATGCAGATGGTTACAGGAAGTGGCAGCATTGAACGTTTCCCGAATTGTTGGGGCAAATTGTAATTGGCGAAGGTAATTCAATCATCGAATGATGTGGGGATCAAACAAAAGGACGACACCAGAAATGATGCCGTCCTTGTGATGTGTTATTTGAACTTCCCGGAAGCCTAGATGTTCCGCAGGCGATCAAGGAAGTTTCTGACCTGTTCGTCCAGATTGCGGGCTTCTTGTGCAAGTTGGGTCGCCCCGGCCTGCACGTTGGATGCTGCTTCACCGGTTTCCTGAGATGTGTTGCGGACAATCCCGATAGAGGATGAAACTTCGTTGGTACCAGCTGCGGCCTGTTGGACGTTGCTGGAAATTTCGGCGGTAGCCGCACCCTGTTCCTCGACTGCGGAGGCAATGGCTGTTGCGATCTCGTTGATGTTGGAAATCGTTTCAGTGACCTTTTCGATCGCACCAACCGTGTTTTGGGTTTCCGACTGAATTGACCCGATCTGTTGGGCGATGTCATCGGTTGCCTTGGCTGTCTGCGTGGCAAGGTTTTTGACTTCCTGTGCCACAACGGCAAACCCCTTGCCTGCTTCGCCGGAACGGGCAGCCTCAATCGTGGCGTTGAGCGCAAGTAGGTTGGTTTGGGCAGCGATATCATTGATCAGGCTGACGACTTCACCGATGCGATCAGCGGCCTCGGCAAGGCCGGTGACCATCGCATTGGCGCGCGATGCTTCCTCAACAGCTGTGGAGGATATGTCGGACGATTTTGCCACCTGGGAACTGATTTCCTGAATGGAGGCGGAAAGTTCCTCGGTTGCGGATGCCACTGTCTGGACATTGGCACTGGCTTCGTCGGCTGCGGCTGCGACAACAACGGCCTGTTCGGAGCTTTCATCTGCGGCCCGGCGCATCTGGCGCGAGACGCTTTCCATGTTTTCTGAACTATCCGAAACATTGACCACGATGGACCCAACCGACTTTTCAAACTCGTCGGCCATCTGCAGGCGGGCGCGATTGCGCGCCTCGCTGGCCTTCTGCTCGGCTTCAAGCTTTTCACGTTCGGCTTTCTGCATGCCCGCCGAGGCCTCCTTGAAGGCCTCAAGCGCCTTAGCAATGGCGCCGATTTCGTCGTTTCGTTTCAGATAGGGGATCGATACATCGAAATTACCACTCTGCAGATGATCAATCACGCCCGCGACACGGGTCATCGGGCGGGAAACAAGGTTTCTGGTCGAAAGAAGAACCACGGCAATCACGATCGCAAGCAGGATGAGCCCGCCGATTAGCGTGGTGTTGCGTAAGCTTTCTGCGGGGGCATAAACCGTATCATACGGGACATTGACGACAACGCCCCACTGGTTCGGGTAACCGGCGATCTCGACAGGGACGATCATGTGCAGCATCTGGTCATCGTCAACCCGGGTCGGAGTGCCGCTTTTCATCGCATCAAGAATTGCCGCCTGAACTGTGTTATCGGCACTCAGCGTTGTGCCACGGATTTCCGGGTCTTCATGGGCAACCCATGTGCCCTGTGCCGAGACCAGATTTACCGTACCGGTTCCGAACGGGGTCAATTCGGCAAAGCGTTCCGAAAGCGCGTTCAGTTCAAGATCGACACCAAGAACGCCAAGAAAATCGCCAGCGGGATTCTGGACAGGATAGACGAACGAGGTCAGGACAACATCGCGCCCCTGAATGTCATAGGTAATGGCATCGGTGACATAGGGCTGATTGGTATCGCGCGGGGCGGTGTAATACTCGTTAATTTCGGGATTATCGAGGCCGGTCAGGTGATAGGGTGTGATGCCTTCGCCAAAATTATAATAATACGTAACGTACTGGCCGCTGCCATCGCCAAACGGTTCGCCTTCGTCTTTATAGTCGGCATCCTTGCCATCAAGGGCATTGGGCTCAAAGCCGGACCAGGCCCCTGCAAGGGTCGGATTGTCGATCAGTGTGCGATTGAGAATTTCGTTATAGGCTTTGCGGTCAACGCCGCCTTGATCGCGGATGGCGCGAAACGCGCCGGCAAGATTTTTGGCGACCCTCATGCCGCTATTGAGAACACTGCCAGCCTGTTCTGCGTGATGGTTTGCAACCGCGCGCGCCTCACCAACCGTCAGTTCTTCGGTGGTCCGGTTTGTCTGGAGCGTTTGAAGCGAGATGCCCGCAATGAGGCAGATGGCGATTGCCAAAGCGCTGACAAATGTAAGTTTGGCGCCAAGTGACAGGGAGGAAAAGTTCATTCGGCTGTCCTTCCGACCTATGCTTTCGTCGAGGAGATCGCATTTTGACAAAGCGCAAGCCAACTCAATGGCTTGGTGGGGCAAACAGGCACGGCACGTCAAGGTGCTATTCTAAAGTAGAATATCCTGCAAGGAAAGCGCCTCAGAAGGTTTCGATTGTGAAAATTAAAATACTCGGGACTTGCCGATCACCGGGGCAAAGACTTCGTTAGCGGGGATCGGTTTGCCAAACAGGAAGCCCTGTAATTCGATGCCGGGTACTTCACGCAGGAATTCGTACTGTTTTTTCGTCTCGACCCCTTCGGCCGTGATCTGCAGGCCGAGCGCATCGGCCATCGCCAGCATGGCTGTGATCAGGGCAACGTCATCGCTGTTGCCCGGCAGACCTTTGATAAAGGCGCGGTCGATCTTGATGCGGCTGATCGGAAGGCTTTTGATCGACCGCAAGCAGGAATAACCCGTGCCGAAATCATCAATCGCCAGCGATACCCCGACCGCGCGCAAATCATGCAGGGTTTGAATCATGCTGGCTTCGTCCTGGATCATACTTTCGGTGACCTCGATTTCAAGGTCCTCGGCCGGAAGACCGGCCATGGCCAGTTCGTGGGCAACCGTATCGGCAAAGCCCGGTTGTTGCATCTGGCGCGCCGAGACATTGACCGCCATGCGAAGCTTCTGGCCATATTCGTCCTGCCAGCGGCGCGCCTGACGGCAGGCTTCACCAAGGACCCAGTCGCCGATTTCGAGAATAAGTCCGCTTTTTTCCGCAATCGGGATGATTTCATGCGGGCCGACAAGACCTTGTGTCGGATGGTTCCAGCGCAAAAGCGCCTCGACGCCGACCATATCGCCACTCGCACCATCGATTTGCGGCTGGTAATGCAAAGTGAGTTCGTTCTTTTCCAGCCCACGTCGCAATTCAAGGGATCGTGTCATGTAATGCGCAGCATTTTCGGTCATTTCCGGCTCGTAAAGCGCATATGTCCGCCGGCCACGATCCTTGGCCGCATACATCGCCGTATCAGCAAGGCGGATCAGGTCGTGGGATGAATAACCGTTAATCGGATACAGTGAAATGCCGACACTGGCGGAGATGTTCATCTCATGACCGCTGATATAGAACGGGCGCTGCAGTTCCTGAATGATCTTTTGCGCCAGATTGGTTGCCGCCGTTTCATTGGGAATGTTTTCGCGAATGATGAGGAATTCATCGCCGCCAAGCCGCGAAATGGTGTCGGTACGTTCGGTAATGCCCTTGATCCGGGTGGCGGCAATCAGGATGACCTGATCACCTGCCGCATGACCCAGCGTGTCATTAATTGTCTTGAAATCATCGATATCGAGAAACAGGCAGGCGACCATGCGGCCATTGGCTTCGCATCGCTCAATCGCGCGGTTAAGACGGTCGGTCGCAAGCAGGCGGTTGGGCAGGCTGGTCAATCCGTCATATTGGGCCAGATAGTGCAATTCCTGCTCGGCCTGCCGTATGGCGGTGCGGTCGGAAACGATCATGACGAAGTGGGTCAGAACGTTTTCCTCGTTCTCAACCGCAATCACCTGAATCGCCAGTGAGATCGGATTGCCGTCGGCATTTCTGGTATCAAGATCACGATGCCAGTGACGGCGGATGCTGCCGCCTGAAAACAGTTCCGGGAAAAATTCCGCCGGATGTTCGCTGGGTGACAGGAAATAGGGCGGCTTTTTCAGGGTGTTTTCTTCGGTGTCGCCCGTGATTCGGTAATAGGCTTTATTGGCATTGGTGACATTGAGCTCCGGATCAAGGATCAGAATACCGTCCTGGGTGGTTTCAAATACCGTCATCGCTTCGCGGAGTTTGTCCTGGGTCAGGCGCTGATCGGTGATGTCCTGCATCATACCGATGATACGCTGTGATCCCTTGCGCTCGTCGCCGAAGGACTTTCCGCGGGCGCGTAGCCAACGATAATTCTGATCGGTATCCAGGCTGCGAAAAACGACGTCATAAAACTCGCCATGACCCACGGCATAGGCAAAGGCCTTATGGACCATGTCGCGGTCTTCGGATGCGACGCGTTCCAGAAACGCATCCCAGCTTTCAGTGACGGTTTCGGTTTCCTGAAGCAGTTCGAAATTGCCAAGACCTGTGCTGTGCATTTGGCGGGTCAGGACATCAATTTCCCAACAGCTCATCTGCGCGGCATTCATGGCAAGGGACAAACGGTGCTGACTTTCCGACAGGGCCAGTTCGGCTGAACGCCGTTCAAGCGCCATCTGGATGGTGGCGTGCAATTCGCGATCGGAAAACGGCTTGATCAGATAGCCATAAGGGCGGGTTTTCTGAGCGCGCGCCAGTGTCGCATCTTCGGAATGGGCCGAAAGATAGATGACCGGGATCATCAGGTTTGCCGGAATGCCGGCCGCCGTTTCGATGCCGTCAATATCGCCGTCAATCCGGATGTCCATCAGGATGATATCCGGCGGATCTTCATTGATTGCCGCCAGCGCATCCTCGCCGCGGGTATGGGCGCTTGTGCGTTCGTATCCCAGTTTTTCGAGCTGCTTGCGCAGATGTAGCGCAATAATGCGCTCGTCCTCGACAATCATGACATGGACGGGATGGGTCATCGCATTCAGCTCCCTATCCTGAATGTGATGACGAAGGTTGTGTCTTGATCGGTCAGGACATCAATGTCACCGCCAATCTGATCGACAAGCAGTTCGATCAGTTGCAGACCAAGGCCATCCGTGGTGCCGAGCTTGAAGTTATCGGGCATGCCGCGTCCGTTATCGGACACCCGAAGCTCGACCACATCGGCATCAATCATTTTCGTCGATACTTCGATCTGGCCTTCCGCACCGTCGGGGAAGCCGTGCTTAAGCGCGTTGGTGATCAGCTCATTGGCAATCAAGCCGCACGGAACCGCCTGATCGATGGCAAGCTGCACATCGGCCAGATCGCTTTCGACCCGAACCCGGGTGATATCGACATTGAAGGTCGCAAGCAGGGAAGAAATCAGGCTTTCGCAGAAATCGGCAAAATTGACCTTGGCGATATCTTCGCTTTGATAAAGCGACTGGTGAATTTGCGCCATTGACCGCACGCGGTTGCAGCTATCAATCAGGGCCTCTCGGGCCTGAATGTCAATCACCGAGGATGTTTGCATATCAAGAAGACTGTGGATGATCTGCAGGTTGTTTTTTACCCGGTGGTGGACCTCTGACAGCAGGGTTTCCTTTTCCCGCAGCGATCGAGCGATTTGCTCTTCGCGGTGTTTGCGCTCGGAAATGTCGGAGATCGCAGCAAGGATTTGCATGTTTTCGCCGTCTGAAATCGGGTTCAGGCCGATCTCAACAGGGAACTCACTGCCATCCTTGCGCAGCGCATAAAGATCACGACCCGCTCCCATTGGTCGCGGGTTCGGATGATTGGTGTAGGAGCCACGCAAATTGGGATGGCCTGCGCGGAAGCGTTCCGGGACCAACATCTCAATCGGTTGGCCGAGCAGCTCGCTACGGGCATAACCGAAAATGATTTCCGTCTGGGCATTAACCATTTCCATGGTCCCGTCAGTGCCAATCAGGATCATGGCATTTGGCGCGTATTCAACAACGCGCTCAAACCTTTGGTCTGGACTTCCCGTCGGAAAGGCGTTTTCGGTGATCCGGGCACCGGTCTCTCCAAACGACATCAATACACTCCAGTCTTCGTGCTTGGTTCGTCGGTCGGGTTTGCCTGCGCTTAGAAATTGATCATCGGTATTAGATTAGACTTATTCTTTGTTATGCTTCAGTCCCATGTTTCTATGAAAAAAGATCGTATCGACTTAAGCGTGCGAACCCATAATCGGATATTTGCTTCCGGACAGCTAAATTCAACTACACTTACGTGTAGCCGCGCGCCGGGCTTTTCACGCAACGAGAAAGCAATAAAGCCCGCAGTTTTCCCCACCAATTCCGCGATTATTTGGCTGCCATGCGCAACAGGTGCTTGATCTTGGCCCGAAGTGGGGTATAGCTTCGCGCAAACATGCGATCCCTGTGATCGCGTGTGAGGGGTTTGTCCCCAACAAGATTTCCCGAGAATTCAACGATCCAACTGACAAACAAGGTTTCAAAAATGACAACCGATCTTCGAGATGCCGCACTTAACAGCAACGTCTGGGCCTTTCAGGAAGCCAGCAAGCTGGTCAAGCGGTATAAACAGAAGGCGCCTGAAAAGGGTTATGTCCTTTTTGAAACCGGTTATGGTCCGTCGGGCCTGCCGCATATCGGCACCTTTGGTGAAGTTGCGCGCACGACCTATGTCCGTCGCGCGTTCGAGACCATGTGCGATATCCCGACCAAGCTGTTTTGCTTCTCCGATGATATGGATGGCCTTCGCAAGGTCCCGGACAATATCCCGAACAAGGACATGGTTGCCGAGCATCTTGGCAAGGCACTGACGTCCGTTCCGGATCCGTTTGGCACCCATGAGAGCTTTGCGCATCACAACAATGCCAAGCTGCGTGAGTTCCTTGACGGGTTTGGCTTCGAGTACGAGTTCAAATCTTCGACCGAATGTTATCGTTCGGGCATGTTTGACGCGGCACTCCTGCGTTTGCTGGAACGTTATGACGCGATCCAGAAAATCATGCTGCCGACCCTTGGTGAAGAACGTCGCGCGACCTATAGCCCGTTCATGCCGGTTGAGCCGGGCACCAACAAGGTCTTGATGGCCAAGGTGACCGAGCTTAAGCCGGAATCTGGTAGCATCGTGTATGAGCACCCGGAAACCGGCGAGCTTGTTGAAACGCTGGTCACGGGCGGTGCGTGCAAACTTCAGTGGAAACCCGACTGGGCGATGCGCTGGTATGCGCTGGGCGTTGATTATGAAATGGCTGGCAAGGACCTTATTCCGTCGGTCGAACTCGGCAACAAGATCGTCAAGGCGCTTGGCGGCACCCCGCCGGAAGGCTTCAACTACGAGCTGTTCCTTGACGAGAACGCCCAGAAGATTTCCAAATCCAAGGGTAATGGTCTTTCGATGGAAGACTGGCTGAAATATGCGCCGGAAGACAGCCTGTCGCTGTTCATGTTCCAGAAGCCGAAAACTGCAAAGCGTTTGTATTTCGATGTCATCCCGAAAACCGTGGATGAATATCTTACCTTTGCTGAAAAGCTTAAAACCGAAACCGATCCGACCAAGATCCTGCAGAACCCGGCCTGGCACATTCATGCCGGTACCGCGCCGGATCGCGACATTCCGTTGTCGTTCGGCATTCTGCTGAACCTGGTTTCGGTGTGTAACACCGATGATCGTGACCTGCTGTGGAAGTTCATTTCGCGCTATGCCACCGGTGCGACGCCGGAAACCGCGCCGTATCTTGATAAGCTGGTCGGCTATGCGATCAACTATTACCGTGACTTCGTCAAACCGGCGAAATCGTACCGCGCCCCGACTGAGGCAGAGCAGGCCGCCCTTAAGGACCTGCGCGATGCCCTGTCGAAAGTCGCACCGGGTACTGATCCGTCCGACATCCAGACCGAAGTTTTCACCGTGGGTAAAAACCACAATTACGAAAACCTGCGCGACTGGTTCAAAGCGCTTTACGAAGTGCTGCTTGGTCAGGAACAGGGCCCGCGCATGGGTTCCTTCATCGCGCTTTACGGTCTTGATGAAAGCGTTGCCTTGATCGACCGTGCGCTGGAGGGTGAAGACCTTAACGTCTGATAGGCTGCGGCCTTATTTTGAAATGACAAGGGCCCGCATCGCAATGATGCGGGCCTTTTTTCGTTTGGGTGATCAGGAAATCATTACAAAGCTTTAATCGGAAATCGCTTTGATTTTAAAGAATTGACTGAAACTGGTTGCGTGAAATTTCTTTGACCAGTTCTTTTGTTTCTGGCCTTGATACCTGATGTCGATAACGCAAGGCCACCACATCGCGTTCGATTTCCATCCCAATAATCGGAAGCGATACAAGGCTGCTATCCGCCGGGATTGCAGTTATCGGTAAAATGACAGCCCCCCACCCCTGACGGGCAAGGTCAATCAGCCAATCAACACGATTTGAACGATATGCTGCATAAAGCGTATGTCCCTGATCTGCACAGGTTTCATGGAGCGTATCGCGCATCTCGCAATTTGGCCTGTCGAGCATATTGACCTTGGCAAGGTCTGCGAGTGAAATGCCATCCAATTGGGTTAACGGGTGGTCATGCGCGACGACGACCTTGTAGGTCTCTCGATAGAGATGGTCTATGCGATAAAGTGCGGGGCTGACATTTTCGGCCGTGATGACGATGTCGAAATCTCCGCTCCGAAGGCCTGAAAACAGCAACTCGGATGGCTGAATAATCAATTCAATCTCGGCCTGCGGCAGGCGGGTTCTGAACTGTTCAACGGCTTTGGAAATAGCATTTTGGCCAATGGTTTCTCCAATGCCAATGCTTATGGGAACTCTTTCAAGCCTTGCATGCCGGATGGCTTCTGCCTTTGCTTCCCGGGTCTCGACAAGAACCTTTGTCAGTCTTGGTTTGATAAGTTTTCCAAGTGGTGTCAGGCGGCAACCCGCCCGGTCACGGATGAACAAGGCACCACCCAATTCTTCTTCAAGCTTTTTGATGGATGTTGTCAGCGAAGGTTGGGACACGTTGGATGCATTGGCAGCGTGCGTGAAATTGCGATGTTCGCAAACGGCTAGGAAATAGCGAACTTGGTTCATCTCCATGGTGGCCTCCCAATATTGCGTATTCAAACAGGGTCTATGGGACGATGTGCATAGTCAATGCCTATCGTAAAATAGGGTATCGGAATTGGCGCTGAGACGGCTTGCTGTGGGACAAGGTTATTGCGCAACACGAGCCGCTGAAATCCAAATCAGGAGTAGATCATGAAAGCGACAATCCTTCAGATACTATCGGCATTGGTTGTTATCAGCACGACAACCGTTGGATATGCACAGGAAAATGCCATGAATAACGAGACGGCCAGCTTTATCGAAATGCCCGCAGCGCCCGGTCAAGCGCAAGCATTTGCGGAATTTTTGACCAATGCGGCACCGTTGGTGGAAGAAACCGAACCAGGAACGAAACTTTGGTTCGCCCTGCAAGCGCAGGATACGTTGGCAATCTTTGATGTCTTTGTGGATGAAAAGGCACGGGACGCACATTTTGCCGGTCGTGTCGCCGGTGCCCTGAAACAAAATGCCGATAAATTGGTTGATGGCGGCTGGGATGCCGGCGTCGTTGCCAATATCAACAATGCCAATGTGCTATCGGCAAAGGACGCTGTTGATCTTTACACCGCGACAACCGCGACATTTATCAAGCTTGAAGCCGCGCCGGGGCAGAGCGCACAACTTGCCGCCCTGTTAAAAGCCGCCGGGCCAATTGTCAGGCAAACCGAACCCGCAACATTGTTCTGGGTAGGGTTGCAGATCGATGAAACCACCTTTGCAATCTTTGACATTTTTTCCGGTGAAGCCGGTCGCGACGCACATTTTGCCGGTCGTGTCGCAGGACTGTTGAATGAAAAATCTTCCGAACTTGTCAATGGTGGCTGGGAAAACGGTGTTGTCCCCAATATCAAGAACTTCGATATCCTTGCGATCAAGTAAGGCTGGAAAATTCACGATAGCGCTGATTTTTCGGTGTTAGGATCCACAAAGGCCCGCGTCGTCTTGATACGGGCCTTTGTTATGTTGGTATCGCGACGCCACCTGATCAACTTGGCGGTAGATAACGCCGCAGTGGATGGTGTTCAAACGGGGCCAACAACATATGGCGTGCGCGTTGCCAGCCAACCCCGAAGGCCATCACCAGTCCGCCAACAATGAAGCAGACCAGAACGATGGTCATGGACGGATCGATGGCGGCACCTTCAAAGCCCGATTGCAGCAGATAGCCGACATAGATCAGGCCGCTGATGATGGGCGACCGGCGATCCAGAATGAGGGAGAGCAACATCGCAATGATGATCACCGGGATCATGGCAAGCGGGGCAGCCTCGAACGTTGCGGCAATCGAATGGATGGTCAGCGGTGCGCCAAAGACATACAGCCAGAACGCACATTCTGCCCAGCCATTGACCCGGTTGGGGTCGCGGCTGTCGATAAAAATCGCAAGGGCGAGCAGCAAGATACCCGTGGCGGTGATCAGATAGGGAATGTAGGGCTCTGCCGCCGGGCCAAAGGTTGCCAAAAGGGCCGTCCAGAAGACACCGACGATACCTGCGGCAATCAGCGCAAAGGATACCGGCAGACGATAGCGCAGGAAAAAGCCCAGCTGGAAGGCAAAGCCGATGACAGCAACAAACACCAGAACATTCATTGACCGCTGGCCGAAATCAATCACCGTATCAAGGTCTGATAGCTGCCCGGTCGGTCCGGCAAAGGACATGTAAAGCGCAACCGCATAGATCATCAGCGTCGCACCTAGGGCGGCCATGATGGCGATCGAGGGCAGGGACGCCTTGAGTTTGCCGGCGATATATTCCGCCAACGCAACATAGGCGATCATCGCAAGCGGCGGTGCGATCCAGAAGGCCGGACCATTGGCGAGCAATCCCCACAGCACAAACCAGCCGATGGTAAGGGCGCATATGCCTAGCGCACTGAAGATGTCATTCATGCCGCGAAACAGGGTGAATTTTTCTGTTTCAGGTGATTCCTGGGTTTGCTCCGCCAGATACCCTTCGAGCCGTGCAAAGGCTTCTT
Organism: Thalassospira sp. HJ; assembly: GCF_000948415.1. GTDB lineage: Bacteria > Pseudomonadota > Alphaproteobacteria > Rhodospirillales > Thalassospiraceae > Thalassospira. Next base: position 158,566 of record NZ_JYII01000019.1, on the reverse strand, counting down.
CGCTGAGCACGCCGGCCGATACCGCATTTCGGATATCGGCAAGGGTGAATTGATTGTTTTTCACGGTTGCTCCGCATCATGTTGTTGGTTTTGTGCCGTTTAGGCGCGTGTCCGATGTGTTTATTGATACACGCCACGCGCTCGGCTTTCAAACATCTGTGCATGCGTAACGCCGGAATAAGACGATGAAAAGGCGATTGACAGATAGTTATAATCAGTAGTAAGTGAGTTAACTTACTTAATTGACGGTGATGGTCATGGCCTCAAAGCTGAAACCCGAAGAGAAGCGGCAAAAGCTTGCCCGTGCGGCAATGAATGTGATCTGGCGTGATGGCTATCACGCGGCTACCATTCAATCGGTTGCGAACGAGGCCGGGTTGCCCGCCGGCGGGGTGTTTTACCGCTTTCCCAAAAAACATGACCTGGCGCAGGCAGCCCTTGAAACCATGCAAGGCGAGTTCATCCCGCTTCTCGACAGCATCAAATCCAAGGGTGCGGTCGGGGATCGGTTATCGGTTTTCTTTGATTATCTTGATGCCATGACGCCAAGGCGCGTCAGTCATGGCTGCCCATTGGCGCGCTTGATGCTTGATATGCCCGGCGATGCGGATTTCGATCCAGCACGCAAAATCGGGCAGGGCGTGTTTGATGCCCTGATCGACTGGGTGGCTGACCAGCTTCGCGAAGGCGGGCTGGATGCGCACAGTGCCGCGATTGCGGGTCGCCGGATTGTCCTGCGCTGGCAAGGCGCGATTGTGTTGGCCCATTCGATGAATGACCGTACCATACTTGATGACGAGATCAATGATCTGCGCCAGACGGCAGATGCGTTGATCGGCAGGAACTAAGCCAACCCTTTCCGGATCTGCCACCCGTTTTTCCAAAACATGAAAGTGCCTGCCATGCCCCGCGCACTGACCACAGCTCTTGGGCGTGATCCCAAGGCAGCTTTGATTTTCAACTTTGTCCGGCTTGGCATTCGCGACAAGTTCTATGCGCTGCGCCAATCAATCGGGATCGGGCGACCTGATCGCGCCGTGCTGGATCGTCTTGGCGTGCCTGATAGTGCCATGGCGCAAAAGGCAACTGCATGGGCGGCCAGCCTGCAGCCGGATTTCGTGCAATATCACGGACTGCGCAGCTTCGCCTTTGGTGTGACGCTGGCCGATTATCACAACGTGCGCTTTGACCGCGAAATGCTTTATATCGCAAGCATCCTGCATGATATTTCACTGGCATCCCCCGAATGTGATGGACCGGGATCGTTTGAGGTCGAGGCCGCCGGGTGCGCCCATCGCTGGCTTGGTCAGCAGGACTATGACCCTGAAAAGGCCGATATCATCCACGAAGCCATGGCCCTGCATTCGGCCGTCTGTCACACCGGTCCGCGCGACCCGGAAGGGTTGCTTCTTCATCTGGGTGCCGGGGTCGATGTGGTCGGCATGCAGGTGATGAATATCCACCCCGATGTCCGGGCAAAAATCCTGCGCGATTATCCCCGTACCGGCTTTGTCCGGGATTTCGGAAAGCTGGTGGCTGATCAGGCCGATCGTAAACCGCAATGCCATATCGCCGGGCTGGTCGGTGTCGGGTTTGCCAAGGCACTGGCAAGCAACCCGCTGGATCAGGATTGATCACAAAAATCTGCAGCTTTTGGTTGTTCTGCCATGATCAGTTCATTTTCTGATGATGAAATCAATGCCCTGAAACGTCATACTATTATCAGAGCAGCGGCGTCACAGGCCGCGCCAAACGATAAAGGACACGGGCAATGATCGGGCTTGGAACAGTAAAATTTGCGCTGGTCGGGGCGATGGCAATGGTTCTGAGCGCATGTGCCAGCGGGCCGCGCATCTATACCGATGCCGATCCGGCCGCCGATTTCGGGCAGTTCAGGACGTTTGCCTTTGTCGACGGTGCTGGCAAGGATGCCGAGGCAGAATATAAAACCCTGTCAGGTCAGCGGATTGAGGATGCGATCAATCTGGCGATGGTGTCGCGTGGTTATCAGCTTGATATCCACAACCCGGACCTGTTGATCAATTTCCATCTCAAGACCCAGGAAAAGACCCGCTCGTCACCGCCGGTCTACATGGGCGGGTATTATGGCTATCGCAGCGGGATGTATGTCGGCTGGCCGGGTTATGTCGAGCCGGGTTATGTCGATAGCTACACCGAAGGCACGCTGAACATCGATCTGGTAGATCGCCGTACCCGTCAGATGGTGTGGGAAGGAACCGCAATTTCGCGCGTGACCAGTGCGGTGCGCGAAGCCCCGAATGAAACCGTGCGGGCCGCGGTGGCATCAATCTTTGCCAAGTACCCGTATGTCGCGGGCAATCCAATTCCCCAGCCGCTGCCGCAGCAGTAAATCGCTTGAACACAAAAAAACGGGCCGGATATCCGGCCCGTTTTCATTTGTGGTGATGGAATGCGTGATCAGTCTTCGCTGGCGTCAACAAACGTCATGTAAAGGTCCTGCGCACGACGGGTGATCGGGCCGGGCTGCAGGTTGCGGTCATCGAGTTTGACGCACGGTGCGACCTTGTAATAGTTGCCGGTACCAAAGATCTCGTCAGCGGCTTCGAGTTCTTCGTATTTGCAGGTCTTTTCAACGACATCGACGCCATCTTCGCGAAGCAGTTTGATCACGCGCTGACGGGTCAGGCCATTGAGGAACGTGCCATTGATCGCCGGGGTATAAACCGTACCGTCCTTGGCAAAGAACAGGTTGGCATAGGAAAACTCGGCAACATTGCCGATGGGGTCGAGCATCACACCGGTGTCAAAGCCAGCACCGGTTGCCTCGGTCACAGCACGGCCGACATTGGGATAAAGGCAGGATGCCTTGGCCTCGGTCGGGGCACTTTCCGGTGACGGGCGGCGGAAGCTTGATTTGCAGGCGCTAAAGCCGGTCTGGATGGCTTCGGGCATTTCGGTAACCGAGATGCACAGCACGAACTGTGCGCTTTCGGGCGTCGGCGCGATGAAGCCCTCTCCGCCAAAGACGATCGGCTTGATGTATAGGGCCAGTTCCGGGTCGAACTTCTGCACGCCTTCCTTGACCAGGGCGACGATTTCATCGGTGGTGATAGCCGGTTTCATGCCCATCAGTTCGGCCGAGCGGATCACACGTGCGCAATGCGGATACAGGTCGGGCATTTTGCCGTTCATGCGGCGCGCGCCGTCAAACACGGTCGAGGCCATCCAGACACCGTGGGTTTGCGGACCCATGATGTTGGGATTGCCTTCGTGCCATTGACCCTGATGCCAGGTCCAGGTGGTGACAGTGCTATCGGTGGCGGCGTGACCCATTTTAATGCTCCTGATTCTATCCGGGGAAGGCGCCTGTGGGGCGGCTGTTCAAGCGGCGCATAGCATAGGAGTTTTGCCCAAGGATGGTCAAAGAAAACATCGCGCTTCCAACCGCCTTTGAAATGTCATGAAAGCTTGCAACAACTTATGCGATAGGTTTTTCTATAGATGATTGATTTCGAGACGTTTTCTGCCGACCGGGCATTGAGGCTGATCGGCGCTTTGAAAGGAATACATGATGGGTGATGACATCAAACTTGATCTCGACGCGCGGTTTGAGCATGCCCGTGATGTGATCCGCCATGCCGGCGAACGCGCCATGGAATATTTTGACGGTACGGCTGGCGATCTTGAGGTCGAGGCCAAGGAAAACCCGCTCGATATGGTCAGTATCGCCGATAAGAATGTCGAGGCGATCATTCGCGACCAGATCGGCGATAGCTTTCCCGAGGATGGCTTCCTTGGCGAGGAAATGGGCATCGAGAAGGGTGATAATGACTGCCTGTGGGTGATTGACCCGATTGATGGCACGGCGTGCTTTGTCAATCAGATGCCAAGCTGGTGCATTTCCATCGGCCTTGTCGTCAAAGGCAAGATCGAGCTTGCCCTGATCTATCAGCCTGTCGGTGATGAACTGTTTACCGCAAAGCGCGGCGAAGGTGCGTTTGTAAATGGTGAACCGATCAAGGCAAGCGATGTCAAAACCGTTGGTGACGGGCCGATGGGACTTGGCATGTCACATCGCACGACAAGTGACGCGATCACGCCCTTTATCAAGGACCTTCTCGATCGCAAGGGCATCTTTATGCGCAACGGATCGGGCGCGCTTTCGATGGCCTATGCGGCGGCCGGGCGTTTGATCGGCTATTACGAGCCGCACATCAATCCCTGGGACTGCATGGCCGGCATCCTTCTGATGCAGGAAGCAGGCGGTTGGGCCAATGATTATCTTGGTGTGCCCAATGCGCTTGAAGACGGCGCGCCAATCCTGACCGCCGGGCCGAATGTCGCCGAGGAACTCCGGTGTATGACCGGCGTCAGTAAATAGGATTGCCCGATCAGGCGTTGCTCGGGTCGTTTGTGCCCTTGCGATGTTCCAGTTTGCGGTGGGTCAGGCGGGCCAGCTCGGCGTCAATCATCTCGATATCAAGCGGCTTGGTGCAATATGCATCAAAGCCGGTCTCCTGGAAGGTTTCGAGATTGTCGTTTGAGATATCGGCGGTCAGGGCGAGGACCGGAATGGTCGCCTTGACCGGGTCTTCAAACATGCGAATGCGCCGGGTGGCTTCGATGCCATCGAGAACCGGCATATGCAGATCCATCAGAACCGCATCGAAATCGGTCGCGGCAAGGATATCAAGCGCAATCTGGCCGTCTGCGGCGGTGGTAATCGTGTGGCCCTGCTGTTCAAGCAGTTTCTGGGCAAGGATGCGGTTGATCTCGATATCCTCGACCAGGAGCAGGTTCCAGGTGCCGGGTTGAACCTGTTCGGCCTGATCGGGCGCGGTTTCCTGATCCTGGGCGTGCAGGGCCTGACCGTCATGCTCGGCAACGGCTTCTGCGGTGCTGCGCGGCAGGGTCAAATCAAACCAGAATGTACTGCCGCTGCCTTCCTGACTTTCGACCTTAACCATGCCGCCCATTTCTCGAACCATGCGCTGACAAATCGTCAGGCCAAGGCCGGTGCCGCCATAGCGGCGGGTCGTGGTGGTATCGACCTGGGTAAAGGCATCAAAGATCGCATCAAGCTTGTTGCGCGGAATGCCAATCCCCTCATCACGAACAGAAATGCGGAAGGAGACTTTGTCTTCGTCAATCTGAAGCGGGACAGCAGATACCTGCACCTTGCCATATTTGGTGAACTTGATGGCGTTGGAAACAAGGTTGGTCAGGACCTGTTTGAGGCGGACCGTATCGCCAATGACATGGCGCGGCAGCTTGGGATCAATATCAAGTTCCAGCGTATTTTCCTGCGCGCGTGCTGGCACCAGCATCATCGAGACCACCTCTTCACACAGATGGTGCAGATCAAGCGGCGCTTCTTCAAGGACTAGTTTGCCCGCCTCGATCTTGGAGATATCAAGGATATCACCGATCAGCGACAGAACATGCCGACCGGCGCCGCGAATGGTCGTGAGGTAATTACGCAGTGTGTCGGTATTGTTGGTGCCGTCCTTGTCCAGACTGTCAGATGCCAGTTGCGTATAGCCCAGAATGGACGTCATCGGGGATCGGAATTCGTGGCTCATATGGGCGATGAATTCCGATTTCGCACGGTCGGCCTGCTGGGCCTGGTTCATGGCGTTTTCGGCGGCAGCACGCGCATCTTCGAGCTCAGCCGTTCGGGTCGTGACCAGATCGACAATGTGTTTCTCCGTGCGGTTAAGCGAGCGCAGATAAATCAGAAGCAGGACACTGATCGTGCTGCCAAAGACAAAGATCGCCCAGGGCTGCCAATAGACCAGCGTGTTATAACCTTTGTTCTGATGATGCAGAAGGATCGTCCAGTCACGATAGCCGAACGTGAAATTCGAAATGTTCGGATTGAACGGAATGGCAAGCTCCGCCTCGATCTCATCCAGTGCGCCTTGAGCATCATTTGATGAATAGAGCAACCCGGCCCGGCCTTCTGTCTTGGCATCGGCAAGATGCAGGGCGTAATCAAGGGGAATGCGCGCCACCCGGGCCGCACGCGTAATCATGTCGGTAATCCGAAGCACCCCGACCGCAATGCCCAGCGGCGGGCCATCCGGATCGCGGCGATTTTCCACAGCCAGAAACGCAAGGGATGAAACAAGCGATGCATTTGACTGCACGGAATTAAGCGGCTGGGTCAGGGTGACGTTATTGGTCTTGATCGCGGTTTCAAGCGCGCGTTTGCGCGCCGGTTCGCTGGCAAGGTCAAAGCCGACGCGCTGCTCATTGCCCGAACGCGGGAAGACATAAAAGACCGGGTAGTAACTATCGCGTTCCTCGGCCGGGCGGGTGACGCCATCAATGACTTCGCGGATGGCAAAGTTTTTAACCCCGCGCAGTTCGGCGGTTTCTTCGACCAGGATGCGAGCGCGTCGTTCAACATGCGGCGCCCATTCAAGGGCGGCAACGCCCGGACGTCGGTTGATCCAGGGGGCGACCATGGCGTCATAGGTGGTCGCAGACACACTGCCATGCACATCAAACAGTGTGCGGACTGCTATCAGCGCATCGGTGGCGCGGCCAAGTTCTTCACGAAGCGACGCCTCAAACGCCAAGCGATATTGTTCGGTGGTCAGACGGTCGGCCTCTTCAAGCTGGGTATAGGTGTACCAGCCAGCAAAACCCGAAACTCCGAACCCGATCACACCGATCAGGACCGCCAAGGCACGACGCAGGCGGTGGACTTCGCCCGACAGCCTGCCATCGCGCGCACGCATGGTCACCGTTGCAATGCGTTCCAGACCCACGGCAAGCAACAAGGCGCCGACTGAGCTTGCAATCAGATAGCCAAACAGATTGCTAATGCCTGATTGCAGCTCAATCCCGGCAAAGGTCGAGTTGCCAAGGGCGGCAAACGCAATGACATCGCCGGCAATCAGGGCATTGGTGACAACAGCACCTAAAAGGCCATAGCGGATCGTGCCCCAGATCACGCAGGGCAGGGAGACAAAGATAAACAGAAATTCCGGGCGGGCGGTCAGCGGCGTGGTTTGTACGGCGGATGCCAGAACCACACAGGCGAGACCGATAAAGCCCAGTTCCCAGTAATGCATGATCGGGCGCGGTTTGATACGCCAGTTGAACAGGCGCAAGACCAACGGACCAACAACAAGGGCGCCAATCACATCGCCCTTGAACCAGCCCTGCCAAACCAACTCGAACCGGTCAAAGTTACCAACGTCAAAGAAGCTGACATTCAACGCGCCAAAAGTCGCACTAAGCGCCGGGCCAAGTAGCCCACCTGCCAGAAGGTAGATCGCGATATCGCGCAGACGGGCAAAGGGATATCGCCCGGCAAAGCGCGAAATGAGAATGGCGGGGATCACGGCGGCCAGCGTCGTGCCCACGGCGACAAAGATCATCGCACCAATTGTTTGGGCAATGACAATGTTTAACAGGAACGCCCCGATATAAACCGCCGGGAAATAGCGCCATCCCCAATACACCAGCGCAGCAAGGATGATGCCCGCTGGCGGCCAGATCAGTGTGATGCTGGTCGCAAAGAACGGCAGATGAATAGCGGCATAACCCGTGACGAAATAGGCAAGGATAATTACCAGATAACGCACAATGTGATGGCGCTGCAGCGTCAAACGGTTCTTCCTTTTCCCATAAGGTACCAGCCGGATTTTTATTGATCAGGTTTAATGTAATATGTCGCGCGCCCGATTTGAATAGACCATTGATCGAATGTGGTTATCTGTTCAATGGAAACAGGTTTACTGGCTGCACCACAAAACCCGCGCCACCCAGTCAATCTGATCGGCGGGAACAAAGCGGTCTTCGAAGTCCGGATTAAAGGATTTCAGCTCCACACCCAGCGCGCCGCGCCGGACAAGTTCCTTGGCCATGACTTCGCCGTCCACGGTTTTGACAACCACGCGGTCCTTGGGGCGGATGTTTGATGCCGGGCTGACAATGATCAGATCACCATCGCGAAAAACCGGTGCCATGGATTCCCCTGATATGCGCAACCCATAGGCGGTCGGGTCATGCAGGGCCGGGAAGGTGATGTCTTCCCATGAACCGCCAACGGGATATCCGGCATCATCAAAAAAGCCGCGATTACCCGCCTGGGCAAAGCCGATGACGGGAATGCGCCCGGCCCCGTTGCCATCGACCAGTTCGGAAAATTCACGGAAGCTGACATCGGTGACGGAAAGCACCTTGGAAATGCTTTCGGTCGAGGGCCAGCGTGCCTTGCCTTGGGCGGTGGTGCGCTTGGACCGATTGAATGTGGTCGGGTCCAGTTGCGCCAGTCTTGCCAGTCCAGACGGTGTCAAACCATGGTCCTCTGCAATCTGGTCAAGGGCAGCCCAAATTTGTTGATGTCGGATCATGGCGCATCCTAGCAGGAGCCAAGCGCCAAGCGAAAGGAATTAATTCCTGAGACAGCCCGGTTTCAAGCGCCTTTGACGGGCAGGGCTGCGATATTGTCAAACAGGGTCGGTTTGCCCATCTGCCCGCCTTTAAGCAGCATCGGCATACCGTCAAGAATGGTGCGGGTTGAATGGGCGCGAATGATCGGAGCACCGGCATCGAAATCAGCCGCGAAAGACAGGCTGTCGATGCCCAGTTTCTGCACTGCCAGGCTTGAGGTATCGCCACCGGCAATCAGAAGGAACCCAAGGGCGATTTCGTTGGCTATGTCGCTGATGAAATCCGCACTGGCACGTGCCAGATCGTGGCTTGCTATATCATGATCGCGATCATCAGTTAGCGCGACCAGTAGGTTCTTGTTCGATGCCAGAACTGATAGGCATTCATCACGCAGCTTTGCGGTGGCCTTCGGATCAAGCAGGTCGGTCGGACGCACATTGCGTTTTTCATAGGCCTTGGCGTGTGCCACCTGATCGGAGGTCAACGATGATCGGCTGCCGGCAAAGGCAAAGACCGGGCCTTCGCGCCGGCTGGGTTTCGGCGTGGGATCATTGGCCGTCTCAAAGGACGGGAACATCGCCTGTGCGACGCTGCTTGCGCCGACGCAAAGTACGGGCATGTCGGCCGTAATCTCACCAAGGGCTTCGCCAATGGTCAGAAGGTCGGTTGCCTCTGTCACGTCAAACAGGGTTTCGGTTTCCCCACTCGCGATGCGACGGCGGATTTCATTGACCAGGGTCACGCGACCCTTGCGGATGATGGTGAAATCAATCAGGCCGACATTGGTCCAGCCCTGCTTGGCCAGATGGCGACACAGGTCGGCCTCATCCATCGGGGTGACCGGGTGCTTCGCCATGACCGGATGGCGATCAATGCGATAAATCTTGCCATCACCCGCCCCGGCAAACAGGTTGCCCAGCAGGCAAAAGCGTCTCAGTGACGGCTGCCCACCAATGATCGCTTTCCACGGCGCACCGACCGCCTTGGCATAGTGATCAGCAATGGTTGCGATATTGCCAGTGGTGGGCGAACTGTCAAAGGTCGAGCAGACCTTGAAATGATACAGGTTGCAGGCGGGTGATTTGAGGTGTTCGGCCAGCGGAGAAATGGTTGCAACGCCGTCTTCGACCCCCAAAGCACGAAGTGACGTTGCAACCCCAAAGGCATCAAGGCTGCCAAGGTCGGGACCAAGCGACCCGTGACCGGTTTCATTTTCTGCGGCTTCGGATTGCGGGGCACTCAGATATAGCCGTGCAGACAGGCCGGAACGGGCCACTGTTGCAAGGGTATCGGATGCCCCGGTGAAATCATCGGCACAGAAAATGAACTTGGTCATCGTCAGCCTCGCGCCCCATAAAACGATAGCGCCTCGGCCAAGGCTTTGTTGTCCTTGGCATGTTTTTCAAGGCTGATCCCGGCTTCGCAGGCTTCCCATGCCTGACGCAGGCTGGTGATACCGGCCGCAGGTCCAGACGGATGGGCGAGAATGCCACCACCGGCAAGGAACATGAAATCAGCCGATCCGACGGCCTCGTACGTGGCTGGAACCGTGCCGGCCCACTGGCCCGATGAGAAGACCGGCAGAACGCGGTCCTCGTCGCCATTGCCCTCGGCAAGCGGTTTGGCGCACAGCTCGGCCGATGCGGCGACTTCGCTGTCATCGTCACAGAATTTGCCGCCCATGCCATGCACATGCATGTGATCCATCCCGGTCAGACGATAGAGCGTCTGATAGGCCGGGAAGCTCATCCCGATCAGCGGATGACGCGACAGCGCACCAAAACCGTTGCGATGCCCATGCAGGACAAGGTTGGTGGATTTGCGCAAGGTCTGAAGGGCGGAAAGACCGGCCCAGTTCATGCTGACCATCGCGCACGACCCGCCTTCCTTTGCGATCAGATCGGCATGGCGGCGCATGGCATCGGTTTCATCGGTGATGTTAAAGGCAATCATTACATCACGACCGGTCTTGTCGCGATAACGCCGTACCCGATCCATCACGGCCGGAATACGTTCCGCAAGCGGCGCGCTTTCCGGGTTGGCACAGATTTCGTCATCCTTGATGAAATCAACACCGGCTTCGCACAACTGATCGACAAGATCGGCGATCTCGTGGCTGCGCAAACCGACATTCGGTTTGATGATGGTGCCAAAGAACGGGCGGCCATGGACACTCATGCGATCGCGCGTGCCCTTGGTGCCAGCCACCGGATAGTCATAAAGATCGCGATAGGACTTGGGCACGGTGACATCAATCAGCTTAAGGCCGGTGATCTCACCCAGATCATAAAGATTGCCCGAAACCGTGGAGGCCAGCGTTGCCAGATTGCGCCCGATATTGCCCGTCGGGAACCCGATGCGGATTTCCGCCCGGCGATAGGGGCCCTTGACCCCGCGCGCCTCAAGATAGGCACTCGTAAGGCTTGGCTGGTTGACCGGGGTCAGTTCACGGATGCCCAGAATGCGGGCCGCACAACGTTCGCGCAGCTCGTCGGTTTCCCCGGCAACGCGCACAAACGTGCCGCTGCTTTGCTCACCGGCCATGATGCCGGCGATCTTTTCCGGGGCCATCGGGGTTTCGATAAGGTAACGGGCTTCGATCAGGTCCATGGCTCAGATTTCCGAAAGCGACGGGAACGGACGGATCGGATCAGCACCATCCCAGTCGATGGAGGCTTCATAGATGGATTTGAACAGGCGGCCTTTCGGACCGACAACTTCGGAAAGTTCGATCACGGTGCCCGGATGGTCTTCCTTGTCGAAATAGACAAAGCGCCCATTGTCGCCGACCTTGCCGCTCATCTTGACCTTGAAACCCTGGCTTTCCATCAGCGCCAGGTCGTCATCGAACTTTTCAGTCCAATAGGCGACGTGCTGCAGGCCGGTATTGCCCGCCTGTTGAAAGTCACGATACATCGACGGCGCATCGTTGCGCGTCTGGATCAGTTCGACCTGGACATAGCCGGAATTGGCAAGGGCCACAGAGTTATGGACCTCATAGGACTGACCGTCATAACGGTAATCCTCGATCGGAACTTTCGGGTTGTAATACCAGGGGCCGACACCCATCGTTTCCGACCAATATTCCATGGCGGCCTCGATATCGGGCACGACGTAACCCAGCTGGCGAATTTCACCAAGAAATCTGCTCATAGTTCCTCACTTAATCCAGAATGTTGGGCAACCAGACAGAGATTGCCGGTATGCAGGTCACTGCGAGCAGCGACAAAAACAGCGGTAACAGGAAGGGAAGGGCGCCGCGGATCACCCGGTGCAGCGGCATCTTGGCGATGATGCTGACCATATAAAGGCTCATGCCAACCGGCGGGGTCAGAAGACCGATCATCAGGTTAAGCACAAAGACAATGCCAAGCTGCAGCGGATCAACACCGGCGGCCGTCATCGCAGGCGTAATGATCGGGGCGATGATCAGGATGGCTGCGATGGATTCAAGGAACATCCCCACCACCAGCAACAGCACATTGACAATCAGAAGCAGCACCAGCGGATCGCTCGAAAGCCCAAGCAGGAACTCACTTGCCGTTGCTGGCAGGCGATCCATGGTCAGGACCCAGGCAAACAGGGCCGCGGTGGAAACGATAAACAGAACGCTGCCCGTCGCATCGACACTGTCGCGGGCTGCGGTCAGGACGCGTTTGAGATCAAGCTGGCGATAGATGAATTTGCCGATCAAAAGCGCATAGGCCACGGTGACACCGGCCACTTCGGTCGGGCCGAAATAACCCGATACCAGACCGCCAATCAGAATGACCGGGGCGGCAAGGGCCGGCAGGGAAATCACGAACTTGCGGGCAAAGGCCGCGATGTTGAATTTCACTTCATCGCGCGGCAGCTTGTAGATGCGTGCCATCACGCCGACCTGCAGCATCAAAAGGGCGGTGATCAGAACGGCTGGCACAATACCGGCAATCAGAAGCTTCACCGCCGACACATTGGCAACAGAGGCAAAAATAATGATCGGAATGCTGGGCGGGAAGATCGGACCAATGGTGGCCGCTGCCATGGTGATGCCCGATGCAAACTCGGCCGAATAGCCCTGCTTGCGCATCATCTTGATCTGAACCGCGCCAAGAGCGCCAATATCAGCCAGGGCCGCACCCGACACGCCCGAAAAGATCAGGCTGACCAGAACACTGACCTGTGCGGTGCCACCCCGGATCCAGCCGACCATCATACGGACAAGCTCGAACAGATGGTTGGTGACACCCGACAGGCTGAGCAGGTTGGCGGCAAAGATAAACAGCGGGACGGCCAGAAGCGGGGTGGAATCCAGGGCATTGACCGTGCGCTGGGCCAGAACCGTCATCGGCAGGTTAAACAGGATCATGACAACCGCAGATGACAGGCCAAGGCAGACCGCAATCGGCAGGCGGATGATCATCAATGCCAGAAACAGGATAAGGAGGGTTGCGCTCATCATTTGCGGGTATCCTCCGGGCGTTGGCTTGCTGCCATTTCTTGTTCAATTGCTTCGGCAATCGCGTTGCCGCCGTCATCAGTGTCATATTCCGTGACCGGCTCGGTCCGCGAAATCAGGCGATACAGCGCAACGGCGAGCAACAGCACGATGGCGATTACGACAGGCGCATAAACCGCGTAATTGGGCATAGAAAGCGAGGGGGTGGTGAACTTGCCCGCACGCATCACAAATTTAAAAAGACCAAACAGGAATATCGCGGAAAAGGCGGTAATCAGCGCGTAATTGGCAAACCGCAAAATCGCCTTGCCGCGTGCGCCAAGTGCACTGAACAGCAGATCAATTGCGATGTGACGGTTATGGAGCATGAGTGCCGGGACCGCGAAAAACACCAGGGCTATATTGGCAATGCGCGACAGCTCATCCGCCCAGGGCAGGCCAAGATCAAAGAAGTTGCGCAAGATGACCTGACCAACCACCAGGACTGACATCAAAGCCAGCATCACCATGGAAAAGGCGGTCAGAACCCGGCATATCCGGTCCAGCCCCTTATATATCGGGGAGTTCCTGTAAGGCATCACGATACCTGAAAACAAAGGCTTGGAAAAAACGGGCGGCATCCCTGAACGTGTCGTTCCCCGATGCCGCCCGAAGACGATCGATCCTGCTTATTTTACAGCAGAGATCTGCTCGTAATATTTGCCGAATTTGTCGTCGAAGCGTTCGTGCACAAGCTTTTCAACGCCTGCACGGAAGGCCGCAACATCAAGGCCGTCATCCGGACCGATGATGGTCATGCCAGCTTCTTTGAGCTTGGCAAGATCGCCTGCCTCTTTATCAAGGATCGTCTGGGACGCTTTCATGCGCACCGTCTCGGCTGCCTTGGCAATGCCTTCCTTGATGTCGTCAGGGAAGCTCTGCCACAGGTCTTCGTTGATCACGACGATTTCAGCGGCTGAGATATGTCCGGTCAGCATCATGTGCGACTGAACATCATAAAGCTTGTGATCGACAGCCACGTTGACCGGGTTTTCCTGGCCCTGAACGATACCGGTGGCAAGTGCGGTCGGTACTTCTGACCAGTCAACCGGAACCGGGGCGGCACCAAGGCCTTCGACCGCGGTCAGGTAAACCGGCGACGGAATGGCGCGGATTTTAACGCCCGAAAGATCAGCCGGCGTTTTGATCGCGCGATCAGCGGTCAGCTGACGGGTGCCGAAATAGAAAGCATACAAAACGCGCATGCCGGTATTGTCGATCAGCCCCTGGTTCAGCTCTTCCATGACGGGCGAGTTGATATCAACCACATTCATCAGGTGGTCGTAATCACGATACAGATACGGGGTATCAAGTACGCCGAAATCTTCATAAAGCGAGCTCAGCGCACCAGCGGTGTTGTGCGACAGCGCGATGGCGCCCATGGAAACGCCTTCGGCGAGTTCCTGGATTTTGCCAAGCTGGGATGACGGATAAACGTCGATCTTGACCGCACCGTTGGTGTTTTTGGCGATTTCCTCGGCCAACCAGTCAGCCTGCATGCCGACAACAGAGGTCGGCGAATTCATGTGACCGTAATTGAGTTCATATTCCTGTGCGCTGGCGGCATGCGCCATGACAGAAAGGGATGCAGCAGCAACGAAAGTTGTTGCGATATGGCGAAACTTGCTCTGGATGACCATTGGTTTCCTCCCGTGATGGTCTGTGTGTTTTAGTCTATTTCAGGACTGTCTTGTTGTTCTTTTCCCTTGAATGATCCCAGAGTACGTGAAACATATTGCCTCATCAAACATCATAAAATGATGTGTTTTGATGGTTTTGAGGGTGCAATGCCAAAGACAAGCGGGCCGATCATCAAGGATATTGCCGACCTTTCCGGGGTGTCTCCGGCAACGGTCGACCGGGTGCTGAACAAGCGCCCCGGCGTGCGTGAACGCACGGCAAAACGCGTGCTTCAGGCCGCAAGCGAACTTGGCTATCTGCCCGAAACCGACACCCATGAAGTCTTCCGGCCCAAGCCGATGCGTGTGGTATTCCTGCTGCCATCGGGCACCAACCCGTATCTCAAACTGCTCGGTGATCGCATCAAGACCGCAGCCGAGGCGACAACGGGCTATAACATCCGCGCGCGTGTCTATTTTATCGACAGTTTCAATCCGCAACTGCTCTCCGAAGCCCTGCGCCAACACGGTGAAAAGGCCGATGGCATTGCTTTTATGGCGATTGATCATCCGCTGGTGCGTGAAACTGTGGCCGATCTTCAGGATGCCGGGAAACACATCATTACTGTGGTCTCGGATATTTCCGGTGTGCCGCACGCGGCCTATGTCGGGCTGGATAACCGGGCGGTTGGGCGCACAGCGGGTTATTTGCTGGGCCGGTTCATGGGGCCTGCCCGCGGTCGGGTTGCGATGATTGCCGCCAGCCGCACCTATCGCGCCCATGAAGAACGCGAAATGGGTTTCCTGTCGCTGATGGAGGAAGATTTTCCCGATATCCGCGTGGTGGCAGCCCGCGAAGGTCATGATAACCGCAGTGAAAACTACCTGCACACCAAATCGCTTCTCGAAGAATATCCCGATCTGGTCGGCATTTATAACGTCGGCGGTTCGTCAGACGGGGTGGCGCGCGCGCTGCGCGAAAGTGGGCGGGGACGCGAAATCATCTTTATCGGTCATGGCCTGACCCCTGATACAAGACGCTTCTTGCTTGAAGACATCATGGATGTCGTCATCACCCAAAGCCCGGGCGTGATTGTGCAAAACACCCTGCGGATTTTCGAAAACCTCCGCAACGGCCAGGCGGCCGACGAGGACGTCGCCAAACTCACCATGCAGGTCGTAGTGAAGGAGAACCTGCCATAAGGCGGGGCCCCAAAAGATCCATAAAATCAAATTGTTATAGGATCTGGGGCGCCGCTGGGCCCATGCAGGCAGAATCGCCTCGTCTTTTGAATAGGAAATTAATCCTTTACAATGAGAACAAAAAGGGATTATAGCTTGCATATCAACACCGGAATTGCATCTGGAAGTAAGTCGGGCCTGATCAAGGCCGGCTGATAACGCGGCGGTCAAAGCTGCTGATTTGCGCGGGCGGAAAAGGCCCTTGGGGACATCACAAACCATTCATCGCACCGGCGTGCATTGCCAAATGCGCGGGCGGGATTGCTGTATCCATTTTCTGGATTTGGCACGGTGATGGTGCGGTTGCAGGCCCGGTGGAATGAACAGGCATTACCAAGCAGGAGGGCGACGTGACCGAACAACGACTTTTTCCCAAACCACTTTCTGCGCGCGACATCACCCCTTTTTCCAGTGCCAGGCAGGCATGGTTCTGGTTCGTGCGCTGTCAGACGGCCCGGATCGAAGGTGCGCGTGTGGTGGCCGACGCGGGCGAGGTGGTCCGCCCCTGTGATCCGGATGATGTTTATAACGCAGTGATGCGCCTTAAAAAGGGCGGCATTCTGGGTGATCGCCATTTGCAGGTTCTGGAGTATTTTGGCCTCGTCGAACGCGAACCCGACCCACGTGATCCGCGTGAAAAGGGTAAGGGGGATCTATGGCGCCATGCCATGGAGTCCCTTGAAAATGTGCTGGTCACGCGCGGGATCGTCAAACGCGGGCGTGATGAAAGTTTTCATCATGATGATGTTGCCGTGGAACTGGGTGGGGATCTGTCGCCATGCGGGATGTAACAAACCTGATCAAACCCGCCCCGATTGCCGGGGAAGCCTTGCGAGATGCCGCCGATCCATGGATCGATCACTGGACCAACCAATCCTCGACAGGGCGTGAGGTTTCAGTACTGGTGGTGTTTGCCGATGCGCCGGAAAAGCGTTTGTTGCGGGTTCTCAAACCGGGCTTTCGCCATTGCTTTGTGCTGGTATCCGGGGTTCGGGCAGGGGAATGGATCTGCCTTGACCCGCAAAGCCATCGGGTGCGCTGTGACAGCTGGTGCTATTCGCCGATCTTTGATCCGGCGGCCTATTATCGCGGCCTTGGATATCACTGTATCTGGGCGCGCTATCCGGCCTCCATTTCACGCAAGGTCCGCTTTGGCCCGATGAGTTGTGTCGAACTGGTCAAACGGTTGCTTGGCATTTCGGCACTCTGGATCATCACCCCCTGGCAGCTCTATCGCCATCTGCAAAAGGGGTTGGAGCGCGATCAAATCGGGGATGTGTTTTTTTCTGAAAAATGTTCTTGATTTGTTCTTTTTAATGTGACATAAGAGACAAATCAACGCCACAGATGCGCCCGCAGGGTTCCGACCCTTGCGGGCGTTTTTGCGTTTGGCTGTGAGCTTGTGGATCGAGCTTCCCGCCTTCGCGGGAATGACGTTCGTTCCTTGCAGCTGTTTTGGGCACCGTCATCCCCGCGAAGGCGGGGAACTCATGTAACGTGCTCTGTCGAAACCATCACCAAACTTCACAAACCGGAGGCCCAGATGGGAAGCCTGTTTTCCACGCCGAAACCGGCACGTGTTGCGCCGCCGGCCCAAACGCCAACGGCGACCAAAACCGAAGATGACACCAGTGCCGAAGACGCCGCACGCTTGGCCCGGACCGAGGCGCTTGAACGTCGTCGTTATGGGCGCGCCAGTTTGATCGGGACAAGTTATCGCGGGCTTTTGACAGACCGCATCGCCAAGGCGGGCGGTGGCAAGAACCTGTTGGGGGAATAAGCATGGCGAAGTCGCAAAAGGCGGTGGCTGCGGACAAGGCAACCGATGGGGCAGATATCGCTCATCTGCGCACCCGCTTTCAAAAGGCGATGGAACGCCGGCGCAATTGGCTGTCGCATTGGCAGGATTGTTATGAATTTGCCCTGCCACAGCGCAATGCAGCGGCAAGCCACCAGACCAGTGGCGGCAAGCGCCTGGATCGGGTGTTTGATGCCACGGCATCCGATGCGGTCGAACAACTTGCCGCCAGTCTGATGGCCGAAATTACCCCGCCCGCTGGTGGCTGGTTTGAGTTGGAGGCGGGCGGCAATGTCGCCAATGCGGATCGGCAGGTACTGACCGAGCAACTTGGTCGGGCCGTTCGGATTTTGCAGGGGCACTTTGATCGCTCCAACTTTGCGGTCGAAATGCATCAGGCGTTTCTCGATCTGGTGACGGCCGGGACGGCGTGTTTGCGACTTGAAAAGGCCGATTTGCACAGCCCGTCTGCATTGCGCTTTACCGCCGTGCCCTTGCGTGACTTGGCGTTTGAAGAGCGGTCTGATGGCAAGATGGACGCAGTGTTTCGCAAACTGGCACTGACCCGCGACGAGATCGCGGCGACCTGGCCGGTAGCCAAGGGCTTAGCCGATGATGGCGATGACAAGGATGCACCAAAACGCATCACCGTGATCGAGGCGGTACTTCCGGCAGCCAACGGCAAAACCGGTTATGAGCTGTGTGTGTTTCGCGAAGACGGCGATGCCACGACCAATGATCTGATCTATCGCGACCGTTTTGATGTCTCGCCCTATATTGCCTTTCGCTGGATGAAGGCACCGGGCGAGATTTATGGCCGGTCGCCCGTGATGAAGGCGCTGCCCGATATCAAGACAGCAAATAAGGTGGTCGAGCTGGTGCTTAAAAACGCCTCGATCGCCGTTACTGGCATCTGGCAGGCCGATGATGACGGGGTGCTCAATCCCGCGACCATCCGGCTCGTGCCGGGTAGCATCATTCCCAAGGCCGTGGGATCGGCGGGGCTCAAACCGCTTGAGGCGCCCGGTCGGTTTGATGTGTCGGATCTTGTGCTCTCAGACCTACGTGATCGCATCCGACGGTGTTTGCTGGCTGATCGGTTGGGGCAAACCGATCAACCGGGCATGACCGCGACCGAGGTGCTGGAACGGGCATCGGAAAACGCAAGGCTTCTGGGGGCAACCTATGGCCGGTTGCAGGCGGAGTTGCTTTATCCGTTGATCCGGCGGGCACTTTATATCCTGACCCAAACCGGGGAGCTTCCAGACATCCCGCTTGATGGCGATGTTGTCGTGCTGCGTCACGCGGCCCCCTTGGCGCAATTGCCCAAACGGGTACAGGCAGGTCAGGCGCTTGATTGGCTTTCGCGCATCGCGGCCCTGGGCCCGGAGGCATTGGCAGAGGTCGATCTGCCCGTCATGGTCCGCTGGCTTGCCGATCAGTTTGGCGTGCCCGACCATCTGTTGCGGCCAAGCCTGCCGTCTGAAATCGCGGAGGCAGTGTGATGGTTGATATCGGATGGGACTGGTTCGAGGCTGAAACCGAAGCCCTGACCAAGGACGGCACCGATCATTGGCAGGCCTGCTTTGATAGTGATGCCGGTGCAAAGGTTCTCGACGATCTCGAACGTCATTTCCTGCTCAGCGTGCTTGGGCCGGATGCCAGTGACAAGGCGATCTGGATGCGCGAAGGGCAACGGGCGCTGGTGTTGCAGATCAAGCGATTGGCGGCTGGCGCGAAAGACGACGGAGCTTGCGGCGCGATGTTCCCGCCTGCGCGGGAATGACGTTCGTTCCATGAGATGTTTTGGGCACCGTCATCCCCGCGCAGGCGGGGAACCGGAGCCACACATGCCAAACAAAGTTTGACCCATTTAGCGGAGTGTTCGCATGACAACCGAACCCGACCTTCTTTCTCCGGAAGTCGCGGCATCTGACGTGCCGGAAACATCCGAAACGCCGGAAGCAGAAGATGCCAGCAACGAGATGCCTGAAAGCATGCTTGATCCCGAAGCCCTTGCCAATCTGGTGCCCGAAACACCAGACGCCTATGCAATCACGCTTGCGGATGGTTTTGGCGATATCGATGCCGATCTGAACCAGCGCCTGCATGAAGCAGGCTTCAGCAACGCCCAGGCGCAGTTGGTCTATGATCTGGCGGGGGAAGTCCTTTCACCGCTTCTGGGCGATCTTGATCAGGCCGCCCGGCGTGCGACAGATCGCGCAGCACTTGCGGCCGAGTTTGGCGGTGCGGAAAGCTGGAAGAAGCTGGCACCGAAAATTGAAAGCTGGGGCAAGGCCAATCTGCCAGACGCCGCCTTTGAAACGCTGTGTCAAAGTGCCGATGGCGTGCGCGCCATGCATCGTATGATGGCGCAAAGCAATGAGGCAGCCCTTGGCAAAGCCGATTGCGGGGCGGGGGAAACCAATCTTCGGTCCGAAATCCGGCGCAAGATGAATGATCCGCGCTATTGGCGCGATCGTGATCCGGCGCTGGTCGCCGAGGTGCAGGCGGATTTTGCCCGCCTGTCCGGGGCTTAAGCCTGACCTAGGGTCCAAACTCATTCACATGACCGACCCGGCAACCGCTATGAGAGAAAAATCTAGGAAAAACCCGCAGAGCGGGGCGATCCCCGGTCAAGGGATTTGACGAAGGGGCTTTCTCTCATAGCGGTTGTCCTTCGGATCACCCGGATTTGCACGGGCTATTTTGTCGCAAAATCTTGAAAGATATAGATCTTTCTGTGATTTCGCTCCGCATATCCGCACAAATCCGGGCGACCGGGACGATTATGTGAATGAGTTTGGACCCTAGAAAAGCTTATCCGCGCGGTCCATGACCGCGTGGACGTAATCGGGGATCGGGGTCATCGGTAAAAGGAAATAGCCCGCAACACCCAGCCCGATCAGGCCGAACACAAGCAAAACCGACTTCTTCACGGCAGACACTCTTTTCTTGTTTGTAACGCACAGGCGAGCCCTTCGGGTGCAACAGGTCGGGGCAAATCCGGTGCGTGTCCCACGGAGCCTCACCCCTCGATTTTGCACCGGTTTTGTTCGCGTTTGGCGAACCGTTTGGCAAGGCACGGCGCGCAGAACGATGTGGCACATCGTGCAAGCGCTGTAACGACGTAAAACGTCGCCAAACACGAACCCTTCGGGCCGGGGCATTCATCTCTCCCGCAGCGTCAAGGACCTTGACCGTAGTGCCGCTACGCTCTGCGATCCTTTCCTTGCTGGAAAGATGAATGCCTCAGGCAAAACGATGCAAAATCGAGGGATGAGGCTCCATCGACGGCTTTCTTAAAACATCAAACCATGACCGGAAAATGACCGGGTTTGGGGCAATTGTGGCAGATGGCGCAATTGAACCCCGGCGGCTGCTTGTGCACGCGACAAAATCATATCTGAAACAAGGGGATAAAAGGCGATGACAACCACGATTGATCAAAGCTTCATCGACCATTTTCAGGCCGATGTGCATCAGGCCTATCAACGCATGGGATCGAAACTTCGCAACACGGTGCGGGTAAAAAATTCCATCAAGGGCGCGACCACGGTTTTCCAGAAGGTCGGCAAGGGTACGGCAACCACCAAGGCCCGCCATGGCAAGGTGCCGGTGATGAATGTCGATCACGAGGCAGTGCGTTGTGATCTGCGCGATTACTATGCCGGCGACTGGGTTGATGCGCTCGATGAGCTCAAGATCAACCATGATGAAAAGATGGTTCTGGCCAATGCCGGGGCCTATGCGCTCGGCCGCAAGACCGACGAGCTCATCATTAATGCCCTGGTCGGGGCCAGCGATGTTGTGCCCGATAATACCGAGGGCATGACCCTTGATAAGGTGATGATGGCGTTCGAAAGCCTTGGTGATCGCGATGTGCCTGATGACGGGCAGCGCTATGCGATTGTCGGCTGGAAGCAGTGGTCTGAGCTGCTGCTGATCGATGAGTTTTCGCGATCTGACTATATCGGCGATGACGATCTGCCGTGGAAGGGAACACAGGCCAAACGCTGGCTCGGGACGCTCTGGATGCCCCATTCGGGCCTTCCGGTGGCAAGCGGCATTCGGTCCTGCTTCTGGTATCACCGAACCGCCATTGGCCACGCCATCGGCTCGGATGTTCAGTCCGACATCACCTGGCATGGCGATCACGCAGCCCACTTTGTCAACAACTCCATGAGCCAAGGCGCAACGCTGATTGATGGCGATGGCGTGGTGTGCCTGCAAGCACAGGAATAGCGCCAAAGCCCTGTTCAGCATGCTGTTCGAGGTTCCCGCCTGCGCGGGAATGACGTTCGTTCCATGCACTTAATTCAGCACCGTCATCCCCGCGCAGGCGGGGATCTCGTGCCAACCGCTCAGCCCAACATTTCCTAACAACAGGAGCCCGAAATGGCAGAAGGTTTCAAAGCCAGAAACCTCAGTGTTCTGGCCTATGCCAACGGCTTTACGCTGTGGCACTACATCACCCCCGACGTCGCCGCTGACGTCGATACCGCCGACTATTTTGCCGATGCACGTGACATGCTGCGCGTCGGCGATTTCATCATCGCCAACACCAACCGCGACGCCACCATGTCGGGCGGCCTGTTCGTCGTCGCAAGTGCTGGCGCAGGCGGTGTCGATGTCCGTGACATGACGGCGGTTGGTACCTCAAACACCGACTGATCCGGATAAGTCCGATCCAACCTTTCCATCCTCCCTCAACCTCGCCCCGGTGACACAAGTTGCCGGGGTTTCTTTTTACCCAGCCAAGGAGACTGCCCATGCAGGGTTCAACCCCAGTGGAATGTGAAGTTCTGAACGTTATTCAGGGTGCGGGTATCTGGCCCGATTGCGATGACAAAACCCAACTGCTTCAGGCCATCGAAACGTTGATTTCTGGTGGTGGCACGGCTGGCGGTGGTGTCATTATTGGCAGCGAAATCGGCACGGTTTCAGCCTTTGCCATGCCCGCCCCGCCGACCGGCTGGCTGGTGTGTGATGGTTCGGCCGTTTCACGTACCGACTATGCCGATCTGTTTGCCACCATTGGCACCCTTTGGGGGCATGGTGATCAGGTGTCGACCTTTAACCTGCCGGACCTTCGTGGCGAGTTCGTACGCGGTTTTGATGATGGTCGCGGTGTTGATGATGGGCGTGTGTTTGGAAGTTGGCAAAAACCAAGTATCGTTGGCTTTGATACTCAAGATGATGCTGTTTGGTCTGCTTCGACGCAATTAACTTCCGGAGCAATAGCCGAATCCCTCGGACTTGATAACTATGATACTGAAAATTATCCCCAAGGTCGCTTACGGGGGATTGGTACAAACGCGACAAGCACTCTTCCCGGAGCGGCTGGGGCCAGTGGATATTCTGGTTCTGTTCGCCCACGCAACATCGCGATGACCTATGCGATCAAGGCGTTTTATCCGTCGGCATCGTAAGTCTGGCGGTTGACTTTATTGCGGGGTCCGGTTTTCCGGGCCCCGTTTTTGTTTGGGGGCAAAACGGATGGCGTTAAGTGATGTGGCGCTGTGTGCGCGGGCTTTGGTGATGGTTGGGGCGGCGCCGATTTCTTCTTTTGAGGAAGACGTGGCCGAGGCCGAGATTGCCCGGATGTTGTATCCGAGCGTGCGGGACGGGATGCTGGCGGGCTATCCGTGGCGGTTTGCCGGGCGGGGGAGCTGGTTGTCGCGCTTGGCCGATGGGAGTGGGACAAGTTCGGCCAGAGATGGCAGTCATCTGTTTGCCTTGCCGCGCGATTTCATCCGCTTGCTGTCGCTTGAAAATGACGGTGGCAAGATCGCAGCGTTTGAGTTGCGCGATCAGGCGATCAAGGTCGCGGGCGACAGTGCCTATCTTGCCTATGTTGCACGCTTGCCCGAGGGCAGCTTTCCGGCCTGGTTTGATCTGGCGTTGATGGCGCGGCTGGCGGCCGAGTTTTGCCTGCCGCTGACCGAGAGCAGCACACGCGCCGAGTACCTTTTCAAGCGGGCCGAGGATCAGTTGCGCGAAGCACGGCTTGCCGATGCGCAGCAATCAACGCCGCATGCGATTGATGATTTTTCCCTGATTGCGGCGCGGGGGTAGGGTGGCGGGCCTTGGGTTTGGAGCCTGCCGGTCGAGGTTCCCGCCTTCGCGGGAATGACGTTCGTTCCATGCATCTGTTGTGGGCTCCGTCATCCCCGCGCAGGCGGGGATCCCGATCCGCAAGCGTATCACCATAATTCAACGAGGGAGCCGCCATGGCACGCCGTGTTCTGGAGAAAAACACCTTTTCGACCGGCGAACTGGCGCCCGAGCTTTGGGGGCGATCGGATCTGAGTGCTTATGCCAATGGGGCGGCGCGCCTGCGTAATGTGTTCATCGAGCCGTCTGGCGGGGTGCGTCGCCGTCCCGGTATTCGATTGATTGATGAATTGCCCGGGCGGGCGCGTCTGATCCAGTTCGAGTTCAATACCGAGCAGACCTATTTGCTGGCCTTTGGCGACAAGCATGCGCGCGTGTTTGAGGATGGGGTCGAGACGGTCTGGTTTGAAACCACGTTCGGGGCCGAGCAGCTTGATCTTCTGAACTGGACACAAAGTGCCGATACGCTTCTGGTCGTGCACCCCGATGCACCGCCGGTGCGGATGACGCGGACAAGCGATGGCAGCTGGCAAACAACCCTTTGGGCCTGGCGCAAAACCAATCTTCGGACCCGGCAGCCTTATTACAAATTTGCCGAACCCGCCGCGACCCTGACGCCATCAGGTGCCAGCGGCACGGTCCAGATTAGTGCGAATGTCGATTTGTTTGTGGCGGGGCATGTTCGCACCCTGTGGCGGATACAGGGGATAGAGGGTGAAATCACTGCGGTTGCTGATGCCCGCACTGCGACCATCGCACTCAAGCAATCCTTGCCCAATACCAACGCGACAGTCGATTTTGTCGAGCAGGCCTTCTCGGATGTGCGTGGTTGGCCGCGCAGCGTGACCTTCCATCAGGACCGGTTGATCATTGGTGGATCGCGCGATCTGCCCAACCGTTTGTGGATGTCGAAATCGGGCGATCTGTTTAATTTCGAGCTTGGCGAAGGCCTTGATGACGAGGCGATTGAATTTGCCCTGCTGGCCGATCAGGTCAACGCCATCACCGGCATTTTCGCCGGTCGACATTTGCAGGTCTTTACCAGCGGCTCGGAATGGATGGTGACGGGCGATCCGCTGACGCCGGCCAATGTGCAGGTTACACGCCAGACCCGGATTGGCAGCCAAAGTGATCGCACCGTGCCGCTGGTCAATGTTGATGGCGCGACGCTTTTTGCCGGGCGGAGCGGACGCGAAATTCGTGAGTTCCTGTTTACCGATGTCGAGCAGGCCTATGGATCAGCCGATCTGGCCTTGCTGTCACGCCACCTGATCAATCATCCGATTGATCAGACCTTTGATCCTGATCGGCGTTTGTTGCATGTGGTGATGAAGGATGGATCGCTCGCAACCCTGACCCTGTATCGCAGTGAAGCCATCACTGCCTGGTCGGCGCAATCGGTTGCGGGCTGTGCCTTCAGGTCGATTTCGGTATCGGGGGGGGGATGTTTATGTCGTGCTGGAACGCGACGGGCGCTATTTCCTCGGCGTATTTGACCTGGCATGCGGCTTTGATCTTTATCGCCACCAAGCGGTGGCGGAGGGCGAGCCGCCGCGCCGTCATTGGGGTAATCTTGAGGCGCTTGATGGGCTTGAAGTCAGCGTCTGGGGCGATGGCGTTCTTGCCAATGATATCCCGGTCGCCGGGGGCACGATTACGGTGCCCGATCACATTGGGGCGGTCTCCGAGATCGAAGTCGGATTGCCCTTTACCCATGAAATTTATGCCCTGCCGCCCGCCGCATCGGATGGCAGTCGCCCGCATGGCGGCAATGCCGTGCGGCTGGTTTCGGTCACCTTGCGTTTGCAGGAAACCGGGCAGCTGCGCGTTGATACCGGTCGGGGATTGCGCGATGTGGCGCTTCCGGTATCTGCACTGCCTGATGAAAAGGATGCGCTTTATAGCGGGGATATCACGCTGCGCGCGCTTGGCTGGCGGCGAGGCAGTGGCGGGACGGTTAAAAGCGGATTGTGGCGCATCGCCGGGGCATTGCCCCGGCCTTTTTTATTGCTGGGTGCAGCCAGTGAAATGGGGGTGAATGACTGATGGGTGGATTTACATCAATCGTGCCGATGGCGGCATCGGTGCTGCAAACCGGACAACGGATCAGCGCCAATCAAAGCAACGCCCAAGCCCGCATCAATCAAGGCGAAGCGGCACGGCAGGCCGAACTGGCAGAGCTTGAAGCACGCCAACGCGAAGATGCCGCCAAACGCGAAGAGGATCTTCGGCGTCGTCAGGCAACCGCACGCGCCCGGCAAGGGGCATCGGGCCTGATGGCCGGTGGATCGGGATCAGCGAGTGCGGTGCTGGCGGGGTTTGAAAAGGCCGCCCGGCAGGATGCGGATATGGACGCCGATGCCGCCAACCGCAAACGCGCGCGCATCAATCAACAGGCGGCCTGGCGCGAAAAGTCACTTTTACGATCGGTCGAAGACGACACAGTTGCACGGCTGAATGCCTGGTTTTCAAAGCGTGATGGGTGGGGTTGAGGTTTATATGGGGAAGAAGCTATGGGTGCCGTTTTTGCCAATCAGATCCGGGCTGCCATCGCCTTCGTTGGCGACGGCGTGCGCGAGACGTTTCCATTTGATTTTGATGTGTTTGACGCTGGCGATGTGCGGGTTGTCATTGATGGCAGTGAAACCGAGACCGGGTTTCACATTGCCCTAACGCCCGCTGATCAGGGTGGCGGAGGTGTGGTGCGGTTTGAAACCCCGCCGGTACATGGCAGCACCATCACCCTTGCCCGGCAGCTGCATTTGCGTCGGCTGAGTGCCTTTGACGCCATGTCGATCCCGCGCGGGGATGCGCTGGAGCGTGATCTTGATTTCATGACGGCCGCCCTTGGTGATGTGGATCGCGCCCTTTCCGGCACGCTGCGCTTTGGGCCGGATCAGGATGCACCGGCATCGGCGGAATTGCCGGGGGTTGAGCCCGGTCGGGCGCTGATCTGGAACAGTGATGGCAGCGGGCTTTCCAATGGTCCAACCGGCGATGAAATCGCGCAGGCGGCCACCAAGGCAAGTCAGGCACAGGATGCTGCCAACCGGGCCGAGGCCGCCGAAAGCCGGTCTGAAACCGCAGCTGCGTCGTTTGAACGATCCAACGCATCGGCGATGCTCAATCTTGATTTTCGCAGTGGCGATCTGCTGGCGTGGGAGGATGAGCGCCGCATGCCGGTGATTGATGCGCCGGTCAGCCGGATCATGGATATCCGCGAAACCGGATCGCTGGTTCGGTTATCAAGCGGGGCGCAATTGACCCTGCCGGTGGCATCGCTTGCGCGCAATGGCGTGCGCTACCGCGTTTTTAACGGTGATGGCACGATGGTTGATATCACGACCGCATCTGGCAATGTTATTCGCCCGACAAATGGCGGGGCGGAGGTGACGGTTTATCCGCTTCCGACACGCGGTGACATGGTCGATCTGATCTGTGATGGCACGCGCTGGTTTGCCGCCCCGATCCATGAAAGCGGCCCGGTGATCAAGCTTTCGCGGGTGGCGAGCCAATCCATCCCGGCGGGTGGGGCGTTTCTGATCGAATGGGATCAGGTGATTGAGGATAGCCACGGTCTTTATGACAGCGGTGTGCATGGCGTGACGGGGCTTCCGCCCGGCTTTTATCATGTTGATATCGCCGTGCGTTTTCCCATTACCGACCAGTCGGTTTCTACGACATTGTCGCTCGAACGCTTTGATGGCACCGATTGGTCCAGCCATTTGCAAAGCAACGACATCACGGCAATCGGCAGCGGGGCGTCGCACAGTTTGCGGCTGAATGGCATTGCGCGGATCGGTATGACGCCTGGCACCGGATTGCGCCTGCGCCTTTGGCATAGCGATAGCCAAACGCGCGAAATCGGCGACCATGATCTTTTGACCTGGTGTCACATCCATCGCATTGGCGGCTAGCGCGCCACCATCAACCAACAGCCAATTAAACGGAGATGCATCCAATGGGATTGCGTTATCAGCCGCTTGCGGCCGGCATGAGTGTCGCGCGCGCCAGCACCAAGCTTGTGCGTGGCCCAAACGGCCTGCTTGAAACCCGCGCGATGGATCAACCGGCTTATGATCATGACGGTCTTGGCCGGCGTCTGGGCCTTCTGATCGAGGGGGCGACGACCAACTTGCTGCGTTATTCAACCGCCTTTGACAATGCGCTTTGGGAAAAGAATAGCGGGGTTGTGGTAGGGCCCAGCGCCGTTGCTGCCCCGGATGGCAGCCTTAGCGCGATGCAGCTTGACCTGCCCGGCAGTGCCGCCGGTGCAGACGGGCTTTGTCAGAATGTCGGCGGGCTTGTTGCCAGTGAAATCTATAGCTTTGCCGTCTGGATGCGCGCGGTATCGGGCACGGCCGATATCACGCTGGGCGGCATTGACGGGCCGTCCGCGCATGGCTTTGCTTTGGATGAAACCTGGCAGCGGGTGTGGATTGCGGAACCGGCATCCGGCACCACGCGCTATCCGAAAATCAGCACGGCGATCAGCGCCCTTCCGGCCTCCATCCTGATCTGGAATGCGCAGCTTGAAGCGGGACCTGCACCGACCAGCGATATCATCAGCAACGGCATCCCGGCGGCGCGGGCGTGCGATGATGTGCGCATCGATCCCGGCGACTGGTTTGTGCAAGGGCGGGGCACATTGGTGTTTGATCTGCATACCGCGCGCGATTGGCAGGGGATCTGGCGGATCGTGCAGCTTTATTCCTTAAGCCTTAATGATGATCACCTTGATCTTGGCTATGACAGCGATGCTGATCAGCTGCGCATTTCGCTCCGCGCCGGTGGCGTGCCGCTGGTCACCCAGTCGCTTTATGGCCAGCTTGCCAAGGATACCCGCCATCGCATTGCGTTGGCGTGGGATGATGATGTGATTTCGGTGGGGCTGGATGGCGTGGTGCTGTCATCCCCCGATGGCTTTGCCATGCCGCGCAATTTTTCCAAGATCGTGCTGGGCGCGTTTGGTGGTGCGGAAAAGGCGATGAACGGGCACTTGCGCAATCTTTCTTATTGGCCGGAAAAGCTTTCCAATGCGCGGTTGTCAGAGCTTTCGACAGTCTGAGGATGGGCGATGCGTGAGACGGAAAACACCGATCCAATCGCGAGTTTGCGGGCGGAACTACTGCGTGATTTGCCCGGTGATATCAAGCGCGTGCGCAATGCCTATCGCCGGGCGGCACAACAGGCCGCCCTTCTGCGTGAAGCGAAGGATTTCAACACCCATCAGGCGGCCTGCAAGGCCGCACTCGGGCATCTTGATGGGTTGATCAAGTTGCTGCGTTGGGCGTCTGAGGATCAGGGGATGGGGGAAGACGACGGCGCGGACGATGGAATGAACACCAGCGATTTGATCGCCAAAGCGAAGGAGGCGCTTGAAGGTGCCAACTGAGGGAAGGGATTGGCGTAAAGCATTGTGATCTTTGTGTGATGGTATCACATCCGTGATTGTAGAGACGTCCTTGAAAGCTGCCGGCATAGGTCGCGCAGCGATAAATGCCTAACTTTAGAAAGGACAGATCATGAAGAATGCGATGATTGTTTTTGCCAGTCTGATGTTTCTGGCAAGCCCTGCATTTGCCAATGGTGGTGACGACGAGTCGACCAGTTCGAGCTCGGAAGACAGCCTGATTGAAGAGGTGCAGGGCGCGACCCAAAAGCAGAAATGCTGGTCACGTAAAGATTGCGAAGGCAAAGTCCTTAGCAATCGTGATGCCCATAACTGCAAGGTCAAGTCCAAGGGCAAGTCCTGGGAAAGCAAATTTGGGGTTTGTTCAAACCTCTAAGAAGCAATTCTCACCGTGATGTGAATGGTATTCGGCGGCATGTGTCGCCGGATGCCTTTTTTGAATTCAAGATAAAGTAATCTGATCATTTCGAGGATCGAGCAAATGGCAAGCTTCGCCGAATTCGTCTGGATCTGGGATCAGATGTTGGGGCTTGGTCTGCCTGCGCATCATCGCAAGATGGCCGATTGGCTGGAGGAGTGCTGGGAGAGCGGTAAGCGCGAGATGCTTTTGATGGCGTTTCGCAATTCCGGCAAATCAACGCTGGTCGGGTTGTTTTGTGCCTGGTTGCTGTATCGCGATGCGAACTTGCGCATTCTGGTGCTGGCTGCTGATCTGGATCTGGCGAAAAAGATGGTGCGCAACGTCAAGCGTGTGGTTGAGCGTCATCCATTGATGGCCGCCCTTTTGCCCGAAAAGCTGATTGATTGGGGGAGCGAGCGGTTTACGGTAGCGCGGACAGCGGTGTTGCGCGATCCGTCGATGCAGGCAGTCGGGATTGGCGGCAATATTACCGGGTCGCGGGCCGATATCGTCATTTGCGATGATGTCGAGGTGCCCAAAAACAGCGATACCGCCCACAAGCGATCCGAGCTGCGCGAAAAGCTTTCCGAGATTGCCTATGTGTTGGGCCCGAGCGGTGCGCAGCTTTATGTCGGAACGCCGCACAGCTATTACTCGATCTACGCCAAGGAGGCGCGGTCCGAGGTCGGCGAGGCCGCGCCGTTTCTGGCCGGTTTTTCACGCTTTGAGCTGCCCATCGTCAATAAGGACGGGACATCAAGCTGGCCGGAGCGGTTTGATATTGCGGCGATTGATGCGATGCGCGCCCGAACGCCGGAGCGCAAGTTTCAAAGTCAGATGATGCTTGAAATGATGGCCCCGGTGGCAGGCATCCTCGATCCCGCCAAACTGCGGTTCTATGACGGCGCGGCCGAGATCACGCACGGCAATGGCCGCATGACGCTTCGCATTGGCGGGCGGACCATGGTGGCGAGTGCCTGTCATTTTGATCCGAGTTTCGGGTCAATGCGCGGTGACGGGGCCGTGGTGGCATGTGTTTATATTTGCGATCAGGGCGAATACTGGCTGCAGGATATGGCCTGGTTGCGGGCATCTGATCCGGCGACAAGCGGCGATATGCCCTGGCGCGATGAGGCCAGCCAGCTTTGTGCGCAGGTCGCAGACTTCATGGCGCGCCATCATTTACCATCGGTCCGGGTCGAGACCAATGGCATTGGCCGGTTCCTGCCCAATATTTTGCGCCGGGAATTGAAATCAATCGGATGGGCGGCCAGCGTCGTAGAACATTATGAAAGTACGCACAAAGCCACCCGGATCGAGGATGCCTTTGGCGCGGTGATGGGGGCGGGGCTGTTGCATGTGCATGACGGCGTTCGTCAAACACCGTTCGTGGGCCAGATGCGCGATTGGCATCCCGATGGCAATGGCCCGGATGACGGGCTTGATGCGGTGGCGGGATGTATATTGAATGATCCGGTGCGCCTGCCACGGGTCGATATGCCGATCAAACGCGCCGACTGGCGGGGTAAAAGCGGGATTTTCCGGGCCGAGAGCCACTTCAACCCGTGAGAAAGGTTCTTCAATCCGTGAGGGAAGAAAAAACTTTCCCACAATGCCAAATGGTTAGCGGCGGCCTTTATCACATTTGTGAAATGTTCATGGAAAATTCAGCTTTGAACCCTACGTTTATTATATGAAAGAATAGTAAGGAATTTTTCTTCCTATACCAAAGTGAGTATTTAAGCCAGATAAGCAGAGGTCCCGGCGCACAGATGCCGGACCGGGAAACGGCCAAAGATCATTTGTTGATCCATTTCGCAGTACAGGAAAACAAGACGTCCATGTGGGCGCACCTGACTGTCAGGAGGCCTGACCATGTTGAAAACACTGAGCTTGATTGCTGTGGTGGCAGGTGCCGTTGCAGTTACCATTCCCCAAGCCTCGGCATCCCCGGTCTGCGGGGATCGATCCAAGGTGATCGATAGCCTGAGCGCGAAATATTCCGAAGAACCGGTCGCGGTGGGTGTCACGTCCAATGGTGGCGTGATCGAGGTGCTCAAAGCGCCCGATGGCCAGACCTGGACCATCCTGTTTACCTATCCGTCCGGCCCAAGCTGCCTTGTCGCCTCTGGCGAGGCCTGGCAGGACCTGGAAGAAAAGCTGAAGGGCCCGGCAGCGTAGATTTGATGCCGTTCGCCTCCTGAATGTTTTGACCGCCTCTCCAGCCCGCGGGGTGTTGCCCCGGGTGGAGGCGCGGTCGACCTGACCCGCAAGCCGTTGGTTTGCGGGTTTTTCTTTGTCTGTGATGCGTCTGAGCAAAACAAGTCTGTTTTTTCGTCCTGAATGGATCCCCGCCTTCGCGGGGATGACGAAAGCCGTGGCGTAAATCCGTCGTTCCCACGCAGGCGGGAACCCATGGCTGATTTTCCTGTTCTGACTTTTTCCAAATCGAGGCCCCCATGACCCTGCCTGTGACCCAGACGGTTGATGTGATCTGGTGGATCACGGCTGTTGAAATCCCTGCTGTTGCGAGCCTGTTCTGGCTGCATTGGCGCATGCGATCCGAGCTGCTGGGTCGCGTTGAACAGCTGCGCACCCGCGAGGAAACGGACGCCAGCGATCTGCGCGATGCCTTGGCGGCGTTCAAGCTCGACGTCGCGCGCAACTATGTCTCCATCCCCTATCTCAAGGATGTCGAAAAACGCCTGACCGGCCATTTGCTCCGGATCGAGGCAAAGCTCGACATGCCCGCAATCCCCGGCAAAAAGGATCTGAGCCTATGACCGAAACCCAAACCCTGACGGCACAGCCACTCACCAACCCCGATGCCCTGTCCGAGGTCGAAGTGCTTGCCCGAACCCTTTATGGCGAGGCGCGCGGTGAAGAACTCGCCGGGATCGAGGCGGTGGCAGCCGTCATCCTCAACCGCGTGGCGTTTGCCAAACAACGTGGGCGTTATTGGTGGGGCAATGACGTCAAATCGGTGTGCCTCAAACCGGCGCAGTTTTCCTGCTGGAACGCAGCAGACCCCAACCGCAAGAAGCTGCTCGCCCTCAGCCCGCGCGACCCGGCCTATCGGCTATGCAAACGCATCGCCAAGCGCGCAGTTGCGGGGGAGCTTCCCGATCCGACCGATGGTGCCACCCACTATCACACTTATGCGGTCGATCCATTCTGGGCACGCGGCCATGTGCCGGTGGCAGAAATTGGAAACCACTTATTTTACAAAAACATAGGGTAGGGAGGCTCACATGATCCCGGCATTGCTCGCCCAGATCGGCCTGCCGTTTTTGATGAAAGCGGTGGGTGCGGGGCTTGATCATATCGACAACCCGATCGCCAAAACGGCGGCCGAGGGCCTCAAACAGGTCGAAAAAGCGGTCACCAAAGGCGACGTCACGCCCGAACAACTTATTGCCGCCAACCGCCACACCGAACGCATGGCCGAAATCGAACTGGCCCGCGATACCGAGACGCTGAAATCCGTCAACCGCACCATCCGCGCCGAAGTCGCAAGCGAAGACGCGTTCGTGCGGCGCTGGCGCCCCAGCTTCGGCTACGCCGTGGCACTCACCTGGATCATGACCATGGGCGCCATCGCCTATGCCATCATCTTAACGCCACTCCAGGCCCCGGCGATTATCGCGGCCCTGGTCAATACCAGCCCGATCTGGGGCATTGCGTTGGGGGTTTTGGGGGTGAGCGTTGTGAAGCGGAGTGCGGATAAGAAACTACCGTGATTTCGAATATTTCGTTTGTTTCGAATATTTCGTTTGTTTCGAATATTGCGTTTGTTGCAGGGGTGGCATATGATGTAGTCGCATCTGAGGGCGGTTGAGCCCGACGATGCGGGAAAAGGGAATGGAGATAAGAGATGTCGGCAATTCGCAAAGACGATTTTGGCGGTAGATTGCCAACGAAAATTGAAAGCGCGACAGCAGATCAACTCCGCCAGATCATTGCTTCGCAGACACAAGAAGGTGAAGATACCAAGCTGACAGTTATGCCCGGTGATGGTAAGCCCGAAACGATTACCTTGAGCCCGGCGCTGACGGAAAGCCTGATGGCTTTGCTGCGTCTAGTTTCCAGCCGTCAGGGATTTCAGATGGTGCCGCTTTCGGCAGATTTGACCACGCAGCAGGCGGCAGATCTGCTGAATGTGTCTCGACCCTATCTGATCAAACTGCTTGAAGCCGGCGATATCAAATTTACTACTGTCGGTCGGCATCGCCGGATTAAGGCCGAGGATTTGTTTGCTTACAAGGCCGCCCGTGATGCAGAACGTCGCGAAGCCTTGTCCGAACTGGCAAAAATGGACGCAGAGCTTCTTTTGAAAGGATATTGAGCGCAGATGACTTATCGGGCAGACCATTTTACAGCTCTTGTTGATGCCTGTGTTCTGGCCGATGTGTTCAAGCGCAATTTGTTGCTTCATCTAGCCGAGGCGGAACTTTTCCGCCCGCGCTGGAGTCCGCAAATATTGGATGAGACCGAGCGGGCGATAAAGAAAATTACCAAAGGCGAAGCAAATGGAGCAAAGCAACGTGCGGCAATTGAAAGAGCTTTTCGCGATGCTTGCGTAACAGGGCATGAGCCTCATATCCCAGCACTAACGTTGCCGGATGCGGGTGATCGGCATGTGTTGGCCGCGGCGATTCATACCAACGCGCAGGTTCTTGTGACGGACAATTTGAAAGATTTTCCGCCGGAAGAATTAGTGAAGTTCGGCATTGAGCTTAAATCGCCGGATGAATTTATTGCTGATACGATCACGCTGCATGAGCAAACAGCTTTCAGTGCGTTAAAGTGCATGAGAACCGGCTACCAGAACCCGGCTCTTTCGACGAGTAAGATCATTCAGTTTGCTGAGAGCCGTGGGTTGCTGAAGACTGCGTTGTTGCTCAAGGAATATGAGCAATACTGGTGATTTCGAGTATCACGATATCTTTGATTTCATGTATTGCTGATGGTTTATAAACGCAGCAATGTCCTCTTCCGAATATCCTAGTAACGCTCCCATCCGTGCGGAATCAACGTCGTGATCTGCTACCGTTCCGGCGCATAGATTGCGACACATAACCAACGCTTCCTCGATCCGCCATTCTTCGCCGGGCAGGGCATAAAACAGGTAACGCATTGGGTAAGGGGCTTTGCGGATGATCTCTTCAACCCGAATGATTCGACCTGATTTGACGTGCGGGGCGAAATCGGTTTCGGGGAAATAGTCGCTGACGTGGACCGCGTCCGAGAACATCGCCATCGGCTTTGTTCCGGCCAGCATCAGTTCCAGTTCGCGGTCATTGTGCGGGCCGATGCCCGGTGGGAGTTCGAAATCATCATCCATGGGATCACCCCAGTTTTCTGATCCAAGCTTCACATCGGTTCGATACGTCGTCAACGATCAGATCAAGCCTTGGGCTATCGGCGTCCGTGTCACGCAATTCATTGCGTAGCGGGATGATGGTTTCCTGCACTTTCTTTGCCATGGTGAGCAACGCCTTGCGAAGCGCGGTGGGGGAGCTACCGATCATGCGGGCCTGGGTTTCCCAGTGGGACCAGTCCAGTTCGGTCGGGTCAAAACATCCGCCAATCGATTGCGCCAGGCGGGCGCGCTGGCTTTTGAAGCAATCGCGAAAAGCAGCGCCGTTATTGACATCGTAAAGCGGGCTGATTGCCGTCTGAACCGATTGCAGGCGTTGCCGATAGATCAGGGAATAGTTCTTGGCGTGGGCATCCGGGTTGCCGATCAGGAAGTTGAAAATCACAAAGCCAAGCAGCTTGGGGATGTCGCGGGCCGGGATGGTGGATGCCTGTTTGGTGAGCGCAAACATCGTGGCAAGGTCCGGTCCGCCCTGCCGTTCATATTTGACATCCGGGTTTACGCCAAGCGCCTGACAGAAATCTTCCTGATGCAGGCGGGTGACGCGGACGCCGGTTGATGTTTTTGCGTAGGCCCGGTCAAATCGGGTGACGAACAGGACCGGGCGGTTACTGAAAATCCTGATTTTGGTGTGCGCGGCATCAAGGCCGATCTTGCGCGCAAGTTTCATGCAGAAATGCTCTGTCCGGGTTGAGTCGGGCAGGCGTTCAATATCAATCTTGAGGATGTGCGTGCTGGGATAGCCGCCAATCGGCAGGGAGATTTCCTGTGTGGTGGGATCGATATAAACCGCGGCCTTGTCATTCACCCCGGCCAGCGACAGCACAACTTCGTCTTCGTCGACAAAAAGCGGTCTTTGCGGCAGTTCGGCAATGCGTTTGGCGAGGTCGTTTTGTGAAATCGATGCAGTATGCGCGCCGGATAGTTCGGGCTGTTCGGCCTGATCCGGGCGGATCAGCATCAAGGCCCCGGCGCAATCGCGCCCGATATGCTCAAGGATGCCAAATTCGTCCGTTGGGGCAACGTCAAAAAGTGCTGCGATCTGGCGGCGGACATCTTTCTTGTCCGGCAAAAGCCCGTCAAAGAATGGCTCAATTGCTTGATGGTCAAACGGGCCGGATCGCAGCGGGATGCTTTGCGAAATCGGATAGGTGGCCGGGCTTGAAAGCCAATCCGGGTCATAGTCAAACGACATGTAGCCGCGTGCATCGGATTGCAAAACGCCAACCCGATCGTGACCATTGGCGAGGACCAGAAGGGTTTTGCTCATACCCCGTCTCCGTCCGTTTGGGTGGGGGCGGGGGCAATCGAGATATCGGGCCAATCCAGCATCACCTGACCGCCAAGTGCACGGGTGATCTCAAGGATATTGGCAAAGCTTGGATTGTCGGCCTTGCCGGTTTCAAGCTGGCTGAGGAACTTGATGCTTAGCCCCGTGGCAAGTGCCAGATCGGTCTGCGACAAGCCGAGTGCCTTGCGGGTTTTGCGGATTTCCGAGCCAAGCTGATCCATGCGAGCGATGTGCACAGTATCCTCCAAATTTACCTGTGAGTAAATTTAGGTGGTTTTGCTACAAATGTAAAGTCATGTTTACCTATGAGTAAAGTTTTGCGATTTTGTGCTGAGTTTGGCTTGTGTTTTACTTGCAGGTAAAGCTATGGCGCTTCTACGAGCTTGCAGAAGCGCCAAGGAGGGGCGGGTACTTACAGCGCAATCTCAAGGTTTTTCATCACCTTGCCCTGACCGCCGGCGAGAAGGCCGGTGATGCGGTCGTTTTTGAGGTCCAGTGTGACCTTGATCTGGCTGGGGGATGGTTCGGTCATGAACTCGCCCTGGGCGATCAGGAAGGTGTCCTTTTTCATGTCCACCAGGTCATGGAGCACGCAGGCCAGCGGGCCGGCGGCCATGCCGGTGGCGGCTTCCTCGGCAATGCCGTAGCGCGGGGCGAACATGCGGGTGGTGGCGTCAATGCCTGCGTCGTCAGCGCCACCGGTTTCGGTGGTGAAGATGTAATAGCCGATCAGATCCAGCTTCTCGCTAATCGTGTTGATGGCGTCCTGATCGGGCGTGATGTTGGCGAGCGTCTTCTGATCTTTCACCGCGATGACGATGAAGTTATTGCCGGTGTTGACCAGAACCGGGCGGGCGCGGTCATCGAGATCATCCGAGGTGATCGCAAGCGATTTCAGGACATCACAGAGCGTGACACCGTGATCCGTCCAGCTGCTGGCCGGGGTGTAGGTGGGGGCGAGTTGCTCCATATAGGCCATGCCGTGATCAAGGATGATCTTGCGCGGGCCATCGACGGTTTCCTTGGAGGTCTCGCCATCGCCAAAGCGTGCCAGTTCGGCGAGGTAGGAGAAGGTCGCGATGGTCGCGTGGCCGCAATGGGCGATGCGTTTGGTTGGCGTAAAAAAATCAAGCTTGATGCCGCAGGTCGCGGATTTCGAGACAAAGGCGGTTTCCGACAGGCCGACTTTCTGTGCGATCGTAAGCTTTTGCGCGTCGCTATATTGGTCGGCATCCAGAACGACCCCGGCCGGGTTGCCGCCTGTTCCGTTTTTGACAAAGGCATTGACGATCTGGACCGGGACGGTGTGGGTTTTTTCTTGAGATGTACTCATGACTCTATTCCTGCTAAAATCTGAATTGAAGCTGTTTTAATCGTTTTTTCAGAGATCCTGGACTCATATATAGATGAAGAAACCTCATGAAATTTCTCGCGAGTATCTGATTGCACGGGCGAGCCACCTGGCACCGGTACTTGCCGCGATTGCCAGTGAAAACAGTTTCAGCAAGGCGGCCGAAAAGCTTGGTGTGCATCAATCCGCCGTCAGTCACCGGATTACGCAGCTTGAAGAGGCGCTTGGCTTTGCGCTGTTTGAACGCACCACGCGCCAGATCACGCCGACCGAATATGGTCGGGTGCTGTGCGCGGCGGCCATTGAGTCCGTGGCTGTCTGGGATCAGGCGTTTGACCGGCTGGAGAAATTCAGAACGAGCGGAACGGTGCGGCTGTCGGTGGCATCGGCCCTTGCGATGAAATGGGTGCTGCCCAATCTGGCAAGCGCGCAACAGGCCGGGCTTGAGATTGCATTGGATGTCAATGACCGGCCGGTGGATTTCAGCAAGGGCACGATTGATGCCGCCATCCGCTTTGGCGCCGGGCCGTATCCGGGGCTGCATTCCAGCTTGCTTAAAAAGGCTGCGATCATTCCGGTGGCGAGCCCCGGTTATTGTGCCGGGGATCGTGCGTTTGACGATGTTGTTGGAACGCGCGATGTCACCTTGCTCAAGGATGCAGTGGGCGAGCGCGATGGCACGGATTTCAGTTGGGGCTATTACGCCGGGCAGGCCGGGGTGGAGATCATAGAGGATGCCAACGCACTCGCCTTTGATCGCGCCGATCTGGTGTTGCAGGCCGCGATCAATGGCATGGGCATCGGGCTTGGGCGGACGCTTCTGATCGAGGGCGATATCGCGCAGGGGTTCCTCAAACCCATCGGCAAGGCAGTACCGATGAAATCGGCCTATTGGCTGGTCTGTAGCCCGGAATTTGCCAAGACGGAGCGCCATGGGGCACTTCTGGGGTGGTTGAAGCGTCAGATCGCGTTGATTAAAGGTCAGACGAAGATTTTCTGACAGGATTGGTTGGGGTGTGATGAAGAGGAGGAGATGAGTCTCCTCCTCTTCATACAGAAT
Organism: Thalassospira sp. HJ; assembly: GCF_000948415.1. Classification (GTDB taxonomy): domain Bacteria; phylum Pseudomonadota; class Alphaproteobacteria; order Rhodospirillales; family Thalassospiraceae; genus Thalassospira. The sequence goes on along the minus strand of NZ_JYII01000019.1, from coordinate 120,027 downwards.
CACTTCTTCTCTACTACTGTGGTTTTAGGGTGCTTTTTTGCATACCCTTTTGTCACATAGCGTCCGGTTACAGCGCTTCTTGCTTTGCCGGATGAAGAAGTAGTCTTCGAGCTCGACTTCTTAGCCATGGTTATATCCTTTCAAGGCTAAAGAGCGATCTGCCTTGAACCACTGCGTCGTAGTTGATACTTTCTACGTCTTCACAAAATGCAACCTCGAGGCAGAACTGACTTGAGGAGCAATATATTGGCGGTCTCTGCTCCAACAGAGATCGCCTTTTTTATTGCTTGGTTCAGTAAAAATGCTAACCGACTCGTGATGTTAGGTCAAAGTTTTTTGAGTCGCGTAACGCTTTGATATTAAAGCGTTTAAAAAAGTTATGTTCCTGAATTGTTTTCATTGTCGAGAGAGATGTAGAATGGATGCCCTGACTCTTCCGAATCACGCTGGCTCTGTGAAATCAACGCTTGAGTTGGCTATGGATCACGTTCTGGAGACTAAAGCGTTATGCATAGTGTCAAGACTTAGCACGGGAGAGCAGATGATTTGCATTGCAAGTGACGGGCCAGATGATCTAGCAGGTCTAATCAGTGATCTGGAGATAGCAAAATGCAGGTTGATTGCTGAGTTGCAAGACAGCGCCACTGTAATCTTAGCAGGAAAAGAGATTTAACGAGTTGGTCTATATCTTACCAAGAGGGAGCGCCATGGGACGCTTCTCGGCTGGCTCAAGGCTCAAATGAAATAGGCTTGCCGTTTTGCGCACGGCTGCCTAAATTCCGGCCATGACAAATATAACAGATAAAACAATCTACCGCGTTCTTGGCGCGGATGAGTGGGCGGAAGCGATCAGCGTCGGACAATATGACGGTGCGCCGCACGATATTGCCGATGGCTTTATCCATTTCTCGACCCAGGAAACGTTGGCAGCCACCCTTGCCCTGCATTATGCCGGGCGGGATCATTTGAAGTTGCTGCATGTTCCGGTCGCCCCGATCGAGGGGAAGATCAAATGGGAACCGGCCCGTGGCGGCACGCTGTTCCCGCATCTTTATGATGCGCTGGCGGTCGAACACGTTACGCGCGTTGATGACATCCGCCTTGACCCCGACGGGGTTCATATCCTGCCGGAAGATTTGCGTTAAGATCCGGTATTGCGATCAATTGTCCGTATCGGACGGGCGCCAGTAATCCTGTCGCCCGTGTCGGACATGCAGGATCGAGACCTGCTGATCGTTGACGGAATAGAAAATCCGCCAAGGTGTGCTGCGCCCGTATAGAAGCTGGCGGATATCGACATCGAATTCCCTGCTTTCCGGTGCAATCGGATTTTTGAGCGGCAGGGTTTCAAGCGCCATGATGGCATCCCGCAGACCATCCCGCCAGGAATTGGCATAAGCAGGATTTTCCATGCGCAACCATTCAAAGGCATCGCGGATGTCTTGGGCCGCTTTGGGTGCAAGGATAACCCGACAATGCTTCATGCCCGGCTATGCGGCCGGATCAGAAAGCGTGTCAAAGAAGGCTTTGGCATCTTCACCTTCGCCCTGATCAATCTGAGTCAGTCCTTTGCGGATACCTGCAACGCTATCGGCATATTCAAGCCGGTTTTGCATTTCCTGCCATGCGCCAGCATCCATGACCACAAGGCTTGCCTTGCCATTGACTGTCAGAAAAGCCGGTTTTCCCGTTTCCTTGAGCCGTTTGGTGAATTGTGCCGTTTCACGTTTGAATTCGGTGAGCGGGCGAATGTCCTTGGTGATATCCATCGTCGCACCTTTAAAACATCTTTTATGATGCGAATTTAGCACGTTTTTGATGTGAAGGCGATAGGGGTGCTGGTTTTTACAGTCCGCGCGGTTTCCACAGATATAACCGTCCGCCGCCTTTCTTGGTGCCGGTATCGATCACGCCCGGCAGCTTTCCGGCGCGCACGGCATTAGGCTCAGGACCTACTAATTTGGTCTGAATGGTTCACCGGATTTGTGCGGATACACGGAGCAAAGCTGCAGGAAGATATGCATCTTTCAAGGCTTTGCGACAAAGTAGCCCGTGCAAATCCGGTGAATCCAAAGGACAGACGTAATATTTGCAAACTCCAGCGTCAAAACCCTTGTCCGGGATACCAACCCGCCCGGCGGACTTTTCCTTGGATTTCACAAATATAACGTCTGCCATTCAAATCAAATTAGTAGGTCCTGAGCCTGGGAACGCGTGGCCGAGTTTGACCTTGTCGCCGATATAAAGCCCGTCCCAGTCATCCCAAAAGATTTCATGGAAATGAAACAGGCCGGGGTCTTTCGCGGCCAGGGTTGCTTTGAGTTTATCGATATCAAGCTGTGTCATCTGGCTATTGGATCATGATGGCAGGTTGCGTGCATTTTTCTGGCGCAAGTTTCCTGAAAATCGCGATCAAAATTCAAACAGCCCGCCGGGGAAAGAGGCGGGCTGTTTTTGCGTGGCACAACAGGGGGGGGGATGGTGCAGGCGGACCTACACCAGTTCTGCCAACGCAGAGGCGTTGAAATCTTCAAGCTGATCAAAGGCACCCTTTGCGACCTTATTGGGCCACTGGGCATCGGTGATCAGCGCACGGCCAACCGCGATCAGATCAAATTCGTTCTTTTCCATGCGCGCGATGAGGTCATCGAGGCTGGATTTCTCGGAGGCTTCGCCGGAAAACGCGCCGATGAAGTCCGAGGACAGGCCGACAGAACCGACCGAAATCGTTGCGGCCCCGGTCAGTTTTTTCGCCCAACCGGCAAAGTTCAGGCCCTTTTCGCCGTCAATCTCGGGGAATTCCGGTTCCCAGAAACGGCGTTGCGAGGCGTGGATGATATCAACCCCGGCCTCGACCAGCGGGGCCAGCCAATCGGTCATTTCATCCGGGGTGGTCGCAAGGCGGGCGGTGAAGTCCTGCTGCTTCCATTGGCTGACACGCAGGATGATCGGGAAGTCCGGACCGACGGCCGCGCGCATGGCGCTCACCACTTCGTGCGCAAAGGTCGCGCGTTCCTTGATGGTCTTGCCGCCAAAGCGATCGGTGCGCAGGTTGGTGCCCGACCAGAAGAACTGATCGATCAGATAGCCATGCGCGCCATGAATTTCAAAGGTATCAAAACCGGCATTCTTGGCATCCAGGGCGGCCTTGGCGAAGGCTGCGATGGTGTCCGCAATATCTGCATCACTCATGGTGTTGCCGCGCGGTTCATTGGGCGCCAGAAGGCCTGACGGGCTTTCAACCGGACTGTCGGGTTCCCAGTCGGTAAAGGCGCGAGTGGACCCGGTATGCCAGATCTGCGGACCCATTTTACCACCTTCACCATGGACGGCATCGGCAACGGCCTTCCAGCCGGCCATTGCCTTGTCGCCATGGAAGAACGGAATGCCCGGATCATTGCGGGACGCCGGGCGCTCGACCACGGTGCCCTCGGACAGGATCAGGCCAACGCCGCCTTCGGCGCGCTTGCGGTAATATTCGGCATTGATCGGACCCGGAATGCCGTTTTCGGCCTTGGAGCGGGTCATCGGGGCCATCACGATGCGGTTGGGCAGTTCGAGTGTCTTCAGCTTGAAAGGCTGAAACAGAATATCTGTTTTCGTCATCACGGAATGCTCCGGTTTATGAAAGTCTATGATGGCAACTAGATATATGTTATATACTTGGTGTCAATCAGGCACCTTGAGGTAACCAGGTATACTCGAGGAAACCGCACATCTGCGGTTGATGCACCTGATCGGAGCCAAGGCGATTGGAAGGCCAGCCGATGAAAGAATGTTCGATCGAGAAATTTCACGCCCAATGCCCGTCGCGCGAGCTGTTTGATCAAATCGCCGATAAATGGTCGATGATGATCCTGGCGGTGCTGGCCGACGGGCCGCTTCGTTTTAATGCGATCAAGCGCGGGCTTGAGGGCATCACGCAAAAGGCCCTGACCCAGACGCTGCGCAAGCTTGAGCGCAACGGCATTGTCGCGCGCAATGTGATTGCGACATCGCCTGTGGCCGTCGAATATGAAATCACCCCGCTGGGGCGTAGCCTGATCGAGCCGTTCAAGGCGCTTTACTATTGGACGCGCGAAAAAATGCCCGAAGTAGAAGCGGCCCGCGAAGCGTTTGACAAGCGCATGCAAGAAAGTGCCTGAGCCGCGTAGCGTTCAGATATAACCATCATTCCAGTTTGATTTTTCACCGCTGTTGAGGCGGTTCTGTTCGGCAATGCGTGAAAACTGTTGCGTGGTTCTGCACAAAATATTAGAGGTTATTGCGAATGATCCGCATTCGAATTTTTGAATGCGGTGGCGGTCGCCGGTTCCAAGGGGGCCGCAAGGCCTGTGCAGGAATGACCAGATTTGGGTAAGCAGCCAAGCAGCATTGATATCTTTGTCACGCACCGTCGGGCGTTGCTGAATTATGCCAGCAGCATCGTCGGCAGCCGTGCGCATGCCGAAGATGTCGTGCAGGAAGCCTGGCTTCGCTTTGACGAGGCATCCAGCGGAAAATTCCTTGAAGATTCGACAAGCTACCTGTTTCGGATCGTCCGAAACCTGGCCTTTGACGGGCAGCGCCGACTAAAGCGCGAAGGGCAGGTCATTACCGATGATGATTTCGAGGCGGCGGCCAATATGCCCGCCAATAGTGCGCCGTCACCGGAAATGGTCGCGCTTTACAAGGACGAATATGCCCTGGTGATGGAGGCGTTGGCAGAGCTGCCGGAACGCACCCGCATGGCATTTGAAATGCATCGGTTTGGCGGGGCGAAGCTGCGCGAAATTGCGCTGGCACTTGATATCTCGTTGCCACTGGCACACCGTCTGGTTGCCGATGCGCTACAACACTGCAAGGAGAGGCTCGGATGGCCTTGATCTTGTTCGGGTTTGGAAAGTTGTATAAAAACGCGCGCGCTAGACGTTTGATCATTAGGGAAACTGTTGCGAAGCGATTTCGCAATTGTTCCGATAGATCACCGGTGCTGTGGACAATACGCGGCAGCGTTGAAGGAAGCTTATGACGGCAGACGCGCAACAGATTGAGAAAATCGCATCTCGCGAAGCGACGGACTGGTTCCTTTTATTGTCCGAGGAACCGGACGACGTATCGTTGCGCCGTGATTTTGAGGCGTGGCTGGCCGAAAATCCCGTCAATCAAACAGCATGGTACGCCATGCAGCAGGCGTCCGAGGCGATGGATAAAACCAAACCTGTTTTGGCGGGCAAATGGCAGCCCCGTTTGGCGGAGGTCCGTGGTGAGGCGGCCAAACCGGCGGGCGCGGAAAATCTCACTAGCATCGCATCGCATCGCCGTCGTAGCGGTTATCAAGCGTCAGGCTGGAAGTTTGGTCGGTTTGCGACGCTTGGTGGCGGTGTTGTTGCCCTGGCGGCGTGTTTGCTGGTTGCTGTAACCGGGCCGTCGGTTCTGCGAGGGATTCAATCAGACTACGCAACCGGAACCGCGGAAACCCGGACGGTGATGCTCGAAGATGGCAGTGCAATTACACTGGCCCCGGAAAGTGCGGTAACGGTTTCGTACAGTGCAGATCAGCGTACCATCGGACTTCTGGAGGGTGAGGCATTCTTTGACGTTGCGACCAATCCCAAACGTCCTTTTGTTGTTGAAGCCGATGAGGTTGAAACAACCGTGCTTGGCACCGGGTTCGAGGTTTTGAGGGCACAGGATGGTGTCGGTGTTTCGGTCGAGCACGGTCAGGTTCGCGTAGATTACGTCAAGGACGGTATCTCGCCAGTCATGGCGACACTCGAAGCCGGGCAATCGGTTCATGTTGATTGGTCGGGTGCGGCAGTTCGCGGCGAGAAACCACTGAGCCAGATTGCGACCTGGCGCGCACATCAGTTGATTGCGCGTGATGAGGCACTTGGGTCGGTGGTTGATCAGATGCGCAGCTACTATGGCGGGAAAATCGTCGTACTGGGTGATGAACTGTCGGCCGAGCCGGTTACAGGCGTTTATAATTTGGCCGATCCGATAGAGGCCCTGTACGGGATTGCCCGCGCTGGCGATGCCGAAATCTGGCAGGTTTCCCCATGGTTGGTGATTGTTTCGCGTTAATTTAACTACGCAAAATCAGTTACTTACAAAAGATCCTCAAAAATTTAGAGAAAAAATGAAACAGGCGACGTTCCATCAATAGAAGCGCCATTGAGAGGCAATCTCATTCGCAATGGCGAAATGCAAACAGGCCAAAAGAAGGTGGAACAGATTGTGACTATGGGGGTTATTACCTGCTTCGGGGGAATGAAACGCACGCTTGCTTTTGCAGGAGCGTTGGCGGTGACGACGGCTTTGAGCTCGGTATGTGGTTCTTTGCCGGTCATGGCGCAGGAAGCGTCTGCATCATCGGCCTTTGCTGAAAAGTTTCAGGCGGTTCAGAATTTTGACATTGCAGCCCAGCCGCTGACTGACGCGCTGGTGGCCTTTGGCCAGCAATCGGGCATTCAGGTGACGGTGAACGGTGACGTTGCGCGCGATGTGTCTGCACCTGCTGTAACGGGGAGCATGTCGAGCGAAGCAGCCCTGCGCCAGCTTCTGGCTGGCAGTGGGCTTACGTTCACGGTTTCCAGATCGACGGTCGAAATCCAGCGCGTGGCTGCAAGCGGCGAAGATAGCAGTGTGCTTCCGGCGGTGGTTGTTGAAGGCAGCACGCGTCGCGGCGCATCAACAGATGTCGTCGATGGCTATATCGCAACGACGAGTGTGAGCGGAACCAAAACCAACACGCCGCTGATCGAAACGCCGCAATCCATTTCGGTTGTCACACGTGATCAGGTTGAGGTCCAGCAGGCGCAAAGCATTGCGCAGTCCTTGCGCTATACATCCGGTGTCGCTGCCGAGGTGCGCGGTTCGGCATCCCGCTATGACATTCCCTATATCCGCGGTTTTGGCTCGCCCAGTGATCCGATCCAGTATCAAGACGGGCTTAATATGGTGCGCGGTCCGGGATATGCCTTTCCGCAGACCGAGACATACGGTGTTGAGCGGGTAGAGGTCCTGAAAGGTCCGGCCTCGACGACATATGGTTCGGCTATGCCCGGTGGTCTGGTCAATGTCGTGACCAAGCGCCCGACCGAGGAAGAGCGCGGTGAGGTCGAGGTTCTTGTTGGCAGCCATGACCGTTATCAGCTGGCAACCGACGTTTCCGGTCCGGTGACCGAAGACAATTCGCTGCTTTATCGTTTTGTTGCCCTGGGTCGCGACAGCGAAACACAGGTGGTCAATACCAAGGAACAGCGCGTTTATGTTGCACCGGCCCTGACCTGGAAGCCGGCCGATGACACCACGCTGACCATGCTGACCCATTATCAGCGCGATCCCGAAGGCGGCTATTACGGTATCCTGCCAACGGTCGGGACGGTCTGGAGCAGCCCCGCTGGTGCCATTCCACGCAGCTTCAATGATGGTGATCCGGCATTTTCCGACTTTGATCGTGAACAGTTTTCTGTGGGGTATGAGTTCGAGCATGTGCTCAACGACACTTGGGCGTTTCGCCACAATCTGCGCTATCTCGACATTGATGTCTCGACCAAGGATATCGCGACCAGCAGCCTTGCAGCAGACAACCAGACGATCAACCGTTATGCCCTGACCACGGACGAACAAACCCGCGGTATCAGTTCGGATTTGCAGGCGCAGGCCGATTTTACCACGGGTATGATCGATCATACCGCGCTGTTCGGGTTTGATTACAAATACTCGGATTCTTCGCAATATCGTCTTTATGGCTCCAGCGCGCCGACGATTGACTATCTCAATCCGGTTTATGGTGTTGCCACGTCTGTATCCCTGTCGTCCTTTGTTGATCAGGACCAGACCATGAGCCAGTCCGGGCTTTATGTTCAGGATCAGCTTGATATCGGCAACTGGAATTTCCTGTTTGGCGGGCGCTATGACAACGTTCAGACCATAACAGACAACCACCGGACCAGCGTGCGTCAGACCCAGAATGATGATGCGTTTACCTGGAAATCCGGCGTTGTTTACAACTTTGAAAACGGCATCGCGCCCTATGTCAGCTATGCGACGTCCTATTTGCCGGTCAGCGGCACCGACTATAGTGGTGACGCAATGGACCCGACGACGGCCGAGCAATATGAAGTCGGTTTGAAATATGAACCGACCAGCTTTGATGCCCTGTTTACCATGGCCTATTTCGACATCACCCAGGAAGATGTCGTCAGCCAGATCAACCCCAACCAGCGCTATCAGACGGGTGAAGTAGAATCCAAGGGTGTCGAGCTTGAAGCCAAGGTTGCCCTGACCGAGCAGACAAACGCGATTGCCAACTTCACCTTCACGGATGCCGAAATCACCAAAAGTGTCGTCAATGATCTTGGCGATGCGCCGATTGCCATTCCCGATATCACCGCTTCGCTTTGGCTCGATCACAAATTTGATCGTGGCTTTGTTGATGGTCTGAAGATTGGTGGTGGCGTGCGTTATGTCGGCGAAACGGTTGGCGGGTATAGCCCGAATGCCGCGAGTGCAAGCGCGCAGCGCATCGATGTGCCGGGCTATACCCTGTTTGATGCCATGCTGGGTTACGATCTTGGGGCGCTTGATAGTAGTCTGGAAAACCTGTCGGCCCAGATGAATATCACCAACTTGGCTGATGAAACCTATGTCACCTGTCTTGCCAATAACTTCTGTAACTATGGCAATGGCCGGACGGTTTATGTCTCGCTGAAATACGCATGGTGAGGCAGGCATGTCTTCGATGATGAATGCAGGTGCGGAGGGGGGTAACCCCTCCGCCTTTCGCCGTCATGCCCTGATCCTGTTTGGGTTAAATGCGCTTTATGTTGGCTTCGGCATGATCATTGGTGTGGTCAATGGCGGCCTGCCGACCGTGATGCGTGCGCAGGGGATCGATATATCGACCGCGGGCTGGCTGTATCTTTTGTATTTGCCCTTTGGCCTGACGTTTTTGTGGGCGCCGGTGATTGACCGATTGCGCGTGCCGTTTTTATCGCAACGGGTTGGCTGGATAGTCTCCATGCAGGCGCTTGCGGTTCTGGGGCTTGTGGTTGTTGCCTTCAACGAAGGGCTGGCACCACTGGCGCTTTTTGTTCTGGGTTTTGGCATCGTCCTTGCCATTGCGACCATGGACATCGCGCTTGATGCTTTGGCGGTAAAGCTTGTCGAGGCCGACTGGCGACCGAGTGCATCTGCGACCAAGCTTGCCGCACTGTCGGCAGGCAGCATGATCGGCGGCGGGGCGTTTGTTGCCCTTGCCGGTGATCTTGGCTGGCAGCTGACGTTTCTTATCCTGGCCGCTGTGCTGGTGGTTCTTCTGTTTCCGGTTTTATCGCTGCGCAAATTTGACGGGCAGGAAAGTGCGGCTTCAGAACAGGCTGAGGCGATCAGCGGTGGTGCCAGTCTTCTGCGGCTGTTGCGTGACCGGGCTTCGCGCAACAGGCTGATCATCCTGTGTGTTGCCTGTGGCATCATGTTTCCGCTGGTCGGGCTGAACAGATTGATGCTGGTCGATACTGGCGTGCCGGTATCCGAGATCGGCTGGATCGTCGGGACGCTGGGGCCGATTGCGATGTTGGCAACCTCGGCAGTGTCGATCCCGTTGATGCGTTATCTGGACCTTGTGCGAACGATGCTGATCTTTGCCGTCATTGCCTTGGCTTCCCTTGCTGCGATGCTTGTTGGCTATTCCATCGAGCATCAGCTGATTGCGATTGTTGGCGCGGTGGCGATTGGCGCCGGGGTCAGTGGCGTTTACGTCACAATTGCCGCCAAAATCCTTGGCTGGTCAGTTGGGGCGCAGCCCGCAACCGATTATGCCGCCTATTACGGGATCAGCCGGTTTGTCAGCACGCTGATGACGGTTGGTGCGACCCAGATCGTACCGCTTTTGACATGGGGCCTGTTTTACGGGGCCGGTGCGGTTGCATTCCTTGTGATGGTGTTCCTGTTGCTTGTCCTGTTTGGAAGAAATGACTGATGACTGTTGATCATTCCGTTTCCGCCGGTTTCATCGGCCCGGCCCCGCGCGCAGATTTTTTTGATCTTGGCCACTGGCCAGTCGTGTTTGTCCGCTTTCCCGAACTTCACGAAGAAGACCGTGTGAATGGCGTGCTTGAAGGGCTGGCAAGTTTGCTTGCGCAGGAGAAGCCGTTTGTCGCGGTCTGGATCCCGGCGAGCCACGATCATGATGACGAGCCACATGAGGATGAGAAAACATCCAATATCTGGATCAAGAACCATCGTGAGGCGCTTAATACCTATTGCAAGGGCTATGTCTATGTGACGACGGATGCGGAACTCGGCGCGCTTCTGACCAAGCGGATCGATACGATTTCTGGCCGGTTGTTCAATTTCCCGATGGAGGTCGTTGCTGATCGCGATACCGCACTTGTAAGCGCGCGCCGCATGCTTGATCAGGCATAAAATTGGCCATATTCCAACAGGGCAGGGCGCGATTGTTCCTTGCCCTGTCGGGCGTCCACGCGTAAGAACAGGGCATGTCTTTACAAGCACGGAGTGTGACGCGTGGGGTGGTATAAGTCACTGGTTTTGCCGATTGTCCGCTGGATCGATGCCGAGACCGCCCATGGTCTGGCGATCTGGGCGTTGAAAAACAATCTGGTGCCGCGCGATGATGACGCGACGGACGCAACCCCGATCCTCGAGACCGAGGTTCTCGGACGCAAATTCGCCAATCCGGTCGGGCTTGCTGCCGGATTTGATAAAAACGGCGAAGTCCCCAACCAGATGCTGTCGCACGGCTTTGGCTTTGTTGAGATCGGCTCGGTCACACCATTGCCCCAACCGGGCAACCCGAAACCCCGTCTTTTCCGGCTTTATTCCGACCGCGCGGTGATCAACCGCATGGGGTTCAATAATGACGGGGCGGAGGCCGTTGCCAATCGCCTGCGCAAACGCGCGCGGCGTGGCATACTTGGTGCCAATCTTGGCAAAAACAAATATTCCGAAGATGCCGCAAGTGATTACGCCAAGGGGGTTGAGGCACTTGGCCCCTATGCCGATTATCTGGTGGTCAATGTTTCCTCGCCCAACACGCCGGGCCTGCGTGCGCTTCAGGGCCGTGCGCCGCTTGAAAAGCTTCTTAAGGCCGTGATCAAGGCGCGCAATAGCTTTGCCAAGGGTGTGCCGGTGTTGCTCAAGGTCGCGCCGGACCTGACCGAAGAAGACAAATCCGACATTGCGGCTGTGGTGACCAAGGTGAGGCTTGATGGCATGATCGTTTCGAACACAACGATTGATCGGCCCGTCGGGCTTAATTCCTATGATCAGGATGAAAAGGGTGGCCTGTCCGGCCCGCCATTGATGGCGCCCTCGACCAAGGTTCTGGCCGATTTCTATCGCCTGACCGAGGGTAAGGTGCCGCTGATCGGGGTTGGCGGCATTGCATCGGGCAAGGATGCCTATGAGAAAATCCTCAATGGTGCGTCGCTTGTGCAGCTTTATTCCTCGCTGGTCTATCACGGTGTGGAGCTTGTGGCCGAGATCAAGGAAGACCTGTCACGGCGTCTGCGCAAGGATGGTTTTGCCAATGTCGCGGATGCGGTCGGGGCCGCCTTCCCGGAAATTTCGGGCAAGAATATTCCGGTCGATGAGGCCCGCGCTGCGCGCGAGGCCGAGGCCGCCAAGAAGGATTGAGCTTGTGGATCGTGGTTCCGGCTTTCGCGGGAATGACGGTGCCAGTCCAACATTTTGTCATTCCCGCGCAGGCGGGAATCTCGACCTGCATCTCACAATTATCAAATTAAAACGGATAGACGCATGCAAACCGCCTCCTACGAAATGATCAATGGCCTGTCCGAGGTGATTGGCAAATATGATGCCGTGATCCTTGATCTTTGGGGCGTGGTGCATGACGGGGTCACACCCTATCCAAGCTCGATTGCGGCGATGACGGCCCTTAAGGAGGCCGGCATTCCGGTAGCCCTTCTGTCGAACGCGCCGCGTCGTTCCTCGGTCGTGGTCAACCGGATGGAAGATATGGGCATTTCGCGCGATCTGTATGGTCCGGCGGTTGCTTCGGGCGAGGTCGCCTATGCCCAGCTCGTTGCGCGCTCTGATCCCTGGTACGCAAAGCTTGGTCGCAAGGTCCTGATGGTCGGGCCGGTGCGCGACATGTCGATGTTTGAAAATCAGGATGTCGAAATCGTCACCGAAGTCGATGATGCCGACTGGGTCCTGATCACCGGTCCGAACGAGGATCACGATCCGGTGTCGAAATACGAGGACCTTCTGCATGCGCTTAAGGCCCGTGACCTGCCGGTGCTGTGCCCGAACCCCGACCGCGAAGTGATCCGGGGCGGCAACCGCATCATCTGTGCCGGTGCCATTGCCGGGCGCTATGAAGAGCTTGGCGGCAATGTGCGCTGGGAAGGCAAGCCGCTGGCAAGTGCCTATGACTTCTGCCTGCAGGCGTTTGACAAGGGCCCGGATGCGAAGCTTCTGGTCGTCGGCGACAGCATCTCGACCGATATTGCCGGCTCCAACAATGCCGGTCTTGACGTCGTCCTCGTCACCGGCGGCATCCATGCCGATGAACTTGGTGCCCCGCGCGGCACCCTGCCGGAACGGGAAAAGCTTGATGCACTTCTGGCCGCCACGGGCCGTCACATCACCTATGCGATGGGGGATTTCTGCTGGTGAGCGAGACGCTATATAAAAGTGGTTTTTTATCTTAAAGTTACGTCTCTGCTTGGTATTGTAACTTTATGGAACACGATATGACTGAATAAGGTTGGAAGTGTGATGTCAAATTTTACAAAAATTGCGAAAAGATTCTTCAACTCCGATAAAGATTACGCCCTTGTTTTGATGAAGCGCGGTGATGATATCGTTTGTGTTGTGAAATCTCCTAGTGATGATATTTCCAGTAAAATTATGCCGATTGAAGAGGGTATTAAACTTTTCCTTTTGCATAAAGGTAATGTTCATTTTGAATCATATAATTTTGTTGTGATTGATGATGATGATTTGTGGAACGGTATTTGGGGGAACTTGGTTCCTGATCCCGACCGAACAACCCAGCTTATTGGGAAACCAATGGTATAAAGTTTACTTTGGAAAAAGAAGGCGGATGCGCGAGATAACGATTAAAGAGTTGGCAGCGAAAGTCAGTCAGAAGAAAGCCGAGATGGGCTATTCTGGCGGTGGTTTCGTGCAGCCAAATTCTGGTCGTCGCCGCACCGAAAGCAAGCGTGCCTTATTGCGCAATATTGCCGCTGCTGCCAGGGCGCGTGGTGAAGAGCCGACTTTCAAGGCCAACTATTAAGCTGTTTTGATGGCTGCTGACATCGCTGTTGATCGTGCCCGCTTTTCGATTGGAAAGCGGGTTTTGTTTTGTTGGTCAGGCGTGGGTGATAGGGTGATCGCGCACCCAAAGTTATAAAGGAAATGCCCGATGCTGATCGATGACGTCCGTGATTACGCCAGTCGTTCGGTTTTGTGTTGGATGGCGACGTCGTCTGACGCCGGGCCGTCGGTTAGTCCCAAGGAAATTTTTGCGTGTTTTGGGGATGATCGGATCATCATTGCCAATATTGTTTCCCCGCAGTCGGTACAGAATATCGCCCGTGATCCGCGTGTTTGCATCAGTTTCGTTGATGTGTTTTCACAACGTGGCTGGCAGCTTTATGGCATGGCAATCCTGATGCGCAAAGGTGACGCCGGGTTTGAAGATCGCCAAGCGATCCTGCAAGACATGGCAGGCGATGCCTTTCGGGTGGCGACCCTGTTTGATGTCACGGTCACCAAGGCCAATGAAATATTGGCCCCAAGCTATCGTTTCAAAAAGGATGTGACTGAGGCCGATATGCGCGAAGGAGCCATGCGGACCTATGGCGTCAAACCACGCGATTAGGTCTCAGACGCCACCTTGCTTTCGCGGAAGATGACGAACAGGCCGCTTGCGGTAATGATCGCGGCCCCGACAAAGGTCAGCATATCGGGCGTTTCGCCCCAGAACAGCCAGCCAAGCGCGGTGGCCCAGATCAGAGCTGTGTAGTCAAACGGTGCGACTGTCGGGGCCTCGGCAAAGCGGAAGGCCTGGGTGATCATGGCCATGCCGAGCGAGCCACACAGCGCAATCGCCAGAAACAGCCAGATGTCCTCTGCCCGGACCGGGCTCCAGACAAACAGCACCGGAATGCTGGTCAGGATGGCACTGGTCAGGCTGAGATAAAGCAACAATGTCCACATGGTTTCGCGGGTGTCGACAAAGCGGGCACTCAGCATCAGGATCGCATAGGTAAACGCGGTCGCAATCGGCAGAAGTGATATCAGCTCAAACGTTGCCGCCCCCGGCCGGACAATCACCAGAACACCGAGAAAACCAACACTGACAGCCAACCAGCGCCGCCAGCCGACCCGGGCAATGAAAATGGCTGACAGGGCGGTGATGAAAAGCGGGGCAACGAAGGCCAGTGCGGTGGCCTCGGCCAGGCCGAGGTGATGGATGCTGGTAAAGAACATCACGGTGGCGGCAATCCAGATCACGCCGCGCATGAAATGCACTCCCACCCGGGTCGAGCGCAACCCGCGATAGCCGCCCATCTTAAGGGCGAGCAGGAAGGCAAAGGGAAGGGCGATGATGTTGCGCAGGAAGATGATCTGGAACGGGGAATAATGATCCATCAGGCTTTTGGCCAGCGCATCATTGATGCAAAGTGCGGCCACTCCGCCACACATCGTCATGATGCCGGCAAGGTTGTTCTGGCGTGAAGGCGTTTGGCTGGCCAATGGGGCTTCCTGCTGTGTGGTGGGGCGCATTTCCACCTTTAGGGCAATTGCGATGATGTGACCAGAAAAGAAGTTGGTCGGTATCGGTTTGACGTCATCTGCCCACGATTTCAAGCCGATCACAAACTTAATTGAGAGTACTTCGCAAAACTGATTGACATTGAAGTCGGGATCGGATTTGTAACGTTACGTTATAACATTACATTTGTGATTTCAGGAGTTCACAATGACCCAATCGGTTTTGCGCAACCTGTGTGCATCGGCCGGAATTCTGGCGCTTACGATGACAACCGGGTTTTCTGCGCCTGTAATGGCTGCGGCTGATGATGAAGTCCTTGATATTGCCAGCCCGCTTGAGATTTCCGGGCTTGATCCGGCCAAGTCGGGATATGTTTTTAGCCGCATGCAGGCAGCTGAAACTCTGTTCACCGTCAACCGTCAGGGTCAACTGGTGCCGATGCTGGCAAGCGACACTCATGTCAGCGATGACGGTCTGATCTGGCATATTGAGCTGCGTGATGGTGTTGAGTTCCATGATGGCAGCGCCATGACGGCAGAGGTCGTGGCAAGTGACCTCAAACGTGCATTTGATCGCCCGGGCGTTTTGGGTCGTGCACCGATCACGGGGATTTCAGCGGAAGGTAATGAAGTCGTCATTACCTTGTCAGAGCCGTTTTCCATGTTGTCGGCCTTTCTGGCCCATTACAGCACCATTATTCTGGCACCGAAATCCTTTGATGAAGTTGGCGATGTTACTGCGATCATTGGTACCGGGGCCTATCGCGTGGATGAAGTGATCCCGCCGTTGCGTGTCGGGATGAGCGCCTTTGAAAACTGGTGGAATGGCAAGGCAGAGATTGAAAAGGTCAGCTACCTTGCTGTTTCGCGTGGGGAAACCCGTGCCATGATGGCGCAAAGCGGGGATGCTGATCTGGTTTTGTCTTTGCTGCCGGTTGCGGTCAATCAGTTGAATAATGATCCATCGGTCAATGTCGAGATCGCGACCATTCCGCGTACCCGTCTTTTGAAATTCGATGTGTCAAAGCCGTTCTTTGATGACGTGATCGAACGTCAGGCGCTGAGCCTTGCGATTGACCGTAAGGCGATTGCTGCTGTGGTCATGCGCAATGTTGATCTTGCGGCAACCCAGATGTTCCCGCCATCAATTGTTGGCTGGAACAATCAACAGATCCCGGCTTTTGAATTTGATCCGCAAAAGGCGCGCGATCTTCTGGCCGAGGCGGGCTGGGTCGAAGGATCAGACGGCATTCTTGAAAAGGATGGCAAGCGTTTCTCAATCACGTTGCGCACCTATGCCAGCTGGCCGGACCTTCCTTTGATCGCGACCGCGCTTCAAAACCAGTTGAAAGCGGTGGGTATCAATCTGGAAATCTCCGTTGGAAGCTATACCGAAATTCCGTCGGGTCATGCAGATGGCACCCTTGAGATCGCGCTGATCACACGCAGTTTCTCGATGGTGCCTGATCCCTTGGCAACCGTGATGGCCGATTACGGTCCCGGTGGTGCAGATTGGGGGGCGATGAACTGGAACAATGACGAGGCCGCTGATCTTCTTGCCGCACTTGGTCGCACGACCGACAGTGCTGTCCGCGCCGATATGCAAAACCAGCTAACATCGATACTGCAATATGAGTTGCCGACCATTCCGGTGGTCTGGAGCGAACTGGCCGTGGCGACAACGGACAAACTTGAAAACCTGTTTGTCGACCCGTTTGAGCAGAACTACTACCTGTCTGATCTTCGGTGGGTAAAATGAAGCAACTGATTGCAACCCGTTTGTTTCAGCTGGTTGCCGTTGTCCTGATTGTCGGATCGATCAGCTTTGCGCTGATGTATTTCCTGCCGGGTGATCCGGCCTTGCGCATTGCCGCAGGTCGCTATGGTCCGGACATGATGGATAATGCGATATCGGATATGGTCCGGGCCGAACTTGGCCTGGACCAGCCGGTATTGTTCCGGTTTCTGGCGTGGATGGGGGACTTGATCCGCTTTGATCTTGGCCACTCGCTGGTGTCTGGTGCGCCGGTTCTTCATGAAATTGCCCTTCAGCTTGGTTATACCCTTTGGTTGGCAGCACTTGCCTTTGTGCTGGCGCTTGTGATCGGCCCGCTTGTCGGGGCGATTGCCGGGTTGTTCCCGGGATCAATCTTTGATCGGGTCAGTCTTCTGGTTGCGGTTGCCTTGCGCGCCGTGCCGCCCTTTGTGCTGGCGATTGTTTTCATGATGGTGTTTGGCGTGACATTGCGCTGGTTTCCGACCGCCGGATTTGGCGGCTGGAGCAACATGGTCCTGCCATCCCTGACACTCGCACTTGGTCTGGCGGCGATGTCATCAAGGGTGATGCGTGACGCCATGAGCGAAGTGGCTGCAAGTCCGTATTTTGCCCATGGCCGCTATAAGGGGCTGTCAGACCGCACTGTCGTGATGCGCCACGGCATACGAAACGCGTCGTTACCAGTGGTGACCTATCTTGGTTTGCAGATGGTTTATCTGGTCGAAGGCGTGGTGGTGGTTGAATCCATCTTTGCCTTTCCGGGCATTGGTCATGCACTGGTCCATGCGATCATTGCGCGTGATGTGCCGATGGTGCAGGGAACGGCGCTGGCGATGGGCGGCTTGTTTGTACTGCTGAACATCATTGTCGATCTTATGTGTTTGCGTCTTGATCCCCGTCTGGGTCGGAGGGCCGCATGAATACAGCATCTTTAACCCACTTGCCGGTCGAGCTGCGCGATGGTGCCAAACCGGCCTTCTGGCAGCCGGTGCGTATTGTCGGTGCGGTGATCCTTCTGGCCCTTTTGGCGTTTGCCTTTGTCGGGCCCTTGGTGATCGGGGCCGATCCGCTTTTTCAGGATTATCTTGCGGTGCTTGTCGCGCCGGGTGATCCGGCCCACTGGTTGGGTACGGACCATTTCGGGCGATCCATGGCCGCACGCCTGGTGCACGGGGCGCAGCTTTCCTTTGTCATGGCCTTTGTTACAGCACTGAGTGCCGCTGTGCCGGGCATTGCTCTTGGCATTCTTGCGGCCAGCCGGGGTGGTTGGGTCGAGCGCGGGCTTGTTGCCCTGTCTGACATTGTTCTGGCTTTGCCCGGATTGTTGTTGGTGCTTTTGTTGATGGCGTTTGCGCCGGGCAAGTTCGGACCACTTTATCTTGGTCTTGCGCTTTATCTGTGGGTGGAGTTTTTCCGCGTGGCACGGATTGAAACGGCGCGTGTTTTGGCTTTGCCCTGTTGTGAAGCCACCCGGTTGCTGGGCTTTGGGCCGTTTTACGTGTTTGGCCGGATCGTTTTGCCCGCACTTGCGGGGCCGATGATGACGCTGTTTGCCTTTGCCATGGGCTCGGCCATCATTGCGGTCAGTACATTAAGCGCCATTCATGTGGGGCTTCGTCCGCCGACCCCGGAACTTGGCGCGATGATTGTCGAACTGATGCCCTATTACAGCGAAGCCCCGCTTCAGGTTCTGATGCCCGCAGGCGTGATTTTCCTGCTGGTTCTGTCGCTTCAGTTGCTTGCCGGGAGGAAAAGCTGATGAGTTCTGAAATCAGACTGGAAAACCTCAGCATCAAGACCCGCGATGGCACGGTTCTGGTGCGTGATGTGTCTTTTGCGTTTGGTTCGGGCAATCCAATCTGTCTGATTGGGGAAACCGGATCAGGCAAAAGCCTTGTCATGCATGCGGTGATGGGCAGCCTGCCCGATGAATTGATCTGCGAAGGGGCCATCTTGCTTGATGGTGAAAACCTTCTGGCATTGTCAGCCGCAGCACGCCGCGCATTGTGGGGGCGGAAATTTTCGTTATTGCCGCAAGAACCATCGCGATCGCTTGATCCGACGATGACTATCCGGTCACAAGTCGCCGAGATTTATCCGGCCTTGCACCGGGCCTCATGGAACGATGCCAAGACCCGTGCGATGAAGGATTTGCAATCGGTGGGGCTTGATCACGCGGCCAGATCATTTCCGTTCGAGCTGTCTGGTGGTATGGCGCAGCGTGCGTCAATTGCCATGGCGCATGCGGCGGGAAGCATGGTGCTTCTGGCGGATGAACCGACCAAGGGGCTTGACCGTGCCCTTTGTGATGTTGTCGCCGGGATGATCAATCATGAAGTATCACTTGGCCGTGCAGTGATGGTGATTACCCATGACCTTGAGCTTGCCATGCAGACCACGGGCATGATCGGCGTCATGCGCAATGGCGTGCTCGTGGAATTGGGCAAGGCCGATAGCGTGCTTCATGCACCAGTTGACGCTTACACCAAATCACTTGTTGCTGCCTTGCCCAGCCAGTGGGAAGCATCTTCGCAAAACACGCATGAGCCTGGAAAGCCGGTGATTGCAGCTCGCAGCCTTGGCAAGTCCTTTGGCGAGAGGGCGCTTTTCAAAGAGCTTGACCTGACATTGCGATCTGGCGAGATCACGGTTGCGCTGGGGCCAAGTGGCTGTGGCAAAAGCACGCTCGGCAATATCCTGCTGGGATTGATCAAGGCCGATTTCGGTACAGTCGAAAGACCGGGAAATCTGCCTGCCTTCAAATACCAGAAAATCTATCAGGACCCGCCAGCCGCCTTCATTCCCCATCAAACGCTTGGTGATGCCTTTGGCGATTTGCGCAAACGTCATGGCATTGATGGAGCGTCGATCAACCGGATATTTGATGATCTGGGGCTTGAGCCTGGATTGCTGGCCCGTCGTCCCGATGCGATTTCCGGCGGGGAGCTGCAACGCTTTGCCATTGCGCGGGCTTTGTTGCTTAAACCTGCGATGCTATTTGCCGATGAAGCAACATCGCGCCTTGATCCAGTCAGTCAGAAACGGGTGATTGACCTTCTGGTCGCACAGGTACGCGAACGCAATCTGGCCCTGATGCTGGTGACCCATGATCATGTTCTGGCAAACAAGATTGCCGATCACGTGATTGATCTGAGCTCTTTATCTAGCAATGGGGAGCAAAGGACTGCTGCCTAAGGGGTGGCATAGCCCAGCTTGGTGAGGCCCGACCCAATACAAAACGCCGCCCGATCACGGGCGGCGTTTTGCGGTTTGATCGGCTTTGAGGAGACGATCATACGGATGCTTTGAAAGGCAGATCAGACCGCCATCTTGCGGTTGGCTTCGATATAGATCTCGCGTAGGCGCTTGGCGACCGGACCCGGTACGCCGTCGCCGATCTTTTTGTCGTCAATTTCGACAACCGGGCAGACAAAGGCGGATGCCGAGGTCGAGAAGGCTTCAGCCGCATTTTGCGCTTCTTCGATGGTGAAGTGGCGTTCTTCGACTTTGAGCTGCAGTTCCTCGGCACATTTCAGAACTGCGGCACGGGTGATGCCGTGCAGAATGTCGGTCGACAGTTCGCGGGTGACGATCGTGCCGTCCTTGGTGACGATATAGGCGTTGTTGCTTGAGCCTTCGGTGACGTAACCATCCAGCACCATCCAGGCATCATCCTTGCCCTTGGCGGCCGCATCGGTTTTGAGGAGCGATGCATACAGAAGCTGGGTGGTTTTGATGTCCGACCGGCGCCAGCGGATATCGGGGAAGGTCACGATCTTCTGACCGCGTTCGGCAAGGGCCGATTTGATCAGCGATTTGCTTTGCGTGAACATGACGATGGTCGGCGGGGTTTCCGGGTCGATTGCGAAATCACGATCCCCGGCCGAGCCACGCGAAACCTGCAGATAAATCAGGCCTTCGGTGATGTCATTGAGTTTCACCAGTTCGCGGTGCGCTTCAAGAAGCTGATCGATATCGGGCTTGAATTTGAATTTCAGTTCCTTGAGCGAACGTTCGAGGCGCTTCATATGACCCATGAAGTCAATCAGCTTGCCATCAAGCACCGATGTCACTTCATACACGCCGTCGGCGAACAGGAAGGATCGGTCAAAAATCGAAATCTTTGCTTCGGTTTCCGGCAAAAACTCGCCGTTCACATAAACAGTGCGCATCGTAACTTTCCTGTCTGGCAAGCGGACCTGCTGCGATCCGGCTTGGTGGATAAAGCGACGTTTCCATCGGTCGGCCTTTTGATGCGATCGGGTTTCGATCCATGGCGACCATCTGTTTTAACGTTTCTAGGGTCAGGACCTATTAATTTGGTTCGAATGGTCGCTCAGATTTGTGCGGATACACGAAGCAAAAGCGCAGGAAGATATATATCTTTCAAGGTTTTGCGACAAAGTAGGCCGTGCAAATCTGAGCGATCCGAAGGACAGGCTTTATATTTGCAAACTCCGACGTCAAACCCCTCGCGCGGGATACCAACCCGCTCAGCGGGCTTTTCCTTGGATTTCACAAATATAAAGTCTGCCATTCCAATCAAATTAATAGGTCCTGACCCTTGGTCTCTTGATATCACAGGCGCTGGCAATCTGTCGTGCAAAAGCTTTGTATCGTGCGTGCAAAAGGTGAATTGTTGCTTGTATGGGCCGTGGATGGGGTGATGAGTTGATGATGTGGTCGATATTGAGCTCAATTGTTCGCAGATTATTCGATTTACCGATTTGGGTGATTTTCTTTTTGACCTGAACATAGGTTGAGGTTCTATCGTCTGGCTTCAGAGGAACAAAAACGTCTTTGAAACGGATGGAGCCCAGTGATGAACAGCCCGCAACCAATCGCCGACGAAGTGCTGCTCGCCAATGACCGTCATGATCTTCAGGGCCGCATCAATGCCAGCTGGGCCAAGCCGATCCGCACACCGGAGCCGGAGGTCGATCTGGACGCCTATTTCGATCGCATCGGCTACGAGGGGCCGCGCACCGCAAGCCTTGATGTGCTTCAGGCGTTGCATGCCCTGCATCCTGCCAACATCCCGTTCGAGGCGATTGATGTCCTGATGGGCAAACCGGTCAGCCTGGCACCCGCCGATATCGACCGCAAACTGATCCATTCGGGGCGCGGTGGCTATTGCTTTGAGCATAATTCCCTGTTTCGCCGGGTGTTGCGCAGTCTGGGCTTTGAGGTCGAAGGACTGGCAGGCCGGGTTTTGTGGGGCTATGGCGCGCACGAAATGCCGCGTCCGCGCTGTCACATGGTCAATCGGGTGACGATTGATGGCGAGGCATGGCTTGCCGATGTCGGGTTGGGCGGCTGTGTGCCGACCGCACCGCTTTTGCTGGAAACCAGTGCGCCGCAGGTCACATCCCATGACACCTATCGCGTCATCACCCTTGAGCATGGCTACCGGGTCGAGCTTGAGCGCGGTGGCATCTGGCAACCGGTGCATGAAATCGACTTCGCCCCCGTTGCCGATATCGATTACGAGGTCATGAACTGGTATGCCGCCCACCATCCCGAAGGCGGTTTCAACACTGCCCTGATTGCGGCGAGATCAGCCGTCTTTGCGCGCTTTACGCTGCGGAATAACCGCCTGACCATCCGCCTTGTTAGTGGCGAGGAAGAGCGTCACACGCTTTCGGTCGGCGATATCGCCCAGACACTTGAAGATATCTTTGGCATCACGCCCAAGCCGGAATGGCAAAAGGTTTTCGCCAAATTGGCATAGCGCCATACACCATAGCGCCGGGGCCTGCGGACGATTGTGCGGTGTTCGCAAAGTCGCGGTGTTACAGGCCATGGCGGGGCTGCACCCCTGCCATGGCCTGAATTCTTTAATAACGCAGCACCAAGCCGTGCTTTTCAGCCAGCTGCGCGTAGGTGCCCGACGATTTGATTTTTGCCATGGCCGTATTGAAACGCTTAAGCAATATGTCGGTGTTTGGATAATCCTTCGATGTCATCAGATGCAGCGTTCCACCGTCAGACAGCGGCTTGTCTAGCGTGTAGAAGTTATTTGCAATCTCCGGGGGGAACATGCTCCGGATTGTGTGCCAGCCAACGGTGACTGATGCTGGAAACAGGTCAATGCGGTTTGCAGCAAGCAGCTCAAACCCCTGACTTTCTGAGCGCACGTAATCGACGGTAAGCCCGGCTTCTGCGAAGATTTCCTCATAGTAGTAACCTTGAATGCCACCAATATTCCAACTCTGAAGGTCGGCAAATGTCTGAAAGGTTTTAGGTGGTAGTGAGAAGCTTTCTTTAAGCAGATCGCTATAGGCAAAAAACTTCGAGTCAGAGACATATAAAGTGTCAGAGAAAAGATATTTCAGATCGCGTTCTTCTGTGTGGGTGTATGGGATGGCACCCCATGCTTCCAGGTCGGAAACTGATTGTTCGCAGCGTCGCCACGGCAGGATTCTTATCTCAAACGTAACACCCATTTCCGTGCCGATTTCAGCAAACAGTTCGGGTAGGAAGCTGTTTTCGACATCTTCATTGACATATGGCGGGTAAATGTTGGTCGCAATCACAAGCGTTTCTTCCGCCCGCGCGATCAGGGGCAGGATCAGAAAGCTTAAAACAGCAACCGCAAGCCGATAAAACAAGTCCGTCTCCGATGCCGGAAAATCAGGGTACCTGTGTCATATGGCAAGCGGATTGAGATTATTAAGGGGATGTGCGCGTTTAAGTTTATTTGTTGGCTTGCTGGTTCGCCTCAGTTGTAAGCTGTTCCATGTAGCTCAACAGATCGGCGATGGTTTCCGGGGTAAAGGAAAACTCGGGCATGGTCATGTTGTCATGTGACACCGTAATGCCCTCGGCCAAGGCTTCTTCAAGGTTTTCGAGCGGCCAGCGTTGCCCGAAGCTGGCAAGGGCCGGGGCGGTTGTCACGTTCGGGTCGGGAAGGGGATCGCCTTCGAATTTGGTGTGGCAGCGCAGGCAGGTCTGTTCGGCAATCGATTGACCGCTGGTGACATCACCATATTCCTCGCCCTGATGCGCCATATAGTCGCCAATGCCCCACATGCCCAAGGCAACAATCCCGGTCACAAGAATGACAAGGCTGGTTTTCTGCATGGTGCGCTCCCCAAAGGCGTGGTGGTCTGTTGTCAGATGATCGACCTGTATAGCAAGGCAAGGTAACGAATTTCCTAAGGCGTGGTCGTTGCTTTTTGATGGCGGTATGAATAAAATGAAAAACGTCATACAATTTTGATCTGTTTCATTCAGGGGATACGGGAATGAGAAATTTACCGCTTTACGCATTTGCACTTTCGGTTCTGGTCGCAACGCCTGCACTGGCGCATACCGGGGCCGGGACGGTTTCCGGACTTGCATCGGGATTTGGCCATCCGATGGGCGGTCTGGATCATTTGCTGGCCATGATTGCGGTTGGTATTCTGGCCTCTCAGCAGGGTGGCAAGGCGATCTGGCTTTTGCCGGTTTCCTTCGTGGCGATGATGGTCGTCGGTGGCGCCTTGGGCGTTGCGGGCGTAGCAATGCCGTTTGTTGAGCTGGGTATTGTTGGTTCGGTGATTGTTCTGGGAGCGGTTATCGCACTTGGAAAACATATGCCAACCGGCGCTGCGATGGCTTTGGTCGGTGTGCTGGCAATTTTCCACGGTCATGCGCACGGCACCGAGATGCCGGTTGATGCCAGTGGCATTGAATATGGCGTTGGCTTTGCGATCGCCACGGCCATTTTGCACGCAGTTGGCCTTGGGTTTGGTCTTGCGGTTAAAAAGGTCGTCGAGAAAATCGCACCCGTCGCTGTCCGCGTCGGTGGCGGCGTAATTGCGGCTGCGGGTGTTGCGCTTATGGCTTCTTAAATATCGAACTTTAAGTGTAGTGCTTCCGATCGATTTGCATCGGACGCGTTTAAAAAAAGGGGGGGGGATGTTATGTCACCCCCTTTTTGTTTTCAGGCGTAGGTCAATTCAGCGGAATATCGAGCCCTACACGCAGAGTGCTTGCCCGGGTTGTGTTTACAGCCTGATTAAACGATGACCTAAACTTTGTATTGTCTGGCAGGAAGCCGAATGTCACAGGCGTGTTGGCAACCAGTTCAAAGCTGTGTGCTGCATAGTTTGCCAGACCAATGCCATCATAGGCGTATTTGGCATAGATACTGCCGCCATCGGCAAATGTGATGTCGCCACCAAGCTCCGCTCTGGCGCGTATGGTTTCTGTGTTTACCTGACTTCCGTTGTCATGATCAATCGGAGGTGCTCGGAAATCCCAGATGCCCCGCAGAGCAACGAACGGCCGGTATGTCGGTCCATCCTCAACCTTTAAAACGCGGACAACTTCCGGGCCGAAGGTCAGGTTTCCAAAGGTTATTGTCTGGGCTTCGATCCGCTCCCCGCCAAAGTTTGTGTAAGCTTTTTGTCTTTCGCGGAAATAGTTCATGCCGATTTGCGGGTAAAACTCCCAATCATCTGTGCGGATGTCGCCGGTCAGATTGGTTTCGACCTGAGAACGTTCACCATCATATTTGTCCCAGCCCCGGCCGACGGGATTGATTTTGTTGTGCGATTTTCCCCAGGCAACGCGCCCGTCCCAGATAAGGTTTTCGTCCAGTCGGGAAACCATATAGGGGCCGATCATCCATCCTTTGCCCTTGCCTTGGCTGTTTTGGCCGGTGCTGGATGTTTTATAGAGGTCATATTGTCCCAGAACACCGATCATGGTGTCCTTGTTCAGGCGATAGTCGACACCGGTCATGAACAGGCCGAAATCGCCGTCACCTTCGGTGCCGCCTCGGCTGTCAGTGATGCCTTCCCATCTGCCTTTGACCCAGGCATTTAGCGGGCTCTTAAAGTCGGAAAATTCGCTTGTTGGAAGATTACCTGTACCCTGGTTTCCTGCGGCCAGTTCTCCGGTCCAGTTCATCACGCTATTGAGGTTTGCGGCAAAGCTGCCCTTACCTTCGTTCATCTCAAATGCGACAGGCAATGTCAGGCCGGTCGCCTCGCCGAGCGCATTTCCAAACGCAGCATTGCCATCAAACAACCCACCAAGGCTGCCGCCGCCGCGCCCAAAACCGCGTCCGGTGATCAATCCTGAAAGACCGACGCTTTGCGATGTCATGTTTCGAATGTGGGTCGAGATGACGTTTTTAATCGCCGATTGGGACTCTGCAAGATCGCCCGCAGGGGCAAGCGTGTTGTCAAACAGCTTTTGTTTTACCGTTGCCTTAAGCGTGCCGACAGAGTCCCGCAAGGTGAAAGTTATAAAGATATCTCGTCCGGCAATCTGGGGAAGATTGAAGTTTGTGGTTTGTCCGGGAATTGTGTCGCCGCTAAGAACCAAGCCGTCAAACAGCGCAAATGATGCCGGGATCGTGCCTTGCTTGATTGTAAGGTTGAGCGTTGACTTGCCTTGTGGAGAGCCCGAAAAGGTTACCCAATCCAGTTGATTGTTACCTGCTCCACCGTGCATGCCTTCAAAGACCATGTTGGCATCGGCAAAGGTTGCCCCACCACTTAATGCAATCTCTAGCGTGTCACCTGCGGCAAAACCGGCCGGGGCAGGGTTGGCGTCGTGAAAGAACGCTATCTTATCACCGCCAAATGTTCCGATGGCTTCGTTCGTAATCGTCACTGTTTCAAACGGGGCGTTATTATCGTCCGTGACGCTATAGCCATATACGCTATTGGGGGCGGCAACCAAAAATGCGGTTGCGATACAAAGCCGTACGAGGTGGCTGATTATCTGCTTCTTGAGTTTGTCAGAGCTGTTTCGCCCATTTTTTTTGTTCAGCGTGTTGCTAACAAGTCTTGTTGCCCGATGCTCCACACGCGCGTCCTCCGCCATTTTATTATTACGCATTAAAATTATGTTTGTTTGCAATCCAGAGGCGCAAGTGTCAATCAAAGAAAACGTATAGGTAGGGTTTGTAGGTGCGCAGGACGATCGTTTTGCCGCTATGTCATGACTGCGAACCCTACAGGGATCTAAGAAATTCGCTGTTGTGTGGCAGAGGGTGGACGTGCTGAAGGTGCAGGGTGCAAGCTTCAGGCATAAAGGATGCCCTAGGCGGATGGATAGGGTCTGCGATAGATGTTGATAATCAGTATCATTTGCGTTAATCGTGGCGGCACGCGCGGATTGTGAGCTTTAGGGCGCCTGTCCGCATTCTGCAAAGGACGTTCTGATTGCCCCGAAGCGTACCCTCAAACGCGACATCGCTTAGCCTGTTTATGCGCCAAAGATCGGCGTTGGTGAACTATGCCAGCAGCATCATCGGCAACCGTGTGCAGGCCGAAGATCTGGTGCAGGAAGCATGGCTGCGTTTTGACGATGCGACGCGCGGCCGGTTTCTTGAGGACACGACGGGTTATCTTTACCGGATCGTGCGCAACCTGGCGCTTGATAGCAAACGCCGCGATGCGCGTGAAAGCAGCCTGACTGGTGCGTCCGACTATGAAGTTGTCGTCCAAACGCAGGCATCTGACAGCCCGGACCCGGAAACCGTTGCGGTCTATAAGGACGAATTTGAAATCCTGATGCAGGCGTTGGCGGAGCTTCCCGAACGCACGCGCATTGCGTGTGAGATGCATCGGGTTGGCGGAGCCAAGCTGCGCGAGATTGCCGACTATCTCGAAATTTCCGTGCCGCTTGCCCACAAGCTTGTCACTGACGGGATTGATCATTGCCGCGAACGGCTGGGCGGCTGGCCATGAGGTGCTTTGATCATTTGACAGCACATTGCCATCGCGAAGAATTTGGCGGCAAAATCCGCAGAGGTAGTGACGTCTTCACCGAATTGGGCTATACGGCCCGAACCGCACCAGACGGTGCAATGGGGACGCAATAGGGTGATGGCAGGGATAACCGATCCAGTTCAAAAGCAGGCAGCGCAGGACGCGACCGAATGGTTGATCCGCTTGCGGGAAGAACCGAACAACCCTGATCTGCAATCACGGTTTGCCGATTGGTGTGCGCAAAATCCAGCGCATCTGGATGCTTGGAATGCCACCAAACGCACAGCCGATTTGATGGCAAAGGCCAAACCGGCTGGCAAGGCCGATTGGCAACAGTTCCTTGATGCCAAGCGTAATAATACGGCTGACCGTGCGCCGAATGACGCGGTCGACGCACTGCTCAATATTGACTACGAAAAGGCGGTGGCCGAAAGCAAGGTCATCTCGGCGCAAACCCGTTTTCAGAAGCGTGGCAACATGTCTTGGCGCGGGATCGGGTTGGGCGGTGTTGCGGTGGCGGCATCTCTGATGGCGGCTGTCATTGGACCGGATATTGCCACCCGGATGCAGGCCGATCATGTGTCGGCGACCGGCGAGATCAGCACGATCACCCTTGCGGATAACAGCACCGTCACCCTTGCCCCGGAAAGCGCGATTACCGTGCATTTCGACGGCACGACACGCTTTGTCGAGTTGCTCGATGGCGAGGCGTTTTTTGACGTGACGCCCGATCCGCAAAAGCCGTTTCGCGTCGGGGCGGATAACCTGACCGTCACCGTGTTGGGTACGGGATTTGATGTGTCCGAGGGCACAGATGCCTCAAGCGTCGGGGTCGAGCATGGTCTGGTGCAGGTTGAAAATGCCGCCGATGTTCCAGCGGTGTTTGAAAAGCTTGAAGCGGGTCAGCAGGTGCGCGTTGGCCGGGACGGGTCGGTACTGCGCAGCGAAACGCCGACCAGCCAGATTGGCGCATGGCGCAAGAACCAGCTGATTGCTCAGGATCAGCCGCTTTTGGAGGTGGTTGATCAGTTGCGTCGTTACTTTAACGGCACGATCGTGATCACCGATGAGGTGCTGGCAAGCCAGACCGTGACGGGGGTTTATCGCCTTAATGATCCGGTTTCGGCGCTGCGCGGTATGGCACGCGCACAGAAGGCAAGCGTGCGTGAAATCACCCCGTGGATTCTGGTGGTGTCGCCTTCCTGATGGCCTCGGGTGTCTGCTTTCAGCAACCCGGTTTTCTCAGCTTGTGAAAAAAAACATGCATTGAAAACCCGCAAAACTCTGCGGATTTTGCGCCAATGTGATGAATTTCCATAAAAATTTTTGAAAAAACAAAATCGGCAGCCGTTTTGTCTTTTATGCGCCATTGAGAAGCGTTTGCATTCTCAATCTTGTTCAGGCATAGGACATGAAACGGAGACAGAATAAAATGATGAATGGGGGTACAGCCCGACTGCAAAATCGTGGTCGTGTTGTGGTAATTGCCAGTGCCTTGATGATGACAAGTGCCTTGGCACCGGTTGTATTTGTACCGACTGCCAATGCACAGACCAGTGCCAGCGGGATCAATGCAGAGCACGCGTTTGATATCCCGGCACAGTCACTGACCAGCGCCTTGGCGCAGTTTGGTGTGCAGGCCGGTTTGCAGGTGACCGTGGATGGTGCGCTCGCGCGTAACCTTGATGCGCCGGCAATCAATGGCAGCATGCGGGCAAGTACAGCCCTTGAGGCGCTTCTGCGTGGTTCGGGTCTTGATTACGATGTCACCAGCGATGGCACGGTTGTGATCGAAGCCGTGACCAGCAGTGCAGGCGAGGAAGTGCTTGATACGCTGCGCGTTGAAGCCAACGCAGCAGAGGCATCTGGACCCACCGACGCCATCACCGACAGTTTTGTCGCATCGCGCTCGCGGACTGCATCGAAAACCGACACGCGCATTTTGGACGACTCATCGGCGGTTTCGGTGGTGACGCAGGAAGAACTTGAAACCCGTAACGTTCAGGATCTTCAGCAAGCGGTTTCCTATACGGCTGGTGTGCAGGCGGGCGAATACGGTACGGACTATCGGTATGACTATGTGCGTATCCGTGGTTTCGGGCAGCAGAATCTTGGCACCTATCGCGATGGATTGTCTTCGCGGATCTACAATTTCACCACCAGCCGGCCGGAGACCTATGGCCTGCAGCAGGTTGATGTGCTCAAGGGCTCAACATCCAGTCTGTTTGGCATGAATGGCCCGGGTGGTCTGGTCAACATGACGACCAAGCGCCCGCAGGATGAAGCCAGCGGGGAGGTTCTGACCACTTTTGGTCAAAACCATCTGCGCGGTGCAGGCGATGTGACCGGCCCGGTTGGCGAAAACAGCAACTGGTCCTATCGCCTGACAGCGCTTTGGCAGGATGCCGAGCGCAGGCAGGACTATTCACAGGATGACCGCATCTATGTCGCACCGGCATTCAGCTATACCCCGAATGCGGATACCAAGCTGACCATCCTGACGAGCTATAGTGATCGGGAAAGCGGCCTTGGTTATGGTTTTCCGGCAGGCATTGAAACCAGCCGCGATGCATTCTTTGGCGAGCCGGATTTCAACAATTTTGATACCGAAGAAACCAATATCGGTTACGAGCTGTCGCACCAGATCAATGACAAGCTCGAGTTTCGTCAGAATGCGCGCTACACCCATGTCGATCTTACTTATGAGACGGTCTATCTCAACGATACCACGCCGCTTGGCAACCGATATGCGTTTGCGGTTTATAGTGAGCTTGATCGTTTCGCGATTGATAACCAGCTCCAGTATGACACCGCGATCAACGATACTTTCGATAGCAAGACGCTGGTTGGGCTTGATTACAATCGCGATCAGAACCGTGAGCGCCGCTTTGACGGTACGGCAAGTCCGATTGATCCGTACAACCCGTCCTATTGCGGCATTTCATGCATCAACTTGAACTTCACATCTGATACCGAAATCACTCAGGCGGCCTATGGCCTTTATGCCCAGGAACAGCTGACGATTGCTGATGACTGGATCGCGACTGTTGGTGGGCGTTTTGATTATGTTCAGAGTGATACCGACACGATCAGCAGCGGTACGACTGCCGAGCGTGACGATCACAAATTCACTTCGCGTTTTGGTCTGACCTATAAGGCGACCAACGAAGTTTCGGTTTACGGGAACTATTCGGAATCCTACCAGCCGGTTTATTCCAGCCTGGCATCGCGTCCGGATGGGGTGAAGCCGCAGGAAGGTACGCAATACGAACTTGGCGTGAAGTACCAGCCCGAAGCAATCGATGCCCTGTTTACTGCGGCAGTATTTGATCTGACCCAGGAAAACGTATCGCAATATGATTCCGGAACGGCGACCTACAAGCAGATCGGCGAAATCAATTCGCGCGGGCTTGAGCTTGAAGGAAAAATGTCGCTGGGTGAGCAGACCAATATGACGGTGGCCTATACCTTCCTTGATGCCGAAATCAAGCATGACGCCACGACGGCCAATATCGGCAACCGCCCGGCCAACGTGCCCAAGCACCAAGCATCTGCCTGGCTTGATTATACCATTCCGGGGCAGGGTGCCTTTGGAGATGTGACCCTTGGCGGTGGTGTGCGTTTTGTTGGCGAACGTCAGCGTAACGACGGCAATACCGAAACGCTGCCGTCAAACAGCGTGTTTGATGCGGCGATCAACTATGCCGTGACCGATGACGTCAGTCTATCCGTGAATGCCATGAACCTGTTTGATCGTGAATATGTCTCCTCAAACACCTTTGGTAGCCGGTTCTATGGTGAGGGCCGCACGGTTCTGGCGACATTGAAATATAGCTGGTAACGACTTTACTGCTTAACGAAACGGCCGCCTCTCATGCTGAGGGCGGCCGTTTTTTTTATGACTGTTTGCCGGACGTTGATCAGGCAAACGCCCGGCTGGAGATCGAAACCGAATTCTTTGCCGGGTCCTTGAGGTTCGCGAACTGGTAGTTGTCGGCCTGATGGATGGGGCCGACATCGACCCCGGCTTTGATCAGGGTGTTTCGGGTGCTTTCGACATCCTCGACGTCAAAGACCAGTTTGATCAACGATTGCCCTGCTTTCTGGCCTTTGCCGGCCGGATGCAGCATCAGGATCAGGCCGCCATCAGCACGGCGCAGTTCGACGATGCGATCACCGTCCCGGGTAAAGGCCTGATAGCCGAAATGGGTGCTGTAAAACGCCACCATGGCATCGATGTCGTGGCAATACATGACAAGTCGGCTGCACGGGCCCGTTGGGTTGGGGGATTGAGAAGCGGGGGCCATTCCCTAGCTGCCATCAGCCGTGCGAAACACCGTCAGGCCATTCACCACAATGCGGCCATCGGGCAGCAGTTGGCCGTCATATTCGGTGGTGCCTTGCGGGCCGGGGCGACCGGCGGCAAGGCCGTTGACGGCGAAGGGGACAAGCGCACCGAGCAGGGTCGGGCTGTCGGGGGTGCCGAGCAGATCGACAAGCTTGTCCTGGCCCAGAAGACGGAAATCAAAATCACCGGTAAAGCCGTAACGTGCGGCGGCCTGGGCCATGAATTCGCCGGAACCAAGGGCCTCAAGCCCGCGGGATTCGACATAGAATTCATCAACCTTGACCGGGGCACCGTTTTGCGCGGCCTTTTTCCAAAGCGCATCGCCGATCTGGCGGCGGGCAAAGCGCGGGGCGGTGCCGGTCAGGATGTCATGAAAACCCTTTTCAATGATCGGCTGGGCTTCGGACCATGGCAGGCCGGCACTGCTGGTTTTGACGCGCACCGTGCGCGGCTGCAGAAGGCTTGGCAGCCACAAGCCGTCATGGGCGTAATCAAGATGGGTGTTGCCGTCTTCGCCGGGATAGAGCGTAAAGTTGGCCGATTTGATCGAGCCGCGCTTTTCGCGGTTCGGGCCGGTCCATTCGGCGGCCTGCCAGGCAATGCGTGCCATTTCCGGCAGCCATTGAATGATCAGGCCATTCATCATCCAGTGCTTGCGCGAAACCGGTTCATCACCAACCAGAAAATCGGCAAAGCCATCAAAGGTCACAGGCACATTGCGCGCGGTATCCCAGCGCAGATAGCCACCGGCATTGCGCAGCGTCAGGTCGCGCTGATCGCTGGTGGCCTCTGCCTGCATTTTTGCCGTTTGGGGCAGTTTGACATCAAGGTCGACATGATCGGCGGTATCGGTATCGCGGACTGAGACCAGAACATCATCCATCACCAGCTGGCGCGGGCTGGAATAGCCGGTGAGATCAAGCGAAATACCGTCATAGACCAGCTCGACCGCGTTACCTTCAACCGTGCGGGCATCGACCTCGGTCGCGGAAATGCCCGATTGCATCAGGATCGCATCAACGGCGGTGCGGGCGTCTTCGATGGAAATGGCATCGGCGCGCGCGCTCAGGCCTGCAATGGAAATTGCAAGAACGCCAAAGCCGGTAAGTGCCTTTCGCAACTGCATGACGGGGTCCTTTTGCTTGCCGGGAGGGAGGTCAGAGCTCCCTCTGTGGGTAACGCAGCCCAGAGTTTATCCCAAATTTGGTAATGTTAGGGCAAGGTAAACAAGATGTGATGCAGATCACCCGCGGCAAGACCTATGCACGCAGTGATGGTAACTGACAGGACGCTGTCAGTAGGGAAGCGTTACAACGCTTTGACGTTCTTCATAAGAGAAGGGGGAGGGTTTAGTTGCCGCAGCCAAACGTTTCGCGCGTTTCGGGTGTCGCAATCCCGCACAGGAATGTATCAACCGCGCGGGATACGCGTTCACGGACCTGCTGATCGGTCATTGGTGGGCGGGGATTGTGTTTCATGATGCGCGATTGCCAGTCGCCAATGATCAAGCATTCGAACATTTCTGCCGCGTGGTCGGGATCTTCGACTTTGATCCGGCCGAGTTTTTGTTGTCGTGAAAGGTAGTCCGCAAGGTGTTTGCGTGTGCTGTCGGGGCCGACTTCGAAGAATTTCTCGATCAGAGGCAGGAAATGCTGGCCTTCGGAATACAGAATCTGGGTGAAGCGGGCGACTTCCTCGGTTACAATCTTTTGCGCCAGTTTCGTGCCGAAGTCCGTCAGGGCATCGCGGGGAGGGAGATCGGTTTCCAGTGAGATATGCAACTCTGCGGAGAATTCCTTGCATTGCTCGGTCATAACCGCTGCAAGCAAGCCATCCTTTCCGCCGAATGCTTCGTAAAGGGTTGTACGTGACCCGCCCGATTGCGAAATAACATCATTAAGTGTCACGCCGGCAAAGCCACGTTCAAGCAGTAACGCCCATGCAGCATCCATCATCGCCCGACGGCGTGCTGATCCACGGGAACGTTGCTTTTCAAGCTTTTCGGGCGTCTCACTCATCTTTCTTGGCTCTGCTGTTTTTGGGTCTTGATCGTGCAGCGCACAAAGTGTACTGTACCGTACAGTATTTATAAAAGCAATGGCAAAGCGCCCACCACACTGCTTTGCAC
This sequence comes from Thalassospira sp. HJ, assembly GCF_000948415.1. GTDB lineage: Bacteria > Pseudomonadota > Alphaproteobacteria > Rhodospirillales > Thalassospiraceae > Thalassospira. The sequence continues at coordinate 86,302 of NZ_JYII01000019.1, read as the reverse complement.
GGACTTAGAAGGAATAAGCATTTTGTCCATGCGATCTTGTTTGAAATTCGCTGGTATGGCAGCGCTTGTCGTTCTTGTTGCAGCTTGCAGCGAGGAAAATAACGGCGGCGAGCAGCAGGCCAGTGCCCAGCAGCAGCCCCAGGCAACGCCGGTCGGCACCGTAACGCTTGAAGCGCAGACCGTTGGCCTGGTTGAAGAAATGCCGGGCCGCACCGTGGCCTTCCGTCAGGCAGACATCCGTCCGCAGGTCGATGGCATTATCAAGGAACGCAACTTCACCGAGGGTGCGTTTGTTGAAGCCGGTCAGCAGCTTTACATGATTGATCAGGAAGTTTACCTCGCACGTGTTGACGCAGCGCAGGCCGAACTTGCCCGTCAGCGTGCGACCCTTGATCAGACGACCAAGACCCGTTCGCGCTATGACCCGCTGATCAAGTCGCAGGCTGTTAGCCAGCAGACCTATGATGATGCGGTTGCCGCCGAAGCACAGGCAAAGGCATCTGTTGCTGCTGCCCGTGCGGAACTGGAACAGGCCCGCATTGATCTGGCCTACACCACGGTGACGGCACCGATTTCCGGTCAGATCGGCTCTTCGGATTATTCCGAAGGTGCGCTGGTTACGACCAACCAGTCGGCAAAACTGACCACCATTACCCAGCTTGACCCGATCTATGTTGACGTCACCCAGGCCGGTGGCCGCTTGCTCAAAATCAAGCAGGCCATTCAGAACGGTCGCATCAAGGGTGTGAGCGAAGGTCAGATCGAAGTGAACCTGATCATCGATGCCACCGGTGCGGAATACCCGCATACCGGTACGCTGCAGTTCTCGGATGTGACGGTGAATGAAACCACTGGTACGGTCCGTTTGCGTGCGGTCTTCCCGAACCCGGAAGGCACGCTTCTGCCGGGCATGTTTGTGCGTGGTCAGGTCCGTCAGGGCCATCTTGAGGACGCCTTCCTTGTGCCGCAGAAAGCGGTCATGCGTCGCCCGGATGGTTCGGCCTATGCCTATGTCGTTGAAGACGGCAAGGTCGCGTCGCGCGATCTGACGATTGAAAAGTCGCAGGGGCAGGACTGGCTGGTCACGGATGGTCTCGAAGACGGTGTTCAGGTGATTGTCGATGGCGTTCAGCGCATCGGCCCGGGCGCCCCGGTCGCGCCGCAGCCTGTTGAAACCGCCAAAGCCGCCGAATAAGGACTTATTCAATGGCAAAATTCTTTATTGATCGCCCCGTCTTCGCCTGGGTTGTTGCCCTGGTGATCATGCTGGCGGGGGGACTTTCGCTTTGGCAGTTGCCGGTGGAACAGTATCCATCGATCGCGCCGCCTTCTGTTGAAATTGAGGCAACCTATCCTGGTGCTTCGGCCCAAACTGTTGAAAACACGGTCACCCAGGTGATCGAACAGCAGATGAACGGTCTTGATTATCTGCGCTACATGTCTTCGACCTCGTCGGGCAATGGTCAGGCGTCGATTACGCTGACGTTCGAGCCCGAAGCCGATCCGGATATTGCCCAGGTTCAGGTGCAGAACAAACTGCAGGCTGCCATGTCATCCCTTCCGGCCGAAGTGCAGGAACAGGGTGTGAATGTCAGCAAGTCCAGCGGTTCGTTCCTGATGGTTGTCGGCTTTGTGTCGGGCGATGGTTCGATGAATGCCGAAGACCTTTCGGACTTTGTTGTCTCGTCGGTCGAAGATCCGATTGCACGTGTGAACGGTGTTGGTTCGGTGCAGGTGTTTGGTGCCCAGCATGCCATGCGCATCTGGCTCGATCCGAACAAGATGCTGTCCTATAACCTGACCGTGATGGATGTGAATGCCGCCATTGAGGCGCAGAACACCGAAGTCACGGCTGGTCAGATTGGTGGTGCGCCGGCAATTGCCGGTCAGCAGATCAACGCAACCATTACCGCCCAAAGCAAGCTTCAGACGGTCGATGAGTTCGCCAACATTCTGTTGAAAGTTGAAACCGACGGGGCGCAGGTGCGTCTTGGCGACGTTGCCCGCATCGAAATCGGCGGCGAAAGCTATGAGATCGTCGGGCGCTATAACGCGCAGGCGGCAACCGGTATCGGTATCAACCTTGCAACCGGTGCCAACGCGCTTGATACAGCCGAGGCGATCAAGTCACGTCTGGCCGAGTTGCAGCCGTTCTTCCCGCAAGGGATCGAGATCGTCTATCCGTATGACACGACCCCGTTCGTTGAAGTTTCGATCGAGGAAGTGGTTCACACCCTGTTCGAGGCGATTGTTCTCGTCTTCCTGGTGATGTTCCTGTTCCTGCAGAACTGGCGGGCGACGCTTATCCCGACGATTGCGGTGCCGGTTGTTTTGCTGGGCACGTTCGGGATCCTTGCGGCCTTCGGCTATTCGATCAACACGCTGACCATGTTTGCCATGGTTCTGGCCATCGGTCTTCTGGTGGATGACGCGATTGTTGTGGTGGAAAACGTCGAACGTGTGATGCACGAAGACGGTCTGCCGCCGCGCGAAGCCACCCGTAAATCCATGGGCCAGATCACCGGTGCACTGATCGGTATTGCGCTTGTCCTGTCGGCGGTGTTCGTGCCGATGGCATTCTTTGCCGGATCGACCGGGGCGATTTATCGCCAGTTCTCGATCACGATCGTGTCGGCGATGGTGCTGTCGGTTGTTGTGGCAATCGTTCTGACACCAGCGCTTTGCGCGACCATGCTCAAGCCCGGTCACACGGATCCGAGCAAGAAGAAAGGTCCGTTTGGCTGGTTTAACCGCGGCTTTGATAAGACCAACAACTTCTATCAGGGCAGTGTTGGTCATGTCGTGAACCGCAAATGGCGTTACCTGTTTGTCTACGGCATTCTTGTTGCGGCACTGATCGCGCTGTTTGGCCGTCTGCCGGGCTCCTTCCTGCCGGAAGAAGACCAGGGCATCATGTTCACCATGGTGCAGCTGCCTGCCGGTGCGTCGCAGGAACGTACGGTCGATGTTCTCAAGAAGCTTGAAAAACACTTCATGGAGAACGAGGCCGAGAATATCGATGGCCTGTTCACCGTTGCCGGCTTCTCCTTTGCCGGTAGTGGCCAGAATGCGGGTATTGCGTTCGTGAACCTCAAGGACTGGTCGGAACGTACCCGTCCGGATCAGTCGGTCGATGCGGTGATTGGTCGTGCCTATGGTGCGTTTGCCGGTATCCGCGAAGCCATGGTCTTTGCCTTTGCGCCGCCGGCGATTGTCGAACTTGGTACGGCAAACGGTTTTGACCTGCAGCTTGTTGACCGTGGCAGCGTTGGACACGATGCATTGATTGCAGCGCGTAACCAGCTTCTGGGCATGGCATCTCAGGACCCGCGTCTTGTTGGTGTGCGTCCGAATGGCTTGAACGATACGCCGCAGTTCAACATCAACATTGATCAGGAAAAGGCCAGCGCCCTTGGTGTTGACCTTGCCGATATCAACCAGACGCTGGCAGCGGCCTGGGGTTCAAGCTACGTCAACGACTTCATCGAAAATGGTCGCGTCAAACGGGTCTACATGCAGGCTGATGCCAAATACCGCATGATGCCCGAGGACATGGATTACTGGTATGTCCGCAACCAGTCGGGCGAGATGGTGCCGATTTCGGCTGTCTCGACGAGTGAGTGGACCTATGGTTCTCCGCGTCTGGAACGCTTCAATGGTCTGTCGTCGCTCAACATTCAGGGTGCTGCGGCACCGGGTGTTGCGTCCGGTGATGCCATGGCCGCGATGGAAGAACTTGTCGCACAGCTTCCGGGTGATATCGGTCTGGAATGGCAGGGTCTGTCCTATGAGGAACGCGAAGCGGGCGAGCAGGGACCGGCATTGTATGCCCTGTCCATGATCGTTGTCTTCCTGTGCCTTGCAGCCCTGTATGAAAGCTGGTCGATCCCGATTTCGGTGATGATGGTTGTGCCGCTGGGTGTCCTTGGTGCGGTGATCGCAGCGATGCTGCGTGGTCTGCCTGATGACGTCTACTTCCAGGTTGCCATCCTGACCACGATCGGTTTGTCCGCCAAGAACGCCATCCTGATTGTCGAGTTCGCCCGCGAACTTTACGACGACGGCATGAGCCTTCTTGAAGCAACCGTCGAAGCAGCCCGTCAGCGTCTGCGTCCGATCATCATGACGTCGATGGCCTTCACCCTTGGTGTCGTGCCGCTGGCGATCTCGACCGGTGCTGGTGCCGGGGCCCGTGTGGCCGTGGGTACCGGTGTGATGGGCGGGATGATTGCCGCAACGGTGCTTGCGATCTTCTTCGTGCCGCTGTTCTTTGTTCTGATTGTCGGGACCTTTGCGAAAAACCGCACCAAGCGCGGTGAAGTCCAGGCAGCCCACGAACATCCGGCTGAATAAAATTTAAGGCCAGCCTTTCTAAAAAGGCTGGCCTTAAAAAGCATCGCGCCGTGACGGTGCAGATTTAGAGCCTTCGGTGAAGGCCCTAATCCGCATGATCCCCCGACCCCGCCGTTGCGCGTGCGAAAGAAAGGGCCGATGCTTTTGCATCGGCCCTTTTGTTTTGACCTTAACCAAAAGTGACGTCAAGCGCCTTTTGGTTAGGTCAAGTCCCGCAAAACAGGCCAAAGGCCTGCGGATATGGCATTCCGGGGACGGTAAAATCAGTTTTTGCTCATGCCATCAAGGGTCTGACGGTGGGCATGCATCTGATGGAAAATGACGTAGCGGCGGTCATGGTCGGCCTTGGCGGCAGGATCGGGGGCATGATTTGTTTCCTTGCCCGCCATCTTGCGGGCTGCCTTGGCAAGACCGCCATCGGCATCCAGCGCACCGGCCGCCAGCATGGCAGATCCCAGAAGAACCGGCTCCTCGCAATCAGACATCACAACCGTGCAACCGGTGACATCGGCATAAAGCTTGACCAGAACCTGGCTTGCAGTGTGGCCGCCACTCAGATGGATGTGGGTGATGTCGTAACCGGTATCGTTCATCGCATCGATGATGTGGCGGGTGCCATAGGCAATCGCGCAGGCCGTCGCCCAATAAAGCTTAAGGAAGCTTTCCTCGCTTTGATCGAGTGTCAGACCGGAAATCACACCAAGCGCCTCGGGATCGGCCAGCGGGGACCGGTTGCCGTGGAAATCGGGCAGGACATGCAGGCGCGGGGCAAGGTCGGTTTTCTCGGCCATCATTGGCATCAGCTTTTCGCCGGCAAGCTTGTGTGCTGCGCGCCCCATATCATGGGAAAACGGATGCATGGCAACGATATGATCAAGCAACGCACCGGTCGCCGATTGCCCGCCTTCATTGAGCCAAAGGTTCGGGGCGATCGCACCGAAATAGGGGCCCCAGACACCTTTGATGAAGCGTGGCTCGCTTGACAGCGCCATATGACAGGTCGAGGTGCCCGCGATCATCGCAAAATGTTGATCAAGGTTGCCATCAAGATATTCACCAAGGGTGCCCAGTGCACCGGCATGGGCATCAATCAGGCCAGCACCGACAACACAATCGGTCGTCAGGCCAAGATCAGCTGCGCCCTGTTCGGAAAGTTTCCCGATCAGATCGCCAACCGCAAGCGCACTGTCATGCATGTTGATCTTGTCATTGAGGTCTTCCATCTCGATGGATTTCAGGAAATCGCGATCCCACGGTTCATCCTGATGGGCAAGGTAGGTCCATTTGCATGTCACCGTGCAGCAGGAGCGCGCATTGCTGCCGGTCGCGCGGAAGGACAGGAAATCCGCCAGATCGTAAGCCGCCCCCATTTTCTGCCAGGCGGCATTATGATGGCGTTTCAGCCACATCAGTTTGGGGATTTCCATCTCCGGCGACATGGTACCGCCGATATATTCCAGAACCTTCGCCCCCGTGGCCGTGCATTCTTCGGCCTCGCGCACGGCACGGTGATCCATCCAGACAATCACATCCCAATTATCCGCCCCGTTCGGCGTAACACCCAGCGGCTTGTTATCCTGATCACGGATGACGAGCGAGCATGTGGCATCAAACCCGATGGCGGCGATCTTTTCGGCCGGGACCCCGGATTTGGCCATGGCATCACGCACCGACTGGCAGACCGATTGCCAGATATTTTCAGAATCCTGCTCGACGAAATCGGGTTTCGGGCGGTTCATTGCAATCGCGTGCGCGGCACTGCCAAGCAGTTTGCCAGTGGCATCAAACACGCCTGCGCGCGCGCTTCCGGTGCCGACATCCACGCCGACAAAGCAAGGATAAGTGGGACTCATGATGGGGTTCTCCTCCGCAATTCCCCCGGTTTTCTTTGTGTTGGACGGTACCGGGTGGTCTTTTGTCTGGTCTGTATTTGATCTGTTTTGGGCTCAGTTTGGCCTGAGTTGATCAAAAGTTCATTGATCGGTCAAATGTTCATTTTTGTTGACGCTGAACTTGTCCGTTCGCTACGCTAGGGTCAGGACCTACTAATTTGATTGGAATGGCAGAGCTTATATTTGTGAAATCCAAGGAAAGTCCCGCAGAGCGGGTCGGCACCCCGGACAAGGGATTTGACGCAGGAGTTTGCAAATATAAGCTCTGTCCTTCGGATCGCTCAGATTTGCACGGCCTACTTTGTCGCAAAACCTTGAAAGATATTTATCTTCCTGCGGTTTTGCTTCGCGTATCCGCACAAATCTGAGCGACCATTCTAACCAAATTAGTAGGTCCTGACCCTGACAACATAAATCACACAAGCCAGGTTCAACATGCCCCGAGGAAACAATGTCCAAGGCCCGGCCAACGAAGTCGGAGCCAAGATCGTAACGTCAGCATCAGACATCGAAGGTCTGTTTGACACCTGTCGTGTTGTCCTGTTTGACTGTGACGGCGTTCTGGTCAATAGCGAGCCGATCTCGCTCGCGACCCTTGTCGATGTGCTTGAGCATTTTGGCGCACCGCTTAGCCTGCGCGAAGTCTCCGATCGCTTTACCGGCCGATCAAGCTCTGCCCCGATTGAATATATCAAGGAGCAGACCGGGCAGGACGTGACCGCGGCGTTCAAGCCATACTACTATGAAATGCTGTTTGCCCGTTATGACCGGGATCTGACCAAGATCGATCAGATCGATGATGTTCTGGCCGCGCTTCGGGCGCGCGATATTGCCTTTTGCATTTCTTCAAGCAGTTCGGTCGAACGCCTTGAAAAGACCATGCAGGTCACGGGGCTTGGTCCCTGGTTTGAAGGCCAGGTCTATAGTGCCGATTTCGTCGAGAACGGCAAACCGGCCCCGGATCTTTTCCTGCATGCTGCTGATGGTATGGGCCATGCGCCCGAACATACCATCGTGATCGAGGATTCTGTTGCCGGCGTGACGGCCGCGCGGGCGGCGGGCATGAAATGCGTCGGGTTTGTTGGCGGTGGGCATTATGCTGATGACCGCGAAACAGCCTGCCAGCGGCTTTATGCGGCAGGGGCCGATATCGTTATTGATGATATGGCAAACCTCGCACGTGCCATTCCGGCTTAACGTGATCCCGGTTTAACGCTGGGTCAGAAGTTTCTGATAGCGCGTCTGGCTGAGGCTGAGATGATCGCGCATCGCCTTGCGAGCAGTGTCTTCATCACGGGCGGCAATTGCATCATAGATCCGGCGATGTTCACCCATGATCATCTGCATATAGGCTTTTTGGTCCTTGGCCTCGGGCGGGCGGCGGCGCAGCTGCGCACGCGGGATGGTCTTGTCGCCCAGATGTTCAAGGAATTCGGCAAAGCGGCGGTTGTTGGTCGCAGCCGCGATCGCGCTGTGGAATTCGAAATCGGCCTGTTCGGTCGGCTCGCCTTTTTCAAGCGCGCGTTCCATTTTGGCCATGGCTTCGTAAATCTTGGTCTGTTGAGCGACAGAGCTGCGCGTGCAGGCAAGGCCGGCAGCCTCGATCTCGACCGCCATACGCAGTTCAAGAATTTCCAGAACGTCGGATACCTGCGCGTAATCGACGGCAAAGATTGATGTCTCGTTGCTGCGTGCCTGTGGCGACAGGACAAAAACACCAGCGCCCTGACGCGGTTCAAGCAACCCGTCGGCCTTGAGGGCTGCAATCGCTTCGCGCACCACGGTGCGGCTGACGCCGAACTGTTCGGTCAGGACCGGTTCGGTGGGCAGTTTGCTGCCGGGTTCGCGTTGGCCGCTTTCGATTTCGTGGCGCAGGCTGGCGATCACTTTTTCGGTCAGCGAAACTTTGCGCGGTGCTGCCGATACACGGGGCTTGTTCATTTTGCGTATCCGATAAATCCGGTGTAGAACAACCAGATATAAGAAGGTGATTTGGCGTTAAGGTTTGTTTGGCGCCATGGGAATTACCATCTTCACATAATCGAACGATAGTGGTTCTGTAAAGTCATCATATGATTTTGGTTGGATTTGAGGCGCGCAGGCATGGCCAAAAAAGGCGAACCTGAATACCGTTGGAACAGTGGTCCATTTCAGATCGGAATTGTCCCGCAGGGCGGGGCGATATCGCGGATCGACTGGATCCGCCCGGATGGCAAGGGCATCATCAATCTTTTGCGACCTGTCACGGCTGATGCGATTGCATCTGGCAATCCGTCAAGCCTTGGCTGTTTTCCGATGGTGCCGTTTGCCAATCGGCTGGCCTTTGCCGAATTCGAATTTGATGGCCGCATCGTCAAGGTCCCGGCCAACCGTCCGCCCAGCCCGCATGCCATTCATGGATTTGGCCGGTCTGCGGAATGGAAGATCGAACGCCCGACGGTCGATACGCTGCGCTTCAATCACAAACATGATGACCCGCAAAGCGGCTTTGTCTATGTCGCCTGGCAGGAATTCAAGGTGACCGAGAGCGATGTGACGATTGAAATCGGTGTGCGTCATCTTGGCAGAACCCCGATGCCCTATGGCATCGGCCTGCATCCGTGGTTCCCGGGTGGGGATGATGTGTCGGTGGCCTTCATTGCAACGGACAGTTTCGCCACCGATGAAGACATGTTGCCGACGGCACGCACGGTGATTGACCTTGGGCGTGATTTTTCCGATGGCAAAATGATCCGCCATAACCGGACGCTCGATGCCCACTATGCCGGTTGGCATCTTGAAGCCGACATGGTGTGGGAGGACGCTGGCTATAGTGTCAAAATGATTGCCAGCGATACCTTGCCGAACGTTCAGTTCTACATCCCCGAAGACGGCAAGACGTTTTGTGTCGAGCCGGTCTCGCATGTGCCCAACGTCCATAACCGTCCCGAATTCAAGGAACATGGCGATCTTGTCGTGCTTGACAAGAACCAGACCCTGACCGGCACGATGACGCTGATCCCCCATCTGCTTGAACAACCCGATAGTGGACTGGTCGATGATGACGAGATCGTCGGTATTCCGGGAAATCGGGATTATTCGCTGGTCGATTGATCGCGTGCATCGGTGGTTTGGCAGGGGCTTTACCGACCCGAACTTTGGCGATAAAACTTACAAGTAAGTTTTACAAGATAACAAGTCCGGGGGACGGATGTCCGAACTGCTGCTGAGAGTCCAGAAACGCGAAAAACTCGCCGATCAGCTTTATGGTCAGATCCTTGAACAGATCATCTCGGGCAATCTTGCCGAGGGTGCCAAGCTGCCCTCGGAAAACGAGATTTGCGCATCCTTTGGCGTGTCGCGCCCGGTTGTGCGCGAAGCATTGCGCAAACTGCAATCCGACGGGCTGGTCTATGCCCGCCAGGGGGTGGGGTCGTTCGTTAAAAAACGCCCGCCACAAGGCCTGATCGAATTTGGCGGGGTGAGTGATGTCGCGGGCCTCCTGCGTTGTTTTGAGGCCCGGTCGGCGATTGAAGGCACAACCGCGCGCATGGCAGCCGAACGGGCCAGCGCGCGCCATCACCGCGAAATTGAAAATGCGCTCAAGATGCTTGAAGACGGGGTGGCTGCCGGTGACATCGCCGATAAGGCTGATCTGGCCTTTCACATGGCCATCGCGCGCGCCAGCGGAAACGAGATTTTCGTCACCATTCTGAACTCCCTGCATGAAGTGATGGGGAAATCCATGCGGGTCGCACTGAACATCACGCGCGGCGGATCGGCCGAGCGTGCGCAAAAGGTTCTGAGCGAGCATCGCCAGATCTATGATGCGATCCTGAGCCATGATGGCGCAAGTGCCGAACTTCTGATGCGCTACCACCTCCATCAGGCCCGCCAGCGTGTCACCGATCACGCCCGCGACCGGTAATCACAGTAGAACTGTCACCAATACCCGGAACTCCCGGATTCCTGTTTTTTCAGTGGGCTGAACTGCGTGATATGCCGCCTGTCTGCTGCGAAACGGGCCGGGCAGAAGGCCGATTGTCATGACAATCCTGTTGACAAGCAGGGGCCACAAACGGCACACCAGAACATAACAATAAATAATCATATGAATTCGGGAGTGTGTATGATGACGGGTGGTGTGATGTATCAGCCGGAAATTCTTTCTGACGAAACCTTCACATTGGCGGAATGCCCCAACTGGGATGCTGCCAACAACCGGCTTTACTGGACCGATATCCTGAATTGCAAGCTGCATTCCCTTGATGTGGCAACGGGTGCACGCAAGACATGGACCTTTGATAGTGAGCTTGGCTGTTTTGGTCTGACCGATCACGGGCGCATCATCATAGCCCTTCGCAAGGATATCATTTTCCTTGATCCGGAAACCGGTGATTGTGCGCCGCTTTGTCGGATCGAAGACGGGATTAACAGCCGCACCAATGACGGCAAGATCGGCCCGGACGGGGCGTTCTGGGTCGGCACCATGGATGACAATCCGGATAAAATGCCGATTGCCTCGCTCTATCGCATTACCGGTGACGGCAAGGTCGAGGAAAAGGCAACCGGCTTCAAGATTTCCAACGGCATTGCCTGGTCGGCGGATGGATCGAAAATGTATCACTCCGATTCTCGCGGGCCGTGGGTCAACCGGTGGGACTTTGACGTTGCCACGGGTAAAATCACCAACTGCACGCGCTATCTCGATCTTGATGACACGCTGGGCCGCCCGGATGGCGGGGCGGTTGATCTTGAAGGCTGCTATTGGTCGGCCGGTGTGTCGGCGGGCAATCTCAATCGCTTTGCACCGGATGGCACGCTTTTGAAATCAATCCCGATGCCGATGCCCAATCCGACCATGCCGTGCTTTGGCGGACCGGACATGAAAACGCTTTATGTCACCAGCCATCAGGAAAATTACAGCCCGGAAAAGCGTGCTGAGTTCCCCCATGCCGGGAAGCTGGTCAAGCTGCGCGTTGAAGTGCCCGGTGTTCCGGTCCACAAGTTCCGCGAAAACGGCTAAGCCCGCCGCGCGTTAAAACAAAAGCCATGCGATGGGATGTCGCATGGCTTTTTTGTTGGGTTGTTTTCGGACTGTAAGCCGTTCGGGTCAGACCTTTTTGATCTCGGCCGTCACCGTGCCCAATCCTTCAAAGATCGCTTCGATCTTGCCATGCGGGCTGATGGTTGGAAGGGCGCAGGCACCTGTGGTGATCACATCACCTGCCTTAAGGCTCTTGCCGCGCTTGGCAAGGAAGCCGACAAGATATTCCAGCCCGCCAAAGATTTCCGGCCAGGCATCAGGATCATCATTGCTGGCAAGCACTTCGCCGTCGCTTTTGGTGGTGACTTTGCCGCCGATAAAGCCAAGGTCGCGCCAGCCTTCGATTTCCGGGCCGAGGATAAAGTGGCTGGTCGAATTAAGGTCGGCCAGCGTCTGGATCGGATCCTGCTTTTCGTGATAGCGGCGATCGGCAATCTCGATCGCCAGATGCATGCTTTTGATATGATCAAGGATGTCACTTGATGTCGCATCCGGGGCCGGCGTGCTGTCCATGACAACGGCAATTTCCGCCTCGATATTGGGGAAATGGATGTCATCGGTGGTCAGTGTCGCGCCATCGCCAAGGATACGGCCTTCGAGCAACGGACCAACAAGTGGGCCGTCCGCGCCGATCTTTTCCTGTGCCGCGCGGGTCGCAACCGCAAGCTTCCAGCCCGCCTGCGCGATGCCGACAAGTGCCAGGGTGGCATCCTGAATGGCGTAGGCGTCGTCAAAGGTTTTGGGGGCGATGTCCGCGGGCAGGGGATCAATCAGGGTGTGGTTGGTAAAGGCATCGGCAAGGATGCGGCTGGCAGCAGTGATATCAGTCATTCCCGGTCTTCTTGGCTGTGGCGTTGAATGGATCGCCAGAGCCTAACGGGCTTTGATCGCAAAGTCATCATACCAATCAATCCGATTCGAGAAAATCGGACGAAAACCACCATTTTATACCAAAGTCGAAAGAGCCGGAAATGTCGCAGAAATCTCGGTTTTTTCGGCTTTCTCAGGGTTTTGTAAAAGTCTGAGTATTATGTTTGACAAAGTGATATGATGAATTTATAGAATCGTCATAGTTGTTTTGACGCATACAGATATTAAGGACGCTTGATGCATTATCTAGAGATGAAAAAGGCGATTGGCGCCGGGTTGCTTTCTTTTCCGGTAACGCCTTTTGATGCCGAGGGCGCGCTTGATCTTGCGGCCTATCGCACGCATGTCGGCTGGTTGTCGCAATATCCGGCAACCGCCCTGTTTGCTGCAGGCGGCACCGGGGAATTCTTTTCCCTGACCCCGGCAGAAGTGGTTGAAACCGTGCGCGCGGCCAAGGAAGTCGCGGGCGATACCCCGATCATTGCTGGCTGCGGCTATGGCACCGCAATGGCGGTCGACCTCGCCAAGGCGTGTGAGGCGGCCGGGGCCGATGGCCTGTTGCTGTTGCCTCAATATCTTGTCGGGGCAGAGCAGGAAGGCCTGTTTGCCCGCGTAAAGGCGGTTTGTGATGCGGTTGATATCGGTGTCATTGTCTATAACCGTGACAATTCGATCATCACGGCTGAAACCCTTGCCAAGCTGTGCGAGGTTTGCCCGAACCTGGTCGGGTTCAAGGATGGCCATGGCAATATCGAAATGGTCACCAAGGTCTGCACCGTGATTGGCGATCGCCTGTCCTATATCGGTGGCATGCCAACGGCCGAAGTTTTTGCCAAGGCATACAAGGCAGCCGGTGTGACAACCTATTCATCGGCGATCTTCAACTTCCTGCCGCAACAGGCACTCGATTTCTATGACGCGCTGACGCGTGATGATGATGCGGCCATGAGCCGTGCACTGACCGAATTCTTCTATCCGTATCTTGATATCCGCAATCGCGGAAAGGGATATGCCGTGTCCATCGTCAAGGCAGGCATGCGTGTGATCGGGCGCGATACCGGTCCGGTCCGCAGTCCGCTGACCGATTTGACTGACAAGGAACATGACATGTTGGCCGATGTTATCCGCAAGGCCTATGGCGCGGATGCACTGCGCGCTGCCTGATTTGAAATCGGGGCGCTATGCCTGCATGAACCTGCCTTTTACCCCGGCAGGTGTGACTTGCCGGGGTAACTGATTGCGACGCCAAAACAACAATCGGCGCGCAGAAAAACGAAGCAGCTATTAGACTAGTTGTTAATAAACCTTACAGTTGTTGTTACAAGTAACGGATTGTAGGATTATATGAGAAAAAAATGACCCCAAAGGGGCATCAAGGCTTTAACCAAATGACAAATCGTCTCGGGAGGAACCCAAATGAACAAGTTTATCAAAACCACCACACTGACGATCGCGGCGGCAGCCGTTTCGGTTACGCTGGCATCCGGTGCGCAGGCTAAAGAGTGGCGCGGTTGGAACATCCATCCGCCGGAATACCCGGTTTCGACCGGCATGGAAGAATTCGCCAAGCTGATCAATGAAAAATCCGGTGGCGACCTTGAAGCCAAGGTCTATCACGGTGGTGTTCTTGGCGACCAGCCTGATGCAATTCAGCAGGTCCGTCTTGGTGGTCTGGACTGGGCTGTTTTCAACCTTGGCCCGCTTGGTGAAGTCGCACCCGAAGCCAACGTTGTTTCGCTGCCCTTCATCTTCAAAAACGTCGATGCCATGCATAAGGTCATGGACGGCCCGGCTGGTCAGCAGATCGCCGATGGCCTGATCGCAGCTGGCCTTCAGCCGCTTGGCTGGTATGATTCCGGTGCGCGTTCCTTCTATAACACCAAGCACCCGATCAACACCCCGGCCGATCTGCAGGGCCTGAAATTCCGCGTCATGAGCAACGATCTGTATGTTCAGATGGTTGGTGCCCTTGGTGGTAACGCCACCCCGATGGCATACGGCGAAGTTTATCAGTCGCTGAAAACCGGCGTGATTGACGGTGCTGAAAACAACTATCCGTCCTATGACAGCTCCGGCCACTTCGAGGCTGCCAAATACTACTCGGTCACCCAGCACCTGATCCTGCCGGAATGCCTGTGCATCAACAAAAACCTGTATGACAGCCTTTCGGACGAAGAGAAAAAGATCGTCCAGGAAGCAGCTGATGCATCGGTTGAAGTGCAGCGTGCCGCATGGGCCGCCCGTGCCGAGCAGTCCAAGGAAAAAGTCATTGCTGCTGGCATCGAAGTTAACGAAATCGCTGACAAGCAGGCCTTCCAGGACGCCATGCAGCCGGTTTACGACAACTTCCTGAAAACCAACCCGGAATTGGCTGATCTGGTTAAAGCCATCCAGGATGCTCAGAAATAAAACAGCATATCTGATCGGGCGGCGAATTAATCGCCGCCCGACTTTTTGTCTGTGATAATTCTATTTCCAGTTTGTCTTTATTTCTGGCGGCGCGTAGATGTTTTCTCGTCTTATCACTTTGATCGACCGCCTTGGGGGCGGCATCGCCGGTCTGCTCAATCTGATTGGCGGTCTGGCACTTGTAGCCTTGATCCCGAGCTTTGGCTGGCTGGTGTTCGGGCGTTATGTGCTCAATGAGACCCCGACATGGGTTGAGCAGATTTCCCTTATTCTGATTGTGCTGATCACGTTTCCGGTCGCAGCTGCGGGCATGCGCGATAACAGCCATCTGTCCGTTTCATTCTTCCGTGATGCACTGCCGCCCAAGATCGCCGCGATCGTCGCTGCGATCAGCTACGCCGCCATGGCGTGGTTTGGCTATTGGATGCTGATGGGGGGCATGGATCTTGTGGCCTTTAACTGGGCCAAGAAAATGCCGATCATTCATATTTCGGACGGTTGGCGTTCGGTGCCAATGGCGGTTTGCGGCGCCGGGATCCTGTTTTACAGCGTTGTGCATGTCCTCAAGATCGTGGCCCACTGGAAAACAATCGCCCAAGCCCGCCTTTACCATGATGACCTGCTTAATGAGGACGTGAAATAACATGGGCATGACCATTCTTCTGGGCGTGTTTGCCATTGGTATTCTGATTGGCATGCCCGTTGCCATCGCACTTGGCATTGCTGCCCTTGGTGCGTTCTTTTTCGAAGGCCTGCCAACCCTGATTGCGTTTCAGCGGATCGGGTCGGGGATTTCGGCCTTTTCGCTTCTGGCCATTCCTTTCTTCATCTTTGCCGGTGAGCTGATGCTTCATGGCGGGATTGCATCAAGGCTGGTGCAATTTGCAACCGCACTGGTTGGCAGTCGCCGTGGCGGCCTTGGCATTGTGAACGTGTTTTCATCGATGCTGTTTGGCGGTATTTCCGGTTCCGCAGTGGCCGATACATCCGCCCTTGGATCGATCCTGATCCCGGTGATGAAAAAGGAAGGCTACCGTGCGGATTACGCCGTCAACGTGACGGTGACGTCTTCGATTGCCGGTATCATGATCCCGCCAAGCCATAACATGATCCTGTATGCGGTTGCGGCCGGCGGGGGCATTTCGATTTCCAAGCTGTTCATGGCAGGTGTCGTTCCGGGCATCATCATGTGTGTGTTGCTCGGCCTTGCTACATGGCTGGTTGCGATCCGCCATGGTTATCCGGCCGAACCGTTCCCGGGCTGGGCGGTGGTTTGGCGCACGGCTGTGCGTGCCATACCGGGCTTCTTTACCGCCGTCATCATCGTTGGCGGGGTTTTGAGCGGTGTGTTTACCGTGACAGAATCCGGTGCGATTGGTGTGGCCTATGCGCTGATTATCACGGGGCTGGTTTATCGTGAGCTCAGCTGGGCTGGCTTTATTGCCGCGGTCAAACAATCGGCCAAGACGACAGCGCTTGTGATGTTGCTGGTTGGCTGTGCGTCGGCTTATGGTTATATGCTGGCCTTTTATCAGGTGCCCGATGCCCTGGCCGAGGCGATTACCGGCATCACCGACAATCCGATCATGGTGCTGTTGCTGATCAATATCATGCTGCTGATTGCCGGCATGATCATGGATATGGCAGCCCTCATCCTGATCTGTACGCCGATCTTCCTGCCGCTTGCCATGCAGTTTGGTATGGACCCGATCCAGTTCGGCATGGTGCTGATGATGAATTTGGGTCTTGGCCTGTGTACGCCGCCGGTGGGATCGTGCTTGTTTGTCGGGTGCGCGATTGGCGGGGTTAAAATCGAAAAAGCCGTGCAGTCGATCTGGCCATTTTATCTGGCGATCCTGAGTGCGCTTTTGCTGACAACCTATATCCCTGCGATTTCCATGACGCTGCCGAACCTTGTGTTCGGCGAGTAACGGATCGCGGGCAAAATCGATATCAAAGAGGATGGTTATGAAACGTTTGCTGATTACCGGTGCCGGTGGAAACCTTGGCAAGATTTGTCGCGAAGGGCTTAAGGGCTATGCCGATGTCATTCGCCTTTCCGATATTTCACCCGTGGATCCGGCCGGTCCGAACGAGGAAGTCGTGCAATGTGATCTTTCGGATCGGGAAGCCGTGATCGAACTGACCAAGGATGTTGATGGTATCATTCATCTGGGCGGCATTTCGATCGAGGCGGCCTTTGATGACCTGCTTCAGGCGAACCTTGCCGGGACCTATAACCTTTATGAGGGTGCACGTCAGAACGGGGTCGGGCGGATCATGTTTGCCAGCTCCAACCACGCGATTGGCTTCCATAAACGCACCGAAAAGCTTGATGACAAATCCGAGCTGCGCCCCGACAGCCTTTATGGTGTGACCAAATGCTATGGCGAGGCAGTGGCGAGCTATTATTACGACAAGTTCGATGTTGAAACCGTGTCCTTGCGCATCGGGTCATGCTTTGAAAAGCCGCGTGATCGCCGGATGCTTTCGACCTGGATGAGCCCGCGTGACTTTATCTCGCTGATGAAGGCGATCTTTGCTGCGCCGATGACCGGTCATCTGGTGATGTATGGCGTTTCGGACAACAAATCGAAATGGTGGAGCAACGATCACGCCGATTTCCTTGGCTGGAAACCGCAAGATAGCTCGGAGCAATTCCGGGCCGAGATCGAGGCTGCCTTCCCGCCCGAAGATCGCAATGATCCGGCTGTGATGTATCAGGGCGGTGGTTTCGCCGCCAAGGGCCATTTTGAAGACTGATACAGGATCGTCTTGCGATCTTAGATCCGCCTAAAATCAATGGCCCGAACGAGTTTCGTTCGGGCCATTGTTGCAACAGGTAGGCACGTCAAAACGTTTGTCAGATGTGGTCCGTTAGCCTTGCAGTAACCGCAGCAGGTTTTGCGGCATCTGGTTGGCTTGGGCCAGCATTGCGACACCGGACTGAACTAGAATCTGCTTGGAGGTAAAGGACGTCATTTCCGCTGCGACATCCAGATCAAGCAGGGTCGAACGAGCGGATTCAGTATTTTCCTGCGTCGATGCAAGGTTCTGTGCCGCAAAATCCAAACGGTTCTGGGATGTGCCGATGGCAGCGCGGGCGCGCTGCAAATCATCAATGGCGCGCGTCACAACCTCGACCGCGTTCTGGGCACCAGCAGCAGTGTCAATAGCATTAGCGCCAAGGTCTTCCAACGTTTCCTGACCGAGCCCGGACGATCCCAAAACGGCAGAGTCAACTGCGCTCAGGTTAATCGAAAGACGATCATTCGCGGTGTTGCCGCCGCCGACCTGGAAGTCGATTGTGTTGGAAAGCTTCTGGCCTTTGTCCTCTTCCATGAAGAAGAGTTGACCGGCGGATGTGTCGACGCCAGTTCCCATGAAATCGGTATTGGTTGAAGTAAAACCGAAATCATTGGCACCGCCGGTACCGGCTCTGATGTAATCAACGGTGTCCGAGAAGTTGGTGTTTACTGTAATTGAAAGGCCCAACTCGTCAAAGTTCAACACCGCATTTTCACCGGGCGCAATTGCGCGCGTTCCGCCGGTTGCCGCCAAATCGGTGATATCAATTGACTGGGTCCGCACGACAATGTTCTCAATCGCCGTAAGTACAGTCATGATGACCTGTTCGCCGGAACCTTCGTTAATTCTTATCTCAAACCCGTTATCATCGACACCATCTTCACCTGGGTCCTGTGCCCAGTAATTGTTGTCCGTGATCGCGAACCCGTCAAAGCCGAAAGCGGGTGTGAGCGCGGCATTGTTGGCAGCGGGTGTGAGATTAATTGCAACATCACCCCCATCGCCAAGCAGTTGAATGCCATTGAAGTTGGTCGAGGATGCGATACGGTCAATCTCGTCACGCAGTTCGGTGAATTCGTCATTGAGGAAGCCGCGTTCGGTATCAGAAAGGTTACCTGATGAAGCCTGCACCGCCAGCGTTTTCATGCGGACGAGAACATCATCAATGGTTGCCATGCCACCGTCGGCAATCTGCAACATCGAGTTGGCTTGACCAACGTTTACAGATGCAGTTTTAAGCGCCTGGGTCGTCGCATTAAGTCGTGCGCCGATCGCCATGGACGCCGCATCATCGCGCGCAGAGACAACGCGCGTACCCGAGGACAGCTTTGATAGCGACCGCGTCGCCATCGCATCAGAAGCAGACAGGTTGCGATGTGCAACATTGGCTGCATAGTTTGATATGATGTTTAGTGCCATTTTTGTTTTCCTACTTGGAAATTGGCGACGTTTACTACGTGTAAAACGCGCAATTAGGAGTTGATGCCTGAATTTATCATTATTATTAAAACGCAATCTTGTCCAGAGAATTCTAATTTAGGGTCAACATGTGCTTGTTATCGCCTGCCAGAAGGGCATCTGCTTTTTGAATTGACGGATGGTCAGGATTGCTTATAAGCACTAATGAAAATGATAACAGTTATCATTATCGAATTCTGGATGTGCAGCTATGGCGGTCTGCGACCGTTCCTGGGATAGTCTTTATCAGCAATATCATGATCGTTTGTTGCGGCAGGTGCAGAAGTATCTGCCCGCGCGCGACGAAAGCCATGACGTGTTGCAGGACCTTTATGTGCAGCTGCGCCACCGGAATATCGACCCGGACGATATCGCCAACCCGCCGGCTTTTCTGATGCGGATGGCCACCAATCTGGCAATTGATGCCTTGCGCCGGAACAACCGCAACCCGGTTGAATTCACCGATCCGGCAGAGATCAGTGACATGAATGGGGCGACAAGCCAGTCGGCAACCCCGGAACAGATCAGCTCGGATCGCCAGCGCCTTGATATCATTCGCCGTGCGATTGACGACCTGCCGCCGCGCTGCCGCGAGGTGTTCTTGCTCTGCAAGCGTGATCATCTCAGCACGGTTGAGGCGGCAGAGCACCTTGGCATTAGTCGCAATATGGTAGAAAAGCATTTGCGTCAGGCGCTTGGACATTGCAAACAGGTGTTGGCGCGCCATGAAAACTAGGATCAGGACTTCCGACATCCTCTTTTGTGCGGCTCGTTCGTCAAATAAACAACAGCATCCTCAGCCAGAAGCCGGGTAACGACACTGCCATGACTGAATTCCGCTATCCCGACGACTGCCAAAGCAATGATGACATTGCCGATTACTGGGCCGTGCGCCTTGATGATGTGCAGTTAACTGCGGCTGAGGAAATCGCCTTTGAACGCTGGCAGGCGGCAGACCCGCAAAATCCTGCGCGCCTCATCCGTGCACGCCAGACATGGCACAGCATGGAAATCGCCGCGGCAGAGCTTTCGGATATGGACGATCCCGCCAAGGGTGCGCCGTCGCCTAAGCAGGATCATCTCGGCTTTGATAGCGAAGCCGTCCGTCGTGATCTGGAACGGTTGGGCGCGCTTGAAGGTGGCAATGGTCGCCTGCCGGGCATGCGGTCGGCCAAGCGGCGCGTGCGTCCGATGTTGGCAATCTTCACCATTCTGTTGCTGGTCGGGCTCTGGGGCTATTCGGCGTTTCAACCTGATGCCGATCTGATTGCCGCAAGCAATCCCGGTGTTGTCAGCGAAGTACATGAACTTTCCGATGGATCACGCATCTGGATGGAGCCCGGGACGCGCGTTGCCATGGCCTATAGCGATCAGTATCGCGATCTGACCGTGCAGGAAGGCGGCGTGTTTATCGAGGTCGCCAAGGACAGCACAAGACCGCTTCGCATTCACCTCAACAAACTGACGGCAACCGCTGTGGGCACCGCATTCAGTGCCTCGAAATGGGGTGGGCATGTCCGGGTTGAGGTATCCGAAGGCACGGTTGATCTTGAAAGCCGCACGGCCAAGCTCGCCCGTCTGACTGCGGGCCGGGCGTCCTGGCAGGATGCCGATGGTGATATGCATTACGGCACAGTGGCACTTGATCGGGTGGCGGCATGGCGCACTGGCCGCTGGGTGGTCAATGACATGCCGATTGATGAGCTGTTTGCACGGTTATCACCGCTTTTGGATGATACCAGCTTTGTGCGCGATCCGCGCATGGGCGACATTACCGTTTCGGGCAGTTTCGATCTGACCAAACCGGACGGGGCCTATGGCGCGATTTTGGCGGCTTATGGCCTCACGGACCGCGCCGTTCCGGGCGGGTTCAGAATAATTTCAAAAAAATAGAAAATTTTACCTCCTCATTTCGCGGGGGTGTTCGTCATGAAGGTAATAGTGATTTGCATTATTATTTTCATGCGAAGGGGTTCGAACTTGAAGATCGTGAAATTTGGGGAAACCGGGAAGCTCGGAATGTCCCGTCTTTTGGGCAGCACGGCACTTGTCGCGACACTGATGATCGCATCGGTCCCGCAGGCCATGGCGCAAACCGCATCGGATACAGCGCAGCCGGTTGCGGTTGCCGCAGGGGATCTGCGCACCGCCCTTGATCAGGTTGCCGATCAGTTTGGTTTGCAGCTTGTCGTGCAGGGGGATCTTTCCGGGATGGAAAGTGGCAATCTGTCTGCGGACATGTCGGCGCGCGACGCTTTGCAAAGCCTTTTGTCAGGCTCGGGCTACGGGTTTGAGTTCGTCTCGGATGACAGTGTGATTATCCGCCCGGTATCGGCGACCACCAGCAATGCACAAGGGACATTGATCTTGCCCGAAGTCGTGGTGACCGCGACCCGTTCACGTCGCTCGATCGCCACCATGTCGCCGTCAGTCGTTGTGATTGGCTCCGATCAGATCGAAGCCCAGTCGGCCAAAAGCAGCGACATTACCAATGTCATTCGCAACAATGTGCCGGGCTTCATGTTTGATGACCAAAGCCTGATCTCGAGCACTGAAACCTTCCGTGGCCGTGATGTGCAGGTTCTTGTTGACGGTGTTGCGCGCAATACGCCGCTTCGTAACAGCAGCCGTATCCTATCGATGATCGATATCCAGCAGGTCGAAAGCATCGAAGTCATCCCCGGCTCGAACGCGATGAATGGCGATGGCGCGACGGGGGCCACGATCAACATCATCACCAAGACCGGTGAAGTCGGCAAAAACGTCTTTGTCGTAGATGCCCATGCCAAAAGCTACACCGACGATATCGGAGAAAGCTTCTCGCCGTCGCTGACAGTTTCGGGCCGCGGTGGCTTTGGCGCGGTTGATCTTGCGGCCAGTGTCACCGGTTCAAAAACCGGCAATGCCTATGACGGCTATGGCAATCAGGTGCCGTCCGACGCGATGCTCGGTCAGGGGGGATTTGACAACGCCGAAGACCTCAATGTTTTCGGCAAGGCCGGCGTGACGCTGGCTGAAGGTCATCGTGTGTTCCTGTCTTCGGAAGTCGTGCGGTTCCGTCAGGACATCGAATATTTTACGGATCTGACCACCGACCCGGTTTCTGTCAATTATGATAATGCCTATACCGGCCAGCCACTTGAAGATGAAAGCCAGTATTTCACCGGCGGTTATGAATATGATTTTGGCAAGATGGGCAAAGGTGACCTGAAGCTGTTTTACAATGACAGTTACAAACAGGCTGCATTGTCTGACTTTGACTCAACTCACAACAATTTCCAGCTCGTACTTGCCGACAGTACAACCGCACTTGATCCGTTGGGGCAGTCGGTGATCGATACGGTCAAATACGGGCTGAAACTTTCTACCGATACCAGCCTTGATCAGGTCTATGACGGTATGACTCTGACCTGGGGTGGGGACTTGATCTATGATGATGTCAAATACCGTTCGGTCAGCGGTCGCGATATCGGTGCGCCGATGCAACAGGATGGCAAAGCTGTATTTGCACAGCTAAGCGCGCCGGTGACGCAGTTTGTTGATCTGTCTGGTGGTGTCCGCTACGAGAAGTTCGACTTGACCGTCGATGATTATTTGCGTCCAAACTATCTTTATAACCGTACCACACCGATTGCTGCTGCCCAGTTTACTGGGGGAAGTACCAGCTATAACGCCGTAACGTATAATGCGTCCGCAGTTGTTCACTGGACCGAAAAGCTCGATACATCTTTTAGTTACAGCGAAGGTTTTTCTATTCCTGATGTCGGCGCCTATACCCGTCGTGCTGGCGTTTCCGGTGCACCGCTTAACTTCGCAAGTATTGACGTTGATGCATCCAAGGTCAAAACCTATGAGATCGCCGCACGTTATACTGGTCAAGATTTCCGCACCAGCGGTGCCATCTATATGAGCACCAACAAACGTGGTGATACCTTTGATTCTGCGACCAACAAGCTTAGCCAACAGAAGGAACGCATCATCGGTGCGGAACTGAACGGTGAATACGACATAAGCGAAGATACCTATGTTGGTGCGCTGGCGTCCTATGTCGAAGGTCGTTACGACAAGGACAAAGACGGCGATTTAGAAGAATGGTTGCCGAACAACCGTATTCCGTCGCCATTCCGTTTTACGGGCTATGTTGATAGTTACGTTTGGGGCGATCTGAATATGCGGTTTGACGGGACCTATACGGCGGGCCGTTACAAGATCGAAGATGAAAAAATAAAGCCGAGCCTGGTCTTCAATCTGTCGGGTAATTATCCGCTGCTGGGCGGGGTGGCCCGTTTCGGGATCGAGAATATCTTCGATACCAGCTACGAAAACCCGGCGGCGACTGCACTGCGTGGCTATTCGGTTGCTGGGCACGGTCGCACTGTGACGATTGGTTATCGTCGCGAGTTCTGATCGGGTTTATAGCCATTTCGGCTTGAAACATCGTTGACCCATGGCCCGGCGGTTTTCCTGCCGGGCCATTTCCGCACGGAGAATTTAAGGTGTTCAGATCATCAACACCCGAAAGCGATATCGTTTTGTTTGAAATGATTGATCAGCAAAGTGATGCGGATGGAAAGGCCTATATCGCGGCCCTTGATGCCCTAGCCGAACGCAGTGAACCGGCCATTCTGATCTTTCGGGTGGCGGGCTTTATCAATCAGGATCACGAAATCCGCAAACAGGCCGCCGCATGGTTCAAGCGTAACCGCGATCGGCTGGGTGTCTTTGCCAAGGGCCTGATCCGCGTCGATGAAGGCCATCATCACGGCGATGATGATCACGATCATGAAGACGCGCACGAGGATGCCGAGGACAGCAACTTTGCCCGCATGTTGCCCTTTGCCGTCAAACGCACCGATAGCCTTGATCACGCCTTTGATCTGGCGCGCAATTGGGCGGCGGTTTCAAAAGACTAACGGCGTTTGCCCGGCCTAGCGTTTGCGGGCGGCCAAAATCAGGAAATAACCCGTGCCGATCAGGGCGGCGATCAGGCCGGTGGGGAGTTGGGCCGGATAGATCATGTTTCGTGCCAGCCATTCGGCGACCATCATGACATTGACCCCGATCAGAACCGCACCCAGCAGATTCCCGCCAGCAAGACGATAACCCGCGACGCGGGCAAGATGCGGGGCCATCAGCCCAACGAAGCTGAGCGGTCCGACCAGAAGGGTCGCACTTGCGGCCAGAATGGCCGCAAGCAGCATCATGGCAAACTGGAAGCCCGAAATTCCAAGGCCGAGCGAGATCGACTGATCCGTGCCAAGGGATGCCAGTTCAAGCGGACGGCGCAGCGCGATTGCCACCACCAGAAGAATGCCGGTGACACCGGCGACAATCATCACCTCGTTCATATTGGTGAAATAGGTCGTGCCAGCCAGCCAGGACATCAGCATCGATGTTTGGGTGCCGCTTCGGGTCAGAACAATCCTTACCATCGCGCCCAGAATGGCGGTCATGGCAAGACCGTTGAGCAACATGTAATGCGGCGCATGGGTGAATTTACGACAAAGGGCGAGCAATACGAAAAGCGATGCAATCCCGCCTGCAGCACCGATCACCATCAGCTCCGCACGCTGCCCGAAGCCAAATACGGCGAGTGCCAGGATCATGGCGAGCGCAGTGGCCGAGCTGACCCC
Source organism: Thalassospira sp. HJ (assembly GCF_000948415.1). Lineage (GTDB taxonomy): Bacteria > Pseudomonadota > Alphaproteobacteria > Rhodospirillales > Thalassospiraceae > Thalassospira. The sequence continues at coordinate 61,853 of NZ_JYII01000019.1, read as the reverse complement.
GGTGATTTCGGGGCTTGCCAGCGGGTTGCGTCCGACGCGCTGAATAAGCGTGCCCGAAACTGCCAGTGCTGCGCCGCAGATCATCGCGGCAAAGGTGCGTTCAGACCGGCCAATCAGGATATCAAGGCTGCTGTCCTGCCAGCCCAAAATAACAAAGCCGCTGCCATCCAGCGAGACGAACAACGAGAATACGACACCGATGACAAGGCTGACGGCAAGGGCAATCGAAAGTGCATTTTTCGAGACGATCTGTTGATCGCTATGTTGATCATCATTCTGGTTGCCCGGCATGATGCGCGCCTTGCGCAGCATGAAGATGATAAACGGCGCGCCAAACAGGGCCGTTGCCGCCCCGGTTGGCAGGGGATCGCCACCAAGTGTATTAAACTGACGGACGAGAAAATCGACGATCAGAAGCGCAAAGCCACCGGTGAAAACCGAATAGATCATCAAATCACGCGATCGCGACAGCCCGGCAATGCGAAGGGCGGCCGGGATGGCCAAGCCGACAAAACCGATCATGCCAGCTGCTGAAATCACCGAGGCTGTGATAAAGACTGCAAGACCAAGGATCAGAAGGCGCAGAACTGTTACCTTGGCGCCCAGTGAACTTGCCGTGTCATCACCAAGGGCCAGAAGATCAAGCGGGCGCGACAGGGCCAGAATGGCAATCATGCCAATCAGTACACGCGGCCAGACGAATTCTGTGTCGTCCCAGCCATTCTGGGCCAGATCACCAGCCCCCCACATGAAGATTGATTGCAGATATTGCTCATTGAACAGCAAGATGATCTGCGATCCCGACTGCAACAGCAGATTGACGATCATCCCGGCGAGTATAAGCCACAGCGTCGCATTGCCGCGATTGGCCGCAATCAGATAAACGGCACCGAGCGCAATCAGACCCCCGGCAAGGGCAAAGGCCTCCTGAAACATGGCAAGTGATGCCGGGGCCAGAAGGACAAACAGGGTCAGGGCAAATTCAACACCCGCCCCAACGCCAAGGGTGGTCGGGGATGCCAGCGGGTTGCGCAACACCGTCTGGATTGCCGCCCCTGCGAGCGCCAATCCGGCCCCACACAAAAACGCCATCGCAAGGCGGGGCAGGGTGCTGAAATGAAACAGGATCTGGTCAAAATCGGTTTCATCCGGGCTGAACAGAGCCTGCGAGATGTTGCCATTTGCAAGATAGGGCCAGAAATCAATCACCAGCACGGCAAGGGCCAAAACGCCCAGAATGCCTGTCAGGATGGCTGGAAGGGACAGCGTCCCTCGAAGGTTTGCATTGCGCGCAGTCGCGGTGCTCATTGTTGCGGGCCGCTTTCAATCGTCTCGGTCAGAAGGCGTGCAAAGCGAAGGGCGGATGGCACCCCGCCATAGGCCCAGACGACGGGTAGTTCATACACCCGGTTGTTGCGGGTGAAATCCATCACCTTCCACATCGGGGAATTCAGAAGCTTATTGAGGACCACATCAGGCACCGGGTTGGTATAGACCAGCGTTTCCTTGGCGTAGGGCGCAAGGATTTCCAGCCCGCCACGGCCAAAGCCCCATTTGTTGACCTCGCCGTCATAGGCAATCGGCACATTCATCGCCGTCATCACCGAACCAGGCAGCGAGATATCGGCAAAGATGCCGACATTGCTTTCATCAAAGAAGAAAACAACGTTGATCTTCTGGTACGGGCCGATGGCGGTTTTGATGCGCTTGCCATAATCGATCATCTTCTGATCGACATTATCCAGATAAGCTTTGGCCTCTGCCTCGCGCCCGGTGGCCTTGGCGATTTTGCCAAAAACCTTGCGGGCGGTTTCAAAGGCCGGGGTCTTGCCGTCAAACAAACGCAGTTCCAGAACCGGGGCGATTTCGGCAAGCTTTTCATAAGCCATGCCGATATCGGGAACGCTGATGATCAGGTCGGGCTTCGATGCGCGAAGGGCTTCAAGATTGGGCGATGCGCGCTGCCCAAGATCAACGAAGCTTTCGGGCAGATCAGGTTTTGCAACCCAGTCGACGTAATCTTGTGGGTCGGCAATGGCCACCGGATCAAGGCCAAGGGCAATCACGCTTTCAGTAAAGGACCAGTTGATGGTCGCGATCCGCTTGGCCGGCGCTTCAAGGCGCAGGATGCCGCGTTCATGTTCGATCTCGATCGGGTCGGCCAAGGCCGGTGAAATAGCCATTGAGATAACGGCAACGCATAGCAAAACCGGGCAGACAAGCGCGCGAAGGATCTTCATGCCGGGTATCCCTTACGATCCGCTTGCGGTGGTGTCAGTGCCGGTGACCGCATCGGCCAGCAATTCGGCAAAGCGTGCTGCCGACAGAACCCCGCCAAAGGTCCAGCTTGCCGGGATGGCATGGACATTGCCATTGCGTGCAAACGGCATGGCCTTCCAGATCGCGGAGTTAAACAGGCTTTCGCGCGTGGTCGGGGCGACCGGTTCGATATAGGCAAGCTGCACATCGCCCATCTTGGCAAGGTCGGACACATCACCATTGCAAAACGCCCAACCATTGACCTCGCCATCCCAGGCATTGGTAAAGCCCATGCGACCAAGGACAGAGCCAAACAGCGACGTTTTGCCATGAATGCGGAAGTGGGATTCATCAAGAATGCGCACGACAGCGAATTTGGCATCATCGCCGACATGACCCCGAATACGCTTGGCTGCGGCCTCAATCCGGGCATTGACCGATGCAATGACGTCCTCGGCGGTATCGGCCTTGCCAGCCAGTTTGGCGACATTGCGCAGTAGGTCTTCGGCCCGGTCAATTGCGGGTTCGTCACTGCCGGTATTGTAGATCGAGTAAACGAAAGTAGGCGCATAGCCAGAGAGCTTTTCAAGCGCCATGGCGACATCCGTGCTGATCAGGATGGCGTCCGGTTTTGCTTCGCGGAGCGCCTCGAAATTCGGTTCGCGACGGGTGCCAAGATCGGTGAAACTTTCTGGCAATTCCGGTTCCACCACCCAGGCGCGGTAACCCTCGGCCTCGGGGATCGCGACCGGGTCAATACCCAGTGCGATCAGGCTTTCGGTCAGGGCCCAGTTTGAGACGGCAAAGCGGGTCGGGGTGGTTTCAAGGGTGACTTCGCCCATTTCATGGGTAAAGGTTTCCTCGGCCAGGACGGGCAGGGGGCCAAGGGACGCGATGGCGGTTCCGGTGGCGATTGCAAGGCCCGCAAACGTGCGACCCATCCAAGGCGTAAACATCATGATTTCCCTTGATCCCTGTTGAAATGGTGGCTGATTGGCGCGTCAGGCGACGTAGCTGACAAAGCGGTCATGATCGGCAAGATGAATGACATCGATGTCGGTCTGGAAAATGTCGCGCAGGGTTTCGCCATGCATGAAATCGCGCGGTGTTCCCTGCCAGCAGGTCTTGCCACCTCGCAGTGCCAGAATGTGATCGGCGAAACGCCCGACCATGTCGATGTCGTGCAAGACGGCAATGACGGTCAGGTTGTTCTGATCCTTAAGGTTGGCGACCAGTTGCAAAATGTCGCGCTGATGGCCGACATCAAGGGCGGAGGTCGGCTCGTCGAGCAGCAGCACCGGGGCATCCTGTGCCAGCAACATGGCAAGCCAGACGCGCTGGCGCTCCCCGCCGGAAAGACTTGCAACCAGACGATCGGAGAAGCCGGTGACGTGGGTCAGTTCCATCGCCTGATCGATCTTGGCATGATCCTCGTCGCGGTAGCGCCCAAGGGCGCCGCGCCAGGGATAACGGCCAAAGGCCACCAGTTCGCGCACGCTTAAGTGCGGCGGCACAACCGGGTTTTGCGGAAGGTAGGCAACCTTGCGCGCGAAGTCGCGCGTGCCATGGTTGGCAAGGTCTTGCCCATCAAGGGCGATTGCCCCGGATGCCGGTTTGTTTTTGCGCGCCAGAAGCTTGATCAGCGTGCTTTTGCCCGATCCGTTATGGCCGACAATTGCACTAAACGCCCCGGTCGGGAAGCCGACCGTGATGCCTTCAAGCAATGTCTTTGGCTTTTTGCCATCGCTTTTGAAAGCGACGTCTGTCAGATCGAACATGGAAAGAAACTCATGCGCCGGGGATGGATCACTTGCGCCATCGCCAATCGGCGGCGGATAAGCGCGCTGTAAGGTCTGAGAATGCTTATCAATTACGTGACGCAAATGCAACCGAGTTGCGATTGCAGAATGCCAAAAAAGTGCGTCATCAATATAATCATCATATAAAATGACTTTTCAGGCGCGACCATTTTGGGTAGCACTATTAATCAGAGATTGTGATCGTATCTGGCCGTCTGCCGCGATATGAATGATCACACCAATACAAAGCGGAAAAAACAACCGCATCGTCATCAGGGAGAAACCATGTCCAACGTCAAAACCGTATTGCCAAACCTGCGATGTACGCTGGGCGAAGGCCCGCATTGGGATGCCGAAGACGGGGTTCTGTATTGGGTCGATATTGTCGGCAAGACCGCCTATGCGCTGCGCCCCGATCAGGGTGGATCACGCAGCTGGAAATTTGATCAGCCGGTTGCGGCCATCGTGCCGCGTGAAAAGGACGGGCTTCTGGTCGCCCTTGCCGACGGGCTGGCGTTTCTTGACCCCGAAAGTGGCGATACCACACCTTTTGTCGCGCCCGATAGCGATCATGCAGGTAACCGGTCGAACGAAAGCCGGGTCGATCCGATGGGGCGGTTCTGGCATGGCACAATGCAAAACAATATCGGACCGAATGGCGAAGACCTGCCTGTCACCATCTCGACCGGGACGCTCAACCGGGTTGGCGCGGATGGTGAAACCGTTCGGTTCGGGGCCAATATCGGGATATCCAATACGCTGCTCTGGTCTGCGGACGGTACGAAGATGTTCTTTGGCGATACCATCAAGGACACGCTTGATGTCTATGATTTTGACATGGAAACCGGCGTGCCATCCAATCCCAAGCCGTTCTTTGGCCCGCAGGAACGCGGCAATATGGATGGATCGGCGATGGATGCGGATGGCTATATCTGGAATGCGCGCTGGGGCGGGGGATGTCTGATACGCTTTGCGCCGGATGGCAGTGTTGATCGGGTGATTGATCTTCCGGTGACCCAGCCGACAAGTTGTGTGTTTGGCGGCCCCGACCTTAAAACGCTTTATATCACCTCGGCCTCGGTCGGATTGGAGGGGAATGGCAATGCGCTTGAAGGGGCGCTGCTGTCGATCCAGACCGATATTGCCGGGCAGCCGTGCCACCGATTTAAGGGCTAAAACGACCGTTGGTTGTTAATAATGCGGCACTGCACCCGATTTGCCCATTTTTGGCCTTGGTTTTCGGTATGTTTGGCGTCACCATTGTCTGGCGCAACAAATGCGCCACCAAAAAATACGAGCAAACCGGGGTTAAAATGAAACCTGCTTCCGCCGCAATCATGTGGGCAAGGACGTTTATTGTTCTTGGCATGGTCGGGATACTTTCGGGCTGTGCGGCCCTGCAATCGCCTGGTAACAGCGTTACCGGGTCGGTCAGCTATCGCGAACGGATCGCGCTTTCGCCAGACAATACCTTCCTTGTTGTCCGCCTGCTGGATGTATCAAAGGCAGATGCGCCATCGGTTGAGGTTGCTGCACTGCGCCAACCGGTCGCCAATCCGCCGATGGTCTTCATCCTGCCTTATGATCTTGATGATATCGATCCGCGCCATAGCTACGTGCTTGAAGCCAAGATCGTAAATGGCAATGACGACCTTCTGTTTCGCAATGATCAAAGCTACCCGGTCCTGACCCGCGGTGCGCCAAGTGATGTCGATATCACGGTCATCCAGATCCCGCGCATGCAAAGCGACGGTGCGCGCAACGGTGATGGTTCCGATATCGTCGATGACATCGCCGCGATCGAGGCCCGCTTGACCGACCTGCGCGTCATTCCCGGCCAGTATTCGGCATCTGATCATACTGTGACCTACAAGGCCTATGTCACGCCGGACGGGGAACCGGTTCTGGTGGATGAGCATCGCGACCTTGGCGATTACGGATCAAGCGACGTTAAATTCTATTACCGCAATGGCCAGCTTCTGCGCTTTGCCGAGGACGCCAAGCGCGTCAATTACGGCGGAGCGGAAAGCGATGCGCCACTGCATTACACGCTGAAACTTGATTTCGCGCAGGGGCGTTATTCATCGGGCACCAAGACGGTGAACGATATCGCAAGCCAGCCTGACGAACATGAAATCAGCGGCGCGCTGTCGCAAAGCAAGGTCGCACTCAGCCGCATTGATGCGATGCTAAGCCAGATGAACAGCAGCCCGGATCCGATCACCGGCCCGGAACTGTTTGTTTGTGATGATCAAAGCCGCTTTGCCGTGACCTTTGATCGCGATCGTGAACGCGCAGTTGTCGAATTCCCGGGCCGTGAACCGCTGATCCTGCCGATCATGCGGACCGGGTCGGGATATGGTTATGGCAACGATATCTATGAACTGCGCGGCAAGGGCGCTGACGCGATCTGGACTACCCCGTCGGGTGATTTCCATTGCGCGGTATCACCGCTTTCGGCGGAAACCGCCCGGCTTGCACTTGCACCCGGCGATTTCCCTGTGGTGTCGGTGGCCGACCTTAAAGCCGAGGGCGATGGCATCTGGACGCGTTATTTCGATGACATGATGCCCGCCATCACCGCCTGCCTTGCCAAGAACCCCGGCGATCTGGTTTCGGTTCTGAAAGCCTGGCCGATGAACCATGGCATGGTTGGTGTGCGCACGATCAATGGCAATGGCGGGCGTTATGATTGCCTGGTGCCGTCCGATGGTCTGGGTACCGCCCATACCGAAATGGTTGAGGCCACCACCAATATCCTGCCCGGCGAAGATGTCGTGCGCTTCACCCCGGCCAGTGGTGCCTATCCCGGTGGGGAATGCTTTGACCATGAACGGCTTGAGCAGAATGGTGTCTTTATCGGCTGGCTGTCGGAAAAGACCTGCTGATCTGATCAGGATGGCATGCAGAAACAAAAATCCCGGCCGGGGAAACCCGGGCCGGGATTTTTTTGTCTTTAAGCGTCGAGGTCCTAGTGGATCATGGCCCCGGTGGCACTCAGCATACCGGTTGAACCACTAAGCACATCGTCATTGCCAAGTTGGATCGCCTGGAACCGGTGACGATCAAAATGGCCGGGCATCAAAAGCCCGCTTGCAGGCGCAGCATGGAAGCCAAAGCGCGCATAGTAATCCGGATCCCCCACCAGAAGAACCGAACGGTGACCGCTGGCTTGCGCAGCATTGAGCGCTGCATAAACCAGACCGGCACCCACGCCGGACCCGCTATAGATCTTGTCGACGGCAAGCGGGCCGAGCAGCAACGCATCACCTGCATTGCCTGCATTGACATTCCACAACCGGACGGTGCCGATCATCTGTTTGCCGTCGTGGGCGACAAACGCCAGACCGTCCGCCGGAAGGCGGTTGCGGCGCAGGATTTCAGACGATTTCTGAAACCGCGCCTGACCCATTACGCGATCAAGCAGCTTTTCGCGTTCGATGTGCGAATAAGCGCCTTCGCGATCAATCGTGATCATTGGCCTATCTTTCCCGAATGGGGTCAGATGACATAGGCGGCAAGCGGCGAGAAGCCGTTGAACGCCACGGATGCATAAGTGGTGGTATAAGCACCGGTTGCTTCGATCAGAACCTCGTCACCGATGGTCAAAGAGACCGGCAGGTCATACGGGGTCTTTTCATAGAGCACGTCGGCAGAGTCACAGGTCGGACCGGCCAGAACACAAGGTGCAACATCGCCGCCGTCATAGATGGTGGTGATCGGGTAACGGATCGCTTCGTCCATGGTTTCGGCAAGGCCGCCGAATTTACCGATATCGAGGTAAACCCAGCGCACCGGATCGTCGGCATGTTTGCGCGAAATCAGAACAACCTCGGCTTTGATCACACCGGCATCACCAACCATGCCACGGCCCGGTTCGATAATGGTTTCGGGCATGTGGTTGCCAAAGTGGTTGTGAAGCGCATCAACAATCGCCGCGCCATATGCTTCGGTCGCCGGAATGTCGCGCAGGTAACGGGTCGGGAAGCCCCCGCCCATGTTGACCATACGAAGAACAATGCCTTTGTCCGCAAGGGTACGGAAGATCGAGGATGCCTCGGCAAGGGCGGTGTCCCATGCATCAAGGTTGCACTGCTGCGAACCAACGTGGAAGGACACGCCATAGGCATCCAGACCCATGTGATGAGCATGCTCAAGAACTTCGAGTGCCATGGAAGGCGCGCAACCGAATTTGCGCGACAGCGGCCATTCTGCACCTTTGCCATCGGTCAGGATGCGGCAGAAAACCTGCGCACCCGGTGCGACACGGGCGATTTTTTCAACTTCTTCGACGCAATCAACCGCATAAAGACGTACACCGAGTTCAAAAGCGCGCGCAATGTCGCGTTCTTTTTTGATGGTGTTGCCAAAGGAAATGCGGTCAGGGCTTGCACCAGCAGCCATCGCCATTTCGATTTCCGGGACGGATGCGGTGTCAAAGTTGCTGCCAAGGTCGGCAAGCAGGCTCAGAACTTCCGGTGCCGGGTTTGCTTTGACGGCATAGAAGATGCGCGAGCTCGGAAGCGCACGGGTGAAGGTCTCAAAGTTGCGCTGAACAACATCGAGATCAACGACAAGGCACGGGCCTTCCGGACGGTTCTGTGCGAGAAAATCAATAATACGCTGAGTTGCCATTGGGGCGTTCTCCCATTCCACGATATGGCAGCGTGCATGTACCTGATGCGTGCGCGCGGTGGAGGCGCGATAACGCGGACTACTTGCCTGCTGTTTAGCTCCGGGGCCAACCGGAACTGCGAAGTTAAGTCTGCCTCGCTATGGAATGGGGAGTTCCCGTTCCGCACGTGGGCAATGATGGTGTGCCTCTTTAGTGTCGGTGGATTTGGACGCCACCTGAGACCAAAAAAGCCCTACACCGTCGTTGCTTTAAGTAAGTCCTACGGGTTCCAGTAAGCAGGACCACCACAGGCACGTGCGACTTTGGGCAAGGCGGGATTTACGCCCGTTCCAATCTGCGCGCAAGTGAAATTTTCGCGCGTTTGTCCTGAAACAATCGCAGGATCGTCGAAGAAGTCATGCCGCAACGCAAAAAAATGGCTCAAATGGCCGCGTTCAGGATTTGCAATAAGTTCAGTTGGCAGGTTTTGGTATGGGGCATTGCAATTTGCGCATAAGTTGAGGCTGATTTTGAAGGCGATTGACGGTTTTGAATGGTCGGTGTAGCCCTTGGGGCATGCATTTATTCCGGCGCAAAGTCGCCGCGTCGTAAGGCGCGCCGTATTTTTGCGCCATCCAATCAGGAAATTCTTATGTCCAATATCAAAATCACCGCCGGTCCGTTCACCTTTGATGGCGTGCTCGAAATCGAAAAGGCACCGCATACCTGCAAGGCATTCCTTGATCGCATGCCGTTTGAAAGCAAGGCCGTGCATGTCCGCTGGAGCGGCGAGGGTGTGTGGATGCCGCTGGGCGATTATCAGTTTGGTGTCGGTTATGAAAACCACACCAGCTTCCCGGCACCGGGCCAGATCATCCTTTATCCCGGTGGTATCAGCGAAACCGAAATCCTGCTGGCATATGGCGGGGTGCATTTCGCCTCCAAGGTTGGCCAACTTGCCGGCAACCATTTCATCACCATCACCAGCAATCTCGAAGATGTCGAGAAGCTCGGCAAAATGACCCTGTGGGAAGGCGCACAGCCGATCAAGTTCGAGCTGGCTTGAGGCAAATTAACTAAGGTTTAGTTTGATCCGTCGGAGTGTCGGCAATGTCTTTAAATAAGGCATTGTCGAACTTCGTCGCACTAACAATGTTGTCTTGCTTTAAGACGATTCCAAGTTTCTTGGACTCATCGTTTGAGCTGGCCAGATTGTAGTTTGTTGTAAACGTTACTTTTAAGTTTTCACTGCTTCTGTAACCGCTGAGAACAGGCTGTAGGAGGATTTCTTGATCCATTCCTTTGTGCTCGTTCGGTTCGCCCATATTCAACACGAAACCGACGTAAACTTTCCTATCACTCATGGAGAGCATAATTTGAGTTTCTTTGATAAGTGCGTCAAACAGGAAGCTGTCGAGGGGGCTGTCTTTTAAAATCTTCTCGATCACAGAAGTTTTGTATCCTTCTGGGTATCCTGAAAGCCAATTCAAAGCTTTTGGAAAAACGTAGGCGAGTACAAAAGGGCATAGCAAGATGAATAAGGCTGTGTTGTACTCAAGGTAGGTTTTCCCTGGAACTGCTAAATGCAGTAACTCGTGGCCAACAGACCACGAGTTCATTTGTTCGCTAACAAAAGTCAGGTTTTTGATTGCGAACAAAAGCAATGACGAGAAGAAGAATAGCACGAGACCATATTGAGCGGAATGCAGATACAAATACTGGTTTTCTGCTCGGTGCATTTTGTAGCGCAATGGCGCGTGTAGGTGGCAGAACCAAAATCCTGCAACAAGAATGGGGATTGTTAAGAGCAGGCCCAATAGGAGTTACCTGCTTGCAACAAGTTTGGCTGCGTTCTCAACCGCCTGCTTGTACTGTGGGCTTTGAACCAGCATATCCTGGTTTGCAACCACAGTTCCGCGACCGACTATGCGCACGCGATCAGGAGTTTCTTTAAGCTTATTAATCAACTCAAGCTGGTCACTGTCAAGAAACAGCTTTCTGATGAAATTGAGCATATTTCAATCTCCCTTCACCCTTAAGATGTAACACTGGGTCTTGAAGGTCAAGTCTACCTTAGTTCTGCTTATTCAGCAGCAATCGTCTTGCCGTCTTTTTCAAGCATCTCGCCCTGTTTGCGCTTGGCAAGGATTTCGCGCGCCTTGGCGTAGCTTTCATCGTGCCAGAAGATCAGACAGCCATTGCAACCCCGGCCACAGCAACCCTTGGTGCCAACACGCGGAGTGCGGAAGGAGCGTTCCTTCTGGCGGTCATCAAGGGCGGTCTGAAGCGCATCACGCTTGGCGTCATAGCGTTCTTCGTTGCCTTTGCCCATTTCGAACTTGTGGCCTTCCTGATCAAGTTTCAGGCGTTGCCATTCATCTTCCGAAAGCGCCTTTTCCTTGCGCACGATCGTCATCGGGACGATTTCACGCTTAAGGAATTCCGGGTCTTCCTGTTCAAACAGGGAAAACGGCAGACGGATCAGCGGATGGGTGTTGGCGTGCACGGCTTCACCGACCTTGCCGGTTTTGGCATCGATGAATTCATACATGCGGATGAAGATGGTCTGACGCGAACGCGGCGGCACGATTTCGATCACATCGCCCGGCAACATGCGGTTTTTGACCGTCATGATGAAGGCGTCGTCTTCGACCTCGACGATCTGACCGGCAAATTCCCAGTCGGAGACGTTGGTGTTGCTGTCATAGCCGTGCGCGTAGTTGGTCAGGCGCCCGTCATGGAAGGCCAGCGTGTAGCCCCGGTTCGGAATGGTCGAGAGTTCCTTCATATATTCTTCGGCCGACCAGTTTTCCGGATCCTTGTACCAGTCATCAATCGCCATGCGGTACGCACGGGCGACGAGACCGGCGTAATAGGGGCTTTTGCCACGGCCTTCGACCTTGAGGCTGTCGACACCGATTTTGAGGTAATCCTCAAGTTTCGGCATGATGCACAGATCGCGGGAGTTCAGGATGTAGGAGCCGCGCTCGTCCTCCTGAATTTCCATCAGTTCGCCCGGACGCATGTCTTCTTCAAGGAAGAAGTCAAACATTTCGAGGTTTTCCTCGGTCAGTTTGAGTTCCTTGACCGTGCCGTCCTTGAGCTTCATGTGGACTTTGTATTTCCAGCGGCACGAGTTCGCACATGCGCCTTGGTTCGCGCCACGTTCGGCCATGAAGTTCGACAGCAGGCAACGACCGGAATAGGTCATGCACATGGAACCATGCACGAAGGCCTCGATCTTGATGTCGGGGCATTTTGCGCGGATTTCGGTGAGTTCCTCGTAGGAAACTTCACGGCCGAGCACAACAAGCTTGGCCCCGATGCTCTGCCAGAATTTCACAGACTGCCAGGAACAGACATTGGCCTGGGTCGAGACATGAAGATCAAGTTCCGGCGCATGTTCGCGAACAAACATGAACACACCCGGATCGGCGACAATCAGGCCATCGGGCTTACATTTGCGCACGGTATCGACATACTCCGGCAGCTTGTCGATATCCTTGTTATGCGAAAACAGGTTCAGCGTCAGATAAACACGCACACCATGGCTGTGGGCAAATTCGATGCCGTCGACCACGTCTTGCAGTGACATTTGGCTTTTGACGCGCAGCGACAGGTCCGGCGTGCCCATGTAAACGGCATCCGCGCCATAAAGCACGGCAACTTTCAGCTTTTCGAGCGAGCCTGCGGGCATCAGCAATTCGGAACGGCGCGATTGATCACTCATCACTTGCGGGTCTTCTTATAGGTCATACGGGAAATCTCTCTGGCGCGGCTTCTATCACAGCCTGCTGCCTGTGCCGATTAAAATCGCATATTTGCCGGGGTTTGCAAAGCGGAAGGCTTGATCAGCAGCCATGTCGGACTTGCAGGGCGCAAACCAAAACACCCCCGCTAGAGGGCAGGGGTGTTTGGAATCGTTTCAAAATGCTGGCTTATTTGACCTTCTTGATCTCGCCGCTTTCGATCTTGGCCCAGTATTGGTTGATCTCGCCGCGAACGACGGGCATCAGCAAGTAAAGGCCGATGATGTTGGGGATCGCCATGGCAAAGATCATGGAGTCCGAGAAATCAATCACGGGACCCAGGCTCATGGATGCACCAACAATCACGCACAGGCAGAAGAACAGCTTGAAGATGATCTCCTTGCCTTTGCCTTCACCGACCAGATAGGTCCAGCTTTTAAGCCCGTAATAGGACCATGACAGCATGGTGGAAAAGGCAAACAGGACAACTGCCAGTGCCAGGATCAGCGGGAACCAGGTAAAGGCCGATGCGAATGCCGCCGAGGTCAGCTCAACCCCGGTCAGTCCGGAATTAAGTTCGCCACTGATGGTAATCACAAGGGCCGTCATGGTACAGATCACGACCGTATCAATGAACGGTTCGAGCAGGGCGACATAACCCTCTGTCACCGGCTCCTTGGTCCGAACGGCCGCATGGGCAATGGCGGCCGAGCCAATGCCGGCCTCGTTTGAGAAGGCGGCACGTTTGAAACCCTGGATCAGTGCGCCAACAACCCCGCCAGCAACACCGGCACCGGTAAAGGCGCCAACGAAGATCTGGGCGAATGCATCACCGATCATGGAGATGTTTGACAGGATAATGATCATGCCCGCGGTAACATAGATAACCGCCATGAACGGCACGATCTTTTCGGTCACCTTGGCAATCGATTTGATGCCGCCAATAATCACGACCCCCACAACAATCGCCATGACCAGACCAAACAACCAGCCGGAACCGGCAAGGAAGCTTTCGTCACCGCCGGTTACATTGACAATCTGCTGGAAGGCCTGATTGGCCTGGAACATATTGCCGCCACCAACAGCCCCGCCGATACAGCAGATCGAGAAGATAATGGCGAGTACCTTGCCAAGGCCGGGTTTGCCTTTTTCAGCGAGGCCTTTCGACAGGTAATACATCGGGCCGCCCGAAACGCGGCCGTCTTCATATTCGTTACGGTATTTAACGCCCAGCGTACATTCGGTGAATTTCGATGCCATGCCAAGCAGGCCGGCAAGGATCATCCAGAATGTCGCCCCCGGTCCGCCGATGGAAACGGCAACAGCAACGCCTGCAATATTGCCAAGGCCGACCGTGCCCGAAAGGGCGGTGGCCAATGCCTGGAAGTGGGAAACTTCACCGGCATCTTCGGGGTGGGAATAGTCGCCCTTGACCAGCGAAATCGCATGGCCGAAACGGCGGAATTGAACAAAGCCGAAATACAGTGTGAATATCGTGGCGGCAACAACCAGCCAGCCAACGATCAAAGGAAAGGCCGTACCGCCAATCGGCACGGAATAGAACATGGTGCCGGCAATCACGTTAGAAATCGGTGCGATCGCCTGATTGATTTTCTCATCAAGGCCGGCTTCCTGCGCGTTTGCGATATGGGGCAGGGTGGCCGACATCATTGCAACGGCGCTGGCCGCTGCTGTCTTTTTCCAGAACATGATGCTTCTCCGGTTTGATTTTTCGTGATTGCCTTACGGCACGACCGTGACCGGCACAGGCGATGCCTGAACCAGTGTGAGCGGCAAACTGCCCAGCAGTCTTGCGCCCAGTGCCGATCCACCTTTCCGGCCGACAATGATCTGGCATGCGCCCTTGTCTTCGGCGATTTTGCAGATCAGTTCGCCGGAATGGCCGTAACGGACTTCCGAAGTTACCGGTATTTTAAGCTTGTTAAGTGCCTCGAGTGCGGGCTTGAGGGTTTCCTCTGCCCGTGACAATTCTTCTGTTCGCCGTTGATGGCGTTCTTCAAGTTCCTGTGTCGACAGGAAGCTGTAAGGGGACCATTCAAGAACATAAACAAGATGAATGGCGCAGCCTACGGCTGTTGCGCGAGTGCCCGCGAATTCCACGGCACGCTGCGCGGCATCTGTTCCGTCATAGCCCACAAGAATTGGCTGATCGGTCATGTGCTTCTCCTGATCAGAGACTGAAATGTCAGATTAATTCTCCCACTTCTGGCAATACAGGTGTCGGCCTGTACCATGCCGCACTAGGGTCGAAACCCAAGCCAATGACGCCAGCACACAACGGTTCCCCCGAATTCATTTCACCGACGCCAAGTGAAACGACATCCGGAAATGATACATAAAACTGAAATAAATTCGCCAAAAAGTTGAGTTGACGAAATGTGATGTGTTGTATGGGCGTGAAATTCACCGCCGAAACAAAATAAAACGCGCCGAATTCATCGGCGCGCACGGGAATGTTTCAAAAGAACGCTTAAAAAAAGTGCGTCCAACCGGTTTGATCAGGCGTGATTTTCGATCTCGGGATCAAGCGGCCGGGGCCGGCCATCTTCATCCAGCGCGACGAAAGTAAAGATGCCTTCGGTCACTTTGTCCGATGTTTCTTCAAACCGGGTTTGGCGCCAGGCTTCGACATTGATGCGAAGTGATGTACGTCCGACATGGATGATTTCGGTGAAGAAAGAGACCTCATCCCCCACATGTACTGGGCGCAGGAACGACATGCTATCGACAAAAACGGTGGCGGTTCTGCCCTTGGCGCGGCGTGCCGCAGCGGTTCCGGCCGCGAGGTCCATTTGCGACATCAGCCAGCCGCCAAAAATATCTCCGGTCGGGTTGGTATCGGATGGCATGGCAACGGCACGAACCGACGGTTGACGGTCAGGCAGGGTGTCGGTTGCATCGTTTTTAAGGGTCATCAAAGGCGTTCCGAATTGATCTGATGCGATGACGTTACTTTAGTTTATCCAATTAAAGCCAGCATAAAATATTGCCAAATCAGGGGCATGCGAGATGTTCGATGCTGTGAAAAGCCATCCCTATCAGCTTATGCCAAACGGCAGATTTCCAAGGCGAACAGGGGTGTTTTGGTCTTCAACCAAGAATTCGGATTTTTAATCTTGACCAAATGATCAGGATTGGACATGCTGTTTTTGTCAGAGAGAGGCATCTGCACGTGTCATCAACCGGGGATAACCCCGAAACTATAAACACACGGCAGATCAAATACTGGGAAACAGTTCAGCTTAAGCTGAACGGATACGCCAAGAATGTCAGTATGAGAGACCCTGTGTTGGTCGGGCCCGCCCGTCCACGTAACGCCATAGCTGTATTCTGATCGCGCGCAAGCTGCGATCACATCTGGCCCGCGGTCGATTGTATTTTCATTCTTGTTTTGTCTCTCGATGACGTCAGGAGAGGACGCCTTTTTGGCAGGGAGACAAACAAATGACCACCTTGCAGGCCAAGCAAGTTTCAAAATCCGGTGCCGTCCATGGCGGTGCTGGCCACAATGACGCAGATGACGGTTTTTCCGATCTGCACCCGGCCTATTCCACGCTGCAGGCCATGGCGGAAAGCAACCGCTGCCTGTATTGCTATGATGCGCCATGCGTGACCGCATGCCCGACATCCATCGACATTCCAAGCTTCATTCGCAAAATCAGCACCGGCAATCCGGATGGTGCGGCAAAGACCATTTTGTCGGCCAACATCATGGGCGGCACCTGCGCGCGTGCCTGCCCGACCGAAGTGCTGTGTGAAGAGGCCTGCGTTCGTAACGTCGCCGAAGATACCGCCGTTGAGATCGGCAGCCTGCAGCGCTATGCGGTTGACCACCTGATGGCGCGCGATCTGCCCCATCCGTTCAAACGTGCGCCCAAAACGGGCAAGACCATCGCCGTTGTTGGTGCTGGTCCGGCGGGCCTTTCCTGTGCGCACCGTGCGGCGATGCTGGGCCATGACGTTGTCGTCTTTGAAGCCAAGCCGAAACCGGGCGGGCTTAATGAATACGGTCTGGCCGCCTACAAGATGACCAACGATTTCGCCCAGCACGAAGTCGAATTCCTGATGGGCATTGGCGGGATCGAAATCGAATATAACAAGGCGCTTGGCAAGGACATCAACCTTGCGGACCTCAAAGCAAAATACGATGCCGTGTTTGTCGGTGTCGGTCTTGGTTCGACCAATGATCTTGGCCTTAAGGGCGAAGATTTCCCGGGCGTTGATGATGCCATCACCTTCATCGAAAAACTGCGTCAGACCGAACCGAAATCCGACATGCCGGTTGGCGAAAAGGTCATCGTCATTGGCGGTGGTAACACCGCAATTGATGCCGCTGTGCAGGCCAAGCGCCTTGGGGCTGAGGAAGTCACCCTTGTCTACCGCCGGGGTGCGGAAAACATGTCAGCGACCGAGTTCGAACAGGATCTGGCCAAAACCAACGGCGTTGTTGTGCGCTATTGGGCCAAGCCGGTTGCGATCAAGGCCAACGGCAAACTGTTTGGCATGGAGTTCGAAAAGACCGAGCTTGATGCCAATGGCAAGCTTGTCGGTACAGGCGAAACCTTTGACGTGCGTGCAGACCAGATTTTGAAGGCCATCGGACAGAAAATCAAAACCGATGACCTCGCCGGAATGGAGATCGCCGGCGGCAAGATCGTGGTCGATGAGTCCTATCAGACAACCGCCCCGGGCGTGTTCGCCGGTGGGGACTGTATCAAGAGTGGCGAAGACCTGACAGTTCAGTCGGTCGAAGACGGCAAACAGGCCGCCATCGCCATTGATGCATTCCTGAAATCCGCCTGAACCGCTAGCCAAAGGGAGAGAGAAAAATGGCTGATCTAAGCTGCAAAATCGCCGGTATTGATTCGCTAAACCCGTTCTGGCTGGCATCCGCGCCGCCGACGGACAAGAAATACAACGTCGTTCGTGCCTTTGAAGCCGGCTGGGGCGGGGTTGTCTGGAAGACGCTGGGCATTGATCCGCCCGTGGTTAACGTGTCTTCGCGCTATGGCGCGCACCATGACCAGAACCGTCGTCTGCTGGGTATCAACAATATCGAGCTGATCTCGGATCGTCCGCTTGCCACCAACCTGCAGGAAATCCGCGAATGCCGCGTTGAATACCCTGATCACGTCATCATCGGGTCGATGATGGCCCCGATTGAGGAACGCGCTTGGAAAGACCTGGCCCAGCAGATCGCCGAAAGCGGTGTGCATGGTCTGGAGCTTAACCTTGGTTGCCCGCATGGCATGTGTGAACGTGGCATGGGATCGGCCATTGGTCAGGTGCCGGAAATGGTCGAACAGGTCACCCGTTGGGTGAAGGATGCGGTCGATATTCCGGTCTTTACCAAACTGACCCCGAACATCACCAACATCCTTTGGTCGGCCGAAGCAGCGCTTAAGGGCGGGGCGGATGCCGTATCGCTGATTAACACTGTTAACTCCATCGTATCGGTCGATATCGACAACATGGTGCCGGAACCGGTTGTTGACGGCAAAGGCACCCATGGCGGTTATTGCGGATCGGCGGTCAAGCCGATTGCGCTCAACATGGTGGCTGAAATCGCCCGTACGCCAGAAACCCGTGATCTTGAGATTTCCGGTATCGGTGGCATCACAACCTGGAAAGATGCGGTCGAGTTCATGGCACTTGGTTCGAACGCGGTTCAGGTTTGTACCGCTGCCATGATCTATGGCTTCCGCGTGGTTGATGATCTGATTGATGGCATGAGCCAGTGGATGGATGACAAGGGTTACACCAGTGTCGAACAGTTCACCCGCGCGGCCGTTCCGCAGGTTTCCGACTGGAACGAGCTTAACATGAACTTCGACACCAAGGCGGTGATCAACCCGGATAACTGCATTGAGTGCGGTCGTTGCCACATTGCGTGTGAAGATACCTCGCACCAGGCGATCACCATGACCAGCAAGCCCGA
The DNA here is from genome assembly GCF_000948415.1 of Thalassospira sp. HJ. Taxonomy (GTDB): domain Bacteria; phylum Pseudomonadota; class Alphaproteobacteria; order Rhodospirillales; family Thalassospiraceae; genus Thalassospira. Next base: position 43,472 of record NZ_JYII01000019.1, on the reverse strand, counting down.
AGGCGGCCGTTTGTTTGAGGTCGTTGACGAGGAATGTGTGGGTTGTAACCTTTGCTATCACATTTGCCCGGTCCCGGATTGCATCACGATGGAGCCGGTCAAAACCGACAAGCCGCCGATGACCTGGCCGGAACATCCGCTTAATCCCATGCGTATGGCCGCTGAGTAACCCAGACGGGTTCCTCGTGCGCCACCCGCGCCACCAAACCAGAAGGACTGACTAATGACTGCTCAACCCAGTGCACGTAACCTTTCAATTGATGGTGATCGCCTTTGGGATAGCCTGATGGAAATGGCCAAGATCGGCAAAACCGAAAAGGACGGCGTTTGCCGTCTGGCGCTGACCGATCTTGACCGTGAAAGCCGTGATCTGTTTATCGAATGGTGCAAGGCCGAGGGCTGCTCGATCCGCATCGACAAGATGGGTAACATCTTTGCCCGTCGCGAAGGCCGCAATCCGGACCTGCCCCCGGTCGTGATGGGCAGCCACCTTGATAGCCAGCCGACCGGCGGTAAGTATGACGGTGTTTATGGCGTTCTGACCGGGCTTGAGGTCATCCGTACGCTGAATGAAGCCAAATACGAAACCGAAGCGCCGCTTGAAGTCGTTTGCTGGACGAACGAAGAAGGCTCGCGCTTTGCCCCGGCAATGGTGGCATCGGGCGTCTTTGCCAAGGTCTTTGATCTTGAATACGGTCATTCCCGTGCTGACGTCGATGGCAAAACCATGGGCGAGGAGCTGGAACGGATCGGCTATATGGGGCCGGACGAGGCCACCATTGATGCCCATCCGATGGGGGCCTATTTCGAAGCCCATATCGAACAGGGTCCGATCCTTGAAGACGAAGGTAAGGATGTCGGCATCGTCACCGATGCCCAGGGCCAGCGTTGGTATGAAATCAAGTTCACCGGTGTCGAAGCCCATGCCGGCCCGACCCCGATGAAAACCCGCAAGGATGCGCTTTTGGGTGCCGCGCGCGTGATCGAACTGGTCAACAAGACCGGTCTGGATCGATCCCCGCTTGCCTGTGCGACGGTCGGCATGATGCAGATCCATCCGAACTCACGCAACGTCATCCCGGGCGAGGTGTTCTTCACGGTTGATTTCCGCCATCCCGATGATGCGGTTCTGGCCGATATGGACAAGGCACTGCGCGAAGGCGTTGAAAAGATCGCAAAGGACATCGGCCTTGAAACCGAGTTCGAGCAAATCTTCTATTACGCACCGGTTCCGTTCGACAAATCCTGCGTTGATGCGGTGCGCAAGGGCGCGGAACTTGGAGGCTTCTCGTCACGCGAAATCGTTTCGGGTGCCGGTCATGATGCCTGCTATCTCGCCCAGGTTTGCCCGACTGCGATGATCTTCATCCCGTGTGTTGATGGTATTTCCCATAACGAGATCGAGGAAATCCACAAGCCGTGGTCCGATGCCGGCGGGCAGGTTCTGCTACACGCCGTTCTGGCCAAGGCCGATGAAACGGTCATGAAAGAATAGGTTTCGCGGTTTCCAATAGCCAAGTCTTCCGGACCAGATACAAGACATCAAAAAAAGCAGGGCGTATCATGCGCCCTGCTTTTTGTTTTGGTGGGCGCGGGGGATCAGCTTTCGCCCTCGGACAGATTGATCAGGTGATTGTGGGTCCAGAAGTCCAGCGTTCCGTCTTCGCTCAGTTCCTCAATCAGAAGATTGAGTTGTTTGACATGCACCATGCAGGGGCTTTTGCGTGAAAACATGAAACGCACATCATTGCTATCGACTGGTTGTTCGACGATCTTGATGTCGTCTCTGAGTTTGTCGCGATAGATATTGGCCAACCCGTCAAAGCGGCCGAGCATCACGTAATCAACACGACCATTCATCAGCACATCAAAAATGCGGTTTCCGGTTGGCGAGAACATCATGTCGAGGCGTTGTTCAGCGAACCTGTCGATATAATCACCATAGCTTCCGCCTTGCGGGCGGGCGCCGCGATGACCGATCAGATCATGCAGGTCAGAAACGGCAAACCGGTTGTCGCGATGCTGAAACACCATGATGTCGTCATGGGCGAATGGCACGCTGTAAAAATGGATCTGGTCGCGTTCATTGGTGAAATAGGCCCCGGCGATCACATCAAGTTCGCCATTGCGCAACATCTGGATTGCACGCGGCCAGGGGATATCAAGATTGACATCAAGCCGCAAATCGGTGCGTTCCGCGTAATTCTGCAAGATGTCGATGGCAAGCCCGGTATGCTGGCCATTATCGTTGATATAAGTGATGGGCTCCCAGCCATCGGCGCCGCCAACCGCAAGGGTACGGCAGATGGTTTTGGGTGAGGTCGTCTGCGTCGGCTTGGTCGAGGAATATTGGGCGAATGCCGGTGATATCATCGGGGGGATTGCCCCCAAAAGTACCACGACAAGCACCCATAAACAGACGGCGCGAAATGAAAGCCTGATGCACACCATGATCGTCTGAAAGCGTTGTTATTATAAGTGATATCTAAAGTTGGTTATGGCTTTCAGTGAGTCAACTATCCAGAAGTGGTGCTTATCTGGCGAAAAACCGGGAAAAATGATGCGCCAAAGGGTGGGTTTCAGCTGCCGGTTTCGCGATTGAACAAGGTCTGTTCCAAATGATACTGGGTGCGTTCCTTTATGGTGCCGTTTTGGGTGAGTTCGTTAATCAACAGGTTGATTTGTTCAACATGTTCAATGCACGGGCTATTGCGTGAGAACATCAGGCGAACTGAATTGTGATCGACTGGTGGCTCAACTGCGATGATTGTGTTCTGTGCGCCCAGTTTTTGAAGCGTTGCAACCCCATCATAACGTGCAAGCAAAACATAGTCGACATGACCTGCAAGCAGTAGATCGAAGATGTGGTCATTGATTGGTGAATAAACGATATCAAGCTGCTGCTCGGAATAGGTGTCGATCTTGTTGCCAAGGCTGCCACCATGCGGTCTTGCGCCTCGATATCCCCTCAGGTCGTCGATTTCCGCATAACCAAATCGCCGGTCAACATGCTGAAACACCATGATGTCATCTGTGAAAAAGGGATCGCTGTATCGATATAGAAGTTGGCGTTCATCATTGAAATAGGCCCCCGCAGTGACATCGATTTTGCCCTGAAGCAACAAATCAAGGGTTCTGGCCCAGGGCAGTTCGATATCGACCCGGACATTGATGCCGTGACGCTCTGCATATTCCCGGAGGATATCAATGCCCAGACCGGTTTGCCGACCATCGGATGCGATATAGGAAACAGGTTGCCAGCTTGCTGGGCCACCGATGGTAATGGTGTCGCAACTTGTTCTTTGATCCGTGTATTGCTGGGCTTTCAGCGGCGATGAAAGTCCGATTGAAAGGGTCGATATCGCACAGAATGAAAATATTCTAATAAATTTGGCGCTTGGCAGCTTTAGCCGCATTTTCTCCGCCCCGTCCGTTTCCTCGTTATATCCGATTATGCAGATATGAACGGGGTGTTATCTATTCAACTTGTGTCGACCAAAAACGGGCGTTTTGGGCCGAAAAAAAAAGATGGCGTTGGTTGAAAGTCAGGACAGGCCTACACCCTTTAGGATGATGCGCACGACATTTTCCTTGGCCTCAGCGAATTGCGCGTCGCTGAGCGGCTTGTTGTTGTTGAAAATCTCGATTTGACGTCCAAAGTCGGCATAGTGCTGGGTAGTGGCAAAGATCATGTACATGAGCGTATAGGGCTCAACATCATCCATCTTGCCCTCGTCGATCCAGCCCCGGATGACGACAACGCGGCTATCAAGCCAGTTCTTGACCGTGCTGGAGATGTATTCGGACGAGAATTTCGCACCACGAATGATTTCATGTGCCCACAGTCGTGAGCCATAGGGCCGGGCGCGGGACAGATCCATCTTGGCTTCGATATAGCCCCGCAGGATCACGGCCGGGTCGGCACTGTTATCAAACGTCATCGCTGCTTCGAGCCAGTGGTCGCAGACATCTTCCATGATGCGGCGATAAAGCGCCTCTTTGGTGCTAAAATAATAATGAACATTGGCCTTGGGGACATTGGCGGTTTCGGCGATCCGTGCAGTGGTTGCGCCCTTGAACCCGAAGTCGGCAAAGACCCGTTCGGCCGCGGCCAGAATCTGCTCTTCGTTTTCCTGACGGATCGCGGCCTTGTGTGCGCCGTTTACTGCGGGTTTTGTGCTCATTTTATTGTCCCGTTTCGCGCCGATTTTGATACATCATAATCAAGCTATATAAATCGCGTCATTTATCTTGACCGTTTGGTCAGGTTAAAATAACCTCTACTTCTAATATCAAAAAGAAACTTTTTTATGCGCGTCATTTCAAGAGTCGGTTTTGTCCGAAATATCGAACAGTCCCGATGAAAGATAAACACAAAATAGACGCCGTAAACAAAAATCAGGGTCGCCGAAATGGTGTTTGACGGTCGAATATTCGAAACAGTTCCGCGGTGGTGTTAAAGCGCTAGTGCATGGGCATGTCTCATGCTAACGACTTTTACGTGCCCGTAACACGGGCGATCCCGAACAGGCGAATGTGCGACATTTTGGTCAGTTGACCAGATACCTTTCGCGAAAACGGGATGAAGAATATCAGATGCCGGTGCACGGTGCCCGCCACCGAACCGGTCGAGAGAAGCACTTAAAAAGGTACGGGAGACCTTTTGATGACAGCCACCACGAAAATCAGCCGTCCGAACGATCTTTCGGCGTTCTGGATGCCGTTTACGGCCAACCGTCAGTTCAAGCAGACCCCGCGTATGCTGGTCTCGGCGGATGGCATGTATTACAAAACCGACGACAATCGCGAGATCCTTGACGGTACCGCAGGCCTTTGGTGCTGCAACGCCGGTCACAAGCGTCCGAAAATCGTCGAAGCGGTCAAGGCGCAGATGGATGAGCTGGATTACGCACCGGCGTTCCAGATGGGCCATCCCAAGGCGTTCGAGCTGGCAAGCCGCCTTGCGCAGCTGATGCCCGGCAACCTCAACCATGTGTTCTATACCAACTCCGGTTCTGAATCGGTTGAGACCGCGCTTAAAATCGCACTCGCCTATCACCGTGCACGCGGCGATGGTCAGCGCACCCGTCTGATCGGTCGTGAACGCGGCTATCATGGTGTGAACTTCGGCGGCATTTCGGTTGGTGGTATTTCGGGTAACCGCAAAACCTTTGGCCAGATGCTGGGCGGTGTTGACCATATGCGTCACACTTATCTGCCGGAAGAAAACGGTGTTACCCGCGGTATGCCGGAACATGGTGCGTTTCTGGCCGAAGATCTTGAGCGCATCTGCGCACTGCATGATCCGTCCACGATTGCTGCTGTGATTGTCGAGCCGGTTGCAGGCTCCACCGGTGTTCTGATCCCGCCGAAGGGCTATCTTGAGCGCCTGCGCGAGATTTGCACCAAGCACGGCATTCTTCTGATCTTTGATGAAGTCATCACCGGTTTCGGTCGCCTTGGCGCACCGTTCGCCGTTGATTACTTCGGTGTGCAGCCGGATCTGGTCACGACCGCCAAGGGCCTTACCAACGGCACCATTCCGATGGGTGCTGTGTTTGCCACCGACGACATCCATGATGCCTTCATGACCGGCCCGGAAAACATGATCGAGCTGTTCCATGGGTACACCTATTCGGGTAACCCGGTTGCCTGTGCGGCCGCCATGGCAACGCTTGAGACCTATGAAGAAGAAGGTCTGTATTCCAAGGGCAAGGATCTTGGTCAGTATTGGGAAGATGCAGTGCACAGCCTGATCGACCTGCCGCTGGTCAAGGATGTCCGTAACCTGGGTCTGATCGGTGCGATCGAGCTGGAGCCGATTGAAGGCTTCCCGACCAAGCGTGCCTTCAATGCCTTCCTTAAGGCGTTCGAGAAAGGCATCCTGATCCGTACTACGGGTGACATCATTGCGCTGTCGCCGCCGCTGATCCTTGAAAAATCACACATTGATCAGCTGTTCGGCACGTTGCGCGAAGTGCTTAAAGAGATCGATTAAGATCACGGCATTTGCCCCTTGTCCGGTCAAACGGGCAGGGGGCATCGGCTTGCAGGGCCTATAAAAATCAAACGGTTCTGCAACGCTCGGAGGAAACATCTGTTTCGCGATTTTTCTGATCGCGTCCCGTCTGGGAATGGACCCGCATAAAACAAAACAGGGTTCTTGGGGCGCGCGAGGGCATAAGTCCAAAGATCAGCAAAAGCTGGCAAGGACATAAAAATATCAGATCAAGGAGGTATCTCGGATGTCGATGCTGAGAGGCGGACTGATTCAAATGAGTCTGAAAGGGTCAACCGATCAGACGCCAGAAGAAATCCGCAAGGCCATGATTGACGCACATCTGCCCTATATTGAAGAGGCAGCCAAAAAAGGTGTGCAGGTCCTGTGCTTTCAGGAAGTTTTCACCCAGCCCTATTTCTGTCCGAGCCAGGACAAGAAGTGGTATGCGGCCGCGGAAAAAATCCCGGATGGCCCGACCACACAGCTGATGTGCGAACTGGCAGCAAAATACAAAATGGTGATCGTTGTTCCGATCTATGAGGAAGACATCACCGGTGTGTATTACAACACCGCTGCCGTCATTGATGCCGACGGTACCTATCTTGGGAAATACCGCAAAACTCATATCCCCCATGTCGCCGGTTTCTGGGAGAAATTCTTCTTCAAGCCGGGTGCATCGGATTGGCCGGTCTTTGACACCCAGTATTGCAAGCTTGGCGTTTATATCTGCTATGACCGCCACTTCCCGGAAGGCTGGCGTGCGCTTGCGCTTAACGGGGCAGAATATATCGTCAATCCGTCGGCGACCGTTGCCGGGGTATCGGAATATATCTGGAAACTCGAACAGCCGGCATCGGCTGTGGCCAATGGCTGCTTCATCGGCGCGATCAACCGCGTCGGCACCGAGGCGCCCTGGAACATTGGCGAGTTTTACGGTCAGAGCTATTTCGTCAATCCGCGCGGCGAGATTGAGTCCCAGGCGTCCCGCGACAAGGACGAATTGCTGGTCCATGACATGGATATGTCGATGGTGCGCGAAATCCGCGACAACTGGCAGTTTTTCCGCGATCGTCGCCCGTCGACCTATACCCGTCTGACCGACGGAAACTGATTTCATGTTACCGGCGAGCGGTTTCTTGCTGCTCGCCGTTTTGCCTTGATCGACAGCTGGGGTATCATTCCCCATTCCCGGCGATGACCGGACAAAGGCTTTATGCGTTTGATCGACTGTCGACAAGGTTCAGGGCAACGTCCCTGAGGGAGGCTTCCAATAAGTCGGACCAGAAAATCTTTCTGGTTCGGAAGAGAGACATACGATCAGGGGAAACCCCATGACGCTAAAACAAGTCGTCAATAATGTTGCTGAGATGCCCGCATCAAAAAAAGCTGTTGTTGATATCAAGAAACTGTCGTTGACCTTTCAGACGGCAGATGGTCCTGTGTACGCCCTTTCCGATGTCGATCTGACCATCGAAGAAGGCGATTTCGTTTCCTTTATCGGTCCGTCCGGTTGCGGCAAAACCACGCTGCTGCGTGTGATCGCCGATCTGGAGCAAGCCACTGGCGGCGACATTTCGATCAATGGTGTTTCGCCGCACGAAGCCCGCGAACAGCGCGCTTATGGCTATGTGTTTCAGGCGCCAGCCCTGCTGCCGTGGCGTTCGATCGAACGCAATGTGACCTTGCCGCTCGAAATCATGGAAATCTCCAAGGAAGAGCGCATCAAGCGCGCCCAGGAGGCCCTGAAACTGGTCGAGCTCAATGGCTTTGAAAAGAAATTCCCATGGCAGCTGTCCGGTGGCATGCAGCAACGTGCATCGATTGCGCGTGCCCTGTCCTTCGATGCCGATCTTCTGTTGATGGATGAGCCGTTCGGCGCACTTGATGAGATTGTGCGTGATCACCTTAATGAGCAGCTTCTGAAATTGTGGGCGCGCACCAACAAGACGGTGGCGTTTGTCACGCACTCCATCCCCGAGGCTGTGTACCTGTCGACCAAGATTGTCGTCATGTCGCCGCGTCCGGGGCGGATCATTGATGTGATCGAAACCGACTTCCCGAAAGACCGCACGCTTGATATCCGCGAAACGCCGGAATTCCTCGAGATTGCGCATCGGGTTCGTGAAGGGCTGCGCGCGGGGCACAGCAATGACGACTAATGCTGCTTCCATGACCGGCACGCTTGCCGGACCATCGATCTGGACGCGCATGATGTCGGGTCAGACCGGCCCGGTATGCGTTGTCCTGATTGCGCTTCTTGTTCTGTGGTATGTCGGGGCCGTTTTCATGAACGCGCCGACCCAGATCGACCGTTATGAACGTGCAGATCAGACCTGGACCACAGGCCAGCTGATCGAAGATACCCTTGCCCAGGAACGTCCGATCCTGCCGGCTCCGCATCAGGTCGCGGTCGAGATGTATAACACCATCTTTGCCATCAAGATCACGTCGAAACGGTCGCTGGTGTATCATAGCTGGGTGACGCTTTCCTCGACCCTTCTGGGCTTCGGGATCGGTACGTTGCTTGGTGTGTTGCTGGCGGTGGGCATTGTTCATGTCATGACGCTTGAAAAAAGCCTGATGCCGTGGGTGATTTCATCGCAAACCATTCCAATCCTTGCCATTGCGCCAATGATCATCGTTGTTCTGGGCGCCATCGGGATCAAGGGACTGGTGCCAAAGGCGGTCATTTCGACTTATCTGTGCTTCTTCCCGGTCACGATCAGCATGGTCAAAGGCCTGCGCTCCCCGCAGGTGATCCAGCTTGATCTGATGCGGACCTATAACGCCTCGAAATGGCAGACCTTCTGGCAGCTTCGTTTGCCGTCCGCCATGCCGTTTCTGTTTGCCAGCCTGAAAGTCGCGATTGCGATCAGTCTGGTGGGTGCCATCGTCGGTGAATTGCCGACCGGTGCGCAGGCAGGCCTTGGTGCGCGTTTGCTTGCAGGTTCCTACTATGGACAGACCATTCAAATCTGGTCGGCCCTTCTGACAGCGGCCTTTGTTGCGGCCATCCTTGTGGTGATCGTTGGCTGGTGTGAACGCAAGGTCCTTGCGCGCATGGGGGTAAAGCCATGACGATGAAACTTGATAAATTCTGTCTTGTCGCGGCAATTGCGGCCTTGTTGGCCCTGATCTTTCCGCTGTCGGGCATTGATGGCGATACCGGCAAACAGGTTGCCTTTGTTGGCGATATCCCGGGCCTTGCCATTGCCATGGCGCTTTGCGTGATTGCCGGTGCTGCTTTCACCTGGCTTGGCGTGCGCTCGGTCAAGGCCGGGATCGCCATTCTGGCGGTGGCGGTGTTTGGTTGCTGGCAGGCGGTGAGTGTTCTTTATGATCACGGTGTTGCCGGTTATGCCGGGCTTGGCTTCTGGTTGTTCATCCTGTCGCTTTGGGCGTTTGTCTGGCGCGGGATTGATGTGATTGCCAATTTCCACAGCCTCGATCGCGGCAAACAACATCTGGCCAACGTGATTGTGCCGGTGGCTTTTGGCGTATGGCTTCTGTTTGTCTGGGAAGTGGTCGTTTCGGGCTTTGGCGTGCCGCAGGTTCTTCTGCCGCCGCCCAGCATGATTGGCGAACGCTTTGTCAATTCGACCGACATTCTGGCATCCGACTTCCACCAGACCTTTGTGAAGGCCGTTTTGAGCGGTTATGTCATGGGCTGTGGTTCGGCCTTTATCGTTGCGATTGCGGTCGACCGCGTGCCGTTCCTCAAACGCGGTCTTTTGCCGCTGGGCAACATGGTTTCCGCACTTCCGATCATTGGCGTCGCGCCGATCATGGTGATGTGGTTTGGCTTTGACTGGCAGTCGAAAGCTGCCGTGATCGTGATCATGACCTTCTTCCCGATGCTGGTGAATACCGTCACCGGGTTGAATGCGGCCGGCAAGCTTGAAAAGGATCTGATGGCGACATACGCGTCGGGTTATTGGTCAACGCTGTTTCGTCTGCGTTTGCCTGCTGCCATGCCGTTTGTTTTCAACGCACTTAAAATCAATTCCACGCTCGCGCTGATTGGCGCAATCGTCGCCGAGTTTTTTGGCACCCCGATTGTTGGTATGGGCTTCCGCATCTCGACCGAGGTGGGGCGGATGAATATCGACATGGTCTGGGCGGAAATCGCATTGGCGGCCCTTGCGGGGACCGCCTTCTACGGAGCCGTGGCTTATATTGAGAGAAAAGCAACGTCATGGCATCCGTCATTCCGGGTACGTCGCCACTAAAGGCATAAAACAAGACGACCCGCCGGGAGGACTTGACTACAACCTGAGGAGACATCGACGAATGAATAAGTTTATTTCGACTGCTATGGGGTTGAGTTTCGGGCTGGCATCGTTTTCTGCGATGGCAGCAGATGAGGTAACCCTGCAGCTTAAATGGGTCACGCAGGCCCAGTTTGCAGGCTACTATGTCGCACTCGACAAAGGTTTCTACGAAGAAGCCGATCTTGATGTGACGATTAATCCGGGTGGTCCGGACGTTGCCCCGCCGCAGGTAATTGCCGGTGGTGGTGCCGACGTGATCATTGACTGGATGCCGTCCGCATTGGCATCGCGCGAAAAGGGTGTGCCGCTGGTCAACATCGCACAGCCGTTCGCCAAATCGGGCATGATGCTGACCTGCTTGAAGGAAACCGGCATTGAAAGCCCGGACGACTTCCCGGGTCGTACCCTTGGTGTGTGGTTCTTCGGCAACGAATATCCGTTCCTGAGCTGGATGTCGAAACTCGGCATTCCGACCGAAGGTGGCGATGATGGCGTGACCGTCCTGAAACAGGGCTTCAACGTTGATCCGCTGATCCAGAAACAGGCCGATTGCGTTTCGACCATGACCTATAACGAATACTGGCAGGTCATTGATGCCGGTATCCCGGAAGATGACCTCAAGGTCTTCAAATATGAAGATCAGGGCGTCGCAACCCTTGAAGACGGTCTTTATGTTCTTGAAGACAACCTGTCGGATCCGGCATTCGTCGACAAGATGGCACGCTTTGTTGATGCCAGCATGAAGGGCTGGAACTGGGCGAAGGAAAACCCGGAAGACGCCGCAATGATCGTTCTTGATAACGACATGACCGGTGCCCAGACCGAAAAACACCAGGTCCGCATGATGACCGAAATCGCTAAACTGCTTGGTGATTCTGCGGTTCTCGACGAAGCAGCTTATCAGCGTACTGTTGACAGCCTGCTTTCGGGTGGTTCCGATCCGGTGATCACCAAGGAGCCGGAAGGTGCCTGGACCCACGCTGTTACCGACAAGATGTAATTTGAACGTCTTGTGATCTTTGCCCGTCCGGCGGGGTGTTTGCTTCGCCGGACGGGATTGCCTCCCGAACTACGAACGATGAACGACGACGATTGAATACCCTCGGGGTGTTTGCAGACAACGGGCGAAATGCCGGGATGGCCCGCAACTTTTCGCCGCAAAGACAGACAAGGAGCCACCCATGTCCATGGTTATTCGTGGCGGAACCATTGTTACCGCAGACCTGACATACAAATCCGATATCCTGATCGAAGACGGCAAGATCGCCGCGATCGGAGAAAACCTGACCGGGGACAAGGTGATCGAGGCCGACGGCTGCTATGTGATGCCCGGCGGTATTGATCCGCACACCCATATGGAAATGCCCTTCATGGGCACCTATTCCGCCGACGATTTCGAAAGCGGCACCAAGGCCGCCGTTGCTGGTGGCACGACCATGGTTGTCGATTTCTGCCTTCCGGCCCCTGAACAGTCGCTGCTTGAAGCGCTGCAGGCCTGGGATAATAAATCTTCCAAGGCAGTGTGTGACTATTCCTTCCACATGGCGATCACCTGGTGGGGTGAGCAGGTCTTTGATGAAATGAAGACCATCGTGCAGGAAAAGGGCATCAACACCTTCAAGCACTTCATGGCCTATAAGGGCGCGCTGATGGTCGATGATGACGAAATGTTCGCATCCTTCTCGCGCTGCTCGGAACTGGGCGCGATGCCGCTGGTGCATGCCGAAAACGGTGACGTGGTCGCAACCCTGCAGGCGAAACTGCTTGCCGAAGGCAACAATGGCCCGGAAGCACATGCCTATTCCCGTCCGGTCGACGTTGAGGGCGAAGCCTGCAACCGTGCGATCATGATTGCCGATATGGCCAATGTGCCGCTTTACATCGTACATGTATCCTGCGAACCGGCGCATGAAGCCATCCGCCGCGCGCGCCAGAACGGCAAACGCGTCTTTGGCGAACCGCTGATCCAGCACCTTATTCTGGATGACAGCGAATACAAAAATCCCGATTGGGACCATGCCGCACGTCGCGTCATGTCTCCGCCGTTCCGTAGCAAGGAACATCAGGATGGTCTTTGGAATGGTCTGGCATCGGGCAGCTTGCAGGTTGTCGCAACCGACCACTGTGCCTTCACCACGGATCAGAAACGCTATGGCGTTGGCGATTTCACCAAGATCCCGAACGGCACCGGCGGCCTTGAAGACCGCATGCCGCTTCTCTGGACCTATGGCGTTGGCACCGGTCGTCTGACCCCGAACGAGTTCGTGGCCGCCACCTCGACCAACATTGCCAAGATCCTCAACATCTATCCGCGCAAGGGTGCAGTTCTGGTGGGGGCGGATGCGGACCTTGTGGTCTGGGATCCGAAGGCCTCGAAAACCATCACCGCCGAACATCAGCAGTCCTCGATCGACTACAATGTGTTCGAAGGCATCGAGGTTACCGGCCTTCCGCGCTATACGCTCAGCCGCGGCCGCATTGCCGCCGAAGAAGGTGTGGTGCTTGCCAAATGCGGCGACGGCGAATTCATCGCCCGCGAACCCTATCCTGCGGTCAACAAGGCGCTTTCCAAATGGAAAGAAATCACCTCGCCGCGCAAGGTCGAGCGTAAGGGTATTCCGGCTGGCGTTTAAGCCGACCGAAAACGATCCATCAAAAAAAACGGGGCAGCTAGTGGCTGCCCCGTTTTGCATTCGTGTGTTGTGATTGGTGCGTCAGGACGGGCTGAACAATTTCAGCATCACGATCCCCGACAGGATCAGCGCAATCGCAACCAATCGTCCGGGGTTGGCGGGTTCGCCGACCATGATGATGCCAAAGATCACGGCACCCGCCGCACCGATACCGGTCCAGATCGCGTAAGCCGTTCCGATCGGGATTGAGCGCATAGCGATTGAAAGCAGCCAGAAACTGGCGATGATTGCAGCAATGGTAAGGGCGCTTGGTATAGGCTTGGTGAAGCCTTCTGTGTATTTCAAGCCAATCGCCCAGCAAATTTCGAGAAATCCGGCAATAACCAACGCTGTCCAGGCCATGGGGCCTCCTGTCTTACGGGGCCGTCCCCATTGATCGGATCAGGAATACCGGTCGTCCGGTATCTAGGTGGAAAGTCGAAGTATCTGTAATCAGTCTAATTCAACGGCTGCGGTGCGACAATGTAAAAATGACGCAGTGCAGCATGATTGCTCGGGCTTGAATATGTCATTACGGCAAGACGACAGATGCATGCCGCCGAGCTCTCGACTATGATGAGGCCACCAAATTACGTGGCCCAATTCAAAGGTTTGCCGACGTCGTGACGAAACCTGATCAATCGCGATCCTCCAATGTCCCGATTCTTGGCCTTATTTTGGCCGGGGGCGAGGCACGCCGCATGGGCGGGAATAAGGCCTTTCGCGAGGTTGGAGGTAAAAGCCTGATTGGGCGGGTGATTGATGTTGCCCAAGCACAATGCGATCAGGTGATGATTTCATCCAATGCCGGGGTCGAAACCTTCGCGGACTACGGCCTGCCGGTCGTAGCTGATCACCCCGCACCGGGGCAGGGGCCGTTGGGGGGCGTTCTGGGGGGACTGTTGGCCTTGCCAGACGGTATCGACTGGCTTGTGACCTTCCCGGTCGATTGCCCGATTGTGCCGCTGGATATGGCGGCGCGCTTGCAGGCTGCAGCCATAGATGCCGGGGCGAAGGCGGCCTTTGCCAGCCATGCCGACCGTGACCATTACCTATCGAGCATCTGGCATCGTGATGCGGCCTCAGTCATTGCGGATTTGCTGACTTCCGATGATCGCCGTGTCCGCGGACCGTTGCAGGCACTGAATGCGCCGCGGGTGGTGTTTGAAGATGTCGTTGACGGGCTGGAACCCTTTACCAACGTCAATACGCCCGATGACCTGAAACTGATTAACCATGCCTTTGCGAGCGCTGTATCTAAGCAGGGTTAGTCGACTGCGCAGGCTCGCCAAGGCTGCCACGGCTGATAATTCTTGAAGAAACCAGCCAGGAAATGATCGACGCGTTCGCGGTTGATGGCGCGGTCTTTGGGCGACAGGTCCTTGTCGAACTGGCCGCAGTTTTTCTCGACCGCTTCACCGATGGTTTTCCAGTCGACATCTTCGTTATGGCCGGGCATGCCAGTTGCAATGGCGCACCAGCCAACGGCCTCGGCCTTGTCATCGACCGTGCGGGCTTCTTCGGCAAGATAGGCGGCTGCGCGCATTTCGCCGTGTTGGGCGGCGCGACGCAGATAGGTCAGGCGATCAACATCGCTTTTGGCAAAGCGGTTGGCAAGCAGGGTGGCCGCACGCGGATCACCAAGCTCCCAAGCCTGTTTCAAATGCGCTTCGGCCTTTGTGCCTTCGCCCTGGTCAAGGGCATCAAGGGCCAGCCACAACATCGCCTGGGTGTTGTTGTGTTGGGCAGCAGCGGTATAAAGCCCGCGAATATTGGCCTTGTCCCCGCCCACGGCTTCAAGGCGGCGGGCCATAACAACGCTGGCATCGGGATTACTATTGTCTGCTGCCTGTTTCATCAGCGCCCAACCGGCATCTTCGTTGGCCGCGACGCCAACTCCGTTGATGGTCTGACAGGACAGAAGATATTGCGCGGTGGCATCGCCATTGTCTGCCAGCGACGCGAAAATACCCGCCGACTTTTCAAATTCCCCGTGGCGATAGGCATTGATGCCGTCATCAAGGGCCGAAGACGCCGCAGCACCGGTGGCAAGAAAACCGCTCATGGCCAGTGCCGTGAGGGCAGCACGGCCAAGAGCGGGAACAGTCCGGCGGAGGGAGGAAGACAGACGCATCGAAAAATTACCTTTGCCCGCAAAATACCGGGCGGTCGGATATGAAAAAATCAAAAGAGATGAACAAAGTCCGGGACGGTCGGGGGCGAAAAAAATCACCCCCGACACCCCCAGTAGTGTAGCCCGAATTACTGGGCTGCACGCCATTCCGCGATCAGATCGTCATATTTGACGGTCTCACCCTGCGGTTTTTCGTTGGCAAGCGGCGGTTTCGGTGCGCCCGGCTGGTCGTACCAGTACTGGGCATCACGTTCTTCGTTCAGCTTCGGTGCGCATTCGCCACCGATGCCTGCACGTTCCAGACGCTGCAGAACACGGTCCATGGAGGTCGCAAGGTTGTCCATGGCTTCCTGCGGGGTCCGTTCGCCGGTTACAGCTTCGGCAACGTTCTGCCACCAGAGCTGTGCCAGTTTCGGATAATCCGGAACGTTGGTACCGGTCGGCGACCACTGAACACGGGCCGGCGAACGATAGAACTCAACCAGACCACCCCAGTTCGGAGCGATGTCGGTGAGTTCCTGGGTATCCAGGTCAGACTGACGGATCGGTGTCAGACCGGTGAGGGTCTTTTTCAGCGATACGGTTTTCGAGGTGGTGAACTGTGCATAGAGCCATGCAGCTTTACGGCGCTCAACCGGGGTGGACTTCATCAGAGTCCAGGAACCCACGTCCTGATAACCAAGCTTCATGCCTTCTTCCCAGTACGGGCCATGCGGCGACGGAGCCATACGCCATTTCGGCGTGCCATCGTCATTCACAACCGGGGTGCCTTTTTTCGCCATGTCGGCGGTGAAGGCGGTGTACCAGAAGATCTGCTGTGCGATCTGGCCCTGTGCCGGAACCGGACCAGCTTCGCCGAAGGTCATGCCTGCTGCTTCTGGCGGAGCATAAGCCTTGAGCCAGTCAATGTATTTGGTCAGAGCATAAACCGCTGCCGGGCCGTTTGCGGCACCACCACGGGTGACGCTCGAACCAGCCGGTGCGCAACCTTCAACACGGATACCCCATTCGTCGACCGGAAGGCCGTTCGGGATGCCCTTGTCGCCAGCGCCAGCCATGGAGAGCCACGCATCGGTGAAGCGCCAGCCAAGCGACGGGTCTTTTTTGCCGTAATCCATGTGGCCATAGACTTTCTGGCCATCGATTTCACCAACGTCATTGGTGAAGAATTCGGCGATGTCCTGATAAGCTGACCAGTTGACCGGAACACCCAGGTCATAGCCGTACTTGTCTTTGAACTGCTTCTGCAGGTCTTCACGCTGGAACCAGTCGTAACGGAACCAGTAGAGGTTCGCGAACTGCTGGTCAGGAAGCTGATAAAGCTTGCCATCCGGACCGGTGGTGAAGGACAGACCGATGAAGTCATCAAGATCAAGCGTCGGGGAGGTTACGTCCGAACCTTCGCCAGCCATCCAGTCGGTCAGCGGCACAACCGCGTCATAACGCGCATGCGTACCGATCAGGTCCGAGTCATTGATGAAGGCGTCATAGATGTTGCGGTTCGACTGCATCTGGGTCTGCAGTTTTTCGATCACATCGCCTTCGCCGATCAGGTCATGGGTCAGGTTGATCCCGGTGATTTCCGAGAAGGCCTTTGCCAGAACCTTGGATTCGTATTCATGCGTGGTGATGGTTTCCGACACCACGTTGATGTCCATGCCACGGAACGGTTCTGCTGCTTTGATGAACCATTCCAGTTCGGCCATCTGGGCGTCTTTGCTCAGGCTCGACGGCTGAAACTCGCTGTCGACCCATTTCTTCGCCGCGTCGGTATATTGATCTGCCATGGCCGGGTTTGCCAGCACAGCAAGACCAAGGGCGACTGCAACTGCGCTGCCTTTAACAACGCTCGAAGCACCTTTGGCTTTAACGATCATGTCGTTTTCTCCCTGGTCGTCTTCCTTATTGCTCATCCGGTGAAACCGGTCATCAACACTGGGGGAAGACGGACAGCCCAGCGTAATGAATAGATCAGGAACGGCACCGCTGTAGGACACAGTGCCGTTCCGGTGACTTAGCCCCAGCGCATCACAATGACGAGCCAGACAAGTGCGATGACAGAGCCGATCCAAAGGGCGGCATCGGTAAATGCCAGCCAGCCCAGATGGATATAGGCGGCTCCAAGCAAACTGATAAACAGACGATCACCGCGTGTGGTGGTCAGTGGCAAAAAGCCACGCCGCGGAACGGTCGGTGAAACCGCCTGCCAAATTCCCATTCCGATCAGCATCAAGAAGATGCAGCCAAAGAATGCGGCGGTTATCGGGGTCCAGGCCATCCATGCCATTTTGATATTCCTCCTGTTTTCCGATTACACGCGACCCATCGCGAAACCTTTGGCGATGTAGTTGCGAACGAACCAGATCACCAAGGCGCCCGGGACGATTGTCAAAACACCCGCAGCCGCCAGAACGCCCCAATCAAGTCCCGATGCCGAAACGGTACGGGTCATGGTGGCAGCAATCGGCTTGGCCTCGACCGATGTCAGCGTGCGGGCCAGCAGAAGCTCCACCCAGCTGAACATGAAGCAGAAGAAAGCCGTAACACCGATGCCCGAACGGATCAGCGGAATGAAGATCGTGGCAAAGAAGCGCGGGAACGAATAACCATCAACATAGGCGGTTTCATCAATTTCCTTGGGGATCCCCGACATGAAACCTTCCAGGATCCAGACAGCCAGCGGCACGTTAAACAGGCAGTGTGCCAATGCCACAGCGATATGGGTGTCAAACAGGCCGACACTTGAATACAGCTGGAAGAACGGCAGCAGGAACACGGCCGGCGGTGCCATGCGGTTGGTCAGAAGCCAGAAGAACAGATGCTTGTCGCCGGTAAAGTTGAACCGCGAAAAGGCATAAGCAGCGGGCAGGGCGACCACCAGCGAAATCACCACGTTGATGCCGACATAGATCATCGAGTTGATGTAACCCGTGTACCATGCCGGATCGGTCAGGATCGTTGCATAGTTGGCCAATGTCGGATTGTCCGGGAACAGGGTCATTGCGCCCAGGATTTCCGTATTGGTCTTGATCGACATGTTGAACAGCCAATAGATCGGAACCAACAGGAACAGGATATAAAGAAGAAGTCCGATATGACGTTTCTGGAACTGCATTTTATTGTTCCCCCTGCTTTCCGGCGTTCATCACGACGGTATAGAAAACCCAGCAAACCAGCAGAATGATCAGGAAGTAGACCAGCGAGAAGGCCGCAGCAGGACCAAGGTCAAACTGACCGACTGCCATCCGGGTCAGGAACTGGCTGAGGAAGGTGGTTGCGTTACCCGGACCGCCACCAGTAAGGACGAACGGTTCGGTATAGATCATGAAGCTGTCCATGAAGCGCAGCAGAACACCGATCACGAGAACCGACTGCATCTTCGGCAGCTGAATGAAGCGGAACACGGCCCAGCGCGAAGCACCGTCAATCTTGGCCGCCTGATAATATGCATCCGGGATCGAGCGCAGACCGGCATAGCACAGCAGCACAATCAGGCTGGTCCAGTGCCAGACATCCATGACAAGCACGGTCAGCCAGGCATCCATCGGGTTCTGGGCGTAGTTGTAATCAATGCCCATCAGGTTGATCAGATAGCCACCCAAACCAATGTCTGCACGGCCAAAGATCTGCCAGATGGTGCCGACAACGTTCCATGGAATAAGCAGCGGCAGGGCCAGCAGAACCATCGATGCCGACACACCCCAGCCCTTGCGCGGCAGGGTCAGTGCGACCGCAATACCCAGCGGGATTTCGATGAACAGAACCGAAAGGGTATAGATGATCTGACGGATCAGCGCGTCATGCAGGCGGCTGTCACCCAGCACCTGTTCAAACCATTCGGTGCCGACAAAGAAACGCGTCTGCGGATCGAAAATGTCCTGAACTGAATAGTTCACAACCGTCATCAGCGGAATGATCGCACTGATGGCAACGATAAAGAACACTGGCAGGACGAGGAACCAGGCCTTGTTGTTGGTAATCTTGTTCATTTCCTCATCCCCCCTTACGCGACCAACTGACTGTCGGCGTAAAGCTTGGTCCATTCCGGTGCGAAGCGCAGAATGCCGGACTGGCCGATCACCTGTTCGTCTTCGCCAAGCTTGACCTTGATTTCAGATGCGCCAAAACGGGTGGTCGCGATCTTGAACTGGCCAAGGTCCTCGACCTTGGTGATGTTGACTTCGATCCCGTCTGCACCCTTGTCGGTATTGCCGGTTTCAAGGGTCAGGAATTCGGGACGAATGCCCAGTTCGATCTTGCCGCTCTGTTTCGAAATGGCGTCAAGGTGACGGTCGGAAAGGCCGATACGCTGCCCATCAACCCAGGCCGCGCCATCATCGATCTTGCAATCCATGATGTTCATGCCCGGGCTTCCGATGAAGTACCCGACAAAGGTATGGGCCGGATTTTCAAACAGTTCCTGCGGGGTTCCCAACTGCACGACCTTGCCGCCATACATGACGACGACCTTGTCAGCAAAGGTAAGCGCTTCGACCTGGTCATGGGTGACATAAACCATGGTCGGGCGCAGCTTGTTGTGAATTTCCTTAAGCTTGCGACGCAGGACCCATTTCAGATGCGGGTCAATCACGGTCAGCGGTTCGTCAAACAGAATGGCCGAGACATCGTCACGCACCAGACCACGCCCAAGCGAGATCGTCTGTTTTTCATCCGCACCAAGGCCACGCGCCTTTTGCTTGAGCTTGCCGGTCAGATCCAGCATGCCGGCGATTTCCCGCACACGGGCGTCCACGCGCTTTTCATCGACACCGCGGTTGCGCAGCGGGAAGGCCAGGTTGTCATAGACCGTCATGGTGTCATAGATCACCGGGAACTGGAAAACCTGTGCGATGTTGCGTTCTTCCGGGGCCAGGTTGGTGACATCCTTGCCATCAAACAGGACCTGCCCATGGGACGGGGTCAGAAGACCGGAAATGATGTTGAGCAAAGTGGTCTTGCCACAGCCCGACGGACCGAGCAGGGCATAAGCCCCGCCATCTTCCCAGACATGTTCCATCCGACGCAGCGCATAATCCTCGTCCGTTTTCGGATCGGGGAAGTAGCTATGCGCAAGGCTTTTAAGATCAATACGTGCCATTTTACTTACTCTTCCTCACGCCGCTTTGCCGTTGGTGATTTCGACCGGCGGGGCCGCCACGAGCGCACCATTCGCATCAAAGGCAAACAGGCGTGTCGGATCGACATAGAACTGGGTAGCTTCGCCAAGGCGCGGGTTGTGAACACCTTCTTCCTGGATCACCCAGGACACGTCATTGAAATGCACGTGGACAAAGGTTTCCGAACCGGTGATTTCAGCCAGTTCGACCTGACCCTGCATCGCGACCGTGTCATCACCGGTCGGATCAACCGACAGATGGTTGGCGCGGATGCCAAGGGTGTATTGGCCATTGCCAAGATTTGCCAGATGTCCCGAAAGCGGGACCTGATGGCCGCTTTTCATAAAGATCGCGCCATCGCGGACTTCGGCCTCCACCAGGTTGATCGGCGGATCGGAAAAGATCAGGCCGGTCTCGACGGATGCCGGGTTGTGATAAACCTGTGTCGTCGGGCCAAACTGGGTCATCCGGCCTTCATGCATCACCGCACATTTACCGCCCAGAAGCAGCGCTTCCATCGGCTCGGTCGTGGCGTAAACAACGATGGTATCGCGTTCAGCCAGAAGGTTCGGGATTTCTTCGCGGAGTTCCTCGCGCAGCTTGTAGTCAAGGTTGACCAGCGGCTCATCAAGCAGCAGCAATTTACAATCCTTGACCATGGCGCGTGCCATGGCGGTACGCTGCTGCTGACCACCGGAAAGTTCCTGCGGCAGGCGGTCAAGCAGATGTTCGATATGCATCAGTTCGGCCGTCGAACGCACACGCTTTTCGATCTCGGCCTTATCGACACGCTGAAGCTTCAGCGGGGATGCGATATTGTCAAAGACCGTCATCGACGGATAGTTGATGAACTGCTGATAGACCATGGCGACATTGCGTTTCTGCACGGCCATGCCGGTCACGTCAGCATTATCAACCAGAATGCGGCCCTTGGTCGGGGGCTCAAGCCCGGCCATGATCCGCATCAGGGTGGTTTTGCCGGCAAGTGTCCGCCCAAGCAGGACGTTGAACGATCCCGGTTCGAGCGTCATCGACACATCGTCGATATGGGTCTCCCCACCCACGGTCTTGGTTATGTTTTCAAGCGTAAGGGTCATTTTCCAGTATTTCCTTCGCCCGCTTTCACGGTGTTTTTCGATGTCGGTTCGGTTTTGAACCATTGGACAATGGCATTACGCGTCTCATCCGAAAGGTGCAGCCCCAGTTTGGAGCGGCGCCACAAAATATCATCGGCCGTTCTGGCCCATTCCTGATCCACCAGATAGCGCAATTCGCACTCGTATACGTCGTCACCCAAGTGCTTTCCAAGCCCTTTCAGATCGCGGGCGTCCCCAATGATCTGATGGGTGAGTGTGCCGTAGTTTTGCACGTAGCGGTAGATTTGTGCGTCCGGAATCCAGGGAAACTTCTTGTGCGTCGCGGTAAGATAGCGCTCGAAATCCGCATCGGGGATATCGCCGCCCGGAAGCGGTTTTGTCGCCGTCCATCTTGTATCATCGCGGCCAAGCAGCGGGCACAGCTTGCTCATCGCGGATTCAGCAAGCTTGCGATAGGTGGTGATCTTGCCGCCATAGATGTTTAGAAGCGGTGCACCATCATCGGCACTGTCACCCCGGTCAATTTCCAGAACATAATCGCGTGTTACCTGCGATGCGTCTTCGCTGCCGTCGCCATAAAGCGGGCGAACCCCGGAATAGGCCCAGACAACATCATCGGTGGTGATTTTCTTTTCGAAATAGGTATTGGCAAGTTCGCAGAGATATTTGGTTTCATCGGCACTGATCGCGACCTTGGCCGGATCGCCCTTGTAATCACGGTCGGTTGTGCCGATCAGGGTAAAGTCCTGCTCATAGGGGATGGCAAAGACAATTCGCCCGTCCGGGTTCTGGAAGATATAGCAAAACTCATGGTCAAACAGCTTGGGCACCACAATGTGGCTGCCTTGAACCATGCGAATGCCCTGTTTCTTCTTGGCTTCAACCCGGCTTTCAAGAAGCTCCGCACACCAGGGGCCAGCGGCATTGACAAGTGATTTGGCCTTGATGGTTTTTTCCGACCCGGTATCGATATCGCGCAGGGTAACAGCCCACAGATCGCCTTCGCGTTTGGCCGACACACATTCGGTGCGCGTTTCGATATCCGCACCGCGTGCGCGGGCATCCATGGCATTCAACACCACAAGACGCGCGTCCTGAACCCAGCAATCGGAATAGACAAATGCCTTTTCCATGCCGTTCACCAGCGGGGCACCGGCTGGGTGGGTGGCAAGCTTGATGCCCTCTGACCCGGGCAGTTTTTCGCGCCCGCCAAGGTGATCATACAGGAACAGGCCAAGTCGGATCATCCATGCCGGGCGCAAGCCCTTAACGTGGGGCAGGACGAAACGAAGGGGCCAGATGATGTGCGGGGCGGCGCGCAGCAGAACTTCGCGCTCAATCAGCGCCTCACGCACAAGGCGGAATTCATAATGTTCAAGATAGCGCAGGCCGCCATGGATCAGCTTCGTGCTGGCTGACGAGGTCGCGCTGGCAAGGTCATCTTTTTCACAAAGATAAACGCTCAGTCCACGTCCCGACGCATCACGGGCGATGCCCGTGCCATTGATCCCACCGCCAATGATGGCGATGTCATATGTTTCTGGAGTGAGCAACCGATTCCTCCCCAATTGCTCTTATTTGTGACAGCTGTTCGCAACTGCCGTTCTGTTGTTTCACAAAAGTTACGGATGGCCCAAAATAATTGCAAGCGAAAATTATGATGATTTGAAATTTTCGATAACGAACGTCGCCTGCGGGTTTGTAACAGATTGTAATTACTGAAATATTGTTGAGTGCCATGTGCAGGGGCGGGGTTTCTGATGCTTTATTTCGTTTGCAATCAGGCCGGTAAATCCGTGTGAATCGGTTAAAACTGAAAAAAAGAGACGGAAGTATCCCGGAATCTGCGGTGTTGAAGGTTGTTATAAGTTTTGCGATTGCTAATGATTATCATTGTTGTTAGGTTGCGCCACCCGGCTGTTTGTGACTTGGGATCAAACAGGCGCGGTCAGGGGTGACCAATGGGTGGTGGTATTATCTGAAGATGAAGCGCTGGCAGAACACGCTCTCAAAGCTGTTTGAGGATCACCGTCGACAATTGGTGTCGATGGCGAACCGGCGCGTCGGAGATCGTGAGACCGCGCTTGAAATCGTGCAGGATGTTTATGCACGGCTTCTGCGATCGGGTGATCACGGAACAGAGGAAGAAAACGTCAAGGTTCTGTATGCGTCTGTACGCAATGCCGTGATTGATCATCACCGCAGCAATGCCGGGCGGACAAATGTCATGAGTCGCATTTTGCCAACGCAGCTTTGGCAAAAGGAAACATCTTCGCCCCAGGAACATGCCCAGTCACGCCAGGCGCTTTCTGCACTTGATCAGGCCTTGCTGGAACTTTCCCCCAAGGCACGCGAGATGTTTGTCTTGCATCGGGTAGAGGGCGTGTCGAACGCGAAACTGGCAAAGAAGTATGGCATTTCGGTCAGTGCGGTGGAAAAGCAGCTCGCACGCACGATGCGTCATTGTCAGCAACGGTTGGAGGCCTATCGCGATGCTGACTGAAATGTTTGGCGATAACGGCTTGAGGATGTTTCCCTGTTATCCGTTTATTAGGTATAGACATCACAGAACAGCCCCATGGCTGTTTTCGCGGCCGGTAACGTGTGGACAGACATAAGATCAATGCAAGGCGACACCCAACCAACCGATGCGCAAAAGGATGAAGCAGCACTTTGGCACGTTAAACGGGCCGGAGGATCGCTGACATCCGCAGAGGAAAGCGAATTTGACGCTTGGCTTAATGCCGATCGCGGTAATCGGCTTGCCTATGATCAGATGCGCGTTCTGTGGGCACAGGTTGAAGAACCGGCCGCACGCATTGCAACGGTGAATACGCACCGGGTTTCTAGGTGGCGCAAGGTTCTGGATTGGTATTCTCCGGCGCGGATTGTTACCACCTCTATTGCTGCTGCGGCGGTTGTGGCGGTGGCTATCTTCCTTAATCCCGATGCATTGGAAAACTTCGAAGCCGATATTGTGACCAATGCCCAAACCGTCACCGAAGTCACGTTGACGGACGGATCGACCGTTTTTCTTGCGGCCAACAGTGCAATGACAACGGATTTTGAGGATGGGCACCGTGATGTCGAGCTCCTGCGTGGGCAGGCCTTTTTCGATGTCGTGCATCGTGACGGTGATC
Source organism: Thalassospira sp. HJ (assembly GCF_000948415.1). GTDB lineage: Bacteria > Pseudomonadota > Alphaproteobacteria > Rhodospirillales > Thalassospiraceae > Thalassospira. The sequence goes on along the minus strand of NZ_JYII01000019.1, from coordinate 19,040 downwards.
GGTTCCGGGTACAGGCCGGTGACGCGACGGTGGAAGTGGTCGGGACGCGCTTTAATGTCGACTACCTGACAGACAACACACAGGTCGGTGTTGAAGAAGGGGCCGTGCGGGTTTCAACCGGCGTGGAAACAGAGGACGTTGTTTTGCTGGGGCCGGGCGATCAGGTTGCTGTCCGGGATGGCGGTTTGCAAGCCAAGCAGGCGATCAATATCGCCTCCGTTCAAAGCTGGATGCATGGGCGTCTTAGTGTGCAGAATGTGCGTCTTGCGGATCTGATTGCCCGCCTGGACAATTTTGCGCCGGGGCGCCTGATGGTTTTGGGTGAGATCGGAAACAAGACGGTTTCGGGGAGTTTCCCGACCGACGATGTGGCCAGATCCCTTGAAACCCTTGGCGTTGCCGTGGGTGGACAGGTTGTCAGAACCTCACCCTGGTTGACCGTTATTTATTAAGATTGCGAAAAATTCGCAAAAAATGTGATCCTCATGTGAGGAGTTCTTTTTCCCGCTCGTTTGTTTTTCTAGATGCAGGGGGACCTGCCTGAAAAACCAAACATGGAATGGAGTGGGAATTTGTATTCCAAGCAGGCAAAATCAAAAAAGAATATCCTGATCTCGGCATTGTTGATGACGTCCACAATCGGATTTCCAACCGCTTTGATGGCCGCAGAAACCAACGAACAGATATTGTCGGGAAATCAGGTCGAAGTCGCACAGGCGCTTTACAGTTTTGATCTGAGTGTGACGTCCATTGCCGATGGCATCAGTCAGATTGGCGATGTTTCCGGCTGGAGTATCGCCTACACGATCGAACTGCCCGAGATTTCAGGAACGCGCGAAATTCGCGGTGACCTTTCCGTCACAGCAGCAATCGACATTCTCATTCGCGGGACGGGATTGTCATATCGTGCTGCGGGCAGCCGTTCATTGATCATTACCGATGCAAGCGTGCAGGATAATGCAAGTGGCGAAATGGTGACCGATCCGGTCATTGTCGAAGCCACTGGCGCACAATCCGACTTGGCCCCGGCCTATGCTGGTGGGCAGGTGGCAACCGGCGGACGGTTGGGGATGTTGGGCAATACCGATATCATGGATGCCCCGGTCAGCATTACCAGCTACACCAGCGAATATATCGCCGATCAGCAGGCCGAAACCATTGCTGACGTGCTGCAATATGATCCCTCGGTACGGGCCCCGAATGCTGAAACCGCCAACCTCGATACCTATCAAATTCGTGGTTTTGGCGTGAACCTGTTTAATACCGGCGAAGTTTCATTCAATGGCGCCTATGGGGTGGCACCAACCTATCGCGTCATGTCCGGGATGGCAGAGCGGATCGAGGTCGTTAAAGGACCAAACGCATTGCTGAACGGCATGTCGCCGACCGGTGCGGTTGGCGGTGCGATCAACATCGTGCCCAAACGTGCGGGGGAAAAGGACCTGACCCGCACAAGCGTTGATTACGGGCGTGGGGAACAAGCCGGCGGTAATCTCGATTTCAGCCGTCGTTTCGGGGGCGATGATGAGTTTGGTGTGCGCTTTAATGGCGGCTATCACGATGGTGATACCTATCTTGATCGTCAGACACGCGAAGCGTCGCTTGGGGCGCTGGCCCTTGATTATGAAGGCGACCGTTTCCGGGCATCGCTTGATCTGATTGATCAGCGTGAAAATCTTGATGCGCCGGCACGTGAATTTCGTTTCAATTCCGGCTTTGCCATTCCCGATGCACCGGATGGTTCAACCAACGCCATTCAGGATTGGGAATGGTCGGATGCGGTTGATCAATCGGGTATGATCCAAGCCGAATATGATGTGCTCGATAACGTCACTGTCTTTGGCAGTTTCGGCGGTGGCCGGACCGAGCTTGATCGTCTGTTCGGAACGCCGACGGTTCAGAATGCGGCTGGTGATTATATCGATAATGGCCTGTCCTATCGCCGCTTCCAGACCGATCGCTGGTCTGCCAGCACCGGTGTCAGGGGCGAATTTGAAACGGGTGAGGTCAAGCACAAGCTGTCACTGCAGGCAACGCGCTATGAAGACGAGCTCCGTCAGGGCATCAGCAATGCCGGATCCAACCCGTCGGCCAACATTTATACCACGGCTGCGGTTGCACCGATTGCCGTCAGTGCCCCGACCAGCAAACCCAAAACATCTGCATCGGAGCTGACCGGCTTTGCCTTGGCCGATACGCTGGCCTTCTTTGATGAGAAGGTTCTTGTCACCCTTGGGGCGCGTCACCAAACCATTGCTGTGGACAATTACAGCAGTGGGGTCGTCAGCAGTTCCTATGATGACAGTGTGGTCAGCCCGATGGCCGGTGTGGTCGTAAAACCGACCGAGACCGTGTCTGTATATGCTAATTATATCGAAGGTCTGAACCAAGGTGAAATTGCTGATGGTAGCGCTGCTAATGCGGGTCAAGCGATGGAGCCGTATGTTGCCAAGCAAATGGAAGCAGGTGTAAAGCTTGATTTCGGCACCGTCGGTGGATCGATCTCGGCTTTCGAGATTACTCAGCCTGATGGCGATACTGATGATGTCACCAATATCTTCACTGCCGATAACGAACAGCGAAACCGCGGTATCGAGTTGAATGTCTTTGGTCAGGTGACGGACGACATTCGATTGCTTGGTGGGGTGATGTTCCTTGAATCGGAAATCACCAAGGCGGTTAACGATGATGACCTGGGCAAGCGCCCAGTCGGCACGCCGGAAATGCAGATCAACCTTGTTGGTGAATGGGATACCCCGTTTGTCGATGGTTTGACGCTGAGCAGTACGGTTACCCATACCTCGTCACAGTTTGTCGACGCCGCCAATACCCAAGATATCCCAGAATGGACCACGCTTGATATCGGTGCACGCTACAAGACCAAGCTGTACGACTCACCGGTGACCATCCGTGCGACGGTTCAGAACGTCACAGACGAAAGCTACTATTCCGGTGTGAACCAGTGGCGCTTCGTCTCGTTGGGGGCTCCGCGTACAGCATTGCTGTCGCTCACTGCGGACTTCTGATGTGACTGCCGATGTGATCGGGGCAAACAGGAAAATCCATCTCCTGTTTGTCCTGCAACTGGTATCCATGGGCGCAATGGAAATGAGTGGGCCGTTCTGGCCCGTTCATCTGCGTTCGCTTACCAGTTCAGATGATCTGTTCACGTTTGCCAGCATTGGCGTCTATGTCGGACCGATGCTGGGTATCATGTTGACCAGTACCTTCTGGGGGCGGATGGGTGATCGGTTCGGGCACAGGGCGATGATGATGCGCGCCCTGTTTGGCTTGGCCGTAACCCAGCTGGCACTGGCTTATGCCGGTGACGTCTTCTCGATCCTGATCCTGCGGTTTTTGCAAGGTGCGTGTGCGGGGTATATCGCGCCGGCCCAGGCCTATGGGGTCAGCATCGAAAGCCCGGCGCGCCGGGCGAAGCTGTTTGCCTATCTGCAGGTATCAACCAATGTCGGCTCATTGGGTGGGGCGTTGATTGGGGGCGTGATCCTTGATCTGGCGAGTTTCTTCTGGATCAACTTTTCGGCTGCCATCCTGTGTGCGTTCTGCATGATTTCTGTTTGGGTATTGCTCCCATCTGTTGTCACTCCGGAGCGGTCTAAGACAGGTGATAGACCGGAAACCAAACCGAGCATTCTGCGATCACCACAGGTCATCTCCTTGCTTGCCATCATTGGTGTCTTGTTGCTGGGGCGGATGGTGACGCAGTCGCCGTTTTCGATTTACGTGCTCAGCACGTTTGAGGTCGGCAATTGGGTTGTCGGGCTTTGTTACGGCCTGCTGGCGATGGGCTTTGTCGCAACCGCATCGCTTTGGGCGCGCTATTTCGAGGGGCGTGCTGCGCGTGATGTTCTGGGGCGGATGTGTCTGGTGATTGCGGGCTGCATCGTCGTCACCGTGACTGCCGGACTGACCGGATCAGTCATTGTCTTTGCCGCGATGTATTTCCTTTGGGGGATGCTGCTTGGGGCAACAACGCCGGTTCTGACCGCACTTCTGTCGCGCAGTACGTCGGATCATCGTCAGGGGCATCTGCTGGGACTGGCGCAGGGCACAGCGCAATTTTCATCAATTGCCGGGATCGCGTTGGGCGGCTGGTTTGCCCAAGTTTCCGGACTTTCAAACATCTATTTTCTGGTTGGTTTTGTCTATTTCGTCGGTCTGTTGCTGACCGCTTTCACGCGGGCAAACACCTTTCGCGCGGCAAATCCATCGGACGTTTCTGGGGAGTAAGCGGATAATGAGAAAACTGTTTCATATGCTGGCCATTCTGGTGATGGGTCTTGTCGTGCAGAATCCTGCACAGGCCGAAACCATTACCGTAACCGACATTGCCGGGCGCGACGTCACGGTCAATATGCCGATCAAGCGCGCGGTTATTGGCGAAGGGCGCCAGCTTTACATCATTGCCGCCCTTGATCGCGAAAATCCGACCGCGCGCATTGTTGGCTGGCGCAAGGATCTGATCGAGGCCGACCCGGCGACCTATCAGGCCTATTTGCAAAAGTTCCCGGCCTTTGGCGATATCCCGGCCTTTGAGGGGCTTGAGCAAAGCCTGATCGATATTGAAACCACAATCGCGCAAAAGCCCGACATCGTGTTCCTTAATCTTGAAACCAAGCGCGCGGTGGAAGAGGCCGCCTATATCGAAAAGCTTGGCGCACTCGATATCCCGGTGGTCTATGTCGATTTCCGCAACAGCCCGGAAGTTAATACCGAACCATCCATCCGCCTGTTCGGCAAGCTGTTTGGCCGTGAGGAACGCGCCGAGGAATTTGTTGCCTTCCGAGCAGCCGAGATCGCCAAGGTCACCGATCGGCTGGCGGATGCAAAACGGGAACGTCCGAAAGTGTTCATCGATCGTGCGGGCGGGTTCTATGAGGATTGCTGTCATTCATTTGGCAACAGCAATTTCGGTGCGATGGTCGAGCTCGCCGGTGGCGATAACATCGCCAAGGATTTTATCCCGGGAACGTTTGGCCAGATTAATGCAGAGCAGGTGATTGTCTCAAACCCGGCCCATATCATCGTCACCAGCGCGATGTGGGATGTTTATGTGCCAGGCGGGAATTGGGTGCCGGTCGGGCCCGGTGCTGATCCGAAACAGGTGATCGAGAAACTTAAGTTCTATCCGACCCGCCCGGCCTATCTTGGTATCGACGCGCAAAAGGCGAGGAATTTCCACGCGGTCTGGCACCAGTTTTACAACAGCCCGTATCAGTTTGTTGCTATTCAGCAGATGGCCAAATGGTTCCATCCCGATCTGTTTGCCGATCTGGATCCCGATGAAACCTTCAAACAACTCCATGACCGGTTTTTGCCAATTGACTATCAGCCGGGCTATTTCGGGGCGCTTTTGAACTAGGCTTTCGTCAGGTATCTGGCGAGACATCCAAATTCGACATTGGGGCGGGAACAGCGACGGTTGTTCCCGCTTTTTAACCAAACGTCGCAGTTTCTTCTAAATTCTGGCGATGCGGCGTGGTTGCATGCAATCTTATGGCAAAGGCGGCAATGACCCCGGTTTGCGATTGCTATTGGGGAAATATCTCGCAAAGATGTGGCATCCACCACGGAGCAGACTAGATAAGGACCAGTGTTCGATCATGTCGCTCCCAATAATGCTTTCCGGAGGCACTCAAATGATTTCGCTTAAAGACCCCAGTCTTTTCACCCAGCAGGCCTATGTCGGCGGGGAATGGGTCGATGCCCCAGACGGGAAAACCGAACAGGTCACCAACCCGGCAACCGGCGAAGTGCTTGGCACGGTTCCCGTGCTTGGCCGTGATGCGGTCGCCCATGCCGTTGACGTCGCCGAAAAGGCGCAAAAGGCCTGGAAAAAACGCACCGCCAAGGAACGCTCTGCCATTCTGATGAAATGGTACGACCTGATGATGGAAAATCAGGACGATCTTGGCGCGCTGATGACTGCCGAGCAGGGCAAGCCGCTTCCTGAAGCCAAGGGCGAGATCGCCTATGCTTCAAGCTTCCTGCAGTGGTTCGCCGAAGAAGGCAAACGCATCTATGGTGATGTGATCCCGACCTATGCCGAAGGCCGCCGTGTGATGGTTCTCAAAGAACCCGTTGGCGTTTGTGCCGCGATCACGCCGTGGAACTTCCCGACTGCGATGATCACCCGCAAAGCCGCCCCGGCACTTGCCGTTGGCTGTGCGATGGTGGTCAAGCCGGCAATGGAAACCCCGTATTCTGCACTTGCGATGGCGATCTTGGCCGAACGTGCGGGCCTGCCGAAAGGTCTGCTTTCGATCGTCACTGGTGACGCCAAGGAAATTGGCGCGGAAATGACCGAAAACACCAAGGTCCGCAAGCTCACCTTTACCGGATCCACACCGGTTGGCCGTTTGCTGATGCGCCAGTGTGCCGATACGGTCAAGAAAATCAGTCTTGAGCTTGGCGGCAACGCACCGTTCATCGTCTGTGAAGATGCGGATATTGATGCTGCTGTCGAAGGCGCGATTGCCTCGAAATACCGCAATGCCGGTCAGACCTGCGTTTGTGCCAACCGCCTGTTTGTTCATGACGCGGTCTATGACGAGTTTGCCGAGAAATACGCTGCCAAAGTCGCCGAAATGCCGGTTGGCAATGGCGCCGAAGATGGCGTAATCATCGGCCCGCTGATTACCGAAAAAGCGGTTGAAAAGGTCGAAAACCAGATTGCCGATGCGCTTTCCAAAGGGGGTCGTATCCTTACCGGTGGCAAACGTCATGAAAAGGGCGGCTCGTTCTTCCAGCCGACCGTGATTGCCGATGCCAACCGCGACATGCTGGTCTTCCGCGAGGAAACCTTTGGCCCGATGGCACCGCTGATCCGGTTCAAGACCGATGATGAAGTGCTTGAGATGGCCAATGATTCCGAATTCGGTCTGGCGTCCTACTTCTACGCGCGTGATATCTCGCGTATCTGGAAGCTGGCCGAGGGTCTTGAAAGCGGGCTGGTTGGTGTGAATGTCGGCGTCATGGCGACAGAGGTTGCACCGTTTGGCGGCTTCAAGCAGTCCGGTGTCGGCCGCGAAGGCTCCAAATACGGTGTCGAGGATTACCTCGAAGTCAAATATGTCTGCATCGGTGGCGTTGACGAATAATCGTCACAACCACCTTACATAGACGAAAAAGGGCGCTGCAGATTGCAGCGCCCTTTCTGCGTTCGGGATCGGAATGATGTTTATGCCCGCGCATCAGACGTCAAAGATGCCTTTCTTGCGTGCACCGGATGCGTTGGAATTCTCATCACCATTGCCGGTGATCGACTGTGAGGAGCCGCTTGGTAGTTCGGATTGCAATTCGGTGAACACATCAAACATATTCGGGTTAAAGGCGATCTTGGCCTGCAAACGATCCCGGCGTTCATCGGCGGTTTCATCGCCTTTCGCCCCTTTACCAAGTTCGGCTTCGGCAAGGGTGTTGCCATTCAGGCGTTGCTCGATGGCATCGGCAATGGCCTTTTCGATGGCCTGGCGATCTTCGGCATCCATTTCGGCTAGGCTTTCTTCATCCAGCCCCATGCTTTTAAGGATCTTGGCACGCATTTCTTCGATCTTGCGTTCTTCGATCTCCTTTACATAGGTCGTAAAGCCGTGCTCGCGGATATAGGCCAGCTCGGCATTTTCTTCCTTCTTTTCTTCAGGAAGCGGGACGCTGCTTGATGAAATGGTCTGACGGAAACTGGCCGCACTCTTGGCGCTTTGCGCGGTATTGGTGACAGCAGACAGGGTTTCATACAATCCCATCACAACCCTCCATGGGAAAAAGATGCCGGTTGAAATTCATTCTCCCGTTTTCGTTGCAAATGATGTGCCGCGATCAGGGCGGTTAATTTTGCCGTCCGGATCGCTGTTAAACTCAACTCTAATTTTTCGCGATAAAACAGTGGTCTGTGGGATGTGCGTAGAAAAATTTTCGAAAACGAATTGTTTTTTGCCACGATTTTTTTCTAAATAGAGCGATAAAACCAATGGCACCGTCATATGGGCGGGCCGCAACGCATCAATGCATGCAGGGTCGGATCGCAGGAAACCTGCCGGCTCGGGAGGAAAACAAACATGTCAGAAACGCGCTATATCCTTGCCATTGACCAGGGAACGACAAGCTCACGCGCCATTGTCTTTGATGAAAACGGCCGCTCGGTTTCCGTCGCCCAGCAGGAATTTCCACAACATTTCCCCAATAGTGGCTGGGTCGAACATGACCCGGAAGACCTGTGGAATACCGTGGTCGCCGTCTGCAAGGAGGCCTTGGCACGCGTTGATATCGCGAAGGTCTCTACAATCGGCATCACCAACCAGCGCGAAACCACCGTAGTCTGGGACCGCAAGAGCGGCAAGGCGATCTATAACGCCATTGTCTGGCAGGACCGTCGGACAGCCGCCCTGTGTCATGATCTTAAAAAGCGCGATCCCAAGCTTGAAGACACGGTCAATGCAAAGTCCGGCCTTCTGATTGATCCCTATTTCTCGGCAACCAAAGTTGCCTGGATCCTTGATCATGTCTCGGGCGCGCGTGCGCGCGCTGAGCAGGGCGATCTGGCCTTTGGCACGGTTGACAGTTTCTTGTTGTGGCGTCTGACCGGTGGCAAATCACATGCAACCGATGCGACCAACGCGGCGCGCACCAACCTGTTTAACATCCGCGAAAACGCTTGGGATGATGAACTTTGCGACATCTTCCGTGTTCCGCGCAATATGCTGCCCGACGTCAAGGATTGTGCCGCTGATTTCGGCGTCACCGATGCCGATCTGTTTGGTGCTGAAATTCCGGTTCTTGGCATGGCGGGCGATCAGCAGGCAGCGGCCTTTGGTCAATGCTGCTTTGAGCCGGGCGACATCAAAAGCACTTATGGCACCGGCTGCTTTGTTATCCTCAATACCGGGGATGAGGCCGTGACCTCCAAGCATCGCCTTTTGACCACGGTTGGTTATCGCATCAATGGCAAAACAAGCTACGCCATCGAAGGTGCGATCTTTGTTGCCGGGGCGGCTGTGCAATGGCTGCGTGACGGGCTTGGTATCATCAAGTCCGCGGCCGAGACCGAAGGGCTGGCAAAATCCCTTGGTGGCAATCACGGAGTTTATCTGGTGCCAGCCTTTACCGGTCTTGGCGCACCTTATTGGGACCCGGATGCCCGCGGGGCGATTTTCGGCCTGACGCGTGATACCGGTCCGCGCGAGTTTGTCCGCGCCGCCCTTGAAAGCGTTTGTTATCAGACATTTGATCTGTTTGAAGCAATGGCGGCTGATGGCGTATCGCCCAAGGCGGTGCGCGTTGATGGCGGCATGGTTGCCAATGACTGGATGTGTCAGATGCTTTCAGACGTTCTGGGCATTTCAGTAGAGCGCCCCGAAGTCACCGAAACCACGGCACTGGGGGCTGCTTACCTTGCCGGGTTGCAGGCCGGTATTTACCGCGATCTCGATCATATTGCCGAGAATTGGCACCTTGATGCCAGTTTTGAACCAGATATCGAACCGGGCCGCCGCAAGGGTTTGCTTGATGGCTGGAAAGATGCGGTCAAACGGGTGCAGACTTCGCCATCTGACTGACCCAAGTGACTGATACGCATGGCAGCCTTGCCGATGGAATTGCGGTGCGGGGCTGGTAAGTCAGTAAAATGATTTGTAGTATTCAAGGACAGCGTCAATGATGCTGTCCTTTCTTTTTGCGTGATCGACGCGGTTTTCCCGATCTGTTGCGCAGTGCTGTGCATCCTTGCCCATTGTTGCCTTGGGGGAACCATGCTTGATCTGATCGTCGGAAAAGTTGGACCTGTCTTTTTGACGATCCTGTGCGGTTTCCTGCTTACCCATATCAAGATCATCAAGCGCGAAGGCATACCGTTTCTGGCAAAGCTCGCCATGAATGCCTTTATCCCGGCGATGCTGTTTCAGACCCTGTCGCAATCCGACATCAGTGCGCATTTCGATTTGCGCCTGTGGGGCAGCTATTACTCCGGCGTGCTGTTGAACTTTGCTTTTGTGTTTGTTGCTGCGCGTGTGTGGCTCAGCGCCAAGACAGACGAGGCCGCCGTCACCGCCATGGGCGGGGTATTTTCCAACATCGTTTTGCTGGGCATTCCGCTGGTGCAGGCGGTTTATGGCGAAGAAGGTCTGGTACCACTTCTGATCGTTCTTTCGATCCATCCGGTGACCCTGATGGGCATGACCATCATGATCGTCGAGGGTAGCCGCGGTGGCGATGGGCATTGGTTGTCCAACGTGTTTCGCAGTATCGCCCGTGTTGCGCGAAACCCGATCATTGCCGCGATTGTGCTGGGTGTTCTGGCGTCGCTGTTTGAAATTCGCATGCCGGAAATGGTCGACGGCACGCTTGAACGGTTCCGCACCGCAGGCCCAACCATTGCACTTTTGCTGGTCGGTGCCGGGCTTTATGGCCAGTCGGTGCGCGGTAACCTAAGCGCCAGCCTGCTTTGCACCACGGCCAAGATGTTTGTTCAGCCGCTTCTGGTTTTCTCAGTCGGTCATTTCATTTTCGATCTGCCGCCGCTGTGGCTGATGATCGTGACACTGGTCGCGGCACTGCCAAGTGGTGCCAATGTCGCGATTGTGGCGGGCAGCTATAATGTCTGTATCGACCGGTCATCAACCACGATCCTGCTGACCACCATCATCAGCATGCTGACCCTGCCGCTCCTGATCCTTTACGCCGGACCGCATTAATCAGATTTGGTCGAATTGGCCGCCATCAGTATACGCCCCATCACATCGATTTCATCTTCGATCCGCGGCGTCAGGGCAGGGTGCTCGCCACTCGCAATGGCACTAACAAACGCATCTATCGCGGCGGCCTGACCCTTGTCCTGCCCGAACCAGTGTCGCTGGGTGGTCCGGCCATTGACGCGAAGCTTTCTCCAGTCAAACAGCGTTGCAGTGAAATTGGGCGCGTCAATCTCAAGCACTTCCTTGGGATCATGTCGGTTGCCCTGCAGGTAACTCACTTCGCCAACCGACCCATCGGCAAACCGCATGTGCCAGATGCTGTCGCCCGCCGTGCGATCAATCCAGTGACAGGTGAGCCCGATCAGGTCGCTATCAATCAGGCTTATGATCAAATCAATAAAATGACTGATCTCGCCAATCGCGCGGCCGCCCTGATCAGACTGATGAAGCCAGTGATCCGCGGGAAGCGGACTAATCCGCACCCGATAGCGGAATTGTTTCGCGCTCGTCGGCAACGCCTCGCGCAGCTTTTCGGTCATCGCTGCATACCGCCGATTATGCCCGACCATGAAGACGCGTTGTGGTGAAGTCCCAATGGCGTCCCGCAGTAACTCCAGTCCGGCTTGGTCAACCGCAATCGGCTTTTCCAGCCAGACATGCTTGCCAGCGGCAAACGCCTTGGCGGCCAACTCGGCATGACTGTCATGGCGTGTCGCGATGATAACGGCGTTTACACCCGGGTCCGCAAGCAGTTCGTCCGCCCCGCCACTCATGCGCACCCCGGCAATCTTTTTGGCGAGCGCAACCGCCGACAATCCGCTTTGTGAACAGCACGAAGCGATTTGGACCTCAGGATGCTTCTGTAACAGGGGCAACAAACTGCCGCCCAGATAGTTGCCCACGCCGATCAGTCCGACCTGGACACGGTCAGTGGCCTGTGTCGCTTTTCGCTCCGACGCAGTTGGGGGCTTTTCTTGCACGCATTCTGTTTGTCGGTATCTCACCAGCGTTGCCAGCTGCGCGGGATCGGGTCCCTTCGCGAAATGATCCGCGATATCCTCGAAACCAATCTCGGATGTAATAAGTGGGCTTGGGTCAAGCCGTCCGTCTGCCATCAGATCAAGGGCTGCCTGCATATTCCGTTTGATCGTCCATCGCACATAACCCAGCGGATAATCCTCACTCCGCTCTTCATAGTTCGGGTCATAACGTCCCGGTCCATAGGAACGCACCTGACGAATGGTGATTTCCTTTTCATAAAGTGCCTTGCGCGCACCATGCGGGGCGACATCGCCGACACAAACGATTGTCCCGCGATCCCGACAGAGCCGGGTGGCGGCATCTATCAAACGATGTGCACCCTTGCCCGGGGCACAAATATAAACGCTGTCAAAGCTGCTTTCGGGTGCATTCTTGATTGCTGCAACACAGCGCAAACATTCGTTTCTCTCAGCAAGCTCCCGACGCGTTGGATCAGGTTCAATCACCGTCACCAAGGCACCTGCCACGCAGGCCGTTTCGGCAACCAACTGGCCAATCAACCCCGCCCCTATAACCGCCACCCGATCACCAATCGAAGTCTCTCCCTGTCGAAGGGCATGTAAGGCCAAGGCATAAAGTGTCGCAAAAACTGCTTGTTGATCGGGCACCGTATCCGGCACCGGGCAGGCAAGGTTCACCGAAACCCGGTTCCACTCAGCATGATTGGCCTGCCCCATGCCGGCAATGGCAACGCGCTGACCGGCTGTGATGTCTGAGACATTCGACCCCGTAACTTCAACCCGACCCATGGCGCAATACCCCATCGGCATCGGCCGCCCCAGGCGATGATCAACACGTGTCAGTGTGCGACGCAATCCTTCGGATTTCAGATGGCGTAGGGTCAACGCAACCAGATCCGGTCGCTGCCATGCCTTTTGAAAAAGGTTGGCGCGGGCCTGACGGGCTTGGGAGAATTCGGTGCCCGGGCTAATGACGGAGTAACGCGTTTTAACACGGACGGCGTTCCTGTCCGGTTCCGGAATAGGGTAAGCAGTGAGCGCAAGCTTACGTGCGCCGGGAAAACGCAACAGGGCCTTCATCTCCGTCATTATCGCCCTCGACGCTAATGGGTTGAAAAGGGTGATGGTGATTAAATCATATGTAGTGCTATCTGGTCGACGCGTTATTGTCGATGATGATTGACGCACGCTTTTCCTTATCTGCGGTGATGACCAAACCGTCAGTCGTTACCCCGTAAACTCATCGTCGCCATCTGTGGATTTTGCTGCGGAAACAAACTTGAGCAAAAATCCCGTTGCATCGCGATTTTTAATTTTGTATACAATATACATTAATTGAACGCAGCCCAAGATTATCAGGGCTTTCAGGCTTAAGGGTGCGGCCCCATCGCTGCGCCATATCAGGAGGTTACTTTTCCATGCAGGTAAACTGGACTGGCGTTTTCCCCGCCGTTGCCACCCAGATGAACGAAGACGGTTCGATCGATTTCGATATGACCGCAAAGCAGATCGAAGATCTGATCACCGCCGGTGTTGATGGTCTGGTCATGCTGGGCTCGGTTGGTGAAAATACCGCCCTTGATCCCGACGAAAAAATCGCCGTCCTGAAACTGGCCGTCGAAGTCACCAAGGGCCGTATCCCGGTCTTGTCCGGTGTCGCTGAAAGCTCCACCCGTTCGGCCATCCGTTATGTCCAGGAATGTGAAAAGCTCGGTGCCGATGGCCTGATGCTTCTGCCGGGCATGGTGTATACCGCCGACCCGCGCGAAAATATCGAACATTTCCGCACTGTTGCGGCCGCGACCAAGCTGCCGATCATGATCTACAACAACCCGGGTGCCTATCGCATCGATATCAAGCCAGATGAGTTCAATCAGCTTGCCGATGTCGAAAACCTTGTCGCGATCAAGGAAAGCTCCGGCGATCCGCGCCGTATTACCGACATCTACAACGCCTGCGGTGATCGTTTCGTTCTGTTCTGCGGCATGGATGACCTTGTCATGGAAACCCAGGTTTTGGGTGCGGTTGGCTGGATTTCGGGCTTCACCGATGCCTTCCCGAAAGAATCGGTTGCACTCTGGAAGTTGCTGTCCGAGGGCAAATACACCGAAGCGCTTAAAATCTATCGCTGGTTCACCCCGGTTCTGCACATGGATGTGCATGCCAAACTGGTTCAGTACATCAAACTTGCCCAGGAAATGACCGGCGTTGGCAAACCGCACGTTCGTGCACCGCGTCTGCCGCTGGTTGGTGAAGAACTTGAGACCATCAAGGCGACCATCCAGAAAGCCATCGATACCCGCCCGTCACTCTAAGGGCTGTGCTTTGCAATCATGATTGCACTGGCACTGTATTTGATGAAACAGTAGGCTCCTCCGCGCATGTTGCGGGGGAGTTTCCTGCGATGTGCCCGTGGATTAGAAAACCAAGCGCCACATATCCCAAATCGTGAGGCCCCAAAAATGACGCCAGCCAAAGCCGCAAGTTCATCTGACAAGTCTGATTCCCAAAAGGTCGTTGTGATTGGTGCCGGTATTGTCGGCGTCAATGTTGGTTTGGCCCTGCTGGGTAAGGGCTATGACGTCACGATCCTTGATCGTGGCGAACCGGGCATGGGGGCTTCCTTTGGCAATGCGGGCGGTATTGCGGTGTCTGAATGTGCACCGGTCGCGATGCCGGGAATGCTGATGAATGTGCCGGGCTGGCTGATGGACCCATTAGGTCCGCTATCGGTGCGTTGGGGCTATTTGCCGAAAATGATGCCCTGGTTGCTTCGGTTTCTGGCGGCAAGCAGCAAAACCCGGGTGGAGCAGATCGCAACCAATATGGCGACGCTGCTAAACCGCGCCTGGGATGATTATGACCCGGTTCTGAAGGAAGCGGGCCTTACCGATGCCGTTTTCAAAAAGCACGGCGCCATGGCGGTGTATCGCAGCACGGAATCGCGCAAGGCCGCCGAATATGCCATTGATTTGCGTCGGCGCAACGGTATCAAACTGCGCGATCTGACGCGTGATGAGGTTCGCGATATCGAACCCGATCTGGCACCGATCTTTGCCTGTGGCGTGATGGAAGAGGACTGGGGCCATGTCCTTGATCCCTTCAAAATTACCACTGGTATCTTCAAGCACTTCCTCGATCGCGGCGGAAAATTCGAAACCGCTGACGTTACCAATTTCGTGTTCCGCGATGGCAAGCCCCGTGCGGCCACCACCGATGCCGGTGACATGATCACCTTTGATCAGGTGGTTGTCGCCTGCGGTGCCTGGTCAAAGACGCTCGCCAAGCGGCTGGGCAGTCCTGTTCCGCTTGATACGGAGCGCGGCTATAACACCACTGTCCCTTACCACGATGCCAAACTGTCGCGCATGATTGTTTGTGCCGATGACAGCTTTGTTCTAAGCCCGCTTGAAATGGGTATTCGCGTCGGTGGTGCGGTCGAATTGGGCGGCCTTCTGGCTGCACCCAACTATGAACGCGCCAAGGCGCTATTTGCCAAGGGTAAGGAAGTCCTGCCCAAGCTTAATGGCGAAGGCGGTACGGAATGGATGGGCTTCCGGCCGTCCATGCCGGATTCAACGCCGGTCATTTCCAAAAGCCCGCGTCACACCAATGCATTCTTTGCATTCGGTCACGGTCACCTTGGCCTGACACTAGGGGCGACGACCGGGCGTCTTGTTGCCGATTTGATGGCAGATGGCGAAGCTCCGGTCGACATGACCCCGTATCGTATTAATCGTTTCTCTGGTTTCACCGGTTTCTAAAGGCCCCACTCATGGCGAAAAGCAGTTTCTTTTGTGTCGACGGTCATACTTGCGGCAACCCGGTGCGTCTCGTTGCCGGCGGTGGTCCCAAGCTTAAAGGCACCACCATGCTCGAAAAGCGGGCGCACTTCCTGGCGGAATATGACTGGATCCGTACCGGCCTGATGTTTGAGCCGCGTGGCCATGACGTCATGTCGGGCTCGATCCTGTATGATCCGACGTCCGATGACTATGACGTCGCCGTTCTGTTTATCGAAACATCCGGCTGCCTGCCGATGTGCGGTCATGGCACGATTGGCACGGTGACCATGGCGATCGAGGAAGGGCTGGTAAAGCCCAAAACGCCGGGGCGCTTGCGCCTTGAAACGCCAGCTGGTCTGGTGATCGCGGAATACAATCAGGTCGGCGATTACGTTGAATCGGTCAAGCTCACCAACGTGCCGTCCTTCCTTTATAAAACCGATATCGAAGTCGATTGCCCCGATATCGGCCCGATCAAGGTTGATGTTGCCTATGGCGGCAATTTCTATGCGATTGTCGAGCCACAGGAAAACTACCGCGACATGGCGGATTTCTCGGCCGGGGATCTGCAGCGCATCAGCCCGGAACTCCGCCGCCGTTTGAATGAACAAAACGAATTCGTTCATCCGCTTTATCCCGATATCAAGGGGCTGTCGCACATCCAGTGGACCGGTAAGCCGACCCAGCCAGACAGCACGCACCGCAATGCCGTGTTTTATGGCGATAAGGGTATTGACCGTTCGCCATGCGGCACCGGGACATCAGCCCGTCTGGCGCAACTGGTTGCCAAGGGGCAGTGGGATCCCAAGGATGAACTGGTCCATGAAAGCATCATCGGATCGCAGTTCCGCGTTTCCGTCGTCGAGAAAACCAAGGTCGGTGAATTTGATGCCGTCGTGCCGGGTATTGAAGGCTGGGCGCGCAAGCATGGCTACAACACGATCTTCATCGATGATCGCGATCCATACGCCCATGGCTTCATCGTCAAATAGGTCGGAGGTGAACAGGACAGAGTGTTCTTGATCACATCTTGATATAAAAAGGGGGCTCTATGCCCCCTTCGTCGTATTTCGGCAAAGTGTGGGGGGGTATACAGTATGCAATTGTATTGCGACTTGGCTGGCCCAACGCTATGAATAGCAAAACTGACAAATTCTGTCGGGCAGAATAAAAGACCCGACCGACCGGCATGCCATGTATCGTCGGGATAACACCGTAAAAGAGCTGAAATGACCGCATCACCGCGATTTACCCGCCGTACCATCACCGATCAGGTGACCGAAGACCTTCGTGCACGCATTCTGACGGGCGATTTCCCTGCGGGTCACCAGCTGCGGCAGGATGCCATTGCGGGTGAATATAATGTCTCGCGCATTCCGGTCCGTGAAGCCCTGCAGCGTTTGGACGCTGAAGGACTGGTTTCCTTCCAGCCGCACAAGGGCGCCATCGTCTCGCAGCTCTCGCTTGATGAGATCGAGGAACTGTTTGAAGTCCGCAAGCTGCTGGAATGCGATCTTTTGCGTCACGCGGTCCCGCGCCTGACCCCGGCTGATCTGAAATCGGTCGAAGACATCCTGATGGTCTATGACGAAGCTTTCCGCTCCGGCGATGTCGCCAAGTGGGGGGAGCTTAACCGTGAATTCCACGACCGCCTGTATCGCGCCTCGAACCGTCCCAAGACGCTCGAGATTGTCCGCATGATCGGCAATAACACAGTGCGCTTTACCCAGGCGCAGCTGGCCCTGTCCGGCGCAACCGACCGGGCCGAACGCGAGCATCACCAGATTTTCGAAGCCTGCAAGGCCGGCAATGTCGACGAAGCCGTCGAACTGCTTGCCAACCATATCCAAAGCTCGGCCGACAGTCTGATGGAATGCCTGCGCAAGGCGCGGGAATAGGGCGAACTGAAATCCGGAACGTAAAAAGGGATGCTGTTGGCATCCCTTTTTTGTTTCTGTGCTGTTGAGCTTACCCGACAATAAAGCCGCGCCCGACCGCGTCATCCGCGTCATGCCAGAAACTGGCCGTGCCACTATAATGCGCCTTGCCCTTGACCGAGGCGATGATGGCTGGATGCGGACCGAAGCTGGTTGTGGCTTCAACCGATCCTTCAAAGCTTGATCCGATCACGCTTTCAAACACCCGGACCTGTCCCGGTGTGATCAATCCCTTGGCATGCTGGATGGCAAGCCGGGCGCTGACCCCGGACCCGGTCGGGCTGCGATCAACCTGGTTTTTGGCAAACACACATATATTACGTGTCGGGGATGCCCCATACGCATCACCCCCGTCGGTCAGGATTGCGCCATATAAAAAGGCCAGATCATCATGATCGGGATGCGATAGCGTCACACTGTCATTTACTGCCTGACAAATCTCCTCTGAAAGTCGTGTCAGGTGGCTAACATTTTCTGGCGTAATCGCGATATCAAATTGCCCGGCATCAAGGATGGCATAGAACGCCCCGCCATAGCCGATATCGGTTTTGAAGTTCGTGCCATCGGCGAGCTGTAAGGAAAGGTCACTGGCAAACATAAAGGACGGCACCGATGAAAACCGCACCTTGCCGGTTTTGCCGTCACTGACCTCGACCTCGGCGCGCACCAGCCCGCAAGGGCATTCAATATTAACTGTGGTGATTGGTGCGACGGCTTTGACAAGTCCGTAATCAATCGCATAACGACCAAGGGCCAGAATCGCATGGCCGCACATGGTCGAATAACCTTCATTATGAATAAACAGCACCGCAAGGTCGGCCTCCGGAAGGCTGGGCTCAACCAGGATCGCGCCATACATGTCGTAATGACCGCGCGGCTCGAACATCAAAAAGCGGCGCAAATGATCAAGATGGTCGCGGGCATAACGGCGCTTGGCCAGAATGTCGTCGCCCGGAATATCGGGATAGCCCGATGTGACGATGCGCAACGGCTCACCGCCGGTATGCATGTCGATCACCTCAATCGGGGTCTCTTGGCTTGGGTAAGTCGGTTTGATTTGCGAATCACTTTGCGATGTCTGGGGCGTTTTGTCGTGGGGCATGGGCGTTGATCCGGATTAATTGCCGTTTTTGGCAGGGGTGATTCTTTCTTCGGCTTGGTGGTGCGCGAACATCTTATCGGCATTATCGCGCAGGGCAATCCGATCCGGCCCCGATTTTCGGGTTTTGCTCCCCTTGCAGGTCATAAAAGTGAAACCTATATATGGTTTCGCGCAAAAATTTTGCGTAACGACATTTCTGTCATTTTTTTGCAAAAAGGTGTTTGACAGTTCTGGGAGTGGGGCCTATAACCCGCCTCCACCGACGGGGTGCGGCGCCAACGAGACGGCGACGCGGAACGAGCGGTTCGGGGCTTCGGCCTTTGAGTTCTTTGACATTGTAGATCAGAAGGAAGGGATGCGCGGGCAGCGTTATGGCGCAAAAGTCTGTGCATCCTGGAGACGACGGATCGATTTGGTTTAGATCAGATTGATTTGTGGTAACCACCAAAATGTGCAGACGTTAATTTTGAAGAGTTTGTCTATGAGACAAGCTTGGATTGAACATG
>NZ_JYII01000021.1 GCF_000948415.1 Thalassospira sp. HJ | reverse complement strand
TACGGACGTAAAAGTCCAAGGCCGCATCAACACCTCACGGATCCGGGAGCCTGCGTATACGCAGGCTCCCAAGTGAAAAGAGGCACGAACATCATAGCAAATGTTCGTGCCTCTCAATGTATAAGGCGCCGTTGGGGGAACCGCACGGCGCTTTTTCTTTGACGGTAAAGATTGCCCGATCAGGAACGCGCGGCATCAAATTGACGGCGCGGCATCAGAAGATCGCAGAACGGCAGAACCAGCGTATCAAACGCCGATGCCGCACGCGGGGCGTCAATCCGGATGATGTGCTGTTCGATGTCGCGCTGGGTGGCGAATTCGCCAAGCGGGGCCAGTTCCGGCAGGGCATCGACCATGGTTGCATAAAAGGCAACCTGATCATCGCGCACGGTTCCGGCGGCAAGATTGCCCAGATGATTATAAAGCGCCATGGCAAGGAACCAACGGCAATAGGGCATCAGACCTTGCAAAATCTCGCTCCGCTGTTGCGGCTGAACATATTGCTGCAGGTCGCTATCAAGCCAGACGGCATTTTGCACCCCGGCAACAAAGGCATTGCGAAGGGCCGGATATTCATCGCTAAAGAACACACTCGTCAGCCAGGATGACAGATCATCAAGGGCTGCCCGGCGTGATGCCGGTGTGCTGTCATTTGCAAAATCAAGCGCGGGCATCGGCGGCTTGCCCGACATGGCAAGGCTTGCCACCGCCGGATCAAGAAGCGCATTTGCCAGCCACGCTTGATGCCAGATTTTCATCGGCCGGAAATAGGGCTCCTTTTCAGACCCACCGGCCTCGATCCAGCTTTCAATCAGGTGCGCACGCCCCAAGGCGATACCAAGACGCAGGGCATCTTCAAACCCCATGCCGTTTCGCAGAAACGGATCGCCCAGCATGTCTTCAAGCAGCGGCAACATGGCAGCGACATTGTCAGACCGAAGACCTGCCCCCAGCGGCTGATAGAAGGATGCGCCATCGCTATGGCCCAGAATAGCGCGCGCATGTTTGGCAAAGTCACCCCAGAAAACAAGCTTCACCGGCTCTGCCCGTTTGCGCCAAAGCGGTCGGGTCATGTGCCAGTCTTCGCATTCGAAATTGGCCATCGGCAGGGCATCGACCAATCGGGCAAGCGGCTTGGCCACCGCCATTTCCAGATCATCTTCCGATCCGACATGCCCGATCGACAGGCGCCAACCCGGTTCTTCATGCGGATGACGATCTAGCCACAACATGGCAAAACCGTTTGAATTGGCGCGGGTCCCCGCAGGCGCGACCAGATCAAAAAACAGCGACAGGGCCGCCGGGACTTCCGGCACGGAATGATCGGTCAGGGCATCCCCCACCGTCCATGTTTTGACCATCACATCATCGGCATCCGGGCGATTATGAAAACGCGGCGGCAAAAAGCCGGAATACTCGTTTGCAGGTTGGATGGAATCGGTCATGGCAGCCTCTTGGATGCGAAGGGGGCACGATGATTGCTGACTTCGTGCATCGCGCTGCTGATACCCAAGGAAACCAAGCAGGTCAATCATGTGCCGATCAGTCTGTGCCTTCAGAAAGCAATGAGCTTTCGAAAGACTGGGAGCGCCTCAGGCCCGGGTCAGACCGGCATGCCCAATGCTGGCCTCGCGATAGACAGAGGGCGGCATGGCAAGCAAGCGTCTGAAATCACGCGAAAAATGCGCATTGTCGGTAAAGCCGCACCAAAAGCCGATCTCGCCGACTGACAGGTTGGTGCCATACAGTAACCGACAGGCTTCACGCACACGCACCAGACGAAGCAAGTCGGAAAACCGGCTGTTGGCCTGTTGCAAGCGGCGCTGCAAGGTGCGCCCGGATGTATCAAGTGCGGCCGCAACCTCGTCAATTGTCCAGCTGCGCCCAACGTCATGTTCCAACACGGTACAAAGCTGTTGCACGATAGGCCGCTGCGCCCCGATCGACGGCGCGGTTCCCGGCATATTGGCCATAAACGGATATGAAGACGAAACCTGTTCGAAACTGCCCCAGTTGATGCGGAAACGTAATCCGCGTCCAGCAAAGGTCAGCTTGTCACTAATCCGCCCCTTGCGCATGACGCGCACTGCCGGGCCATGGCTTGGCAGGATGGTCGCATCAATATCCTCGGCCCCGGCCGCTTCAAGCAAGCCGATCAAGAACCCCAGCAACAAAAGATTTTCCACCCGCGCCGGTGGTTGGCCCCGTACAACACCGCGATGGATCGTCATGGATTTTCCGGTGACAGAAAAGTCGCTGCGCGCGCGGGCATGAGAATAGCCCTCCAACCGGCGCCAGCGATCCGCAATGACCGACGGGGTTGCCGAATGGCGCAGCATGGTCAGGATCGGTTCCTGTTCCTTGGCAGCAAGGTAACGCCCAAGGCGCACAAGCACGGCCGGACCATTAATCTCTTCAAGGGCGAGCATGATGCTGCGCAACTTTGCAGAGGTCACAACCGTCCCGGCCGGAACAAGGTCATACCCCCGCGGCAACCACGCCAATTGCCGGATCAGGGCAACATGCAAACCGAAAGAAACAAATTCCTGCATCAAAACGCGCCAAGACAATAAAGATTGGCGCGATCATACAAACTAATGACCGACCTGTCAGCGCAGGATCCAAAATGTCACGAAGCTGTTACATAAACCGCGTTTTTTAGCACAATCGTCAATAGCGCAGCCTTTTGACCCTGACAGGCCATTGCCCGACCAATGCGACCATGTCACTGTAAAACCGTCTTTTGCGCCCTTCCATCAATACGGATTGATAACGTGATCAAGGTTCTGTTCGTCTGTACCGGTAATATCTGTCGTTCGCCCACCGCCGATGGTGTTTTTCGCAAACTGGTGCACGATGCCAGGCTCGAGGATCACATTAGCGTCGATAGTTGTGGTCTGTCGGCCTATCACGTTGGTGAACTGCCCGACCCGCGATCACGCGAAATGGCCAAAAGCCGCGGCATCGACCTAACCGACATTCGATCGCGCAAAATCCGCCCGGATGACTATCACGAATTTGACTATGTGCTGGCAATGGATGACGGGCATTTTCACGATATGCGCCGTCAGGCACCAGCCAGCCATCATGACCGGATCGAGATGTTTCTTGATTATCATCCGACCATGGCCGGCCAAAGTGTGCCCGATCCCTACTATGGTGGGGCGAACGGCTTTGTGGATGTATTTGACATGATCGAGGAAGCCTCAAGCAGCCTGCTTTCTCACATCCGCGAAAAACACGGGATCTAGATCCAAGCCAAAACCGGGATTCGCCATGAATAAAAGCGCGCTGGCAGATTTGATCAAACGCCACACCGGGGCAGGCTTGAAATCCGTCACACCGCTTTCTGGTGGATGCGTTGCCAATGTGATGCGCGCCGACCTTGATGACGGACGGCAATTGGTGATCAAGCAGGGCACCGCACAGGATGCAGGCCTGTTGGTCGAGGCCGAAATGCTGCGCTATTTCAAATCCCATTCACCGATAAACTGCCCCGAAGTCATCCATGCCGATGCGACCTGTCTGGTGATGAGCTTCATTGCCAATGACAATCGTATGAGCACGCAAGTGCAGCTCGACCTGGCCGAACAGCTTGCCGCCCAGCATCAGGTCACATCCGATACCTTCGGACTTGGGTTTGACACCCTGATTGGCGGTCTGCATCAACCCAACACACAGGAAACAAGCTGGATCACCTTTTTTGCCGAACACCGGCTGCGTCATATGGCGGAATGCGCCCGCAATGAAGGCAAACTTCCCGGTAGTATTGTCGCACGGCTGGATCGGCTGATTGACCGGCTGCCGGAGTATTTACCAACGGAAAGCAGCCCGTCACTCCTGCATGGTGATCTGTGGGGTGGCAATATCCTGTGCCATTCAGGCAAGTTGGCGGGCTTGATCGACCCGGCGATCTATTATGGTGATCGGGAGATCGAGCTAGCCTTTGGCACCCTATTTGGCGATCTCAGTCCGGAATTTTTCGCGCGATATAGTGAAATCTTGCCGATTGCTCCCGGCTTCTTTGAAGAACGCCGTGATTTGTATAACCTTTACCCGCTATTGGTTCATGTTCGCCTGTTTGGCGGGCACTATGTCAGTGCTGTGAACCAGATCCTTGCCCGCTTTAGCCCTTAAACGTCATAATTTCCCGCAACACGAAAATCTAAAAAGGAAGAGAGATTTGAAAGTTCTAGCAGGTGCCGCGATCGCACTTTCCATGACCGTCAGCATTGCTGCCATCGCCCATGAAGGCGCGACCGGCGTCGTCAAGGAACGCATGGACGGCATGAAGGCCATCGGCCAGCAGGTCAAGATCATGGTGCCGATGTTGAAGGGTGCACTGCCCTATGACCCGGCGCAGGTTGCAAAATCGGCCGCGATCATTGAAAGCCATTCGGGTGAGACATTTACCGCCCTTTTCCCGGAAGGCAGCAATGAAAAACCATCCGAAGCGCTTTCAGATATCTGGGATGACTGGTCGAAATTCACCGATCTTGCCAATGAACTGAACAGCACTGCCGGGAACCTCAAAACCGTTGCTGAAAACAATGGCTCGGAAGACGAGTTCAAAGCAGCCCTTGGCCAGATGATGCGCACCTGCAAAGCCTGCCACAGCGATTTCAAGGAATAACGCGCACTGCAATTTTGCGCGCGGCGGACATGGAAAGGCCGCAGCATTTATCGTGCTGCGGCCTTTTGTGTTCTCGGATCATAAGCGCTTGGCTTAGCGGCCAATCATCGCAAAGAATTCGCGGCGCGTGATCGGGTCATCGCGGAATGCACCCAGCATCCGGCTGGTGACCATGGAAACGCCGGTCTTGTGCACACCGCGCGTGCTCATGCACTGGTGATTGGCATCAATCACCACCGCGACACCAAGCGGATCGAGTTCTTCCTGGATGGTGTTGGCGACCTGTGCCGTCATCTTTTCCTGAATCTGCAGACGTTTGGCATACACCTCGACAACGCGGGCCAGCTTGGAGATCCCCACAACACGGCGGCGCGGCAGATAGGCGACATGCGCGACCCCGATGATCGGCACCATGTGATGTTCGCAATAGGATTCGACGCGAATGTCGCGCAGAACGACCATTTCGTCATAGCCGTCGGTTTCTTCGAACGTCCGGCGCAGAATTTCAGCTGGGTCCTGCTGATAACCGGCAAAGAATTCGCCATAAGAGCGCGCCACACGATCAGGGGTTCCGCGCAATCCTTCGCGGTCGGGATCATCCCCGGCCCAACGCAGAAGTGTCCGGACCGCTTCTTCTGCTTCTTCGCGTGTCGGACGCTTCACCGGGTTATGTTCGCTGCACATACCAAATCCTTTTTTCATATTCCGCAGGATTAACGCCTGCCTTGGTGGGGCTCCTGACCCGCTTTAACTGATACTGTTGGCTGATCGGATCAGTTCACAGTGTGTTGCCCATGCGGACTGTCGAGCGAAAAGGCCGGAACCGCAATATCAAAATGATTGCCGTCCATATCCGTCATCTCGAAAGTCCCGACCATGAAGCCACTTGGCGTGGTCAATGGCGCGCCACTTGTGTAATTGAAACTTTCACCGCACGCCAGAACAGGCTGTTCGCCAACGACACCCGGACCTTTGACTTCCTGGGTTTCGCCGCGCGAATCCGTAATCCGCCAATGACGGTTCAACAACTGAACGGTTTTCGATCCGAGATTTTCGATCTCGATGCGATAGGCCCAAACATAACGATGGGTTTCCGGATCTGATTCGTCCTCGAGGAACATCGGATTTACCGACACCTTGATATCGTGGGTTACGGTCGAATACATGCATGTCTCCGGGCCAAGTGTGTTCCAGTCAATTTTGCATCAGCCAAGAATGCGATAGATGGACCTTTATGTAGACAATCCGTCCCGAAACTACCAGTCGCCAGTCAAAACAAACCAGCATGGCGTTCGGGGTAGATACGAAAGGGCCCGCACGATGTACGGGCCGGATCGATGTCAGGATTACTGTTTTTCCAAGCTTTTAAACAGCAAGGGCCGCCAACAGATCTTCCTTCAGGTCATCAATGTCTTCCAGACCGACAGATAGACGCAGCATGCCCTCGGTAATGCCCATCGCAATCTTGTCCTCACCCGGCACGCGCTGGTGCGTCGTGGTCCAGGGGTGGGTCGCCAGACTTTTGGCATCGCCAAGGTTGTTGGAAATATCAATCAGCTTGAGGTTATCAAGCAGCGAGAAGGCTGCTTTCTTGCCCCCGGCAAGCTCGATTGCGATCAATCCACCACCCCGGCCAGACATCTGGCGCATTGCCAATTCGTGCTGCGGGTGACTTTTCAGTCCCGGATACAGAACGCGCGAAACCTGCGGCTGTTCCGACAGGAATTCGGCGAGCGCTGTGGCATTGCGGATATGTTGATCGACACGCAGGCTAAGGGTTTCAAGGCCCTTGAGCAGCACCCAGGCGTTAAACGGGCTCATGCTGGGCCCGGTATGACGCAGGAAGGTGGTCAGATGTTCGTCGTGCCATTCCTTGTCATTAAACAGGATCGCGCCGCCAAGGCAGCGGCCTTGACCATCAATATGCTTGGTCGCGGAATAGACAACGATATCCGCACCCAGTTCCATCGGCTTTTGCAGGATCGGCGTGGCAAAGACGTTATCAACTATAACCTTGGCACCAGCCTTGTGCGCCAGTTCGGAAATGAAGGCGATATCAAGAACCTCAAGCGTCGGGTTCGACGGGGTTTCAAGGAAAACCGCATCAGCAGGTTTGGAAAGTGCCTTTTCCCAAGCAGCCTTGTCCGTGCCATCGACCAGTTCGGTTTCAACGCCAAAACGCGGCAGAAGCGTGGTGAGGATAAATTCGCATGACCCGAACAGGGCGCGTGATCCGACCACACGGCCACCGGCCTTGGTGCTTGCTGCCAGTGCATTCCAGACAGCAGACATGCCCGATGCCGTCGCGCGGCAATATTGTGCGCCCTCAATCAGGGCAAGGCGCTCTTCGAACATGCCGACGGTCGGGTTGGCAAAACGGGAATAGACATAACGTTCCGGGCCGCTGCCATCAAAGGAGGCCTCTGCCTCGGCGGCGGTGTCATACACATAGCCGGAATTCATAAAGATGGCTTCGGAAGTTTCGCAAAAGCCGCTGCGCGCTGTGCCGCCACGTACGGAACGGGTCGCCGCGCGCCAGTTATCGGAAGCATTTTTTTCGGTCGTCATCGTCTTGCTCCTACATGCCCGGAATATGGTGTGATCCGGACACAAAAAAACCCTGACCGGCATGAATGGGTCAGGGCCGAAGCCAAGCTACCCCTCTTTAGCGATTTTTTACGTGGCCGCAAGCCGGTCGACAAATCCCACGATTGGCAGACGATACGTCCAGTTTTCCCCTACGTCAAGCGCCACTCCCTCAGGATTTTTGCGCATATCCGGCTCCGATATCGCGTCACGTCGGACAAATTCCCCTCACGCAATGGTGAAGGCAGTTCATGAGCAAGTTTTGAATTTTCTCTCTAATGTTGGATCAAATGATGCGATCCTGTTTTGAAGGGTTTGCTCATCACACCAAATGAACGACCTGCAAGAGCCTGAAATAAATGACCAAAACCAGTTCAATGGCGTCACACTTGTCCGACCAAAAACCAGATATCCAAGCGGAAATCAAAGGCGCGTCAAAGCCGCTCTGGCGGAAGCTTTTACCTGTCGCGGTGCTGATTGTCGGGCTTGTCATTGCCTGGGCCAGCGGCGCTCTGGATTTGCTGTCATTTGATACGCTGCGTGAAAACCGCGACCTGTTGCAGGATTTTGTTGCCGATAACCCGGTTTCAAGCGTGCTGTTTTTCATGGGGCTTTATGTTGTTTCGGTTGCCCTGTCGCTGCCGATCGGCTCGATCCTGACCATCACCGGTGGTTTTTTGTTCGGATCATTCCTTGCGACAAGCTACATCGTGATCGGTGCAACCCTTGGCGCAACAATTGTGTATCTGGCTGCACGCTATGCGTTTTATGACCTGATGCGCGCCAAGGCGGGCAACGCCGTCCGCAAAATGGAAGAAGGTTTTGCCGAAAACGCCTTCAGCTATCTGATGGTTTTGCGCCTGATCCCGATTTTCCCGTTCTGGCTCGTCAATCTTGTGCCAGCCCTTCTTGGGGTCAAATTGCGCTCCTTTGTTTTGGGCACCATGATCGGCATCATTCCGGGCACCTTTGTTTATGCCTCTATTGGCGATGGGCTTGGTGCCCTGTTTGATCAGGGCAAGACGCCCGATCTTGGCATCATCTTTGAACCACGTATTCTGACCCCGATCATCGGATTGGCCGTTCTGGCCCTTCTGCCGGTGGCTTATAAGAAACTGCGCCAAAGCAAAAGCGGGGCGGACAAACATGAATAAGATCATCAATACCGATATCTGCGTGATTGGCGCAGGCTCCGGTGGCCTGTCTGTCGCCGCTGGTGCTGTCCAGATGGGGGCAAAGGTTGTCCTGATCGAAAAGGGCAAAATGGGTGGTGATTGCCTTAATACCGGTTGCGTTCCGTCGAAGGCACTTTTGGCGGCTGCCCATGCGGCCGAGAATGCACGACAGGCTTCGCGCTTTGGTGTTTTGACCGGATCGGTCGATGTCGATTTTGGCCGGGCAATCGACCATGTTCATTCCGTGATCGCGGACATCGCCCCGCATGACTCGGTCGAACGGTTCGAGGAACTCGGCTGCACCGTCATTCAGGCCGAAGCACGCTTTATCGGCCCGGGCGAGGTCACTGCAGGGGATAGCACGATCAAGGCCAAGCGCTTTGTCATCGCCACCGGTTCACGCGCCGCCATTCCGCCGATCCCCGGTCTTGAAAGTGTTTGCTATTTCACCAACGAAACCATTTTCGAAAACCGCGTCCGCCCCGAACATCTGATCATCATCGGTGGCGGTCCGATTGGTTTGGAAATGGCACAGGCCCATCATCAACTGGGTGCGAAAGTCACCGTGATTGAAATGGGTACAATCCTGCCCAAGGATGATCCAGATCTGGTGGCGGTTGTCCGTGATCGCATCAAGGCAGATGGCATCAGCCTGTATGAAGGCGCCAAAACCAAGGAAATCCTTAATGTGAATGATCAGATCAGGGTCGTGATCGAACATCAGGGCATCGAGATCACCCTTGAAGGCAGCCACCTTTTGCTGGCAACCGGGCGCAAACCCAATGTCGAAAACCTTGGCCTGTCAGATGCCGGAATTGATCACAGCGAACGTGGCATTTCCGTTGATGCGCGTCTGCGCACATCAAACCGCAAGGTTTTTGCGATTGGTGACGTCACCGGCGGGCTGCAATTTACCCATATGGCCGGATATGACGCCGGGATCGTGATCCGCAACGCACTTTTCCGCCTTCCGGCCAAGGTCGATCACAGCGGTGTGCCATGGGTGACTTACACCAATCCGGAACTTGCCCAAGTCGGCCTGACGGAAACGGTCGCGCGTGAAAAGTTTGGCGATGATATCCGCGTTGTAACCTGGGATTACGCCGAAAATGATCGTGCCCGTGCAGAAGCCGACACCGAAGGCTTTATCAAGGTCATCACCACGCCAAAGGGCAAGATACTGGGTGCCGCCATTGTCGGCAGGCAGGCGGGCGAGCTGATTGGCGTCTGGTCGCTTGCCATCAGCAAGAAAATGAAAATCGGCGCCATTGCCGGGATGATTGCGCCCTATCCGACCCTTGGTGAACTGTCCAAACGCGTTGCCGGGGCCTGGTATACACCCAGCCTGTTTAGCGAAAAAACGCGCAAGCTGGTGCGCTTCCTGCTTAAGTTCGGATGACCGGCTTTCCTGGTTCGCATATAAAAACAAGCATCTGTATTGCTGTACTTTTTTCGGCTTCTCGGCCTAACATCATCTCATGAATAACCGGCATCTGAAATTGCCCCCGTGGGCCAAGTCACTTTCCGCGCGCCTTCTGGTGCTGACGGTAAGCTTTGTGATGCTTGCAGAGGTGTTTGTTTTTGCCCCCTCTGTCGCGCGCTTTCGAATTGACTGGCTGAAGGCACATCTTGATTCAGGCTACCTTGCGGCCCTTGCCCTTGAAGCCACCCCGGATCAAATGATCCCCGATGATCTTGAGCGTGAGCTTCTTTCGAATGCCGGGATCGAGGCCGTTATTCTGCGCCGTGAAGATCGCAAACTGCTGCTTCAACGCGATGACATGCCAGCCAAGGTCGATAAGGATGTCCAACTGACAGACTTTTCGATTCCGATGGCGTTGATGGAAGGGCTATCAACCCTGACCCAGACCAAAAACCGGGTGCTGCGGGTTGTCGGCATGCCATCCATGGCACCGGATTTCGAGATCGAGGTCCTTGTCCATGAAGACCGTTTGATTGAAGCCATGCGTAATTTCGGCTGGCGGGTTTTTGGCCTGTCGCTGATGATTTCGTTCTTTACCGCTGGCCTCGTCTATTTCGCACTCAACCGGTTGCTGGTCCGACCGATGCGGATCCTGACCCATGACATGATCCGTTTTCGCGAAGACCCGCAGGATAAATCATCGCTGATTGATCCGGGCGAACGTGACGATGAAATTGGCGTCGCGCGACAGGAACTCGCCATGATGCAGCAAGATATTCAGGCGATGCTTAATCAGCGCCGCCGCCTTGCCGCCCTTGGCACAGCCGCCACCAAGATCAGCCATGATCTGCGCAATGCACTGGCGACCTCGATGCTGATGACCGAACAGCTTGCCAGAAGCCAGGATGACGAAGTCCGTGCTGTTGTGCCGAGGCTGTTATCATCGATGGAACGCGCAGTTTACATCAGTGAACAAACCCTGTCCTTTGCGCGCGAAACCCCGCCACCACGTGATCTTGCGACCTTTACCTTGATTGAACTGATCGAAGAAATCCGCGATCAGATTTTGCTGCATAAATGCGAGCAGCTTCTTGATAGCGCCATGGATGACTCAGACAAGGATGATGAACCCTGCCCGACCCGCATAGACATCGACCTTCCCGAAGATGTCATGCTGGAAGCCGATTACGACATGCTGTTTCGCGCCTTTAGCAACCTGATGCGCAACCCGATCGAAGCCGGGGCCACGGTCGTCACCATTACCCACAACATTCAGGCTGAACCTGAAAACGGTACGGAAGGCCGCACCGAATCGGGCAAAACCCGCAGTTTCATTGACGTGATCATTACCGATAACGGTCCGGGATTGCCAGAAAAGGCAATCAAAAACCTGTTCGTGCCGTTTGCAGGCAGTGGGCGCGAAGGCGGCACCGGGCTTGGTCTTGCCATCGCGCGCGAGCTGATCAGCACCCATAACGGCGAACTTCGCCTCACTGCAACAGGACCGGATGGTGCTGTTTTCACAGTTACATTGCCGATCAGCAGCTGATTGCTGCGGCATTGCACCACCGCAGCGCACCTAATTCATAGATTTTTCCTATCGAATTTTATTTGATATTCGATTTTATCTTTCGAACGGCATTTGCCACCTTGGGTTATGGCGATGCCGGGCCTGATCCCGATCCCCGATCCGCTCCTGACCCAAGGTTCGGTGTCGCCACCCGAATTAAAGCTGTTTCGTATTGATCTCTAAGCCTCCCGATCCCCTGTTGCACCCTCCCCCTTGGTTGGCACCTCAAGCGATACGGAACGACCGAGACCCTATAATCCTTGCCGGATTATCATCAGGGGATCTGCACCGGTCCCCGCCCTCAAGACCCCTTGTCCCAATACTGGGCAAGGGGTGTTTTTTTTATGGTTTTGCGTTAAACCGGGCGCGTCATTGATAGACGCATGTCTTCAATCTGTTGACGTAAAAAACAACCTTGCGCGTGATCATTGATCAGGCCCATTGCCTGCATGAAGGCAAACACCGTCGTCGGTCCGACAAACTTCCAACCCCGTTTCTTAAGGTCCTTGGAAAGCGCAACGGAGGTCGGCGATGTTGACATCGATTGTGGCGGGTCTACTTCATCTGGTTTCG
Source organism: Thalassospira sp. HJ (assembly GCF_000948415.1). Taxonomy (GTDB): domain Bacteria; phylum Pseudomonadota; class Alphaproteobacteria; order Rhodospirillales; family Thalassospiraceae; genus Thalassospira. The sequence goes on along the minus strand of NZ_JYII01000021.1, from coordinate 362,810 downwards.
GCTCGAAGCGCCAGAAATATGCGGCAAGTGACCCTTCCTGCGCGACCATCTCGCGGGCCCGCTTGGCATTATTAATGGATGCTTCGATCTTGCCGCGATGACGGATGATCCCGGCATCCCCAAGCAAGCGTTCAAAATCCGCATCATCAAATTGCGCGACCTTGTAAAAGTCAAAACCGGCAAAGGCTTTGCGGAAATTTTCGCGTTTACTCAAAATCGTGCGCCAGCTTAAGCCCGACTGAAAACCTTCAAGGCAGATTTTCTCAAACAGACGGATGTCATCGGTAACCGGAAATCCCCATTCCGTGTCGTGATACGTATTGAATTCCGGTGCTGCATCACACCACGCGCACCGACATTTTCCATCCGTTCCGATTGTTGTTTTGCTCATGGGTCAGGCCATCAGGAAATTAAGGCGTTCATCGGCACGCGCGGGCGAGATTTCATGAATTTCAGATGTCACGATACCCTCGACAACAAACGGGTCATCATTCACACGCGCTTCAATCGCATCTCGTGACACACCATGCGCCAGAACGGCACCGCCCATATTGGGTTGCAGGCTCCCGACCATCAGAAACACGCCATCATCAAAACCTTGCTTGATCCATGCCTTATGCGCGCCCATGAATTCCGGGGCTTTTTGGCGATTTTCGGCAAACTTCAAAAAGATCGTAAACATTCCCTACTCCCTGATTGAGTTGTTGGTGGTGGTAAGGCCTGCAATCTGATCATCAAGCCAGGCACACATCAGATCGACCTCGTGATGCAGGAAACCATCATCGTCAAACGCATTGGCAAGGATCGCAACACCTTGGCTTCGGCCAAGGATATGCATCGCCAATTCGTCCGATCTATCGCCAAAGCCCAGACGGTCGAACTGCCGACGTAGCCAACTGCGAAACAGGGTAAACAGTGCCGCCGCATCGCTTTTCGCAGCATGATTCAGTTTCGCCAGTTCTGAGGACAAGGTGCCCACCGGGCAGCCGAATTTCCGGATCTTCTCGCCATTCACGATCAGAATATGAATGAAACTGCGAATACGCTCAGCCGGGTCTGAACCGGTTACTTCCCAGCGATCAAGCATCTGCTCGGTATTGGCAAGGCGCCGGTTAATCACGCTATCAAGGATGTCATCCTTGGTCTTGAAGTGGTGATAGAAATTGCCACGCGATATGCCAACGGCGCTGGCAATATCGGCAAACGATGTGGCTTCGAACCCGTGCTGATAAAACAGCAGGTCCGCCGCCTCGATAATTCGATCCCGTGTTTCTAATGCCATTTCTCGATCTATCACCCGATTGAACCTGCATTAGGACAATCGTCCTATATCTAGGATTAGGTCATTTGTCCTAGATTGTCAATCACATGAAAAAGCACCTGCAAGCATCGCCTGCAGGTGCCTGAAAACTTAAGCGTTAACCGTTGTAGGTGTTGGTTAGTCCCGCCAGAAGGCCGGGAACAGCAAAACCAGAACCGTAAAGACTTCCAGACGGCCAATCAGCATGCCGATCGACATCAGCCATTTTGCCCCGTCCGGAAGGGTCGCAAAGTTGCCCGACGGGCCGACAATCGGGCCAAGGCCCGGCCCGACATTGGCAATCGCCGTTCCGGCACTTGAAACCGCCGTGATGAAATCAAGCCCCATCGCACCAAGGCCAGCAGCCAGCACGACAAAGCAGAAGACAAACAGGAAGAAGAAGCTCAGAACCGATTCCGTGACGTCTTCTGACAGCGGTTTACGGTTATAGTAGGCAATGAAAACGCCATGCGGGCGCAGCATGTGCGACAGCTGGATTTTGGCAATTTCATAAAGAACCTGCAGACGGAAGATCTTCACCCCGCAGGTCGTCGACCCCGCACAGCCACCAATAAACATGACAAAGAAGAACACCGTCACCGCAAACGGCCCCCAAAGGCCGTAATCGGTGGTGGCATAGCCCGTGCCGGTCATGACCGACATGATGTTAAATGACGTAAAGCGCAGCGCATAAAGGAAGCCAACACCATTGGTTTCCGAATGCCAGAAGGCCAGACCGACAATGATCGCAACCGCAATCGTGATAAACCAGCGCACCTGACTGTCCCGGAACAGGGCGCGTCCCTGCCCGCGCAGCATCTGCAGATACAAAATAAACGGCAATGCGCCAGTTGCCATGCCAAGGGTAATGATCACGTCAATTGCGGTACTGTCATAATGCCCGATCGAGGCGTCCTTGGTCGAAAAGCCACCGGTCGCAATCGTTGTCATCGCATGCGCAATCGCATCAAACGGCGTCATCCCCGCCGACCACAGCATGATCGCCCAAAGCCCGGTGAAGCTCAGATACAGCATCGCGATCCCCATCGCGATCTGGGTCGCACGCGGGAAGGCCTTGTCCGACTTGTCGGAGTTTTCCATACGGAACAGCTGCATACCACCAACGCGCAGCATCGGCATGACGGCAATCGCCATCACAATGATCCCGATCCCGCCAAGCCACTGCAACAAGGCCCGCCACAACAAGATCCCCTGCGGGGCATTATCAAGGCCGACAATCACGGTGGATCCGGTGGTGGAAATGCCTGACATCGCCTCAAAGAATGCGTCGGTATAGGACATATCAAGGTCTGAAAAAGCAAATGGCAGGGCTGAAGCCGCAGTCAGAACCAACCAGCTCAGTGTCGTCAGGATAAAGGCCTGGCGCGAGTTGATCTTCAGGTTGTCCATGCGGTTCATCATGATCAGTGCCCCGCCGACAAACAGCGACACAGAGGACGCTGCCGAGAACACGATCCAGTCGCTTTGCCCGTAATACAAATCAACCAGAGCCGGGATGAACATGCCAACCGACAACGTACAGAGCAAAATGCCGACGATGAAAAGAATGGGACGGAAATCGATCAATGAAGCGCCTCTTGGCACATATACCGCGCAATCCCCCCGGACAAACGGCATATGGTGCGTCTGATATTCTGTTCTGGGAGGCACTGCATACCCGAAAAATCGGTCAACATGTACCCCATTCATCAAAAGCAGCGAAATTCTTGGCACATGACGCCACAATGTCCAGTCCTTTTCGGCTGTTACGCGCTTGATCACGCCCTTAAAACCGGCGATTTAGCTTCCTGAAGGACCGATTTTCATAGAAAACGACCTGACTTCGCCCCGATTTGAACGCCACTTGTTGCACCGCCCCACACCAAGGCTGCTTTGGAGGCTGCACAGGAATTCCCCTGATTTCCGATGACTGTAAGGCGGGTCAGAAAGCTTCCAGATTGCGCCCCGGTTTGGATTGGTTCGCAAGCGCCTCCCCGGCCCCGACAAACCTGCCGGCAATTGATTTTGTGTCGTGCAACATGACGCAGTTTCCCCTAGATTAGGGCGGATCAAAACGATGTATCCAATCATCGAATGCCACCTTTTGACTGTCTTTTGGGGAGCTTCCCGTGCGGGGAAAGAAACTATACTTCGCGATTGTTCTGTGCGTTCTGCTTGCGGTCGGGTTCCTGACCACGAGTTTTGTCAGCTTCTATGTCGCCCGGGATTCGCTTGAAGAACAAATCTCCGAAAGCACGCTGCCGCTTACCAGTGACAATATCTATTCCGAAATCCAGCGCGATCTTCTGCAGCCGATCTTCATTTCCTCGCTAATGGCCCATGACACGTTCTTCCGTGACTGGGCGCTTTCCGGCGAAAAAGATCAGGAACAGATCACCAAATATCTCAGCGAAATCCAGTCGCGCTACGATACGATTACGTCCTATTTCATCTCGGAAGAAACGCGCAATTACTATCACCCGACAGGGGTGATCAAGCAGGTGCACGAAGATGATCCCGCCGATGGCTGGTATTTCCGCGCCCGCGACAGCAAGCAGCCCTATGAAATCAATATCGACCACGACACGGTCGATCGGTCGCGCCTGTCGATTTTCGTCAATTATCAGGTGCGTGATTATGACGGCAACGTTATCGGGATTACCGGTGTCGGCCTTGCGGTGAGTTCCGTCACCAACCTGATCGAAACCTATCAGGCGCGATATGGCCGCACGATCTATTTCATCGATACCGAAGGCCACGTTACCCTTCGCGGCAGTGGCTTTGGCGATGCGCATAGCCTGCAGGAACGTCCGGGCATGCGCAATCAGGCGACCAAGATCCTGACCTCGCCGGGTGCCTCGATCAGCTATGAGGAAGGTGGGCATACCTACTTCGTCAACAGCCGTCTGGTGCCAGAATTCGGCTGGCTTCTGATTGTCGAACAAAGCGACTATTCATCTGACGAACGCCTGCAAAACACGCTGTTTATCAATATCGCGATTTCACTTCTGATAACTGTGGTGGTCGGGCTGGTTGCCTTCCTGACCGTGCGTAATTATCAGAAACGCCTCGAAGAGCTGGCATCACGAGACAAGCTGACTGGCACCTTTAACCGCCAGGTCTTTGACATGCTCTTTGCTCAGGCAGCGCAGAACGCCAAGCGTCAGAAAACATCCCTGTCGGTCATGTGCTTTGATATTGATGGCTTCAAGGAAATCAATGATGGCTATGGCCATCCGGGCGGGGATGCCGCCCTTCGCGAAGTTCTGACCATGATCCGCCAGAATGTTCAGGATGCAGACGTGATCTGCCGCTGGGGCGGGGACGAGTTTGTCATCCTGTTCCCCGGAAAGGATCGCAAGGAAGCCCTGACCAAGGCGCGCGATCTTGCCGATGATGTGCGCAATGCCCCGGTCCGCTTTGGCCGCGATCATATCCCGGTCACGATCAGCGCCGGCGTCACGGAATATCGTGACGGCGAAGACCTCGATACCCTGATGGCACGCGTTGATAACGCGCTTTATACCGCCAAGGCATCCGGACGCGATCATATCTCGCTGTCCTGATCGCGCTAATCAGACAGCAACAGATACAAAAACACCCCCGGCAGAATGCTCTGCCGGGGGTGTTTTCTTTTAATTCGCAAAGCAGCGCGATCAGTCGGCGATTGATGCCTCGGCGATCTGAACGGCGTTAAGTGCTGCACCTTTGAGCAACTGGTCACCAGCAACAAACAGTTCCAGACCATGATCACCAAAGATCAGGTTGGTACGGATGCGGCCAACTTCGACGTCATACTGTTCGGTCGCGGTCAGCGGCATCGGGTATTTGTTGTTTGCCGGATCATCGACAAGTTTGACACCCTTGGCCTTTGCCAGAACTTCACGTGCGGCGTCCGGGGTAACAACCTTTTCGGTTTCAACCACGATGGCCTCGGAATGGGTACGCTCGGTCGGGATACGAACCGCGGTGCACGATACCGGAAGATCCGGCGCGCCAAAGATCTTGCGCGTCTCCCAGGTCACTTTCATTTCTTCACGGGTATAACCGTTGTCCTGGAAGCTATCGATATGCGGGATCACGTTAAAGGCCAGCGGGGATGAGAACACCTCTGCCGGGACCGGCTTGCCTGCAAGACCGGCAGCTAGACCTTCGCGCAATTCGTTCATACCCGGCTGACCGGCACCCGATGCAGCCTGATAGGTCGAAACGATCACTTTCTTCAGGCCAAAGGCCTGATGCAGCGGCCAAAGTGCGACTGCGGCGATTGCCGTGGTGCAGTTCGGGTTCGCGATCAGTTTTGCCGTCTTGGCAAGGTCGCCATTGATTTCCGGCACGATCAGCGGAACATCGTCATTCAGGCGGAACGCCGAGGAGTTATCAATCACAAGCGCGCCTTCGGCGATCTTGGGTGCATATTCCTTGGCGAAATCACCGGAAACAGCAAGGAAGACAATGTCGCACTGCTTGGCTTCTTCAACAGAAAACAGCGCGACGGTCTTAGTGCCGAACTTAGTCTCCACGGTCTTGCCCGCTGAACGCTCGGAAGCGAACAGGGTGAGTTCACCCACAGGGAACTTGCGATCAAACATTACGTTGATCAGCTCGACGCCAACCGCACCGGTTGCGCCGATCACACCGACATGGAGATTTTCGGCACTCATAATAGTTGTCTAACCTCGCAAAAAAATTGTTGTCATATTCGACTGCCGCGATCATTCGCGGGCCGCGCATTATAGGGATTAATCAGGGCAACGCAAATCTACCTTGGTGCATTGCAAGCATGCGCAGCTTTGTTGTGGTTCGAACGCACCAGACAACGGATTGTTCCACGCTGTTTTTCAACGGCTTGATATGAAAAATCCGCCCTTCGACTGAACCACCGCCAAGCAGATGTCAAAGGGCGGATTTAGCCGCCATAAAGACGACATATCCAGACTATGAAAAAGAATCGACCGACCGCATCCAAAAGCGATCAGGCAATAACGCCAATTACATCAGGCAATGTTTGGCGAAATCGGCCGCTTCGTTTGCGGTCCAGTCACCTTTCGGCTTTTCCTTAAGGTCATTACACCATTCGTCACTCCCCACCTCGGGCGAGCAGGCCGAAACGGCACCCATCAGGAAAAGGACGGCAACGGCCCCGACAGTTTTGGTCGCGATTTTCTTTTGCAGTTTCATGTCCGTGTCCAATGTTTGTTTCTTCGTTTTTAGCGCTACGAACTTATCGTCTGCGCGAAAATGACGCAAAGAAAACCCACGGTCTGTGGCAACCGTCACAACCGGGACAAGACAACACTGAATTTGAAAGGAAAGATCAGTCGCGCCAGAAGGACGGCATCAAAAGCACCAGGAGTGTCTCGAACTCCAACCGACCCAAAACCATCGCAACATCAAGGATCCATTTCGCGGAATCCGGCAGCGACTGGAAATTGCCCGCAGGCCCGATGATGTTGCCAAGCCCCGGCCCGACATTGGCAAGCGATGTCGCCGCCGCACTCATCGAGGTAATCAGATCAAGCCCCGTCAGACCCAGTGCAATCGTCACCGCGATATAGCTGATGGTCAGAAGGAAAACATAGACCGTGACGGCGTTATAGATGTCAGACGTAATTTCATGACGATCGATGCGACTGACCACCACGGCTGACGGGCTGCGCAGCCGCATGAAATGGGTGCGAAGCCCGGTAAACACGACATACAGGCGAAACATCTTGAACCCGCCCGATGTCGACCCCGAACAGCCGCCAATAAGTGTCGCAAAGAAAAACAGCATGACCGCCGCCGGGCCCCACAACAGATAATCGCCTGACGCAAAGCCGGTCGTCGTGATGACAGAAACAAGGTTAAACGCCGCCATAGTCAGCGACCGGATGATGCTGTCATCGGAAATCTGCACCAGCCGCACGGTCAGCAAAAGCGTAAAGCCCGCAATGATCAGGCAGAACAGTCTGATCTGCTGATTGCCAATCACGGCCTTGATCGCGCGCTTGCGCAGGAACACCGCATAGGCCGTAAACGGCAAGCCGCCAATAAACATGAACAGGATGGCAATCCAGTGCAGCGACAGGCTGGTGTCAAACTTGGCAAAGGACAGATCCGATGTCGCATAGCCCCCGGTCGACAGCGTCGTCATGCCGTAATTGATGGCATCAAACCACCGCATGCCGAAAATCCGATACAGCACGATGCAGACGAGGGTCAGAACCGTATAGATCAGAACAATCTGCAGGCACATGTCGCGCATACGACCGCTGAGTTTCTCCGACCGGTCGGAACTTTCCATCTGGAAAAGCTGCATGCCGCCAACCCGCATCATCGGCAACAAGGCAAGGGCCGTCACAATAATCCCGATCCCGCCAAGCCATTGCATGATCGACCGCCAGATCAGCAAGCCCGGCGGCAAATGATCAAGCCCCGACAGGATCGTCGATCCGGTCGTTGTCAGGCCCGAAACGGTTTCAAAAACCGCATCGCAGAAACTGATTTCAAGGGATGAATACCAAAGCGGCAAGGACCCTGTCAGGCTGATCGCAATCCACGACACCACGGTCAGAACATACCCCTGCCGTGCCGTCACCCGCGGCCCGATATCGGATCGACAGGCAAGACACGCCATACCGCCAAGCCCGATTGTCGTGATCGAGGCCTGCGCAAAAATTTTCCAGTCCGGATTGCCGTAATAAAGATCAACAGCAGACGGCACCATCATCGATATACCGATGATAATGACCATCACCCCGACAACGAAAAAGATGGGTTGCAGACGGAACAAACAAGCTTCCCTGACAGCAAAGAATAAATCCGCTTGTAGCTCCAAATGCTCGTCAATGCATCCGGTTATTGTGCATGGCACCCGTGATGCCAATGCCACATCGGCACGCGGTCCCCGTGGAACGCGTCATCATTTTGCCGTTCTTTTTGCTTGTTCTTTTGCCATGACCGTAGTGTCATTCACCTATTCCTGCATTTCATTGAGGTCCGTGTGAAACGCGTTGCCCGCCTGATCATCCTTCTTGCCATCCCCGCGATCGTTGCCTTTGGCCTGCATTGGCACAGCAACCCTGTTCATGCCGCAGACAACGCGTCCGAGCTTTCTGATACGGATGGTCTCGTCGCCAAGGGGCGTGACGTGCATGTCATTGATGGCGACACCATCATGATTGCCGGACAGGTCGTTGATATTGCCGGCATGGATGCCCCCGAACTCGGGCAGCAATGCCTGCATAACGGCAGTTTCTGGGATTGCGGCATGTCGTCGGCCATGCAATTGCGCAAATATTTCGCCATGGCCCCGTTTGATGTCCATTGCTGGCCCGGCGATCAGGAACGCGCGGGCAAGACCGATGACTTCCCGGTCATGGAATGCGGCATTGGCGAACGCGATATAGCGGCCGCCATGATCAGCGACGGCGAAGCATTACCGGTTGCCGGCTATTCCCATCGGTATGATCGCCTGTCACGCGATGCGGATAATGCCGACATCGGCATCCATGGTGGCGATATGATTTCCCCAGTAGACTGGCGGGCGGGCAAACGCCTTGATGGTGAAACCGGACGCTGCCTGTTCATTGCCGATGGCAAGGGCAATTACCTCAGCACCCTTGATCCACGCTTCGCCGACCTCACCCAGACCAGCAGCAAAATCTGCAGCGACGAGGAAGCCCGCATGAAGGGTTACTCATACGCGGCTCCGTGACGCAACTTTCCGGGGTTCTCTAAACTTCTCGCGCCTGATTGAGAAGATACCTAACACCCAGAGTATCTCGATCATAAGCGTTACGACCGCCCATCCGACGATAAATACCGTCACCTCGCCTGGCAGTTCGGCCATCACATACTGGCCATCGATCTTGCCGCCAACACGATGCAAATACACCCAGACAATCGGCATGACCGAGACTGGAACAACCAAAGCAATACAGGCGGCAATATCGGCGTACGGCCATCTACCTTGTCTTTTGTTTCTTTGCTTCTTTACATAAAGCCAGGCACCAGACAGCGACAAGCCCGCCAAGAGAAGGCCGAAAATAAACCAGACAATCTTGCTACCAAGACCGGCGAATGACCCGAAATGCAAGATATCAGCCGTTTCGGACCACCGCCAATATGCATTCAGGTCTTCGGCATGTTGGTTGAATTCCACCGCACCGTTCATGGGGTTGATAAACAGTTTGTTCGCGCGATCACGAACCAGAAGATCGTCTGCTTGCCCGATAACATAAAAATACCCACCACGATCAGGCTGAATCGTTTTGATCTGCATATCAGGGCGCTCGACCTGGGCAATCGCCAACAGCTCACTTATGGCCAATGGCGCCTCCCCCGTCTTATCCGGGACGGGTAACTGTTGAACAGCTAGCGGGTAAGAATCGACGAGCGCAAATTTCTCATCGCCAAGTTTGTAGCGCGCTTCTTCAAATAAGTACCATGCACCGGTGAACGCCATAATCACAACGAACCATAGGCTCCATAGGCCGGAAAGTTTGTGCAGGCTGCTCCACAGGCTGATATTTGTTTTGCCCACACGCAGTTGAAAAAAGCGCCGCCACCAACGCTTGTAGAAATAAAATGCCGACAACATCGACAGAAACAGTGGAATGGCAAACAGACAGACAAGGAATTTTCCCACGCCATAAAGCCCGAAAAACGCTTCATGGAACTCGCGAAAAAATCTTTGAACCGTAAAGATGGACTGCCGTCCGGTTACCTCAATTGTCGTCGGATCCACATAGACAAAATATCGGGCCCCATTCGGTTCTTTGACCGTAAACCTTGCGGCTGAAACCTGGTTTGCGGGGGCCTCTGCAAGTTCGATTTTGGCATCCTGATACGTGCTTTTGACGACCGCAAACGCCGCAGAAAAATCGAAACTGCCGTCATGGCTGCTGGCACGGGATGCGGGCATCAAAAGCCAATCGATTTCCGATGACAAAGCGGCAAAAGCACCGCTCCAGCAAATAGAAAACAGCATCAGCCCCAGATACACACCAATCCAGCTGTGCCAGTCAAACCCGATCGGTTTGACTGGCAACTTCACTGGCACTTTCCAGCGCCGCAGCATCAAAATTCGACTCTGATGCTGCCAAAGACGGTCCGAGGGTTCCCGACACTGACGCGGAAGTTCCCGCCTGACGCTACGTAATAATCCTCGTCCGTGACGTTTTTGACCCCAAGGTCAAAGCGAACCCGCGACTCATTTCTAAGCGGCAGGTAATACCAGACCCCAAGATCATAGACGGTATAGCTACCCAGTTCGAACGTGTGGTTATTGTTGCCGTAACGATCACCGACATGGGTCAAACCGCCGCCAAAACCAAGGCCCTTTAAATCGCTGGCGGCATTCTGAAACTCGTAACTCGCCCAAAGGTTTGCCGTCATATCCGGGGTGTTGGCCGGGCGGTTGCCGTTGGTATCGTTATCACTGACAATTTCTGAACCAAGGAAACCAACGCTCCCGCGCAGGTTCAGCCCCTTCACCGGCGTCGCTGTAATCGAACTTTCGAAACCACGAGAACGGATGCCACCGGTCAGTTGCGGCGTACCATTCACTGACTCCACGACGTTTTCCTGCTCAATATCAAACAGCGCACCGGTTAACAGCAATCGGTCATTCCATCCTGACCACTTCGCTCCAATTTCATATTGACGCCCTTCTTCAGGCGCAAAGACAGAGATGACCCCTGCATTACCTGAATAAATGTTCTGTGACTGAAAAGTCTCCGCATAGGAGGCATACAGAGACAGGGAATCAACCGGTTTCCATAGAAGCCCTGCCGATTTCGTCAGTTTGCCATCCCGTTTAGGATCTGCACCAGACAATGCACCGCTAAGTTTGTCCTCCTGGCTCTTCTCGTTGTCATAAATCTCGTAGCGTGCACCAAGTGTCACTGTCACATCATCGGTGACATGAAAGTCACCTTGTGCATAAGGTCCATATGACAATTGTTCAATTTCGTTGTAGCTACGTGACGATGGATTGTTACTGTCATCGGTCAAGGTGAACGAGGACGGGTTCGAAACAGTCCCCCCTACCTGATTTGCACCGACAAAGTTGGTCCAGGTTTCATATTGATGGCGCACCTCCACCCCGGAAACCAGGTCAACCGGTCGCCAAAGATCCGCTTCACCACGAAGCTGCATCCGGCCGAATGCCGTGCTGAGTTCACGATCATCATTGCCCTGAACACGGCGGGTCAGAACGCCTGTGCTTGATACGTTGGTCACCTCGTTGCGAAGCTCGTCGACCTGCTCATAGGCATAGAACAGCTTGCTTTCGAGATACCATGCGTCATCAAAGACGGGGACAGAGTTATCAAGTTCCCAGATGTGTGTGGTCACATCACGGTTGTTCAGGTTCGCCTGATCAAATCGCGTATCAAGTGACACATCTGCGATTTCGCGACTGCTGCCGCTTCCGGGAACCGTAACCACACCACGGTCAACGGGGCGTTCATCATGGGTGTATTCATAACTGAAATCAACCAGTGAACCGCCATCGGACATCCATGATACAGAACTGTTCAAAAACTGCCGTTCAATGCTCGCATCACGGAAATTTTCGCTATCCTCTGCGGATGTCGTAATCCGGTAGGCAAGCGCATCATTCTGTCCGAGCGGTCCGGTCACATCGACGAGCGCCTGTTTCTGACCATGCTCATCAAAGTTCGTAACCGCATGCGCGCGCTGCTCGTATTCCGGCTTTTTGGTAATCACATTCACCAGCCCGCCTGGTGTCATCTGACCAATTTCTGCCACCGGTCCCTTTACAATCTGCACGTTTTCCACGGTGGAAGGGTTCATTCGACCATTGGTCTTAAGCCTTACACCGTTGCGATAAATGTCGTCACGGCGTCGGAAACCACGAATAAGAAAATCTTCTCGGCTGCCACCATAGCCATCCATATTCACAACGTTCGGCGACAACCGATAAACTTCTTCAAGTTCCTGCGCATGCTGATCAAGCAACAGCTGCTCGGGGATAACATCCACCGTGCGGGGAATATCTGTCACATCCTTGGGGATCATGGTGCCGGTTTCCGCATACCGACTATCGTATCGCGATTGGCGCGTACCAATAATCTCGATCGTGTCGAGCGTAACCTCGCCCTCGTCGCTATTGGCCAACTTTCGGCGCAATGTAATCGAATTTCCTGATGTGTAGCTGAAGTCGACATCGCTGCCACTAAGCAACGCATCAAGCGCCTCATCTGCGCTATATTCACCTGCCAGCGCAGGCGCATCATGTCCGTAAATCGACTGTTCCGTATAAAGAATCTGGATCCCGGTAACATCAGAGAATGCAGTTAAAGCCTGCGGCAATGGCTGCGCTGGAATATCAAATTGGAACAGTTTCTGGCTTTGTGTCTGCTGATTGGCGTCTTGTGCGAAGGCGCCTTGACCAAGCGCACTTTGAAAGGCCAGCAACGATACCCCGATCATCAATTGCCGCCCAAGTTTCATGTTTTTTATGCTGACCACGTCAGTCCCCCAAGTCTTCAAATATACACATGCGAATAGGTCGCATTTTCGTCATGCATATAAAGACGCGGGAGATCGACAAGTCCCCTAACGAAGCGGGAACATTTTTTTAATCGCTAAAACAAGACAACTGGACAGCAGTGGACGTATTGGGATTTAGATTAGCAATATCAGATAGTTACTAAGTCTCACAACCCGAACAGATAATGTTCCTTCAATCGCTTCAATAACCTGATCGATATCGTCTGTGCGAAAGACACCACTGACTGACATGTCAGTCAGCTTGGGGTTCACAGTCATTATATGCCCCTCGTGATAGGTGTTGAGGACATCAATCACATCTGAAAGCGGGGTCTGATAGAAAACCATCTTGCCCTTGCGCCATGCCGTGGTTGCGACGCGATCAAAATGCGTACGTTGTCCGACGCCACGGGATGAAAGTGTCGTCGCTTCACCTGCAAGCAGGGTCACATGCTTCTTCTCATTGCGGCCAACCTCATCGGGGCCAGCAGCGAACCAATCCACCGCGACCTTGCCTTCTTCCAGACTGATCGTCACCTGATCCTCGTCTGATGAAATGTTGAATGCAGTGCCCAGTGCCGTCACATCACCAAATTTGGTGCGGACAACAAACGGACGCTTGGTGTCATGGGCAACTTCGAACCAGACTTCCCCCGACACCAGATCCACGCTTCGCGTTTCTGCGTCGAATTCAACAGACACAGCACTTGCCGCATTCAACTTGATTACACTTCCATCTGGAAGCGTCTTGGTCAGAACCGAGTGTTCCGTGAAAATGAAGTTGTCGTCAAACATCCCCTTCACGGCTGGGTAGGTTCCCGTTCCAAGCCCGACAAACAACAACAAACACGCAGCAATCGCCGCTACCATCACGGGGCGCATATATCCATGCCGCTTGAGAGCAGTTTGGTTTTTCGGTCGCTTGCGATCATTATTTGATTGCGCCTGCCGTGCTTGGTGCTTAACCGGGACGGCCAACTTTCCCCAGAGCTGTTCGACTTCGGCATAGGCACGTGCGTTCTCTGGGGATTGCGCCTGCCAAAGTTCAAATTGCGCAATCAACGCGTTCCACTGTTCAGACGCGGTATTTTCATCAGCTTCACGCAACCGGCTGTGCCAAATCACCGCTTCATCAAACAGCTCCTCTGAAACTGGTTGCGGCGACATGTTCTGGGGGTTCGTCATTCTATCGCCTCCCGTCCGTCAGAAGCCCCCAACAGCAGCGCACGGAGATATAACGGACCAAACATGGATCCGTTGAAACCTGACAAACTGACCGGTCTCGAAAATCGAAAATACACTTTCACTTACCCGAGTGTGCTTTGTGAAGACTGCGACGGCATTCCAACATCGCCCTACGAATATGGTTTTCAACCGTCTTCACAGATACATCAAGCTTTTCAGAAATCTCTCGCATTGAAAGTTCTTCTCCGCGATACATCAAAAAGACTTGGCGACATTTTGTCGGAAGGGTCTCAACCGTTTTCGAAATGATACGCAGCTCCTGATGGGCGGCAGCAACGTCTTCTTGAGAGGGGCCTTGGTCAATTTCAACAATGCCAGGCCCGCTATCCTCTTCCGATGACCATGCCGGATGATAAAACAACCGCCCCATTGGTTCTGGAGCATTGTGGTTTCGCCGATAATGATCCGTCAGCAGATTACGTGCGATCCGAAAAACATACGCGCGTGGGTTTTCCGGAATCCGCACAGGTGCGCTTTTGGCCCGGACCCAGGTCTCTTGCACAATTTCTTCGGCCACGGCTTCGGAACCGCACCGTTTACCGATAAATTGTAGCAAGTCGTCATAATATTTCTCAACGACGGCTTCCAAGCTTGCTGAAACCTGACCGGCTGATTCTGACACGATGATTCCCCGTTTGAGGCTGCCAGTAAAAGTTTCGAATGCTCGACAGCTTCAATCGCCCTCATACACGATTTTAATAATCATTCGCAAATATTTTATAAATACATGGGCTACCGACAAATGTATCCGTCATGGTCTGTCATGATTTTGGGGAGAGGCTTGGAGCGGGTGAAGGGAATCGAACCCTCGTATGCAGCTTGGGAAGCTGCCGTTCTACCATTGAACTACACCCGCAAAGCGCGCGTTTTATAGCCCGCTTTTCTGCTTAGCGCAAGCTGATCGCAATGCGATCCACGCAAATAATTGCCCCGGTCAAACCCATGAAATTCAGCCTGCCGGCACCATGCGCCAGATCGCGCTGGCATGGTCGTCGGAAATCAGGATCGACCCGTCGATATAGTGTTTTACATCGACCGGACGCCCGATAACCTCGCCATTACTGCGCAAAAAGCCACCCAGAAACGGATTGTCGGTTACCGGCTTACCATTGATGAATTCGACCCGAACCACCTTGTAGCCATCCGGGATTGTCCGATTCCACGATCCATGCAGGGCAACCAGTGCATCGCCACCGTCAAAGGTAAAGCCAAGCGGTGCATTATGGGCATTGAAGGTGAATTCCGGGAAAGTGACCTCTTCCGGCAGTGCTTCATCGGAAAATTGCGGGCTTCTGGTGTCACTGCCCGCATACCATGGATAACCAAAGAACTGACCGGATTGGCTTGCGCGATTAAGTTCTTCGCGCGGGATATCATCTCCCAATCGATCCCCGCCATTATCGGTAAACCAAAGCTCATCGGTTTCGGGATGGAATGTCACGCCGACGGAATTGCGGATACCGCTGGCATAGATCTGCGGGGCGCCGCCATTGACCGGAATGGAAATGATCGTGCCTTCAAGGCCCCTGACCTTGCAGATATTGCAAGGTGCCCCAACTGCAACGAACAAACGGTCGCCATTCGGCGACAATGCAGCATAGCGCCAGCCATGATGGCGTTCATCGGGCAGATTGGTAAACAGGATGCGTGGACGACCAAGGGTTTCACCATCAAAATTGGCAAGGTCGTATGAGACGATGCGATGCTGATCAGCGACAAACAGGGTACCGGGTTTGTAGGCAATCCCGTTGGCCAGCTTGAAGTCATCGGCAATCAGATTGACGTTTTCGGCAACGCCATCCCCGTCTTCATCACGCACGAAATAAAGATTTCGCCCGCGCGTGCCGACAAAGACACCACCCAGTTCCGGCGCCACGGCGATGGTGCGGGCATTCGGGACCTCGGCAAAGACCGAAAGGCGATAGCCGCTTTCGGCCGTCAATAATGACTGCACGCGTGCGACCCGTTCGGACAGTTGCTGGGCTTGGGCCGAGTAACTTGCTGCCACGGCGACAACGGAGAGGCTGCCCAAACACAAACGCCCGGCCCATCGGCGCGCTTGATGCAACATACGATGGAAGTCCGGGCGTGAATATTGGGGCATCCTGAAATCTCCTTGTCTGGCAATCGGCCTTACAAGGAATACGGATGGTACCCCCAGACCGATTAACGGACGCGTTCAGAGATCGGAGCGTTAACCGACAGTTCCATGTCCCAAGGGAAGTAAATCCACGTATCCTGGGACACTTCGGTCACGAAGCTGTCAACGATTTCGCGGCCAAGTGGCTTGGCATAAACAGTAGCGAAATGCGCATTCGGAAGCTTTTCGCGCACAGCCTTGGCGGTTTTGCCGGTATCGACCAGGTCATCAATGATCAGCATATCGGTGCCGTCACCGTCGACTTCTTTTAGCCATTCCAGATCACCACGCGTCTTGTCAGAGTAGCTGCGAACACAGACCGTATCAATCAGGCGAATATCAAGTTCGCGTGCAATGATGGCCGCAGGCACAAGACCGCCACGGGTGATTGCCACGATTCCCTTGTACGGGCCTTTTTCCAACAGTCGCCATGCCAGTGCACGGGCGTCGCGATGCATCTGTTCCCAGGAAACCGGGAAACCTTTGTTATAAGCAGCTTCGCTCACAAGAATTCTCCTGCGCCAGATCGGTTCGCCAAATGAATGTGCCCGGACATCACCATATGGCGCCATCATCCAGACCCGCATTCCACAAAATCAAGCCGCTTAACTACGCCGAGTTGGGCACGAAGGCAAGTATTCGCTGGCGTGTTCGTTTTTTACTCGGCATTCAGCCGTGCTTGCAGGAGCGTGGAGAAATCACTGCCAAGTTTCTGGATCGGTGCGGACCAGTCATCGGGCTTTTCCTGACGATAGATGCGCATGGTCGGGTACCAGGGACTGTCAGACCGGTTGACCATCCAGCGCCAGTCGGTGGTGTAAAGCTGCAACATCCAGACAGGCACGCCAAGCGCACCGGCAAGATGGGCCGGAGAACTGTCGATGGTAATCACCAGATCCATCTCGCGCATCAGTGCGGCACTGTCGCCAAAATCATGAATGTGATCGCCAAGATCCGTGACAAAGGCATGCAGCCCCAGCTTGTCGATATCCGCCCGGCGCTCATCGATCTGGAAGCTATAAAACGCTGCCCCCTTGGCCGACAAAATCGGCAGCAGGGTCTCAAGCGGGCAGGATCGATCACGCGGATTAAGCTTACCCGCCCAGACCAGCCCAACCTTAAGGGCAGTACCCGGTGGTGGTGCCAGACGCGCACGTTTGCCCTGCGGCGGGGTCAGGTAGCTATCAGTCGAAAGCTTCTGAAGATCCTTCGCACCAATGCCCATAACATGCGGCAGGCTGAGCAACGGCACATGCACATCAAATTCCGGAAGGGCCCGGCCCTTCTCGACCACAGTGCCAACACCCGAAACCGTCTTCATGATCGGGATCAGTTCCTTGCGGCATTCAAGGATCACATGCCCGGCCTTTTTCGCGACCAGCGGCACGAAACGGGCAAACTGGATCATGTCGCCAAAGCCCTGTTCGGCGCGCAGCAAAACCCGCTTGCCGCGCAGATCTGTCTTGCCATCCCATTCGGGTGCTGTTTCAAGCGGACGGATCGGATTATCGGCAAGTTTGCGGCGCGTTTCATACCCCGCCCAGCCTTCGGCATAATTGCCAAGGGCAAGATGGGCTAATGACTTGTCCCAATTGGCATCGACATAATCAGGATCGATCGCAAGCGCGCGCTCGAAATATTCAAGCGCCTCGTCAAAACGGTTCATATCACGGTAAACAAGCCCGGCATTGAACGTATGCGACTTCACACTGTCATCAAGCTCAATCGCCTTTTTGTGCGCAACAAGCGCCTCGTCAAAGCGCATCATTTCACGCAGGCAGTTCCCCATATTCGACCACATTCCGGCATTTTCCGGCCGAAGGTCTGCTGCCCTCCGGTAGGCGATCAGGGCCGCGTCAAATTTCTTGCTGCGGCGAAGCGCAACACCAAGGTTGTTCCAGACATCGGGTTGATTAGGGTTCTGGCGAAGGGCGGTACTGTAAAGGCGAATGGCATCATCAATCTGACCTGCCTGATGAGCGGCAAGGCCACGCTGAAACAGGTCGCTGATCACCTGACGGCGCTGCACGGCAGCCTCGGCACTCTTGCGCGCAGCCGCATCGTCGGCCTTGGCGATGGTATCATGGGCTTTCGGATCGGCGTCATCAGGGGTGGTGGTGGCGGCGACGTCTTCCTTCTTGGCAGCCTTGCTGCTTGCGGTGGATTTCGACGCCTTCTTGGCTGGTCGTTTCTTGCGTGTTGTTGCAGCTTTCGCCATTCCCGTTCCCCTGGTGCATTTGCCTTTATATGGCAAATGCCATCGCCCCCTTGAAGGCCTGTCAAATCGATGGATCGCGACACCGACCGATTCGGCGGGGTGCAGCTATATTAGAAGAGAGCATAATTTACCAAAAAAGCCTTACCAATAAGTGGATTTATTCATTTGGTTTTGTGGAAATGGAATATTCGCGCCCCCGGTCGTTTCTTGTTTCAGAGATTTTACCGGATGGAGTAGCTTCGATAGTCAATCAATAAACCAATACGTGAGCTGCCACGTCTTTGCGTCGCATTACGAGAAAATAAATGTACGAACCGGCCACTGTGCACGCAGCACGGGGTAACAGTTCGTCACACCCTGATTGTTGGCTCCAGGATCGGAGCTTCAGGCCGACCGCCGATATCAGAACTAGGGAATTGGTGAATACTGCCTTTGAAGGAGTGGGAGACCGTAAATGGCTGAACCAAAAAGATCCGGCGCGTCTGTCGGACGTAAAGTGATTCTTGTGATCGTCGGGCTGCTTGTCATCGGGTTCGCCGCGATGATGACGATCCAGACAGTTTCACAGCGCAATGCCATGATCGAAATCATGTACAATGAATCGGTCGAAAAAACCGAAATGCTGTCGACTGCCGTTCAGCCGGGCTTCATTGCCATGGACGGTGCATCGGTCGAAAAGGAATTCCGCAAGATCACCGACAAGGAAGGCTCCCAACTGGCAAGCCTGATCGCGGCCAATCCCGGTGGTGATGCCATCAGCACCTATCAATCGGAAAACCTGCGCGAGCATGATCTGGCTGCCCTGATCGAACCGCATCTCGAAAAGATCGAGAACAAGGAAGTCGTCAGCTTCATCACCGAAGATGCCGTCATCGTTGCCGCACCGATCACCAAATATTCCAAACGCCGTGACGAAGATCAGTATCGTGGCATGCTTGTCACCGCCTGGTCGCTTGACCGCGTCAGCGCCGAAGTCAAACAGGCCGTCATTGTGCAGCTTGCCCTTGCCGCGGCCATTCTGGTGCTGCTGCTCGGCGTGACCTGGGGCGTTCTGCGCAATCAGATCCTGACTCCGATGGTTAAGATCAATGGCGCCATGCAGTCGCTTGTCGATGGCGAGCTGGATGTCGATATTCCCGGTCTCAAACGCAATGACGAGATCGGCGAAATGGCGTCTTCGGTTGAGATTTTCAAGGAAAACGCCAAACGCGTTACCCAGCTTGATCGCGAACGCGAACAGGAACGCGAGCGCGCCGAAGCCAAGCGCCGCGATGCCATGACCGCCCTTGCCGGTCGGTTTGAACAAACCGTCATGGGTGTGGTCGACAGCGTGTCTGGTGCATCTGGCGAAATGCAGGAAGTCGCCCAGACCATGGTGGCATCAGTCCAGCAAAACGAAGCCGGTTCACAGGCCGTTGTTGCCGCAGTTGAACAGGCCAACCACAGCGTTGAAACCGTCGCAAGTGCCGCCGAAGAACTGGCTGTTTCCATCCGTGACATCAGTGCACGCGTAAATGAAACATCGAACATCACCGCCAACGCTTCGACCGAGGCCACCCGGGTGAACGAGATGGTTCAGGGGCTTGATGTCTCGGCCCAGAAAGTCGGCGAGGTTGTCCAGATCATTCAGGCAATCGCCGAACAGACCAACTTGCTGGCACTGAACGCAACGATCGAGGCCGCCCGTGCCGGCGACGCTGGCAAGGGCTTTGCCGTGGTCGCCAACGAGGTCAAAAACCTCGCCAACCAGACCGCACGCGCGACCGAGGATATCTCGGAACAGATTTCCGGTATTCAGGGATCGACACAGCAGGCCGTGGGCGCGATTGACGGGATTACCGGCATCATTGCCAACCTGAACGAAATCGCATCCGAGGTCGCCGCTGCGGTCGAGGAACAGGGTCAGGCAACTACGGAAATCTCGACCTCGGTTCAGCAGGCTGTTCAAAGCACGCAGGAAGTGTCCAACCACATCCGCGAAATGCAGGAAGCCGCCCGCCAGACCGGCGAAGCCGCCCATCAGGTTCTTGGCGCGTCTGACAAGCTTAACAGCCAGTCGGGCACACTTCGCGGTGAAGTCGGCAACTTCCTTGACGAAGTCCGCGCAAGCTAGGCTTTGCGATTACCCCATCAAAAAACGCCGCCCGGCTCTCCGTGGCGGCGTTTTTGTTTGTAAGATTGATCCTAGCGCAGCGGATCGCGACCTTGGGCGTCGCCATCAAAGCGCATCATCATCATGTCATCAAGGTCGACATAGTCATGCAAACGATACAGCGGCTGCATATCGCGCGTCGCCAGAAGCCAGCGCTTTACACGCCGCAATTCGGGATGGGTATGGAGTGCCTCGATCATCCGTGCTGCAATGCCCATCCGTCGATAATCCGGATCGACAAAAACATCGGCAACATAGGCGATGGCAATCTGATCACTGACCACACGCGCAAAACCGACCTGACGCCCTTCGCAATAGGCCCCGACGGGAAAGGACATTTCCACTGATCGATCAAATTCGCCGCGTGTGCGCCCACCAGACCAATAGGACGCCGCGATAAAATCATAGCAGTAATCAAGATCAAGCCGCGCCCGATCGATACTGACTTCAATGGTTTTATCGCCATCTGCCATCATGAAGGTCCCACGCGGATGATTTGATTATTTCAGGTAAACCGCCACGGCCAGGGCCGCAATCGCCACCCACATCACAAGGGTCTGGCGCGACACACCACCTGACTTTTTCTGGCCATTCCCCGCCTTGCCACGCATGGCGGCAACCGTTTCCGGATGCAGGCGGAGGCCCTGTTCGGTCAGAACCGATGATGCCTGCTCCGCGGCTTCGAGCACACGCGGTAATCTGCGCAACATGGATCCGGCCTGCAAGGTGGCTTCCTTGATCTTGGCTTCCGGACCAAGATTTTCACGCATCCAGTCTTCGATCAGCGGACGCGACAGTTCCCACATATTCTCGTTCGGGCTGAGGATGCGTGAAAGCCCCTCGGCAACGATCATGGTTTTCTGCAGCATCAAAAGCTGTGGCTGGGTTTCCATGCCGAATTGTTCGGTAATCTGGAACAACTGCCCCAACAACCGGCCAACGGAAATGTCTGCCAGTTCCTTGCCCAGGATCGGCTCGCCAATCGAGCGGCAGGCCTGCTGGAAGTTTTCAAGCGACTGGTTGCGCGGAACATAGCCCGCTTCAAAGTGAACTTCTGCCACACGATGATAATCGCGGGTCAAAAAGCCCAGAAGCATCTCGGCCAGATAAAGACGCGTCTGCTTGTCCACCCGGCCCATGATGCCGAAATCAACCAGACTGACCCGGCCGTTTTCATCGACAAACAGGTTGCCCGGATGCATGTCCGCATGGAAAAACCCGTCGCGGAAAACCTGCTGGAAAAACGCCCCGGCGGCCTTGGCAAGCAAGTCGGATCGATCAATGCCCATGCGATCAAGCGCCTCGACATTATCAATACGCACACCCTTGACCCGTTCCATGGTCATCACGTGTTCGGCGGTGCGTTCCCAATCAATTTGCGGGATGTAATAGGTCGGATCATCTTCGAAATTGTCGCGGAATTCCGATGCCGCGGCGGCTTCAAACCGCAAATCCATTTCAAGATGAACGCTGTCTTCAAGCGCCTTGACCGTCTCAATCGGTTTCAGGCGGCGCAAACGCGGCTGGGTCAGCTCGACAAGTTCCGCGATCCAGTAAAACAGATCCATGTCGCGCGCAAAGCGGTACCGGATGTCCGGGCGCAGCACCTTGACCGCGACTTCGCGCCCGTCGGTCGTGGTCGCGAAATGCACCTGTGCAATCGATGCTGCGGCCACCGGTTCTTCATCAAACTCGGCAAACAGCATGTCAAACGGCTCGGCAAGCTGTTCGGTAATGATGCGCTTGGCAATTTTGGCCGAAAAGGGCGGCAGGCGATCCTGAAGCGACGAAAGGTCGGCCGCCACATCATCCCCAATCAGATCAGACCGGGTCGCAAGGGTTTGCCCCAGCTTGATGAAAGCCGGACCAAGTTCCTCAAGCGCGCGGGCAAGACGTTTGCCCGGCGGCAGATCGGATCGGCGTGAAAAGGGTGCTGTCAGGCGGGCCAAAAACGCGACAAGCTTGCCACCCGGCACAAGGGCCAGAGGAAACAACGCATCATAGCGCGCCAATGTGCGCGCCATGGCAAGCAGGCGGAAACTGTTACGAACAAACCGGATCATGCGTCAAACGCCCTTATATCCGCCAACCGGAATGAATGGCCGCAATCCCGCCAGACAGGTTGCGGTACTTCACACGTTCAAACCCGGCAGCCCGGATCATGGATGCGAAGGTTTCCTGATCGGGGAACTGGCGAATGCTTTCGGCCAGATACTGATAGGCATCGCGATTACCGGCAATGAAGCGTCCAATTTCAGGCAACAGCTTGAACGAATAGGTATCGTAAAGCTTGTCAAACCCCGGCACGACGACCTTGGAAAATTCAAGGCACTGGAACTTTCCGCCCGGACGCAACACGCGATAGGCTTCCGAAAGCGCTTCTTCGATGCGGGTCACATTGCGAATGCCAAAGGCGATGGTATAGGCATCAACCGACTGATCAGGCAGCGGCAATTTCTGCGCATCGCCCACCGTCCAGTTGATGTTTTTCAGAAGCCCGTGATCAACCGCGCGGTCGCGCCCGACATGGAGCATCTCGTAATTGATGTCACAAACCGTGACCGACCCACCGCCATTTTTCAGGAAGCGAAACGCAATATCCCCGGTGCCCCCGGCAACGTCGAGAAGCTTCATTCCCGGACGCGGCTTGAGCTCGTTGATGAAGCTGTCTTTCCACAAGCGATGCACCCCCCCGCTCATCAGATCGTTCATCAGGTCATACTTGGAGGCGACAGTGTCGAACACCTCACGCACCATGGATGCCTTCTGGCTTTCGGGAACATCACGAAAACCAAAATGGGTTGTGTTTTCGCCGGTTTCGCCCGCGGCAGGGTCTGTGTTCTTGCTCATGGGCGGGAAAATAGCGCAGCAATGATTATCCTGCCAGTGGAAAGCCACGCCAAAACGCAAATATCCTGTTGGATCGTGGTCATTTCTGTTAAGTCAATCAGACGCGACAAGCATTTGTTGCCAAGATTAGAGCGAAGACAAGAACAGGATGCCCCGATGAGCTGCATGGTCAAAATCTGTGGAATTAACAGCGAAGATGCCGCGATTGCCGCCATGAGTGCCGGGGCCGATGCCCTTGGATATGTTTTTTTCCCGCCAAGCCCGCGTCACATATCGCTTAAGGGTGCCAAGACGCTGACTGAGCGCGTCCCCAACAGCATCTATAAGGTCGGCCTGTTTGTCGAAGCCGGTGACGAGGCACTTGAAAACGCCATCAACGCGGGCAATCTCGATGTCATTCAGCTTCACGGCAAGGAAAGCCCCGAACGCGTGGCCGAGGTCAAGGAACGCTTTGGCCTCAAGGTCATGAAGGCGATCTCGGTCAGCACAGCCGCCGATATTGAAAATGCCAAGAAGAACTATGACGGCGTTGCCGACTTCCTGCTTTTTGATGCAAAGCCACCCAAGGACAGCGTCCTTCCAGGTGGCAATGCCGTGTCCTTTGACTGGACGCTTCTGACCGGTCAGAACTTCAAAAGCAACTGGATGCTGGCCGGTGGACTTGATCCCAGCAACGTCGCCGAAGCGGTAAAGATTTCAGGCGCACCGTGGGTCGATGTTTCGTCTGGCGTGGAGCGCAGCAAGGGTGTCAAGGATGCCCGCAAGATTGCTGATTTCATCCACGCGGCAAAGGGTTACTGATCCGCCAGATTAACCCCGGTCGGGTAGTTTAACCATTTCTGAAATGATTGGCGCAAAACTTGGCGGGCAATAGTGCACCCATTGCCTGGACCGAGTACGCGTGCTATGAAACCGACCCTTCGATCACGAACACAGAAACTTCTGCATGGTGTCGACCGGGAGTCGCGCTTTTCGCTGCTGGTGCATCTGGTTCTGGCCAGTGCGATCATCATCAATGTCGTCTCGGTGATCTTTGATTCGGTCGAGGTCTTTGCCGAGCGCTACTTCTTTCTGTTTGCCGCGATCGAAATCATCTGCACGCTGATTTTCGCTGTCGAATATGGCTTGCGCGTCTGGTCGGCCCCGGATGATCCGCGCTTTGATGGCCGGTTTGCGCGTCTGCGCTATATGCTGACCCCGATGGCGCTGATCGACCTTCTGGCGATCCTGCCGATCTTCCTGTGGTTCTTCACCAGCATTGATCTGCGCTTTATCCGTATTGTTCGCTTGCTGCGTTTGTTGAAATTCACCCGTTATTCCACCGGGCTTGAATTGATGTTGCTGGTCTTTCGCCAGCAGCTTGGCATTTTTGGCGCGGCCAGTGCGGCGCTGGCCTGTATGCTGGTGTTCAGTGCCGGCGCGATTTATATCGCCGAACACGAAGCCCAACCCGAACAGTTCGCCAACCTGCTTGACGCCCTTTACTGGAGCGTCATCACCCTTGCCACGGTGGGCTATGGCGACGTTGTACCCGTCACACCATTTGGCAAGTTTCTTGCCAGTGTCATCTCGCTCACTGGGATCGGGATTGTTGCCGTACCAGCCGGTATTCTGGCATCGGCCTTTAACGCCGAACTGCGCCGCCGTGAAAGTGAATACCGTCATCAGGCCACCCGGCAGTTGCTGGGCAAACGTCTGACCGAACGGGTCCGGCACAAACTGCGTTCCCATCAGGAAGAACTCGGCATCAGTGAAGAACAGGCGCAATGGATCATCGAAGACATCCGCGATGTCCATCGCAATGAAAGCGACGAAATCCTGACCTGTCCACATTGCCATCAGCCACTTCATCTTGAGCTGCGCGATGCCGAAACAACACCCCCGCCGCAAAAGTCTTGACGCCTGTGCTTTTTGGGCACATGGTTGGGGCATGAAAACACACGGCATGAACCCGACCCTTATTGCAAATCGTTGGTGGTGGCTCGCTTAAGCGGGCGGCCAATACTCATGCCCTAAACATACCGGCCGCCTCATTCTTGCAGGCGGCTTTGTGTTTTCAGACCTTTTTCCTTTTCTGACGATCACATGGCTCCTGCGGCGTAAGGCCCACTCAGGAGTAACAAACGTGACGACCCCGACCACCCAGACCGGCCCTTCGACCGAAAGCAGCGAATACCGTTACACCACCGATGGCGGTGTTGCCGTCATCCGCCGCATGACCGAAGTGGCTTATGAAAACGCAACCGAAGGCCTGATTGATGCCCTTGATGGCACCAAGGGCGTGTTGCTGTCTTCAAGCTATGAATTCCCGGGGCGCTATTCACGTTGGGATATGGGCTTTGACGCTCCGCCACTTGAAATCGTCGGGCGTGAACGCGGCTTTGCTGTTCATGCGCTCAATGATCGCGGGCAGGTCCTGCTTGATGTCATTTCGGGTGCCCTTGAAAATCACCCGCATGTCGAAAGCCTGACCAATGGCGAAGACGGTCTTTATGGCGTAGTCAAAAAGCCGGCCTCCTGGTTCCCCGAAGAAGAACGCAGCCAGCAGCCCAGCCTGTTTTCCGTCGTCCGTGCACTGCGTGATCTGTTCGGGCATAAGGGGGATGAACGCCTTGGGCTTTATGGTGCATTTGGCTATGACATCGCGCTTCATTTCGAACAGATCAACCTGCGCCAGGATCGCCCGGTCGATCACAAGGACATCCACCTGTTCCTGCCCGATCAGATGGTAACGGTCGACCATGCATCCCGTGTGGCAACCCGGATCGATTATGAATTCATCGCCCCTGATGGCCGCAGCACTGCCGGGCTGGAACGCATTTCCCAACCCCACCCGCCATCACGCGGCAACAATGCGGTGATCGAAAACGACATGAAGCAGGGCGAATACGCCGCCATTGTCGATGACGCCAAGCATCGCTTTGCCCGCGGCGAGCTGTTTGAAGTCGTACCCAGCCGTGTATTCCGCACCGCGTGCGATGTCAAACCATCGGAAATTTTCCGCCGACTTAAACGCCGCAACCCGGCCCCGTATGGCTTTTTGATCAATCTGGGGGACGGCGAACATCTTATTGGCGCATCACCCGAAATGTATGTGCGTGTGAAAGGACAACGCATCGAAACCTGCCCGATTTCCGGCACCATCGCGCGTGGCCGTGATGCGATCGAGGATGCCGAAAACATCCGCACATTGCTCAATTCCGCCAAGGAAGAATCAGAACTCACCATGTGTACCGATGTTGATCGCAACGACAAGGCGCGCGTTTGCAAACCGGGCAGCATCCGCATTCTCGGTCGTCGTCAGATCGAAATGTATTCGCGCCTGATCCACACGGTGGACCATGTCGAAGGCCGTCTGCGTGACGGGTTTGATGCGCTGGATGCCTTCCTGACCCATTGCTGGGCCGTGACTGTAACCGGCGCGCCGAAACGCGCTGCCATGAAACATATCGAGGCCGTCGAACGCAGTTCGCGTGCATGGTATGGCGGGGCGATCGGAGCTGTTCTGTGCAATGGTGATCTTAATACCGGCCTGACCCTTCGGACCGTGCGCCTCAAACAGGGTGTCGCCGAAGTCCGCGCTGGCGCGACGCTTTTGTTTGATAGCGAATCTGATGCCGAAGAAGCCGAAACCGTGCTCAAGGCTTCCGCAATGATTGATGCCGTCACCCGTGATGCCAAGGACGAGGTTGCCATTGATCCGGCAAGCTCGGGCATTGGCAAACGCGTGCTTCTGATCGATCACGAAGACAGCTTTGTGCAAAACCTTGCCAGCTACATCCGTGCCACGGGGGCTGAAACCCTCACACTGCGTCCAGGCTTCCCCGATCAGGCGTTTGAGGATTTCAAACCCGATCTGGTGTTCCTGTCGCCTGGTCCGGGGCGCCCGGATGACTATCACCTGCGTGACAGCATCGAACGCGCCCTTGCCGCAGGCTTGCCAGTATTCGGGGTTTGTCTGGGTCTACAGGGGATTGTCGAATTCTTTGGCGGGTCACTCGGCCAACTTGTCACACCGATGCATGGCAAACCGTCAAAGGTGAAACTCGATACAACTGATCCGCTGTTTGATGGCCTGCCCGATGACATCGTTGTCGGACGTTATCATTCCCTGTTTGCCAAGGCCGCTGAACTGCCCGCCGATATCAAGGTAACGGCGCGCAGTGACGACGGGGTGATCATGGGCATCCGCCACAAGTCGCTGCCGATCAGTGCCGTGCAGTTCCACCCTGAAAGCCTTTTGACCCTGCAGGGCGATGTCGGCATGCGAATGATTGCCAACCTTCTGCGCAACCCGCATGGCAACCGCCCCGACGAAGAAACCGACGAACAGGACGAAACGACAAACACAAACAAGGACGTGGCCGCAAACGACAGCAAGGCCGCCTGATAGATATCACTGCACCCTGATCTGCGATGCGTGCCAAGCCCCCCCTGTCAAAGGCACAGCAATCCCGCAGATCACACACAGCAACGGCCGTGCTCCTCCCTAACGGCCGTTGCTTCTTTTTACCCAGGTTTTGTTGCGATCAGCTTGGAACGATGTCGCAATCAGGCGTCGTCATCATCCAGTGACCCGTCAATGACCGAATAATCCGGCGGCGGGGCCTGACGGTATTGTTCCGGATCGCCTTTGCGTTTGTCGCGCGTACGCGAAATCCAGCCGCCATAATGTGCTTCGGGTTTCGGTTCGGTCGGCGCACCGGCACGGACCGGGCGCGGCGCAAACCGGCCGAGGCTGATCAGGCGATCATACATCACGATATTGGCGGCAATTGCCACATTCACACAGAAGCTCATCGGGATCTTGATGATGAAATCGCACTGTTCCTGCATTTCATCTGACAGGTTCCCGCGTTCCGGACCAAGGATATAGGCCGCCTGTGACGGATGCTTGAAGCTTGGCAGTTCAATCGCATCCGGGGTCAGTTCAACACCAACCATCCGGCAACCTTGCGGCATAAGCAGGCTTTTGTGATCCGGGAAGTGGTAGTAGGGCATCTGTTCGCCCGACTTCGATGTGTCGGTGATGTTGGAGCGTTCCTCACGGAAATCTGCATCCACCGTAAACGCAAAGCTTGCGCCAAAGGCATGGGCAGAACGAAACAGGGTGCCCACATTCAAAGGCTTGCTTGCCCCTTCAATTCCAATCCCGAAATAGCCGCGCATATCTTCCTCCGTGCCGCACCACACCCGAACTCCGGCCAGTGCGAAACCAACTCCATAAAAAACAAACTGCATGGGGCTATACCCGCCCGGGCGCGATAAGGCAAGCACACCACGGGCAATGTTGATCGCGGAAATTTGCCCCCAAACGCCAAAACCGATTTGGAACAAGATGCGCGCCACATCGTTGACTCTCATACACGGCGCAAAGCCGGAAACACGAGCAACCGTCAACCAAAGCAGGAGAAAGCCATGAATTGGGACCAAATCGAAGGACGCTGGAAACAGCTGCGCGGTGACGTCAAAAGCCAGTGGGGTCGCCTGACCGATGATGACGTCAATGCCGTCGATGGACAGCGCGACAAGCTGGTCGGACTGATTCAGGAAGCCTATGGCGTTGAACGCGAAGAGGCCGACCGTCAGATCCGCGACTGGTTCGACCGCCTTTAAATCACCTGAACCGGCCATCAAAGCCAACAATGTCCGGTTTGGTTCGCGCGTGGGGATCATCCCCCCTTGATCCCTGCGTGCGAAACTGCTTTTTATGGCGATGAAATCTTGTATTCCCGCTTACAGGCCCGTCGTCATGCCCGTTAAATCCCCCTGCATTGGCACCTGCGTGCTCGACCCGAAATCGGGCTATTGCATGGGATGTTATCGCACTGGCGATGAAATCGGTGCCTGGATGGGCATGAGCGACGGCACCAAAAAGCGCGTTATCACCAAGTCAAAGCAACGCCGCGCCGACCACAAGAAAAACGCCGCTGTTTCCTGATCAACACCGTGTCAGGTCGATTCACTCGTATTTGCTGACATCAGCGCCGTCTGGCTTTCAACCGCAAACGGGCTTTCATGTTTTCCCATCCGTGTCGGGGCAACCTTTGGCAAGAACATCCGGAACACCGTCCCCGATCCGGGTATTGATGAAACCTTGATCTGACCGCCTAGTGTGTTCTGCACGACATTCATCGTGATCGCCAGACCAAGTCCGCTGCCGCCAGTGGTCGCATCCAGTGACCAGAACGGTTCGAAAATCCTTTCCTGATTTTTTGGCGAAATCCCGACGCCATCATCGGCAATTTCAATCTGGTATTCGTCCGCATCACGCTCGCTGACCCGAATACTGATCGCGCCTTTTTCACGTCCAACAAAGGCATGCTGATGGGCATTCATGATCAAACTGAGGATTACCTGATCCACCGCATCGCTAAAGCTGTTCATCCGCGCTTCCGCGGGCAACGCTGTGCTTAGCTCCACGCCCGTTTTTGCCAATTGGTTGCGCAAGGTTTCAGCCAGATCGGTAACGACTTTGACCAGATCGAAAACACGTTGAGTGTGCACACTTTGATCTGTAGCTGTCTGATTAAAGTGCTTCAGAAGTTCTCTGGTACGTTGAATGTTCTTTTGTAGAATCCTGTTCCCTTCCAAAAGAGCTGCAATTATCTCTACGCGTTCTTCATCGCCTTCATCGATCTTAGCAAGGTGTTGCTGCAATTCCTGAAGGTCCTCAGACATTGTCGTACTGATCGTAAGCGCATTGCCAAGCGGGGAGCGCATTTCATGTGAAACCCCGGCAACAATTCGACCAAGGGATGCCATGCGTCCTTTTAACAACAGATCCTTGGTCAAAAGAACCTGAAGCTGTGCTGCCTGCCTGCGGCGGAGCATCAGGTAGCCAACCCCGCCCGATAACCCACAAATCAACATCACCATGAAGGCGACAAAGACTGTCTTGATCGCAATATTTCCAGCCCACGGCTGATAGGACAGGGCACTCCCGACCAGATGAAACCGCGTACTGGCCGCATGCACGTCGTCACTAGAAATTGCGTTTAGCATCGGGGAAACCGAAATTGTTTCTACTTCGTAAATCTTCCCGTCCAACTCAAAGCCGCCCTGGTGATCTACTGCAGCAATGCGCTGCCAAAGCTCCGGGTCGGACTGCTTGACCGAGGCATTATGCTCAAGCATGAATCCCCAGTTGCGGTCATCTTCCGCCCCGGCCAACCAGTACCCTTCATGATTAATCAGTTCGGTACGCATCACGCCATCGGGCGCAACGCCATATGCGGTCAGTGGCGTCGCCATATCCAGATTGACAATCAGATAGCCCGATACTTCCTGATTGTTCGCAATGATCGGGGCCACAATCCTTGTCGTCGGGCGGTGCGGCACTTCGATTTCGCCATTCTCAACATTCAGGTCGAGCTTGCTGACATAGATCTGCCCGGGACGTAGTGATTTTGCTGCTTCGACGTAATACCGACCTGATTTGTCCTGTAATCCGTCATCCGGTATGATGATGATATCGTCGCCGCGCGCATCAACCCGTAGGGCTTCTATTCCCGATGGCGATACAATACGGAGTTGGCTGAACCGCGGCACCTCAGCGGCAAGCGTTTGAAAATAAGCGACCGCTTCGTCCGGACGGGATCGGAAGTTTTGCACTGCAGGATGCAAGATCGACATAGTCACGGTTTGAATGGCCGTTTCATACCATTGCTGTATGTCCGCAGAACGGTGCGTAACATCAACAACCAGACGTCGGACGGTCTGTTCGTCTTCCCTGCTGCCTTCAACCGTAGGCCAGAACACCATCAAGCCGGAAAACAACAACATCCCGATCAGTGCCACAATGCCGGTAACGCGCCAGAAATAGCCGTTCTGAAACCATCGCGACTCCCGTCCATCAATCAGCGGGATTGCGGCCTCTGTGTTGGTT
The DNA here is from genome assembly GCF_000948415.1 of Thalassospira sp. HJ. GTDB lineage: Bacteria > Pseudomonadota > Alphaproteobacteria > Rhodospirillales > Thalassospiraceae > Thalassospira. The sequence goes on along the minus strand of NZ_JYII01000021.1, from coordinate 331,515 downwards.
GAGGTTTGTGGTTCAGTTTCGACCATAATCCGCCCACTCGTTCAGGCTCCAGTTTTTCAACCACTCGACATATTTTTCGGGGCTTAGGCCCGGGCTATAAAGGAACCCTTGGGCAAACTCGATTCCAAGTTCCTGACAAATTGTATGTTGATCACGGGTTTCGATACCCTCCGCGACAGACGCAAGGCCAAGGGTTTGCGCAATGCCGGCCGCAGTTTCCGCCACATGGCTAGGCCGTCTGCCTTCTGACAAGACATTGATAAAGGACTTGTCGATCTTGATGCCACCGACCGGCAAGATATCGAGATGCGTCAGGGACGAATATCCCGTGCCGAAATCATCAAGCCAAAGCTCAAACCCATGCTTTGCCAGTTTCTGCACGCAGGCAGTTGCTTCACTGTCATTGGTAAAATGCTGGGTCTCGGTGATTTCAAAGCTGACGGTTTCCGGACCAAGTCCGTGTTGGTGGCAAACGGCAAGCAACTGATCAACAAAATCCATATCGGCGATATCGTTCGCGGCAAGGTTCACTGCCACCTTAAGCGGTGGAAGGTTTTCCTGCTGCAAACGTCGGTCCATTTCCCTGACGGCCTCAAGGCACTGGAAGGTAATTTCACCACTCAATCCAGACCGCTCTGCCACCGGAATAAACCGGCCGGGCGAAACCGGTTCGCCGTCATCCATCCAGCGGCACAGCACTTCGGAACCAACAACCTCCCCAGTCGCCAATCGGACCTTGGGCTGGAAAACAAAGGTCAAAACCCGATCCTGAACGGCCTGACGCAACTTTCCGATCAGACGTAAAGAATTCTGTACGTCGTCGGCCATGGATGGCTCGAACTCGGCCGTTCCGCCCGGACCTTTCTGTTTTTGTTTTAGAAGCGTAAGCCTCGCTGCGCGCTGGATATCACTTGAACGCCGTCCCAACGGATTGCCGCGCACAACACCAATGGTCGCCTGTACAACCAACTGACTTCCCGCAACTTCGAAGGGTTCCTCAAAGATTTTCTCAGCGTTCGAAACTTCAAACTCGCCGCTGCTGTCAACGAGCCCCAGTGTGTATTCCGCAACCCGGGCCACCAACACATTATCGCCCACCACAGCATGCAGGCGCTCATAAACGGCACTCATGATTTCTTCGAAGTAATTTACACCAAACGCGACGACAAGTTCGGCGGCATCCTCGATCGCAACCATGGCAACCAGCGCATGATTGCTGTCACTGCGCGTGATATTCATCAGTTCACGGTCAAAGGCGTTCTGGTTGGGAATTCCAACCCGCTGATCAACAAAGGCCAGTTCACCCAGTTCGGTGATCAGGGCAAGGTTGTCAAAACAGATCGCAAGATTGGTAACGAAAACCTCGGTCAGAACAACGTCCTGCCGGCTCAGGATCTGCTCGTGCACAAAATAGATCAGCAACCGTCGGCCGGTCTCGCTCTGATGGCTGAATACTACCTTATTTTCAGAAACCACCGGTGCCTGATCATTTTTCAAGCTCTGGAAAACCAGATCCTTGTCGATATCATCGACCTCGAACAACTTGCTGCCGACATGCGGGGCAAAACGACCAATCCCTGAAAGAACGATCAGTTCATCTTCCTTGTCTGGATGCTGGGCCAGCGCACAGATTCCGCCCCCCGGACTGACACGCAAAATCGCGGCAAGCTGGGTCAGAACACCTTCAGCAAACAGATCGAGGCTCTTGTTCTTGTAAAGGTACTGCGTGCCTTCGATCACCATTTCCAAACCGGCACGCGTTCCCTTGAGCGCCCGGATATAGTCAACCGATCTGATGGCTGTGGTAAGCGACGTGACGAGGCGGGTTCGCGTCAGCTCGTCCTTTGACCAGTAGTCGTCTATTTCGTAATCGCGGATGACTTCCTTTTCCGGGGCATCGCCAGGATAGCCCGTGCGCAGGATAATGCGCTGTTCCCGATACCCTTCGGCACGGATTTCCCCGACCAGCCGCAACCCGCTATCGGGACGTTCCATCACAACATCCAGAAGGATTACCGCAATGTCGGCTTCCTCACGGAGGATTTTCAGCGCCTCTCCGGCGGAGAAGGCATGGATCAGCTCAAGAGACCGTCCAAGGATCTTGACACGTGAAAGCGCATAGTCGGTCGCCTCATGCACATCCGTGTCATCATCGACAACCAGAATGCGCCACTTTGCTTCTGTTTGAGGTTCATTTTCAATGCTGCAACCTGCCTCGGAGGGCCAGGTTTCAATTCTTGCCGGCTCTACCAATATTGCTTCCCTTACTCATTCGCGATGGCATCCCCGGAAAACCCGTTCGACCAAAGGCTTTGTTTTTATTGGGGTATTGATGGAACACACCCGTGAAACGGCACGAAGCGAATTTCCAGAAACCGAAATCTATACCATCATATAGTAACATTTAATTTTCGATATGGGGTCAGTTGAACCGCTGTTCCAGACCGTCTTCACGCAAATTTCGTAACTTTTCCCAATGCAGGGTGATCTTTGAAAATCTACCTGCCATTTACACGTACGAACGACGCGTTGATTTTCAACCTTTGAGTTAATAAATGCATTTAATTTGCACGTATGAAAACAGTTGAATGACGTTCGGTTGCGAGCTAGGCCGGTTGGCGATATCTCTTGAGAAACACAAGGGATGACCCAAACGATGTCTGAAACAGCTCCATCCTCATCCGCCCTGCGCCAGATGTTGCGCCGTGCTGCGCGCGGTGTGCTTGCGACCATTGCCCATGACCACAAGCAGCTTGGTGACGGCTGGCCAACGGCATCAATGGTCGTTCCGGCCTGTGACATCGACGGCAGCCCGATCCTGCTGATTTCCGAGCTTGCCGATCACACCCACCACATCATGGCAGACAACCGTGTTTCCCTTGTTGTGACCGAGGCAGACCTGATCACATCACCTGCACCTGATGCCGCCATTCAGACCGATACCGCCCGACTGACTGTGTTTGGCGAAGCCAACCGCGTGACCACCCCCGAAGTTCTGAACCGGGTTCGCCAGCGGTATTTGCAGGCCCATCCGGATGCCGCACAATATGCCGGGTTTGCCGATTTCGGCTTTTACCGGATCAATGTCGCGGCAATCTATTGGGTGGGCGGATTTGGCAAACAACGCCGCTTGTCAGGGGACAAATTCATCCCGGTTGATGTTACCGCATTGACGGAAGGCCATGACGGGATCGTCTCGCACATGAATGCCGATCATCTTGATGCCCTGCGTGACATTGTCGGCCATTACACCAAAGCCGATGCGAATGGGGGTTGGCAGATGCAATCAATTGATTGCGACGGTATGGTTCTGACCTCTGATGCCTCTGATATCGCACCGCTAAGAATCGACTTCCCGCGACCGATTATGACTCCGGGTGACGCACGCGATATTTTGGTCGAAATGTGCAAAATTTCGCGCGCATAAGTAGGACCATTTGCATTCCGAACATTAAAGCCGCGACCCTGAAAATGTAATTTTCGCAAACGCAAAAACTCTTACGTTTTCCTAGGTATTAGGCAAAAGTGGCGGTTGCTTTTAAGACACCTTTGTAACAATATATCTCAACACAACGAATTACCCACAATTTGTTGTGTAAAATAGGACATTAAGCCCCAGCTCTTTTAATTCCCACCAGGAGAGATTCGTGCTGCAATCAGGACCCGTTGTCAGCCGTGTAGGCCTTGAAACTCATGGCCTCAAAAACCTTGGCGCCGTTCACTGGAACCTTGACGCTGCAGGCCTTTATGAACATGCGATCCGTCGCAACGAAGGTAAAATCGCCAAAGGCGGTGCCTTTGTCGCCCTGACTGGCGAACATACCGGCCGTTCCCCGCTTGACCGCTTCGTCGTTGAAGAAGAAAGCACCAAGGCAGATATCGATTGGGGCGATGTAAACCGCCCGGTCAGCCCGGAAGTATTTGAGCGCCTGTATCAGAAAGTGCGCGCATATTTCCAGGGCACCGAACTGTTCGTTCAGGATTGCTTTGCCGGTTCCGATCCGCGTTTCCGCCTGCCGGTTCGCGTGATCAACGAAAATGCATGGCATAACCTGTTTGCGCGCAACATGTTCATCCAGCCGCAGAAAGAAGAACTGCGCGATTTCGCGCCGGAATTCACCATTCTGCACGCACCTGGCCTTCAGGCCGACCCGGAAGTCGACGGCACCCGCTCCGAAGTCTTCGTCATGGTCAGCTTCGAACGCAAAATGATCATCATCGGCGGCACCTGGTATGCCGGCGAAATGAAGAAATCGATCTTCTCGGTTCTCAACCACATCCTGCCGGCCAAGGGCGTTATGCCGATGCATTGCTCGGCCAACATGGGCAAGGACGGCGACACCGCCATCTTCTTTGGCCTGTCGGGCACCGGTAAAACCACCCTGTCGGCCGATGCGTCGCGCACCCTTATCGGTGATGACGAACATGGCTGGGGCGAAGACGGCGTCTTTAACTTTGAAGGCGGCTGCTACGCCAAGGTGATCAAGCTTTCCAAAGAAGCAGAACCGGAAATCTTTGCCACCACCGAGCGTTTCGGTACCGTTCTTGAAAACGTTGTGATGAACAAGCAGTCGCGCGAGCTTGACCTTGACGATGCCCGTCACACCGAAAATACCCGCTCTTCCTATCCGATCGAATTCATTCCGAACGCATCGGAAGACGGCCGTGGCAACCATCCGAAAAACATCATCATGCTGACCTGTGATGCGTTTGGCGTTCTGCCGCCGATCGCAAAACTGTCCTCGGCACAGGCGATGTACCACTTCCTGTCGGGCTACACCGCGAAGGTTGCCGGCACCGAAAAAGGTGTCAAGGAACCGACCGCTGCGTTCTCTGCCTGCTTTGGTGCGCCGTTCATGCCGCGTCATCCGTCGGTCTACGCCAAGCTGCTTGGTGAAATGATGGAAAAACACGAAGCCAATTGCTGGCTGGTCAATACCGGCTGGTCCGGTGGCGGCTATGGCGTTGGTTCGCGCATGAAGATTGCCTATACCCGTGGCCTGCTTAATGCGGCGCTGAATGGCGATCTGGAAAGTGCCGAATTCGCAACCGATCCGTACTTCGGTCTGGCCTATCCGACCGCTTGCGGCGATATCCCGGCAGAAGTTCTGAACCCGCGTGAAAGCTGGAACGACAAGGCTGCCTATGACAAGGCTGCTGCGAACCTGACCGGCCTGTTCGAAAAGAACTTCGCGAAGTTCGAAGAACATGTCACCGACGATGTACGCGAAGCGGCCATCCGCAACAGTGCGGAAGTAAAAGCCGCCGAATAAGCGCCGTATATATCGACGTTATCTTGCAAAAGGCCGGTGTTTATCACCGGCCTTTTCGTTTTTCGCGCACTGATTGACATGCACCTGATCGCGCTTCAACTCTTACATCCCGCGCAAAACGTGATAGCATTTTGATTTCGTTGATTTTTTTGGAATGGTTCGAACACAATCGCGATGAATTGGGCCGAACGTTCTCAGTATTGTCTGTTGCACCGCGCCGCGATTGACGCGCGCCCAAAGCTGCGCGCAATGGCAACCTTGATCAGCCTTTTGGTTTATGCCCTGTTCCTGCTTGGCAATACCGACCGGGCATTTGCGCAAAACTCCCTGATACCGCCTGCCGGAAACCAGCAGACCGTCACATTGGCCTGCAACCCCTTCCCGCCGTCAAAGATTACCGCCAACGCACCAATACCGGGCTATGACATCGAAGTGCTGCGTGCGGCATTTGCCACCCGCAACATCACCCTGATCACGCCGTTCTATCCCTGGCAGCGGGCCTATTTCCTTGCCCGCACCGGTCAGGTCGACGGGCTTTGTTCCTGCAGCTACCTGCCCGAACGCGAGGAAGATCTTTATTATTCCTATCTGCTGGGTCACGTCCGGGTCGCGTTTTATGCCATCGGTGACGGTGCTCTTGGCGGACTTGAAGAAATTGCAGATGCCAAGAACATGACCATCGGGGTGGTTAATGGCTATAGCCTTGAGGCCAGCGCACGCGAAGCAGGACTGGATGTCCTGGTTGTGAACAGCGAAGCAACCCTTCTTGATATGCTGCTGTCACGCAGGCTCGATGTTGCGCTGTCCTATAAGGCGCCGATGGATTTTCAACTGCACAAGACAGATCGCAAGATTGCCGGTCGCGAGCTGATCCGATCCAAGGTGATTTCCAACAATCCGTATTTTTCCTGCATCTCGCGCAAGGCCAAAAATCCGAAAACCTTGTTGAGCGAACTCAATGCCGGCCTTGTCGCCATTCGCGAAAGCGGCCTGTATGAACGCATTCTCGCAAGGTACGGCGTATCAAGCGATGAAAGCCCCCCGCTGCAGGACTGACCGCGCGCAATCACCATCGCGCACGGCCCGCCTAAAGCGTTCAGTTCACTTTGGCCTTAGCGCTTTGCGACGGCATCACGCCAATACAGCGTGATATCGGTCTCGGGCTTTCCGAACAGATATCCCTGCGCATAGTCAAACCCGGCCTTTGTCACCAGTTCGCGCATCTTGTCGGTTTCGATCATTTCGGCCACGACCTCAACATCGATGTCATGACACAGATCGACAAGCGACCGCAGGAAAGCCAATCCCTTGGCCGTCTTGGTCGATTGCCGGATCGATTCCCCGTCGATCTTCACATAATCAATATCCATCGCACTCAGATAGCGGAAGTTCGACGCACCTGTTCCGAAATCATCAAGGCAAATCTCGACGCCAAATTCACGGAACCGGGTAATCCACTTGGCAGCGGTATCGATATCCTTGATTTCGGCTGTTTCGGTGACCTCGATCATCAATTGACCAAGCGCATCGCGGTTGCGCTCAAACAGCGCGATCACGGACCGGCAGAAATCCGGGTTTTCCAATGAATGCCCGGAAACATTCACTGCAACGCGGGCCGTAATTCCCTGATCAAGCTGTGATCGGATCCATTTAAGGTTTCTGCGCAGCATCGCCAGATCAAGCCGATCGACCATATTGACCTGCTCGGCGAAATTGACCAGTTCCTGCGTCGGGATCAGTTTGCCGTCATCGTCATAGAAGCGGACAAGCACCTCGAAATGGTGGATTTCGGCTGTCGGCAGGCGCACGATCGGCTGATAGACCGTATCAAACTTCAGTTGGTCAATCCGCGTGCCGAAATCCTGCATCGCCGAAAAGGTATTATTGACCAGGTTATCTGCCTGCCCCATCAGGCGCGAAAACGTAAAGCTGTGTTCCTGACGATCACAGAACCGCCGGATGGAATACAAAACCCCGCGCGTAAGATCGCCCGGCGGAATAAGTTCGGCGGTAAAATCGGTCACGGTGGAATTGACTTCGATGCCGACCCCGGCCGGATCGGCATCACGCACACATTCGGAAATACGTTTTTCAAGTTCACCAATCGGAACATCCGGGCGATGCAACATCCCGAACTGTTCTTTGCCCAATCGCCCGGCGGTATCACCTGCGACCGAATGCGCACGCAAAAACGCACCGACACTGGCCATAAGTTCCGCACGCTCGACCTGTTTCATCCGCTCGCAAAGCGGATCAAAGGCATTAAGCGTCATCAGGGTGAATTTATGTTCGGTTCCGGTTTCGCGCTGCGCAATAAGGCGTTCGGTAACGACCTTTGACAGGCTTTCTTCATCCAAAAGCCCCGTCATATTATCGCGCTGAAGGGTCGCGACAACGTCAGGCGACAGGGCATTGATCGCCACCCGAAGGGCGACAAAGAAATGATCGCCAAGATCGGGCAGGAAATAGCCGCTCATGGAAACCGGCGGGCTTAACATGTCGCCCTGCTGGTTAAATCGGACCTGAATATTGTCCATCCGCCCGCGCCTGCGTGCGACCTGCAGCATCTCTGTCACAAGCGGGCGATACTGCTTTGCCAAAAACTGGGTGAAAGATTTCCCCGCAAGGTTTTGCGGGCGATGGCCCAAAATCCCGTCTGATGCGCCGGACGCAAAAACAATGCGCAGATCCCCGTCCAGCTCGAGAAGAAGATCCCCCCAAACAAACGCCAATGCCGCAAAACGGTTTCGCTCGTTCCGCAGTTCGGTTGTTCGAGCTTTGATAATTTTATCCAATGCACCCTCTCACGCTGCCCGGATCTAAAAGCGATTTCCCCTTCCCCCGAACATGGAAACCACCCTGATTGCCTTAATGGCTTTTGGTCATTTTCACCGTTTCTGCTTAACAATGGTTTTACAGATCACATATTTCCTATGCGGACGGATAATCATATCTAGACCATACGTCCAAGACGAAACGCCGTGCACCCTGTCGCACCCCAAAAAGCCGACAGACCCATATATGTTTGGTCTTGTTGGGATTTTTAAACCCCCGGGCCGGTTTTGACCGCGATCAGGCCTCAGTCACAAAAATCAAATGACCACGGGTTCACCCCTGATTGATCCTGATGGTTTGCAAGAACGTAAGGATCGCTTACAACTGTCGGCGCGCAGGCGCGTACGTCCACCCATGCATATTCCGGAAGGCCTTGATCATGACCACCGCCCCGAAACGTTCAGCAGCACTGCCCCGCGTTGATAATGACAGTGTGCTGATCTTTGATCTCGACAACACGCTTTATCCGGCGGCCTGCAATCTGTTCTCACAGGTTTCCGATCTGATCGGGCAATATGTTCGCGACGCGCTAAAGCTAGAGGCTGGTGAAGCCTATCGGGTGCAAAAGGACTATTTCCATCGTTATGGCACCACCTTGCGCGGCCTGATGACCGAACATGAAGTCGACCCGGCCGACTACCTTGCCAAGGTCCATGACATTGATCTTTCCGTGGTCGACGCGGCCCCGGACCTTGCCCGCGCACTTGATGATCTGCCGTGCCGCAAGCTGATCTTTACCAATGCATCGCGTGGTCATGCCGAACGGGTGATGGACCGTCTAGGTATTGCCAATCACTTCGAAACCATCTTTGACATTGTCGATGCCGATTACATCCCCAAGCCCAAGCAGGAACCCTATGACCTGCTTCTGGCACGCGATGGCATTGACCCGACCCGTGCGGTCTATTTCGAAGATATGGCCAAAAACCTGCTGCCGGCCAAGGACATGGGCATGACCACCGTCTGGGTGCATACCGATGTCGACTGGGCGCAGGATGGCTGCGATGATCCGCGCATTGATCATGAAACCGATGATCTGGTCGGATTCCTGCGCGGACTTTCGACCGGCGCGTAAGCGGGAATACCGGCGAACAGCCATTTTGTCATCGTTCCAGGATTGAGCTTGGCCCCGTGATCGGCTATTTCTATCGCGCCCATGGGACGGGATAGGTGGGCAGGACAAGCATCAGGAACGGAAATCTGCCTGAAACAGGCGTTTCTACGTAAACTGGCGGAGTTGACTTCAAGGTCGGGTTTGACCATTCTCCGCCGACGCAATTTTGGCTGACCGCAAGGACCTTCGAAAAATGAACAGAACCGAGCTTGAAGGCGTGATCAACGTCGCCTGGGAAAACCGCGACGAAATCAACTCCTCCACCCAGGGTGAAATCCGCAAGGCTGTTGAACAGACGCTTGGCGCCATGGATTCCGGCGAACTGCGTGTTGCCGAAAAAACCGATGGCAAATGGGTTGTCAATCAGTGGGCCAAAAAGGCGGTTCTGCTGTCTTTCCGTCTCAATGACATGACCACCATCGCAGGCGGTCCGGGCGAAAACACCAACTGGTGGGACAAGGTTCCGTCCAAGTTCGAAGGTTGGGGCGAAGCCGAGTTCAAAACTGCTGGCTTCCGCGCCGTTCCGGGCAGCATCGTGCGCCGTTCGGCCTATGTCGCACCGGGCACCGTTTTGATGCCGTCCTTTGTTAACCTTGGCGCTTATGTTGATACCGGCGTGATGGTCGATACCTGGGCAACCGTTGGTTCCTGCGCACAGATCGGCAAAAACGTTCACCTTTCGGGTGGTGCGGGTATCGGTGGCGTGCTTGAGCCGCTTCAGGCCGGCCCGGTCATCATCGAAGACAATGCCTTCATCGGTGCACGTTCGGAAATCGTCGAAGGTGTCATCGTCGAAGAAGGTGCCGTGATTTCCATGGGTGTCTTCATCGGCGCATCGACTAAAATCATCGACCGCACCACGGGCGAGACCTTTGTTGGTCGCGTTCCGGCATACTCGGTCGTCGTTCCGGGCAGCATTCCTGGCAAGCCGCTTCCGGATGGAACGCCGGGGCCGAGCCTTTATTGCGCGGTCATCATCAAACGCGTTGATGAAAAGACCCGCTCGAAAACCTCGATCAATGAATTGCTGCGTGACTGATTTCTGTCACCACACTTCGCAATGATTTATAAGGGGCAAAACGGCCAGTCCGTTTTGCCCTTTTCCGCATTTTCCGACCGCTTACAGATACGAGACCGCCAATGTCGACCGCGCTTGAACTTGCACAATCCCTGATCCGCTGCCCGTCGGTCACCCCGGCTGATGAAGGCGCGCTTGATGTGTTGCAAAAGGCGCTCGAAGCCCGCGGCTTTGACTGTACGCGCAAGGTCTTTGATGGCGATGGCAGTGATGCCATCGACAATCTGTATGCCCGTCTTGGTACCAAGGGCCGCAATTTCTGCTTTGCTGGCCATACCGATGTTGTACCAGCCGGCGACGTTGCCGCATGGACTGTCGACCCATTCGGAGGCGAAGTCATGGATGGTCGCCTGTTTGGCCGCGGTGCAGTGGATATGAAAACCGGCATTGCCTGCTTTGTCGGCGGGGTTGATGCGTTTCTTGCGGCTCACCCGGATTTCGATGAATCAATTTCGTTCCTGATCACCGGTGACGAAGAAGCCGATGCGGTTAATGGCACGGTCAAACTTGTCGAATGGTGTGATCAGCAGGGCGAAAAACTCGATGCCTGTCTGGTGGGCGAACCAACCAATCCGAAATACCTTGGCGAGATGATGAAGGTCGGCCGCCGTGGCTCCATAACCGGCTGGCTGACGGTTTATGGTGCGCAGGGCCACGTTGCCTATCCGCATCTGGCCGATAACCCGGTCCCGCGCATGATCAAGACGCTTGATGTTTTGAATTCGCGCGAGCTTGATCAGGGGACCGAGCATTTCCAGCCGAGCAACCTTGAAATCACCACGGTTGATGCCGGAAATGCCGCAACCAACGTTGTTCCGGCCAAGGTTAGTGCCGCCTTTAACATCCGCTTCAATGATCAGCACACAGGGGCGGATCTTAAAAAATGGATCGAGGATGTCTGTGCCGAACATGCCGGCGCGCATGACCTCAAGGTCAAGATTTCCGGTGAAGCATTCCTGTCCAATCCGGGCAAGCTTGCAAACCTGATTGCCGATGCCTCGGAAAAAGTCACCGGCAAACGCCCGGAAATGAGCACGACCGGCGGCACGTCGGACGCACGCTTCATTCAGAAATACACCGAAGTCGCCGAGTTTGGCCTGGTCGGGCAAAGCATGCACAAGGTCGACGAACACGCCATGGTCGATGACATCGAAAACCTTGTGAAAATCTATGCCGAAATCCTGGCAGGCTTTTACGACTAATCAACCGGTTTTCTGACCCGTCGCGCTTGGCAGTCGATCCCGGGCCTGCAAAATTGTGCTGCGTGTTGCGGCCAGAATGTCTTCAGCCGTCGTTTCATCAACCGCCCGGCTCAACACAACCGCGCCCACCATCATCGCCAGCATCGATGTTGCTTCCTCGCGATATCCATCTGGCAGATCGGGCTGTTCCGCCTCGCCATCAACCGGGATCGGTTTATCCATACCCGGAACGCCATCCTCCTTGGCAAGTTTCCAGCCCAAGCGCCCCGATGCCTGATCGACCAGCTTGGAAAAGGCGGCACGCGCCAGATCGCCCGAACGCGACACTTCGGCCGACAACGTCGGCAAGGCACAGCCAAGATCAGGGTTTTCAATATGAACCTTCGACAGGTAAAGCTCGGCAAAGGATGTCACCCAGTCCTTGCCCTGTTTTTCGGCCTTGCGCAGTTTCGCCAGCACCGGCGATGACAAAAGCGACATGCCGCTTTCAACGCAGGCAACAAACAGGTCTTCCTTGTTTTTGAAATGCGCGTAAAACCCGCCGCGCGTCAGCCCGGCGGCCGCCATCACCTGATCAATCGTGACATTTTCAAAGCCGTATTTTTTAAAAAACGCACTCGCCGCATTCACAATGCGAATGCGGGTTTTGGCCTTGTGCGTCGGTGCATAGGGCATTTCGAACTCCATCACGTCATCGAATGTCGGGTTGGGCAACGAAGCCACCATGGCACATCCGAATAATATGTTCTTGAACATATTATGGATGCCGTAATCCTGACTGCAAGTTCACGTCTTCACAAAGGGACCTTGCCATGTCGGACGTCACAATCATCGGAATGCCGCGCAGCAGCCTGACCCGTACGGTGCGTATCGCCTGTCTTGAAAAGGAAATCGCCTTTGACTTCAGCAGCCGGAATGTCCAGCCACCCGGCCATCCGCCAACGCCTGAGCTTTTGCACAACAATCCATTCGGCAAGGTGCCGGTCCTGACACACGGGCCCTTTGTTTTGTATGAAACTGCGGCCATCTGCCGCTATGTCGATGACAACTTCCCGGGACCACTCCTGCGCCCGGTAAGTGCCCAAAAGGTCGCGCGTATGAACCAGTGGATCAGCCTTGCGATGACCCAGCTCGATCAGGACATCATCCGTAATTTCGTCATTCCGATGGTCTTTGCCGATGACGCCAAACGTCATGATCCGGGCTTTGCCATCCATATGAACAAGATGGCCGATCACATCCGCTATGACCTGCAGGTCTTGAACACAGCCTATGCCGATGGCTGGCTTTTTGGTGACCGTTTCACCATCCCCGACATGATGATCATGCCGATGATCCATTATCTGGGTGCAATGCCCGGCGGGGCAGAAATGCTGACCGACGCCCCCCATGTCGAAAGCGCCTTTGCGCGCTTCAAGGCACGCAGTTCAGCAGCCCAGACCGATCCGCTTTTGCCCGAAAAGCTTCTGAAAACGGCCTAAACCACGTACCGCCATCCTGACGTTCCCCTTAGTCATGTCAGGGTACTCAGCCACCACAGGCGGGGAAACCCTTCCCCGACTTCCCCCGACCTTGGGCGAAATCCCTGTTTGTGGTGGCTACTTTTTTGGTTTTACGGCGTCCAGGTGATCGGAACGTACCCCGGCACAGCAGAGAACCGATCAAGCCATGCGCGAATACCCGGATAAGGCTGAAGGCTGATTTTGCCAAGTTCGGCCCGGTGCGTGTAGGCATAAAGCGAGATATCGGCAATGGTCAGTGACTCACCCACCAGCCAGTTATGACCTGAAAGACGCTTTTCCATCAGATCAAGCGCACGCTTGGCACCTGCCTGCTTCATCGGCTCCAGAATATCGGCATGGTCCGGCAGCCCTTTGATCTCATACCAGGAAATCAGAACGGCAACGTTCGGTTCATGGTCATACTGTTCAAAGAACAGCCAGCTCATCATATCCGCCCGCTCATAGGCATCCTCGGGGATGAAATTGGTGCCTTCAGCCAGATAGATCAGGATGGCGTTGCTTTCAGCCAGGCTCCTGCCGTCATCAAGGACAAGTGCCGGGATTTTGCCGTTCGGGTTGACCTTTTCAAGATATTCTGGCGTGCGGGTTTCGCCTTTCATGATGTCACGTTCGATATACTCGAACTTTTGACCCAGCATCGAAAGCATCAAACGGACTTTATAGCCGTTCCCCGACATCAAATAGTCATTCAAAATCATTGTGATAATCCTTGTGGCACATGCGTTGAGAACACTCGTTAACTGCATTGGCCGGCCGGGTTTGATATTTGCCGCTGGATCGCCATCCGACAATCGAATAGTTTTGACCTTATTGTTCAACTTTCTTGATCAAATTTTCTGATCAAAGGGGAAGCCATGGATTCCGACCTGCTCAGAAGCTTTGTCGCCTTTGCCGAATGCGGCAGCTTCAACCGTGCAGCCGACCGCATTGGTCGCACGCCATCGGCTTTCTCCATGCAGATGAAGCGCCTTGAAGAACTGGTCGATAACAAGCTGTTTGAGCGTGATGGCCGCAATGTCCAACTGACCCACGAAGGCATCACCTTTGTCGGCTATGCCCGAAGGATCCTCAGCCTGACGGACGAGGCAATGGGACAGTTGCGCTCCCAGGAGGTCACCCGCCCGATCCGCATCGGTTGCCCGGATGATTATGCGCAAAAGATTTTGCCAATTGTTCTGCGCGCCATCAGTGCCGTGCATCCAAGCGCGCGCTTTTTTGTGTCGGTCAATCCGACCATCCTTTTGCGTCGGATGCTTGATCAGGGTGAACTGGATCTGTCGATCATCAGCCGCTCGGAAAACGGCGAAGAGGGTTATTTCCTGCGCCATGAACCGGGTGTCTGGGTGACATCACCGATCCATAATCAGCATCATCTCGATCCGCTGCCGCTTGTTCTTCCGGCCGAGGATTGCAAATTCCATGCATGGGCGATTGATGCCTTTTCGAAATCCAACCGCGCGTTCAATCTTTATGCCACCTCGCGCCAGGCGGCCTCGATGCTTCATCTGGTGCGGGATGGGTTTGGGGGTTGCCGCCCTTGCCGCTGCCAGCGTGACGGACGAGTTTAAAATCCTTGATGCCCGTGATGGCTTCCCACCACTGCCCGCGGTCGGTGTTGCGGTGATGCTCGCAGATGATGCGCATCCACTGGTCAATCGCCAGCTTGCCAGCGCCATTCAGAAATATGTCGCCCATCAATTTGATGATGACTTGACCAAACCGGCTGCAAGCTGATTGGATGCGCGCCCCGCATCGTTTTGACATCAACGTATCCCGGATAGAACCAAGCGCATGACGACTAAGCCACGCCTGAATATCTGCACGACCTGCACCGCTTCAAACGCCGACGCACCAAGCAATCCGCGACATGGTCAGACGCTGTTTGATCGCATGCAGGAACTTTGTGCCACGCGTGATCTGCCATTTGATCTCAAACCGGTTGAATGTCTGACCAATTGCAAGTCGGGCTGTTCGGTGGCGCTGAATGGGTCGGGCAAATGGGGATATGTTTACGGCAATGTCGATCCCGAAAGCATGATCGATGACCTGTGCGAACTGGCATCCAAATATGCCGAAAGCGAAAAGGGGATCGTTGCCTGGCGTGAACGCCCCGATGCCCTGCGCCGCAATGTCATTGCCCGTATTCCACCACTCGACTAGGCCATCTGCTTAGCGCGAAACACCGCGATGAAGCTGCTGCCACAGGCGTTCGACCTCACCCTCGTCATGGAGTTCGGCAATCAGCTGGTTGAACTGCTCAAGCGAAATGGCAGAATTGTCAGACAACACAGAAACCAGATCGTAAGTGGCATCGGGTTGTGACGCGATGGTCACTTGGTCGCGTACATCCGGATTGGCACCAAACTCAAGCGCCAGAAATCCGGCTGAAACCACGCCAATTGGCGCTTCCCCGGCCAGAAGTCCGTCAAGAACCTCTTTTTCGTTATAGCCCAGCATAACGTCGAAGTTCCCGCGCAAATATTCCGGATCGGCGTTGAAATCGGCAAAGCCGTAATGGAAGCCCAGCACACATAACATCTGATAGCTGGTGACATCGGAAAACAGCATTTCGGCGTCACCGCGCCCGGAAAGGGTCAGATAAAGATCCTGTTCCTGAACGATCGGGTCGGAAAACAGAACATCAAGCTGTTCCCATTCCCATTTCGGACTTTCAAGCAGGACAAGATCGACCTCGCCATTTGTGACCGACCGATAACGCCGACGCGATGAGGTTTCGACAAGCTCAAAAGCATATTCATCCTGAAGGTCGTTCAGAAGCCTAATCAGGCTTGGAACCATGCCGCTTGGCTTGCCATCGTCAAAGAAATAGACCACGCCATACTCATAGGCCCCAACCTTGACAGGAACCGGTTCCTGGCCCTGTGCCGTGCTGATACCAAGCCAACTTGCAAGCACACCAAGAACAATGCCGGTAAAAAACCCATCCCGAATAAAACGTATTCTTGCCAATGCACTTTCCCGACATTCGATCGCACAGCGCGCAATAAGGAACACCACCCCACCAGAACGGTGAGCAAGACGCGCCCTTTATTATACACTTATCTAAACTATACGCTTAACTATATGCGTCGTGCGCACCAGTTTTCCAGAAGGAAGCGGGCAATTGATATCGGTCGTGGCAAATTAATGCCTTTTTCGGGAAGGCTCGGCACATCATCGCGATGCACCCACATGGCGAATTCGATCTCGTCATTGTCAGGCATAAGTTCGGTCGTTTCGGCCTCGGCCACGAAGCCCAGCATCAACGATCCCGGAAATGGCCAGGGCTGGGATGCGACATATTGCGGTCGTTTGATCTTGATCCCGACTTCCTCGAACACCTCGCGGGCGACCGCCTGTTCAAGGGTTTCACCCGGCTCGACAAAGCCCGCCAGCACCGACACCATCCCGGGCAGGAATTGTGGCGACCGGGCCAGCAACACATGATCCTGATGATGGATCAACATGATGACGGCAGGGTCCGTGCGCGGAAAATGCGATTTGCCGCAACCGGGGTTGCTGCATTGCAGGCGATATCCCGCCTCCGCCACCATATTGGGATGTCCGCAGGCCCCACAGAACTGATGCCCCTGATGCCAATGGAAAATTGCCCGCGCCTGCGCGGCAAGGGCCGCCTCATCGATCGAAAGATTGGCCATGCGGGTACGCATGTCGCCAAATCCGCCGCCCAGTCTGCGCACGGCGTCATCGCGATCGGAAACCACCGGCGCGATATCGACCGCAATTACCGGTCCGCCTTCATCACGCCCAAGATAAATCCACTGCCCGCCATGCAGATCAACATCAAGATGCGGAACCGCCGGGGCACCCAGCACCACCAGCTCATGAGCATCCATGTCCTCAGGCCAGGCAAACAGCGGATCGCCCGCATGACAGATCAGGATCCGCAGCGACTCCTCGGCCAATAGAACCTGTTGCCAGTCTTCGCGCTTGCGCAACAGAGCATCGCGATCAAGATCAGCGGATTCATAAAATAGCCTGTTCATGGCAGTGGTTTTCCCAAGATTCTTTTTGGCAAATATCGGGCAAACCCATGGGATCGCCGATATTTCCTGTGGTGACGGATGACGACATTAACGCGCGCACCGGCCAGCCAAAAGCCACGATTGCTTGATCGCAGAAAAAATCCCAGCCAACGCTTGCGTTTTATGCCTCCTTGCGCGATATAGGGGGCGAGAGGCTGGCAGTGGACGGACCGCTCGCCAACCCGGTCAGGACCGGAAGGTAGCAGCCGTAACGAGTTTTTCCGGGTCGCTGTTCAGTCTCTCACCCTTTCATTTCCCCCTTTGAAATCGCTGATATTTGCCATGCCCCTGACATTCGCGGGCAGATGGTTTTTTGTACGGGAAATTTCCCACTTGGCCTTTCCCATACGGTCGCGAAGCTGCTAAAACCAATGAGAATTAAAACAATCCGGACCGGATGAATGAGCGATCAGATCGAGACCGCGAGCGAAACTGCGCCAGAAGGTGAGACACCGTCAGCCAAGTCTGCTGACGTTGCGGAAACAACCGCACCCGTCGCCACCCCAGAACCTGGAGCCAAAAGCGAATATCAGGTTCTTGCGCGCAAATACCGCCCGAAATCCTTTGATGAACTGATCGGCCATGGGCCGATGGTCAAGACGCTGTCAAACGCGCTTGAAAGCGGCCGGTTGGCACATGCCTTCATCCTGACCGGGGTGCGCGGGATTGGTAAAACCACGACTGCGCGTATCATTGCCCGTGCGCTCAACTGTATTGGCGCGGATGGCAATGGCGGCCCGACGATCGAACCCTGCGGTGTCTGTGAACATTGCCGCGCGATTGCCGAAGACCGCCATGTTGATGTGCTGGAAATGGATGCGGCGTCCCGGACCGGTGTTGATGACATTCGCGAATTGATCGAAGGGGTGCGTTATCGCCCGACCTCGGCGCGCTACAAGATCTACATCATCGATGAAGTGCACATGCTTTCGAAAAGTGCGTTCAACGCGCTGCTCAAGACGCTTGAAGAACCGCCAGAGCATGTGAAATTCATCTTTGCCACCACCGAAATCCGCAAAATTCCGATCACGGTCCTGTCACGTTGTCAGCGCTTTGACCTGCGTCGCGTGCAGACCGACGAACTGGCCGCCCACTATACCCGCATCGCCGGGCTCGAAAATGCCGAGATCGAAGAAGAAGCCGTCACCCTGATCGCGCGTGCGGCCGATGGATCGGTCCGTGATGGCATGAGCCTGCTTGATCAGGCGATCTCGCATGGTGCTGGCAAGGTCACGACCCAGCAAGTGCGTGACATGCTCGGTCTTTCGGATCGCTCGCGCATTTTCGATCTGTTTGATTTCACCATGAAAGGCGAAATCAACGAGGCCCTTGAACTTTTGGGCGCGCAATATGCTCTTGGCGGCGATCCGCCGGTCATGCTGCAGGATATGCTCGACCTGACCCATTGGCTGACCCGTGTGAAGCTCTCACCCGATGCCGCCAATGATCCGGGCGTGTCGCAGATCGAACGCGAACGCGGCAAGGAAATTGCAGCCAAGCTTGCCATGCCACAATTGACCCGCGCCTGGCAGATGCTGCTTAAGGGCCTTGAAGAAACGCGCATTGCGCCGTCCCCCATTCAGGCTGCTGAAATGATCCTGATCCGTCTGGCTTATGCTGCGGAAATGCCGCCGCCGGGTGACCTGATCAAGAAGCTCCGTCAGGACATGAACAATGCCGGCAATGGCGGCGGTGCGCCCCAAGGCGGCGGAAATGGTGGCGGCAGCGGCGGCCCAGGTCCACGCATGCAGGTCGTTAATGGTGGCGGTGCATCCGCCGTCGCGCATCGCCGCCCGGACCCGCTTGGCGAACCCGAACAGGTCGAACAGCCTGTCTATGCCAAGATGCCCGAAACGTTTGAAGAAGTTGCCGAACTGCTGGGCAAGGACCGCGAAACCACCGGTCTTGCCATGCAGGTCAAAAACTATATGCATCTGGTAAAGTATGAACCGGGTCGCATCGAATTTCGCCCGGCCCGCGGGGCCGGGTCGGATCTTTCGACCAAACTGATCAAGACGCTCAATGGCCTGACCGGTCATCGCTGGCTGGTCAGCGTGTCGGAACGTGAAGAAGGCGCACCGACCCTTAAGGAACAGGAACTTGAAGCCCTCGAACAGCGCAAGGCAGATGCCTCGCAAGATCCGCTGGTCCGGGCCATTCTTGATGGTTTACCCAAAGCAAAAATCGTGGCCGTCCACCTGCCACCCGGACAGGAAAATCCTGAGGGTGAAGAGGACGAAAGCGGTTCCGTATATGACGACGCATTTTATCTCGAAGGAGACGACGAGCTATGAAGAACCTTGCAGGGATGCTGAAACAGGCCCAGCAGATGCAGTCCAAAATGCAGGAAATGCAAGAAGGACTGGTTGAACTTGAAATCGAAGGCCAGTCTGGTGCTGGCATGGTCAAGGTGATGCTGAACGGCAAAGGCGAGATGCGCGGCCTTTCGCTTGATAAAAGCATTGTCGACCCCGAAGACACCGAAGTCCTCGAAGACCTGATCGTTGCCGCCTATAACGACGCCAAGGTCAAGGTCGAGGCTGCTGTTCAGGAAAAGATGAAAGACGTCACCGGCGGCATGAACCTGCCGGAAGGCTTCAAGCTGCCGTTCTGATCTTCAGGTGAAACATTTTTTTCTAAGCCGGGCCAGCAGTATGGCTCGGCTGCTTTTTACGTGCTGAAAAAATAATAACACGAACCAAGACAAAACATAGCGCCACAAGGACACTTTGGGATACGTATCGCTTCGCAGTTTCACCTACATTTAAATCAATATCTATGACTTTACTTTTTGATTTCTGAATTATCAGAACAATTAAGATATTTATATCGTATAATTTTATTAAACTATTTTGAGAATTGAATTAATCACATTGATTTAAGTAGAGTTATCAAAATGACACTAAATATTGCATTGACTGGAGCATCAGGATTTTGTGGCACATCAATCTTGGAGAAGTGCCAGAATGCGCAGCACAATGTTTTCAGATTGCAACGTGATCCTGTCAGAGATCAAGAGGAAGATGTCATCCACTTCGACCTATCAGATGTCTCAAATTTAGACTCTGACAAACTCAAACATATCGATGTTTTCATTCACGCTGCAGCCGTTGCACACAACAAATGCAACGATAGCAGCGAAATTTTGCGGCTAAACTATGAAGCGACAAAGATTCTTTTCAACAAATGCCTAGAGGCTGGCATTAAAAAATTTATTTTTCTAAGCACTATTGGCGTTTATGGAAAAAACTCATCTAATCATGTAATTTCTATTGAAGACTCAGAAAATCCTACATCCGTTTATGCTCGCTCAAAATATAATGCAGAGAATTATATTTTGAGCCACAGCAACATCAATGGAATCAATGTCTCATTACTAAGACTACCATTGGTGTACGGGGCAGATGCACCTGGAAACTTTGGTCTTCTTTCGAAAATTTCTAAGACGTCTGTCCCACTCCCATTTGCAGGCATAAAAAACAAACGGTCTATGATCGCTGTCGACACAGTTGCGAATTTGGTTGTAAAAATTTGTGAAGACGTCATAGAAGCCAGAGGCATTGAAATAGCTGCAGATTCTATACCGTATTCTTCACAAGAGTTGATAGCAGGAATTCGTTCAAAACTTGGCAAAAAAAAGAGACTGTTCTATGTGCCAAAATCTGTAATGAAATTTGCCCTTGCAGTAGTTGGTTCTTCTAAAATCTATGACCAGCTGTATGAGGACTTAGAGTTCCGAAGCACAATAGACCTTGAAGCTAGCGGATGTGTTGATGCCCAAACGTCGCCCGCGGATTACATCGGGCGGGAAAATTCAAACACCGAGAATTAAAACAATTAGCGGTGAAGACGTCATAAGATAGATACACTGATATAAGAACTCAAAATGAACATGACCGGACGGGAAATTGAAAATCTGATCAAGCTGCTTTCACGCCTGCCCGGCCTTGGGCCGCGCTCGGCACGGCGTGCGGTTTTGCAGATGCTCAAGAAACCCGAAACGCTGATGATCCCGCTGGCCGATGCCCTGCATGCCACGGCCGAGGTCATGACGACCTGTTCCAATTGCGGCAATATCGATGTCACCGATCCCTGCCATATCTGTGCCGATCAGAACCGTAGTTCGGATATCATCTGCGTGGTCGAGGAAGTTCAGGACCTTTGGGCCCTTGAACGCGGCGCCGCCTTCAAGGGGCGCTATCATGTGCTGGGCGGAACCCTGTCACCGCTTGATGGTGTTGGCCCGGATGATCTTAAGATCGATCAGTTGGTCAATCGCGTGCGCGGAGATGGCGTGACTGAGGTGATCCTTGCCACCAACGCCACGGTCGATGGCCAGACCACAGCACACTACATCACCGAACGGCTGATGGAGACCGGCGTCAAGGTCACCCGCCTTGCCCATGGCGTGCCGGTCGGGGGCGAGCTTGATTATCTTGATGACGGCACATTGGCCGCCGCCCTGC
Source organism: Thalassospira sp. HJ (assembly GCF_000948415.1). Lineage (GTDB taxonomy): Bacteria > Pseudomonadota > Alphaproteobacteria > Rhodospirillales > Thalassospiraceae > Thalassospira. Next base: position 309,978 of record NZ_JYII01000021.1, on the reverse strand, counting down.
GCTCGCGAAGCTCGGTCTGATCACCAGACCTTTAAGACAATAAAAAGGGCGGCCAATGGCCGCCTTTCTTGTGATCTCACCAATCACGTGTCGCAATTATTCAAACCGTTTTACGCCAAAATATAGTGGCAAACCAAGTTCATGATGAAGTAAATATAACCCAGATCAGGCAGCCTTGATTTTCTCTGCCGCAAGACGGGTTGCCAGCTCATAGCCATAGGCACCGGCACCGGCCATCACTGCATCGGCGACCGAACTGATCCAGCTGGTATGGCGGAATTCCTCGCGCGCATGCGGGTTGGAAATGTGCAGTTCGATGATATAGCCCTCAAAGGTCTTGAGCGCGTCATGAATGGCGATAGAGGTATGTGTATAGGCGCCTGCATTAATGATCAGGGCGGCTGATTTCTCGCGCGCTTCGTGGATCATATCAATGATCGCACCTTCGTGGTTGGACTGGCCAAACCGCACCGAAACGCCAAGCTCCTTGGCAAGCACTGCACATTTTTCCTCGATCGAGGCCAATGTGTCATAGCCATAGATTTCCGGCTGCCGCTGCCCCAGAAGGTTCAGGTTCGGTCCGTTAATGACAAGAATTTCCTGCACGCTCATTTCCTTGTTTCCCGCCTTTATGCGCTTGGGCCTTGTGGTCACATCACCGCATCACTTGCGGCGGTTCATCCGCGTCTGGGATGCCAGCCGGATTGGCGCATTTGCCGCTCCGAAGCCACGATACGCGCGACGCTCCACCAATTCAAAGAAGAAACGGTTGGCGAAGGTACGCGTATAGACCTGATAATATTCACCTTCATCGTCACGATCATAGAGAATATTACGTGCACGCAAACGATCAAGCAGTTCCGGTTCAAGCCCGAAACGCGCTTCGATATCGTCATAATAGTTTTCCGGGATCGGCAGAACCTCGACGCCATGTGCCGTGCAGTAGTCCACTGACGCAAAGATATCATCACTTGAGAAAGCCAGATGCTGCACGCCGCTTCCAAAGAATTCATTGAGGAACTGGGAGTGCTGGGTGTGCGGGCTTTGCGATCCATTAAGGATCAAACGTACGGCATCGCTTTGCACGACTTGGCTTTGCACAAGCCCGCCCGGATCAGGAATATCAAGGGTTGGCATTTTGCCGAGATCAAAGATCGAAGTGAAATACAGAAGCCAGGTCAGCATTTCCTCATACTGCATCGAGTATGAAACATGGTCGACCTTGCGAAGCTTCGCCTTGCCGCCATCAGAATCCGCGCCCTTTTCGGGTTCGAACTCGACATCCCAGATACGTGACAACTCGCTATGATCATCAAGGAAGTAAACAAGGCTGCCGCCAACACCCCGGATGGCCGGCATTTCGATTTCGCCTTCGCCCACCGCCTGACTGAACGGTGCAGCCAGAAGCGACTGCGCACGGTTCATGGTTGCCTTGGCGTCATCGACCTTAAGCCCCACCGCACAAACCGACGGGCCATGCACAATGTTATAGGAATGCGCAAAGCCATCCTTGTCGCAGTTGATCACAAGGTTGATGTCACCCTGTTTCCACCAGGTAACCGCCTTTGATTTGTGGCTGCCGCGTTTTTCAAAGCCAAGGGCTGCAAAAAGCGTCGCGAGCTTTTCGGCGTTTTCTTCCTCGACTGCGAACTCGACAAATCCGACTTCCTTGGCATGCGCCTTGGGCGGCAGCGCCGTTCCCTTTTCGCCGACCTGAACACCTTCAATGCCATCCCCAAGATAGATCAGCGACCGCAGGCCATCCTTGGCCACACTTTTGGTCGAGCTGGACCGGAACTGGTCATTGAAAATCTCAAGCGAAAGCGGCCCGTCATAACCGGTCATGGCAAGATTGCGCATGAACTCATCAAGCGGGAAATCCCCCTGCCCCGGGAAGCAGCGGAAATGGCGGCTCCAGGAAAGGGCATCCATTTCAAGGATTGGCGCATCGGCCACCTGAACGAGGAAAATCTTGTCGCCGGGGATCGATGAAATCGCATCAAGCGGCACCTTGCGCGCCATGACATGGAAGGTATCAAGAACCAAGCCAACATTCGGGTGATTGGCACGGCGCACCACTTCCCAGCTATCGCGATAGTCGCTGATATGCTTGCCCCATGAAAGTGCCTCGAACGCCACGCGAAGCCCGCGTTTGGCCGCACGACCACCAAGCTCCGCCAGATCCTTGGCCGCACGGTCCAATCCGCCCAGTGAATGCGGTGACACGTTCGAACACACCATCAAAAGGTCTGTGCCCAGTTCTTCCATCAGGTCAAACTTGCGCTCGGCCCGTTCAAACGCACGGGTGCGCTGGGGTTCGGGCATGCCTTCGAAATCGCGGAACGGCTGGAAGGTGACCAGTTTCAGACCCAGATCACGGATCGTCTTGCCAACATCTTCTGGCGATCCGTCAAAGGACAGAAGGTCATTTTCAAAAATCTCGACCCCATCAAAGCCGGCGGCGGCAATGGCGTCGAGTTTTTCCTGAAGATCGCCCGACAGTGAAACTGTGGCAATTGAGGTCAGCATTTTATCCCTCCGGGATGCATGTGGGGCACCGGGACATTCACAGAAGGATGATCGAATGCGCGGGGTTTACCCCGCGCGCCGATCAATGCTGTGAACGCCGCCGATAGGTTTCGATATGGTCAGTCAGTTTGGCAATCGCGCCATCCAGATCCCGTGCCAGGGACAGCTCACAGATTTCGCGATGCTCATCGATGATTTCCTGGGCACGGAAACCATGGGTTTTAAGTTCGATCACCACATAACGGCGGAACTGATCGAAAATCTCGTGGTGCAGGCGCATATGCAGGTTCGACCCGCAGGCTGAAATCAGCGCCTGGTGGAACTCACGGTCATACTGGCTCCAGCGCACGGTCAGATCGCGGCTATCCTGGTTCAGCATCTGCTTTTCCACGGCTGCCAGCTTGTGATGGGCGGCCGCCACGCGGGCTTCCCATTCCACATCACCATGCTTGATCGAAGCCGCCAGACCGTCACGTTCAAGCAGCAAACGCATCGCCGTTAATTCCATGAAATTGGACGGCGATGTTTCGACAACGCGAAAACCCTTCTGGCCTTCGACAAACACAAAGCCAGACGCCACAAGACGGTTAAGCACTTCACGCAGCGTATTGACCCCGACGCTATAACGTTCGCGCAGCGCTTCAAGCTTAAGCTTCACGCCCGGCTGCAATTCGCCATACAAAATGTCATCGCGAATTTCGTTATAAACTGTCTCGGCAACTGTGCTGCTGCTCATGCTTCGCCCCTAAGGTTTCAGACCCGTTCTCATTGTTGCATCGGTCATCCAGATTTGTGCGGATGCGCGAAGAAAATCCGATGGAAGATATACATCTTTCGAGGATTTACGACAAAGCAGTCCGTGCAAATCTGGATGATCCGAAGGACAACAGTTATGACAGCGCTCTACCGCATCATAACCCTTAACCGGGGACTGACCCCGCTTTGCGGGTTTTTCCTTGTATTTCACTGTCATAACTGTTGCCGATACAATAATGAGAACGGGTCTGAAACCTACCCCGTCAATGCCTCAGGATAGGCATTGAAGTATTCTTCCCTCGCAGCGTCGGCATCAATTTCAGCCCCGCTGAAAACTTCAAATGCTTCAATACCCTGAAAGAAGAAGAGTTCAAAGCCGGTCATGACTTCGATGCCCGATTTGGCTGCTGCACGCAGGAATGCAGTTTGGACCGGCGTATAAACCGCATCAAACGCCCATTTCTGGCCGCCAAACAGATCGGTATCAAATGGGCACCCCGGATACTGGTTCATCCCAACCGGCGTGCAGTTGATCAGGCCATCAGCGGTACGCACCGCATCTGCAAGATCATCTTCACCGACAAAGACCGCATCGGCATTGGCCGCAACAAGGGTTGCCACCAACTCATCGCCACGCGCGGCATCCTTGTCATGAATAAGGATCTTGTCCGCACCAAGCCCGCGTAGGCCAAAGGCGGTTGCCAAGCCAACACCACCAGCACCCATCTGCAAAACCGTGCCCGGTTTGGCATCGCCAAACTGCTTTTGATAGCCGCGCATGAAGCCAACAAAGTCGGTGTTATCCCCGCGCCAGCCATCTTCACGGAAGACAACGGTGTTCACCGCGCCCAGTACTTCGGGCAGGCGTTTGCGCGGGGTGATCAGTTTGCGCGCGCTTGTTTTGTACGGGTGGGTCACATTGACCCCGGCATAGCCGGTTTCCGCACAGGTGGTCAGCTGCTTGATCAGGTCAAAATCCTTGATCACATCGCTGTCGAGATAGTCGTACGTGACATCCATACCGCACATACGGCCCACCAACACGTGCAGCCGTGCCGACTGACTACGTGAAATGCCTTTACCGATAAGACCGAGTTTCAACATGGACAGGTATCCTAAAATCCAAACAGATCGGGCAGGAATGTAACGATGCCCGGAACAAAGGTGATGATCAGCAACACCAGAAGTTCGACGATAAAGAACGGCATGATGGCGCGGATCATTCTAGCCATCCCGACCCCGGCCACCGCATCCGCAACAAACAGACACAGCCCCATCGGCGGCGTGATCAGGCCGATCATCAGGTTAAAGATCACGATGATCCCGAAATGGGTCGGATCAATGCCAAGGCTGATGGCAATCGGATGCAGGATCGGTACCAGAACCAGCATCGCGGCAATCCCTTCAAGCACCAGACCAACCGCCAAAAGCATCAGGTTGATCAGGATCAGGAAGGTGACCGGGCTATCGACATAGCCCAGAACGAACTTGCTGATGGTCTGCGGGATGCCGGCAAAGGTCATGAACCAGTTTGCGGCCGCCACCGTCGCCATGATGATCAGGATGCTCGATGAATCGCGCATCGCACCGGAAAAGATGCCCGGCAAATCACCCGGCTTCAGTTCGCGGAACACGAACAAACCAACGATCAGGGCATAAAACACCGCAAAGCTTGCCGCCTCGGTCGGGGTAACAATCCCCGCCAGGATCGACCCGATAACAAATACCGGCATGAACAGCGGAATAAGACCATTCCAGACGGCCTTGAGCTTCTCGCCCATATTCATGCGTTCGCGCGGCTTGGCGTGCGTTTTTACAAAGAAGCGCACATAAACCGACAACGCAATCGCCAGCAAAACACCCGGTACAATCCCGGCCAAAAACAGCGCCGGAACCGACACATTGGTCGTGATCAGCGCGTAGATAATCACCGGAATGCTCGGCGGAATGATCGGGCCAATGACCGACGATGCCGCTGTCAGGGCCGCGGCAAAGTCACGCGGATAGCCTTCCTTTTCCATCGACGGAATAAAGATACGCCCGATCGCCGAAGTGTCGGCAACGGCCGAGCCCGAAAGACCGGCAAAAATCACCGATGACCAGATATTGACCTGTGCCAGACCTGCCTTGGCGTGCCCGACAAGCGCATTGGCAAGATTGATCACGCGCGATGTGATGCCACTGGCATTCATCAGCTCGCCCGCCAGAACAAACAACGGGATCGCAAGGATCGTAAAGCTGTCCATACCGGCAAAAATACGCTGCGGCAAAAGATCAAGGCCGAACGTGCCGGTACTGATATAGGCCACCAGTGCAAGGGCGATGGCAAAGGCCACCGGTGCCCCGATCGCAAGCAGGGCCAAAAGGGTAACGCCGGTAATCATGCCTCACCCCCGGTGGAATTCTGATCAAGGTAGGATGCAAGGCGCAGAATGGCGGCAATCGCCAGGCAAACACCACCAACGGTGATCGCGATTTGCGCCCAATACATCTGAATGCCGATACCCGATGCAACAATGCCACCGCGCTTGGCGGCAAAGATATAGCCCGCATAGGCAAGGATACTGCCCAGAACCAGCGTCGCGGCATCAACAATGATTGCGAGCTTGCGACGGATACGTTTGGGAATGGTATCAACGACAATACTGAAGGTGATCTGGGTACCCTGCAGATAGGCATAAGCCACACCAAACATGCAGCCATAGATCATCGCGTATTTCGCGACTTCTTCGCTCCATTGCAGCGGGGAAGAAAACAGATAGCGGCTGACACTGCCGGCAAAAACAACACCGAAGACAACGAGGATACTCAACCCCGAAAGCCCGGCGAGCAAACGCTTAAACGCATTCTCGGTGCGTTGCATGGGTTCCCCCGGATCACTCTGAAAATTATTATTATGCTTTTAAAAGCACGGTGGCGGGAAAAAAGGGCAGGTCAGGTGCAAGGAGGAGCACCCGACCCGCCAAAGACCGATTACATCGAAGCTTCAGCTTCAGAAACGGCAGTCTGCAGTTTTTCAATCCAGGCCGCATCGATCTGGCCCGAAAGCCATTCGATCACAGCCGGCTGTGCCGCATCACGGAACATCTTGAGCTGTTCGGCGGTCGGCGTGGTCACTTCCATGCCTTCTTCTGCCAGCTTGGCAACGCCTTCGGCAGAGTTGAACTGCTGAATCGAACGGCCAACGTTCGATGCAACACCGGCAGCGCGACGCAGAAGTGCCTGATCAGCTTCCGAAAGGCTCTGATAGGTTGCTTCGTTGATCACGATGAAGTCGGTGCCATATACGTGACGGTCAAGCGTCAGGTATTTCTGCATTTCATAGAACTTGTTGGCATAGATCACGCTGATCGGGTTTTCCTGACCGTCGACCGTACCGGTGGTCAGTGCAGTCGGAACTTCCGGCCACGGAATCGGGGTCGGATCACCACCAAGTGCCTTGACCATTTCCACGAACAGCGGAACGGTCATGACACGGATTTTCAGACCTTCCATGTCTTTCGGCTCGGCAACAGCGCGCTGCGAGTTGGTGAAGTTACGGAAACCGGTTTCACCATATGCAAGCGTACGCAGGCCGGTTTTTTCCAGGCAGTGTGCAGCAAGCTCTTCACCGAAACCGCCATCCAGAACTTTCCAGGCCACGTTGGCATTCGGGAAAACATAAGGAATATCGAGAACGGCTGCCTCAGGGCAAACCTTGGAGAACGGACCGGAAACCATCGACATGGCAAGGGTGCCGTCCTGGGTATTCTGCAGCAGATCGGTTTCACCGCCCAGCGCACCAGCCGGGAACAGTCCGACCTCAATACGGCCACCGGATTCTGCTTCGACAATGTTCTTAAAGACTTGTGACGCCGCACCTTTTTTCGAGGTGGTCCACTCTGCCGGGTCAACGTGGGCAAAGTTCAGGGTGACGTCGGCTGCCTGCGCGGAAAATCCGAATGACGCAGCAGCAATGGATACGGCGCCAAACAAGGCGCCCTTGGAAATCATCTTCATTACTTCCTCCCGTTTAAAACGACATCCGCAGACCGAAGTTGCTTTTGACTCTCTTGTTCTTGTGCGGTCCTTGTTCGGAATTAGGATAATTTAAAAAACATAGGAGATTTTGTCAAACGTTCTATGTTTTAGCCAAAAGTCGCACGAACCAAGGCTTTGCACCCTGCACTTGGCATCACAAACCTCCACCCATGGTTTTGTTTTAGCGTCAAATTCCTGACAAAAAGCGATGCTTTAAGAAGCCTAAGCTTGGGGGAGGGCTGTCTGAATTTCAAACCATACAGATCAGGAATCTGGCCAAACCCCGCGCCTTCGAACGGTATGCGCGCAGGTAAATCTGCCAACTGCCAAGTGTAAAACAGCTTGCTGCAAAACAGGATAATTGTGCTACTTTGGCAGTCAAATCGTTCGATTCGTCCCTTGAAACGAAACCATTTTCAAAGTGAACTCCGTGAACAGTGTAACCGGCCCAAAATCACCGCAACTTGCGAAAGTCGCTTCGCGCATTCTGGCAGGCAGCTTCCTGTTCGAGGATCTTGATCCCGAACTGCTCGAACAGCTTTCCAACCAGGCCACAGTGCGCCGACTTGAAGATGGCCAGTTGCTGTTTGAAAAAGGGGCACCGGCAGACGGCCTTTATGCGGTCGAAGCCGGCAAGGTTCGCATTTCCTCGGTCTCGGAAACCGGCAAGGAAATCGTGCTGAACGTTCTCGCACCCGGCGCAGTTTTCGGGGAAATCGCCTTGCTTGATGGCGAACCGCGCACCGCAACCGCGCGTGCCGTTGGCCCGACCCGCACCCTTTTCATTTCACGCGATGACTTCTTTGAAATCTTTGACCGCGAAGCACCGCTGCGCCGTCACATCACGGCCCTTCTGTGCCGTCGTCTGCGCTGGGTAAGCGACCTGCTTGAAGATGCCAATTTCCTGGATCTGACGGCGCGCCTGATCAAACGCATCCTGTGGCTGGCCGAACGTCATGGCGGCCCGGATCCCGAAGGCATCCGTATTGCCCTGCCCCTGTCGCAGCAGGAACTCGGTCTGATGCTGGGTGTCACGCGTGAAGCGGTGAACAAGAAACTCCGCGAACTTGAAAAACAGGGGATGATCACGCGCCGTGACGGTCGTCTGGTCATCAAGGACAGCGAAGGGCTGAAACAACTTCTTGCTGATGCCGTCAAAAACTGAACCGTCGAATACACTGTTTGAACGTTTGGTCGCCCGCGAGGAAAAGCGCGGGCTGATGCTTGTCGCCTTCCTGCGCATCTGTCTTCTCGCTTTCATCCTGCTGCTGTTTAGCAAACCTGATTCCCCGACCGGCAAGCTCTATACCCTGCTCGAAGTCCTCGCCTGGTTCATCCCCGGCGTGTTCGTACAATTGTTCGTCGCCTTTCGCGGCGACAAAGCCTACTGGATGATCTATCTGCTCGCCGTGATTGATGCGGCACTGATCGTCTATGTCTCGGTCGTTCCTGATCCGCTGAACCCGTTGCTTGATCATCCGGCATGGCTTTATGGCTTTGTCGTACGTGACCGTGGCGTGGTCTTTTCCATGATCATGATGGCGATCATCATCATGACCTTCTCACCGCGCCTGATCTTGTGGTTTGGCTTCTGGCTCTTTGTATCCTGGTGCGGGGCAATCTGGTGGCTGATGACCCGGCCCGGCGTCATCGTATCCCAGCATTTCGGCGATGAATGGAACCCGACGCAGCAGGAAATTATCGATACCTACAACCTGCCCGAATTTGTCGATATCTCGGCGCTTGCCGAACAGGTGATCATTGTCATCGTCTTCACGCTGGCCTGTGCGGTGATGGTTTCGCGTTTGCGCGTTCTGATCAATCAGTCGGCCGCGTCCGAACGCGCGCACGGCAATCTTGCACGCTATTTCCCGACCGCCCTTGCCGATCAGTTGGCCGATCGTGACGAACCGGTGCGTGTCGGTGAACGGCGCGAATGCGTCATTCTGTTTGCCGATGTCATCGGCTTTTCGCGCTTTGCCGAAAAGCGCGACCCGCAGGAAGTCATGCGCTTTCTCAACCAGTTCCATCAGATCGCTACATCGCAAATCGGCGCCTATGGCGGCATTGTCGAAAAGTATATTGGTGATGCGGTAATGGCGAGTTTCGCCGCCTTCGATGATCTTGAACATCCAGCCGCCAACGCGCTTTGCGCAGCCCAGGCCATCATCACCCAGGTCGCCGAATGGCAGGCCAAAGATCCGGCCAATGGCGATGCCCCGCTTGAGATCGGCGTGGGCCTTAATTTCGGTCCGGCGGTTGTCGGCGATATCGGCCAGCGCGAGGCGGTGACACCCGCCGTCATTGGTGCCACGGTCAATCTGGCCGCCCGTCTTGAAAAGGCCACCCGCGAACTGGGCAGCGACACGGTCATGAGCGAACAATTCGCCAGCCGCCTACGCAAAGAAGCCCCGATCGCCGCCCCGATCCTGCTGGCGCGTTACAGCCAGACGCAAACCATTCAGGTCAAAGGATTTAGCGAACCTGTGGGGGTTCTCTTTAACGCCTGCTAAATAAACGCCTGATAGAATGCCTTCCGGTCTGCCAAACCCTTGAATCTTGGGCATACCAATCCAAAATGCTTGGATAATTCTTGGTTAAGCTTGAAACCGGATCTGCAGGAGGGCGCGATGGCGACCACGAAAGGCTCGAACCCAACGGCCACGGATGCCGTCCCGTCCGCCGTAAAACTGACCACCCTTTTTGGTGAACGCGAATTTGCCTGGGACAAAGCGATCTATTTCCCCGCCGGTCTCAAGGGCTTCCCCGATCACAACGTCTTTGCCCTTGCGAGCTTCCCGGGCGAAGGCGGCAGTGCCTTTCTTTTGATGCAATGCCTGACCGAACCGGAACTGGCCTTTATCGTCGCCCCCTATAACCTTGAAAGCGACACCATCCGCCCGGAACATCTTGAACAGGCCTTTGGCATTCACGGCATCAAGAAAAATGATGGAGCGGTTTTGCTGATCGTGACCCTGCACAAGCCAGATGACGGTCCGTTTAGCATGTCGGTTAATCTGCGCGCCCCGATCATTCTCGATACCGCCCGTCAGGCTGCCTACCAGCATCACCTGCCAGAAGCTGGCGGCTATTCGTTCCATCACGACCTGGGCTGATCAACCGCCTTCCCTGAACGCAACATGGCCTCGCGGCGGCACCTGTCTGGTGCGCGCCCGAACACGCTCGCGTGGGATCAAACTGCTTGCCTCATTCTTGAAATCGTCCCCACATGTCCTTGATCCTGCCACTTTTTCAAGCAAAGGTAGCAGCGTAAAAACAGGACCATACACTCCATCATAAAAAGGGATCGGGAATGTCTGCAGCATTGCGCAATCGTTTCGCACTGGCGGCTTTGTTGGGCTCGGCGGTATTTTTCGGACAGGATATCGAGGCAGCCCGCGCGCAAAGCCCGTCTGTCGGACTATCGGCCGATAACCGCACCAACCTGCAGCTCACCGTTTATCCGGGCAATCTGTCATTGATCACCGAACAGCGTGACGCAACCATCCCCGAAGGCCAAAGCACCCTTCGCATTGATGGCCTGCCGCGCACGATTATGAATGATTCCTTCCTGCTTGGCACCGCCAAGGACGCCGATCTTGTCTGGTCATCGCTGCGCAACCGCAACAACGGCTCAAACGCCCTTGATGATTTGCTGCGCGATCAGATCGGTAAAACCGTCACCATTCGTCGTGACGATGACCTGATCGAAGGCACCCTTGTTGCCCTGACCCATGTGGCATTGGTCGAAACCGATGCCGGGATCGAACGGGTCGCCCTTGATCAGGTGATCATTTCCGAACTCCCCGATGGCTTTACCACCGCACCGACCCTTGATGCCGATATCGCAACCGGTGCACCGCTTGACCATGTTTCGATGGCCTATCTTCTGGGCGGGATCGGCTGGAACACGTCCTATACCGCCTATTACGACCGCGCGGAAAACAGCTTGAAACTGACCGCCATCGCCAAGGTGATGAACGCATCGGGCAGCGACTATGATGATGCGTCCTTGCGACTGGTGGCAGGCGATCCCAACCGGGTTCAGCAGCCACCGATGGTGAAGGCCGCGCGTACTGAAATGATGATGTCGGCTGTTGCCGATGTCGGGGCATCGGCCGCAAGCGCGCCGGAACGGGCAAGCTTTGAAAACCTGCATGTCTATGGTCCGTTTAACGGACTTTCGATGAAGGATGGCGACACGGTGATCTTGCCGTTGCTCGACCCGCAGGTTCTGCCGGTCAAGCGTCGCGCAATCTTCACCGCCGCAAGCAGCGTCTATAATATGGAGCAGCGCAACGGCGAGAAGTTCGTTCGCCCCGAACTTGAAATCGACATCACCAACGAAGGCGGCAAAGACGCCAGAAGCCCGTGGCCCGATGGCATCGTGCGCATCTACGCCAAGACGCCTGCAGGCGACACCGGCTATCTGTCAGAAGACATGATTTCGCTGACCCCGATCGGGCAGGATGCGACCTTGCGTCTGGGCAGGGCAAGTGATCTGAACGGCACGCGTGATGTGGTCGCGTTGGATCGCAAGGCGCGTGCAAACCTGCCAGACGCGGTCAGCGCGGATCTGAAATGGACCATCCGCAACACCAGCGACCGGGTTGAAACCGTCACCATCCGTGAAGACATCCCCGTTGATTGGAAAGTCACCGCCGAAAGCCACAAGCACGAGCGTGACCAACCCAACCAGATCAGCTGGGAAATCGATGTCCCGGCCAATGGCGATGTGACGCTGACCTGGTCGGTCGCAAGCACCCGCTAAGCGGCACTTCCAAACCCAATACAAAACGGCCACAGGGGCACATCCCTTGTGGCCGTTTTGCGTTGTTCTGCATTTTCTCAACCCTTGCCACGCATGCTGTAAAACGCCTTGGCCAGTGGCATAAGCACACTGGCATCGGGCAACTGATCTGTTCGGCTACACAGATCGGCATAGATACAAATCAGCTTGGTTAGAAGGATAAACGCATCCTGATTGCGCATGCCGGCAAATTTGCCAAGCACCTCGACCGCCTCGCACGCCGCATCGCGCGCCAGATCAAGCTTCCCCGCCCCCTGCAGGGCCAGAACAAGTGCCGCCAGTGAATAACCCAGATCAAGCCGCTCATTATCATCCTTGCGCCCGACGCAATTGCGCAACCGATCCTGGCGCAGCTCGACTGCCTGACAGGCCGCATCAACGGCCCACTCCCATTCGCCTGCCTCGATCTCAAGCGCGGCCCGGTTATTCAGGCTAAGTGCCAACCCCGCCACCGCCGCATCGCGTGTGGTCGGCAAATGCAGCGAGAAAATCGCATCCGCCGCATCAAACAGGGTCAATGCCGCTTCGCGCTGATCGGGTGTGTGGTTACTGGCCATTTCAAGGTAAAGCCGCGCGACCGCAAGCGAGTTGGGATCGGTCTGTTCAAGATAGGACAAGCGCAACGCATATTCTTCGTCCGTATTGTCCGTCATCCTGATCCCGCCACCTCTTTTCCACGCCAAAGGCCCGAATGGCCGTGCATCAAAAGACGTTTGGCAAGCCCACCTTGTGAAGGACCGGCATTCGGAGATAAGCTGTTTCCCTTCGTCTGGCAGACTGCTAGACAATCGGGATCAGAGTTGCCCCAAAATCCGGAAAACAGCCCCAGATGAGTACATCCAGCGAAACCCTGCGCGCCCTTTACGGCACTTGGCGTCTTGCCCGTGGCGACACGCAAGGTCTTGGATTTTTTAACTTTTCGATTGAGGGGTTCTGGCGCTCGTTTCTCGCAGCCGCCATTGTGTTCCCGGCATTCGCCCTGTTGCGCTGGAACGATATCTTTGATGCGCCCGAAGGTTTCCCGGCTACGCGGTACATGCTGGTCGAGACCATCGCCTATGTCATCAAATGGGTCGCATTCCCGCTGATCATGTTCCACGTCATTCCGATGCTGGGCCGTGCCGAACGCTACATCGCGTTTATCACCGTCTATAACTGGGCAAGCGTGCTTCAGATGGGGCTTTATCTGGCCGCCTTGCTGCTCGGTGTTTTGTTCCCCGCGCTCGGGGCCGATGGCTTTGTCTTTATCGCAGTGATCGCGACACTGGTTTATGGCGTCTATATCGCCAAGCTAACGCTTTCGGTATCGATCCCGACCGCCAGCACGATTGTTTTGGCCGACTTCCTGCTGTCGCTGGTGATTACATCTATCGGTATCCGCCTGGCCGTCGGGCAGTTACTATAGGGTCCGGACCTATTAATTTGATTTGAATGGCAGACGTTATATTTGTGAAATCCAAGGAAAAGCCCGCCGGGCGGGTCGGTATCCCGGCCAAGGGATTTGACGCAGGAGTTTGCAAATATAACGTCTGTCCTTCGGATTAACCGGATTTGCACGGGCTACTTTGTCGCAAAGCCTGGAAAGATGCATATCTTCCGGCGGTTTTGCTTCGCGTATCCGCACAAATCCGGTGAACCATTCACACCAAATTAATAGGTCCGGACCCTAGGGTCATTGAAAGCTTAAAAACAAAACCGCTTCAGGGAGAAACACACAATGAAACCCGTTCTTGCCGTAACCCGTCGCTTGCCCGATGCCGTCGCAAAGCGCGCCGCCGAAAGTTACGACATCCGAACCCAGGAAGATGACGATCCCCTGACCCGTGCTGAAATCCTCGCCCTCTGTCATGGCGCGGATGCCGCCCTTGTTTCGGTCGGCGATCCGATTGATGCCGAGTTTTTCGATCATCTTTCCGACAGTGTCAAAATCGTCGCCACCTTCTCGGTCGGGACCGATCATATTGATCTGGCCGCCGCCAAGAAAAAGGGTGTGATTATCGGCAACACGCCGGGCGTTCTGACCGATGCCACGGCTGATATCGCCTGGCTTCTGATCCTTGGTGCCGCCCGACGCGCAAGCGAGGGCGAGGCCGAAGTCCGCAACGCCAGTTGGTCAAGCTGGCGTCCGACCCATCTGATGGGAACGCAAGTCACGGGCAAGAAACTCGGCATCGTTGGCATGGGCCGCATTGGTCAGGCCGTTGCCAAACGCGCGCGCGGCTTTGATATGGATATCCATTATTACAACCGCCGCCAATTGCCCGCCGATCAGGAAATGGGTGCAACCTATCACGACAGCATCGAGGGCCTTTTGCCCCATTGTGATTTCCTGTCGCTGCATTGCCCGTCGACCCCGGAAACGCGCGGCATGGTCAATACGGACTTTATTTCCAAACTGCCCGATGGTGCGATCATCGTGAACACCGCGCGCGGCGATGTGGTCAATGACAAGGATCTGATTGCCGCCCTGAAATCAGGCAAACTGACCGCTGCAGGCCTCGATGTTTTTGCTGGCGAACCGAATATCGAACCGGCCTATCGCGACCTTGCAAACACCTTCCTGCTGCCGCATCTGGGCTCGGCCACGGTTGAAACCCGCAACGCCATGGGCTTCCGGGCGCTTGATAACATTGATGCCTTTATCGCCGGCAAGGACGTCCCGTTTACGGTCTGATTAACCCGGATCACCAAACAAAACAAAAGGCGCCGCAAGGCGCCTTTTTTCGTATCCATAGGGTAACCAGTCAGACCCTAACCGAGATCGCTTTCCTCGCCCGCCGGCAGGATGCAGGCGATCTCGCGGCCATCGCGGCTGATCTTGACCCGCCCGCCATGGATTTCGACGACGGCGCGCACCATCGCCATGCCAAGGGCACGGCGGGCCGACGGGGATTCGCCATCGCGCAGGCCTTCAAACAGCATCGGCTGTGGTGCTTCATCCGAAAGCGATATCGATATTTCGATATCTTCACCGCGCCGACGCGCGACCACGGAAACCTCGCTGCCTTCGGGAGCGGTGCGCAGCACGTTGGTCACCAGAATGAACAATGCCTGTTTCAGGCGGCGCTCATCAGCCACCATCCAGCCGATCTGGCGCGAACAATATAGACGCAGCGATACATTAAGCTCCGCCAGCCGCGCACGCGTCAGCGCCTCAAGCGAGCGCAGCAAACGACGCGGATCAACGGTATCAAGCTCAAGTGCGACCTGCCCCGATCCAAGCGTCGCCAGATCGCGCATGTCATCAACCAGCGCCAGCATGCTTTGCGCTTCGGTCCGGATGGTTTCAACCGACCGCGCCACATTCCCGGTCAAATGCGGGATCAGGCGATCAGACTCGCCATTGATGTGATCAAGCGGCTTGGTCAATTCGCGCGAGACTGTCGAAATAAAGTCCGACTTCATCTGATCAGCGGTGCGGAGCGCCTCGTTACGTTCACGAAGCGCACGTTCCACCCGGATCGTGTCGGTGACATCGATATAAGACATCATCACCGCCCCATCAGGCAACGGCACAATGGCGAAATCGATGATCGAATTATCTGATCGTTCCAACCGGCCATTCATCGGCTCATGGTTGGTGATCCGCGCGACCATGCGGTTCTTGAACTTTTCCCAATCATCGCGTTCGCGCCAGTAGTCCTTGGATTTCTCGACCACATCGGCCAGATGCGGCGACACATCAAGGAAGGTACTTTCAAGGCCCCACAGATCGGCAAAGCCATGGTTATAAAGCCGCAAACGCCCATCACCACTGATCACGCCGACCGCCTCATGCAGGCTTTCAAGCGTCTCGCGCTGAACCGCGATCAAGGTGTTATAGGAACTTTCCAGAACCAGCTTGTCAGTCACATCCTCATAGACAAACATCAGCCCGCCAAACGGATGCGGCGAGATAAACCGCCTGAGCGTCATACCATTTGGCAGATGCATCAGGTCTTCTTCAGGTTTGAGAAGATCGGTAAACCGCTGGTTCTCGGTATTGCGGAACTGGGTGAAGTCGGTGACTTCGGGCAGTTTGCGTTCATCGCGCAAACGCCGCAAAACATCATCATGGGTCGGCTCGGTCCAGAGCCACTCGTCATCCAGATCCCAAAGCTTGGTGAAAGCGGTGTTAAAGAAGATAAGCCCCTTGTCCCCACCATAAACCGCGATCGCCGTGCCAAGGTTTTCCAGTACCTCGGCATGGGCGCGAATATGGCGCGAAAGATCGGACTGCAATTCCTCGACCGGGGTGCAATCAATCGCAAAACCGATCACACCACCGGCGTCATCGCCAGTTTGCCCGTCACCATCCGGCATTTCGGTAATGCGCAGCAATTTGCGATCACCGCGAATGACAACATGGAAATCACGCGTCAGGCTTTCATTATTGCGCTGAACCGATGCCGCCAGCGACCGCCCGTGATCGGGGATCACCCCGGCACCGATTTCCGATTGTGTCGCCAGCGCATCTTCGATGGTGTCGCGTTCCACCGCATCGGCATAGGCCATGTTGCAATCAATCAGGCGAAGCTCGCTATCGCGGCGCCAGACCGGGAAAGGCAGGCTATCAAGCGCCTGACGCAGGCCCGATACTTCATGCTTGAGTAACTGAAAATCACCAAACTGGCTTTCACGTTCGCGAGAATGGCGGGTTTCATCGCGGAACCACAAACCATGCGCCAGAACGTCTGATGACCGATCCTTGCGCGCGGCCATGCCGGTCACATGGAATTTGCGCTCATCAAGGGTGGTGACCCACAATTCAAACCGGTCATGCCCGGATTTAAGGTTGCGCACTCGTTCCTTCAGCGCATCCGCATCTTCATCGCGCAGAAGATCAAGCACATCGGGAAAACGCCCATCCTGACCCAGCTGAAAGGCACGTTTAAGCGACGGACTGGCCCCCTCGGCAAAGCCATGGCGGCTCCAGTAATAAACAGGGTCCGGACCGGCAAACAGAAGCTGGGTGAAAAGCTCGGTCTCACCGGCCAGTTCATGTTCGTGATCTTCAACTTCCTCAAGATGGCGGCGCATCCGAAGCGACAGTCGC
The DNA here is from genome assembly GCF_000948415.1 of Thalassospira sp. HJ. Lineage (GTDB taxonomy): Bacteria > Pseudomonadota > Alphaproteobacteria > Rhodospirillales > Thalassospiraceae > Thalassospira. The sequence goes on along the minus strand of NZ_JYII01000021.1, from coordinate 292,828 downwards.
CAGCCAACCCAGCCGGCAATTGCAGCCCCACCAACGGCCGCCAGTCCCACCACCAGCCAATCACGATCACTTAGCCCCGCAAGGCTTCCGAAAATCGTCGCACCAATCCCGTCAGGCTGGGCCACTTGGGCCGCCGTCGCATCACCATTCCCGCCGGAATTCACACGGAACTTTTCCTGCGCCCACGCGGTACGCGAGAGACTCAGCAACGCAAACACCGCACCCACACCCCGCCAAACGGCAGAACGCGACAAATCGGACAGTCTGCGCAAAATCGCCACCGCCTTTTTGTCTGCTCCAACCTGTCTGGAAGCTTGCTCGGATGCTTGCCGTGTCACGTGTTGTTAACCGTTTGTGTTTATGAGCTATTATTATGGTGAAAACGATGTGCTTTTACCACCGTTTCGCATCATCGCGACAACAGCCTTGTCTGCTGGCGTGTTTGGCGGCGAAACCCTGCGGAAAAACCGCAATGACATGGCTTTTGAATCGGGCTATGTGTGCGGGACCACATTTAACAACAGACAAGACGTACCCGTCATTTCCAAGATGAGCCCAAAACCGCAGCTAGATCTTTTTGCACCGCGCGCGGAGCCCAAGCCCGCTGCGCCACAAAAGGACTCTGCCGCGCTCAAGGCAGCCGCAAAGCCGGCTCCGGAAATCGGTGATCTGTTCGATACCAATTTCAATGCCGATGACATCGCCGAATGGGAACTGCTGTTTCGCGATGTGCCGCAATATAACTACCATTTCAAGCGTGCCCAGATCGCCTCGGCCTTTGACCGGCCGCTGCACAAAAAACTGATCGCATCACCGGCGTTTGAACGGTTGCGCGAAATCTCGTTTTTGGGTGCCATCGACTATCTGTTCCACCCCAATGGTCGTCCGGCCAATATCCGCCATTCGCGCTATGACCACACAATCGGTGTGGCCCTGCTGTCGCAACGCTATTGCCGCCTCATGGGACTGTCGGATGCCGATTGCGATCTTCTCGGCGCTGCTGCCCTGTTGCACGATATCGGCCATGGTCCGTTTTCCCATACGCTGGAACCGGAATTTGCCCGGCGCTTTAACCGCAACCACCATCAACTGACCAATCAGATCATCACGGGCGAGGTCGATCTCGACCTGTCGGTCAATCATCTGCTGGTCAAGCATGGTGTGGATCCGGACGCGGTGATTGCCCTTCTGTCGAAAAAGTCCGATCACCCGCATGCCGCCCTGTTTGCTGGCCCGGTCAATATCGACACGCTCGAAGGCATCAGTCGCACCAAGACTTACGTCCATCCCAACCATGTGCATTGCCATCCGCGCCTGCTGCTCGAAGCAGCGGTCAAGCTTGATGCGGAATCGCTCAAGCGCCTGGATAAGTTCTGGCAGCTCAAGGAAGACATCTATCGCAATTTCATCTTTGGTCCGATGTGCTTTGCCACCGACCATCTGTGCCGCGAATTTGTCGTCAAAAACGCGCCTGACTTCGCCGCTGATGATTTCCTGCTGACCGAAAAGGCATTCCTCAACAGCCACCCGCCCTTCAAGAAGTTCCTGCACAGTCTCAAGAACCGTATTGAACTGGATGGCGTTGCCGATGCGGTTGACCATCAGATCAGTGCGTCGGCCAGCACGTTTGATCTCAACGAGGCCAAGGTCCCGCGGCGTGAATTCCACATCAACAAGGATGTCGAAGTCCGCTGCTTTGCCGATCTGTCAAAACGCTATTACGAGGAAAAGCATTCCTTCCTTAGGCGTGTCGGCAGCCTGACCGACCCGGCCCAGCAGGCGGCTGCGGCAAGCCTGTTTGATTAACTTAGCGCGGGATTCTCGCCTAAAGAGATAAAAGGCAATACACTACTTCCGGTGGATTTTGATTTAGGGAGATAGTGCAAGTGGAAATATCCCGTCACGCCTCAAAAAGTAATCACGGCGAACAGCAAACAAGCGCGCAGATTGATGCACTTTATGTTCGCGATGACCATATTGAAATTCATTCAAAAGCAGTCAGAGAGTTTCGTTCGAGCGACCCAACAAAACACGACTATACCTTCAAGCTATCATTTGAGGAATTTAGAGAAGTAGTTTCTGTAATTTCGGAGCAAGCAGCAAAGAGACCGTCAGCTTTTGAGGAAGCTGTTTCCCCAATTTTAAAAGATCTACTAGTTCTTCAAACAGTAGGTTCAGGCTCATACAAGATCCCGAAAATTTCTAAAGACTAATTACACACAGTGTTAATAGTTAGCAGTTACCTGTACTCTTTACTAATCAACGAGTCGCACTAAGGGGCTGAGCTCAGCTTGTTACCGCAAACCATCGCATCCAATCAGCACTACTCGGCCACCCGTCTGGCCGAGATGCGCGACGCGTTGGGCAAAAGCCTGTCGGGCGATACATTCTGCGTGGTGGTCACCGGCTCCTATGGCCGGCATGAAGCATCCGATCAATCCGATCTCGATTACTTCATCATCGGCCGCGAAGCCGAACGCAGTCAGGCCCCGCACCAACAGGTCGCCGATATCCTGGGCAAGATGGTCACCAAAAAGCCTGCGGTAAACGGCCCGTTTTCGTCCTATATCACGGCTGAAGAACTGGTAAATCGCATCGGGCTTGATGGCGACACCAACTCGATCACCACCCGCCGCCTGCTGTTTTTGCTCGAATGTGAATGGCTTTATAACGAGGCGGGCAAACGCAAATTCTTTGATGATCTGATCGCCAACTACGTCACCAGTTCCGTCACACGCGATTCCATCGCGCGTTTTCTGGTCAATGACGTGATCCGCTACTACCGCACCATTAGCGTCGATTTTGAAATCAAAACCCGCGAGGGCGACGCCAGCAAGGCCTGGGCACCAAGACGCCTGAAACTGGTTTTCTCGCGCAAGATGCTTTATTTCGGCGGCATTATCGCTGCAGCTGAAACTGCTGGCCGGGATTATGCGGGTAAACGTGAAAAACTGTCGGAACTTTTACAGCTCCCACCGATCACGCGACTGCAAACCGTGTTCGGGGAAAAAAGCCTGCCCGCACTCGAACTTTATGACCGCTTCTTAAGCGAACTGTCCGACCCGGACGTCCGTGCGCGCCTTGATGGTGTCGGACCGCATGATCGCAATGATACGGAACTGCGATCACTCCTTGATGCTGGCAAGGGCTTCTCGCGCGAGCTGATCAAACTGCTCAATGACCGCTATGGCCCGGATCATCCGATCCACGAAGCGCTTTTGATGTAATCATCAATCCCGGGGAACCCCGTGCTCAGGACGCGCGCGGGCCTTCGGTGATGTGCTTGAAATAGTTTTCCCGATCAAGGTCATGCACCTCGACAGTGAATTGCACCTGATAGTCACCCACCAGCCATTCCAGCCGATCAATCAGGGCGGCAAGGGCGGCCTCGCCGGTGGCAAATTTCACCGCATTGATCCGGCCTGACAGCAACCGGATATCAAGATGGACCATGGCGTTCTTGGCATCGCCATCCCCGATCACGACATTTTCCAATGGTGTAATCCGGGTCTTGAAGGAATCCAGATCCGCATCAGCTTCGCGGGCAATCACATAATGCAGATCAACCGCCAGCTTGGACAATTCATCCTTGATCGGCAATTGGGCGGAATACTCGATTTCAAGTTGCGGCATGACGGCCATCCATCTGACAAGTTTGAATGTTTCTAACAACTTGCGGTGTCTATAGATACCAAAAAAGCCGGCCTGAATGAACAGGCCGGCTTTGATGCAAACTGGCAGATGCCAATTAGTAGCGGTAATGATCCGGCTTGAACGGACCAGCCTGCGGCACGCCGATATATTCGGCCTGCTCGGACGACAGCTTGGTCAGTTTCACGCCAAGACGATCAAGGTGCAGAGCTGCAACTTTCTCATCAAGGTGTTTCGGCAGGACATAAACCTTGTTTTCGTAGTTCGAGTGGTTTTTCCACAGCTCGATCTGTGCCAGCACCTGGTTGGTGAAGGAAGCCGACATCACGAAGCTCGGGTGACCGGTTGCGCAACCAAGGTTGACCAGACGACCTTCGGCCAGAACGATCAGGCGTTTGCCATCCGGGAATTCGACTTCGTCGACCTGCGGCTTCACGTTGTCCCACTTGTAGTTCTTGAGCGAACCGATCTGGATTTCGGAATCGAAGTGACCGATGTTGCAAACGATTGCGCGGTCTTTCATCGCACGCATGTGGTCAAGCGTGATGATGTCGATGTTACCCGTGGTGGTGACAAAGATGTCGCCGACCGGGGCTGCGTCTTCCATGGTGGTGACTTCGTAACCTTCCATCGCGGCCTGCAGTGCGCAGATCGGATCGATTTCGGTCACAAGAACGCGTGCACCCTGGCTACGCATCGACGCAGCCGAACCTTTACCCACGTCACCGAAACCGGCAACAACGGCGATCTTGCCAGCAACCATCACGTCGGTTGCGCGTTTGATGCCATCGACCAGCGATTCACGGCAGCCATACAGGTTGTCGAATTTCGACTTGGTGACCGAGTCATTGACGTTGATCGCCGGGACCTTAAGGGTGCCTTTTTTCGCCATTTCATACAGGCGGTGCACACCGGTGGTGGTTTCTTCCGACAGACCTTTGATGTCTTCGAGAAGTTCCGGATACTTTTCGTGGATCAGCTGGGTAACGTCGCCGCCATCATCAAGGATCAGGTTCGGCTTCCAGCCGTCCGGACCAGCAATGGTCTGCTCAATGCACCACCAGAATTCTTCCTCGGTCTCGCCTTTCCAAGCAAATACCGGGATCTCAGCAGCAGCAATCGCCGCAGCAGCCTGATCCTGGGTCGAGAAAATGTTGCACGAAGACCAGCGAACTTCCGCACCAAGTGCCGTCAGGGTCTCGATCAGAACTGCGGTCTGAATGGTCATGTGCAGGCAGCCAACGATGCGTGCACCAGCAAGCGGCTGTGCCGCGCCATATTCTTCGCGCAGCGCCATCAGGCCCGGCATTTCGGTTTCGGCAATCGCGATTTCCTTGCGGCCCCAACCGGCCAGCGAGATGTCCGCGACCTTGTAATCGGTAAAGTTCGACATGTTGTCTCCAATCAAACAGGAATGGCGCATCCGCCTGGGATTTTGATCCCGCCGATACGCCGAAGAATTCTGTTGCGGTCCTATCCCTGACCGCGATAGATCACATATAAAGATATCTTTATATTGTTTTCAAGTCCTTTTTTGTGTGAATTTGCATCGCACCCAAAATCGGACCAACCTGCGCGCTGCCACGCCCCGCAATCCCGGGCATTCCGCCCACGGACAAACACGGACATAACAGGCACAAAACTGCCCCCTATGTTGGGATGGCAGCCACTCGGAACAAGCTATGAAAGACGGGAATTGTCAGGCGAGGTCGTTAAAATCATCGAGCATCATGGCAATGCGGGCCGAATCCCATTGTTCCATAACGCGGTTGGCCTGATGTTCGGAATTGCGGCTATCAAGGCGCCGCAGGCGCTGCTTGACCAGCAAAATGTTGACCGGCGACATCGAAAGGTTGCGCAGGCCAAACCCGATGAAAAGCGGCACATAACGCGGATCACCGGCCATCTCGCCGCAAACACTGACCGGAATGTCACGCTCGCCCGCGACCTTGATCACATCGCGGATCAGGCGCAGCACAGCTGGATGCAGCGGATCAAACATCCCCGCCACCTGATCGTCTGTCCGATCAATCGCAAGCGTATATTGCGTCAAATCGTTGGTGCCAATCGCAAAGAAGTCGCTGTCTCGCGCCAGCGTATCCACCGCCAATGCCGCTGCCGGAATTTCAATCATCGCCCCCAGTGGCGGCAAGGTATCGGGGATCGGGTGCCCATCCTTGCGCAGACGTTTGGCGACCGCCTCATAGATCTGGCGCGCGCGGGTCATTTCATGCACGCCCACCACCATCGGGATCAGAACCCGAACCGGCCCGTGCAGTGATGCCCGCAGGATGGCGGCGAATTGCGCTTCAAGAAGCTCGGTCTTACGAAGCGACAACCGAACACCACGCAACCCAAGGGCCGGGTTCGGCCCCGATCCGATTTCGTTCTGAAGGGCGACCGCAAGCTTTTCGCCACCGATATCAAGGGTACGAATGGTGACCGGTTTGCCATCCATGCGTTTGACGATATCGGCCAGTTCTTCGTATTGCTCGTCTTCGCCCGGCAGATAGTCCTTGTTCATGAACATGAACTCGCTGCGCAAAAGACCAATACCACTGGCACCATTTTCAAGCGCGGCGGCAAGTTCGATCGGCAACTCGATATTCGCATGCAGGTCGATGTCTATGCCATCGCGCGTCGCTGAGGGCACATCGCGCAAGCTTGCCAGCTTTTCACGCGCGGCAAGCCAATCTGCTCGGCGTTGGGTGTAATGTTTGATATCAGCAGCCGTAGGCGAAATGATCACTTCACCGCGTCCGCCATCAACAATGATCTGATCGCCACCGCGCACGCCACGCACGATATCAGGTGCGCCAAGAACCGCCGGAATACCAAGCGACCTCGCCATGATCGCAGTATGGCCTTCGGCCCCGCCAAGGGCTGTGACAAAGGCGGTCAATTGCCCCGGTTCAAAGCGCGCCATATCAGCCGGACTGACATCCTCGGCAATCAGGATGGAACCCGTCGGCGCATTGTCCATTGCCCTGTCGGTCTCACCAATCAGACAGCGCATCAGGCGCAGGCCAACCTCGCGGATGTCCGTCGCGCGCGCGGCGATATAACTGTCTTCCATGCCTGAAAACTGATCGGCAATTGCATCGATCACGTCACTGACCGCATGCACCGCATTGCGCTTTTTTGAAACGATCAGTTCTTCGGCCCCGCGCACCAGACGCGACTGGGTCAGCATGTGGATATAGGCATCCATCAGGAAGCCAAGTTCCTCGGACGCGGCACTTTCGGCACTTGATGATTGGGATTTCAGCCGTTTGAGCTGATCAATGCTTTCGGCAACGCCATCATGAAGGCGCTTGCATTCGGACTCGACGGCATCGTCAGAAATTGGCTTGCGATTGACCTGAATGATCTGGCGATCAAGGACAAAGGCGCGACCGATAACAATCCCGCCCGATGCGCCCAACCCGGTGATGACCCGCCGGACGCCCGTGGTGTTTTCATCTGAAACGGTTTGGTCTGTTGGAGGAACTTGCAAGCCTTCTTAGCTACCAACTCGTTCTTGTTGTTTCCCGAAAGTCAGACGTCTTCGGCCTCAATATTGGGCCGAAAAGTGCGTCCTATTCTTCGTCGAACTTGGCATCAACCAGTTCGTTCAGCGCATCAATCGCCTGTTTGGCATCCGGGCCGGTCGCCTCGACCTCGATCTCGGTGCCGATGGATGCTGCCAGCATCATCAAGCCCATGATCGAAACACCCGATACTTCGGTGCCGCGGTTGCGCACCATGATGCTCGATTGAAATTCACCTGCCAGTTTAACAAATTTCGCAGCCGCCCGCGCGTGCAATCCGCGCTGGTTGCTGATTGTTAAAGTGCGTTTTTCCTTCTGCGCCATGTATGTCCCCGCAAGCCAGATGCGCTGTCCCCGTGCATCCGGCCCTGTTCTTTTTGTTGCTGACTTATTCCTCGCCGCTCAGCAGACGCGACGCGACGTTAATGTATTTACGCCCCGCATCCTGGGCCGCATTGACCGTTTCGGCCAACGTGCCGTCGATGCGAACAGATGCCAGCTTAATCAGCAAAGGTAAATTAACCCCTGCGATAACTTCGACATTTGCCTGTTCCATAATGGAAATCGCCAGATTGGACGGGGTACCGCCAAACATGTCGGTCAAAAGGACAACACCTTTGCCGCTGTCGACCTTTTCGACGCTGGCAAGAATGTCTGCGCGGCGTTGTTCCATGTCGTCATCGGGTCCGATACAGACCGCTTCGACATTTTCCTGTTCGCCAACAACATGCTGCAAGGCAGATACGAACTCTTTCGCGAGATCGCCGTGGGTGACCAGCACCATCCCGATCATGCAGTTTTCTCCATTTTATCACTCCCCCGTGGTCGGCTCGTCCGGTTTATCCCGATGACTGAGATGTGTGTCATATCCCAAATCGGCAATCCAGTCATTGAGTAACCGCGCGATATAAACCGAACGATGTTGACCACCCGTACATCCGACCGCAATGGTCAGATAGCTTTTACCTTCCTGCGCATAACGCGGCAAAATAGGCTCCAGCATTGCCTTCAGGCGGCTCACAAACCCGGCGAAATCCGGGTCTTCTTCTATATATTGCCCAACAGCCGCATTCATCCCGGTCATCAGGCGAAGCTCGGGATCATAATGCGGGTTGCGCAGAAAGCGAACGTCAAAAACAAGATCGGCTTCGGCCGGTACGCCCTGACGGAACGAAAAGCTGCGCACAAAGATCGCCATGCCTTCGTTTTCGCCAATATCAAACTGGTCCTGCAAGATCTTGCGAAGCTCGGCCGATTTAAGCCGCGATGTATCGATCCGCATATCCGCCGTGGCGGCAATCGGCGCCATCAGGCGTTTTTCATGCTCGATCGCATCGACCAGCGGCCGATCATGGCTCAGGGGATGCGGGCGTCTGCTTTCGGTAAAGCGGCGCTGCAACACCGCCGTATCCGCATCGACATAAATCATCAACGGATCCATGCCGGTCTGATTGCGCAATCGACCGACAATTTCGACAAACTGATCAACGCCGAAATCACGGGTGCGGATATCAAGGCCAATGGCAATCGGCTGTTCCGGGCGGCAGTCGCTGGGCACCAGCGCCGACAACATCCGCAGCGGCAGGTTATCCACCGCATCGAAGCCGAAATCTTCAAGGATTTTAAGGGTGGTCGTACGCCCTGCACCGGACACACCGGTCACAAGAACCAGTCCGCTTTTGCCATCAAACGCGCCAAGGGCCGTATTCTGACTGTCAGAAGAATTCTGCGAAGTTTTCTGCAAAACAGGGTCCTGTGGATTACGGTTCAAGGGTCATTTCACCGGTCGCGAGCGCCAAAGCTACTCCAATCTTTGTCTCAATGGCCAGATCGGATGCACATAATGTCCAACACGGTATCGCAATGCCACAAAACTCTTCGCTTGAAGGTTCGGGCATGCGTTCGACATTGGTCGGATCATCCGTCAAATCGATCAGAACCCTGACGTCTCCTTCGGGTTTTTGCGGCAAACCCCGCACAATCCCGATACCGCGTACTTCACACAATCCGGCAATCGGATCCGGTGCGCTGGCTATCAGGCGCCCGTCACGCGCGATCAGGTCGGTTCGATCATCAGAAACAAGAAAGCCGCCCGTCTGTATCAGACGCAGCGAAAGCCCGGATTTTCCCGATCCGGATGGTCCGCGCAACAGCACCGCATGGGCACCGATCCGGACGCAATTTGCATGAAGCTGGGACATAATGAAAAAAACGATGCTTGGCAGGCGTCGGGTTGTCAAACCCCAAACGTCGCAAGCGTGATCGACTTAACCTCACGCATAGGAAAATCGCTGTTTTGCGCTTGCAAAAAACTTAATCAAGCGGCAGGCGAATGGTAAAGACCGCCCCTTTGACCGCATCATTCACAACGCGATTCTTTGCGGAAAGCTCGCCGTTATGGGCTGCGATGATTCGCTTGGAAATCGACAACCCAAGTCCCGAATGCTGACCAAATTTCTCGGTCGCAGGCCGCTCGGTATAGAACCGGTTAAAGATCGCCTCTTCCTTGCCCGGCGGAATGCCGGGACCATCATCCTCAATCGTGATCACCGCCCAGTTCTTGTCGCGCCAGGCACGCACGCGCACTTCACCCCCTTCGGGCGTAAAGGTGATCGCATTGGAAATCAGGTTCCTGAAGACCTGCGTCAGACGACTTTCAAGGGCCGGCACATTCAGGTTTTCTGGTACAGAAACCTTGACCGGCGGGCCATCGACATCAGCGTTATAAAGCTCGCCCAGTGTATGCAGCAGCACACCAAGATCGACCTCTTCGCTTTCGGCGCGCGACAGTTCGGCATCCATACGTGAATAATCGGAAATATCACTGATCAGGCGATCAAGACGCTGAACGTCTTCGGCGATGATTTCCATCAGGCGGCGCTGGCGTTCCGGGTCCTTAAGTCGCGTGGCAGTTTCAACGGCTGAGCGCAGCGAAGTCAGCGGGTTCTTGATCTCATGCGCAACGTCGGCGGCAAACCGTTCAATCGCATCCATGCGATCCCAAAGGGTTTCGGTCATGTCGCGTAGCGTGGTGGAGAGATCACCAATTTCATCGCGGCGATCCGACAGATCGGGGATTGCGAACTGACGGTTCTTGCTGCGCCGGACCCGCTCGGCCGCACGCGCCAACCGGTTCAGCGGCCGTGTGATCACACCGGCCAGATAGATCGACAGCAACACCGTGATGCCAAAGGCAAAAACAAAGATTTTCAGGATATCAAGCCGCACCGCATGCAGGGCGTTTTCAATCGATTCCCCGCTTTTGGTCATCATCACCGATGCCAGAACCTGCTTGAAACGTGCAACCGGCACCGACACCGACAAAACCCGGCGGCCTTCGCTATCCACGCGAACCACGCCACGTGAATAACCCGCAAGGGCCGCGCGCACTTCAGGATAATCGGCAGCACTGGCCACCGGCGGGTCGACATAAAGTGGCAAGGGTTGCTCACCCTCAAACAGGGTCAGGATGCCATCGGTCAGCTTGCGCATGATATCGGCAAAGGCATCTTCTTCGCCCGGCGGCGGAAGCTGTTCGGCCTGAATCGTGCCGGTGCCAAGCGACTGGATATTACGACTATCGGCAAGAAGGCTGCCATTGGTGGCAAACAGGCGGGTACGCGCACCGGTAATGCCGACAAGACGGCGCACCATTTCGCGCGCCACTTCGATTTTCACCCGGTTGGTCGCATCATCGCCGGAACTGACCGCCGATGTCGAAAGGGCAGCGGCATACATTTCCGCCTGCACCGCCATGGCTTCAAGTTCGGAATGAATAAGTTCCTGTTTGTAGCGGCCCAGATACAAGATGCCCGCCACCAGCACGAAAAGTGCCAGCGCATTCACGGCCAGAATCCGCCAGGTCAAAGGCGAAAACAGCCCGTGGCGTTCCTCTATCCGTGTCGTCCGTGTTTCGGACGGAGCTGCGTTCTGGTCGTGATCACCAGTCCCAAGATCGCTCATTCAAACCTGCAATAACCGGCCCGCGAAACCGGGCCTGCAAACAATGCGCGCCGGAGCTTGATGCTCCGGCGCGTCAGAAATTCCAGATCAGCCCGCAACAGTGGCCGAGTCACGATAACGATACCCAACGCCATACAGCGTTTCGATTTCCTTGAATTCCTTGTCGGTCTCGCGGAACTTCTTGCGCAGGCGTTTGATGTGGCTGTCAATCGTGCGGTCATCAACATAGATGTGCTCGCCATACGCCGCATCGATCAGCTGATCACGGTTTTTAACGTGGCCCGGATGTTTTGCAAGCGCCTGGATCAACAGGAACTCGGTCACGGTCAGGTTCACATGCTGACCTTTCCAGCTGCACATGTGGCGCGACGGATCAAGAACCAGATCACCGCGCTGCAGAACGTCATCCGATCCGTTCGGGCGAACGCCACCAGCCCGCATGATTTCCGCACGACGCAGAAGGGTTCGGATACGTTCGATCAACAAACGCTGGGAAAACGGCTTTTTGATATAGTCATCTGCACCCATGCGCAGGCCGGTCAGCTCATCAACCTCGTCATCTTTCGATGTCAGGAAAATCACCGGCATTTCGGTTTTCTTGCGCAGGTGGGTCAGAAGCTCCAGTCCGTCCATACGCGGCATCTTGATATCAAGCACCGCCAGATCAGGCTCTTCTTTCGTGATGGCATGAAGTGCTTCCGAACCATCAGAATATGTCAGGACCTCATATCCTTCTTCTTCCAACGCCATCGACACAGACGTCAGGATATTCCGGTCGTCATCAACAAGTGCGATCTTACTCACCTGGACCTCATCTACTGGACAGATACAATTCACTCATTCGTGTGGTGTAGGGTCTGAACCCAATTGAATGCTTGGAATGGTCGCGAGGCATTTTTGCGGATGTTAGGAGCTTTACCGCAGAAAGGCTAGCTGCCTTTCAAGGTGAAGCGACGCGACAGCCCGCATAAATGCCTCCGATCCGAAGGACATCAGAAGAACCTGCGACCTGCTTCGTCAATCCCCTTGCACGGGGAACACCCCGCGCTGCGGCGATTTCCTAGCATCTCTTGATCCTTCTGATGCCATTTCAAACATTCAACTGAGTTCAGACCCTAAACAATTTACATTCCAATGTGGCGAAAAAATAACCGCTTGCGGCATAAATAAGGCCATTCAAATACACACCCTGCAAACCCGTAAGCAGGCCTGTATTTGTTGACTTTATATCGCCACGCTTCCTAATTGGCGTAAACACGTCATCCAAGGCCAAACGCCCGGCACCGCAAAATGATCCCTGTTCACGGAGTAGGTCGCGATTTTCTACTGGTTAAGCAATTTCAGCCGCGGAACCCTGATCTTTGCCGGGACCTTCATTTCGGCAATGGTGATCTGGGCTGCTGTCAGCTCGACCGGCAATCTGACCATCCGCGAACTTGAAAGTACGGGCGAGGCCCGCCTCGCTCTTTATGACAGTTCGCTTCGCGCGGCAATCGATCGCTATCGCTACCTGCCGTATGTCGTTGCCCGCCATCATCAGGTCACGCGTGCGATTGAAAATCCCCGCACGGCTCACACCGCCAACCTTTATCTGCAACAGGTCAATGATCAGTCGGGGGCGGCAGCCCTTTATGTCTTGGACCGATCCGGGGAAACCGTTGCCTCAAGTAACTGGAACACGCCGGACAGCTTCGTTGGTGAAGACTATTCCTTCCGCCCCTATTTCAATCAGTCACTGGCCGGACAAGAAGGCTTCTTCTTTGGCATCGGGGTGACCACCGGGCGCGCGGGCCTGTTCATTTCCCACCCGATCCGCCAAAGCGGCGAGGTCATCGGGGTTGTCGTGGTCAAACTCGAACTCGAAGAAGTGGAACAGAACTGGCAGGACGCCGGCGAAACCGTCTTTGTCGCCGATGCGGATGGTGTGATCACACTGACCAGTCACGGTGACTGGAAATATAAAACCCTGTCGCCGCTGTCGCCCACCAATCGCGCCCGGATCGAAAACAACCGGCAATATCCCGGTCGTGATCTGCCATCCCTTGATGTCGGGCAGCAACTGGCTAAGGGATCGGGCATCGTCGCGATTGATGGCCATCGCTACCTGTTTGACAGCAAACCGATCCGCGGCAGTGCCTGGCGGATTTTCTATCTGACCTCCATGGATCAGGTCACCGATCGCCAAGGGGCGGTCATGCTGATCGCGGTGATTGCCGGCGGCATGATCATTCTGGTCATCCTGTTCTTGCGTGAACGCGAACTCAAACTTGCCTCCCAGCGCGAGGCACTTGAATTCGAACGCATTCAAGCGCTCAACACCCGCCTTGAAGAAGAAATCACCGAACGGCGCAAAACCGAAGAAGAGCTGCGCGGCACGCAAAACGAACTGGTGCAGGCCGGAAAGCTCGCCGCCCTTGGTCAGATGTCGGCTGCCATCGCGCATGAAATCAACCAGCCGATTGCTGCCATCAGAACGTTTTGCGCCAGCGCCAAGCTGATGATTGAACGCGGCAAGACCGAAAAGCTCGATCAGAACATCAGCCAGATCTCGGCCCTGACCGAACGCATGGGCGCGATCACAGGTCAGCTCAAGACATTCTCGCGCAAATCAACTGGCGTTCTCGAGCCCGTCGATCTCAAGGTCGCCCTTGATAACGCCCTGCAATTGCTAAGCCCCCAGTTGCAGCAGGAAGAATGCACCTTTGAACGTAACGAGCCCGAAACCCCGCTGGTCATCCGCGCCGACCTTGTCCGGATCGAGCAGATTTGTGTGAACATCATCCGCAATGCCCTTGATGCCATGGAAGGCAGTTCGATCAAGCGCATTCGCATTGATCTTGATGCAACAGAAACCGATGTCATCATGCGCATTACCGACACCGGACCTGGCATGAACGAAGAAACCCTGTCGCTTCTGTTTGATCCGTTCTTCACCACCAAGGACCCGGGTCAGGGCGTGGGATTGGGACTTTCGGTAACTTATGGCATTGTGCGGGACTTCGGCGGCAGCATAAAAGCCTATAACACCGATACCGCCGGGGCCTGTTTCGAAGTCCGCCTGCCGTTACTCAAGGGTAAAACACCGTGACCACCACCGACCTTGCGCCAACGCAGAACGCAGAAGACGTCCAGATCACACCGCACATCATCATTGTCGATGATGATGAAGCGATGCGTGTCTCGCTTGCCCAATGGCTGGAACTTTCCGATTTTGCCGTCACGGTCTACGAAGACGCCCGCGAAGCCCTACGCGATATCAACCCGGATTTCGCCGGAGTGATCCTGACCGATGTCAAAATGCCGAAACTTGATGGTATTACCTTTACCCGCTCTGTCCTTGCAGCCGACCCGGATATTCCGATCATCCTGATGACCGGTCATGGCGATGTTCCCATGGCGGTCGAGGCGATGAAAAGCGGCGCTTATGATTTCGTCGAAAAGCCGTTCGAGCCCAAAGACATTGTCGAAAGCCTGGAACGCGCCATCGAAAAGCGCCGTCTGGTCATTGAAAACCGCAATCTCCGCCGTCAGATCGCCAGCCGCGGCAGCCTTGATTCGCGCCTGATCGGCAATTCCGTGCCGATGCGCAATCTCAAGGATGAAATTGCCAATATCGCGCCCACCGAAGTCCCGGTTCTGATTTCTGGGGAAACCGGCACCGGTAAGGAGCTGGTCGCGCGCGCCATCCATGATCTGAGCGACCGGCGAGATGAAAAATTCGTTGCGGTAAACTGTGCCGCCATCCCCGAAAGCACGGCCGAAAGCGAGCTGTTCGGCCATGAAAAGGGTGCCTTTACCGGGGCGGCTGGCCAACGCATCGGCTGGATCGAACATGCGATTGGCGGCACGCTTTTTCTTGATGAAATATCAAGCATGCCGCTTGCGCTTCAGGCCAAGTTGCTGCGCGTGATTGAACAGCGCGAAGTGGTTCGGCTGGGTTCCAACGCCCCGGTGAAGGTCGATTTCCGTCTGATCTGTGCCACCAACGAAGACCTTGTCGCTGCGGTGACTGCGCGCACTTTCCGCGAGGATTTGCTGTTTCGCATCAACACATTTGAACTGTCGATCGCCCCTTTGCGCGAACGTCAGGATGATGTCGCCCTTCTGTTTGATATCTTTGCCGAACGCGCGGCCGAACGGTTCGAACGCCCCTATGAGCGTCTGACACCGGTTCTGATCGGCCAGCTTCGCGCCCATGACTGGTCGGGCAATGTGCGTGAACTTAAAAACATGGCCGAACGCTATGTCCTTCTGGTCGGAAGTCCCGAGGAACGCTTCAAGCGCCTGTTCAAGGGCGGCTTTGAAACAGCCACCCCGCAGACCAGCGATCTGGCCCTTGCCGATCAGGTGCGCGAGTTCGAGGAACGCGTCATTCGCGATGCGCTTGATCGCCATGACGGCAATGTCAAATCCGTGATGGAAGAACTCGACATCCCGCGCCGGACGCTGAACGAGAAAATGAAAAAACTCAACATCCGGCGCGACAAACCGGTCTAAGTCATTGTTGCGGTGCGATATTTTATTCGCACATGCAACAAATAGGCGGATTCTTGCCGATTGATTTCGGTAAATCGGCAAGATTATGCCGAATTGCCAAATCGAAACGTTCTAAGTCATTGATTTGTAATTGTGATTTTTATTTCCGCTTTGGCATACTCATTGCAATTCAGAACACCAAAATGATAAGCTGATAAAAAATGAGGGAGGATATCTGACAGCCGGTCCGGTTCGGACAATTCAAACGGCTGGCTTAAATCATCTCTCAAATCTGGTTCTGAACTGCGCCCTGCATCTGATCGGCATTTACTGGCTCGATCCTGATCAGTTGCCCGCAAGGGACCCAAAAACAACAGGCCCGGACCACTGGCCGTCAAAGAACGTAAAGAGCCATATTCTTATACGATCTCTTGGATCTATTCGTCGCTTAAGAGTGTTAACCCTAGGGAGGACTATCATGAAGCTCCGTACTCTGCTTACCGCAGCAGCCGCAGCCATGATGCTGACCGCCGCACCTGTGTCGGCACAGCAACTGTCAATCGCAACCGGTGGTACCGGTGGCACCTATTATCCGTATGGCGGTGGCCTTGCGGAACTGATCACCAAATACGTTGAAGGCTCCAGCGCCGTCGCCGAAGTTACCGGCGCATCGGTTGAAAACATGGGCCTGATCGCGCGCGGCGACAGTGACATCGCAATCGGCCTGGCCGACACCGTTTATGCCGGCTTCACCGGCACCGGAAAATTCGAAGGCCGTACCCTTGATAACGTTCGCGCTCTGGCGTCGATCTATCCGAACGCAGTTCAGATCGTCACCATGGCAGACAGCGGCATCAACGGCCTTGCCGACCTTAAAGGCAAGCGCGTTTCTGTTGGCGCACCGGGTTCGGGCACCGAAGTTTCGGCCCAGACCGTTCTGAACGCCAATGGCATCACCTATGATGACATCGAAGAACAGCGCCTGAACTTCAACGAAACCGCTGATGCGCTGCGTGATGGCGACATCGATGCCGGTTTCTGGAGCGTTGGCCCGCCCACCAGCTCGATCCTCAACCTCGCAACCACGCGTGACATCAAGCTGATCGCGCTGACCGAAGAAGAAATCGTTGCTGCTCTGGATGCAGAACCGACCTTTGCTGCCTACGCTCTGCGTACCGGCATCTACGAAGGCGTTGAAGCACCGGTCAACACCGTATCGACCCCGAACGTTCTGTTCGTAAGCGAAGATATGGACGACGAACTGGCGTACCAGATCACCAAGACCCTCTTCGAACATGTCGACGAGCTGATCGCCATCCACCCGGCTGCAAACGACACCACGGTTGATTTCGCTCTGAACTCGACCCCGATCCCGATGCATCCGGGCGCGCTGCGCTACTACGAAGAAACCGGTAACCCGGTTCCGCCGCAGCTTTATCCATGATCTTGAATGGAATTGGGCGACCAGAAATGGTCGCCCTTCTTCTCCTGTTAACGGCATGTGCTGGTCCTGCCCATCAGGATCACGTCAAGCCCGGCACCGTTATTGATCATCTCGAAGTGATCGGTGCGGACGGGGCACTGCTGGCCAGAACCGAAATTCCGCGTCAAACCGGTTGGTGCCTGTATTGGAACCACTCTGTCACCGGTGACGGCGTGATCGACTGTTATGTCGACGATCTTGGCAAGATGGTTCTCCATCGCGCCTATCAGCCCGACTTCGCGGCAGGACTTGGTCATTATCCCGGCCGGGGTATTCTGACCAGCGCAGAAGGCGGCGGATACTGGATCGAAGATATCGACGAACCTGTGCGCAACAACGCCTATGTGTTACGTGTGGGCTCACTTGCGGTTAACCACCGTATCGTCACCGACCGTGACGAAATCAACCTTTCAAAGATGGCTGAACACACCCGTGTCACCATCCGCCTTGATACCGGGGAATAAGTTCCATGTCTGAACAGGCACCGCTGCCTACCATGACGGATCGTTTGCCACAGCCAAAACTGGTGCTGTGGGCAATTTCGATTGTTGCTGTCGCGCTCTCTTTGTTCCAGATGTATGGCGCAGGGATCGAGCCGCTTGGCCTGTTCTATCAACGCAGTATCCACCTTGCGTTCGTGATGTTCCTTGCCTTCCTGATGTTCCCGGTATTTGGCAGCAACAAGAAACGTGGCGCGCTCGGCTGGGTGATTGATATCGCCTTCCTCGCCGGTGCCTTTGCCACGGGCTTCTACCTGTCCTTCTATCTCGACGAGATCATCAACCGTGCTGGCTTCTGGAGCGACACCGACCTGATCATTGGCGTCATTGCCACCGTCACCGTGCTCGAAGCCAGCCGCCGTGCCGTCGGCCTTGGCATGACCGTGATCGGTATTGTCGCCATCATCTATGCCCTGTCGGGTCCGCGCGGCGCACTGCCCTGGGTCGGCGAATGGCTGCCGGGTATCCTCGCCCATCGCGGTGCCGATGTGGATCGTCTGGTCGGTCAGCTTTACCTCGGTCAGGAAGGCATCTATGGCCTGCCGATGGGGGTCGCTGCGACTTACATCTTCATGTTCGTGCTGTTTGGTGCCTTCCTTGAAGTCACCGGTGCCGGCAAATTCTTTATCGACATGGCCTATGCCGCCACGGGTAAAAAGCCCGGCGGTCCGGCCAAGGCCGCCGTTCTGGCATCCGCCGGCATGGGTTCGATCAGTGGATCGGCGATTGCCAACGTTGTCACCACCGGCGCCTTTACCATTCCGCTGATGAAGCGTCTGGGCTATCGCCCGGCACAGGCTGGCGGCGTCGAAGCAGCTGCTTCCACCGGTGGTCAGATCACCCCGCCGCTGATGGGCGCGGGTGCGTTCCTGATTTCCGAATATACCCAGGTGCCCTATCTCGAAATCGTGCTGGTTTCGATCTTCCCGGCGATCCTGTATCTCGGCACCGTTTATCTGTTCGTGCATATCGTGGCGCTCAAACAGGGCATGCGCGGCATGCCGGTCGAAGAACTTCCCGATTGGAAACAGGTTCTCAAGGAAGGCTGGCAGTTTATCTTGCCACTCGGCGTGCTGATTTACCTGCTGGTGCTGAACATCTCGCCGATGCGCGTTGGCTTCTGGGCCATTATCTCGGTCCTCGCTGTTGCCTCCCTGCGTTATGCGCTTTGGTTCTTCTTTGTCGCCCCGCAACAGGGTGAAAAGCCAAGCCATGACAAACTGGTGGCCGCCATCCGCAAGGGCATCGCGATCACCATCGCAGCCCTTGAACTGGGTGCGAAAAACGCCGTTGCCGTTTCGATGGCCTGTGCGGTTGCCGGTATCATCGTTGGTGTTGTTGGCCTGACCGGTCTGGGTCTTAAATTCTCTTCGATGATGATCGCATTCTCTGGCGGCAACATCGTTCTGGCCCTTGTTCTGGTGCTGATCGCAAGCCTGATCCTCGGCATGGGTCTGCCGGTCACGGCATCCTATATCGTTCTGATCGTGCTGGTGGGTCCGGCCCTTTCGAACGAGTTCGGCATTCCGCTGCTGATCGCACATCTGGTCGTGTTCTGGTACTCGCAGGATAGTAACGTCACACCGCCCATTGCATTGGCGGGCTTTGCGGGGGCAGCAATTGCCAACGCCAGTCCCATGGAAACCAGTGTGCAGGCCTGGAAGTTTGCCAAGGGTCTCTATCTGATCCCGGCCTTCATGGTCTTCAACCCGGAAATTATCGAAGGTGGTTCGATCCAGATCGTTCTGTGGACCGGCTTTACCGCGATCCTCTGTCTGGTCGCCTTTGCCGCCGCCCTTGAAGGCTTCCTGTTTGCGACCATGGATGTGTTCTCGCGGATCATCATTGTTCCGGCGACCATCGGTGTCTTCTATCCGGACTTCCGCGCCGAAGTCGCCGGTACGGTCGTCCTTCTTGCGGTTCTCGCATTCAACTGGTGGCAGGGCAAAAAGAACACCCCGACACCGGCTGCCGCCGCAAGCTGATATAATTTCCTGCCTCAAGGAAACGACTGGCCCGCAAGCTTCATGCTTGCGGGCCTTTTCTTTGCCCGATCCCAAACACCCCACCCGTGCGGGCAGGTAGACATGCCGCGATACGCCAGATACATTCCTCATACTATTTATCAGCCGGATACCTTTGCGCCCCTCTGACCTGCCGGACCCCGCATGCAATTTCTGATCTTGCTTCGAGAAGCCCCGCGCCAACTGGCCTTTGGCGCGTTGCACAGTTTCGGCTCGTCCTTCGGGCAGACCTTTCTGGTTGCGCTGTTTGTGCCGTTCATCTCGGCAAGTCTGGCACTCAATGAAACCGAATTTGCCAATATCTATGCCGGCATCACCATTGCCAGCGCACTCTGTTTGCCGGTCGTGGGCCGTTGGATCGACAAGGTCGATATCCTGTCTTACAGCCTCGCGACCATGGGATTGCTGGCCCTTGGCTGTGTGATGATTTCGCTGGCCAGCAATGTCTGGATGCTGATCGCGGCCCTGTTTGTCTTGCGTCTCGCTGGACAAGGCTTGATGACCCATGTCAGCATGACTGGCATCGCGCGCTATTTCTCGCGCAACCGTGGCCGCGCCCTTGCCATCGCCAGTTTCGGATTTCCTTTGGCAGAGGCGATTATGCCCGCCACCCTGCTGGCCCTGATTGCCGCCTTTGGCTGGCGATATACCTATGCCGGGTCGGCTGTCTTCATTTTGCTGATGCTGGTCCCGATTGCGATCTGGCTGATCCGCCGTGATGCCAAGTTTCGCAATGCCCCCGCAAAATCAAACGGGTCGAAAAGCGCGCCCGCAGACAACAACTCCACAACGGCCGAGTCCCCGACACCCGACTCCCCAAGCGATCATCCGCGTCTGTTCAAGTCGCTGTATGTCTGGTTCTGCATGCCGATGCTGGCCGCCCCGCCGCTGATCATGACCGCCCTGTTTTTCCACCAGGGTGCGATTGCCAGCCACAAGGGCATTGAACTTGGCTGGTTTGCCGCGGGCTTCACGGTCTTTGCCATTACATCCGTCCTCGGTGCCTTTGGCAGCGGACCGCTGATCGACAAACATTCCGCCCGCCGTCTGTTTCCCTGGCATCTGATCCCGATGATGGTCGGTATCGTGATTCTCGCCATGACCAACACGCCCTGGGTGATCCTGATTTATATGGGGCTGGTCGGGATTACGGTCGGTTTTGCCACGACATTGCGCACGGCAATCATCCCGGAACTGGTGCCGCTTGATGAAATCGGTGCCATCCGCAGCACACTTACCGCCGTCATGGTTCTGGCATCGGCCATGGGACCCGCGATTTATGGCTGGATGTTTGCGGCTGACATTTCGATTGCGATGATGCTGATCATAACCTTGATCGCATCAGGCCTCGTCAGCGTCGCCTCGTGGTTTTCCGAACGGCCGGGCTTTTATGTCCCACCGGGAATTGCACCCAAGGAAGCCGATTGACCAAAAAAATGGCCCGAAACACAAAGGTATTCGGGCCAGTCGGGAAAACAGCGTCAAATAGGGAGGAAGACGCTAGATAGAAACCGTAGTCGTAGTCCCTGCCTGCGGGAGCACCTCTTGGGGAGGAAATCAATCAGTGCTCGACCGCATGCAGTTAGTAAGGTAGTCGGTAGTTAGGCTGCACCGCCAACGGTACCTGCCGGGTGTTTGACGTCTTTGTCAGCACCTTTGAACAGGTTGCGGAAGAAGGCGCCTACGAATTCAGCGCGAAGCTGCTGACCTTTACGTACACCTGCCTCGATTTCGGTGGTGGAGATGTAACGGGTGGTGATTTCTTCGTAAGTGGCCATGGTGACCTCCTAAAAATTTCGTTCGTTGCGACGCCGTGTCGCTCTCGATGAACTCAATCTAATTTTCTTTACGGGGAAAGAGAATTACCTCAATATGCACATTACTTGTGAATGAACGTCATAAATAGGATGCCCGAATATGGATCGCGCCGCGGAAATGGAAATCTTTGTCCATGCTGTCGAGGAAGGAAGCTTCTCGGCCGCCGCAAGGACAATGCGCCTGTCACCGTCAGCCGTCTCGAAATACATCTCGCGCCTTGAGGATCGCCTCGGCGCCAGGCTTCTGATGCGCACCACCCGACAGCTTAGCCTGACCGAAGAAGGCCGTGCCTTTTACGAACGCGCACGCACGATCTTAAATGAGATCGAAGAAGCCGAAGAAGTCGTCACCCAGCTTTATGCCGCCCCGCGCGGGACCCTTCGCATCAACGCATCGGTCGCCTTTACCAAGATGCAGGTGGTGCCGCTGATCCCGGAATTTCTTGCGCGTTATCCGGATGTGCGGATCGAACTGACACTTGATGATAAATTCACCGATCTCGTCAACGATGGCTATGACCTTGCCATTCGCCTCTCGGCCCTCGAAGACTCGTCCTTGATTGCGCGTAAATATGCGGTCAACCGCCGCATGATCGTCGCATCGCCGGAATATCTTGAAAAGAACGGCATCCCGCGCAAGCCGCAGGAACTTGAAAACCACAACTGTCTGCATCTGTCATCGCGCGAAAGCTTCAATGACTGGCATTTCGAAACCCCGGACGGCCATGTGTCTTTCCGCGCACAGGGCTCGTTCTCGGCCAATGACGGTGACGTGCTTCACGAGGCGGTCCTGGCCGGGCTCGGCATGGCACGCCTCGCCGAATACCTCGTGCACGAAGATATCCGCACCGGTCGCCTGACCCCGGTCCTGACGGAATATGTCCATGATCAGGCGTGGATTTCGGCTGTGTATCCGCACAAACGCCACCTGTCGCCCAAGGTCCGTGCCTTTGTGGACTTCCTGGCTGAAAAATTCACCCCGGTCCCGCCGTGGGAGCTTGGCTTCCGCGATGCCCGTGCCGTGCGCCGCAACAGCGACGGCACCACGGATACGACCACAACCGCGCGCGATCTCGGGAAGTAGGGAAAAGAAGCCAAGCGGCCTAAAACTTCAGGGCTCCCTGATAGGCCGCAAAATCGAACCGGAACTGCCATTCCGACGAATTGGAAAGATCATCAAGAATGCGGCTTTCGCCTGTGCGCGCAAAGCCGCATTTTTCATAGAACCGATGCCCTGCCTCAAATCGCGTATCAGTCCACAGCATCACGGTCTCGCATTCCGGATGCGTTTGCCCCAACCACGCCAGGGCCTTGCCCATCAGCTTTTGCGCCATGCCGCGTCCGCGTGCGGCCGGATGCAGATAAACCTTGTGAAGCTCGCCTTCGCGGATTGTGATGTCATACTTGACGCCAAAGCAGCCCACGACCCGGTCCTGATCATCGACCGCAACCCAGATCCGGCCATTATCGGCCTTGAAGTCATCGGCAATCGCATCAAGTTCAGGAAATTCCCCGGCGCGATCAAACACGCAGCCCGGATAATCGCCAAAGACCAGCGCGATCAGATCGGCAATGCCATCACCATCGCGGTTAAAGGCCGGACGGATCGTCAAATCACCGGCTATACCTCTCACAAGATTTCCCATCAACCGAGATAAATTCCTTTAGCAAGCTTGTCATAACCGCGCAGCACCGCATCCGTATCCATCACCGATTTGCCCGGGCGCTGGATCCGCGTCGGGCGAAGTGCGCCTTTGCCACAACCAATCGTCAGCTTGTCATCAAGAATTGCGCCCACCGGCCCGGATTGATCAATCACCTCGGCCGCCTGCACCTTGATGCGTTCCTTGCCAAGCTCGAAATACGCACCCGGCCACGGAGTAAAGGCGCGAATTTTCCGCTCAAGGGCGGCTGCGTCGTCATTGAAATCAAGCTTGGCCTCGGCACGCTCAAGCTTGGCGGCATAGGTCACACCCTCTTCCGGCTGCTTGGTGGCGGAAAGTTCCCCCTTGGGCAATTTCTCAAGCGCCTCGACAATCATCTCGCCGCCCAGCTTTGCCAGATCATCATGCAGGGCATTGGCATAGGTTTCAGACGTAATGGGCAGCTCGCCAATCAAAAGCATGTCACCGGTATCAAGCCCGACATCCATCTGCATGATGGTCACCCCGGTCGCCGCATCCCCGGCCAGAATGGCCCGCTGGATCGGGGCGGCCCCGCGCCAGCGCGGCAGAAGCGACGCGTGAATGTTCAAACATCCATATTTCGGTGCATCCAGAATGGCTTTCGGCAGGATCAGGCCATAGGCCGCAACCACCGCCACATCCAGATCAAGCTCGGCAAAGGCCTGCTGTTCCTCGGCCGATTTCAGCGACACCGGATGGCGCACCTCGATCCCTTGCTCGGCTGCCCAGGCATGCACCGGGCTTGGCGTTTCCTTGTGCCCGCGACCCGCCGGGCGTGGCGGCTGGGAATAGACGCAAACCACATCATGCCCGCGTGCAACCAGATCCTTTAGCGCCACAAGGGCAAAGTCCGGGGTTCCCATAAAGGCAATGCGCAGCTTGGTCATATCGCTCGTCCATTCATCTCTTAAGGCATCTTTTGACTCTTCTGGCGGCAATTTGGCGCTATCCTGCGCAAATGACAAGCCAAGCCTTACCCCAATCGCCCAAATACCCGGTAAGCCATATCTGGCATGCGGACTGGAGCTTATCAGCCAAGGGTCGCTGGGTCGCCAAGGCCACCCGCAGCGATACAGGCTGGCACATCCACGCGATCGAACCGGTCGGGATGCTCCATCAATTCCGCCAATCCCTTGCCACCCACGGCAAGACCGACGCAATATGGCTCGGCCTCGACATGCCCATCGGGTTTATGAACGCATGGTACAATGGCGCGAATATCAAAGACTTCAAAAACCTGATTTCCATCATTCAAACCGATGAATGGCAGGATTTCTTTGAAGTATGCCAAACACCGGATGAAATCGGTCATGGCCGCCCATTCTACCCTCAAAGCTCCGGCATCAAGGGCAGCGTCAAACGCGACCACCTGATCAAGGCGCTCGGCCTGCCACACTTTGATGCCCTGCACCGGGCCTGCGAATTCCCGACTGACAAACGCAACGCCGCCTGCCCGTCCTTCTGGACACTGGGTGCCAATCAGGTCGGCAAGGGGATGTTGCACGGCCTCAAACACCTGATCGTTCCGGGCCACGCCGACGGTTTTCACATCTGGCCGTTCTCGGGTGACCTTGAAACCTGCACCAAAACACCCGGCGTCACACTGATTGAAACCTATCCCGGCGAGATTTATGGCTGGCTTTCTGGCACAAGTGAGTTGACTAAATCAAATCAGAACAGCCGCAAGAAATACCTGCACCAACTCCGCGACGATGCCAGCAAGAAGGGCATTGAAATCAGCCCTGCGGTCTGGGCTGACATTTCGGATGGCTTTGATCCTGAGCACGGCAAGGACGATGCCTTTGACGCCTTGATCGGTGTGATGGGTCTGATCGAAATTGCCGAGGGCCGCCGTCCCGAACATCTGCCGCGCACGCCAACGGTGCTGGAACGTGAAGGCTGGATCGTCGGACTCGATCCGCGCGATTTGAAACAGCGCGATACTTGAACAGAAGGGATAATTGCCGAACCGTCATTCCCGCGAAAGCGGGACTCCACCATCATCTCACCAAGTTATGGGTTCCGGGTCTGCGCTCTGCTCCGCCCGGAATGACGATATTGGCCGTCGTCCCCGTAAAACAAGCCGCAAAACAAAAAGGGCCGGAAAACCGGCCCTTCGCATGCGTTATCTGATCAGGAGTCTCAGGCAGACTTTTTGGTTTTCTGCAGCTTCTGGACTTTCTTCATGATCATGTTGCGCTTAAGCGCGCTCAGATAATCGGTGAACAGCACCCCGTCCAGGTGATCGATCTCGTGCTGGATGCAGGTCGCCAAAAGACCATCCGCTTCGATCTCGTGCATCTCGCCGTTCTCGTCCATGTATCGCATGCCGACTTCGGCCGGGCGTTCGACATCGGCATATTGCTCCGGGATCGAAAGACACCCTTCCTGATAGACCGAGGTATCCTCGGACTCCCAGATGATTTCCGGGTTGATCAGTTTAAGCGGTTCCGGCTTGTCCTTGTCGTCGGACACATCCATGACGACCACGCGCTTCATCACCCCGATCTGCGGTGCCGCCAGACCAATGCCCGGGGCCGCATACATGGTTTCAAGCATGTCATCGAGAAGGGTTTTGATCTCATCATTCACTTCCTCGACCGGGGCGCACTCCTTCTTCAGGCGCGGGTCTGGAACGATAAGAATTTCACGCAGGGCCATGGGTCAGTAATCCGGTGTTCGAACTAATTGCAGTAAACGAGTATAGCGAATTTCGCGCTTCGAGATAAGGTTTCCCCACGCCCAAGTCAAGCAAACTGCCCGATTTGCGCGTGATGGCTGCCATGCCCTTCCCACTAAAACGCCTTAACGCTGCACATTATTCTTCCGCGTCAGGCTTGGCATCTTCGCTGCCACCTGCTGCACTGTCCTCGGGCCCGGCGAGCAATTCCATCTTGGTGATATCGCGCACATGGGTTTCCGAGGGCGCCGGCTCCTCGATCATGCGGTCATCAGCAACAATATGCTTTTCCTTAAGCTTGCGGGCCGAAACCAGAACCGATCCTTCAAGCGTACCCAGCGTCTTGTTGTAATTCTTGACCGTGCTTTCAAGCGACTTACCCATGGAACTGAAGTTCTTGGCAAGCGTGCCCAACCGATCAAACAACTGCTGGCCGATCTCACTTATATCGCGCGCACTTTCCGCCAGCGCTTCCTGACGCCAGCCATACGCCACCGCCTTGAGAAGGCCGAGCAATGTGGTCGGCGTCGCCAAAATCACCCCGTCACGGAAGCTGTCCTCGATCAGACGCGGGTCACGCTCAAGGGCTGCCGAGAAAAAGCTCTCACCGGGCAGGAACAACACGACAAATTCCGGGCTGTCGACAGACTTCCAATAGGACTTTTTCGAAAGTTCCGTGATCACCTTGCGCACATTGCCGACATAGGTCGCGAGCAACGCTTCGCGGCGTTCATCGTCATATTTCTCGTCAATCGCCTCCAAATAAGCCGAAGTCGGGGCCTTGGCATCCACCACGATATTCTTGCCGCCGGGCAGGTGAATGACCATGTCGGGCTTCTGAACACCCTCGTCAGTGTTGAAATGCACCTGCTCGTCAAAGTCACAATGCTTGAGCATCCCGGCAAGCTCAACAATACGCTTGAGCTGCAATTCCCCCCACTTGCCCGACACCGACGAACTCGACCGAAGGGCCGAACTCAGCGTTTGGGTTTCTTTCGAAAGCCGGGTTTGTGATTGCACAAGGGTCCCGACCTGTTCACGCAGCTCGCCGTAGGCTTCCTTGCGGTTTTTTTCAAGCTCGTTCACCTTGGTATCAAAGGCCTCAAGGCGTTCCTTGATGGGTTTTACAAGCCCGTCAATTGCCTGCTGGCGTTTTTCAAGATCGCCTTTGGCCCCCTCCTGCAGGCGCGAGAAATTCTCGCGCGCCAGCTTCATGAACTCGTCATTGTTGACCTTGAGCGCATCGGACGACAGCGCCTTGAAGCTATCAAGCAGCTTGACCTTGGCATCTTCGAGCATCTCGAGCTTTTCTTTTGCCGCCTCGCGCTCTTTCTCAAGTGCGGTTTCAAGCTCCGATCCCTTTTCGCGCCATTGATCAAGGGCAGTGCGAAGCTCCTTCATCTCGGCCTCAAGCACCGGCACCCGGTTGGCCGTGGTTTCGGCAATTGCCCGCTTTTCCGATGCTTCGGAAAGCTTTTCACGCATCTGGGCGACCTCGGTCGCAAGGTCACGGCGCGTGGCTTCGGCGTGTTCAAGCTGAGACGCCAGAAGGGCCGTACGCGACTCCGTCTCGGCCTCGGCGGCATCCTTGATGCGCTTGACCATCACGATGCTAAAGGCAAGTGCCAGAACAGATGCGCCAAGCGCCCCCGCGGCCAAAGAAATCGGATCCATTATCCCACCATTCGATTACGTGCTGGAGTCTTTGTATCTGTTTTGTTCCGTCAAATCCAGAACCGAACCAGCCAAACGCCCCATTCCGATGCCAAATAAATGTAAACGACTTCACTGGCAGCCGCCGAATTTCAGACTACATTTCAATGACATACTTGAGTGCAAGCTTAACGGAGCCGCCAAACTTGGTACCCGCCACCCGCACGAAAGACTGCGCAAAACAACCACCCAAACGGCGCACTCAACACTGCCTGCAAACCTTACGGATTGTTACATGCCCCGTCGCAAAGCCCCCCGTCTTAAGTTGTATTCCCTCAATACCCTCTGCGCACTAGCATAGGGCCCAAGCGACAGGACTGTTTTGCCATACCCGAACGGGCACGCCCCCGAAAACGGACCGGGCAAACTGGCAAGGCAATTTCTGAACCGCACCAAAATTACCGCATCGGACGGATGCCTTTTTCGAGCCCCTTCGAGAAGTCATCAGAGTGACCCGGTGCCGACCTAGAGACCACAGGAAACGAACAAGAGGCCACATATGTCTGCGAACGTTTATCCCGTACCTGGCGACATCGCGAAGGGCGCCCTGATCGACAAAGCGAAATACGACGCCATGTACAAACAGTCGGTCGAGGATCCGGAAGGCTTCTGGGGCGAACATGGCAAACGCATTGACTGGATCAAGCCATACAGCACCGTCAAAAACGTCAGCTACGATGCCAAAGATCTCTATATCAAATGGTATGAAGACGGCACGCTGAACGTTGCGGCCAACTGCCTTGACCGTCACCTTGAAAAGCGCGGCGATCAGACCGCGATTATCTTCGAGGGCGATGATCCCAATGTCTCCGAAAACATCACCTATCGCGACCTTTATGAGCGCACCTGTCGTTTCGCCAATGCGCTGAAATCGATGGGCGTTGCCAAGGGTGATCGCGTTGTCATCTATCTGCCGATGATCCCCGAGGCCGCTGTTGCCATGCTGGCCTGCGCACGTATCGGTGCGATCCATTCCATCGTCTTTGGCGGTTTCTCGCCCGAAGCACTGGCCGGTCGCGTTGAAGATTGCGGTGCCAAGGTCGTCATCACCTCGGACGAAGGTCTGCGTGGGGGTCGTTCGGTCCCGCTCAAGCGCAACGCGGATGAGGCCCTGTCACATCCGGGCGTCAAATCGGTCGAGAAAATGGTCGTCGTCAAGCATACCGGCAAGGACGTTGCCTGGAACGATGCGCGCGACGTCTGGTATCACGAAGTTTGCGCAGCGGCATCCACCGACTGCCCGCCGACCGAAGTCAATGCCGAAGACCCGCTGTTTGTTCTTTATACCTCGGGCTCGACCGGCAAGCCGAAGGGTGTTCTGCACACCTCGGGCGGTTACCTCGTTTACGCATCGATGACCCATCAGTATGTCTTTGATTACCACGAAGGCGATATCTACTGGTGTACTGCTGACGTGGGCTGGGTCACCGGTCACAGCTACATCGTTTACGGTCCGCTGGCCAACGGTGCCACGACCCTGATGTTTGAAGGTGTGCCGAGCTATCCGGACGCATCGCGCTTCTGGCAGGTTTGCGAGAAGCACAAGGTCAACATCTTCTATACCGCACCGACCGCAATTCGCGCCCTGATGCGCGAAGGCGAAAGCTATGTGAACAAGGCCGATCTGTCCTCGCTTCGCATCCTTGGTTCGGTGGGTGAGCCGATCAACCCGGAAGCCTGGGAATGGTATTACGAGCATGTCGGCAAAAAGAACTGCCCGATTGTCGATACCTGGTGGCAGACCGAAACCGGCGGCATCCTGATCACGCCGCTGCCGGGCGCAACCGACCTGAAACCGGGTTCGGCAACGCTGCCATTCTTTGGTGTTCAGCCGGCCCTGCTTGATAATGAGGGCAAGGAGCTTTCCGGTCCGACCGATGGCAACCTTGTCATCAAGGACAGCTGGCCGGGTCAGATGCGCACGGTCTACGGCGACCATGAACGCTTCATCCAGACCTATTTCAGCACCTTTGCAAATGTCTACACCACCGGTGACGGTGCCCGTCGTGACGAGGACGGCTATTACTGGATTACCGGCCGTGTTGATGACGTGATCAACGTGTCGGGTCACCGTATGGGCACGGCTGAGGTCGAAAGCGCACTGGTCGCGCACTCCAAGGTGGCCGAGGCCGCCGTGGTTGGCGTGCCGCACGACATCAAGGGTCAGGGCATCTATGCCTATGTGACGCTCAATGCCGGCGAAGAACCGACCGAGGAACTCCGCATTGAGTTGATCAAATGGGTCCGTAAGGAAATCGGCCCGATCGCAAGCCCGGATTACCTGCAATGGTCGCCGGGTCTGCCGAAAACCCGTTCGGGCAAAATCATGCGCCGTATCCTGCGCAAGATTGCGGCCAACGAATATGACCAGCTTGGCGACACCTCAACACTTGCCGATCCGGGTGTTGTCGATGACCTGATCGACAACCGCCAGAACCGCTAAGCTCAACAGCCAAAATGCAAATTTCTGGCGGCGCCTGTCGCCAGAATACCCTTACAAGGAAAGGTCCCTGTCTCTGGCAGGGGCCTTTCTTATTTCTTGAACACCCGCGCAGATCACTGAACCCGTGCGGTCGAGGTTTCACGAAGTTTTCGATGAAGGAAATCGATGAAGATGCGCACCTTGGCAGAAAGATTGTGGCGTTCCGGATAGACCGCATAAATGTCCGCATCGACATGGGCATATTGCGGCAAGACCAATCGCAGACGGTCCTCTTCGACATGGCGAGCAATATCCCATTCCGAACGCATCATGATCCCGTGACCATCCAAAACCCACTGCAGTGCGATCTCGCCGTCGTTGCTGCAAAGGGTCCCCTGCACCTTGACGGTCTCCGAATGTTGCCCGCGTTGCAATTTCCACATATCGTGCACATCCTTGCCCTGACGCAGGATAATGCAGTTGTGGTTGGTCAGATCCGACAATCTACGCGGCATCCCATGCCGCTCAAGATAGGACGGGGCTGCACACAGGAACCTTCGGTTGCCTTGCAGCTTGCGCGCACGAATACGCGAATTGGGTAAACCGCCAAACCGAATGCCAAGATCAATCCCCTCTTCGACCATATTCATCGGAATATCGGTCAAAAGAAGCTGCACTTCGACTTCGGGATAAAGGTGCGAAAACTCTGACACCACCGGTGCAACATATTCGCGCCCGAACCCGAATGTTGCGTTGATGCGTAAAAGTCCTGTGGGCGTTTCGCTGGCATGCGAGACCCGCTGCTCCAGATCATCAATCTGGCGCATGATCTGCTCGGCACTCTGGAAATAGGCGTCTCCTTCACTTGTCAGGCTGATCCGCCGGGTGGTCCGGTTCAGTAATCTGACCCCCAACCGATCTTCTAGCTTCGCCAACCGTTTGCTCACCGCAGGGGGCGAAAGGTTCAGCTCCTGTGCCGCCGCCGACAAGCTGCCCTTACGGACCAAAAGCACAAAAAAGCCCAGATCGCTGTCGACCGACATTATTAACCTCTGCGACATAATGAAGTGAGAAGTCGGAAATTATAATGATTTTCTCAAAAATATAAACTGAAGGAGTCGATCGGGCAAAAAATAACAGCCGAGCGCAGGCGTCCTACAACGTCAAAACCCGATGCGACATCAGGGAAACACTGGCAACGGGATCGATCAACACGAGCCGTTCTGGTTGCCAACACCGGCGAATTATCCGGTGAAAACTATTTCGGGAGGAATACCGATGCGTAAGCTTGCAATCGCTGCGGCAATAACCGCTACCTTGATTTCCGGAACTGCATTTGCGGAATATCCGGAAAAAACCATCAATTACATCATTCCGTTCAATGCTGGCGGTGAATCCGATGTCTCGGCACGCTTCCAGCAGCCATATCTTGAAGCACTCGCAGACCAGTCCTTTGTCATCCAGTACATGGCCGGTGCCGGTGGTGCGCAAGCCTGGTCGCAGCTGAACGGCATGGAGGGCGACGGCTATACCATTATGGGGATCAACCTGCCCCACACCATTCTGCAGCCGATGGAAAAGGATGTCGGGTACGAGACCAAAGACCTCACCTACATCAACTTCTTCCACTACACCCCGAATGCACTGTTTGTCCCCAAGGACAGCGAATTCCAGAACCTGCAGGAACTGATTGATTACGCCAAAGCCAATCCTGGCCTTGTCACACTCAGTGGCTCGGGCTCTAACTCTGCCAACCATCTCGGTCAGGTCCAGTTTGATGAACTGGCTGGCATCACCACCACTTACGTTCCGTTCAGCGGCACCGGTCCGGCGGTTACCGCCATCCTCGGCAGCCAGACCACCGGCGGCTTTAACTATGTGACGTCAGGCGTCAACAATGGTGATGGCATGCGCATGCTTGCCGTGGCTTCGGAAACCCGTGTTAAAGCCTTCCCGGATGTTCCGACTTTCAAGGAACTTGGCCTTGATATCGTTGGTGGTGCATTCCGCGGCGTGGCCGTCCCGAAATCAACACCAGAGCCAATCCGCGAGAAAATCTCGCAGATGGTCACGGACGTGAACAACAATCCTGAATTCAAAAAGAAAATGGAAGATGCCGGCTTTGTTCTGACCGACATCACATACGACTTCATCAATGATTTCGTTGCTGCGAAATATGAAGAGTATCGTGAAATCGCAGAAAAGCTTGGCATCGCCAACCGCTAAGAAACGCCAAAAATAATAATTCGGGATTGGAAAGGTCACCAACATGGAATTGCTGAGCTATTTCGTGAGCGCGCTCACGCCTTTAAATCTGCTTATGGCACTGGGCGGCGTCGTTTTGGGAACGATTATCGGCGCTTTGCCCGGACTGTCAGCAACCATGGCGGTGGCCGTTCTGGTCCCGTTTACCTTCACCATGGATCCCGCAACCGGTTTGATTGCGCTTGGTGCGATCTATACCGGGGCCATATATGGCGGTGCGTTTGCCGCCATTCTGGTCAATACACCGGGAACACCGTCAGCCATCGCCACGACGTTTGACGGTTTCCCGATGGCCAAACGCGGCGACGGTAGTCTTGCAGTAACACTGGCAACGCTGGCATCTGTTGTTGGTGGCCTTGTCGGGGGTGTGTTCCTGCTGCTGCTGTCGCCGCCGCTGGCAAAGGTCGCCCTGGCCTTTGGTCCGCCGGAGTATTTCTGGCTGGCGATCTTTGGCCTGACACTCATTTCAGCACTTTCTGTTGGCAATACCATCAAGGGCCTGCTGGGCGGTTGTATTGGACTGATGCTGGCAATGGTGGGCGTTGCTGTGGTTGGCGGCGATATCCGCTTTACCATGGGGACCCATACGCTGCTGGGTGGTTTTGATATCGTCTCTGCTCTGATCGGTCTTTATTGCATCCCGGTCCTGATCGACCTTGTTGCCACACCGGACCGCCATCTGAAGGTCGAACAGGGCAATCGTGGTATCCGTTTTCTTGAAGCATTCGGTCTGGCTTGGAAGAGTAAATTCAACGTTATACGTAGTGCCGTCGTTGGTACAATCGTTGGAATTCTGCCCGGTGCAGGCGGTTCAATTGCAGGGCTGGTGTCCTATTCCGAGGCCCGCCGCTCGTCAAAAGAACCTGAAACTTTTGGTAAAGGCGCCCCTGACGGGTTGATGGCGACAGAGGCCGCAAACAACGCCACAGTGGGCGGTGGATTTATTCCGACCCTTGTTCTGGGCATTCCAGGCACGCCGCCAGATGCAATTATTCTTGGCGCTCTGCTTGTTCAGGGCATCAAAATTGGCCCGACGCTGTTCTCACAGCAAGGCGATATCGTTTACACCTTTATTTTCGGCTTGCTGATCGCGACGGCATTAATGCTGCCTGCTGGTCTCTTGATTGGTCGATATGCCTACAAATCAATCGCCTCGATCCCCAAGACCTTGTTAGTGCCAACCATTGCTTTTTTGACGGTGATCGGAAGCTTTGCCATCCACAGCAATCTGCATGACGTCACCATGATGATCAGTCTCGGTGTACTAGGTTGGGTTCTGAACCGCTGCGGCTTCGCACCTTCGCCGATTGTCCTTGGTCTGGTTCTGGGCAAAATTGCCGAACAGGGGTTTGTACAGTCCTATCTGATTGGCAACGCCACCAACAACATCACGGGTATGTTCTTTGGCCGCCCAATCAGCCTTGCCATCGTTGCGCTGGCCGTCTTCACCGTGATCTACCCGCTGATTTTTGCCAAGCGTAAGGAAAAGGCTAAAAAACGCGCCCTTGATGCTGCGCGCTCCTATTCCGAAAGCAATGGTGAAACGACGGTTCCAGACATTCAGGAAATCAAAGCCTCGTCATTCGATCCGCTTGCCGGTTTGAAAAAACAGATCGCCAAACCCCGGGATATCAGCGGAATGGTGGTATCCGCAATCCTTATCGTTGCCGCTGGTTGGGCATACAGTCAAACCGCAACCATGAGCCCGATGGGATCGGTCTTTCCAAGCACGATTTCGGTCGCTGTTATCATCCTGTCGGTCATGCTTCTTGCGTTGAACTTTCTGCGCAAACCGGCTGAAGCAGCCAGCGAAACGGCAAACGCATCAGTATCACGGCGCGTCGCCTTGGTTCTCGTGATGGCTGGGTGGGTCGCAGTGATCCCTGCAATCGGATTTGCGTCCGCAGCAATCGTCGCCTTCCTGATCCTTTCTCGGGTGGCCTGCTACGAAATTATGGGGCCCAAACGCCAACTTACCGAAGCCTTGGCCGCAATCGCCATTGTCGGCGGATTGTATCTTCTGATGGCCAAGGTTCTTCTGATCAGAATGCCATCCGGCTTCCTGTTCTGATCGGGCACGATCAAACGAATTCAACACACAGACCAAAGAGAATGAACATGAAAAACTATCGTATTGCGGCCATCCCCGGTGACGGGATTGGCAAAGAGGTCGTTGCGGCCGGAACCGAGGTTCTGGATGTTCTGGCAAAACGCGATGGCGGTTTTACCATGAGCTTCGATCACTTTGATTGGGGATCGGAATACTACAAGAAACATGGTGTCATGATGCCATCTGATGGTCGCGACCAGATCAAGGATCACGATGCGATCTATTTTGGTGCTGTTGGTGCCCCGGATGTACCCGATCATGTCACGCTCTGGGGGCTGCGACTGGCGATCTGCCAACCTTTTGACCAATACGCCAATGTTCGCCCAACCCGTATTCTTTCGGGAATTGAAAGCCCGCTTCGCAATGTTAAAAGCACGGAGCTCGACTGGGTCATTGTGCGTGAAAATTCTGAAGGCGAGTATGCCGGACAGGGTGGACGATCCCACGTCGGCCTGCCCGAAGAAGTCGCAACCGAGGTTTCGATTTTCACCCGTGCCGGTGTGACCCGCATCATGCGTTTTGCCTTCGATCTTGCCCGCTCGCGCCCCCGCAAGAAACTCACCGTGGTGACCAAATCCAATGCGCAGCGCAACGGAATGGTCATGTGGGACGAAATCGCCAAGGAAGTCGCTGCTGAGTATCCTGACGTTGAATGGGACAAGATGCTGGTCGATGCCATGACCATGCGCATGACCCTGCGTCCCGAAACCCTTGATACGATCGTTGCGACCAACCTGCATGCGGACATTCTCTCTGACTTGGCCGCAGCCCTTGCTGGTTCGCTTGGGATCGCGCCGACGGCTAACCTGAATCCGGAAGGCAAATTCCCCTCGATGTTCGAACCGATCCACGGGTCTGCGTTTGATATCACCGGTCAGGGTATCGCCAACCCGGTCGCGACCTTCTGGAGCGCGGTGATGATGCTTGATCATCTTGGTGAAAAAGCCGCCTCTGAACGCCTGATGCGGGCGGTCGAACGCGTAACGGCCAATCCGGACCTTCACACACCGGACCTTGGCGGCAAAGCAACCACTCGTCAGGTCACGGATGCGGTTATTGCCGCGATCCAGGGCGACAATAAATAAACACCTCAGAGGCAAAGATGAGGACACAAAAAGAAGCGCGGCTCAATGACCCTGCATCAATCAAACATTTTCTGATTGATCTGTTTCAAACCGCTGTTGATGCAGCTAACCCTCAACTTTGCCTACCGCCCTTTATCCCGAAACCGCCAAAAGGGCGGACCGTTGTTATTGGCGCGGGCAAGGCGTCCGCCAAAATGGCGCAGACTCTTGAAAAATACTGGACTGGTGAACTTTCGGGGCTTGTGATTACGCGTTACGGCCACGCTGTGGACACCTGCAAAATCGAAGTCGTCGAAGCATCCCATCCGGTTCCGGATGAAGCCGGGCTGCAGGCTACGCAACGCATCAAGGAGTGCGTGAAGAACCTTACCGAAGACGATCTCGTGATCTGTCTGATTTCAGGCGGGGGATCAGCGCTTTTGGTCGATCCAATACCCGAAATCCGCCTTGAAGAAAAACAGGCGATCAACAAGGCGCTGTTGAAATCAGGCGCATCAATTGACGAAATGAATTGCGTTCGTCGCCATCTATCAACAGTCAAGGGCGGCAAGCTGGCAGCACTTTGCCACCCGGCACGCGTGGTTTCGCTCATGATCTCCGATGTTCCAAACGACAGGTTTATCGATATTGCTTCGGGACCAACAGTTGCCGATCCGACAACCTGCGCAGACGCGCTTGAGGTCATAACCCGATACGGCATTCCAGTACCGACCGAAGCGTTGAACGCCCTGCGTTCAGGTAAGGCCGAAACAATCAAACCCGATGATCCCAGACTATCGAACACAGAGGCCCA
This sequence comes from Thalassospira sp. HJ, assembly GCF_000948415.1. Taxonomy (GTDB): domain Bacteria; phylum Pseudomonadota; class Alphaproteobacteria; order Rhodospirillales; family Thalassospiraceae; genus Thalassospira. The sequence goes on along the minus strand of NZ_JYII01000021.1, from coordinate 256,631 downwards.
TTTGATCGCAGCCCCGCAAATGGCACTTGATGCCGCCGCAGAAAAGGCACGCTGTGCGGGTGTTGAAGCTATGATTCTTGGCGACTCTTTGGAAGGTGAAGCATCCGAACTCGGACGATCTCTCGCCGGAACAGCAAAGCATGTCGCATCGCGCCGCCATGTAAATGACCGACCTTGCGTCTTGTTGTCGGGTGGCGAAACCACCGTCACCGTGAAGGGTTCGGGGCGCGGCGGCCGAAATGTCGAATTTCTGTTGGGACTAATCATAGAACTCGATAGCGCACCGGGCATTCACGCGGTCGCGGGCGACACCGACGGTGTTGACGGGCTCGAAGAAATTGCTGGCGCATATATTTCTCCTGATACCTTGTTGCGTGGATCACTTCTGAACATGGACGCAAAGGCGTATCTTGCCAATAATGACGGCCACAGTTTTTTTGAAACACTCGAAGACGGAATCATTACTGGCCCGACCCTAACCAATGTGAATGATTTCCGGGCAATCCTGATTGTCTGAAAGCAATCAAAATCGCGACGAAGGAAAACATCGTGACACGCGCCACCCACAAAATAGCAGTCATCGCCGGCGACGGCATCGGCACCGAAGTCATGCCCGAAGGCATCCGCGTGCTCAAAACCGCGGCCGAGATTTTTGACCTCGACCTGACCTTTGACGAGTTCGAATTCGGTTCCTGTGACTATTATCAAAAGCACGGCAAAATGATGCCCGATGACTGGCGCGCGCAAATCGAAAATCATGATGCGATCTTCTTTGGCGCCGTCGGTTGGCCCGACACCGTGCCGGATCATATTTCGCTTTGGGGATCTTTAATCCAGTTCCGTCGAGATTTTGATCAGTATGTTAGCCTGCGTCCGGCCAAACTGATGCCCGGTGTGCCATCCCCGCTTGCCGGTCGCAAACCGGGCGATATTGATTTCTATGTCGTGCGCGAAAACACCGAAGGCGAATATTCCTCGGTCGGCGGCAAGATGTATCCGGGTACGGACCGCGAAATCGTCATTCAGGAAACCGTCATGTCGCGCACCGGCATTGATCGCATCCTGAAATACGCGTTTGAGCTGGCCCAGAAACGCCCGCGCAAACATCTGACCTCGGCGACCAAATCAAACGGCATTTCGATCACCATGCCCTATTGGGATGAACGCGTGATCGAAATGGCGAAAAACTATCCCGATGTCAGCTGGGACAAATATCATATCGATATTTTGACCGCGCAGTTCGTCATGAACCCGGATCGCTTTGATGTTGTCGTCGCCTCAAACCTGTTTGGCGATATCCTGTCTGACCTTGGCCCGGCCTGCACCGGCACCATCGGCATCGCACCATCGGGCAACATCAACCCGGAACGCAAATTCCCGTCGCTCTTCGAACCGGTCCATGGCTCCGCCCCGGATATCGCCGGCAAGGGTATCGCCAACCCGATCGGCCAGATCTGGTCAGGTGCGATGATGCTTGATCACCTGGGTCATACCGACGCACATGACGCGATCATGAAGGCCATCGAAACCGTGCTTCTCGATGAAAACCTCCGCACCGCAGATCTTGGTGGTAAGGCCAACACGGTTACCTGTGGAGAGGCAATCGCCAAGGCACTTCTCGACAACGCCTGATTTCTGGCCTGCCGAAAGATATCGCGAAACATCGCCTGATCCCCGCCAACCGGGGATCAGGCTTTTCTTTTGGTCATGGCAATAGCCCGACAAAGACATGGCAAGCTTCCCCGTCCCACGGTTGTGCAAAATCTTAAATTGGTATAGGTACAGCCTGCTGCGACGCAGCAACGGACAGGATGGTCTTGGGGAGACCTGTCGCTGAATTTCCGGCTGACGGATCATGAAGACCGCCTGATGACATTCCAGCCCGGGGACAATCCATTGCAAGATCGGGCTAATGGAGACGGAGACTTTCTGTGAATAGCGATTTTCTGCCGCGTTTGCGGGCTGAATGGCTTGGCAACATTCGCGCCGATGTGCTTTCGGGCCTCGTCGTTGCACTGGCCCTGATCCCTGAGGCCATTGCCTTTTCCATCATTGCCGGTGTTGACCCGAAGGTCGGGCTGTATGCCTCCTTCTCGATTGCCGTGATCACCGCGATCTTTGGCGGCCGACCGGGCATGATTTCGGCTGCCACCGCCGCCACCGCCGTTCTGATGGGATCGCTTGTCCGCGAACATGGCCTTGATTACTTGCTGGCGGCGACCGTTCTGGCCGGTGTGATCCAGATGCTGGCCGGTGCGCTACGCCTTGGCAATCTGATGCGCTTTGTCTCCAAATCGGTGATGACAGGCTTTGTGAACGCACTCGCCATCCTGATCTTCATGGCACAGCTGCCCGAACTGATTGGCGTTTCGAACATGACCTATGTGATGGTGGCCGGCGGCCTTGCCATCATTTATCTGTTCCCGCGCATCACCAAGATCATCCCGTCCCCGCTGATCTGCATTCTGGTGCTGACGGTAATTTCGCTGTTCATCGATGCGGACTTGCGCACTGTTGGCGATATGGGCGCACTGCCTGATGCCTTCCCGGCGATCTATCTGCCCGATGTGCCGCTTAATCTTGATACCTTCCTGATCATCCTGCCCTATTCGGCGGCGGTCGCGGCAGTCGGTCTTCTGGAAAGTCTGATGACCGCCCAGATCGTTGATGATCTGACCGACACCACGTCCAACCGGACCCGTGAATGCTATGGTCAGGGCATCGCCAACTTCTTTACCGGCTTTATCGGCGGCATGGCCGGTTGTGCGATGATTGGCCAGTCGGTGATCAACGTCAAATCGGGTGGTCGTTGCCGCCTGTCGACCTTCCTTGCCGGTATCTTCCTTCTGATCCTGATTGTGGTTCTGGGCGATCTGGTCGCGATCATTCCGATGGCGGCCCTCGTTGCAATCATGATCATGGTCTCGATCGGGACGTTCAGCTGGTCCTCGATCAAGGATCTCAAAGACCATCCGCGCAGCTCGTCCATCGTCATGCTGGCAACTGTCATCACCGTTGTCGGTTCGCACAACCTTGCGATCGGTGTTCTGGTTGGTGTGCTGCTGTCGGGTATTTTCTTTGCCTGGAAGATCGCGCAGATTTTCCGCGTTACCAGCACGCTTTCGGATGACAGCACGCATCGTACCTATGAAGTGCGCGGCCAGATCTTCTTTGCCTCGGTCGAAGACTTCACCAAGGCGTTTGATTTCCGCGAAGCGCTCGATAAGGTCACCATTGATGTCAGCCACGCGCATATCTGGGACATTTCAAGTGTTGCCGCCTTGGATATGGTCGTGCTCAAATTCCGCCGTGAAGGGGCCGAAGTTGAATTGATCGGTCTCAATGAAGCCAGCGAGACAATTGTCGATAAACTGGCCATCCACGACAAGCCCGGCGCGCTTGACCGCCTGATGGGCCACTAGGAACAGGGGAACGATCCATGACACATCTGATCGCACTGATTGACGGATCAGGCTATTCGCAAAGTGTATGCGACCTTACCCGCTGGGTGGCCGAACGCACCGAAGCATCGGTTGAACTGATGCATGTGCTGGGCCGACGCAATACCGATTCCGAACCGGCTGATCTCAGTGGCAATCTCAAGCTCGGCGCACGTTCCGCTTTGCTCAAGGAGCTGGCTGATCTGGACGAGCAGAAAAACAAGCTCGAACTCAAACGCGGTCGCCTGCTGCTTGAAGAAGCCAAAACCGGGCTTGAGGAACAGGGCCTTGGTTCCGTCACCACGAAGCTGCGCCATGGTGATCTGATCGAAACCATTGCCGAATTCGAAGACACTGCCGATCTGATCCTGGTGGGTAAACGCGGTGAGGCGGCTGACTTTGCCAAGATGCATCTGGGTTCGAACTTGGAACGTGTTGTGCGCTCTGCCAAGAAACCGATTCTTGTCGCCTCGCGCGCGTTCAAGCCGATCAACAAGTTCCTGATTGCCTTTGATGGCGGCGAAAGTGCGATGAAGGCCGTGCGCCATATCGCATCGGGCAAGCTGTTTACCGGCCTGCCCTGCACGCTGCTTTCCGTTGGCAAGCCGAACGGCAATCTGCAGGAAAAGCTTGATGAAGCTGCCGCGATCCTGCGCAAGGCAGGCTACGAGGTTGATGCCGGCTTTGCCCCGGGCGAACCGGAAGACGTCATCAAGGACAAGATCGAAGCGGAAAATATCGACCTTCTGGTCATGGGCGCCTATGGCCATTCGCGCATCCGCAACCTGATCATCGGCAGCACCACCACCGAAATGGTCCGGTCCTGCCATGTACCCGTGATGATGTTCCGCTAGAAACATCCTTCAATCACGAAGTCCGATTTAAGGCCCCGGTCACCTGTCCGGGGCCTTTTTCTGTGCCGAAAAGGTCCTAGATCGCGTTCGAGGACGCCAGAACCTCTCCAAGCAGTGAAACTCCGCGCATCATTTCATCTGGTTTGAAGGATCAGGCATGTTGCGTTTTACCTTTCACACACTGGCCGCTTTGGCCTTTCTTGTTCTTGCCATCCCGTCGCATGCATCGACCAATGCCGTTGGCTTTCGCGAAATCACGATCGCAGCAACAGAAGGTGACCGGGCATTGGCCGGTGCAATCTGGTACCCGACCACGGACACAAACCCGGTAACGCCTGTTGGCGAAAACCCGGTCTTTTTCGGTCAGATGGTGCAACCTGACGCCAAGACTATGAACGGACGCCATCCATTGGTCGTCATGTCGCACGGCTTTGGCGGCAACTGGCGCAATCAGGGATGGCTTGCCGTCGCACTTGCCCGTGCCGGTTATGTGGTGGCCGCAATCAACCATCCCGGCACCACCAGCCGCGATGTCACCGCCGAAGTCGGCTCGAAATTGTGGCTCCGCCCGCGCGATATCAGCCACCTGATTACATCGCTTTCCGACAACCCGATATGGGCACCTTATCTCGACACAGCCAACATCACGGTCATCGGGCATTCATTGGGCGCATGGACCGCCCTTGAACTGGCCGGGGCACGAATGGATATGGATCTGATCGATACCGATTGTGCACAAAACCCCGAATTCGCCGCCTGCGATGGCATTGCCACCCTTGAAGTCGGTCGCAAGACCGCTGATCGGAAAAATCTGGCAGCCAACCTCAAGGACGAACGGATCGGCGCTGCCATCTCGCTTGATATTGGTCTTGCGCGCGGCTTCACCCCCGAAAGCCTGGCCGCCATCGACATCCCTGTGCTGGTGATTGCCGCCGGTTCGCCCAATCCAAAGATCCCCAAGGATCTTGAATCAGGCTATCTCATCCGTTACCTGCCAGCAGATCTGCGCCAGTACCATGTGCTGCCCGGGGCCGCGCATTTCACGTTCCTTCCGGAATGCAAACCAAATGCCGCAGCACTGCTTGAAAGCGACGTTCCCGGTGATGGCATCATCTGCCTTGATGGCGACGATCAGGCAGATCGATCAGACCTGCATCAGCAGACCATCACCCTCATTCTCGACTTTCTCCGTCAGCGAGAAACAGCTTCCTGATTGGACCGAAATCTTTACCGGCATCAGGGTCCGGGTCCATGGCGCGAAAGGCCCGTGGCACCATGCCGGTGATCCGTGCGAATTCGCGGTTAAAGTTTGATTTGGTCTGAAAGCCGCAATCAAACATGATCTCGGTCACCGGCTTTTCCGTGCTGTGCAAAAGCAACTGCGCCTCAGCAATCCGGTATTCATTGACGATCTGCGATACATTGCGCCCGAAACGACGGTTTATCGCCCCGGAAATCTGGCGTGCCGGTATCACAACACGGCGCGCCAACCGATCCAGTGTCAGATCGGGGTCGCGATAGAGATGCTGGTCTCTCATCACGTCATCAATCGCGGCAAGGATCACATCATCATCAGCCATATCCTTGTTGGCTTGATGATCATCCTGTCTATCGGACTGGGCAGGCTCCGCTACTGCATCAGTCAAACTCACGCTCGCTGGGCTAAACCGCTCCAGGCGAACCATCAGCATGGCAAGCACCACCAGAACAACCAGCTGCGCATAGCTTACAATCGCGGCTGCATTCGTGCCCTTCGTGATGCTGAAATCAATGGCGATCAATCCATCCACCAAGGCAGAAAAAATCAGCGCCCCGCCAACCACGGCGACAATTCCGCGCACCGATCCGACATCACCCAGTCGCGCCTGTGCAAAACGCTCCTCGCCCCGACTAGCCAGAACCAAAAGGGCAATACCATATCCGGCAAACTGCAACGCGATCAGGAAATCGACCGGTATATGGAATTTTCTCCAGGTCAAAATGGATACAAATATCACTACGACCGGGACAACATGCAGCCACTTCCATCGGGACCGTGATGTTTCCTGCGCCCCGAGTGCGGCAAAGCATGCCCAGGCAATTGGCGGCAGCATGGCTGCAAATAATGGCCGCAAGAACCGAAATGCCAGCACATCAAACTGCCACCGCAACCCGACCATCATCACCAGCGCCAGACTGGCCGCGACGAATATCCGCATGCTGCGCCCGATGGGTCCGCCCGGCCCGCGCAAGATCAACCGCACCAGCAAAATCGCCAGTAACAAGGCAACAACAAATGGCAGGGGGATTTCAAACATGGGACGCGGCACAAGGTTGCAAACGGCAAAGATAACCTGATGTTTGTCCCGCGTGTCGCATTGGCAGGCAACAAAAAAAGACCGCGGGACTTACATCACCGCGGCCTTTGGGTTTCAAATCCCGGTCTGGGCGCCGATCAGTGCAGCAGGAAGCGACCCAGATTGTTGTTGATCTGGCGTTCCAGTTCGCGGTCGAGATCCATCAGAAGTGCGGTTGTTTCGTCATAGATCGCCTGTTCGCGTTCCGAGACCGACATCGATTCAGAAAGCGTGCGCGACCGGGCGGCCATGGCACTGACTTCGCCCTTCTGCACGCCATTGGGGTCAAGCAGCTCAAGCTTGGCTGCGACCTTCAGGTCGATCTTGTCGGACTGATCGTCGGTAAAGACACCCTTGATACCCTTGGTGGTTTTAAGCGCGTTCGAGGTCACCGATGCCTCGGTCACGCTATAGCGCAGCATGTCGCTTGTGCCCGCCGTCTGGATGCGGTCATCGGGCCAGTTCATTGCCATGCGCCCCAGATTGAACGGCAAAGCGGATTCAAGCGACCCTTCACCGCCGGTCGACCAGGCCCCGACCTTCTCAATCGGACCAGCAGCAAAGACAATCGGATCAAGATGGCGCCATGTCACATCGGGATAGGTCGCAATCGGGCCGCTTGTGCAAGCTGCCATCAGCGCAAGTGCAGCCCCGGCAACAACGGCGCGCAGGCCCTTGATGGACAAAACCGTCATGTCTTCGATCTCCTTTGCTTGTTCGCGCAAATACATAAAAAACAACGCCACCATGGCGTGTCAGGACGATGATCCTGTCATGGTGACGTTGCTTTATGATTAAGGCAAGGCTGTGACGCGCACATTCCCCGCGATGGCAGCTTGCTAGATCTTCGGCGATGCCGCTTCGGGATCATCTGCCTTGAGCGCTCGCAGATCAGCCTCGTTAAAGCCATAGCGCGTGTTGCAGAACTGGCACGATACGCCGACCTCGCCGGTATCGTCCTCGCGCATCGACAGAAGCTCCTCAAGCGGATAGGTCACAAGCGCGCCTTCGATCTTCTCGCGCGAGCAACGGCATTTGAACTGAAGCCCGGTCTGCTCAAACACGCGCGGTTCCTCGTCATGGAACAGACGCCAGATCAGGTCATGGGCGGACAGCGAGATATCAACAAGCTCGTTCTCCGTCGCACTCGCCATCAGAATGGTCGAACGGTTCCAGTCTTCAGATACCTTTTCGGCCTCTTCCGGGGTGGCCGCATCGCCCGATGCGCTGACCGGCATTTTCTGCAGGAACAGACCACCAACCCACCAGTCATCGGCACTCTCGCCGCGATGAACTTCGATCTTGAACGATGTTTCAAGCTGTTCGGACTGGCGGAAATAGGCTTCGGCACATTGCGCCAACGTCTCGCCCTCAAGCGACACAATCCCCTGATAGCGCTCATGCTCGTCGCCCTGATCGACCGTAAAGGCAATATGCCCGCGTCCCATCAGTTTCAGGACCTGCCCACGAAGCGCCTCTTCGCCGCCTTCTTCGGCCGCGATCATCGCCTTCAGGCGCTCTTCATCAACCCGCAGGCAGGCGCGCACATTGCCATCACTATCAACATCGACCACCAGCATGCTGATTGGCCCGTCCGAGCTGGTCTGAAGGGTAAACAACCCGTCATATTTCAGCGACGAGGACAGCAGCACCGCAAGACCGATGATCTCGGAAAGCAGATGGTTGGCAAGCGGCGGATAACTGTGCTGGCCGATGATGGTCTGCACCGTCGGGCCAAGGCGCGTGAAGCGGCCACGGATATTGGAATGATCCAGCGTGAAGGGCTGGCAAAAATCGACAGCGATCTGCATGTTCGTTTTCCGGCGTTTTAAAAGTTTGAGGCCGTATATCAATACCAACCCCATGAGTCGAGGTGCTTTAAAAGCCACCCCATGCATAGCAAAAGGGCGGCCATCGCCGCCCCTTTTTCAAATTCATAAAGCCTTATTTAGTCACAAGGCTCAGGATGGCAAGCCGTTAAAGCAGTATAGCAGAACGCCTTTCTGTGCATGCAGGCGGTTTTCCGCCTCGTCAAACACAACCGACTGCGGACCATCAATCACCGCGTCGGTGACTTCCTCGTTCCGGTGGGCGGGCAGGCAATGCAGGAAGATCGCGTCATCCTTGGCCTGTGCCATGGTTTTTTCATTGATCTGATAGGGCGAAAGGGCTGCCATGCGGGCATCGTAATCCTCATCGCCCATCGAGACCCAGCAATCCGTGACCACAACATCAGCACCCTCAAGGGCACTATCCATATCGGTCAAGCGAACCTTGCCGCCCTCGGCATTGGCGGTTTCAATCATGCCCTGATTGGGGCGATATCCCGCCGGGCATGCCATATCAAGTGCAAAGCCGAATTTCGGCGCGGCATGAATAAACGATGCAGAGACGTTATTGCCATCACCAACCCAGGCAAACTTGAGGCCCTCAAGCGTGCCTTTATGTTCCTTGACCGTCATCAGATCGGCCATGATCTGGCACGGGTGGCTCTGATCGGTAAGCCCGTTAATCACCGGCACCGTGGCATATTTTGCCATCTCCAGAAGCTTGGATTCATCGGTGGTGCGGATCATGATCGCATCAACAAAGCGCGACAGAACGCGCGCCGTATCGGCAATGGTTTCCCCGCGGCCAAGCTGGCTGCTGTCTGAATCAAGGGTCACGACATCACCGCCAAGCTGGCGCATGCCAACTTCAAACGAAACCCGCGTACGGGTCGACGGTTTTTCAAAAATCAGCGCCAGCGTCTTGCCAGCCAGCGGCTTGGCACCAAACGGTGCATTGCCGGCCTTTTCAGAGTCGCCAAGGGCGAGAATGTTCTTAAGCTCGCTTGCCGACATCTTGTCGAGATCGAGAAAATGGCGAATATCAGTCATCATAAGTCTTCCTTACGCGCCCTTATTTACCAAGGGCTGCCGCGGCTGCATCAATGGCAACCAGCGCTTCGTCAACATGGGTTTTGGTGATGTTCAGTGGCGGAATGATACGCACCACATTGTCACCCGCGGGCACCGTCAGAAGGTTGAACTCGCGCAGTTTGGCGACAACATCAACATTGGCCGGTTTGGTTTTCATCCCCAACAAAAGGCCCATGCCACGCACTTCTTCAATAAAGCCCGGATGCTTGCGTTCAATCACCTCAAGGCCATCGATAATCAGGCGGCCCATTTCAAGAACATGGTCCATGAAACCGGGACGTAGAACCTCGTCCAGCACCGCATTGGCGGCCGCAGTCGCAAGCTGGTTGCCACCAAAAGTCGTGCCATGCATGCCCGGTGAAAACGCCGCTGCTGCCTTTTCATTGGCAAGCAATGCGCCAATCGGGAAGCCACCGCCAAGTCCCTTGGCCGAGGATACGATATCGGGCACCATGTCCGACCACTGATAGGCAAACAGTTTGCCTGTGCGGCCAATACCGGTCTGAACTTCGTCAAACATCACCAGCATGCCGAACTCATCGGCCGCCTTGCGCACACCCTCAAGATACCCTTCCGGTGCACGGCAAATGCCGCCTTCACCCTGGATCGGCTCAAGGATGATCCCGCCGGTATTGGGCGTGATCGCATTGCGCAATTCATTAAGGTTGCCAAAAGCCACCCGGTCAAAACCATCGGGCATCGGGCCGAAACCCTCGCGGTATTTTTCGCTGTAACCTGCGGTCAGCGTCCCAAGCGTTCTGCCATGAAACGCATTGGTCGCAACCAGAATGCGGTTCTTTTCCGGATGGCCCGACACATGCTGATAGCGACGCAGCATCTTGATGCCCGCCTCGTTGGCCTCGGCCCCCGAGTTACAGAAAAACACCGTATCGGCAAAGGTATTGGCAACCAGCCGCTCGGCCAGTTTCACCTGACCGGGCATCTGATAAAGGTTCGAGGTATGCCAAAGCTTGCCAACCTGCTCGGTCAGTTTTGCCACCAGATGCGGATGGGAATGGCCAAGCGTATTGACCGCGATCCCCGACCCGAAATCAAGGAATCGTCGGCCGTCCTGCGCATAGAGATAAGGTCCTTCACCTCTCTCAAAGGCCAGATCGGCCCGCGCGTAAGTCGGCATGACGGGAGTAATCACTTTTCCATTCCTTATTTCGGGTAAAATTCACGTTCCTGACCACATGGTCAGCATCCACAGAATACTGCGAAGCCGGGGAGTATCAAGAGATTCCCTCCCCCTGTCAACGGCGCAAAACCCCGTAGATCACCACCATCATCGCAACTGCGAAAAGCAAAACGGGCGACACCGCAAACCCGATGCCGCCCGTTTTGATATTTCGTCGGCCCAAAAGCCGATTTCGCGGCCCTAGGCCTTAAGCTTGTACCCGCTCTTGATCATGCGATAGCACAGCATCCAAAGGGCTGCATTAACCAGTGCTAGCACAACAACACCGGTCATGATCGTGCCGTCCGAAATCCCGGTAAAGCCATAGCGGAACCCGTCAATCATGTAGAAGAACGGGTTGAAATGCACCAGAACCTGACCGGCTTCCGGCAGGCTTTCCGCACTGTAAAACGTCCCCGAAAGAAACGACAGCGGGGTGACGACAAAGTTGGTCACAACCGCGATATGGTCAAACTTCTCGGCCCAGACGCCACCGGCAATCCCCAAAAGCGACAGCATCAGCGATGCCGAAATGCCGAAATACAGGATCGCCCAGATGTTATGGATCGCGACATCAACAAAGAATGACATGAAGACCGCAGTCACCACACCAACAACCACCCCGCGCGTTACCGCGCCAAAGGCAAAGCCGGCAACCATTTCACCAGCTGATAACGGCGGCATCAGGATATCAACAATGTTGCCCTGAACCTTGGCGATCGTGATCGAGCTTGATGTATTGGCAAACGCGTTTTGCACCATGGTCATCATGATCAGACCGGGTGCCAGGAAGGTGGCAAACGCAATACCATTCACCGTTTCAACGGCACGGCCAAGGGCCAACAGGAAAACAGCAAGAAACAGCAGGCTGGTCACGACCGGCGCTGCAACGGTTTGCAAATATACATTTAAAAACCGGCGGACTTCTTTGGCATAAAGTGTCCAAAGCCCAAGCCAGTTCACAGCCCCCATATGACGCGGGGCAAGAGCACGTTGCTCTGACTTGTTCATGGAATTTCCTTCGGAAAAATGCAGACAATTGCGCGTAAAATAGGGAGAGTGGGGGCACACTTGCAAGGGTGTGAATTCATTCATAGTGGCAGACATGCGCAACAATCATCGCCAAAGCCCGGAAACCAGCGACTCAGAGCTTGAAAAAAAGCCCGCAGGAAACGCGCGTTTTTCCCATCAGCGCGATAAAAAGTCGAAGGATCAGAAGCGCGAACCCAAACGCCCGCGCAAGGTCACCCGCGACTATCTGATGAATTACGCCACCTGGTATCTCGAACGCTTTGCCGCCTCGCGCGCGCGCCTTGAAACCCTGATGCGCGGCAAAATCCGCCTTTCCATCGCCGAATACGGCACCGACCCGGACGAAGCTGTCGAATGGATGAATTCCGTCCTGTCGGCCTGTGAAAAGGCCGGCTTCATCAATGACGATGCCTATGCCAAGGGCCGCGCACGATCCCTGCTTAGGCGCGGAAAGGCCCTGCGTGTCATCGCAGCGGACCTGTCCGCGCGCGGCATCGCCAGCGACCAGATCGATGCTGCCTTGACCGCGCTTAAGGCAGAGGCCGAAGATGCTGCCTATGAAGAAGTCCGTGGCACCGATCCCAACATCGCCGCCGCTGCCGCCTATGCCCGCCGTCGCCGTCTTGGCCCATGGCGCCGCCCCGACATTCGCGAAGAAAAACGCGACAAGGATATGGCGGCTCTCGCCCGGCAGGGCTTTGGCTATGACACGGCAACCCGCATCATCAATAGCGAGATCGAAGAGCTCGAAGACCTGCTCTCGATGATCGACGGGATTTGATTGCGCTCCCAAAGACCGCTATCAAGGAACAAATCCATTTTGATACGGAGACCCAACCATGATGGTCCGCATCTATCACAATCCGCGCTGCTCCAAATCGCGCCAGACCCTGGCCCTGATCGAAGAACAGGGCATCACGCCCGATGTGATTGCCTATCTCGACACTCCGCCGACCCCGCAGGAGCTGTCGGGCATCCTTGATATGCTGGGCATGAAACCCGAAGACATCCTGCGCAAGAAGGAAGCAAAGGAAGAAGGCATTGCCGATCTGCGCGGCGATGAGCTGATCGAGGCCCTCTGCGCCCATCCGCGCGCCCTTGAACGCCCGATCGTGGTCAATGGCAACAAAGCCGTTCTCGGCCGTCCGCCGGAAAACGTTCTGGAAATTCTGTAACGCCACCATCAACAGGCTCCCGCCTTCGCGGGAACGACGGACAATTGGCGTCATGCCCGCGCAGGCGGGCATCCAAGCAGCGCTAAAAAAAACGATCTCAAACGCCTGTGCCCACCCGGCACGGGCGTTTTTCGTAATTAATAAAAGTCGAACATCCCCCGACGTATTATGTCTTGCGCAGAAAAACATGCATGTACCTGTGGGGAGGTCGTCGATGATTGCTGCTTTTGCCCTGATCCTTGTCTGCCAGCTGTTTGGCGAGGTGGTCTCGGAACTGTTTGATCTGCCGGTTCCCGGACCGGTGATTGGTCTGGTGCTGCTGTTTGTCGGACTTCTGATCAAACGCAACCCGCCCAAGGTGCTGACCGATGCGGCTGACAATCTGCTGATCCATTTTTCCTTGCTGTTTGTCCCGGCTGGCGTCGGGGTTGTGACCCAGATTGATCGCCTTAAGGGCGACTGGCTGCCGATTGCAGCCGCCCTGATCGTCTCGACCCTGCTTGCCATGGTGCTGACCGCCCTTTTGATGTCGAAACTCCTGCCCAAAGCCAAACCGGGCGAGACGCTGGAGGACGGGCAATGAACGAGACCGATATCACCCAGCTTTGGGTTTACCTGTCGGCCAAACCGCTGACGGGTCTCACCATCACCCTTGTCGCCTATGCCATCGGCTTCTGGCTTTATCAGAAAAGCGACCGCAACCCGATCTGCAATCCGGTGGTCATCGCCATCGCCCTGATTGCGATGCTGCTGAAAGTCACCGGCACGCCCTATGCGACCTATTTCGAAGGCGCGCAGTTCGTCCACTTCCTTCTCGGCCCGGCCACGGTGGCCCTTGCCGTGCCGCTGTTCCGGCAAACCGAAACGTTGAAACGCGCGCTTCCCGTGATTGCCTTTGGCGTTCTGTTCGGGTCCCTGGTTGCCAGTGCCAGCACGGTCATTCTGGCCTGGGCACTGGGCGCAAGTCCCGAAACGCTGGCATCGCTTGCCCCGAAATCGGTCACAACACCGGTTGCCATGGGCATTGCCGAAAACATCGGTGGCGTCCCGGCCCTGACCGCGGTTTGCGTGATTGCCACCGGCATCGTCGGTGCCACCCTTGGCCCGATGGTGATGAATATGGCGCGTCTCAAGGATTGGCGCGCACGCGGCTTTGCCATGGGTGTTGCATCACACGGCATCGGAACCGCGCGGGCCTTTCAGGTCAATGAAACCGCCGGTGCCTTTTCCGGCCTCGCCATGGGCCTGAATACACTGGCCACGGCACTGACCATCCCGTTCCTGTGGCACTGGATATTCGGATAAGCACAAAAAAGGGTGGGCCCAGACAAGCCGGACCCACCCTTTCTGCTCGTATCCCGCCTAAACGGGTCGTTGTGATCAGCCTGCGCGCAACTGGCTTACAAACTGCGAAATCATTTCTTGCAGCGTGTCGATCTGTTTGGCGAGATCGCCAACATTGTCGTCCAAGACGCCAAGTTCCTCACCACCGGCGGTGGCTGCCTCATGAATTTCGTTCACATGGGAAACCACCTCGTTAGAACCGGAAGAGGCACTGGTTGCACTATTGGCGATTTCGGTTACGGCCGAGCTTTGCTGGCTGACCGCAGATGAAATACCCGTGGCAATTTCATTGATTGAAGCAATCGTCTGAGTAACCTTTTCAATCGCTTCAACCGTCAACTTGGTTTCGTCCTGAATGGCCCCGATCTGCTGGGCAATTTCATCGGTGGCCTTCGCAGTCTGATTGGCAAGGTTTTTGACTTCCTGTGCCACAACCGCAAACCCTTTACCGGCCTCGCCTGCACGAGCTGCCTCGATCGTGGCGTTAAGCGCCAGAAGGTTGGTCTGGGCAGCAATATCATTAATCAGACTGACCACTTCACCGATACGCTCAGCTGCTTCGGCCAACCCGCCAACCATTTCGTTGGCACGGGACGCCTCGCCCACGGCTGTTTCGGCAATTGAAGTCGATTCCTGTACCTGTCCACCAATCTCGTTGATGGATGCAGACAGTTCTTCGGTCGCGGCGGCAACCGTTTGAACATTGCGCGCTGAATCGTTGGCTGCTTCAGACACCTTCAGGCTTTGGTTGACTGAATGTGTTGCCGATTCCCGAACCATGGCAGTTGACTTCAGCATACCACCAGTGGATTGACGTACGGACCCCACGATCTGACCGATCGATTGTTCAAGGTCAGCGGCAAGGCGGTTACGCTGCTCAAGCCGGTCCTGTTCTGCTCGTTGCTCAGCTTCACTTCGCGCTTGTTCTGCTTCGCCAATCTTCGCAGCGGTCTCCTTCCAACGTACAAGACCACTGGCGATCTGACCAATTTCGTCCGTGCGCTCAGTAAAGTTAACCTTTTCGCTAAAATCACGTTCGACAAATCTCGAAATCGTCTGCGCGATATCACGCAACGGACCAAGCTGCCAACGCAGCAACAGGAACAATAGAACCGCAGACGCTATGGCGACAATCACACCAACAATTGCGATACGCGCCTCGATCTCGCCTGCAACGGCAGCGACTTCTGCCTTTTTGATGCCGACATATAGAATGCCCAGCGTATCACCAGACGGCGATTTGATCGGCGAATACTGCGTTACATATTCTGTTCCAAGAATAAGCGCTTCACCGCGGAACGTGTTGCCCGACATGATCGGCTCATAGGCGGCACTGCCCTTACCCAGCATTGTGCCAACAGCACGCTTGCCATCCGGTTTGATGATATTGGTCGAAACACGGACAAAGTCCTGTTCGGCCGGGACAAAGGCAAACACAGTTGCTGTCTGGCCGGTCGCTGCACCAATGGAATCGATCAGTTCGTGTGACGACAGATCGGGAATTTCCGGGATCACCAGATCGGTGGTTTCACCATCTTCGGAAATCTTCATCGAAAATTCGGGATAGTTATCCTGAAAAATCGTCGCGGCAACACGCAGGTTCAGCTTCTGGGATTCCAGGCTGTCGCTTGCGACCTTGTCGTCGATACTCTGCATGATCAGCAAGCCCAGAAGCACGATGCCGCCAATCAGAATGGCGACGGCGGCCAAAGCCACCTTGAAAATCAGACTCTTAGACATTCTCTCTCCCTTCGACCTGGCCCGGTGTCACAATCATCGGCCGTTCCGAATAGCTCCCCTAAGAACGCGCGCGGGCTGCCCGTTCCTAGAACGATTATATTGTATTAAATACCACAAATTGAACTTTCGTATATAGGGAAACTTTGACCCGCATTTTTACCCTATCCGATTAGAACAAAAGGGAACTCTCAGGGTTTGATACCGGAACGTAGGAATTCCAGTTCAAACACGCCTATTCTTTGGTGGTGCTTTTGATTGATATGGTGATTGTCAGAAGATTTACGCGAATATTTTTCGGCCTCCTTTCAATATCAACACAACCTTAAATAGAATATCTTTCACATTCGTAAACCTCGTCAAATAAACTAAACCCGCCAAACATCACTTTCGTGTGTTTGACGGGTTTCTCGGGGAGACTGGCAAGCGGCGTTTCAGGCCGACATTGGCTTTGGGACAGGTTTGCGCAAACGCAACCCGTCACGGATATTAAGACCGATCAGGCCAATATTGACCCCACCCGCCAGAAGCTCGATCCCCTGGATGGCAACAAACAGCCCGTCAAACCGGCCGTGCTGGGCGAATATGGCAAGGGTGATGGCTGCGGGCATCAGGATCAGGATGCCATTGGCCGCGATCAGCTTCATGCGGCGCAATTTTGTCTGCAAAATTCCCGTCGGTTTTCCACCAGACAGAGCAAAACCTGACCCGCCCGTGGTGATCAGGGCGGGCACCAGCCCGAAAAGGCCCCAGGCAATCGCGGTTTTCACCAGCACGATCTCGCTGATGTTGCCGCGCAGTTCGACGATGATCGTCGCCAGCCAGAAGCTTGCGATAAAAACAAGGGCCGCCGCGCCAGCCATGCGATGCAGGCGAGACAGCAGGGAACGATGGGATGTGGACATCGAAATCTCTCTTTGACGATGGGTGATTACGATGTGGCGCCACACATTGTTTGTGACCTTGGCAGGGACATTTCAGGCGCGTGGTGTTTACGAGAAAACACTCGCGACCATTGAAGTCATTGCGTAAGGTACAGGAATTAAATAGCACGCTATGTTTTATATAGCAAGCTATGTATTATTGATATTGAGAAACCACCATGTCGCTAAATCGCCACCAGTCCGCCGGATACATGACTAACTGGGCCGCCCGTCTGTTTGCCCGGGCGATTGACCAGAAGCTCAAACCACTGGGCTTCAGTAGCGGCTATTTGCCGGTGTTCTTTGCGTTGGCTGATGGCGGTGCGCGCACACAAAAGCAACTGGCCCGCGATGCCGGCATTGAACAACCCACCATGGCAGCCACACTTAACCGCATGGAGCGTGACGGGTTGATTACCCGCGAAAAGGATTCGGAGGACCGCCGTGTCACCAATATCCGGCTCAGCGATCAGGCGCGCACGAACGCCAAGGACATTCAGGCCATCGTCGATCAGGTCAACGAAACCGCCCTTTCGGGGTTAAACAGTCTGGAACAACGGGTGTTTCTTGATGCGCTGGGCAAGGTGACCGCGTCCCTTGCCAAGGCCGAGGGTGAACCCAAGCCTGATGATCAGTAATCGACCTTGACGAAATAAAGCCCGTCGGCCGGCGCGGTTGGCCCGCCCGCCGCACGGTCGCAGGCCTCAAGCGCATGTTTGACGTCAATCGGCTTCCAGCTGCCCTTGCCGACCAGAACAAGGGTTCCGACCATATTGCGCACCTGATGATGCAGGAAAGACCGGCTTTCGGTATGGACCCGGACTTCCAGCGGGTTTTCGATGCCGCGTGTGACTTCAAGCTTTTCCAGCGTCTTGATCGGGCTTTTCGCCTGACACTCGGTCGCGCGGAAACTGGTGAAATCAAACGTGCCGATCAGGTGCTGGGCCGCTTCATTCATCGCATCAACATCCAAAGGCTTATAGATGCCCCAGGCGAGCCCTGCCTCGAACGTCAGCGGGGCGCGGCGATTGATGATGCGATACATGTAATAGCGCTTCTTTGACGAGAATCTGGCATGGAAGTCATCAGACACTTCCTCGCATTCCTTGATCGCCACCGGATCGGGTTTGAGGTGATGGTTGATCGCATTCATCACTGCTTCGGCCGGGTAATATTTCGGCAGATCGAAATGCACCACCTGGCCTAGCGCATGCACCCCCGCATCGGTCCGGCCGGAAACATAGACGCGCACAAATGCCCCGACGAATTTTTCGATCGCGGTCTCAAAGACCTTCTGAACCGAAATCACTTCGTCCTGGTACTGCCAGCCGTGATACGGGCGGCCATCATATTCGACGGTACATTTATAGCGCTGCATGACCGGTATAATTATCCGAACAAGTTAAGAGCCCGGTTATAGCCGGGCTTTCAAACGAAAACGAGGGGCAATCATGCCCCTCGCTTGTCTCTCCACAATTGCTTGCGGAAACTTACTTCACGCTGTCGCGGTCAAAACCAAGACGCAGGCGAAGGGCGTTCAGTTTGATGAAGCCTTCTGCGTCGCGCTGGTTATAGACGGTGTCGGCTTCGAACGTGACATGCTCTTCGGAGTAGATCGAGTTCGGCGACTTGCGGCCCGTCACGGTCACGTTACCTTTGTACAGATCAAGGCGAACAACGCCATTGACGGTACGCTGGGTTTCGTCGATCAGACGCTGCAGGGCCTGACGTTCCGGCGACCACCAGTAACCGTTATAGATCATCTCGGCGTAACGCGGCATCAGCTCGTCTTTCAGGTGACCGGCGTTACGGTCAAGGGTGATGCTTTCCATCGCACGGTGCGCAACCGACAGGATGGTGCCGCCCGGGGTTTCGTAAACGCCGCGCGACTTCATGCCGACATAGCGGTTTTCAACCAGATCAAGACGACCGATGCCGTTCTTGCCAGCAACGTCGTTCAGTTTGGTCAGCAAAGTGGCCGGGCTCATGCGTTCGCCATTAACGGCAACCGGGTTGCCCTGTTCAAACTCGATTTCGATCGTGGTGATCGCATCAGGTGCGTTCTGCGGCGATACGGTGCGCTCGAACATTTTCTCGTCCGGCTTGACCCACGGATCTTCCAGCGCCTTGCCTTCATAGGAAATGTGCAGAAGGTTGGCATCGGTAGAATAGGGCGGCTCATCGCCACCAAGCTTGTCGGCCGAAATCGGGATCTGGTGATCGCGTGCGAATTGCAGAAGGGCGGTACGCGAGTTCAGCTTCCACTCACGCCACGGTGCGATGACCTTGACGTTCGGCTTCAGGCCATAATAGCCAAGCTCGAAACGGACCTGGTCGTTGCCTTTGCCGGTTGCGCCGTGGGAAACGGCGTCTGCGCCGACTTCCTCGGCGATTTCGATCTGGCGCTTGGCAATCAGCGGGCGCGCGATCGAGGTCCCGAGCAGGTAGACACCTTCATAAAGGGCGTTGGCGCGGAACATCGGGAAGACGAAGTCGCGGACGAATTCTTCGCGCAGATCGTCGATGAAGATCTGTTTGACGCCGAACATCTCTGCCTTTTTGCGGGCCGGTTCCAGCTCTTCGCCCTGGCCGAGGTCGGCGGTGAAGGTCACGACTTCGCAGTTATATTCTTCGCGAAGCCATTTCAGGATGATGGAGGTATCCAGACCGCCTGAATAGGCAAGGACGACCTTTTTGACCTGATCGCTCATGGGAGTGACGCCTTTCTTTTGCACTACACTTCAGGGACAGCCAAAAATGGTTGGTTTCTGCCCCTGCCACAGACGCAATCCATTGATTGCGTCAGGCCCCGGATCGCCCCGAAGGCGGCTCCGTCGGCTCTTTATATAAAGCCCGCAGATTTTATATAAAGAGCCCTAGACCTTGAGCGCGGAGTATAGGAAAACACTACTAAGGGGCAAGACCCAAGATGGGCTTGGCTCCAAAAAGGCACAAAAAGATCGCACTTTTTGCCAAGCTTTTGGAAAAATCCGCGCCGAATGATCAAAAACATCGAAGAAACCGAGATCGATCTGCCCAAAATCGGCCCGTTGCCGGTCCGGTTGCGGCCAAGTGCGCGTGCGACGCGACTCAAACTGCGCATTGATCCGAGTTTTGACGGGGTAGAGATCGTCGTGCCCAACGGGGTGTCGCGCAAAACCGCGATTTCGATGCTCCATCAGCATGGCGACTGGGTAACCGCCCACATGCAACGCCTGCCCGAACGGGTGCAATTTGCCCCAGGCGCGTGGATTCCGTTTCTCGGTCACGACCACGCCATTCGCGCTGTCCCCGATGCAAAGCGCGGAGTCTGGGTCGAGGCTGGCGTCATCTGGGTCTCGGGCCAGCCCGAACATACCAATCGCCGGGTGACGGATTTCCTGAAAAAGCAGGCCAAGCTTGAAATCGCCCCACGTGCGCACGCCTATGCCGAGCAGATCAGTAAAAAGGTCAATCGCATTTCGCTGAAAGATACCCGCACGCGCTGGGGCAGTTGCTCATCGTCAGGCAATCTGTCATTCAGCTGGCGGCTGGTGCTGGCACCTGAAGATGTGCTCGATTACGTGGTGGCACATGAAGTCGCGCATTTGCAGGAGCTTAATCACTCTGCGCGCTTCTGGGCCGTGGTCGAGGATCTTTATGGCCCGTCGAAAAAGCAGCAGCACTGGCTAAAGAAAAACGGCCCGGCGCTGCATCGCTTTGGTGCTGGAAGCTGAGGTCGCGCGAATTATGCTGATCCCCTTGGAAACCCTGGCAATTTTTGTCCCGACGGCCTTGGCGCTGAACATGACGCCGGGCAATGACATGCTGTTTTGTCTGGGTCAGGGGATCAAATCCGGACCGGCCGCGGGCAATGCGGCAAGCTTCGGGATTGCCACCGGTGCGCTGATCCACACGGCCTTGGCCGGACTTGGTTTGGCAGCGCTTGTTGCTGCCCATCCAATCACCCTTGATGTGCTGCGCTGGGCCGGGATTGCCTATCTGGTGAGGCTGGCGATCGGGGCGTTTCGAAGCACCGACCAGCACCTGAAACCCGCACAAACCAAGCGTTCCAGCGCACTCACAGCGTGGCGCGACGGGATTGTGGTGAACTTGCTCAATCCCAAGATCATTGTTTTTGTGCTGGCGTTTATTCCGCAGTTTGTTGATGCGTCGCGCGGATCGGTTTTGGTGCAGTTTCTGATTTTCGGGCTGATTTTAAATATTGGCGGGACGATCATTAATTGTCTGGTTGGCAGTTTTGCCGGGAAAATCGGCCAGGTTTTGTCACGATCCGCCAAGGTTACCCGCGCCTTTCAGATCGCCACGGGCTGCATCTTTTTGGGCCTTGCAGCCAAGCTGGCCTTTGACCGGAAATAATGAACAATGATGACCATTATTCAAAATCAGTGAATAATGGGTGTTTTCCGCCCGTCGCGGCAAAACCGGCCAAATTAAATCCTCATACAATACAGCCGCTGGCACGCAGATTTGGCAATTCGGCACGCAGGAATGCGAGGAAGCTTTTTTCCACCGCACTCAGTTCACGTGAGGACGTAAACAGCGCGACATCCCATTCGATGGTCGGCGTCAGGGTGCGGGCGACCACCTTGTCGGTGTCAACCAGAAGGGCTGCGAAGGGGTCACTGACGGAAATGCCGACATTGCGTTCGACCAGACGCGAGATCGTGCGGATCGTGCGGGCCTCGACGGCGATTTTGCGCGGCCAGCCGGCAATCTGGAAAATATAGTCGATCTTGGTGCGAAGCGGCGATCCGATGGACAGTTCGACAAAGTCCTCGCCGCGCAGCAAATCGATATCGATGGTTTCAAACTTCGAAAGCCTGTGATCAACCGGCATCAGACAGACCGCGCGCGATTGCGCCAAGGGCGTGATCACAACGTCCGGGTCCTGCAGATCAAGGGTAATGCCGATGCCAAGATCGCATTGCCGGGTCGAAATCATGTCCAACATCCCCTCAAGCCCCGTATCGGTAATACTGATCGAAACGTTGGGGTGGGTCTGTTTGAATTTTGCCACAACATCAAGAAGATAGGTGTCGACATAGATCGGCTGGGCGGCGATGCGGATGGCACCGAGCTGATCATTTGCAATCGCACGCGCCTGGGTTTCAACCTCGCGAAAGGCATTAAGCGAGCGCAGAACGGTTGCGTGAAACTGCTGGGCCTCGGAAGTCGCGATCAGCTGGTTGCGTTTGCGGGTAAACAATTCAAACCCGACAGATTTTTCAAAATTGTTGAGCAGCCGGCTGACCATCGGTTGGCTGATATTCATCGCCTGCGCCGCCCCGGTCACAGAACCGTGGGTCATAAAGGCATTGAAGCTTTCGAGTTCGCGCAGTTTCATCGTGCTTTCCCAAATCCGGATTTTGTCGGCAATCGACCGTTCAGTATGTAATTTAGTTATACTGGAATTAATTTTTTGCGTCACCGGTTATGGTTTGTCTATGCAAGAAGGCAGAAAAACAAAAGACAGAGTGAAAACCCGTCTGAGCTCCGGCAATCCTGCCACCACCATCCAGGGAGACATGAAAATGTTTCAACAGCTCAAGAAAGCAGCCGGGATAGCTGCCGCGATCCTTGCGACCACAACCATGATTTCGACCGCCCAGGCTGACGCCTATCCTGAAAAAGCCGTGACGCTGGTCGCACCGTATGGTGCTGGCGGTGCATCTGACCTGGCAGCCCGTGCGCTGGCAGAGACCGCAACCAACTACACTGGCGGTCAGCCGGTTGTTGTTGTCAACAAGACCGGTAATGGCGGCATGAATGGCGCGCGCTTCGTTTCCGAAGCCGACCCGGATGGCTACACCCTTCTTCTGTCGCGTGTCGGCATGGCGCTTTATCCGGCCGTTTACACCGACAGCCCGGTTGGCTGGGATGCCTACACCTTCCTTGGCATGCTTGAAGCAACCCCGATGATCCTGGCGGTCAATGCCAATTCCGACATCCAGACCATCGACGACCTGATTGCCAAAATCAAAGACAGCAATGGTGCCACCACCTATGCCGCATCCGGCCCCACCGCGATTGACGGCTTTACCGTTCAGGCCCTGCTGTCTGACGTTGGTCTGGACCCGCTGACCGCTTCCACCCTCGTGCCATATAAAGGCGGCTCTGCACTGGCTGCTGCCCTTCTTGGCGGTCACGTTGACTTCCTCGCCATTGCTGCGGGTTCGCTGATGCCGCATATCGAAGCGGGTAAAATGCGTCCGCTGATGGTTTATTCGCCGAAACGTATGGCAGCCCTGCCGGACGTTCCGACCGCAAAAGAACTGGGTTATGCCCAGGCCGGTCAGGTTGGCGGCTGGAGCGGTTTGTATGCTCCGAAAGGTCTTCCGGAAGACGTTGTTGCCAAATGGACCGAGATCCTTGGTCAGGTTGCAACGGATGAGCAGTGGCTTGACCTTGCAGCCAAGCGTGGTTCGACCTCGATCATCGGTGATGAAGACCCGGCAGCCTTTGTTAAGAGCCAGTTCGAGCTCTATAACGGCATGGCCAAGAAGTTCGGCTACATCCAGTAAGACGCAACCGCGTTTTTAATCAAAGACCTTAATGCGAGACGGAACCATGAACCAAAATCGCGATTTTTATGCCGGACTGGTGGCCACGGTGTTCTTTGCCGTCATCCTGTTCGTTCTGATCCCGATCTATGTGAAGGTTCCGTCTTTCATCCCGGGCTTTGCCCCGCCGCCTGACATGTGGCCGCGCGTGGTCGCGATTGTCGGGCTGGTGATGGGGATTCTTGCCCTTGTTCTTGCCTATCCGAAAATGCGTGAGGCCAGCCGCAATCAGGTCGAGGGCCTTGGCAACCGTATCCTTGGCAACAAGACCCATCTGATGCGCTTTGGCGCGGTGCTGATTTTGTTTGCTGCCTTTGTCTATGGCATGCCGCTGATCGGCTTTGTCCCGGCGACGGTTTTGTTGCTTGGCGTGCTGTTCATCATGACGGGCAATTTCGAACGCAAATTCTGGATGATCGGTCTTTCGATCATCTTCCCGGTCTTGCTTTATCTGCTGTTTACCAAAGTCACACACACGCCCTTCCCCGAAGGCAAGCTGTTGTCTTTCAGCCTTTCTGACCTCGTAACACTTTAACCGAGAGCCCCAACCGTTATGTGGAATGAATTGCTTTATGCCTTTGAGGCGGTCGCGACCCTTCCCAACTTTCTGGCAATGTTTGCCGGGATCTGGGCCGGTGTGATCATTGGTGCCATTCCGGGCATGACCGGAACCATGGCCGTGACCCTCGCGCTACCATTCACGTTTTATCTGTCGCCGGTCACCAGCATCCTGCTTCTGGTTGCTCTTTATAAGGGTTCGACCTATGGCGGGTCGATCTCGGCCATTCTGATCAAGACGCCGGGTACGGCATCGGCCGCCTGTACGGTCCTTGATGGTTATCCGCTGGCACGTGCGGGCAAGGGTGGCAAGGCGCTGAACATGGCGCTGATTTCAAGCTGCATCGGCGACTTTATTTCGAACATTTCGCTGTTCTTCCTGGCCATTCCGCTGGCGACCTTTGCGCTGCGGGTTGGTCCGCCGGAATTCTTCATGCTGATGGCGTTTTCGCTGACCATCGTTGCAAGTATTTCCGGTCGTTCACTGGTTCTGGGCATCATTTCGGCCTGTCTTGGTCTTCTTCTGGCAACCGTTGGCGAGGATATTTACGGCTCCTACCGGTTTGCGCTTTCCGAGGACATGAAATCAGGTCTTGGCATGGTGCCGGTTCTGATCGGTCTGTTTGCCCTGCCCGAACTGATCAAGATGGTGGTGTTCCGCCCGGAAGATAATGCGGATGCGATGAAGCTTGGCGATAACCGCCTGACGCTTTCGGAGTTTCGCGGATCGATCAAATCGATCTTCCGCGGGTCCCTGATCGGTGTGATCCTTGGTGCTATTCCCGGTATCGGCCCGTCGACCGCGGCGTTCTTTTCCTATAGCGAAGCACGCCGGACCTCGAAAAATGGCGACAAGTTCGGCGAAGGTGAGATCGAAGGTATTGCCGCATCTGAATCTGCCAATAACGGTGCGTGCGGTGCGACCATGATCCCGCTTCTGGCCCTTGGTGTGCCGGGCGATGTGATTACCGGTGTGATGCTGGGTGCGTTCATGATCCACGGCCTGACGCCGGGACCGCTTCTGTTCCAGAACAATCTGGGCGATGTCTATGCGCTGTTTATCGGCATCCTGTTTAGCTCCGTCTTCCTGTTTATCGCCGGCAAGGCGACGGCGGGGGCGTTTACCAAGATCTCGCGCATTCCCCAGACGCTGCTTTTGCCCTGCATTCTGATCCTGTGCGTCTATGGCATCTATTCGATCGGGGCGAGCCCGTTTGATGTCACCGTCCTTCTGGTGATGGGTGTGGTCGGCTTTGTCATGATGTTGCTGAACATCCCGGCAGCCCCGTTCCTGATCGCCTTTATCCTTGGCCCGATGTTTGAAGACAATATGCGCCGCTCGCTTGCGATTTCGCGCGGTGATCTTGGCGTCTTCTTCCAGTCATGGATTTCCTGGGGCTTCTTTGCCCTGACCATTCTGTTCGTCACTCTGACCATTCGCCGCGAATGGAAGAAATGGCGCAGCAACCGCAATGCCGATACGGCATCTGCGTCCTAATTCGAGCAAAAAAGAAGATTAAAGCATGTTCGATTTAATCTGCCGCATTTTGTTTGTTTTTGGCGTGTCGGTTGGCAAGGCACAGCGTGCAGAGCGATGCGGCGCATCGGTCAAACGGTGTAACGCCGCGAAACGCCGCCAAAATCAAACCCTGCGGGCCGGTACAGTCTTCCGCCCCGCAGCGTCAAAACCCTTGAACGTAGCCCCACTACGCCCTGCGGGCCTTTTCCTTGCCGGACAGAAGACTGTCTCCGGCAAAATGATGCAAATTAAATGGAACATGCTTTAAAATGTCCAAGCCAAACATGTCGCGTCTCCACAATGCCATTGATCTGCTTGGCAAACTGGTGGCGTTCGACACGACCAGCAAAAACTCCAACCTTGGTCTGATCCATTTCGTCCGCGACTATCTGGCCGAGTATGGCATTGAGTCGATCCTGATCCATGACGAAACCGGGCAGAAAGCCAACCTTCTGGCGACCATCGGTCCCAAAGGGGTGCCGGGCATCGCGCTTTCGGGTCATACCGATGTGGTGCCAGCCCTTGAAACCACCTGGGAAAGCCCGGCGTTTGAGCTGACCGAGCGGGATGGCAAGCTGTATGGTCGTGGCGCAGCAGACATGAAGGGCTTTTCGGCCTGTGCGCTGGCGATGATCCCGGAACTGGTCAAGCGTGACCTTGAAATCCCGTTCCATCTTTGCCTGTCCTATGACGAGGAAGTCGGTTGCATCGGTGTCGGATCGATGGTCGATCATCTGGCCGCAATGGATACGCCGCCGCGTCTGGCGGTGATTGGCGAGCCGACCAACATGAAGGTGATTAACGGCCAGAAGGGCAAATATTCCATGCGGGTCGGTGTCACGGGTACGGCCGGACACAGTTCCTTTGCGCCCAATCACGTCAATGCCATCGAATATGCATCACGTGCGATTAATCTGATCGCCGAGCAGGCCCGTGAATTTGAAGAAAACGGCCCGTTTGATGAAGACTTCACCGTGCCGCACAGCACGATGCTGACCACAACGATCAGTGGCGGGACCGCAACCAACGTCACCCCGGAATATTGCGAATTCACCTTTGAAATTCGCCATCTGCCCGAACATGACGCGGAAGCGGTGATTGCCGGTCTGCAAGCCACGATCATGGACACCCTTGATGCCGAGATGAAGGCCAAGGCCGATGACACCGGGTTTAGTTTCGAGAAGATCTTTTCCTATCCGGGCATGGGTGATTGCACCGATGCGGAAGCCTTTTCCTATGTCAGCAACATCATCCCGGAAATTTCGGGCAAGGTGTCATATGGATCCGAAGGCGGGGTGTTTGAAAAGCAGGGCAACATCCCGTCAATCATTTGCGGTCCGGGCAGCATCCGACAGGCCCACAAGCCCAACGAGTTCATTGAAATTTCGCAGATCGAGGAATGCCTTGAGTTCCTTGACGCGCTCACCAATCAGGCCATCGCGGCCTGATATCTCACCATGACGAAGCGCCACCCGCACCGTCAGTCGGAACCCTGCAGCTTGTCTCCCTTACCCACGCTGCGTCCCGAGGGTTCTGACAGGTGAGAAACTCCCGACCACATCCCCCCCGATGTGGTCAAAGCAAGCCAAACTCAAGACCGGCTCGATTTTCGATGCCGGTCTTTTTTTGGCCGATTTAACACGTCAATTAACGCCAAAGATCTGCTTATGAACTGGAATGCGGAGGGAGACATACTATTATCTGGTTTAAATATCATCAAATAAACTCAATAAAATTGAGTGTATTTTGATTTTTGTAAACTTGCCTGTGGTTTATGTTTAATATAATATACTCAATATGACTGAGTATAATTCATCACCACTAAACCGACTTGAAAGAGACCTGCCAGAAGGGCTGGTTGTCGATGCCGCATGGCTGGAAGAACGCGGCATTGCCAGCAACTTGCGCGCCTATTACGTCAAAACAGGAT
This sequence comes from Thalassospira sp. HJ, assembly GCF_000948415.1. Classification (GTDB taxonomy): domain Bacteria; phylum Pseudomonadota; class Alphaproteobacteria; order Rhodospirillales; family Thalassospiraceae; genus Thalassospira. The sequence continues at coordinate 229,119 of NZ_JYII01000021.1, read as the reverse complement.
GGTTGGAGATGCTCGCGCGCAGTCTCTACAAAAGAAGACGCGGCACGCTAAACTGGCAGCAAGTGGTGATATCGCTCCAAACCTTGCTTTTGAAAACCCAGCAACCCTTTATTGTAGGTGGACGGACAGCACTGGAGCTTCAAGGGTTTGCGCATTATCTCTCGCACAAGACCAAGAACATCCACCTGTACGGTCCCAAAAAACCACCCAAATGGCTCAACGAACTAGGGCTTCCCCAGCGCTTTGTCTATCACAACAGCCAGACCTTGTTCCGCAACGACCCTGTCACCCGGGGGCTTGGCAGCCTTGCCTGGAATATCGCGGATGATAGAGGGCGGGACCTCAGCCGCTTTCAAAGTGGAAGCTTGACAGCGCTTGAATGGGGACAGTGGGATTGGCCTCTTACACTTTCCCAGCCCGAGCGTGCCTATCTCGAAATGCTTGATGAATTGCCGCGTCACGAAAGCTTTAATCAAGCCGACATGATCATGCAGAGTGCTGCAAACTTCAGTCCAAGAAGATTGCAAAAACTGCTGGTCGATTGCCGCAGTGTGAAAGTCAAACGCCTGTTCTTCTACTTCGCGGACAGACATCAGCATGCCTGGCTTAAGCGTCTGGATAAAAACGCAATAGATCTCGGCAAGGGTAAACGGTCGCTCATTCCGGGTGGCAAACTCGATCCGGTTTACCTTATAACCGTGCCGAAGGACCTTGATGCCGTTTCGTGACCAGTATCAAATTCAAGTTCGACTTCTGATGCGTCTCCTTCCCATTGTCGCGAAAGAAACCTGTTTTGCGCTCAAGGGTGGAACAGCGATCAATCTGTTTTTCCGCGATCTGCCGCGCCTGTCCGTTGATATCGACCTGATGTATTTGCCAGTAAATGACAGACCGATGGCACTGGCAGAAATTAATGCCGCCATGACGCGGATCAAGGAGGAAATAACCGCCTCGCTACCCGGGTCGCGCATCAGAGAGAACGTCCAAGAAGGTGCAATCATCCGCCTTCATGTTTTGGCCGAAGAAACGCAAGTAAAGGTCGAAGTCTCTCCCGTCTTGCGCGGGGTGGTAAAAGAACCTTCTGTACTTCCTGTTACCGAGGCAGTTGAAGAGATGTTCGGTTTTTCTGAAACCAGCGTCGTTTCCTTCGAAGACCTTTTTGCCGGAAAACTGGTTGCTGCACTTGATCGTCAACATCCACGAGACCTTTTCGACGTGCGCGGCTTGCTCTCAAATGAAGGGTTGAGTGACGAGCTGCGCGAAGCGTTCATCGTATATTTGCTTAGTCACCATCGTCCGATGGGAGAAGTGCTTTCGGGCCGGGTAAAAGACTTGGAAAACGAATACCGGAACGGTTTCGAAGGCATGACTGAAGACGTCATAGACATAGATGAATTAATCAGCACACAAACCGAAATGATCGATTTACTGATCGGAAAAATGCCAGACCGGCATCGCAAGTTTCTGATCGATTTCGAGAGCGGTGCCCCGGATTGGTCCATGCTGAACATTGGTGATGCTGCAATGCTCCCAGCCGTCAGGTGGCGGCAGTTAAATCTCGATAAACTTAAAGCAGATAAGCGCATAGCCCTAGTCGACTTGCTGAAATCCTCTCTTGGATATGAATAAGAGAACAGATAACCAGACCGTAGCTGGCGGAGAAGTCGCGCCAGATGTCGTCCTCGCCGGTCTTTTTGGAGAGGGCCAAGCGGGTCGTCACTCAAACGGTGTGATCTTGCGTCTCCGCCGGGACGGGCATTGGTGCGGGTTTGTGAACAGCGACGCCTGTCATGACAAGGACCACGCCCAAGACATCGACAGCGCCTGGAATTTGGCGCAGGACGATTGCACCGATGATCGTGGCGGATGCCGGCAGGAGGGCGAGCAGGAAGGCGAAGCTGGCGCGCGGCAGACGGGCCATCGCGAGCTGATCACAGACATAGGGGATCATGGACGAGCAGATCCCCACACCAATCCCGGCCATCACCAGAAAAGGTGCGCCGAAGGCTTCGAGAGCTTGCAGTAAGCCGATCGGCATTACGAAGATGAAGGCCGCTGTCATGGCCGCCCCCAGACGCTCCACCCCGTCTGATGCGCCGCCTTCGGAAATCTTGTGGCCGAGGATGATGTAGAGCACGAAAAGTGCTCCGTTCAGCGCCGCCCAGAACAGGCCCAGAAGATCGGACATCAGTGCAGGGCCACCGGCCGCCATGAGCGATGGCACGTCGATCAGAAGCGCCACACCGATGATGGCAAAGGCAAATGCCAGATAGTTGCGCCCGGTGCGAAGACCCCACAGCGCGATCCCGATGGTGCCGACGAATTCAATGGCCGCAACCAGCGAAATCGGTAGCCGGTCGAGTGCCAGATAGAAGGAACTGTTCATCACGGCAAGACAGCCGCCAAGGGCGAGAAAAAGAATACGTTCGCGGGGTGATGCGTTCTTGAAGGTCCGCCAGGGCTTTGTGATCGGTGCGAAGATCAGGGCAGCCGAAGCAATGCGGAACCAGGCAACGCCAAGCACGCCGACGACCGGGAACAGCAGAACGGCGAAAGCCGGTCCGAGATAGTGGAAAACGGCGGAAACGCCGAACCAGACATGCGGGGGAACGGCCCCGGACATGCGCGACATAGCACCGGTGGCGCCGGGGGCGTTGGCGAGGACGGGTTTTGTGGGGGCTTGATTTGTCATACCCCGATAATACAAGGTATAATCAGATCGCAATATGGAGATCAGATATGCCATTGGTGATATTATATGCATGAAAGCAGGAAAAAATGACCAATAACCTTCGATCAAAAGAAACCGGCCTTGATCGTATCGACGCCGCAATTCTACGCGAGCTGTGCGCCGATTCCCGCATTCCGCGTGCCGAGTTATCGCGCCGCGTTGGCCTGTCGGCCCCGAGCGTGGCGGACCGTGTGCGGCGTCTTGAGGATGTCGGCATCATCACCGGTTACGGCGCACGCATTGACCCGGCCCGGCTTGGCTATGGCCTGACCATTCTGATCCGCGCACGGCCGCTGCCGGGCGAAATGAAGAACATGATCAAGGCAATTCAGGAAACCCCGCAGATCGTTGCCTGTGACCGTGTTTCTGGCGAGGATTGCTTTGTCGCGCGCGCCCATGTCCGTGACGTCGCCGAGATGGAGGCCGTCATCGACCGGATCGTGCCCTTTGGTGCGACGAACTCGTCCATTGTTCAGTCATCACCGGTCGAGGAGCGGTTGGTGGAGCTTTGAGCAAGTTCGGCTCGTCACTCGATACCGGTCTTGTAAGGGATGCATTCACATCAGATTTTCTTGGTGAGAAACTCAAACGTCATTCCGGGCGAAGCGGAGCGTAGACCCGGAATCCATACAGCGTTGCAACCGTCGTGGATTCCCGCCTGCGCGGGAATGACGGATGGAGTGGCGCTGAGCAATCGGTAGAACGAAAACAGGCGGTCCGAAGACCGCCTGTTGTTTCGCCAAAGACACTTGAAGTGCCTTACTGCTTGGTATTGCCCGAACTGTAGCCGGCGGTGAAGTCGCGCCAGCTGTCGTCTTCGCCGATCTTTTTGGAGCGCGCGAGTGCGGCCTTGCCAAGGGATCGGACCGGGATGTTCTGGTGGGCGTGCAGCATGAAGTCACGCCAGAGGGCGGCCGGAAGGCCACCACCGGTGACCTGTTCATCCATCGGGCTGCCATCGTCATTGCCCATCCAGATGCCCGCGACGAGATCTGAGCTGTATCCGATGAACCAGGCATCGCGGTAATCAGACGTGGTGCCGGTTTTACCCGCCGACGGGCGGTCGATGATGGCGTTGCGGCCTGTGCCCTTGGAGACAACGGCGGCCAGCATGTTGTTCATTTCACCGGCATGGAGCGGGTTCATCAAGCGGACCGGGAAGTCGTCAGAGCGTTCATAAAGCACTTCGCCGCCCTTGCCGGTGATCTTGCTGACGGCGTGCGGGAAGACGGCAAAGCCACCATTGGCAACAATCGCATAGGCACCGGTGAGTTCCAGCATCGAGACTTCGCTGGTGCCGAGTGCCAGGCTTGGTTCGGGTTTGAGTTCGGACGACACACCCATGTCGCGGGCCTTTTTGATGACCTTATCAAGGCCGACTTCAAGCGAGAGCTGAACCGCGATCGAGTTGTTCGAGGTTGCCACCGCATCGCGGATCGACATGGTGCCGTGGTGCTTGCGGTCAAAGTTGCGTGGCTCCCAGCCATCAATGACGATCGGTCCGTCACGCATCCAGTCGTTTGAGCTAAAGCCGTTTTCAAGCCCGGCGAGATAGACAAACAGCTTGAAGACCGAGCCCGGCTGACGGCGGGCCTGTGTCACGCGGTTATACTGGCTTTCATAATAGTCACGACCGCCAACCATGGCGCGCACCGCGCCATCGGGCGTCATGGCCAGAAGCGCCGCCTGCCCGACATGGTGTTCCTTGGCCCCGTTACTGGCGAGTGCGCGCAGCAGGTTTTCTTCGGCGATGGCCTGAAGGCGGGAATCAAGGGTGGTGTGGACCAAAAGATCCTGATCGACATAGCCGACATAATCGCGCACGCGATCGAGCACCCAATCAGCGAAGTAACGCACACCCGGCCCCGACTGGGCGGAGCGGGCGGTGCGGACACGGGTCTGTTTGGCGCGTTCGGCGCGTGCCTTGGTCAGCGCGCCGGTTGATGCCATGGCTTCCAGCACGATATTGGCGCGCTCGGCCGAAATCTTGGGATCGACCATCGGGTTGTAGCGACTTGGTGCCTTGGGCAGGCCGGCCAGTACGGCGGCTTCATACAGGTTCAAACGCCGCGGGTCGGTGCCGAAATAATGGCGCGCGGCGGCATCGATGCCATAGACGCCCGAGCCGAAATAGATGCGGTTGAGATAAAGCGACAGGATTTGCTGCTTATCGAATTTGAATTCCAGCCAGAAGGCCAGAAGCACCTCTTCGATCTTGCGGCCAAAGGAACGTTCGGGTGACAGGAACAGGTTCTTGGCCAGCTGCTGGGTGATGGTGCTGCCGCCCTCGGCAATGCGGCCAGCGGTCAGGTTGGCCCAGGCCGCGCGCATGATGCCGAGAATGTCGATCCCGAAGTGATCATAGAAACGGCGGTCCTCGATCGAGACAAAGGCCTGCCCGACATATTCGGGAAGTGCTCTGACCTCGACCGGATTGCCATAGCGATCACCATAGGCCGCCAGGTTCTGGCCATCGATGCTGATGACACGGATGGAGGGTTTGCGTTCACTTGCGACGTTGAAGCTGACCTTGTCAGGCAGTCCATAGCCATAATAGGCGATGACACCGCCGCCCATGACGGTGACCCAGATGGTGCTGAGCACGATGAATTTGGCGATGGCTTCCGGCCCCGGGATCATATCCCCCAGGCGGGCAAAAAGACTGCCGCCCTTCTTGCCCGAGCTGCTGACGCGCTTTTTGGGCTTTTTGGAGCCTTTTGATCCCTTACGGACACTTTTTTGTCTTTTGAATTCTCTTTGCGCCACAAACGCACCTATCGGTCTGGTCCGGTCTTAGCGCACGCCAACCTGCCCGTCATCGAGTCCGCACCCCCAATGTGCGTCCGACAGGCGTTCGCGCCGCTTTTTCCGGCGTATTTAAACTTTTATGTCCCAACCGAGGAGGGAGTCCCCCGTCTCCCCGTTTTGCGACGGTTTTATCCGTTATTATCAGTTTGCATTTTCGCGCAGCCCAAGCTTCCACAGGTCCTTGACGCCATCGCCTTCGCGGCGGCGTTCAGACGATGCACGGACCATGGAACGGATGGGAAGACCATCATGCGCTTCCAGCATAAATAACCGCCACAAAGACGCAAGTTCTACCTCACCGCGCACGTCCATTCGCGAGTAATCGTCATTGCCCGACCAGACGGTCGTGATCAGATCAGACGAGAAGCCGGTATACCACGCATCGGTACGCCCGCCGGCAATGGTGCCATAACCGGCAAAGGGCCGGTCGAGACGCACCTGCGGGTCGGTGACACTGGCAAACAGAACATAAGATCCCTGAATGGCCTCGTCAGTCAGGCGTTTTTCCTGAATGGGATCGACGCGCTGATAAAGTGGCTCGGTCGAAGTGTCGCCGGTAAAGGAGACCTTGTTGATCAGGGTCATCTGGGCCGGTTTGCCGGAATTTTGCGGCAGGGCATGGATCGCGGTAATATCGGCGATGGTGACCGGATCAAGCCCGACGACGGTTCGGATATCGGTCGAAAGCGGGCTTTTGATGCCGATATTGTGGGCATATTGCCGGACATCGAGAAGCCCGTAATGATCAGCCAGATTGGTCGGCACCGTGTTGACATCACGCACGAAGGCTTCGCGCAGGGAAATCATGCCCTGATATTCATGATCGGGGTTGATCGGACGCCAGCCGCCCACCGCCATGCGGTTATCACGCACCCATTGTGACGGGTCGCTGTTTTGATTAAGCGCATAGTAATAGGTCGCGATCTTGATCATCCGCCCGGCGGAACGGCGGACTTCGGTCACGCGGTTGCGCTGAAACGGTGAATAGCTTGAGCCGCCAATAAGGGCGCGAATGCGGCCCTCAGGGCTGATCGACAGAAGGCCGGTTTGCTCGGCCCCGCGCGGCTCCATGCGGAGTTTGGCGACTTCGGGCACGATTTCCTGCGCCAGGTTCTGGATCGTCCAGTCGATGCTGGTGAGCACATCAATATCGCGGCTGCTATAGCCGACAATGTCGGCGACTTCTTCGAGCACCATGTCAACGACATAGCCCGACAGGACGTTTTCCTCGTACTGGACGTCAAGTTTGGGTTCGAGCAAGGTCAGAGCGGAAACGCGGTCGGCCTCAAGGAACTTGTGCTGACCCATCAGGGCAAGAATTCTGTTGGCTTCTTCGGCAGTTTCGCGCGGGTAAAACAGCGGATTGAAGGTTTCCGGGTCGCTGATGGCCGCGGCCAGAACGGCGGCCTGATGCAGGCTCATGCGTTCGGCCGGGCCGCCATACCAAAGCCGGGAGGCCGCCGAAATGCCAAAGATGCCGCGCCCGACATAGCTGCGTTCAAGGTAGCTTCGCAGGATGGTTTTTTTGCTAAAGCTCCAATCGAGCCACAGGGCAACGAGGAATTCCTGCATGTGGCGGCCGGGGCCGCTATCCTTGCGCTTAAAGAAGCTGTGCGCGACCTTCATCGTGATGGTCGATCCGGGTTCGTCACCCGTGCTGAAAATGCGCGCGAAATCAGCGCCAGAAACGCCGAAATGATCATAGAATTCCGGATCGGCGGCAGCGACAAAGACGTTCTGCACCCGTTCGGGCAAGGTGGTCAGCGAGACGTCCTGGCTATAATGGCCCTTGATGGTTTCAAGCAGGGCGCCGTCATAACCCAGAATGCGGACTTCGGGGCTTCGGACCATATTGCGGCTGAGATCAAGGTTGGACTTGATCGAAAAGATGATGCCAAAAATGGTAAAGAAGACGACCGCGAAGCTCAGCCCGTAAATCGCCATGCGCTTGCGGCGCTGCCATTTGCGGGCTTCACGCAGTTCCTTTTCGGCGATGCGCTTCATTGCCATCTGGGCGGCTGTTCTGCCGCCTGAGCTGTTTTCGCCGTCTTCGTTTTCTTCTGCCACGCCGCGTGTCCGTCTTTTAACCGTGTTTGTCGTGTTCTCTGACAGTAAAGCGCCAAGCTGTTAAGAAAGTCCTTTTAACCATACAAACGTATGGTGATTTAAGGCCTGTCGCTTGTTTACCCTTGTCAGGTTATCGCGACCATAACGAAGCAAAAGGGATGGTGCTGTGATGTATGATATGGCTGCGCAAATTTTGCTTGCCAATTTGATCAGCGAACGCCAATAGTTGTCAGGGCTCAAACTCATTCACATGACCGCTCCGGCAGCTGATATGAGAGAAAAAGCTAGGAAAAGCCCGCAGAGCGGGGTCGTCCCCGGTCAAGGGATTTGACGCAGAGGCTTTCTCTCATATCAGTTGTCCTTCGGATCGCCCGGATTTGCACGGGCTATTTTGTCGCAAAATCTTGAAAGATATAGATCTTCCTGTGATTTTGCTCCGCATATCCGCACAAATCCGGGCGACCGGAACGATTATGTGAATGAGTTTGAGCCCTGTGGGCAGGCGATGGCGTCGCCAGCGTGGCAAAGATTGAAGCACGCGCCCAACCATCACCACACATATCCTGAACGCCGGGATCTTGCTTTGTCGCTGTTTGCACAAGGGGAGGTCTTCGTCCCTTGTGATACGCAGCGCGTAAAAGAAGGAACGCGCTTATGGATCGCCCGGAATTTTACCGTTTCCACCAAGGTGACCGCGTGCTGCCGTTCGAGGCAGCCGAATATGACGCACGTCTTGCGGGTCTGCGCAAGATCATGAATGACACCGGCGTTGAGGCCTGTGTTTTCACATCGATGCACAACATCGCCTATTACTCGGGCTTCCTTTATTGCGCCTTTGGCCGGCCCTATGCGCTTGTCGTGACCGCATCGGAAAGTGTCACGATCAGTGCCGGTATTGATGCCGCTCAGCCGTGGCGGCGCTGCCATGGCGATAACATCACCTATACCGACTGGGCGCGAAACAATTACTGGCGCGCCATCCTGTCGGTGACCGGACCGGGCAAGGTGATCGGCTTTGAAGGCGATCATATTTCCCTCGCGCAAAAGGCACTTTTGGATGATTTCCTGAAACCCGCCAGCAGCAAGGATATTGCACCGGCGACCATGCGCCAGCGCATGCACAAGTCGCCCGCCGAAATCGCACTGATTCGTCATGGCGCGCAGGTTGCCGATGTCGGCGGCTACGCCATCAGGGACGCGATCAAGGAAGGGGTGCGCGAAATTGACGTCGCCATGGCCGGGCGCGATGCGATGGAACTTGAAATCGCCAAGCGCTTCCCGAACGCGGAATATCGCGATACCTGGGTCTGGTTCCAGTCGGGCATCAATACCGACGGGGCGCATAACCCGGTGACCGCACGGAAGCTTGAGCGTGGTGATATCTTGTCGCTTAATACCTTCCCGATGATTTCGGGTTACTACACAGCCCTTGAACGCACCCTTTTCGTCGGCGAAGTCGATGACGCCAGCCTGAAAATCTGGGAAGCCAACGTTGCGGCCCATGAATATGGCATGAGCCTGCTCAAGCCCGGTGCGTCCTGTGCGGAGGTCACGCAAAAGATCAACGCCTTCTTTGCCGAGCGTGATCTGTTGCAATATCGCACCTTTGGTTATGGCCACAGCTTTGGCGTTCTGTCGCACTATTATGGGCGCGAGGCAGGTCTTGAGCTGCGTGAAGATATCGACACGGTGCTGGAGCCGGGCATGGTGATCAGCATGGAGCCGATGCTGACGATTGCCGAAGGCAACCCGGGTGCGGGCGGATATCGTGAGCACGATATTCTAGTGATCACCGAAGACGGCAATGAAAACATCACCGGCTATCCCTATGGGCCAGATTTCAACGTCGTGGGATAGAAGTCACCCCATAGACGCTCAAAGAAAGGGCCCGCTTTTCCGGGCCCTTTTTTCGTATCAGAGTGTAACTTGCGGCAGGCCGAAGCCTTGTTCGAGGACTTCGCCGGCAGTCAGGCAGATGTCTTCGCGCCAGGGGGCGCTGACGAGTTGGACGCCGGACGGGATGGTGTTTTCAACGCCCGAGCAGATCGAGATCGCCGGCAGGCCCAAAAGCGGGATGGCGATTTGCGGGAGTTGGGATTCCCAAAGACGGGTCAGGGTTTCAGAGCCTTCGAGGTCTTCGTCCTTGCGGAAGGGCAGTTCGGCCGAGACCGGCATCAGCACCACCGGATAGTTTTCCAAAAACGCCCGCCAAGCGCGAATGAGGGCCGAGCGGCGGAGGAAGAGTTGGCTGAAAGCGGCTGTATCAATGTTAGCTGCACGGTCGGCATAATGTTCAAGCAACGCAATCGCGCCCGGATCGTCTTCTTCACGCGCGGCGGCCAGTTTTGTCGCGTGATCGTCCGACAGCCAGAGGTCGATTTGCAACTGCACGGCTTCGCGGATTTCCGGGATGTCCGGGGTATCGACGATCCAGCCCGCCGCGCGGAAGATTTCGGCGGCACGTTCAAGATCAGCCACGATGCGCGGATCGGTATTGATGCCGCCCGGATGGGTGACGAGTGCGACGCGCTTGGCAAAGTCCGGACCGCGGAGTGGCATTGGAACACTCCACGCGTCTTCCGGCGCATAGCCCGCCATGCCTTCAAGGCCAAGACGGAGATCATCAACGCGCCGCGCAAGCGGACCGGAGACCGCCATCAATTGCGCGCCAATCGGGCGGTCGCCGCCGGTCTGGTTGAACATCGGAATGCGGCCATGGGTCGGACGCAGCCCCTGAATGCCACAGGCATAGGCCGGATACCGCACCGATCCGGCGATATCGGTGCCATGGCCGATATGACCCAACCCGGCCGAGGTCGCAGCCCCCGCCCCGCCCGATGAGCCGCCAGGCGTCAGGGACGGGTTATGGGGATTAAGGGTCGTGCCGTGCATTTTGTTCGAGGTAAACCAGCGGTACGAAAAGGCCGGTGTGTTGGTGCGTCCGATGACAATTGCGTCCTTGGAGCGGAGGTTGCGCAAAAACGGGCTGTCCTGGGTGGCTATCAGATCGGCGGCCAGCATCGTGCCATTGGTGGTGGCATAGCCCGCCTGATCGGAGATCACCTTGATCGTCACCGGCACGCCGGCCAGCGGCCCCACCGGATCGCCTGCGGCAATGCGGGCATCGAGATGTTCGGCATCTTTCATCGCATCAGCCGCACAATCCTGCACGATGGCATTGATGCCCGGATTGATGCGCGCCACACGATCAAGCGTCGCGCGAATGACCGAGGTCGCGCTGAGCTCGCCCGATTTGATGCGACGGGCCAATTCACGGGCGGAAAGGGAGTTCGGATCAATGCTGGTCATGTGGGGCGTACCTTTGCTGGTTAAGCCGAGAGGGGCACGATTTGGAGTTGGGTGCGACGAATGGAAAGGACCGTGGTTTGCGGTTCGCAGATGCTGGCAACATGCGGGGTGACGAAAACCTTGGGGTGGGTCCAGACCGGATGTTCGGGCGGCAAGGGTTCGGGATCAAACACATCGAGCGACGCGCCCGACAAATGCCCGCGATCAAGGGCATCGATCAGGGCCGCCTCATCAACCTGCCCACCGCGACCAAGATGGATCAGGGCAGCCCCCTTGGGCAGCTTTGCCAATGTTTCACTGCCAAAGATCCCCTTGGTCTGTTCGGTCAGAGGCAGGACATTGATCAGGATGTCACTTTGGGCGAGGAAATCATCAAACATGCCCGCCGTGTAATGGATGACACCATTTTCCGCTGGCTGCGGATGGGAGCGAGAATAGCTTGCCACCGGATAGCCGAGTGCGATTAGTGCCTTGGCCACCGCCCGGCCCATATGACCGAACCCGGCAACTCCGATCCGGCGTGCGGTTGGCGAAAGGCCGGTCAGGTGTCGTTCCCAATGGGCGATTTTCTGATTGGCGAGGTAATTGCCCATATTGCGATGATGCCAAAGCACATGGAAGGCAGCGAAGCCTGCCATCTGGCGGGCCTGATCGGGGTCTTCGACCCGGTGAACCGGCAAGTTTGGTGGCCGCGAGGGGCAAGCCATGATCGCATCGACCCCGGCCCCGATGGAATAGACTGCCTTAAGGTTCGGATAGGCAACAAAGGCATCATCCGCCGGGATGAAGGTGACCATGAAGCTGACATCTTCGGGCCGGTCGATTTCTTCTGGCAGGCGGAGGTCAAGCTCAGGGGCGAGGGCGTCGAAATGCGGGCCATAAATGCCCCGCAAATCGAGCCTGCTGCACGATAGAACGCCAATCATGCCGTGACTTCTTCGGGTTCGGCCCAATCAGCCCCCGGCACAGCGGCAAGAAGCTGACGGGTATATTCCTGCTGTGGGTTAAGGAAGATGTCCTCGACCCGGCCGATCTCGACCAAGCGACCCTTTTGCATTACTGCAATCCGGTCACAGAGCTGGGCTGCGACACGCAAGTCATGGGTGATGAACAGGATGGAAAGCGAGAGCTTTTCACGCAGGTCGCGCAACAGATCAAGGACCTGCGCCTGAATGGAAACGTCCAAGGCCGAGACGGCCTCATCGGCGATGATCAGTTCCGGTTCCATCGCCAAGGCACGGGCAATGCCGATGCGCTGACGCTGGCCGCCGGAAAATTCGTGCGGATAGCGCATGGCGGCATCAGCGCCCAGCCCGACGATCTCAAGCAATTCGCGGGCTTTGGCCTGTGCCTTTTCCTTGGGCACGCCGCGATTGATCGGGCCATCGGTCAGCGCACCCATGATCCGCTGACGCGGATTGAGCGAGGCGTAAGGATCCTGGAAGACCATCTGGACCTTGTTGCGCTGCTGGCGGAGTTCTTCCTCGGACAATGCCGCAAGATCAACGCCACCGACCATGACATGGCCGCCATCGGGGGTCACCAGACGTACTGCCGTACGACCAAGGGTGGATTTGCCAGAGCCGGACTCCCCGACCAGACCAAGTACCTCGCCACGTGCCACGGTAAGTGACACGTCATCGACCGCATGGACTTCGCGGACAGGCTTGAACAGCCCGCCACCGGTCCGGAAGGTTTTGCGAAGGTTTTTGATTTCAAGCGCTGGTGTGTCGCTTAGCTGACGCGCTTCCGGAAATTTTCCGGTCGGGATCGCATCAAGCAGGCGTTTTGTGTATTCATGCTGCGGATTATCAAGGACCGCCGCCGCGTCACCGCGTTCGACGACCTTGCCTTCGCGCATGACGATGACCTGATCGGCGATTTCGGCGACGACACCAAAATCATGGGTGATGAACATTACCGCCATGCCGCGACGTTTACGCAGATCAAGAATGAGCTTCAGGATCTGGGCCTGTGTCGTGACATCAAGGGCGGTTGTCGGTTCATCAGCGATCAGGAGTTTCGGCTCCAAAGCCAGTGCCATGGCGATCATTGCACGTTGGCGTTGACCACCGGAAAGCTGGAACGGATAGGCGCGAATGATCTTTTCCGGGTCCGGCAGGCCGACTTCGCGCACGAGTTCGAGTGCGCGTTTGCGGCGTTCGGACTGGGTATACAGACCATGTGCTGCAAAGACCTCAGAGATCTGATCGCCGATGCGCATCAGCGGGTTCAGGGCCGTCATTGGCTCCTGAAAGATCATGGCGATCTGCGCCCCGCGAAGGGCCTGTTTGTCGGCCTCAGGCAGACGCAGGACATCGCGGGCTTCGAACATGGCGCGGCCGGATTTGACGTCGACGCCCTGGGGCAAAAGCCCCATCAGGGCATTGGCCGTCATCGACTTGCCAGAGCCCGACTCGCCAACCACGCACAGGATTTCACCCTTGTTGATGGTCAGGCTGACATTTTCGACCGCGAAGGGGCGGTCGGCCCCTTCGGGCAGACCAATGGTCAGCCGTTCAACTGTCAGAGTCTCACTCATGCTTTGCCCTTTCGCGACAGATGCGGATTGAAGGCATCATTGAGCCCCTCACCAATCAGGTTGAGTGCAAGAACAGTGATGACGATGGCAATGCCCGGGAAGAAGCTGAGCCACCAGCTGGTACGGATGACCGTCCGGGCCGCGCCGATCATGTAACCCCATGACATGGCGTTGGGATCACCAAGACCCAGGAAGGAAAGCGAGCTTTCCAGCAGGATCGCGGTTGCCACCATCAGCGATGCCATCACAATAATCGGGGATACCGTATTTGGCAGAACCTGCTGGATCAGGATGCGCGGTTTGGAGAGACCGGCGAGACGCGCGGCATCAACGAATTCGCGGGTCCGGACCGACATGACTTCGGCACGCACAAGACGCGCGACCGGTGGCCAGCTGACAATCGCAATTGCCAGCGTGATGGAGAACAGGGTCGGCTCAAAGATCGCGACGAGCACAATCGCCAGCGCGAAGTTCGGGATGGTCTGGAAGAACTCGGTGAAGCGCATGGCACCTTCATCGGCATATCCGCCATAGAAGCCCGCCAGCGCACCTAGCGGCACACCGATCAGAAGGGCGACCAGCGTCGAGACCAGCCCGACCAGAAGAGAAACCTGCGCCCCGTAGGCCAGCTGGGCTGCGACATTACGGCCAAGCGTATCAGTGCCAAGCGGCAAACCATCGACGGCAAAGGGGGCAAGGAACGGGCGCTGGACCATTTGCCAAGGCCCATCGGGGAAGAGCAAGGGGGCGATCAGGGCGATGACGATCACGGCAATCAGCATGACCACGCCGATCATGGCGCCCATATTGCTTCTGAAACGTTTCCACATGTCAGCTACGGGCTCCGATACGGGGATCGACAATGCGATAGACAATGTCGGTCACAATGTTGAACAGGATCACCATGGCGGCCGAGACAAGGAACACGCCCAAAATCGTGTTGTAGTCACGTGCGGCCAAGCTTTCGAACATCAGACGCCCAATACCCGGCCAGGCAAAAACGGTTTCGGTCAAAACCGCGCCACCGACCAGCTGACCGGCCTGCAGACCCGCCAGTGTCACCACCGGGAGGATGGCATTGCGCAGGATGTGGCGGCGGCGAATGACCGCGTCCGACAGACCCTTGGCCTTGGCAGTTTTGACGAAATCAAGTTGCGAAACTTCGAGCATGGAAGCACGCGCCATACGCATATAGACCGCTGTGAAGAACAGACCCAAAGTCAGGGCCGGCAAAATCAGGTGACGCCCAATATCAAGAACACGTTCCAGACCGGTGTAATTGGCCCCCACGGTTTCATAGCCAAAGCCCGGCAACCACCCAAACCATACGGAGAACACCAGAACGGCCATAAGTGCCAGCCAGTAAAGCGGTGTTGCATAGAATAAAAGCGCCATCGTCGTCAGGACGGTGTCAGATGGCTTACCCACGCGCGCAGCCGCAGCGACACCAAAGGCAATGCCCAAGGCAAGCGAGACGACAAAGGCGGTCAGTGTCAGCAACAAGGTGGCAGGCAGTCGATCGGCAATCAGGTCAACGACAGGCGCGCCCTGGCGGAAGGAATAGCCAAGATCAAGTTGCACGATGCCCGCGACATATTTGCCAAGCTGGACATACATCGGCTGATCGAGCCCGAAGCGTTCGCGCAGCTGTTCGATCATTTGTTCGTCAGCGGCACCGGCTTCACCCGCAAGCACAACAGCCGGATCACCGGGTGCGGCATGGATGAGGAAAAAGTTCAGAATCGCAATGGCCAACAAGGTCAGAATAGCCTTGGAGAGCCGCGATACGATCACAGCGAAAATGGTCATATGGCCCCGTGGAATCCCATATTTGAAAGCCCCGCGATCGGCGGGGTATCAGAAAAAGGGGCGGGCCGAAGATTGGCCCGCCCGCAGACTCATTTTTCAATCCAGGCGTTACGCGGACCGTCATTGATACCGATGGCAGTCGTCACCAGATCGTTGACGTTGCAACGGTAGATGGTCGGGAAGGTTAGCTCCTGCATCCAGGCAACGGGCACGTCATCGACGATTTCCTTCTGGATTTCGAGATAAGCTGCTTCGCGCTCTGCAGGCGTCACCATGGTTGCGGCCGCGGCCCATTTTTCATCGAGAGACGGGTTTTCATAGCCTTCGACATTGTTCCACGGGCTGCCTTTCTTGATGCGGTCGGCGGTATAGTTGCGCGATACACCAAGGGCCGGATCACCGTACTGATAGAGATAGGTGAAGGCCATGTCATAGTCCCACTGGGACGTTTTTTCGTTCCAGCCAGCAACGTCGGCGCTGTCGATTTCGACATTGATGCCCACTTCGCTGAGGTTCTGACGCACGGCTTCGGCCCAGCGCTGCCAGGTTTCACCGTATGGCAGCGGCAGGATGCTTACGGGTTCGCCGTCATAGCCCATCTCGGCCAGGAGTTCCTTGGCCTTGTCCGGGTTGTGATCATAAATGGTCACGTCATCGGAATAGAAGTTGGTGCTTGATGCGATCGGGCCGGTCGCGACCTTGCCATAACCGTTCCAGACCACGTCCTTCATGAATTCACGATCCATGGCGTACATGACAGCCTGACGGAACTTCTCGTTTGCGGTCGGACCTTCGCGGTTGTTCAGCCACATCCACGACAGCGGTGCGAGGAATTCCCAGCCCTTTTCGGTGACGCAAACGCCATCCATTTCGGCCAGACGCGGAATATCCCAGTTTTCAACCGAACCACCCGGCAGAACATCAACTTCGCCGGTTTCAAACGCCACTGCACGGGCCGCAGCATCCGGAATCACGCGATAGAAGACTTCGTCGAGATAGGGCAGGCCATCAACATAGTAGTCCTCGTTCTTAACAAGGTGGATGTGGCTGCCCTTGACCCATTCGTCAAACTTGAACGGACCGGTACCAATCGGGGTGGCGTTGGCCGGGTTGTTGGCGAAATCAGTGCCTTCGTAGATGTGCTTGGGCACGATCGGCATGGTGCCGTTTTCAAAGGCGTTGATGAACGGACCAAACGGCTCTTTGAGTTTGAAAACAACCGTCATCGGATCCGGTGCGGTGATGCTTTCGACATAGGCCAGCGATGCACGCAGACGGGCATGGGTTTCACGCAGGAAAACATCGGCCGAGAACACGACGTCGTCTGCCGTGAACGGCTCGCCGTCATGCCATTTGACGCCTTCGGTCAGTTGGAAGGTATAGGTCAGACCGTCTTCGGAGATTTCCCAGCTTTTGGCCAGGCTCGGCATCGGGTTCAGGTCGCTGTCATAGCGCAGAAGGCTTTCATAGATGTCGCCCGCAACCAGCTGGGTCGGGCCGTTCTGAATGAGGCCAAGCATCAGTCCCGGCGGTTCGGGCTGAACAACGATGTCAAGACGACCGCCAGCTTCCTGGGCGGCCAAAGGCGACGCCAGGCTGGCAGCGATTAGGAACGTAGTCGCTTTCAGTTTTAGGTATTTCATAGCAATCCCTGATTGTTTTCTGGATTTCAGATTTTTGTTGTTTTTGTTTTTACGTAGTCGGCCTTGGTCCAAAGCCAGCAATTGCGGCTTCGGGCGCTGGATTACCCGAGGTAACCCGGTGCGCTGACCTCGAGCCTGCGGAGTTGGGCCGCCCATTCCGGGTCTGATTTGCCCTTGTTTTCAAAGGAGTCGTACATCGATTGGTACTGGCCAGCGGTGTGTTCTGCGACCTCGTGCGACAGGACAACCGGCGTCAGCCCCATGCCAAGGGCCGCAACCTGCGCCTTGCAGGACCGTTCAAGATTAAGCGCCAGTTTGACGGCCTCGGCCACGGACCGGCCCAGCAACAACGTGCCGTGATTGCGCAAAAGCATGACCGATTTGTCACCGAGATCGGCAACGATGCGTGCGCGTTCTTCAAGGTTTAGCGCAATGCCCTCGTAATCATGGAAGGCGATACGGTCATAGAACTGTGCCGACCACTGATTAAGCGGCAGCAGGCCTTCCTTGTTTGAGGAAACAGCAACGCCCGCGACAGTATGGGTGTGCAAAACGCACGCCGCGTCGTGACGCGCCATGTGGACCGCCGAATGAATGGTGAAGCCCGCCGCATTAACACCCGCGCCATAGGGATCGTCGATCACGGCACCGGTTTCATCGACCGTGACCAGATTGGCCGCCGTGACCTCGTCAAAGCGAAGGCCATAGGGGTTCAGCAGGAAGCGCTGTTCACCGCCCGGCCCGGAAGGAAGGCGTGCCGAAATATGGGTGTAGATCCCGTCATCCATGCCTTCGAGCGCAATCAGCCGATAGGCCGCCGCCAGATCGCGTCGAATTTGAGAAACCGATTGCCCACTCGCACCATCACGCATTGATGCCGCCCTTTCGTATTCGTGTTGTCTTTTTTGATTTGTTCAAGGCTGCGGGATCATCCGTGCACAGTCAAGTAAATTGTCGACAATCTACAATTCGTT
Source organism: Thalassospira sp. HJ (assembly GCF_000948415.1). GTDB lineage: Bacteria > Pseudomonadota > Alphaproteobacteria > Rhodospirillales > Thalassospiraceae > Thalassospira. The sequence goes on along the minus strand of NZ_JYII01000021.1, from coordinate 211,236 downwards.
CCCTAGACTGATCTCATCATGCTAATTCGTTTGGCATTGTTTTCGCGCTTCCCACATAGAACCCAGACACATCTTTTTCAGGGTCGTACATGACAGAAACACAGCCATCTTCCGGCTTCCAACAGCTTGATCGTGAAGGACTCGTACAGCGCGTCGCCAAACTGCTGAGCAAAGCGATCATCAGTGGACAGCTTGCCCCTGGGGCACGGTTATCCGAATCGGTTGTTGCCCGCGAATTGGGCGTCAGCCGCGCGCCGGTTCGCGAAGCGGCACGGTTGCTTGAAAGCTCAGGCCTTGTGACATCCGAACCCAACCGGGGCTTTTTCGTCCGTCAGGTTTCGGCCAAGGCACTTGATGATCTGTATGAGTTGCGGCTGGCGATTGAGACCGCAGTGATTGTGCGGCTGGTGCAAAACTGGACGGAAGAAACCGACAAGATGCTTTCTGCGCAGGTGCGCGAGCTGCATCGGGTTGCGATTGAAGACACCGATATCTTTACCCAGGTCGAAGCCGACATGCAGTTTCACCGGCTGATGTGTACGGGCAGCGGCAACCCGAAATTCCTGACTGTTTTCGAACAGATCGCCATCGAGACCGAGTTCAGCATCATGCTGATCGGGCAGCTTTATGATGATCCGACCCGGATCGCCGAAACCCACGAACCGATCCTTGAGGCACTTCGTGCGCAGGATACCAACCAGGCTATTGAGGCCATCCGCTACCACCTTTCCGAGGCGCAACGCATCGTCACCAAACAGTTCCGCCTCCTCGAAGAAGGTAAGACTTCGATATGAAATGCTTCTACGCCCCCGAGACCGAAACGCATGATCCGCTGTTTCGACTGACCCATGGCAAGCTCCAGCGCAATGCCGAACAGGCCGAACGTGCAAGGCTTCTTCTTGCCGGACTTGATGCGCTGTCGCTTTCCGTAACTGCCCCGGCACCTGCCCCACGTGCCGCACTCGAAGCCGTTCACACCAAACGGTTTCTGGGCTTCCTTGAAACCGCCTGGACCGAGTGGCAGAAGCTGCCCGATGCCGGGCCGGAAGTCGTGCCCAATGTCTTCCCTCGCACCACCACCGCGTCCTATCCCGAAACCATCGTGGGCCGTGCCGGTTGGCACATGGGCGATACATCCGCGCCAATTGGCGAGCATAGCTGGCGGGCGGCTGTGCGCGCGGCTGATTGCGCGGTTGCCGCCACCGACGCGGTTTTAAATGGCGATGCCAATGCCTATGCGCTGTGTCGTCCGGCGGGGCATCACACCAGTGCCGAAATTGCTGCCGGTCATTGTCTTTTGAACAATTCGGCGATTGCCGCCGCACGGTTGCGCAGTAAGCATGATCGGGTAGCGACACTTGATATTGATGTCCATCACGGCAACGGCACGCAGGATATTTTCTATGAGCGTGATGATGTCCTGACGGTATCGATCCATGCTGACCCCACGGACTATTACCCGTTCTTTACCGGCTTTGCCGGGGAAACCGGCAGCGGTGCCGGGACCGGCTATAACCTTAATATCCCCCTGCCTCGCACCACCACCGATGCCGTCTGGCTTTCAGCTATCGACACCGCCCTTGCCCGCATTGATGCGTTCAAACCCGATGCACTGGTCCTGAGCCTTGGTCTTGATACCCATGAAGACGATCCGTTGATGGGGATGAAAATATCCTGGGATGGATTGCGCACGGCCGGTGAGAAAATCGCCGCGGCGGGCTATCCGACAGTGATCGTGCAGGAAGGCGGTTATTTGTCGCCGGCACTTACCACGTCACTGAGTTCTTTCCTTTCGGGCTATCTGGGGGCAAAGATACCTGTCCTTGAGCCCAATTAAGCCGCGCTATGTAAAGCCACCGATAGCGCGTTTCGCCACTACCAAGTAACATGCACCAAACAATGGCCGCCCCAGATACGGGCATCCTCATTTAAACGGGAGTTTCACATGAACCATCGGCCGAATTCGCTCCACATGTCGGACATCGCCCACTCGATGCATCCCTATACCAACATGCGCCTGCATGAGGAAAAGGGCCCGATGATCATGACCGAGGGCAATGGCGCGCGCGTCACCGACAGCGAAGGCAAGGAATATATCGAAGGGTTGGCTGGCCTGTGGTCGGTTGCCGTTGGTTTTTCCGAAACCCGTCTGGCCGATGCTGCTTATGCGCAGCTCAAGCGTCTTCCGTATTATCACAGCTTTGCGCACAAGGCGCATGAGCCGTCGATCCGTCTGGCCGAGAAGCTGGTTGAAATGACGCCCGAAGGCCTGAACCGAGTGTTCTTTACCAACTCCGGCTCGGAAGCCAACGACACCGTCGTCAAAATGGCGTGGTTCCTGAATAACGGTTTGGGTCGTACGAAGAAGAAGAAGTTCCTGTCGCGCACCAAGGCCTATCACGGGATTACCATTGCATCGGGTTCGCTGACCGGTCTTGCCGGCAACCAGAAGGACTTTGACCTGCCGGCCATTCCGGTAACCCACCTTACCTGCCCGCATTACTGGCGCTATGGCGAGGAAGGCGAAACCGAAGCAGACTTTACCGCACGCCTTTTGAAGGAACTTGAAGACACCATTCTTGCCGAAGGTCCGGACACCATTGCAGGCTTCATTGGCGAGCCGGTGATGGGTGCCGGTGGCGTGATGACCCCGCCGGAAGGTTACTGGCCGGGTGTTGCCGAGATTTGCCGCAAGTATGACATCCTGCTGGTGTCGGACGAGGTCATTAACGGCTTTGGCCGCACCGGGGAGCGTTTTGGCTGCGAGAAATATGGCTTCACGCCAGACATTCTTGTGACCTCCAAACAGCTGACCTCATCCTATATGCCGCTCGCCGCGATCGTGGTGAATGACAAGGTCTATAACGCGATTGCCGATAACACTGCCAAGCTTGGCAATTTCGGCCATGGCTTTACCGCAACCGGCCATCCGGTTTCCTGTGCGGTCGGTTTGGAAAACCTCAAGATCATTCAGGAACGCGATCTGATGGGCAATGCCAAACGTCTGGAGCCGATGTTCCAGGACGGTTTGCGAGCCTTCTCTGATCATCCGCTGATTGGTGAAATCCGTGGTGTTGGTTTGATTGCCGGCCTTGAGATGGCGGACAAGAAAACCAAACAGCCATTTGGCAAACCGGGTGCGGTCGCCGCCAAGGTCGTGGCCCTTGCCGCCGAAGAGGGGCTTATTGTCCGCAATGTCTATGACACGGTCGCACTTTGCCCGCCGCTAATCGTGACCGAAGACGATGTGCGTGAAATCCACGCCCGTCTTGGCCGTGCGCTTGATCGTGCACTTGAATGGGCCAAGTCCGAAGGCATGCTGTGATCTGAAAAAGCATTGGCGCAGCGCGATCAAAAATCGTGCTGCGCCAAATTTACAGGCCGCATCATCAGCGGCGAAGATCAGCTGGCGAAAGACAGCTGTACCTTGACCGATTTGCTGCGGTCACGGGCGATATCAAATGCCTCTTTGGCGGTTTCGAGCGCATAGGTCTGGGTGATGACCGGCGCGACATCGATCTCGCCGCTATCAATCATCCGCACGGCATCGCCAAATTCCGTATGGAAACGGAACGTCCCGGTAACGGTGATTTCCTTGGCAACCAACGGGTTGAACGGAACCGGCATTTCACCAGCAACACCTACCTGAACAAGAATGCCTTGCGGACGCAGCGTGCTGATCGCGGTGCGCAGTGCTGCTGGTGCTGCCGAACATTCAAGGCAGACATCGAAATGCCCCTTGTCGCGTTCATAGGCCGTCAGCTCATCCCCCGCCGTTGCAATATTGATGGTGTGGGTTGCGCCCATTTTGCGCGCCACGCCAAGGGCAAAGTCCTGTAAGTCGGTGACAACGATTTCAGTTGCCGCGGCGCGTTTTGCCGCCGCGGCACACAGGCTGCCGATCGGGCCGGCCCCGGTGATAAGGACCTTTTTACCGCTGAGATTCCCAGCACGCGCCACAGCATGCAGACACACCGCAAGCGGTTCTGCGCAGGCCGCACGGCCGATATCGGTGCTATCGGCAATCGGATAGCATTGCCCCTGACGCACGTTGACCAGATCACGGAATGCACCCTGAATATGGGGCATCGGCATGGCTGAGCCGAAGAACTTCATGTTCAGGCAATGCTGTTGCAGATCCTGCTGGCAATATTTGCAGGTGCCACACGGGTGGCTTGGATTGATCGCGACATTTTGGCCAACCGAAAAGCCGGTGACATCCGGGCCAAGGGCGACGATTGTTCCGGCCGCCTCGTGACCGAGGATGATCGGTTCGCGCACGCGGATCTGACCGATGCCGCCTTCGAAATAGTAATGCATGTCCGAGCCACAGACACCACCCGCCCCGACACGGATCAGGATTTCATCGCCGACCGGATCGGTGGTTGCTTCGGTTTCGATCCGCAGATCGTCTTGGCCATACAGGCGGCAAACACGTGTTTGCATGATTTACTCCATCAGGGACGGCAGCCAGGTTGACAGCGCCGGAACATAGGAAACAAGGAACAGGATCAGGATGTTGGTCAGAAGGAACGGCACCAGCGCGCGGATCACGCTTGTTACCGGTGCCTTGGCAATGTTGGCACAGATAAACATGCAGATCCCGACCGGCGGCGTCGTCAGACCGATCATCAGATTAAGCACCGCAAAGACCGCAAAATGAATGGGGTCGACACCGACATTGGTTGCCAATGTCAGAAGCGGGACAAACAGAATGATCAGGGCGGCAATCGTTTCCATGAACATGCCGACGATGAGCAACACCAGATTGATCAGAAGGATCACGACATATTTGTTGTCGGTGACCGAAAGAACCGCATTGGAAATCATTTCCGGAATGCGTTCGGATACCAGAATCCAGCCAAACACGTTGGCCAGACCGACCAGTGCCAGGATCGCCGCAGCCGTCACGGCACTGTCGATGATGATTTTCGGCACCTTGCGCAGCGGCAATTCACGATACACAAAGCAACCAACGATCAGGGCATAGAGACTTGCGATCACCGCCGTTTCGGTCGGGGTGGCAATCCCGGTAAGCAAACCGCCGACAATCAGGCCGGTCATTGCCAGCGCCCAGAACGCACCGATAAAGGACTGCCCCAGTTCGCCAAAGCCCTGCCAGGGTTGATGCGGGAAATTGCGCCGGACAGCCAGAATGTAGCAGGTGACCATCATCGCCAGGCCCATCAGGATGCCCGGAATGGCACCGGCGATGAACATTTTGCCAACCGACACACCCGAAAGCGCACCGACAATGATCATCGGCATGCTTGGTGGAATGATCGGACCGACGGTCGAGGATGCCGCAGTTACAGCGGCCGAGAAGGCCGGGGTGTAACCGGCACGCACCATGCCCGGAATCATCATGCCGCCAATTGACGCCGCATCGGCAACCGCGGTTCCGGAAATGCCGCCAAACAGCATCGAGCCGGTGACGTTGGTCAGGCCAAGGCCACCGCGCATCCAGCCCACCAGCGCATTGGCAAAGCGCACAATACGCGGCGTAATGCCGCCGCCATTCATCAGGTTGCCGGCAAGAATGAAGCCCGGAATACACAAAAGAACAAACACATCCATCCCGGCAAACAGCTTTTGCGGGATCACGACAAGCGGGATGCCTTCAAGCAGCAAATAGCACAGGGATGAAAGGCCAAGCGTTACCGCAACCGGCAGGCCGATGATCAGGCCTAAGACAAAAACACCAAGTAAAACTGCGAGGCTCATGGAAGGTCCTTCGAGGTATCTTCGGGTTTGCCGTCAGATTTACCGGTGATGATCCGGATCATGCGCAGCACGGCGAAAAGGGCAAGAACGGCCAAAAGAATGAAAGCGGTGGCATGGATGAAATCCATCCGCACACCCAATGTCGGCGAGGTTTGAAGCGATCCGATCGAAACAAACATCCAGGCCGGCGACAGCAGCATCAGCGCGAAAATTGCCGTCAGCGCTGCGGCGACGAACATCAGGATGCGTTGCACCCGCGGGGACTGCATTTCACAAACCATATCGACATTGACCATTTCACCATTGCGAAACGACAAGCCGGCCCCGAAGGCCGCCAGAAACAGCAAGGAATGCCGCGTCAGTTCTTCGGTCCAGACCGGTGAGCTGGTCAGAAAGGTTCTTGAAAACACCTGGATCAGAACGGTTGCGATCAGGACGCAAAAGGCCGTCCCGGTTCCGATCCGGCATATTGAAATCAGCAAGGCATATAGTCTGGCAGAAAGCACTTTAACTTCCCCGTCGAGAAAGGTTCGGCCGCACAAAGGCGGCCGAACCGGCAGTAATCAGCGTGCGAACAGGTCTTCGACGATCGGACGGATTTCGTCGGAGACGTTTGCCAACACAGCATCTTTTGCTTTCTGTGCAAAGGCCGCTGTGTCGACTTCGACAAAGGTCATGCCCTTGGACTGAAGCGTCTGGGTCAGGCGCTCTTCGTCAGCAACAAACAGGCCACGCTCATATTCCTGGGCGCGTTTTGCTGCTTCCATGACGGCGTCCTTGTCTTCGTCAGACAGTTTGGCCCAGGTCAGTTCGGAGATGGTGAGGTAAATCCACGAACGGACATGCTCGGTCTTGTTTACGAATTTCTGCACTTCGTTGAAGCTTGCAGAATCGATCAGCGCCAGCGGGTTTTCCTGGGCATCGATAGTGCCGGCCTGAAGCGAGGTAAAGACTTCGGAGAATGCCATCGGGGTCGGCTGTGCGCCAAGGGTTTTCCAGACATCAACGAACAGCGGCACGTTCGGCACACGCAGCTTCAGACCATTAAGGTCATCCGGGCTTTTGATTTCGCGGTTCGAGGTCAGGTTACGCGGACCACGGGCAAAGTAGGCGATCGGACGGATGCGGGCCTTTTCGATGATCTGCTGGGAGATCTGCTCGCCAATTTCGCCACTTGCGACAGCGTCCATGTCTTCAAGGGTCGGATAGGCATACGGCACTGCCAGAAGGGCTGCCATCGGCGCCCAGTTCTGCAGGCTTTCACCGGTAATGGTCATATCGACCGAACCCAGCTGCATGCCGTTGATCAGGTCGATTTCCTTACCGAGCGTTTCGTTGGGGAAAACTTGTACTTCGACACGGCCATCGGTCAGGGCAGAGACTTCTTCCCCGAATTTCACGGCAGCCTTGTGCCAGGCATTCTGTTCATTGGCGAGGTGGCCAAGCTTGAGCGTCACTTCGGCTGCAATGGCAGAAGTGCTCATCATCATGGCGGCTACGCCGGCGAAAATCAGTTTCTTGGTCGTTTTTTTAAGCATCGTTTCCTCCCTGTTCGGTTGATGCCTCAGGACGACAACGCGGAACTGGCGTCGTCAAATAGCTCCGATCTGGAGCGGGCAATATCAGGCAGCGCATGCAGGATTTCACGAAGGTGCTCGCGCATGGCCGCGCTGGCTGCTTCACAATCACGATTGGCGATTGCGGAAACAATTCGGACATGTTGTTCGATGATTTCATCCATCGGGAACTGGAAGTAGCTGAGGTAACGCACCCGGTCGAGCTGGGCGCGGACATCTTCGACCACCTTCCAGGCATAGGTCTTGCCGGCTGCTTCGGCCAGGCAACGATGGAAGTCATGATCAAGTTTGAGGAACCACTGGGCGTCGCCCTGCATCGCCTTGCGCTGATCAACAATCAGCTGTTCAAGACGGGCGATAAAGTCGCTATCGGGTTCCTTGGCAACAAAGCGGGCAATGTCGGCCTCGATCGCTTCGCGCACAAAGCGGGCGTCAAGAACGGCTGCTACCGAGATTTTGCGCACATAGGTTCCGCGTTGGGGGCGGACCTCAAGCAGGCCCTGATCGGCGAGCTTTATGAAAGCTTCGCGGACGGGCTGGCGGCTGACATTGAAATGTTTGGCAAGTTCGGCTTCGGAAAGACGGACACCGGGCAGCAGATCGGTGCAGACAATCCGCTCGCGAATGATGCGATGGATCTGCGGCCCGACCGCCTGATCATGAGAAATTTCCCAGTCCTTGAGTTGAGGATCATCCATCAATCTCTCCTTGCTTTCCTGATCGTTAATGCATACTACCATACTAGTCAACATAATTGTCGCATGATACTGTTCACACTTGTTATAGTCGGTGTCGAACACACCACGCCAATACAGAGAGAATTACATGAAACAAACCTGGAGATGGTTCGGCCCGCGCGATCTGGTCAGCATTGACGATATTTGCCAGGCCGGGGCGCATGGCGTTGTTTCCGCCCTTCATCACATTGCCAGCGGCGCTGTCTGGACCCCTGATGAAATTGCCAAACGCCATCGCGAAATCGCCACCATGCAGGACGGCTCACCATCGGGTCTGACATGGGATGTGGTTGAAAGTCTTCCGGTTTCCGAAGCCATCAAACGCCAGGTTGGCCCGTGGCGCGACCATATCGCGGCCTATAAGGAAAGCCTGCGCAATCTGGCCGATTCCGGGATCAGGATTGTTTGCTACAACTTCATGCCGGTTCTCGACTGGACGCGCACGCATCTGAATTGGCGCCTGTCAAATGGTGCTACCTGCATGCGCTTTGACCTGACCGATTTTGTCGCGTTTGATCTTTTCATTCTGGCCCGTCCCGGTGCGGAAAAGGATTACCCGACTGAGACCATTACGGCCGCCAAGGCCCGCTTTGCCGAGATGCCTGCTGCGCGCCGCGAAGAACTTGAACGCACCGTTGCCTTTGGCCTGCCCGGCTCGGTTGAGAACCTGTCGCTTGAAGATTTGCGCGGGCTTCTTGCCACCTATGCCGAGATTGATGCCGATACGCTGCGCGCCAATCTGGTTGCCTTCCTTGAGGAAGTTGTGCCGGTCGCCCGTGAAGTCGGCATTCGCATGTGCTGCCATCCGGATGATCCGCCCTTTGCGCTTTTGGGTCTGCCGCGCATCATGTCGACCGAGGCCGATTACGCCTTTGTCATGAAGGCGGTCGATATTCCTGAAAACGGTATTACCCTGTGTTCCGGATCGCTTGGCGTGCATCCGGGCAACGATTTGCCGGGCATGATGAAACGTTGGGGCGAACGGGTGCATTTCATTCATCTGCGCAACACCACGCGCGAAAGTGCCGGCCTGCCATGCAGCTTCCATGAAGCCGAGCATTTGGGCGGTGATACCGACATGGTCGCCCTGATCGAGCAGATCCTGCGCGAGGAAGCCCGCCGCAAAGCCGCAGGCCGGGACGACTGGAACATTCCGATGCGCCCGGATCACGGTCAGGACATTCTTGATGATCTTAATCGCAAGGGACAGCCGGGCTATCCGGCAATTGGCCGCCTGAAGGGCCTGGCCGAGCTGCGCGGCGTGATGACCGCCCTTTCAGCACGACTTGACCAGCTTGCGGAGTAGGCAATGACACATTCCGATGCATCAGACCGGGAAACGGACCTGCCGTTGGAAGGTGCCGGTATCGTGCATATCGGCATCGGCGCGTTCCATCGTGCCCATCAGGCGGTCTATACGCACGACGCGATGGCCACACTTAACGGTGACTGGCACATTATCGGTGTCAGCCTGCGCAGCACGGAAATTGTCGATGCGCTCAATGCACAAGGCTGTGCCTTTACGGTGATCGAACGCCATGCCGATGGGCCGAAGGCGCGCAAGATTACCAGCATGACGCGCGCCATCGCGGCGGCGCGCGATGTGGCTCCGGTTATTTCCGCCCTTGCCAATCCGGCGATCCGGATCGTGACCATTACGGTGACAGAGAAGGCCTATGGGATTGATCGCGTTTCGGGAAAGGTGCAGCACGACCATCCTGCCATCAAACACGATCTGGAAAATCCTTCTGCCCCATCGGGGCTGGTAGGCATTCTGGTGGCCGGACTTAAACGCCGCAAGGATGCTGGCCTGCGGCCCTTTACCATCGTTTCGTGCGACAACCTGCCGGCCAATGGCCATCTGCTGCGCGATGGCGTGATTGATTTCGCGACACAGATCGATGCGGATCTGGGTCAATGGGTCGGTGAAAATGTGTCCTTCCCCTCGACCATGGTCGATCGGATCACGCCGGCCGCAACGGAACAAACCTTTGCCGATGCCAAACGCCTGATCGGTCATGACGACCCGGCCGCCATCGAAACCGAACCGTTTTCGCAATGGGTGATCGAGGATGACTTCCCCGATGGACGCCCGGCATGGGAACAAGCCGGCGCCATCCTTGTAAAGGACGTCGAGCCCTATGAGCTGATGAAGCTTCGGATGCTTAATGGCAGTCATTCACTGATTGCCTATGTCGGACAGCTGGGCGGGTATCGTTATGTCCGTGATGCGATGGCAAATGACATGTTTGCCAAACTCGTCGCACGGCATATGGAAAATGCCGCCGCGTCGATGACACCCCTGCCGGGCATTGATTTTGCCGACTACGGCGCCGAACTGGTGGATCGTTTCCGCAACCCGGAAATTGCCCACGAAACCCGCCAGATCGCCATGGATGGCACAGAAAAACTGCCGCAGCGCATTTTCGCGCCCGCCTTGCAGATGCTGAATGCACCGGAACAGCTTGGCACGTTTGCGCTGTGCTTTGCCGCCTGGCTTGCCGTCATGCGCACATGGATCAATGGTGCGAAACCGGGTGACGCCGCGCAAACCCTTAACGATCCGCGCGCAGATGACATTGTCACCACCCTTGGCGACGAACAGGGTGCAGTCGAGATCTATGACCGGCTGGCAAACCTGCAAGGCTGGATGCCCGACGGCCTTAAGGAAAGTGCCGTCTGGCGGGCTTCGGTGATTGCCCGTTTGACGCTGTTGCTTTCCGAAGGTGCGGATCACGCGATTGCGCAAGAGCTGAACTCATGACGGCAAAGCGGTTTGTTTCCTGCGGCGAATGCATGATCGAAATGGCTGGCGGCAGTGACGGTACCGGCGGCCATTGGAAAATGGGCATTGCCGGCGATACGTTAAACACCGCCTGGCATTTCCGAAATGCGACCGATGCAGATGACTGGCACGTGAGTTATGTCACCGCCCTTGGCGATGATCGCTATTCCGGGCAGATATCGACCTTCATCCGCGACGCCGGGATTGAGACCGACGATATTCAGGTTATTACCGGAAAACGTCCGGGTCTTTACCTTATCGGGCAGGAAGATGGTGACCGGTTCTTTACATACTGGCGTGAAAATTCTGCTGCACGACGGATGGCCGATGACACTTCACGGCTGGCATCGGCTTTTACTGATGCAGATGTGCTGTATCTGTCTGGCATCACCCTGGCGATCCTGTCGCCAGATCGCCGCGCAGCCTTGACCGAGCTGCTTGGGCAATTGCCAGCCAAAACCCGGATCGTCTTTGATCCCAACATTCGCCCAGCCCTTTGGGAAGACCGGGAGACCTGCAAGCAGGTGATCACGGATGTGGCCAAACGATCCAGTATCGTGCTGCCAAGCTTTGATGACGAGGCAAGCCTGTTTGGTGATGCGTCCCCGGAAGAGACGGTACTGCGCTATCGCGATCTCGGGGTTGCCGAGGTTATCGTTAAGAATGGCAGCAAGGCCTGCACGTTTCTGAAAGATGGTCAGGCGGCAAGCCTTGAAACACCAAACGTTTCAAACGTTGTCGACGCCACCGGTGCCGGTGATTCCTTTAACGCGGCCTTTCTGGCAGCGCGGTTTGCCAACAGCACGACCGAGGATGCGATTGCGAAGGGTCAGGCCCTTTCAGCCAGGGTCATTCAGACCCACGGTGCGTTGCTTAGAGTTAACTAACACCCACCACTTTTCCTGCTCAAAACTAGCGATAAGATTCTAGATTTTCTTGTCGACTCAAAGAATTTGAAGTGAGTTAAAAAATAATGTGGCAGCATCAATCGGAAAACCAAACTACTTGAGCTTCAGTTTACGGACTTAGTTCTTGCGTCAACTTGCTTGAAACTAAAGCCTGCTGTAAACGTTTACGAGGATGCCTCGAACCACAGTGATGATAAAACCTGACAGATAACCCAGCCTATCAGGATAATCTGACACCAGATTTTGAAGGCGTCAAAAAGGCAAGACGACTGCGTTGAGCCAGTCAATAACAGAGTGATATAGAGCCATAGTCTGGTGAATGATGGCATCAACACCGTATATTCCGACAGCTGTAAGCGTGCCAGCGGCACTGATACCAAGAGCGCCAAACATACCTTTCAGGAAAGCTTCCAAGCTAATGTCGAGCTTCTTGGCCACCCATCGACCGATGGATTGAAGAACACGCGCTGCGCGTGACACTTTCCGAACATCTGGCCGTTCATGGACAAGCTCTTCACTGATGGCCTCTACCGCAGCCTTCAGACCTACCTTCTGCTCCTCCTCAAGCTCGATATCTGAAGGCGGCTGGTTGTGGCCAATTCCTCCATGCTTTACCGGCTTTGTTTCTGCTTTTGAGAGAAGCGCCCGGAGATCTGCCGCATATGATTGGACTGTTAGCCGAACAGCCCTGTCATAACTGGTACCAAAAGATGTACGGGCTCCACGCTCTAACCGCGCATCGATCTGGTCATGGTCAGCAACCGGATCTCTATTTCGTTCCGCGCGCAATGCATGATTAGCAGTAAAGATGCCCCGGGTGCTGGCCGGGTGATCGAACTCGTCGGGTTCCAGTGAAGCAATGGCCTCCTCGTCATAGGCAATTCGGTCTGGATGAAGGAAACTTGGCGCCCACTCGACCGTTCCATCACTTTCTACCTCGTCGATTGCACGGCCAATGATTTCAGCATCAACGTAATCGATAAATTCATTCTCAATTGCCTCACGTGCATCGTAGGGGCCGCCATGGATATATAGATAGCCACCTTCCCTACCATTGTAAGGTGTTTCATTGGCAGGGTCTTCATGGAGTGAATAAAACCATTGTGCGATCAGCTGCACCTGCGCTTCACGGCTAAGCCTGCGAATGCGCGAGGGCGTTACCCGAGGGGCATCCCCGTCAAAAGGATGATCATATCTCTTCCCAACTGGTCGCGCCATCCCTTACCCTTTCGCAATGACCGGCCATCCGGACAAACCTCATGTTCCATGTAAGCCTATGCCTTGGCAGCACCGCCATCCTTAGCTTCATCTTCGATTTCTTTTGTAGTCTTCTTTGCTAAGGGGTTGGCTGTTACCGATCGCAAGCCATCGATGTGGGTCAACAGGTCTGGCGCAATGTGATTCCACATAGGATCTAAAATGAAGTCTATCCCTTCCCTACGGGCGAGCTTAGCAGCTGGTACGAAATCACTATCACCTGCAACCAACACAACTTGATCGACCAATCTCTTTTGAGCCAGCAGCGCAATATCGACGCCAATCCTCATATCGACGCCTGTTTGCTTGGCATAATAAACGAAATCATCGTCTTTCAGATCATTCCATTCTCTTTTACCTTTAAGCAACTCTGTCATGACGCGCTTTTTGATGATCCACGAAGCGGTTTTTTCGTTCAGGTGACCAAGGCGAAGCGCAACCTTTCTAAATGTCGTCATCTCCTGATGAATAGCGGTTCGGAACTTCGCTTCGTCAGAAGTGGCCAAATTGACCGACTTATTTTCAATGGGAGTGTGTACACGCTTCGTCAAAGGCGGGCAGTCGTAAAAAAATACCCGATACAGATCTGACTTCTTAGAGTTTTTGTTTTTAGGCTTCAGGTGCGCGCAGGCCATCTGAAAAGCTGTCTTTGCGACAACACTTGGATCCCTAGCGTTTTTCTTTGGGTATACATGCTTGAAACGATTGATAAAGAACGCTCCATCAATCATGATGGCCATCCGCTCCATAATCCCTCCCCTGCAGCATTATTTTGCAAACAAGCAAAAAAAACCCCTTGGGGTCGGTAGCCTGCTATCAAACCGCTTGCGCGGAGGCTACGGACGGCCAAGGGGGCTATCTTTTTAAAAGGTGGTTTTCTCCCCACCTTTGTAAACGTGTTATACAAATAAAATTTGTACTGAAGCAATAACTTTTTACGTTCTAAAAGACGCACGATTTTGTGAATGTAAATGCATTCACGGAATGCGCACGCAAAACGCCTCACTTTTTTGCGCGTAAATCTTGACCGAAAGCTGCACGTACATTGCGCAGAGGTTGCATATACGTGTCTAGCTCACATTTTCATATGCAATTTGCCACTGGTTGCAAATTTCCACGTTATCCACCCCGGGTGTATGGCGCATGTCGGATCGATCACATCCATACATTTGTCTGGTATCATGTGATACCTGTATCATCGGTTCAGGCAATTAATTCATTGTGCGACCCTGTCAACACACAGCAAGTTTCAACTGAACACACCAAAGCCCGCGACACACGCGGGCTTTGGAAAGCAGGTTACAACTATTGTCAGCGCGTCACAGATTCTAGATTTATGCGTCGCGTTTCCAGTTTTATGAGTCAATTCACACTATCGCCAGCAAATCAAACGTCGAGGTTGGCGACCTTGAGTGCGTTGGACTGGATGAAGTCGCGGCGGGGTTCGACAACGTCGCCCATGAGGGTCGAGAAGACTTCTTCAGCTTCGTCGGCATGCGCCACTTTGACCTGCAGGAGCGAACGGACGTTCGGGTCGAGCGTGGTTTCCCAAAGCTGATCCGGGTTCATTTCGCCCAGACCTTTATAGCGCTGGACCGAGATGCCGCGACGGCCATATTCCATCACCGCATTAACCAGATCGACCGGGCCGTGGATTTTCCAAGTCTTGTCCTTGGCAACGAATTCAGCACCCTTTTCAAACAGCTCGCGCAGTTCGCCAAGGATACCGGCAATGGCACGGGCCTCGGCCGAGCGCAGGATGTTGCCGTCAATCACATGGCGCTGTTCCACACCGCGCAGCATACGCCACAGGACGATCTCATCCATCGGCGCTTCGCCGTGCCAGCCACGATCGTAATCCTCTTCGAGGCTGTCGAGATGCTTGGCGAGCGTTTCGGCTGCTTCACGGCGTTTGCCATCGTCATCAAGCAGCGCCGGGTTGAGCGCCCCTGCAAGGGTTGCCTGTTCCAGCACCGTGATCGGCAGCTTGATCGAGAGCGGCTCAAGGAAGCCTTTGGCCTTACGGGCCAGTTCAACCACACGCACCAGATCCGGACCGGCGAGCTGTTGTCCACCGGAAAGGGTAAGGACGGCTTCTTCGGTGCCCTGTGCGGTCAGGTATTGTTCCATCTCGCGGTCGTCCTTGAGGTACTGGACGGAGTTGCCGCGTTTCGCACGATAAAGCGGCGGCTGCGCGATATAGAGATAGCCGCGTTCGATCAGTTCGGGCATCTGACGATAGAAGAAGGTCAGAAGCAGGGTTCGAATATGCGCACCATCGACGTCGGCGTCAGTCATGATGATGATTTTGTGGTAGCGGGCCTTTTCGATGTCAAAGTCATCGCGACCGATACCCGTGCCCATTGCAGTAATCAGGGTGCCGATTTCCTGACTTGAGAGCATCTTGTCAAAGCGCGCGCGTTCGACGTTGAGGATCTTACCGCGCAGCGGAAGAATTGCCTGGAAACCACGTTCGCGACCCTGTTTGGCCGATCCACCTGCGGAATCACCCTCCACGATGAAGAGTTCGGCTTTGGACGCATCACGTTCCTGACAGTCGGCCAATTTGCCCGGCAGGGACGAGATATCAAGCGCGCCCTTACGGCGAGTCAATTCACGGGCCTTACGGGCGGCTTCGCGCGCGGATGCGGCTTCGACTACCTTGGTGACGATCTTGCGCGCATCAGCCGGGTGTTCTTCGAGCCACTGGGCGAGCTTGTCATTGACAATATTCTCAACCACCGGACGGACTTCGGATGAAACCAGCTTGTCCTTGGTCTGGGAGGAGAATTTCGGATCCGGCACCTTGACCGAGATCACGCAGGACAGGCCTTCACGGGCGTCATCACCGGAAAGGGCAACCTTTTCCTTTTTGGCGATGCCGCTTTCCTGTGCGTAGTTGTTGATCTGACGGGTAAGCGCCGCACGGAAGCCGGCCATATGCGTGCCGCCATCGCGCTGCGGAATGTTGTTGGTAAAGCACAGCGTCTGTTCGTGGTAGCTATCATTCCACTGAAGCGCAACTTCGACGGTGATGCCGTCTTTTTCGCCTTCGATGCTGATGGATTCTTCGATCTGGCGCGATTTGTTGCGGTCGAGATATTCGACAAAGGCACGAATGCCGCCTTCGTAATGCAGCTTGGTCTCGACCGGATCGCCACTGCGTTCATCGCGCAGCGTCAGGATCACACCCGAGTTCAGGAAGGCCAGTTCGCGCAGACGGTGTTCAAGCGTCGGCAGGTCAAACTCAAGCTGGGTGAAAATCTCGCCATCCGGATAGAAGGTGACTTCGGTGCCCGAAAGCGGGGTGCCGTCCTCGGTAATCGGGGCGTCGCCCACGACTTCGAGCGGCTTGATGGCATCACCACCGGAAAACTCCATGTAGTGTTCTTTGCCATTACGCCAGATGCGCAGTTTGAGCAGAGTCGACAGCGCGTTCACCACCGAGACACCCACACCGTGCAGACCACCGGAAACCTTATAGGAGTTCTGGTCAAACTTACCGCCGGCATGGAGCTGGGTCATGATGACCTCGGCAGCGGACACGCCTTCTTCCTTGTGCATGTCGGTCGGAATGCCACGCCCGTTATCGCGGATGGTCGCAGACCCATCGCCATTGAGCTGCACCCAGACGGTGTCGCAATGACCGGCCAAGGCTTCGTCGATCGCGTTATCGACGACTTCGTAGATCATATGGTGCAAACCGGTACCGTCATCGGTATCGCCGATATACATGCCCGGGCGTTTGCGCACAGCTTCAAGGCCTTTGAGAACCTTGATCGATTCTGCGCCATACTCCTGCGGCACTTCACCAGTGTTCGGCGTTTCGGTTTCGTTGGTCATAGGGTCACAACCTCGGCATTCACTAAGGGGTTTCTAAGGTCAGTGTGGCATCTTCCACGCGGAAGAATTGCGCACGACCGTCCAAACCTTCAAACAGCGCCCGGTCCGTACCTGTCATCCAGGCCTGAACGCCAAGCGCCACGATTTCATCAAACAAATGGTTGCGGCGTTCTGCATCCAGATGCGCAACCACCTCGTCAAGCAACAGCAGCGGGCCAGCCCCGCGCGCCTTTGTCTGCAGGCGGGTATTGGCCATAATGATCGACAGCAGCAACGCCTTTTGTTCCCCGGTGGAACATTGATCCGCCGACTGGCCCTTTGCATCATGCCAGACCAACAGATCACTGCGTTGCGGGCCGACCACGGCCCCGCCATAGGTCGCATCACGCCGACGTCCATCGCGCAATGCAGCCCGCATTTTATCTTCGACCTCGACCGCTGGCAGGTTTTCCAGCCAGTCTTCGAGATCGCCGGTCAGCGCCAGTCGAGCGGCCGGAAACGGCCCGATGGCCATGGTCCCCGCACGGCGCAACCGTTCAAGCAATTCAGCACGTGCGACTGCGACCGCAATGCCGTGACGAACCATCGAATCTTCGATCGAGGCCAGCCATTTGTCGTCGCCCTTGCCTTCCTTGAGCAGCTTGGCGCGCGAACGCAAGGAATGCTCATAGGCAGCAACGCGGCTGCTGTGATCGGGATCAAGGCCATAAACCAGCCGATCCAGAAAACGCCGGCGTGCGGACGGACCATCAAGGAACAGGCGATCCATCTGTGGCGTCAGCCAGACCGCGGCACAGACCCGGCCCAAGGCCGCCTGCCCGCGCTGGGCCTGCCCATCAATCTTGACCGCCCGGCGTTCACGCCCCTGTTCAAGGGCGGCCGGATCAAGACCGGTTCCAAGCTGAAACGCGCCGTCGGGCGTATCGATATCGGCCGCCACAGCCCATGCCCGGGGTGCCCCGGTATCCGTTGGCGGCGTGCTGCGCGCGATTTCGCCAAGTTTGGCCCGGCGCAATCCACCGCCCGGTGCCAGAAGAGAAACAGCTTCCAGAAGGTTGGTCTTGCCCGCCCCGTTTGGCCCGGTCAGCACGACCGGCGAGCTGTCGAGCGACAGACGCAGGCCTTCGTAACAGCGAAACTCGCTGAGCTGGATACGGGAAACTGCAAGACGGTTTGTCATCGACGCCCCGTCTTTTGGCATGAGGTTATTGGCAAGAGCAGCCACAGCTTGATCGTGCTACCGTCACACACGCATCGGCATCAGAACGTACAATGCCGAAAGGTCGTCGGTGTCACGCAGGATGGTCGGGCTAGAGCCGTCCGACATCAGAAGGTTAAGCGTATCGCCCTTAACCTGTTTGGCGATGTCGAGCAGATAGCGCGAGTTAAAGCCGATTTCGATATCCTCGGCATCGTAGTTGATTTCAAGTTCCTCGGACGCGGTACCGTGTTCGGGGCTTGAGGCCGAAAGGGTCAGGGTCGTGCCCGACAGAACCACTTTCACCGCGCGGGACTTTTCAATCGAGATCGCCGAAACACGGTCAACCGCATCGGCGAACGCCTTGCATTCGATATCAAGGGTCTTGTCGTTGCCCGACGGAATGACGCGTTCGTAATCCGGGAAGGTGCCGTCAATCAGCTTGGAGGTCAGAACCGCATCGCCAAAGCCAAAGCGGATTTTGGTGTCCGACAGCGCGATATCGACCGCTTCGCCGGTTTCCTCGATCAGCTTGCGGAGCTCACCCACGGTTTTGCGTGGAACGATGACGCCCGGCATGTTTTCCGCACCATCGGGCAGCGGCGCTTCGACGCGTGCCAGACGGTGACCGTCGGTTGCAACTGCGCGCAGGATCTTGGTGCCTTCGGCATCAGTTGCGTGGAAGTAAATACCGTTGAGGTAATAACGGGTTTCTTCGGTCGAAATGGCGAACTCGGCTCGGTCAATCAAACCGCGCAGCTCAGCCGCAGCCAGACCGAAGCTGACCGGAAGGTCGCCACCGGACATGACCGGAAAATCATCAACCGGCAGAACCGCCAGGTTAAACTTCGAACGACCAGCAGAGAGCGTCAGGCGGCCTGCGCCCGGCTCAAGCGCGATCTGCACCTGGGAGCCTTCCGGCAGTTTGCGAACGATTTCATAGAGGGTATGGGCAGGGGTCGTGGTCGCACCCGGTTCAGATACCTCAGCCGTCGTGGTTTCGATGACTTCGAGGTCCATATCCGTCGCGGTCAGCGAGAGACGATCATTCTCTGCCCGGAGCAAAATATTGGACAGAATCGGAATGGTGTTACGTCGTTCAACAACGCTTTGAACATGGGTCAGCGATTTCAATAGCGCCGCGCGTTCGATGGTCAGCTTCATGCCCGTCCTATCCGTCTGTCAGTATTTGTTTAACAAATTGATTTTTAATCAGTTTTCCCACCTGACCCACACCCTTTCGGGTGCGGAACGCGCATTATAACATGCCAGCCCGGAAATCGAAGGATTTTTACGGCTTAAACCCAAGCAAATAAAAGGAGTCGGCGGACAAAAATACGCCCGAAACGCGCAAAGCGGCGCAAACCGCCCGACTCGCAGTTTTGATGAGTAAAATCAGGTATAAAAACCACCCGATTCAAAAACAAAATCCGCCGAAAATTCCGGCGGATTTCATCAAAATTCACATCGATTTTGTGGCCCGGGAAACCCCGATCAGCTTTCAAGCATCCGACGCAGAAGATCGATATCTTCGCACAGCGACGGATCGGTTCCGTGCAGTTCTTCGATCTTGCGCACGGCATGCATGACCGTGGTGTGATCGCGCCCGCCGAACTTGCGACCGATTTCCGGCAGGGAGTGCGTAGTGAGTTGCTTGGAGAGATACATCGCCACCTGACGCGGACGGGCCACCGCACGCGCGCGACGGGCCGAATGCATGTCGGAAACCTTGATGTTGAAATGCTCTGCCACGCGTTTCTGGATTTCCTCGATCGAAACCCGGCGCTCGGACGCACGCAGAACGTCATGCAGGACGTCCTGAACCATCTCAAGCCCGATCTCGCGCCCGACCAGCTGGGAATGGGCAATCACGCGGTTTAGCGCACCTTCAAGCTCACGCACGTTGGCGGTGATCTTGTGGGCAAGGAATTCCATGACCCGCTGGGGCAGTTCGACACCCTGACGTTCCGCCTTGGCTTCAAGGATGCCCAGACGCAGCTCGTAGGTGGTTGCGTGGATGTCGGCAACAAGGCCGGATCCCAGACGCGAACGCAGGCGTTCCTCGATATCTTCAAGATCGGATGGCGACTTGTCGGCCGAAACAATGATCTGTCGGCCCTGATCAACCAGTGCATTGAAGGTGTGGAAGAATTCTTCCTGGGTCGAATCCTTGCCCGAGATGAACTGGACATCATCGACCATCAGCACATCGACCGAACGGAACTGATCCTTGAAATCGACCGTGTTCTTGTCACGCAGTGCGCGAATGAAGCGGTACATGAATTTCTCGGCCGAAAGGTAGATCACCGTGCGGTGCGGCTGCGTGCGGCGGATATGCCAGGCAATCGCATGCATCAGGTGGGTTTTACCAAGACCAACCCCGCCATAAAGGAACAGCGGGTTGAACGGTACCGATTCGGCCTCTGCCAGACGGCGGGCGGCGGCATAGGCAAACTCGTTCGGTTTGCCCAGCACGAAATTGTCAAAGGTGTAGCGCGGATCAAGGGCAGCCGAGATGCCATCATCAGACATGCTGGCAATCGCGGTGCGACCAGCTGCCGTCGGCTGGCACGGCGCATCAGCGACAACGCTGGTGTCCTGAGACTCAGAACCACGCGATGATTTGGAGCGGGCGGCCGGCGCAGCATTGGATGCCGGGGCTGGGGAAGACGCGCCGTTTGATGCACTCTTTGATGCACCCTGGGTGCTACCATTGGCGCCAGATACGATGTTGATTTCAACGAAATGGACATCGGAATCTTCGGCGTGCCAGAATTTCTGGATACGGTCGAGATAGTGCTGAGTCACCCAGTCGCGCATGGCACGGGTCGGCGCGCCCAAACGCGCCACACCGGCCTCAACGGCGATCAAGGCAACCGGCTCAAGCCAGTAGCGATAGGCTGTTGCGCCAAATTCAGCGCGCAGCTTTTCGCGTACTACCTGCCAGGTTGCAACTGCATGATCGTCAAGTGCTGCGTGCTGGTCACCCGCAATCCCCCCGCTGGATTGCCCAAGTGCCGATTGTGTGTCCCTCACGGCGTGCTGCACTGTTAAACCTTTCCCCGAATATCCCTATTTTACCATCACAAAGACCGCAAAAGACAAAACGATAGTGCGTCGCGTTCATCACCGCGGTGATCAACACGCTGGCCTTCCACAAAATCAGGGAAGTGTACTCGCGCCTTTTGTTTTTTTGGTTCTTCGTTGCCAGTCGCTTTGCGCGACCTGCAAAGTCCCAACACTGTACTGATGTGACCCACATCAGGCAAGGCGATCTTTAACAGAACGTTAAAAGGATTTCGCAACCAAAACGTCCCTTGTTTTCTGCGGTTTCTTGCACCCGCGCAACCAAGGAACAAAAGGTGATTCTGCGAAATCCGGGCAGCGAAAAGGCCGCACC
The DNA here is from genome assembly GCF_000948415.1 of Thalassospira sp. HJ. GTDB lineage: Bacteria > Pseudomonadota > Alphaproteobacteria > Rhodospirillales > Thalassospiraceae > Thalassospira. The sequence goes on along the minus strand of NZ_JYII01000021.1, from coordinate 189,807 downwards.
AGAGGTGCGGCCTTCGACTCGCCATCCCGTAAGGGATAAATTAAAGCGCTTTGATACGCGCGGTAAGGCGCGAAACCTTGCGAGCAACGGTGTTCTTGTGCAGAACACCAAGCTGTGCGCCACGCGCCATTTCCGGCTCAGCGATTTTCATCGCAGCCAGAGCAGCATCTTTATCGCCAGTGTTCAGCGCAGCCTCGACCTTCTTAACGAAGGTACGAATGCGACCGATACGTGCACCGTTTACTTCTGCACGTGCGGCGTTGCGGCGAATGCGCTTCTTGGCCGATTTATGGTGAGCCATTGCGAACCTGTCTCTTCAAACAAATGTTACGTAATTCGGAGCGCGGCTTATAGCTCTGTCCGAAACCCTCGTCAACCCCCGATACAGCGTCAGGGTCAGGGCCTACTAATTTAGTTGCAGTGGTCAACCGGATTTGTGCGGATACGCGAAGCCAACCCGCAGGAAGATATACATCTTTCAAGGGTTTGCGACAAAGTTGCCCGTGCAAATCCGATTGATCCGAAGGACAGTCGTTATATTTGCCACCTCCTGCGTCAAATCCCTTGCTCGGGATGCCGACCCGATCTGCGGGTTTTTCCTTGGATTCGGCAAATATAACGACTGCCACTACAATTAAATTAGTAGGCCCTGACCCTCACGCCTCAATTTCTGCGGCTTTGGACTCTTTTAAGCTGCAAAGCAGATATGCAGCCGGGGAATCAGAGGTAAAGTTGATGTCAGCACCGCGCAATTAGCGGTGCTTGAACTCTGCCTTACGCTTCTCGCTAAAGGCTTTCATGCCCTCGGCGCGATCTTCGAGTGCGAAGGTTGAATGGAATTCGCGACGCTCGAACATCAGGCCTTCGGTCAGGGTCATTTCATAGGCCTTGTTGACCGATTCCTTGACCTTCATCGAAACCGGGCCCGAGAAGGAGGCGATCTTTTCGGCCAGCTGCAGCGCTTCGTCGAGAAGCGAGTCGGCCGGAACGATTCGCGCGACCAGGCCGGCACGTTCGGCTTCTTCGGCATCCATCATGCGTCCGGTCAGGCACATTTCCATCGCCTTGGACTTGCCAACTGCGCGCGTCAGGCGCTGGGTGCCGCCCGCACCGGGGATGGTGCCGATGGTGATTTCCGGCTGACCGAACTTGGCGGTATCAGCCGCAATCATGATGTCGCACATCATTGCCATTTCGCAGCCACCGCCAAGCGCGAATCCGGCGACTGCGGCAATGGTCGGCTTGCGGCATGAAGCAACGCGCGTCCAGCCCTTGGTGATGAAGTCGTTCTTGTAGACACCCATATAGTCGTAATCGGCCATTTCCTTGATGTCGGCACCGGCTGCAAAGGCCCGTTCCGACCCGGTAATGACAATCGCACGGATGTCTTCATCGGATTCGAAATCATCAAGTGCCGCACCAATATCCTTGATCAGCGCATCACACAGCGCATTGAGCGCCTTGGGGCGGTTAAGCGTGATCAGGCCGACATTGCCCTTTTTCTCGGCGATGATGTTTTCATAAGACATGCAAGTGATCCTTTATTCGCTGTTCGGCCCGTGGGACTCCAGTGCGGATTCCTGTGGCGTGATTGGACCGATTCGGCTGAAACCATATTTTGATACTGTTTTACCGATTTTACCCGCGCGCCGCAACCGAACCTGTCAGTGATTTTGCCAAACCCGAATGCCGACATGGCTTGGTGATATGCCGCCCCATCAGAATGCCGTTACGGCAGTCTGGCACATCCGCCAGCAAAGATGGTGTGGCGATCCGAAGACGGTTTGATGAAGCAGCTTATTTCTGGCAGCTGGGACAGAAGAAGGTTGATCGCCCTGCCTGCACGATGCGTTCGATCGTGGCGTCACAGCCGTCGGCAACGCAGGTTTCGCCTTCGCGGCCATAGACGCGGAAATTATGCTGGAAATAGCCAAGCTCGCCATCGCTCTGGCGATAGTCCTTAAGGCTTGAGCCGCCAGCGGCAATTGCATCTTCAAGGACAAGACGGATTTCGCGGTAAAGCCGTTCGATCTCGCCGGGTTTGAGATCCTTTGCCAGACGGTCCGGGGCAATGCCGGATCGAAACAGCGCTTCGCAGACATATATATTGCCAAGACCGGCGACCAGTTTCTGATCCAGCAGCACGGTCTTGATCGGGCTTGCGCGTTTGGCGATGCCCGCCGCCAGCACGGTGGCGTTAAAGGCATTGCCAAGTGGCTCTGGCCCGATACCTGCCAGCATCTTGTGGGTTGCGACCTCATCCCCGTTGATCAGGGTAATCACGCCAAAGCGCCTTGGATCGTTAAACCGCACCACCGCCCCGTCGGCCATGACGAAATCGACATGGTCGTGCTTGCCCGGTTCGGGCACACCCACAGCCGGATCATTGTGGATTGTCATGCGGCCCGACATGCCAAGATGGACCAGCAACACCTGACCATCATCAAGATAGCCGAGGATGTATTTCGCGCGCCGGGTCAGCTGATTGATCCGGCGCCCTGCCATGCGATCGACAAAGCCATCGGGAAACGGAAACCGCAGGTTTGCGCGCCGCTGCACGACGTGATCAACAACCTGTCCTTCCATGACGGGTGTCAGACCACGGGTGACTGTTTCGACCTCAGGCAATTCGGGCATGTCTGGAACTCATATAAACAAAGCTGTGTGACTTTTAGACTACGGCTAGCGCGCAATTCAACGACTGAAATCGATCCCACTGGACGCGTACGCGCAAAGCCATATGATGTGCGCTGTTTTGACAGACTGTATCGCCCCCACCATACAGTCGCGCCCCTTTGTGAAAGCCCCCCGATGGAATTTGGTTTTGATCTTCTTCTGATCCTGTTTGCGGTTGCCACCTTTGCCGGCTTTGTCGATGCGATTGCCGGGGGTGGCGGGTTGATCACCATTCCGGCCCTGCTGTGGGCAGGTGTGACCCCGGCCCAGGCATTGGCGACCAACAAGCTGCAGGGCAGCTTTGGCAGTTTCAGCGCATCGCTTAATTTCATCCGCAAGGGGCATGTTGATCCGCGCGATATGGTGCTGGCGATTGTTCTGACCTTTGCCGGGTCGGCGGTCGGGACGGTTCTGGTGCAGATGCTCGATCCCGGCATTCTGATGACCATCCTGCCGGCTCTTTTGATTTTGATTGCGCTTTATTTCCTGTTTTCGCCACGCGTGGGCGACATTGATGCGCATCAGATCATCGGCAAGACGACCTTTGCCTTTACCGCCGGCTTTGCCATTGGTTTTTATGACGGCTTTTTCGGGCCGGGTACCGGGTCATTCTTTTCCATCGCCTTTGTCGCCCTGCTTGGTTTCAACATGACCAAGGCAACCGCCCACACGAAGATCCTTAACTTCACGTCGAACTTTGCATCCCTTGTGATGTTTATTGCCGGGGGTGAGGTCGTCTGGATTGTTGGTGGTGCGATGGCCGTGGGTGCCCTGATTGGCGCGCAAATTGGATCGCATATGGTGATGAAGGTGGGTGCGCGTCTGGTACGGCCGCTGCTTGTCGTGACTTCGATTGCGATATCGATCAAGCTGATCATTGATCAGTACGGCACGACCATCAGCCAAAGCTGGGACCAGGTACGCCACTGGATTGGCTAGTTAAGTCTGCAGCGGACAAAAGAAAAACCCGTCAGCCACATGGTTGACGGGTTTTGTTTTTGATCAGGCCCCTAACTCAGGCGCTGGCACCGCTTTCGGCAAACACCTCGTCGCGGCGATCCAAAAGATGGCTCCAAACCGTGCACAGCAGGGCCAGAACCGCAATTGCGGCCCCCAGCCACGGGATATGCTGATAGGAAACGCCCTGGGTAATGGCGATACCGCCAAACCAGGCCCCTGCCGCATTGCCAAGGTTAAAGGCCCCCTGATTAAGGGTGGAGGCCAGGTTGGGCGCATCGGATGCCTCGTTCACCACCCGCATCTGAAGCGGGGAAACCAGCGCGAACGCCACCACCCCCCAAAGCACCACAGTTGCCACGGCCGGAATGACCGAACTTAGTGTTTCGGTAAACATGGCAAGGATCGCGATCAACAGCACGAAGGCAATGATGATCGCCGGCATCAAACGCCAATCACCCAGACGCCCACCGATATAGTTGCCGAGCGTCAATCCAACCCCGAACAGCAACAGGACATAGGTGACCTGACGCGGGGTGATGCCGGTAATTTCCTGCAACATCGGGGTGATATAGGTAAAGACGCTAAACAGGCTGGCCGCAGAGAGAACCGAGATCAGCATCGCCAGCAGAACCTGCGGCTTGCCAAGCGATTTTGCCTCAAGCAACAGACTTCCGGTTGAAGCGGCAATCTTGCGTGGAAGCGCGATATAAAGGGCACCTGCGGCAAAGACACCAATCGCCACCACCGCCCAGAAGGTCGAGCGCCAACCAAGTTCCTGACCAAGGGCGGTGCCAAACGGCACACCAAGCACATTGGCCAAGGTCAGACCGGAAAACATCAGGGCAATCGCCTGCACGCGTTTATGTGGTGCGACAAGGTTGGAGGCCACAACGGCGCCGAGACCAAAAAACGCGCCATGGCAGAAGGCCGTAACCACGCGGGCCGCCATCAAAAGCCAGTAATCCAGGGCAATCGCACACAGGAAGTTGCCGAGGATAAAGATCGAAATCAGCAGCAGCAAAGCCCGCCGGCGGTCCATCCGCGCCGTGGCAATCGCTAGAAACGGCGCGCCAAAGGTCACGCCGAGCGCATAGCCCGTCACCAGCAAGCCGGCATCGGGAATGCTGACGCCAAGATCAAGCGCAACATCGGGCAAAAGCCCCATGATGACAAACTCGGTCGTGCCGATCCCGAAAGACGCAAGGGCGAGCGCCAAAATCGGCAGGTTCCCGAAAAATCCAGGGCGGGTGGCGGTATTCGTCATGTCAGAATATCCAGAACAACGTTGGCGCGGGCGATAGCTTTGGATCAGGTGACGCACGCCGCGCGACCAAACTTTTGTGCAACTGCGAGATACGCATCATGCACCAATTATTGAAACGATTCAATTCTGAGATAATGTCTGGCGCAAATCCATCGCGAAATTTGCATGGCAGCTTGTCACCTCCCGATCACATCAGAGGCTGGACAAGCTGCACGCTTTTACGACGCAGGACGAAGAATCAGGAAAGTTCGGCGACGATTTTTTGCGCTGCGGCAACCGGATCATCGGCCTTGGTGATCGGACGGCCAATCACCAGAACGTCACTACCCGTGGCGACCGCATCGGCCGGGGTGACGATACGTTTCTGATCATCGCTTGCCGCCCAGCTTGGGCGAATACCCGGCGTGATCAGTTTGAAGTCGGGACCAAGGGCGCTTCGCACCGGGGTGATTTCCTTTGCAGAGCAGACAACCCCGTCCAGCCCCGCCTTCTGGGTCAGTTCGGCCAGTTTGACGACGCGTTCTTCAATCGGGCCTTTCAGGCCGACATCATCAAGATCGCCCTGATCCATGCTGGTCAGGATGGTGACCGCAATCACCCAAGGCACCTCGACACCGGCCTTGTCGGCAGCTTCGCGCGCCGCATCACCGGCACGTTTCATCATTTCCAGACCACCCGCCGCGTGGACATTGACGATCTTGAGCCCCAGCGGGGTTACCGCGCGCACCGCGCCCGCAACCGTATTGGGGATATCGTGATATTTGACATCGAGGAAGATCGGCATGCCGGCCTTGGCAACCGCCTTGACGCCCTGTGGCCCGTGAGCTGCGAAGAATTCCTTGCCCAGTTTGGCACCACCAATAATGCTCGAGAGGCTTGATGCCAGCGAAATCGCATGATCAAGGTCGGTGGTATCAATCGCACAGAAGATACGGTCTTTGGCGGCAAGGGTCTGGGTCATGCGGTCCTCCATCAAACGGGCAGTGGCAAACGGTAGTGGGCTGGCAGTTTCTTGGCCCACATCCGTTAGAAGAGCTGGCAGAAGGACTGGCAGATTTCCCTGCGCGGGCGGACCGGACATGGCTTAGCCGATTTGGGCGCAAAGGCCAATGTCAAATCGGGCGGTTATCCTGCAAGGACGCCATGCGCCAAATCGCCAGCGCGCGATCTAATCCTGGCCCCAGACAGCAAAAGGGCCCCGAAACGGAGCCCTTCAAATCGCCTAGCTGTGGCCAATCGCCTTTTGGTCGGTATTTGGCGTGGCGTGCGTTGGTTCGTCGGTTTTGATGCGCTTGAGCTCGCTGTCCATGCGGCGCGCTGCCCGGCGATGCTTGCCCTGAAGCAACCATTCAAAGGCAAAGCCGATGCCAAGCCCGATCAACAGTGCGACCATGATCGGCAGGAACAGCGGCAGATCGACTTCAAACGGCAGAGGCCAGAGCGAAATCGTTACCAAAGCCCGGTTGGACACAGCGAAGACCGCAATCAATACGGCAAGCGGAATGGAAATAATCCAGTACAGGAAGCGCATTCTTAAGCTCCTTGTGCCGCGCCTTGCCATCCCGAAAACGGGACAGGTCAGAACCCGGCAGCAGGTCACGTTTGATCAATGTTCTGATCAGTATGGGGCAAGAACCGGACAAATGCCATGGCGACGGTCACACAGTTTTTGTGTAGGACACACAGGCAGACTGGATCGGACGGGTTGCGGGTGACGCAATTGCGAGACACGCCCGATCGCCGGTCAAAAACAGATCAGGCAGGGATCAGTTCAAACGTTCGCGAAGCTGTTTGCCGGTTTTGAAATAGGGAACCTTTTTCTCACCGACAGGGACGGCATCCCCAGTACGCGGGTTACGGCCGACACGGGCGTCGCGCTGTTTTACGGAAAATGCGCCAAAGCCGCGAAGCTCGACCCGGTCGCCGCGCGCAAGCGCGTCGGTGATCTCGTCAAAGATCGTGGCGACAATCCGCTCAACGTCGCGCTGATAGAGATGCGGGTTCATCTCCGCAAGGCGGGCAATCAATTCAGATTTTGTCATTTCCAGGCCCCATCCTGTTGGTGCTGACAGTCTCACTCAACCACGGATTAGATTATGTCTTAGAGAAGCTATCACTCAGGTTGCCAGACCGTCAGCAAACCGTCAAGTTTAAGCCCCTCAGATGACAGCACTTTTCCAAGGTTTCCCTCAAGAACAGCACTCATAAAATCATCTTCCGGGTATTCGATTTCAAGCGGCACTACCTGCGCATCCGTCGTGACACCGGCTTCCTCTTCGAGCCAGCGCAAGGCTTCACGACGGCCTCCAATTTCGTCAATCAGTCCGTTTGCCACCGCCTGCTGGCCGGTATAAACACGGCCATCGGCAAGGGTGGTCACGGTATCCACCGACATATCGCGGCGGGTTGCAACCATCTCAACAAACACGTCAAACATGTCCGAAATCAGGCCCTGCATGGCCGATTTTGCAACATCATCAACGGGTTCGAACGGATTGGGTGCAGCTTTCAGCGGACCGCTTTTCACAGTCAGCGGTTCAACACCGAGTTTCTCAAGGGTTCCATTGAAATTCATCGACTGGAAAATCACCCCGATCGACCCGGTAATCGTGCCACGGCGGGCAATGATATGGTCTGCGGCAATCGCGGTCATGTAACCGCCGGACGCAGCAACCGTCCCCATTTCAGCAACAATCGGGCGGGTTTCTCCGATCCGGCGCAGCGCTTCAAACAGCGTTTCGCCGCCAACCATGGTGCCGCCCGGGCTGTTGATATGAACAATCACACCGACAACGTCGCTGTCTTCTTCGATCGCGCTGAGTGCATCCAGAAGATAGGGATCTTCGGTGATTACACCTTCGATGGTGACTTCAACAATCCGCGGCCCGAGACCGCCCAGAACACTGTCCTTCACACCGGTGCCCGACAAGCCGACCACGATCACCGCAAGCACAGCAATCACCGCCACCACGCGCCAGCGAAAGATGGATTTTTTCAGTCGACGTCGATCAAGCAGAATATCGGCATCAAGCGCCATCAAGCTATTCCGGTTCTAATTGTTCAATCAAATACTTAGAAGAGTGTGACCCCTTAAACCTGTCTCTTCAAATGGTTTTTCTCGTCGCGGAAGGCAAGAACAAAAAACGTTTAAAATCAAAATTTTCGCGAAAAACGCCGATATCAGCAGAGTCGGCGGAAAAATCCGGCCCATAAACCTGATGATATACAATTTGGCGCCCTAAAAGCGACCGCCCGGCGCATCAGGCGGGAGCGCTCCCGGACCGGTCAGCATCGGTCTGCGGCATCAGAATTGAGCATCAGACTGCAGCTGCAAAATCCGGGCAAAAGAAAACGGGCCGCGCAAAGCGCGACCCGTCTTTTCGTTCTGCAATGTTGCAGAGCGTATTCCCGGAGGGTGGCTTATTCGCCGCCTTCCTGTTTCTTGCGCAGAGCTTCGCCGAGGATGTCGCCGAGCGATGCGCCGCTGTCTGCCGAACCGTAATCCGCCATTGCTTTCTTCTCGTCAGCAACTTCAAGAGCTTTGACAGAGAGGGAAACCTTGCGGGTTTTGGAGTCGATTGCGGTAACGCGTGCGTCGACTTTTTCACCAACTGCAAAGCGTTCCGGACGCTGTTCAGAACGCTCGCGCGCCAGCTCAGCTTTACGGATGAAGCCTTTGAGTTCGGTGTCGCCAACAGAAACCTCGATGCCACCGTCGTTAACTTCGGTAACTTCACAGGTTACAGCGTCGCCACGCTTGATACCGACAACGGCATCTTTGAACGGATCGCCAGCAAGCTGTTTGATGCCGAGCGAGATGCGTTCTTTTTCGACGTCAACGTCAAGAACCTTGGCTTTGACGATGTCGCCTTTTTTGTATTCCTTGATGACTTCTTCACCAGCGCGGTCCCATGACAGGTCCGAAAGGTGAGCCATACCGTCGATACCGCCCATGAGGCCGATGAACAGACCGAATTCGGTGATGTTCTTGACTTCGCCTTCGATCTCGGACTCGACCGGATGAGCTGCCAGGAAAGCATCCCACGGGTTCGAGGTGCACTGCTTGAGGCCAAGCGAGATACGACGCTTCTGGGCATCGACGTCGAGCACCATGACTTCGACTTCCTGCGAGGTCGAAACGATTTTGCCCGGGTGGATGTTTTTCTTGGTCCAGGACATTTCGGAAACGTGGACCAGGCCTTCGACACCAGCTTCGAGTTCGACGAATGCGCCGTAATCGGTGATGTTGGTGACACGACCTTCGAACTTCGAACCGACCGGGTACTTGGCTTCGACGCCTTCCCACGGATCAGCTTCAAGCTGCTTCATGCCAAGCGAGATACGCTGGGTTTCGCTGTTGAAGCGGATAACCTGGACTTTAACAGTCTGGCCGATCTGGAGTGCTTCGGACGGATGGTTGATACGTTTCCAAGCGATGTCGGTAACGTGCAGCAGGCCGTCAACGCCACCAAGATCGACGAATGCGCCGTAATCGGTGATGTTTTTGACAACGCCGTCAAGAACCTGACCTTCCTGAAGGTTCTGGATCAGTTCAGCACGCTGTTCTGCACGGGTCTCTTCGAGAACGGCACGACGCGAAACAACGATGTTGCCGCGCGAACGATCCATTTTCAGGATCTGGAACGGCTGCGGGTTGTTCATCAGCGGGGTGACGTCACGAACCGGACGGATATCAACCTGGGAACCCGGAAGGAACGCAACTGCGCCCGACAGGTCAACGGTGAAGCCGCCTTTAACACGACCAAAGATGGTGCCGTCGACGCGTTTGCCTTCGGAGAACTGTTTTTCCAGCTCAACCCAAGCTTCTTCGCGGCGCGCTTTTTCGCGCGACAGGACGATCAGGCCATCCTTGTTTTCATAGCGGTCGACATAAACATCAACGGTATCGCCAATGTTTACTTCGCCTGCGCCAAATTCTTTAAGCGGAACGCGGCCTTCGGATTTCAGGCCGACATCGACGATGGCATCATCGTCAGTTTTTTTAACGACCGAACCGGTCATTACGCGGCCAACAAAACCTTCGTCTTCAGAACCAAGGGTTTCAGCCAGCAGGGCGGCAAAATCTTCGCCAGTCGAGAATTGTGCTTCTTCAGCGGTGGTCATAAACCAGACTTCCTTTCGAGTATCGTCACTATATTCTGGCCAACCGGTTGTGTCCGGTGGTCTTTGCCGCAAAATCGCGGCGATGTGTCATTCACTGTTCAAACCCGAACGCATGTGAAGGCGAACCTTCCATACACGAAAAGGTGAACGCACAAGTCGTTCACCTTAGGGACAGGCCATGTGACCGGTACCTCGGGATCGTTCAACGCCTGACGGTTAAAACGCCTTTTGATCAGTCATCCGCACCCATATGGGTATGGATATGTGCCATGACGGCATCGAACACTGCGTTGGCATTCAGACGGTCCGTATCAATATGGATTGCGTCATCTGCCATCTTGAGCGGTGCGACATCGCGAGCACTGTCTCGGGCATCCCGTTCTTCAAGCTCTTTAAGAACGCGCTCGTATATAGCAGCGGGATTTTTATCCTGCAACTGTTTGAACCGACGGTTTGCACGTTCTTCGACACTGGCCGTCAGGTAAAACTTGATCGGCGCGTCCGGGCAGACCACGGTTCCGATGTCACGGCCATCAAGAACCGCACCGCGTTTACCGCCCGGCGGGGTGGTGGCAAGGGTGCGCTGGAAATCAAGCAACACCTCGCGAACCCTTGGAATCGCTGCAACTTTTGAGGCGGCCGTACCGACTTCCTCGCTGCGGAGTGCTTCGCCTTCAAGATCGGCGGCACTGAGATTTTCTGCCGCGCGCACCGCGACGGCTTCATCCGCCGGGTCGCCATTTTCGGCCAGAACTTTCGCACCGGTCGCACGATAAAGCAGGCCGGTATCAAGATAGGCATAGTCCATTGCCTCTGCGACTCGACGTGCCAAGGTCCCCTTGCCGGACGCGGCCGGCCCATCAATGGCGATGATCATATGGGTCACTCCCTGTGATTGATGCTGCTTATATAAGTGCCGGTCAGAATGGTCGCTGTGACTTACATCAGTGACTTATATATTGGTCGGCCCGATCAGGAATGCAGGGCGAATTTTGCGCCCATATCCCCCATCAGGGTTTCAAAGTTCGGGAAGCTTGTCGCAATCGGGTTGGCATCATCGACCGCAACCGGCTTTTCAGCGCCAAGACCCAGAACCAGGAACGACATCGCAATACGATGATCAAGATGGGTTTCCACCATGCCACCGCCCGGCACCACACCGCCGGTGACAATCAGATCATCGCCTTCGATCCGGTGGATCACGCCATTGGCTTCAAGGCCGGCTGCCACCGCCGCCAGGCGATCCGATTCCTTCACGCGCAGCTCTTCAAGATCGCACATGCGGGTTTCACCCTCGGCATAGGCCGCAGCCACCGCAAGCACCGGATATTCATCAATCATCGACGGGGCGCGTTCGGCCGGAACGACAATGCCCTTGAGCCGGTTTTTGCCGGTCACCACCAGATCGCCGATGGTTTCGCCCGCTTCTTCGCGCTCGTTGGTAATCGAGATGTCACCGCCCATTTCAACAAGGGTGGTAATCAGGCCGGTGCGCAGCGGGTTCAGGCATACGTCACGAATGGTGACATTGCTGTCGGGGTTGATCAGGGCCGCAACCAGCGGGAAGGCGGCCGAGCTTGGATCGGTCGGAACGACAATGTCGGCGGCCTTCATTTCGACCGGGCCGGTCAGGCTGACGGTGCGACCGCCATCGTCATTGACCTTCACATCAACATCCACCCCAAAGTGACGCAGCATGCGTTCGGTATGGTCGCGCGACGGTTTGGGTTCGATCACCGTGGTGGTACCCGTCGTGTTCAGCCCCGCCAGCATCACAGCCGACTTCACCTGGGCAGATGCCATCGGCAGGGTATAGGTCACGGGCTTGGCTTCATCGGTGCCAATCACCGCCATCGGCGGACGACCACGATCACGGGTGATGAATTGCGCGCCAAATTCGGAAAGCGGATCGGCAACACGCCCCATCGGGCGTTTGCAGAGCGACGCATCGCCGGTAAAGAACGTCGTGATCGGATGGGTGGCAACGATGCCCGCCATCAAACGAATACCGGTTCCGGCATTGCCCATGTCAATCACGCTATCGGGTTCGCGCAGTGCGCCAACACCAACACCGGTCACATGCCAGGTGCCATCGTCATCGCGGGTAACGGTTGCACCCAGCTTGCGCATGGCGTCTGCGGTTGCCAGAACGTCTTCGCCTTCGAGCAGACCGGTGACCTTGGTCGTACCGATTGCCAGACCACCAAACATCAGGGAGCGATGGGAAATGGATTTGTCACCTGGAACCCGGATATCACCCGAAAGCGGCCCGGCCTTGGCCGAGGAAAGCGGGCGTTTGGTTTGCGAAGAACTCATGGGTGCGTACCTGCCAGTCACTGTTTTACCATCAACAAAATCGCTGATTGAAAACCCACTGCGCAGCGGCCATGTTTTCAGGCGCGCGCGGGCCTTTCAATCAGGGGACCAATGCTCTAGCACAAGCGGTTGGCAGGCACCAGTATCGAACCCGAAATTCGGTATGGGAATTTGCATCAATGTGAGGCAAATTTAACCCAGCCCCCTACCAAAGGTAAAAACGCGCAATTTCCTTTTGACAAGGGGTCAACAAGATGGCAATTGGGCCTTTCGGACAAGACGCTGTGCGCAGCCTTGCTGCGCGTTTGCGACACACAGTCTTTTTCTTAATTGATAACGGTAATTAAGAGGATTTGCCGTAATGTCAGCACGCGGTAAGAAACGTCACTGCCTCGCTTGTGGTACCAAGTATTACGACTTGAACCGGACCCCGGTTGTCTGCCCGAAATGCAAAACGCCTGACGGGGTAACCAAGGTCAAGAAATCCGCTGTTGCCAAACCGGCACCGGAAGAAGACGAAGACGTCGATGACGTCAACGATCTTGACGATGATACCGATGTCGATGTCGACGATGATATTCTCGAAGATGCTTCCGATCTTGGCGAAGATGATGATGATCTTGGCGAAGTCTATGAGCATGTCGAATCAGACGACGACGATCGCTAAGAAATTTTGAAAAAGGGTCTTGCCAACATTTGGCGAACCTTCTAAATATGCGCCGCGCCGCAGAGCCTGCTTGTCAGACTGCGTCGCGGACAAAGTGGGGCCGTAGCTCAGTTGGGAGAGCGCTACAATGGCATTGTAGAGGTCGTCAGTTCGATCCTGATCGGCTCCACCATTCAAAACCCGTTGCCTTTGGCGACGGGTTTTGTCGTTTTAGGGTCTGACGTACCCCATCATAACGACCACCAAGGGAGAGAAAGATGAGCAAAGTCTGGACCGTTTATTTGTCGGGCGAAATTCACAGCGATTGGCGCGAGCGCATTGAGGCGGGTGCTGCAGAAGCTGGCCTTCCGGTCGAGCTGGTAGCACCGATCACCGTGCATGAAGATTCAGATGATTGCGGCGTTGCCGTGTTTGGCGCGGAAGAAAACAAGTTCTGGCATGACCGCAAGGGCGCGCAGCTTAATGCCATGCGCACCAAGACCTTGCTGGCAGAGTCCGACCTTGCCGTCATCCGCTTTGGCGAGAAATACAAGCAATGGAATGCGGCCTTTGATGCCGGTCAGGCGTCCGCCCTTGGCATTCCTTATATTACGCTCCATCCCGCCGAGCATGACCATGCGCTTAAGGAAGTCGATGGTGCGGCCAATGGTGTTGCCCGCGAACCCGAACAGGTGGTTGCGGCACTGGCCTATATCATCCGGGGTGATATGCCCAAGGCGTAAGCCAAAACGTATACAACCGGGCCTTATGCCGATTTTTCGGCGAAGGCCCGGATGCGTTTGATGGCTTCGCGGAGTTCGTCGTCGGGCACCGTGAGCGCCACGCGGATCAGGTTTTTGGCGTTTTCGCCAAAGGAAGCGCCTGGCATGACCGCGACATTTTGATCATCGAGAAGCCCCCAGGCGAATTCTTCGCCATTCATGCCGGTGGCACCGACATCAATCATCGCGAACATGCCGCCTGATACCTTGCCCGGCTTCAGGACGGTGCAGCCGGCAAGCTCGGTTTCGATCATGTCCACGCGGGCGGCGTAGCTCTTGCACATGCGTTTGGCGGTATCGAAATTGCCGCGAAGGGCGACCTCGGTCGCATCGGCAATGAAGGGCTGATTGCCAAACAGGATAGTTTCGGAAATCGGCAGAACCTTGGTGCAGAGTTCCGCGGGACCAACGGCCCAGCCACTACGAAAGCCGGTGGCGGCATAGGTTTTCGAGATCGAGGACGTGACGATGGTGCGATCGCGCAGCTCTGCGATTTCAAGCGGGGATGCGAAAGCGCCTTCAAACACCAGATCCTCATAGACTTCGTCACAGACAATCCACAGATCATGCTCAATGGCGATCTTGCCAAGTTCGACCAGTGTTGCGCGATCAAGCAGCGCGCCGGACGGGTTGTGTGGCGTGTTGAGCAACAACACGCGGCTTTCGCTGGTGATGGCCGCGCGCAGATCGTCGGGCTGCATGATAAAGCCATGCTCGATCGACAGCGGAACGGATTGCAATTCTGCCCCGGATGCGCGGATCACCCCGGCATAGGTCGCATAATAGGGATCGCCGACCAGCACGCCCTGCCCGGCATCCACAAGCGCGGTCATGACGGTATAAAGCGCGGTCTGTGTACCCGGGAAACACAAGATGTTTTCGGGCGTAATTTCCGGCCAGGCGGGTTTGTATTTTTCAACCAGCGCACCCAGCAGCCCCACCTCGCCCCGGCCATTGGAATAATGGGTGCGGCCGCGCCGCATGGAGGCCTCGCACGCGTCAATCAGGGCAGGGTCGACGGGAATATCGGGCTCGCCAATCGTGAGTTCGATGATTTTCGCCCCTTCGGCCTCACGATCACGCGCGGTGTTATGAACGGCCCATTTCGCCCCGCCCAGTTCGGCAAGACGATCGGTAATCTTGGCATATCTCATGACGGCTTACTTTGTTGTTCGCGGTTTATCGGATGGCCGGTTGATTGAAGGGCAATATCAGGTGCGGAGAGCGCCCCGGCAGGCAATTCAAGCAGGCGTTCGGCCGCCCCGGTGATCAGATCGGGCAGGATATCCTGAGCATACAGGCCGGAATTGATCGCCCCTTCCATCCAGAGACCATCAATCAGACCATTGAGCGCAATCGCATGGTTGCGGCAAATCGCCACACTGTACGGGCAGCCGTGATGGATCAGGACCGGCTCGATCAGGGTTTCAAGGACGCTTAGAAATTCGCGATACCCATCACGGTGAATTTCGGCAAAGCCCGGATCATGACGCACACGACCAATGAAGGTCGCCCAAAGCGACACGGTTTCTTCGTCCATGTTCGGACGGGTCAGGTTGGCACGTAGGAAGCTTGCCAATTGTGCCTCTGGCGTGCCTTCGGCCGCACGCGCGCTTTCGCTGGCCTGTGCGGTTAGCTGGCCGACCAGATAGGCATAGGCATTGCGGATCATGTCATCCTTGCTGCCGAAATAATGGCGCACCAGACCGACGGTCACCCCGGCCTCCTCGGTAATCCGACGCACCGATGCCCCGTGCAGGCCATGGCGGGCAACACAGGTCAGCGTTGCCTCCATCAAACTGCGGCGGCGCACATCAAGCGACAGGCGTTGAAATGTTTTTCGGCTCATTCCCGGTTCCCGGATGGCTAGCGGATCGTGTACCGACACCCTTGCCTTCGCACACTGTTATACAATTGATTAATTTTAGTCGGGTTTCAAGACTGCAATCGGTTTTGCCCAACCTGACCAAGCTGCTCAGTAGCCCTGCCCGCGGCTAATAGCCAGGCTAAGCGGCCTGCCTGCATGCAGCTCGCGCGCCGATTGCAGGGCCTGCTCGGCAACGATGTGCGGTGTTGTATCACTGGCGATATGCGGCGTGATGCGCAGGCGCGGGTCTGACCAGAAAGGATGATCGGACGGCAGGGGTTCGGTGCGAAAGACATCAAGCGTCGCGCCACTGAGTTGTCCGCTATCGAGGGCGGCAACCAGATCCTCCTCGACCAGATGTTCGCCGCGCCCGATCTGGATCAGCCAGGCCCCCTTGGCGAGCTTGGCAAACAGGTCGGCATCAAGGATATTTTCGGTTTCGGCGGTCAGTGGCAGAACGTTGATCACCACATCCTGACCCACGACCGATTTCAAAACCGAATCGTCGCCGGTGAAATAGTCCACGCCCTCAACCGGGTCGGTCGGCGCGCGGCGACAGGCGACCGATACGCTAAAGCCACAGGCCGCCAACGCCTTGACAACACTGGCCCCCATGGAGCCATGGCCAAGCACCGCGACCTTGAGATCGTGCGGCGGACGAATCGCAGGTGGCGCCCATTCTGCGCTGGCCTGACTTTGCTGCATCCGGGCGAAGCCACGTTCAACATGCACGACTTCGTGGACCGCATAACCCGCCATCAAATCGGCCTGATTGGGGTCACGTACGCGGCAAATTGCGACGTCTTTGTTTAAACCCGGATGTTTGAGCAAAGCATCCACACCGGCCCCGACAGACATCGCCATTTCGATGTTGAGATAGGGCGCAAAGGCCGCCGGACCCGGCAGCCAGCAGACGGCAAAGCGGATCAGATCCGGGTTGGTGACTTCATCGGGATTAAGCAGGCGGACGTCGGGGGTCGCATCGCCGAAATCAAGCCCGTAATAGCTTTTGAGATCCATCGCATCGCTAAGAAGAACACCATAAATTGGTTCTGCCGCCGCCATTCGTAAAAGCCCCCTGAACAGTTATTTTCAGCGCTTCTGATCCCGCACAGCGCACCCGATAGATGGGTGCCGACACAAGAAAATTTGCGCTTTGGTTTCATCCTCAGTTAAACAAGTGTATATCAAAGAGTAAAGCCGTTTGATCAGATCACAGGAGGCCGGGATGCATATCGCGACACAGAAGGGCGCCCAAACCAGCGTCATGAGCGACCCAGATATCAGCGAGGCTGAAAAGCAGTGCCGGGTTGAGCTGGCCGCCTGTTACCGGCTGGCCGCGCACTACAAGATGACCGATACGATCTATACCCACATTTCGGCCCGCGTGCCGGGCGAGCCGGGCCACTTTCTGCTCAATCCCTATGGCCTGATGTGGGAGGAAATTACCGCGTCCTCGCTGGTCAAGATCGATGTCGATGGCAACAAGGTCGCAGACAGCCCCTATCGGGTGAATCCGGCCGGCTTTACCATCCATAGTGCTGTGCATATCGGCCGCCATGACGCGGCCTGGGTCATGCATACCCACACGCGGTCAGGCTTTGCGGTTTCGTGCCTTGAAGAAGGGCTGATGCCGCTTAATCAGATCGCGCTGCAGTATTATGGCCAGATCGGCTATCACGATTATGAGGGCATCGCGCTTGATCTTGAAGAACGCGAGAGAATCGTTAAAGCGCTTGGCACCAACATCGCGCTGATCCTGCGCAATCATGGTCTTTTGACAGTGGGCGCAACCGCCGGGCAGATGTTTTCCAACATGTTTTATCTGAACCGCGCGTGCGAGATTCAGGAGTCCACCCTGGCCATGGGCCGACCGCTTCGCAAGATCGATGATGCGGTGATCAAACGCGTTTCCGAACAGTTCAGCCAGATGGCCTATGACGATGGTGATGTGGCACTTGAGTGGGACGCACAAATGCGCCTTGCCGACCGGCTGGACCCCGGTTTCCGCGATTAGGCTATCGCGCCAAAGCAGAGCATTTCGCCCTTCGCAGGCGCGGTAAATGCTTGCCGGTTTTTACATTTTTGGCACCACCTTTGAGCCGGTCCAGAGCACGGGACGGGAACGGGAAAGATTTGTGATTAAAATTTAATCTTCGCATCAAATTGCGCAAAAGACAATCAAATCCCTCCTTGACACCCACCCGCCGACTGCTACGATTGAATTCAACAAGGTCGATCCGGAGAATTTTCCGGTGTGTTCTGGTCAAGGTTTTGCACCCATCACGCGATGTGATTTTGCAACCTACCGCATTGAAAATAATGACTTGTGCTGATGCGCGACAGTCGCAATGCGAAATGACATTCAAGACCAGAACGGGTTGATTGCCAAAATTGACCCTTGAGACCGCCCAGCCGACAGAGCCGGTCCTGAACAAGGCCTTCTGTCACGCCAAGGACGCCACCCATGTGTGGCTTGATGCTGGGATCGCGCAAAGGTCGAGAGTGTTTCTGTTCTGTTGTCCGCAAATGCTTGTGGGCATTGGGAACACGTCATGCTTTGGCATTCATCACCGTCCCGACGGTGTGCCGGAGCTCCTGTTTGCCAGACAAGGAGAAGACGACATGCAAGTATCGAACACAATTGATTGCAACGGTTTGTCACCGGCCCCGACCCTTCTGCGGATCATGCAGGCACTGGTTGGCCGCGAAGACAGCGCATCGCCGCTCAATGTTCTAGTTGGTGCAGACTGCAATTGTGAACGTCTGGCGGACTCGCTTGGCGAGCTGGCCGAAGAAGTGCAGCTGGCAAGTGATGCAAAACAGTTTGCCCGCATCAACTGATCGCGATTGACGGGCACCCCTTCGACCTGCCCACACCGCTGGCATGCCATTGCCGGCGCAATTCCCGCCCATGATGCTTATGGCATCGCGTCGCGTAGCTGAGCGCGGCGAGAATAAAATAAAGCGCTGCGCATCGGCACAGGGGTGTCGATCACGGTGGCCCGCCACACGGGTCTGACACGTCAGAGTATCTGGTTGCCTTGTCGCCACGTCCTTTGGCGTTTTTGACATGCCCACTTGTGTCCCGCGAACGGCTGATGCGACAGACGAAATAACAGGAAGCATTATGTTAGAAGATCCCGCCGACGAGAGCAGCGAGACACCCAGCCCATACGAAAACGATCCCGAACGACCCGACTTTGCCTTTGATCCCGATGACCCCTGGACACAGACGTTTCAGGAAGGTCTTTCGCGCGCCAATCTTGAAGGCAAAACCGTTTATGAAGTCGGGGTCGGGACCGGCATCAATGTTGCCTTTATCTTGCGAAATTGCGGTGCCAAGCGCGTTTATGGCAGTGACCTTGATCCCCGCCTTGTCGTTCTGGCAGAGCGCAACATCAAAAGCCTTTCTCCCGAACATGCCAAACATTTCGAACCGGTCCATGGCAGCGTCAGCCTTGTCGATACCGACGAGGCCCGTGAAAAGGTTGCCAAGACCGACGTGGTGATTGCCTGCATCCCGCAGGTAGGTGAGCCGGGCGATGAACGCCTGACCGCCTTTCGCGAAGCCCAGTCGATCGAGCTTGCCGAAGGGGCTGGCGACGAGGCCGAAGACCATATCGCGCATTATTATCCCTGGAGCCTGTTTGACGAGTATCCCTATAACTCGGTTGGGCTGGGGCTCAATGAAGCCTTGATGCGCCGTATTCGTGAACATGCGCCCAAGGCCGAACTGGTGATGAATTTCGGCTGTCGCATCGGCACAGAGATCATCTGTGAGTGCTTTGAAGCCAATGGCTACAAGACCGAAAAAATCGCCTCGAAAATCGTGCTGCAGCACGCGGGCACCGATATTTCGTTCTTCGTGACCCTGGAAAAAGCGCTGAGCGGTACCGGGCTTGAAAAGCAGCTGGTCTGTAAATTCTATGCCGACCCGGAAGGCAAGCAGCCGCTTTCAGCCACCAAGGCCCAACAAATGATCAATGCGGATCCGAATGTGCCGCTCTATCACGAAGTAGCAGTTATTCGCGGCGTACCGGTTTAAGGCCAGTGCCATCCTGATCAGAAACAGAAACACCCCGTGACCAATGGTTACGGGGTGTTTTGTATTCGGGTCGCGTAAAAACCGCCTTGATTAATGCAGGGTCTGACCCGATGCCTGATCGGGATCACCGGGCATGATCAGATCACCGGCCATCAGGCCAAGGGCATCAGTAGCGCGGGCAACAATAATCCGGCCTTCGACCGGGTTTCCCTTTTCCTGACGCAGGACACCCTGCGTATCGGACAAGACATCAAAGCCGCATTCTGCCAGCCATTCGCCAATTGCGCGCTGGTGGTGGCGGAACCGCTGGCCGGGGCCAAGGTCAAACGGGAAGGCTTCGCCATGTTCGAGCGTGAAGACCAGAAGCGCTCCGGGCCGCATCCGCGCATGTGCGGCACGCAGGGCCGGGGCCAGATCGCCAAGATAGTTCAGAACGTCTGCCGCAATCACCAAACTGTATTCGGTGCCCATTTCCGCCGGGATGTCGGTGATATCACCGGCAACGAGCGTGCGATAAAGCCCCTTGGCGCGCGCCCGGTTGATCATGCGCGGTGACAGATCGATCCCGTCAATGGCATCGACGTGACCTGCAAATACTTCGGCCACGAGACCGGTACCGCAGCCAAGATCAAGCACCTCGAGCGGACGCAGCATGTCGGGCAAATGCGACCGCAGGGCTTCAAAAAGAAGCTCCGGCCCGCGATAGGCCAGACGATCCCGCAGGCTGATTTCAAAGCGCGGGGCATAATCGTCAAACAGCGCGCGCACATAATCAGGCGGCAGGCGATCACGCAGGGCGGCAGCACCCAGCAATGTCAGGCGGACTTCAGCCCCCATGCGATCCTTGGGATCAAGCATCAGATACTTACGGAAAGCTTCGATGGCATTATCGGTTTCGCCGGCGCGTTCATAGATATCGCCCAGGGTAAAATGGGCTTCGTCCCATTCCCCGTCGGCTGCCAATGCAGCACGGGCAACATCAATTGCCGCGATGTAGTCGCCCTGCGATACCAATGCCAGTGCGACATCAAGCCGCCGACTGGCCAACACACGATCTTTGCTCATCTTGGGTCAGGACCTGTCCATTTTGCTGCAATGGCAGCCGTTATGTTTGTGAAATCCAAGGAAAAGCCCGCAGAGCGGGTTGGCATCCCGGACAAGGGATTTGACGCAGGAGGTCGCAAACATAACGGCTGTCCTGCGGATCGCTCGGATCTGTACGGCAACTTTGTCGCAAAACCTTGAAAGATATGTATCTTCCTGCGGTTTTGCTTCGCGTATCCGTAAAGATCTGAGCGACCATTTCAACAAAATGGACAGGTCCTGACCCACCTGAGAAATCCGAAAAAGGGGGTTTGGGCACCGGGGCCGAAACCACAACCAAAGATAATGCTATATCTTCCTATTTTCGGAGTTTGGCAAGATAGATTAAATCATTTGAAATCAGCATTTTAGACGATCTCAAAGATTTTGCCTCAGGACAAAACGGCCCTGGCATCAAGTGTGCGGCGAATCCACGGGATAAAACCATAGAGAAAGCGTGTCGTTGCCGGCATGAACCAAGCCCCGTGGTGATACATCGGATCAAGCGAGGTGACGATGAGATGCCCGGCAAAGCTGGTCGTGTCTTCATAAAGCACCGACCGACCGTCCTTGTAATCGACCAATGATCTGGCATGGGCCGGCACATCAAACAGATCATGCAGATGCCAGCTGACATCGGCCTTACCGAGATCGGCAAACATGTCGTGTTCGGGTACTGCGATTTCGAGGCCAAGGTCCGCGCCCGGTTCCAGCCACCACCAGAAATTGGTTTCGACCTGTTCGCGCGACACATCGGGCAGCCATTTTTCCTGCTCCGTATCGCCCATGGCGACCACCATGCCACCGCGATCAAGGAATGCGCGAATGCGATTGGCGTGCGGCACAATGACCTCGGCAGGTGTGCGGCACGAAATGATCAGGCCTGCAGCATCCGTCAGATCCTCGTCACGCAGATCACGAATGTAGATGACTTCATCAATATGCGGCGCAATCCGCGGGTCATCGAGCGTTGCCTTGTGATAGCCCATACCGCCATCAAGGGCGATCAGCTTCGGGCGGGATGGATTTGAAGTATTCATGGCCGTGCTCATACCCGTTCCTCCTGCCGTACTGTTGCCTGCACCTGACTTACCAGCCATTTGGCAAAGTTCGGGGCAAGCCTGTCTGCCGTTGTGCCAACACCGGCCTGGGCAAAGGTCAGAAAATCATTTCCCGCATGACAGATAACAATCCCGCCTTCCGGGCGGTGCCAGATCCAGTCGATGGGGGCCTGCTTCGGGTCTTCATCCATCCCGTTGAGCACCAAGGCCCCATCGGGTGCCGGGTTATGACCACGCCCCCAGAAACCGGCAACACCGCGACGGAATGTCAGATCTTCGTCGGTTACGCCATCAAACAGCGGGTGATCCGCCAATCGGGTAATCCTGAGCCCTACCAAGTTGCGTTTCGGGCGCGGGATGAATTCACCAACCCCGTCAATCACCGGATAGGCCATCGGGCCACTCCAAAGCACAACACCGCCGCAATCAAGGTAGCGCGCCAGCACATCCTTGTTGGCGAGCAAGAAGCGCAAATCGGCATGAATGGAAATCGCCAAGGCGGCATAGCGCGACAGATCAACATCAGGCAGGGCATATTGACCAAGCCGTTCAAAAATCACCGGGGCAAAGCGGTCCCGATCGGTAAGTGACGGGGCCATTTTATCAGGCCCGATACAGGCAACATGGATGTTCTGATCCGGATGCACGTTCTTTATCCGTCTTGTTGATGTTCGCACCCGATGCCGGGGACACGGTGCCCAGCCCACACTTTTTCCGGGGTCTTTCGGGGTTATCACTGGCACCCCCGAATTGCAATTTATTTTGCGAACCATTCGCATATTTAAACATCCAGATGGTCTGTTCTGTATTGGCAAAGAACGATTACGGCACACCCAAAAGCCCGCCACTCTCTCAGAACGACTTCAACCCTGCCTTGCAGGATCACCCTCTTCTTATCTTGAATTTCGCAGCAGCATCCCCAGTTTAAAAATGTTCTGAAACAGAGCGCTATCTCAGCGTTTCCTTATGGATGAGACAAAAATTTATCGACGCCCATTGATAAAATTAATGCATTCTCATACATTAATATAAATTTCGATTTCAATGGATTGGATGATGGAAAACTTCACGCCGGTTTCCGCCCTGATTGGCGGCGGACTTATTGGTTTGGCCTCTGGCCTTTATCTTTTGCTAAATGGCCGGATTGCCGGTATCAGCGGCATTCTTGGCGGCTTGCTGACCCCGACCAAGGGTGGCTCGGCCGTGTTTGAACGCCTTGCCTTTGTCATCGGTCTGGTTGTCGGTCCGTTCATTCTGATGAATGCCACCGAGATCGCAGCCCAGAGTGTTGTGACGAGCTCCCTTCCGGTGATCATTGTTGCCGGTCTTCTGGTCGGTCTTGGCACCACGATCGGCAGTGGCTGCACCAGTGGCCATGGCATTTGCGGCCTGTCGCGCTTTTCGCTGCGTTCGCTGGTTGCGACGCTGTCCTTCATGGCGGCCGGCTTTGTCACCGTCCTTGTTACCCGCCATCTGATGGGAGGCATGTAATGCGTACGATTGTTTCCCTGATTTGCGGCACGATTTTTGGCTTTGGCCTTTATATTTCGGGCATGATTGACCCGCAAAAGGTTCTTGGCTTTCTTGATATCTGGGCGATTGCCGATGGTGGCTGGGACCCAAGCCTTGCCTTCGTCATGGGCGGTGGTCTGGCGGTTGCCATTCCGATCTTCCAGTTTGCCAAGAACCGTACCGAAGCTGTTTGCGGCGGTGAGATGAGCCTTCCGAACAACCGTGCGATTACCACCAAACTGATCGCGGGTGGTCTTCTGTTCGGGACCGGCTGGGGTCTGGTTGGCTATTGCCCCGGTCCGGCACTGAGTGCGCTGGCATTCGGACATACCGATACGATCATTTTTGTTGTTGCAATGATTGTCGGTATGGGCGGTGCCCGTGCGGTCGGTCTGAACAAATAAGCCCGAACCTATAATCTGCTGCCGGTTTGGTCCCCCCGGCCTTTGGCCGCAGGTTTTGCAACCGCCCGTGTGTTCCACCGGGCGGTTTCGCATTTCCGGTCAAAATTTGGCTAAATTCTCGCAGCACCGGGCTTGTCTTTGGCGTTAAAATCCCATAACTGAGCAATAGCGCCATATTGACGTCCATAAAGGTTTCCAAATGAAGATCGGCATTCTTGAGACCGGATTTGCCCCGGAAGAACTTCGCAGCGATTTCGCATCCTATCCCGGGATGCTTGAAAAGCTGCTAGGCGATGTTGACCCAAGCCTTGAGTTCAAAACCTGGACCGTCCTTGAAGACGTTTTCCCGGCCTCCATCGGCGATGCTGATGGCTGGGTGATCATGGGTTCCAAGCATGGCGTTTATGAAAACACCCCGTGGATGATCCGCCTGCAGGAATTCCTGCGCAATGCAGTTGATGCCGGTCAGCCGGTCTTTGGCATCTGCTTTGGCCATCAGATCCTTGCAACCGCACTGGGCGGCAAGGTGATCAAGTCTGACAAGGGCTGGGGCGTTGGTGTGCATGAATATGCGGTGGATGCCAGCAACAGCGACTGGCTTTCCGACAGCCCGGCGACCATCCGTATCAATGCCTTCCATCAGGATCAGGTTGTCGAACCGCCAAAAGGTGCAAGCGTTTGGGCAAGTTCGGATTTCTGCCCCTATGCCGGTTTGCAGTACGGCCCCAATGCCGCATCCATCCAGCCGCACCCGGAATTCATGAAGCCCTATGAAACCGCACTTCTGCAGGCGCGCTATGATCTTATCCCGGATGATGTGCACGCTGCGGCCATGAAGTCGCTTGAAACGCCGATCACCAGCGTTGATTTCGCACGTTCAATCGTGAAATTCATGACCCGGAAGCGCATCAAATCCGCCGCCTGATCCAAGGCTATGCCAACTGATCACTGACAGACAAATTCAAAAGCCATCAGTTTTGCTGATGGCTTTTTTCGTGCCTGAACAGATAAAACACTTTATCAACCAAAGGTGTTGCATGATCCTGTCACAACAGGACTAAGCCAAAAGGACATGATCGACCACAGAATGTCGACGCCCGATTGGACTGCGTGAGAGACGAGCGAATAAACAACGGGCACCTGAACCGATGATCCAGAATTTGCGGCTGTATTCCGGCCTGACCATGTTTGCCTATGTGCTGATGCATCTGCTGAACCATGCCGCAGGCATCGTTTCACCGGAATTGATGCAGGCATTCGGTGAATACACCACCGAAGTCTGGCAGTTCCTGCCGCTTGAAATTCTGTTGCTGGTGTCGCTGATCACGCACTTCTTCCTTGCCACCGGGCGCCTGACCAGCCGCCGTACCCTTCGTCTGCGCAAATCTGAGTGGGCGCAGATGATTTTGGGTCTGTGCATTCCGTTTCTTATTTTTCGCCATATCATCGCGACCCGGGTCATTGATCTTGGCTTTGATGTCGATTCTCCGCATGAGCGTGTTCTGCTTGATCTGGCGGTGTTCATACCGTTTCAGGGGGTTCTGCAGGCCATCACCGTCATTGTCGTCTGGGCACACGGCTGTATCGGCATTCATTTCTGGCTTCGGGTCAAACCGTTCTATCCGAAATGGCGCAACACGCTTGGCACCCTTGCCATCCTGATCCCGACCCTGTCACTGGCGGGCTATGCGGCGGCCGCCGCCGAAGTGGTCCGACGGGCTGAGGAAGGCGGGCGCAAATATGTGTTTGGCGTGATTGATGCCGCCAATGTCAATCAGGCAGCCATCACGTTTTATGAAAATGCGATTGTACCTTTCACCATCATCAGTATCGCCTTGGCCCTCGCACCGTTTGGTGTGCGGCAAATCCGCCAGACCATTGATAGGGTCAAACGTGGCCCGATGCTAAGCCTGCCCAATGGGCGTTTTGTGCGTGTTCCGCCCGGGGCCACAGCACTTGAAGCGCTGCGCGATGCGGGAGTTCCGATGGCATCGGTCTGTGGCGGGCACGGGCGCTGCACCACGTGCCGCATTCACTGCGGATCGGGCACCGATCAACTGGCAGCCCCCGGCCAGATTGAGGCGGCCGCGCTTAAAAGCATACAGGCACCCAAGGGCATGCGCCTTGCCTGTCAGATCAGGCCGCAAAATGATCTGGCGGTCGCACCACTCTTGCCGCCCAACGCCACCGCGCGCGACGGCCGACGCCCAGGCGGGCTTTCGGGCAGTGAAAGACAGGTTGTCTGCATCTTTATCGACTTGCGCGATTCGACCAAGCTTGGCGAAAGCAAGATGCCCTATGACGTGCTTTTCATCCTTAATCAGTTCTTTGCCGAGATGACCGAGGCGCTGCGTGCGACGGGCGGTTATTACGCGCAGTTTACCGGTGATGGCCTGATGGCGCTTTATGGTCATGAAAGTGACGATATTGAACGCACCATCCTGCAGGCGTTCGAAGGCGGGGCGGAAATGCTGCGCCGGATCGAGGGGTTGAACGAACACCTGCAGTCCGAACTGCCCCATCCGCTGCGCATCGGGATCGGCATGCATATGGGCAAGGCGATTGTCGGGGAAATGGGCCCGCCCGGCCGCGAAAATATCAGTGCGATTGGCGACACCATCAACACCACCGCCCGCCTTGAAGCCCAGACCAAGGGGCATGGCGTGCCATTGGTGATTTCAAAGGCACTGTTTGATCATGGGCCGATTCCCTTGCCGGAAAACGCCGCCGTGCATGAGGTTGCACTAAGGGGCAAGAACCAGTCGGTGGCCTATTACGCACTTGATGCCATACCCGATCTGACAAAGACCAAGAAATAGGTGCGCAGAAGGCGGCCACACGCAGGCAAGGCTTGACTATTGCAAGGAAAACCACATTTATTTGAGTAGGGTCTGAACCCAACTGAATGTTTAAAATGGCATCAGAAGAATCAAGAGATGCTAGGAAATCGCCGCAGCGCGGGATGTTACCCGCGCAAGGAGATTGACGAAGCAGGTCGCAGGTTATTCTGATGTCTTTCGGATCGGAGGCATTTGCACGGGCTATTGCGTCGCTTCACCTTGAAAGGCAGCTAGCCTTTCTGCGTTAAAGCTCCTAATATCCGCACGAATGCCTCACGACCATTTCAAGCATTCAATTGGGTTCAGACCCTTGATGAAATGTCCGGTGCCGAATGATTCGGGTCGGACGCCCGGATGCCCAAAACGCAGATTGCGCGGGATCCGAATACAACCACACTCGCTCTGACGGAGGAGGTGCTGCAAATGTCGCGAATTTCAATGTTCAACAGCCCGCTGCTTTTGGGTTTCGATCAGATCGAACGCGTTCTCGATCAGGTCTCGAAAACCAAGGCCGAGGGTTATCCGCCCTATAACATCGAGCAGATCGGTGAAAACAAACTGCGCATTACGGTCGCGGTCGCCGGATTTGCCGAAGAAGACCTGTCGGTAACCACCGAAGACAATCAGCTGATCATCCGGGGCAAACATACCGATGATGATAGCGAACGTGTCTATATCCATCGTGGCATTGCGTCACGCCAGTTCCAGCGCTCTTTCGTTCTTGCCGAAGGCATCGAAGTTGTCGGCGCGCATCTTGATAACGGTCTTTTGCATGTTGATCTCAACAGACCCTTGCCGGAACCGGTCGTGCGTGAAATTGCGATTGGATCGAACAAGAAAAAAGCTGTGCCTTCCCGCACCATAGACATGAAGGTCGAGGAAGAGGACAGCGCTGCCGATACAGAAAACGGCAAAGCCTAACCAAGGAGTGGTTAAAATGACAAACCGGACAGACAACCACGACACCAAAAGCCCGCAGCGGATCGGTCAGGATACCGGCCTTCTGTCAAATGGTGACTTCGCCCTGTTGGGTATTCATGACTTTGCCTATGTCCGTCAGGTCCCCAATACCGAGGAAGACAGTGACGAACTGGTTTATGGCGTGTTTACCGCAGACGGCACCCATATCGCATCGTTTGAAAACCATGCTGTTGCGGATGCTGCCATCCGCCAGCACGACATGGAACCGCGCGCGGTCCATTGATCAGACACCGCTATCGTTGAATGCCAAAATGCCCGGCCATGTGCTGGGCATTTTTTATATCTGTGCGGTGTTTTCGGGAAACTTTCGCAGCCTAGCGGATTTCTATCACTTCGCCCGGCACGGCCATGCGGACCTGCTCATTGCCGTGAATGACCTGGGCCATCTCGGCCCGCACATCGCGTTTGACGTGATAAAGCCAGAACCGCGCACCAGGCATGTCGGATGCCAGTTTCAAAACCGTTTCAAGATCACAATGGGCCGCATGCTGCGGATCATGTTTGATCAGATAGGTTTCCTGAAACACCAGATCCGCACCGGTAAACAGGGCGGCAGTGTCGGCCGTGACATTGCCATCGCCTGAATAGGCAAAGCCCTTGTCGGCATAGC
The DNA here is from genome assembly GCF_000948415.1 of Thalassospira sp. HJ. GTDB lineage: Bacteria > Pseudomonadota > Alphaproteobacteria > Rhodospirillales > Thalassospiraceae > Thalassospira. The sequence continues at coordinate 161,633 of NZ_JYII01000021.1, read as the reverse complement.
GAAGCAGGATGGCATGGTTCTGGACACTATGGTCAGACCGGGCAAAGCGACATTCAAACGGGCCGATTTTTGATGTGTCGGCAATCGAATGCCAGATGATGGTAAAGGGCCAGGCCGATCCCAAACCGGTGAAGCCAAGTTCCATCAGTTTTTCAAGATGGGTGCGCAATTGCGGCGAACACAGAATGCGCAGCGGCTTGGACCGCCCGTCATCACGCCAGTTCAGCATGATCGGCACCAGACCAAAAATATGGTCGGGATGCATGTGGGTAAAATAGATCGCATCAATTGCGTCGGGATCAGGAAACTTGCCCATCAGATGGCCGGCCGCCGTCGCGCCGCAATCAATCAGCAGACGGAAATCGCCCGCAGACACGACAACAGATGAATTTTCAAAATTCGGATCGAATGCCTCGCCAACGCCAAGAACATCAATGCGCAGATGATCGCTGTTCATTGCCTTATTGCCCCGCCATTGCCCCTATCGGGGTCAACTATACCAGTTTCAGACCGACATTCTTGTGATTTCAGCAAGAGCAAGGCAAGGGGTTCGATATTGGCAGATGCGAACATCTTTAAACTGTCACAAACAAAAGGGGCCGGAACCAAATGGTTCCAGCCCCTTCGCGCAAGCTCGTTAGCTTGCGCCCTAAAATCAGCGTGCGAGAATTTCCGCGGCGGACCTGGTGCGGCCCACCGAATCCCCGACAAGTCCGGACATGCTCGAAATCTCGCCAAGGCTTGTCGACAGCACTTCAACCGCAACCGCCATGCTTTGCATGTTTTGCGAAACACCGTCCGTGACCGAAGTTTGTTCTTCGACCGCAGAGGCGATGTTGGTCACGCTATCACGTGCAGTTTCAATGGAACTGCTGATCCCCTGAAGCGCATCAACGACTTCGTTGGAGATCCCCTGAATACCGGCGATTTCCTCGGAAATCTGATCGGTGGCCCTGAAAACGCTTTGCCACATTGCACGTTCGACGCGGCGTTCCGTGATGTCGGTGGCAAATTTGAAAACCCTTTTGACCTTGCCATTGCGATCAAGGATCGGGTTATAGCTGGCTTCCAGCCAGATCATCTCGCCGTTCTTTTTCTGACGCGCCATGGCACCGAATGCGAATTGTCCGGCCCGCAGATCAGCCCAGAACTTTTCGTATTCAGTCTGGTCAAACAGCTCATCTGGCATGAACATTCGATGATGTTGGCCAACAATCTCTGAAAGCTCATAGCCCATGGTTTTCAGGAAGTTGTCATTCGCGGTGATGATTGTGCCATCCGGCTCAAACTCGATCACAGCCATAGACTTGCTCAAGGCGTCAAAGATCTGCTGTGCGTCTTTACTACCACTGCTTTTGCCAAACATTGCCCGTTCCTGATGATTTCAATTTCTGATTTCATTCAGGTGGGAAAGCAGGACACTCATTGCAAGGAGACCTAACGTTACCCTTCTGAGAGTTGCTTAAGGACCCACTACAACGCCAAATTGTATCAGGCGGGCCATTTCACGATATAGCGGGTCAGATCCGGGTGGGCTTCATCTTCGGGGATGGCCATGCCGCGCACCGACATGCCCGCCATGATGGCCGAGTCAGGGAAACCGGTTTTCAGCGGATGCCAATCGGGCAGTGGTTTGCCCTCGGCCAGCAGGCGATAGGCACAGGTTGACGGCATCCAGTTCAGGGTTTCGACATTTTCCTTGGAAAGCTGGACGCAATCAGGAACGTGTTCAGTACGATTGGGATAGTCCTTGCAACGGCAGCTATGACAATCAAGCAGCCGACAGGCGACCGAGGTGTAATAGACGAAATCGTCTTCTTCATCCTGAAGCTTGTGCAGGCAACATTTGCCACAGCCATCGCACAGGGATTCCCATTCTTCCTGCGTCATTTCCGCAAGTGTCTTGGTTTCCCAGAACGGTTCAGGTCCTATCGCAGCGGGGGCTTTTTTATCCATGGTCTCTCTCAATCGGGCCGTCGATCAGACATAACACAGTCTAAGCACCACGTATGCCCCGATGAATTCACGTCTGATACCGCTTTGATCAACTCTGTGCGATCATATGGAAGAAGGAGCCGAAAATACGGCCTTCCACCAGCCCTGCTGGCCCTAGATCAAGACCGGTTGCCGTTTTCATCCGGCAAAACGGCATGCCGTCTTCCGAAAGCGTCGTCGCATAATGAAATTCATGTCCGCGCAGCTTCATGCCCGCCGGACCAAACGGGGTCGGGATGCCCAGCTGCGCCTCCCGGTAGCCAAGACGCAGCCGGCGGCTGGCGAAGCTTGTTTCAAGCGGCAATAGCCCCAGCATTTCATGGCGTGTGCCACTGGCATCGACAAGGCCCTTGCCAAGGGTCATATAGCCCCCGCATTCACCGTAAATCAGGACACCCTTTTGGGCCGCATCCCGCATCCCGGCCTTGAAGACTTTGGCGGCGGCAAGGGTTTCGGCGTGAAGCTCGGGATAACCGCCGGGCAGATAGATCGCATCGCAATCGGGGCTGGGGGCCTCATCGGCCAGTGGCGAGAAAAAGGAAATCTTCGCACCACTTGCGCGCCAGCCATCCAGAAGATGGGGATAGCTAAAGGCAAAGGCGGCATCCCGCGCCACCGCGATATGGCTCCCGAGCGGGGCAATCACTGGGGCGTTTTGTTCGGCCTTCGCGGATTTGCCAGACTTTCCGGCTTTCTTGGCCTTCCCGGACTTCTGATCGATCAGTGCGATCAAGGTATTGAGATCAACATCTTGGCTGATGATATCAGCCGCACGATCCAGCAACGCATCAAGTTCGGAATGTTCACCCGCCTGCACCAGACCAAGGTGGCGTTCGGGCAGGATCAGATCTTCGCTACGCCGGACCGCGCCCAGAACCGGCAGGTCGGGCAGATGTTTGGCGCAGGCATCAACGATCATTTGTTTGTGGCGGTCGCTTCCGACACGGTTAAGGATCACACCGGCGACATTGATGTCATCGCGAAATTTGGCAAAGCCTGAAATGACAGCCGCGGCTGATGCCGACTGCCCTTTGACATCGACAACCAGAACAACCGGCCACCTGGCAAGGGCCGCAAGATCAGCAGTCGAGCCATCACCATTCGCCGCCCCGTCAAACAGGCCCATCACCCCTTCACACATCAAAAAGGCTTTGCCTTTGACGTGGTCGGTCGCAAGGCCCTTGATCTGATCGGGTGTCATCGCCCATGGATCAAGATTGATGCAGGTATCGCGGCAGGCCGCGGCCTGAAAAGCGGGATCGATATAGTCCGGACCGGTTTTGGCCGCAGCAACCGCATGACCGCTACGTGTCAGGGCACGCAAAAGCGCCAGGGTAATCACGGTTTTGCCACTGTTGGACGCGGGGGCCGCGATCACGATCCCCGGAATGGTGTCAGGCATTTAGGGTCAGGACCTACTGATTTGGTGTGAATGGTTCACCGGATTTGTACGGATACACGGAGCAAAGCCGCAGGAAGATATACATCTTTCAAGGCTTTGCGACAATGTAGCCCGTGCAAATCCGGTTAATCCGAAGGACAGACGTTATATTTGCAAACTCCGACGTCAAACCCCTTGGCCGGGATGCCGGCCCGCCCGGCGGGCTCTTCCTTGGATTTCACAAATATAACGTCTGCCATTCACACCAAATCAGTAGGTCCTGACCCTAGGCTGTCTCCGAGCCGAATTCATCAGCCGTGATCATGGCATTGCGCGGCTTGGGAGCCAAACTCAATCACATTATCAGCCGTTCTTTTTGACGGCCTCGGTCACACCCTTTGCCATGTCTTCGGGGCTGGTGCCGTAATTGAAGTGACGGACGAATTTGCCCTCGCGATCCATCAGATAGACAAACGATGAATGGTCCATCAGATAGCTGTCGGTGTCTTCGGGCTGACCTTCGGGGATCGCCTTGGCGTAATAGACCCGATAGGCCTTGGCAGCCGCCGTCGTCTGTTCGACCGTGCCAGTCAAACCAACCATGCGTTCATGGAAATAGGGGACGTATTCGGCAACTGCTTCGACCGTGTCGCGTTCTGGATCGACGGTGAAGAAGACCGGGGTGATTTCATCAGCGATGTCCTGGGGCATCATATCAAGGGCGGTGCCCATGACCTGCAATTCGGTCGGGCAGACATCCGGGCAGAAGGTATAGCCGAAATAGGCCAGCATGTATTTGCCCGCAAAGTCTTCCTGGGTGACGGTTTCGCCATCCTGATTGACCAGTTCGAACGAACCGCCGATGGCAGCCGAACCTGATGATCCGGTTTCGGTTCCCATCATCATCAGACGATAGGTCAGGCCGATCCCAAGAACTAGGGCAATACCCAGAATTGCCAGAAGCGTCTTTTTGCTCACGCGTCCACCCTCATGTCTTTGCCGGTTATGCCGTTACAGACAACCGATCTTTGTGCGTCACAAACTGACCCGGCACTATAAATATCCCGGTCATTCTTGCAAGGTCAGCCCCTGTGGGAAAGCTCACACTTGATCACAATCCCCTGAAAATACGGGGCTTTGGTATGCCGGCCATTCGTTAGGCAAGTGTCGCTGCCGCCAAGGCAAACAGGATCACACCGTTAATAATCATAAGCCCACGCCCGACCGGCACCATCAGGGCCCGGAACCGCTGTGCGGCATATTGTCCGACAAAACCGGTGACAAACAGCATCGGCACGGTGCCAAGACCAAAGACCAGCATCACCACCCCGCCATTGAGCGCAGCCCCGGTGGCAGCCGCCATGACAAGCGCGCCATAGACCAAGCCACAGGGAATAAAGCCCAGCATCACACCGAGCAAATAGCCCCGCCAACCAAAAGGAGCGGCAAACAGCCCACGCGCATGATTGCCGACCAGTTTGTTCCACCAGCGTGATTCACCGGTCGATGGCAACAAGCCGCCCAGATGGGGCATCAGGCCAAGAATGCCAAACAGGAGGAAAAACAAACCCGCCGCAATCAGCAGGACCGGCCCGATCCACCAGACACGGGTCAGGACACTGATGCTGTCGGTGAAATAGCCGGCCAAAATGCCGAGCAGGCAATAAGTTGACAAACGCCCGAACTGATAGGGCAGCAGGGCCGCACCGGTCAGACGACGGAACTCGCTCATTTTTTCGACCGGGAGCTGTTCCATCCGGCTGGTGACCTGGCTGATGACGAACGGACCACACATGCCAACGCAATGGGTCGCACTGCCGACAAGGCCCGCCACAAGTGCCGTCAAAAGCACGCCGCCATCCGTGCGCACGATATCGGCACATTGTGCCCAACCGCTTTCAAGGATGCGTATCAATACCTGCTGTTCGTCCATGATCCATCCGGGTCAAAAGAATTGCTGCGATTGTACAATCGCCAATCGCCCCGGCAACGATATATATCAATCTGTTGCCGTCCTGAATGGATGGCCTAAGCAGTTAGTCTTTCAGGGGATCAGCCGGTGTGGTGATCAGGTCAAACACCTGTTCGAACGGCACGTGGCGCACGGCGGTCACATCATCCTGCGGCGAAAGCCAGTTCAGACGATCGCGCAGCCCGACAACCTTGCCCAGAATGCACACCGCAGGCGGTTCCACGCCTTCGCGTTCGACATCATCAGCCGCCTTTTCAAGGGTGGTGATCAGAATGCCCTGCCCCGGTGTGGTTGCCTGACTGATCACGGCAAGCGGTTCATCCGCCGCCCGGCCATTTTTCATCAGTTCCGAAGAAATCCGGCGCAGATGTTTCATCGCCATATACATGACCAGCACCGGCGCACCCTTGGCAAGGGCCGCCCAGTTGATATTGTCCGGAACATCGCCACTTGATCCGTGACCGGTGACAAAGGTGACAGACGAGTTGCAATCGCGATGGGTGGTCGGAATACCGGCATAGGCCGCACCGGCGATGCCAGCGGTAATGCCCGGCACAACGCGGAAGGGCACATTGTGATCGACAAGCGTCATGCCTTCTTCCCCGCCGCGGCCAAAGACGAACGGATCGCCACCCTTCAGGCGCAGGACACGCAGGCCCTGTTTGGCCAGTTCGACAAGCTGCAGGGAAATATCGGTTTGTTTGGATGACGGACGACCACCGCGCTTGCCGGCATAGATGCGCTCGGCGTCACTGCGCAGAAGGTTCAAAATCCGTTCATCGACCAGCGCATCATAGACAACGACATCGGCCTGTTGCATGGCATTGACGGCATGCAGCGTCAACAGACCGGGATCACCCGGCCCCGCGCCAACAAGCCATACCCAACCCGGTTCAAAAACCGGAAAATCAACACCAAGGTTCGTCATCACGTATTACTTCTACTTAAATGGAATGCAGCCCTCTGTGCAGGACCACATCAAGAAGATATGTTAAACAGCAATCAAACGATACGCACAACATATTTCCGATATTTTTTCGTATAACTTTTCAAACAACATAATTAATGATGTTTAATTGAGTTTCCCAAGCGACTTTCACCCGCGCCCTCAATACCGAAAACACCGGCACGATTAACAGGAAAAAATCATCTGATGACGCGAAAACCGGACGGACCACTGCGCAAGGGATGGACCACGGGGGCCTGTGCCACCGCTGCAACCCGTGCGGCGTGGCAGGCATTGCTGTCCGGCGCGTTTCCTGATCCGGTCACCATCACCCTTCCGCGTGGGGAAACCCCGACATTTCAGCTGGTCAAGGCGGAAAAGGGCGATGGTTGGGCGCGGGCCAGCGTGATCAAGGATGCCGGTGACGATCCCGATGTCACCCACGGGGCGGAAATCATATCGACCGTGCGCATCGGTAAGCCCGGAAGCGGCATCACATTCCATGCCGGCGAGGGGGTAGGAACCATCACCAAACCGGGATTGCCATTACCGCCGGGCGAACCCGCGATCAATCCCAAGCCACGCGAAATGATGGTCGGACAGATCGAAGCGCTTTGCGATCAGTTTGGCGCAAATGCCGATGTCGAGATCGAGATTTCCATTCCCGGCGGTGCCGAGATCGCCACCAAAACATGGAACGGGCGCCTTGGCATTGTTGGTGGATTGTCGGTTCTGGGCACGACGGGAATTGTCATTCCGTTTAGCTGTTCAGCGTGGATTCATTCCATCCATCGCGGCATTGATGTCGCGCGTGCCACCAAGCGCGAACACGTTGCCGGGGCAACTGGCAAAACGTCAGAGGCCGCCATTCGGGCGTTCTATGGCCTGCCCGAAGAAGCCATTCTGGATATGGGCGACTTTGTCGGCGGGATGCTCAAATATCTGCGCAAGAACCCGATTGCCTTTGTCAGCATTGCTGGCGGTTTTGCCAAGCTGGTCAAGCTTGCCCAAGGTCATCTTGATTTGCATTCAAGCAGATCACAGGTCGATTTTGATCGACTGACGCAAACAGTGGCGACATGTGGCGGCGATGAAAGCCTGCAAGAGCAGTGTCGCACCGCCAACACAGCCAAACAGGTTCTGGAACTTTGTCAGGCGGCAAACGTTAAAATTGAAGACACCATTGCCCGTCAGGCCTGCGAATCCGCGCGTGCCACGCTTGATGGTGCATCGGCGGTCGAAATCGTCATTACCGATCGCAGCGGCACCATCGTTGCCCGCCACGGCATTGGCGATTTTGATCGGTTCCGACCAGTTACATCGTAACGATTGGTTCGTTAAACTGGTCCCGCAGACCGGTTGTCAGCCGATCCGACCAAACGACAAAGCAACAAAAAGGTTTTCTGCCCATGTCCCTCGCCCGTCCTGCCAGCCGTCCGAAGCACATCCTTATTTTTGGCGGGACCGGAGACGCAAATCGCATTGCCGAAGACCTGCTGCATGAATTTGGCAGCGACATTCGCCTGCAGCTTTCGCTTGCCGGGCGCACCAGCGCCCCCAGCCTGCCCGATGGCGTGCCGGTCCGCATTGGCGGTTTCGGCGGACCCGAAGGCATTATTTCCTATGTCAAAAGCGAACAGATCGATCTGGTGATTGACGCCACCCATCCCTATGCCACCGAAATCTCGCACAATGTCGCCCAGGCCTGTCACGCGGTCGCCATGCCCTGCATTCAGTTCCACCGCCCGGCATGGGAAAAGACCGACAAGGACAACTGGATTTCGGTGCAATCGATCGAGGAAGCCGCGAAAATCCTGCCTGAAGTCGGCACACGCGCATTGATTGCAAGTGGGGCGAAGAACCTGCATGCCTTTGAAGGGCTTGAAAAAACATGGCTGCTTGTCCGCACCGTTGATGCCCCGCGCGATCCTTTTGATCTGGAACATGGTGAATGGCTGTTTGCCCGTGGCCCATTCAGCGTTGAAAGCGAGACCGAGCTTCTTGAACGCCACGAGATCGATGTCATCGTCAGCAAGAATAGCGGCGGGGGTGCGACCTATGCCAAGATCGAGGCAGCGCGCAATTTAGGCATTCCGGTCATCATGATCGAACGTCCGGGCGGCGAGCCGGTCATTCAGGCACCGTCACGCGAAGAGATCATCGGCATTGTTGGTGACTTCCTCTAGCATAGCTGATCACCTGTTTCACAGGCGGCGCCTATGCTGCCCATCTTAATAGAAAAACCCCGCCGATCTGTCGGCGGGGTTTTTTGTATCTTAGATTCGCACGCCTTAGACGAAACGGCGGAACTCGCCCGATTTGCGCGGCGGGCAGAAGCGTTTCAGATAGGAGGGTGCGATTGCTTCCAGGCTGTTTGGGGTAATGCCAAGTTCGGCAAAACCGTCCGCACCTTCGGAAACAACGTTATCGGTTTTCAGCAACCGGACCTGATCCGGAGTGATCGGCGGTACCGGCAGGAACTGCAGGAAGAATGCCTTGATCGAGGCCAGCCAGAACGGAACCGGCATCAGGATGGCGCGCTGACGAGTGATGCGCAGCATGTCCTGCAGCAGCGCCATGAAGGAATAGGTTTCCGGTCCGCCAAGCTCATAGGTCTTACCGGCAGATTTGCCTTCGGTCAGGGCTGCGACAAAGGCATCGGCAACATCACCAACATAGACCGGCTGGAATTTCGGACCACCTTCGCCGTGCAGATCGACCTTGCCTTCGCCGAGATCAACTTTCGGCAGGCCCGGCGCACCAACGACCGGCAGAACCGGCGAGAAACGCGCCATGGTGGCGAACTTGTTCAGGAAGTTGTCATTCTGGCCAAAGATAACCGACGGGCGGAAGATCACCGCATCCGGGAAGACTTCGCGCACGGCCTTTTCTCCAGCCAGCTTCGAAGTCGCATAATTGGCCGAGCTGTTTTTATCCACACCCAGTGCCGACATATGCAGTAGGGTTTTTACGCCCGCTGCCTTGGCTTCCTCGGCAATGCGTTTGGCCGCCTTGACGTGGATGTTGAGGAAATTCTTGCTGCCGCGCTCATAGAGAATACCCAGCAGGTTGATCACCGCTTCGGATCCTTCAAGCGCGCCCTTGATGCTGTCTTCGTTGCGCACATCGCAATGGACCGGGACAACCTGGCCCAGATAGCCCATCGGTTTGAGCTTCTTGACGCGCTCAAAGCTTCTGGTCGGGACGCGAACGATATAATCGCGCTCAAGCAGACGCTTGACGATATGACGTCCGACAAATCCGGTGCCGCCAAAGACGGTTACAATACGACGATCCATGCTTACTCTCTCCTTGCCGGTCGGGAAGATGTGGACGATGTCCGCATCACGTGCCGGTACTCGGTGGCCTTGTGGTCCGGACTGCGCAGGCGATCCGGTCCGAAACGGGTCCTGTGGAAAATCATATGGTGCTAAAACAGAAACAGGCGACGATATGATTTTCCGCAGGCTCTTGGGTTATATACGACCCGCTATTGTGGTCAACAATGCGGTTTTATTAAACATTTTCGTCCCGGGCCTGCAATCTGGCCAGAATTTCATCATGAAGCGCCATCAAACCGGCCCGATAATCCGGATAGCGCAGCTTTACACCCAGTTCCTGCTTCATTCGCGCATTTGAAACGCGCTTGTTGTCTTCATAAAAGCTTGCTGCCATCGGGCTGAGCTTGGCAGTGGCGAAATTCTGTTCGGGTGGCGGATCCACCCCAAGCAATCCGCAAGCATGAGCGATGACATCCTGCGGCGGGGCCGCGTCATCATCACAAACATTATAGGCCGCCCCGCAATTGGGTTGCTTGATCGATGCCAGAACCGTCTGGGCGATGTCTTCGACATGGATGCGTGAAAAGACCTGACCGGGTTTGACGATCCGGCGTGCCCGACCTGATCGCACGGTTTCAAGTGCATTGCGCCCCGGGCCATAGATACCGGCCAAGCGGAAGCTTTGCACACAGAGATCATGTCGACGGCCAAGATCAAACCATGCCTTTTCCGCCGCGACCCGCCTGCGTCCGCGCTTGCCACTCGGTATAAGTTCATCTTCCTCGGTCACTTCGGCACCGTCGCGATCACCGTAAACTCCGGTGGTCGAAAGGTATCCGATCCAGGTGCCAGACGGCAGGGCTGCAAGGTCGCTGCCATGGTGATGGATCACCGGATCACCCTGCCCACCGGGTGGGGCGGATGCCAGAACATGGGTTACGCCCTTAAGGGCCGTCGCGATATCGGCAATCGGTTGATCATCAGAAAATATGAAGGGTTCGATACCCTCGGCCTTTAGCTGCTCGGCCTTATCGGTACTTCGGGTAGTGCCGGCAATTTTCCAGCCTTCTGCCTGAAGCGCTTTGGCGACAAGGCGGGCGGAAAATCCCAATCCGAAACAGAACAGCTTATTGGTCATCAAGGCACCTTTTATCACGGCGATTTGGTTTGAAGGCACAGTAGCGGCCTTGTCCCATACAGACAAAACCTTTTGGCAGGGGGATTTGTTCCCGCAAACGCCCGCTTTGGGAACAACAATCATTATCTTGCCGTTTTCATGTTGTGAGACTTCAGATATGCGCAATCAATCATGGTGGATCGACTGATTGATCTTCTATGGTGGCTGCGAGAAATTTTTGCCAAAGACGGAGCTTTTTCATGTCACGACTTTCCGGTTCCTCGCTACGCGCGCGCGCCACAGGCTTGCTGTGTCTGGCGGGGTTGGTTGGCATCGGCGCAAACATACCCGATGCCCGTGCCCAGACCGAAAGCAACGGTGGCATGACACAGGAAGAAAGCCAGCAATATCGCGACTGCATCAAGCTGGCCCAGCTTAAGCCCGAAGACGGATTTGAAAGTGCGATTGCCTGGCGCGACTTGGGCGGTGGGGAACCGGCACGCCACTGCGTTGCCGTCGCCCTGATATCGCTTGGCAAATATGAAGAGGCCGCGACCCGCCTTGATGCGCTTGCCAAGGACAGCACAGCCGGACCGGGTGTGGTTGCCGGTATGCTGGCCCAGGCCGGTCAGGCCTGGATGATGGCCGATAACCTTGAATTTGCCTGGCGCGATCAAAGTCGCGCGCTTGAGCTGGTGCCCAATAACCCGCAGCTTTGGGTCGATCGCGCCATGGCGCTTGGCCTTGCCGGGCAGTATTGGGAGGCGATTGATGATCTGAATGCCGCCCTTGATCTTCAGCCCGATCATACCGAAGCCCTGATTTACCGGGCATCGGCGTGGCGCCTGCTTGAAAGTTACGATTTGGCAATGACCGATATCGAATATGTTCTGGGCCGCGAACCCCAGAATGTGCAGGCACTTTTTGAGCGCGGCAAACTGCATCAGATCGCCGGTGACAAGGATCTCGCACGGCGTGATTGGCTAACTGTCATAGAACTTTCAAACGGAACCCCTGTTGCCGATGCGGCAAAAGCGAATATAGAGAAGATGGATGTTCGCACCGGATCGGACTGACGGTTCTCCGTCAGTTCAGAAAACAGGTTCACGGTGATCGATTTCCTTGTATATGACCGGTAGAACCATTTGCCGGTCCATCACCGGAAAGTTTTTTGGGGGACGAAATGCGTCGCACGTTTGCCTTGGCTACCCTTGCCGCATCAATCACACTTCTGGCAGCACCGGCTGCAGAAGCCCGCGATCAGATCAGGATTGTCGGATCCTCGACGATCTTTCCGCTGACCACCAAGGTCGCCGAGCATTTCGCCAAGACCACCGGCGCACCAGCCCCGGTGGTTGAAAGCACCGGATCTGGCGGCGGCTTCAAGCTGTTTTGTGGCGGCATTGGCGAACAGTTCCCCGATATTGTTGATGCATCGCGCCCGATTACCGGGTCGGAGACCGCAATTTGTGCGGCGAACTCTGTTCGCGATATCAGCGAAATCAAGATCGGCTATGACGGCATTGTCATGCTGGGCTCACGCGAAGCGCCGGCCATGGAACTTACCGCCCGCCAGCTTTATCTGGCCCTTGCACGTACGGTTCCGGTCAATGGCGCAAGTGTTCCGAACCCGCATGAAAAATGGTCCGATATCGACCCGAGCCTGCCGGATCTTAAAATCCGCGTTTATGGCCCGCCGCCGACATCTGGCACACGCGATCTTATGGGTCAGCTTTTGCTTGATCAGGGCTGCGCGACATTTTCCGATATCGCAAGCCTTGAGGCATCCGACCCTGACAGCTTCCGCTTGCTGTGCCGTACGCTTCGCGAAGATGGCGCCTATATCGAGGCAGGTGAAAATGACCGCCTTGTCATCAGCAAGCTTGAAAAAGACCCGACCTCATATGGCGTGATGGGCTTTAACAATCTGGATCGCAACCGCGAGCGCCTGCAGGGCGTTCCGATCAACGGCATCGAGCCGGATTACGAAACCATCCTTGATGGCAGCTATCCGGCATCGCGCGCGCTTTATCTTTACGTCAAGGATGACCACCAGCAGCTGGTCCAGAGCCTGGGCGAGTTCATCTCGACCTATGTCTCCGAAGCAGTGATTGGCGAAGAAGGCTTGCTTGCTGATAACGGTCTGGTGCCGCTGACCAGTGACGAACGTGCGGAAACCATGACCAGTGCTGCGAAGTTTGCCGGAAACTGATCGCCAAACCGATCAAAGCCAATATACCTGATAATAGCGGCCGGGCATCAGTCCGGCCGTTTTGCCATCCAGACCTGATTGCTGGCATATTTCGGCGGATTGCCCTGAAAATCCGAAAATTCCGTTATCGAAACGAAACCGGACAACTCCAACATAAGGCGCATTTCACTGCGATGAACCCAGCGCAGATGATGCCAGCAATCCTCGCGCTTAATCACTTCATCCAGATCATTGATTTCTTCAAAGCGCCAATGTTCGCTGAACTTCTGGGTCAGGGGATCATTGGTGCGTTCCATCGCCGTGATACGAAGGCGACTGCCCGGCTTACCGACACCATCAGGCATTGGAAAGACGGGAAGCTCCAGCGGGTCCGGATCGCCTTCGGGCAAGCAATAGCGCAAATCGGGATCCATCAGATCAAGCGCAATTGCCCCGCCCGGTTTCAGATGGGCAAAGGCGCGCTCAAGGGCACGTCGCTGATCGGTTGCATCGGTGACTTCCTGAAGCCCGCGAAACGGGATGATGACCAGATCAAATTGACGTCCCAGATCGAAGTCGCACATATTGCCAAGATGCCATGTCAGATCGGGGTAATTGGCACGCGCCTGATCCAGCATTGCGGGGGATAGATCAAGCCCCTCAACCGCGATACCGAGCCTGGCAATCGCGGCACTGATCCGCCCGGTGCCGCAGCCCAGTTCAAGCACACCGTTCTCGTGTGCGAGGCTTTCTGCGAGACGGGAATAGAAGGGAATGGGATCTTCGAAAATCTTACGATCAAGATCAGCGCGAAGATCGTAACTGGCCGTATTGAGGCCTCCGGCAGGGTAGAATTCATCAGATATGGATGAATTCGTCATTCAAAATCCAGTTCCGCATAATGGCTGGATGGCGGGAAGCTGGCCTGTCGGTCTGCGAGAATATCGCGCATGGCGGGGCGGCTTTTGATCCGCATGTACCAGTCCTTGGCGCGGGGATGTTTCGACCAGTTGATATCGCCCATATAGTCGATCACGGATACCTGTGCGGCAGCCGCCAGATCGGCCATGGTCAGGTGATCACCGGCCAGCCAATTGCGGCGTTCAAACAGCCAGCCGATATAGTCCATGTGATAGGCCGCATTGGTGCGCCCGGCGCGCAGGACCTTGGTATCGGGGGTGCCGGTCGAAAAGAAGCGTTTGAGAAGCTTTTCACCCAGCAGATGGTCGGTGACCTCGCGATTGAATTTGCCATCAAACCACGCGACTAGGCGGCGGATTTCGGCACGCTGCTTTGCGTCCGATCCGAACAGTTTCGGCTCGTCCTCATAGACCTCGTCGAGATACTCGCAAATGACGGTGGAGTCACAAAACACCGCCCCGTCTTCTTCGACAAGAACAGGGACCTCACCCGCCGGATTGAGCAGCAGGAAATCGTCACGCCGCTCCCAGACCGGTTCGGCTGCGAGTTCGAAATCGAGCTTCTTCTCGGCCAGGACCAGACGGACTTTGCGCGAAAAAGGTGAGAGCCAAAAATGATATAACTGACGCATGAGCGTGAAGATACCCGACCAAGGATGAACGTTTTGCAAAGACCCGCCCCGGGGTCGCAAACATTCCCAAAACCGCAAATAACCCGGTTCGTTTCCAACCCGGAACTGCAAGATATCTCAAACCATGCAACGCGTGCGAAGTAAAGAGCTTCAAGCACCGGGAAGTGCAATTTTGCCATACGTACCGGTCATGGCTGACATAAAGCTTAAAACCGGCCCGTCAGGCGCGGCTTTTTGCCAGTTCCAGCATGCCGTCAAGATCAAGGCAGGCTTCCAGATGATCGGCCAGTTCATCAAGGGCGGCGTCAATGCCAGCCTCGAAATGCGTCGTCTGATGGGCATCACCCGAGCGTAACCGCCCCAGAAAGGCATGGCGGAAATCATCGCTGCCAAACAAACCATGCAGATAACAGCCCAGAACCCGGCCATCAGGGCTCATCGCGCCATCAGAAACACCACTCAGATCAAGCCAGCTGCGCGCCCGATCCGGTCCATCTGTTTGACCCATATGGATTTCATAGCCATCGACAGGTGTCCCGACGGCAAGCCCAGCATCATGCCCTATGGTCATGCCACGCGTCTTGCGCAGCGTCTTGTCCCCGGCCATGACGGTTTCAATATCAAGCAAGCCAAGCCCGGCCTCACTGCCGGGCTCACCCTCGACGCCATTGGGATCATGGACCATGCGGCCCAGCATCTGATAGCCGCCGCAAATGCCGATCACATGGCCGCCACGCCTATGATGGGCGAGAATATCGATATCCCAACCTTGTTCTTTCAGGAACCGAAGGTCGGCCATGGTCGATTTTGAACCCGGCAACAGCACCAGATCACAATTGCTGGGAATCACCTGCCCCGGCTTGATCACCAGCAATTCCACATCATCCTCGGCCGCCAGCGGATCAAGGTCATCAAAATTGGCAATGCGCGGCAGATGCGGCACGGCAATGCGCAGGACTTTGCCCGCGTCTTCGCCGCTGTTTCTGTGATATCTCCCGGCCTTTTCGAGCGCCACGCCATCTTCGGCGGGGAGTTTATGGGCATTTGGCCAGTACGTTGCGATACCGTAACTTTCAAGACCGCAGGTTTCAGCAATGATGCCGGTCGCCGGCTCAAACAGCGAGACATCGCCACGAAACTTGTTGATCACATAGCCCTTAAGCCAGCGGCGATCATCCTCCGACAATAACGCATGCGTCCCAACGATCGAGGCAATTACCCCGCCGCGATCAATGTCACCCACCAGAATGACCGGGACCTGAACGGCCTCTGCAAAACCCATATTGGCGATGTCGGATGCCCGCAGATTGACCTCGGCCGGTGATCCGGCCCCTTCGATCAGGACAAGATCGGCATCCGATGCCATGATCTCGAAGCTTTCGACCACCTTGGGCAGAAGATCCCGTTTCAGCCGGTAATAATCGCGTGCCTTGGCGCTGGTCAGGACCTTGCCCTGGACGACCACCTGCGCACCGATATCGCTTTGCGGTTTGAGCAGGACCGGATTCATATGAACCGTCGTGGCAACGCCCGCCGCCCGCGCCTGAAGCGCCTGTGCGCGGCCGATCTCGCCGCCATCATCGGTGACGGCGGCATTATTCGACATGTTTTGCGGTTTGAACGGGCGGACCCTCAGGCCCCGGCGGGCATAGGCCCGGCACAATCCGGCCACCAGCAAGGATTTCCCGACATCGGAACCGGTACCTTGCAACATCAGGGCGGGAACAGATTGCACACTCATTCCGGTTTCAAAACTTTCATATGGGTGATCGGCGTCCGATCAAAACTCGACGCCGATCTGTGCCTTGATGCCCTGTTCGCGGAACGGATGTTTGACCATGGTCATTTCCGTGACCAGATCGGCGGCCTCAATCAGGGTATCCGGAGCATTGCGCCCGGTAAGCACGATATGCTGATCGGGAAGTTTGTTGGCGAGTGCTTCAAGCACATCCTCAAGCGGCAGGAAATCATAGCGCAGGACGATATTGATCTCATCAAGAATGACCATTGAGTAGCTCGGATCACGCAGCATTTCCAATGCCTTGTTCCAGGCTTCACGTGCCAATGCAACATCCTGCGCACGGTTCTGGGTTTCCCAGGTAAAGCCCGCGCCCATGGCGTGAAATTCACAAAGATCAGGAAATTTTTTCAGAAGCTTGGCCTCGCCGGTTTCCCAGCCGCCCTTGATGAACTGAACAACGCCAACTTTCATGTCATGGCCGACACAGCGCATCGCCATACCAAAGGCCGAGGATGACTTGCCCTTGCCCTTGCCGGTATGGACAATGATCAGGCCCTTTTTATCGATTTTCTGGGCCATCATCTTGTCTCGCGCGGCCTTGATTTTCTTCATTTTTTCATCATGGCGCGCGTTGACATCGACGTCTGGCTGGCTTTTGTCAGTCATTGTTTCTTCCCTTTGAAATGCCGCCCCAGAATGCGGCGAAACCACCTCCGGGATCAAGGGCAGTTTTGCGGTGCGTGATCAAGGTCGGTACGTGCAATCACGCCCTGAAATCCGTGGGCATCAGCAGCTGGACAAAAGGCCGCTGCATCGGCCCCTTCATCGATATATTCGACAGCAAAAACCGGCTTTCCCTGCGCGACATAGGGGTCAAATTCACCCATGAAACCCAGCCGATGGGCCGATTCCAGAAGGGCAAAATCCATCTGATCGACAAGATCGGGCACAAGGTCGGCGGCATTTTTCTGCCCGATGGCAAGGCTGCGCGCATGGGCCTCCGTGATCAACCAGTTCACATAGCGCAGCTGATCTTCGCGTGTGATGTCAAAACCGGTTGGCTTGCTGCTTTGATCGGCTTCAAAGACATCGATGTTATCGGGCTCAACCGCCAGAAATCCTTTGTCCCGGCACAAATCAAGACGGGCTGTGATCACATCGGCAAAGCGATCAAAGCGGCTGATATCAAGCCAGTTTTCGCCATCCCACCTCCAATAGGGCTGGCCGATCACATCTTGCGGGAATTCCTTGGCATCATCCCGCCAGTCCTCAACCGCGCCGACATTGATATAGCAAATTGGATAAAGCCCGGCCGCGCGCCAGGCTGCAACCTGATCAGCCGACGTATCGAACAGATCAGCACCGACAACGCGGATATTGTCATCCACATCAAGCGTTCCCTGAAGCTGCCAGTGAAAAGGGCCGTTTGGCACAGATGTCCAGTGCAAGGCGTTATCTGCCTGTGCCAATGAACCATTTGCCAGTAGAGCAACAACCATCACTGCCGGGAGCAAAAAGGATTTTGAAATCAAGTTCTTCACGCGGTGCGCCTGCCTGCCTGAAATGTTGCAGAACGAGTTTGCCCGCCTGCATTGGCCAAGACAATCCCGCAAACAAAAAGCGCGACCCGTAAGATCGCGCTTTTGAAGTCAGTTGCGCCAGAACACTTTAACAGCTGGCACTTTCACCGGTGGTCAATCCAAGATCGCCAGTCACCAGATCGGCCCATTTATCGGGTTCGCGCATGTCGATATTGCGCAGTTCCGGGCGGCGCATCCGGGCCTTGTTAAACAGTTGAAGGCGATCCCCCGGCGACATGCGGCGCAAGCGTTGCAAAGCCTTGCGAACTGCGTCATTGCGCGGGGTTGCCGGGCTTTGGAAGCTTTTTTCGACCACCTCAAGGCGTTTTTCCAGCCAGTCACGGCTGATCGCGACCTGTTCAATCAGGGTTTTGAAATCCCGTACCACCGGGAAATGATCAAGGCGGAGGTGAGCTACGGCAATGGCGGTGCGCCAGACCTGACGTTCAACCCCTTGCAGGTAGCGCCAATAAATCTTCACCTTGGCATTGATTTCAAATTTGGTTTGATCCGGACCGGGAAGATGGTGGGCGAGTTCCGTCATGCCGGCATGAAATTCATCGAACGTTACCGGGCGATGCACGCCGTTGAAGCGTTCGCGGACGTCAAGGACCGCGCGAATGGCCCCACGGGCCGGGCGATAGCGGCCATTGCCGTGCAAGTCGGCGCTCAGCCAGTCGGGCATGTCAAAATCAGAAAGCAGGAAGTTGATGATATCTGCATGCCTGTCATGGGCAGGCATTGGAGTTTGCAGATAATCAGGCAAACGAACGTTGGTCTTGATATCCATCGCGGCCTCCGATCTGTTCAATCAACCTGCTTCCCATGCAGGCGATCCGATAGGGGTGCCCCGTCCCTCACAACTTATTAACAGTTGGTTAATTGAGATATGGTGCGAAAACGTAACGTTTCAACTGCCCGGTTTGTTCCGACGGTAAAATTCCCGTGATTCCAACAACAAGCGGCAGTTGACCCGTTAGCTTCCCAGATCGGCGGAAACACTGTTGCGCCGCGGTTGCCAGAGCCCGCGTTCAATCGCCTCCTTCAGGCGATCCTTGATATCCTGAAGCGCATCGGGATTGTGATCGGCAATAAAATCGCGCACCTCGGCATCGCCAAGATAGGCGTCATAGACCAGATCAAAGTGATGATCGGCAACGCAGCGCGCAGTCGCGGCAAAGGCAAACAGATAATCAACTGTTGCCGCCATCTCGAACGCGCCCTTATAGCCATGGCGCATCACGCCCTTGATCCATTTGGGATTGACCACGCGTGCGCGCACAACACGGGCGATTTCTTCTTCAAGCGTGCGGATTTTCGGGCTTTCGGGGCGGGAATGGTCGCTGTGATAAACTGTTGGCTGCTTGCCCGACAGATTGCGCACAGCTGATGTCATTCCGCCTTCGAACTGATAATAATCATCCGAGTCCAGAAGATCATGTTCGCGGTTATCCTGATTATGGACGATTGCGTCGACCTTCGAAAGCCGGGTTTCAAACAGATCGCGTGCCGCCGTGCCCTCGGCCCCATTGCCATAGGCGTAGCTTCCCCAGGCAAGGTAGGCATCGGCAAGATCGTCTTCGTCTTCCCAAAGCTTTTCGTCAATCATCGCCTGCAAACCGGCACCATACGCCCCCGGTTTGGAGCCGAAGACACGGAACCCGGCCTGTCGGGCGGCCTGATCGTCAGACACACCTTGGCTTCGAAGTTTTTCGGCCTCGGCCTTCACACGCATGGCAATCGGATTGGTATCAGCCGGTTCATCGGTTTGGTCCGCCACCGCACGCACGGCGCTGTCAAACATATCAATCAGACCCGGAAAGGCATCGCGGAAGAAGCCGGAAATGCGCAAGGTCACATCCACACGCGGCCGGCCCAGCACCGATGCAGGCATGATTTCAAACCCGGTCACCCGGCGCGATGCGCTATCCCAAGTCGGGCGCACCCCCATCAGGGCCAGCGCCTGAGCGATATCATCACCGCCCGTGCGCATGTTGCTGGTCCCCCAGACCGACAAGCCCAGCGCAGTTGGCCATTCGCCATGATCCTGCACATGCCGTTCCAGCAACAACTCGGTCGACTTCCAGCCCAACTGCCAGGCCGCCGGGGTCGGCACAGTACGGGTATCAACCGAATAGAAATTACGCCCGGTCGGCAACACATCCGGGCGACCACGGGTCGGTGCTCCCGATGGACCGGGTTCAACAAACTTGCCAGCAAGGCCACGCAAAAGGCCCTCGATCTCGGCCGGGCCACAGCCGGTTACCGCCGGGCGAATATTTGTTTCGATATCAGAAATAACGTCACATACCGCCGACCATGCCGGATCGGCCTTCACTGTGCCTTTGACAAGATCACGTGCCAGAAGCTCGATCCGTTCCACGGTATCGCCGGTGGTGCGCCACGGCCCGATATCCCCCGCATCATATGCCGCCAGCACATCGGGCTTGGCACCGGGCCAGAATTCGGCAAAGGCACAATCAAGCGGATCAAACGCCGGATCAGACAGAATATCCTTGGCAATCGCGCGATGCAGCGATGCCTTAGGCCCGATTTCCGCGCCGCGTGGCAGACGGGCAAGTGCGACCAAAAGATCGGTCAGAAGATCGTCCTCCGGGGCCTTGCCATAAATATGCAGGCCATCACGGATCTGCAGTTCTTTCAGCTCGCACAGATAGTTATCAAGTTTGGCAAGCGCGCTTTCTTCGTCTTCGCCGGCCTCGATCCCGCAATCACGATCAAGACCGATGCGGATTGCCAATTCAAGAATGTCGCGTTTCAGGATCGCAAGACGGCGGGGATCAACCGCGGCGGCGTCATAATATTCATCGACCAGCGCTTCGAGATCCTTGAGCGGCCCGTAACTTTCTGCGCGCGTCAAAGGCGGGGTCAAATGATCAAGGATGACGGCCTGTGCGCGCCGCTTGGCCTGTGTGCCTTCGCCCGGATCATTGACGATAAACGGATAGAGATGCGGCGTCGGACCAAAGACGGCCTCGGGGAAGCAGTCTTCGGACAGTGCCAGTGACTTGCCCGGCAGCCATTCCATATTGCCATGCTTGCCAAAATGAATGATGGCATCGACGCCAAACACATGCCGCAGCCAGATATAAAAGGCGAAATAGTTGTGCGGCGGCACCAGATCGGGCGAGTGATAGCTTTCAAGCGGATCAATGTTATAGCCGCGCGCGGGCTGCAACCCGACCACCACATTGCCAAGCGGCAGGATGGAAAGCGCAAAGGCATCCTGACTCGCCAGATAGAACGGATCCTTCGTCGGATCGCCCCAGGCCTCAAACACCTGATCGCGGATGGATTGCGGCAGGGCATCAAACGCCTTTTGATAGTCCGTCCGGGACAAGGTCACACGGATTTCGCGGGTCGCAAGCGATTTGAAATCGTTGGTCGGCCCGGCCTTGATCGCCGCAATCAGGGCATCGCCATCCGCAGGCAGATCATCGACCCCGTATCCTTCGCCCTGCATGGCACGCAGTGTTTCGATCATGCCGGCCGGGGTATCAAGCCCGACCCCGTTGCCAAGGCGGGCATCCTTGTTGGGATAGTTCGCCATCACCATCGCGACCTTGCGCGCGCTGCTGTCAGTTCTGCGCAAGCGCACCCAGTTGGCAGCCAGTTCGGCGGTAAAACCCACGCGATCGCGCACCGGAATGTATTTCACCAGATCAATCTGGGTGAGTTCATCCTTGCCAGCCGATCCCTTGAACGACACAGCACGTGACAGGATACGACCATCGACCTCTGGCAGGGCGACATTCATCGCGATATCGCGCGCAGCCAGGCCATTGACGCCATCGCGCCAGGCTTCCTCGCCACCGCCGGATAGCACCACCTGAAAGACCGGCGCATCGACCGCATCAAACGGCCCGCCTTTTCGTTCTGATCCCGGAACAGATATGGCAAAGCCGGTGGTATTAAGGATCAAATCCGCGCTGGTTTCGGCCAGCCAATCCTCGACCAATGCGGCGGCCACCGGATCCTTAAGGCTGGCGACAAAAATCGGTAATGGATTCAGACCATTGGCACAAAGTTCCTCAACCAGCGCGTCAATCACATCCAGATTGGCGGCCTGCACCAGCGAACGATAAAAGATGATCGGTGTAACCGGTTGATTTTCAAACCAGTTCTCCCTGATGTCATCCAAGCTTGCCTGGGCCTTTCCCGGCCAATAGCCGCCAGCCTTGACCAGCGGGGCGGCGGGCGACCAGTTCCAATTCACGTTTGAATTCAGGCTTTCGTATATAAGACGCAGTAAATTCTCGGAATTTTGTGGTCCACCCTCGATCAGGTAGCGCCAGATATTCTGGTATTCACGTCCCTTGACGGTCGAAAGCGACAACAGCTCCGCATCGGGTTGATCATCACCGGGCAACAGGACCAAGGGAATGTCCTTGGCGCGCGCAACGGCAACCAGTTGTTCGATGCCATAATCCCAATAGCCACGCCCGCCCAGAATGCGCACGATGATGAATTTGGCATCGGAAAGCACATCGTCGATATAAAGATCGACCGACATGTTGTGACCAAGCTGCAGCAAGCTTGCCAAACGCAAGGATGGTGTTGCATCCCCGAACGCCTCGACCAGACGCCCCTGTGCCCCGGCAAGACAGGCCAGCTCAGACTCGGCCGCAGACAGGATCACCACATCGCCGGGTTGCTGTCCAAGGTCGACGGCCTCACTGCCGTCGGTGACCATTCCGGGCTGGGCTGCCAATAGATGCATTTGGGGATCCGTATCCTTGCGTCGTTAGGTCGAAAAAGTGCCCAGACCGGATGCATTTTACAGCCGGTCTCAGGCAGGTTTCATCAGGTCAAATAGGATCAGGCAGCCTTGATGGCAGCCGCGATCGCATCACGGTCCAGGCCATGCAGACCAATCACCACCAGTTCCGAGCGGCGGGTTTCCCCATCCGCCCACGGGCGATCAAAATAGCGCTGGAAGCGTTCACCAACCCCCTGAACCACATGACGCATCGGTTTGCCCGGCACATCAAGGAAGCCCTTGATCCGCAAAACGTCAAACTGGCGGACAACATCAATCAGACGCTTTTCAAGGCTGGCAGGATCGCTGATTGCATCAAGCGAGACAACGAAGCTGTCGAAATCATCATGATCATGCTCATGACCATCGTCATGGTGGCTCGGGCGGCTATCAAGATCGTCTTCGGCGGCGGCACCGAGCCCCAGCAGGATGGCATTCTCCACCCGCGAATGTTCGGTCGCGATGATCTTCACCGACGGCTTTTTCAGCTCAGCCCGGATATCGGCTTCGACCTTGCTGCGCTCGGCATCAGTCAGAAGATCCGTCTTGTTCAGAACCACCATATCGGCACAGTGAAGCTGCTCTTCGAACAGTTCTTCAAGCGGGCTTTCGTGATCAAGGTTGTCATCGGCTTCGCGCTGGGCCTGGACCGCATGATGATCATGGGCAAAAAGACCATCACGAAGTGCTGCGCCATCCAGAACAGCCACCACACCATCAACCGTCACGCGTGAGCGGACTTCCGGCCAGTTAAACGCCTTTACCAAAGGCTTTGGCAGGGCAAGACCCGACGTTTCGATAACGATATGGTCAGGCGGCGTATCGCGATCAATCAGGTTCTGGATGGTTGGCAGGAAGTCATCGGCCACCGTGCAGCAGATACAGCCATTGGCCAGTTCAACCACATCATCCTCTTCGCAGCCCTCGATGCCGCAGCCATTGATGATGCCGCGATCGACACCGAGATCGCCAAATTCATTAATGATCAGCGCAATGCGTTTGCCATCGGCATTTTCCAGCATGTTGCGGATCATGGTTGTTTTGCCAGCGCCCAGAAAACCGGTAATAACGGTTGCCGGGATTTTGCCCAATTGTGCCATTTCTGAAATCCTCAAAAATCAATTCTTTATGTTACTATTTGACCTGCATCGGAATGCCGGCGACCACCAGGATGACCTTGTCTGCCAATTCGGCGATGCGTTGATGAAGGCGCCCGGCATGATCGCGAAAGGCACGCGCCATTGCATTTTCCGGCACGATGCCAAAGCCGACCTCGTTCGAAACAAAAAGGACCGGCACGACAAGCGTTGGCAGCAGATCGCAAAGGGCTGTGATTTCGCCATCAATGTCGCGGTCTTCAAGCATCAGATTGGTCAGCCACAAGGTCAGACAATCGACCAGAACCGGCTTGCCGCCCGCGATATTACAGGTCTGCAAGGCCGAACAAAGCTCAAGCGGTTCTTCAAGAGTCTGCCAAAGATCGCCGCGCGATTGTTTGTGAAGATCGATGCGGTTGGCCATTTCGTCATCCCAGGCCCGCCCTGTTGCGATATAGGTTCCGCCGCCCGCCTGATTGATGATGTTTTCAGCAAACCGGCTTTTGCCGGATCGTGCCCCGCCAAGGATCAGATGCGTCCCACCAGGGGGTGCAAAGGGGGGTAAATTCTGGGTCATCCCGTTTCTTCCTCGCCATGGCCTCCCACCGAGGCCCGATTGCGTCGCCACCATCTAAAGAATAGTGATACCTTCGGCAGGTTTCCTGGCTGCGGGCATGAAAGCGATCCGCCTTCCCGGTTGCCCGGTGGCTGGTCTGGCGCCATAGCGCCGACCCGGATCTCCCAACCCGATACAGTTGCGGGGGCAGCATCGGCCTTGCACCGATTTCCCATCACCGAACGGTGCGCCGAACCTATCAGGTTTGCCAAAAATGCCAAAGGTCATTCTGGGTACTTAACCCTTCGTTGTGCACGCACCCTAATCGGAAGGTCAGTATTTGTAAGAATTGTCTTCTTGAGAGGTCATACCATTTCAGCCAACATCATATTGTTGAACTGGTAGGGACCAAATTCATTCATATGATCCCCCCGGCAACTGATATGAGAGAAAAAGCTAGGAAAAGCCCGCAGAGCGGGGTGATCCCCGGTCAAGGGATTTGACGCAGGGGCTTTCTCTCAGATCAGTTGTCCTTCGGATCTCCCGGATTTGCACGGGCTATTTTGTCGCAAAACCTTGAAAGATATAGATCTTTTTGCGATTTCTCTCCGCATATCCGCACAAATCCGGGAGACCGGGATGATCTTATGAATGAATTTGGTCCCTAGAGACGGAAAAATCCGCGGTCCGGTGAAACCCGGGGTTAAAGACATCCCCCCGGCTGGTCGAGGAATACGCTTGGCCGAAACTACTTGGGGTAATCTGGATTTTTCAAGACCAATGGCTATTCGTTCTCATCTCTCCAAAATCCGACAGTTGAACGCGCCAACCTGGACCACGTCGTCTCGCAAGGACATGTGGCTTGGGTTGCTTGGCCGTCTGAACAGCCCGGATCAATCCTTTCAGGAATTTCTCGAACAATACGCGACCGAGGGCGAGATTACGCTGGCACGGCGCGATGTGCGTGAAATCTTTGCCGAGGATGCGGCAAAAGGCGTGATCGCAACGATCATCTGGTCCCATGAACGTGGCATTCGGGTGAACGCATTGTCGCTGCTTGTCCGCGATATGCCGACCCTTGTGACCCTGATGTCGATTTCGGATTTTGGTCAGGAAGAGTTGAACGAACTTCTTTCCCAGCCGGGCATTTCGGTTCCGACCGCGAGCAAAATGTTGTCGGCCTGTGGCAAGACCTATTGCGGGATGCCGGCCGCAATCATTGATGACACCGTTATTCAGGTGATTGAAAATGCATCCTTTGCTGGTGATTTTCCCAATGTTGCCAAGCTGCGCGGCAAATCGCGCAGCCGTCCGGTACCCTATTATCAGGCCTATCTGCGCGATGTTTTCGACATCTGCGAAAAATATGATCTGAGCCCGGATATGGTCGACCGTTATCTGGCGGAACATGCGCTTGATGACATGGCGTCCGACATCGAACTGGCTTCAGCCTGACCAAAATTCCCGATCAGAAGCGCTGATTGACCCCGGTCACACGCCAGCCCGGTTCTTCGACCCCGTCGATATATTCAAGTGTCGTCAGGCCAAGGGTGTCGATATGAAACGCCAGTGCGGTTTCAAGTGACAAGCCCAACGCGTTGGCCAGCATCGCCCGCACTGTGCCGCCATGAACGACGGCCACAATATCGCGTCCGGCCCAATCCGCACTGAGACGACCAAAGACAGGGCCGACACGGGCAACAACATCGGCAAAGCTTTCACCATTTGGCGGTTGTTGACGGGCAAAGTCCGTCCAGAACCGGGTTGTTTCGCCCCTGGGCAAATCGTTCCAGTTCTGCAGCTCCCAATCACCAAAATGTTGCTCGGCAAAGCCGTTTTCTGCCTTTGGCGGTATGTCCGTACTCATGAAACCCTGAAGACCGCGCGCGGTAGCATGTGTGCGCGACAAATGGCTTGTTACCCAAGCTGCGTCAGCTGGCAGTTGGCGCGCTACAGCCTCAAGCGCCTTTTGATCGGAAAGGTCGGCTGGCATATCACTTTGGCCATAGACTAGCCGTTTGGGATTTTCGACCGGGGCATGGCGCACCAGCCACCAGCGGGTTGTTTTCAAAGTGCTCACGGCTTTCCTATTAATTGTTGTGCTGGCTGATCAAAGGATGGCGATAAAGGCGATGCCGACAAACAGCTCGGTCATAATCTGGGTCGCCCCCAGGACATCGCCCGTCTGACCACCGATCTGCCATTTCGCAACGCCCGCGACAAGCGTGACCGCCAGAATCCCGCCAAGCAGAATGGCCAGCGTCACCAAGACCCCCGACAAAACAAGCGCAAGGATCACGGCAAGGCCAACGCCAAGACCCACCATCATCAGACTTGGCGTGCCAGCTCCCTTGCCCAAACCATCGGCGCGTGCCGGCGGCAAGATATGCATCACAACCGGCACGGCGGCGCGCGATACGATTGCCATGACCAGAAACAGAATGGCTGCCTGCCCGGCATCACCAGCTGCAGACAGCAAGATAAAACGCAGGCCAAAACACAGGATCAGGGCGACAACGCCATAGGTGCCAATATGGCTATCACGCATGATTTCAAGTTTTCGCGCGCATTCAAAACCACCACCAAATCCATCGGCGCAATCAGCCATGCCATCTTCATGCATCGAGCCGGTCAACAAAACCATACCGGCCAAAGCTACAATCGCAAAAATCAGGGTGCTGGCTGTCAGGTAATAGACCAGCATGGCGGGCAGCATGGCAAACCCGGCCAACAAAAGCCCGACCAGCGGCCACGACCAGACCGATCTTGCGATCAGCTCGGCTCGAAAATCATCAATCCCCCGTACCGGGACGCGGCTTAGCAACGCCAAAGCACGCCAGAAATCGGAGATCGGCGAAGCCGGAATTGGTGCATTTTCCGCGGTGTCGTGGGTGGATTGGCCCGATGAATCTGCGCTTTGCATATTTGTTTCGTTTTGGTTATGATCTTTGGACACCATAAATTTCCGATTTTCAAACTGGCAATCTGTTGCGCCCGGGCCTAGTTTGGGCTGACTTCCTGAACCGCTTTAATAAATTGGTTTCCGAGCCTAATCCTTACCATCGCGGAAGCCAAGCGGAACACATCAAGCACCGATGCCGCCAGCCGGAGACCCACATGTTCAATCCGAAACACCCGCCGCAAAATCTTGAGGAAATTCGCGCCCTTCTTGCCGAACTTCCCGATGTCGACCCGGAAGCGCAAGCCGCCGTTCTTGAACGCGAACCGACATTGACCAAGCCTGCCGGGTCGCTTGGACGGCTTGAGGATTTCAGCCTGTGGCTCGCGGGTTGGCAGGCCACCTCACGTCCGCGTATGTCGCGCCCACGCGTCACGGTTTTTGCTGGCAGTCACGGTGTCGTAGCGCAAGGCGTTTCGGCCTTCCCGGCCAGTGTGAACCAGCAGATGGTCGAAAACTTCATCAATGGCGGGGCTGCGATCAACCAGATTTGCAAATCGGTCGATGCGGAACTGCGTGTCATGGAAGTCGCACTTGAAATTCCGACCAACGATTTTGCAAATGAACCCGCGATGGATGATGAAGGCTGTGCCGAGGCGATGGCCTTTGGCATGAGCGCGATTGAAAAGGGGCTGGATCTGTTTGTGCCGGGTGAAATGGGTATCGGCAACACCACCTCGGCCGCGGCGATTTCGCATGCGCTTTATGGCGGGGATGCCGCGGACTGGACCGGGCGCGGTACCGGGATTGATGACACGACCCTAAGCCGTAAAACGCGCGTGGTGGGTGATGCCATCATCCTGCATAGAAACCAGATGCATGACGGGCTTGATGTTTTACGCTGTGTCGGGGGGCGTGAAATTGCCGCCATGGCCGGTGCGATCATTGCCGCACGTTTTTCACGGGTTCCGGTGTTGCTTGATGGGTATGTTTCCTGTGCAGCGGCGGCTGTTCTGGCCGCGATGCGCCCGGATGCCCTTGATCACTGTCTGGTCGGGCATGTGTCGGCAGAACCCGGCCACGCAAGGCTGATTGAAAAGCTCGGCAAGGAAGCGCTGATCAATTTCGGCATGCGCCTTGGCGAAGGATCGGGGGCCGCACTTGCCATTCCGCTTTTGCGTGCGGCGGCGGAATGCCACACCGGCATGGCGACTTTTGAGAAAGCCGGGATCGATGGCAAGGATGAGGCCTGATCGTCCGTTTTTATTGATCGAACATCGATAGCGCCGGATTTCCGGCGCTATTTTTTTGTCCGCTCGTTCATAAGCTGCTCGACATGGCGGCCCTGGAACATGGTGATGTTGATCGAATGACCGAACTTGATCGCACGTTCATCATCGCAGCGGCACAGGATCACGCGGGTATCACCAGATTCAGCCACGGCCGCACGCATCGTTTCACGATGTTCGTCATCCATGTTTTCCATTTCCGGATCCCACAGCATCTTGATCATATCAACGCCAAGTTTGTTGCGGTTGATATAGGGCAGGGACAGGTGGCTGATGCCATCAATACAGATGCGATAGCCGCGATCACGGCAGAAATCACGGGCAAAGAAGAACGCGCCGAGATCGGCAAAGATATCGATCTTTTGCAGTTCAAGCACGATCGTGCCGCGCTGACCAGCCTTGACGTTACTATCGAACGTCAGGAAATCGGGTGACAGCAGGGTCGAAACATTTAGATTGATACTGACTGAACCCGTTACCGACGCGTCATTTGACCGCGTCAGAAGCGAAAGCATCCGGCGATCAAGAATTTCGGTCAGGTGCTGAAACAGCCAGCGGTTTGACAGCACATTGACATCAGGCAGCAGGGTATCCTGCAAATCCTTGATAGAAATAAACAATTCATGGAAGACCGGCGTCGGATGGGCATCACCGACCACGGCACAGATCGCCTGACGCCGCATCAGGTTCGATAGATCAGCACGGCGAAGCGACTCATCAATTCGCCCGAGGATTTTCGGAGTCAGCGGTGCACGATCATCGCTCAGTTCCGGATGGTCATTGTGACGTTCGGCCGCCTTGCTGATGATTTTCGGGCGATTGGCATTGGCCCGGACCAGCATCTGGGTCAGATGCAGGAATTCCTTATATTGCTGCCCGACATCGTAATAGTCGGTGAAGGTGGCAGGCGCGCCGCTTTCATCCTTGCCATCACTGATCAGCGGATCGTCATTAAACAGGAATTTCAGCCGGAAGATGACGGCATTGACCTCGTCCATCTCTGCCGCATCAAAGATGAAAATCAGATCCTGGTTGGACAGGGTGAAAATGCGTCCGGTGACTTCAGGGACGATTTCCTCAAACGCAGTAATGGCTGTCCGGATGTGATGATCACGGCGGTTGAAGGGCAACAATTTGGAAAAATGCACATGGATTGCACCAACGCCGTCCTTGCGCCGCTCAAGGCGTCGCACATAGTCAACGAGGAAGGCTTCGGGCGATGGAAGTGAGCTCTCAGACATGAATGCAATAACCAGAAGATTGTTTTGACGGAATCACAGCCGCTAATCTGCCCAAACCACGATAGCGCCCGTCCATTAACAGGTTATGTATTTAGCATTCATACAAGTTGAAACCAAACGGGAATATCGGGCAATTTCAGACATGTCGACGAAACGATAAGTCGTAGCTTTCCACCAACCAAGCTGCTAGTTTCAGGCCGTTTTGATATCAGAGCGATAAGGTTAAAGACGATATGTGGCGACGCAAGCGGATTCTGGTTACGGGTGGTGCAGGTTTTCTTGGTTCTCATTTGTGTGAACGCCTGCTTGAAGAAGGCAATGACGTTCTGTGCGTAGATAATTTCTTTACCGGCACCAAGGACAACATTGTCCATCTGCTCGACAAACCGCATTTCGAGCTGATGCGTCACGATGTGACCTTCCCGCTCTATCTGGAAGTGGACGAGATTTATAACCTCGCGTGCCCGGCATCACCGATCCATTATCAGCACGACCCGGTCCAGACGACAAAGACCAGCGTGCATGGCGCGATCAACATGCTGGGCCTTGCCAAACGTGTTGGTGCCAAGATTTTCCAGGCCTCGACCAGCGAAGTTTATGGCGATCCGGAAGTCCATCCGCAGACTGAAGATTACCGCGGCAACGTCAATCCGATCGGCCCGCGGGCCTGCTACGATGAAGGCAAGCGCTGTGCAGAAACGCTGTTCTTTGATTACCACCGCCAGCATGACCTTGATATCAAGGTTGCCCGTATCTTCAACACCTATGGCCCGCGCATGCATCCGCAGGACGGCCGTGTGGTTTCGAACTTTATTATTCAGGCACTGCATGGCGAAGACATCACCATTTATGGCGATGGTCAGCAGACCCGATCCTTCTGCTTCTATACCGATCTGATCGAGGGGTTTGTAAGGCTGATGGCAACAGACAAAACTGTTACCGGCCCGATGAACCTTGGCAACCCGCATGAAATTACCATTCGTGAACTGGCCGAACGCGTCATCGAAATGACCGGTGCCAAATCCAAGCTGATCTTCAAGGATCTTCCGGCAGATGACCCGTTGCAGCGCAAACCCGACATTACATTTGCGCGCAATACCCTTGATGGTTGGGAACCGACCGTGAAACTTGAAGCGGGCCTTGGATCAACCATCGAATATTTCCGCGATCTGATTGCAAAACACGGCTGAGACGACTTAGCGAGCAGGACCTGAATTACCCATGGATATCAAAGCCTTTTTCGACGCCGAGTTTGACGAGCATCTTGATCTGGTCAACAAGACCCGCGAAGCCACGCGCGATGCCTTTATCGAACTGGTCGAGATTTGCACCGATGCGCTGAATGATGGCAACAAACTGCTGTTCTTTGGCAATGGCGGATCTGCTGCCGACGCCCAGCATATCGCCACCGAGTTTACGGTTCGCTACATCAATGATCGTCGTGCACTGCCGGCGATTGCGCTGACCACCGATAGCTCCGCCCTGACCGCGATCGGCAATGATTTCGGGTTTGATCACCTGTTTTCGCGCCAGATTGAAGCCCTTGGCAACCCGGACGATGTCGCAATTGGCATTTCGACGTCGGGCAACAGCAAGAACGTCAATCTCGGTCTGGCCAAGGCCAAGGAAATGGGCCTGATTGCAACTGGCTGGACCGGCAAGACCGGTGGCGACATGGTGGATCTGTGTGACCCGCTGTTGATTGTTCCGAGCAACACCACCGCCCGCATCCAGGAAATGCATATCCAGATTGGCCAGATGCTGGTCGGTGCGCTTGAACACACGCTTGGCCTGACGAAGAAATAACCGGCGAACGATCAAAACCGCCTGAATACTCTGACAGAACAAAGAATTGCGACCATGACCGATCTTAGCCATCTGGCCCAACAGGTTGAACAACTGACCGATGCCAAAGTCCTTTGCATTGGCGATGTCATGCTGGATCGGTTTGTCTATGGGTCGGTCACACGGATCTCGCCCGAAGCACCCATTCCCGTCATTCGGGTGGAACGCGAAAGTGCGATGCTGGGCGGGGCAGGGAACGTCACGCGTAATGCAACGGCCCTTGGCGCATCGGTTCAGTTCCTGTCGCTGGTGGGAGATGATCTGCCCGGTCGCGAAGTCATGGAATATGTCGCAGGCGACAAGGGCGTTGAGCCCTATATACAGACCGAACGCAACCGTCCAACCACGATCAAAACCCGCTATATTGCTGGCGGACAGCAATTGTTGCGATCTGATAATGAAACCACAAACGACATTGCCCCTGCCACCATCAGCAATATCTCGACCCTGGCTGGTCAGTTGGCTCCGGATGTCGCGGCGATTGTTCTCTCAGATTATGGCAAGGGCGTCTTGCATGCCGATGTTGTAGCAGCAGCAATTGAAGCTGCCCGCGCGGCCGGAAAGCCGGTTATCGTCGACCCCAAAGGCAATGATTACAGCATCTATCGCGGAGCGACAGTTGTAACGCCCAACCGCGCAGAAGCCGAAGCAGCAACCGGCATTGCCGTCATTAGCGATGAAGATGCGGTTGCAGCCGCGACCAAAATCATTACCGAATGCGGCATCGAGAACGTCCTGCTTACACGTAGTCAGGATGGCATGACGCTTGTCACCAAGGATGGCGAGGCGCTTCACCTGCCGACCGAAGCCCGCGAAGTCTTTGACGTTTCGGGTGCCGGCGACACGGTCGTGGCCTGCCTTGCATCAGCGGTTGCCGCCGGATCAAGCCTTGCCGATGCAGCGCGCATTGCCAATGTTGCCGCTGGGATCGTGGTTGGCAAAATCGGCACTGCGGTTGTCTATCCGGACGAGCTGATTTCCACCCTGCATCATCATGATCTGATGATTGGCGAAGCCAAACTGATGCCGCTTGATCGCATGGTCGATCGCGCAGAGCGCTGGCGGCGCAAGGGTTATACCGTGGGCTTCACCAATGGCTGCTTTGATCTGTTGCATCCCGGCCATCTCAGCCTGCTGAAACAGGCGCGGGCAAATTGTGATCGCCTGATTGTCGGGCTGAATTCCGATGCATCGGTCAAACGTCTCAAGGGCGAAGCCCGCCCGGTTCAGTCGGAGGCCGCACGTGCCGCCGTTCTGGGGTCGCTTGAAACCGTCAGTGGTGTCGTGATCTTTGGCGAGGACACGCCAATTGAGTTGATCTCGGCGATCAAGCCTGACATTCTGGTCAAGGGTGCGGATTACACCATCGACAAGGTTGTCGGTGCTGAGATCGTTCAGGCCTATGGCGGCAAGGTGGTTCTGGCCAATCTTGAAGATGGCTTTTCGACCACATCGACCATTGCTCGGATGAACAAGGGCAAGGATTAAGCGTCCGACCCTGAATCCCTTTCGTCCGGCCAAGGTTGGATGATCAGATCCGGCCAGATTTTCTGCCAACGATCCACTTTGGCCTCATAAACCGTTTTGGCCGGCAGAACGGTGTTGGGAACAACCCGACCTTGCATCACGGCCGAAAGGCCAAACGGCGCATAGATGCGATAGGCATCAATGCCGTTATTGCCCGTATCCTTGCGCACGCCAATCGCACTTGTCTGATAGGCAAAGCGGTCAATACCGTCGCTGGCCGCACGCACGGCACCATAAGGCACACCGAACTTTTCCGGATACCAGATCGGCACACGGGCCTGATTGCGGATTTCCACCGAAACCGCGATATCTGCAAACAATTCAGCGCCTTGGGCAATCACGCGATCTTCGGCTTGCCATTCCGTATCGGGATCGAAATAAAAAAGATCATAATCGGCAATATCAGATTCCGGGGCACGATTGGCCTGAATGTTCCAAATTGTCTGGGCAAGACATCCCGCCGTGAGCCACCAGTCGTCAATCCCGAGCACAGAAAACCGATCAAGGATCAGGCGATTGACCGGATTTTGCAGGATACCGTAGAGAAATTCGCAGCCGTGCGGAATCTCCCTGGCGCGCTGCCCGATACTCATAACCCGATCCAGATTACTTTAAGCACAATCGGCCAGGCGCCATTGATCAGACAGGAGGTTGTGAAAAGCCGCAATGCACGGTCGATATCAATCGCTGTCAGATCACGGCGACCATCGCCGATATAGGGGTCATCAACCACTTCGCTGCCATATTGCCGGGGACCGGCAAGGGCTATTTCAAGGGCGCCTGCAAAGGCGGCTTCCTGCCAACCGGCATTCGGGGATTTGTGTTTTTTGGCATCACGCAGCATAGTCTGGCAGGCCGCTTTGCCACTGATTTTGCCACCGATCCACGCTGCAAGACAAATCACACCGCCCGCAATCCGTGCGGGGACAAAGTTCACCACATCATCAAGGCGCGCGGCAAAACGCCCGAAGTAAAGATAGCGGTCATTGCGGTGACCAATCATCGAATCAAGCGTGTTGATCGCCTTATAGGCACAAATGCCAATCGGTCCGCCCACCACATACCAGAACAGAGGTGCCACCACGCCGTCCGAAAAGTTTTCCGCACAGCTTTCAATGGCTGCCCGGCTAACCCCGGCCTCATCCAGCGTATCGGGATTGCGCCCGACAATCATTGAAACCGCCTTGCGGCCACCGGCGATGCCATCTTTCTTAAGTGCGACCGCGACGGCTTTGACATGCTGATAAAGGCCCTTTTGCGCGATCAGAACCGCGACCAGGAGCACCTCAAACACCATGAAGACTTCGCCAAATGCGGAGATAAACTGCACCAACCCGCCGAATGCGGCAGCAAAGGCAATGACCGCGAGGCTTGTAATGGTACCACGCAGCAACCGGTCGGCATTGCTGCGATCTGGCCGGTTCAGGCGTTTTTCAAACCAGGCAATCAGATTGCCAAACCAGACAACCGGATGCCCGATCCGCGAAAACAGCCATGGGAAATCACCAAACACCGCATCCAACACCAGTGCCAGCACCAGCATTGTGAAAAGTGGCCCGAAAAACGCGGGCTCCGGGATCAGAAAATCAGTGAAGTTTGGGTCCATGGCGGCAATGTGCGCGGTGATCGACAAGGCGTCAATCCCAATGACGATGGGAATGGGGTAAGTCCCGATGGAATCACGGAATTTGCCATCAGGTTTTCGGTTTGCTAGAAACGTTTCATACAAAATTTTATTTTATCATACATTGTCTTGATAAATCCTGCCTGCCCTGAACCACGTAAGGCAATCAACCATCGTCTGGAACCCCACGGGAACCCCTCGCAGTACAGCCAACAGAACAGAAAGTCCGATCACCACCCCACAACATCTTCGATACCAAGCCAATAGCAGCCCACAACAAGTAGTATTTTCATCGCCCATGCCCCTTGCGCATCATCTTGGCGTACCTGCCGCTTGCATTCCGCAAGCCAATCGGTGAAAACGGGGGTGGCATCGGGTACCGCATGGCAAAAATGTCGTGCGAAGAACACCATCAGAGAGAGACAAAGGAGCAGCCTTTTATGTCCCCCAAAGGCGCAGTAATGATTTGCGGTCACGGTTCGCGCGACGAACGCGCAGTTTCACAGTTCAACGCCATGGTTGAAACGATGAAACAAACCCACCTGGCCGACTACGATGTCGAAAGCGGCTTTCTCGAATTTGCCCACCCGATCCTGCGTGACGGCTTTGAAAAGCTCAAAGCCATGGGTCACAAAAAGATTTATGCCCTGCCGGGCATGCTGTTTGCCGCCGGTCACGTTAAAAACGACCTGCCGAGCGAAGTGAACAATTTCGCCCATGAGAACCCGGATATCGAAGTTCTGTTTGGCCGCGATCTTGCCATTGATCCCAAACTTCTGATGGCAGCAAAAGAGCGCATCGAAGAAGCACT
Organism: Thalassospira sp. HJ; assembly: GCF_000948415.1. Lineage (GTDB taxonomy): Bacteria > Pseudomonadota > Alphaproteobacteria > Rhodospirillales > Thalassospiraceae > Thalassospira. The sequence continues at coordinate 126,208 of NZ_JYII01000021.1, read as the reverse complement.
TGTCGACGCTGATGACAGCATCGAGCGCAAGGACACGCTTTTGATGGTGGTCGGGCGCGGCACCAACGATCCGGACGCCAATTCCAACGTCTATAAAGTCGCGCGCATGCTGCAGGAAGGCATGGGCTTTGGCCGGACCGAAATCAGCTATTCCGGCGTTGCCCATCCGCGCGTCAATGCGGGCCTGCGCGAAGCGATGAAGCTTGGTTACAAGCGCGTTGTCGTCTTCCCGTATTTCCTGTTTGCCGGCATCCTGATCGACCGCATCTATACCCATACGGATGAAGTTGCGGCCGAATTTGGCGATGTTGAATTCATCAAGGCGGGCTATCTCAAGGACCACCCGATGGTGCTTGAAAGCTTTGCCGAGCGCCTGGCCGAGATCGATACCGGCGATAACAACATGAACTGCCAGCTGTGCAAATACCGCGAGCAGATCATTGGCTATGAAGGCGATGTCGGCACCCCGCAGGTTGGCCACCACCACCATGTGATGGGCATTGGCACCGATGGGCACAGCCATGACCACGGTCACCACCACCATCATGGCCACGGACATCATCATCACGGTCATAGCCATGGCCACAGCCATGATCACGGGCACAGCCACGCCCATGATCATGACGATGCGAAAAAGCCGACCGGTTCCTGACCGGTCGATCCCTGTCCCCCTGAAAGGCGCGGTAATGTTTGACTATCTGCGTGACCCGCAGGAAATCTACGCCAAGAGCTTTGCCACCATCGAGGCCGAGGCAAAGCTTGCGCGCTTTTCAGAGGATGAACGCCCGATTGCAATTCGCATCATTCATGCCTGTGGCATGGTCGAAATGGCCGACCAGATCGCCTTTGGCGGGAATGTAGCCGCGGCGGCGATCACCGCACTTCGGGCCGGAAAGCCTATTCTCTGTGATGCGGAAATGGTCCGCCATGGCATCATTTCCCGGCTACTGCCCGCCGAAAATCCGGTGCTGTGCACCTTGAATGACGGCGATACGCATGGCCTGGCAACCGAGCTGGCAACGACGCGATCTGCCGCCGCTGTCGAAGGCTGGAAAGATCATATCGAAGGCGCAATAATTGCAATTGGCAATGCGCCGACCGCCCTTTTCCATCTGCTTGAAGCCATCAACGATGGCCGGATGGCGAAGCCTGCAGTCATCATCGGCATGCCGGTCGGCTTTGTCGGTGCCGCGGAAAGCAAGGATGCCCTGATTACGCATGCCAACGGCATTCCGTTTGTCACACTGCGCGGCCGGTTTGGCGGCAGTGCGGTAACAGCGGCCACGGTTAATGCATTGGCCCGCATGGCCCGCGATGATGATGCCACACCCGATGGCACGCTTGATCGCAAGAAAGGTGGGGTTTCATGAACGAACAATCCCCGATCAAGGGCCGCATTACGGTGATTGGCATTGGCGAGGATGGCTATGACGGCCTTTCCCCGCTGGCCCACCAAATCCTTGAAAAAGCCAGCGTCATCTTTGGTGGCAAACGCCATATTGCCATGCTGCCGGGCAGCAACATCGCCACCCAGAACAAATGGATCACGCCATTTGAAGCCAATCTGCCCCTGATCGAAGATTGTCTTGAGCAGAACCCGGTGGTGCTGGCCAGTGGCGATCCAATGTATTTCGGGGTTGGCAATACGTTGATCAACTATTTCGGGCCGGAACCGGTTTACGCCATCCCGGCACCTTCGAGCATTTCACTAGCAGCATCACGCCTTGGCTGGCCGCTTGCCGATTGTGATGTCATTACCCTGCATGGCCGCGATCCCGAAAGCCTGCGCAGCCATCTGCGCCCGCACGGCAAACTGATTGCGCTGAGTGCCGACGGATCAACCCCGGCGCTGGTCGCCGTTATGCTGTGCGAAGCTGGTTTTGATCAAAGCCGCATGTCGGTTTGCGAACGGCTTGGTGGCCCGGAAGAACGCATTACCACCCAGACCGCACAAACCTGGCAGGCGCGGGCAACATCGATACCCGACATCAAGCCGATTGATCCGCTCAATCTGATCATGATCGAACTCGAAGCTGGCCCCAACGCCAAACCGCTGCCCAAGGGTCCCGGTCTTCCTGATGATGCCTTTATCCATGATGGCATGATCACGAAATCGGAAATCCGTGCGCAGACATTATCCTCGCTTGCCCCGTTTGAGGATGGCGTGCTGTGGGATCTGGGCGCTGGATGTGGCTCCATCTCGATTGAGTGGAAGCGCATGGGGGGTTTGGCAGTCGCAATCGAACGCGACGCTGAACGCTGCGCCCTCATCAAAAAGAACGCCATTCGTCTTGGCGTGCCAAGCCTGGCGGTCGAGCAAAAATCAATTGAAGAGGCCTTGGCCTTTGCCGATCGCCTGCCCAAGCCCGATGCCATTTTCATCGGCGGCGGGATCACCATTGATGGCCTGCTTGATACCTGTTGGGACCTGTTGCCAATCCATGGGCGACTGGTGGCCAATACGGTGACGCTCGAAGGCGAAGAACAATTATTACGGTTTTACAATAAAAATGGTGGCAGCCTGACGCGCCTGTCGGTTTCCCGGCTGGTGCCGCGCGGCGGTTTCAAGGGATGGAGCAATCTGGCCCCGGTCACCCATTACCTCGGAGTAAAAGTATGAGCAGTGCGGAACGTCCCGCAACGCCCCTTCCGGTGGCCGGAACGGCCTATGGGCTTGGCATCGGACCGGGCGAGCCGGATCTGATCACGCTTAAGGCCTATAACGTCCTGCAAAAGGCCGATGTGATTGCCTATCCGGCGCTTGAGGACGGTGTCAGTCTGGCGCGTCAGATCGTTGATCCGCACATCCCAGAAGGCCGGATTGAAATTGCCATTCGCATTGAAATGGGCAAGCCCGCCGATCCGGTCTATGACGCAGCCGCACTTGAAATCGGCAAGCATCTGGCAGATGGCAAAACCGTTGCAGTGCTGTGTGAAGGTGATCCGTTCTTCTATGGCAGCTTCATGTATCTGTTTGGCCGTCTGGCAGATGCCGGTTATCCGGTCAAAACCGTTCCGGGTGTCAGTTCCATGATGGCCTGTGCCGCCCAGCTTGGCGCGCCGCTTGCCGCCAAGAACGATGTCTTGCAGGTCATTCCTGGCCCGCTTGATGCTGATCGCCTGCGCGAACAGCTGGCCAAGACCGATGCCGCTGCGATCATTAAACTGGGTCGTCACTTTGCCAAGGTTCGTGCCGTGATTGATGAACTCGGCCTGACGGATCGGGCGCGCTATATCGAACGCGCAACGCTTGAGACCCAGAAAATGGTGCCGCTTGGCGAATTGCCCAGCGATGCCAAGGCCCCGTACTTTTCCATGATCCTGATCCACCGTCGCGGAGACGCATGGCGATGACCGCCCAGAACAATAACAACAATCCGGCACTGCCGACCGATCCTATTGCCCCGATTGCGGTGATCTGCCTGACCCAGCGCGCTCTTCCGACCGCGCGCAAGATCGCATCAAACCTGCAGGGTGCGACCGTGCATGGCCTACGCACCCGGGTTTCGACAAACGATGTCGATATCGCCTTTGACGATACCATTGCACATCTGCAACAAACCTTTTCGACCGGGCATGTCATCATTGGCGTCTGCGCATCGGGCATCCTGATCCGCGCCCTTGCCCCGTTGCTGAGTGGCAAGTGGCAGGACGCCGCGGTTATTGCCGTTGATGAGGCCGGTGATACCTTCATCCCGCTTCTGGGGGGGCATCACGGTGGTAATCGTCTGGCACGCGATCTGGCTGAGCGGCTGGGTGGCTTTGCCGCCATCACCACGCCGGGCGATGCGATGCTGGGTCTTGCCCTTGATGAACCGCCAGCGGGCTGGAAACTGGGTACACCCGAAACCGTCAAACCGGCAACGGCGGCCCTTCTGGCCGGTGCATCCGCAAGGCTTGAGATCGAGGCCGGATCGGCCGCATGGCTGACCAACAGCGCGATTGCCCAATCTGATGACGGCAGTATCGTGATCACCGCCACCGCGCGCTCAACCGATCAGTCGGATGCCGATGAAACCGGACCGGAAACAGCCATCACCTATCACCCGCCGGTTCTGGCACTTGGTGTTGGTTGCGAACGCGGCTGCCCGGTCGATGATCTTTATGATCTGGTGATGGAAACACTGGCCGGACAATGTCTGAGCCCCAAGGCAATTGCCTGTGTGAGCTCGATCGATCTCAAGGCCGATGAAGCGGCCGTTCACGAACTGGCAAACCGTCTTGGTGTGCCGGCACGGTTCTTTGATGCCAAAACCCTTGAGGCCGAGGCAGACCGCCTTGTCACCCCGTCTGACGTCGTCTTTGCCGAAACCGGCTGCCACGGTGTTGCCGAGGGTGCGGCACTGGCAACGGTCGGTGCCAAGGGCAAGCTGATCGTGCCCAAGCACAAGACCAAAAAATCCACCTGTGCCGTTGCCCTGTCCCAGGATGACATCATCCCGGAGATGGTCGGAACCGCGCAAGGCAGGCTTTCGATTGTTGGCATCGGACCGGGTCAGATCGGCTGGCGCAGCCCAGAGGCAACTGCATTGATCGGACGTGCCACCGACATTGTCGGCTATCAGATGTATCTTGATCTTCTGGGCCCGCTGATTGATGGCAAGGATTGCCACCATTCCGATCTCGGCGCCGAAGAAGCCCGTGCCCGTCATGCGCTGGAACTGGCTGCGACGGGCAAGGATGTCGCCCTGATCGGATCGGGGGATGCAGGCATCTATGCGCTTGCCACCCTGGTGTTCGAACTGCTTGATCGCGAAGATCGCGCCGACTGGAACCGTGTCGCAGTGCAGGTTTCACCGGGCATTTCCGCCCTGCAGGCTGCTGCATCACGGATCGGTGCGCCGCTCGGTCATGATTTCTGCGCGATTTCGCTTTCGGACCTTCTGACCCCGCGCGAGGATATCCTGCGCCGCCTGAAAGCCGCGGCCGAGGGCGATTTCGTCATTGCATTTTATAACCCGGTATCGAAGCGCCGTCGCGACTTGCTGGCGAAAGCCCGTGATATCCTGCTTGAACATCGCCAAGATGATACGCCTGTGGTTCTTGGCCGCCAGCTTGGCCGCCCGGACGAAGAAATCACGGTTGTTCCGCTTTCGAAACTAGAAGTCGACATGGTCGACATGCTGACCACCGTGCTGGTCGGGTCCAGCAACAGCCGCCATATCACACGCGGCGAAAACGAATGGGTCTATACCCCGCGCGGCTATGCCAAAAAGGGCCCGGACGCGGCCAAGGCACCGGTCCTGAGCACATCTGCGCACAGCACTTCCGACACCCCAAAAAACGACAAGGCAGACTAATGACTGTTCATTTTATCGGCGCCGGTCCCGGCGCCCCGGACCTGATCACTGTGCGTGGCTTGCGTCTGATCGAAAAATGCCCGGTCTGTCTTTATGCCGGGTCACTGGTGCCTGAAGAAATCGTCACGGCTGCCCCCGATGGCGCACATGTGGTCGATACAGCCCCCATGAACCTTGATGAAATCATGGCCGAGATCGAGGCTGCCCACGCCAAGGGTCAGGATGTCGCGCGCGTTCATTCCGGTGATCCGTCGATTTATGGCGCAATTGCCGAACAGATCCGCCGTCTGGATGACCTCGGCATTCCCTATGACATCACGCCGGGTGTTTCGGCCTATGCCGCGACGGCAGCTGAAATCGGGGCGGAACTAACCCTGCCCGATATTTCGCAAACCGTGATCCTGACCCGAACCGCCATGCGGTCGTCGAGCATGCCCGATGGTGAAAGCCTGAAGGAACTTGGCAAATCACGGGCGACGCTTGCGGTGCATCTGTCGATCAACAACCTTGCCAATGTCGTACGCGACCTGACGCCGCATTACGGTGAAGACTGCCCGGTTGTGATTGCCTATCGCGCGACCTGGCCCGATCAGAAATACATTTTCGGCACCCTTGGCGATATCCGCGCGAAGGTCAAAGGCAGTGGCATCACGCGGACCGCACTGATCATGGTGGGCGAAGTTTTCGGTCGGAAAGATTTTACCGACTCTAGACTTTATGCCGCTGATCACACCCACGTTCTGCGCCCGGCAAAAGCCTGATTGAGGCGGGCGGATGTGAAGTCCGCCCGTTTTTTGTACAATGGGCCTGATCCGCAAGTTTATTTTTTCAGCAGATCAGTAGTTTGCTGAAAAATCTGTCATTTCAACCGTGAACATCCTTGACCGTCCCCTGCCTGCCGCCCTTTAATCAAAGGGTAATAAAGGGGAGTATGCATGTTCAACGAGATGAGTGTTGACGACCAAATTCGCGAACCTTATCGCGCCTTGGTTGACTGGATGGAAGCAAGCGGCCCCGAGGTTCTCGAACAAAAGCGCCTTGAAGCCGAAACCCTGTTCCGCAAGATCGGCATCACCTTTGCCGTCTATGGCGAGGGCGGGGATCCCGAACGGCTTATTCCCTTTGATCTGATTCCACGCATCTTCACATCCCAGGAATGGCGCAAGCTTGACCGTGGCGTCAAACAGCGCGCCCGGGCGCTGAATGCGTTTCTTTATGACGTCTATCACAATGCCGAAATCATCAAGGCCGGCATCATTCCGGCCGATCTGGTGTTTCGCAACGAGGCGTTTGAACCGGCCGTAATCGGCATTGATCCGCCGCGCAATGTATATAGCCACATTGTCGGTGTCGATATCGTGCGCACCGGGCCCGAAGATTTTTATGTTCTCGAAGATAACTGCCGCACGCCGTCTGGCGTGTCATATATGCTTGAGAACCGCGAAATCATGATGCGCATGTTCCCCGACCTGTTCAAAAGCCTTCGGATCGAGCCGGTCGAAAGCTATCCGGACATGCTTTTAAAAACCCTTAAAAGCATCGCACCGCGCAAATGCGACCGTGATCCCAATATTGTCGTCCTGACCCCGGGTGCGATGAACAGTGCCTATTATGAACATTCCTTCCTAGCCGATCAGATGGGGGTTGAGCTGGTCGAGGGGCAGGACCTGTTTGTTCATGAAGACCGGGTCTATATGCGCACCACGCGCGGCCCGGCACGGGTGGATGTGATCTATCGCCGTATTGATGATGCCTATATCGATCCGCTGTGTTTCAAGCCTGACTCGGTTCTTGGCATTCCCGGCCTGATGAATGTGTATCGTTCCGGCGGGGTGGCGATCTGTTCGGCACCGGGGGCCGGTGTTGCCGACGACAAGGCGGTTTATACCTATGTGCCTGATATGATTCGCTTCTATCTGGGGCAGGAGCCGATCCTTAATAACGTCCCGACCTGGAAATGCGGCAAGCCCGATGATCTGAAATACGTGCTTGAACACCTTGGTGAACTGGTGGTCAAGGAAGTCCACGGGTCGGGTGGCTATGGCATGCTGGTCGGACCGGCATCGACCAAGGAAGAACAGGCAGCCTACGCCAAACGGATCGAGGCAGATCCCGGAGATTTCATCGCCCAGCCGACCCTGTCGCTGTCGGCCTGCCCGACATTTGTTGAAAGCGGTGTTGCACCCCGCCATGTCGATTTCAGGCCATTCTGCCTTGTCGGCGATGATGTGCGCCTGACGCCGGGCGGTTTGACCCGTGTTGCTTTGCGCGAAGGGTCGCTTGTCGTGAACTCGTCGCAGGGCGGCGGGGTCAAGGACACCTGGATCATGAGCGATTAAAAGGAAAGGGTTGAGAGATGCTTAGTCGTACCGCAGACAACCTTTTCTGGCTGTCGAGATATGTTGAACGGGCCGAAAACATGGCCCGCCTGATGGAGATGGGCTATCGCATGGCGCTGATGCCTGCGGCCGCCACCGGCAACCGGTCGGAATGGGAATCGGTCCTGTCCGCATCAGGTTGTGTAGCGGGATATGATCCCGATGCCCCGTTGCGCCAGGAAGAGGTCGCCAACTTCCTGATCTTTAACCGTGACAATCCGTCATCAATCATCAATTGCTTTGAATATGCGCGCGCCAATGCACGCGCCATGCGCACCGCCATCACCGCCGAAATGTGGGAAGCATTGAACAATGCGCTGATGGAGCTTCGCCGTCCGTCGATGCACAATCTGGCCAAAAATGAACTGCCGGAATTCATCGATTGGGTCAAAAAGCAGGGCGCGCTGTTCCGTGGTGCCACGGATTCCACCATTCTGCGCAATGACGGCTATGACTTCATCCGTCTGGGCACCTTTATCGAGCGGGCGGATAACACCGCCCGGCTGCTTGACGTCAAATATTACGTCCTGCTGCCGGAAACCAGCATGGTTGGCGATGGTGTCGATAACTATCAATGGACAACGGTTCTGCGCGCGGCATCGTCGCTTCGCGCATTCCACTGGGTTTATCGTGATGATTATTCACCGCACCGAATTGCGCACTTCCTGATCCTTAATCCGTTCAGTCCGCGATCCCTTGCCCATTGCGCTGAACAGATTACCCAGCATCTTGAACGGCTGGCCCGCCATTATGGCCAGCGCCACAGCGTGCACCGCCAGGCGGTCGAGATGTATTCCCTGCTGACGCAAAGCGACATGGACGAGATCTTCTCGACCGGGCTGCATGAATTCCTGAACGATTTCCAGGGCCGCAACCGTATCCTGTCGCTGGCGATTGCTGACGCCTATCATTTCGGGGGGCAGTAAGATGCGCTTGACCGTCGAACACAGAACCCACTACCGCTATGAAATGCCAGCTTATCACGCGGTGCAAAGCCTTAAGCTGACCCCGGCCGAGTTCGAAGGCCAGAAAATCATCAACTGGTCGATCACGGCTGAGGGATGCTCCATCGGATCGGAATTTACCGACGGCAATGGCGATGTCATCAGCACGCTGACGGCCAACGGACCGGTCGATGCAATTGAAATCGTCGTCACCGGCGAGGTCGAAACCACCGATACCGCCGGCGTTTTGCGCGGCCACAAGGAGCGCGCCTTTCCCGACGTGTTCCTGCGCTCGACCCCGATGACCAAATCGAGTGCCGCCATCCGCAAACTTGCCGAAAAGGTCGCCAAGAAGTCCAAGGACGGCACAAAACTTGATCTGGCACATGCCCTTGCCGGTGCTGTGGCAGATGCCATTGAATATGCCCCGGGCACAACCCACGTCCATACTACGGCGGCGGATGCATTGGCCGATGGCAAAGGTGTTTGTCAGGATCATGCCCATGTTCTGATCTCGGCTGCCCGCCATCTTGGCATTCCGGCCCGCTATGTATCGGGATATCTGTTTGCCGATCAGGATGGCAAACCGCATGAGGCATCCCATGCATGGGCGGAACTGCATCTGCCCGAATTCGGTTGGGTGGGGTTCGACCCGGCCAACAAGTGCTGCCCGACCGATTATTACATCCGGCTCGGGGCGGGGCTTGATGGCCAGGTCGCCACACCCGTTAGGGGCGTACATACTGGTGGCGCGAATGAAAATTTGGATGTAACAGTCGTCATTGCGCAGTCACAACAATAGTCGGACGACAAAAAGATGACCTACTGTGTCGGGTTGATGCTGAACGAAGGGATGGTTTTCCTTTCGGACACGCGGACCAATGCGGGCCTTGATAACATTTCGCGCTATCGCAAGATGTTCACTTGGGAAGTGCCCGGTGAACGCGCGATTGTCGCACTTTCGGCTGGCAACCTTGCCATTACCCAGGCGGTGATGAGCACCCTGCACGAGGCCATCGACGATCCCGAAACCGAGCCGGGCAACTGCATCCTCAGCGCACCAAGCATGTTCCGCGTTGCCGAACTGGTCGGCGAAGCCATGCAGAAGGTGCAGCTGAAATACCATGATACGCTTGAACAACATCATGAAAGCAGCGCTGCCTCGATCATGATCGGTGGTCAGCGCAAGGGCGGCGATCAGCGCCTGTTTCTGGTCTATGCCGCGGGCAACTTTATCGAAGCGACATCTGACACCCCCTATCTTCAGATTGGCGAGCACAAGTACGGTAAACCGATCCTTGATCGTGTGATCACGCCGGATACCCCGATACAGGACGGGGTGAAGGCGGTGTTGCTGTCAATGGATTCAACCCTGCGCTCCAACCTGTCGGTCGGTATGCCGCTTGATCTGGCGGTTTTGCCCGATGACGCCTGCCAGTTTTCCGAAATCCGGCGGATTGAGGCCGAGGATAACGGCTTTCGCGCCCTGTCGGATGCCTGGTCAAATGCGCTCCGCGATGCCTTTGCCGATATGCCAGACGAGCATTGCGATATCGCCGCCGAATAAGAAAACAAGAAATCAAAGCCGGGCCAAAATGGTCCGGCTTTTTTTATCTCTGCGCCAAACTTACCGTCCGCGATGAAGTGATCCCTCAACCCGGGCCAGATGGCTGTGATGACTATGATGGCGGTGGGTCAAAAGCCGATAGACCCAGACCTTGATAAAGCCTGCCACCACAAACCAGCACAGCGCGTAGCCCCAGACCACCAGCGCGTGATACCAGCCAATCGACGGCACAAACCAGCCATAAACTGCGGCCAGCGTGCCGATAATCTGCGTGATCTCGGTCGCAAGAAACAGCTTCATGCTGGGATAGGGTTTCTGCCAGAAGAACCCCTTGTGCCGGGTGAGATAGATCGTCAGATGCCCCGCCACCAGAAGCTTCAGGAACACCAGCGTCTGGACTTCCGCGGGCGGCAGATGCAGCCACATTTCCGAGACCCACAACAAGGTAAAGGACGAGACAACCCCAATGGCGCCCAGAAGTGACGCCATGGTCAGCGTATTGCCCATATTCCATCGCACCGGGCGTTCGGCGACATCGGCATTGTCATAGGCGATCATCATGATCGGGAAGTCATTGAGCAATGCCAGCAACACGATCATCACCGCCGTCACGGGATAGAAATCAAACACCAAAATCGAAATCGTCATGAACAACAGAACGCGGATCGTTTCGGAAATCCGGAAGGTCGCGTAACTGCCCATGCGTTCGAAAATGCGCCGCGATTCTTCAATCGCACTGGTGATTACGGAAATCCCGGGTGCTGTCAGGACAAGGTCGGCGGCCGCACGCGCCGCATCCGTCGCATTGGATACGGCAATGCCAATATCGGCCTGTTTCAGGGCCGGGGCATCATTCACCCCGTCACCGGTCATGCCAACGATGTGGCCGCGATCCTGAAACTGGCGGACGATCGCGTATTTATGCTCGGGAAAGACGCGGGCAAAACCATCGGCCTGCTCAATAGCCAACGGATCGCGAGCGCGGTTGTTTTGGTCAAACACCGCATCGGCAGGCAGGATATTCTGACCCAGTCCGAGTTGCCCGGCGACTTCGCGGCCAATGGCCTCGTGATCGCCGGTGATCATGCGGATATCAACGCCCTTGCTGCGCAGTTCGGCGATTGTCGATGCCGCATCCTCGCGCGGTGGATCAAATAGCGGCAGCAATCCCAGAAACCGCCAATTACCGTCTTGATCGCTTTCTGCCACACCAAGGGCACGGTATCCGTGCTCAGCCATGGTCTTGATCGCTTCCATCACCGGGCGATAGACCGCGACACTTTCAATATCGGATGCCTCATCGCCGCACAGCAGGGTCAGAACAGCCTGCGGTGCACCTTTTGCGACCGTGAAGGTCTGTCCATCATGGGTGACTTCGGCCTCGGCGCGTTTACGGACCGGATCAAACTGGCGGAACGTGGTGACGTCATAACCATCAAGCTTTGCCGGATCGCCAAGAGTGGCAAAGACCGCACTATCAATCGGATCGTGACTGTCGGCCTCAGACGCCAATGCGGCGGCACGGATCAGGGTGGCTTCATCCTTTGCATCAATCAGAACCGGCGTTCCCACCGTCAGGTGGTTTTGCGTCAAGGTGCCGGTCTTGTCAGAACACAGGATGTCCATGCCTGCCAGTTCCTCGATCGACACCAGCCTCGAAACAATCGCCTTCATCCGGGCCAGCTTTTCCGCCCCGACCGCCAGTGTGACCGACAGAACCGCTGGCAAGGCAACCGGAATGGCCGCCACCGCCAGGATCAGGGCAAACAGCATGGTTTCCATCAATGGATCACCGCGATGCAGGGCGACAGTCATGATCAGCGCAATCAGGCCCAGCGTGATCAGGATCAGGAAGTTACCGATGCGCAAAACCGCGCGCTGAAAATGTGATTGCTTGCCGGCCCCTTTGACCAGACTTGCCGTCCGGCCAAGATAGGTCGCCATGCCGGTCGCCGTCACCATCGCGGTCATTTGCCCCTGACGCGCCACCGCACCGGAATAGACCTCATCGCCGACCTTCATATCAATCGCCAGCGACTCCCCGGTCAGTGCCGACTGATCAACCCGCAAATAATCACCCGCCAACAGTTTGGCGTCGGCGGGAATGATATCGCCAAGCTTGATGCGGATAATGTCGCCCGGCACCAGTTCGCGCGCAGGCAGATCCGACCACTTGCCGTCGCGCAACACGCGGGCATCCGGGGCAAGGCGTTGTTTGAGGGCGGCGATGGCGTTATCGGCCTTGAATTCTTGCCAGAACCCGACCCCGGCATTAAGCACCAGCATCACCATGATGATCGCAAAGTCCGACCAATGCTGCACGACCGCCGACAAGATGGCTGCACCTTCGATCATCCAGGGAATTGGCCCCCAGAAGAATGACAGAAGCTTCTTGAGCGCGCTGGTCTGATCATCCTTGAGCCGGTTTTCACCGAACTGCTCGGTCCGACGGCTTACCTCGTCCTGCGCAAGACCGGTTTTCGGGTCTGTTTGCAGCAAGGATGGATCAATTTCGGGGAAATCGCGTTTGGCAGTCTGTTCCATCATGATGGCGCCTCTTTGCCCCTTTTGGGTTCGCATGTGCGATGTGGGGAACGACAATTGTTCTAGAGTATATTGCACCGCACAACATTGTTGCACATCAATCCGGTCGACAAATCAATTGTCACAAATTATCTATAAAACATGACAAAACGCAGCACAGACACCACGGTCGCGGGCCGCATTACCCGGGCACTGGCAGAGCGGATCATTTCCGGCGAATTCGCACCGGGCATGAAACTGCGTCAGGACCATTTCGCCGAGGAATTCGGTGCCAGTCACGTGCCCGTACGCGAAGCATTCCGTCGCCTCGAAGCACAGGGCCTTGCGGTCAGTGAGCCCCGTCGCGGGGTGCGGGTTGCCAGTTTTGACGTTGCCGAGGTCCGTGAAGTTGCCGAAATGCGTGCATCGCTTGAGGTCCTTGCATTGCGCCATGCCGCCCCGCATTTGACCCCCGAAATCCTTGATGCGGCAGAGGACCATAATCGCGCTGGCGAAAATGCCGCTGACGTTCATGCCTGGGAACAGGCCAACAAGGCTTTTCACCGCGTGATCCTTGAACCCTGTGGCATGCCCAGATTGCTTGCGACAATTGATGACCTGCATGCGGCCAGCGCACGTTTCCTGTTCTCGGGCTTTCGCATGGAATGGGAAGCCCCGACCGATCAAGACCACCGTGCGATCCTCGCCGCACTGCGCAGCAATCAGATCGACGTCGCCGCCGCAACCCTTGCCCGACATGTAAAATGGATTGGGAACAAGCCCGGTAAAATGGTCCGCTCCTAGACGCCTTTCCGAGTGCATCGACCCAGATCATTTCCCCAAATTCCCCGCCCGTTTTTTGACAAAACGAACCGATCCGAGTGAAAACGCACTCGGATTCAGGATTACGTGCACGGAAATTCACCTCGAAGACATAAATTGCGCTCAAGCATCGCTATTTTATAGATAATATTTTCCTATTTAAATCATATAATTAACAGACACATAGGTAGAAACATCGTGGAATCTCTCTGACTCCACTATTTTGCCGTTGATTTCAGCGCCCGACCGCGGCGTAATTAACAGATCGAACGTCATTTTATAGATAATTTTAATTCAAGGCGCCTCAGAACGGAATGACGCCCCAATGTCGCAGAGCAGACTCCGCCGCCAAGTCGGTGTGGGAAATTGCACTGCACAGGGGTCCGCCACCGCCAGAACGGTGCTTCTGAAAGCCTTGTCGGGTTCAACCCCCGAACCCGTGCCGCCCGCACGGGTTTAATTGGCGAAGCTCTCTATCCGTTGGGGGCTTCGCCACTTTTCTTTGAGATGCGGGGGAATACGTCGCGCCAGCTAGGCGCCCGGGCAAAAGACCTAGTTCGCCTCGGCAGTTTCGCGCGGCTGATAGATAAAGCCATGCGCCGGATAAACACTGCCAAATGAACCCAGCGTGTTCATCATGCGCACTTCCGACCAGTCATTGTTGGGCGATACATCGACCACCGGCTGACGGTAATGCACCTTGCCGCGCGTGCGCGAATCGCTGCCCCAATTGGCGTGGTTCACAAGGATCTTACGACTATCAAGAATGGCAGAGACTACGGCAACATGGCCGAGTTTGAGGCGTGAGGTCTTGCGCAGCGCAAGAACGGCCCCGACCTGCGGACGATTGCCGCGCTGGAAGTTTTTCTGACCGGCCTGACCCCACCAGGTCCAAGCATCGCCATAAATCTGGATGCCGGAAACTTCGCGTGCATAGGGCACGCATTGCAGGAACTTGTCGGTGGGTGTGAAGTTGTTCAGGCGGGAAGACGGAATATTGACGCTGGCAAGGGTCTGGACGGTGTCACTTGGCATCGGCCCGCTCGGCCGGGTTGCAGAATTACCTGTGGTAAAACAGGCCGAAAGCAACAAACACAGTCCGACAATCCCAACCAAACGCATCTGGAAATCCCCATCTTCTCACGATGGATCACCATAGGATGGCAGGCCTTAATAATCCTTTACCGCAATGCACCCGCACCCGGCAAAGCGCCGATCCGATACAGCCGCCAAAGGCCGACACAGGCCGCACACAGGATCAAAACACCCGATCCCCGCGCGGTATATTGAATGTGACCGGCCTCGGAAATCGCCCCCAATAACGTTCCGCCAAGCGCCATGCCGCCAAAGCTGGTCGCACTCCAGAAACTCATCACCCGACCGCGCAGGCGGTTATCGACGGTGAGCTGAAGCGCCGTCTGCGAGCCGACACCGACCAGCGTCAATCCGCCCCCGGTCAGTGCGACCAGAACCACCGCCAGCTCATACCAGGGCGCAAACCCCAGCCCCGTCATGCCAATGGCAGCAGTGAAGGCACCGATGATGGTGATCCGTTGATAGGCAATGGCATCCGATGAAATCCGCGACAGGATAAAGGTCGATGTCACCGCACCGATCCCGGCACTTGATGCCAACATGCCAAGCCCGGTGACACCGCGGTCATAGACTGCCTCGGCAAAGACTGGCATCAGTTCGACCATGCCGGTCCCGACCAGCGAGACGAAACAGGAAAGCGCCAGTACCGATCGGATCATTGGATGGTTCAGCGCATAGCTTGCCCCATCAACAAGCGACGTCCAGATACGCCGGCTTTTGGCATCTGGTGCGCGTTCCATGTGAATGGTCACCACCGAAATGACAAACACCATCGGCAGGTAACTGATCGCGTTAATCATAAAGGCTGCCCCCGTGCCCCAAGTGGCGATCACCACACCACCCACCGCAGGCCCGACCAGCCGCGAAATATTGAAATTCATCGCGGCATAGGCCACCGCCCGGTTCATGAAGGCGCGCGGTACAATCACCGGCACGAGTGAGAGGCGAATGGGCGTCATTGCACTGCCAAGGATCCCCATCGATCCGGCCAGCACCACCATCCAGGGCAGGGTCATCATGTCAGCATAGGACAACCCCATCAGAAGGAACGAAACACCCGCCTGCCCAAGATTGAGCAACATGGCTGTCCGCCGCAAATCCACCCGATCGGCCATGACACCGAAAATCGGGCCGAGGAAAAAGGCCGGTGCGAAATTAAGGGCTGCGATCATCCCGGTCCAAAAGGCCGACCCGGTCAGCGACCATGCCAGCCAGGACATGGCGATTTTCTGAATCCAAAGCCCCTGGGTCGTGATGCATTGCCCGACAAGAAACAAAAGGAAATTGCGGTCAGAAAAAATCGATCCTTGTGCCGCATCCTGATTGGCTGGCTGGCTGGGTTGATCCGGATCTGGGGCAGGGTCGGGAACAGGCACGAGGCCTCCAATCATGGGGTCGGGATCATGAGGTGGCGATGACACCAGACCGTTTTTGACAGGAACACACGGGCAGAATGCAGCCCGGCAAGTCACGGGATTATACGAAAGACAGGTCGCTCAAGCATCAATTCTTCGTAAATCGAAGACGGCGTGCCTTCCAAAACCGGGAATTGCGACACATATCTATCTTAATAACGAAGTCATCAATAACAGATAAAATCGTCCAAGAAACCAACGCTTTATATCAGGGCTTCGACCCTGGGCCGGGATATTGCCACGCATGGTTCAGACATTCCGCGACATCGAACGCGAACAATTCGCCATCAGCCCGAAGACCTGCGAATGGACCATTCGTGCGATGACGGCATTGCGCGCCAATATCGACATCAACATCAAGATGCACGGGCCGCGCGACCATTTGTCGCAGGGCGACATTTTCATGTTCAACCACTTCGCCCGGTTTGAAACCTTTATCCCGCAATTCCTGATCGCGCTTGAAACCGGGGTTTATTGCCGATCCATTGCGTCGGGCGAGTTTTTTGCCCAGGACAACACGTTTTCCCGATATCTGCGCGCCCTTGGCGGTGTGCCGAATGACTATGAACGGCTGTTGCCGTTTCTGGCCGAGGAAATCCTGCGCGGGGGCAAGGTCGTGGTCTTTCCCGAGGGCGGAATGGTCAAGGATCGCCGGGTTCTGACCGATATACGCCCGCACCCCAAACGCCCTGACTACAGCATCTATTCCAGATCGGCTGATACCAGACGCGCGCACCATACCGGTGCGGCCTTGCTTGGACTGTGCATTGATGGCTTCAAGATCGGGCTGTCAGCCTTGATCGAGAAGGGCAAAACCCACGAACTCAAACGCTGGGCGGCCCTTCTGGAGCGTAGCGAAGATGATCTGCGCGCGACCCTTGCCAAGCCGACCCTGATGTTTCCGGCCAATATCACCTTCCACCCGCTGCGTGTGGATCAGAACCTTTTGGCGCGGGCCGCCGACATGTTTACCGGCGGGCTCAGCCCCAAAATGGCCGAGGAAATGATCATCGAAGGCAATCTGATGTTCAAGAAGACCGATATGGACATCCGCCTCGGCGACCCGGTCGATCCGCGCGATCAGTTCAACTGGCTTGATCGTCGTTTGTTGGCAAAACGGGTTGAGCAGGCCACCTGCATGGATGATCTGTTCAAACCGGCCAAGACCCTTGAAAAGATCACCGACCGCATTCCGCAATTTGCCATTACGCGCAATATCAAGCCGCTCCGCGATCGCTGCATGTCGGTGATGTATTCCAACCTGACGATCAATGTCAGCCATCTGGCATCACGCCTGATCATGATGTGGCTTGAGGATGGCGTGACCGAGATCGATATCAGCCACTTTGACCGCACGCTTTATCTGGCGATCAAGAACATCCAGCAGGCTGAAAATGTCCATCTGCATCGCGGCATGCGCAATCCGGCAGATTATGTCGGCATTTTCGAACTCAATTGCCCGCAAATCCGCTTCTTTATCGATAGTGCGGTTCAGCTGGGCCTGATTGAACGTCGCGATCAGAAATACTGCTTCCTGCCGAAATTGCAGGCCGAGGCGAGCTTTGATCAGATCCGCATGGACAATCCGATCATGGTCTATGCCAATGAAATGGCACCGATCCATGCAGCCTGGCAGGCGCTTGAGCGTGCGCGGATCGAGGTGGATCATCTAAGCCCGACCGACATCGCCCACCGCCGCTTTGATGACGAAATTTTGGCTTGGCAGTGGAACCACAACAAATTCCAGAAACCGAAGTATGATGCGATCAACAGCCAGGAAACGGCGACCGCCGATAGCCGCCCCTATTTGCTATTGCCCAACGGGCAGACGCGATTTTCCTGCGGTGTGTTGCTAGTGCATGGTTTTCTGGCGTCCCCGGCGGAACTCCGCGAACTGGGTGACAAGTTCGCAGCCATGGGCCATGCGGTGATGGGGGTTAGGCTTGCCGGGCACGGGACATCACCCCATGAACTGCAAAAACGCAAATGGACCGACTGGCTGACATCCGTCCGGCGCGGCTATGAAATCCTGAGCCCGTTTTGTGATCAGGTGATCATTGTCGGCTTTTCAACCGGCGGGGCACTTTCGGCCATTCATGCCGCCGACAAACCCGAAAAACTCCGCGCACTTGTTCTGGCAGGCACGCCGCTTAAACTCCGCAATCGCAATCTGATGTTCGTGCCACTGCTGTATGGCGCGAACAAGCTGATGGGCTGGATGCCGTCCGCGCAGGAGTTACTTAGCTTCCGGCCCAACGAATCCGAACATCCCGAGATCAATTACCGCAATATCCCGATTGGCGGATTGCATCAATTGCGCCAGACCGTGGCCTCGATGCAGCGCCGCCTGCCGGATATTGATTGCCCAACCCTGATCCTGCAGGGCGATGGCGACAAGGTTGTTGACCCGGCCAGCGCCAACATGATCCGGCGTCTGGCAACCAGCACCAATGAGAGTACCGAGATCGAGGTCCAGATGTTGAAATCCGAACGTCACGGCATCATCAATGAAGACATCGATCATGCCCACGACCGCATCATCGACTTCATCCAAAGCCATTGCGATACGGCCGATGCGCAAACAGAAGCCATCCCCGCCGAGTAATCGCGGGTTGCATTCCCCCATTGATATATGCCGCTACCAACTGCGCAACGTCGCCCTTCGCTGCCCCATCACCTTCGACCCGCACACACTTCTTATTGACGAAAAATGCATCCCGTCATAGTTTGGATCCATGGATACAAATATGATTACACAGGCCCTGCGTGAAGAAATCGAAGCCGGCAGCTTGCCGCCAGGCAATGTGCTTAAGCAGGAAGAACTCGCTGCGCGCTTTGGCGTCAGTCGCCAGCCGATCCGCCACGCGCTTGAACGACTGCACGAATCCGGTTTGCTTGAAAAGCGCCCGGACAGAAGCCTTGCCGTCACCGGGTTAAAGCGCGAGGACGTGCGTGAGCTTTGCCAGATTCGCATCTCGCTCGAGGTCAGCGCGCTTGAGCTGTGTGCCCCCAATCTGAGTCCGTCGGCCCTGCGCAAGGCCAGGCGGATCAATGAGGATCTGTTTGAAGAAGACGATCCCGACATGCTGGCCGAGCTGGATCAGGAATTTCACACGATCCTCTATAGCGCATGCGGCAATCAGAGGCTGCTTTCGATGATCGAAGGCTTTCGCGGCGAGGCCAAGCGCGCCTATGCCCTGCAGCCCAAGGGATCACAGCCACGAAGTGCATTTTACGAAGAACATCAGCAAATTCTTGAAGCCCTTGAGGCCCGCGATATCGCCACCGCCAGCAAGGTATTGAGCACCCATATTGGCGTCACCGCCGGCACATTGATCCCGATTGATCAATCCTGAAGACCGAGGAGCCCAACATGAGCAGCTTTGGCGCAGAAGTTATCTGGCAGCGCAAGGAAGCCGAAATTTTTACTGATCGCCGCTATTCACGCGGTCATGTCTGGCGCTTTGATGGCGGGGTCGAAGTCCCGGCATCTTCATCCCCGCATGTGGTACCACTTCCCTATTCGCTTGAAGAAAATGTCGACCCGGAAGAAGCCTTTGTCGCCGCCCTTTCAAGCTGCCACATGCTGTTTTTCCTGCATTTCGCATCCGATGACGGGCTGGTGGTCGATCATTATGCCGATGCCGCGATCGGCGAGATGAAAACCGTTGATGGCAAAACCATGATCACCAAGGTGACGCTGCGCCCCGATATCCGCTATGGCGGTAAGGCACCAGATGCAGAACTGGTCGCGGACCTGCATCACCGGGCGCACGAGGCCTGCTTTCTTGCCAACTCGGTCAAAACTGAAGTCGTCGTCGAACCAGTTTAACGCCTAATTCGCGAGGGGCTTTTGCGCACAGATGGCATAGCGATGCTGTGCACCGCGCTCCAGCCCCTTGGCAAAGCTGATGTGTTTTTTCTGAGCGCTGTGGATCTGCTTCAGATCGAAATCCACCGCAATCGGATTGAACCCGGTCTGGCTCAGCATGGCTTTGACCTCGTCGGCCCGTGCCCCGTTTGAGAAATGCACGCGGGCCAAAATGTCATGATGGGTCTGCATATATGCCACCGGTTCAACCGGTTTGCGCAGGCCCAGACTTTCAAGGAAACCTGCCATTGCCTTGTTGAATTTCGTCGCCCAGGTCGGGGAAACGAAATCGCCATCAACCACCAGAAGCTTGCCACCGGGTTTAAGAACCCGGAACCATTCCGCAAAGGCCGCCGCCGGGTCGACCAGCGTCCAAACCAGATGACGGGTGACGATCACATCGTAGCTGTCATCATCTTCAAGGGTCCGTTCGGCATCGCCGAGCAGGAAACGGATGTTCGATCCGCGCTGCTTTGATTTTGCACGCGCCTTTTCAAGCATTGTTTCCGACCAGTCCATGCCGGTCACATCAAAACCAAGATCATGCATCAGATGACTGATCACGCCAGTCCCGCTTGCCAGATCAAGCGCCTTGCGCCCGTCACCCTTGCCAAAATGGCGTTCAAACAGGGCATGCCAGGCACCGCGCTCAGACTCTGAAAAAATCTCATGGCCGGGCTGCTGATCAAAGGTTTCTGCGCGCATCGACCAGTATTCCTTGATCTCTTCGCGCAGATTGTAATTGCTGGCGTGGCTCATTTTTCCGGATCTCTCTTGGCCGAAAACAGCAGAAACCTGCTGCGTTGCTCAACTCTAAATTGAATATTATTATCTTTTAATAAATCAAAAATTTTCACTATTTTTGCGAAACATATTGATTTGCATTCTTAATAACTGATAATCCCGGCCTCAGGCAATCCTAATTTTGAGGGAATGGGAATGAAAATCTTGGGTGCATTTGCCGCAGTTACCATGCTGCTGGCAGGAACGGCACAAGCCGCAGAAACCGTCACGATCACCGACATTGCCGGGCGTGAAGTCGCGGTCGAACTGCCGGTCGAACGTGTCATTCTGGGGGAAGGACGCCTGATTTATGGTCTGGCAACGCTTGATAGCGAAGACCCCTTCCAGCGTGTTGTCGGCTGGCGCGACGACCTGAAAAAGGCCGATCCGCAGACCTACGACATCTATGCTGCAAAATATCCGCGTATTGACGACATTCCGACCTTTGGTGGCATGAAAGATGGCACGTTCGACATCGAACAGGCCATTTCGGTCAATCCGGACGTCGTGATCATGAACCTCGAAGCCAAAAGTGCGACCGAAGATGGCGGTTTTGACGAAAAACTCGCCGCTGTTGGCATTCCGCTGGTCTATATCGACTTCCGCGAAGCACCGATGAAAAACACCGACACCAGCATGAAAATCCTCGGTCAGCTGACCGGCAAGGAAGACCGTGCTGCGGAATTCATCAGCTTCCGCACCAACAGCATCAAGAACGTCACCGACCGCATTGCCAAGGCAAACCCGGAAAAACCGCAGGTCTTCATTGAACGCGCGGCGGGTTATTCCGATGAATGCTGCATGTCATTTGGTAACGAGAACTTCGGCACCATGGTTGAAATGGCCGGTGGCGTGAACATCGCGGCATCGATCATTCCGGGCACCTTTGGCACGATCAACCCGGAACAGGTTGTTGCATCCAACCCCGATCAGTTCGTAGGCACCGGTGCAAGCTGGGAAGCTTACTCACCAGGCGGCGCATGGGTCGGTCTTGGCCCGGATGCCGATATGGTTGAAGCACGCCGCAAACTGGTTGGCCTAATGGAACGCCCGGCCTTTACTGGCGTCAAAGCGGTCGAAAATGGTGAAGTTCATGCCGTCTGGCACCAGTTCTATAACAGCCCGTACCAGTTCGTTGTGATCGAACAGATGGCGAAATGGTTCCACCCGGACCTGTTTGCGGACATCGATGCCGAAGCAACCTTCAAGGAACTGCACGAACGCTTCCTGCCGCTGGATTACCAGCCGGGCTACTTCATCTCGATCAGCGATACAGCCACAAACTAATGACGACCAACCAAATCAGCGTCGAAGCCGGGAGCGTGCATTACAAAGCACGCTCCCTGCGTCGTTTTTTGCTCCTGCTTGCAATGGCGGGGGCATTGTTTCTTTCGTTTGCCATCGATCTGGCGACGGGCCCGGCGAATTATCCGTTATCGGACGTGATCGCCACCCTGCTTGATCCATGGTCGGCCACCGATCAGCTGCGCGTGGTGATCTGGGATATCCGCATGCCTGTCGCGCTCATGGCGCTGACCGTCGGTGCTGCCCTGTCGACCGCAGGCGCGCAAATGCAGACCATCCTTGCCAACCCTTTGGCCAGCCCCTTTACCTTGGGCATTTCGGCCGCCGCCGGGTTTGGCGCGGCACTGGCATTGGTCCTCGGTGTGGCGCTTCTGCCGGCCTTTGTTGATTTCATCATTCCGCTCAACGCCTTCATCATGGCGATGGGTACGGCATTGATCATTCATTTCTTTAGCCGCCTGCGCGGTGTGACGGTTGAAACCATCGTGCTTCTGGGTATTGCGCTGGTCTTTACCTTCAACGCGCTTCTGGCCCTTTTGCAATATCTGGCAAGTGAGCAGGCCCTGGCAGCTGTTGTCTTCTGGACCATGGGGTCACTTGTGAAAGCAACCTGGACCAAGGTGGCGGTAACCGCCGTTGCAGTCATCATTGCCATTCCGCTCTTTACCCGGCAGGCATGGGCACTGACCGCCCTTCGGCTCGGCGATGCCAAGGCGGAAAGTTTTGGCGTGAACGTGCAGGGTCTTCGCCTGCGCACCATGCTGATCGTAAGCCTTCTGGCCGCCATTCCGGTCTCATTCGTCGGCACGATTGGCTTTATCGGCCTTGTCGGACCGCATATTGCCCGCATGCTGGTCGGTGAAGATCAACGCTTCTTCCTGCCGGCATCCATTCTGTGCGGCGCCTTGATCCTGTCGGCCACCTCGGTGCTGTCGAAATTGCTGATCCCGGGTGCGATCCTGCCGATCGGGGTGATCACCGCCCTTGTCGGTGTGCCCTTCTTCTTCTCGCTGATCTTCGCAAGCCGGAGGAAATCATGGTAACGCTGCGTCTTGAAGATATTGGCACCCGCTATGGCAAGGTGCAGGTCGTATCCGGTGTCACCACCCCGACCATCCAGCCAGGCACGGTAACCGCCGTCATCGGCCCGAACGCGGCTGGTAAATCCAGCCTGTTTCGCCGTGTTGCCGGCCTTGCACAGGGTGGCGGCGTTGTCGATCTTGGATCACATCAATCAGATCGCAACACGATTTGCTATATGCCGCAGGATACCGGTTCGACCGCCGTTCTGTCAGTCTATGAGTCCGTCATTCTCGCCGCCAAACAGGGTTCCAGCCTGCGCGTCCGCGCCGAAGAACTTGCCCGGATCGACGAGATTCTGGCCGCCCTTCGTATTGGCGATCTTGCCGGGCGCAATCTGGGTGAGCTGAGCGGCGGGCAGCGGCAGCTGGTCGCGATTGCCCAGACGCTAGTGCGTGACCCGAAGATCCTTCTGATGGATGAGCCGACCTCGGCCCTTGATCTGCATCGCCAGATGGAAGTCCTGTCCTTCATGCGCGACGTCGCCAAAGGCCAGAACATCATTGTCCTGATCGCCATTCACGACCTGAACCATGCCCTGCAATATTGCGATCAGGCCATGGCCATTCGCGATGGCAGGATGGTGGCGTTTGGTCCGTGCTCGGATGTGATCGACAGCGACCTTCTGCGCGATGTCTATCAGGTCGACGGCCATGTGGAGCTCAACTCCCTTGGCCATCCGCATATCGTGCTGCGTGGTCCCAGCGATGAAACCAACAGCCGGCACAATACTGCCGTTGGTCACAACGATCTGGCAGACACCGCATTGGCTGCTCAATAGGAAGGCGCCGCTTTCCTTGTGATTAAAAACTTTGCATTTGAGGCATTTTCTGCTTCCATGGACGAATGATGATCATGCATCGCAACAGCGTCATGTTTGACGCTGTTTTCCTTTGTGAACAGGGCCAAAATTCCCTGGCGATGTCTTTCATGCTTCAGGAGGCAGAACTTGCAGACCGGCGCGCCATTCAGTTTTGAACGCTTTACCTTTCCCGACTTGAAAACCCTGTTGGCAAAGGCAAGTCCGCTTCGGTCGGGCGATGTGCTGGCAGGCCTTGCCGCAAGCTCGGATGAAGAACGGGTCGCGGCGCGCTTTGTGTTGGCCGATGTGCCGCTCAAACGGTTTTTAAGCGAGGTCCTTGTTCCCTATGAGGATGATGACGTCACCCGCATGATCATTGACGATCATGATGCGGATGCCTTTGCACCGGTATCGTCCTTGACCGTGGGTGAATTTCGCAACTGGCTTTTGGGCGATGATGCCACCCCCGAAGCGCTTAAACATCTGGCCCCCGGCCTGACGCCGGAGATGGTGGCGGCGGTTTCAAAGCTGATGCGCAATCAGGATCTGATTGCGGTTGCCAAGAAATGCCATGTAGTGACCGCCTTTCGCAATACGATCGGTTTGCCGGGGCATCTTTCGGTCCGCCTGCAGCCCAACCATCCAACCGATGACCCCGCCGGCGTCGCGGCCTCGATCCTCGATGGTTTGATGCATGGCAGTGGGGATGCGGTGATTGGCATCAATCCGGCGACTGACAGCCCGGAAGCCATGATAGAGCTTCTTAAGCTGATCGACGAGGTCCGTGAACGGATCGATATCCCGACCCAGTCCTGCGTTCTGGCCCATGTGACCACGGCGATTGATGTCATGGCGCGCAATGCGCCGGTTGATCTGGTGTTCCAATCAATCGCCGGCACACAAAAGGCCAATGAAAGCTTTGGCATCAATCTGGCTATGCTGGCCGAGGCCGAAGACGCTGCCAAGGGCCTTAAGCGCGGCACGGTTGGCGACAACGTCATGTATTTCGAAACCGGACAGGGTGCCGCCCTTTCAGCCGATGCCCACGAAGGCATTGATCAGCAAACCGTCGAGGCGCGTGCCTATGCGGTAGCACGCAAATATTCCCCGCTTCTGGTCAACACCGTGGTCGGCTTTATTGGCCCGGAATATCTGTTTGATGGCAAACAGATCACCCGTGCGGGTCTTGAGGACCATTTCTGTGGCAAGTTGCTTGGCGTGCCGATGGGATGCGATGTTTGCTACACCAACCATGCCGAGGCCGATCAGGATGACATGGACAACCTGCTGACCCTTCTGGGTGTTGCCGGCTGCAACTTCGTTATCGGGGTGCCCGGTGCGGATGACATCATGCTCAATTACCAAAGCACAAGCTTCCATGATGCGATGTATCTGCGCTCTGTGCTGGGTCTGCAGCCGGCACCGGAGTTTGCCGCCTGGCTGCGCAAGATGGAAATTCTTGATCAGAACGGCCGCACCCGCCCGCAGCTTGACGGGCAAGCGGCCCAGAACCTTCTGGCATGGTCGGGGGCCGCTTAAATGAGCAATCTGACCAACAAGAAAATCCCGAGCGGCCTTGATCCGTGGAATGCGCTGCGGGTTCATACCGATGCCCGCATCGGCCTTGGCCGAGTGGGCGACGGATTACCCACCGAACGATTGCTGGAGTTTCAGATGGCGCATGCGCGCGCCCGCGATTCGGTGCATATGGCTTTTGAGGCCGGTTCCGTCCGTGCCCAGCTTGATGGGCTTGATCGACCGATCCTTGATGTCCATTCCGCTGCGCCTGATCGCCCGACCTATCTGCAACGTCCCGATCTTGGTCGTTTGCTTGATGACGAATCGACTGCGACGCTGGGCAAACATGCCGGGGACTATGACGTTGCCTTCATTCTGGCCGATGGCCTGTCGGCACGTGCGACCCATGATCATGCGACCAATACCCTGTCGCTGATCCTTGATCAGTTGGGTGAAAGCTGGTCGGTCGCACCGGTGACGCTGGCAACGCAATCACGCGTTGGACTGGGCGATGAAATTGGTGCGGCCTTGGGGGCGAAACTGACAGTGATGCTGATTGGTGAACGCCCGGGTCTGTCGAGTGCCGATTCGCTTGGTTGTTATCTGACATGGGGACCCAAGCGCGGGCGTTCAAACGCAGATCGCAACTGCGTTTCAAACATCCGCCCGGCCGGTCTAAGCCCGGAAAAGGCTGCCAAAAAGATCGCCTATCTGATGACAGAATCGCGCAAGATGGGACTGTCGGGTGTGGCATTGAAAGACAATTCATCCAACCCTGACCTGATCGAGGGCTAAGCCTTAAGCGCCTCAAGACCGTCTGCCACCATCACCGGATCAAATTCCGTGATGTGATAGTCAGCCAGATCATGCTGATGAAACGGATCGCGTGTCAGTTCGTCTTCAAGGACCGCGCGGTCACCCTTGGCCAGAATCACCCCACCATCGCGCGGCACCTTGCGCCCGGATGCCAGAAACATGCCCTTGGCATAGGCCTGCTTGAGCCAGGCAATATGGCCCTCGATATGGGCATCAACCTGTTCAAGCGGCACCTTGTAGCTTAGCGAAACGACAAACATCGGTTTTCCTGTCATCGGTTTTGGTTGCGATGCCCCAAAACTCTTTGGTTTTACCCGTGATCACAAATCACGTTCTGGCGATCAGGGTTCAATCAGCTTGCATCAGTCTGACTACCCATCCGGGCAAGAAGACGTTCGATGCGATCTGCATGGGCACTTTCGACCCGTGCCAGACTTTCAAACCAGGCAGCAACATCTTCAAGGCCCTCTTCACGGGCGATGCGGGCCATTTCCGGATAAGCCGTTTCGGCCTCGTCCTTTTCCTGTGCGATCGCGGCTTCAAGGTTAAGGCGCGTTGTGCCCATATCCTTGCCGGTCAGGGGATCACCCGCGGATTCGAGAAATTCCAGATGGCCAAAGGCATGGCCTGTTTCGGCCTCGGCCGCGGTGCGGAAAAGCTCGGCGGCCTCCGTCTGGCCTTCAATGTCAGCCTGCTGGGCAAAGTAAAGATAGCGTCGGTTGGTTTGCGCCTCAGCCGCAAAGGCCGCGCGCAGGTTTGCCTCGGTACGTGTTCCCTTAAGCGCCATGTGCGCTGATCCTTGTTATTGTTCGCCCAATACAGCCGTGTTGTATGAGCAAAAGTCGCAAAAAATAAGGCGGCAGAACCAAGTGGTTCTGCCGCCCTTTATTTGTCGTCAAATCCACCGTCGTCAAGCAGAGCAGGGGCAATTGCACTGATCAGACGTCAGATTTCATCTGCCTGTCACCTGCGCAAGGCTGCGCAAAGGACGGCGGGTATGTCTTAGGCCGCGTTCTGTGCCGCCTGGTTGCGACGCAGACGGAACACCAGATCGACCGATGCCAGTTCCGTGCCGTTGGGCATGTTCGGAATGTTGGCGATCTTGACGTCACCGGCCGGGATATCGGACAGCATGCCGTCTTCTTCGCAATAGAAATGGTAATGCGGTTCGGTGTTGGTATCGAAATAGGATCGACCCGAATCAATCACGATTTCATTGAGAAGGCGCGCATCGGTGAACTGGTGCAGGGTGTTGTAAACCGTTGCCAGCGATACCTTGATATTGTTGCTCATGGCTTCGGAATGCAGCTGTTCTGCCGTGACGTGACGGTGGCCATCATCAAACAGCAAACGAGCCAGTGCCAGACGCTGACGCGTCGGACGCAGATTGGCATCCTTGAGCCGGTTAAGCGCGTTGGTATATGGACGCGATGTATGTCCCATAGCTTTGCCCCTTTGTCGTGGTCGGGCCACAATCACAATGGCCCTGTTAAATTCTTGGCATAGACTAAAGAACCCGAACGCGTTGTTCTTTGATTTTGATCAACTATAATCGCGGGATGAAATAACGCTAAATACAAACAAAAAGGGCCGGTAAAAACCGGCCCTCTCTATAGTGCGTTTTTCTTATTCAGCTGGCTTGTTTGCGCCTTTGAACAGTTGAGTGCCGCGTAAAATGGCTGCGGCTCCCCCCAACCCGTCGCTTGCGTCGCCAGAAACGTAAACCTCCGGCACAAGTTTCGAGACGAGCTTTACCAACTCTGGCTTTCTCTCAAGTGTATTTAGGAACTTCTCCAAAGCTTGAAGCATTACGACGCGATCTTCGCCCAGAACCTGTGCCTGAGCCATCTGGCCGTCTGCCAGAGCCGTCAAATAGCTTTTTTCTGCTTCCCCAAGGTTTTTGCGCTCTAACTTGCGCTTCTCAGAGATTTCGACGTCAATTTCAGCCTTAACCAACTCTGATTGCTGATTTGCTGTCGCACGTGATTTCTCGGTTTTAATTCGTTCATCTTGCGACAGTTTTTCCTGCTGATAGGCTGCAGCAAGCTGACTTGCCAGCTGCTCTCTCTGTCGTGCAACAAGCAGTTCAGGCGGAATTACAGGCTCACCAAGTCGTACCTCTTTTATATTGATACCTGCCTTGTCACCTTCTATGCGAACCTTCCGTTCAATGGTGTTTTGCAGTGCTTCCCGATTTTCAATCAGATCTAGAACGCGCGTTTTTCTCACCACATAAGCGTTCGAGCCATCAACACTTGGAAGCTGTATTGATCCACCTGCAACGTCGCGAACAATAGAACGGATAGTTGGTGTAAGTACTCGGTCCTCTATCTCTCGAAGACTACCAACCGACGCAACAACATAGGGGGCATTTTCGCGTGTCACCTGAACCAGGACGCGAACCTCTTGGGGGATTTCCCAACCCTCCACCTTGACGACAATGGCGCGGTCCGCATCATCTTTGGGGTTGAACACGACGTTATCTGTGGTTTCCGTCTGTCCAATTTTTCCTTGCTGGTCGACGTTAAGTTTGATCGAACGCTTTACATATCCACCACGGTATTTCCACGTTTGAACACGCGTATCCACGAGGGTCACGTCGTAAGCCTCGCGATTTATGTAATATGCATCCGGGTTGAGAACCGTTTTCCAGATACCCTTGCACCCACGCGGAACCAAAGCGACACTCAATGCGCTAACATCACTGTTAGTGATCTCATCGCATTCCGAGCTCGGACGTTCTTGGACGTTCGACTTTACAACCCCAACAAAACCCGCTGGAATTTCGGTAATGAGCGTATCAGTGGGGCCATTACCCTCGGTGAGACCGTCACGATCATAGGTAATCTCTGCACTCCCGGTTCCGATTTTTACACGGAAGAGATAGAGGTTCAGAGGGTAAACACCCGGCTTCAGCACTGTGGTTTGAAGGCCTTTCTGCCCGCCATTCTGCAGGAAGTAAGACGCGTCGAGCATATCCTTGACTTCTGCCTCGGGCCACGGCGCGGCAAAGGCTGCACCGGAAGGTAACGGATTTCCGTCCCGAGCTTCAATCAGACCATATGAACCTGGTGGAATCTCAACCATCGGCAGGACTGCAACGTCGTTGATAACAGTCAGCAAAGGTTCAAAATGAAAACCGGGCGACAAAATTCTTGATTGAAAACCGTTTTCGCCTGAAAGAGCGATCAGTCTGCCAGCAGGAAGCGAACTACCCCCGTATATTCGCTTCAAGTGCGCTACTTGGTTACCGCCGACATAGACATACGATGTCGAAGCAAAGCAAACCAATGCAACGAAAAACAACCCGGCTGAAGTCATCTTGCCAATTGCTGGACGACTTTCTGGTATCCCCTTAACGAATATAAATGCCGCTGCAATTAGAAACAGCAACCCTAGTATCAGCCAAATCATTCAGATCTCCCAAAATCTGTACCGCAGTCATTCGATCTTGCGGCCCTATCTTGGCATGGTACTTAAGATTGCAAACATTACATGTGATTTTTCGCACAAATAGCAAAAAAGGGGCCAGTAAAAACCGGCCCCTTTTTATTTGGTTCTGACATCTGGATCAGTCGCCCGTCATGATGCGGTCAACCAGTTCCTTCACAGTCGGAATGTTGCCGTTGGCATAGAACGGATCTTCGCCAAACTTGTAGGCATTGTGACCGGCAAACATCAGTTCGTGCTCGACATCGGCACCATGTGCGATGTTCTGCAGCGTCTTCTGGATGCAGAAGGACCGCGGATCGGCACGTTTGCCGGTGGTGCCTTCATGCTGTTCCCAGTTGGAGAACTGGCACTGCGACAGGCAGCCCATGCAATCGATCTGGTCTTTCTTGATCGTCAGTGCGCTTTCCGGGGTGACAAACACCATGGTGTCATCCGGGGTCGGCATGCCTTCGGTATAGCCGGCTTCAAGCCATGCCTTAACCTTGTCGGCATCGTCTTCGCGCACATAGATCGGACGACCACGACGGCCGAGCGGAATACCGACATGCAAATCAGCTTCTGCCGTACGCGAATAGCGTACCTGACGATCAGAACGCTGATGCAGGTCTTCGAGGAAGTCGTTGCGCACAGCCGAGCTGTAGAAACCGGTCGGGCTGAATTTGTGCAGCGAAACATCACCGTTCTGCAGACTGGTCAGACGAGATTTCCAGTCATCAGAAATCTCGCTTTCCTGGGTCAGAAGCGGACGCGTCCCGAACTGGAAGGCCACCGGGGCCACTTCCGGATTGTCGATCCAGTCTTCGAAATCGCGCAGGAACCAGACGCCGCCAGCCATGATGATCGGAACATCATTGAGGCCGACGGAATTCATGAATTCACGAAGGGCTGCAACACGCGGGAACGGATCTTCTGGGACCAGCGGGTCTTCGGAGTTTGACAGACCGTTATGGCCGCCAGCACGCCACGGATCTTCATAGACCACGCCGCCAAGCCATTCCGGGATCTTTTTATAAGACCGCAGCCACAGCGCACGGAATGCACGCGCCGATGACACGATCGGATAATAGTGCACGCCATATTGCGCGGAAATCTGGGCGATCTTGTAAGGCATACCCGCGCCACAGGTCACCCCGTGGATCAGGCCTTTGGCCCCTTCAAGAACACCATGGAGAATGGGTTCGGCACCGCCCATTTCCCACAAAACGTTCATATGCAAACGACCTTCGCCGTTCCGCATTTCGTGCGCAATTTGTGCCTGCGCAATCCCGCCACGAATACCATAGGCGATCAGTTCCTGATGGCGGTCGCTACGGGTTTTTCCTGCATATACGATCGGGACCAGATTGCCGTTCTCGTCATAAGAATCGGCATTCACAGCGGAAAAAGTCCCGATACCACCGGCAGCA
Source organism: Thalassospira sp. HJ (assembly GCF_000948415.1). Classification (GTDB taxonomy): domain Bacteria; phylum Pseudomonadota; class Alphaproteobacteria; order Rhodospirillales; family Thalassospiraceae; genus Thalassospira. The sequence goes on along the minus strand of NZ_JYII01000021.1, from coordinate 95,130 downwards.
GCCCATGCGCCGGAACTTTTACCCGTCGATACAGCAACGCCTTTGCCACCTTCAACAACTGGCAAGACCTCTTTACCCGACATGACGAGCGGTTTAAGGGCTTTCAAATTCGTCTCTCCCATTCGGCATTTGCCCACGATACCAAGATATCGTGCAGAGCGCCGGACGACGTCGCGTTTTTATCGTCGTCCGGCATCCCGTTAGCTTATTCGGCGTCGCCTGCGTCGAGGTCAGCACCGGTTTCCTGGTCAACACGTTTCATCGACAGCTTGATTTTGCCACGGTCATCGAAGCCGATGACTTTGACCTTAACCTGGTCGCCTTCTTTCACGATGTCCGAAACCTGTTTGACACGCTCAGGCGCCAGTTCGGAGATGTGAACAAGACCGTCGCGCGCACCGAAGAAGTTCACGAATGCGCCGAAATCAACAGCCTTAACGACCTTACCGTCATAGATATGATTCAATTCAGGTTCCGCAACGATGGATTTGATCCAATCCACAGCCTGCTTGCCTTTGGCACCGTCGGTATGTGCGACAGTGATCGAACCATCGTCTTCGATGTCGACTTTTGCACCGGTTTCTTCGCAGATTTCGCGAATGACCTTGCCGCCCGAACCGATGACATCACGAATTTTGTCTTTCGGGATCGAGAACTGGGTGATGGTCGGTGCATTGCCCGAAACTTCACCGCGTGCTTCCGGAAGGGCTTTCGCCATTTCGCCCAGAATGTGCAGGCGGCCATCACGGGCCTGTTTCAGAGCGATCTGCATGATGTCTGCGGTCACCGAGGTGATCTTGATGTCCATCTGCAGCGAGGTGATACCGTTTTCGGTACCGGCAACCTTGAAGTCCATGTCGCCAAGGTGATCTTCGTCACCCATGATGTCGGACAGAACGGCAAAGTCGTCGGCTTCCTTGATCAGGCCCATGGCAATACCCGCAACCGGGCGTGCCAGCGGAACACCAGCATCCATCATTGCAAGCGAGCTTGCGCAAACGGTTGCCATCGAGGAAGAACCGTTCGATTCGGTGACTTCGGAAACGATACGGGTGGTGTATGGGAAGGCGTCCTTGCCCGGCATCAGCGGGTGCAGGGCGCGCCATGCCAGTTTACCGTGACCGATTTCACGACGGCCCGGCGACCCCATACGGCCAGCTTCACCAACCGAGTACGGCGGGAAGTTGTAATGCAGCATGAAGCTTTCACGGTATTCACCGTCAAGCGCGTCAACGATCTGCTCGTCCTGGCCGGTACCGAGGGTAACGACAGCCAGCGCCTGGGTTTCACCACGGGTGAAGATCGAGGAACCGTGCGAACGCGGCAGAACCGAAACTTCGCCCATGATCGGACGAACGTCGGCACCGGTACGGCCATCAATACGCTTGCCGGTTTTCAGGATCGCACCGCGAACGATGTCTTTTTCCAGATCCTTGATGATCGAGGAAACCTTGCCTTTGAGTTCATCAGGAACTTCATCACCAAGTTTCTCAACGATGTCTGCTTTCGCAGCAGCAACAGCAGCCGAACGCTCCTGTTTGACAACGTTTGCGTAAGCAGCGGTCAGGCCTTCGGTGCCCAGAGCAGCAACTTTTTCGACCAGCGCGTCATAACCATCCGGAAGACCGGCAACGTCACGCGGCTCTTTGGCAGCTTCTTCGGCCAGATCAATGATCAGGTCGAGAACGCCCTGGAACTGGTCATGACCGAATTTGACTGCACCAAGCATGATGTCTTCGGACAGTTCGGATGCTTCGGATTCAACCATCATCACGCCGTCGCGGGTACCGGCAACAACGAGATCAAGGTCGCTTTCCTTAACTGCTTCGGTCGACGGGTTCAGAAGGTATTCACCATCCTTGTAACCAACGCGTGCGGCACCGATCGGGCCCAGGAACGGCAGACCGGAAATGGTCAGCGCAGCCGAGGTACCAATCATCGCAACCACGTCCGGATCGTTTTCCATGTCGTGCGACAGAACGGTACAAACGATCTGGGTGTCGTTGCGGTACTGCGGGTGGAACAGCGGACGGATCGGACGGTCGATCAGACGCGAAACAAGGGTTTCTTTTTCGGACGGACGGCCTTCACGCTTGAAGAAGCCACCCGGGATCTTGCCGGCAGCAAATGCTTTTTCCTGGTAGTTAACCGTCAGCGGGAAAAAGTCGACATCCGGGCGCGGCTGTTTGGCGCCAACAGCAGTACACAGGACAACGGTTTCACCGTAGGTCACCTTGACGGCACCATCTGCCTGACGGGCAATTTTACCGGTTTCAAGAACCAGCTTGGCATTGCCCCACTGCATTTCCTTACGGACGACATTAAACATTATTTTCTCTTCCTCTTACAAACCTCTGGCGGACCCGAAATAGTACACGAGTTCCGAACACATTACTCATGAGGCTTGCATGACAGCGTCATGAGTAATGGGTCCGGCGTAAGCATCGGGTCGGCCCATCCGACCCTGCTTCTCGTGTTCCGATCCACCGGAACAATAAAAAAACGACGGCGGAGGTCACCCTCCGCCGCAGTTTGATATCAGCGGCGAATACCGAGGCGTTCGATAACGGTCTCGTAACGCGACTGGTCTTTGCGCTGCAGGTACTTCAGCAGGCGGCGACGCTGACCAACCATCATGAGAAGACCACGACGGCTATGGAAGTCGTGGTTATGTTCTTTCATGTGCTCGGTAAGGTTCTTGATCCGTTCAGTCAGGATAGCAACCTGGACTTCGGGGGAACCGGTGTCACCGTCTTTCTGAGCGTATTCTTTGATCAGCTCAGCTTTGCGTTCAGCAGTAATCGACATCAGGCATCCTTTCGCCTTTAGAGATTAAAAACACGCACAGGACGGATTTCGCCACCATTGATCTCCGCCAGCGCTACCGCGCGGTCATCGAGCATGGCACAGACGATTTCGTCCTGCACGACGGGGTTTTCAAGGGCATTGCGCTTTGCCACCGGCAACAGCCCGACGGGCTGGCCAGAGGAAAGGCGTTGCGCCTCGACTTCGGTCAGGGCCAGCGCCGGGATGTCGTCCAGCGCGGTCTCAACCGGAAGCAGTTTCTTCATCACATCGTCCGGGTCCATATCCAGCAGTTCCTGCAGGGGAATGGCGTTCCCTTCCGAAAACGGCCCCGCCGAAGTCCGGCGAAGCGCGGCAATGTAGCCGACAGTACCAAGGCGCAGCGCAATATCGCGCGCCAAAGATCGCATATACGCGCCTTTGCCCGACACAACGTCAAGCACGGCATGATCGCGATCTGGCATGTCGACCAGTCGAAGATCCTTGATCAGAATCGGACGTGGCTGCAACACCACATCTTCATCGCGGCGCGCAAGATCATAGGCACGCTTGCCATTGACCTTGATCGCCGAAAACTTTGGCGGCACCTGCTGGATTTCACCGATGAATTCACCCAGCACAGCCTTGATTTCGTCTTCAGTCGGACGATGGTCAGAGGTTTCAATCACCTCACCTTCCGCATCGTCCGTACTGCGCGCTTCGCCGAATTTCAGCGTCACACGATAGCTTTTACTGCCATCCATGACATAGGCAACCGTTTTGGTTGCTTCGCCAAAGGCAATTGGCAGAACGCCGGACGCCAGCGGGTCAAGCGTTCCGCCATGTCCGGCCTTGTTGGCGTCCAACAGACGGCGCACCTGATTGACCACGGTTGATGACGTGATCTCCAGGGGCTTGTCGACCGCCAGCCAGCCATTAATGCTTTTACCGCGACGGCGACGCGCCATCAGTCGTCCTCATCTTCTTGGTCACCCGACCGATCGTCCACAAGATCCTGCGCAACATGCGGGTCGCGCAGAAGGGCACTCAGATGGTCAGCGACATCAAAACTCTTGTCTTCGACAAATCGCAATGCAGGCACATATTTCATGTGAACCGCATGGGCCACATGATTGCGCAGGTGACCTTTCTGACGCATCAACGCCTTCATCGACGTTTCCGCTTCCCCGCCGCCAAGCGGGGTGAAAGATACCATAGCATTACGCATATCCGGTGAAAGATTGACGCCCGTGATGGTTACCGGGCGACGTGTCAGATCCGGATCGTAAATGTCTCCACGCTCCAACGCCTGCGACAGCGCCTGACGGATTTCTTCCGCCACGCGGAGCTGTCGCTGACTTGGTGCTTTGGCCGGTTGCTTCGCCATTTCAGTTCCTCACCGTCTTACAGTTCGACGGCAATTTCCTCGTTTTCGAAGCACTCGATGACATCGCCAGCCTGGATATCGTTGTATTTGGCAAACGACATACCGCATTCATAGCCCTCGCGGACTTCTTTGACTTCGTCCTTGAAGCGACGGAGCGTCGAAAGTTCGCCGGTATGAATGACGACATCGTCGCGCAGCAGACGGACGCCTGCGCCACGTTTGACGATACCCTCGGTGACCATACAACCGGCAATCTTGTTGCCAGAGATGGTGAAGATGTCGCGGATTTCTGCGTAACCCAGGAACTTCTCGCGAACTTCCGGAGACAGCATGCCCGACAGCATCTTTTTGATGTCATCAGCAACATCGTAAATGATCGAGTAGTAACGAATATCGACGTTGTCACGACGGGCCTGTTCACGAGCCTGCTGATTTGCACGCACGTTAAAGCCGATGATCAGCGCATTCGATGCACGCGCCAGGGTCACGTCGGATTCGTTGATACCGCCCACACCGCTATGCAGAACACGGACCGAGACTTCCTCGTTACCAAGTTTCTGCAAGGTGCCGATAAGGGCTTCGACAGAACCCTGCACGTCACCCTTGATGACGATCGGGAGTTCTTTAACTTCGCCGCTCTGCGAGAACATGTTCTCGAGTGCGGATTTCTTCATCGCAGCAGCCTGGGTTTCACGAATGCGGCGCTGACGGAAGTCAGAGACCTCACGGGCCTTGGCTTCGTTTTCAACAACCACAAAGTCGTCACCAGCAGACGGCACACCGTTCAAGCCAGTTACCTCGACCGGCATGCCCGGGATGGCATCCGAAACACGGTTGCCGTGATCGTCGATCAGGGCACGGACACGACCCCATTCCGGACCCGTGACAAAGATGTCACCGGTGCGCAGCGTACCGCGCTGAACCAGAACGGTTGCGACCGGACCGCGGCCTTTTTCCATGCGGGCTTCAACAACAACCCCGTCCGCAACGCGGCCCGGGTTGGCTTTGAGGTCAAGAACCTCGGCCTGCAGCAGAATGGCTTCTTCCAGCTCGGTCAGGCCGGTGCGCTGTTTGGCCGAAACCTCAACAGCCTGGACGTCACCGCCCATTTCCTCGACCACGACTTCGTGCTGAAGCAGTTCGGTTTTCACTTTCGATGCGTTGGCACCCGGCTTGTCGATCTTGTTGATCGCGACAATCATCGGAACACCAGCAGCCTTGGCGTGGCTGATTGCCTCAATCGTCTGCGGCATGACCGAGTCATCTGCAGCAACAACCAGAACCACGATATCGGTTACCTTGGCACCGCGCGAACGCATTTCGGTAAATGCGGCGTGGCCCGGGGTATCGATAAAGGTGATTTTCGAACCGGTTGCCATGGTGACCTGATAGGCACCGATATGCTGGGTAATGCCGCCAGCCTCGCCACCGGCAACGTCGGTGGAACGCAGCGCATCAAGCAGCGACGTTTTACCATGGTCAACGTGGCCCATGACGGTCACGACCGGCGGACGACCAACGAGCTGTTCTTCGTTGTCATCTGCACTGACCAGTGCCTCTTCAACGTCAGCATCGGAAACACGGCGCATGTTATGGCCGAATTCCTCGACAACTAGCTGTGCGGTATCGGGATCAAGGCTCTGGTTGATGGTCGCCATAACGCCCATGCTCATCAGGGTCTTGATCACGTCTGCCGCACGTTCAGCCATACGGTTGGCCAGTTCCTGGACGGTGATAACGTCCGGGATAACCACATCACGCACGACTTTTTCCTTCGGCTTCTGCGGGCCCTGGGCACGCGCTTTTGCTTTGGCTTGCTGGCGCTTGATCGACGCCATGGAACGACGGCGACCGCCTTCGTCACCACTCATGGCATTGTTGATCGAAAGCTTGCCACGACGGCGGCCATCGTCACCCTTGGTGCGCGCAGCTTTGCCGGCTTCTTCCTCGGCACGCTTGCGGGCTGCCACACGGGCATTTTCTTCTTCGATTTCCTTGCGGCTTTTGGATTTGCCATCTGCCGGGGCGGAACGACGACGCTCTTCCGGGACAAGCGGCTCTGCCGGCTCACCCTGCATGACGTTTTCTTCTGCCTTCGGCTTGGCAGCCGGTTTCGGCTTGGAAGTTTTGCCCTTTGCAGTCGCGGCGGCAAGCTGCTGTTCGACTTCTTCCACAGACGGGGAGTCGTTTTCAGACTTGGCCGGTGCTTCTTCCTGCTTGGCTTCGGCAGCAGCCTTGGCTTCTTCTGCCTTGCGGGCTTCTTCCTCGGCCTTGCGCGCGGCTTCTTCGCGAGCACGAATTTGTGCGTCCGCTTCGTCCTGCTTGCGGCGCTCTTCAGCAGCCTTCAAAGCAGCCATACGGGCAGCACGTTCGCTATCGGTCAGGTTGCCGTGATCATCAACGGCCTGACGCGATTTCGGCTCTTCAACCGGCTCTTTCTTGACTTCCGGTTCCGGCTTTTCTGCTGCCGGGGCCTGCTCTTCGACCAGGTCCTTCTTCACTTCACGGAAGCGACCGGATTCGTTCTTTTCGAATGTACGCTTCTTGCGCACTTCGACGGTCACAGATTTTGACCGTCCATGCGAGAAGTTTTGGCGAACCTGACCTGCCTCGACCGTCTTGCTCAATTCAAGCTTCGATCTGTTGAGGCTCAGCGGTTTCTTCTCCTGATCGCGATCACTCATAATCCGTACAACTTCCTCATTTCCTGCGGGATCGGCTACATATTCCGATCCTGTCCTGTCCGTCTGGCGCTGGTCTGATGTCAGACAGCGCGAAATCCTTCAAGCCGCTTGCACGAACGCCCCAACCGGTTGGCAAGGCCTCCTGGCGCAACGGCCACATGTACTGCTTTTTCACGACCAAAGGCCGCGCCGATTTCAGCAGCATCCAGAACGGAATAAATCGGCAGATCCCGGGCCTTGGCCTCGATCTTTGATTTTCCGTCTGCGGCACCATCGCGTGCCGCCAATATCAAGGCTGCGCCCTCGGCAATCTGGGCACGGGCCTTTTCAAATCCTGCAACAGCCTGTCCGGCACGTCGCGCCAGCGACAACAGATCGATGCATTTGCGTGTCAGCAGCTCTTCGATCCGGTCTGCAAGTGCGGTGTCGATCACGACTTTTTGCCGCGCCGCCTTGGCAAAAGCGTTCTTTGCACAGGCGGTATTTATCACATCCCGCGACGGGCACAACCATAATCCCCGTCCCGGCAGCCGTTCCTCAAGGTCGGGAACAACCGAACCATCCGGCCCGATCACAACCCTGAGAAGATCTTCCTTGTTCCGGACTTCGCCGGTGACAATGCACCGGCGTTCCGGAACCTCGGCTACCTTGCCGCCTTTACGATGCGACATGGCATCCTCCGATCGGCCTTAGGCCTCTTCGCTTTCAGCCGTTTCTTCGGTCTCTTCTTCAAGACCTTCGAACCAGCCAAGCTTGCGACGGGCTTCCATGATCATGTCATTGGCCTGATCCATGGTAATGGTATCGGCATCCCCGACATATTCGATCAGCTCGTCACTTGCGAGATCTGCGAAATCTTCAAGGTTTTTGACGTCGTTTTCGCCAAGGCGAACAACAACAGCAAGCGACAGACCCGGGAATTCAACCAGATCATCGGCAACCTTGAGCTCTTCACGACGCTTCTGAAGACGCTCGGCCTCTTCGGCAAGGAAGGTGCGTGCGCGGTTGCGCAGCTCTTCGGCGATTTCTTCTTCAAAACCTTCGATCTCGGCCAGTTCTGCCAGCGGCACATAACCGACTTCCTCGATCGAGGTGAAGCCCTCAGCGACCAGGAGATGGGCGATAACTTCGTCAACATCAAGGGCCTTGATGAACATTTCCGCACGCTTGCGTGCTTCTTCCTGACGACGTTCGCTTTCGTCTTCCTCGGTCAGAATGTCGATATCCCAACCGGTCAGCTGGGAAGCCAGACGTACGTTCTGACCACGACGGCCGATCGCAAGGCTCAGCTGATCGTCCGGAACGACGACTTCGATGCGGTTGGTTTCTTCATCGATAACAACCTTGGTGACTTCGGCCGGAGCCAGAGCATTCACAACGAAGGTTGCCGGGTCTTCCGACCACTGGATGATGTCGATTTTTTCGCCCTGCAGTTCGGCAACAACGGCCTGAACGCGCGAACCGCGCATACCGACACAGGCACCGACCGGGTCGATCGAGCTGTCCGAAGACAGAACCGAGATTTTCGCGCGCGAACCCGGGTCACGGGCAACCGATTTGATTTCGATGATGCCGTCGTAGATTTCCGGAACTTCCTGGGCAAACAGTTTTGCCATGAAGGTCGGATGGGTACGCGACAGGAAGATCTGCGGGCCACGCTGTTCACGACGGACATCAAGGATCAGGGCACGAACCCGGTCACCCTGACGCACGGTCTCGCGCGGGATCAGTTCTTCACGGCGCAGAATGGCTTCGGCACGACCGATATCGACAAGAACGTTGCCAAACTCGACACGCTTGACGACACCGTTGATGACTTCGTCTGCGCGGTCCTTGTATTCCTCGAACTGGCGTTCGCGCTCTGCATCGCGCACTTTCTGCACGATGACCTGCTTTGCGGTCTGGGCAGCGATACGGCCAAAATCGATCGGCGGCAGCGGATCAACCAGGAACTCACCAAGATTGATGTTCTCGTCACGGATACGTGCCTGTTCGAGCGACATCTGGGTGAAATCGTTTTCGATTTCATCGGTGACTTCGATGTAACGGGCGAGTTTGATTTCGCCGGTTTTACGGTCGATATGCGCACGAATGTCATGCTCGTGACCATATCTGGAACGACCGGCCTTCTGAATGGCCTGTTCCATGGCACCGAGAACTTCGTCACGATCAATGCCCTTTTCACGGGCGACGGCATCAGCGACCTGCAAAAGTTCCGGCCGCGGCATTCCCGAAGTTGCTTCCATATCCAACCTCTATTCTGCGTTGTCGTCATTCCGGCGGTCGCCGGTGACGTGCGCGATCAATTCATCTGTCAGCACCAATTTCGCTTTCGCGATATCGGCCAACGGCAACAAGACACGTTCGCCATCCACAATCAGGGCGACCGCATTATCTTCAATCCCATCCAGCACACCGCTGAAACGGCGACGACCATCCATGGCCATCACCAGCTCGACCTTTGCCTCAAAGCCCTTCCACACATCAAAGTGCGCAGCACGGGTCAGCGGGCGGTCGATACCCGGGGAACTGACTTCAAGGTGATAGGCACCTGAAATCGGGTCCTCGACATCCATCAGGGCAGAAACCGTACGGCTGATTTCGGCGCAATCTTCAACATTGATGCTGCCTTTCGCGTCCGGACGATCCGCCATGATCTGCAGGATATTGTGATCCTGACCCGTCATCGAAACGCGAACCAGCTCAAAGCCCAGCGCGTTGATTGACGGCTCGATAATCTCTGCGATTTTCGCCATCAACGGGTCTTTTAACTGTTGTCCAATCAGCTCAGCCATAAAGCGATGCCATACCCCAAAAAGCACAAAAGAGCGGGCGCGGGGCCCACTCTTTGTCAGAATTTACAAAAAGCTTGGCGGCGTTATACAGCCGGTTTGTGCAAAAATCAAGTCAGGATACCGGCAGCCAACGCCATTCAACCTAAGGATTCCGTGCGGGTTTAAACCGACGGCTGCGGGGCGGCCAAACCACGGAAGAAGGCAAAGGCATTTACAGCCCCATCACGCACCGCTTGCTCGTCCTTTGCATCAAGCGCCAAGCCATTGACCTGCTCTGCAAATTCCCGCCAGTACTTGCCACGCCCTTCAACATGGCCGGCCAGATGACGGGCGCCAAATTGCGCATGCAGACCGATCTTGTCTGCCGCCTTAAGCAAAAAGGCTGCACCAAGCGATGAGCCTTCACAGACATACAGCCAGCCAACTCTTTCCGCGCCATCGGCGTTAATCGGCATACGACTCCAGTCTTCATCCGCATCATACCCAAGGTCGGCCATATCGGCACAGACGGCATCATATCGGCTGCGCTCTGCCAGGCCCGGAATGGCATCATTCAGATCAGCTGCCGCATAAAGTGATTTCATCCGGCCATGAAATATATGTTGCAAGCGCAAGAAGCGCAGATAGTTGTCGCGGCTATCGAACGGCTCCATGGCCATAACCATGTCATCGACCGACTGATGCGCGCTGCGCGTCGATTGCTTGAGTTCTTCAAGACGGGTCATGCCCGCCATTGCCTGACCTGATACAGCATTCATTGCCGTTGCCCTTTCATAAGTCCGATCCTGAGTCCGGCCGAATGGTCCATTGCCGTTCGGCTCCCTGTTCTCAAGACGGGTCAGGCGGGCTGATATCTGACATTCACCGCGCAAAATCATTCCAGGGTCACAATCAGTCTTCGCGAAACGCGCGGGCAAACTGATCCGATAATGGTTTGAACAGATAACTAAGGGCTGAGCGTTCCCCGGTTGCCAGGAAGGTTTCAACAGGCATGCCCGGCACCAATTCACGACCTTCAAGTTTGGCCACTTCACCGGCCTCGATGCGCACCCTTACATTATAATATGTCTCACCCGTCAGCTCATCGCGATCCAGATCGGCTGACACAAAGGAAACCTGTCCGGTCAGTTCCGGGGTGGTTCGCTGATTAAACGCCGTGAAGCGCAACATGGCTTTCTGACCGACAACGACCTGTTCGATGTCACGCGGATTGACCTTTGCCTCAATCACCAGCTCGTCCTGATCCGGGACAATCCCCATGATCCTGTCACCCGGACCAATCACACCACCGACCGTATGCACAGCAAGCTGATAGACCGTGCCGTCATAGGGTGCGCGAATATCGATCCGACGCAGCTGGTCTCGCAAGGCGATTTCACGCTGCATCAATTGGGCAATTTGCTGATCAATATCGGTCAGTTCGCCAAGAACCTCTGTCTGCCGATCACGGTCAAGCTGCAGGATTTGCATCTCGGTTTCGGAAATCTGCATGCGTGTTGCGGCAATCTGGGCCGTCAGTTCGCCATGTCGGCCATCAAGGCTGGCGCGTTCGCGGCGCAGGGCAGCAACCCGCGTGATCGGCACAAGTTGTTTGGCAAACAGGGTTTCAAGCCCGGTCAGTTCATCAACGATATGATGTCGCTCTTCCTCATTGGCGTTTTTCTGCGCAGTCAGGCCGACAACCGTTTCTGAAAGCTGGGAAAGCTTTTGGCGCAATTGTTCCTTTTCGCCTTCAAGGCTGTTCTTGCGGGCGGCAAACAGACTGACCTCGGCCGCGATCAATTCGGATATCTTTGGCTCCGACTGGCGATCGATAAAGGCCGCCGGCACTTCAAGGGCGGACAGGTTGTCACGTTCGCCGCTCAGACGCATGCGTCTGGCGACCAAGGCTGACAATTGTGTTTCAACAATTCCGAGACTTGCACGCGCCATTGTGTCGTCCAGCCGGATCAGAAGATCACCGGCTGCAACCCGATCGCCATTCTTCACATTGATCTGGCCAACAATGCCGCCTTCTGAATGCTGTACGTCCTTGACGTTGCTTTCGACGACGAGCTTGCCCGTGGCAACCACCGCACCAGAAAGCTGGGCAAAAACAAGCCACAAGACACAGCTGGCAAAAAGCACAGCGACAATCCCGCCACCCCAAACAATATGCCGGCGTAATGTTGCGATTGCTGGAGACATCACCTTGGGATCTGCCGATCCGCTCGGCCCGGTGGCAAGCTGTAATCTGGTCATGCGGTTTCTCCCACCTGTCTGACAGTTTTGCGCATGATGTCATCGCGTTTGCCAAACGCCACCTGACGCCCGTCCTGGATAACGGTCGCAAGGTTCACGGTTGCAAGTGCACTGGGCCGATGGGCGATCAGAACGACGATCGCCCCGCGCGCACGGGCATCCCTGACCGCTTGAAGCAAGGCCTGTTCACCGATGCTGTCGAGGCTTGCATTGGGTTCATCAAGGACAATCAGGAACGGATCACCAAACAAGGCACGGGCAAGGCCAATGCGTTGCCGCTGCCCGCCTGATAGGACAACACCGCCACTGCCAATCCGGGTGTCATATCCGTTGGGCAGGGACAGGATCATCTCATGTGCGCCAGCTGCCTTTGCGGCCGAAACAATGGACTTGTCGGTTGCATCAGCCTGCAACCGGGCGATATTGCGCGCAATCGTTTCGTCAAACAGCGCCACATCCTGCGGCAGATACCCGATATGGCGGCCAAGATCGACCGGGTTCCAGTGCGATAACTCTGCCCCGTCAAGGCGGATACTGCCACCGCGAAACGCCCCCATGCCAACAAGTGCCCGCCCAAGCGTCGATTTTCCCGAACCACTTGGCCCGATCACACCAAGCCCGTCGCCGGCGCTTAGGGAAAGCTCGCCAACCCGCAAAAGAACCTTGTCTTTGCCGGCCTTCTGATTACCGGGCGTTCCGATCACAAGACCCGAAACTGAAAGGCTCTCAGACGGCGCGGGCAGAGTCGTGGTTGCCGCTTTATCGGAAATATCGGGCAGAAGTGCATCAAGACGACCCCAAGCTTGTCGGGCTGCGACAAAGCCGCGCCAGTTGGCGATGGCCTGTTCAACCGGTGATAAGGCACGCGCGGTTAAAATCGATGCTGCGACCATCGCACCGGGGGTGACTTCCTGCTTGATCGCAAGATAGGCACCGAGTGCCAATACACCGGACTGCAGCGCCAGACGAATGACCTTGATATAGGCCGAGAAGGTCGAGTTGACGTCACCAACGGCGGTATTGTCGTTCAAATACAGATTGTTTTGCTTGGCCCATGCACCGCGAAAGGCATCTTCCATGCCCATGGCACGAATGGCTTCGGCATTTTGCCGTCCGGCTTCAATCAACGCATTGCGCCTGACGATCTGGCTGTTCATCCGCGCGACTTTCTTGCGCGTCACAAATTCACTGATCAGGGTCAGAGCAATCAGGACCAACCCGCCGACAAGCGCCAGCACGCCAAGCCAGGGATGAAAGGCAAAAACAATCCCAAGGAAAAGCGGCATCCATGGCAAATCACATATCGCGACGGGCCCGGAACCACCAAGGAACTGCCGGATCTGATCAAGATCGCCAAGTGGCTGGGTGTTTTCGCGACCGTTTTTCAGACGCAGATCCAGGGTACTGGAAAGCGCCATCGGCCCGATCTGTTCATCGACCCGCCAGCCAATCCGGACCAGCATGCGCGCACGCAGGGCATCCACGGCGCCAAGAAACAGATAAAGACCAACCACAAGACCGATCAGGGCAATCAGGGTGGGGATGCTCTGACTGGCCAGAACGCGGTCATAGACCTGAAGCATGAAAAGCGGGCCGGTCAGCATCAAAAGGTTGGAGACACCACTCATCGCGCCGACGGCCAAAAAGGCGCCGCGCAATGTGCCAAGGGCACGGCTCATCGGGCCGGAATGCGTCGAAGGCTGGGTGGGGCTTTGGGATGCTTTGACAAACACGCTTTTGATACACCAGTCATCTAGGGTAGGTTGGGGTGGGTGCCGCTGTTACGCGGCACCCTGCAATCAAGACCTTGTGCCCGTTCCGCAGCTTGCGGGACGGGCCGTTTTGTTAAACGAAGTCGGTTGCATCAAGGTCGTTGAAATCAACACCGGTCAGGGTGACGGTGCCGTTAGCATGGGTGATCACGGCATTGCCTGCGCCATCATCGCCAATGGTGACCGAGTTGTAGTCGATATCAAGAACGTCGGTACCATCGGTGAAGTCGGTGATGGTGTCGTCGCCAAAGCTTGACGAGGTATCGAACTCAAAGGTGTCCGCCCCGCCATTACCGGTCAGAACGTCATCACCTGCCCAACCACCAATTACGTCATCCCCGGCGCTGCCGTTGATTTCAACACCGGAATCAAGGACTGATTCCAGCGTATCGGTGCTGCCGGAATAGATGTCGACAAGAACGCCATTGGTATCGCTGTTGGACAGGTTCAGGCCCGAGATATCGACAGGCGAGTCGGTGAAGTCAAACTCGGTTCCGTTGTCTGCGACACCAAGGGTCGTGCCAAAGGACAGCTTGTCGAGATTGCCCGTGATCGTGTGTGTGTTGATGTCGTAGGCGAAGTCAGAGCTTCCGGCTGTCGCAAGCACAGAACCGGTGTAGCTGCTGCTGCTATCCTGGTCGGCCGCCAGGAACTGTGTACCACCATAATAGCTCGACGGTGCAAAGCCATCATAGAAAGTACCGTGGTTGCCCGAACCAAGGGAGAAGTTGGTGTTGAAGTCTTCAATAACACCATGCAGGTCCACACCAGCACCCGAAGATGCTGCGTTCAGATCAATCGTAATAGTCATGTCAGTTTCTCCTGTCATAAAGCTACCCATTTAGCGGATAACGCAATGAGAATGACTCTTATTATCCTTAAAAGTCAACGAAAAAAATTGTTTATTATCAATAGTTTATATTGATCAACACGAAAGCCCAACCAGGCACATACCTGGTTGGGTTCAGCATCTTGCCGATGCGGCGTTACGTTAGAAATTGCCGCTAAAAGTCAGTATGGCGGTTCGTCCTGGTGCCGGGGCGAATGTTCCGCCGGTCCCCTGCACATAGGCTTCATCAAGCATGTTGTTCACCGCAAATCTCAATGTGAGGCTCTCGTTGATTTCATAGGAGCTGTAGAAATCAAACACCCGGTACTTGAAATACTCAGAGACGATTGAGGACGAATTGCTGCTGCCGAAGTTATCCTGCGGATAGACAAATGACGCCCGCATTCCAATAACAAGGTCCTGATCAAACAGTCGGAACCCGCCATCGACCGTGTATTTTCGCTCTGGAATTGCATAAATCCCGAAAAGCCGATCAGCGGTCCCGTAGTTGACTTCATTGTAGGCAAGATAAGTTCCACCCAATTGGGTATAGTTTACCGCGGCAAAGGGATCATATGCCGTGTCGAGAACATATGGATTGTGGTTGCCTGACAGATCGGTATCCGAGATCGAAATCGTACCACCGAGATAGAACTCGCCAGCATCATAAGACAGCTCGGCTTCGGTGCCATTGATGTATACCGGGTCAGTCAAGTTGACGATGGCTTCTGCTTCTTTTGACTGGTTCGTAATCACACCAACACCACTTCGGCTCGGCGTCGGTTGGGGCACATTGGCCAAGGTGATATAGTTATCAATTGCGGTCCGATAGTATGCAAGTTTTGCCCTGAACCCGTCGCCTTGGCGAAGCACATTGTCAAAGCTGAAGTTGACACCAACTTCTTTTGTCTCGCTTTCTTCCGGCTTCAGGTTCGCGTTGGAGTAAAACGGCAAACCGGCATTGTCGCCAATATGATCGCCCTTGATCATTGATTCCATGATGGTCGGGGCACGCATGTTCCGGCGATAGTTTGCGAATAGCTGAATTCCCGGGGTCACATTGACACTGGCGCCAACCGATGGCGAAAACCCATCTTCGCTAAGATCAATGTTGAGTGGCGTGCCACCGTCCTCACAGAGGTTGGCGGAGTTCTCTTCCTCACACCAATAGGAATCCCCATTCAGTGAGTACCGGTCATAGCGAAGGCCACCTCGCAGTTCGAACATGTTATTAAGGTCATAAGTGGCGGCGACAAAGCCCCCGGAAACGTCGCGCTCACCGGCCGGCGTGCCACCCTCAATTTCATACGCGGCACCCGCGCCGCCAAGACCGCCAAGCTCTGCACTTGTTTTGGCCGTGTCCTGAAAATATTCGACACCGTAATCCAGACCGAGATGACTGGCGATGTCGCTGCTCAGGTCAAAGTCAAAGCTGCTGCTGTTTGACACCTCACCGCCCAACGTATCGAGTGTATACTGGTTATCAAAGGAGTCCGTCGTAACGGCACCGCTTGTATTGTATCGCGCCGGTCGGAACTGGTGGTTCTGTGTCCGTGTCCAGTAGAGGCCGCTATTCATGGCAATCAGGTCTGATTCCGGGTTCCAGACATGTTTGGCGGTTACGGTATGAACGTCAGTTTTATTGTGGTCCTGGTAGTTGTTCGCCGAATCACTCGATTTTGTGTATGACGTGCTGCTTCCGACATACCCAAGATTTAACTCCTGATCTTCGGTCAGAAAAAGGTTCGCCTTTACCAGCCCCGACGTTTGCCGGACATAACTGTATTCCGGGCGTGAACTGTAAACATCGACATATTTTGGTGAGCTATCGATTTCCTGATAAAGGCCCGGGTTATGCGTCCCGGGACGATAATCACCGACGACTTTCCGGCTCACTGCGGCAGATAGATCAAACTTTGGCGAAACACGGGCACCAACGGCAACGTCACCCGCAAAGTCATACTGGTTTGTACCGCGGCTAAGATTGACTTTGCCGCCCCAGTCCTCGTCCGGGTCGAGAATATCCTGTGTATTAAGCGTTCGCATGGTGACGATCCCGGCAGATGTACCCGCACCACCATTCTTCGCCAAATCAGACTTCTCGACCTCAACCTCGGCCAGAAGCGCCGGATCGACATAAACACGTGATGCCGTGCCATGTGTCAGCTGATTGTAGTTCTGACGCGCACCATCAATATTGACGTTTACCCGGCCCATTTCCTGCTGACCACGCACATTGACCGTCAAACCCGGATCTTGGGCATCATTTGCAATATCCACACCGGCAACATTATTGAAAATCTCGCGTGCCTCACGCACCGGGGCTTTGCGCATGCTTTCCTGCGTGATCACCGCCACTGAGCCGGGGGTGGAATATACTTCGTCCGGAACACCATTTGGCCCCATGGCGCGACGGCGTGCCTTCACAACGACGGGCGCTGTCACGAAGTCATTGCCATTATTGCTTGTACGGCTCGGATCGATAACCGAAATCGTCGTTGCGTTCAGCACCTGCCAGACGAGGCCACTTTGCGACAGCATTCTGTCCAGCGCTTCGGCCGCGCTCATCTCACCCGATATTGCTGTACTTTGAACCCCGTCGGGCAAAGACCCGTCAATTGCGACATCAACCCCGGAAATTCTTGAAAAGGCCACCAGCGCCATCGCAAGCGGCTGTGACTCGATGTCAAACGCATTGGTCTCGTTGGAAAGCGCTGAAGAAGATGAATTGGCTTGTGCGATCTCAAATGCTGACGGCATGTCAGCGCTAGTTTTTCCGATTGATTGTGCTGCTGCCCCCGCGGGCACCATCGCAATTAATCCGCAGCCCAGCGCACCAAACGCCAAGGCCTTCACATCCCCCAAGGATGTCCCCGTTTTGAGAGTTGTTTTTCTGGTATCGCCGAGGCGACCCACCCCATCTGAAGGCATTTTATTATGGTCTCCTGATTTCACGAATGCAACTTAGTCGCATTGCTGTTTCGCTACTTTCTCAGACGAGGGGGTTTTGCATTTATCTGAAACAAAATGATCTTTTTTGAAAATAATTGTTATTTGCAATTATTTTAGTTGTCTGGCCTAAGGATCTTTACCCATAAATCTGGCTCAGACGTCCCGGATAACGGTCAGATAGTCGGTGAAGCGCATCACATCGACATGCAAGACATCTGCAAGAACCGGCACGACGTCACGCGACCGGTCCAGATCGACGACCAGTGTCACTGGCCGCCTCTTCAATGCACCACTCATAATAACGATCTTGCCCAGCTGCCAGCGCTCTAGCACCGTCGCAACATGTACAAGCGGTTCGCCCATGAAGACTAACTGTCCCTGACGCCAGGCCAGCGCGGATTGCACATCAACCGGATGAGCAGACCTTGAAACGCCAGTGGCATCGTATGTCATGGCATTGCCCTCGGCGACGATATGGCGCCCACCGGCAATATCGACCATAAGCGGATTGGTTTCGGCGATCACTGTTACTGCACCATCATAGGCGGCGACATCAAACGTTCCGCCGGTCGACAAGGTTCTTCCGTTTTGGGCGCGGACGAAAAAGGCACCATCATCGCCCTCATGTTCGAACCATGCTTCGCCCTGATGTATTTCGACCCCGGTCATGCGGCCATCAGACACGAAAGACAGAATGCTGTTGCTGGCAACAATGCTGCGTCCGCGTTGTCCGGGGATGCTGATTTCACGTCGCTGGCCGGTTTGCGTTCTGACATCGGCCAGCGGGTGGTAGCGATATGCCCCCCACCCCCCTGCAAGCAGGATGGTCGCTAGGGAACCGCCGAGCATGGCGCGCCGTCCGATATGGGTCGAAGACGTAAAATCAAGGCTTGAACTGCCACTCCACAGACGCTCGATATCGGAAAATGCCCTTGGATGCGCCGGGTCTTGCGCCACCCATTGTGCAAATTTCTGACGATCTTCTTCGCTTTCACTGCCATCAAGCAGCAAGGCGAACCAATAGGCTGCTTGCTCTGATACCGGATCTCGCAAAGAGTTCATGCTACTTGCTTTTGCCATTGTCTGGTTGTTTTCTGGTTTCAACTGTTCGGGCCTGCTCTGACCGCGTCACCCGAACACAAGGTATGATTCCGCTCTATAGGTTTTAACGAACGAACGCGCGAAATATCCGAAGTCCCGATCACTTTTTTTCCGCCTGATCCATCGCTTCTTTGATCAGGCCAAGTGCACGGACCATTCTGCTAAAGGCTGTCTGGCTGGGAATCCCGAGTTTTTCACCAATCTGCACATATGTCAGACTTTCAATACGGGCCAGAATGAAAACGTCGCGGTGATGCTTTGGGAGCTTTTGCAGGATTTTCTGCAATCGTTTCAGTTCCTGACGTGACCAGGCGATTTGCTCGGGCGACGGGGTATCGTCTGCCAGCATTTCGAATGCTTTGTCCGGATCGGGGACAAAGCTCAGGATCCGTTCACGTCGGAAATGATCAATTACCAGATTATTCGCGGTACGATACAGATAGGACTTGGCAAAATCCTGCTCGGGCAGTGATGGCGTTGCAATGATACGCAGGAACGTGTCCTGCACAATGTCATCTGCCATGTGCCATGACAGCTTGCGCCGCCGCACAAATTGCAGAAGTCGCGAATGATAGGTTCGAAAGAGCTTGTTTACATCCCAATGTGGCACGGGTCGGACCTTCGGACTGATCTGCAAACCGGCACTAAGGTGGGGCCAAAACATGCCGGTTTGACTTCGACATCAAGAAGATGAGCCACGCACTATATCGCACATGAAAATCATTCTCAACATAAACCACTTTATGCTGACGTACAGGGGCATGATCCTCCCACACGATCACAAAAAGAAACCCGCCTGAAACAGGCGGGTTTTCTCAAACTGAATTGTCAGACAACGCAGCTTCAGGCCGCACGCTTTTTACGACGGAAACGCAGGTAGTTGCATTTCTTGCCCTGACGCAGCGCCTTTTGCTCATAGCGGGTTTTGACCCAGTCGCTTGGCGGGGTGCGCCAGTCATCAGGACCTTCGGCCAGCCATTCGAAATCCGGGTGGTTGTGCATATGCTGCAGGGTCCAGGAAATATACTGCATATCATCGCTGGCAACCCGAAACTCCGCCCCGTCTTTCAGAAGACGTGCAAGCAGTGCCAAGTTCTTTGGGCCGATAAAGCGGCGTTCTGAGTGGCGTTTCTTTGGCCAGGGATCGGGAAATAGCAAAAAGGCCCGATCAAAACAGGCATCCACAAGTTTGTACAGCAGCGGGCGCGAATCATCGGCAACCACGCGAACATTGGAAAGATTGCGCTCATCAAGGTGGCGCAACAGGCTTCCAACCCCGTCCATGAATGGCTCTGCACCAATAATTCCGATGCCCGGATTGGCTTCGGCCTGACCGGCAAGGTGTTCACCCCCGCCAAAGCCGATTTCCAGCCAAAGCTGATCGGGCGTACCATCGAAATAGCTGTTGGGATCAATCCCGGCTTCGTCCGGATAGGTGATGCCGATCTTGGGCAGCATTGCATCAACAAGGGCCTTGCGGGAATCCTTGAGCGGTCGGCTGCCGCGACGGCCATAGAAGTTCGGACGATCAGGTGTCGGGATCGGGCGGTCTTTATTGCGCATGGTCGTTTCAGTCGATCAGGGTCGGAATTTGCGGGTCAGGTCGTCTTTAAATCAAAACGGGCGGCCCGATATGTCCGGGCCGCCCGCCTCTTATCACGTCATGCGATTTTGGCAAATCGCAGTTTTACACGCTTTCTGCCAATCAGGCACCGAATGCCGATTTCAGATCGCTGACCAGATCGGTGCGCTCCCAGGAGAAGCCACCATCGTTGGTCGGCTGACGGCCAAAGTGACCATAAGCAGAAGACGGCGTATAGATCGGACGGCAAAGTGAAAGATGCTCACGAATGCCACGCGGGCTGAGATCCATCAGCTGACGCAGAACGTCACCGAGTTTCGTCTCGTCAACATTGCCGGTGTCGTGGTTGTTCACGTAAAGCGCCAGCGGCTTGGAAACGCCAATTGCGTAAGCAAGCTGAATGGTGCATTTTTCCGCAAGACCAGCAGCAACAACGTTTTTCGCAAGATAACGCGCAGCATAAGCAGCCGAACGGTCAACCTTGGTCGGGTCCTTACCCGAAAACGCGCCACCACCATGCGGGGCCGCACCACCATAGGTATCAACGATGATCTTACGGCCGGTCAGGCCGGCATCACCATCAGGACCACCAATCACAAAACGACCCGTCGGGTTGATGTAGATTTCATCAGCCGGCGGCAGCCAGCCTTCCGGCAGGGCAGCCTCGACGTAAGGGAGAACCAGGTCGCGAACGTCGTTCTGCGACAGGCCTTCGGCATGCTGGGTCGACACAACAACAGAGGTTGCAGCAACCGGCTTGCCACCGGCATAGCGCAGGGTTACCTGGCTTTTGGCATCCGGACCGAACTGCGGGGCTTTGCCCGAGTGACGGTCAGCAGCCATCGCGCGCAGGATACGGTGCGAAAACTGGATCGGTGCCGGCATCAGTTCATCGGTTTCGTTACAAGCGTAACCAAACATTATGCCCTGGTCACCAGCGCCAAGGTCTTTTTCACCAGCAGAGTCAACGCCCTGTGCAATATCAACAGACTGTTCATGCACGTGGCATTCAATCTCGGCCGTCTTCCAGTGGAAGCCGTCCTGCTCGTAACCGATGTCACGGATTGCCTGACGGGCCTTTTCGATCATGACCTCTTTGGTCACGCTTTCAGGGCCACGTACTTCGCCTGCCAGAACCACGCGGTTGGTGGTGGCAAGGGTTTCAACAGCAACGCGCGAATCTTCATCCGCAGCAAGAAAAGCATCAACGATGGAATCGGAAATGCGGTCACAGACTTTGTCCGGATGACCTTCCGAGACGGATTCACTGGTAAATAGATAATCGGAAAGAGACATAATAAGACCTTCTCCGGTAATGGGTTTCCAAAACTGGACCGGAGGGCTCCCGATACGAGGCCGTATCGATAGCGCCCACTTAGCCTTTTTTAATGTGGTGGCAAGCGGTCCAAATCCGTCCACAGTGTCCGGCGCCGGGCCGAACTATTTCGTCGGTTGTGCCTGATCACTTTGTGAAGGTCAAGCATCATCGACGTAAAACCGTAACCCGGATGACCTTACATGCGGGTTAGTTTTACTTATAAAGACAAGGACGTAATTCACGCTCTGTGAACTACGTCCTGTATCCAAAATGATCGGGTAATCCGATTATTTCTGATCGGAATCAGTGCCCTGCAATGCGCCCATTGATTTGACGAGTTCAAAGATTTTCTTGCGCTGGTTCGGATCGGTAATCCGGTAATAGGCACGCACCAGTTCCAACGTTTCACGACGGTTCATCGGATCGTTGTCAAACGGGTCCGGGCTTTCGGACATTTCACGACGTTCATGCACCGACTTGGACGAAATTTCGTCGGGCATGTCGTCGAAGAAGAATGATACAGGCACTTCAAGAACCCGTGACAGATCATACAGACGCGACGCACCGACACGGTTGGCACCACGTTCGTATTTCTGCACTTGCTGGAATGTCAGGCCAATCGCTTCGCCAAGCTTTTCCTGGCTCATGCCAAGAAGCGTCCGGCGCAGTCGAACACGCGCACCAACGTGAATATCGACAGGATTTGGAGCCCCACTTGCAGTCCGGCCACGGCCCCGACCACGTGTGTTCTTTACCATCTTAGTTTCATCCTTAGGCGACATTTTGAGGTAGTTCCTTCTCTCACTCCGACCTGATCCGTCCTTGTTTTGAGGGACAATTTCTGGACGGTTCGGTAAATTTTTCAGCCGCCTAGAGGGATTTTACTTTGCGTCTATATCCCATAGCGAGAACGGCGAAGAAGGTAACAATACCGTAAAATAGCAAGTCACGCCACAAATAATATACTGTTGTATGGTTTTTATCACTCGAAAGGGGGTGCACGAGGATCCCCCTCTCTCCTAAGGACAGGCTCTCCACCTTGCGCCCATAGGCATCGAACGTCACCGATACCCCTGCATAGGCTGCCCTTACGAGGGGGCGGCCTTCCTCAATGGTCCGGAACCTGGCCGCTGCCATATGTTGATATGGGCCCGCGCTGTGGCCAAACCACCCATCGTTGGTAACATTTAATAACCAGTCGGGCTGTTTGTCATCGTCAATCACAGCGCCGGGGAAAATTACTTCATAGCAAATCAGTGGCGAGAAGCTTGGCATCCCCCTTACAGACAGGGTCTGTGGCCCCGGCCCGGCAGAGAAATCGGTTCGGCCCGCTGTCAGTTTCGGAAACGGCAGGATCAATCGGAACGGCACATACTCCCCAAACGGCACCAGATGAAACTTGTCAAAGCTGGCGACAATATGACCACCAGCATCAATCACCTGAATCGCGTTCCAGACCTTGTATTCATCGGTATCACGCGGATAGGTCCGGGGTGCGCCGGTAATCAGGATATCATCAGGCCCAAGCATCTCGGCCATCTGCATGCGAGCCGTTGTCTGGGTCTCGACAAAAAAGGTCGCCGCCGTTTCTGGCCAGATGACAATCCGCTTCTGATCAGGCCGCAGGCCTTCGGGCCTGCGCGACATCTCAAGAAGCTGAGCGAAATGCTGGTTTTGCAGCTCCGGACGCCATTTTTCACGCTGGGGAATATTGGGCTGAACGATCTGAACAATCGGCACATCGGCTGGCAGATCCGAAAGGGCAGTTTCTGGTGCAACAGGCCCGACCATCATGAGGCGCACCGCACCACCACCCCAAAGGATCAACGCAATCATGATCCCACCAAGGGCTGCAAGCTTGCCCGGCTTCCCGGCCACAAAGGCCGCTGGCAAGGTTGCGAAAAGGGCAGTCACAAAGGAAAGGCCGTACACCCCGACGACCGAGGCAAACTGCATCGGTGCCGCATCAATCGCCCAGATATGGCCCAAAAGGTTCCAGGGGAAGCCGGTCAGCACATGGCCACGCAGATATTCGACCACCGCCCAGAAAACGGCGAGCAACACCGCGCGCCGAATGGGGCCATCGCCCAGACGCCAACTAGCCCAGACCGCCAGCATCGGGAAAATCGCCAAACCACCCCCAAGCCCCAGCAAGGCAAACGGGATCATCCAGCCATAGATTTCCGGCTGTACGAGAAAGGCATGACTGACCCAGTAAAAGCCTGCGGCAAAATGGCCCGTACCAAACCACCAGCCGGCTGAAAGTGCACCCTTGTTGCAGCGAACGCCCTCAAGGCTCCAGAGCAGAACCGCAAAACAGATCGGCAGAACAGGAATAATAAAGAAGGGCGGCAGAGCCAAAACCGCCACCGCCCCGGACAACAGCCAGACAAAACGCCTGCGCCAGCCTGAAAGACCGGCAATCCGGCGCGCCATGGCGTCAATCATCCTTTTTTTCCTGCGTTTCTGGTGATGCTGCGGGTTCCTGATCCTCCTCGCGGCGCATCATATGAATGCGAAGACGACGGATACGCCGTGGATCGGCATCAAGAACCTCGAACTGAATGCCACTTGGATGTTCGATCAGCTCACCACGTGCCGGAACACGCCCGGCCAGCGAGAAGACAAGACCGCCAAGCGTATCGATGTCTTCGTCCTCATCCTCGTCAAGCAAGCCAAAGGACAGCTTTTCTTCAAGGTCTTCGACCTCGAACCGCGCATCGGCGATATAGCAGCCATCCGAAAGACGGATCAGCTTGGGCGTCTGGTCGATATCATGTTCATCATCGATCTCGCCGACGATTTCCTCAACCAGATCCTCGATGGTGATCAGACCATCAATCCCGCCAAATTCATCAACCACCAGCGCCATGTGGGTGCGCGACAGCCGCATTTCCGAAAGAAGATCCAGCACCCGGATCGCGGGCGAGACAAACAACACCCGGCGCAACAGCGACTGCAGGCTGAATTCCCGACCAGCCGCGACACAGCCCAGCACATCCTTGATATGAACCATGCCCGCAATGTCATCGAGGGTATCGCCATAAACCGGCAAACGTGAATGGGCCTTTTTGACCATCACTTCGACCAGGTCATCAAGGGTAATGGTCTTGGCAACCGCCACAATGTCGGCACGCGGGATCATGACGTCTTCTGCCGTCATATCGCGGAGCGCAATGATGTTTTCAAAAAGGGAACGTTCGTGCAGCGAGACCGGCTCTTCATCCTGCTCGGTCCGTTCGGCGAGTTCTTCAAGCGTGTCGCTGAGCGACGCTTCGCCATTGCGGGACTTGCCCCGCTTGAAGCCCAGGGCGGAGGCCACATTGTCCCATAAGGAGCCGTTCTCGGCGTCCTGATTTGTATCCTCGCCTGTGCGAGGGCGCATACTCTCGTGGTCGTCGTCGCGTTGACTAGAGTCGTTCATGGGTCGGTTTCGACATCCTTTAATTCAAACAAACCGTATTCTAGTTAGGTTCATCTTCAATCGGCTCATAGGGATCATCAATCCCGAGTCCGGCAAGAATTTGACGTTCAAGTTCTTCCATCTCTTCGGCTTCATCATCAACCATATGATCGTAGCCGACAAGATGTAGCGTGCCATGAACCGCAAGATGAACCAGATGATTTTTCAATGGCTTTTTCTGCTCAACGGCTTCCCGGGAACAGGTTTCACGCGCAATCACGATATCACCAAGCATCAGGGGCATATCAGGCGCCATCATGAAGGCCTCGGCATCCTCGGCACTTTCAAGGGCCGCAAAGGACAACACATTGGTCGACTTGTCCTTGTCGCGGTAATCGCGATTAAGGATCTGAACCGATGCATCATCAGATAACCGCACCCCGACTTCGATCACCGGGGCGACGGATAAAAGCGATGCACCATCGCCTTCATCTTCCGTGCCGTCGGTCGGCACCGCGTTGTCATCCCAAAGCGCACCATTGGCCAGCGCACCATCAAGGGCCGCGATCACGGCAGCCTCGATAGCGGCGATCTCTTCGCGTTGCCAGTCTCCTGCTTCGACCTCAAGGTCCAGTTCAAGCGGTGCGGTCATCACCCGCATCCTTGGCTGCACTGTCCTTTTCGCCGCGATAACCCTTTTTCAGGCGATCACGCAGGGCATCGGCCGCGTCATAGGCTTGAACAATCTTGGTCACAAGGTGATGGCGCACGACATCGCGCTGATCGAACTTGATCGTTGCCACACCTTTGACATCGCCAATGGTTTCAAGCGCATCGCGCAAACCCGACTTTGTGCCGTCCGGCAAGTCGATCTGGGTCATGTCGCCGGTCACAACCATGCGCGATCCTTCACCCAGACGGGTCAGGAACATTTTCATCTGCATCGGCGTGGTGTTTTGCGCTTCGTCCAGAATGACAAAGGCATGTGAAAGGGTACGACCACGCATGAAGGCCAGCGGGGCGACTTCGATCTCACCACTTTCCATGCGCTTGATCACGACATCGCCCGGAAGCGTGTCATGGAGCGCGTCATAAAGCGGACGCAGATACGGATCGACCTTGTCTTTCAAATCGCCGGGCAGGAAGCCAAGACGTTCACCCGCCTCGACTGCCGGACGCGACAGGATGATGCGATCAACCTGACCGAGAATAAACGCCTGCACCGCCATGGCGACCGCAAGATAGGTCTTGCCGGTACCCGCCGGACCGATGCCAAAGATCAGCTCGTTATCAAGGATCGCCTCGACATAGTCTTTCTGGCGCTTGGAGCGCGGCGAAATGCGACGCTTCTTGGTCTGGATGGTCAGGCGCGAACCGCCAAACATGTCTTTGGTCTGGCCGCTCCAGGGATCGGCGTCGTCCGGTTCGGAAAGGCGCACGGCACCGTCTACCGTTTCGATATCGATATGATCAATTTCCTTATCACGCAGGCGCGCATAAAGCTGGGCAAGGACCTTCTTGGCCTGGGCGACCTTTGCCGGATCACCGGCCAGCATCACCACCAGCCCACGGCTGGAAACCTGAACCCCGGTGCGTTCCGACAGGCGTGTCAGGTTTTCGGCCTGCGGGCCGTACAAAACCTGCGCAAGCGCATTGTCCTGAAACTCGATCTGATCGGAATCCTTGGGGGCATGTTTGGTTTTGGTGTTGGTCTTGCTTTTCGTGGGGGTGCCGCTCACGCAACGTTCCTTTCAGATTTCTGGTCGCTACGGGTGGCGTCGACCAGTTCGCCGCCAAGGGAATTAGGCAGCGCTTCGGTGATTTTCAAGCGAACGATCTGTCCAAGGGCCGATTCCGGCAAACCGCTGACATGAACCGGCTGCATATAGGGGCTTTTGCCCACCAGCTGGCCTTCATATTTGCCACGGCGTTCAAGAAGAACATCCATCTCCTTGCCGACACTGTTCTGGTTAAACACCAACTGCTGTTCGGCCAGAAGGGCCTGCAGGCGCATGATCCGTTCGGTTTTGACTTTTTCAGGCACCTGCAATTCCATTGCCGATGCTGGCGTGCCCGGGCGTGGGCTGTATTTAAAGCTGAAGGCCTGGATAAAGGTGATATCGCGCACGATTTCCATCGTGTCTTCGAAATCCTTGTCGGATTCCCCGGGGAATCCGACGATAAAGTCCGACGACAGCGCAAGATCCGGGCAGGCATCCTTCAGCCGTTTGGCAATCTCGCGGTAATCCGCATTGGTATGCTTGCGGTTCATCGCCTGCAAAACACGGTCACCGCCAGCCTGAACCGGCAGATGCAGGAACGGCATCAGCTTTTTGATGTCACGGTGGGCGGAAATCAGATCTTCATCAACGTCGCGCGGATGGGATGTGGTGTAGCGAATGCGATCCAGCCCGTCGATTTCAGCAAGCTCGCGCAGCAACCGGCCAAGGGTCCATTCCCCGCCATTCGGTGCTTCGCCGTGATAGGCATTCACGTTCTGCCCCAAAAGGGTCAGTTCACGCGTGCCTTGCGCCACCAACTGCTTGGCTTCGCGGATCACATCGGCACCGGGGCGTGAATATTCCGCCCCACGGGTATAGGGCACAACACAGAACGTACAGAACTTGTCACACCCTTCCTGAATGGCCAGAAACGCTGAATATCCCTGACTGGAAACCTGTTCGGGCAGATGATCGAATTTTTCTTCGGCGGGGAAATCGGTATCAACAATACGGTTGCGGCCAATCGCGCGGTTGGCGCGCGCCACCATTTCCGGCAGGCGATGATAGGTCTGCGGACCAAACACCATGTCGACCATGGGTTCGCGCTTCATCAATTCAGCACCCTCGGCCTGTGCGACACAGCCCGCCACTGCGACAATCATCTTGTCGCCGCCATTGGCTTCCTTGGCTTCCTTGTGCTTGCGCACGCGCCCGAGATCGGAAAATACCTTTTCGGCGGCCTTTTCACGGATATGGCAGGTATTGAGGATGACCATATCGGCCCCCTCAGCACTGTCGACCGACTGGTAACCCAGCGGCGCCAGAACATCCTGCATGCGCTGACTGTCATAGACATTCATCTGACAGCCATAGGTTTTCACAAAAAGTTTCTTCGGTTCAGTCACGCCAGATCCGTTTCGCTCTCTCAAAACGCCGAAAAGCGGTGTGATCGCTCACACCGCGCCTGGGTTCCACATCATCAATAACCGGAACCCGTCGGACATCTCGTTATCTGAAATCCCGGTCAGGTGAAACCGAATTTCACATCAACCGGTGCATTATACGGCAAAACGATCAGGAGCCGAACTGTCGATCCGGACCAAACAGTCGAAAATCTTCCGAAATGATCGCAAGCGGCGAACACCCGATCAGCTCACCGGAAAGATCGCTGTCAATCAACTGGACCGGCACACCCTGATGCAGGCCACGCAAAGCTGCCTGATGTCCCTGGGCAACGCGGGCTTCACACATCCGGGCAAGTTCCTTGCGTGATCCAGCTGCATCTGCCAGCGTCACGGGCGGATGGACAACAATCTCAACCGTCACCTTGCCGAGCGCGAGAAACTGCCACAAATGCGGGGCCAAGTCCATATCCCCGTACCAGGAATAAAACGCCCGCAAATCACGGCCAATCGGCGCCCCGTCAAGACGGGTGGCAGCAATCGAAATCGGCTGGAAGCGCACCGGCGACCCATCGGGCATCACCCGCTCGGCCGAGGCAAACAGCGTTGATTTGAATGGCAGCACACGATTGCCATCGTTGCTGGTGCCTTCCGGGAACAGGATCAGCTTGTCACCATCTCGCAAACGCTGGCTGAGTTGGTCATTCTGTTCACGTGATCGCGCAGCGCGGCGTTCGATAAAGGTGGTCCGCGAAAGTTTGGCAAGCAAACCAAAGACCGGCCAGTCGGCGACTTCGGTTTTGGCAATGAAGCTGCCGCGCGTCAAAGCGCCAAGTACCGGGATATCAAGATAGGATGCGTGGTTGGCAACGATCACGCCCGGCCCTTCCATCATATCAACGCCCGAAACCCGGACTTCGATATGCAGGATGCGCAGGCAAAGCGCGTGATAGAAACGCGGCAATTCATCGGCCAGCTTCAATCGCGCGGCAATGGCGACCATCTGAACCGGCAACAGAACCAGCGTCAGAAGCGCATAGGCCATCAGCCGGATGGCTGCACACACATAGCAGTTCACGACACCCTCGCGGTACGTTCGTAATGCTTGTAATAGCGATCTGTGACCTTTTCGGTCGGCAACACGATGCAGATATCGGTGGTGTTGAACTGATGGTCGACCACCGCCCCGTCACCAACAAAACCACCCAGTCGCAGATAGCCTTTGATCAGCGGCGGCAGATCGCGCAGCGCCTGGCGCTGATCGATGCCATCGATCTCGGCGCGCATCATCGGCTCGTAGCGATCGGCAATCGCACGCGGGCGCATGTCTTCGGGTGCAAGGTGATTGTGATGCAGATAGGTCAGAACATCCTTGAAGGCATCCGGGTCGGTGCCGTGGAAGGACGCACAGCCAAACATCAGTTTGATGTCGTATTTGAAAACATAGGCCGCGATCCCTTGCCACAGAAGCTGCAGCGTCGGCATGGTGCGGTATTCGGCTTCGACGCAGGAACGACCGAGTTCCATGATCTCCCCGGTTTCCTTCACCGCATTAAGCATGCTTTCGATGTGATATTCATCGGCGCTGTAAAAGCCGCCATGTTCATTGGCGACCGACTGGCGCAACAGGCGATAGGTGCCCACAACCGCATCGGCACCCGCACCGCGCGTGTGATCAAGAACAAGAAGATGGTCGCAAAGGGGATCATAGTGATCGAAGTCGCGTTTTTCGGCAGCCATTTCATCGGTCGGTTTGGCGCCGCGCTCTTCATAGAACACTTTGTAGCGAAGCTTCTGGCTGGCGAGAATTTCGGTTTCATTCTCGGCAAGGCGAACCTCAAGCCGCTGAAGCTGTTTTTCGTCACGCATGACAACACCCTTTCGTTCAACTGCACGGATATTGCGCAAGAACTGCGTGAAGAGCGAGTGAAGGCTTTGTGAAGAACAGGTAACAAAAATATGAAGGCCACTTGCCGATATCAGCAAGTGGCCTTGAAAATCATAAGTCGCGTGCGCCATTGAACAGCAGAATTACTTGCCGTCTTTCAAAGGAACACCATAAAGCTCAAGACGATGCCCAACCAGGCGATAGCCCAGTTCGTTGGCGATCTCTTCCTGAAGCTTTTCGATTTTTTCGTTCGAAAACTCGATCACCTCACCCGAACGCATGTTGATCAGGTGGTCATGATGTTCTTCGGTCAGTTCCTCGTAACGGGCACGACCGTCACCGAAATCGTGCTTTTCAAGGATGTCTGCCTCTTCGAACAGGCGCACGGTGCGATACACCGTCGCAATCGAAATCTTCGGATCAATGTCGGTCGCGCGACGATAAACCAGTTCAACGTCCGGGTGGTCTTCGGACTCAGAGAGCACACGGGCAATCACCCGGCGTTGGCCTGTCATTTTCAGGCCCGCGTCGATGCATTTCTGCTCGATAGTTGATTCTGCAAGCATTGTCTTGTTTCTCGTTTCCGTTTCCGGTTCCACCTGTCCCCAGCCGAGACGTGTCTCAGGCATCGATCTCTTGTGGCTAAATATTGAAAAATCCGCCACATATCGCAAGGTCGAATTCGCGATAAATTCCGCTTCTTGTAAATCGCCGGTATCAATCACCGGCAATCACAATCATATCGGCATTCCCGTGGCCACTTGCCACCCGCGATGAAGGACGCTACTTCACAGTTGCGCATCAAGGCAGGAGACCGGCATGGCCACCGCAACCCCCGACCAGAAAATAGACATCACAAATGACGTCTGCCCGATGACATTTGTGCGCACCCGTCTCAAACTCGAAACCATGACAGCAGGTCAGGTTCTTGAAGTTACCCTTGGCGCCGGTGAACCGCTTAAAAACGTTCCGCGCTCGGTAACCGAGATGGGCGACGAAGTCGTCGAACTGGTCGAAATCGCTGACACACCGGGAACTTATCGGCTCACAATCCGCAAAGGTTCGTGAAACCACCAGTTCCGATGCAGGCTTACACTACAACAGGTTGGCGCTCAAAACCACACTATTTATGTGGATATAACTTATTAAAATTACTCCAAATTGCCTAAGACCATGTTGGGAAACCAAACTTCCTTGCATGGTTGGCATAGGCAATCGGCATCGCGAAAAATTGTCTAGATCAGGCGCTCAAGAACCAGCGCATCAACTTTCCGGCCACCGGCACGGGCATAATATCCCTTGCGCCGCCCGACCTCGCTAAAGCCGTTCTGACGATAAAGCGCAATCGCGCCATCATTATCGACCGCCACTTCGAGCAGGATACGGGTGACACCACATTCTTGAAGTCGGTCGGTAACAGCATCCAGCAACGCGCGCCCAACCCCCATCCGCCGGGCATCGGGATCAACCGTAATGGTATTGATTTCCGCCTCGTCCAGAACGGTTTGCATCAAAACAAACCCAAGCGGCTGGTCTTCGGCATTTTTCGCCGCATCACCGGGGCGATAGGCCAAAATCCCGAACGCACCTGGCACATCAAGCAACCGGATGATCGCATCTTCATCCCAGGCATCTTCAAACCCCTTGGCATGCAGGGCACTGGCCACCGACGCAAAGGCTGCTGTCAACGGCACCAGCGCAATCTGCGGGTTCTTGCCATCAGCACTGCCATCATTGGGGTTGGCCGGGGTCATTTCTTTTTCTGCGGTCCCTGATCTTCGATGCGCCTTGCATCGGGCGCACGCAGATAAAGCGGCACGGGGGCAAGGTTTTCGCCGCTTTCCCACCGCTCGGCCGCGATCCGTGCGACATTGCCCGCGCGCGGAAGGCCCGGTGCCGTGCAATCATAAAACGCATCAGGCGCATGGGCAGCAGCGGTCAAAAGACGCGGGGTCGCATCACCGGCCAGCAAGGTATCGCCGGGTGGCGCCATCATTAGCGCCTGGCGCGGCGCGACACATTCCGGCGTGCTGAGCGGGCGTTTCTTGCCATCAAACGCCTGGGCGAAAATCTCGTTTCGTTTGCTATCAAGCGCGACCAGGATATTGCGCCCCTGCTGATCACGTTCGGACACGCCATAGGCCACCGCTTCTAGCGAACTGACGCCAACCACCGGGATCTTGCGCGCCAGACCAAGCGCACGCGCAGTCGAAAGACCAATCCGCATGCCGGTAAAGGCACCCGGCCCCACGGTGACAGCAATACCATCAAGATCGGCGAAATCTACTTTTGCGGTTTCCAGCGTTTTGGCAATAAAGCCCATCAGATGCTCGGCCTGACCGCGTTCCATGTCTTCATAGAGCTCGCCCTTGACCTCGCCATCAATCAGAACAGCGGTCGACAGCGATGTCGAGGCGGTATCAATCGCCAAAATCGTCGGTCCGGATCTTTCGGCCTTTGGCTTTGCCGCGTCGGATGCGCTATGGTCGGCCGTATCCAATCGGTGCGACTGTCCAGTCAGCATTTTCTTTATGTAATCGGTGAACGACAAGAACAGGGGGCCTCCGGCGATGGCGCTGGTCGAAATTACGCCACAAGAATATGATGTCGAAATTGATATCGTCTATGCCACGGATCGCAATTTCACCGGGGCACCGATTTATACACGACCTGCCTGCTATCTTCATGCGGATGCGGCCAAGTGCCTGAAAAAGGCCTCTGCCATGGCGCGCCGTCAGGGGGTCAAGCTCCGCATTCTTGATGCATTCCGGCCCCAGGAAGCACAGCGTGCGCTTTGGAACCATACGCCCAACCCCGATTTCGTCGCCCACCCGGATTTCGGATCGCCACACGGTCGTGGTGTGGCCATTGATCTAACCCTGATTGATCAAAACGGCAAGGAACTGGATATGGGGGCAGGGTTTGATGAAATGCATATCCGCTCGTATCACGGTTCGGATTTGATCTCCAAACAGGCCGAAGCCAACCGGTTCTTGCTGCTCGGCATCATGGTCAGCGCCGGGTTCGAGTTTTACGATCACGAATGGTGGCACTATCAGTTACCCAATGCGCGCGCACGCTATCCACTGTTTTCTGACAGTTCACTGCCCGAACCAATGATGATCAAATAAAATAATTGGCGGCGCATTGCGGCACCGCCAATTTCAAGACCTGGCCCGCAAGCCAACGTGCTCACCCGCGTAAAAGTGCGTCCCCGCTCTGCCGGTCAAAAAGCGACATCCGCCCCCCATCAATAACAATCCCGATATCGGAGCCTGACATAAATGCCTGCTCAGGGCCACTTCGTGCTGTCATTTCCTCACCAGCGACCGCAAGACGTACATACTGATCAGGCCCTGTCGGTTCTGCCAAGACGACACGTGCCGAAATCCCTGCATCGTCAAACAGAACATGTTCCGGTCGCGCGCCCAAAGTAACAGGACGCCCAAATAAATCATCTGTCGGGGCTGGGGCACCAATCAGCGGCAATTTACCTTTGCCAGTATCAAAAAACACATGGTCGCCTTCGCGGACGAGCACCCCATCGATGAAATTCATGGTCGGTGCACCAACGAAGCTTGCCACAAACCGGTTTGCTGGACGGCGATATACATTTTCCGGGCTATCGGCCTGCTGAATGCTGCCGCGATCAAGCACGACAACCTTGGTCGCCAGCGTCATCGCCTCGATCTGATCGTGGGTAACATAGACAATTGTCCGACCAAGGCGTTCATGCAGACGCTTGAGCTCGATCCGCATATCCGCACGCAGCTTGGCGTCAAGGTTCGATAGCGGCTCATCAAACAGGAAAACGGCAGGTTCACGCACCAAAGCACGACCAATCGCAACACGTTGCTGTTGGCCGCCCGAAAGCTGGGATGGCTTTCGATCCAAAAGCGGCGTGATTTGCAAAAGCTCGGCCACTTCGGTAACGCGCTCCTCGATCTCGGCCTTGGGCATTCCCGCCATCTTAAGACCAAACCCGATATTCTTGCGAACCGACATGGTTGGATAAAGCGCATAGGACTGAAACACCATGGCAATATCGCGTTCGTCCGGCTCAAGTTCGGTAACGTCACGGCCGTTGATATCAATCGAGCCACCCGTCACCGGCTCCAGTCCGGCTATCATGTTCAGCAATGTCGATTTGCCGCACCCCGATGGCCCCAACAACACCAGAAAATCACCATCGGCGATCTCCAGATTGATGTTTTCCATCACCGTGAGTCCGGCATAGGCCTTGGTCACGTTGCGAAGTTCGACGCCATTCATCCCCGTTACCCTTTCACTGCACCTGCGGCAATGCCGCGCACAAACAACCGCCCGGAAAGCAGATAAACTGCAAGGGTGGGCAAGGCTGTCAGCATGGTTGCAGCCATATCAACATTGTATTCCTTCTCGCCGAACTGTGACCCGACAAGGTTATTCAGTGCGACTGTCATCGGCTGGCCCGAACGCCCGCCAAAGGTCAGCCCCAACAGGAAGTCGTTCCAGATGTAGGTGAACTGCAAAATCATCGCGACACCAAGAATCGGCAGCGATAAAGGCAACATCACATGCCAGAACAAAGCCCAGAACCCGGCCCCGTCTATTCGGGCTGCTTTCAAAAGATCCTGCGGCACAGTCTTGAAGAAGTTGCGGAACATCATGGTGGTAAAAGCAACACCCCAGATAACGTGGACAAGAATGAGCCCCGGGATGGACCCGAAGATCCCCAGTTCGCGAATCATGATGATCAATGGATAAAGCGTTACTTGCGGCGGGATGAACATCCCGACCAGAAGGGCTGCAAACATCAGATTTGCCCCCTTCATCTTCCAGACAGCCAATGAATAACCGGTCACCGCCCCCAACCCAACGGACAGGATCAGAGCCGGGATCACAATTTGTACCGACGTCATGAAGGATGATGACAACCCACCGCATTTTTCGCCAAGTGTCTGGCTGCAATCACCAAGCCAGGCTTTGCTCCAGGCGGCAAAACTTGGATCAGCTGGCAAGGTAAAGATGCTGCCATCCCTGATTTCATCCATAGATTTCACCGATGTGGAAATCATGATGAAAACCGGTGCCATGATCATGATGGCTGCCAGTCCGAGCAAACCGTAAAGGGCCAATCGGTTATATCGCACGATCAATGCCCCCGCCCGCTGCGCTCTTTCTTGAGCTCGTAATAGATGTATGGGGAAATCACGGCGATCACGGTGCACAGCAACACAAACGCGCCTGCCGCCCCAAGACCAAGTTCCTGACGGTTCAAAATATGATCTACGACAAACCGGGCCGGTAAATCCGATGAAAAGCCAGGCCCACCCCCGGTAAGCGCGACCACCAGATCAAAGGCCTTCATCACGATCGCACTCATCAGAATGAACACCGTAAAGAAAACAGTGCGCAGCATCGGTGTGACAATGTGCAGATAGACCCGCCATACCGGAATGCCATCGACGCGCGATGCCTTCCAGATATTGGGATCAATATTTCGAAGACCAGCTAGAAACAGCGCCATGCAAAGCCCGACCTGCTGCCAGATACCCGCAATTGCCAGCGTATAGATCGACCTGTCCGGACGCACAATCCAGTTAAATTCAAACCCGGTCCAGCCGAGTGCACGCACAGCTTCCTGCAAGCCAAGCCCGGGATTCATCACCCATTGCCAGATGACCCCCGTCACAATGAACGACATCGAAAGCGGCAACATGAACACCGTTCGAAACATCCCCTCTGCCTTGACCCCGCGATCAATCAGGATCGCCAGCAGATACCCAAAAACAACGCAGCCGCCGATAAACAGGAACCCGTGAATCGCCAAGTTCTGCATCGCCGTCCACCAGCGTTCATTGGCAAACAGGCGGACATACTGATCAAAGCCGGTAAATTTGTAGACAGGTAGAAGCCGTGAACGGGTCAGTGAAATCACAAAGGTCCAGATGATGAACCCATAAAAGCAAACAATCGTGATTGTCATCGCCGGCACAAGCGCGACCCCGGCACTCCATTGCGGTCGCCAACGCTTCTTTGCGGGTTTGCTTGTGATTTTTCCTTCGTCGGAACGCTGCAACACGTCCGGTGCCGGTTCGGCCATGACATTCTCGCCTGTTTGTAAAGGCGCCGCTGCACCACGTCCGTGGCTTCAGCGGCGCTTACTCACGATCACGATATCCGGTAATACGCAAAATGGTTATTTTGCGTAGGAAATCGCCTGCTGAAATTGTGCCTGACCCTCTTCAGGGCTCATGTCTGCACTGTTCCAGAAATTCGAAATGCTGTCATCAATCGCACCCGAAACCGCACTTGGCACACCAAACAACCCAGTGCTGACAAGATGCGTTTTCTTGTCCTGCAGGGTGTTGATGGCAGTTTGTGCGCAGACATCAAAGCTGTCAGCAGGAACATCAAGACGCGCCGGGATCGATCCTTTTTTCTTGTTAAAGGCAATCTGCACGTCCGGCTCCAACATCACTTGTGCCATCAGGGTCTGAGCAGGGGTTGCATCCTCGTCACCATCCATGGCCGAGAAGGCAAAGGCATCCACCGTCATAATATAGGCCGTATCAATTGCGGGTGCGAAGGCACAGCCAACCGTGGTGCCCGGCTCGATCCCGCCTGCAATGATTTCACCCTTGGCCCAGTCACCCATGAACTGGAATGCGGCCTCTCCCTTGGCGACCATGTTGGTCGCTTCGTTCCAGTTACGACCCGGACTTGCTTCATCAACAAACGGCTTAAGCGCCCCAAAGGTTTCAAACACCTTGCGCATCGTATCCGATTTCAGAAGTTCGTCATCAAGGGTGCTATATAGCTCGGCGTAAAATTCACGGCCAGCAACGCCCAGAAGAACGCTGTTGAACATGATGCGTTCCTGCCAAGGCTGACCACCAAGGCCAATCGGCGTGATACCTGCGGCCTTGAGCTTTTCCGCCGCGGCAATGAAGTCATCCCAGGTTTTTGGAACCTCGATACCGGATTTCTCCAGAACGGATGTGTTATAGAACATCCAGTTCTCACCATGGATATTGATCGGCGCGGCAATGTAGTTGCCATCATATTTCGCTGCCTTGACGATCAGTGGCGGTAACTTCTCATCCCAGTTTTCAGCGGTTGCGACCTCGCCGACATTGGCCAGAAGGCCCTGATCGGCCAATTCGCGAAGTTGCTGTCCAATGGAAAACTGGAAGACAGCAGCCGGATCCCCGCCCAACATGCGGTTCACCGCTGCAGCACGCGCATTGCCACCACCGGCAATCGGGGTATCAACCCAGGTTCCGCCATTGGCCTCGAACGCCTTGCGAATTTCACCAATCGCGGCCTGTTCGCTTCCCGAAGTCCACCAATGCAGAACTTCGGCAGTCTGGGCATGAAGTGCACCGGCAGATACACCGACGCTCAGAAACGCCAAGCTTGCGGCAATTTTGGAAAATTTCTTCATAACGGATGTTCCTCCCTAAAGGACACGTTCACGCCCGACTTCTTGTTCGTTTATCTGGCCGGAAAATCGTAACGTTACGATTTTTTTGATAAGCGCTTTATTCACCCTTGTCAATCATCAAAACCCTACCATAATAGGCGAAGATCGAGGCACACAAAAATTTTTGACGTGTTTTTCGAAACGTTACGATTTTGGATGCATCCAAAAAAAGACATCCAAGGCTAGGGCAAGGAAGCGAACATGACCAAATCATTTCCTGACGATTTTCGCTGGGGTGTCTCAACATCAAGCTACCAGATCGAAGGTGGCGCGAAGGACGACGGGCGCGGAGCCAGCATCTGGGACACATATTGCGCAACGCCGGGTCGTGTTGCCAACGGCGATGACGGCAGTGTCGCTTGCGACCACTATCACCGTTGGGCCGAGGATCTTGATCTGATCAAGGGACTGGGCGCGAAACATTACCGGTTTTCGGTTATGTGGCCTCGCGTGATCCCGGACGGGACTGGCAAGGTGAATGAAGCCGGCCTCGATTTCTATAGTCGCTTGGTCACTGGCATGCTCGAACGTGACCTCGAACCTTGGCTGTGCCTTTATCACTGGGACTTGCCTCAGGCCCTTCAGGACCGTGGCGGCTGGACCAACCGTGATATCGTTGACTGGTTTGGCGACTATACCGAACTTCTTGTAACCCGGCTTGGGGATCGGGTGAAATCATGGGT
This sequence comes from Thalassospira sp. HJ, assembly GCF_000948415.1. Lineage (GTDB taxonomy): Bacteria > Pseudomonadota > Alphaproteobacteria > Rhodospirillales > Thalassospiraceae > Thalassospira. The sequence continues at coordinate 57,119 of NZ_JYII01000021.1, read as the reverse complement.
CACCTTTAATGAGCCCAATGTTGTTGCCTGGGTCGGCCACGAAGAAGGCCGCCATGCACCGGGCATTACCGATCCGCGTGCAGCAATGCGTGCAGCTCACCACCTTAATCTTTGTCACGCGCGCGCGACACAGGTGATCAAGAACCATTATCCGGACGCACCTGTCGGTTTCGTCTTGCCGATGCATAAGGGCTATACCCTTCCGCACCGTCGCGAACAGGATGCGCATCTGGTCGACCTGTTTGAAGCCAAGTGGAACGGTGTATTTCTGGATCCGGTTTATTATGGCCGGTACCCGGAGCTGATCATTGACCGGATGGAACCACATATTCGGGATGGCGACCTTGAAGCCATCAAAACCAAAGTCGATTTCCAGGGGCTGAACCAGTATTTCCCAAGCTACATCCAAACTGCGACAGATGCGGCATGGCCGTTCAAACATGCCCAGCCACCAAACTATTTCCGCCGGACTGAAATGGGCTGGGCGATTGACGGGGATTGCTTCTATCGCACGATGAAGATCCTGCAGAATGACTATGGCAATCCGCCTGTTTTCATCACCGAGAACGGTGGTGCCTTTACAGATATCCCGAAGGCAAATGGCCAGATCGACGATCAGGACCGCATTGCCTATTACACCGAATATCTTGAAGCGCTTCTACGTGCTGTGTCTGAAGGTGCTGACATTCGCGGCTACATGCCCTGGTCGCTTCTGGATAATTTCGAATGGGCTTATGGCTATGAAAAACGGTTCGGTCTGGTGCATGTTGACTACGTCACCCAGAAACGCACGCCAAAGGCTTCCTATGATTTCATGCGCAAGGTGATTGAACAGAACGCATTGCCATAGGCCAACCGGATGCTTAGATTGTCCGAAATCTGAATGAAACGGACCTGTATATGTCTGCTGCTCGCCCCAATCTTCGCACGATTGCCGACCGCCTTGGTTTGTCGATCACGACGGTATCGCGTGCGCTCAAAGATGGGCCCGAAGTCAAACCCGATACTGTCGCCCGCGTAAAGGCGGCTGCGGCTGACATCGGTTATCAGCCAGATGCCCGTGGCGTGATGCTGCGCACCGGCAAAACCATGCAGGTCTGCTCCATTCTCTATTCCCCCGAAGTCGGGGATTACGGCGATCCGGGCTTCCTGGCTCAAGTCGAAAGCCTGACGCAGGGTCTTGAGGCCGACAATTATTCCTTGCTGGTACTCGCCCAGACCCGTGGCGAAGATCCGCTTGATCCGGTGCGCAAGGTCCACACCCAGCGCCTTGCAGATGCCGTAGTCTTTTCGCGCACCACCTTGCAGGACAGCCGGGCAAAATACTGCCTCCAGCATGATTTTCCGTTTGTCAGCTTTGGGCGTACAGAACTTCTCACGCCACATGCCTTTGTCGACCATGACGATGAACAGGCTGCTTATGATGCGGTAACACGGTTGCTTGATGACGACCACCGCAAGATCGGCATGATCGACCCGCCCGAAGCATTGACCTTCTTCGGATATCGTAAACAGGGGGCGCGCAGGGCCATGGTTGATGCCGGCCTTGATCCCGATAGCCTGATCTGGATGCCTTCGGACATTTCCGTGCGGGCGGCGCGCGAGTCAACAACCCGGCTTTTTAATGCCCAGCGTGATGTTACCGCCGTTGTCTGCGCAAGTCAGATGACCATGATCGGAGCTCTCGAAGCCCTGATGGAACTTGGCATGGATACGATCCGCGATGGAATCGGTGTTGTAGGGTTCGGTGGCATGCCGTTTCGCATGCTGTCAAAACAGAAACTGGCCTACTATTACCAGCCTCAACGACTGGTCGGTGAAGTGCTGGCAAACCATCTGCATGATCTGATGAACGGCACACCTGCCTCGGAACTTCAGACCTTGCTACCTTATCATCGCATTGACGATCTTGCCGCTTTTCGCGATGGCGAGGACTTCTGATCAGCGATCTGTCCCGGTTCTGAGATGTTCGGGATTGTCGCCGTTTTCGGCATCACCTGTCCCAACAAGGCGGACCAGAAACAGCTCGACCGGCTTAAGTGCAATCAGGACAATAAAGGTCAGAACAGTCGCAATCACCACGATGTGCCAGGCGGCAAGCGCGCAGGCTATGCCGAGTGCAGCGGTAATCCAGACGGTCGCCGCCGTCGTCAGGCCGGAAACCGACATGCTTTCGGGTTGGCGCAGGATCACACCCGCACCAATAAAGCCGATACCGGTCAGAACACCTTGCAAAATCCCCTGAACAACGCGTGAAAGCGCATCGGGATGATCAATCAGATCCTGAAAATGAACGGCGACCACCGCAACAACAGCCGCACCAAGTGACACAAGCGCCAAGGTACGCATCCCGGTCGGCTTGCCATTCACATCGCGGTTCAGCCCGATCAACATGCCAATGACCGTGGCCGCGCACAGGCGCGCGATCATATCGATCACGCCAATATCGAAATATTTTTCCGCCGTCGCGAAATAGGGAAGGTCGGTCAACATGTCCGGGCCTGTCTGGTTTCAGGAACTCCCTGAACGCCTGAAATCAGGTGAATGTTCCGGCTGGCAACGGTTATCTGGCCTTTGGTGGCATCCCCATCTCGCGGGCTGTCGTCATCAACCAATCAAAAAACACCGCAATCCGCGGGTCACGCTTTGGGGCATCGAGCGTGATCAACACATAATCATATCCGGTCGCTACCATGCCAAGCGGTGCGATCAAACGCCCGTCTCTAAGGTCATCGGCCACCAGCGGCAGGGGACCGATCGCTGTTCCGAGCCGGTTGACCGCCGCCTGCAGAGCGAAAAAGAAATGGTCGAAATACTGCTCACTCGCCGGGGTTGCTTGACTTGCACTGGTGCGTTTCCAGTCATCCCACGCTTCCGGACGTGTCCGGGTGTGCAACCAACGCGCATTTGACAGATTCCGGTCCAAAATGGTTTCCCAACATTCAGGATCACAGACCGGGCCAGCATATTCGGACCAAAGATGGGTGGTGATGTAATGATCGGAAATACCGTAATCGGCCCGGCGAATGGCCACGTCGCAGCCATCTGAAAGCAAATCCACAGCCCCCCCAGCCATGCGCAGATCAATGTTCAAGTCCGGATATGCTTCGCGAAATGCCCCAAGGCGCGGCATCAACCAACGCATCGCCAGGCTGGGCTCGCAAGACACTGTAAGGATTGGCGAATTTCCGTCGTGGCGATGGATATCCTCGACAGCGTGCTCAAGATCATCAAGCGCGCTACCAGTTGCCCGCAAAAGCCGTTCCCCCGCCGTGGTCAACCATACCCGCCGATTACGCCGTACAAACAACTGAATCCCAAGGCGCTCTTCAATCTGCGCCACAGCCCGACTGACCGCCCCATGCGTCAGGTTCAGTTCTTCTGCTGCGCGCGAGAAGCTCTGGTGGCGGGCAGCCGCTTCAAACGCGGGCAGGGCTGCCAGCGGTGGCAGGCTGCGTTTTCTGTGAATATCACTCACAATAAATACCAATAATTTTCGATTTTCTGGTCTGAAATACAGGTTGATACTGAATTTATTCACAGATCAAGACGAAATCGGATCAATATCATGTTTGAAGGCACGTCGGACGTCCTGTCGATCGAAATCATTGCTGTTGGCATCATTACCATTCTGGCCGTGATCAGTCCGGGGCCCGATTTTGCAATGGTCACTCGTATTGCGCTGGCGCGCGGGCGGCACGCTGGTGTGCTATGTGCCCTTGGAATCGGAAGCGGGGTTTCGGTCCACCTAGCCTATACGCTGTTCGGCATGGGCGTGTTATTTGCCAATAATGTCTGGGTGCTGAGTACGCTACGTTATCTTGGTGCAGCATATCTGATCTGGCTTGGCATTTCAGCCTTGTGGCCAGATATCCGGGCGGTGTTTATCGCTCCCAAGCCCTGGAAAAACCAGGATGTCCGCGACAACCGCGCGACGCAACCTGACCAATTTCAGGAACAGCGTGATGGATCAGCCTTCTGGATCGGATTTGCCTGCAATGCGCTTAATCCGAAAACGATGCTGTTTATCGTCTCGCTATTTAGTCAGGTGATCTCACCAGACACAGAACTGGTTCTGGAAATCGGTTATGGATTTTATATCGCGGCTTGTCACATGGGTTGGTTTGCACTGGTGGCGATTGCGCTCACCCTGCCATCTGTGCAGGCCCGCATTGCAACGCTCAAAATATGGATTGAACGCGGTGCAGGACTTTGTCTGGCGGGACTTGGCGTCAAACTGCTTTCAAGCTGACAGCACGCATTCTCAGATAAACAGCATCTCGCCATTCTGTTTGGCGTCATTAAGGAACGTCACCACGCCACCGGTCTCAATCGACAGGTCTTCGCGCTTGGCTTGATCTTCCAGTCCAAGGGCGCGCAGGCCCATTTCACAGACCATGAATTTGGCATTGAGGCTGGCACAGGCCGAAAGCAATTCTTCAAACGTGCCGATGCCGCGCGTCGAGTAGCTGAGATCAATCGAGGTCGCGGTCGCCCCGTCAACCTCAGTGCGCAAATGACGCCAGCCCGATGGGGCAAACAAGGCCCGGCTGGCCTCCATCGTGAAGAACAGGGTGACTTCGCGCCCAGAAGCCAGTGCCGCAGATGCCATTACGAGTGCGTAATGAACCTTTTCGTAAGATCCGGAAAACACCACGAGGGAGAGTTTTTTAGGCGTATCAAGCTCAGTGCTCATGGATTGAAAGGTCCTTGATTGTGGCGTTTTTTGAACAGGTCGGGCAGCCCGGATCGCGAGGCACCTTGATCTTGCGGAAGGATGCCGACAGGGCATCCATGATCAAAAGATGCCCCGACAGGCTATCGCCGATGCCCATCAGTTCTTTCAGCACCTCGGTCGACTGAACACCGCCGACCATGCCAACAACCGATCCCAGAACACCACCCTGCGCGCAGGACGGAATGGCGTCTTCGGGCGGCGGTGCATGATAGATGCAGCGATAACAGGGATGGGGGGCGCCCAAATGGGCCTTGAAGGTCGAAACCTGCCCGTCAAAACGAAGGGCAGCACCGGAAACCAGCGTCTTGCCAGCAAGATAGCAGGCATCATTAAGCAAAAACCGCGTATCGAAATTATCCGACCCGTCGGCAATCAAGTCATACCCGGCAATCAGATCCATGACATTGGACGCATCAAGGCGGGTATTATGGGCATGAACCGTCACTTCCGGGTTCATATCGGTCATCGTCGCCCTGGCACTGTCGACCTTGGGGGTACCGATATCCTTCATGCCATGGGCGATCTGGCGTTGCAGGTTGGAAAGCTCGACCGTGTCGGCATCAACAATCCCGATAGTGCCCACCCCGGCGGCCGCGAGATACATCGCAAGCGGCGATCCCAGCCCGCCAGCACCGACGATCAGAACCCGCCCGCGCTTGAGCTTCATCTGCCCCGTGCCGCCAACCTCCTTAAGGACGATATGGCGGGCATAACGTTGCACTTCATTTTCGCTGAAATCGAAATCACTCACGCGGTCTATGTATCCTGTCAGGCCGGACTAGAAGGCAGTTGTTTCTGGATATAGCCTGCGGATGGCATCGCTCAAGGAAAAGATTTGGTTTTCCACGTAAATGTGAGGCGGGCCCGCCTGCCGTTCAGGCATCAGATGCGATTGTCCGACCCCGTCGAGACCAATCATGGTCCAGTCCGTGACCCCGGGGTGGAAAAAGCCCGACTGACGATAGGCCTGCTCAACCCGGCCGATGCGATCAAGCTCCAGAAGCCCCTGATCAATCGCAGTCAAAAGGGTGTCGCTATAATGCTGGACACCGCTGACCGCATAATGGCGGCTGCCTTCAAGGGCGATCTTGTAATCGGGGATCGGCAACATCCGGACATCGTCAACGACAAGCTCCATGTCTGGCCCCGGCTGAAACGGTGCCAGCAGGAAGTCTGCACGATCAGTGGCGACGAACTCGACCATCAATTTCCATGACGGCACATTGATCAGATCGGCCACACGCAATCGCGCCAGCGCCTGCCAATCGGGCACCCAGTTGCGATTGGATGCCGCGCGCAACAGGCGAAGGCCGCGGATATTTCTGATCTTCAATCGCTCGGGATTATCGGCAAGCATGTAAAAGCCGGCTTCGAACCGGCCCTTGGGGATCATTGCGCGCGATGGCGCAATCTCGCCTGCCTTTTTCTCGATATCATCCAGCCAGGTGGTCGATCCGGTGATATCGGCATCGCCATCGGCAAGCAATTTCCTCATCCGGACATAGCCGCCACCGGCAATCAGGGTGATATCGCCACGCCACCCGCCGCGACGCAGGGCCTGCTGGATCAGAACGACTTCAACAACATCGCGACGGCTGTATTCGCCTTCAAACGTCTCGATATCAAGGGGATCACGGCCATCAAGAAACCGTTTGTAATCTTCAAGAACATCGTCAGCCACCGCGATGCGAAGACTATCTTCGCCATGGTCGGCGTGACCCGTTTTGACATCGAAACCAAATATGATGACCATCGCAAAGGCGATGCGAAGCAAATACATCGTCGCTATCTCTAAACCCGTTCTTCCCCTGTGCACCGGAAATCTATCCTCTGGGACCCTTTCACATTGGGACCCTGTCTTTCAACATCCAGAGGCACCCGAAAATTGATATGAAAAAGGCCCGGTCGAAACCGGGCCTTTGATCAACAGCGCTTTGGCTGAAATTCTTATTGCAGGCCTTCGAACAACGGGGTCGAAAGATAGCGTTCGGCAAAGCTCGGGATAATCACAACGATCCGTTTGCCTTCGTTTTCCGGCTTCTGGCCAAGCTCGACCCCGGCTGCAACGGCTGCACCCGACGAAATGCCGGTCGGCAGGCCTTCGATCGATGCCAGCTTGCGCGCGGTGGCAAAGGCGGTCTCGTTGCCAATGGTCATGACGGTGTCAATCACATCTGTATTGAGGTTGCCCGGAATGAAGCCGGCACCAATGCCCTGGATTTTATGCGGGCCCGGTGCGCCACCGGAAATGACCGGGCTGTCTTCCGGCTCGACCGCGACGATCTGGATGTTCGGGTTATGCTTTTTAAGCACTTCACCAACACCCGTCAGCGTCCCGCCGGTACCGACACCAGCAACAAAGATATCCACCTTGCCGGCGGTATCCTTGATGATTTCCTCGGCGGTCGTGTTGCGGTGAACGTCCGGGTTGGCCGGGTTGTCGAACTGCTGAAGCATGATGGCACCGTCAATTTCCGATACCAGTTCTTCGGCGCGCGCAACCGCACCCTTCATGCCCTTGGCCGCCGGGGTCAGGTCAATCTGCGCGCCCAGAAGCATCAGCATCTTACGACGTTCCAGCGACATGCTTTCGGGCATGGTCAGGATCAGCTTGTAGCCCTTGGCAGCTGCAACGAAAGCCAGCGCAATACCGGTATTGCCCGAGGTCGGCTCGACCAGGGTTGCGCCCGGCTTGAGCTTGCCGGATTTCTCGGCATTTTCGATCATCGCAAGGCCGATACGGTCCTTGACCGAGGCCAGCGGGTTAAAGAATTCAAGCTTGCCGATCAGGTCGGCTTTGACACCTTCGGCCTCTGCCAGGCGCGAAAGACGCACCAGCGGGGTTGCGCCAATGGTGTCGATGATGCTGTCGTAAATCTTGCCGCGAAACTCAGTCATGTTTTCCTCGCACGTTTCTGTATTTTTGCCTTCAAGCACATATTTAACATGTATTTATCTCGCTATTCATCCAGGTCAAATGGATAGAAGGATTTTTTACATGTCCGGTGCCCGGCAACGTTCCATAAACTTGTAGTTTTACCGTCAATAGCAGCAGTTTCTTGTTGAATGACGATACAACAAACCGCCGCCGGTCGATAAGATCAAATGATGAAATCCGGGGACTCTTCAATCCCGCTGCGCAGTCCGGCATCCCGTGCGCGGTTGCACAGGTCTTCGACCGTGATCTTTTCAAGCTGCTTCATCATTTCGTCTTGCAATTCCCGCCACAGCGGCCGGACGACTTCCTTGCCCAATGGCGATCCTGCCGGATCCTCGATCGGGTCGTCGGAAGTTTCCATCGACCGGATGACGGACACGATGTCGGCCAGCGTAATGCGACGGCGTTCGCGCGCCAGGCGATATCCACCGCGCGGACCACGCACACCGACCAGAATGTCTGCACGCACCAATTGCTGCAGGGTCTGTTCGAGATAGCGTTTCGGAATGCCCTGACGCGCAGTGATGTCCCGGCTCTGAACCGGCTCACCCGCCGCGTTATAGGCAATGTCCACGACCGCCTCGATCGCAAACAGCATCTTCTTAGAAAGCTTTAGCATCTTTTCACTCAACTCCCCTTGCGGTTCTGCCATCCCCCCAGACGACAGAACCAGATAGCGTCAAACCTGATTGACCAGCACTGTTTCCCTGGGCCTATTTGGCCGGGCTGGCTGTTCCAGTCGAACCGAAACCACCTGCACCGCGCGCGGTTTCATCCAAGTCTTCTACGGCATTCCAGCTGACCTGCGTCACCGGGGCGACAACCAGCTGGGCAATGCGCATGCCGCGTTCAATTTCAAAGGCTGCGTCACCATGATTGATCAGGATGACTTTGATCTCGCCGCGATAATCGGCATCAATCGTGCCCGGGCTGTTTAAAACCGTAATCCCGTTCTTTGCCGCAAGGCCTGAACGCGGACGCACCTGCGCCTCAAAGCCTGCGGGCAGGGCAATGGCAATCCCGGTTTCAACCATGGCCCGCTTGCCCGGCTCCAAAACGAGCTTCCCGTCAATTGCGGCCTGCAAGTCCATGGCTGCTGACTGCGCGGTGGCATATTCCGGCAACGGCAGATCCGCGCCATGGGGAAGCTGTTTCAAATCAACGCTTAAAAGCGACATTCTCTATCCTTGTCTTTACCCGGCAGGATCATCTGCCGGTTTCGCACTTATGTTTGTCGTCAGGGCGGACCCGTCAGGAAAAATGTTTGATGATCCGCGCACTCAAAGCACGGGCAACCCCGGTCTTGCTCTGGCGTTCCCAACGTTCATCAGTTGTTTCGTCGTCACCTGAAATCAGGCAAATCTCGTTGTCATCGCCACCAAAGGTGCCGGTTGCCGGTGCCACATCATTGGCAAGGATCCAGTCACAGCCCTTGCGCGCCCGTTTTGCCCGCGCATGATCGGTGACATTTTCGGTCTCGGCGGCAAACCCGATGACAAGTCCCGGGCGAGTTGCCCCGGCCTTGCAGATGGTCGCCAGAATGTCGGGATTTTCCGAAAGCCTCAGGTCCGGGATGACGCCCGAGCCATCTTTCTTAAGCTTCTGGCCGGCTTCATCGGCTGTGCGCCAATCGGCTACTGCGGCGGCACAAACGGCAATATCGGCTGGCAAAGCTGCCTGCACGGCACCGAGCATCTCGCGCGCGGTTTCAATGCGCACCACCTTGACACCGGCCGGATCGGGCAGGGTCACAGGACCCGTCACCAGCGTCACATCCGCCCCAGCCTGTGCCAGCGCCTCGGCAATGGCGTGGCCCTGCTTGCCCGAGGACCGGTTGGCGATATAGCGCACCGGATCAATCGGCTCATGAGTCGGACCGCTGGTTACGACAGCCTTTTTGCCGGCAAGGGGCTTTGGCGCGTCTTGCGCCTCAAGGAAATCAACAACACTTGCGATGATCTCGGCCGGTTCGGCCAAACGGCCCGATCCGGTTTCGCCACAGGCCAGATCGCCCGCAGACGGGCCAACACGGATCACGCCACGACTTTCAAGGGTTGCGATATTGGCTTGTGTCGCCGGGTGGTTCCACATCTCGACATTCATCGCCGGCGCAATCATCACCGGCTTGTTGGTCGCAAGTAACGCCGTGGTCGCCAGATCACCGGCCTGGCCTGTCGCCATTTTGGCCAGAATATCGGCACTGGCGGGTGCAACCAGAACAAGGTCAGCCTCGCGCGACAGGCGGATATGGCCCATTTCGGCTTCATCGGTCAGGGAAAACAGATCCTGATAGACCTTGTTTTCGGTCAGTGCCGCGACCGAAAGCGGGGTCACGAATTCTGCCCCGCCCTTGGTCAGGATCGCGCGGATATCAATCCCGCGATCGCGCAACCGACGGATCACCTCAAGCACCTTATAGGCGGCAATGCCACCCGAGATGATCAGAAGGACACTCTTTCGATTTAAGGCACCTGACACTGTGATTACCAATTAATTACGGGTAAGAAGTGTGGTTAACCTACATTGTCCCCCAAGCGCGCGCAAGAACCCAATGAAGCCCGCCGCAATCTTCGAAAAACGCCACGCCCGAAATCCGGACATGGCGTTGATATAATTACGATTTCAGGGGCTCCGTTCAGCCACAGGATTTTGCAAAACCCTGTCCTGTCTTATGGAACGGTGTAAAGCATCCCGAACCATTGCCAGCGTGATTCCGATCCCATGGCGGTGCAATTGATCCGCCAGCGACCGCTTGAAACCGGGGCATCAAGGCGGATTTCAACCCGCTCTTCACCCAGACGGGACATGGTCGGCGTCCCTTCGGACGGATAACAATTCATCGACGGCGCCGGTTCGGCCAGCGTAAAGCCAAATGCCGGCGGATTGCGGGTCAGGGTATAGTCAGACGGCGTCACGTCACTGACCACAAGCGGCAGGGAATTGGCCGCCAGATTAAAGCGATCCATAGCACCATAATGCTCATTGAGTGCAAAGCGCGGCAGATACATGAAGTCCGAACTGGTATGCATCGCACCGCTTTGCTGGCCAAAGGCCGCGCGATAACCGGCTTCCTTGACCGCTGCGATCACCTCGTTATTGGCTTCGCCATACGGGTACGCAAAGATTTCCGGCACATAGCCGAGCTCTTCTTCAAAGCGGGCGGCGGAATTGGCAAGCTCCGCCTTGACGCGATCAATGTCAAAATCGGGCAGGTGGGCATGGTTCTGGCTATGGCCACCGATGGTCACGCCCGCCTTGGACAATTCACGCACCATGTCCCAGGTCATGTAATTGGCATAACCCGAATCAAGCTGTTCGGTGGATACAAACACCGTGAAGGGCAGGTCGTTCTCGCGCAAAACCGGCCAAGCTTTTTCATAGACAGAGCGATAAGCATCATCAACCGTAATGCCGATCGTACGATCCGGCAGGCCCGCCCCATCGGCAAGGGTACTGACGATCTGGGGCACACCCATCACGGTATAGGGGCCGCTTGTCAGTTCTTTCACATGGGCGGCAAACTGTTCCATCGTGATGTTGGTGGAGGGATATTCCCCCTCGCCAAAGCGATGATACATAAAGACCACGGCAGAGGTCGCATCCCCACCAGCCGCAACCACTTCCTCAGACCCATCAACCGGTGCTGCGTCCTGCGCAGTTGTCTCGGTCGCTTCCGTCGCCGGGGTTTCGCTTGACGGGGCTTCGGTTTCCACTACGTCGGCTTCGGGGGTTTCTGCCTTGACTTCATCAGCGGCAGGAGCAGCGGCTGGTGTTTCCTGAACAGCATCCTCGGTCGCCGGGGCTTGGTCCGAAGCCACCTGGGCAAAGCCGGTTGTCGCACCAAAAGTAAGTCCAACCGCGAAAGAGACACCCACAAGAAGGCGTTGCAAGCTGCGTGACGGCCTTGCCCGCATCGATGTCAAAATCGCGCTGTGCCCTTTGGTCTCAACTGCCATATCTGTTTCCAGTAATTTGCGATCCACCCACGCCGGGACGCAACCCATTTGCGTCCTCGGGTCTCCCCCCAGTAGAAAACCCGTCCCCTGTCCAACGCAGAGCGTTATGCAGGGTCATTTTGACGTCGAAAATACCAGTGAACTGATTGTTTTTCCACAGTTCATATGCGGTCTTGCCAATTGTGCATTGCGTCATAACTGATGAACTATCTATATCGATAGTCTGACTAATACCTTCATTGAAGAGGCCCCATGCTTAATTCCGATGGACTTGACCTTCTGTTCCGTAATAGCCGTACCCACAATGTCTGGCAGGACAAACCGGTTGATCCGGCTCTGCTCAAACAGGCCTGGGACCTGACGGTTCTGGCACCGACCAGTGCGAACTGCGAACCGATGCGCGTGACCTTTGTCACCACCGATGCTGCGCGCGAACGGCTTAAACCCTGCCTTGCACCGGGCAATGTCGAAAAAACAATGACCGCACCGGTGACGGCGATCATCGCCCATGACATGGAATTCTACGAAAAACTGCCCGATCTGTTCCCCCATACCGATGCCCGTTCCTGGTTTGTCGGCAAGGAAGAGGCGATCAAAACCACCGCGTTTCGCAATGGCACCTTGCAGGCAGGCTATTTCATCCTCGCCCTGCGCGCCCTTGGCCTTGATAGCGGCGCGATGTCGGGCTTTGACAACGCAAAGGTCGATGCCGAATTCTTTGCCGGCACCACGTACAAAAGCAACTTCCTGCTTAATATCGGCTATGGCGATGGCAGCAAGCTTTTCCCGCGTCAGCCACGTCTGAGCTTCGATCAGGGTGCCGAGATCATCTGATCACGGGTGTAAAGTACCGAACAATATCCCCAAGCGGCGGGCCGTTAACCAATGGCCTGCCGCTTGGCGGAGTCCGATCCGCTCCCCACATGACACATCTGCCCGATTACATCGCTGCAGATGGCGGGTTCACCACGCACCCGACAGATATTTTCAATCACTTCAGGGCTTAGAAAACTGTCATCAAACTTTTATTTGATCTTTACCGGCGCATAACCATTTTAGGTCCACTTTTTACAACACGCGTGATAAACCCCCACCACCTCGTTTAAACAGGAGCGTTAATTGGGTTTCCGCCAATTGATACTTACGGCTTTGGCCATTGCCTTTCCAGTCGGCATCGTCTTCATCGTCCTTGCGTCGATGGGGCAGCTCGGCGTGGGAACGGCGATCCTGTCGGCACTGCTGTCCTGGCTTGGCGTGGTGGCGATGTTGCGCATCTATTTTGGCGATCTGCGCCGCGTGGCCCGCTATGCCACCGACCTGCGCGACCGCTATAAGGGCACCCCGCCGCAGCACATCAGTTTTGCGGCCGCGTCCGAACTTTCATCGCTTTATACCCAGATTGCCGCGGCCTTCCGCGATCGCATCGCCCTTCTCGAAGCCCAGACCAGCACCGATGCCGAAATCCTTGATCACCTGCCCAACCCGGTGGTGATGGTCAATCGCCAGCGTGTCGTCACCGGCTTTAACCGGGCGGCCAAGGGACTGTTTCACAACCTTGAAACCGGTCGTGACCTGACGCGCTTTATTCGCGATCCGATCCTGCTTGATGCCTTTGATGATGTCGCCAATGAACGCGAAACCATGAAGCATGCGGAATTTGTTCTGGCATCTGACGCGCACCGTCACTTTGACGTGCTGACCGCGCGCCTGCCAGCCGCGACCGGGGATCGGAACTATGTTCTGACATTTTCCGACCTGACCGAGCTTCGCAAGCTTGAGCAGATGCGCGCAGACTTCGCAACCGATGCCGGGCATGAACTCCGTACCCCGCTTTCGGTCCTGCTTGGCTTTATCGAAACGCTGGAAGGCCCGGCCAAGGACGATCCGGATGCGCTCAACCAGTTCCTGCCGGTCATGCGCGATCAGGCCCAGCGCATGCAGCATCTGATCGAAGATCTGCTGTCGCTTGCCCGGATTGAGCTGAATGAACATACCCCGCCTTCTGAAGACTGCGATGTCGGCAAGATCATTGGCAAGGTCGCCCAAAGCCTTGCCATGAAGGCGCAGGACAAGGGCATGAATATCCGCGTCACCAGCACACTTGATGACACCGAAATGGTTGGCGAGGAAAAGGAACTCACCCAGGTCTTTGTCAATCTGGTCGAAAACGCCATCAAATACGGCCACGCCAACACCGATGTCGAAGTCTCGATCAGCCTGGCCAAAAACCCGCCGGGTGCACTAGCCCGTTTCCGCCATGACCGCATCATGGCCGTTGCCATCCGCGATCATTCCGATGGCATCGCCCGCGAACACTTGCCGCGTCTGACGGAGCGTTTCTATCGCGTCGACACTGCCCGTTCGCGCGCGGTTGGCGGTACCGGCCTTGGCTTGGCGATCGTCAAACATCTGGTGCAACGCCACCGGGGCACCATGCAGATCGAAAGCGAACAGGGTGTCGGATCGGTCTTTACGGTCTATCTGCCGGCCAAAACCGGCGACAATGTCCGGAAACTCCACACCGCCTGATCTGCTTTGGATAGCAGTCAGATGTCCTTGTAAAACAGGGTTTTATAGCCCGCTTCTGCCGTCAATGAAGGCTGGCGATCAAGCTCCTCGAAGCCGAAACCGCGATACATCTCAGCAGCCGAACCGCTTTTGAGATACACCGTTTTAATCGCGAGACGCTCTGCCTCACCAAGCAGACGGTTCACCAAACATCTCGCGATACCAATCCCGCGATAACGGTACAGCGTGTAAACAGCCGCAATCCATGGCGTCTTTTCAGGCCAATCTGTCCCATCCTGCGGCCATAAGCTTGCCATACCGATTGGCAAATCGGTTTCCCGGTTAATTGCCAGCAGGGTCAGAGGCAGTGCATCTTTTCGACGGCATTGGGCGAAGTACGCCCTGGCATTTTCAAGACTGCTGTCAGGCTTTTGCACACCCCAACGCCCATATGCCCAAGCTGCACAGGCGTCTACGCAATCAGGTCTGTCTGCCAGATAAACGACGTCATAAGACATGATCGCCCCCAAAATCGATGCATTCCCAAGAACTTAGCATAGACCAAATTTCGGCGGCTGAGGGTTAAATTAAAAAGGCCAGCAACAGCGTGCTGGCCTTTTGCAAGTTTGATCCGATCGAACGTTTCGATTACAGAATAAACTTCGAAAGGTCGGTATCCTTGGACAGATCCTCGACCTGTTCGCGGACATAATTGGCATCGACCTTGAACGTCTCGCCACCCCGGTCGGTGGCGGTAAAGCTGATGTCATCGAGCAGCTTTTCAAGTACCGTATGCAGACGACGTGCGCCGATATTTTCGACCGTTTCGTTCACATTGGCCGAAATCCGGGCAATCTCGTCGACCGCATCATCGGTGAAGTCGAGTGTGACGTCCTCGGTCTTCATCAGCGCGATATATTGCTTGATCAAGGATGCTTCCGGTTCCAGCAGGATGCGGCGGAAGTCACCCTCGGTAAGCGCTTTCAGCTCTACACGGATCGGCAAACGGCCCTGCAATTCCGGCAGAAGATCGGATGGCTTGGCCAGATGGAACGCGCCCGAGCAGATAAACAGGATATGGTCGGTTTTGACCGTGCCGTGCTTGGTCGAAACATTGGTGCCTTCGATCAGCGGCAGCAGATCGCGCTGAACACCTTCGCGCGATACATCCCCGCCGCGTTCGGAACGCGCGGTAATCTTGTCGATCTCGTCGAGGAACACGATACCGTTCTGTTCGACATTTTCGATCGCCTCGGCGGTGACCTTGTCATTATCCAGAAGCTTGTCGCCTTCTTCATCGATCAGGCGTTCAAAGGCTTCTTCGACCGTCATGCGTTTCGGCGTGGTGTTGTTGCCAAACGCTTTTCCGAACATATCGCTCAGGTTCATCATGCCCATCTGTGCACCGGGCATGCCCGGAATGTCGATGGTCGGCATCGAGGCCGTGCTGCTTTCCTGAACGTTGATTTCGATCTCTTTTTGCTGAAGCTCGCCCTCGCGCAGCATCTTGCGGAACTTCTGACGGGTTTCCGGCGATGCGGTTTCCCCGACCAGACCATCGAGAATGCGTTCCTCGGCCTGCATTTCCGCCTTGGCGCGGACTTTCTTGCGCATGCTTTCGCGGGTCAGATCGATGGAAACTTCCACCAGATCACGCACGATCTGTTCAACATCGCGCCCGACATAACCGACTTCGGTAAACTTGGTCGCTTCGATCTTGATGAACGGCGCCTCGGCCAGCTTGGCAAGGCGGCGCGCAATTTCGGTTTTACCGACACCGGTCGGACCGATCATCAGGATGTTTTTCGGAAGCACTTCATTACGCATGGTTTCGTCAAGCTGCTGACGGCGCCAACGGTTGCGCAGCGCAATGGCGACCGCGCGCTTGGCATCCTTCTGACCGATGATGTGACGGTCAAGTTCGGAAACAATTTCGCGCGGGCTGTAATGTTGGGTCATAAATTTATTCCGTATCTTTTTGCGACGGAGGCAGTTGCAAGGCCCGGATCAACCAGCGCCTTACTTTGCTTCCTCGATATCGATTTTCTCAAGCAGGACATTGCCGTTGGTGTATACGCAAATCTCACCGGCAATCGCCATCGCCTTGCGCGCAATTTCCTCGGCACTAAGATCCTGATCAATCAGGGCCCGGGCCGCGGCCAGCGCATAGTTACCGCCCGATCCAATGGCAATGATGCCATCTTCGGGTTCAAGAACATCGCCCTGGCCGGTCAGAACCAGTGACACATCCTTGTCGGCGACGGCCATCATGGCTTCGAGCTTGCGCAGATAACGATCCGTCCGCCAGTCCTTGGCCAGTTCGACACAGGCACGCATGGTCTGGCCCGGATGACGATCCAGCTTCGCTTCAAGACGTTCCAGCAGGGTAAAGGCATCCGCCGTTGCCCCGGCAAAGCCCACCATGATCTCGCCCTTCTGGCCGATCCGGCGCACCTTGCGCGCATTGCCCTTGATCACCGTCGGACCAAGCGAGACCTGACCATCACCGGCCACCACGACTTCATTGCCCTTGCGCACGGACAGGATCGTCGTGCCATGCCAGCTTTGTTGTTCGCTCATGAATAATCCTTGAATCTTCTCGATTGCTTCGCCCAAGAGTTAGCACGGCAGACGCCCCGGTCAAGGGCAGAAGCCACCCGCACCTGCGCCTGCCGCCGGGCCTGCGACCTTCATCACGGGCAAAACACAGTTTCAATGACGCGATACCCAAAAAATTCAAGGCATCCCCGCCCCACATGCTTTACCCTTGGGTCAGAAAAGAATTTCAAGAACGACAGGACCAGAACCCATGACCAGCACCGACCTTACCCAAACCCATCTTGGCAAATGCATCCTTGCCGGTCAGGGCAAAATCAAGGCGGATCTGGTCCTGCGCAATATCGGGTTGTTGGACGTCATCACCGGCAAGGTCACCGAAACCGATATCGCCATTGTCGGCGACCGGATTGTTGGCACCCATGAAAGCTATGCTGGCGAGACCGAGATTGATTGCACCGGCAAATTCGCCGTCCCGGGCTTCATCGATACCCACCTGCATATCGAAAGCTCGCTCGTCACACCGCTGGAATTTGATCGCTGTGTGCTGCCGCATGGTGTCACCACCGTGCTCTGTGACCCGCACGAAATTGCCAATGTGTTGGGGGCCGAGGGCATTAAATACTTCCTTGATTGCGCCGAGCAGACGGTGATGGATGTGCGGGTCAATCTGTCGTCTTGCGTTCCAGCCACCGCGTTCGAGACCGCCGGTGCACGGCTTGAAATCGAAGACCTTCTGCCGTTCCGCTCGCATGAAAAGGTCGTCGGGCTGGCGGAAATGATGAACTATCCCGGTGTGCTCAACCTTGATCCGGGCATCATGGCCAAGCTCGAAGCCTTTCAGGATGGTCATATTGATGGTCACGCACCGCTGGTGCGAGGATCGGACCTTAATGGCTATATGGCCGCAGGCATTCGCACCGATCACGAAGCCACCTCGGCCGAGGAAGCCCGCGAAAAACTCGCCAAGGGCATGGCGATCCTGATCCGCGAAGGATCGGTGTCAAAGGACCTTGAAGCGCTCGCCGAAATTCTCGATGAAAACAGCTCAAGCTTCGTGGCACTCTGCACCGATGACCGCAACCCGCTTGATATCGGCGAAGAAGGTCATCTTGATAGTCTTGTTGCGCGATTGATCGGTCATCTGAAGGCGCGTAATTGCCCGATCCATCACGCCTATCGCGCCGCGTCCCACTCGGCAGCCCGCATTTTCGGCCTGCGTGACCGTGGTCTGATCGGTCCGGGCTGGCGGGCTGATATCGCCATTCTCGATGATCTTGATGCCTGCGATGTTACCGATGTCATTGCCGGTGGCCGACTTGTCACCAAGGACCTGTTTGCCAAACGCAAAACCATCGACCCGGTCGGTTTGAGCTCGATGAAGGCCACCCGGGTCTCGGCAGAGGCCTTTGCCTGCGATCCCAAACCGGGCCAGAACCAGACCCCGGTGATCAAGGTCAAACCGGGGCTTATCCTTACCTTCCGTGATGAAGCGACGCTTGAAATTGGTGATAATGGCCTCAAACCCGATCTGGATAACGACGTGATCAAGGTCGCGGTCGTCGAACGCCACGGTATCAATGGCAATATCGGGCGCAGCTTCGTGCGCGGCTTTGGCCTGAAACGCGGCGCGATTGCATCCTCCGTCGGGCATGACAGCCACAATATCACCGTGGTCGGGGCAGATGATGCCGACATGGCCGCAGCCGTCAATCGCCTGATTGAAATGGGTGGCGGCTTTGCGGTGGCTGACGGTGGCAAGGTTACCGCCGAACTGGCGCTTCCGGTCGCGGGGCTCATGAGCCTTGAGCCATTTGAAACCGTCGAAGAACACCTGATTGATCTGCGCAAGGCCGCCAAGGATCTCGGTTGTGTCTTGCCTGAACCGTTCCTGCAGGTCGCCTTCCTGGCGCTGCCTGTGATCCCGCACCTGAAAATGACCGATCGCGGCCTGTTTGACGTCGATAAATTCGACTTTGTTTAGAATAACTCTAAGAAACTATTACGCTTTTTTTTCGCCCGCCAGAACAACGTAATGTTGTTTTTCATCAAGAGCCGTCTAATCTTCTGATATAACTGTATGACTAGGTGGCATCCTGTCGCCAGTCCTAGTGGATATACTATCAGGTGAAAATCAGGCTTCAGATTGGCGTTACCGCAGCGTTTACGACGATTGCGGTTGTGATGCTGGGTGTGACGGTCGCGTTTCTGTACGAAAGCAACCGCAATCTCGCCCTGCAAACCGCCCGTGCCGAAATGGAAAATGCCCGGCAAAAAACCGTTGATGGCCTGATCAACGTAATCCTGCCAGTCGGACAGGTCGTAACCACCACAGCCGACATGATCAACTCCTTTCCCGGTGCGATCTCCGAACCCACAGGCGGGTCGGTCATGGCGAGCCAGATCAAGGGTCTGTCACAGATTTACGGCTTGTTTTTCGGGTTCGAAGACGATGGCCGGTTCTTTCAGGTTGTCCAGATCCCCGAAGAGCTGAAAACATTCGGCCCGAACAATAGCCCCATACCCGATCAAAGCCGGATCATCTATCGCACGATTGATTACGCAATGTCGGGCGACAAGCTCGATACATACATTTATCAATCGGACTGGGGCACCGTTACCGGCAAAGAATATAGCGAAGTCACCTATGACCCCAGAAGCCGCACCTGGTACGAAGGTGCAAAACAGAAGGACGGCGTTTTCGTAAGTCCGTTCTATACGTTTAACAGTACAAACAAACCAGGTGTGACCTTTGCCAAGCGGGTCATGAACCCGGATGGCTCACTAATGGGCGTTGTTGGTGTCGACCTGACACTCGATAGTGTGACGAAAATTCTGGGAGATATTCGTATTGGTGATGAGGGCCGGGTCTTCATGCTCGGCAAGGAAAACCGGGTACTGGCCTATAACGGCCCCTATGGCAGTAATACAAACGAGACGTTCTTTAAGATCGGCAATCGCGAGATCAAAGATCCGATTGTCAGTCGTGCCATTACCTACTGGGCCAGCAATCCCGACACCTTCTTTGAATTCGTCGATGAAACGGATGGCAAAAAGTATCTCGCTTCTGCTGCAGCAATCCCGGAAACGTTCGGCGTGGCACCGGTTCTGGGCCTGATCGTCCCGGAGAACGAGTTTGTCGGCGACATCAAGGCAACTACGCAAAATGTGCTTAAAATCGCAACCGCGATCCTGATCTTTACCATCATTCTGATTGCTATCATTTCCCGGATGCTGAGCCGGCAAATCAATGCCGTCGCCGCAGAAGCCGAAAAGATCGGTCAGTTTGATCTGGGCGGTGATTTCGATATGGAATCGCACATCTACGAGGTCGATGCCCTGTCCAAGGCCGTTGCGAACATGAAGCTCAGCCTCAAAAGCTTTGGCGCCTATGTCCCGGCCGATCTGGTGAAATCAATCATCTCGAATGGTAACCCGGTGGAAATCGGCGGTGAATCCCGCGAATTGTCGATCATGTTTACCGATATCGAGGGCTTTACTGCCAAAACCGAAAACTATTCGCCAACCGATCTGGCCCATGAGCTTTCCAACTATTTCGCCGCGATGGAACAGCAGATCACGATCAACGGCAATGGCACCATCGATAAATATATCGGCGATGCCATTATGGCCTTCTGGAATGCACCAACAAGCGATCCCGACCACGTCGATCACGCCTGCAAGGCAGCGCTGGCATGCCGATTGGCCGGAAGGCGGCTTAATTCGATCTCGCAGGACTCAAGCCTGTTTCCGCTTTATACCCGATTTGGCCTGCACACTGACCATGTGGTTGTTGGCAATGTCGGCTCGGAGAATCGCCTGCAATACACCGCCCTTGGCGAGGCAGTTAACCTTGCCTCGCGGATCGAGGGGCTTAACAAGATTTATGGCACACGCATCCTGGTCAGTGAGGCCATCGCAAACCGTGCATCCGATAACTTCCTGCTTCGATACGTCGATCGTGTCGTGCCGCTGGGCACCAGCCTGCCGATTGATATCTATGAATTGATCGGGGACCGGGATGATACGACCAATGCCCTTGTCGATATCGCCGCACAGGAAATCGAAATCGCGACATGGGATGCCTGTATGGATCTCTATCACGATCAGAAATGGGCCGCCGCACATGATGCCTTCAAGGCCCATCTGGGTGCTGCAACCACACCAAAACTGGTTGAAATCTATATCGAAAGATGCCGGGAATTTGTCGATCATCCGCCAGAAAAAAACTGGGATGAAGTCAATCATCTGACCCGGAAATAACCCAAAGATCACCGCACAGCCCGATGAGCTGTCCGATGCAGGTGGAAAAACCGATGATTGCGGCCAATAAGTAGGCACCTAAAACTGGCTTTTGGGCAGCTTTATTGCTACATACGACCCGTCATATGCATCAATATCTGCAGGAAAGGAGCTTTGCATGCGCAAGGCCCGCGTTGAGCGTAACACAAACGAAACCCAGATCATGGTTGAACTGAACCTTGACGGGACCGGCGTTTATGACGTCGAGACCGGGGTCGGGTTCCTTGATCACATGCTCGAACAGCTTTCGCGTCACAGCCTGATGGACCTTAAAGTCCGGGCCAAGGGCGACCTGCATATTGATTTCCATCACACCACCGAAGATAGCGGCATCGCGATTGGCGAAGCCTTTGCCAAGGCGCTTGGCGACAAGAAGGGCATCACGCGTTATGGCAGTTGCCTGCTGCCGATGGACGAGGCGCTGACGCGTGTCGCACTTGATATTTCAAGCCGTCCCTATCTGATCTGGAATGTCGAGTTTACCCGCGACAAGCTGGGCGATATGGATACCGAGCTGTTCCGTGAATGGTTCCAGGGCTTTGCCCAGGCGGCCGGTATCACGCTGCATGTCGAAAACCTGTATGGTGAGAACAACCACCATATCATCGAAAGTGCCTTCAAGGCGCTTGCACGGTCGCTGCGCGTGGCAATCGAAATTGATCCGCGCAAGTCCGATGCCATTCCCTCGACCAAGGGCACGCTTGGCGGCTCCTTGTAAGCAGGTCAGTTCGGTCTGATCGAAAATAACCGGTGGCAGAATTGATACCAAACTGCCGCCGGTCCAAAGAACCGGTTTTCGATGAAGGTTTACACAGTCCATACCCATCCCGGCGATGCCGATCCGATGGAGAACGCCATCCTGATCCGCGAAGGCTTCAACTTCTGGGCCTTTCTGCTCTCAGGCCTTTGGGCGTTGTATCATCGCCTGTGGCTGGGCTTTATCGGTCTGGTCGTGGTGTCGCTTCTGTGCACCTTTGCGGTCGAGCTGTTTGATGGCGGGCCGGAAATGGATTTTGCCCTGGCGCTTGTGACCGGGATCGGCTTTGGCCTGATTGCCAATGACCTGCGTCGTCGCAAACTGGCCGCCAAAGGCTGGCAGATGGTCGATATCATTGCGGGTCATGATGAATCTGACGCCGAACATCGCTGCTTTGAGCGTTCGAAAAATTCCCGGCTGCGCGTCCCACACTCCGCAGCTGGCCTTACCTCCACCCCCTCAACCGGGAGCCCATCCTACCCATGAGTGTTGCGATTATTGATTACGGTTCCGGCAATTTGCGCTCTGCCGCCAAGGCGTTCGAGCGTGCTGCGCGTGAAACCGGCTTTTCTGACGAGATCATTGTCACCGATGACCCGGAAAAGGTCCGCAACGCCAGCCATATCGTGCTTCCGGGCGTTGGTGCCTATGCCGATTGCCGGGCCGGTCTTGATGCTGTCGCCGGTATGGTTGATGTTTTGACCGAACAGGTGATTAAGGGCGGCAAGCCGTTCTTTGGCATCTGTGTTGGCATGCAGTTGATGTCGACCGTCGGCCGCGAGTTTGAAGTCACTGACGGCCTTGACTGGATTGCTGGCGAAGTCGTTGCGATCGAGCCCAGCGACCCGACCCTTAAAATCCCGCATATGGGCTGGAACGAGCTGGTGCTTGATCCGGCGGGCAAGGCGCACCCGGTGCTGAACGGCATTTCGGATGGTGATCACGCCTATTTCGTGCACAGCTATCACATGCATGTCACCAACCCCGATCAGCGTTTGGCATCGGTTTCCTATGGCGGGGATCTGACGGCCATGATCGGGCGTGACAACATGATCGGCACCCAGTTCCACCCGGAAAAAAGCCAGAAGACCGGGCTTACCATCATCGGGAACTTCCTGGGGTGGAAGCCATGATCGCACCATCTGATACCATCGAACCGGGTGTAAGCGCCGAACGCGTTACCGAACTGACCGCGGGCGAGCTTTCCGACATTGTCGATGCCTGTACCCAGGCGATTGTCGAGGGCGGCGGCTTTGGCTGGCTCACCCCGCCGGACCGTCCGGACATGGAAAAATACTGGCGCGGCGTCTTGCTGATGCCGGGTCGCCATCTGTTTGTGTCGCGCGTTGATGGCATCATTTCCGGTGCCGCGCAGTTGATCGAAACACCGGCCAACCTCGAAGCACAGCGCCATTCCGCCCAGATTTCCGGCCATTTCGTCGCCCCTTGGGCGCGCGGGCGTGGCAACGGCAAGGCGATTGTGCGTTCGATTGAATATTTCGCCCGTGAAGCGGGCTATAGCGTTTTGAAACTCGACCTTCGGGAAACCCAGCAGGCCGCCATCGCGCTTTATAACGGGCTTGGATATGTCCGTTGGGGCATCAACCCCTATTACGCGATGGTCGATGGCAAAATGGTCGAAGGCTATTACTACACCAAGAAAATACAGGACACCGATCAGTGAACCTTTATCCCGCAATTGACCTGAAAGACGGCGCCTGTGTGCGCTTGCTGCGCGGCGACATGGACAAGGCAACCGTATTTAACGATAACCCGGGCGCACAGGCCGGCGAATTTGTCGCCGCAGGCTGCCATTGGGTTCATATCGTTGATCTGAACGGCGCCTTTGCGGGCGAACCAGTCAATGGTGCAGCAGTGGATTCGATCCTTGCCGCCGTATCGGGTAAGGCCCAGACGCAGCTTGGTGGCGGCATCCGCACCATGGAAACGGTTGATTATTGGCTCAATAAAGGCATCACCCGCGTGATCCTTGGCACGGTTGCCCTTCGCAATCCGGACTTCGTCAAGGAAGCCTGTGCAAAATGGCCGGGCCGGGTTGCGGTCGGCATTGATGCCCGTGATGGCTATGTCGCTGTTGAAGGCTGGGCGGAAACGTCTGAAGTCACTGCCCTTGAACTCGCCAAGAAGTTTGAAGATTGCGGTGTCGCTGCGATCATCTTTACCGATATCGACCGCGATGGTGCGATGGGCGGCCCGAATATCGAGTCAACCGTTGCCCTGGCTTCGGAAATCTCGACGCCGGTGATCGTCTCGGGCGGGGTTTCGTCGCTCGATGATCTGATCGCGGTCAAGAAACACACAAGTTCGGGCATTGATGGCGCGATTTCCGGTCGTGCGCTTTATGATGGCCGCATCGATCTGGCAGAGGCCATCGCGGCCCTTTCGTAACCGACCCAACAGGAAACAGACCATGCTGAAAACCCGTGTCATTCCCTGTCTTGACGTCAAGGACGGCCGCGTCGTCAAAGGGGTCAATTTCGTTGATCTGATCGATGCCGGCGACCCGGTCGAACAGGCACGCATTTATGATGCCGAGGGCGCGGATGAGCTCTGCTTCCTTGATATCACCGCATCAAGTGACAACCGCGATACCATCTTTGATGTGGTTGCCCGCACGGCCGAGGCCTGCTTCATGCCGGTCACCGTGGGTGGCGGGGTGCGCACCCTTGAAGACATCCGCAAGCTGCTTCTGGCTGGCGCTGACAAGGTTTCGATCAATACCGCAGCGGTGAAAAACCCCGATTTCGTACGCGAAGCCGCGCGCAAGTTCGGATCGCAATGCATTGTGGTCTCGATCGATGCCAAATCAACCGGCCCGGACAAGTTCGAAATCTTTACCCATGGCGGGCGTGAGCCCACCGGGATCGATGCCGTTTCGTTTGCAAAACAAATGGTCGAATACGGCGCTGGCGAGCTTCTTGTTACCTCGATGGATCGTGACGGCACCCAGTCGGGCTTTAACATCCCGCTGACGCGTACCATTGCCGATGCCGTGCATGTGCCGGTTATTGCCTCGGGTGGGGTGGGGACGCTCGATCATATGGTCGAAGGGGTGCGTGATGCCCATGCATCAGCGGTTCTGGCCGCCTCGATCTTCCATTTCGGCACCTATCGCATTCGCGAGGTCAAGGACCACATGAAAGCGGCCGGTATTCCGGTGCGCGAGGACTGAAATCATGCCCGATACGGATAAAAGCCAACATATCCTTGATGCGCTTTACGCAACCGTTGCCGCGCGCAAGGGTGCGGACCCGGAAACCAGCTATACCGCCAAGCTGTTTGCCAAGGGCACACCCAAAATCGCCCAGAAAGTCGGCGAAGAGGGCGTTGAAACCGTGATTGCCGCTTTGGCCGAAAGCCCGGAAAAGGTCGCATCGGAAAGTGCCGACCTGCTTTATCACCTGACCGTGCTTTGGGCCGATCAGGGGGTTAAGCCCGAAGATGTCTGGAAGATCCTGGCCGAGCGTCAGGGCATTTCAGGTATCACTGAGAAGGCATCGCGCAAAAGCGACTAAGGATTACCCCAACACCCGTGATGCCCGCGCAGGCGGGCATCCATATCGGCACAACCGCCACCATGGATTCCGGGCCTCCGCCTTGCTCCGCCCGGAATGACGGAAATTGGAAAATGGTCGCACTTTCGCAAAATCGAAATTGCACCAGACGGCAAGCCTGTCCAATATGACGATCAAAGTTGAGAAATAGCGTTCAGGAGCATCATCATGGCCGTTCAGCCCTACGATCCGGAAAACATCTTCGCCAAAATCCTGCGCGGTGAAATCCCGTGCACCAAGGTCTATGAAGATGACCATGTGCTGGCCTTCAATGATATCGCGCCGCAGGCCCCGACCCATGTTCTGGTCATCCCGAAAGGTGCCTATACCAGCTATGACGACTTTGCGCTCAATGCCTCGGACGCCGAAATCATCGCTTACACCCGCGCAATCGGCAAAATCTCCAAGGAAGCCGGCGTGGTCGAGGACGGCTACCGCCTGATCGCCAACACCCGCGAACACGGCCGCCAGGACGTCCCGCACCTGCATGTGCATATCTTGGGCGGTGAGAAACTGCCGCGGATGCTGCCGGGCGCCTAAGCAACCAAAATCCCATTAAAAAGGCAGGGTACCGCATTTTGCGCCCTGCCTTTTTTGTCCCGACACGGACCTGAGAACACCGATGGCATCCAACATCCCCACCGCAGCCGAGATTTTCCATGCCCTTACCGGCAACTGGACGCTCATGCGCGATCTGGGTGAGGCCGGGCAGTTTACCGGCGATGTGACGTTTCATGCCGCCGATCCGGCCCAACCCAATGTGCTGCGCTATCGCGAGGAGGGGTTTTTGACCCGCCCGGATGGCAAGCGGTTTGACGGCTACCGCGAATATGATTTCGTCCTGCACGAGGACCCGGCCGCAGTCGAGCTTCTGTTTCGCGATCCCTTAAGTTTCGGCAATCGCTATGTGCTGCTGCAATTTGGCGAGGAGGCTGAAATAGGCGAAACCGGTTACTGTGCACGCGACATCCACCCCTGTGGTGAGGACTTTTATCACCATTGCATGATCTGGAACGGGCCGGATCATTTCGAAACAAAAATAAAAATCACCGGCCCGAAGAAAGATCACCTGCTGCACAGCAGCTATCACCGCGCCTAGAGCCCAGACGCGCGGAACATCCATCCATACTTTCAAACACTTGTCGGCTTATTCTGACAAACCGGATTGACTTGCCAAACTAAGCACCCAGTCGCGAAAGGCACGGACTTCCGGCACGTCCTGACGGGTTTCCGGTGTGATCAGATAGTATGCCCCACGTGATTTCAGGCGGGCATCGCTAACGATTTCAAGGCTGCCATCCGCCAGCGGTCCTTCGATCAAAACCCTTGGTAACAGGGCGATTCCCATGCCGGCCTTGACCGCCTCGATCAGCATGAAGAAGTGCTCAAACGCCGGTCCGGGGGCCCCGGTAATGGCAACGCCATTGGCCTGCGCCCAGTCATGCCATGCCTTGGGCCGGGTGGTGTGGACCAGTCTTGGGTAACGTCCGATCAGGTCTGAAGGGTCGATGGCGCTGTTTTCGCCCGTCTCATCACCTGAAGCAACATATCCGGGTTTGCCAACAACCACTTGAATTTCATCAAAAATCTTGTCGGCAATCATTCCGGGCCAGCGACCATCACCAAAATAAAGCCCGACATCGATCTGGCGCGCGCCAAGGTCAGGACTGCGTTCCGGGGTGGCGAAATTAAGCGCCAGGGTCTCGATCACTGGGCGGATATCGGGATGTTTGTTTTGGAGTCGATTTAATTTTGGAATAAGCCAGCTGCTGGCCAATGTATGCAGCGCACCAATGACCAGCTTCCGTTCCCCCGCGCCATGAGTGACCAGATCAAGGGTGGCGGCCTCGATCTCGTCGAGCGCCCGGCGCAAACTGGGCAAATAGGCCCGCCCTGCTTCGCGCAGGCTCAGTTTTGGGCCATTGCGCTCGAACAAAACCATGCCAAGGCTGGCTTCAAGATTGGCGACCTGCTGGCTGATGGCGCCCGATGTCACCGAAAGTTCCTCTGCCGCGCGGGCAAAGCTGCCAAGCCGGGCGGCGGCCTCAAAAGCGCGCAGGGCATTCAGCGGCGGGGTGGTCGGGCGCAGGGCCATAGCAATAGCTTTCCTGATGATAAATTCAGAACTTCTGATTTTACGCCCGGTATTATGCTGATTTAGACTGGCTCTAACAACACAGCATTAGATTATCTAGGAGACATCCATGTCACTGCCCCCATTCCATCTGGCCTTCCCGATTAAATCGATATCTGACACCCGCGCGTTCTATATCGATATTCTTGGCTGTGACGAGGGCCGCTCGACCGAAGCCTGGATTGATTTTGATTTCTTTGGCCATCAGCTCTCCGCCCATGTTCGCCCGGAAGCAGGCCAAAACAAGGGATCGGGAGATGTCGATGGGGATGCGGTGCCGATCCCGCATTTCGGGGCGGTTCTTGAATGGGAAAAATGGCATCAGCTTGCCGACAAGCTGAAGGCCGCCAATGTCAAATTCCTGCTCGAACCCAAGATCCGCTTCAAGGGTGAACCGGGTGAGCAGGGCACCTTCTTTGTCGAAGACCCGGCAGGAAATGGCCTTGAATTCAAGACCTTCCGCGATCCGGCCATGATCTTTGCCCACTGATCATATCGCTTAAAAGCGCCCAACCGGCCTTGTGAAAACGGGCCAGTCCATGACAGACTGTATTGACCGCGCCGGAACGCTTTGCGCTCTGGCGCGTTTGATATGTGCAAACCGTTTTGCAGCCCAGATTTTCGCCCCAACTTACGAAGCTTTGACCAGGAGACCCCGATGTCGACCACCAACGCCCCGCTCAACATTCTGATTTCCGCTGCCGGCGATGATGAGAAGTGGAAAAGCGTGATGGTCGATCGTCTGCCGGACGCGAATATCGTGACCGAGGACGACAGTTACGATCCTGAAACGATTGACTATGCCCTGTTCTGGAAACAGCCGCAGGGCCTGATCAAGACGCTGCCGAACCTGAAAGCCATCTTCTCGCTCGGTGCCGGGGTCGATCATGTGGTTTCCTCCCCCAGCCTGCCGAAAGAATTGCCGGTCATTCGCCTGGAAGATGCCGGCATGGCCGATCAGATGGTGCAATATCACCTTTATGCAGCCCTTCATTTCATGCGCGACTTTGATGTTTATAGCGCCCAGCAGGCCAAGGCTAACTGGACCCAGCATGACGTCGCACGCATTTCGCAATGCCGGGTCGGCGTCATGGGGCTGGGTGCGCTGGGGTCTGCCGTTGCCGTGTCGCTGTCCAATCTCGGCTTCTCAGTCTCGGGCTGGAGCCGCTCGATGAAGGCGATCGAGGGCATTGCGACCTATGCCGGCAAGGAAACGCTCGCCGAATTCCTCGGTCAGTCCGATATCCTGATCTGCCTGCTGCCGCGCACGTCAGAAACCGAAAATGTGCTAAACAGCAGCACGCTCTCCTTCCTGCCCAAGGGGGCTGCGATCATTAATGCCGCGCGCGGGGCGATGATCAACGAGGCCGATTTGCTGCGCGCCCTTGATACCGGCCATCTGCGCGGTGCATTTCTCGATGTTGCGGCAACCGAACCGCTGCCCGAAAGCCATCCGTTCTGGGATCATGCGAAAATCCGCATCACACCGCACATTGCCGCGGCCACCCGGTTTGAAGAATCCGTCGATCAGATTGCCGAAAACCTTGATCGTCTGGCACGCGGTGAAACCCCGCGCGGTCTGGTCAATCGCGAGATCGGCTACTAAACCGTTCCAACCAGAACATCCCGATCTTTATCAAACCCGACCCGGCGCAAAATTCCCGCCGGATCGGGTTTTGCTTGTCCGCATGCGGGCTTTCTGCAAAAGAAAGACAGTTGCCGCCGGATGACTGGCGCTGCTGTTAAACAGGATGATCGATGTCAGCCAAAACCTTTGTTGCGCTTCGCGTTGAATGTGACGCCGCCACCGCCTTTGAGCAGTTCACCGGCGAGATTGATCACTGGTGGAAGCAGGGGCCGCGCAACCGCCTGATTGGCAATCGTCCGGGCATCATGGAATTTGGCAAATGCGATGGCGTGCGCTATTTGCAGGAAGTCGATAAACGCCGCCCCGATTTCATCGTCCGTGCTGGCAAGGTCACCAAGTGGGAACCGGGCAAGCGCCTGGCCTTCGAATGGCAATGGCCGATGGCCGACCCCAAGGAACCGGCGACACTGGTTGATATCCGCTTTGCCGCTCAGGGCGACTACACCCGCATCACGCTTGAACATCTGGGCCTTGAAAAGCTTTCCATGGCCCATCCCGGCCGCAATGGCCTCAATGACAACCGCTTCAAGCCGATGATGACCCATTACTGGCAGGCGCATCTGGTATCATTGCGAAACCGGATCAAACTGCTTGCCAACCAGTCAAACCCGGACTGACTCGGCGAAATCAATCTTCGCGAAAAGCGCGCTGAGCCAGTCGACAAACACCCGTACACGCACCGAAAGCTGCCGGTTTTGCGGATAAAGGATCGAGACCGGCATCGGATCCGGCGGGCAATCTGGCAGGATTTCAATCAGTTTGCCCGATCTGAGGTCCTCGGCCACGCGATAACGCGGCACCTGCACGATCCCCAATCCGGCTTGTGCACAAGCGGCATAGCTGTCCGCCCCGGTGACCGAAATGCTCGCAGGCAGCATGACCTCGCACACCTTGCCATCCACCGTGAAATCAAGCGGGATCGGCTGATCATCCGCACCCGAGAGGAAACAAACCATCTGATGACCCTGCGTTTTAAGGTCATCAATCGTTTGCGGCATGCCAACGCGCGCAAAGTAATCGGGGCTTGCCACAGTCGCCTCATGCAAAAGGGCCAGCCTCCGTCCGATCATGGATGAACTCGCCAGATCGCCACTGCGCAGCACACAATCAAAGCCCTCATGCACCAGATCGACAAACCGGTCGCCATCGGCCAGCACCAGTTCGATCCCCGGATAGCGATCCCGAAAATCAGACAGGGCCGGGATGATAAAGGTCCGCGCCAAAGTGCCTTGCAGGTTCACCCGCAGCAATCCCTTGGGATCGGCATTGGTAAAGCTGCCATCGGCTTCCTCGAGATCGGCCAATATCCTGATACAGCGCTGATAATAGGCCTCTCCGTCATGGGTCGGGTTGACGGTGCGCGTCGTGCGTTCCAGCAACCGGGTGCCCAGCCGCTCTTCCAGTCGCTGGATGGAATTGGTCATGGTCGCACGCGGGATCAAAAGATCGCTGGCCGCCTTGGTAAAGCTTTTGCGCTCCACCACACGCACGAAATTACGCATTTCCTCAAACCGGTCCATCCACACGCCTATTGTTATCTGATTTCGAATAATCAATTCCAATATAGGCTAATTATCCGAAAAGTCATCTTGGGCATAGTCGGGCCATGCCCTTGAGGCCCCCTTAACCACCCAGGAGACTTGCAATGTCTGCCAATGAAAACAGAACGGCCATCATCACCGGCGCATCACGCGGTATTGGCGTGGCGCTCGCCAAGCGTCTGGCAGCTGACGGCTTTGCCGTTGTCATCAACTATGCCAATTCCACCAAGGCCGCCGAAGAACTGGCCGAAAGCCTGAAATCCCAAGGTCACAAGGCGCTTGCGGTAAAGGCCGATATCGCCCGTCCGGATGCAGTCACAGTCCTGTTTGACAAGACAATCGCCGAATTTGGCGGGGTGGATGTCATTGTGAATAATGCCGGCGTCATGATGACCACGCCGATTGCCGACATGGATGACGCGACCTATGACGCGATGATGGACATCAATGTTCGCGGCACCTTCAACATGCTGCGCGAAGGGGCCAAGCATCTGCGTGATCATGGCCGGGTGATCAATTTCTCGACCACGGCCCTGCACCTCAAACTGCCGGGCTATGCCGTCTATAACGCCACCAAGGCCGCGGTCGAAGCCATGACAGCCGTCTACGCCAAGGAACTGCGCGGTCGCCAGATCACGGTCAATGCCGTCGCCCCCGGGCCGGTAGCAACCGAACTGTTCCTCAGCGGCAAAACCGATGAGCAGATCGCCCAGTTTTCCAAAATGCCGCCGCTTGAACGGCTTGGTGAACCGGGTGACATCGCAGGTGTGGTGTCCTTCCTGGCCGGAACGGATTCCGGTTGGGTCGATGGTCAGACCATCCGCGCCAATGGTGGCTTGGCTTAAAACGTAAGCTGCCTCGGCCCATATGATTGCGGGAATCCTTGGCTTGGAATCGGCATCATTCCCCCATCCCCGTGCCGGTTTTTTCTGACGGTTCCTGCAGTACACGCAATGATGTCGCCTGACACACCAGCAGGCGGCATCATTGCCATTTGGCGGCTACCCCATACACCAAAAGTGAACAATCCCAGACCTTTGGCGACTTGTGCAATCATCAGGCTTTGCCCATGATGTCCCGCCATCAGGAAAGGGATTTTAATGTCAAACACCACCGCAGCCGCTGACATCACGTTTCGCTATGCCACCCGCGATGACCTGCCCGCCATCGTCGCCCTTCTGGCCGATGATGAAAAAGGCAAAACCCGCGAGGAATTTACCGATCCGCTGCCCGATGCCTATTACGCCGCGTTTGATGGTATGGAATCCCAATCCACTGATGCGCTGCCCAACAAATATCTGCTGGCCGTTCAGGGCAGCGATATTGTCGGTTGCCTGCAGCTGACCCTGATTGCCGGATTGTCACGGCGCGGACAGCTGCGCGCCCAGATCGAAGGGGTGCGGGTGGGGAGTTCTGCGCGCGGTCAGAAGATCGGCGAAAAGCTGATCATTGAATCCATTTCGATTTCGAAATCACTTGGCGCGGCGCTTTTGCAGTTCACCACCGACAAAACCCGCAAGGATGCCCATCGCTTCTATGAACGGCTTGGTTTTGTCGCCAGCCACGAAGGCATGAAAATGCAGATTTCGTAAGGGTTTTGGCGGGTTTCGCCCGCACATGAAAACTGTTTTGCGCTTGCGCAATACCATTGGCCCCGATCTTTGCTAGGATGGCTTTCTAACCCCAACGCACAAGATCGGAGGCCCCCATGAATTTGATCGAACTGCAGGATCTCGCCCGCGAACGCGGCTTTTCCCATGTTTTCAGCGCATCGGACAATCACGTCACCTGTGATGGCCGTGAAACCCGCTATCACGCTGATGACCTGACCATCATTGATTGCCGATCGGTCGATGCCGGCACCGATCCGGGCGATGACGCCACCCTTTACATGATCGAGGCCAAGGACGGCACGCGTGGCATGCTGATCGTACCCGACAGCTTCCACACCGATCCGGACAAGGCCGAACTGGTCGATCATTTGCGCCGCAAGCAAGGATAGCGCGACGACCCCCGGAACAAGCAGCCGGTCATTGCGTTCCCTAGATATCAGGAATTTTGATCAAGGAGGCCCGCAATGACCTTGGCTGATCTTCAGGCAAATGCAAAAGACCACGGTTTTGAACATCATTTCATGGCCGAGGAAGACGGTGTGCGCAGTGACGGCACCGGCAAGCTCTATACCCCGGACGAGCTGCGCCTTGTCCATTCCAACAGCACTGACCACGGCACCGATCCGGGTGACGAGGCGACCCTGTTCATGATCGAGGCCAATGACGGCACCAAGGGTGTCATGATCATGGCCGATGCCTTTCATGCCGACCCGCACAAGGCCGAAATCATCGACATCCTGCGCCGCAATCGCGCTGCCTGATCACGTGTTTAAAAATGCCACCTTGCAACCCGCGGGGTGGCATTTCGCAAAATGAACACAAACATGCACCTGTAGCGACATAAAGGGCGCGCTCACTAATGCCGCCTTCTTCGCAACCAAAACAGGCCAGTCGATGTCGGATTTGTTGCCGTTTATTCGTGCCTGGGTCACCGATCCCAGAAAAGTATCAGCCATTTCGCCCTCAAGCCCGGCGCTGGCAAAGCTGATCACGTCCGAAGTCACCGCGCACAACACCCCGGTTCTGGAACTTGGACCGGGAACGGGCGTGTTTACGCGCGCTTTACTTGATCGCGGTGTGCCGCAGGATGATCTGACATTGATCGAAGCCGGACCGGATTTCTCCCGCCTGTTGGCAGAACGCTATCCCAGGGCCCGCTTTTTGCAGATGGATGCCTGCCGGCTTGGTCATAAGGGCCTGTTTGGTCCGGGCGAACTGGCAAGTGCGATTAGCGGCCTGCCGCTTCTGTCGATGAAGCCGCGTCAGATCATGGGGATTTTATCGGGCAGCTTTGAATATCTGCGCGACGACGGCGCGTTTTACCAATTCACCTATGGCCCACGCTGCCCGATGCCCTCGGCCATCCTTGCCCGACTGGACCTGCAGGCCACCCGCATCGGCACCACGGTGCGCAATGTCCCGCCCTCATCGGTCTACAAGATTGAACGCAAGTCCCGCCAGGAAGTGCTCAAAACCGCCTGATCAATAACCTAACGACGATAGACCATCTGGCGGTAATTCAGCGCCTCGGCGATGTGGCCGCGCTTGACCGCGCCACTGCCCGACAGATCGGCGATTGTGCGCGCAACCCGCAGAATCCGGTGATATCCGCGGGCTGACAGCTTCATCTGGCGTGCGGCATCCTGCAGCAACCCGCGACTATCCGCATCAAGCCCGGCAGCATTTTGCAGGGTTTCACCGTCGGCCTCGGCATTGGTTGAGATGTTTTCGTTTTTATATCGCAACATTTGCAGTTCGCGTGCCAGAAATACCCTTTCGCGCACCGTCTGGCTGGTTTCGCCTTTGCCCGGTAAATCAAGGTCTTCGGGCTTGACCGCCGGGACTTCGATCTGGATATCAAACCGATCCAGAAGCGGGCCGGAAAGCCTTGCCTGATATTCCTCGCCACAGCGTGGCGCGCGGGTGCAGGCCAGTTCGTTATCGCCCAGATATCCGCAGCGGCAAGGGTTCATGGCCGCCACCAGCTGCACGCGTGCGGGGTAGGTCACATGCGCATTGGCGCGCGCGACCGACACCTGCCCGGTTTCAAGCGGCTGGCGCAGCGCATCAAGGACATTGCGCTGAAATTCCGGCAATTCATCCAAAAACAGCACGCCATTATGCGCCAAAGAAATCTCGCCCGGCCGTACTCGATGACCGCCCCCGACAAGGGCCGGCATCGAGGCCGAATGATGCGGCTGCCGGAACGGGCGGGTGCGGATAAGGCCGCCTTCGGGCAACATGCCTGATACCGAATGAATGACCGTGGTTTCAAGCGCCTGTCTGGCATCAAGATCGGGCAGGATACCCGGCAATCGAGCGGCCAGCATCGATTTTCCCGATCCGGGTGGGCCTGACATCAGAAGGTTATGGCCACCGGCTGCCGCGATCTCAAGCGCGCGTTTGGCACTTTCCTGCCCCTTGATATCGCGCAGGTCGCCATGGAAATCATTGATTTCATCCGCATCGCGGCGGATCGGCCGCGGCAGGATTTGCGTTCCCTTGAAATGATTGATCAGCCGGACAAGGCTGGGGGCCGCCAATATCTCAAGATCACCGGCCCAAAGCGCTTCCGCCCCGTTGGCCTCAGGGCAAATTACCCCGCATTCCTGCATGCCGGCTTCCATGGCGGCGGGCAAAACCCCGCCAACCTTGGTAATGCTGCCATCAAGCCCCAATTCGCCCAGCACAAGGAACCGTTCGATATCGTCATGGCCGATGACATCCATCTCGGCCAGAATGCCAAGCGCAATTGGCAGATCGAAATGCGATCCTTCCTTAAGCAAGTCAGCCGGGGCCAGATTGATGGTGATCCGCTTGGGCGGCAGGGCCAGACCCATGGCCGAAAGGGCAGAT
Organism: Thalassospira sp. HJ; assembly: GCF_000948415.1. GTDB lineage: Bacteria > Pseudomonadota > Alphaproteobacteria > Rhodospirillales > Thalassospiraceae > Thalassospira. The sequence goes on along the minus strand of NZ_JYII01000021.1, from coordinate 21,997 downwards.
CGCACCCGTTCGCGCGCCTCGGACACCGCCTTGTCAGGCAGGCCAACCACGGTAAAGGCCGGCAGACCACTTGCCATCTGCACCTGAACGTCGACCGGTATGGTTTCAATCCCGGCAAAGGCAACTGTCGTAACCCGCGCTGTCAATTCGCCGCCCCCGTAACCCAAAGTTGCATTACTTTGACGGGAAATAGGTATCAAGGCAACATATCGTTCAGCGACAGTGGCTTGGCAGACAGTGACACCTATGCCCGGGCCATATCGGTATTGATCATCCAGGGCGTACCGAATTTGTCATTCACCAGACCAAACCCCTTCGACCAGAAGGTTTCTTCAAACGGCATAATCACAGTGCCACCAACGGCAAGACCATCGAAATACTCGCGGGCCTTGGCAGCGGTCGGCGCATGAATCGAGATGTTCATGCCCTTCATTGCCTCAAAGTTACCCGGTGGGCAGTCTGAGGCCATGATGTTCCAGCCATCACCGACCAAGCAGGCATGTGCCATCTTGTCGGCCATATCGGGCATGTCACCGGCCATCGGGGTATCGCCATAGGGAACGGCGATCAATTCACCCCCCAGAACAGATTGATAAAACTCCATTGCCGGGCGGCAATTGCCATCAAAATTCAAATAGCTGATCACTTTCATCGGGGCTTCCTTCGCAAGAGGAGATTGGTGGGGGCGACTTATGGCTCAAGCCCGAACTGGACCTGACAGTTTTCCAAATCAAACGGCACGGAGAAATGTTCATGCGCGATGCGCCATTCACCATCACGCTTTTCAAGCTGATAGCTCGAACGCATCCAGCTTGCCTGTTCGCTGCCATCCTGTGCGCGCATGCCACAACGGATCAGGAAATGCGCAACACCCAGATGACCTGAAACACGTATCGTCGGTTTTTGCATCTCGACGATCATGTCGGCGTCCTTGGGCAGGCATTTTTCCCAATGGGCGCGATAATCGGTGGCACCGATAAATTGCAGAGGCCCAACCGCGTCATAGGAACAAAGATCAGAGTGATAAAGCTCCATGATCGCATCGATATCCTTGTCGCGATTGGCCGTCGCCCAACGATCAAAAAGATTAGCAATCGCCTGGCGGTCCTTGGCTTGTTTTTCTGACATCGGAATTATCCTGGCTATGGTGGTGCGGGGGGATTTGGTCTTTGCAGCGAAACCGGGCCGAGACGGTCAGCCGTTTGTGACCGCATGATCCAGTGCTGCGATATCAATTTTCTGCATGGTCATCATCGCGCTTGCCGCGCGTGCGGCAATTTCCGGGTCGGGATCGGTCATCAGCTCAATCAGGCGGGTCGGGGTGATTTGCCGAAACACACCAAACCGATCCCTGACCCAGCCACAATCGCGCGGCTCTCCGCCCTCAGACAGGCAATCCCAGTAGTAATCGACCTCTGCCTGGTCCTTGCAATCGACCACAAAGGAAACGGCCTCGGTAAACTCGAAATCTGAGGGAAAGTTAAAGGCGGTAAATTGCCGACCAAAAAGTTCAAAACGAATGGTAAGAACGCTGCCCTCCGGGCCGGGACCAGCGGAACTTGCGCGCATGATTTTGCCGATTTTGGAATCGGCGAAAACCGAAACATAAAAATTCACGGCTTCTTCTGCAGTCTGGTTAAACCACAAAAAGGGGCTGATCTTCTGCATGGGGCATCCTCCTTGCCTGGCAGAATGTGCCTGTTCGGCGGCGACGATCAAACGGCGCATTTATCAGAAAATTATGATTTTCCCGTTTGACAAATACGTTGATATCAACATAATTTATCCATGTCAAAAGAAGATTTCAACCATAACGATCAGACGGTCCCATTTGCCGACACCATAATGGTTCGGGACTCCTGCCTTTGCCTGCATGTCCGGCGCGCAGCACGCACCATTGCCAGGCGGTTTGACGATGCCTTTCGCCCGCTTGATCTGACCAGTGGGCAATATTCACTTTTGATGTCGCTAAACCGGCCGCACCCACCGCATATGAAAGATGTTGCTGATCTGCTGGCGATGGATCGCACCACATTGACCGCCAACCTCAAACCGCTTGAACGGCGAGATTTGGTAACAATCGCCCCCGATCCCAATGACAGACGCAGTCGTCTTCTTGCATTGACCTCGGATGGCATGGCGCTTTTGGCGCGCGCCTTTCCGATCTGGCAGGAAACGCAGCATCAGTTGGAAAACCAGGTTGCTGGTTCCGACCCGAAACAGCTTCTCGCGGCATTAATCAACCTGTCTCAGGATCAGGGTGATTAAGTCCGAGTTCTGTTTCACGCAATCATGTTATCTGGTTTTTAGCCTGAATTTGCGAAAGCACGCCCCGTGCAGAAAAGTCGTTCCTTCATCAACAGCACCAATGCGCCTTAGGGCCCCAAGCTTGCTTCGGGTCGGCGGCAGCAGGAAGGTCACCGAAGCAATGCGGGGATCAGATCGGGCGAAATCGAGCGCCTTTTTAGTGATCGCCATACCAAGCCCGAACCATTCGGGGCGGAGCACCAGCCCGTAATCCCAATCATCGCCTTCTTTCTGAAACCCGCCCCAACCGGCATATTCGAGGTCGTGAAAGATCGCCCAGTGCCCCAGACCATCGCGCTTCCAGCAGGCCTGCTTGGCCGTTATAAACTTCGCAACGTCATCCCGACCCCACGGCCCCTCAAGCAACGGCATATGCGCAGCCATTCGCGGATCGGACATATGGGCAATCAGGGTTGCGGGCGCGACATCGTCAAGTTGTCCAAACGAAATCGAGTCAGTTCGGGGAGTCATCGGGCAAAACCAGTTGGGGCATTAAAAAAAGGCGCAAGAACCATCGGTTCATAGCGCCCTTGATCACTGGCCGTGTCAATTCAGCACGCCGGCATCACCCATCACATTTGCGATAGGCGGTTATTCCGATGCGTCGGTATCCGTTTCGCGCGGCGGCAGGAATTCCTTACGGCACGGCACGGCTTCTTCGTTCACCACGGTCCAGCCGAAATTGCGGAACTTGCCGAAGCTGGCCTTTTTCATGGTAATGCCGCTGGCCGCGTGTTTGCGGACTTCCTTGGGGTCTTCACCCTCAATCCGTTCGGCGCGGACCCAGGCGCGTTCGCGCATGGCTTTGGTAATGGTCGGTTCGGTCATTTGGTTTGCAGTTCCGTTCGCGGTTCAGGCGCAGGATGGGGCGTTAAGATGGGGCGATAGCACGTCTGGCAGCGTTTGTCGCACCCAATCAATGCAGATGGGGACTCAATGCGCCACCCGCAAACGTTCCATATCCGCAATGATATCGTCGATCAGGTTCTGTACGTCACCCGCCGGGAGGCCGCTTTCGATCATACCGCGCAGGCCGGTAATGCTGGTTTGCAGTTTAAGCGCTGCGCGATGCGGGTCGACATCCGGGGCGATTTCGCCTTTTTCCCGGGCTTGTTCAAAGGCCCCGGCAAACAATTTGGCCATGCCGGCCAGTTTCTGTGCGGCCAGGTTTTTCAGATCGGAGTCGTCATTGGCCAGTTCAAGGGCTGTCTTGAACACCATGCAGGCATTTGACGGCATCTTGTTCAGGCCACCCTGCGTGATGCTGCGCACATAGCCGATCAATCCCGAAAGCGGGGAGTCGGATTGCGCCAGAAAGGCCTGAAATTCGCCTTCTACACCGCGCGCATAGTAGTTCAGCGCCTCGGAAAACAGCTCCTTCTTGCTGCCAAAGGCGGCATAGATGCTGCCGGGCTTAAGCGACAGGGCGGCTTCGATATCCTTGAGCGAGGTCGCATGAAATCCCTTGCGCCAGAACAGGTTACGCGCATTTGCCAGGGCATCTTCACGATCAAATGAGCTTGGTCTCGCCACGATATTTCCTTGTTTATTGAGCAGTCACTCAAAAATAACTTGCCAAGGTCAAATCGTCAAGGTAGCGTCGGCCCATCGTTATTGAGCAATCACTCAACAATTCTGGAGATACCGCCATGTCCGACTTCAAAATTTACGACAAAGATTCCGCCCCTGCCGATTCCAAGCCGCTTTTGCAGAACTCCCTTGATGCCTTCGGCATGATCCCGGGCCTGCACGGCGTCATGGCCGAAGCTCCGGCTGTGCTTGAAGGTTATCAGGCGCTGCATAGCTTGTTTCAGAAGACAAGCTTCGATGCCAATGAACTGACCGTTGTCTGGATGACGATCAATGTCGAGCATGGCTGTCATTACTGCGTTCCGGCCCACACCGCGATTGCGCATATGATGAAAGTCGATGCCGACACCATCAATGCGCTGCGCGATGAAACCCCGCTTGCCGATGCAAAGCTCGAAGCGCTTCGCACCTTTACGCTTGCCATGACCCGCAGTCGCGGCAATGTCACCAGCGATCAGCTCGATGCCTTTTACGCGGCCGGTTACGGTCAGCAGCAGGTGCTTGAGATCATTCTGGGTCTGGCTCAGAAAGTGATGTCGAACTACATCAACCATGTTGCCGAAACCCCGGTCGATGAACCGTTCCAGCGTTTTGCCTGGGAAAAATCCGGCGCAAAAGCCGCCTGATTTCGGACCGCCTCAACCCGTTATCAACGCACACGATTGTATTGGCGTGGACAGATTTTCCCCATCCCCCTGCGCCATATCCCTGCGTTGTCCTGCACCGCCCGTTGTCCCCGGGCGGTGCTTTTTTATCTGATGATCAGATCAGTCATCATCATGGGGCAGGTGGAAAGTCGTCTCAGTAAAGCATTCGCGTTCGGACATGATCGCCATCCAGTCGCGCACGCGCACCGGAATATCAAACCGCCGGTCCGGCCAGCGGAAATCAATGTAATAAAGCGCGATCAAAACCGACCAGGTGCCAAGATGCGGCTCCTCGGTGCGAAGGCCCGGAAGACCTTCCAGAATGGCCTCAATCCCCGACGTGATTGCTTCTGCCTGGCGTTCCATTACGGACTCAGAACGATCTTCTTCGGCGCGTTGTGAGTCGGCATAAAGCCGCGCGGTTGCCGCCATCATGCCATCGGCCAATCCCTGCCATTTAAGCGCACTTAAGCGCCCCGGACCGCTTTCGGGGATCACACCGCCCGAAAGGCCTTGGGATTTGGCAAGCTGATCAAGATAGTCACAGATCACAGCGGACTCAAAAACCGCCATCCCGTCATCAAGGATCAGGGTCGGGACCTTTGCCAGCGGGTTATGGGCACGCAGCGCCTGATCGGTCCAGGGATCAATCAGGATTTCACTGATCTGTTTTTCCAGACCCAGTTCACGCAAAACAACCCGCACCTTGCGCGAGAAGGGTGAAGTTGGTGCGTAATAAAGCTGCATCATGATCCAAAGCCCCTTGCCATCGGCATATGTCCCGTGAGCAAATCGAGGCCGTCAAACACGTAAATCCGGCGTCCAGCCGATCCCTTCGAGATGCCAATTGGCATGCCAGTTGGTGTCGTTGCGTGACAGTGTAAGGTAATTTCGCGCCGCACAATAGGTACCTTTGCGTTCGGGCAGCGGTTTTAACTTTGTTGGCCGGTCCGGAAGCGGGTTGTCCCCGATCCAGGCCAGAAGCCCCAAAACCCGTGCAAAGGCGGCCGGTGGTGCGGTATGCGAGATGCCCGATGCCACCAGTTGATGGATGGTTTTGCCCCGGGTTTCAAAGGTCCCGCGGGTTGCCACGTGAATCTCGCCCGAAAGCAGGGTGATTTCATGATCGCGCTCGTTGGCGATCTCTTCGATCAGCTCAAGGAAGCCGCACCATTCGCGCCGGTGCCAGCGGCTTTGCCACTGATCACGCAGGTCATCTTCATATTTCTGTGCCTTCGGCCAAAGATGCATCATCATCTCGACCAGCGATAACCGCGGTCCAATCACCGGCACACTCGACATCAGCAAGATCCGGTTACCTTCGGGCACCGTTTCAAGCGCCTTTGGCAAGTCGCGCCAGCCATTTTCGCCCATCACGGCATTCGGTGTGCGCTCGGACCTGAGGTCCGGTGCGATGATGCTGACACCGGGAAAATCGGTGCGCCAGGCAAGGCTTTTGCCAGAACGGTCCAGCACCATGTCTGGCAAGTCATCCGGCGCGCAGCACAGCTGCATCAGGCAGAAGGCCTCGCGCGCGCAGTCAAACATGCCCTTGGCCACCGCCGTTCCCTGAAACCATTTCTTGTGGCTGCCCCAGCCATCAAAAATGTCATGGTCATCCCACATCATCAGCGACGGCACCCGGGCCAGCATGTGGCGGATCTGAGGTTGGCCGTAAATCGCCAGATAATGATCAAGATAGAATTTCAAAACCGCATCACGCATCACATCGGAAAAGGCCGTCGCCATCCGCGCGCTCCGCCCGGCTTCGTCCCAGGCGATGATGTCCGGATGGCATTCCCAGACCCCGTCGGCATAGATCTGATCACCACCATGCAGCAAAAGCGAGAAGGGCTGCTTGGCGTGTTCGCGGCCAAGATCCGCCCAAAGCACATTGCGGTCTTCAAGCGGCCGGTCGAGATCGCCGTCTTCCTGCCCATTACACGACACAAAGCCGATGCGAAGATCGCGGCTCAGATCCGTGCACACCTCATATGTTCCGCTACCGAAACTATAGGATGCTTTCGTGTTTGCCGGCAAATCGAACTCAAACCGCCAATAGGTCCGGCCAAACAGCTCTGCCAGTTTGACCGGGGCAACGATATCGCTGCCATTGGCCTTGAATTCCGGGATGTCCAGAGTGCTATCGGCAACAACAAGCGCTGCCAGACGGGTGGTTTTCTCATCCGCGCCGCGCGCAAACAAGAACGGCCCGAAAAACTCATGATCAGTGATTGTCTCTGCCTCTGTCTTGGTCATGCGCGTGTGATACCTGCCAAATTTGTCCTTAAATCATACGTTTGATCGCGGTTTTGGTTCCCTCGGACCTGACCCCTGATCACCGGGCGTGCGATCCGTCCCACGATTAAAATCAATTGGGCCGAGAATTTCGAACAAAAAGACCGGCGATTGATTAAATGCTGCAATGCGTTAGTCTTTTTTCTCTCTCGCATTTCAAACGCCACCAAAAGGAAAAGCCCCATGACGACAGAGCGCCCCAAAGCCATTCCCACCGTTCAGGTCGATGATGACACCTTCCGGGTGACCGAATGGCACTTCCCCCCGGGATCAGAAACCGGTGATCACGTCCATGGCATGGATTATGTCGTCGTACCGATGACGACCGGAACCCTGACGATTGTGAACGATGACGGCACCACGTTTCCTTCGGAAATGACCGCCGGCAAGTCCTATTCCCGCAAAACCGGGGTGGCGCATAACGTGATTAACGAAAATGATTTCCCGATCACGTTTGTCGAGATCGAAGCCAAATAGGCGGCCTGATCAGGCTAAAAACAAAACGGGCAGGTATTGATCACCTGCCCGTTTTCGTTTCACAGCACTTTTAAATCAGCGGCTTAACCAAGACGCGTTTCAATCGCATCCCAGATCAGGCTTTCAAGTTTGGAGCCGTCAAAACGGTTGATTTCCTGCAGGCCCGTCGGCGAGGTGACGTTGATTTCCGTCATGTAATCGCCAATCACGTCGATCCCGACAAAGATCAGATCACGTTTCTTGAGCTCCGGGCCGATGCGATCACAAATCTCGCGCTCGCGCGGGGTCAGCATCGATTTCTCGGCAACACCGCCGACATGCATGTTTGATCGCGCCTCACCCTCGGCCGGGACGCGGTTGATCGCGCCAACCGGTTCGCCATCAACAAGAATGATGCGTTTGTCACCCTTGCGGACATCTGGCAAATAGGCCTGCACCATCAACGGTTCGCGCGATTGCGCGGCAAACAGTTCGAGCAGGGAATTCAGGTTCTCGTCACCCGGTTTAAGGTGGAACACACCCGCCCCGCCATTGCCAAACAGCGGCTTGACGATGATGTCCTTGAATTCTTCGCGGAATTCCTTGATGCGTGCGCCGGACCGCGTGATCAGGGTGGGCGGCATCAGATCGGGGAATTCGGTGACAAAGATCTTTTCCGGCGCATTGCGGACATGGCCCGGATGGTTGACCACAAAGGTTTCCGGGTGGATCGCCTCAAGCAGGTGGCTTGCAGTGATATAGTTCATATCAAAGGGCGGATCCTGACGCATCAGGATGACATCGGTTTCCTTGGCCAGATCAATCACACGGGCCTCACCCAGATCATGGTGATTGCCATGCTCATAGCGCAGGGTCATCGGGCGGACTTCCGCCTTGATCCGGCCGCGGTCATAGAACATGTCATCGGGATGATAATGCAAAAGGTCATATCCGCGCGCCTGGGCTTCAAGGCCGATGACAAAGGTGGAGTCCCCCTTGATGTCGATGCTCTCGATCGGGTCCATCTGGATGGCGACGATACGGCTCATTAAACGCGTTCTCCTGTTTGCCGGTGGTCAAACAACCCGTAATTAAGGCCCAAAACGGCCAAATAAGGTCATTTGCGGGCATGGCTTGACCCGGCTGGCCTTCCCGGCCAAATGATGCGATATGTAATTCGCAGTGGATGGTTACTATTTGGCACGATTTTTATCATTCGCCATTCACCTTCTGCAATCGCGATGATCGCGATCAACGAAATGTTATGAAGACCGGCAAGGCAACAAGGCATATGACCCGTTTGACCCAGAAACCAAAGACCCGTTGGAAAACTCTTGGCATGAAGACCCGCGCCTTTGTGGCGGCCGGTGCACTTGCCACGGCCATTGGTCTGGGTGCGGTGACCAGTCTGACCCTGCTGCCAGGCACGGCAAGTGCGCAATCAAGCGATCAGATCAGCCCTGAGATGATCGAAAAGATCGAAAATTATCTGGCCGGGATCACCACCCTTAAGGCCGAGTTCGTTCAGATTTCATCGGATGGCGGTGCTGCCGAAGGCGATCTTTATATGGAACGCCCGGGCAAGATGCGGTTCGAATATAACCCGCCGGCGCAAATCCTGCTGGTCTCGACCGGGCATGATTTCATCTATTTTGACAAGGAAATCAACGCGCCGACCTATTTCGACATTGATGAAACCCCGGCTGGTATCATTCTGGCCGAAAACATCTCGCTGACCGACAAGGTCAAAATTGTCGATTATCGCCGCACGGCCGAAACCGTGCGCATTGAACTGGTGCGCAAATCCGATCCCGGTGCCGGCAGCGTGACCCTGGTCTTTTCCGAAAAACCGATGCAGCTGCGCCAGTGGATCGTGACCGACCCGACCGGCATTGAAACCACCGTGACCCTTTTCAACACCCAAGAGGGCATGAAACTTGATCCCGAGCTGTTCAAATTTGAACGCATCTGGCCGCAACGCGGCAGCTAAGCCCGAATTTTTTCCACCACGGTACGACATCGCAAAACCGTCTGAAATTGGCGTTCGGATCAAGAATATTTTCTGATTCAAGTGCTTGGCAGGCGCGCGATCTTATTGTGGTTTCGTAATGAAGTGATCGCCGGTTTGGAATCATTATAAAGTTTTAAAATTTGTTGGGTTTTCGGGCCTTCCCCCATGGCAGGAAAGCCGCACTGTTCCTATATGTGAGTCTGTCACAAGGTTCCCCTAAACGACGGGAACCCCGTGTGAGGAAAAGGTCTCCCCTACCTTTCCTCACGCTCCAGATCATCGGAGCGCTGGCGTCCGGTTCTCCCCCCTGGCCGGACGCCTTTTTTTTGCCCAATGCTTGCGACAATGTCTGTTCAGATTAGGTCTCGCATTCATGGGAAATCCGCGAATCCCAAACATGATTTCACAGGCTGTTAATTTTAATTGCCTACTAAAGTGATGCATGATTCCCTGACGGGACCACATTCAATAAACGAGAAGACAGGCCGACACCTTCCATGATCAATGACTTTCTGAAATCCGTTGCGCAGTTTTCCGACCCGCGTTTTCGCAAAGTCGTGCTGATCGGTGTTGCCGGTGCGCTGGCGACCATTATCGCGCTTTGGGTCATGATCTGGTTTGGGCTGAATTCCATCACCTTCTTTACCGATGGCGGATGGCTTGAAACCGCTGTCGACTGGGTTCTGGGCATTGGCCTGACCCTGCTGGTGCTTTTGCTGTTCCCGGCTGCCACTGTTCTGATCTCGAGCCTTCTGCTCGATCAGATCGCGGATGCAGTCGAAGACAAGCATTATCCGACCCTGCCAGATACCCGTCCGCAGCCGATTGTTGATGCCCTGATCAGCGGCCTTAAATTCGCGCTAACGGCTTTGGCGCTTAACATTCTGATTTTGCCGCTTCTTCTGGCTGGGCCGCTTTATGTCATCGCGTTTTACGCCATGAATGGCTATCTTTTGTCGCGTGAATATTTTGAACTGGTTGCCGCACGCCGCTATGATGCGCGAACGGTTGAAGCCATTCGCAAAAGCCGCCAGAAAAAGCTTTGGATTGCCGGGGTCGGCCTGACCTTCTTGATGACCATTCCGCTGGTCAACCTGGTCGCACCGATCATCGCCACGGCCTTTATGGTCCACTATTCTGTGCGTCTTGGCACCTATGTGCCCGAAACCGCCTGACCGGTGACCGCAAGGCCATACCACGAGACCAAATATCGAAACTGCAACTTTAAGGATCTGGTCATCCCATGTTTGGAAAGAAAAAAGCCAATAAAACAGTCGACAGCAGTGCGACTTCGTCAGATACATCTCGCCTGGATGGATCAGACGCGCTTTCCGGGACCATGACCACGTCCTCCGAGCCTGCATCTGACAAAGCCGCCGATACCGGCACGTCCGAAAAAACAGAAAAACGAACAGAGCCGCGGCTCTTCACCCAACCGCGCACAAAGGATGAACCGCAAATGTCCAGTAAACCGCACTTCACCAACTTCCGCCCGGAAATCCCGAAGCGCCCGCTTGAAATCCCGACCCGCGGCAATTCCGGTCGCCCGGCAGGTTCGGGCAGCCACACCGAAGGCAAGAAGCTGACGGTTGGGCGCGACATCACCCTGAAAGGTGAAATCGGTTCCTGTGACATCCTGGTCGTCGAAGGCGTTGTTGAGGCCCAGATCAAGGAATGCTCGCGCCTCGAAGTTTCCCATGGCGGCAGCTTCATCGGTTCCGCCCAGGTGGATGAGGCCGAAATTAGCGGCAAGTTCGAAGGCGAACTGACGGCTGGCCGTGTGGTTGTGGTCAATTCCGCTGAAATGAGCGGCAAGATCACCTATGGCGCGCTTCAGATCGAGAACGGCGCACAGGTCAAAGGCGAGCTGGAATATGTCGAAGGTTCGGATGCCAACCTGAACCGTGCTGGCACGACCGGTGCCATCACCATCCCGCGCAAATCTGACGATTCCTGATTATTGCCGGCATGATGGTTCTGAACAAATACTCACCCCGAACAGACGTACCCCGTCCATTCGGGGTGATTTTGCTTCTGGCCCTCATCGCCATCGGTCTTTCGGCCTGTGGCGGCGCATCGGTGCCGCCGGGCTCGACCAATGCCAATTACGGGCAGCTTGATGCCCAGGGCAATGTTACCGCCAACCAGCCCGATACCCGCCAGAAACCGGAAAATTCCCGTACGCGCAGAACCGCTGCCATCCCGTTCAAACCGGTCCCCAACGCATCGCTCAAGGGCCTGTCCGAGCCGGAAGTCGAAGCCAAGATCGGCGCCCCGGAAATGATCCGCGGCGAGGGCGAAATCCGCGTCTGGCAATATCGCTCGGACCTTTGCTCGTTTGATGCTTTCTTTGCTCCTGCGACCGAGGGCAGTCCACGTGAACTTCGTCACATGCTGGCCCGTATGCGGCGCGGCAATCAGTCGATCTCGATCCAGGATTGCCTTGATCAGGTCGTCAAAAAGCATCTGGCACGCGGCTAACACCTTCCTGCCGATTTCTTCACGATCATAAAGCCTTAGCGTCATGTCCTGATGTGTAAACCCCATCACCCACGACCAGCTCCCGGCCGAATGCCCGCATTAACCTGTAAAAATCGTGCCCGGATGCCCGCTGTGATGCATTCCTTGGTTTAATCTTTACCTTTTGGCGGCAATCTCGGAAAACGAGCCTCATAAATTTGCCATATCCTTTGGATTTTATGCGTCCAAACACGGTCCGCCGGACCGATCCCGAAACTTCAGACACGATACGCGACCCCATGAAAAAACACGCCCATCGTCTCGTCAGAAATTCGTTTGCCGCCGCTTTTGGCGCCATTGCCTGCCTGCTTGCCCTTGGTCTGCCGACCAGTGGCGCACAGGCGCAAAACTCCCCGCAGCTGATTGACGTTTACAGCAAGTGGGAAGCCTACACCTATTCCGAAGACGGCCAGAAAGTCTGCTATATGGGCAGCCAGCCGACCTCGGCCAAAGGCAACTACACCCAGCGCGGCAAAATCTATGTCATGGTCACCCATCGCCCGGCGCTCAAGCTGCTCAATGAAGTCAGCTTCATCACCGGCTATACCTATCAATCGGGTAGCGAGGTGGATCTTCGAATCGATTCCAAACGCTTCAAGCTGTTCACCCATGACGATTCCGCCTGGGCCGTAAACAGCGAGGAAGATCGCAAACTGGTCAGTTCGATGAAATCGGGTTCGACCATGGTTGTGGTGGGTCATTCGTCGCGCGGCACCAAGACTACCGACACCTATTCGCTGTCGGGCTTCACCGCCGCCTATAACGCGATTTCAAAGGCTTGCAACACCAAGCCGGTCAACTGATCACAAGCCTGATCAAACCGGCAGGTGGGGCCGCCACGGCCCTTTTTGCAACCGTGATTGCAGTGCTGTGATAGCAGCAATGTGAAATTTATCATTTCTAAATCGACCCGGCCCCGCTATATGCGGGGCCAAGTATTTACGCGTCCAAGCCATCCGGCGTTTTTTCTGGTATAGTCCGCCGCGCCGGAAAACCCGGAATGCCGCAAATAATCGGCCTGATGACGCAATAACCAGACCACCAAACAAAGAGAGAGCCCGGGATGACCGACGTCCTGACCGAAAACGCACCCCAGACAGATGCCCCTGCCACGCAGGACGGGCCATCGCTGTCCGACTTCGTTTCGCGCGCCGCCAGTGGGCAGGCTGCCGACGGACGTCGTGATCTGGTGGGCATCACCCGCGAAGAGCTGACCGAAATCATGGCCGGCATGGGTGAAAGCAAATTCCGCGTCAAACAGCTCTGGAACTGGATCTATAACCGCGGTGTCACCGACATCGAGGACATGACCAACATTTCCAAAAAGCTGCGTGACCGCATGAGCCAGGACTTCTATGTCGGTCGCCCGGTTCTGACAGCCGATCAGAAAAGCTCGGACGATACCCATAAATGGCTGATGAAGTTCCATGACGGCAACGAGGCCGAGACGGTCTATATCCCCGATCGCAACGAAGATCGCGGTGCTGTCTGCATCTCGTCCCAGGTGGGCTGCACGCTGACCTGCAAGTTCTGCCATACCGGTACCCAGCTTCTTGTGCGCAACCTGACCCCGGGTGAAATCGTCAGCCAGTTCATGGTTGCACGTGACAGCTACGGCGAATGGCCGACCCCGGCCAATGGCATCCGCCGCCTGTCAAACATCGTCATGATGGGCATGGGCGAGCCGCTGTTTAACTATGAAAACGTTCGCGATGCGCTGCGCATTGCCATGGACGGCGAAGGTATTTCGATCTCGCGCCGCCGTGTCACGCTCTCGACCTCGGGCGTGGTGCCGGAAATCGTGCGTTGTGGCGAGGACCTTGGCGTTGGTCTGGCGATCTCGCTGCATGCGCCTGATGATGATCTGCGCAACGAAATCATGCCGATCAACAAGAAATATCCGCTGAAAGAACTGATGGATGCCTGCCGGAACTATCCGGGCATGTCCAACTCGCGTCCGATCACCATGGAATATGTCATGCTGAAAGGCGTGAACGACAAACCGGAACATGCACGTGCGCTGGCCAAGCTGGTCAAAGGCGTTCACTGCAAGTTCAACCTGATCCCGTTCAACAAATGGCCGGGTTCGGATTACGAATGCACGCCGACCAACGATATCAAGAAGTTCGCCCAGATCCTGCTTGATAACGGCTACGAAGCTCCGATCCGCTGGCCGCGCGGCCGCGATATCCTTGCCGCCTGTGGTCAGCTGAAATCCGAAAGCCAGCGTCAGCGCAAATCACGCGTCGGCGGTTGCGGCAAAGCTGAGGCCGGTGACGAAAACATCGTTGCGGCCCAGTAAACCAAGACTGCAGAGACCGATCACACGAAACCCGCTGGAAACAGCGGGTTTTTTGTTTTTGACTGCCTGTTTCCGTACCCGATCACAACCGTGTCAAAAACCAGCTAAACCACACTCCCCATATTGGGATATTGGTCGATTTTCCCATGTCGTAAATTCAGCACCATCAAGGAACTCTGTCGGAGACCGGAAATGGCTGCTCGTAAAACCGCCCTTATGGCCTTTGCCCTGACCTTTGCCACCGCCCTGCCAAGTGATGCGCAGGCAAATGACCATACATCGCTCAGTTTCGGGGTGGTCCCGCAACAGTCGGCCAGCCGTCTGGCTCGCATCTGGTTGCCGATCCTTGAAAAGCTCGGTCAGAAAGCCGGTTACAACATAAAATTCGCCACTGCCAAGGACATTCCGACCTTTGAGGCCTGCTTGGCCCAAGGTGCCTATGACGTCGCCTACATGAACCCGTATCATTATGTGGTTTTCAGCGATGTCAGCGGCTATCGCGCCATTGGCCGCCAGCAGAATCACCGTCTGCGCGGTCTTCTGGTCACCCGCAAGGACAGCGCGATTGAAACCCTTGATGATCTCGACGGTCAGGAAGTTGCCTTTCCATCTCCGGCGGCCTTCGGCGCCAGTGTTATTCCCCGTGCCGAAATTGCCGCACGCGGTATTTCCATCAGTGAAAACTACGTCAACTCGCATGATTCAGTCTATATGGCAGTCGCCAATGGTCTGACCGTTGCCGGGGGTGGCGTCAAACGCACCTGGAACACCATTCCCGAAGCCATCCGCGATCAGTTGCGCGTGTTTTATCAGACCGAACCCTATTCCCCGCATGCCTTTGCCGTTCATGGACGTCTCAGCGAGGATGAAGCGACAAAACTTGGCAATGCTTTGACCACCCTTGATGCCGAAACCCTCGCCCCGTTGGGGATGACGGGGATCGAAGCAGGTATTGATGGGGATTGGGATGATATTCGCGGGCTTGGCCTGACGAAAAAAGACACCGGTGTCGTTGTTGAGGACAGCAATCAATGTCATTCCGACTAAAAACGGTCATTGGCATCGCCCTTATCGAAATTGTCCTGCTGGCAGTTCTTGTCGTCAGCGGGCTTGGCTATCTACGCTCCTCGAACGAAGCCCGTTTGATCGAACAGGCGCGCACATCATCAAAATTGCTTGCTACCATGACGACCGACGCAGTCGTGGCGCTTGATCTGGCAACCATTACCGAATTGGTGACCCAGGCGATTGATAATCCTGGCATTTCCTATGCCCGGGTGCGCCACGCCGAGGGGGATGTTCTAGCGTCAGCTGGCGATGCGATGATTCTCAAGCGTCCGTTTGTTGCCGATCAAACCATTGCTGATGCCGAAATCGACAATATCTATGATGTTTCGTCCCCGATTGTGATCGGCAGTACGGTTTTTGGAACGGTCGAACTTGGCCTGTCGACAACACAACTTCATGAAACCCTTGCCGAAGCTGGCGAATGGATGCTCGGCATCGCGGCGGCTGAAATCCTGCTGGTTGCCGCATTTGGCAGCATGCTGGGCGGTTTTCTGACCCGCCAGCTTAGCCGGCTTCAGGATGCCGCCGCCCGTGTGGCAGCTGGTGATTTCGGCTATACCATGGAACTGCGCGGACAGGATGAACTGGCTGACACCGCGCACAGTTTCAATACCATGTCGACCGCCTTACTGGCCTATCGCAACCGGGCCGAAGATGTCTTGCGAGAAACCGACAATCGCCGCGTTCAGGCGGAAGATCGCCTGTATGCCGCCCTGCAAAACATTCCCCAAGCCGTTACCATTATTAATGGCGTGGATCAGGTCATCCACATCAACCGCGCCTGTCGCGAGATGTATGAACTCGATGCCATCCCCGAAGGCATGTCAATCCCGCTTGATCGGATGGTATTCGAACAGGTCCATAATGTTGGTCTGATGCCGTCTGTCGATGTCTCTCTTAAAAGCCGCACGGTGTCTGAGGAAGACCGCATCCGCATTCAACTTGAACAAATGGCAGGATTGGAAGAACAGGCACAATGGGAATTTCAGCTATTTGATCAACGCATTATCCTCAACCACATGTGCCGCTTGCCCGATGGCGGGCGGGTGATTGTCTCGACCGATGTGTCGGAACTGCATCGCAAGGCCGAAGACCGCCGCCGCGAAGAATTCACCGAGCTTGGCAAGCAACGTCTTGAAAGCCTCGGAACCTTGGCGGGTGGCATCGCGCACGAGCTCAACACTCCGATCCAGTTTGTCGATTCCAACCTCGGCTTTATCAAGGATGCTGCCAACCGCTTGTCGTCCTACGCCAAGGAGCTTGAGGACGAGCTGATCAAAAACAAAAGACAAGCGGTCATCGCCCCGCTCAATGAACGCTATGATGTCGACTTCCTGCGCGAAGAAATGCCCGATGCGCTCGAGCAAACCGAAGATGGCCTTAAGCGCATTACCGATATCGTCAAGGCGATCAAGATTTACTCCCATCCGGGACAAAGCAACGCGCAGCTGACCAACCTTAACGAAGTGATCCGCAATGCGGTCACCGTCACAACCAATCAGTGGCGTTATGTCGCCGAACTCAAGACCGAGATTGACGACACAATCGCCCCGCTTGTCGTCAATTCCGGCGAATTGGGACAGGTTCTGGTCAATCTGATCATTAACGCGGCCGATGCCATCAAGGAACGACGCGATCAAGGCGACCCGCAAGATGGCCTCATCACCATCACCGCCTGCCAGGATGAAAATTCGGTCTATATGGTCGTCACTGACAATGGCACCGGCATGCCCGAAGAAGTGCGAAAACGCATCTTTGATCCGTTCTATACGACTAAGGAGATCGGCAAGGGTACCGGGCAGGGCTTATCGATCTCACGCGCGATTATTTGCAAGAACCATTCCGGCAATCTGGCTGTGGATAGTAAACCGGGTGAAGGCACGCGGTTTGTCATCCAGTTACCGCGTGATGCGACGATTGCAGCGTCAGCATCAGCGGGTTGATCAGCAAAATATCCCGAAAGCAGGATTTTACGCGCTGATCTCTGGTCATATAATCAAATTAAGAATAATCAAATGTTTTTATTTTATTATTCCCAGCGCAGTTGCGGCTTTTTAACCGTACCCTTTTGCGGGGCACTAATATTATCAATATTGATGTTCATGATCAGGATGCCGCCAAGACCGCCTTCGGTCATCTCGGACAGCCTGCCGCCCACACGGTCACGATCCAGTTCCGCAAGATAGGTATCGCGTGCCGCCTCATCGACAAAATCGATATTTACCGCGTGGGTGAATCCCTGACTCAATCCGCTTCCGGGCAACTTCGCACCACCGCAAAAGGCCAACGCGCCTGGAACGGCAAGGGCGGCCTGTTCAAGCTGACGAATCATGGTCTCGACCTCGGCCGGGTCGGTGTAGCTTGGGATCTGCAGAAGGACGATATGACGGATCATGAATTGTTCCCTGCTGTTGCGTCCTCGGTCTGCCAGCCTGCGGGATCAATGCTGTTGGGCAGGAGCACATATTTCCGGCCCTGCCGGTTCATGTGACCGGCAAAAAGGGCGGCATCTTCGCCCGGGCCAAAGAAGATATCACCGCGGACCGGCCCGCGAATGGCCCCACCAGTATCCTGGGCGACCATCAAACGGCGGAACTTGCGGTCTTCATTCATCGGATCGCTGGTTTCAAGCCAGACCGGAACGCCCATGGCGTGGAAACGCCGATCGACTGCCAATGACCGACCCGGTTCAAGCGGCACACCCTGCGATCCCAGCGGACCGGCTTCGGGGTCATTGGGATCGACCTTAAGCGGCTGGAAAAATACGTAAGATGCGTTGGTATTCATCACCGCATCGGCTTCATCGGGATTGTCATGCAGCCATTTGCGGATCGATTGCAGCGATACGGTTTCACGCGTTAGCACCCCGCGCGCAATCAATTCCCGCCCGATGGCGAAATAAGGATGGCCGTTGGTCGCGGAATAGCCCACCCGAAGCACACTTTCATCAGGCAGAACCACTCGGCCAGACCCCTGAATTTGCAAGAAAAACGCATCCACCGCGTCATCGACCCAGACCAGTTCAAGATCACGGTCGGAAAGCGCACCTTCCTCGATCGCTTCGCGGTCGTAATAGGGTTTTACGGCATCACCCGATATCCGTCCGACCAGCCTGGTACCCTTCAGATCCTCGCGAAACTCGCCAAGATCGATTGAAACCATGTCATTTGGTTTGAGATAAAGCGGGGTTTGATACGCCCCACCACGGGCCAGCTGGCCTTGTAATTCCGGCTCGTAATAGCCGGTAAACAGGCCTTCCGGTTCATCGCGATTGCCACTGAGATACGGTCTGAAGCCACTTTCAAAGAACGCGCGCGCGTCTTCCTTGCGAAGGCTTTTGACATCAAGTGTGACCGCCGTCTGGCACAGATCGCGCCACTGGCCAATCGTTCCCATGCGCGGGTCGGGGCCAACGGCCCGGTCATCATCACGTCTGAGCATCGCCTTGCACGACCGGGCAAAAGCACGCACGGAACCGCGCATATCATCAGTCTGCCAGCCATCCAATTCGGCATAGCTCGCCGGGCGGAGCGTCAGTTTGTCTTCAACCTCGGCCGGGGGTTCGATCTGTCCGGTGATTTGAGGCCAGAACATCCAGATCAGGGCCGCCCCGGCACCTACCAATACGGCAATCAGGGACAGGCTGCGCGATAAAACCAGTCGTCTTTTCAAGATGGAATCCGTTTTTCAGAACAGTTCTACGAAAACCCGATCTTGCCCCTGACATGCTTAACAAGGCGATAATTGCGCGCCCACCTTGCTATCTGGACATGAAAAAAGGCGACCCGTTTGTCGGATCGCCTTTGATATCTGCTGGGTCTTTACGAAACCCGGATCAGTCGGTGGTTTCTTCTTCCGGAGTTTCGGTTGCCACCAGCTGCCAGTTCGGATCGCGGCTTTCGATGTTGCGCGCGAATGTCCAAAGGTCTTCGGCCTCGACCACCTGATTGGGGTCTCCATCCACCACATCACCCTCGGCATTGCGGATGACCGAGACTTCCTCGGACACGAACTTCACCGTGACATAGGCGGTGCGGCCTTCAAGGCTGGCATCGTGGATCGATGCGCTCTTGATGCCGACCAGGGTGGTTTCCTCATGCTCGCCCTTTTCCGCGCGCGCATCAATGGCGGCGGCGAAATTCTTGTAAACCTCGGCCGAAAGCAGCGGGTTCAGACCATCCTTGTCGCCCTTGGCGAAATATTCGACGATCATTTCGAACGCCATACGCGCACCATTCAGGAAGTCCTGCTGGGTAAAGTTCGGATCGTGTTTCTGGATCTGCTGCAGGGTCGCAAAGGTACCGGACGGAACATTTGCGTCTTCCTGATCGTTACCGGAGTCCGGCAGGCGATAAACGTTATCGGTCTGAGGAGCGGTGTCGTTCTGACCTTCATTGTCATGAGTCTGACGGCCAAAGATATCGGACGGTCCCTGTTTTTCATTGCCGGTACGCCGGCCCAGAACGCCACGCAAACGCAGCACAAGGAAAACCGCAATCAGAGCGAATAAGAATATATCGAAATACTGCAAGACCGGTCTCTTGATCCTAGTGGTTTCAAACTGGTTGCACTTATATCACAACCGTGGTCGAGAGATGGTATGAACTTAACCAAATGCAAGGGCAACTGCCGATCGCGCCAGAAGATGTGATCATCTTCACCTTTGCCCGCACCAACGGCAGGGGTTCAGCGGAAAATGACGATCTGCCGCATTTTTGTCGCGTTGTCACATTAGCGTTCCCACCAACTAACCAACTAACCAACGAACTTAAGTGTGCAGATTAATGAGAAATGCCTGAAAACCAAGTTGTTTTCTGCAATAGTTTCAGCAAGACGTCAGCTTTGGCCGTAAACATGATGTGTTAAAGCGATACTTGCGGGCCGCTATGCTAAAAAATCGCCAGTAAACGGAGAAGAAATGGGCTTTTACTTTCTCGCGATATTCGTCGCCATGCCGATCATCGAGATCGCGGTCTTTATTCAGGCCGGCGAACTGATCGGGCTATGGCCGACCATTGGCGTGGTTGTCTTGACTGCCATCATTGGCACATCGCTGATGCGCGCCCAGGGCTTGCAAACACTTGCCAAGGCGCAAAGCCAGATGGATCAGGGCGAAATGCCCATCGGCGCACTGTTTGACGGCATCTGCATTCTGGTCGCCGGTGTCTTGCTGCTGACCCCGGGCTTTGTCACCGATACGTTCGGCTTCCTGCTGCTGGTGCCGCCGCTGCGTCAGCTGGTCGGGGCCAAGGTCATCATGAAGCTTGTCCAGTCGGGTAATATCCGCACCAATTTCGGGGGTGGCGGCTTTGGCGCGACCTATTCCGGTGGCACCCAGGGTGGTGGCCATCGCCCGGGTGGGGCTGGCGGCGCTGCAGGACGTACCGGATCACGCCCGCGCGGGTCGGGGCCGATCATTGATGGCGATTTCGAAGATGTCAGCCCGCATGATCCGTCCAATGATACCGGCAACGACGCCGGCACTGGTGATAACGCGGATACCACACGCAATCTGCCACCCAAAGAAGACCCGCGAAACGAGACGCGCTGAATTCACGGGAAAATCACAAAATCAGAAGGTTGACCGAGATGTTAGAGCACGTCGCGTTTAATCTGCGCCATTTTGCCGGAGACAGTCTTCTGTCGCACAAGAAAAGATCCGCAGAGCGTAGCGGGGCTACGGTCAAGGATCCTGACGCAGTGGGGCGAAAGACTGTCCCGGCCCGAAGGGTTTGATTTTGGCGGCGTTTCGCGGTGTTACAACGTTTGACCGATGCGCCGCATCGCTCTGCACGCTGTGCCTTGCCAAACGGCACGCCAAAATCAAACAAAATGATGCAAATTAAACGCGATGTGCTCTAGTCAACCTTCTTTGATTCCGGGGGGCTGGGACCGGATCACATCAGGCAAACCCGCAGAAATAAGGGCTTTGCGCCTCTTCTGATTGGCTTGCCCGTCCGTGTCAGACGTGCTAGGCCAACAAGTCCAATTCAACTGCCGCAACGGGGCGGCGTCAGTAACAAGCATTTCAGCCACGGCCAATGGCCGCACTGAAAGCTTTTTTCTGATCAAGACGAAATGACCTCTAAGGGAGCTAGACTTTAATGGCCGACGAGAATACCACCGGTGCAGAAGGCGCTGCAGAACAACAGCAGCAGCCGGCCGCAAATCCGATCACGATCCACACCCAGTACATCAAGGATCTGTCGTTCGAGAACCCGAACGCACCGGAAAGCGTTGCCCTGCAGCAGCAGCCGAAAATCAATATCGACGTTGATGTTGAAGCCCGCACCACGCAGGACCAGAAACTTCACGAAGTCACCATCAAGATCAATGTCAAAGCCGACGTTGCCGACAAGGTGGCTTTCATCGCCGAACTGCAGTATGGCGCTGTGGTAACGCTGAATGTTTCTGACGAACACCGCCTGCCGGTTCTGATGATCGAAGTTCCGCGCCTGCTGTTCCCGTATGTCCGCAAGATCATCGCTGACCTGACTGCAGATGGTGGCTTCCCGCCGCTGATGATGCAGCAGATTGATTTTGCTGATCTTTTCCGCAAGAAATTTGCCAAAAAGATGGAAGGTCAGCCGGCTGGCAACGCCTGATTGACCCCATCATATTGCTTTTGGTTCGATACCAAAACAATATAAAGACAAAGGCCGCCAGTTTGGCGGCCTTATACATTGAGAGGCACGAACATTTGCTATGATGTTCGTGCCTCTTTTCACTTGGGAGCCTGCGTATACGCAGGCTCCCGGATCCGTGAGGTGTTGATGCGGCCTTGGACTTTTACGTCCG
>NZ_JYII01000020.1 GCF_000948415.1 Thalassospira sp. HJ | reverse complement strand
TGGCGGCGGACGTTTGGAAGTGCGCAATGCTCTTTACTATGCTGCATTACCGGCAATACGCTTCGATCCTCTGCTACGCGACTTCTACAAACGCCTGACTGAAAACGGAAAACCCGGCAAGGTTGCTGTGATTGCTGTCGTCAGAAAAATGGTCACCATCCTCAATGCGAGAATGCGTGACCATTATGCTTTAATACTTGACGGCTAATACCGCTGCTTTTTTATTTCAAAAACGTAATGAAATCCGATCAGATCGTATTTCCGACAGTAATCAGAACGGTTTTGCGATCACCATGAAGACGACGATGATCATCAGAACCGTCGGTACTTCATTGAAAATGCGATAGAATTTCTGCGACTTGGTATTGGCATCCGCCTCGAACGCCCGGCGATAACGTGCCAGCATCATGTGCGAGATGGTCATCAGCACCACACAGAGCAGCTTTGCATGGAACCAACCCTGTGACAGGGCATCAATGGCAAAGACCAGATGGCCACCAAACAGCCAGGTCGCAATCATCGCCGGGTTCATGATCGCACGCAGCAAACGGCGTTCCATCACCTTGAACTTCTCGCTGGCTTCCGATCCCGGTGCCACTTCGCAGTGATAGACATAAAGCCGCGGCAGATACAGAAGACCTGCCATCCAGGCGATCACGCTGATGACATGCAGGGATTTGATAATGCTGTAGCTATCCATCTCTCTCTTCTTCTCTAAGTCTGTTGGCGTGCGGTGAGGCACCTTAACAGCAAAAAGGCCGATCCCCCAACGGAACCGGCCTCTAATGCGTCTAAGGTGTGATCTAGGCCCCGGCGGGCTTCAGACCGGGCTGCTTGGCCGCAGCACAGGAATGTTCATCCGGGCACCACCAGCCGCGTGTCTCGACGGAGGGATCATCCGCACCCTTTTCATCAAGTTCTTCCTGAGTTTGTTTTACAACCGAAACAAGCCCATTGATGAATTTAGGATGGGAGCAAACCGTGCGCACCCGCTCATAAACCGGCACATGTTTTTCATGCGCCAGCTCGCCATATTCGATGTCGAGTTCGACCAGGGTTTCCGAATGCTCGGTCACAAAGGCAATTGGGACAACGACGATAGCCTTGTTTTCCTTGCCGGCCCGCTCGATCTCGTCCTCGGTCGATGGGCCGATCCATTCCATCGGGCCGACACGGCTTTGATAGCAGACATTCCAGTCCAGCCCCTCGATCGCCATCTTCTCGACCACGGCGGCCGAGGTTTTTTCGATCTGCGACTGATAGGGATCACCGCGCTTGGTAATCACCGCTTTTGGTACGCCATGGGCGGAAAACAGGATGCGCGGCTTATCAATGCCAAGCTCACTTGCCTTGGCACACGCCCGATCATACCCCGCCTTGATCATTTCGGCCGATGCATCAACAAAGCCCGGATTGGTCGGATAGCAGCAGGCGGTCTTGATCGGGGAAGTAAGCCCAACTTTCTTGCAGGCCCGTTTCCAATCCTTGACCGACGATCCGCTGGTGGTGGTCGAAAACTGCGGATAAAGCGGCAGCAAAATCTGCTCATCCGCACCCCATGCCTTAACCTCGGCCGCGGTATCATCGGCAAACGGCTTCCAATAGCGCATGGCGATAAAGCAGCGGTTTTCGTAGCCGTCATCTTCGGAATTCAACGCCACCTGCAGGGCATCGGCCTGCTCCTGGGTCAGTTCCAGAAGCGGCGATTTTCCGCCGATATGGTCATAGATCTCGCGTGCAATCGGGGCCCGACGGCGCGAAATCAGCTTTGCCAGCAAAAACCGGAACGGATTGGGCAGGCTGATGATCGCCGGATCGTTAAACAGGTTGAACAGAAACGGCTCAACAGAAGCCGGACTATCCGGGCCACCCAGATTGAAAAGAACAATGGCGCGTTTCTTGCGCGTCGTCTCGGACATTTGGCTATCCTTCATGGCACAGCGTGTTTCAACCGGTTCCCGACAAACCGGAATGTACGTAAATCCGTCGCGCTCCGGGGCCTATTTTGGTCAAACAGGTGCGGAGCGCAACAAACTTAGCCCACTATACGCATTGAATTTTTCAATCGATTTGATTGATTTCAAAAATCACAAAATAAAATGCAGCAATTGCCGACATTTATCCTTTGTAATTCCGGATGAAGTCGACCAGCTGGCCAACATGTTCCGGCGGCGTTTCCGGGGTGATGCCATGGCCAAGGTTAAAGATGAACGGCCCTTTGCCCAGCGTATCAAGGATGCGTTTGGCTTCATCAAACATCGGATCACCGCCCGTGATCAGCAACATCGGATCAAGATTACCCTGCACTGGTCCCAGTTTCTGAAGGTTTTCAGCCACCCAGTCGAGTTTGACACCGCTATCAAGGCCAACCGCGGTCACACCGGTTTTCTGTTTGAAATCGACCAGATGCAAACCACAGCCCCGCGGGAAGCCGATAATCGGCAGATCCGGATGGACGGCACGCAAATTGGCAACGATCTGTTTGGTCGGCTCGATCACCCAGCGATTAAAGCCGGTTTCGGACAGAACCCCGCCCCAAGTTTCAAACAGCTGAATGCATTCTGCACCCGCTTCAACCTGTTTCAGCAAATATTGCGTGGTCGCCTCAATCACGATGTCGATCAGTTTGGCAAAGCCATCAGGATCGCCATAGGCAAAGCGGCGGATATTCGGGAAGTCCTTGGAGCCCTTACCCTCGACCATATAGGTCGCAACGGTCCAGGGTGCACCGGCAAAGCCGATCAGCGCTGTACTGGACGGAATGGCGCTTGAAAGCTTGGAAACCGTCTCATAGATCGGGCCAAGGGTGTCATGAATGCTATCAAGCGAAAGCTTGCCCAGGCCTGAAGCATCTCTGATGGCCTCAAGCTGTGGGCCTTCACCCTGCTTGAATGCCAAATGCTGACCCAGTGCCTGCGGTATAACGAGGATATCGGAGAACAATATCGCCGCATCGAAGTCATAGCGCCGAAGTGGCTGCAACGTAACTTCGCAGGCAAGATCGGGATTATAGCAAAGATCAAGGAACGAACCGGCCTCTGCGCGGGTTGCCTTGTATTCCGGCAAATAGCGGCCAGCCTGGCGCATCAGCCAGATCGGCGGTACGGGAAGGGTTTCACCGGCAAGGGCACGCAAGAAAGTCTTTTGGGTGTTAGGCATCTGGTTTCCTGTTTCTCTGTCCCGATCTCTTTTTTGATCTTTGGCCTGACCCGGGGCGTTCGCCCTTGCTCAGAACCGGCTTTGTTATTTCGTGAAATGTGTCCTGGGGCCTTTGCCCGAACGTTTTCCACGTTCTGCCTAACAAAACCTTATTTAATAAAAAAGGATGTTGTTTGTGAGTGGTTCCCTGTGGATAACAGGGATTAAATTTCGCGCACAGTTTATCCACATTCCGACTCGGGAAAAATGATTCATCTCAAGCGGTCTTGGGGAAAACTGTGTACGACTCCAAACGACTCTCAGACTCTGCCTTGGGAAAAGACGTTTTTAAATAACGTGGATAAGGTGAATAAGTCTGGTTTTTGCATTCTTATCCCTGTTATTACGGGAAAAAATCGGCAGTTATCCCGCTCGGGACAGAGCGTTTGAGAAAGTTTGTATGAAGGGGAGGATAAATTCTGTGGAAAAAACCGGGCCGGAGTCGCTCCCGTTATCCACAATTATCCACAGGCCCGACTCCGATCTGCTAACTTCGGGTTGCGGCAAAAATCTTATCCATCCGGTTAGTGATCGGTATTTTGAACAGCCCGTTGGGCGTTTGAACTAATTTTGAGAAATCGCTTGGCGCGCAAAAAGTGGATAAGATTCTGCTTGTGGGCCCAGTTTTTGGCCAAAGAAACGGACAGGCATGGTCGGGACGGACAAAATTTTCCATCTTCATCTGGTCTCGGACTCAACCGGGGAAACCGTCGATGGCATCGCGCGCGCCTGTGTCGCGCAGTTTCCTGATGTGCGCGCCCATGAACATGTCTGGTCGCTGATCCGAACCGACGCGCAGCTGGCCCGCGTTCTGGCCGATATCGAGCGCAATCCCGGCATCGTCCTTTATACCGTCTTTGACAGCGATATCCGTCGCAAGCTTGAAGAAGGCTGCCGCCGTCTGCAGGTGCCGCACAGCCATGTGCTTGATAATACGGTGACCATGATGGCGGGTTATCTCGGCCAACAATCCCACGGCCGAACTGGCGCGCTTCATAAAATGGACGAGGAATATTTCAGCCGGATCGAGGCGATCGATTACACGCTGTCTCATGATGACGGCCAGTCCGGTTGGGATCTGGAAGAAGCCGATGTGGTGATTGTCGGTGTCTCGCGCACCTCGAAAACACCGACCTCGGTCTATCTGGCCAACCGCGGCATCAAGACCGCCAACATTCCCTTTGTGCCGGGCTGCCCGCTGCCGCCAGAGCTTGATAAGCTTGAAAAACCGTTGGTGGTCGGCCTGATCAAGGATGTTGATCAGCTGGTCTCGATCCGAAAAAACCGTTTGCGCCAGATCGAACGCGGAGAGGGTGGGGATTACGTTGATCCGGTCGCGGTGCGCGACGAAGTTCATCAGGCCCGGCGTTACTTTACCGAACGCAGCTGGAAGATCATTAATGTGACCCGCCGATCCATCGAAGAAACCGCCGCCATCATTCTTTCGACCATGTATGACCGGCGCGGTCACTAAGCGATACGAACAGGATAAATAGATGCCCAATACCCATCGTCTTATTCTTGCCTCCAGCAGCAAGGCCCGCCATGCCATGCTGACCAATGCGGGCGTTGATTGCGAAGCCGTCGCCTCGATGATTGACGAGGATGGCTATAAACAGGCGATGAAGGCCGAAGGTGCCACTGCTGCCGAAGCCGCAGAAACGCTTGCCGAAATGAAGGCGCTGCGCATGTATCGCCAACAGCCTGACGCCATCGTCATTGCTGCCGATCAGATGCTGGAATGTAATGGCATCTGGTTTGACAAGCCAATGGACCGTGACAATACCCGCGCGCAGCTTCTGGCCCTTCGCGGTAAAAGCCACAAGCTGGTTTCGGCCGCAGTTATATATAAAGAGGGATCTCGCATCTGGGGCACGATCGATACCGCCCATCTGACCGTGCGCAACTTCACCGATGAATGGCTTGAGGAATATCTCGATGCGGCCGGTGAAGAGATCTATCACTGTGTTGGCGGCTATCAGCTTGAAGGCCTGGGCGCGCAGCTCTTTACCGAGGTTCGCGGCGATTACTTCACCGTCCTTGGCATGCCGCTTTTGCCCCTGATTGGCTTCTTGCGCGATCATGGTGTTCTAAAAGCATAGAAAAAACAAACAGATAATAAGCATTCAGGCAGGAAACATCCTTCATGACCCCGCGTAATCCCTATCGCACGCTTTCTGGAACATCGCGCCTTGCCGGTGTGATGGGCTGGCCGGTCTCGCATTCGAAATCACCGCGCCTGCATGGTTATTGGCTGGCGAAATACGGCATTGATGGCTGCTATATGCCGCTCCCCGTGGAGCCGGAAAACTTTCAGGCCGCTTTGATTTCCTTGCGTAATCTGGGTTTTTCCGGGGTCAATGTCACCATTCCGCAAAAGGAGATGGCGATGCCCGAATGTGACGAGCTTTCTGATCGGGCGCGCCGCATCGGGGCGGTCAATACCGTCACCTTCTCCAAGGATGGCCGGATGTGGGGGGATAACACTGATGGCTATGGCTTTATTGAAAACCTGCGCCAGGAAGCCCCGGATATTGCCTTTGCCTCTGGCCCAGCCGTCGTGCTTGGCGCTGGCGGGGCCTGCCGCGCGGTTTTGGTCGCTTTGCTTGATGAAGGCAGCCCGGAAATCCGGCTTGCCAACCGCACACGCAAACGCGCCGAGGATCTCGCCAAGGAAATCAATGATCCACGGATCAAGGTCGTTGACTGGCCGCTCGCACCCGAAGCCGTCGCCGGGGCGTCACTTGTCGTCAATACCACCAGTCTTGGCATGGTTGGTCAGCCGAAGCTTGAAATTGATCTGGCCGGCTTGCCGCAAACAGCCCTTGTCACGGATATTGTCTATGCGCCGCTGATGACTGATCTTTTGCTGCAGGCCAAGGAACGCGGCAATCCGATTGTTGATGGTCTGGGCATGTTGCTCCATCAGGCGCGACCGGGTTTCCATCGCTGGTTCGGGATTGATCCGGAAGTCACCCAGGAACTGCGCGACTTCGTTCTTTCTCCTGATTAAGTATATGTTGGTGATCCTATCATGAAAATTCTTGGGCTGACTGGCTCTATCGGCATGGGCAAATCAACCGCGGCGGCGATGTTTCGTCACCTTGGCGTGCCGGTCCATGATGCCGATGCCGCGACCCATGAATTGATGGCGCCAGATGGTTTGGCCTTTGATCCGATTGCCAAGGCCTTTCCCGATGTGATCAAGGATGGCCGGATTGACCGCCAGGCATTGGGCAAGATTGCCTTTGCCGATCCGGCTGTTCTCAAAAAGCTTGAAACCATCCTGCATCCTTTGGTGCGTACGGCCGAAATCCGGTTTCTTGCCAAACAGCAGCGTTTGGGTCGCAAAATGGTTGTTCTCGACATCCCGCTTTTATACGAAACCGCGGGTGAAAAGCGCTGTGATCGTGTTGCGGTTGTGTACGCCCCGGGGTTTATTCAACGCCAACGTGTTCTTTCGCGACAGGGGATGACGGACGCAAAATTTTCCGCCATTCTGTCCAAACAGATGCCCGATATCGAAAAGCGCAAGCGTGCAGATTTCATCATCCCGACAGGTTTGGGACGTGCGGTCACTTTTCAATATATTCAGGGCATTATTGACCAACTGAGTTGATCACTGGATCCAGAATAGATGCGTGAGATTGTCCTCGATACCGAGACCACCGGCCTTGATCCCTATGCCGACCACAGGCTTGTTGAAATTGGCTGTATCGAACTGATCAATCACATGCCGACGGGCCGTCAGTACCACCAATATATCAATCCCGAACGCCCGATGCCCAAAGAGGCATTTGACGTTCACGGTCTTGGTGATGACTTCCTGAAAGATCAGCCGGTCTTTGCCGAGGTTGCTGATGATTTCGTTGAATTCATTGGCGAAGATTCGGTTCTGGTCATTCACAATGCCAGCTTTGATATGAAGTTCCTGAATGCGGAACTCGAATGGCTCAATAAGCCGCGCATTGCCATGGAACGTGCCCTTGATACGGTGCAAATGGCGCGCAAGAAATTCCCGGGCTCTCCGGTCAGTCTCGATGCGCTCTGCCGTCGTTTCAAGATCGACAACTCCAACCGTACGCTTCACGGGGCCCTGCTTGACTCCGATCTTCTGGCTCAGGTTTATCTTGAACTTCTGGGCGGGCGTCAGCACGGCCTGTCACTTGATCCCAATGCGCTAAATGGCGATCAGGAGGATGAAAATGCCGGTCGGCGCATTCTCGGGCCCCGGGGCAATCGGCTTGAACCGAGACCACATGTTATCAGCGAAGAAGAACTCGCCGCCCACCGGGCCTATGTTGAGGCCAAGGTCAAAGACGCCCTTTGGCTGGCAAAGCAAGAGGCATAATATGGGAAAATGGCAGTGGCCTTCATTGCGTTTTCCAAAATTGCATTTCCGAGTATGTGACCAAGTCCTTTTTGCAGCATTGCTATTTGAAGCTGTTTTAAACTTCATTCCTGCAAGTGTGTTGGCGCAGGAAGGCAGCGGTAAATCGCCACCTGCAAACACATCGTTTGATGGGACCTACGTTATTCATCTTTCCGAAAGTGCGCGTGTGCGTTCTTCGGCTAGGCCGGAACCGGGTTATTTCGACACGCTTGCGATTGAGCTGTTCGTCAAGGCGGGGATTAAGGTCGAGATCATGCCTCAAATGCCCTGGAAACGGCAGTTGGAATTGGCTGAACGCGAAACCGGCCATGTGATTTATCCCACCACCAGGATTGATTATCGCGAAGACCTTTTCCAATGGGTGGGGCCGGTCAGTCGCACCTTCTGGAACCTTTATGGTTTTACCGATAGTGGCTGGGCGGATATGGATTTTAAGACGCTGTTACGCGATGCTCGCATCGGTGTGCTGTTGGGTTCGGCGCGCGAATCCTATTTGCGTGAACGCGGGGCCAAACAATTGATCATGGTGCCGCGCGAAGAACTTCTGTTGCCAATGATGATGGCGGGACGCGTTGATTTGATAGCGATTGGCGGCAATATCCTGCGCCATTATGTAGATGAAGCACGCGAAGAAGACCCTGGCATTCCCGACATTTCTGGCGCTGCACCCTATCGGATTTGTTATCTCTACATCGCGATCAGTGGCGCTGTCCCAGAAGGGGATGTTAAAAAGCTGCAAGCCCAGCTTGATACCTTTAAGCGGGACGGCTTCTTTGTTGAAAATCGCGGCACACACGGACTTTCAACCAATCTCGACAGCTCGTTTTTAAAAGCAATGCTTAACCTCGATAATAACGGGATCAGCTGCGTCGATGTTGACCGGGTTGGCCCGTAAGATCACAACATTCAGCAATCAAACTTCATCGCCAGCCCATCTTGAGAAACGGGATCAGGATGATTTAACACATTGCCAAACAATAATATTGTCGATGAACGTGCTGGATCTGGGACGGGCGTGGTTGCGCGAAAAGGTCGGACACGGCAATATGCCGCGAACATTCCTTGGGTGACCGGGCTGTTGCAAATGGCTGATATCGAACAAACGATACCGCTTGGCGCAGTTGGGCCGCGCCGACTGCATATCGTTCTGGTGGATGACAAGTAAAAGACCCAATAAGCGACGCCGCACCATCACGGAGGATGAAAAGACCCTGTGGGAGGTCTTTACCCGTGACGTCAAACCCTTGCGCAATAAAAGGCGCAAGGGCAGCGATGACGATATGGCCGCATCAGACGATGAAATCCATACCAGCGATACCGCCATCACTCTGCCCGACAATCTGGGCGACAAGCTTGAACAGTCCGAACAAAGTCGGGCTGCCCGCAATTTGCCGTCTGCGCGCCATGCGGATCGGGGCCCACAGATCAAGAACCGCGCACTTGCTGAACTGAAACCCGGTGTCACCGACGGTATTGATCGTTCGACCGCCAACAAGTTTCAGAAGGGCAAGATGTCGATTGACGGGCGCATTGACCTGCATGGCATGACCCAGGAGGTCGCGCATAATGCGCTCAACGCCTTTATCGAGGATAGCTGGCGTGCCGGGAAACGTTGCGTTCTCGTAATAACCGGCAAGGGATCGCGCGCTGATGAATATGGCCGCACCGGCCTGTTGCGCGAACGCACACCGCAATGGCTCAGCGCACCGCGTCTGCGCAATCGCATCCTTGCCATCAATCAGGCCCAAATCCAGCACGGCGGGGCCGGGGCCTTTTATGTTTTGTTGAAACGGAGACGCCCGTGACACCTTTTGGCAATCGCATCAGGGAACTCCGGGCGCGTAACAACGTCACACTAACCGACATGGCAACGGCGTTGCAGCTGTCACCGGCCTATCTGTCCGCCCTTGAACACGGCCATCGCGGCCGGCCAAGCCCGGGTCTGGTGCAGCAAATCTGTGGTTATTTCAATCTTGTCTGGGACGAGGTCGATGACATCAAACGCTTGGCCCAACTTTCCCACCCCAAGGTGACGGTCGATACCGCCGGCCTCGAGCCCGCGGCGACCGAACTCGCCAACCTGCTGTCGGAACGGATTGCCGGGCTTAGTGACGATCAGCTTGATCGTATGCTTGAAATCGTGCGTGAACGCCCGGCTTAGGGCCGCGTTTTCCTCATTCTCAACGCTATATTTCCGTAACTGTTGACTGGAATTGCTGTAATCAGGCAGGAAAATCGTGTTTTTTGTACAACTCAGGCAGCAAAATAGGCGATTTCGTCGAATCACGGTTTGACTATTGCGATTTTCGAGGGTATCAATCGGTGGTGTTTCGATCCAGAAACATGAAAAGACCTGCCTTTCTTGCAACTCCAAGGTTTTTGATCCGTCCGCACGCACCAGCAAATGCCTGAGCGCCTTGCCTGACGGTCAACCGCACATCTCTTTTCTATCTCCCTAAAATCTTCGCCCTTTCGGCAACCACAGATCATTAAACGCACATATGCATCTTCAGGACCTTAAAAAGAAATCTCCGACCGAGCTGCTTGCCCTGTCAGAGGAACTCGAAATCGAAAATGCCAGCACGCTCCGCAAACAGGAGCTGATGTTTGCCATCCTCAAGCAGCTGGCCGAGAACGACCATGCCATCTTTGGCGAAGGTGTTCTTGAAGTGCTGCCCGATGGTTTCGGCTTCCTGCGTAGCCCGGAGGCAAACTATCTTGCCGGCCCAGACGACATTTATGTCAGTCCGAGCCAGGTGCGCCGTTTTGGTCTGCGCACCGGTGATACGGTCGAAGGCCAGATCCGTTCGCCGAAAGAGGGCGAGCGTTATTTCGCGCTGCTGAAAGTCGACAAGGTTAACTTCGATGCGCCGGAAAAAGTCCGTCATCGCATCAACTTTGACAACCTGACCCCGCTTTATCCTGATCAGCCGCTGCATATGGAGCGTGAGTCCGATCAGGAAGGTACGAACAAAGATACTACCAACCGCGTCATCGAACTGGTTTCGCCGCTTGGTAAAGGTCAACGTGCCCTGATCGTCGCACCGCCGCGCACCGGTAAAACCGTGATGCTGCAAAACATTGCGCACGCGATCGAGGAAAACCACCCGGAAGCCTATCTGATCGTTCTTCTGATTGACGAACGCCCGGAAGAAGTGACCGACATGGACCGTTCGGTAAAAGGCGAAGTCATCAGCTCGACCTTTGATGAACCGGCCCAGCGTCACGTTCAGGTTACTGAAATGGTTCTCGAAAAGGCCAAACGCCTGGTCGAGCACAAGCATGACGTTGTCATTCTGCTGGACTCCATTACCCGTCTGGCACGTGCCTATAACACCGTGGTGCCGAGCTCGGGCAAGGTCCTGACCGGTGGTGTTGATGCCAATGCGCTTCAGCGTCCGAAACGCTTCTTTGGTGCCGCGCGTAACATCGAAGAGGGCGGGTCTTTGACCATCATCGCAACCGCGCTCATCGATACCGGTTCGCGCATGGACGAGGTCATCTTTGAAGAATTCAAAGGGACCGGTAACTCCGAACTGGTTCTGGATCGCAAACTGTCTGACAAGCGTATCTTCCCGGCGATTGATATCCTCAAATCGGGGACCCGTAAGGAAGAACTTCTCGTCGACAAGGGCGTCCTGTCCAAGATGTGGGTGCTGCGTCGTATCCTCAACCCGATGGGTCCGCAGGACGCGATGGAATTCCTGCTTGGCAAGCTCAAGGGCACCAAGAACAACGACGACTTCTTCGATTCCATGAATGGCTAACGCCACTCTGGCCTGATCGGCCTGATGATATGGATCGATCCAAAAATGAACGGGGCCCCAAGACGGGCCCCGTTTTTATTTCAATATCGAAATAATGCCGGTTTCGCGGCTATCCAAGCGCCAAAACCACCTCTGCTACATCCCCACCCAGTTTCTGTCGTTCGACACGCGCATCGCCTGGCTCAATGCTGAAACTGTCATCGCTTAGCTGCAGGCCGATATGGTACGTGCCGTAATTCAGCGTGATCGCAAGGGTATGGGCGGTGGTGATTTCACAGACCACCGTTTCATTGGCCTCAAGCCGGTTGGGCGGGCCGCTTTGCCAGCCATCCTTGGGTGCAAGGCCGCTTAGATGCAGGGGACCATCACTGTCGTTTCGCAAGGTCAGTTTCAGGCGGATATCCTGTGACATTGTCGACGTCTCCCGATAAATGAGCGCGCATCAACGGGCTTGATAGTAGCGCGTTTGTCGCAGTTTTTCATGGCTTTGCATGATTTTCATCGGGCCGGGCGGATGAAGGCTTGAAACAGCGCAAAAGCCGTGTGAATCTGGCTCTTCCGTTCACGACCGTATTGCGCTTTATGCAGCTTTTACTCAAATCCGTTGATTTCGCCGCCCGCGCCCATCGCGACCAGCGTCGCAAAGGGGCCGCACAGGAACCCTATATCAATCACCCGATCGAGGTTTCCCGCCTGATTGTCGAATGCGAACCCGGCACGGACGAGGATATTCTATGTGCTGCCGTTCTGCATGACGTGATCGAGGATTGCGGTGCGACACGCGATGAAATCGCTGCCTGCTTTAACGAAATCGTGGCCGATATCGTGCTTGAGGTCAGTGATGACAAGGCCCTGCCACGCGATGAACGTAAGGCAAAGCAGATCGAAACCGCCCCAAGCCTCACCAACGGTGCCAAACTGGTGCGTTTGGCCGACAAGGTCGCCAATGTCGGCGCGATGCTGACCGACACGCCGATTGGCTGGGATGAAAAACAGATCCTCGCCTATGTCGACTGGGCCGAAGCCGTGGTTGCCCCGTGCCGGGTCGTCAGCGACGGCCTGTCAGAACGCTTTGATGCCATCGCACGCGATGTGCGGGTCTTCCACGAAAAATAAAACCCGGCAAACCAAAAGCTTACCGGGATTCTAAAGGCGTTTTAGCGTTTCAGCTTCAACGTTATTTAACGTAGGTATCCGGGAAGGGCAGCTGTTCAACCGCGCGCCAATCCGGCGTCACATAGTTGATGATCAGGGACTTGCGGATGCCCGGAATGTTGCGCTTTTCAAAGCCGTGCCAGGTATTGTCGGCCGGAACAAAGATCAGGGCTGAATTCGGCTTGAACGGAGATGCGCCGACATGGGTGTCAGCATCCTTGTAGATATCGGTACCAAGTTTCTCGTGACCTGGTTCGTCTGACAGATACAGCAACATCGTAAAGCGCTTTACGCCGATATCAGTGTGCGGCTGCAGCCAGAAACCGTCGCGATCCTGGGCAAATTCAAGGCGAATGCGCGAATCACGGAGATCCGCGCCAAAGACTTCCTCGACCGTGTCGACAACTTCGCGGGAATGGAAGGCCTCCGCAATATCGTTGGCAGCATCAAATTTGCTGATCGTTTCTTTATCGAAATAACGTCGGCTTGAATTGTTCGCTTCGCGCGTGCCGGCATCATCCACTTCAAGAAAAGGCGCATCAATCGGAAGCGCACAGACGGCCTTGGCGTAGCCTTCCGGCAAAACGTCTTCAAGGAACCAGTGCTGATAAGGGTCCTGGTAGGTTTTCGCCGATTTGAAGGCGGCAATGACAGAATCTTGAACTTTTGAAACAGACATCACACAGGTTCCGGTAAAGAAAAGGCACAAAAAAAGCCGATAGCGCAATGTATCGGCTTTTTTATGAAGTGTCCTATCCTT
This sequence comes from Thalassospira sp. HJ, assembly GCF_000948415.1. Lineage (GTDB taxonomy): Bacteria > Pseudomonadota > Alphaproteobacteria > Rhodospirillales > Thalassospiraceae > Thalassospira. Next base: position 424,961 of record NZ_JYII01000020.1, on the reverse strand, counting down.
TTCGCGTCAGGATTGACGCAAAATCAGACCGTAAAGACAATCGAACCGTTGGTTTTGCGGCTTTCAAGGTCGTCATGGGCCTTGGCGGCATCGGCGAGCGGGTAGGTCGCGGTGATGTCGATGGTGACGATGCCTGATTTGAGCACATCAAACAGCTCACCGGCACTCGCAAGAAGCTCTTCGCGGGTGGCGTTATAGTGGAAGATGCTCGGCCGGGTCAGGAAATAGGCGCCCGGGGCAAGTTGGGCGAGGGACACCGGCGGAACGGCACCGGATGACTGACCGAAGCTGACCATCATGCCAAGACGCTTGAGGCATTTAAGCGAGTCATCAAAGGTGTCTTTACCAACCGAATCATAAACAACTTCAACGCCTTGGCCATTGGTGATTTCCTTGACGCGCTCGGAGACGACCTCTTCGCGATACAGGATCGGGTAATCGCAGCCCTTGGCCTTGCCGATTTCGGCTTTTTCCTTTGATCCCACCGTGCCGATCACAGTCGCACCCAGATGCTTGGCCCACTGGCAGACGATCTGGCCAACACCGCCAGCGGCGGCATGGATCAGGATGGTGTCGCCTTTTTTGACGTTATAGGTGCGGCGCAGAAGGTACTGCGCGGTCATGCCCTGCAGCATCGCAGCCGCAGCCAGTTCGAAACTGACATCATCAGGGATCTTGACCAGACCCTTGGCCGGCATCACGCGTGCCTCGGCATAGGCGCCAAGCGGCTGTGCGGCATAGGCCACCCGATCACCAACCGCCAGATCCGTCACACCCGGACCAATTTCTTCAATGATACCAGCACCTTCCAGACCAAGGCCTGACGGCATGCTGGGTGCCGGATACACGCCGGAACGGAAATAGATATCGATATAGTTGAGGCCAACGGCCTTTTGCGCCAGGCGCACTTCGCCTTCGCCCGGCGTGCCAACGTCAACATCTTCGAATTTCAGGACATCGCTGCCGCCGGTTTCGTAAAATCGGAATGCTTTGGTCATGGAAGACCTCCCTTGATGCGTTATTCAACGCGTGTTTGATCAATGGCCGGAGTGTAGGGCAGAAGCCTTTGATTTGCAGCAGGCGAAGTTATGTATTTCGCAGAGTAGAAATGCGGGTCGCCAGACCGGCCAACCAAAAGCCGCCTAAAGATCGAAACTGCCCTGATCACTGCCAAGCGGAAGGTCCACACCCTCGATTTTTAAAAGCGTGCGCTTGGTTTCAAGCCCGCCCTGGCCGGAATAGCCGCCCGGTTTGTCACCTGACGCCAGAACACGGTGACAGGGGATGATGATCGGGATCGGGTTAAGGCCACAGGCCGTGCCAACCGACTGAAATGCCTTCGGCGATCCGGCCACGGTTGCCAAGTCCTTATAGGTCGCGGTTTTGCCCGCCGGGATCTGACACATCGCATCCCAGACCGCCTTTTGGAAATCCGTGCCATCCGGGGCGAGGGGCAAATCAAAGCGGGTCAGCTGACCTGCGAAATAGGCAGTCAGCTGCTTTTTGGCTTCTTCCAGCACGGCTGTGCTTTCAATTTCATCAACAAATCCCCAATCAAGTGCAACGATTTGATCTTCAAATGCGAAAACCGTGATTGCACCGACAGGTGTGTTGATCGAGATTTGCGGCATGGCGGTGGCTTTCATAAAGGCGACGCTAAGAGCACAGACGTGTTATGCCGCCTTGGTTGGCAAATCGGCAAGCAGGCTGGTCAGATCCTCGACACTTGTCACGGGGGCGGAGCAGAGCGGGCCTTGGCAGACATAGGCGGTTTCCTTGCCGTCAATCGCGGTTTTGCCCTGGGCCGGATGACCATCGGGCAGGGGATCACCGTCTGACAGGATCGTAATCGCCCGATTTGGCAGATAGCAGCCAAAAATGGCACGCCGCATATCAAGATAGGTCTGGCTGCGGTCGTTCGCGATCAGAACGATCTGCACCGGATTTTGCAGCATTTCAGCCGCCATCAGAAGGCCCGGCATATTGGGGAACTGCTCGCCAATGCGGCCGCTAAAGGCCGAAAGCGTAATCTCTGCCTGATCGCGATATTTGGTCTCACCCGTGAGGGCAAAAAGCCGGGCAAGGTTTTGCGCCATGATCGCATTGCCCGAAGGTACGGCATTATCCATGAAGGGTTTCTGGCGCACCATCAGGTCGCTGGCATCCGATGCCGACTGGAAATAACCGCCTTGGGCATCGGCAAACAGGGTTTCGACCATGTCCGACCAGCGGATGGCCTCATTCAGATAGGCATCCTCGCCAAAGCATTCATAAAGCCTGAGGGCTGCGCGGATCATATGCGCGTAATCTTCAAGCATCCCGGCATGCTGCACGCGACCATCGCGGTAGCTGTGCAGGAAGCGGTCGCCCTCCATCAGGGTATTGGTCACAAAGCCATAAACAAGCTTGGCATAATCGAGCCAATCGGCGCGGTGGAAGGTCATGGCGGCCTCGGCAAAGGCCGCAATCGTCATGGCGTTCCAGTCGGTCAGCGCCTTGTCATCCCAGCCCGGACGAAAGCGTTTGGCACGTTCTGCCAGAAGCTTGGCACGAAGCTCCGCCAGCTTTTCCTCGGTCGCGTCATCAGAAAGTGTCAGCCCCGATGCGGTGCGGTTGAGGATAGTGTGGCCTTCCCAATTGCCGTCTTTTGATACGTCATAGAATTTCTTGAACAGATCGGCATCCGCCCCAAGGATCTGGTCAATCTCGGTTTCCGACCAGACATAGAACTTGCCTTCGACGCCCTCGCTGTCGGCGTCCAGGCTTGCAGTAAAGGCGCCACCGGGAATGCGCATTTCGCGCAGGATCCAGGTAATGGTTTCCTCGACCCGTTTGGCATAAAGCGGATTGGGATCGACCCGCCAGACATCGCACAAAAGATCAATCAGCTGGGCATTGTCATAAAGCATCTTTTCGAAATGCGGCACCAGCCACTGGTCATCAACCGCATAGCGGGCAAAACCGCCACCAAGATGATCATAAATCCCGCCCTGACACATGCGATCAAGGCTGTGCTTGGCGATGCGCTTGAGCTCATTGTCATCGGTACGCACACCAGTGCGCCAGATAAAGGACAGCAGGCTCGGCTGCGGGAATTTCGGCGCGCCCGACGTGCCGCCATTTTGCCCATCCATGATCTGCAAACAGCCATGGCCGCAACGATCAATCATCTCAAGGCTTGGGATAGAGCCGACCGTGGCGCGGTTCATCTTGATCAGCGCATTGGAAATCTGGCTGACATTGTGGCGCACATCATCGGGTTTTTCGGCGTAAATCCTGGAGACAGTCTTCAGTACATCACCAAATCCCGGCCGGCCATAGCGCGCTTCTTTGGGGAAATAGGTCCCGCCCCAGAACGGTTCGCCATCAGGGGTCAGGAACATGGTCAGCGGCCAGCCACCCTGTTGGCCCAGAAGCGCCAGCGCATTCTGATAGAGCGCATCTAGGTCCGGGCGTTCTTCGCGGTCGAGCTTGATGTTGATGAACAGGTCATTCATCAGCGCTGCGATGCCATCATCCTCAAAGCTTTCATGCGCCATGACGTGACACCAGTGGCACGCAGCATAGCCAACCGAAAGCAGGATCGGCTTGTTCGCGGCCTTGGCGGCGGCAAGGACCTCGCTGCTCCAGGGCTGCCAATGCACCGGATTGTCGCGATGCTGAACGAGATAAGGGCTTGTTTCCGAACCAAGATTGTTACGTGCGATATTCATTCTGTGTCCTGTGCCCGATGCGCATTTTATCGGCCATCGGTGCTTTTATTGTTCATGGCTGTCGTTTTCATCAAGCCTAGCCGACATGGGCAAAATAACAAGGGATCCGAGAGTGTTAGGGGGCAAATTTCACTAATTCTTGATTATCGTGGATGCAATTGCGATAAATCATGGCAAATGACGTGTTTTCGATTAGGCTCAGTCCCCATAAAGCGTCAAACATGCGAGATCAGCTGATCGTGACGAGAACGTTCAAAAACCCACTGGCTAGCAATGCCGGCAATGTTGTCCGCGCGCTTTGCGCGTTGGCACTTGTTTTGGTGGGTTTTGCGCATCTGGTCCCGCAGTTTCCGCAAAGTAATGCAAGTCAGCCCGATCTTTCCTTCTATGCCCTGCCAGACGGATCGATCCCCTACATTTGTTCGGCCGCATTTCCGACCGGCGCAGATGACGAACCGGCGTCCGGTCTGACGCAGGATTGCCCGGCTTGCCGCATTATTTCCTCCATCGTTCTGCCAGTTCCCCAGCCCGGGCTTAAAGTTCGGGAGCCCTATGCACGGATTGTCTTTCCAAGGGCACAGGAACCCGTTCACCTCGCAGAACCCGTTTTTGCTGATATCTCACCACGTGCACCACCCGTCCTGATCGGGTGAGTCCCGCTTTTTGTGACTGCACGAAATGACCGTGATCCCTTGGGTATTACGGGGAATGCTGCTGCGCGCTTGGTTTGCAGGGCATTTTCCGACGGCAAGGTCGCGGTGTTGAGAAAATCCTATCAGGAAAACGACAATGAAACTTTTTGCGAAAATTGCCTCGGCTGCGATCGGGGTAATGGGGGCGATTGCGCTGTTTGGCGCATCCCAGGCACAGGCCGATATTGAAATCACCGATGTCGAAGGCCGCACCATCACCCTCGAAAAGCCCGCAGAACGCGTAATGTTGGGCTTTAATTTCGAAGATTTTCTGGCGATTGCCGGTGACGGCGCGCTGGACCGGGTTGTGGCGATCTCGCGCCCGGTCTGGAAGGGCTGGCGCCCCAAACAGTACGAGGCCTATGTCGCCAAATTCCCCGAAATTGACCAGCTGACCGATGTTGGCGATACCGAAGGCGGCACGTTTTCAATCGAGGCCGCTATTGCCGCCCGCCCGGATCTGGCGATCATGGCCGCCTGGCAGTACCGTGCGCTTGGTCAGAATGTCGCGCAGATCGAACAGGCTGGCATTCCGGTTCTGGTGATTGATTACAATGCCCAGACGCTGGAGCGCCATCTGGCGTCGACCCGTGCGCTTGGCAAGGCCATGGGCACCGAAGACCGGGCTGAAAAGCTCGCAGGGCTGTATCAGTCCTACTATAGCGACACCTTGGCGCGCGTTGAGGCCTCCAAGGCTGCGCGCAAGAAAGTCTATGTCGAACTGGCCAAGAAAGGCCCGTCCGAAATCGGTAACAGCTATGCCAACGGTATGTGGGGCGGGCTGATCGACACCTTGGGCGGCGATAATATCGCCAATGGCCAGATCGAAAACTGGGGTCCGCTGAACCCGGAATATGTTCTGGCAAGCAAACCCGATGTCGTTTTCCTGGCCGGTTCGGAATGGTTGGGTTCCCCGGGTGCGGTGCCGGTTGGCTTTGGTGCCGATCCGGATCTGGTCAATGAGCGCATGGCGGCCTATCTGACCCGTCCTGGCTGGGCAGAGCTACCGGCGGTTAAAGACGGCGAGATTTATGCCCTTTATCACGGCGGGGCGCGCACGCTTTCGGACTTTGTCTATATGCGCATGGTCGCCAAGGCGCTTTATCCCGATAGCTTTGCTGATGTGCATCCACGCAAGGAGCTTGAAACGTTTTACGCCGATTGGCTGCCGGTTGATCCGGACGGCGTGTTTGTCGCGCGCTATGTCCCGGTCGGACAATGATCGGCAATGAACACTGATGCAGTGGCAATCGATACCCGGCACATCGCCGGGTATCGACGCATGGCTGTCAAACGTGCGCTGGCCTTGGGCGGCGCCTTTGTCGTCATGCTCTGGCTTGTCATTCTTGATCTGTCGATCGGGCCATCGGGCATGCCGCTTTCGGATGTAATTTCTGCCATTCTGGCCGGGCCGCATGATGGGGACCGGGCGGCAACGACCATCATCTGGTATTTGCGCATGCCGCAAAGCCTGATGGCGGTGGTGGTTGGCATGTGCCTTGGCATTGCCGGGCTGCAGATGCAGACGATCCTTGATAACCCGCTGGCCAGTCCCTTTACGCTCGGTTTTTCGGCTGCGGCCGGTTTTGGTGCAGCACTTTCGATCATGTTTGGCGCGGCTTTGCCCTTGCCGGAATATCTGATCACGCCGATTGCTGCCTTTGCCATGACGATTGTCGCCTGCCTGATTGTCTATGGCATGGTGCATGCGCTGGGCGAAACGCCGGAAATCCTTGTCCTGTGCGGGATCGGGGTGTTGTTTCTGTTCCAGTCGCTGCAATCGCTTTTGCAATATCTGGCCTCGCCGGAAATCCTGCAGCAGATCGTCTTCTGGCTGTTTGGCAGCCTGCTTAAGGCCAACTGGACCAGTGTTGCGGTGACCAGTCTGGTGGCATTTGCCTGCGTGCCGTTGATCCTGAGCGATACCTGGAAGCTTACGGTCTTGCGGCTAGGCGATGCCAATGCGGCAAGTCTTGGCATTTCGGTTGGCAGATTACGCCGGCGAAGCTTTGTGTTGATTGCGCTTTTGACTGCCGCTGCGGTCAGTTTTGTCGGCACGATCGGCTTTGTCGGGTTGGTGGCCCCGCATGTTGCCAAGGCACTGGTCGGTGAAGATCACCGCTTTTCCATTCCGCTCTCGGCCATGGTGGGGGCGGTCATCCTTGCCAGCGCATCGGTCTTTGGCAAGCTGATCTCGCCCGGCGGGGTGATCCCGGTGGGTATCATCACCGCCGTTGCCGGCATTCCCATGTTGTTTTTGGTTATTTACGCACGCAAAAGGCGGTCCGCATGATGACGCAAACCCTTGCCATTCGCGATCTTGGCGTTCGGCGCGCTGGTACCGATATCCTGTCGGGTGTGAGTTGCGCACTCACAACCGGGCAGGTGGTTGGTGTGATTGGCCCGAACGGGGCCGGGAAATCGACACTTCTTTCCGCCGTTGCCGGGCACACCGGCTTTTCCGGGACGGTGTCCTGGGGCGGATCCGGGTCAGGCGTGCAGCCCAAAGCTGGCGATATCGGCTATATGCCGCAGTCCTGCAAGGTCTCGGCATCCCTGACCGTGCTTGAAACCGTGCTTCTGGGCACGCATGAGAGGCTGGGTTGGCGCGTGTCACAAGGCGATATCGCGCGCGCCACCGGCATTCTTGCCGAATTGTCCCTATCGCATCTGGCGTCCCGCTGCATGACAACACTTTCGGGCGGGCAGCAGCAGCTCGTCCTTCTGGCCCAGCGCCTGGTGCGCCAGCCGCGCCTGCTGGTGCTTGATGAAGCCACAAGCGCGCTTGATATGTCCCATCAGATATCGGTTCTTATGCTGCTGAAACGCTATGTCGTGCGTCACAATGCGCTTGCCTTGATGGCCATTCACGATCTTAACATCGCCATGCAATATGCCGATCAGCTTGTCCTGATCCATGACGGGCGGCTGGTGCAGCAGGACGCACCAGAGAGTGTGCTTTCTGTTGAAAACATTCGCCGCTGCTATGGGCTTGATGTCGATCTTGTGGCGCGGGCCGGGGGCAGGCCGGTGATTGCGCCGCTGGCGCAAGCCATGGCCTGATCTGCTGTTTTGTGGCAGCCGATTTTGCCAATTTAAGCATATCGGGGCGATCTATTTTGGCTGATCTGGCGCGTGCTCGGGCGGTGGGGGTTAGACCTTTGATCGCTTTGTGTTTGAGATGTTGCCATTCCCCGTCATAATGGCGACAACCAGACAGCGATACCGCGCAGAAAAAACGCATGAGGAGATCAGGGCCATGAAAGTAACCGTGAACATTGATTGCACCCCGGAAGAGGCACGTACCTTCTTTGGTCTTCCTGATGTTCAGCCGATGCAAAAGGCAATGATGCAAGATATCGAAGACCGGATGAAAGCCAATTTGGCGGCGATGGATCCGGAAACCATGCTCAAAACCTGGCTGCCGCAGGGCATTCAGAACTGGGAACAGCTTCAGAAAGCCTTCTGGGGACAGTTCAATGCCGGCGGTGGCAGCACCGGTGACAAGGACTGAGTGTTAGTGCAGGGTTAAGGTAGAAGTGCATCCATGAGTGAACATTACTATCAGGCACACGTTTTCGTCTGCCAGAACGAACGCCCGGCGGGTCATGAACGCGGCTGCTGCCAGTCCAAGGGCGCAACCAAGCTTCGCAATTACATGAAGGTCCGCGCCAAGGAGCTTGGCCTGCCGCAGACCCGGATCAACACCGCAGGCTGTCTTGATCGCTGCGAACTGGGCCCGGTGATGGTGGTCTATCCCGAAGGCACCTGGTATCGCTACGAGACGATGGAAGACATCGAGGTGATCCTCAATGACCATCTGATCGGCGGGCAGGTGGTTGAACGCCTGCAGCTCACCCCCGATCAATAATCCGCCGACCCATAAGTCATTTTTGGCGAAAACCGGCCTGCGACACCTGCATGGCCGGTTTTCTTATGCGTGGTGGTGCTCGCGGCGGTGGATGCCCGTACCCACCGCCGCGGGCACAGGCTCTGCGCGGGCATGACGGAGGTGGAAGATGCCCCCGGACCGTATGTGGTGCTCGGGATGCTGCTCCGGCGGTGCCTGGGCCTGCTATGCTCAATCCTGTGCGACAGCAAGGACGGTTTCCCAGAACTTCTCACACACCGTCACCCCCGCGAAGGCGGGGGTCCATGGTCGGGCGCAAGGGGGATCGGACAAGCCCGCTAAGAGAGCATGCTGTTATTAAATCGATGTTGGTAATTGCAGCGGTAGGTTGACCTTTGCCGCTGTCTGGACGATATCCTGCTCAGCCACGCAACCGCTTCTTCAGAACTGACGGACCAACCATGATTGCCAGCCGAGAAACCATTTTTGCCCTGTCCTCTGGTGCAGGCCGTGCCGGTGTTGCCGTGATCCGGTTGTCCGGGCCGCGCTCAGGTCCTGTGCTCTGTGCGTTGTTGGGCCGCGATACCATGCCCAAACCGCGCCATGCGATCTATGCGCCGATCCGCGATCCGCAAAGCAATGAGCGACTTGATGATGCGGTGGCGATCTATTTCCAAGGCCCGGCAAGCTTTACCGGTGAAGACGTGGTTGAGCTGCATGTTCATGGCGGGCGCGCGGTGATCGAAGGGGTGCTCGATTGCCTGTCGCGCCAGGATGGATTGCGCGTGGCGGAACCTGGCGAATACACCCGGCGTGCCTTTGAAAACGGCAAGATGGATCTGACCTCGGCCGAGGGGATTGCCGATTTGATTGATGCCGAAACCGCTGCCCAGCGCCGGCAGGCCGTACGTCAGATGGCCGGTGAGTTGGGCTCGCTCTATGAAGGCTGGCGCGCGCGTTTGATGAAGGCGCTGGCGCATATCGAGGCCGATATTGATTTCCCCGATGAAGATTTGCCTGATGGCATCGTGCCGGTGGTGCATGGCGATTTGCGCGCCGTCAGTGACGAAGTCAAACGCCATCTGGCCGATAACCGCCGTGGCGAACGCCTGCGTGAAGGCTTTCAGATCGTCATTCTCGGTGCGCCGAATGCCGGTAAATCAAGCCTGCTGAACCGGCTTGCGCAGCGTGACGCCGCCATCGTTTCCGAGATCGCCGGCACCACCCGCGACATGATCGAAGTCCACCTTGATCTTGGCGGCTTCCCGGTCACCATGGTCGATACGGCGGGTCTGCGCGAAAGCGGTGATGTGATTGAGTCCGAGGGCGTGCGGCGTGCGACCGCCCGTGCCGAGAATGCTGATCTCCGGCTTGTGGTGATTGATCGCGAGGACTGGCCGAATATCGATCCGGAGGCCGCGCGTCTGATCGATGACAAGACGCTTATTCTGATCAACAAGGTCGATGCGCTGGATACCACCGACATTCCGGCACAGTGGCAGGGGACGTCGGCCGATGGTCGCGCGCTTGAGCTTCCCGTTTTGGCCATATCGGCCATGACCGGGCAGGGGATGGAAAGCCTCTTGCAACTGCTGGAGACTCGCGTAAAAGAGGGGCTCGATTTTGCCGGGCCCGTGCCGCTGACACGGCTGCGCCATCGGCGGGCACTTGAAAGTGCCAGCGATCATCTGGATCGCGGATTGCAGACCGAAATCGCAGAACTGGCGGCCGAGGATGTCCGCCTTGCTGTTCGCGAAATCGGCAAGATTACCGGACGCGTCGATGTGGAAGATTTGCTCGATATCATCTTCGGGGACTTCTGTATCGGCAAATAGAGTTAGGTGAGAGTCGTTAGATTTTGATCACGGCAATGTTTCACGTGAAACATTGGACGACAACCCGACCAAAAATACCTATTCGAACCAAACAAGGTTCACGCCCGCAGCATGATAAGCAGCGGGGATTGAGTGAGGAAGTCGATGTCACAGAACGTGCCAAATAACAGCTTTGACGTGATCGTGGTCGGCGGTGGCCATGCCGGATGCGAAGCCGCAGCAGCCGCTGCGCGTATGGGCGCATCCACGGCACTGGTCACGCACCGTGCCGATCGCATCGGGGAAATGTCGTGCAACCCGGCCATCGGTGGTCTGGGCAAGGGGCATATGGTGCGCGAAGTTGATGCGCTTGACGGCGTCATGGGTCGCGCGATTGACCGTGCGGGCATCCAGTTCCGTATGCTCAACCGTTCCAAGGGGCCGGCAGTCCGCGGCCCACGTGCCCAGGCCGATCGGAAGCTTTATCGTCAGGCCGTTCAGGATATTCTGAACGAGCAGGAAAATCTCACCATCCTTGAAGGCGGTGTTGAAGACCTGATCATCGATGATCAGAACCGGGTCAAGGGTGTCGTCACGGGCGATGGCACCGAATACCTTGCCGGTGCGGTGGTGCTGACCACCGGGACGTTCCTGAATGGTCTGATCCATATTGGCGAGCATACTGAGCCGGCCGGCCGGATGGGCGATGCCCCGGCAACCGGACTGTCCGAGACATTGGCAAAATATGATTTCCGATTAGGACGTTTGAAAACCGGAACCCCGGCGCGTCTTGATGGCCGCACCATCGATTGGGCGAGCCTGCAGGAACAGCCGGGCGATAACCCGCCAGAGCCGTTTTCGTTCCTGACCAAAGAAATTACCGTGCCGCAGGTCCCGTGTCATATGACCTGGACGACCGATGCCACCCACGAAATCATCCGTGCCAATCTCGACCGTGCGCCGATGTATAGCGGCAAAATCCAAAGCAGCGGCCCGCGCTATTGCCCGTCCATCGAAGACAAGGTCGTGCGCTTTGCCGAGAAAAATCAGCATCAGATTTTCCTTGAGCCCGAAGGCCTCGATGATCCGACCATCTACCCGAACGGCATTTCAACCTCGCTTCCCGAAGACGTTCAGCTTGCCATGCTCGCCACCATTCCGGGTCTGGAGAAGGTCGAGATCTTCCGTCCCGGTTACGCGGTGGAATATGACTTCGTCGATCCGCGCGAACTCCGCCATACGCTCGAAACCAAAAAGGTCGCGGCCCTGTTCTTCGCCGGTCAGATCAATGGCACCACCGGTTACGAAGAAGCAGCCGGGCAGGGGCTGATTGCCGGTGTGAATGCCGCGCTGATTGCTGGCGGCGGCGAACGTGAATTTGTCCTTGATCGTGCGGATGCCTATATCGGCGTGATGATCGATGATCTGGTCACACTTGGCACGCGCGAGCCCTATCGCATGTTTACCTCGCGCGCCGAGTATCGCCTGATGCTGCGTGCCGATAACGCTGATCAGCGTCTGACCGATCGCGGTCTTGATATCGGCTGCATCGCATCGACCCGTGCGCACGCCTGGGACGCCAAGAAGTCGGCATTGAATGCAGCCAAGACCGAGGTCTCCGAGCTGACCGAAACGCCGAATGGTCTGGCCAAGTTCGACATCAAGATCAATCAGGATGGCGTGCGCCGCTCGGCCTATGACCTGTTGGCTTATCCCGATATCGATTTTGATACCCTGACCAAGGTCTGGCCGCAGCTGGGCGAACTTGATCCGGCGATCAAGGAGCAGGTGTCGATTGATGCCCAGTATAAAGGCTATCTCGATCGTCAGGCGGCCGACATTGCCGCCTTCCGCCGCGACGAGGAATTGCGTCTGCCGCGTGGGCTTGATTTCGACAAGGTCGGGGGACTGTCAGCCGAGATCCGCCTCAAGCTCAAAGAAATCCAGCCGGAAACCATCGGCGCTGCATCGCGTATCCCGGGCGTCACCCCGGCAGCGGTCACGGCACTGCTCGGCCATATCAAAAGCCACAAGCATCAGAACGCGGCCGCAACCCGCACTGCACACATCTGATCCAGATCCAACACCCGGCCAGACCATCGGCCGGGTGTTGTCGTATCGGGTATAGCCATGGCGGACAGACAGAGATGCGGGCTATGGAGTGATGCGCTCGCGAGTTTGGGGGGAAGTCCAGACACGGAGAATAGGAACGGGTGCGGGCGGGCTAGCCAGACAGTCATTCCCATTAAGGTCGATATTCTGCCGAGTCGCACATGTTTTACCTTGTGGGCTGCGTCGACTCGATTTGCAGTAGGGGGTCGACCGCCCAATTTCCTCGAATATTCGGTAAAACGGCATCTGGAAGATCCGTTGTAAGCGTGGGAATGTTTCACGTGAAACATTTGATGTGTTTTATTCCGGTTTTATCGCATCCGACGCCGGCAAAAACACAAAAGTGCAAAAATCAAGACTGGAGTGTTTTTTGGGCTCGGCCTATAAATCAAATATGCAGACAATTTCCACACCCGTAAAAACCTGGTTTGAGCAAGATTTGAATGTTTCACGTGAAACATTGGACCGTCTTAACCAGTATGCAGACCTCGTCGTGAAGTGGCAGCCACGGATTAACATCGTTGGCGCCAGCACGGCCGAAGACGTTTGGGGACGTCATTTACAGGATTCCGCACAGCTCTGGCCGCATCTTTCCGATGTTGCTGCCGACGGTAAAATCGTTGATTTCGGGTCGGGGGCAGGGTTCCCGGGCATCGTTCTGGCGATCCTTGGCGCGAACAATGTCACCCTGATGGAATCCAATACCAAGAAGACCGTTTTCCTGATGGAAGCCGCCCGGGTGTGTGGTGTGCTCGGGCAGACCGAGATTGCCCGCGAACGGATTGAGGCCGCGGCCCCGCGCCAGGCCGATGTGATTACGGCGCGCGCCTTTGCGCCCTTGCCCAAGCTTCTGGAATTGGGGCAGCGCCATTTGAAAGACGGCGGCCATTATGTGCTGCTGAAGGGACGTGCCTTTGAGGATGAGCTGGCGGACGCACGCGACGCCGGTTGGACATTTGATGCAACCACGCATGCCAGCCTGGTCGATCCGGACGGTGTCGTGATGATCTTGAAAGGAGTGGGCCGGTGACGGATGTTATTGATTTGCCGCTTTCGACGAAATCAGAGGGTGTCGGAAATCGTCCGCGCATCATCGCCGTGGCCAACCAGAAGGGCGGGGTGGGCAAAACCACCACGACGATCAATCTGGCAACCGCCCTGGCGGCGGTGAACCAGCGGGTTCTGATTGTCGATCTCGATCCGCAGGGCAATGCCAGTACCGGTTTGGGCCTGCGTCCGTCAGATCGCGAGATCAGTTCCTATGACGTGCTGATCAATGGCAATACGCTTGAAGAAGCACGCAAGGAGACCTCGATCCCGCGGCTGAGCATCGTGCCGTCGGGCATGGATCTTTCGGGGGCGGAGATCGAGCTGGTCGATTTCGAACGCCGCGAGACCCAGCTTAAGGAATCGCTTGGCAAACTGCCGCAGGATGTTGATTACGTCCTGATTGACTGCCCGCCGTCGCTGGGTCTTTTGACCCTGAATGCGCTGGTGGCGTCCGATGCGGTTCTGGTGCCGTTGCAATGTGAATTCTTTGCCCTTGAAGGTGTCAGCCATCTGGTCCGGACCATCAAGCGGGTCAAGAAGGCGTTCAACCCGAACCTTGAGATCCAGGGCATTGTCCTGACCATGTATGACAAGCGCAACAACCTGTCGGCCCAGGTGGCCAATGACGTGCGCGACTATTTTGGCGACGTGGTCTATCGCACGGTTATCCCGCGCAATGTCCGCGTTTCCGAGGCACCCAGCCACGGCACGCCGGTGCTGGTTTATGACATGAAGTGCCCGGGTTCACGGGCCTATTTGAATCTTGCGAGCGAAGTCCTGAAACGCGAAGGGGTGAAAGCATGAGCGAAGCAAAAAAACGCGGTTTGGGAAGGGGACTGTCTGCACTTCTGGGCGAAGAGGACGAAGATGTTGCGGTTGCCGCCAGTGGCGATGATGCTGCGGCGGCCCATCCGGGACCGGGCGGCACGACGCAGCATATTGCGATTACCGATCTGAAGCCGTCGCCGTTCCAGCCGCGCAGCAATTTTGACGATGACGCGATTGATGATCTGGCGGCCTCGATCCGCGAGAAGGGTATCATTCAGCCGATTCTGGTGCGTGCTTCTTCGACGGGTGAAACCACCTATGAAATCATCGCTGGTGAGCGTCGCTGGCGCGCAGCCCAGCGGGCCCAGCTTCATGAAGTGCCAGTTCTGGTACGCGAGTTTGATGACCGTGAAACGGCCGAAATTGCCCTGATCGAAAACCTGCAGCGTCAGGACCTGTCGCCGCTTGAGGAGGCCGAAGGCTATAACCGCCTGATGAGCGAGTTTTCCCACACGCAGGAAGCGCTGGGTCAGGCACTCGGCAAAAGCCGTAGCCATATCGCCAACAGCCTGCGTCTTCTGGCTCTGCCGGCACCGATCAAGCAGATGCTGTCGGATAAGGTATTAAGCTCTGGCCATGCGCGCGCCCTTCTGGGGGCGGAAAACGCGGTCGAGCTTGCCGGCCAGATCGTCAAGAAAGGCTTGAACGTCCGTCAGGCCGAAAAGCTTGTTAAAACCGATGGTGGCAAGGCTTCGCGTCCGAAGAAGTCATCGGGCGGTGCATCGACCGAGAAAGACCCAGATACAGTGGCTCTGGAGCGTGACCTTAGCAATATGTTGGGGTTGGCGGTAAATATCGACTTTGACGGGGCGTCTGGCAAAATCTCGATTCGCTATGACACGCTTGAGCAGCTTGATGACATCTTGCAGCGCCTGACCCATGGCAAGGCGAGCGAACTTGGCGAGGATGAGGTCGAGGCGAGCTCGGCCGATTCGGATGAGAACGAATTCGATTCGATGTTTATCGAAGATGACGACTCGGATGATGAAGATCTGACGGCTGAGCTTGAAACCATTGCCGATGCGACATTGCCCGAAAGCGAAGACGATGATTTCGTCATCGATGGGCCCGAAGGCGATGATCCGATCGAAAGCGAAGAAGTCAGTGAGGACGAGCTTGATGATCTGATCGCGGCGGAGGTTACGGATGGCACGGGAAAAAAGCCGTAACCAAAACCAGCATGAAGGACCTTGATCGCGCAAAGATCGATCAGCTCAAGAAGCTTAAGGAAGAAGACTCGAAAGCGCGTCGGGGATCGGTTGAGGTGAAGCGCGTACTTTAAGGCGCTTGATCCTTGAGTGCTGGTGCCAGGGTCACTCTGATGTTTGTAGGCATGTCACAGTGTGTGGCATGCCTATTTTCTTGAGTATTGGTGACCGGTGCGGCGGTTGGTGGTTAGTGGTTAGCGCCGGACCTGTTTCTGGCGGGCAACCGCGACTTTGATCATGGCGCGGTGCGCAATAGTTTCGGGGATAGCCAGACCGCTTTTGCAGTCTTTTTCCGCTTCCAGCAGGATTTGCAGGGCGCGCTGCAGGTAATTGACCGCCCAGTAATTGAGGTTGGCGCGGAACTGATCGGCGGCCTTGAAAAACAGGGGCGGACGGAGTGATTTCATCGCCTGATCGGCATTGGCGCCCTGGGAGACCTGACCCTTGACCAGATGCAGTTTCTGAAAATAGCTGATCATCATGCGAAGGGCACCGACCGGGTTCAGACCCTCTTCGACCAGCCGCGTCAGGGCGGCATCAAGATTGACGACATTGCCCTGTGAAACAGCCTGAATGACATCGTCATAATGACGTGCGGAGCTGTCACCGACACAGGCCATGGCGTCTGCCAGCGTGACTTGGCCTTCCTTCAGCGCATAAAGGGCGAGTTTTTCAAGCTCGCTTCGGGAAATCATGCGGTCCGAGCCGAGATTTGCGACGAGGTAACTTGTGGCATCGCGGTCGATGCGAAGCTTGTGTTCTTCCATGATCGAATGGATCAGGGTTTCGATGTCACGTGCGCCATCGGCGTAACAGGGCAGGGCCATGCCGTTGCCGGCCTTTTCAACCGCCTGACGCAGTTTGGAGCGGGTCGGGAGGCTCCCGGCCTCAATGACAATCAGGGCATCACCAGCGGGATCGGCAAGGAAGTCAGCGATGACAGGTGCCTGTGCGTCACCAATATCGCGGAGCCGGATCACACGTCGCCCGCCACCGAAACTCATGGCAGCCGATTCGTCACGCAGGCGACTGGCATCTTCCTTGAGCTGCGCGGTGCCAAGCTCGATCACACGGAAGGGATCCTTAAGGTCCTCAACCACGGTTTTCGCCAGGCGAATCGCACGTTCGCGCACCAGACCTTCGTCCTCACCATAAATCAGAACGAGCTGGGCCTTCGCATCCGGGGCGCGCAAGAAGTTTTCAACCTGTGCTGCCTTGAGCTTCATGATGCGCCTTGTGGTTCCTTAGGGAGTGGTATGTGGATCGAAAGAGGTCGGTGCGATTACTGTGAGCGCAAACCAATTGCGACCTGATTGGCCAACTGCTGAGCTAGATTACGTGCAGCGTCCCTGCGGGCGGCGTCTTCGGCCTCCATGCTGGCAAAGTCCGAATCGACAATATTATAACTGGTGCGGGCGCGAACTTCACCCTTGCGCAAAATTTGTGAGTCAGATCGACGTGTGATTTCATAATCTGCGGAAATCTGATAGTCGGCGATGGTCGCTTCATTATCTTTGGTAAAACCTTGCTTCCTTGTCGACTCGGTCAAATTAACGTCTAGGTCATACAGAGGATTTGCGCTTTGTCCACGTGGGGCTAGGGTTTCGAGCAGGGCGTTGCGGGTCAACTGTCCGACGCGGTCATTGATCAGGGCGACCTTAACCTGGGTCATGTTGGCGGCCGTATTGTAGTCATCATCCGTCGTGGCATAGAGCGGACGAAATCCGCAGGCGCTGAGAGTTGTTATGGCCACAAGTGCGAGAATCGGAAGAACCGCGCGCAACGTCATTCAAGTATACCTTTATTCTCTTTGGTGCCGGATCGGCTAGCCGGATCTTGATCAATCCGTCCCTGGCGCCACAATAGTTCGGTTCCGATAAAAGGGCAAAACAGAGATAGGCTGCTTATGAAAGAAATATAGAGCCCGGAATCGTTTGGCACCTGTTGAACCTTTTTGAAGAGGTCACGTAACTGCGCAATGGCAAGGTTGTTTTTGCCGCCCTGCAGGGCGGTTGTCACTGTATTGTGTGGGTGCGGTGGTGCATCACATTGCGGATGTTTGGCACAATATCGCCATACGTCACGCAGCCAGCGCCAATGTCCGATCAGACTGTTTTGCGTCAGATGTAACGGTCGGTGTGCCGGAACGTCGGCCAGCAAAGCGAGTGTCAGGATATCCAGCCCGACTTCATTATAAAGTGACGAACCATTTGATGCGAAGCCATCGGCTGTGACCTTTGCGGCTGCGCACGCTATCAGGTGCGCCTTCTCATCGTTTAGCACAAATTGGCTGACGAGCGACGCATGCAGCCTTGTGCGAAGTTCAGACAGATTTTCCGGCAATGTGTCGATTATCTCACTGTGTTGCTTGCATACAAGAAACCCCCAGTCGCGTTGCAGCGAGTGGGGGTTGTATTCCGGTGAAATATAGACGGTGTCTTTCGACATAAGCCTTATTCGGAGTTCGCACTGTCAATGCGCAGCTGACGCGCACGGGTCAGGATCGCATCTTCCATGGACGTTACCGTACCGGGCTCCACCACTGCATCCTGCCACTGGTTCGGGCCAACACTGACCTGACGGAAAACCGAAACCTTGATAGCATCCGAGCGCAGCGCCGTGCCCAAGATGTACGCTGTTAGTTTGAAACGCTCATCTGGTGTTTCAGCAGGAGTATACCAATCGGTAATAACGACGCCGCCGAAGGGATCAGCAGAATTCAAAGGCATGAATGACAAAGTATCAAGTGTGGCACGCCACAAGAAGCTGTTTACCCCGATGCCTGAACCAGCCCCTTGTTGTTCGTCGTCTTTTCCACCAAAAATGCTCAACCCGTCTGAACCGAACAAAGAGCCTTGGGCCTTTTGATCGGCCCTGGTAGCCTTTCGACCATTTACAGTTTGATCTCCCGGAGCAGAGCCGGGAAAGTTGTCGTAATCTGTTTGGGTTCCAGCACAACCCGAAACAATGAGCGAAGTGGCGACAATACCTAAAAATTTGGCAAAAGAGCTTTTCACGGCGGAGCCTTTAACAACGAGTATCTCAAGTTTGTGGACCGCACTATACGTTGCTTGAGACAAGGGGCAAATAAAAACATGTGTGGTTTTTATGCAACATTTACCCAGAAATGTCTCATTTTGATCACACATTGATTGACGAGACAGCGAAATGCTGGCTCCATAGCGTCGAACCGGGCGGCAAAAGCTGTCCAAATATTTGTATTGCGTAAAACGCATTCAAAGACGTTGAGGGAAAAGATGAAAAAGATTCTGGTAGCTTCCAGCGCACTCGTCGCTGTTGGTTTCGCAGGCGCAGCTCAGGCTTCTGAGCCGATCAGCCTGTCCGTAGGCGGTTACATGGAACAGTGGATCGGTGGCGTTAGCGAAGACACCTCCGCTGATGGCGGTGCTAAAAACGCATTCCAGTCCGATACCGAAATTCACTTCTCCGGTCGTACCACCCTCGATAACGGCATTGAAATCGGTGCCACCATCGAACTTGAAGGCGAAAACGGTTCGACTACTGCAGTTGATGGCGAAGACGAAGAAGTTACTACGGCTTCTACCACCATTGACGAGCAGTACATCTTCGTAAACGGTGGCTTCGGTCAGGTTAAACTGGGCCAGGAAGATGGTGCAGCGGCTGACATGTCGATCACTGCTCCGTCTGTTGGTCCGGCTGGCGTTAACGATGGCGACATGCCGAATTTCGCTAACCTGAATAACACCCCGGACAACGTTTGGGATGATGGCGACGCGCACAAGCTGACCTACTACACCCCGGTCCTTGGTGGTTTCCGTGCTGGCGTATCCTACACCATGGATGACGAAGCAGAGAACAACGATGACTCAAACAGCGGTGACAACGTCGTTTCTGCTGGTGTTGAATACAACGCAGACTTCGACGGTTTCTCGCTCGGCGTAGCGGCAACCGGTGAGTCCAAAGGCGAAGGCGAATGGTACCATGTTGGTGCGAATGTTGGCTTCGGCAACTTCACCGTTGGTGCTTCCTACGGTCTGAAAGAAGCTGAGTACGACCTGAACGAAAACGCTTCCACCACTGCAGATGACGACATGGGCGTTGACATCGGCGTTTCCTATGCAATGGACGCTGCAACCGTTTCCGTGACCTACATGTATGCTGAAATGGAAGACGATGCAGACACTTCTGGTGTTGACGAGTTCAACGGTGTTGACCTTGGTCTGTCCTACACCCTCGGTGCAGGCGTGAGCTGGCGTTCTTCGGTCTTCTGGTTCGACTATGAAGGCGAAGACAGCGCAAACGACAACGACGGCTTCGGTGGTATCACCGGTCTCGTTCTCTCCTTCTAATCCTTTCCGGATTAGCTGAAGAATTGAAGGGGGTGGATTTTCCACCCCCTTCTTTTTTCGCCTATTTCAAAAGGGCCGATCATTTCTCCTGTCAGCTCTCGCGAATTTCTTCGCAAGTGCTGACCTGTTTTAGAAATTGGGTCAGACTCGAGCCGGTCGTTTACAATTTTTCATCCACCAATAGGGCTGCAATACGGGCTGCGGACCAAGGAACGCACCAAATTAAAAAGCCGTAAAGCCAAAGCGGTACATATTGCTGACCTTAACTTCTCATCTTGTGGAAGCGACATCCTATGATCTGTGAACCAGTCCAGCTTCTCGATACGGCTAATAAGTGACCAATAGATATTTATGTCGATGAATAAGCTGTACAGAAAAAACACAAAATTTTTGCTGATCATTTAGTCAGGTATATATCACCGCATACAGCTGCAAATATGCTTATATATGTGATATAAATGCAACAATCTAATTATTAAATGACTATTGATCATTTAATATAATTGACCACTTGTCATTTAAATGGCCATATCTCCCTCGACAGAACGAAGGGCCGTCCGGTTCAAACCCCTTCGTCCCGAAACGTTATTCTATTGAGGGTTATGATGAAAAAGATTCTTTTTGCTTCCAGCGCACTTGTCGCTATTGCCGCTGCAGGCACCGCACAGGCTTCTGAGCCGATCAAGCTTTCGGTCGGCGGTTACATGGAACAGTGGGCCGGTTTTGCCGATCAGGACCAGGGCGATCGTAAAAACGCCTTCCAGTCCGACACTGAAATTCACTTCAAGGGCGAAACCACCCTCGACAACGGTATCGAAGTTGGTGCAGTCGTCGAACTCGAAGGCGAAACTTCTGCCGACCAGATCGACGAACAGTACCTTTATGTAAATGGCGGCTTCGGCCAGGTTCGTCTGGGTAAAGACGATAGCGCAGCTGATTCCATGGGCTTCATCGCACCGTCTGTTGGTCCGGTTGGTGTTAACGATGGCGACCTGACCAACTGGGTTGACGCTTACCTGATCGATACCGTTCCGTCGAGCGGTGATCAGAAGCGCGTTACCTATTACACCCCGAGCATCAGCGGCTTCCAGGTCGGCGTTTCCTATGCCGACGACGATGGTTCGAACAACAACGACACCGCGAACGACGGCGACAACATCGTATCGGCTGGCATTAACTACCAAGGCGAATTTGATGGTGTGTCTGTTGGCGTATCTGCAACCGGTGAAAATTGGGGCGAAGGCAACTGGTATGGCCTTGGTGCGACCGTTGGCTTTGGCAACTTCGTAGTTGGTTCCTCTTGGGGCCACATCGAAGACGATTATGCTCAGGACGAGGGTTCGCGCACTGGTGGCGATACCGATGCGTTTGACATTGGCGTATCTTACGCGATGGATGCAGCGACCGTATCTCTGTCCTATGGTTATGCAGAATACGGCAACCGCGACGTAGATCTTACCGATGATGATGTGGATCTTTCCGGTACCGGTGAGATCAGCACCGTCGATCTAGGGTTGTCTTACACCCTTGGTGCGGGCGTTGCTTGGCGTTCGTCGATCTTCTGGTTTGACGATGAATCCGATAACGCAGCAATCGCCGATAACGACGGCTTCGGTGCCGTTACCGGTCTTGCTCTGACCTTCTAATTCTTCGGAATCAGGATTGGTTTTGAAAGGGTGGCTTCGGCCGCCCTTTCTTTTTGTCTGGCTATCCGTTGGGTTGCATCGATAGCCATCTGATCAGGATGCGTGCAGCTCCCTAGCGATCACATCGCAAATCGCCGGGATTTCCTCTGTCAATCGAGCAACGCAGGGTACGGGCGTGTATGTTACCAATGCCTGAGCCAGTGTGGCATCACGTTTCTCCGGGATATTTGGAAGGTCGGTGATCGGCAGCGCTAGGCTTCCCATACAGCCGATTTTGCCGTCTGCTGTGGCGCGCAATTTGGCAAGGCCACACGGGGCGGCGCAATGAGGGCCAATGAAATCGCTTTGCCAGGTGCGCAGGTTTTTGTGGCGGCCTTGCAGGGTTTTCGCGTCGGCGGAGCTATAGATGCCTAAGCCCGGTGTCTGTAACAGTTTGGAGATATGGGCTGGGCCGCTGTCGGCGACGACGAGGTAATCCTGCTGCCCGACAAAATTGACCAATTCACCGATGGTTTTGAAGCCATCTACAATCCGGATATTGCCGTGGCTTTTGGTGCCAAGATCACTCAGCGCGGCCTTGTAGGCTTTCATCACGCCCTGATAGGCATTGAGCACAAGCGTGATTTCGCAGTCCTGTTTGGCCAACATTGCGGTAATTTCACTGACAAGCTTGGGTGGCAAGGTACGCAGCGGCGAGGATGCCATGGGGACAATGCCGACTTTACGTCGGGTTCCGGCTGGTACTTGTCGTTCCTCAAGCGGTACGGGCGGAATGCCGAACGCCTCGCAGAGCGCTTCTTCCGGGTTGACCGGCATGGTGGCGATGTCGCGCCAGCCTTCCATTTCACTGAGATCAATCACGTGATCGAAGCGTTTGAGCTGTGCGCTCGAGATAAACAGCTGGAAAATCTCGATATCAGGCATCAGCGCGAAGATGTCCGATGCGCTGCCACTATTGAAGACACCGATGCGGATATCGGCAAAACGCTGCTTGAGGGCGCGAAAAAACAGCGCCATGCCAACACAATCCCCCAGCGCATCATCAGGGATCAGAAACAGCACGGATTTTTTTGAGAAATCCTGCTCGCCCCAGCCATCACGTGGCAGAACCTGAAACCGGTAGCTGTCTGATTTGATTTTTACCCCTGATGCGTTTGCGAGAACCTGACGGCGCAGAAGCGACGTCACGCGTGTGAAATAGATCGGGCTGTTGTCAGACGTTTGAGTTAGTGCAGAGCTGACATTGGGCAACCCGAACTGAAACGGCTGCCGGGAGGCGAAACGGGTAAATGTCTTGCGCGATGGGTGCGGGGCCCGGGGCATTTTGCGGGAGAACTCCGGTCAACGGGATGGCAGGTGGCTTCCGACAGAAAACCCGATCCCGGCGACGGAGGCAAGTGCCGAAGTCCGCAGATTTCTGATTGTTTGTGCACTGATCCCGCCAAGCCCGATCGGCACCATGTTGGCCTGCTGGCACGCCCGGATCATCTGGTTGGCTTTGTTGTTCGACATCGGCTTGGCACCCGGGTGGCTTTGCGTAGCGAAGATCGGAGAAATCAGGACGCTATCGGGGCGGATCTGTTTTGGCAACAGGGCTAGCCGTCGGATTGTTTGCAGTGAGTGACAGGCCGAGGTGTGGAGGAAATATTCCGGGATTCGTTGATAAATGCCGGGATCGGTCAGCGCTCGGTATTCGGGGAAATGCATGCCGTCGGCATCAAGCCGGAGGGCAAGTGACACGTCATTTGCGACTAGGAAGGGGATGCCTTTGGCGCGGCAGATTGTGCGCAGGCTTGCCGCGATCTGGAACCGCCTTGGATGATCATAATGGCGAAAAATGACCATGCTGTCGCGGGGAAGGGCGGGGATGGCGGCCTCGGGATTGGGCATCCTTTGATCATCGGTCATCAAAACGATTGGTGGGATGGGGCAGTTTGGGCCGCCATTGCGAAGATTGAGCCTGCGTGCCTGCTTTAACAGGGCCTTATCCATTGATACTATCCCGATGTGGCAGCTATACATGCCGTGTCTGAACGCCTTACCGATGAAGGACCATCATCCATGAGCAGTCATGATCTGTCATCTGACAAAACCGATGTTGCGGCCAACCTTGCCGAAATCCAGAACAATATCAATGCGGCATGTGATGCGGCCGAACGCAATCGGGATGATGTGACGCTGGTCTGTGTCAGCAAGAACCATGATGCCGATCATGTGCGCAAGGCGCTTGTTGATGGCAGGCGGGTATTTGGCGAGAACCGTGTGCAGGAAGCAGCAGGAAAATGGCCGGAACTGCGCGATGAATTTCCCGATATCGAGCTGCATCTGATCGGGCCGCTTCAGACCAACAAACTGAAGGATGCGGTCGCGCTGTTTGACGTGATCGAAACCGTGGATCGTCCGAAACTGGCAAAGGCGCTGGCCAAGCATCGTGATAACACGGGCACCTGCCCGGATTTGTTTATTCAGATCAATACAGGCGAGGAAGAACAAAAGGCCGGCATCGCACCAAAGGATGCCGATGACTTCATCACGATGTGCCGTGAAGAGCTCAAGCTTCCGATCATTGGCCTGATGTGCATTCCCCCGGTCGATGAGGAACCCGCCCCGCATTTCACCTTGCTCAGCAAGATTGCCGATCGCCATGGTTTGAAAATCAAAAGCATGGGTATGAGCGGTGATTACGAGGCGGCAATTCGGTTTGGTGCCACCCATGTGCGGGTTGGGACGGCTATTTTTGGCTCACGAGGATACTAACTGACCTATTCAGGCCTAAATTCTGGGCGTTTAATCGATTTTAAACGCGAAAATATGCAAAATCGGGGTTTTTTAGCCTGAATTTACGCAAAAAACGCGGGTTATGGTGCTTGTTGCTTCCCTGTGGATAATCAGGACGAAGACATTGACGCGGCAACCGGAAATTTGTGACAAAAAAATCCCGCATCGGCGGGATTTTCTTTTTCAGGCCCTAAAACCGGCTTTGGGTCAGGGGATTAGCTTGTACCCGCCCGGCTCGGTGATCAGGATTGCCGCGTTTGACGGGTCCTTTTCGATCTTCTGGCGCAGGCGATAGACGTGGGTTTCCAGCGTATGGGTGGTGACACCGGCGTTATAACCCCAGACTTCGTCGAGAAGGGTTTCGCGGCTGACCGGTTTGTCGCCGGCGCGGAACAGGAATTTCAGGATAGAGGTTTCCTTTTCCGTCAGGCGGACTTTCTTTTCGGTCGCGGTTTCAATCAGGATCTTGGCGCTGGGCTGGAAGCTGTACGGGCCGATGACAAAGACCGCATCTTCACTTTGTTCATGCTGGCGGATATGGGCGCGAATGCGCGCCAGCAATACGTTAAGGCGAAACGGTTTGGTGACATAGTCATTGGCGCCCGACTCAAGACCCAGGATGGTGTCAGAATCACTATTGGCCCCGGTCAGCATGATGATCGGTGATTTGACATTGGCGCGGCGCATCAGCTTGCAGACATCGCGGCCATCCATATCGGGCAACCCGACATCGAGCAGGATCACGTCAAAATAGGAATCCTTGGCCAGATCGAGCGCATCCTTGCCGCTATTGGCAACCACGCATTCAAAATCTTCATGAAGTCTGAGCTGTTCCGTCAGAGACTGGCTAAGGGCTGCATCATCCTCAACCACCAGAACCTGTTTACCTGTCGACATTCACCATCCCTTGCTGCTTGTCAGACCCACCCTCAAATCCGGGATCTGTGCTTGGTGTTGATTTAGCGGGTTGTTTTTGTGGCACTTTCGCTGCGGGCCCGCCATATATGCATCAAGTCTTTCGCGCCGAACCATAGGATCAGCATCTTAGGGTCAGGACCTGTTAATTTGGTTCGAATGGTCGCTCAGCTTTGTGCGGATACGCGGAGCAAAACCGCAGGAAGATATTTATCTTTCAACGTTTTGCGACAAATTAGGCCGTGCAAAGCTGAACGATCCAAAGGACAGAGTTTATATTTGCGAACTCCCGTGTCAAACCCCTTGCGCGGGATGCTGACCCGCCCTGCGGGATTTTCCTAGGATTTCACAAATATAAACTCTGCCATTCAAATCAAATTAACAGGTCCTGACCCTTCGTTGTATTTTCAAGAACAAACTGTTTTCGCTTTGGTCCTTTAACTCCCGGCCAACCCGGATTAGGTAGTAGGGGCGATTTGTCTATAACGTGATGTCGTAAAATCTTGAAAGATGCGCGTCTTCCTGCGATTTTGCGCATCACCGTATAAGCAGGTTCGCGCCGCCTGATGCGCTTATATGAATTAAACCGGGTCTTTATCCAGCCCCATAGCCACCGGATCGCGATGTTGTGATCACAAAGACAAGATGCCGATGACCCAAAGCTCCGCCGTGACGGCCCAAAATGACAGCAATCTGATCCCGGCGACCGATCTGGTGACGGTTTCCCGTGCTGTGGCAGATTTGCGCCGTGGCGAGATCGTTCTGGTCCAGGGTCACGACAATGGCGAGGCGCACAGCGTTGCCGTGATTGCCGCTGAGCCGCTTTCGCAACATGGTCTGGAACGTCTTTGCGACATCACTGGAAACGAGACCGCGCCGGCAATCGTCCTTCCGCGCGTGCGGGCCAAATCGCTTGGTCAGGCTGCCAAGGATGATCCGTTTGTGGCTTTTGTGTCTGCCACGCCATCCGGTGTTGACGCCAATCGACTGGGGGAAATTGCCAATCCGTTGCTTGATCTTGATGCGCTGCCCGATGGGGACTGGCGCCCGATCAGCATGGCCGAACATGCCGCCATCCGTCTGGCAAAGCTTGCGCGGTTGTTGCCCGCTGTGGTGACGGTGCCGGTCAGCGCCGATCAACTTGAAACCCTTGCACGGTCGCAGAACTTGCTGGTGTTGCAGTCTGAAAGCATCAATGGCTATGAAAATGCTTCGGCCGCATCCTTGCGTCAGGTCAGCGAAGCGCGCGTACCGCTTGAAGATGCGGAAAATGTCACCGTCATTGCGTTTCGTCCGGAAGATGGCGGGCAGGAACATCTGGCGATCGTGATTGATGAACCGGCCAAGGACAAACCGGTGCTGATCCGCCTGCATTCGGAATGCTTTACCGGTGATCTGATCGGGTCGCTGCGCTGTGACTGCGGGCCGCAGCTGCGTGGTGCCATTTCGGAAATCGCCAAAAGCGGGCAGGGCGGCATTGTGCTTTATCTGCGTCAGGAAGGGCGTGGTATCGGGCTTGTTAACAAGCTGCGCGCCTATGCGCTTCAGGATCGCGGGTTTGATACCCTTGATGCCAACGAGGAACTTGGCTTTGACGCCGATGAGCGTGTTTATCGCCCGGCGGCCGAAATGCTGCGTCAGCTGGGCTTTGAAAGCGTGCGCCTGCTGACCAACAATCCGGAAAAGCTCACCGGGCTTGAAAGCTGGGGTGTGACGGTGTCCGAACGTGTGCCGCACAAATTCCCGTCCAATGGTCATAATGAATTCTATCTCCAGACCAAGAAAGAGCGGGCTGGACATCTGTTCTAAACTGCGTGGGATGGCCTGCAAATAACGGTTTCTTCTGCGCAGGGCGCTCACGTACCGTAAGTACGCTGCGCACCCGTGCTCGCCGAACCCGTCATTTTCGCCACATCCCACACAGTTTAAGCTCTGCCTGATTTAACCGTGCCGATGCTACCCGGCAGAAGATTCCGACGGGCAGATCTGGCGGAAGGCCTTCCCAATAAAATCTCGGTATTTCAATGTTTTAGCGAATGCTAAAACTGGCACTCCTTTTGCAAATCATCTGGCAAGAGGAGGACAGACATGTCGATTGGTGAAAATTGGCGGCAAATTTCGCCCGGTAGCATAACCGGTGGCACAGGGAGCGCAGGCGGGGCAGCAGACAACAAGTTTGCCCAGTCGAATGCGGCTGATGCCCTGTCGGGTAACGGCGAAGGCCGGACATTTTCGCAATACATGTTTGGCGAGGACGGTTTTGAATTCACCGACATCCTCGATGTGATCAATCCCCTGCAGCATATTCCCGGTGTCGGGATGATTTATCGCTCTCTCACCGGTGATGAGATCGGCAATGGCGCGCGCGTTGCGGGCGGTGGCCTGTTTGGCGGGGTGTTTGGCCTTGCCGGTGCGGCCATTGATGCCGTGGTTGATGCGGTCACCGGTGACGATACCGGCAGCCACGTCATGGCGTTTGTCGAAGACAGCTTTGGCGGCAGTGGCATTGATGATGGCACGGCGGTGGCTGATGCGACTGATGCCAGCCAAAACCAGCAAGCCACTGTGGCGCAAAACGGTAGCTATCAGGGCGATCTGGTTCTGCCCTGGATGAGCGGGTATCAGGCCCAACCCGCCAGTGCAGCCGAACAGGCGACCATCGTGCAATCAGCCCCAACCACACCGGTTGATCAGGCCGTGCTGGCTTCTGCCAATAGTGCGGGCAGTGTTGGTGTTCAGGCGTCAGACCTGAATGTGCCGTGGGCGCAAGGCATGCAGGCAACGCAGGTTGCGCAAGCCAGCCCGACTCCGGCCAATCCGGCCGCGAATAATCAAGCCAATCCGGCAGTTGCCGCATCCCAACCGTCAGCGCAGCCTGCAGCCGAAATGGCATCTGCCGCTACCGCCCAAACATCCGATCCTGCAGAGCTGATGGTCGCCATGGCATCGGCAGGCACGGCAAATCCGGTTTCGACATTCAGCAAAACGGTGGCATCAAGCTCCACGGCAAATGAGCCGGTTCGTCGCCCGGTTACTAGCACCGGTGAAGCGAATACTGTCTGGGCGCGTGCCGCAAGCAGTGGCCGGGTCAGCCGACAGAACAACACATTTGCCATTTCAGCCGAAATGGCAGCCCATGAAGCCAAATACGCCAAGATAAACGCGGTGAAAGCCGAAGCCGCCGCGCGCAAGGCGACTGAAGTCCAGACCACAGGCGCCGATGGCGCGCCGCTTTCGGCTGCTGAAATGGCGGCACGGTTTAATGCTGCCCTTGGCCGCGAAAAGGCCCAGACCATGGCCGCCGATGCGGTTGCCAGCAATAACGCGGTTGCTGATAGCGGCCCGGCCAATACCTATGACGGATATGATGTTGCAAATGCAGATCAGGGCGGCTCAGCCACACCGGCCAGTGCGCCAGTGGCTGATGATCCGGCCAATCATCCGCTTTTGCAGCAGGCATCCAATAACATGAATGGTGATGCGCCGGTCGGGGCGTGGTTCAGCCAAACAATGATGGATGGCCTCAAGAAATATCAGGCGATGCAGCAGAACCCGGCACAGCCCGGAAATTCGATCTGATAAGGCCTGTTTCGGTATCAAAACAAAAAAGCCCGCCTGGTTTGAACCGGCGGGCTTTTTGTTATTCAGATTTGCCTGGCGTGATCAGCTGTTGAGGAAACCGACGATTTCCTTGACCTCTTTGAGGATCGGCTGGGCAATGACATTCGCGCGTTCCGCACCCTTGGCCAAAACAGAATCGATATAGGCCGGATCTGCATTCAGACGTGCCATTTCCTCGGTAATCGGTGCCAGGTTTTCGACAACGACGTCGGTCAGTGCCTGTTTGAAGCCAGAGAACTGCGTGCCGCCATGTTCGGTCAGAACATCCGCAACCGTGCTGTTGGTGAGCGCAGCATAGATGGTGATCAGGTTCTTGGCTTCCGGGCGGCCTTCAAGACCGGCGGCTTCACTTGGCAGTGGCTCCGGATCGGTCTTTGCCTTGCGGATCTTTTTGGCCAGTGTATCGGCATCATCGGTCATGTTGATGCGCGCCATGTCTGACGCATCGGATTTCGACATCTTTTTCGAACCGTCACGCAGCGACATCACACGGGTTGCCGGACCAAGGATCAGCGGCTCGGGCTGCGGGAAGAAACCTTCGACGCCGTAATCGGTGTTGAATTTCAACGCGATATCACGGGCCAGTTCAAGATGCTGCTTCTGGTCTTCGCCGACCGGCACGTGGGTCGCCTTGTAGGCCAGAATGTCAGCCGCCATCAGGCTCGGATACGCATAAAGACCGAGCGACGCGTTTTCGCGATGCTTGCCCGCCTTTTCCTTGAACTGGGTCATGCGGTTCATCCAGCCGATGCGCGCGACACAGTTAAAGATCCAGGCCAGTTCGGCATGAGCGGAAACCTGGCTTTGGTTAAACAGCACCTGATTTTCCGGATCGATGCCAGACGCGATCATGCTGGCGGCCAGTTCGCGAATGTTGGAACGCAGTTCCTTGGGATCTTGCCAGACCGTGATGGCATGCATGTCGACCACGCAGAAGATGCATTCATATTTCTTCTGCAATTCGACCCAGTTGCGGATCGCGCCAAGATAGTTGCCAAGGTGAAGGTTACCGGTGGGCTGAGCGCCCGAAAACACACGTTCCATAACGTCGTCGTCCATTTCATATTTTGAGTAACGGGACTTGCATACTCCGCCAGGTTTTGGACACCCGCCGGCGGACGAGCATGCAAGTTTCGCGCGCGAGTTAAGCCCCGTGGCCGGGTAAGGTCAAGCTGCTTGTCAGGAAACCGGTCGATTAATTGTAATCAGGCGGGTTTTCCGCGTTTCAAAGTACTTTTGAGCTCGGAAACGCTGGTCGCGCCAAGCAGTTGGGCGCTGATGGCATAAACCGCCATGCCGCCACCAACACAGATCGCCATGGTGATGATCCGCGTGATCGAAAGCGCATCATTTTGCCAGAAGGCGTCAATGGCAAACCAAAGGGCCGATCCCATCAGGGTGGATGCCAGAAGAATGCGCGGCACACGCCGGGTCAGGCGGCTATCAAATGTCAGATCGCCGCGCCGGTGCAAGATAATGCCAAGCGACATCGCATTGACCCAGACCGAAACAGAGGTCGCTGCCGCAATACCAAGATGTCCGAACCATGGCATCAAAACCACGATCAGAATGATGTTGAGTACCATGCAGGAAATGCCGATGCGGATCGGTGTTTTGGTGTCTTCGCGGGCAAAGAAGCCCGGTGCCAACACCTTGACCAGAACCGAGGCCGGCAGGCCAAAGGCAAAGACCGTCAGCGCCATGCCGGTCATCAGGGTTTCTTCCGCGCCAAAGGCCCCGCGTTCAAACAGAACGTTGATCACCGGAAGTCCCATGACCCCAAGGGCAACCGCGGCCGGAAGGGTAAGGAGAAGGGCGATTTCAATACCGCGATTCTGGCTATACATCGCGGTTTTGGCATCATCGCCCTGCAACTGGCGCGAAAGGGTTGGCAAAAGGGCCGTACCAATGGCAATGCCAATGACGCCAAGCGGGAGTTGCTGCACACGATCGGCATAGTAAAGCCAGGAAACCGCACCGTCGGACACAAGGGAGGCCAACATGGTGTCGATCAGAAGATTGATCTGATAGACCCCCGCGCCAATCATGCCCGGGATCATGCGTTTACCGAGAAGCTTGATGCGGTCATCAACGCGCGGCAGCTGCCATTTGATGGCAAAGCCAGCCCGCTTGCAGGCAATCACCAGGGCAATGAATTGTGCAACACCGGCAATCGCCACCCCCCATGCAAGGGCGTGGGCGGGGGTTTCGGTCACGGGTGTCAGGCCAAGCAAGGCCGCAATCAGGCAGATATTAAGAATGATCGGGGCGGCGGCTGCAGCGGCATAGCGATGCAGGGTGTTAAGCACGCCAGACATCAGGGCGACGGCGGAAATAAACGCCAGATAGGGAAATGTGATGCGCGACAGTTCGACGGCAAGTGCGAACTTTTCAGGGTTTTCGGCAAAACCCGGCGCAAACACATACATCGCCCAGGGCATCAGGATTTCAATGATCGCCACCAGAAAACCGGTGATCAGAACCAGCATCGACATGGCGCGCGCCGCAAATTCGCGCGCGACATCCAGACCGCGTTTTTCAATGTCGCTGGCCAGAAGCGGGATGAAGGCTGCGGAAAACGCGCCTTCGCCAAACAGGCGACGAAACAGGTTGGGAAACTTGAACGCGACAAAGAACGCATCGGCCATGCCGCCCGCACCGAGCATCCCGGCAATCAGAATATCGCGGCAAAATCCCAGCAACCGGGACAGCAGGGTAAAACCACTCACCGTGGCAATAGAGCGGACAAGCGACATTCTTTAAGCGTTCCGTATTTAGGGTCAGGACCTACTAATTTGGTTTGAATGGTCGCTCAGATTTGTGCGGATACACGAAGCGAAGCCGCCGGAAGATTTTTATCTTTCAAGGTTTTGCGACAAAGTAGCCCGTGCAAATCTGAGCGATCCGAAAGACGGAGTTTATATTTGCGAACTCCTGCGTCAAATCCCTTGTGCGGGATACCAACCCGCTCGGCGGAATTTTCCTTGGATTTCACAAATATAAACTCCGCCATTCAAATCAAATTAGTAGGTCCTGACCCTAAGTCGCGATTCGACGTCAAACCGGTCGATCAATCAGGCGGTGATGACGTGCGATTGCGGTATTTTCAAGCTTGATGGACAGAAATCTGACAGCCGAAGGTGAAAATAGTCGTAATTTTCGCCGCCAGAAGTGGCGGGATATATCGCATTTTTATGAACTTGATTGAAAAAGATGATTTTTTTGGGGGCCCTGTGACAACCGTCACAGAAAAACAGTTGCGATGGCTCCATATTCTGACTCGCTGAGGGTTCGTTGGGACGCGAGCCTCATATTGGACGGGCGGGGAATTAAGGGATCCACCTCAACCTGCTGCACTCCGAGGATTTCGGCACCGTGAATAACAGGTCGCGCTGCCGGGTTTGGTTTTACCCTTCCTCGTCCGTCACAATTTCCAAAAAAGAATATGAGCAAATACGAGCACTGTACCGGCCATAACGGCCGGGAACAGCCGGATCTGATCCATACCGTGGTGTTACCGATGGTAGCGCATGGGTATTGGATCGATCCGGCTTGTTTGAATTTGGGATTCGACCCTAGTCGTTGCGAATCGCCTGGGTCAGGGTTTCCTTGACCTGCACGAACTTGGTCCGGCTGTCGATCTTGAGCCCGAACACATCCTTCACGTAAAACACGTCAACCGCGCGCTCGCCAAAGGTGGAAATCCGGGCCGAGGCGATCTGCATGGAAAGATCGCGCAGCGCACGCGTGATGTCATACAGCAGGCCCTGACGGTCACGCGCGGTGATTTCAATCACCGTGTGGGTGCGGCTGGCCTTGTTATCGATGATGACGTTCGGTTCGACCTTGAAGACCGCGGTGCGGTGCTTGTTATCCTTGGTCTGGCGCCGCTGGATTTCCTGACTTGGGCGAATTTGACCGGAAATGACCTTTTCCAGGGTTTCGCGCAGGCGTTCGAGCTTGGCCGTGTCGTTAAACGCCTCGCCATTGGTGTCCTGGATAAAGAAGGTATCAAGCGCCATACCGTCCGCAAGCGTGAGGATCTTTGCATCGACTACGTTGGCCCCGCACAGCGCCATGGCCCCGGCGATTTGGGAAAACAGGCCGGGATGGTCGGTGCAATGCACGGTGATTTCGGTGGCATCAATATCGGCATCAATGCGCACATCGACCGTGATGTCGGCCCCGGATTTCCGGGCCTCATGGGTCAGATGGGCGTGATGGACGTGGATGTCGGTATCGAAACTCAGCCAATAGGACGGATAGCCGCGTTCGATAAAGTCCTCGATATCCTTCTCCGGCCAATCCTTGAGCGCTTCGCGAAGGGCTGCTTGTGCGTTGGCAACGCGCGAATCGCGGCTATCCGCATTAAGACCGCCCGACAGCATGTCATCGGTGGCGTAATAAAGTTCACGCAGAAGCGTCGCCTTCCAACCGTTCCAGATGTTCGGGCCGACCGCCCGGATATCGGCAACTGTCAGACACAGCAACAGACGCAGGCGTTCCTGTGATTGCACCAGATCGGCGAAGGAACGAATGGTGCTGGGATCATTAAGATCACGCTTGAACGCGGTCAGGCTCATCCACAGATGCGCCTTGACCAGCCAGGCAACGGTTTCGGTATCGGCTGGCGACAGGCCCAGACGCGGGCACAGCTTTTCGGCAACTTTAGCACCGAGTTCCGAATGATCGCCGCCACGTCCCTTGGCGATGTCATGGAGCAGGACCGCGACATAGAGCACACGGCGTGAAATCACCTGACCCATGATGCGGGTGGCGACAGGTGCGTCTTCGGCCAGTTCGCCGGTTTCGATCTGATTGAGGATGCCGATCGCGCGGATGGTATGCTCGTCCACGGTGTAGGTGTGGTACATGTCATACTGCATCTGGGCGACGACACGCCCGAAATCGGGGATGAAACGGCCCAGTACGCCGGCCTCGTTCATCTTGCGGAGCGTCACATCCGGGCTGTCGCGCTGGGTAAGGATTTCAAGGAAGACCTCGTTGGCGTCCGGATCATTTTGCAGCTTGTGATCAACATATTTCAGGCTTTGCGTGATCCAGCGAAGCGTCTCCGGGTGAATGCCGACCCGGTTCTGATGGGCGACCAGAAACAGGCGCAAAATCTTGATCGGGTCGTTCTTGAAAACATCAAGGCTTTCGACCGTCAGGCGTTCATTGCGCAGTTCAAACCCGTCAATTTCCTTGGTGCCAAACAGCTTGCCCGGGAAGCGGATCAGCGGGCGACGCTGATGGCTTTCTTCAAGGGCTGCGCAGAAGATGCGCGTCAGGCTGCCGACATGCTTCACCATCAGGTAATAGTGCTTCATGAAGCGCTCAACGCCGGATGCGCCGGCATGATCGGTATAGCCAAGGCGGTTTGCGATTTCGCGCTGCATGTCGAATGTCAGGCGGTCTTCTTCGCGGTCAGACAGATAATGCAGCCAGCAACGTACCGCCCAGAGGAAGTTCTGTGCCTTGAGGAAGCCGAGTGCTTCCTTACGCGTCAGGACCTTGAGATCAACCAGCTCCATCGGTGAATTGACGCGATAAAGGTATTTGCCAATCCAGAACAGGGTATGGAGATCGCGAAGCCCGCCCTTGCCGTCCTTGACGTTGGGTTCGACCACATAGCGCGAATCGCCCATGCGGGTATGGCGTTCATCGCGCTCGCCGAGTTTCTTTTCGATGAACTCGATGCCGCTGCCCTTGACCAGTTCGTCCATGAAGCGGGCGCGAAACAGCTTGTAGGTTTCCTCATCCCCCCAGACGAACCGGCTTTCCAGCAGGTTGGTGCGAATGGTGATGTCCTGTTTTCCCATGCGCAGGCAATCTTCGACCGAGCGCGTCGCATGGCCGACCTTAAGCCCGAGATCCCACAGCATATAAAGAATGAATTCAACGACCTGCTCGCCATTGGCGGTCTGTTTGTAGGGAAACAGAAACAGAATATCGACATCCGAATGCGGTGCCATGTCACCCCGGCCATAGCCGCCAACAGCCACGACTGACATGCGCTGTTCATTGGTCGGATTGTGCAGCGGATATTCAAACGTGGTGGCGAAATCGTGGATCAGACGCACGATCTGATCCATCAGGAAACTGTTTGAGAAAACCGTGTCCTGCCCGGAATTGCTTTCTTCGAAGCGCGCGCGGATGACGGCACGCCCGGCCTCAAGCACCGATTTCAGCTTGTTGAGAACAGCGGTTCGCTGTTTGAAGCTTTTGAGTTCGGGATCATTTGCGATGGCCTCAAGCTCGGCAAAGACCTTTTTGCGGTCGATGATTTCGCGCTGCTTTCTGATCTTGTACATAGTCAATACTATTATGGGTTATTTGATTGACGGTAAAGTGCTTGAAATGTGGGCTGCGACATGTGCTAACCGTTAGAGTTTATATTTTTAATTTACATCAATCTAAAGTAGAGTATGTTCAGTTTAGGCTTTTGATGTGTTTATATTTTGTGGTTGGAGGGGGGAAAGTGGGGGATTTTTCGAGAGTTCTTAGAAAATATAAAAAACGCTCAGAGCAAGAATTAAGGTCGATTCAGAACTTTAAAACCACAGCTAAAGTTTGCGCGCTTGTGATTATACCATTGTTCGCTGCCGTAATACTGGCGTTTAAGGACGACATGATTTCCCTAAATGCCAATATGTTTTGGATAATTGTTGCATTAATTCTTGTGATGCAAGTTGTAGTTTCTAGTTTTGTGTTCAATGACGGTCATGTCAGCTCGCTAATCCATTATGATGTTGAAGATATTTGCCAACGATATGAGCTCCTTTTGGAGCAGAAAAACAAGGTAGAGGTTTCTCTGGATAGAAATGTATTAATTTTTTTCTGGATGAGGTCGTCACTTTCGATGATCGATAAATATATAGAGAAAAAGTATAATGATTCCATTGGCCTAAACCGAATGATAGATGAGTCACTAGCTAGCGTTATTTGGAATTCACATGATGTTTTTGAGTTTGAAGCTGGAGAAAAGTGGTCGTTCTCAGTTTATTTATATGATTCCTCATCAGACTGTTTGAGGCCGGTTTGGAGGAGTTGTGCAAAAAATCACCCTTCCGATGGAATGGGTCGGGAATGGAAGAGCGGTTTTGGACATGTTGGCATGACATTCCAAAAGGCTACAGCCCAGATCGAAGGGGCAACCATCACACAAAATGCGAATAGCCAAGATATTTCAAACGCAATGTGCGTGCCCAACGAGCACACGAAAGACTACGACACAGCAACATATGTTTCCTATGTGTCTTGTCCTATTATGAATAAACATAATTCTGAACAACCATATGGTGTGTTAATAGGTAGTTCAGATGTCGTTGGTAGGTTTGACTCAAGCAATTGCCTCGTGGTAGAAGCCGCCGCCGCTGTCGTTGGTATACTCGTCGAGCGAGCTGGCGAAAATCCACTGCTAGATATCGACAAACTCATTCCATCGCGCTAAACTGGCGATTAACTTCGGGAGATTGACTATGTCAAACGCTGCCAATCAATATCCTGTTTCATCTGTTTCGAATCCAGAATCGAAACAGACAACTGTCTTAGAAATGGCAAGGCAACTTGAAGTAGAGTCTTGTCGTATCGCTCAAGTGGATAGTTCTGTTGAGGATAGACGTAAGTTTGCACAGTTAATCCGCTCTTCTGCAGACTTTTACCTTAGTTCCCTAAAGAAATAGATATTTTCTGCTTATTTTTCCTGATAAGTGCGTAAGCGATAAAGCGCATCAAGGGCTTCGCGCGGGGTCATGTTGTCGGGATCAAGATCGGAAACCGCATCGAGAACCGCCTTTTGATCGTCTGACAGGGCAGGGGTGCTTGCGCGTTCTTCCTTGGCGGCCTGCTCGATGGCGACAGCAAATAGCGGCAAGTCATCGGCAAGCTTGGATACCGCACCGCCCTGTTCACCCTTTTCAAGGGTTTTGAGAACCTGCTCGGCGCGCTTGATCACCGGTTTGGGCAGGCCAGCCAGCTGGGCGACATGAATGCCGTAGGATCGATCCGCACTGCCTGCGCCGACTTCATGAAGGAAGACGACCTCGCCCTGCCATTCCTTGATCAGCATGGTGTGGCATGACAGGTGTTCGAGCTTGGCGGCAAGGGCCGTCAGTTCGTGATAGTGGGTGGCAAAGAGGCCACGGCATTTGTTGATTTCATGGAGGTTTTCAACCACGGCCCAAGCGATTGAGAGGCCATCAAAGGTCGCCGTCCCGCGCCCGATTTCATCCAGAATGACAAGCGAGCGATCGGTTGCCTGATTAAGGATCGATGCCGTTTCGACCATTTCGACCATGAAGGTCGAGCGCCCGCGCGCCAGATCATCGGCAGCACCTACGCGCGAAAACAGTCGGTCAATCACGCCGATATGGGCCTTGGCCGCCGGGACAAAGGCACCGATCTGGGCCAGAACGGCAATCAGGGCGTTTTGACGCAGGAAGGTCGATTTACCGGCCATGTTCGGACCGGTGATCAGCCACAGGCTTTGTTCATCTTCAAGGCGGCAGTCATTGGCGACAAACGGTGAATCGCCATTTTCGCGCAAGGCGGCTTCGACCACCGGATGACGACCCGCAGTGATGTCAAAGGCGAGGCTGTTATCAATGTTCGGGCGAATGCAGCCCTGATCGCGCGCCAGTTCCGAAAGGGCGGCTGAGACATCAAGTCCGGCAAGCGCCTGGGCGCATTTGGCGATGTCATCGGCCTTGGCCAGAACGGCCGAAACCAGTTCTTCAAACAGCTCCAGCTCAAGGGCGAGGGCCTGATCACCGGCCTTGGAGACCTTACTTTCAAGCTCAGACAGTTCGACGGTGGTAAAGCGCACCGCATTGGCCATGGTCTGGCGGTGGATGAACTCATCCATTTCCATCATCTTGTCAGCGGTCTTGGCCGACACTTCGATGAAATAGCCCAGAACGTTGTTGTGCTTGACCTTGAGATTGGAAATCCCGGTCTGCTCGGTATAGCGGGCCTGCAGATTGGCGATCAGCTTTTTGCTTTCGCTTGAAAGCATGCGGAGCTCATCAAGCGGCGGGTGATAACCCCCGGCAATAAAGCCGCCATCGCGCGCCAGAAGCGGCAGGCTTTCGGCAATCGCGCGGCGCAACAGATCAATCAGATCGCCGTGATGACCCATCATGGTCAAATGGTCCGAAAGGGCTTCGGGCTGTGCGGTCAGTCCGTCATTGCCGCCATCGGGCTTGTTCAGAAGATTGCCAATCGCAAAGGCACAGGACAGACCATCGCGCATTGCCGCCATATCACGCGGACCGCCACGGCCAACCGACAGGCGCGACAGCGCACGTTCAATATCGGGGCATTCGCCAAGGGCCGCGCGCAGATCAGATCGCAAACCATCGCGATCATGGAAATATTCCACCAGATCAAGGCGCTTGTTAACTTCATCAGCATTGGTCAGCGGCGCAGACAGGCGGGCCGCCAGCAAACGCGCGCCAGCCCCGGTGCGGGTGCGGTCAATGACCGAAAGCAGGGAGCCCTTGCGTTCACCCGACTGGGTCTGGATGAGTTCGAGTGACCGACGCGTTGCGGCGTCGATTTCCATCGCTGCCCCCTCGGCCACACGGGTCGGTGGGGCGAGGCGGGGCATCTGACCCTTCTGGGTCAGCTCGACATAATCAATCAGCGCACCGGCAGCCGACAGCTCGGCCACTTCAAAGCCGCCAAAGGCATCAAGGGCCTCGACCTCATAAAGCTTTTTGAGGCGCAGCTGAGCGTTTTCGGCATCAAAGCGCGCGGTCGGCTGCGGGGTGATGATGTTTTTATATTCGGCATAGATGTCGAACACTTCGGATCGGTTCAGCATCTTTTCCGAAAACAGGATTTCACCCGGATCAAGCCGGGCAAGAGCGGCACTAAGACCCGCCATGTCGGATGGCTGAACAAAGAAATCCCCGGTCGACATATCAAGCCAGGCCAGTCCGATCTTGCCGCGGACTTCCGATACAGCGGCCAGATAGTTATGGCGCCGTGCATCAAGCAGGCTGTCTTCGGTCAGTGTACCCGGCGTAATCAGGCGGACGACACCGCGCTTGACCACGGATTTGGCACCGCGCTTTTTGGCTTCGGCCGGGTCTTCCATCTGTTCACAGACGGCCACCCGGAAACCTTTGCGGATCAGGCGCTGCAGATAGGTTTCGTGGCTATGGACGGGAACACCGGCCATGGGAATTTCGTTACCCTGATGCTTGCCGCGTTTTGTCAGGGCAATATCAAGGGCTTCGGCGGCCTTGACCGCGTCGTCAAAGAACAGCTCGTAGAAATCGCCCATCCGATAAAACAGCAGGCAGTCCTGATACTGTTCCTTGATTTCAAGGAACTGCATCATCATCGGCGTCGCGCCATCCCTAGAGAAGGAAGGGGCGGTCGGTGTGGTATCGGAATTATCAGCGATCTGGTTCATGATGACTTGATAGCAAACCCTGAAGGCAAAGACGAGAGGCGTAGAGAGTGACCCGAACTGGTGCGGTGATAAAACTTGATCTATGCCATTGCAACGCCTGAATTTCTGCGAAATATATAAAGATACAGAGCAACAACCAAACGCCGGTTTCGGCGACAGAATAACAGTGAGCAAGGAGCGTACAAAATGGCAGAAGAACAAACCATCCCGCAGGCCCCGGAACTGGTCGGACTGTTTGATACCAAGGACGGTTTCGATGCGGCCCTGCGTGCGCTTCGCGATGCCGGGTTTGAACGCACCGATCTGTCGGTCCTTAGCTCCCATGAATCCATCGATGTGGCTGGCAAGGATGGCCGGTCCTGGTCGGATGTGCTGACCGCGCTGGTCGGTGAAACCAAATATGAAGTGCCGCTGGTGGCATCCGGTGCGATTGCCCTGTTTGGTGGTGCTGCAACTGCGGCTGCTGCGATTGCGGTCGGTGCCGGTGTGGGTGCGGTGGCCCTGCGTGAGTTCATCGATGAAGTGACCTCCACCCCGCATACCGATGATTTCGCCCGCGCGGTGGACGCCGGCTCGGTCATCCTTTGGGTGCGGATTGATCCAGACCATGACGGTGCCGAAGGCAAGGCACGCGCCATCCTTGAAAAGCATGGTGCGACCAACATCCACATGCATATGCCGAAATAAGCAGCGGCCACCGTTGCAGCAGACTCTGCATAGCGCGACAGCGCAACGCTGGCACGGCAACAGGATCACGGGGGCATCATCCCCCGTTTTTCGTATCATGGAAAGTTCATGCTCGGGGCTCAAGCCCGGCCTTGATTGCGCGGCGCAATAGAAACGTCGATTAACCGGGCCATTTGCGCGCGTGCGATTATATCCCTGAAAAATCACGGCTTCTTGCCGGGCCGGACGACATGCCCGCTCGCACCGGGATGCCCAAGGTTGAATTTTGGCCCGTGAGACAGGCCGGATCTGATGGGCATGTTGCGACGCAACATACGGAAAACGCTACGTAATTTTGCGGTTGCCGTTAACGTCGCCTTTGACCCGGGGCAAGAAGCCTGATTTATTGGGCGGTCCGACATGACGGTCCCACACCGGAAATTTGTCGATCAGGATAAACTACACTCAAGAAGAACACAGACCGAACAGGTTGCTTTCCATCTCACCACGCAAGCGTCAGTGAAAAACACAATGTCAGATAAAGAAATCAAGGTTCGTGACCGTGAAGCGCTGCTGTTTCATTCCAGCGGCCGCCCCGGCAAAATCGAAATCACCGCATCCAAACCGCTGACCACTCAGCGCGACCTTTCGCTGGCGTATTCGCCGGGTGTTGCGGTGCCTTGTCTTGAAATCGCCAAGAACCCGGCGACCGCCTATGACTATACCTCCAAGGGCAACATCGTTGCGGTCATTTCCAACGGTACTGCCGTTCTGGGCCTTGGCAATCTTGGTGCGCTGGCCTCCAAGCCGGTGATGGAAGGCAAGGCTGTTCTGTTTAAACGCTTTGCCGATGTTGATGGTCTTGATCTTGAAGTTTCGACCGAAGACGTTGACGAGTTCGTCAATTGCGTGCGCTTCCTGGGTGCATCTTTTGGCGGGATCAACCTTGAAGACATCAAGGCGCCGGAATGCTTCATCATCGAGCAGCGCCTGCGTGAAGTCATGGACATTCCGGTGTTCCATGATGACCAGCATGGCACGGCGATCATTGCGGCTTCTGGCCTGATCAATGCGTGCGACCTGACGGGTCGTAAACTTGAAGACATCAAGCTTGTCATCAATGGGGCCGGTGCGGCCGCGATTGCATGTTGCGAGCTGGTCAAAAGCATGGGTGTCGCCCATGACAACGTGATCATGTGTGACTCGCGCGGTGTGATCTACAAGGGCCGTGAAGATGGCATGAACCAGTGGAAATCGGCCCATGCGGCGGATACCGATGCGCGTTCGCTTGAAGATGCGATGAGTGGTGCGGATGCGTTCTTTGGCCTGTCGGTCAAGGGTGCAGTGACGACCAAGATGGTCAAAAGCATGGCCAAACAGCCGATCATCTTTGC
This sequence comes from Thalassospira sp. HJ, assembly GCF_000948415.1. Classification (GTDB taxonomy): domain Bacteria; phylum Pseudomonadota; class Alphaproteobacteria; order Rhodospirillales; family Thalassospiraceae; genus Thalassospira. The sequence goes on along the minus strand of NZ_JYII01000020.1, from coordinate 383,920 downwards.
CATGGCCAACCCGGATCCGGAGATTTCCCCGGAAGAGGTTGCATCGATCCGTGATGACGCGATTTGCGCGACCGGGCGCTCGGACTATCCGAACCAGATCAACAACGTGCTTGGCTTCCCTTATATCTTCCGCGGTGCGCTTGATGTTCAGGCATCAACGATCAACGAGGAAATGAAGATTGCCGCAGCCCACGCGGTGGCATCGCTTGCACGTGAAGACGTGCCCGATGAAGTGGCAGCCGCCTATTCCGGGCGTCGTTTGCAATATGGCCCGGAATATATCATCCCGGCCCCGTTTGACCCGCGTCTGATCATGGCAGTGCCGAAGGCGGTTGCACAGGCCGCGATGGATAGCGGTGTCGCACGTCGTCCGATCATTGACATGGAAGAATACGAAAACCAGCTGCGTGGTCGCCTTGATCCGACCGCGGCACATCTGCAGCTGATTTCCGATTATGTCCGTGCACATCCGAAACGCATCGCCTTTGCCGAGGGCGAGGAAGAAACCGTCATCCGTGCGGCGGTGGCGTATCGCAACTCGGGCTATGGCACGCCGATCCTGATCGGGCGTGAAGACCGCATTGCCGAAAGTGCCAAAAAGCTTGGCATCGACAGCCTGGATGGTGTCGAGATCAACAATGCAGCGCTTTCCAAGCACAATAGCGAATATGCCGAGTTCATGTATGAACGCCTGCAGCGCAAAGGCTATTTGTGGCGCGATTGCCAGCGCATGGTGAACCAGAAACGTAACGTTTTTGCATCCGTTATGGTTGCCAAGGGTCATGCTGATGGCCTGATCACGGGGCTTACCCGGAACTTCAATCGCAGCTTTGCCGATATCGCCAGCGTGATTGACGCCAAAGAGGGCGAGATTCCGATGGGCCTTTCGATTGCGATCGCCAAGGGCCGGACAGTGTTTATCGCCGATACCCGCGTTCACAATGTGCCGAATGCCGAAGAACTGGCCGAGATCGCCATTCAGGCGGCCGAGAAAGCCCGCCAGATGGGTCATGAGCCGCGTGTGGCGATGGTTTCTCACTCTACCTTCGGCAACCCGTACAGCGAGGATACCGACCGTATCCGCGAAGCGGTGGGTATTCTGGAAAAGAGCAATGTCGATTTCGAGTTCGATGGCGATATGGCCGTTGATGTCGCACTCGATACCGAGCTTCTGAAGCTTTACCCGTTCTGCCGCCTGTCGGGTCCGGCCAACGTTCTGGTCATGCCGGCACTTCATGCGGCAACCACGGCATCGAAGCTGCTTGATAAGCTTGGCGGTGGCACGGTGGTTGGTCCGGTGATGATCGGCATGGAAAAACCGGCTCAGATCGCCCAGATGGGGGCGACCGTGAACGATCTGGTCAACCTGGCAGCGCTTGCTGCCCATGAGGCAGAGCACGGCTAATCTGGCCAGAAACAGACATCAAAAAAGGCGGAGCTGATCAGTCAGTCTCCGCCTTTTTTCTGTTCGGGTTTTATCGGGCCCGGGCCTGCGCGTTATTCGACCGCCTGACCAAAGATGGCAATTGCCGCGCCAAGGGTGGCGAGCAGGGCAAAGAAACCAACCCGATACCAGCCTTCGCCGCGCCGTCTGGCAATGATGGCGGCAAGGACGGCCTGTAGGCCGTAATAGATGGCAAAGCAACGCGACGCGTAATTCACAATCGCGAAAATGTCGGCCGCCCATGTCAGGGCAATGCCGATAATGCCCAGTGCAAGATAGGCCTGATGTTCGGAAATGCGATTGCGCGAGAGTTCGGTAAACAGCCCGCCTGATCCGCTGGTATCGGCGATTGCTGCACTGAATTGGGATGCCATGGCGGCCGCCACCAGCATGAAGGGCAGGATCGGGGCGACGATTTCCATCATGTCGATGATGCCGGTTTCCGATGACGACATCTGATCGGGTGCGAAGACATAGGAAATCAGAAGGATGTAAACCAGATAGATCAGGGTCGACAGCCACTGGGCCAAGCGCATGGATCGGATGCGCGTTTGGGCATCATAGCTTGATCCCAGATAGCGCGATGTCTCAAACCCCTGCACGGTGATCAGAAGACCAAAGGCCATGGTGATTGCCGACCAGCCGGTGATGTTCTGGGCATTGAAGATCAGCTGATCCTTGGCGGCCTGTTCGCCGAAATGGGCAATCAGCCCGACGAGAAGACCGGCAATGATGGCCAGTTTCAAGCCGACCGAAACATATTCAAGCCGCTCAAGGCTTCGGAAACCGCGTGACCAGCCGACAAAGACGATGATGATGAAGACCGCCGAGGTCATCAGTTTGGCATCAAGGGCGGAATTAAACGGGGTCAGGCTGAGCGAAAAGGCACCCAGCAGATTGAGGTAATAGGTGACGGAGACAATATAGGCAAAGGCCAGCGCCCAGGATGACAGGGTTTCGACATTTCGCGCCAGTTTGCCATGGGTGCCGTTGATGATGGCATCTTCGCCCGCCGCGATATTGGCGCGGATCACAGCCCCATACATATAGGCCACCAGACATAGGGCCAGCATGACCAGTGGTGCATAGCCGCCATAGCCAAGGTTCAGCAACGGACCCAGAAGCAAAAAGCCGCTGCCGATGATCGAGGCCAGCGGGGTGACGACGGCACGCCAGGTGGTGGAGCGCGAAACGCGGCGCATGGAGAGCACAAACGCAACGCCGATGGTTGCGATGGCAATGATCAGATCGAATAACACGTGTCTTGCTCGGACTTTCGGAACGCAGCACCCTGATTTTCAAGGACTGAAAACAGGTTTGCTGTCCATACCATATCGGGTCGTTTGTGTATCAGGTCCATGGCGGGATGCCGCAAATAAATTCAGCCTGCCGTTTTGTCGGCGATGAATGGTAATCTGGATGGCAGAGATGCCCCCTTACCGACGTTGTTGTCGGCAGGATGTGACATCTGACCTGATTTTCGCCACATCACAGCGGCAAAAGTCAGGCAGAACAGACAAAACGTTTAGAAAACAGGAATCGCTCATGGGCCAGTTGACCCGGTTTTTCGCCGTTATCATGTTTTTCCCGCTGCTTGCCGCCTGTGAAGATGAACAGGCCAGTGGGCCGACGGCCGATGAAATCACCACCGCCGTGATCGAACGGTTCCGCGATGATCCCTATGCCAAGGTCGGCCATGTCGAAAACGTCACCAAGACCAACAGCATTGCCGAAGAAGACAACGAAGTGACCGTCATGGTGCGCTATGAGCTTGTCTTTGATCGCACGGTCGAAGATTTCGCCGATGACGTGACCGAAAAGGGCAAGGCGGCCGGATCGATGGATGATGTGGGCAGCACGGTGCGCGATGCGCTGGACCTTGTGAAAACCAAGATGCTCACACTCAAGGAAGGTGCTTACAAGGTGGGTGATCGCCGGGTGATCGAAGATGAAATTCGCCTGCTCAAATCCGAGAATGGCTGGATTTATCGCGGGCGTTCGTAACGCGTAACATGGCCTGATGGTGGCAAAGCAAAAGGGACCCGGTTGGGTCCCCTTTTTTTCATGATTTCGATCCTGATGTGCCGCTTGAGGATTATTCCTCAAGGGCGGCGAGCACTTTTGGCGGTGGGGGTACCTCTCCAACCGCAAAGGTCAAGCCATCAAGTTCATTAAGGCCATTCACGCTCATGATCGCGTGCAGGCTGCCGACATATTCTGCACCGCGTTCGGAATATTTGGTCAGGGTTTCGGCCAGTTCCCAGCCGCTGATTAGCTGTCCTTCGGCACGCAAGGACGCACGGCGTTCACGCAGTTCCTGATAGGCCGGGTGCGAGTTGATGTTACGCGCATAGGCCCGAACACTGTCCATTAGGCTGCCAAATGCCTTGATGACGTGGTTTTTGCCGTCTTCGCGATCCTTGGGCACGATGCCCTCGTCATCACCCCAGGCCCACTGACCAAACAGGGCGTTGCCCTTGCGCACAAAGCGCGACGTGCCCCAACCGCTTTCCTCGGCCGACTGGGCCAGGATGAGCGAGGTCGGGATAACGTCGATACGCTCAAGCAGGGCATTGATGCCGCCATCGGTCACGCGATAGCGCTTCATCAGCTGGTTGACCCACTGCTGGTCAGACTGGCTGACCGGGGTGCCTGAAATGCCTTTGGCCTGAATGGCCATCAGACGTTCACGGCGTGCCGAGATTTCCTCGTTCACTCGCATCGCCAGCGGCAGCATGATTTTCAGGAAAAGCTGTTTGCGTTCATCGACCGATGCCAGATCACCAAGACCATCGGGCACGCGCTTGATATAGACGCGCGGGACTTCGCCAACCTCGTTGAGGTGATAGCCGATGCTTTTGAAATACTGGCTGAGTGCGATGACTTCCGGGCCGCGGCGATAGACCGGTTTCTTCTTCTTGACGACAGCCGCGTCCGGGGAGACTTCGGCGGTTTCCGTCTGTAGACCTTCCGGAGTTGGAGAAAGATCAATTCCGGCGAAAAGACCAATATACAGGAAAAAAACAGCCCCGATAATCGAGGCAAGCGCGGTATTCCGGTAATTGTTTGATTTTACGCTAGCCATTGTTGAATCTCCAGGATCAGTCGAACTGTCCATCCCAAGTGGAGGTTATCTATGCCTGCCGCAGGCCATAACCGCAACGGGCAATATCTCCGAGAGTTGAAAACGCCAAGAAAACCTTTTCGTTCGGCGCCAATTTTTAACGCCCGGCGCGGGCAAAAGTTCGCGCCGGGCGTCTTTATTTGTTAACGACTCGTAAAAAGGCGTGCGGTCAGTTCACCGGATGGTCTGGTGCCATTTCCCGGTGCGGATCAGATGACCTGATCGGACCTAGTCGGCCATGACCGGTTCGACGGCCTGAACTTCGGGCACGTAATAACGCAGCATGTTTTCGATGCCCATTTTCAGTGTCGCGGTGCTGCTTGGGCAACCGGCACAGGCACCGTGCATTTCAAGGAAAACCACGCCGTCTTCGAAACGGTGGAAGACGATATCACCGCCATCCTGCGCAACGGCCGGACGGACACGGGTATCAAGCAGTTCCTTGATCTGGCTGACCAGCTCGTCATCGCCTTCGGCAGCGGTGCTGGCACCGGTGGCGGCATCGGAGTTCTGATCAAGAACCGGCTGGCCCGAGGTGTAATGTTCCATGATCCCGCCAAGAATCTGCGGTTTCAGGGTTTGCCAATCCTTGGAGTCATCCTTGGTAATGGTGATGAAATCACCGCCCAGGAACACACCGGCAATGCCATCAACTTCAAACAGCTTGCGTGCAAGCGGCGATTTGATGGCTTCGTCACCCTTGACGAAGTTTGCAGTGCCAAGGCGGCCCATGACTTCCTCACCCGGAAGGAATTTGAGTGTCGCCGGATTTGGGGTCGGTTCGGTCTGAATGAACATAGTCGGCTTGTCCTCTCACTCTGACTGTCGGGGCTTATGCTGCCCGCTCAACAGTCGGCATTTCATTTTGTTAGGCCCTAAATGGGGCAAAAAACACAAAAGATCAAGTCGCAGCGCGCAACTCAGGTATTCCATCGGCCGCAAACTGTGATCACATTGACGTCAGCTGCGGCGTTAGCGTTGCAGGATGCTGCTGATTTCGCGCATCTGGGTGCGGGCACGCAGCAGATAGAAGCCAAGCCCTGCCAGATGGTTGGGGAAAACGATGCCATCAGCCGATCCGTTGACGACCACCATCGGGTCAAGGGCGGCGGCGGCTTGTAGGGATCCGATCATTTCAGCCCAAGCCGGTGCGATCTGGCGTTCATTGATGATCTGTTCGAAATCGGTGCCAAGGTCGCGCAGGATCAGGCTATAGGCATAAAGCCGGCCCTTGGTGGCATAGAAAACATCATCGGCCGTGCGATCAAAGATCGACGGGTTTTCGACCTTGTCATCAATCAGGGCGGATGCCGAACCAAGATCATTGGCAAAGCGGTTCAGCGTTTCCTGCAGGTTGTCAGCACGGCGTTCAAACACGGCCTCGCCATTCAGCAGACGCGCGTTATAGCTTTCAAGTGACCGAATAGCCTGACGATATTGCTGCTCGGATGTGACACCGGGCAGAAGCGAGACACTGGGATCAAACACCCATTTGTCACCACGGAATTTCAAAAGGCCGGCGGCATCATCAAGATCCGGGTCGACCTGGCTTGAGCCACGGGTACGGCCGATCTGATCGGACAGCTCGATGGCAAAGCGCGACAGGGCATAGACGATGCCGGTCTGGAAGTTCGGCATGTTATCAAGTGCGCTGCTTGGCAGGAAGAACGGGTCATTGGCCGTCCAGCGGTTCTGATTGACTTCGCGATCAATCAGGCCGGCGGCCGTATTGACCGCGTGGCTGCCGCCCTTGTAATTGCCGACAAAGTCGGGATTGTCATCGATGCGATGCACAAGCGCCATGCCTGCCGGATAATAGATCACGGCAATCAGAACGATTACAGCAAGACTGCGTGTCCAGAATTTACCCGATCCGAAAATGGCTTTCAGTCGGGACCCAAATCCTGCAACGCCGCCTTTTTTGTAAAGATAATCGTCTTCAATCATGGCCTGTCCTGTGAATTGATCGGGCACGTGCAATCAGCATTAGAACCTAGGCTGTTGCCATTCAAACGGCAAGTCCATGATTTTACGCATTGATGGTGATGAATGTCTCATAGCCCGCCAGCCCAAGGAGCGTTTCCAGATCCTTTTCGGCCAGGGCAACGCAACCTTCGGTGCCGCTATAGTCGGGTTTGGCGATATGCATGAAGATCGCTGATCCCTTGCCGGGCACAGGCGGGTCATCATTATGGCCGAGCACAACGATGATGTTATAGACGTCATCCTCGCGATACAGCTTTTCATGGCTGGCATCAAAGGGCAGGCGGACCGGGCAGTTGTAATAGGGGTGTTTGGGATCATCGCACCAGCCATCGGAAAACGAGATGGTGGTGACCGGAAGCTTGGTCCGCGGGCAGGGCCTGCGATCGGCTCGATACATCACATAGCGCAACTGCCAGCGACCGGCAGGTGACTTGCCGTCGCCTTCGGTCTTGGTTTCTGCATCGGTGATGCCGTTCTTTCCGAGTGCGCAGCGAAATTCGTGATCACCCACGCGCAAGATCCCGTCGGCCGAGGCAGACAGTTCAACAGTTTGGGACGGAGGGGCTGCAACAGCGTCGCTTTGCATTCTATTCTGGGACCTTATCGGTTTTGATCATATTGGTGGCAGGCGGATTCAATGTGGCTACATGCTGAAGCTGAAAAACAACAAAGGTAAATTTGTGGCATTTCGGGCAATTCGCCAGTCAGTTCACGTATGGTTGATACGGCAATTTGGGCAGCCTGGTCTTCCGGATAGCCAAATATGCCCGTGGATATGGCAGGAAACGCCACGGATGCCAGTTTGTTCTTGGCGGCCAGCAAGATCGATTGGCGATAACAGCTTGCCAAGAGATCTGCTTCACCCTGCGTGCCGCCATGCCAGACCGGGCCGACCGTGTGAATGACGTATTTTGCCTTTAGCCCGAAACCCGGGGTGATGCGGGCTTCTCCCGTCGGGCAGGGGGCAAGCGGACGACAGGCGGCTTCGAGTTCCGGCCCCGCCGCACGATGAATGGCTCCGCACACACCGCCACCGGGCAGAAGGGCCTCATTCGCGGCATTGACGATGGCGTCGACCTCAAGCTTCGTGATGTCATCAAGAATGATGTTGATGGTGTGGGTTTTCTCAGGCGCGGTTTTGTGGGTCACGAACGGTATCCTGTAACGTGAATTTTTCCCTCAATACCACCCTGTAAGGGTGGCGCCCCTGCACCAAAGTATTGTTACGCGACCAATAAGTCAAAAAAACAACGCTCCGCCAATGTGACGGAGCGTTGCGTTTGATATCGATGCCCGTCCGAAGACGGCGGTGTAGTTGGCTTATTTGCCGAGGCGGGTCACACCTTCTTCGATCAGTTTGGCGGCCTTTTCAGCGCCTTCCCAACCGGTGACCTTAACCCATTTGCCTTTTTCGAGGTCTTTATAACGCTCGAAGAAGTGCTGGATCTGGTCACGCAGGATCTGCGGCAGATCTTCGTGGGATTTGATGTCGGTGTAGTACGGGTCGATCTTGTCATGCGGAACGCAGATCAGTTTTTCGTCCTGACCGGCTTCGTCTTCCATGATCAGAACACCGATCGGACGTGCGCGGATGACAGAACCGGCAACGACCGGCTCACGGAACATGACCATAGCATCAACCGGGTCGCCATCTTCGCCCAGCGTGTTCGGGATGAAGCCATAATTGACCGGGTAATACATCGAGGTGTGCAGGAAACGGTCAACAAAGACAGCACCGGAGTCTTTATCGACTTCGTACTTGACCGGTCCGCCCTGCGGAATTTCGATGACGACGTTTACGTCCCACGGAACATCCTTGCCAACGGCAATCTTGCTGAGATCCATCTGGGAAAATCCCTTTCGCTTTTTGAACGCATGCCCCGATCACCAGGGCGGCTGATATGAGCTTCGAAGATGCTGTAGATGCACCCGAAGGAGAATGACGCCGACCTTTTATCGCGAAACGCCCTCGCTTCCAAGGGGGTCGGCATGCATCCTTGGTCGAAAATTGCGTGATTGCCTATTCGCCGGCTTCCAGGACCTTTTCCGGCTTATGTGCCGGGTCTTTGGTTGCCGTCAGGGGCAGAAAACGCTCGGTGTCAGCCAGCAGCATTTCGTTGAAGAGCTTGCCGTTATTGTTCGCACCTTCGTGGCGCTGGGCGATCTTTCGGTCATGGAAAAGATGCAGGACCGGCGAACAATACTCGACATTCTTGCGCTTCAGGCCGGATCGCAGCAGACGGAGGACAAAATCTGAATCCTCCAAGCCGTGACCTTCATAGCTTTCATCAAAGCCCTTCACCCGATCGATGTCGGATTTAAAGACGGCAAGATTGCAGGTTTGCGCCTTTTGCCAGCATTTTTCATGTTCCCAAAGCTAGGGGCCATGATGCGGCAGGCGAATGAATTGAAACGGTCGGTTGGCGAAACCAAACAGGGCGGTCAGGAACAGTAGCGGGCGCGGCCATTTGTGAAAGGCCCATTTGCGCGCCAGAAGGGTATTGGTCAGACGTTCTTTGAGGAAGACCCGCTTGCCTGATACCAGACAGCCCTCGGTTGCTGCCTTGCGATGGCGGGTGATGAAATCGGGCATCACACAGCAGTCACCGTCAATAAAGACCACCAAGTCGCCTTCACACAATCCAATCGCGCCATTGCGCGCCTTGGCAACGCGGAAGCCGTTATCTTCGTGCCAGTAATGTTTGACGGGGATCGGGCTTGTTGCGACAAAGTCCTTGATGACCTGCACGGTTTCATCACCGGAGCCATCATCAGCGATGATGATCTCGAAATTGCGATCTTTTTGATCGGCAAGCGATTTGAGCACCAAGGAAAGCGCTTCCGGCCAGTTATAAGTCGTGACCACGACTGACACCAAGGATGTCATCTTCCCCACATAACCCCGTTCATTGGCTTAAGGCTGATTTTTATGGCCAAATCCTAACCTTTCGAGCGGCCAAGAACAACGACAATGGCGTTACATCATCTTTTTACGCGCAAGGGATGCGGTTTTCGGGTTGATCAGTTCGCGGATCCAGTTGGCGGCTTCGATGACGATCGGGTCTTTTTCGCGTGCTGGGCGGATCAGCAGGCGGTACCACCAGTGCGAGATGAATTCCGGGAAGTTAAGTGCCACCAGCTCGCCGCGTTCAACATAGTTGCGTGCAACCACATCCGTGCTGGCGACAATCCCCTGACCGGCGCGGGCCGCTTCAAGTGCCCAGATATGATGGCTGAAGGTCCAGCAATCAGCGAGTGAGAAACTGGCATCGCTAAACCATTGCTCGATCTGGGAAAACTGTTCGCTGTCGCTGTCGATCAGCAGGATATCGCGCGGGCCAAGGTTGCCGACGTCAACATTGCTGGCATCATAGCCACGCTTGGCGAGCCATTCCGGGGCGGCGAACGCGGTATAGACTTCTGGCGTCAGAAGCTCGGTAATCCAGTCTTCGGGGCCGGGCAGATCCTTTGGCGCGATCTGAAGGGCGAGATCGATCTCGAGCGGATCAAGCCCGTCATCAAATTCGATCTTGCGAAACTGAACGGGGATATCAGCCGGCAAACGGTCACGCAGGTTATCAAGCTCATAGAGCAATACCGTCAGTGCCGGGGTGGCCAAGGCGCCAATGCGGATCGCCTTGCCCTTGTCCGGGCCGACTTCACCGGTGATATCGGCAATACCATCAAGCGCCTCTGTCAGACGGGGCAACAAAAGCTCGGCCGATTTGGTCAGCGTCAATCCCCGGCCCTTGCGGGTAAACAGCACCACGCCAAGGTTTTCCTCAAGCTGGCGGAGCTGGTGGCTGATCGCGCTTTGCGTGACATGCAATTCTTCGGCGGCACCCTTCACGCTTTGATGGCGTGCGGTGGCTTCAAAAGCGACGAGGGCGCGCAACGGGGGGAGCTTTCTGCGCATCGGGGTTTCCATCCGGACGGTATTTTACTGTTTTATATTCTCTATCAGGCCTTACCCGAAATTGGGCCAAAAAAATCTCAACAATGGCTGAAAAAGCTTCATTCGTATTTTTCCAAACAAGCAGGCAATATCATCGCCATACAGGGTTTCCGGCCATGTTTCTTTGATGTCCCCTTGCGCCACCTCGTAAGCCCGTCACTCCCTGACGGCCGGAAACCCCTGCACCCCTTAAGAATCAGGAATGACCATGACCGCAACGCGACTGAGCGGAAATTTCCGCGGCGTCCTGTGGATGACGGCCGCCATGGCTTCGGGCGTTTTTGTTGATGTCTGTGCCAAGCTTGTTTCCCACGATGTTCCGACATCGCAGATTTTAGCGATGCGCGCGCTGACCACGGTTGCGGTGTTCCTGATCATCGTCATGTTTATCGGCACGCGCCAGATCCGCACGCGCCGGCCCATGGCCCATATTGCGCGCGGCGTATTGTGGTACGGGTCGCTGTTCTTTGTGTTCTTTGCCCTGCGCCAGATGAGCATCGCCGAGGTCAATGCCTATCTGTTTGTCGAAGCCTTGCTGACCGTGATGTTGGCGGTGGTGATTCTGGGCGAGAAACTGACCCCGCGCAAAATCATCGCAACCCTTTTGGGCCTTGTCGGTGTTTGGGTGATGTGTTTCCCGCGTATGGATGGCTTTGGTGTGCCGCTTGGCGTGGCCGCCGCCCTGATCGGGGCGTTTTGCTTTTCTGCCCAGACCCTGTTTGCCAAGGTGCTGACCCGCACTGAGACCAATTTTTCCATGCTGTTCTGGCCGCAGATCATCGCGATTGTGATCTGGGTGCCTATTGCGATGATCACCTGGCATCCGGCGTCACTGGCCGATTGGCTTTATTCATCCGGGGCCGGTTTCTTTGCCATGCTGACCAATTACATGGTGCTGCGCGCGGTTCGGGTGGCGGATGCCAGCGTGGTATCGCCCGCGGCCTATACGGCACTTCCGTTCTCGGTGGCGATGGATCTGATCTTCTTTGACATGCTGCCCGTGCCGGTCATCTTTATCGGGGCTGGCATCGTGGTGCTTGCCGTGATGCTGCTTGATTACAAGGGCGGCGCCAAAGCGGTCGAGGATGCTGTGGAAGAAGAGTTCGCCGAATTCGCCGAGAGTAGTGAAATCGGGGATGAAGAAGCATCCCCGAAACGGGCAAAGGCCTGAACCCCGGTAATCACTGTTACCGATCAGTGATCATGTTGGACCCGCGAATCACCCGGGGCCTGATCGCGGTCATTCAGGCCGTAATCGCGGATCACACCGGCCACTCGCAAACGGTAATCTTCAAAGATCTTGTGGCGACCCTTGGTCTGGGCAGCGCGGTGCTCCCCAAGATTGCGCCAAGCGGCAATGGCGTCTTCATCGCGCCAGAAAGACAGCGATAAAACCTTGCCCGGATGGGTCAGGCTTTGAAACCGTTCGATGGAAATAAAGCCATCCATGGTTTCCAGCACGGGTTTGAGATCACCGGCAATTGCCAGGTAATCGTCATAACGCCCTTCGCGTGGTGTGACCTCGAAAATGACGGCAATCATGGTTTGATAAGCTCCGAATGCGGTGCGGATGCGAGTTTCAGAAACTGGCGTTCTTCGCGCAGGATAAACTTCTCGCGCTGGGAAAACTCATAGTTTTCCCGTCCCAGTGGATCATCCTTCAGCCGTGCGCGATAGGCTTCATATGATGCCAGATCGGGCAAATGATAGATGCCATAGGCGGTCGAAACGGATCCCTCATGCGGGGCGAAATAGCCGACAAGGTCGGCACCACAGCGTGGAATGGCCTGCCCCCAGTTGCGGGCATATTCAATAAAGGCGTCTTTTTTGTAGGGGTCGATCTCATAGCGGATGAAGCAGGTGATCATGACAGCGTCCTTTCAGGAGAGGGGGCTTGTTGGGTGACAGCTGCATTATCCCGATTGCTGCGCATCAATGCTTCGATTAGCATCGAACTATGAAAGAAGGACCCGATATTGCCCGCGTGGCCGCATTGCTTGGTGATCCGGCGCGCGCAAATATGCTGACTGCGCTGATGAGTGGTCGGGCGCTTACCGCGACTGAACTCGCACAGGAAGCCGGTGTGACGCCGCAAACTGCAAGCTCGCACCTGGCGAAGCTTGAAGCCGGTCAGATCGTCAAACCGCGCAAAGAGGGGCGGCATCGCTATTTCACGTTAAGCGGACCTGATATTGTTGAAGCCCTGGAAGTCCTGATGGGGATTGCCAACCGCGTCGGGCATAACCGGGTGCGCACCGGCCCCAAGGATCCGGAATTGCGCAAGGCAAGGGTGTGTTATGATCATCTGGCCGGTGACATGGGGGTGGCACTGTTTGATGGTCTTGCCAAACGCAAGCTCATTGAAAGCGACGTGAATGGCGTTGCCCTGACCCCGGCCGGGATCGATTTTGCCAACGGGTTTGGCATTGATCTGGACGGCTTGCGGGCCAAGCGCCGACCGCTTTGTCGCGAATGTTTGGATTGGAGTGCCCGGCAATCGCACCTGGCGGGCTCCTTCGGGGCCGCCTTGCTGGACCGGTTTTATGATCTTGGCTGGGCGCGGCGGGTGCCGGAGTCGCGGATCGTGCGTTTTAGCGATGCGGGCGAGCAATCATTTCGTGATCTGATCAATCCGTAAGTCTTTTATCAATCGCCAAGCAATGCGCTGACAAAGGCTGGCACCAGTTCGGTGGCGGGGCCATAGCGGCTGTGATCAAACTGGGTGGCACCGGAACTGGGTTCGAGATTGAGCTCGACCGTCTCTGCCCCTGCTTCTTCATGGGCGATCTGCACAAACCCGGCGGCCGGATAGACATTGCCCGATGTCCCGATGGAGATAAAAAGCCCGCACTCGCCAAGGGCTGCATAGATGCGTTCCATCTCAAGGGGCATTTCGCCAAACCACACTACATGTGGGCGCAGGCCGCCAGCCTTGCCGCAACTGGGGCACGGGGTTTCCTTGGCAAGGTCACCCGGCCATTCGGTCAGCAGGTCACAGTGATTGCAGCGGATTTTCAAAAGTTCGCCATGCATGTGGATCAGGTTTTTTGATCCCGCCCGACCATGCAGATCATCGATGTTCTGGGTGACCAGAAGCACGTCACCCGGCCATTCGGCCTCAAGCCGTGCTAGCGCCAGATGGGCGGCATTGGGCTGCACATCCGGGTCATGCAGGCTCGCCCGGCGGTCATTGTAGAAATGATGCACCAGATCGGGATTGGCAATGAAGGCCTCGGGTGTTGCGACCTCGGAGATATCGTATTTTGCCCAGATGCCGTCCGGATCGCGGAAAGTATGCAGCCCGCTTTCCTTGGAAATGCCCGCACCCGTCAGGATGACAATCGGGGATTTTTCATCGCGCAGTATGTCGATCAGATTGGGGCTAAGCGGCATGGGGAAGGCAGTCCTGTGCTTGTGGTCTGTGTCACTAGGTCCTGACCCTAGCCTAATGCAAATAAAACAGCCTCGCCAAGTGTGTCTGGCGAGGCTGTTTTTAGGGTCAGGACCCATTAATTTGGTTTAAATGGTTTACCAGATTTGTGCAGATACGCGGAGCAAAACTGCAGGAAGATATACATCTTTCAAAGTTTTACGACAAAGTAGCCCGCGCAAATCCGGTAAATCCGAAGGACAGACGTTATATTCGCAAACTCCTTCGTCAAACCCCTTGGCCGGGATGCAAGCCCGCCCCGCGAGCTTTTCCTTGGATTTCACAAATATAACGTCTGCCATTCAAATCAAATTAATGGGTCCTGACCCTAAACCCGATCCGCTAAAACCGGTTTATCTTCTCGGATGGCCTCAGGCAGAGGTATCAACATTGCCGCCCGGGGTGTCATCCTGGCTTGGTTTTTCACCGGCCGGGTTTTTGGTGACACCGACCATGGCCGGGCGCAGCAGGCGGCCCTTAAGCACGTAACCGGCCTGCATGACCTGTGCGACGTGACCATCCGGATATTCCGGATGCGGCAGTTCAAACACGGCCTGATGTTTGTTCGGGTCAAGCTTTTCGCCAAGCGGCTCAAGCTTTTCGATGCCGTTCTTTTCAAGCGCCTTCTGAAGGGCCTGTTCGGTCATCTCGACGCCGTCAAACAGGGTTTTCATCGCCGGATCGGCACCGGACGTGTCACCGGCGGCATCAAGGGCGCGACGCAGGTTGTCGCTGACATCGAGAAGGTCGCGGGCAAATTTGGTAATGGCATAGTTGCCGGCATCCTCGACGTCTTTCTTGGCGCGGCGGCGGGTGTTTTCCACCTCGGCGGCCTGACGCAGCAGACGGTCTTTCAGTTCCGCGACTTCGGCTTGAAGGGCCTCGACCGGGTCCTGGGGTGCGGCATCTTCAACGGCTTCTTCAGTCGCCTCTGCTGCGACCTCTTCCGATGCGGTGTCCTCTGCATTGACGTCCTGCAGATCTTCCGGAGTGTTCTTTGCGGTTTCCGACATGGCTAACCTTGCTACTTTCACGTTATGCGGCCTGACACGCAGCGCCGCGATTTATCCAATCAGTCGACCGACCAGCTTGGCGGTGTAATCGACCAGCGGAATGATCCGGGCATAATTGATCCGGGTCGGTCCGACAACCCCGATTGCACCCACGATGCTGCCTTCAGCATTCTGATAGGGCGAAATCACCATCGAAAGACCCGATCCGCCGAACAGTTTATTCTCCGACCCGATGAAAATCTGAACACCTTGGGCATCCGTCGTCACATCGAGCAATTCAATCATCTGATCGCGGGCTTCAAGCACGTTAAACAGGCGGCGCACGGTCTCAAGCTGTTCAATCGTATCGATATTTTCGAGCAGCTGGGATTGCCCCTTTACAATCAGGGACGATCCCTTGACCCCGCCGGCCCATGTTGCCAGGCCCGCATCAATCAGATTGGCGGAAAGCTCATCAAGCTCCTGCTTGAGGCGATCACGCTCCTGGGTCATCAGAAGGCGCGCATCATCAAGCGTCTTTCCAGCCAACCGGGTATTTAGATAATTTGCCGCTTCTGTCAATGCCGAGGCGGGCAAATCCGCCGGAACATCAAGGATTCGGTTTTCAACATTGCCGTTTTGGGAAACCAGCACCGCCAGAACCTTGCCCGGCGACAGGGCGACGAATTCGATCTGTTTGAGGCGAATGCCATCGGTCTTAGGCGCCACCACAAGCCCCGCACAACGCGACAGGCCCGATAGCATCATGGTTGCTTCGCCCAGCATCTGATCAAGCGAATATCCCGCCTGTTCACAGTTCTTGGTCAGCTGGTCACGTTCGGCATTGGGAAGGTCGCCGACTTCCATCAGGGCATTCACAAAAAGCCGCAGGCCCTTTTCACTGGGCAGGCGCCCGGCCGAAATGTGCGGCGCGACCAGAAGACCCATTTCTTCGAGATCGGACATCACATTGCGGATGGTCGCAGCCGAAAGGTTTTCCGACATGCGCCGCGCGATTGAGCGCGAGCCGATCGGCTCCCCGGTTTCGACATAGGCATCGACAATCTGGCGGAACACTTCACGTGACCGCGCATTCATGTCGCCCAGTAATGTATCGTCAAAATGCGCCATCGGGTATCGGGTCTGGCCCTGTTGTCGTGAAACTGATGAGAATTTAGTCAGGCAAACGCATTGCGTCAATTGCAGGGCCGATTGCAACGCGGCGCTTGTGAAATTGCTTCAAGTTGTTGGTTTGACTGCATTGCATCCCGATTGCGCGAAACCCGATGAAAACATGCGGGGAAACTGCTGGACGTTTGGTGGGTCACATCTTACTTTGGGCCAAATTTTACCGGACAATATTACGCTGTTCCGATCTGTGAACACGCCAAGACAACCAAGAGGTTCCTTCTCATGCGCCCTTCCGGCCGTACCCCCGATCAGCTTCGTGATGTGACGATTGAAACCGGCATTTCCAAATATGCCGAAGGCTCCTGCCTGATCAAATTCGGCGACACGCACGTGATCTGTACCGCGACGGTCGAAGACAAGGTGCCGGGCTGGATGCGCAATTCCGGCAAGGGCTGGATCACGGCAGAATATGGCATGCTGCCGCGCGCAACGGATAGCCGCATGAACCGTGAAGCCGCCCGCGGTGGTCAGTCGGGCCGCACCCAGGAAATTCAGCGCCTGATCGGCCGTTCGATCCGTGCGGTTGCCGACATGAAGGCGATGGGCGAAATGCAGATGCGCCTTGATTGCGATGTCATTCAGGCCGATGGCGGCACGCGTACCGCATCGATCACGGGCGCGTATGTTGCCGCCCATCTGGCGTTTCAGGGTGTGCGTCGCCTTGGCCTGATCAAGGAAATCCCGCTGACCCAGCCGGTCGCGGCCATTTCCTGCGGGATCTATAACGGCGAAGCGGTGCTTGATCTTGATTACGCCGAAGACAGCAATGCCGGGGCCGATGCCAACTTCGTACTGGCGGGCAATGGCGGCATTGTTGAAGTCCAGGCGACGGCTGAAGACGTGCCGTTTGATCGCGCGTCTTATGATCAGATGTTCGCGCTGGCCGAAAAAGGCTGCAAAGAGCTGTTTGAAAAACAAAAGCAGGCTTTGGGTCTTTAAGACCCGGTCTTTGGCGGCAGGCATCCCAGCTGCCGCTTTTCGCATCTGTTGGACATCGCATTTCAGGCAAGACCATGGCCCGTCGTTTTACGGAAAAAAAACTCGTCATCGCCAGCCATAACAAAGGCAAGATCAAGGAAATCGCCGAACTGCTCGCCCCGTTCGGGATCGAGGTGTTCTCGGCCGGTGAACTTGATCTGCCCGAACCCGAAGAAACCGAAAAGACCTTCATCGGCAATGCGCAGCTGAAATCAACGGCAGCCGCCAATGGCGCCAATTTGCCGGCCCTTGCAGATGACAGTGGCCTTGCGGTTTCTGCCCTTGATGGCGCACCGGGGATTTATTCCGCGCGCTGGGCCGGGCCGGACAAGGATTTCGACATGGCGATGGAAAAGGTCCAGAACGGCATTGGCAGCCACCCGGACCGCCGTGCGTCGTTTATCTGTGCCCTGTCGCTGGCTTGGCCGGACGGGCATGTCGAGAATTTCGAAGGCAAGGTCGATGGCGAGATCGTCTGGCCCAAGCGCGGCCCGCATGGCTTTGGCTATGACCCGATTTTCCAGCCCAAGGGTTATGATGAAACCTTTGGCGAAATGGATCCGGCGAAAAAGCATGAAATGAGTCACCGGGCCGATGCCTTTGCCCAGTTGGTCAAGGCTTGCTTCGAAGACTGATTTGGGGCAACACGCCCGCATCTATCCCATGCACGCATCGCTGATGTCATGATCGGCGGTGCGTGTTAATTTATTGGCCAACATTCCCGCGTTTGAAAAGAGTCCCGCGTGTCCGCAGCCTCAAGTGAAACCGTGCCGTTTGGCATCTATATCCACTGGCCGTTCTGTCTGTCGAAATGCCCCTATTGCGATTTCAACAGCCATGTGGCGAACAGTGTCGATCATGTGCGCTGGCGCAAGGCACTCCGGGCCGAGCTTGTCCATGGGGCGGCCCGCCATCCGGGGCGGACGGTGGGATCGGTGTTCTTTGGTGGGGGTACACCATCACTGATGGATCCGGAAACGGCGGGTGCGTTGATTGAAGACATCAAATCCTTCTGGCCGGTGACGGATGATCTTGAAATCACGCTGGAGGCCAATCCGGGCACGGTCGAGATTGACCGGTTTTCGGCCTTTGCGGCGAATGGCATCAACCGGGTGTCGATCGGCATTCAGGCGCTCAATGACCGCGACCTGAAGTTTTTGGGGCGTGTGCATAGCGCGTCGGAAGCCATGCGGGCTTTGGATGTTGCGACCTCGGTGTTTGATCGCTTTTCCTTTGATCTGATTTACGCTCGGCCAGATCACGATCCCAAGGCCTGGCGGGCGGAACTGCGCGAAGGGCTTGGCATCGCCAATGGCCATATCTCGCTCTATCAGCTGACCATCGAGCCGGGCACACAGTTCTATACCCTGCATCAGCGCGGTGATCTTGTGGTGCCCGATGAAGACCTCGCGACCGAGCTTTACGAAATCACCCAGGAAGAAACCGAGCGCGCCGGCTATCGCTGCTATGAGGTGTCCAACCACGCAAAGCCCGGGCAGGAAAGCCGTCATAACCTGGTTTACTGGCGCTATGGCGATTATCTTGGCATCGGGCCGGGCGCGCATGGCCGCGAAGCGGTGGTGGGCGAGGATGGCAATACGACCCCGATGGCAGTCCGCCGTCACCGTGCGCCTGATATCTGGCTGGACCGCGTTGAAAAGCACGGCCATGGCACGCAGGAAGAAACAGCCCTTGAGGCGGATGAACGCCTGCTTGAAATGGTGATGATGGGGCTCAGGCTTAATGAAACCATCCCGACGGCACGGTTTAACCGCATCATTGGCATGGGGCCGCGCGATGTTCTCGAGCAGGATCGGCTGGAAACCCTGATCGAGTCTGGTGATCTGATCTGTGATTCGGTGGGGCTTCGCGCCACCGATCAGGGCAGGAACCGTTTGAACGGTGTTCTGGCCTATTTGTTCGACCACGTGGTGTAAGCCCGAAACCCGCAAAATGCCAAGAAAAACCGCGCGATTGGCGGGGACCTGCAATCGGGCGCAGGAAGTTTCACCAAACCATCAAAAAGTTGGTTGACACTTAAGCCTGACCGCGTATATTCCGCCCCGTTCCGGCGGGAAACCCCGGACAATACCTAAGCCCCTATGCCCAGGTGGCGGAATTGGTAGACGCGCTGGCTTCAGGTGCCAGTGGCCTTAAGGTCGTGGAAGTTCGAGTCTTCTCCTGGGCACCATACCCCAGCACATTTCTGATGTGCTGGGGTATTGTCGTTTTGGGCAGAATTTTGGTTTTCATCTTTTCGAGACCGGTCTGACTGGTTACAAGCAAAAATTGCCATAAAAAAGAGCCGCAAGAATTATGCAACCTGAAGTCAGTTTTGTGCTGCCGGTCTATAACAAAGGAAATGCACTTCCTTATTTCTTTGCATCCTTGCTGGCGCAGACAGGCGACATTCCGTTCGAGGTTGTGTTTGTTGATGACGTATCGACAGACAATTCTTTGGAAATAATCAATGAATTGTCTGCGAAACACGACTTTGTTCGCGTGATCAGCAATACGGTTAATAAAGGTCCAGCTATTCGGCTAAATCAGGGCGCTGAAGCAGCAAGCGGTGAATACCTAGCGCTTTTTGATTGTGATGAAATTCTTGCACCAAATGCAGTTGAAATACTGCTCTCGCTTGCAAAGCAGCATGATGCCGACATGGTGCATGGCCATTGCCGTAAGACGTCGGAGCCGATCGAAAATGTTGTCGCCCATCCGATAGAACAAGATTTGAAGGTCAGCATCCACGAGAATCCGCTGGAGCGGATACTTGGTCGCGGAATGGTGCGCATGACTTGGCTTGTCAAACGGGATGTGTTCATCGCCGCAGGTGGATGCGATGAGAAGGTTTTTGTTCAGGATGAGTCGCTGCCACTGCGACTTTCAATACATGCAAAGCGTCTTCTTGATACGGACATGATTCTTACTGTGGCGCCGGAAGTCGGGAGCCATATCTCGCAAAATACCTTGCAACTCAATCATGACCGATTTCTGGTCTATTTGAACTTTCTGAAAGCGCATCCTGAATTGCCGCGCGATGTCCGCGTGAGAGTTTATCGCAAATGTGTTTCGGCTTTAAAAAAGGCACGACGGGATGGTGCGTCTTTTCCGTCAATCCCTTTGTTTGCCCGGTACATTATGGGAAAACTCGGTGTTGTTGACCCTAGTCCAATTACATTGGCACCTTATGAAGATGTTTTTCGGCATTTGCCACGCATCCGTCGCATTAAAGAAGTGAATAGCTGAAGATGACCTCGCTTGATCGAAAACTGCACTTGGTTGCCAGTGTTCTGTTGTTTTGCCTCCCTGCTTTTTTGTTATTTTCCCGTGCGGTCGCTGATATTTCGGTTGTCCTGATCGGGCTGCTTTTTCTCGTTCGGTCTTGGAGCTCCAAGGATTGGTCGTGGGCCTGCGAAAAAGATATCCTGATTCTTCTCGTCATCTTTGTCTTGATGAATGTGTTTGTTTCTCCCTTTGCGGAACATGTAGGCAAAAGTTATGGACGCTCACTAAGTTGGCTGAGGTTTGTGATCTTTTATGCGGCAGTAACCCGATGGGTCCTGTATGATGAGCGTACGATCCGCAAATTTATTGTTGTGTTGCTTTTAACGATGACAGTAGCCGCACTTGACGCGATTTATCAGTTCTTATTCGGTGTTTCTCTACTTTCCGGCCAAAGTATGGACCGCATGGCTCGACGTCTAACGGGGCCTTTGGACCGGCCAAATATTGGCATGTATCTTGCCAAGATGGGGCTTGGAACCAGCGCATTGTTGTTTGTTCTTTACGTCCGAGAGAGGATGTCCAACAGGCTTTTCATTGCTGCGTGCGTTTTATCACCGGTTCTGATTGCTGTTGTTTTTCTGAGTGGTGAACGTTCCGCAAGTCTGTTGACGTTGTTGGCTCTGGTTCTCGTGATTGTTAGTTTGCTCCTTTCGGGCAAACTCGCGCGAAAAGTTGCCGTCGGGTTGTTCGTATGTGGGGCTGCAGCACTGGGGTTGTTGCTTTCAACGAGTGAGCGCATTTTGGGAAGGTTGGAGCAGCTAACCAGCGTGCTCTCGGCTTATACCGACTCAATATACGGTCAACTTGTATTGTTGGGAATGCGCTTTTTTGGGGAACGCCCGCTAACGGGTACCGGCATGGGGAACTTCCATATACTTTGCAAAGACTATGTGCAGCAAGGTCTTGTTAGTGTTCCTTGTCACCCACATCCTCATAACTTCTATGTCGAATGGCTGTCCGACACCGGTCTGATTGGGACCATTCCATTTACTATTTTCATGGTGATTTTGTATTGGATGGGCGTGAAAGTTCTTTTTGGTCCTCGTGAGAGTCGATTGCTTGGCGGGTTTTATTTGGGCGTCCTCGTGATGTCTTTCTTCCCGTTCTCTGTCACCCAAAGCCTGTTTTCTAATTGGCCGGCGATGCTGGCGTGGTTGTCGATCTCGGTTGCTGTAGCTGCGTTACGGTTTGTTAACCAGAAACCTGCTTGAGGCCCTGGTCCCTTTTTTTTCAGGCACAAATGGTACGACTTTTGCGGTGCGATGAGCGGTTTGCTGTGTTAAGAACAGGCAAATTCTGACATTTGGAGAACCGCGATGACCAATTTCCTCCATCTCGGAGATCTGCCTGATGACCTTGACCTTGGAAAGGTTGTGGCCATTGACAGTGAGACCATGGGCCTTAACCCGCACCGCGACCGTTTGTGTGTCGTGCAGCTTTCAAGCGGGGATGGCAACGCCCATCTGGTCAAGTTTGATGGGGAAGATTACAGCGCGCCGAACCTCAAAAAGCTTCTGGCCGACCCGTCGGTTCTGAAGCTGTTTCATTTCGGGCGTTTTGACATCGCGGTGATGGACAAGTATCTCGGCGTGCGCTGTGCGCCGGTCTATTGCACCAAGATCGCCTCCAAACTGGTGCGCACCTATACCGACCGTCATGGTCTGAAGGATGTGCTGCGCGAAACCGTCGGGGTCGAGATTTCCAAGCAGCAGCAGAGCTCCGACTGGGGTGCGGCCGAGCTTTCCAAGGAACAGATCGATTACGCCGCATCCGATGTACTGTATCTGCACAAGGCCCGCGAAGAGCTTGATCGTCGTCTGGCGCGTGAAGGACGCACCGAGATCGCACAGGCCTGTTTTGACTTCCTGCCGATGCGCGCGACGCTGGATCTGGCGGGCTGGGAAGAAACCGATATTTTCGCCCATTCCTGAGGTCGGCCTAAATCCGGTTAACCGCCTGTGAAGAATAGAGGTGTATGGGGGAAGCAATAGAATTGACCCCCACGCCAACCGGGTTCATAGTTTTGGCCCAATGATCTTGCAAGATGGGTCAAACAGCCTATCTCCGGGCGGAAAACGCTAACAAGAAACAGATGACAGTGACCCCAGAAGTGTCCGAGAAGTCCCTTAACCTGCCGGCACCGGCAACGGAAGCCGATCTTGCCATTGCGCGCCGTGTTCTTGATATCGAAGCCAATGCGCTGCGTGAACTTGCAGAGTCGCTGAATGACGAGTTTTGTGATGCCATCAACCTGATCGAGGGCCTCAAGGGTCGTCTGGTTGTCACCGGCATGGGCAAAAGCGGCCATATTGCCAAGAAAATTGCCGCGACCTTTGCGTCTACCGGCACCCCGTCCTTCTTCGTGCATCCGGCCGAAGCAAGCCACGGGGACCTTGGCATGATTGGCAAGGATGATGCGGTTCTGGCCCTGTCCAATTCCGGTGAAACCCCGGAACTGTCCGACATTATTGCCTTTACCCGGCGCTTTAACGTGCCGCTGATCGGCATGACCCGCAAACCGGAAAGCTCGCTTGCCAAGCAGTCCGATTGCCCGCTTGTTCTGCCAGCAAGCCCGGAAGCCTGCCCGAACAAGCAGGCGCCGACGACATCAACCACAGCGATGCTGGCCTTTGCCGATGCGCTTGCCGTCACTTTGATGGAGCGGCGCGGCTTTTCATCAGAAGATTTTCGCACCTTCCACCCCGGTGGCAAGCTGGGGCAGCGGTTGCTGCATGTGCATGATGTCATGCATGGGGCCGATACCTTGCCATTGATCAAACCTGATGCCCTGATGGCGGAAGCCCTTGTGACCATGACCAGCCATTCCTTTGGCTGTGTTGGCGTGGTTGATGATGCTGGCGTTCTGGCCGGGATCGTGACCGATGGCGATTTGCGCCGTCACATGGCTGACAATCTGGTCGCACTCAAGGTTGGCGATGTCATGACGGCCGGGCCGAAAGTCACCAGTGCCGATGCGCTGGCGGTCGAGGCCCTTGCCATCATGAATGATCGTTCGATCACATCGCTGTTTGTTCTTGATGACGCCGGCGTGCCGGTGGGGCTTGTGCATATCCACGATCTGTTGCGTGTCGGAGTAGCCTAACGCATGAGCACAGAGGGCACGCCACAGGTCGAAGACCACGCAGAAAGCCAGAAGGCAGCAGGACGTGAAGAACGTCACGCCCGGGGCTTCTCGCGTGATCGCATGCCTTCGGCGCGCCGCAATGTGCGGATCAATCCGTTCCGCCGTGTCATCGTCAATATGCTGAAATTTGTGCTGCCGCTGATCGCGATGACGATCATGGCGCTGGTGGTTTTGTGGCCACAGATCGAGCAGGTGCAGGATAGCGGCTTTCGGCTTGGCTTTTCGACCTCGCCCGAGGATCTGATGGAAAATGTCGCGATGAGCAATCCGCGCTTCTTTGGCGTCGATGGCAATCGCCAGCCCTTTACCGTCACCGCCAGTGAAGCCGTCGAAACCGGCGCAACTGAAACCCGCCCGGATCACGTGTATCTGGCGGGGCCGCAGGCCGACATTACGCTCAATGACGGATCCTGGATTGCGATGACCGCCAATGAAGGGTTCTATACCGAAACCGACGGAATGCTCGATCTGGTCGGAACGGTGAACATGTACCACGATAACGGCTTTGAAATTCATACCGAGGAAGCTGAAATTGCCATGAATTCCGGCAGCGCCAGCGGCGATGTGCCGGTTGACGGGCAGGGGCCGTTTGGCACCATCAACTCCGATTCCGGGTTTGAGCTTGAAGACAAGGGGGCGGTGATCCGCTTTTTGGGGAAATCCCGTCTGGTGATTTTCGACAGTGCAATGAATTCGACGGAGCAATGAGAGGGAAGTCATGATTGCGATGCCGCATCTCGCCCGCAAGACTGGAACGCTGCTGACAACCCTTATGCTGGGGGCGGCCGTGATTGGCCTGTCCAGTATGTCGCAAACCGCTTCGGCCAATCCGCTGGGACTGGCGCAAAATGGCAGTGGTGGGCTCGAGGTCGAGTCTGATAACGGCATCGAATGGCGCCGCAATGAACAGGTTCTGATTGCGCGCGGCAACGCGGTCGCCAAGCGCGGCACATCGCGCGTGGATGCCGATGAGCTGCAGGCACTGTATCGCGATCGTGACGGCAATAGCGAGATTTACCGCATCATTGCGACCGGCAATGTCAAACTGTCGTCTGATACCGATGTCGCGGTGGGTGATCGCGCAGTCTATGACATTGACGAGGCCGTGGTCGTTCTGACCGGTGAGAACTTGAAATACACCACGCCCAGCGAAACGTTGACGGCGCGTGACAGCCTTGAATATTGGGAAACAGAACGGGTCGCAGTGGCGCGCGGTGACGCGGTGGCGGTGTCGGAAGATCGCACCCTTCGCGGCGATGTCCTGACTGCGCGCTTTGACGCCGGTCAGGCCGGCGCAAACGAGTTGCGCCGCATTGATGGACAAGGCAATGTGAATATTCGCACAGCAACTGAGTTTGTTGTCGGGGATCAGGGTGTTTATGATGCGAAAACAGGTATCGCCACCCTTATCGGATCGGTTAAGATCACCCGCGGAGAGAACCAGTTGAACGGGGATCGTGCCGTGGTCGACCTCAATACCGGGGTCAGTCGCCTGATGGCTGACGCTAATGGCGATGGCAAAACCCGCGTTCGGGGCCTTCTGGTCCCGCAAAAAGACGAAAACAACAGCCCGGCTGATGCCGGGACCGGTAACTGAGAAAGGTCGGTCATTTGTTCTGGTCGCGCAAAAGCGTAAAATCCGACAACGCAAAGGCGACAGCTGCATCCGGCAGCGCACAGCCATCTGACGGCGGGGCATCCGGCCCGCGCCTGATCACCACGAACAAGGGTCTTGTGGCGCATAACCTGGGCAAGAGCTTCAAGAAGCGCCCGGTGCTCAAAGACGTGTCTGTTTCAGTACAGCGTGGCGAGGCGGTTGGCCTTCTGGGCCCGAACGGGGCAGGCAAGACTACCAGTTTCTATATCATTACCGGCCTGATTGCCGCAGACCGTGGCACGATTTCGCTTGATGGGCGCGACATTACCATGATGCCGATGTATCAGCGCGCACGGATGGGAATCGGCTATTTGCCGCAGGAAGCTTCGATTTTCCGCGGCATGACGGTTGAACAAAACATCATGGCTGTTCTTGAAGTGGTCGAGGATGACCGCCTCAAGCGTGAACAGACTCTTGAAGACCTTCTGGCAGAATTCGCAATCGAACATTTGCGCCGCACACCGGCCCTTGCCCTTTCGGGCGGGGAACGCCGCCGTTGCGAGATTGCCCGCGCCCTTGCGGCCCATCCGAACTTTGTTCTGCTTGATGAACCACTTGCCGGGATTGACCCGATTGCAGTGGGTGATATTCGCGATCTTGTACGTCATCTGAAAGATCGTGGCATTGGGGTCTTGATTACTGACCACAATGTGCGCGAGACTCTCGACATTATTGACCGGGCATATATCTTGCATGACGGTCGGGTTTTGATGGAAGGTGGTCCTGAGGAAATCGTTCGTAACGACGATGTCCGCAGGGTTTATCTGGGCGATCGTTTCAGCCTCTGATAAGGCCGCCGGACCGTCATTGAAGTCTTGGGGGAGTTCGGATTGACACGGGGTAGTGCATAAATGGCCCTGAAGGCGCGTCTGGATCTACGCCAGTCCCAGTCACTTGTCATGACTCCCCAGCTGCAGCAGGCAATCAAGCTGCTGCAATTCAATAATATTGAGCTTTCCAATTTCATCGACAGTGAACTGATGGAAAACCCGCTGCTGGAGCGGGCCGATCCCGGTCAGACCTATGCCGAGGCCGGTGACGGCGCGGTGGGCAATGGCGATGACGGGCTTGATAGCCGATCAAGCGACAATTTTTCCGACCGCGATGACCAGTTTGGCACCGACCGCCTGACATCAAGTGAAACCATGGGCAGCGATGACGGCCCGCTTGATGTGTCCAGTGACGCGCTTTATGGCGGTGAGGGCGAAATCACCCGCAATGGCGAACCGGTGTCGGGCAGCCATGATTATTCCGCGCCCTATGGCGGTGCGGGGGGTACTGGCGGTGGTTCGGCCGGTGGTGATGACCTTCCGGGGCTTGAACAGACCCTGGCCGATGAAGCAACCCTGCGTCAGAGCCTTGATGATCAGCTCAACATCGCCTTTGCCGATGCCATGTCGCGCATGATCGGCAGTTACCTGATCGATATGCTTGATGAGAACGGCTATATCAGCGGCGATCTTGATGAAGTTTCCGAAGCGCTTGAATGCGACATCAAAGACGTCGAACGGGTTCTGAAGACCCTGCAGGGGTTTGATCCGGTCGGGATTTTTGCCCGTGATCTGTCGGAATGTCTGGAACTTCAGCTGCGTGAACTCAACCGGTTTGATCCGGCGATGGCCGCATTGCTGGCAAACCTTGAACTGTTGGCCAAGCGCGACTTTGATCGTCTGCGCCGGGTTTGCGGGGTCGATTCGGATGATCTTCATGACATGATCGCGGAGATCAAAACCCTTGATCCGCGCCCGGGCAAGACCGCCGATGGCGAAATCGCAACACCCGTGATCCCGGACGTTCTGATGCGGGCGGCGGGGAATGGCAACTGGCATCTGGAGCTCAATTCCGAAGCCCTGCCGCGTGTTCTGGTTAATGAAGACTATGTCGCGCAGATCGGATCGGGCCTTAAGGATCGCGAAGAACGCGGCTTCATGAGCGAGCGGCTTCAAAGTGCCAACTGGCTGGTCAAGGCGTTGCATCAGCGCGCGACCACCATCATGAAGGTGGCGAGCGAAATTGTGCGTCAGCAGGACGGGTTCTTTACCCACGGGGTCGGGCATCTGCGTCCGTTGATCCTGCGCGACATTGCCGAGGCGATCGGCATGCATGAAAGTACGGTTTCGCGTGTCACCAATGGCAAATTCATGTCGACACCGCGCGGCATGTTCGAGCTGAAATACTTCTTCACGACGGCCATTTCATCTTCTGATGGTGGCGATGCCTATTCGTCCGAAGCGGTGCGCCACCGGATCAAGTCCTTGATCGACAACGAAGAACCCAAGAAGATTTTGTCGGATGACAAACTGGTTGAACTTCTGGGCAAGGAAGGGATCGACATTGCGCGTCGAACAGTGGCAAAATACCGCGAAGCGATGCGCATCCCATCGTCAGTGCAGCGTCGGCGCGAGAAAAAATCACGTGCTTCCTAGCACGATTTTATCGAAAAAATGCACCTTAAGGTGCTGTAATTCAAGGGAACATACCCATATCTTGACTTGGTAATGACGAGGGAATATGGTGCGCCCACCTGAGCGAGGGGCACCAAACATCCACATGTACTGGTAAGTCACTCAACCGGGGATAGGCGATCCATGCAAATTACGGTTATCGGTAAGCAACTTGACGTCGGCGATGCACTTCGCCAACACGTCGTCGAGACCTTGGACCCTGCAGTAGAGAAGTATTTCGATCACGCGATCGAAGCCACGGTGACCCTCACCAAACAGGCACATCTCTATAACGCGCAGATATCGGTCCATGTCGGCAAAGGCATGATGGTTCAGGCCAAGGCATCAGCGGATGAGGTTTATCCCGCTTTTGATGCCGCCTGTGACAGAGTGGCCAAACAGTTGCGGCGTTATAAACGACGCCTGCGTGATCATCACGCGACCCGAGATCATTTTGAAGAGGCTCGCCTGGAAGCGATCCATTATGTGATCGAACAGGAAGACGAAGATCATTCGGATGATAATCACACAAACGGCTACGAACCGGTGATTGTTGCCGAGACACCCGATCGCATCGATACGCTTTCCGTTGGGGAAGCTGTCATGCGGCTCGACTTGGGGGACATTCCGGCACTGATGTTCCGGAATGGCAAACATGGCGGACTGAACGTTGTCTACCGTCGCTCGGACGGCAATATCGGATGGTTGGACCCAAACGATAGCGAAGCGAGTGGCGCGTGACAGACACAGATTCCGAGCCAAACAACGCAACGCGAAAAATGGACATATCATCAATTCTTACTCCGTCCGGAGTTATCCCGGCACTGCGTTCCGGCGCAAAGAAAGCAGTGCTTGAGGAACTTGCCGAAAAGGCCGCCGAAGTTACCGGTCGCCCTGCGAGCGAGATTTTCTCTGTCCTGCTTGACCGTGAAAAGCTTGGTAGCACCGGTGTTGGTGGCGGTGTCGCGATTCCGCATGGCAAACTCAATGATCTGGACCGCCTGTATATGGTGTTTGCCCGCGCAGGCAACCCGATCGAGTTTGATGCCGTGGATGAACACCCGGTCGATCTTTTCTGCATGCTGATTGCACCCGAAGAAGCAGGTGCCGATCACCTGAAAGCACTGGCACGGATTTCCCGTCTGCTGCGCAATCAGGGCATGTGTGACAAGCTCCGCGGGGCCGGCTCGGCCGACGCGATCTACGCATTGCTGACTCAGGACGAGGCCGAACAGGCCGCGTGAAACGGTCAGTGAGCGGCGGGTAACCCCCGTAACAGAGACAAGATTTAAAAAAACCGGACGCCACATCAGGCGTCCGGTTTTGTTTTGGGTATCTGTTTAGTTGGCTGCCGGTGGCCGGGTGTCCCGCCAGCCTGATCAGGCCTCGGCGTTCTTCTTTGCGTTCTCGGCGTCTTCGGCTTCCTTGACGTTGGTCAGGCGACCGGCAAGAACCACCAGATACAGAACTGGAATGCCGATCACGGCCGTGCCGATAAAGAACCAGCTATAGCCGACACTATCGACCACCGTGCCCGAGAACCCGGCAAGGATTTTTGGAAATAGGGTCATGATCGAACTGAAGATCGCGTACTGCATGGCGGTAAAGGAAATGTTGGTCAACCCGGACAGATAGGCGATGAAGGCCGCCGTTGCGAGGCCGCCACACAGGTTATCGGCCATCACGACAATGATAAACATGGTGGTGTTTGCGCCGATCTGGGCGAGGAACGCGAACAGGATGTTGGAAATGGCCGCCAGAAACGCGCCAAGGAACAGGATCCGGAGCACGCCATAGCGGACTGAAAGTAATCCGCCCAAGAAGCTACCGCCAATCGTCATGAACAGGCCGAAGGTCTTGGACACCGCGGCGATTTCTTCCTTGGAAAAGCCAAGGTCGGTATAGAACACATTGGCCATGACACCCATGACGATGTCGGCAATGCGATAAACCCCAATCAGCACCAGCACGACAATGGCGGCCTTGCCATAGCGATCAACGAAATCTTTCACCGGCGAAATATAGGCTTCTTGGACCATGCCGGTCGGGGTCAACCCGACACGCGTGGTCAGCCAGGCAACAAGGATGGCAAAGGCAATGGCAATGCCAAGCTTGAGCGTCCCTGCGATAAAGCCGGAAAGCTCGGTGATCATGCCGCCATCGGTGAGCGAGGCACGCAGCGGATCGGTGATGTTGCCGGCATAGTAGATGGCCGCGACAAAGGCGATGACGGTGACGGCGAACATCGCCAGAAACCGGGCATAGTCCGATGTCTTGTGGAAGAACTTGCTTTCCATGCGCGGGATATCGGGTTCACTGACCAGCAGGGTCGTGATCACCCCGATACACATGGCAAGCGCCATGCAGCCATAGGCAACAGTCCAGGCGTAATGCTGATAAACGCCTTCGGCCTCAAACAGGCCGGCAATGGTCAGTGCGCCGGCGCCCGCGATGATCATGCCGATGCGATAGCCGCCGATATAGGCCGAACTCATCATCGCCTGCAGGTCGGCATCGGCCGCCTCGATACGATAGGCATCAATGACGATGTCCTGTGTGGCTGAGGCAAAACCAAGCGCCACGGCGGCAAAGGCCATCATGGTCAGGTTCTCGGCGGGATCGGTCAGACCCATCCACAGGATGGCGGCGATAATCGCGATCTGGGCAATCATCAGCCAGGAGCGCCTTCTGCCCATCAGGTTGTGCAGGACCGGGAAGGGCAACCGGTCAATCAGCGGGGCCCATACGAATTTGAAGGAATAACCAAGGGCTGCCCAGCTGAAATAGGTCACCGTGGAGCGATCAACCCCTGCTTCGCGCAGCCAGATCGACAGGGTCGAGAAAATCAGAAGGATGGGAATACCGGCCGAAAGGCCCAGAAACAGCATCGTAATGACGCGTGGATGGATGAAGGCACCAAAGGCCGCCCCCCAGCTTCGCTTTTCCATGCCGTCCATTGATTTCCCCCGCGTTGACATATGCTGGCATGAAGCTAGGCCAAACTGGTTAATGAAACCAAAAAAGCCCGGGGTGCGGGGTAGGATGCGGGCAAGAAAAAAGCAAGGCCGATCCATCGGACCGGCCTTTTTGAATTTGGCGTGAAAGGAAGGCTTAGCCTTCTTTCTTGCGGCTTTCGCGCTTACGAACGTTCGGATCGAGATGCAGTTTACGGATACGCACGCTCTGCGGGGTGACTTCGACCAGTTCGTCGTCCTGAATGTAGGACAGGGCTTCTTCCAGCGACATACGGCGCGGCGGGGTCAGGGTAACAGCTTCGTCTTTGCCCGATGCACGGACGTTGGTCAGCTTTTTGCCCTTGAGAACGTTGATCTCCAGATCGTTGTCACGGTTATGCTCACCAACGATCATGCCCTGATAGACACGCTCGCCATGTTCAACGAACATGATACCGCGATCTTCAAGGTTAAACAGGGCATAGGCAACCGCTTCGCCCTGATCGTTGGAGATCAGCGCACCGTTACGACGGCCCGCGATGGCACCCTTGACCGGACCATAGGAATGGAACACGCGGTTCATCACACCGGTACCGCGGGTATCGGTCAGGAATTCACCATGATAACCGATCAGGCCACGCGACGGCGCGATGAAGATGATACGGGTCTTGCCGCCACCGCTTGAGCGCATGTCGGTCATTTCAGCCTTGCGCAGGCTCATTTTCTCGACCACGACGCCGGAATATTCTTCGTCAACGTCAACCTGGACTTCTTCGAACGGCTCGGACATGACGCCGTCGATTTCCTGGAACAGAACGCGCGGACGCGAGATCGAAAGCTCGAAACCTTCGCGGCGCATGGTTTCAACCAGAACGCCCAGCTGAAGTTCGCCACGACCGGCAACTTCGAACGCATCCTTGTCGGCGGTTTCGCCGATTTTGATGGCGATGTTGCCTTCGGCTTCGCGCTCAAGGCGGGCACGGATCATGCGCGAGGTAACCTTGTCACCTTCCTGACCGGCCAGCGGCGAGTTGTTGACCGAGAAGGTCATTGCCAGAGTCGGCGGATCGATCGGCTGGCTTTCGATGGATTTGGTGACTTCGGTCGAACAGATGGTATCAGCCACGGTTGCTTCGGTCAGACCGGCAATCGCGATGATGTCACCGGCAACAGCTTCGTCCTGCGGGACACGTTCCAGACCGCGGAAGCCCATCAGTTTGGACAGGCGGCCGGTTTCAACGGTGCCATCTTCGCGAAGGACCTTCACCGGCATGTTGAGTTTCGCACGGCCCTGATAAACACGGCCGGTCAGAATACGACCGAGGAAGTTATCGGCATGCAGCATGGTGGCCAGCATGGCGAACGGTGCGTTTTCATCAACGTCCGGTGCCGGAACGTGCTTGAGAACCAGCTCCATCAGCGGGGTCAGGTTTTCTTTCGGGCCTTCCGGGCTTTCAGCCGCCCAGCCGTCACGACCGGATGCATACAGAACCGGGAAGTCGAGCTGTTCTTCGGATGCTTCGAGCGATACGAACAGATCGAAAATCTCGTCGAGGACTTCTTCGGCGCGCTGGTCCGGACGGTCGATTTTGTTGATGACAACAATCGGCTTCAGACCCAGTTTCAGCGCCTTGCCGAGAACGAATTTGGTCTGCGGCATCGGGCCTTCGGCCGAGTCAACAAGCAGAACAACGCCTTCGACCATGGAAAGGATACGTTCAACCTCACCGCCGAAATCGGCGTGGCCCGGGGTATCAACGATGTTTACGCGGGTGTCGCCCCACTGAACGGCCGTCGGTTTTGCGACGATGGTAATGCCACGTTCACGTTCCAGGTCGTTGCTGTCCATGGCGCGTTCGTCGACACGCTGGTTGTCACGATAGACACCGGACTGGCGGAACATGGAATCGACCAGCGTGGTTTTGCCGTGGTCAACGTGGGCGATGATGGCGATATTGCGCAAGCTCATGGGCGCGGACTCCAGAAATAAAAATGCCGCGCGCCGGGAAACGCCCATGCGCATCGGTCAGTAAGTAAGTGTTTCAAGACCAGTAGATATTCAGCAACACGGTTTTCGGTTGCCGCACGCCGGTGTTACCGGCGGGAACCCGACATCAACCCATGTGCTGAATGTTTACTGGCCCGGATCGTCTAATTGCAGATATGCCCTAAGGCCGCCCTGTCATAGCCAATGTGAAGGCGAAAGGCCAGCGTTGTAAGCGCCATGTCGGGTTGATTATTCTGCAATGCGGGCTGTTTGCGCCAAACTCTGGACAAAGTCAATGCTTGTGTTGCGCTGCAGCGCTTTGCAAACCGTGCCCTTGGGCGCAAAAAAACGGGACGGCAGCGAATTGTTGCCGTCCCGTGAAATCTTTTGGATGTGGTCACGCTTGATATAAAGGCGTGATCAGATCGCCTTTGCGATCAGTTCCTTAAGATCGGCATCCGGGCGTGCGCCCATGTGCGAAATCACCTCGGCCGCACAGATCGCGCCAAGCTGACCACAGATCTCAAGGGTGTGACCCTGGGTGTACCCATAAAGGAAACCTGATGCAAACAGATCGCCAGCACCGGTGGTGTCGATTACTTTGGCGACCGGCTCGGCGCTGATTTCATAAAGCTCGTCCTGGCTTACGATCACCGCACCCTTTTCGCTGCGGGTGAGTGCTGCGACACGGCAATGCTTGCGGACTTCGGCCAGTGCTTCTTCAAAGGTTTCAACCTCATAAAGCGACTTGATTTCGTCTTCGTTGGCGAACAGGACGTCGATATGATCATCAACCAGTTCGCGGAAGGATTCGCGGTGGCGATCAACGCAGAAGGAATCAGACAGGCTGATGGAAACCTGACGACCAGCGTCATGGGCAACCGTGGCGGCCTTGACAAAGGCGTCTTTGGCTGCCGGGCGATCCCAGAGATAGCCTTCCATGTAGGTGACTTTGGCGGATTTGATCAGATCTTCGTCAATGTCTTCCGGGCCAAGCTCGGCGCAGGCACCAAGGAAGGTGTTCATGGTGCGGTGACCATCCGGGGTGACAAAGATCAGGCATCGCGCGGTCGGCGAACCTGCGGTGGCCGCAGCAGAATCAAATGCGACACCAATCGCGCGGATATCGTGGCGGAAAACTTGGCCAAGCTGATCGTCGCGCACCTTGCCGATATAGGCACCCTTGCCGCCAAGGGCTGCGATGCCGGCCATCGTGTTGCCGGCCGATCCGCCCGACATTTCAAGACCCGGGCCCATCTGTTCATACAGTGCGTCTGCGCGGTCGGCATCAATCAGGGTCATGGCGTTTTTAACAAGCTCAAGACGCTCAAGGTCTTCTTCCTTGCAGTGGGCAAGGACATCGACAATGGCGTTGCCGATCCCGACGACGTCGAATTTGGTGTCGTTCATGTAGTAGTTTCCTGCGGTTATTCGGTTTGAACGGCACCGTGATGATCCCGGTAAGCCGCGCGGTACAAGGGTGGCGCAAGGCCGCCCCCCGACTGCCTTCAATATGGACTGTTGCGGAGTATAGGGAATGGATTTTGCGGTGCAAGTCTTGCAACTGTTTCGTCCCCGGTCGTTTAACCCCGCCTTAACCATCAGAAAAACTACAAAAGATGTTTTTTCGGGCAATGATCGGCAAAATTCGATCTGATGGCGATCCGAAATCAAAACCAAGGGTGGAGAAAATCGCTTTTGAACTCGCTCGGGCAAAAGGGCGCAGCCGCAAACCCCCGGAAATCAACGGTTCGCGCTTTATTTAGTCTTTTCGCAGGTAGCGCGGTGTTTGTGGCCTGAAAATCGGCCAAAAATGCCACAACAAGCAAATTTACATGATTTTGAAACGTCAATTTGCCAATTTTGCAGGGGTGTGAAAGTCCGAACAAACCAGTTTGTCTTGAAATAGGCAAACAAAGTTATGCTATATAAAGATAATTAAACAATATTGTTTATCTTTATATATCAAAATCGGCCATTTCGGTATGCAAGAGTCCAAGTGGGGCGGCATGAAGGGCACGCAGCCAAACCGGGCTATTTCAGGATAGATCGGGGGAGATTCAGCGAAATCCGGGGACTACTTATCGGGGAAAAGCGGGATCGGATCGTTGCTTTTCTCTGATCCTGTGCTCTCCTCATCGATGTGGTCCGCCGTGCCAGCGTCGGTTTTGCCTTTGCTGTCCGTGTGGACGGCATCCTGGCTCAGCCGATCGCGCAATTCTTCAATCACGGCTTCGATCCGTGCGCGGTGAAGGGGGTCTTCGCAGCGTTTGACGAACTGCTCAAACGCGCCAAGCGCCATATGGTCCTGATCAAGGCGGGCATATAGCGCACCAAGCTGATGCCAAAGGCCTTCATGCTCTGGCGCGATCAACAAACTGTGCTCGACCACGCGGGTTGCAAGCTGCAATTCACCGGCCCTAAGCGCCCGTACTTTTATGTTGTTTTGAAGTCGTAACAAAATATCGATATCCGACGACGGGCGGTAATGCTGTGGTGCCAGTTCGGCATCAAGGCCGCTAAAGGACTTCAGCAATTCACGTAATTCGGCCGGTCCCAGGCTGATTGCACCATGGAACGGGTCGATCATCTTGCGCTTGCCGTTGGCCTGCACGCGCAGCAGGAAATGACCGGGGAAATCAATACCGGTCACTGCAATGCCGCAACGTCGAGCCGCATGGATATAAAGCATGCCCAGTGCGACGGGCAGACCCCGCTTGCGCTCGATCACTTCCATCAGATCGGCATTGGCCATGTCGTCATAGTTTTCCGCATCCCCCTGAAAACCGTTGCGCTCAGCAATCACGGTCTGTAAGGCGCGGACAACCTGATCAATGGTGGGTTCAGCTTCCTTGTCATCAACAGGCAAGGTGCGCTGATCCGTGCCATCGGTGGCAAGATCGGGCTGCAAGGTCAGCCCGGCCAGTTCAGCCCGAACCTGATCGGCAAGATCATCAAGGATGGCCAAAAACGGTGCGATGTCGCGTTTATGCGTGCCGTTTGACTGATTGAGACGCGCAAAATGCAAGGCGGCCTCGGCCACGCTGGCGTCAGGTTTTTTACCCTTGCCATAATCGACAAGCCATTGGCGATCGGGATCGCTCGGTGCTGTTATGTGGCTTACGGTACTGATAGCTCAGGTTCCTTGTCGGATGGCGTCGTCTTTCAGGCGGATGTGACTGACAACCCGTTTGACATAACTGGTGTCGCGGGCATGTGAAATCACGCGGCTGCGTTCAAGGTCGTCCTGGGCAATGCCCATCAGGTGGACGGTGCCATTGACGGTTTCAACGCTGTAATTGATCGCGAATACGTCGCCATCAAACATCAAGGCGGTTTTGATCTTTGTGGTGATCAACAGATCGCTCGCACTGTCGACGAACGTCATGCTGTCACCGATCTCGATCTCGTTATGAACACTTTTAACCCCGTCAACCTGCCAGCTAAGCCGCACGGCTTCAAGCTGATCGGTAACGGTGGGCACTTGTCCGGCCAAAAGAACTTCGCCTTCGACCACTTCAATCTCGATATCGAGAAACAGTTTTTCGTCCTGTGCCAGAAACTTCTGCCAGATCTGGGCGGTGATGGCCGTATCGCTGACCGCGCCGTCAAACCCGCGTTCCTGAAAGGCCGCAACCCCGGCGGTCGCGCCAGCTCCGAGTACAACGGATGCCGGTGTGCATCCCGCAAGCGGCAAAATGCACGTACCCGTCAGCAGAAGTGCCCTGGCAAAGCCAAGTGGTCGATTGACCATTCTTTTTGATGACATTTACGGATGTCTCGTCCAGTTCCCCCAGTCTCTGGACTTAATATTCGCGCGTGGGGGTTAAAGAGTTTTAAAATCTGCACCGCTTTATCAGCAAAAATGCATTTTTCTGGAGATTCATGACCGGGCTGGCCGTTAAGGACCGGTGATCAGTGGGTTTTGCCAGCAAACAATTCAATCCAGCGCCCCGGCGATACGCCATAGGTCTGGCGGAAATGCCGGTTGAAATGGCTTTGATCGGCAAAGCCGGTTTCGGCCGCGATCCCGGCAAGCGGCTGGTGAAGTGCCATCAGCGCGCGTGCCTTTTGCAAACGGCGCATCATTAAATAGCGATAGGGTGTCGTGCCGAACCGTGCGCGGAAATGCCGGATCAGGCGAAAACGATCCATATCGGCAACCTGTTCAAGCTCGTCAGATTGCACCGGGCGGTCAAAGTTATCTTCAAGGAACGCGCGGACCTGATCCATACTTTGGCTGGCGGTAAAGCGCGGGCGTTTCAATGGTGCCTTGGCATGCAGTGACAGGCGCTGTGCAATGTCGCCGATAAACTGATCACGCAACAGCGGATCCATATCGCGTTCAAGCTCGCCCAGGGCAGAGGCCATGATCGACCACAGAACCGGGTCCTGAATGACCGGTTCGCCGACGAAGGGCAGGGGATCAGCTTCGTGATCAAGGCCTGACCGCAACAAGGCCGGTTCAAGATAAAGCATGCGATATTGCAAGCCATCATCGGTTCCAGCCCCGCCGTCATGCAGCTCGTCAGGATGAAGGATGATCACATTGCCCGGGTTGCTGGCGCGAAATTCGCCGCGGTAATTAAAGGTCTGAACGCCTTGCATCGTGATGCCCAGCGCATAGGTGTCGTGGCGATGCGGGGTGAACATGTTGCCGTAAAACAGGGCTTCGATCCGCTCGATCCCCGGTGCGGTCGGGGCGGCAACGAACCGTTCGCGCTTTTTGCACAAACGTTCAATACCGTGATCATCTGGCTGGTCTATTGCTTCTTTCATTACCGGATCATCTGACCGATTGGAGGAAGGAAATGTTTGATACCAAAGTCGCCCTGATTTTGCGCAATGATCTTGAAACTTGGCAATCCCTGAATGTCACGGCGTTTCTGATGAGCGGCATTGTCGCCCAGACGCCCGACATTATCGGTGCGCCTTATATTGACGCCAACCAGAATGTATATAACCCGCTATCGCGCCAACCGGCCATCGTTTTGGCAGCAGACGGCTACACGATTGCAAAAATCCACCAGCGCGCCCTGAACCGTGGTGTGCGGGTCTCGGCCTATATCGAGGAGATGTTCTCAACCGGCCATGACGAGGCCAATCGCGATGTGTTTGCCAAGGCCGATCCGGAAAACGCCCGATTTGTCGGTCTTGGCATTCACGCTGATAAGCGCAGTGTCGATAAAATCACCAAGGGTGCGAAGATGCATCCCTGATGCTCATGCCGTTCGGCGGGTTTCGGCCATTTTTACGAAACCTGCCAGGCATTGCTAAGATGCTCCAACCGCCCCCAACGGCCAACAATCATCAGATCAAGGCGAAGATCACCCGCATGGCCGATATTGCCCGCGTATGCTTCGAGCGCGCGGGCGATGCGGTTTTGTTGCTTGGGGGTGATGGCATGCAGGGCGGTTGCGCGATCTGTGCGATTTTTGACCTCGACCGCGATCAGGATATTTCCCCGCTTGGCGATGATGTCGATTTCACCGACCGGGCTTTTATAGCGGGTCGCAAGAATGCGATAGCCTTTTAGACGTAACCAAAATGCACAGAGTGTTTCAGCCCTGCGCCCGGCCTTTTCCGCCCGCTTGCGGCTTGATGTGTCATCGGGCAAGGGGCGGGAGCGGGCCATGGTCAATCCGGGTCCGATTTGGCGAGTTCAAGCGCGCGATTATAAAGATCCCGCTTCTTAAGGCCGGTTTCCTTTGCCAGGATATCGGCGGCCTCCTTGGTGCGGTGGGTTTTGATCAGCTCGCTTAAGCGCGCGTCAATATCCTCGGCACTGGGTTCGTTGTCACTGGCATCGGCCGGGCCGACAATCACCACGATTTCACCCTTTGGCGCGCCAGCCTCATCATAATGCGCGGCAAGATCAGCCAATGTGCCATTGCGCACTTCTTCGAACATTTTGGTCAGTTCGCGGGTCACCGCGGCTTCGCGCGTGCCGCCCAGCATTTCGGCCATATCGGCAAGGCTTGCGGCCAGGCGTTTGGGACTTTCAAGAAAGATCAGGCTGCCCGGGATCGGGGCAAATCGCGCCAGTTCCTTCTTGCGCGCCATGGATTTGGGCGGCAGGAACCCGGCATAAAAGAAATGATCGCTCGGCAATCCTGACAGAATCAGGGCCACAATCGGCGATGCCGCACCCGGGGCTGCGGTAACGTGAAAGCCTTCTTCCTTGCAATCACGCACCAGTTTATAGCCCGGATCATTGATCAAGGGGGTGCCAGCATCGGAAATCAGTGCCAGTCCCTGACCTTTGCCAAGGCGATCCATGATTTCGGGGCGCATGCGTGCGGCATTATGTTCGTGATAGGCGATTCGCTTGGTTTTTACGCCATAACGCGACAGCAATTTGCCCGATGTTCTGGTGTCTTCGCACAGGATCACATCGGCGCGTTTGAGAATTTCGAGCGCTCTGAACGTAATATCGCCCAAATTTCCGATTGGAGTAGCGACAAGATAAAGACCAGCTGAAAGCGGCAAATGGCTTTCATCATGTTTACTTGCATCCTCGCCCGCATTACCCTGCGGACGAAACGACTTATCTGGAGGTGAGAGTGGGTTGTCCGAAACGTCATCCGTCAAAGAACCGGATGCAGAAAGAGGCGCTGCCAAGTCAGGCGTTGTCAGATCAGGATCGGTTTTCGGATCTATTTCCGGCTTGGGGCCGGATCGCGCGCCGGACGGCATCTGTGGTTGTCCTCTCTCTCGGGCTGAGCGCATGTAATGCGACCACGAGTATCACGGACCTTTTCGGCATGCAACGTGATGGGGCCCCGGTTGAAAGTGCAAATCAACCCGGTCAGAACACGGTTGATCCGAACAGTGCCCCGGATCAGGGCCTGATCCCCGATGCCAATCCGTGGCCAAGCGAAGCCGCCCTGCCCGAAGGTGAGGGGGCGGAGCTTCCGATGCTTTATAATGATGACGCGGCTGTCTTTGAAAAGCGGGTAGCGCTTTTGCTGCCGCTTTCGGGCCAGCATGGCGAGCTTGGCCGGGCGATGCGCCATGCCGCAGAACTGGCGATGTTTGATATTGCAGGCGACGACTTCATCCTGATGCCGATTGATACCGCCGGGACCTATCAGGGCGGGCAAAATGCCGCGCGCGAAGCGGTTGATGCGGGTGCCAAGATGATCCTGGGTCCGCTCTTTGCCGAATCGGTTAGTGGTGCCAGCGAAGTGGCCAAATTGGCCAATGTGCCGGTGGTGGCCTTTTCCAATAACCGTCGGGTGGCGGAAAGTGGTGTTTGGGTCAATGGCCTGATCCCCGAAGACCAGATTGCGCGTGCGGCGGGCTATGCCACGACACAGGGGCGTTACCGCTTCGCGGCCCTTCTGCCGCAAAATGATTACGGCCGTCAGATCGCAAGTGGTCTGAACAACGTTGTTTCGCGGGTCGGCGGCAGCCTTGGCCGGGTGGCGTTCTATCAGCCGGGCTCGGACGAATTGCAGCAAACCATTCGCGACTTTGCCAATTACGATGCACGGCGTGCGAACCTGCGCGCCCACAAGGCCCAGCTTGAAGCTGATGGCAGTGCGGGCTCGAAACGGGCGCTGCGCCGTCTTGAAGGTGTCGATACCTTCGGCGAGCTTGATTTTGATGCCTTGATCTTGCCAGCTACCGGGGGTGAGTTGCGTCAGGTCTCCTCGCTTCTGGCCTATTACGATATTGATCCTTCGGTCGTGCAGTTTATCGGAACGTTCGGCTGGAACGATCCGGGCCTGTTTGCCGAACCAGCACTCAAGGGCGGGATCTTTGCCGCACCCAACCCGGAAAACTGGGAACTGTTTGCCGCACGCTTTGAGCGCACCTTTGGCAGTCAGCCGCCACGTATCTCAAGCCTTGCCTATGACAGCACCGCTTTGGCAGCACTCATGGCGCGCGATGAAAACAATATGAGCCAGCAGACCCTGACCAATCCGGGCGGGTTTGTCGGTGTGGATGGTATTTTCCGCCTGACGCCGGATGGCCAGTCCGAACGCGGTTACGCCATCATGCAAATCCAGCCGGAAGGGGCGCAGGTGGTGGCACCGGCCCCAGCAAGCTTTGATCTGGTTTTCTGATCAGGAACGCGCGAAACGCTTAAATTCAAAACGCCTGTCGGGTTATGCCTCGGCAGGCGTTTTGTCTTTGTAATTGCACAGATCATTGACGATGCAGTCACCACAACGGGGCTTGCGCGCCTTGCAGATATAGCGCCCATGCAGGATCAGCCAGTGATGGGCATGGGTCATGAAACGCGACGGGACCTTTTTCAGCAGTGCCTTCTCAACGGCCAGAACCGTCTTGCCATTGGCCATACCGGTCCGGTTGCCCAGCCGGAAAATGTGGGTGTCAACCGCCATGGTGTGTTCACCCCAGGCGATGTTGCGCACGACATTGGCGGTCTTGCGCCCGACACCGGGTAGCTCTTCCAGTGCTTCCTGATCGTTGGGAACGATGCCGCCATGTTTCTCGACAAGGATTTTGGCGGCTGCCATGACATTCTTGGCCTTGCCGCGATAAAGCCCGATGGTCTTGATGTGCTCGATCAGCGCCTCTTCACCAAGATCAAGCATGTCCTGCGGGGTTTCAACGATCTGAAACAGCTTCTTGGTCGCCTTGTTCACCCCGACATCGGTCGCTTGTGCCGACAGCGCGACCGCCACCAGAAGGGTATAGGGATTGGTGTAATCCAGCTCCCCCTTCGGTTCCGGATCGGCATCGGACAGACGCTGGAAAAACTCTTCGATGGCGGCTTTGTTCATCGGGCGGGCCATGGACTGCAATCTCTTTTTGTGTATCGATATTTGCGGTGGGGCGTGTTGTTGATGCTTATCCCCTGATCCGATCTCTTCTTCGCAAACTATATAAACTGTGAGGGTCGAAAAATCGAATTTTGATTGCAGCTGGGCTGTACCCCGGCGCACAATTCGATATCCAGCAACAGGTAATTCAAATGCCAAACGTGCCGCGTTCAGCAAAACCGATCTTTCGGGTGGATCTGTTTCCGCCGCGATCGCTGTCGCGTCGGGCTGCGCGGAATATTGTGCTGTTTCTGACAGCCCTCACTACGACCATCGGGTTTATCTTCTGGTCGGTGGGGGCCTGGCCTGTGATCGGGTTTCTGGGGCTTGATGTGATCTTGCTGTCGTTGGCGTTTTATTTCAGCTTCCGCTCAGCCCGCCAGGAAGAACGCATTGAACTGGCGCCGGGCAATCTTCGGGTGACACGGATTTCGGTGCGCGGCGAGCGTCAGGAATTTGATTTCCAGCCCTATTGGCTGCGCGTGGTTCTTGAACGGGGCGAGGATGAACAAGCGACCCTTTTCCTGCGCACACACGGCAAAAGTCTCGAAATTGCGCGTTTTCTCGGTGCCGATGAAAAGGAAAACCTTGCGATCAAGCTTGAGGCTGTCTTGCGCCAAACCCGCTGCAATCCTGCCGATATTCCCATCTGAGTGCCGTGATCTGACTGTTTTGCAACCCGGTTATGAGACAATTTGAAACCTTGGCTGAAGTCGGGTTTTGCGTCTGAAAAAACGGCGATTTTTAGTGATTTTGCCGGTTTGACCGGCCCCAGATGGGGTTGATCGGGCCAAATTTGCGGTTTGAAGGGAAAAAACAGCCAAGATTCCCCACTTTGACCGCTTGCGACTTTGTGGCGACTTTCATATATAGGTTCGCGGGGTAACGAAGAGCCCCCAGAAAAATTACGTGTATTACAACCATTGGTCCCAGGAGGTCCTGCGCGGCGCTTCATTTCGGAGGCTGCGGGACGGACCGGCCGCTAAAAGAGGAACTTACTATGGGTAAGATTATTGGTATCGACCTTGGCACCACCAACTCGTGCGTAGCAGTCATGGACGGCAAAGAAGGCCGTGTGATTGAAAACAGCGAAGGTGCTCGTACCACCCCGTCAATGGTCGCTTTCACCGATGATGGTGAGCGCCTTGTCGGTCAGCCGGCGAAACGCCAGGCTGTCACCAACCCGGAAAACACCCTGTTTGCCATCAAGCGTCTGATCGGCCGTCGTTACGGCGACCCGGAAGTCGAAAAAGACAAAGACCTCGTTCCGTACAAGATCGTTTCGGGCGAGAACGGCGACGCATGGGTTGAAGTCAATGGCGAGAAAATGGCGCCGAGCCAGATCGCAGCCATGGTGCTTCAGAAAATGAAGGAAACCGCCGAAGGCCATCTTGGCGAGCCGGTAACCGAAGCCGTGATTACCGTTCCGGCATACTTCAACGATTCCCAGCGCCAGGCGACCAAAGACGCCGGCAAGATTGCGGGTCTTGAAGTCAAACGTATCATCAACGAGCCGACCGCAGCGGCCCTTGCCTATGGCCTTGATAAGAAAGACGGTGGCACCGTGGTCGTTTATGACCTTGGTGGTGGTACCTTTGACGTGTCGGTTCTGGAAATCGGCGATGGCGTTTTCGAAGTTAAATCGACCAACGGTGATACCTTCCTTGGTGGTGAAGACTTCGACAAACAGATCATCGACTACCTTGCTGACGAGTTCAAAAAGGAACAGCAGATCGATCTGCGCAAGGACCGTCTGGCCCTGCAGCGTCTGAAAGAAGCTGCCGAGAAAGCCAAGATCGAGCTGTCCTCGTCGATGCAGACCGATGTCAACCTGCCGTTCATCACCGCAGACGCATCCGGCCCGAAACACCTCAACATCAAGCTGTCGCGTGCGAAGCTTGAAGGTCTGGTGGGCGATCTGATCGAACGCACCATGACCCCGTGCAAAGCTGCCCTGAAAGACGCCGGTATCACCGCTGGTGAAATCGACGACGTCATTCTGGTCGGTGGTATGACCCGTATGCCGAAGGTTCAGGAACGCGTTAAAGAGTTCTTTGGCCGTGATCCGCACAAAGGTGTGAACCCGGATGAGGTTGTTGCTCTTGGTGCTGCGATTCAGGGTGGTGTCCTGCAGGGTGACGTCAAAGACGTTCTTCTGCTTGATGTGACCCCGCTGTCGCTTGGTATCGAGACGCTCGGTGGTGTCTTTACCCGCCTGATCGACCGTAACACCACGATCCCGACCCGCAAGTCGCAGACCTTCTCGACCGCTGAAGACAATCAGACGGCCGTGACCATCCGCGTCTTCCAGGGTGAGCGTGAAATGGCGGCTGACAACAAGATGCTTGGCCAGTTTGATCTGGTTGGTATCCCGCCGGCACCGCGCGGTGTTCCGCAGATTGAAGTGACCTTTGACATTGATGCCAACGGTATCGTCAACGTGTCTGCCAAGGACAAGGCGACCAACAAGGAACAGCAGATCCGCATTCAGGCATCTGGTGGTCTTTCCGACGACGAGATCGAAAACATGGTCAAGGACGCGGAAAGCAACGCCGAAGCCGACAAGAAGCGTAAAGCCCTTGTGGAAGCCCGCAACCAGGCAGAAGCCATCATCCACGCCACCGAAAAGAACCTTTCGGAGCATGGTGACAAGGTTGACGACGCGACCAAGTCGGAAATCGAAAACGCCCTGTCGGCTTTGAAAGAAGCCAAGGACGGTGAAGATGCTGAAGCCATCACCACCAAGCTGAACGAACTGCAGCAGGCCTCGATGAAACTTGGCGAAGCCATGTATCAGGCTCAGCAGGAAGAAGCTGGCGACGGTGAAGCGGCAGAAGCCGATGCCTCTGCACAGGCCGACGACG
Organism: Thalassospira sp. HJ; assembly: GCF_000948415.1. GTDB lineage: Bacteria > Pseudomonadota > Alphaproteobacteria > Rhodospirillales > Thalassospiraceae > Thalassospira. The sequence goes on along the minus strand of NZ_JYII01000020.1, from coordinate 339,686 downwards.
GTGTTGTTGACGCCGACTTCGAAGAAGTCGATGACAACAAAAAAGACAAGTAAGGCGACCGCAGAGGTCGTCTTGAACGACGCCCTGTAAAGAAAAATCGGGCCGTTCCGGACGCAAGGATTTGCTGGAACGGCCCGACCGTATTTCGGAGTTACAGATGGCGAAAGAAGATTATTACGAGCTGCTGGGTGTCAGCAAAGATGCCAGCGCAGCCGAGCTTAAAAGCGCCTATCGCAAGCAAGCGATGAAATATCACCCGGATAAAAACCCGGGCGATACCGAAGCTGAAGTCAAATTCAAACAGGTCAACGAAGCCTACGAAGTCCTGAAGGATCAGGAAAAACGTGCGGCCTATGACCGCTTTGGCCACGCTGCCTTTGAACAGGGCGGCCCCGGTGGCGGAGGCGGCTTTGGTGGCGGCTTCGGCGGTGGATTTGGCGGCGGCGGCTTTGCCGATGTCTTTGACGAGATCTTTGGCGCCATGGGCGGCGGACGCCGAGGTGGTGGCGGTGGATCGTCCCGTGGGGCGGATCTGCGCTACAACATGGCGATCACGCTTGAAGAAGCGTTCGAAGGCAAGAAGGCCGAGATCACCATTCCCGGATCGGTCCAGTGCGACGAATGTGACGGAACCGGCGCAGAACCCGGCTCCCAGCCGGTTACCTGCCCGACCTGTAACGGTCATGGCAAGGTCCGCGCACAGCAGGGCTTCTTTACCATTGAACGCACCTGCCCGAGCTGCCATGGCAAGGGCAAGATGGTCAAAAACCCGTGCAAGGCTTGTCACGGGGTCGGCCGCGTCGAGAAAGAAAAGACCCTTCAGGTCACCATTCCGGCCGGTGTCGAAGACGCCACGCGCATTCGCCTGGCGGGCGAGGGCGAGGCGGGCACCAATGGCGCACCTCCGGGCGATCTGTATATCTTCCTTGATATTCAGCATCACCGCTTCTTCCAGCGTGAAAGTGCCAACCTTTATTGCCGGATCCCGATCCCGATGAGCAAGGCTGCCCTTGGTGGCACCATCGAAGTCCCGACGATCGAAGGCACGCGCACGCGGATCAACATCCCGGCTGGCACCCAGTCCGGTCAGCAGCTTCGCCTGCGCGGCAAGGGCATGACCATCCTGCGCAGCCAGGCCCGCGGGGACATGTTTGTCGAAGTCAGCGTCGAAACCCCGGTCAATCTGACAGACCGTCAGAAAGAACTGCTTGAGGAATTCGACGAGATTTCGCGCGAAGAAGGCTCGCACCCGGAAAGCGAAGGGTTCTTTTCCAAGATGAAAGAAATCTGGAAAGACCTGACCGACTGATCGGCGCATCCTTCAAAGATCGATATCACAAACCCCCGGCAGCTTTGTCGGGGGTTTTGTTTTGCGCCGCCCGGGCCTTGTGTTAAAGCAATTGCACGTATGAATTTGCTTGCCCGGAGGAGACCGGAAATGAAGATCGGGATTGTTGGATGTGCTGGCCGTATGGGGCGGATGCTGGTGAATGAAACCGCCAAGACCAAGGGCTGCGAAGTTGGTGGCGGCACTGACCTGCCCGGAAGCCCGTTCATCGGCAAGGACGTCACCCTGATCGCCGGTCTTGAAGAAAGCGGCGTTGTCGTTGGCGATGATCCCAGGGCGCTATTTGAAGCGGTTGAAGCGGTGATTGATTTCACCGCCCCGGCAGCGACCATGAAACACGCCAAACTGGCCGCAGAAACCGGCACCATCCTTGTGATTGGCACCACCGGGCTTTCCAATGATCAGAAGGACGAGCTGGAAGTCGCCGCCCAAAAGGCCCCGATCATTTTTGCCCCGAATATGAGTGTCGGTGTGAACCTTGCCTTTGCGCTGGTCGAGAAGGTGGCAAGTATCCTTGATAAGGATGTGGCCGACATCGAAATCGTTGAAATGCACCACAAACACAAGGTCGATGCGCCGTCGGGTACTGCGCTTGGCCTTGGTGAAGCCGCTGCCAAGGGTCGTGGTGTCAATCTTGATGAGGTCTCCGTCCGATCGCGTGATGGCCATACCGGCGCACGCGAAGACGGCACCATCGGCTTTGCCACGTTGCGCGGTGGCGATGTGGTTGGCGATCACACGGTTGTCTTTGCCTGCGAGGGCGAGCGGATCGAGATCACCCACAAGGCATCGTCACGCGAAGTCTTCGCCAAGGGTGCGGTTCGTGCCGCCAAATGGGCCGAAGGCAAGGCGCCGGGGCTTTATTCCATGCGTGAAGTGCTGGGACTCTAATCGCTTAGCACGCTTAAGCTGAATGGATATGAAAAGACCCCGCTGCAAGGATCTGCAGCGGGGTCTTTTTTTGTGGTTTTAGGTGCCCGGACTAGTGCGCATCCGCCCAGCTATCACCAATGCCGGCATCGGCAATCAGCGGTACCGACAGGTGGGCCGCGTTTTCCATGACCTCGCGGATGGTCTTGATCGCCTTTTCGGTTTCGTCTTCCGGGGCTTCAAAGATCAATTCATCGTGGACCTGAAGCAGCATGCGGGTTTTAAGCCCGGCATCCAGCAAGGCACCGGGAACGGCGATCATCGCGCGTTTGATGATGTCGGCTGCACCGCCCTGAATGGGGGCGTTGATGGCAGCACGCTCGCCAAAGCTTCGGCGCATGCCGTTCTTGTCATTGATGCCGCTGATATGGATATGGCGACCAAACAGGGTACGGACAAAGCCGTGCTTTTTGGCGAATTCCTTGGCCTCGTCCATGTAGTCGCGGATGCCGGGATAAATCTCGAAATAGGCTTCGATGAATTCCTTGGCTTCCTTCTGGGCAATGCCAAGCTGGTTGGCCAGACCAAAGGCCGAGATGCCGTAAATGATGCCGAAATTGATCGCCTTGGCTTTGCGGCGGACCATCGGGTCCATGCCCTCGATCGGGACGCCAAAGACCTTTGATGCGGTCGCGGCGTGGATATCCTCGCCGTTTTTAAAGGCATCGCGAAGGGCTTCGATTTCGGCGACGTGGGCCAGAAGGCGCAGTTCGATCTGCGAATAGTCGGCAGAAATCAGCTTGTAACCCGGTTCGGCGACAAAGGCGGTACGGATCTTGCGGCCTTCCTCGCTTCGGATCGGGATGTTTTGCAGGTTCGGGTCATTGGATGACAACCGCCCGGTATTGACGTTGGTCTGACCATAACTGGTGTGCACACGCCCGGTATTGGGGTTGATGTGATGGGCCAGCGCATCGGTGTAGGTGCTTTTCAGCTTGGAAAGCTGGCGCCATTCCAGAAGCTTTGCGGAAAGGTCATGACCTTTGGCCGCCAGCGCTTCAAGCACATCCGCGCCGGTCTGCCAGGCGCCGGTTTTGGTTTTTTTGCCGCCGGGCAGGCTCATTTTATCAAACAGGATTTCGCCCAGCTGCTTGGGACTGCCAAGATTGAACGGCTCGCCCGCCATTTCGTGAATGGTTTCTTCAAGGGCGGCCATGCGTTTGGCGAAATCATCAGACAGGGTTTTAAGGATCTCGGCATCGACCTTGACGCCAAGGCCTTCCATTTCGGCCAAAACCGGAACCAGCGGGCGATCAAGCGTCTCATAGACGCTGGCCATATGTTCCTGGGCGATGCGGGGCTTGAGCAACCGATGCAGGCGCAGCGTGATATCGGCATCCTCGGCTGCGTAATCCAGCGCCTTGTCGAGCGGGACCTGATCAAAGGTGATCTGGGTCTTGCCACTGCCGCAGACGTCCTTGAAGGAAATCGGCTTGTAATCAAGGTGCAGCTCGGCCAGTTCATCCATGCCGTGCCCGTGGCTGGTGCCATCAAGCACATAGGACAGCACCATGGTGTCGTCCATCGGCGCAACCTTAATACCGTGACGGGCCAGAACGATCATATCGTATTTCAGGTTCTGACCGACCTTGAGCACGCCCGGATCTTCAAGCAGCGGTTTGAGGAGCTCAATCGCGCGTTCAAGCTTGATCTGCTTGGGCGCGTCCTTGCTTTCTGCGGGATTATCGCCAAAGTCAAAGCCGCCCTGTGCCTCGCCACTGACATGACCCAGCGGGATGTAGCAGCCATTGCCGGGCTCGGTCGACAGCGAAACACCGACCAGTTTGGCCGTGTGGGCATCAAGCGATGTGGTTTCGGTATCGACCGCGACGGTGCCAAGATATTCAGCTTCGGAAATCCAGTGCTTTAGACGCTCTTCATCCTGCACCAGTTCATATTCGGCCTTTTCGACCTTGATATCATTGATGCCAATGCCGGCTGCCGTCGGGCTTTCAAATTCAACATCGCCGCCGAATTTCGACTTTACTTTAGAAAGCAATGATTTAAAGCCGTGACTTGCGATGAAGCTTAAAAGAACTTCGGGATCAGGTTCGTGCAATTCGAAGTCACCAAGCGGTTCGACCACCGGTACATCGGTCTTGAGCGTCACCAGATCGCGCGAGACGCGGGCAAGTTCGGCATTCTCGATCAGTTTCTCGCGGCGCTTGGGCTGTTTGATTTCACCAGCGCGCTCCAGTAGAGAATCAAGATCACCATATTCATCAATTAGTTGGGCGGCGGTTTTAACGCCAATGCCGGGCACACCCGGTACGTTATCGACAGAATCGCCCGCAAGCGCCTGAATATCAATGACCTTGTCCGGGCTAACCCCGAATTTCTCAAGCACTTCGGCAGCGCCGATGGTGCGATTTTTCATCGCATCAAACATTTGCACCCGATCGGTGACAAGCTGCATGAGGTCCTTGTCCGAAGACACGATAATCACGTCAGAACCTTCGGCTTCGGCCTGGCGGGCATAGGTCGCGATCAGATCGTCGGCCTCATAGCCTTCAAGTTCGATCGAGGGCAGGTTAAATGCCCGCGTCGCATCCCGGATCAGACCGAACTGCGGCACCAGTTCTTCGGGGGGCGGCGGCCGGTGTGCCTTGTATTCCGGGTAAAAATCGTTTCGGAACGACTTGCCCTTGGTGTCAAAGATCACCGCCATATGGTCGGGTTTGGTATCTTCGCGCAGCTTCATCAACATGGTGCAGAAGCCATAAACCGCATTCACCGGCGTGCCATCGGGGCTCGTCATCGGCGGCAGGGCGTGGAAAGCGCGGAAAATAAAGCCGGAACCGTCAACCAGAACGACGCGACGCGGGGATTTGTCAGCGGACGAACCGGTGCTGGACGGGGCGGAATCTGTCATGCGTTTCGTGCTCTTTTATGCTTTGAAATGATTGGCCCGAAGAATGCCCGATCCGGGCCATGAAGTCGAGTGCCGCCTGAGGATTTCGGGCAAAAACAGCCAAGCCTCCTGACAGAAATGTCTATGCGATTGCCGGGTAAATCAGTACCCGTTTCCTATATCATTTCGATTTCGAAACATGAAGGGTAAGGCCCTCATTTCCCGGGTTTTTTAGCATCATTCTTCTTTGTGCTTATCAGCCTGCTCCGGGGTTGCTATGGTAGCGGGTAACTTCATCCCAAGGGACATGGGAGATCGGGTTCGTGGCCCGGAAAACAAGCAAGCCGGAATTTTTGCCAAAAGGCATCGGCGTGGAAACTGCAGGTCCGGCGCGTGAGCTTTCAGATGACATGAAGCTCGCCAGTCGGAAACGCAAAAAGCAGAAAGACCGTCGCAAGGCGAACGGTTCAGGATGGCGCAGCTTTTTTAGCGTCAATGTATGGCTGCGCTTTATTCTGACCTTCGGCAGTTTTGGCCTGATCGTCCATGGCCTGTTTGTGGTTTTCGGTATTTACGAACGCAATCAACGCCTTGCCAACTTTGATCACTTCATTTTGCTGATCAAACTCGTGGTGTTTGTCGCGCTGATGTATCTGTTCTATGCGATGCTGATGCATTATGGCCCGATCCGCCACAGGGTGCGGGGCATCTTCTTTTTGGCGCTCGCCCCGGTGGCCGCCCTTTGCATCTTCATGATCTATGGCGGTGGACAGATATTTGGCAGTTTCCTGCCGGTTCTGCAGTTCCTGACCCTGACCGTTGGTGTCGGTGGATTTCTGCTTTATGTGCTGGGCTATACTTGGATTACCGGGCGCAAGGTCAAGCGCGAAGCCGCGAGAAACGGCGATCCTGGCCTGACCAAAAACGATGCGGCGGGTAAGGGCGGAAGAAGCCTGCCACCCCCGGTTCAGGGCGATCGCCGCCGCGTGCACAAGGCAGGAAATCTACGCCTGCGCAGCACCGATGGCGCTGACGGCCCGACAAATGGTGCCGCACGCCGCAAGATCGAATTGCCTGACGTCTAATCGCGCTGTTGAGCCATGATTTCAACATCTTACGATAGATCCATAACGCCAAATATTAGGATTGTTGGATAATCATCTGCGAAAGAGCCGGGAATTGTGATCCGCCCTTATCGCAGATGATGATCCGGATTCTGAAAGCGAATATATATCAGTGTTTTATGATATTTTCTTCAATCAGTTTTTCACCAAGGCATCGAGCAGTCGAACGACTTCACGCGAGGCGCTTTCAACCTTGCCATAAAGTTCCAGTGCACCTTCGACATCCCCGTCGTTATAGCGTTTGACGGCCTCGATCCCGCATTCATGCACGATCTTGTGCGGACCTTCGATTTCCTTATATGCCGCAGAACCGGCAAGCGCCTTGCCCTCGGGGCTGTAGTACCATTTGCCCAACCGGCAGCTCATATGGCTTGCCAATTCATCGGCATAAAGGGCCTGACGACCGGCAAGCATGTCTGCCAGACGTTTCTTCCAGATAACGTGGTCGGACTTGGCAATGCGAATGGCCTTCTTGGGAATGTCGAATTCGGCCAAGGCACCAATTTGCTGACCAACCTTGGTGACGACAGAGTCCGTCGCACTGATGCTGGTTTCGATACGTTTGACGTTATCGGCCGTATCGGCGGCGATATTTGCCACACGGTCTGAAACTTCTGCTGCGACCTGTTCCTGCTGTTCGAGAATGGCGGCGATGTCGCCCATACGGTCCGTGACGTCTGAAACCATGTCGCCAATGTCGTTCATCGAGCCGACGGCTTCGTTCATCGAGGCATCGCCAGCCTCAACCGCCTCGGCGCCAGTGCGCATTGCTTCGACAATGCCGCCGATTTCTTCGCGCAGCATGACGATATTGTCGCGGATATCGACCGTGGCTTTGGCCGTCTGGCTTGAAAGGTTTTTCACCTCACCGGCAACCACGGCAAACCCCTTGCCAGCTTCACCGGCACGTGCGGCCTCGATCGTGGCGTTAAGCGCAAGCAGGTTGGTTTGCGATGCAATGTTTTCAATGGTTTCGACCATCGCGCCGATCTTTTCAGACGTCTCGGCAAGCGATTCGACGCGTTTGGTCGCGTCATTAACCGCATGGGCCACTCGGCGCATGTTTTCCGCCGTGTTGGAGATGGTGTCTGCCCCGCCTTGCGCTGTGTTGCGCGCGCTTTGCGATTTTTCGGCGATCTCGCGGGAATTCTCGCTGATGGTTGTAATGCCGGTCGCCATTTCTTCAACAGCGGCTGCGATGGACTGGGCCTGACCATCAATGTCGGCCATTTCCTTCATCAGCGTCGAGTTAATCACAGCCACTTCGTTGATCGACATGGATAGATCGACGTTCTGATCAAGCATCTCGTCAGCAAACTTGTTGCTGGCGCTGTTTTGAATTTCGGCGAAGCGCTGCTGACACAGGGCATGCGTGAGAACTTCCTGTGACTGCAGAAATGCCGTTTGCGATGCATTGATCATGGCTGCTGCCTGACCAGGCTTCCAGCGTGATCCGGCAAGAAGGATCGCCGTGACTTTTTCAAGTGCTGCGGCATAGACATTGGCGATATCACTGCCGTCCACCTCTGACTTGAAGAAAGTCGCAGCAAGGCGATCGACCGCCGGGCTTTGAGCAAAATCGCTGTCATAGCCAAGAACTGACATCCAGTAGGGAAGCAGTTCCTGACTGTCTTCGTTGATACCAAACCGTCCGGAAAAGTCGCTGACAATTGCAGCAAGCGCCTTTTCAACGTTGGATTTGAAGGTCAGAGGCAATGACGCAGAAATAACTGCGACCGAGCCGGATGGCACGTCAGTGCGCCCGCTTGATTTGGCAAGAGTAGACATTCTTGGCGTTCCCTGTGCGTCGGTTTGAATTTGTACCGACTGATATATTGTTTTAGTTGAGTGATTACACTCCCCGAATGGGGAGGGTTGTTACAGTTAAAGGATAGTATCAATCCAAACTGTAGGATAATTCAGGAATGATTGTCCAGAACCAGACCCGCAAGATAAAGCGAGCCGAGAATCAGCACGCGTTTGGGTCGCGGGCAGGCATCCAGAATCGGGGTAATCGCCGCTTCGAACCCGTCACAGGAAAAAGCCGGGGTAATCCCGGATGCAATCGCCGCATCGCGCAGGGTCTCTGGCAGGTGAGCCTGATGTTCGCCGGGAATTGGAACGCCAGCAAAGGCCTTGATGTGGGGTGCCAGTGGCTTGAGGAAGGCCTCGGCATCGCGGTTATCAAGCATGCCCATGATGACAACCGTGTCACCGGCCGGCTGGCGCGATAGCCAGTCGGCAATGGCTTCGGCGGCGGCGATGTTGTGACCACCATCCAAAATCAGATCGCAACCATCCGGCAGGGCAGCGCAAAGCGGCCCGACAGTCAGTTTCTGCAATCGTGCAGGCCAGCTTGCGGTTTCAAGGCCACGGGCAAGGATCATGGTGTCCATGCCGTTACAGCCGGGAATGTGCGCCTTGCGCACCGTGGCAATCGCGGTGGCGGCGTTGGTATATTGATGGCGTCCGGGCAGGGCCGGATGCGGCAGATCGATCTGATCGGTGCCTATGCGAATGGCAAAGCCGTCTTCACGTTCCTCGGTAACCTCGAAATCATTGAAGATCGGGGCGGAAATGCGATTGGCGTGACAGGCCAGCGTGTTGAACGCCTCAAGGCTTTGCGGGGCAGTGATGCACGGAACCCCGGCTTTCATGATCCCGGCCTTCTCAAACGCGATCTTGGCGATTGTATCGCCCAAAAAGCCCTGATGATCGAGCGAGATTGGCGTGATCACGGTTGCCGCCGGGGCATCAATGACGTTGGACGCATCAACACGCCCGCCAAGCCCGGTTTCAAGCAACAGCACATCGGCCGTTGTGCGTGAGAACGCAAGGAACGCAGCAGCCTGGGTGATCTCGAAAAAGGTAATGGATTCCCCGCCATTGACCGTCTCGACTTCTTCAAGAAGGTCACAAAGCGCGTCTTCGGAAATCATCTGACCGGCAAGGGTGATACGTTCATGGAAACGCACCAGATGCGGCGAGGTAGAGCAATGCACCCGAAGGCCGGCCGCCTCATAGATCGCACGCAGATAGGCAAGGGTCGATCCCTTGCCGTTGGTGCCGGCGATATGAATGACGGGCGGAAGCGAAAGGTGCGGATTGCCAAGCTTCTCAAGAAGCCGGGTAATCCGCCCTAGCGAAAGATCGATGACTTTCGGGTGCAGCTTGCCAAGGCGAGCAAGGATTGCGTCGCTTTTGGCCAAGTTACTTATCCGCACTCGGGGTTTTGGCCTTGGACGACTTGGCTTTGGCGTCCTTGATCGGAACCACGGCGGCACCCGGTTTGGTGCGACGGATCATGTCGATCAGGCGGCCAAAGGTCGCGTTCAGTTCCGAACGCGGCACGACCATATCCACCATGCCATGTTCCAGAAGGTATTCAGCGGTCTGGAAGTCATCAGGCAGTTTTTCGCGGATGGTGCTTTCGATCACGCGACGCCCGGCAAAGCCGATCTGTGCGCCCGGCTCTGCGATCTGGATGTCGCCCAGCATGGCAAAGGATGCCGAAACACCGCCAGTGGTCGGATCGGTCAGAAGCACGAAATAGGGCAGGCCCTTTTCCTTGACCTTTTCGATCGCGGCCGTGGTGCGGGCCATCTGCATCAGGCTGAGAATGCCTTCCTGCATACGTGCGCCACCCGATGCCGGAACGACGATCAGGGCTGCGTCCTGCACGCAGGCGAGCTCAGCTGCGGCAACAATGCCTTCGCCAACCGCGATGCCCATCGATCCACCCATGAAGGAGAAATCGAATACGGCAATAACGGTGGCATGGCCACCAACCTCGCCATGGGCCACAGCCAGCGCATCCTTGAAGGTTGCCTTGGCCTGGGCCGCCTTGAGGCGGTCGGTATATTTTTTCTGATCGCGGAATTTCAGCGGATCGACCGGAACATTCGGCAGTTCGATGGTCTGGTACTTGCCACCATCAAACAGGGTTTCGAGACGGTCCTTGGCGGAAATCCGCATGTGATGACCGCAATGCTGGCAAACATGATTGTTCTTTGCCAGATCGCGATGGAAGATCATCTGTTCGCAGGATTTGCATTTGTGCCAGAGATTTTCGGGCACATCGGTGCGGCGAACAAGTTTCTGAATCTTTGGACGGACGAATTCAGTCAGCCACGACATATCGGATACTGATCCTTGGTTCTGTCTATATCGGTTCTTTCAAACGCAGCGCCAGCTATTTGCGCGCGTTTCGGACCCCGTTTGCAAGTTCACTCACAAGGCCGGTAACCATAGAGGCGGTCTTATCGGTGGCCTTGCCGTTTTCGTCAAGACTTTCGGCAATTTTTGATACGATTGCCGACCCGACCACTGCCGCATCTGCCTGCTTGGCAACGTCTGCAGCCTGTTCAGCGGTCTTGATGCCAAAGCCAACCGCGATTGGAAGATCGGTATGGCGGCGCAGACGCCCCATCGCCTCAGTAATCTGCTCGTTGCTGGCCGAACCGGCACCGGTCACACCGGCAACCGAGACATAGTAAACAAAGCCTGAGGTATTCTGAACAAGTTTCGGAAGACGCTTGTCATCCGAGGTCGGCGTCGTCAGGCGAATGAACGAAAGGCCTTTTTCCACGGTCGGAATGCACAGTTCCGGATCTTCTTCAGGCGGCAGGTCAACAACGATCAGGCCATCAACGCCTGCATTGCGCGCATCTTCAAGGAATTCGGCAACGCCATAGATATAGATCGGGTTGTAATAGCCCATCAGAATGATCGGCGTTTCGTGGTCTTCATCGCGGAAGCCACGCACAATCGACAGCGTCTTGCGCATATGCATGCCGGCATCAAGCGCACGGATCGATGCTTCCTGAATGGCGGGGCCATCGGCCATCGGATCGGTGAACGGCATGCCGAGTTCGATGATATCGGCACCGGCATCAGGGAGCTGTTTGAGAATTTCGAACGAGGTTTCCGGGTCCGGGTCGCCTGCGGTGATAAAGGTCACCAGACCGGCACGGCCTTCTTCCTTGAGCTTGGCAAAGCGTTTGGCGATGCGGTCCTGGCCGCCGATGATAGCGTCGCTCACAATTCTACTCCCAGTGCTTCGGCCACGGTAAAGATGTCCTTGTCACCCCGGCCACTCAGGCACATGACGATGATCTTGTCCTTGCCCATTTTCGGGGCTTCTTTCATGATCTGCGCGATCGCGTGGCTGCATTCCAGTGCCGGAATGATGCCTTCGAGTTCCGAACAGAGTTTGAAGGCTTCAAGCGCCTCCTTGTCCGTGATCGGCTCGTAGCGGGCGCGACCGATATCCTTGAGCCAGCTGTGCTCCGGGCCGATGCCCGGATAATCAAGACCGGCCGAAATCGAATCGGCTTCCTTGATCTGGCCGTCGTCATCCATCAGCAGGTAAGTACGGTTGCCATGCAGAACGCCCGGGCGACCGGCCGACAGGCTGGCAGCATGGTTGCCAGTATGAACGCCATGACCGGCGGCCTCGACACCGACAACTTCAACACCCTTGTCATCCAGGAACGGATGGAACAGGCCAATCGCGTTTGATCCGCCGCCAACAGCAGCCACGACCTGATCGGGCAGGCGGCCTTCTGCTTCCATGATCTGTTCGCGCGCTTCGTTGCCAATCACCGACTGGAAATCACGCACCAGTTCCGGATAGGGGTGCGGGCCAGCAGCCGTACCAATGATGTAGAAGGTATCTTCAACGTTGGTGACCCAGTCACGCAGGGCTTCGTTCATCGCATCTTTCAGCGAGTTCGAACCCGACACCACCGGTTTGACTTCAGCCCCCAGCAGCTTCATGCGAAACACGTTGGGCGACTGACGTTCGATATCCTTGGAGCCCATATAAACAGTGCAGGGCAGGCCAAAGCGTGCACACACGGTCGCGGTCGCAACGCCATGCTGACCGGCGCCGGTTTCGGCGATGATACGGGTTTTGCCCATGCGCTTGGCCAACAGGATCTGGCCGATGCAGTTATTGATCTTGTGCGCGCCGGTATGGTTGAGATCCTCGCGCTTGAAATAGATCTTTGCACCGCCAAGGTGATTGGACAGGCGTTCGGCAAAATAAAGCGGGTTTTCACGGCCAACATAGTGACGGAGATAGTAATCCATCTCCTTCTTGAAGGCGGGGTCTGCCTTGGCGTCCTTGTAGGCCTGCTCAAGATCAAGGATCAGCGGCATCAGGGTTTCGGCGACAAAGCGTCCGCCGAAATTGCCAAAATGTCCGTCCGGATCGGGCAGAGCGCGAAAGCTGTTAGGTGCAGAAGACGTCATGGAAGTTCCCCGTGGATTGGCCGTGATGGCGCTCACGACAGCATAGGCAGGTACAAATGCAGGTACAAATCAGGTGACACTATATGGTTTGCCAGAACGCCAGTGCGCAAGGACCGGCGGGGTCTGACCCCATACTGTACCCGAATTGGTGCAGATTGGATTAGTGGGCTGCGTGCTCGGCCTGGGATTTGTCGAAGATATATTTTTTCGAGCAATACGGGCAGACCACCTCACCCTTGTCCTCAAGATTGAGGTAAACGGTCGGGTGCCCAAGGTGACCTTTTCCGCCGTCACAGGCAACATTTAGCGTGCCGACTTTGATTTCTTCGGTGATCTTCATATATCCAGTTCCAAGTTTGCCATTTTCAGGCTTGTATGACCATCGGGATTGGCCACGCACTGTGGACAGCATTGACCCCGGTTTCCCGGGAATGATACCGATTGGGCATATTCAATCAATACTTCCGCGTGCTCATGGCGCCCCATGGTCTTAGCGCAAACAAGCGACGCGGAAAAGAGTGGAGATCACTGACATATGACTGCAATGCCCGACTATGCCATCGAAGTCGAAGGGCTGACCAAGGTCTATAAGGGTTCGAACGGCGAAAAACGTGCGCTTGATAACGTTTCGCTCAAGATCCCGCGCGGCTCGTTTTTTGCCCTTTTGGGCCCGAACGGTGCCGGAAAGTCTACGTTTATCAACATCCTGGCCGGTCTGGTCACCAAGACCAGCGGTACAGCAAAAATCTGGGGCCACGATATCGAAGCCCAGATGCGCGCTGCGCGCTGTTCAATCGGGATCGTGCCGCAGGAACTGAACCTTGATGCATTTTTCACCCCGCGTCAGGTGATGGAATTGCAGGCGGGCCTCTATGGCGTGCCGAAATCCGAACGCCGCACGGACGAGATTCTGGCGGCCATCGGCCTGTCTGACAAGGCAGACTCGTATGCCCGATCACTCTCGGGCGGCATGCGTCGCCGTCTTCTGGTCGGCAAGGCGATGGTGCATACCCCGCCGGTACTGGTTCTTGATGAACCGACTGCAGGGGTCGATATCGAACTGCGTCAGCAGCTGTGGGCCTACGTCAAGGAACTGAACGCGGCCGGTGTCACCATCGTTCTGACGACGCACTATCTCGAAGAAGCCGAAGAACTTTGTGACGAGATCGCGATCATCAATCAGGGCAATGTCATTGCCCATGAAGACAAGCGCAGCCTGCTGCGCCGGATCGATCACAAGACACTGGTTCTGACCGTGAATAACGAACTGAACGCAGTCCGCGATGCGCTTTCGCCCTGGGGGGCAGAGCTTAAATCGGAAAACCAGATCGCGCTTTCATACCGCCCAAGCAACACGCAGATGGCGGAAATCCTTGAGGCGATCCATGGCTGTGGCCTTGCGATCAAGGATCTATCGACCGAGGAAGGCGATCTTGAGGACATCTTCCTGAAGCTGACGCGTGACAACAACAAGGAACGCGCAGGCAAGGCTGCCTGATCAAACGCGTTACTGATGACATGCAAAACCCCGCAAATCCTTGCGGGGTTTTGTTTTATCGGCTTTAGTTACCTTTCCTCACCCCGTGCTGATCCGGTGCCCTGTGTCCTCTTTTGCCCACCTCTCCAGATTTCTTCAGACGCTGATCGCCCTTGTTCTGATTGGGCTGGTTGCGGCTTGCGCGCCGACGGTTCGCCCGGCGGGACCGCCGATTGCCCAAACCGTGCTTGGGTCGGATCTTTTTGTGGCAAGTGATGGCACGGAACTGCCGTTGCAAAGCTGGGGCGATCTTGAAAACCCGGATGCAGTGATCCTTGCCCTGCACGGGATGGGTGATTACGCCAATGCCTTCATGGAGTTGGGCGAACAGATCGGTCCAAAGGGCATTGCAATCTATTCCTTTGACCAGCGCGGCTTTGGCCGAAGCCCGTCGCGCCCGTTCTGGGCCGGGGCAGCAAGCATGGTCAATGATGCCAGTGATGTTCTGACATTGTTGCGTGCGCGCTATCCCGACAAACCGGTTTATCTGCTGGGCAATTCGATGGGCGGGGCGGTGGCAATCATCACGGCGGCCACCCGTGGGCATTTGATGGATGGCTTGGTGCTGGTGGCACCGGCGGTTTGGAATCGGGACATGATGCCATGGTATCAGACAGCCCCGCTTTCGATCATCTCGCACAGCCTGCCATGGTTGCCGCTGACCGGCCGGGGGCTTGATATCTTGCCATCGGATAATATCGAAATGCTGCGCAGGTTATCGCGCGATCCACAAATGATGTCATCGGTGCGTGTCGATCTGATTGCCGGGGTTGCCGATATCATGGATCTGGCGCGCGTTCGGGCCGGTGACATTGCGGTGCCGACCCTTTTGCTATCGGGTGAGCAGGATCAGGTCATCCCGCCCGAAGCGGTAGCAGCCCTTGATGATGTGTTATCTGCTGGCAATCTGCCGACCTATGACCGCTGCCTTTATCCGGCGGGCTATCATATGCTTTTGCGCGATCTGAACGGGCCGGTGGTGATCGAGGATATCCGGCGCTGGGTAATGGCGAGCAAAACCGATCAAAATTATTCCTGCACAATCAAATGATTGCATTTTGACCCACAAACCGTGATCAGGTAGCCTTTTCAAGGGTCAGGACCCGCCAATATGGTTACAGTGGCAATCGCTATCCATGCGAAATACTAGGAAATGTCCGAAGAGCGGGCTAATGCCCGGTCGAGGACGTTGACGCAGAAGGTTGCATGGATAGCGATTGTCCTTCGGATCAGTAAAATTTGCACCGCTACTTTGTCGCAAAATCTTGAAATATAAATATATTCCTGCGATCTTGCTTCGCGTATCAGCACAAATTTTGCAGACCACTGCAAGCATATTGGCGGGTCCTGACCCTGCAGTTGCAATGCATTATGCGGGTTGTCGAACCGCTGTTTCGTTCCGATATGCCAAGCAGCGATTGACGGTGCAACATCACTTAACCGGAGGATCAGGACCGGCATGCTAAGGACCATTCGGGCAAAGTTCCTGGGTGTCGCGGCCTTTTTTGTCGTGTGGCTCGTTGTGGCCACCGGGTTCTCCGTGATCCAGTCCCTTGGCATCAATGGTGATCTTGAAGCGGTGTCGCGCTATGTGACGCCGGTCAAGGATTCGCTCTCGGACGTGCGGGCGCGTCAGCTTGAACAGATTTCGCTGATTGATCGCTATATGCGCGTGGTCGAAAGCGACGGGCCGCAGACATCTCTCCTGAATGGTATCGAGATCGAGATTGAGGCCAAACAGACCCAGATCGAACAGGCCTTCCGCAAATCATTTACTTTTGCCGCCCTTGGTCGGGCGCAGGCATCCGGTCATTTTGAAGAGGGTGTGCTGCTTGATCTTGATGTGCGCATGCGCGAATTCGCCGATGTGTCTGCGCAGTTTTCGTTGGGTGTTGAACGGCTGCTGGATCAGGTGCGGGCGGGCAACCTTCCCGATGCCGGGGCGCAGGAAAAAACTGTGCGTGGTCTGCACCGGATTATCGTGCTTAACCTGCGCAATGAAATCCGCCTGCTTGAAGACTACGCCGCCCAGACGGTGGAAAACGTTTCCAAACGGGAAGACTTCCTGATCCAGGCCGAATTCATCATGATGCTGGCGGCCGTGATTATCGGCATTTCGCTGGCCTATTACATGGCGCACGCGGTGGTGGTTGCCGTGCGCAAAACCACAAACGCGCTTAATGCCATTCAATCAGGCAAGCTCGATACCAAGCTTGAATTCAGCTCCAAGGGTGATTTTGGCCGATTGGGCGAAGCCTTTAACCGCATGACCCGTGAATTGCGGGTGCGTTTTCGGATGCGCGAGCGGTTTGGCAAATATGTCGATCCGAAAGTCATCAATAATCTTATCAATCAGGAAACCGCGCTTGAGAACTCCGAAAAGCGCGTGATGACGGTCAGTGTCGTGAACCTGACCGGGTTTGACTGGCTGGCCGAACATACGCCGCCGGAAAAGCTTGTCGATTTCCTCAATGACTATCTCACCGCGATGACCGAACCGATTGCCAATCAAAGCGGCATTATCGACAACTTCGTCGGTGACCGCGTGATCGGCTTCTGGGGTCCGCCGTTCTGCGGTGAAGGCGCACATGCCAAACATGCCTGTCAGGCCGCCCTTGAACAGGTCGCGCGCTTTAACGCGCTTAAGACCAAATATGCTGATCTGATCGGCGATCACGGCCTTGAAATCCGCGTGGGTATCGCGACCGGCGAGGTGGTTGTGGGTTCCATCGGCACAGACAAGTCCCGCGCCTATACCGTCGTCGGCGATTGCGTGAACTATGCCAACCGCCTTGAAAAGGCCAACCGGGTTTATGGCACGCAAATTCTCGCATCGCACGAAACCGCCAATATGGCATCGGGCGAGGTCGAAATGCGCGATCTTGATCATGTGGTGCTTCTGGGTACCGAAAAGGTCGTCTTCCTGTACGAAGTCCTGGCCCCGGGCGGACAGCTTTCTGATGAACGCCGCGAATGGCGCAGCAAATACGAAACCGCCATGGCGCATTACCGCGACGGCAATTTCGATGCCGCCCGCCCGCTTTATGAAGAAGTCATCGAATTTGATGACAGCGACTTCGCAGCCCAGCTGATGATGAACCGGATGGAGCGCCTTGAGCGCCGCGAACAGGACCGTGAATGGAACGGCACGTGGGTCGTGCGCGACCCCTATGAACGCCGGGATGTCGAAAGTTAATTGCAGCCAAAACGTGCCAAGGTTACCTTAACCGGGACCGGTGATGCCTAAGCCCACGAACGGGTTCGAAAACCCTTGCCCGTTCAGGCCAAAACCTGTATCACCCATCGCACTCGGGCCACATATTCCAGTCATGGCCCCATATATTGCGCACCCGTAGCTCAGCTGGATAGAGCGTTGCCCTCCGAAGGCAAAGGCCACAGGTTCGAATCCTGTCGGGTGCGCCAAATTTCCCTAGAAATTAAGTGTGTCGGTAGAGGTTTGTTTTCTTTTTCCAGTTTATATGCTGGATTTAAAGAGAATACGTATCTAGATTTTTTACCAATGGTTGTTTTTCTTGGGTGTTAGATACAGCTATTCGGCGGATTTAGATATGAACCTTGAGAACGCGAACGAAACCGATATTCGGGAAGAGGTTGCGGCACCTCTTCTCACAGCTTTGGGTTACGAACGAGGAACTCTTAACGATATTCTGCGAGAGAGAAGTCTGCGTTACGAGAGGACATTTCTTGGTCGTAAGAAGGATAATGATCCTCCCCTTCGTGGTCGGGCAGATTACATTCTGAATGTTACTGGTGCGGCGCGATGGGCTTTCGAAATAAAGGCTCCGGATCAAGAACTAACGATTGATGCCATCGAACAGGCGATCACTTACGCTCGTCATCCTGAAGTGTCTGCAACTTACGCTGCTCTGACGAACGGCCGTCAGTTCTTGTTATTTTTTGCAACTCAGCGAAGTGATGACCTACCTATCGTCAACCTGAATATTCAGAGTGTCAATCAACTTGCTGACGAATTATCGGGTATTTTAAGTCCCGCAGCAATTCGTCGTGACTGCTCTCCTCCCGTTGTGGACTTAGCGCGACCTCTCGCTAAAGGACTAAGGTCATCAGTAAATCTGGCTGGCGGAGTGCTAACGTACGAGTTTTTTGAGTGGGAAAGTTCAGTGCCGCTCGGTCCCCAAGGAGAGGCAATACAGAAGGCTCTAGATAGGCTCGTGGGGAACAGAGAAAATATTACAGAGGGCAGAATATACAGAGATGAATTCTCTAGAATTATAGCACAAATTCAATGGGCTGTTGGACGTGAAGAGATATTTCAGTTTATGCAAGAAAAGGGGTTTGTGGATCTCGATTATGTTTCGTTGAGCTCTGATATCTCAACTGACCACAACAATCCGACCATTTTTGATGTCTTCGGCAATATCGAGTTAAATCAAGGAGAGCAAATTTTTGATACGCTTTCCTGGACTACACAGACGTTAGGTCTGAACGCCGACATGACCCTTCGCGGTCAGGGCTCTGGACACATCGAAGGTTACAACTTCATAGGAAATTTCCAGATCGAATATGGATTTTCCTTTCCTGATGTTCCCGGCTTGCAGGTGAATATATATGGTGGTGGAGCGTTTTCGATCATTTTGGATCATCGCTAAGTAAGTTTGCAGCTTCATAATTTTTCAGCTGCTGGAACTAAACTACTGTACATTTGGTCAGGCTGTTTTGAAGCAATTGAACACAGTCTGTGAATTTGGATTAAAAATAAATGCGCGGCTACCTTCACAATCTTTCTGGCCACAACGTGCTGTTTTGTATGGCGGCACCGGCGGAGTATGGCGAATACCTCAAGGAGCGCTTTACGCCTCTGATGATCGGGGTTGGGCCGGTGGAGGCTGCGATCAATTTGACCGCTGCCTTGACCGAATTGAAGCTGGCGGGTGATTTGCCGGACCTTGTCGTGACCTTGGGGTCGGCCGGGTCGCGGACGTTGGAGCAGGCCGAGGTTTATCAGGCGATTTCCGTGTCTTATCGCGATATGGACGCGTCGGTTTTGGGCTTTGAGAAGGGCTGCACACCGTTTGTGGATCTGCCGGCCGAGATCGCGATGCCGCATCGAATTCCGGGTATCCCGGAAGCGCGTTTGTCGACCGGGGCCGATGTGGTGTCCGGGGCGGCTTATGACGTCATTGATGCTGACATGGTCGATATGGAAAGCTTCGCCATCCTGCGTGCGTGCCACAAGTTTGAGGTGCCGCTGATCGGTCTACGCGGCATTTCCGATGGCAAAGAAGAGCTCTCCAAACTTTCGGACTGGACGGCCTATCTGCATGTGGTCGATGAGAAACTGGCCGTTGCCGTCGATGAGCTGAAGGCCGGACTTGAAAGCGGCGAGATCAGCATTCCCAAGCGCTGATCCCGCTTATTGCATTGTCGAAACAATCAAGAATTCTCAGGTGCCGGCGCGGATCTGATCAAGGGTTTTGATCGGGGTGAGCGCCTGTGGGTCGACCTGGATTTCGAGGATGGCCGGTTTGTTTGATGCGACAGCGCGCTCAAAGGCGGGGCCGAAATCCTCGGTCTTGGTGACGGTTTCGCCGTAACCGCCAAAGGCCTTGGCGTAGGCGGCGAAATCCGGGTTGTGCAGTTCGGTGCCCGAAACGCGGCCCGGATAGTTGCGTTCCTGATGCATGCGGATGGTGCCGAACATGCCGTTATTGACCACCAGCGTGATGATATTCGCACCATATTGCACGGCGGTGGCAAATTCTTGCCCGTGCATCAAAAAGCATCCATCACCGGCAAGACAGACCACCGGGCGATCCGGATGGGCCAGCTTGGCCGAGACCGAAGCTGGCAATCCATAGCCCATCGATCCCGACGTCGGGGCCAGTTCGGTGCGATATTCCCGGTAGCGGAAGAAGCGATGCAGGAAGGCGGCATAGTTGCCCGCTCCATTGGTGACAATCGCATTATCGGGCAGCTTTTCACGCAGTTCCGCCACCACATGCGCCATTTTGACATCGCCCGGGGTTTCAACCGGGGTGGAAAAGGCGATGTAATTGGCGTGTGCGGTTTCGATCATTTCATCACGCGCGCTGCCATCCACCGGCTCCATCATCGCAATGGCACGCAGGAAGGAACGTTGGGATGCATTGATTGCGACATCCGGGCGATAGACCCGGCCCAATTCATCGGGGCCACTGTAAACATGGACCAGTTTCTGTTTCGGGCAGGGGATCTCAAGCAGGCTATAGCCACTGCTGGTCATTTCCCCCATGCGTGAGCCGACCAAAATCACAAGATCGCTGTCCTTGATGAACTCTGCCAGCTTCGGATTGATGCCGATGCCGACATCGCCGATGAAGTGGCTATGCGTGTTAGGGATATAGTCCTGACAGCGGAAGCTGGTCGCGACCGGGGCATTGTTACGAAGTGCAAACGATTTAAGGTTTTCAGTCGCTTCGCGGGTCCAGCCGCCACCGCCGACGATCATGACGGGCTTTGCCGATTTCGAAAGCGCCTCGCGGAAACGGGCGACGTCTTCGGGGGCTGTTTTGGCCTCAACCGGGACATAGGGTTTGGCATCTGGCACATCAGCACTTGATGACAGCATATCTTCGGGAAGGGCCAGCACCACCGGGCCGGGGCGACCGGATGTCGCGATGTGATAAGCGTGGCTGATATATTCCGGGATGCGGTTGATGTCATCGATCTGCCCGACCCATTTGGCGAGCGGTTCGAACATCTTGCGGTAATCGACTTCCTGAAAGGCCTCGCGATCGACCATGTCCCGTCCGATCTGGCCGACCAGAAGGATCATTGGCGTGCTGTCCTGATGGGCGACATGAACACCCGCCGATGCGTTGGTCGCTCCCGGGCCGCGCGTCACCATGCAGATACCGGGCTTGTTGGTCAACTTGCCATAGGCCTCGGCCATGATGGCAGCGCCACCTTCCTGACGGCAGATGATCGGATCGATGTCCGGATGATCGACAAGGCCATCAAGCACGGCTAGGTAACTTTCGCCCGGGACAAGAAAGACGCGTTCGGCCCCGTGCAGGGCCAGTTGATCGACCAGAATGCGTCCGCCATGGCGCGTTTCTGTTTTCCCGGACATGTTTTAAGAACTCCGTTGCGTGGGGCAAAATGGGCTTTTTAGGTTATCTGTTTGCCATCTACTAATGGCGTGATCGCGATTTCATCATGGAAAACGGGCAAAGGTAAAGACGTCTGATCGGCAAAACAGCGGAAAAACCGACGATATGTCGAGCAGTTCTAAAACCCCTGCGTTTTTACCAAAAAATGGCAGAGCATTATGCTGCAGTGCGGCCCTTTCGCAGTGAATTCCTGGCGAATTAGAAGTACCTTTCGGCGACACGTACGATGTCGCCGGGCATCACGATGGTGGCGAGCGTCGCCGGGATGACGACGCGCGATGCGTCATGTCCGCGCAGGATTTCGATGTCATCCTCATCCCCGCGATAGGTCAGTCCGCCGCCGACCGCGATGGCATTAAGCACATTCATGCCCGGTACATAGTCATAGGACCCCGGTTGATTGACCTCACCCATGATGAAAAACGGGCGAAAGGCGATGATCTCCACCGCGATATCGGGATGGCGCAAATAGCCATCGAGATAGGCATCATGAATTTTCTGGCGTGCCTGATCAGGGGTGAGATTGCGCACCTCAATCGGCCCGATCAGGGCAAGGTTAAGCCGGCCCATGGCATCGACCTTGAACTCGCCCGACAGATCCGGTTCGCCAAACACCGTGACCCGCACCGTATCACCACTATCCATGACGTAGATGGTCTGGGCCTGTGCCCCGGGCGCGCTCATCAGGGTCAGGATAAAGATGAACAGCGCAAACAGGTGTTGGTGGGGGGATAAGCCGGATATCTGGTTTTTCAGGGTCATTTACATCTCCAGCTTTAGACGGATGTGGCTTTGCAGGCGGTCATAATCCTCGCCTGCGCTGTTTGAATTGCGCTGGTCATAGGCAAGCCCGCCTTCGATTTCGGCAAAGCGATTCAATTCATAGCGCAGGCCAAAGCCAAGGCGATGAGTGCGATCACGCCGTGTGGTTTGTTGGTAGTTTTCAGAGCTGTAGGCAGCGTTGAGCGAAACAGTAAGTCCGCGGCGTAATTCATGGGAAATACCGGATCCAGCCTCAAAGGCCAGAATGCCACTGGCCCCGGTTTGCGTCGTTTCACGAACGGTACGTGCGGCATTGAACGTGATGTTGGTCAGGCGCGTAATCGACCAGTCGAAATCACCGCGGAGGGTGTAATCGGCAATGTTGCCAAAGGCCGGGTCGGCGTATGTCTGGTTCATCCAACCTGCCGCGAGGTCAGCGGTGATCAGATCGGTCAGATCAAGGCGGATGCCGCCAAGCAGCTGATAGCCCGCAGAATCACGAACCCGTCCGTCATCATCAGGGATGCGGTCATATTGCCGCTGATTGAACGAGACTTCGCCATAAGCTTCGCGTTTTGGATCAAGCGGCAGCAGAACCCGCAATGTCTCGCGCATCTCAAGCCGATCACGATCATCATTGCGAATGCGTGATCCATTGCGCGCGGTACTGTCATCAAATGCAAGACGGCGCAGGGAAACTTGCGATTCGTAATGCAGGCCATCACTGACATGGCGTGCGCCGACTTGGGTGCTGATGTCGTGATAGATTACCGGTTCGGTTGCACTGGTCGGGACATCATTGCTGCCACGCGGGTCGTGGGCGCGTTTGACATCAATCCCGGCCTCAAGCGATGTCGCGCCGAGATCAAGGTTGCTTGCAGCACTCAGTTCAAGGTCCTGATAGTCATCGCTAGAGGAGTCGGCAAAAAAGCCCAGCTCACCCCCCGCGGAAAGATGCAGGTGAAACACCCGCCAGTCACCCTGCAGGGTCAGGCGCGGGGCAAGGGTCGTGATGACGTCACTGGTCGGGTTGGTATCGCTTTGAAAGATGTTGCTGTCATAGCGTGTGCCGGTCGCAAGCGACGGGGTGAGCAGAAGCCGGCCCAAACGAAAGCCACTGACATCATCGGGGTTTTCCATTGCCCGGGCGGTGGCAGGGGGAGTGGCACACAAAAGTGCGACACTGATGGGCAGCAAGTGTTTGCGCATCAGATCAGCCGCCGCGCACAACGAAGACAGGGCTTTGGCCCGTTACACGAACGTTGCCCGGACTGGAGCTGCGCCAGCGTCCTGAAGGGAAGCGCGAGTGTACGAACCAGAATGACGGCATCAAACGCAAGGCTTTGTCGGCGGATATAATCCAGATCGCAGGTCGTGCGAGCGCTCAAGTGATCGGCGTTGCAAACCGGGCCGCGCCAGCCGCGGATTTGTGCCAGTCCCGTCATGCCGGGCTTGACCGCTAGACGGTCAGCATAATCGGGGATGCGGGCAGTAAAGAGGTAATGATCCGCAAGGCTGTGCGGGCGCGGTCCGACCAGCGCCATGTCACCGCGCAGCACATTGATAAATTGCGGCAATTCATCAAGCCCGGTCATGCGCAGGAACAAGGTGAAGCGGTTGGCATAGCGCAAAACACGGGGGGCGAGATCACGCGTGCCTTGATCCCGCAGGGTGCGGAACTTGAAAATGGTGAAAATCCGGCCCGCTTGGCCAACGCGCTTTTGGGTGAAAACCGGATTGGAAAAGCCAAAGCCGACCAGCAAAAGCGCTATCAGGATCATGATCGGGAAAAGCACCAGCAGACTGATCGCGGCCAGCAGAATATCGCACAGGCGTCTGACACATCCGTCATGGGCGGAAATCGACCGTTGAATGGTTGGTCGCGGTTCTGGTGTGTCTGTATCCCCAATCAACCCGGCTGCCTCACCCCAACAGTTAAGACCCTGATATTTCTTAACTCAGGGTAGAGGGATTGGTGGCGTTTTCAAGTTTTTATGGCGTGGGTCTTTGGTCGGATGGGATGACTTAAGCCGGAAATTACAGCGCGTTAGCGCAAGGACGGAATGCTTGAAAGCACGGTTTTCATCAATTGCGGCTGTCGGTTCACACCGGTTTTCGAGAAGATGGTCTTAAGGTATGTGCGCGCCGAGGAATGCGAAATGCCGACCAGTTCTGCGGCCTGATCCAGTGCCAGACCCTCGGCCAGTTTCTGGGTCAGTTTGGCCTCCGAGCGGGTCAGGCCGAACAGATCCATCAGATCATCGATGGCGGGTGCGCGCTGCTGGGTCGGGTCGACCAGAATGATCATGAAGCTTTGTTTGCTATCGGCCTTTTTGGGTACGCGCCGGATCAGAAGCGAAAGCTTTTCACCATCGCGTTCCAGCGAGAAGCTTTGATGGCTGCGCGGTACGGTTTTGCCCGATGGGGTCAGGAAACCTGCCAATCCTTCGGGGTTGGGATCAATGATAAGCCGTCCCTGTGATCCGGATTTCACCAGTGATGATCGACGCACTACGTCGGCCCCTTGCGAGTTCAGATGCAGGATGTTGAGGTTTTCATCAACCGCAATCACGCCGAGTTCAAACAGATCAAGGAATTCGGTTGGCAGGGTATCTTCGCTTTGGCCAAGGCGGCTTTTGATTTCCGTATCAATGTCATCAAGCATCGTCTCAAGCAGGGTCGGCTTGGGATAGAAGCGAAACACACCCAGCTCATTGACCGCAAGCAGGGCGGATTGCAGATCGGCATAGCCCGTCAGCATCAGGATCAGCAGATCCTTGCGCGCCGCGCGCAATTCGGCGGCCAGTTCAAGGCCGGTCATGCCGGGCATGTGGATATCCAGAATGACCGCGGAAATATCCGCATCGGCAATGATCGCATCGCGCGCGGCAATCGGGTCATTGAGAAAGACGCCTTCCCAGTCCGGACGCAGGCGGCCGAAATTGCGGCGATGGGACGACAGAAGGTTTTCGTCATCATCAACAAATGCAATCCGCACCGTCTTTTTGGCCGTCATTAAAAGCGCCCTCCACAAATGGGGATGTTGGAGAAAGGTAGTCTGACACTAATCTCCGAACCATCAAAGCCTTGCTGTTTGTATAGCACGCATTTCCGCAGGGCTGTTCGAGAAGTTTGTCGCGGTGATCCGCGTTCCGGAGATATCCATTAATGGATCAGGTTGAAAAACAGCGCCCCGTCATTCTGATGGTCGATGATGATGAAAAGCTGCTGGCTGCGGTGCGTCGCACCCTGTCGGGCTGCTTTGAATTCGTTACCCATACAGACGGGCACGCAGCGCTTGACTGGCTGGCGGAAAACCGTGATCGAACCGATCTGATTATCTCCGATCTGGTGATGCCGGCCCTTGATGGTATTTCCTTCCTGAAACAGTCGGCCCGCATGGCGCCGAGCATTCATCGCGTGCTTTTGTCGGGCAACGTTTCAAGCCTGTCGCTGCGCGAAGCGATCAACCAGGCGATGGTGATACGCGTTCTGGCCAAACCGGTTGCGGTGTCGGTGCTCAAAGACGCGATTGAACGTATCCTGAATGCGGAAGCAGCCGTCAAAAAAACCGTTGCCGGTCCGTCGGCCGTGATGGTTAACAACGCAATTGATCGCGCGGATTTCCATACCGTCCTGCAGCCGCGTTTTCGTGCCAGCGACCTTGGTCTTTGCGGGGCAGAGGTTCTGTGTCGGATGCCGACCCTTGAAAAGGAGTTCGGCATCGATGAAATCATCGAATCCTGTCAGGACAATCCGGTGATCAACCGTTTGGGCAGCCAGTTGATGGCGCTGATGGTCGATCAGGCCCCGCGTTACAGCGCGCTGTTGGGCGATGAGGCCAATCTGGCGGTCAATATTTCGGCCTTTTCGCTCAAGACGCCGCAATTCTTTGAGCTGGTTATTCGTTTTTACGAAAAGATGCGTATGCGCGGCGTGAAGGTATCGTTTGAAATTCCCGAACGCCAACTGGTTCCCAATGATCTTGAGATGCTGGCCAATGCGGCCCGGCTGCGTGAGCGCGCCATTCCGCTTGTGATTGATGATTTTGGCTCTGGTAACAATTCACTCGACCTTTTGCGTCAGGAAGTGTTTGCCGGCATCAAGCTTGATCGCGATCTGGTGCGTGGCACCATGACCGATTTCCTTGATGACGCCTTTGTCGAATGGATCGCCAAGGTCGGTTCGAAACTGGGCCTGTCGGTTTCGGCCAAGGGCATTGAAAGTGCCAAGGTTGCTGAAAAGCTGCAGGTTTACGGGATCACCGAACTGCAGGGCTTCCATCTTGGGGCGCCAATCCCGCTTGAACAATGGGAAGAAACCGCAGGCATGTCGTTGCGCGCTTCCGGCTAGAAATTATCAATCAAAATTCCGGTCGCAGGCATTGAGAAAACACTTGCCCGTGACCACTGTCTATATGCATGTGATGGAGCATGAAAACGATGATGAATAATGCACTTAAATTGATCGCGGTGGTGATCTCCCTGGTTGGTTTTTACGCCGCACCGGCGATGGCAGGCGGTACGCTTTCGATGACCAATACCAATGGTGAAACCGTTCGTGTGTCAATGAAGGAACTGATGGATCTGCAGGCCACCGAGATTAACACCTCGACCCAGTGGACCGACGGCGTTCAGAAGTTCCGCGGTGTTGCCTTTGACCTGCTGCTGGATACCTATGGTCTGGAAGCTGACACCGTGCGTGTCTCGGCACTGAACGACTATAACGTCATGGTTCCGGCGGACGTCCTGCGCAATGACGGTGCCATTCTGGCCTATCAGCTTAACGATGCCGAGATGTCGGTGCGTGAAAAGGGGCCGTTCTGGGTGATCTTCCCGTATGACGCTGATGACCGGTTCAATACCGATACCTATTGGGCTTATTCCGTCTGGCAGGTAAAGTCTGTCGATGCAGCGAATTAAGTCATTCTTCTTCAAGACGACCGGCAGGGCCATGTTTGTCGCATTGGCCCTGTTTGTCGTGCTTTATGGCGTTCTTTCCACAGCCATCGTTCGTCAGCTTGAGGACGAGCGCTTCATTTATCGCGAAAACTTTGTCTGGGCCGTGTTCCAGGTGCAGCGACAGTTTCTTGTCGTGCAGCGCGATATTGAGGCCGCCTTCGGGCGGGTTGGTGTTGAGGATGGCGTGGTTGATGACATTCTGCTGGAATACGAAATCCTGGTCAGCAGGGTGATCCTTCTACGTGAAGGTGAAGGCTTCAAGGTGCTGTTTACCGTGCCTGAAGTCGCTGAAACGATCGAAGCGCTGGAAGCCCGGATCGATGAGATCGACACGACGCTTGCAGCCATTACCGCTCCGGAAGAAAAGCTGACCGAGTTATATCGCCTGCTCGAACCATTGAGCGATGCCCTGCAGCAGGCCGTCGTGCGCACAACCAACTTTGTGTCGGTCTATAACGCCAACAATATCTCGGTCGTGAAGACCGATATCCAGATGCTGTCCTATCTGTTCTTTATCGGTGTGATTGTTATGGCGGTCCTTGGCGGGTTCATGATCCGTCAGCGTCAGAAGATTTTTGCTGCCGATATCGCTGCCCAAAAGGCGCGTCAGGAACAGGAAGTCATCGAAGAGGCCGCCGATTACGCCAAAATGCATGCCCTTGGCACGTTGGCGGGAGGTGTTGCCCATGAAATCAACACACCGGCGCAATATATCCAGAACAATCTTGAATTCCTGTCTGACAGCTTTGCTGATCTGGTTGGTGCAATTGACCGCACAAACCCGAAAGAACCGGCAAAGCTTAATCTTGATAACGACAAGATCGATTTCATCAGCGAAGAAGTGCCGATGGCAATCGATGAAAGCATTCAGGGCCTGAACCGCATTGCCGAGATTGTGCGCGGCATTCGCAAATTTGCCCACCCGACGACCGATGCGGTGGAGCTGATTTCAATTACCGAGGAAATTGATACGGCCGTCACCCTGACCCGCAACCAGGTCAAGCATATTGCGGATCTGGAAGTGTCGATGCAATCGGACGTCACCGAGGTCAGCGGGCGCAGAAACCACCTGTCGCAGGCGCTGATCAACTTGATCGTCAATGCATCCCAAGCCATCCGTGAAAGCGGCCAGCGCCGGGGCAATATTGATCTTCTTGTGATGTCGGACGAAGACAATGTCTATATTCGACTGCGTGACAATGGTGGCGGGGTGCCCGCAGAACTCCGCGAACGTATTTTCGATTACTTCTTTACCACCAAGGAACGCGGTGTCGGCACGGGGCAGGGGCTTCCGATCTGTCGCAAGCTTATCCAGGACGACTTCAACGGCGATCTGACCTTGTCGGCGGATTATACCGACGGGGCAGAGTTTGTTATTCGCCTGCCCAAGCCCGACGCCAATGCGATGGCCGATACCAATGCGGAATTCCTTGAAGGGCCAAGCGATCTCAACAGCCTGTTGAGATAACCCAACCACAGTAAGATTCTGATCCGGTCATGCAGGCGGCGTGTACTATCACGCGGTCTGCATCATGCCTTGGTGTTGGACGGGTTCAAGCGGGACGTGGCCATCAAAGCAGCTTTGTTCCCAGACCGGCCAGTCGGATGCCGCACCGCATTTGGTGATATAGCCGCTTGCGAGATCGTATTTCTTCGCCCGAGTCGCACCGTCAACGCCGGCCTTGCGCGCGAAGTGTTGCGCGGCATAAACGATCAAAAGGCTTTGGGAAATGGCCGTTGGTGCCGATTCCGGACGATGATGAAAGGCGATGTTTTCAATGATCTTGTGGGGAAAACCCCAGCAGGTGCAAAGACATGCCGACACGGCCGGATGGGCAAAGCCTAACTCGCTGATTTCAGCTGAAATGATGTCACAGTTGTCTGTATCTGCGCGATGGCGGCTGGCGGCGTGCTTTTCCGGCAGGACATGGGCCATGATGATTTCACCGATATGACACAGAAGTGCGGATGCCCGCACCTGATCAACCGCATCCGGTGCCAGACTGCGAAGCCTTGCAATATTGGCGGCCATCTGCCCAAGGACAAGTGGTCGATGCAGCTTGACGTCAATCTGTTCACCGTCAAACCGTTGGGGTTGGCCGAGTTCGCACCACAAGACGCACAAGGCCTTGATGCTTTCGATGCCAAGAACCTTCAACAGTTTGATGAAGTCCGGGGTGCTTTCGGTTGGCACAAGTTCTTCACGCAGGGCAAGTTCATGCGCAAGTGCGGTCAGGGCCGGGTGGTCATTGGCGAAATCGTTAAGTTCGGCACGGCTGCTGGGGCCGCTGAACTGCAAGATGGTGTGCAGGCGGCGAAATGTTGCCGGCCACATCAGATCGGTGGGTACCTGTGACAGCAGATCGACAAGTAATGGATCGTGCAGATACCTGTTCATGATAAGGCCGCGTTCTGCGGCGTGGATGATGTCGTTATCGGTGCACGGTTTGGCAAGAAAATGATGGGTTGCCGCCGCACCGTTGAGAATGGCGGTTTCGTCGGCATAGCCAGATAGCAGAATGCGCGATGTTTGCGGCCAGCGTTTGGCAACGATCCGAAGGAACTCCGCCCCGTCCATGGACGGCATGCGCATGTCGGAAATCACAACGTCTGCAGGCGCTTCTTCCAGACCGACAAGTGCCTGTTCGGCGCTCTCATAGAAACGCAGCGTCCATTTCGGCCGCTTTGAAAGCATGCGCCGCCGCAAACCTCGCAGGACATTGAGGTCATCATCGACAAATATGATCGAGGCGTTATCGGGCATGTGCTTTTTCAGTAACTATGCGATCGCAGCCGACAGGCTGGCCGCGTCGCAGGGCTTGCTCAGGACAAAGGTCGCGCCAACCGATTTGGCTTCTGCGTTGACCTTGGCGTCATAGAAACCGGTCAGCATGATCTTGCGCGTGCCGTCGATATTCTTGATGTCTCTGCGCTGGATTTCATAAAGCATTTCAATGCCCGACATGCCCGGCATCATATAATCCATGATCACCACGTCATAGGGGGTTTGTTTTCGACCGGCCTGGGCCAACATCTGCAGCGCTGTTTCACCGTTTTCGGCAACATCGATCTGGGTCGCGCCGGCACTGCGCAAAACACGACGGACAGAGAAGCGAACTTCGATACTGTCATCGACCAGCAGGAAACGCTTTTCGGCGTTGGTCTTGCCAAATGCGTTGTCGTCTTTGCAGCGGCGCATGCCATCAGCAATTTCGATGTCATTCTGACTGTTTCTGGGCGCTGCGATATTCATGGTTCAGTAC
The DNA here is from genome assembly GCF_000948415.1 of Thalassospira sp. HJ. GTDB lineage: Bacteria > Pseudomonadota > Alphaproteobacteria > Rhodospirillales > Thalassospiraceae > Thalassospira. The sequence goes on along the minus strand of NZ_JYII01000020.1, from coordinate 309,522 downwards.
CGATATGTTTTGTGAATAGGTGAATTTGTTGCCTTGACTGTATTTCTAACCTTTTCCTGAGATTTCAATATCCCCATTTGGGGACACAAATGAAAACGGGCTGCAAAAAGTTGCAACCCGTTTCAGACCCTAGTGTGATGATCAGAATTCGCGACCGATTTTATGGTCGATTGAAAACTTGCCACCACCCTGAATCAGGGTCGCCAGCGCAAGCAGACCCCACATCAGCGGCGTTTCAAAACCACCATTAATCCAGAAATAGCCAGCCGGGATGTGGGTCAAAACGGCGACGGTCATGAAGACAAGAACCGCAGCAGCCACCGGACGGGTCAGAAGCCCGACGGTCAGCAGCAAGCCGCCAAAGAATTCAAGAAGGCCGATCGCAAGCGCAAACAGCAGGCCCGGTGCAAAGCCGATGCTTTCAAGCCAGCCAGCCGTGCCTTCAAGACCATAACCGCCAAAGGCACCAAACAGTTTTTGTGCCCCATGCGGCACCATAAGAAGGCCGGTAGCCACACGGATGATGACAGGTGAAAGCGGTTTAAGGGCCGACCAAACATTGCCAAGGGCAGGGATGATCGGACGGGTCTGGGTGGTTTCAAGGGTATTCATGACAGTTCTCCTGGTCATGGGGCACGCGGGTTTCGCGTTTTATGCCGCCATATCAAATAAAAGGGCTTCGGCATTGTTGGCATCGGCAAAGACAATCTCGTCTTCATCCTTGATCGCCACACCGTCACCGGCATTAAGGGTCTCGCCGTTCAGCGTTACGGTGCCGCGTGCAACCTGCACCCAGGCAACCCGGCCTTTTGCGATTTTGTGGTTTGCTGTTTCGCCGTCATTGAGATGGGCGACATAAAGATCGACATTCTGATGAATGGTGATCGAATCTTCACGGCCATCGCGGCTGCCAATCAGGGTCAGGCCGGAACCGGTATCGCGACGTGCGATTTCCTTTTCCTCATAGCCCGGCTCAAGACCGGCGGCTTCGGGGACGATCCAGATCTGCAGGAAGTGCACCGGATCGGATTTCGAATGGTTGTATTCCGAATGGCGGATGCCGGTGCCAGCGGTCATGCGCTGCAGACGCCCCGGACGGATCACTGATCCGTTGCCGATGCTGTCCTTGTGTTCAAGGGCACCATCAAGAACATAGGAAATGATTTCCATATCCTTGTGGCCATGGGTGTCGAACCCGGCACCGGGAATGACGCGGTCTTCGTTAATGACGCGCAGCGGCCCCCAGCCCATGCGGTTCGGATCGTAATAATGACCGAACGAAAAGGTATGGTTGGAATCAAGCCAGCCAAACTGGGCGCGACCGCGGGTATCTGCATCTACTTTGATAAGCATTGTCTACCTCCACGAGGTTTGTCTGTTCCGTTGTTGAAAGCAGAATACCTTTTGCCACTAAGGATACAATTCACGCAATTATCGCCACTGTGTTTCGAAATAAGAAACAATAGAGCCCGGGGCGGCGGGGGTTGGCGCATTCGGTCTGCGGGGCAAACGCACAGTATTTTGAGCGTTGCTGAGATCCGGATGGTTGCGTGCTGCGTATGACAAACTACGCTCTAAAGTCAGCAAAGATGGTGACTGGCATGACAGATTTCGAGATGCCGACACTGATGATGGTGTCCCATGGCAATAGTGGTAATGGCGGCGACCCGGCAGGTGATCTGGTCCGGAAGATCGCGCCTGACTGGAATGGGCCGCTTAGCTTTGGCTATATGCGAAGCCAGCCTGCGCTTGCCGATCAGCTTGAGATGCTCAAGGAATCTGGTGCTGCGGACCGTTTGATTGTCTTTCCGCTCTTCTTTAGCGAGGGTTATCTGGTCTTCGAAGAGCTTCCTGATATCCTGCATCAGGCGGGCTTGAGTGACAGTGTCATCCTGCCGCCTGCAATCAATCTGCCCGGGTTTAGTGAAATGATAGCCGCACGTGTGCGGGCGAGTGCAATCCGACGCGGCTGGGATTTGACCGAGACGTCTGTCTTTCTTGTGCCGCATGGTTTGAAGACGCTGACGCAGGCACTTCCTGAAACGGTACGACTGGCAGATCGCCTGAGCCGTCTGTGTGTCGGGGCCGAAGTCTGTATTGGCAATATCGAAGGTTCGCCGTCGCTTACCGACTGGCGTGACATCGGAACCCACCGTCAGGCGATCATTGTGCCGATGTTGGCCGGTGGCGGCACGCATGCGCGTGAAGATCTGCCGGAAATGCTTGACGCCAAGGATGGCGAGAGGGTCGAAGTTCTGCCGCCCATCGGGCAGTGGTCCGAATTGCCGGACCTGGTTCTGGCGGAAGCCGAACGTCATGTCGCGCGCTTTGGTGGCGTGGCCGTGCCCCTTGGCCCGACAGGGCAGGACTTGTGGGCCGAGCGGGTTCAGCGATCTGCCTGAATGTTGGGGGTCAGCCCAGCACCGGCTTGAAGCGGGTTTCGGCTGATTTGCGCAACAGATAATCCCGGAACAGGCGTGCGGCACTGGTCAGGTTGGCATCGCCTTCGTGTGCGATCAGTAATTGGCGTTTTGCCCAGTCATCGGCAATCGGGGCGCCGGCAATATTCATATGGCCGAGATATCCCGCGACCGAGCTTTTGCGCAAAAAGCCGATGCCAAGACCGGCAGCAATCATTTGTCGCAAGGACCCAAAACGCACCACGCGGATATGCGGGTGCATGTCGAGTTTCATTTTGGCCGCGGCTTCGGAAATCAGATCATCAATCACCCCGCCTTCAAACAGTGAGATGATGTCGTATTTCGCGGCCTCGGAAAACTTCACCGGTTTGGGATTGTCGGCATTGGGGATCAGTGGGTGGCCTTTTGGGGTCACGACCCAGATCGGATCATCACAAAACACATCATGGGCCAGACTGCCAAGCGGGCTGTTATCGGCCAGAATGGCAAGATCCGCGCGGCCTTCGCGCACGGCCTCAGCGCTTTCGCGCGATGTCAGTTCGCGGACATCGACCGAGATGTGGGGAAAGTCGCGTTCAAAATCGGCCAGAAATTTCGGAAGGCCGGTCAGGATCGCCGAGGTGACAGCCGCAAGATAGATCTTGCCCTTTTCCCCGGCGTTGAAATCGCGCAATTCGTTGGAAAGATGGTTCAAATCGCCCAGAAGCTTTTCGCCATAAAGGGCAAAGATCGCGCCTTCTTCGGTCGGTTCGACCCCGCGTGGCAGGCGGCGCAGCAGTTTGACACCTAGCATGGCTTCAAGTTCGCCGATGCGGCGCGAAACGGCCGAGGTCGCGATATGTTCGCGCCGGGCGGCTTCATTGATGCTTCCGGCGCGCACAATGGCGACAAACAGCCGAATGGTGACGATGTCAAACTTTTGCATGGAACCGTTGTCGGTGGTTCAACCCGAAGCGTCAAGGGCTTTGCATCTGCGATGTCGTGCAGATCATTGCAAATGACAGAGCCAGAGGAGATTAACCCTGAACCTGACGCATCGCCTTGTTCCAGTCGGCAGTCAGTTCTGCGTGGTTTTTAGCCTGGGATGCTTTCATGATGACTGCAACCTGCAGGGCCTGAACAAGGGCCGTGAACCAGCCGATGCGGACTTCGCGTTCGATGCTGGTGGCGTCTTTATAAGCAATCGTGGTCATGGCTTTGATCCTTGTAGATCGTCTGTGTCTAAGGTGATTTCAGATATACCCAGAGCTCGGCCCGACGACTATTCTCGTTTCACCGCTATCCCGTTCTTGTTTGGAGAACGGTATAGTCAATCCATTGATTTTGCGTCGTTATTCCATGTTGCGCTGCGCAACAAAGACGCAAGTTCGGGAAGTTTGGCGTTTGTTTGACCGGTATTCGCACCGGGCGATACGCGCGACTCAACGCGGTTTTCGGGTGGGGCATCTTTCTGCTATAGCTTTGGAAATGCATGATTACAGGGTGGTTTGATAATGACCGGTTCGAACGATAATCTTGCCTATGAACAGGCCCATGGCAGTGGCCTTCAGGATCATCTGGGTTACCGGCTGGTGGAATGGGCCGAAGACCATGCGGTGGTCGAACTTGATGTGCAAAACCATCACTGTAACCGGGCCGGTATCCTGCATGGCGGGGTTCTGACCACCTTGATGGATACGGCGTCGGGCTATGCGGTGTGTTTCTGTCCGGTGCCGGGCAATGTGCGCAAGTCCCTGACCCTGTCGCTGACCACCAATTTCCTTGGCATGGCAAAAGAAGGCCTTGTGCGCGTCGTCGCCCGCAAGCAGGGCGGAGGCCGCAAGGTGGTATTTACCGAGGCCGTGGCCTATGACGAAGCGGGCAATGTGATTGGCACCTCAACAGGCACGTTCAAGTATCACCGTGGCAGCGATGATCCAAATGGTGTGCCGCGTGAAGCCTGAATTTCAGGGCATGTTACCAAAGAAAAAGGGACGCAACCGATGGGCTGCGTCCCTTTGTTTTTTGACAGGCGTGCGGGTTTAGCCCGGCATCTGCCATTTGCCATTGACCAGACGCGGGATGTTCAGCGGGTTGGCATCCTTGATCGGGGCGGGCAGCAACGCATCCGGGAAGGCCTGATAGGAGACCGGACGGACAAAGCGTTTGATGGCAAGCGACCCGACCGAGGTCGAACGCGAGTCCGTGCTTGCCGGATAGGGGCCGCCGTGGACCATGGAATGGCAGACCTCGACACCGGTCGGCCAGCCATTGATCAGGATGCGACCTGCACATTTTTCAAGCGCCGGACGCAGGGCATTGGCCAGATCAGCATCGCCATCAACCATATGGATGGTCGCGGTCAACTGACCGATCAGGGTGGTCGACAGGGCAATCATGTCTTCGACGCTATCGCATTCGACAATGATGCCAGCCGGGCCAAACATTTCTTCGGCCAGTTCCGGGTTGGCTTTCCAGTCGGCTGCGGTGGTGCGGAAGATCGCCGGGCTGCCTTCGAATTTGCCATCAGAGTCGCGACGTTTGAGCGCACAGGTGACCTTGCCATGTTTGGTCATGGCATCGGTGACTTCGTGATAGGCGCTTGAAACGCGATCGGTCAGCATGGCAGTACCGCCAACCTGACCCAACTCGCTTGCGGCAGTATCGACAAAGGTATCGAGATCCGCACCCTTAAGTGCGATCAGAAGGCCCGGATTGGTGCAGAACTGACCAACACCCATGGTCAGTGACGCGACCCAGCCCTTGGCAATGTCGGCGGCCTTTTCACCCATGGCCTTGGGCAGCAGGAAGACAGGGTTGTTTGAGCCGAGTTCGCCATAGAACGGGATCGGCTCCGGGCGGGATACGGCGATATCAAACAGGGCACGACCGCCACCGGTCGAGCCGGTAAAGCCAACCGCCTTGATCATTGGATGGGCGACCAGTGCCTGACCAACCTTGCGGGTGCCACCATGGATCAGGCTGAATACGCCTTTGGGCATGCCGGTTTTTGCAACGGCTGCCTCGATTGCCTTGGCGACAACCTCCGAGGTGCCGGGATGGGCAGCATGGCCCTTGAAGACAACCGGGCAACCGGCCGCAAGCGCGGATGCGGTGTCACCGCCGGCGGTCGAAAAGGCCAGCGGGAAGTTTGATGCACCAAACACACCGACCGGACCAAGTGCCTTGTTCATCACGCGGATGTCGGGTTTTGGCAGCGGCTGACGATCAGGTTGTGCTGTTTCAATGCGAGCTTCAAACCATGAACCTTCTTCGATCCAGTCGGCAAAGAAGCGCAACTGGCCAACGGTCCGGCCGCGCTCGCCAGTCAGGCGCGCAGCAGGCAGGGCAGATTCAAGCGTGCCGATTTCGGTGATTTCATCGCCGCGTGCATCAATCTCGTCTGCGATGGCGCGCAGGAATTCTGCACGCTTGGCCGGCAGCATGGATGCGAACTCTTCAGCGCAGGCCTGGGCTGCGACAACCGCCTGATCAACGATTTCCACGGTGCCGTGCTGGAATTTGGTCGGGAGCTTGTCGCCCGTTGACGGATTGTCGGCCTGAAAGACATCCGGGCCATCAATCCATTCGCCTGCGACATAGTGCTTTCCACTGAACATGTGGGATCTCCTGTGGGGTTAAGTCCTGTACCTGACGGGACTGCGCGCATCAATCCGGCCGACAGCATACACCCAAAATGCGGGCGGGATCGGGCCGAATGGCGCAATCTGAGAAACTGAGCGCAGCTTAGGTTTTCGAACCACCGATGTAAACATCATACAATATGATAATAACGTGACCGGGGCCGAAAAGCCTGTTGGCGCGGACCATAGCAAAGGATCGCAGGTCACGTTGAATGTTTTATACAAAATAGTCGATCAGATTGAAATCGGCGGGTTTTCGAGAGGAGAGTTCGGTGCGGACGGCAGTGAAAATTGATGAGGCAGGTGTCGGTGCGCGGGACGTCTTTGTCCCGAAGCGGCGTCACTTGGGGCATTTTTCAGGCGTGCTGATGTGTCGGGTGCCAATTGAAACAGCGGTCGAAAAGTGCTGGTTTGCGCAAATGTGAGGATTGCTCACAAAACCTGCAGAAGGAATTTTGGATTGGCTTGGGTCGGCTGTGTTGCTGCGGACTCAGCTGGCTTCCGAGGTCGGGATGCGGCCAAAGATGCTGGCGAAATCGGTTTTGCCGGGTTTGGGGCGCTGCAGCTGCAGGCGATCGCGAATGGCATCCAGGTGGCGTGACATTTCGGCGGCCGCGACATCGGGGTCACCGCTCAGCAGGGCATTGAGCAGTTGGTCATGCTCGGTGTGGGAGCAGTCGACCGGCTGCGGGCTTTCGTACATGGCAATGATCAGCGATGTGCGCAGGATCAGGCGTTCAAGGAATTCCTCGATCACGAGATTGCCGCTAAGCCGTGCCAGTAACAGATGGAATTCGCCCGACAGGATGATGGCCGCACGATGATCGCCGCGATGATGGGCATCATGTTCACGATCAAGATGTTCCTTGATCTGTTCAGCGCGTTCCGGGGTCATGTTGGTGGCGACCTTACGGGCAACACCATCCTCGATCATGCGGCGCGCGGAAAAGACTTCGATAGCCTCGTCAATGGTCGGCTCGGAGACAAAGGCACCGCGATTGGGCACCAGATTGATCAGCTTGTCATGGGCGAGCTGAAGGAAAGTGGCGCGAATGCGCGCCCGACTGACGCCAAAGGTTTTGGCAAGATCTTCCTCGACGAGCTTCATGCCCGGCTCCAGACGGCGATCGAGGATCGCGTCGAGCATCTCGTGATAGATCATTTCCTCCGGGCGCAGCTTTTCGCTGCCTTTATAGCTGCCGGTCTGGTCGGCCCTGGCCATCGTGACGATACTTTCCATCGTTCATGTTCGTTGGGTGGTCATTTATTTCTACAAAATTGTTGACGATTTACACAACAGAAAACTGGCCCTGCATTATCCCACCTCAGAGGAAGATGATTATAAATTTTGCATATGAATCATTATGATTAATAAAAGGGCATAAACTGAGCATAAAACGGGCAGAATGGTGCTCTGCACAAACGCTATGGTTTCGGGTGTTTGGCGAGACTCGTTGGAAAACTGCCAATGAAAACAAGTGGCACGCATCTTGCCTTGGATCGCTGACATGATTGTTAACAATTTTGCATGCAGCGACGGGTGAGCGGATGACGGGCAACGGGGCCATTGAATTGATTGCTGTCAGTAAATTCTACGGCAGCACACAGGCAGTGAAATCGATTGATCTGCAAATTCCGGCAGGGGCGTATTGCTGCTTGATCGGCCCGTCCGGGTGCGGCAAGTCAACAACGCTGCGCATGATTGCCGGTCACGAAGTGATCAGCGAAGGCGATCTTCTGATCGGGGATCGCAACGTAACGGAATTGCCGCCGGTCAAACGCGGCACGGCAATGATGTTCCAGAATTACGCGCTTTTCCCGCACATGACCTGTGCGGAGAACGTCGCCTTTGGCCTCAAGATGCAAGGTGTCTCCCCATCGGATCGTAAAGATCGGGCCAAAGAGATGCTGGCCCGGGTCCATATGGAGCAATTTGCGGATCGCAAGCCCGACCAGCTCTCAGGCGGGCAACAGCAGCGCATTGCGCTTGCGCGTTCCCTGATTACCGAGCCGTCTGTTCTGTTGCTTGATGAGCCGCTTTCGGCCCTTGATCCGTTCCTGCGGGCCCGCATGCGCGATGAATTGCGCCGCCTGCAGCAGGAACTGAGCATTACGTTTGTTCACGTCACCCACGCTCAGGACGAGGCATTGGCGCTTTCGGACATGGTTGTCGTGATGGAAGACGGGATCATTCGCCAGAAAGGCACCCCGCATGAAATCTTTAACCAGCCCAAATCGCGCTTCATTGCGAACTTCATGGGCGGTCAGAACATCTTCAAGGGCACCGTTTCGGAATCCGGCCCCGCAGGCACCTTGCTTGCGCGCGGCCCTGACAGCTTCTTCCTGCCCGGTTTTGCCGAAGGCAAGGCAGGCGAGGACATCGAATTCACCATTCGTACCGACCTGATCGGTCTGGACGAAACGCCACCCGAAGACACCAAGAACGGTCAGATCCCTGTCGAAATCACCACGGTCGAATATCTCGGCCTGTGGGTTCGGATTGTCGCAACGACAGCCGACGGCAAGGAAATAACCCTAATGAAGACCGAAAGCGAATTTCGGCAGGCACCGGTCAGGCGACTGGACAAATTCATCGCCTATTGGAAGCCGGAACATGCACATGTTCTGGCCTGAATGAAATAAACCAACAAGCTATCAGGAGTGCTTCACATGACGATCGAAAAGAAAATTTCGAAGAAGACCATCGCGACGGAAACCGGCGTTTCGCGCCGTGGCTTTGTTAAGGGTGCGGCGGCTGTTACCGGTGCTGCCATCGGTTCGGGTGCGATCACCGGCTTCCCGACCATCTGGGCGCAGAACATCAAGGACGTTACCCTGCGTCAGTTCGGTACCGGCGTTTCGAACATCAACGCTGTTGCCGACAAGGTCAAAGAAGACCTTGGCTTCACGCTTCAGATGACCGCCCTTGATTCCGATGCGGTTGCCCAGCGTGCGGTTACCCAGCCGAACTCGTTTGATATTGCCGATATCGAATACTGGATCTGTAAGAAGGTCTTCCCGGCCGGCACCATGCAGCCGATGGATACCACCAAGCTCAAAAACTATGAGTACATCTCCAAGCTGTTCATTGATGGCAAGCTGACCCCGGATTCCGAAATTGCCCAGGGTACCGCGCCGCATACCGTTGGCTTCGTTGAAGGTGCCGACAGTGTCGAATTCGCATCTGCACCGACCCAGTGGATGACCCTGATCCCGACCATCTATAACGCAGATACGCTTGGCATTCGCCCGGACCTGATTGATCGTGAAATCACCAGCTGGGCCGATCTGCTTGATCCGGCGTTCAAGGGCAAGGCATCGATCCTGAACATTCCGTCGATCGGCATCATGGATGCAGCGATGGTGTGCGAAGCCATGGGCGAAGTCACCTATGGTGATAAAGGCAACATGACCCAGGAAGAAATCGACAAGACCATCGCGGTCATGATCGATGCCAAGAAAGCCGGCCAGTTCCGTGCCTTCTGGAAGAGCTTCGATGAGTCGGTCAACCTGATGGCATCTGGCGAAGTCGTCATTCAGTCCATGTGGTCGCCGGCAGTTGCCGCCGTTCGTTCCAAAGGCATCGCATGTAAGTACCAGCCGCTTAAGGAGGGCTACCGTGCATGGGGTGGCGGCATCGGTCTTGCCAAGCACCTTTCGGGTCTCGAGCTTGAAGCAGCCTACGAATATATCGACTGGTACCTGTCGGGCTGGGTTGGTGCGTATCTTAACCGTCAGGGTTACTACAGCGCCGCACCGGCAACCGCGAAGAAGTTCATGTCCGAAGACGAATGGGGCTTCTGGATGGAAGGCAAAGCCGCCGAAGGCGACATCCTTTCCCCGGATGGCAAGGTCATGGAAAAAGCTGGTGCTGTTCGCGATGGCGGTTCCTACGAAGAGCGCATGGGCTCGGTCGCGTGCTGGAACTCCGTCATGGACGAGAACAAGCACATGGTCCGCAAGTGGAACGAATTCATCGCAGCATAATCTGCGACAGATTTCTGGTGGGCGCGACTTTGGCCGCGCCCGTCACCCCGGTTTGATTTTTTTTATTTTCCGGTGCCGGGCCGGGTTGTTTATTCGTTTTGACTTTTTGGTTTTCTGGCAGGGTTTCAAGGACAGAGCATGGCTTCTGATACGTCAAAAAGATCGTCCTATTTCCTGATCACGCCAATGGCGCTGATCTTTGCGGTGTTTCTTGTCATTCCGCTTCTGACCATCGTTGTGGTCAGTTTCTGGGACTATGATGAATACCGCATCCTGCCGGACTTCATTTTCGAGAATTACAATTACCTGCTGGGCTCCTCGGTCACCTGGAGCATCTATCTCAATACCTTGAAATACGCCGCCCTGACCTGGGTCTTTACGCTTTTGATCGGGTTTACGGTGGCCTATTTCCTGGCGTTCCATGTGCGCAGTCTGACATGGCAGATCGTTCTGTTTATGGTGTGCACCATTCCGTTCTGGACATCGAACATCATCCGCATGATTTCGTGGATCCCGTTCCTTGGGCGCAATGGGCTTTTGAACTCTGCCCTGATCAATCTGGGGATTGTCGATCAGCCGCTTGAATTCCTGCTGTTTTCCGATTTCGCAGTCGTTCTGGCAGATGTGCATCTTTATGCGCTGTTCATGGTGGTGCCGATCTTCAATTCCATGATGCGCATTGACCGGTCCCTGATCGAGGCCGCGCGCGATGCCGGGGCCAGCGGGTTTGAGACCCTAAAATCGGTCATTGTACCGATGTCCAAACCGGGCATCGCCATCGGATCGATCTTTGTCATCACGGTGGTAATGGGCGATTTCATCACCGTGCGCTTGATGAGCGGCGGGCAGAGTGCGTCGGTCGGTTTGCAGATTTCCAACGAAATCGGCCTTCTGCAATATCCGGCGGCGGCAGCCAGTGCGGTGGTGCTTCTGATTACGGTGTTGCTGATCGTGACGGCACTTCTTCGTCTTGTTGATATCCGCAAGGAGCTGTGATCATGGCATTACTGACCAAAACCCGTGAACGCCGCCCGACCAGCTTCTATTTCCTTGCGGCTTTTTTCGCGCTGTTCGTGCTGTTTTTGTATGGCCCGATGCTGACGATTTTCATTCTGTCCTTCCAGGGCGAGAATGGTGGTCTGACCTTCCCGATGAACGGGTTCTCGTTCCACTGGTTCGGCAATCTGTTCGAACAGCAGGCGGTAGGTGACTTTGGCGGATCGTTCAGCCGGTCGCTTAAGCTTGGCCTGATTGTCATGGTGGTCACGGTGGTCGTGTCCTTCATGGCCGGTCTTGCCTTCCGCAAGCGGTTCCGTGGCGACAGCGTGATTTTCTATCTGGCGATTGCCAGCCTGATCGTGCCGTCGATCCTTATTTCGCTTGGGATTGGTTTGCTGTTCAATATCGTCGAATGGCAGCCGCAATGGTTTACCTCGGCCCTTGGTGCGCATCTGACATGGACGTTCCCGTTCGGGCTTCTGATCATGTTTGCGGTGTTTAACCGGTTTGATCCGTCCTACGAGGAAGCCGCGCGCGATTTGGGCGCCAGCAATTGGCAGACCATCCAGTATGTCGTGCTGCCGATGGTGGGGCCGAGCCTGATCGGGGTTGCGATGTTCTCGTTCACCCTGTCTTACGATGAATTTGCCCGTACCCTGATGACGGCCGGTGCGCTTAACACCCTGCCGCTTGAGATCTATGGCATGACAACCAATGTGACCACACCGGTGCTTTATGCGCTGGGTACAGTCACCACCGGGTTCTCCTTCCTGGTGATTGCCTTGGCATTGGGTACGGTTGCGATCATGCGCCGTCGCAAGGGGCAAAAAGCATGAGCCGCATCGCCGTCATCAATCCCAACCTGTCGAGCGGCTTTACCAAAAAGGTCGGTGCGCAGGCGCAAAAGATCGTGGCACCGACAACCAAGGTTCTGGCGCTTAACCCGAGTTTTGGGCCAGACAGCATCGAGGGGTATTACGACGAGGCCTTTGCCAGTGTCGGTTTGCTGTCGGTCATTCGCGAACTTGAAGCCGCCCCCGAACAGGAAGCCGATCCCATCGGAGGGTATGTCGTGGCGTGCTTTGATGATACCGGGGTCGATGCCGCGCGCTGTCTGACCGGTGCGCCGGTTCTGGGGCTTTGCGAGGCCGCGATGCGAATGGCGGCTGCCGTGTCATCGCGCTTTGCGATTGTGACCCCGATGCCGGTTTCGGTCCGCCCGCTTGAACATCTCGTGTCGAAATACGGTGCGTCATCGCAATGTGTCGTGCGCGCCGCAGGTGTTCGGACGCTCGATTTCGAAGGCAGCAATGCCAAGGCCGCCTACGCAGCGCTTAAAAAGCAGGCCGAGATTTGCCTTGCTGATGATTATGCCGAGGCGATTGTGCTGGGCTGTGCGGGGATGACCGATATTGCTGATCGTTTGACCGAAGAACTGGGCGTGCCGGTGATTGACGGGGTCAGTGCAGCGGTCAAGATGATCGAGGCGATGGCGTTTCTGGGGCTTCGCACCAGCAAGGCGGGGGCTTATGCCAACCCGCCGCTTAAGGCTTATCACGGGATGTTTGCGGAATTTGCGCCGCAAGGGTGATCCTCAGCCGATTAACGACCTTAGCTTCCAGATCAGGTTTGTTTTAGCGCGTGTTCCACCTCGGACAGGTGGCGGCGCATGGCGTCTTCGGCACGTTTGGGGTCGCGCTGTTCAATCGCGTTGATGATGTCGCGATGCTGGGCGCTGAGTTCTTCGATCAGGGTGTCTGAATGGCTGCTTTCACGCATGCGTGCCCATGCGGCTTCGCGGCGGACGGCATTAACGGCCTCAAACACCGCAAGAAACAGGGTGTTCTTGACCGATTCGGCCAGGCGCTGATGAAAGGCGGCATCCCACTTTTCGTATTCAGCCTGTGTGGTCGCGCTGGCGGCCTTTTCGATCATGCCGCGCATGGCATCAATATCGCCCTGTGATGCGCGAAGGGCTGCGAACCGGGCCATCGATGGTTCGATTTCCTGACGGACTTCCATGATTTCAAATGGGCTGGTTTTGGTTGCCAGCCCTTCAAGCTTGCGCAGACGCGGGGTCGGTGGAGTGCCAACAAAGGTGCCCTGACCCTGACGACGCCAGATCAGACCTTCGGATTCAAGCTGATCCAGGGCCTTGCGTAGTGCTCTGCGACCAACATCAAGCTGTTCGGCAAGGGTGCGTTCGGCGATCACACGCCCATCATTGACGAAGGATCCCTGTGCGAAGCCGGTCTTGAGCTTTTCCGCCAGCGTCTGAGTGGCAAATTCAGTCATGGTTGTTGTTCATTTTTTAAGGCGTTTCTGTTGACGTTTCTAACGTTCCCTCGCGCGAACCAATGCGCACCTATCATTGTAAGCCATTGGTTTAACAAAGAACAAGACCGTGCTATTTCCGTTCGCACCCAGATGCTTGCGGACATCCCGGTGCAAACGAGCCTAGCTCAGCAGGTCATAGAACATGCGCGCTGACGTGATCGCCAGAAACAGGCCAAAGCACATGCGAAGGGCGCGGCGCGGGATGGTATGCGCGATCCGGGCACCAATCGGGGCGCACAGCACCGTCATCGGGATCAGAAGGGCTGCTGCCAGAACGTTGACATACCCTAGTGAAAAGGGCGGGCGACCATCAACACCGATACCTGACATGGCATAGCCGATGGTGCCGGGGAGGGCGATGATCAAACCGATTGCGGCCGAGGTGCCCACAGCACGACGGATGTCGTAACCGAGGAAATTCAGGACCGGCACACAGATGGTGCCGCCGCCAATTCCCATCATCGCCGACAGGCTGCCAGCAATCACGCCGAGCACGGCCCAGACGGATTTCGGTGGGTTCTTGGTTGCGTCGGTTTCGCGGTCTTTTACCAGGATCATGTTGGCGGCAACCAGAAGTGCGACAACAGCAAAGACAATCGTCAGAACCCGGCCATCAGCCAGTCCGCCAATCGCGGTGCCAAGGATCACGCCAACAATGATCGCCGGACCCCAATGTTTGAGAAGGGCCGTATCAACCGACCCCTTTTTGTAATGGCTTCGGGTTGATGAGATCGCCGTGGCGATAATTGTGGTCAGGGACGTGGCAACGGCAACCTGCATGCGCAGGCTTTCATCCACGCCCATGGTGGTCAGAAAATGATAGAGCACCGGAACAATCACGATCCCACCACCAACACCGAGAAGCCCGGCCATGATCCCGCCAAGGACGCCAGCAAACAGCATGGCTGCACCCCAGACGAGATAGAGGCTCATGGCGCCATCCATTTCAAACATTCGAACCAATCCGTACCAATTATGATATCAATTAATAAGTGGTACTATTCATCTTTAGCAGAAATGTGCAACATAATCCTTATTCGCAGCCAAATATTATTTTTGCACTTGCGAAATTGGTTTGTTGCTGCCAACAATGCGTCGACAAAGAGATTGAACCAAAATAGTAATGGTTCACATATTGCAGGCGAGATATCAGGAGGCAAGATACATGTTCCGCAAGATTGCAGTCGCTGCCGGCTTGTTGGCCGCAGCCATCGCAGGTCCCGCACAGGCGCAGGACTATCCAGAAAAACCGATCGAATTCATCGTCCCGTGGGGACCGGGTGGCGGTAGTGATACGCTGATGCGTATTGTTGCCATGGGTCTGGCAAAAGAATCCGGTCAGGCAGTTCCGGTGATCAATATGCCAGGTGTCGGCGGCACGGTTGGTCTGGCAGAATTCGCCAAGCGTCCGGCGGATGGCTACACCGTCTCGCAGGTTCACGAGGGTCTTCTGATTGCCAATGGTACCGGCATCACCGATCTGAACTGGGACAGCTTCATGCCTATCGCGCTGGTGACGTCATCCCCGCAATACCTGACCCTGTCAAAGAACGACAACTTCTCGAACTTTGAAGAAATGGTTGCCTACGCCAAGGAAAACCCAGGTGCTGTTCGCGCTGGTGTGACCCTTGCCGGTGTGCCGCATCTGCACATGGCAATGATTGAAGATGCCTATGGCATTGAGTTTTCCTATGTTGGTTACGAAGGTACCGGTCAGCGTATCCGTGCGCTTGTTGGCGGTAACATCGACGTTGCGATTGGTGACGTTTCCTCGGCTGGTCAATTCGTTGAAAATGGCGACCTGATCTTTGCGGCTGTCGGCATGCCCGAGCGCACTACCGATGCCCCGGACGTTCCGACCTTCAAGGAACTGGGCCATGACCTTGATCTGGCAGTGACCCGCGGTGTCGTTCTGCCAAAAGACACCCCGCAGGACGTCGCAGACGCGCTTGAAGCACATCTTGAAAAAGTCATGCAGAACGAAGATGTCCGCACCAAGATCACCAATGTTGGTTCGGCACCGGTCTTCCTTGGTCAGGACGAATACAAAGCCTATCTCGGCAACCTGTCCGAGACGGTTGACCGTCTGATCGGCAAGCTCGCAGGATGATGAGCAAGGCTGACAAATCAGCAGCAGCGGGTGCATCAGTGCCCGCTGCTTCTCGTGCAAGAACGGAATTTGCACGGCTGATTTCCTATATCGTTTTCGGTCTGGGGTCGGTCTATCTGTCGGTACGCGCAAGTGCTTTGCCAACCTCGCGCTGGGAGCCACTTGGCGCCGGATCATTTCCCCAACTGGTTTTTGCGGTTCTGGCCGGGCTCTGCCTGATTGCGGCGGTGCGTGCGGTGATTGATATCCGCAAAGCCGGGCAGCTTGATGGTCTTGCGACGGCCTTGTCTGGCTGGATCAAGGCGCGCCGGATCTCGTTCGCGCTGTTTGGCTGTCTGGTTGTTTATCTTAGTGTCATGCCGCTTGCAGGCTTTTCGCTTGCGACCTTTGTGTTCCTGATGATCGCGCAATTGCTGATCGCAGGCCTTTCGAAAAAGACCGTTGTTCAGTCACTGATCGCCGCCGTGATTTTCTCGGTTGGCTTGAACATGCTGTTTGCCGAAGTCTTTAACGTGTTTCTCCCGCGTGGCGTACTGTTCGCGGGCTAGTAAAAGTTTACGATGATGTTGGATGCATTTCTTGCCGGCGCCCATCAGGTATTCGCATTCGATACCCTGATTTACATGCTGATCGGTTCCATTGCCGGGATTGTGGCAGCCGCCATCCCCGGCTTTACCGTCACCATGGCAATTATTCTGACCCTGCCGCTGACCTTTACCATGGATCCGCTGCAGGGAGTGTCTGTGATGCTCTCAGTCTATGTTGGTGGCTATACCGGTGGCCTGATTAGTGCGGCATTGCTGGGCATTCCCGGAACGCCAAGTTCGGTTGCAACCACCTTTGATGCCTATCCGATGGCGCGCAAGGGCGAACCGGGTCGCGCACTTTCGCTTGGGGTCTGGTCGTCCTTCTTTGGTACGGTGATTTCCACCATTGTTCTGGTTCTTGCAGCCCCGCCTTTGGCGTTGATTGCGGTCAAGCTTGGGCCTTGGGAATATTTCTCGCTGATCGTCTTTGCCCTGACCATTGTTGCAAGCCTTGTGGGCAATTCGCTGATGCGCGGTCTGATCGCAGGCGTGATTGGTCTGGGTATTGCCACCATCGGGCCTGACCCGATGATGGGTCGCCCTCGTCTGACATTTGATTCGGATATTCTTCTGCCCGGTCTTCCGTTCCTGGTGGTTTTGATCGGTATCTTTGCCATCAGCCAGCTTATGAGCGAGGTCGAGGACCACGGCAAGAAAGATGCAAGCGGGGCGCTGATCCCCGATGTGATTGAATTCAAGACCTGGTCGGTGATGCGTGAAGTTCTGATGCGCCCGATCAATCTGGTGCGCTCATCATTGGTTGGTGTGTTTATCGGGGCCCTGCCCGGTGCGGGTGGCTCGATTGCCAACCTTCTGGCGTATGATCAGGCCAAACGCAGCTCGAAAAAGCCCGAAGAGTTCGGCAAGGGCACGCCCGATGGCGTGATCGCCTCGGAAGCCGGAAACTCGGCCACGGCAGGTGGCGGTTTGATCCCGATGATTGCGCTTGGCATTCCCGGATCAGCAGTTGACGCGATCCTGATGGCAGCACTTATGGTGCATGGCATTTCGGTGGGTCCGCGTCTGATCATGGATAATGCCGATCTGGCCTATGGCATGTTTGTCGCCATGGTTGTCGCATCGCTGATGATGCTGGTTGTTTGTGTTTTGTCGATGCGCCTCTTCCTGCGCGTGACTGATATTCCCAAGCAGTTCATTGTGCCGACCGTGATGATCTGTTGCGTGATCGGGGCCTTTGCGCTCAATAACCGGGTGACTGATCTTTATCTGCTCGGCGCGATTGGCCTTGTCGGCTATGGATTGAAGTCACTTGATTATCCGCTGGCCCCGCTGGTGCTGGGTGTCATTCTGGGCCCGATTGCCGAGACCAACCTGCGCCGCGCACTGATGAGTGACGGCGACTGGACGGTCTTCTTTACCCGTCCGATTTCCGCCGTTCTGCTGGCGGCTGCCCTGCTTTCTGTCATCTTCAGTGTCCGTTCGGTTCTGAAGATGCGCAAAAAAGACCGTCCTACCACCGATGAACAAGACGGCGATTAGGATTAGGAGACTTCCATGAAACTTCGTCACGACGCGCTTTATGCCTCACGCCGGTCGCCGGTTCTGGCGCGCAATATGGTTTCAACATCCCAGCCGCTTGCGGCCCAGGCCGGTCTTCGCATGTTGCTTGCGGGCGGTAATGCCGCCGATGCGGCACTGGCATCTGCCATTGCGCTGACCGTGGTTGAGCCGACCGGTAACGGGCTTGGCTCAGACGCCTACGCCATCATCTGGGATGGCAAGGAATTGCATGGCCTCAATGCATCTGGCCGTGCACCAGCCGCATGGAACCCGGAACGCTTTGCCGGTGCAGACACCATGCCACAGCGTGGCTGGGAAGCCGTCACCACACCGGGTGCGGTTTCTGCGTGGCGTGAAATTTCCGACAAGTTTGGCAAACTGCCGTTCGAAAAGCTGTTTGAACCGGCCATTGAATACGCGACCCGCGGCTTTGCCGTATCGCCGATCATTGCCACCCTTTGGGAAAAGGGCGGTGATTTGCTGGGCAAGCAGCCGGGCTTTGCCGAGGCGTTCCTGCCCGGTGGCAAGGCACCCAAGGCGGGCGAACTGTTTGTCAACAAGGCCGCAGTCGAAAGCCTGATCGATATTGCCGAAACCAAGGGCGAGAGCTTCTATCGTGGCAAATTGGCAAGCAAGATTGCCGCCTTTGCCAAGGAACATGGTGCGGCACTGTCCGAAGAAGACCTTGGCAATCACAAGGCCGATTGGGTTGGCACGATTTCGCAGGCCTTCGGCAATGTGAAGCTGCATGAAATTCCACCAAACGGGCAGGGCATTTCGGCCCTGATCGCACTTGGCATCCTGCGGCACACCAACATCACCGATTACGAGCCGGATTCGGTCGAGGCGCTTCATCTTGAGATCGAGGCCATGAAACTGGCATTTGCCGATATGCGCGAATATGTCGCCGATCTTGATTACATGACCGATGTCACGGTCGAGCATCTGCTGTCTGACGATTATCTGAAATCGCGTGCGGCCCTGATTGATGCCAACAAGGCGCAGGACTTCAAGGCCGGTGCCCCCAAACATGGCGGCACGGTCTATGTCAGTGCGGCGGATGAAAACGGCATGATGGTGTCGTTCATTCAGTCGAACTATATGGGCTTTGGCTCTGGCGTTGTGGTGCCGGGTACTTCGATCAGCCTGCAGAACCGTGGTCACGGCTTTAGCCTGAAAGATGGTCATCCCAACCTGGTCAAGGGCGGCAAACGTCCGTTCCAGACGATTATCCCGGCCTTCCTGATGGGCCTTGATGGCAATCCGGTGATGAGCTTTGGTGTCATGGGCGGTCCGATGCAGGCCCAGGGTCATCTGCAGATGACGCTTCGTACCCAGCTTTGGGGGCAGGATCCGCAAACCGCGGCCGATGCCCCGCGCTGGCAGGCGCTTTCGGGGCTTAATGTTGCGGTGGAAACCTCGGTCGGGGCGGATGTGATCGATGCGCTCAAGGCCAAGGGCCACGTGATCAAGGTTGAAACGCCTGACAGCACCAATTTCGGATTTGGCGGCGCGCAGCTGATTGCCAAAACCGATGCCGGTTATGTCGCAGGTTCCGATCCGCGCAAGGATGGCTGTGCGGTCGGATACTGACGGGAGTTGCTTCAGATCGGCAGTCGCAGTCATCTGAAACAAGATATGGCCGGCCCACGTGTGTGGGCCGGCCATTCTTCTTCCGGGCAACAGGGAGCCAGGGAGGGACCCGGATTACGTCATCCAGAGATCGGGATTATTGAGCGCCGATGGTCAGACCTTTGGGCGCCATTTTCTCGTCAGCCAGTTTGGCGTCTTCGATCGACTCGATGATGTCCCAGTTGTGGTCAGCACCACGGATGAAGCCCGGGATATCAGCAACCCAGCGGGTCTGGATTTCTTTGTTCAGGTTCAGATAGAGCTTGTCGTCAACGATGCGCCATGCCTGCGGATCGGCACCGAATTTACGGCCCATTGCTGCACCAAAGGCGCAGAACCCGCCATATTGCGGAGCGTATTTTTCCGGGTTGGCGTTAAACAGGTCGCGGTTTTCAGCGCTGGCAAAGCGATAGGTCGCGCCACCATGTTCGGCCTTGAATTCAGAGTTACCCGGGGTCGGGGCGCCAACGGTGAAGTAGGCAACCGGGTCAAAACCCTGCAGGGCATAGCCATCGACAATGTTGACTTCCTGTGCGGCATTTGCCGGTGCGGTGGTGGCAACAATGCTGCCGACTGCGGAAATACCCAGGACAGCAGCCAGGGCAGCGGAACGCAAGAAGCTAGAACGTTTGGTCATCTTTTCATCTCCTTCACGGGGTGATCACTTGGTGTTTACTGGCAGGCGATCACGGAACTGGTTCATCAAGAGGTCGTCTTGAAATCTGAAAACAGACTACCGTCGGAGAAGTGACTTGTTGTCTGAGGAAGCACGCAATTCGTCTGAGAAGGATGTTCTGTCTGATCTGTTCGCCGGAAATCACCCGCGCGGCGATGTGATCTTTGCCGGAACCCATTGCGGCAGCAGCCATCATCAGGGGCGGGACGATCTACCATCGCAACAGCAGGGCATGCTGCATGTCCTGCAACGTGGCGCCATGCGCGTTCTGTTTGATGGGCGCGAACAGGTTGTTCTGGATCGGCCGGGTGTTGTCCTGTTTGGCAGTCCCGTGCCCCACGATATCGATACGCCAGAACAGGGGTCCGAGGTTGTCTGTGCCAATCTCGATTTCCCTGACACGGGGTTGAGCCCAGCCAAGCTTGGCCTTCCGGAATATCTGGTGCTGCCGTTTGACGAGATCCTGGGTCTTGAGGCCATCACGGGCCAGCTGTTTTCAGAATCACAGGGCATGCAGCCCGGACAACGCACCGCGATCAATCTTCTGGTCGATCTGTTGTTGTTGATGGTGTTGCGTCATTGTCAGGCGCAAAACCTTGTTCGGCCGGGTATTCTTGCCGCCCTGCGGGATCCGCGAATTGCGCGCGTGGTGGGCGAACTTCATCAAAAGCCCGGTGAAAACTGGTCGATCGAACGCCAAGCTGAAACTGCGGGCATGTCACGGGCGAGCTTTGCCGCCCGCTTTCGTGATTTGCTGGGCACATCGCCCGGTGATTTCCTACAAACCATCCGCCTTGATCTGGCCTTTGGCCTGTTGCGTGACGGCAAAAGACTGCAGGCGGTGGCAAGTCAGGTCGGCTATCGCAGCACCACGGCACTGGCCCGTGCCATCCAGCAGCGCCACAAGGTTTCGCCGCGTGAATTGCTTGCCGATTCCAGCGCGGAAAGCGGCGCGTTTCAATCGGCAGTTTGACAACCGGTTTTACGTTTCCGTCAAGCGGTTCTTCACGGCGTTTTTCCGTTGCGGCCTATGCAAAAATGACGCTTTGCCAATGACATGTCCGGGATTAAAGCAATCCGTTTGGGCAACTTGTCAGTTGTGGCTTTGCGGATTCTTACCCTGATCACGACACATTCCTGCCCTGTTTTCTGTGCACAACAGCAACCAATAATTTCGGAAAAATCCAACGGTTGGTAGCAGATAGAAGCATGACGCAACATTTTCAGCAGCACATGAAGCTGCCCTTCAGACATGTTCTTTTGGGTGCCGTGGCATCCTCGCTGATCATGATTGGCGGGGCCGCAACCATCCATGCACAGGAAAATGCGCCAGCACCGGCAGCGACAAACAGTGAGGCACCTGCGCCCGTAGAAGCATCTGCGGAAACCGCAAAGACAGCCCCGGTCGCGGATGGCGAAGCAACTGGTGATGCGGCGCCCGCAGAAGACGTGGCAGCCGATGTTGCGCCCGCAGATGCGTCTGATGCGCCCAAACAGGCCAATGTTTCCAAACCCGTAATGTTTGATCCGGCGATGGTGACGGATCTTGCGCGCAATCTGGCCACCCAGCCGTTTGAAAATCCGCATCGCGAACTGCCCGAAGCGCTTTCGGGGTTAAGTGCCGAAGAATACGCACAGATCCGTTTCAAGTCGCAGCGCGCATTCTTTAACCCGGCCGAAACCGATTTCAGTCTGGAGCTGTTCCATCCGGGTACGATGTATGACGTGCCGGTGACCATCAATCTGGTGCGAGGCGGCGAAGTGCAGGTCATTCCGTTCTCAGCCGGATTGTTTGATTTCGGCAAGACAGGCCTGTCGGGCAATGACTTTTCCACCCAGAACTATGCCGGGTTCCGCCTGCGGTATCCGTTATCAGACGTTACAAGTACTGATGAACTGACCCGTTTCCTTGGCGCGTCCTATTTCCGCCTGCAGGGGCAGGGCCAGTCGATTGGTCAGATGGCGCGCGGCCTTGCCGTCGACCTTGCCGGTCCAACGGGCGAGGAAATCCCGGTTTTCCGTGAATTCTGGATTGTCGAGCCCACGGATGGTAGCGAGACCATCACGGTCTATGCGCTTCTGGATAGCGCACGTATCACCGGTGCCTATCAGTTTGATATTACGCCCGGAACGCGCAGTCAGGCCGATATCAAGGCCCATCTGTTCTTCCGTGATCGCGTGGAAAAGATCGGCATCGCACCGCTTAATGGCATGTTCCTGTTTGGCGAACAGCGCCGCCGTTTCTTTGATGATTATCGCGGCGAAGTCCATTCAAGCGATGGGCTTCTGATCAATAACGGCCGCGGTGAATGGCTATGGCGTCCGCTTGATAATCCCGAAAACCTGCAGATGAGCTCGTTTTTGGATGAAAACCCGATCGGGTTTGGTCTTTTGCAGCGCGATCGCAATTTCGATCATTATCAGGATCTTGAAAAACGCTTTGATCAGCAGCCGGGTTATTGGGTGACGCCGAAGGGTAAATGGGGCAAGGGCCATATCGAACTGGTCGAAATCCCGAGCCCGTCGGAAACCAACGACAATATCGTCGCTTATTGGGTGCCTGAAACCAAACCGGCTGCCGGTGGCGAAATGCAGGTCGCCTATAGTGTGACTGCGACGCGTGATGGCACCGGCCTGCATGGCATGGCACAGGCTACCGATACCCGTATTCAGCGACTGGCGGTACAGGGCAATGAAGATCAGGCCGGCACACGGTTTGTCTTGAACTTTGCCGGTGGTGATCTGGATTATTTCACCAAGGACGCCAAGAACCTGCGTGCTGATATCAGCGCGTCCGAGGGCGAGGTCCGCAACATTCGCATTCTGCCTGATCCGGAAAATGGCGGCGTGCGCGTGATCTTTGATCTGGTCAATACCAGTGATGCCAGCTCAAGCAATCTTCGCGCCTTCATCCTCTATCAGGACAAGGTCCTGAGCGAGACCTGGACCATGCCGTGGGCCTTCTGATCCCTTGGGATCAAGTGCCAGCGATAGCCAGAAACAGATAACCCCGGATAAGCCAGATGACAGAAGCCGCCAACACCCCAGCCAAAGGGACCGCCCCCGTAGACGGACCAGATGACGCGTTTTGCGATCCGACGGTCAAGCTGCGCGGGCCCGGTGTCGGGTCGCGGCGGTTTTTCCTGTTCGGGGCGTCGATTGCGGCGACCGCCTATGCCGCGTGGCTGATGACCGATGTTTTGGGCGCAGATCAACTGACCATCATGGAAATGGTCGTGGTGGCGTTCTTTACCATCAACTTTGCCTGGATTTCTCTTTCGTTCTTTACCGGCATTGTCGGGCTGGTCTTGCGCGGCTTGAAGCTTGATGCGATTACGCTCAAACGCCTGAAACCGATCGCACGCAAGGGTCGTCTGCGGTCCAAGAACGTTGTGGTGATCCCGGTCTATAACGAAGATCCCAACCGGGTTTTTGCCGGTTTGCGCGCAAGCTATGAAAGTCTGGCTGCGACCGGCGAGCTTGATGCGTTTCATTTCTTTGTGCTGTCTGACACCCGCGATCCCGACATCTGGATTGCCGAGGAAATGGCATGGGCCAAGGCGTGCGCGGATCTGAATGCACGCGGCAAGATATTCTTCCGCCGCCGGGCGGAGAACACCGAACGCAAGTCCGGCAACCTCAAGGAATTCTGCGAGACCTATGCGGCGAATTACGATCACATGATCGTCTTTGATGCCGATAGCGTCATGTCGGGCGAGGCCATGGTCAATATGGCCTATCTGATGGAAAACAACCCGGATGCCGGGATTATTCAAAGCCCGCCGCAGCCGACCGGTCGTCAGACCCTGTTTGCCCGTATCTTGCAGTTCATTTCACGCGTGCATGGCCCGACCATGTCGGCAGGTTTGTCTTTCTGGTGCATGGGCAGTTCGAACTATTGGGGCCATAACGCGATCATTCGCACCAAGGCGTTCATCGAATGCTGTGGCCTGCCGGTGCTGTCGGGCAAGCCGCCGATGGGTGGTCATATCCTGAGCCACGATTTCGTCGAGGCCGCCTTTATGCGCAAGGCCGGTTGGCGGTGCTGGCTGATTCCGCAGCTTGAAGGCAGCTGGGAAGAATTGCCCCCCAACCTGATTGATTTTGCCATCCGGGATCGTCGCTGGTGTCAGGGCAATATGCAGCATGCGCGCCTGATGGTGGCACCTGGATTCAAACCGCTAAGCCGACTGCATTTCTTTATGGGGGTGATGAGCTTTGTGTCATCGCCGCTGTGGCTTTTGCTGTTGCTGAGCTCGACGATTGCGACGCTTCAGAACACCCAGCTGACCTATAGCTTCTTCCCCGGTCAGTTCACCATGTTCCCACAATGGCCGGTGGATCGGTCGTTTGAAATGCTGGTGTTGCTAGTCTTTACCATCGGCATGCTGGTTCTGCCCAAGATCATCTCGATCCTGATGGTGTGTCTGGGCCGCGATCGCAAGCAGTATGGCGGGGTAATGGTGCTGGCCAGTGGTTTGCTTGAAACCCTTTACTCCGCCCTGCAGGCCCCGATCATGATGATGCTGCATTCGCAGTTTGTGTTTTCTGTCCTGACCGGTAATCAGGTTGGCTGGGATGCGCAGGAACGCGATGATGCCGGGGTGCCGTTCAAGGCAGCGCTGAAAACCCACCGCACCATTATCGTGCTTGGTCTGATCTGGGGGGCGATTGCCGTCTTTGTTGATACGGCTTTCTTCTGGTGGCTTTCGCCCATTCTGGCGGGTCTGGTCCTGTCGCCCTGGCTGACCCATTATTCCAGCAGTCTTGCCATTGGGCAGGCCGCACGCCGGATGAAGCTTTTCGTCACACCCGAAGAATATGACAGCCCTGACGAGCTGCGCGCACTAGAACGCATCAACGCCGAAAGCGGTGATGAGGATGTCAAAGACGGGTTGCTGCGCCTGATCGAAGATCCGTATGCCAATGCGCTGCATTCGGCCTTGTTGCCGGTGCGCAAGCCTGATGCCCGGACTGCGATCGAAATCGGGATCATCTATGAAAAGCTTGCGAGGCTTGGTGTCGAAAGCCTGACGCGGGATGAAAAACTTCTGATCCTGTCATGGCCGGTCAAACCGCTTGATCAGATCATGGCAGGACGTGATCACGTGGCGGTTGATGGGCCAAAACCGGCTAGCTAGTCGCCTGTTTTAAAAAGATTTTGTGCGCCACAAAAACGCCCAGATTCGAGCAAATTATCCCGCGTTTTTTCAGCGATGCTCATCCTTAACAACACGTTAAATATTGCTGATTGTTCACCGCCCGGAGGGCCAAACGAATGACTGACATGACCGTTGCAAAACAGGGTTTCACCTATGCCGCATTTGAATCGGCGGCGATGACGCGCCTGATCGAAGATACGGCACGTGCGTGGCTGCGTTCGTTTGGTGTAACTGCCCCGCAGGCCAGTCAGCGCATGATCAATGCCCTTCGTGATGCGCTTGCAGAAGACAGCATTGCGGCCAATGACCGGGCCAGCATGCAGGACATTCTTGATCAGGCAGCCCATGATGCAATTGCCAGCTGGTTGGTCCAGGTGACGGGCGAGCATGACTGCCATGGCTCAAGCCGTTTTTCGATGCTGCGTTGTGCGTTTCTTTCAGCAAACCGGGATGGTATCTGGTCGGAACATTTCCTGGATACCAAACGCGATCATCGCGACCTTGGTATGGCGCTTTCGGTCCAGATGATGCTTCCGACACCAAGCCTTGTGGCTTGTGAAATGCCGCGCCAGACACTGGAACGTCGCGCTTCCTGAGCCGCGCCAACCCCGTAAATACCTATTCCTTCGCTTCACGCTTTTTCATCATACCCCTCAACGTTTCCCTCGACGTTTGGCGTTTTATAGCGAAGGCGGCACCGCCATTCTCCCCGTGGCGGTGCCTTTATGTGCGCAACCTGTATGGTGTTTGCACAAAAAAGAACCCGCCACAAAGGGCGGGTTGAGTTCAGCGGGCGAGTGAGCCCGATTTCCAGTGCAGATCATCTACAGCCGTAAAATCAGGCCCCTACGAGACGCCGAAGCACACACTTCCCCGGCGCCATGACGGTCAGGCTGCTTTGTGAAAGCGGCCCAGTTTCGTAAGCAGTTTTGCAACCTCGGGGTCGTTCTTGCCGTTGCGATCAAGCTCAAGGAAGAAGTCCGGATAAGGCGGTTTGCCCGGTGTCAGGTTGTATTGTTCGAAATCGGTCACGCCGATTGCTTCCAACACGCTTTCATCGGTAAAGAAGCCACCCGTGACGTCGCGCGCAGGTGCGGTCAGGATCGCATGCGCGGCATCAGCAATGATTTGCGGCGTACGTGCGCGGCCCTGTTCAAGACCCGGGATCATATTCAATGCTGCGGTTTCAATAACCGTGACCGGCCAAAGCGAGTTTACAGCAACCCCTTCATCGGCAAATTCGGCCGCCAGACCAAGGGTGATCAGGCTCATGCCGTATTTTGAAATCGTATAGGCCGTGTGATTAGCAAACCATTGCGGCGACAGGTTTGGCGGTGGTGACATCGTCAGGATGTGCGGATTGTCCGATTTCAAAAGGTGCGGCAGGCAGGCCTGCGCACAGGCAAAGCTCGCACGCGTATTGACCTGATGCATCAGATCAAACCGCTTCATCGGGGTTTTCAGGGTCGGGGTCAGATTGATCGCGCTGGCATTGTTGATCAGGATATCGATCCCGCCGAACGTTTCGACGGTTTTGGCAACAGCCTCGGCAATCTGGTCTTCATCGCGGGTATCGGTCTTAAGGGCCAATGCCTTGCCACCGGCTTCTTCGATTTCGGCCGCCGCACTATGGATGGTGCCGGGCAGTTTCGGATGGGGTTCATCGGTTTTGGCAATGATTGCGACATTGGCCCCATCGCGTGCGGCACGCAGGGCGATTTCCTTGCCGATCCCGCGTGATGCGCCGGTGATGAACAGTGTTTTGCCTTTAAGACTCGTCATCAAATTCTTCCCTGAATTCTTTTTATGATTTGCCAAAACGCGCTGTGCGCTTTTCGACAAAGGCTGTAACACCTTCGCGGAAATCGGCACTGGTGGCGCAATCGCCAAATGATTTGGCTTCGGCCTTCAACTGGGTCTGCAGATCGGCATTGGGGGCGGCATTGAGCAACGCCTTGGTACGTGCAATCGCGTCGCGTGGGCCGGTCGCCAGACGGGTGGCGTATTTTGCGGTGACCGATGGTAACAGATCGGCCGGGACGACCTTGTTGATCAGGCCGCAATCATGGGCTTCATCGGCGCCAAACCGGTCGCCCAGCAGGGCGATTTCCTTGGCCTTTTTCATGCCGACCAAGCGCGTCAGCGAATGGGTCGCCCCGCCATCGGGCGAGGTGCCGATATGGATATAGGCCAGGGTAAAAACGGTTTCCTCGGCCGCAATGGCAAGGTCGCAGGCATTCATCAGGCTGACGCCAAATCCGGCAACAGCCCCTTCGAGTTTGGCAATCACCGGACGGGGCAGGGCATTGATGCGCAAAACGATGTCATGGACCCGATCAATCAATGCCTCAATCAGGGAGCGCGCATCTTCGACCGGGCCTTTGCATACCTGATGGAAGAACTTCACATCGCCACCGGCCATGAACGTGCCGCCCGATCCTTCGATAATAACTGCACCGATATCGGCAATATTGGCCTCTATCTTGTCCATGGCGGCGGACAGGCCGCTGACCATCGCCTGATCAAGGGCGTTCATGCGATCCGGGCGGTTCAGCGTGATGGTCGCGACCCCATCAGTGATGTTGAGCAATACGGCGTCATCAGATGCCATGGTGTTTCCTCCTGCGCGGTTTTCCGCATGTGTCCCGGTTTGCCGGTTGTTGGTGTGTGTTAAATCGCCAATCGTGCTTCAATCGCGGTTTCCATTTCGGGCCATCCCGAAAGCCAGTCGGGCATGGAAGGGGATGTTTCATCCGCACCCACCATCCGACAGACATCTTCGGGGGCCACAATGCCATCCGGGCCAACAAAGACCGCCTTCACGACGCCAAGGGCCAGTGTCTTGCCATTCGCGACAAAGCGTTGTTCAAGATAGAACCCCTTTTCGTCCCAATAGAGCGCCTGGGTTTCGAGGGCGAATTTCTGAAACGGTTTGATCGCGCGTTTGAACCGCATGGTCGACCCTGACACGACCGGTTGCCATTTGCGTTTAAGCATTTGCTTGGCGATGCCATTGCGCACGATCAGTTCCGTCCGCCCCAGATCCATCAGGGCGAAATAGCGCGAATTGGTCATATGCACGTTGATATCAAGATCCAGCGGCCATGCCCGAAAATGCAGGGTCGATGGATCAAGCGGGTGCAGGCGGGGCCGCAACAAGGACAGGATCACCACACGGATCAGTCGGAAAATCAGGTTCACGACAAAACTCCGTTCGCGGATGTCCGGTCTTGATACATGCGGCCCACAGCCATGATCAGAACAGCTCCTCGTCAAGCGCCATCATGGTCGAAGATCCCGACATGATCTGGCTGAACAGGGCACCTGATTGCGGCAGAACCCGTTCCATATAGAACTTGGCCGTGATCAGCTTGCCCTTATAGAAGCCGTCTTCGTCATCACCCTGTTTGGCGAGTGCGATTTCCGCCATCCGGGCCCACATGAAGCCGACAGCGACCAAACCAAACAGACGCAGGAATTCGGTCGCGGCAGCCCCTGCTTCATCGGGGTTTTTCATCCCGCGCTGGGCCAGTTCACCAGTCGCCTGCTGCAGGCGCATGAAGGCTTTTGCCAGTGGCTGAACAAACTCACCAAGTTCGCCATTGGAAACGTTGGCTTCGATATATTCCTGTACCGGGTGGAAGAACCGGCGCAGGTAACGACCGGCTTTCGTCGGCATTTTGCGCCCGACAAGGTCAAGTGCCTGAATGCCGTTGGTGCCCTCGTAAATCTGGGCAATACGGGCATCACGGACATATTGTTCCATGCCCCATTCGCGGATATAGCCGTGCCCGCCAAAGACCTGCACACCCAGGTTGGAGTTATCAAAGCCCCAGTCGGTGAACAGCGCCTTGACGATCGGGGTCATCAGCTGAACGAACTCGTCGGCTTCTTCGCGTTTGACCGGATCTGCATGGTGCTTGGCGGTATCAAGTGCGCGCGCGACCCACATGCCCATCGCCCGGCAACCTTCATTGGTTGCCTTGGCGGTCAGCAGCATCCGCCGCACATCGGGATGAACGATGATGGAGTCAGCGGGTTGATTGGGGGATTTCGCACCGGTAAGGGCGCGACCCTGCAGGCGGTCCTTGGCATAGGCACGCGCACCCTGATAGGCCGCCTCGCCCAAACCAAGCCCCTGAATACCAACCGACAGACGTTCCTGGTTCATCATGGTGAACATCGCGGGCATCCCCTGATGGGGTTCGCCGACCAGATAGCCGACCGCACCGTCAAAGTTCATCACACAGGTCGAAGATGCCTTGATGCCCATCTTGTGTTCGATGGAGCCGCATTTGACCGCGTTGCGACGCCCAAGTGATCCGTCATCGCCAACCATGAATTTCGGGACGAGGAAAAGCGAAATGCCCTTGGTGCCACTTGGCGCGTCAGGCAGTTTGGCCAGAACCAGATGGATGATGTTTTCCGTCAGGTCGTGTTCCCCGGCGGAGATAAAAATCTTGGTGCCGGAAATCGCATAGGACCCGTCGCCCAGCGGTTCGGCCTTGGTCTTGATGATGCCAAGATCGGTACCGCAATGCGGTTCGGTCAGGCACATGGTGCCCGACCAGGTGCCTTCGACCATCTTGGGCAGGTATTTGTCTTTCAGTTCGTCCGATGCATGGGCATGCATGGCGGCATAAGCGCCAAAGGACAGACCCGGATACATGCCAAAGGACAGGTTGGTCGAACAAATCATTTCCTCGACCAGGGCATTGAGTGATTTCGGCGCGCCCTGACCGCCATATTTCGGGTCGCAGGCAATGCCGGTCCAGCCGCCTTCGGCAAAGGTCTGATAAGCTTCCTTGAAGCCCTTGGGGGTTGTGACAACCCCGTCATCCCAGGTGCAGCCTTCCTCATCACCCGACCGGTTGATCGGGTAAAGGACTTCTTCGCAGATCTTGGCGGCCTCTTCGAGGACCGCATCGACCACGTCAGGGGTGAAATCCTCGCAACCGGGCATCTGATTGATATCGTTGTAATCAAACAGCTCGGTCAGGACGAAGCGCATGTCGCGCAGGGGTGCTTTATATTCAGCCATTTTATGTTTCCTCCCGGACCGGTCAGTTGCGCAACGGCTTGCCGGTCAGCAGCATATGCTCGACCCGGGCCATGGTGCCTTCGTTGCGGACCAGACGCATGAAGCCTTCGCGTTCCAGTTCAAGAATATCGTCTTCGGAAAGTTCCTCGGTCACGTCGGTGTCACCACCGGCCAGAACCTTTGCCAATTCACCGGCGACCACGCGGTCATAATCGGTGGCTTTGCCCAAACGGTGGAAGCCATCAACCGCCATTTCAAAGGCAACCCGGGCGGCTTCGCCCGGCAGACGATAGGTGAATTCTTCGGGTGCTTTGTAACCAGCAACCATGGAAAGCGCGCGTTCCTTGGCATCAGCCAGCAAACGGTTGCGGTTCATGGTGATGCCGTCACCCTCGCGGAAGAACAGGTTTTCCTTGGCCTCTATCGCCGATTTGGCAACGGTCGCGACGGATATGATCTCGAATGCCTTGGCGCTCGGGGCCATCGGGCCTTTAACAAACTTCGGATTTTCCGCCCAGCGACGGATCATTTCCTTACACCCGCCCCAGGCCGGGATCAGGCCTACACCGGGTTCAACCAGCCCGATATAGGTTTCGCCGTGTGCCTGAACAGCATCACAATGCAGCAGAACTTCACAACCGCCACCAAGGGCAAGGCCACTTGGCGCCCCGACGACCGGGAAGGGAGAATATTTCAGCGCCTTGTAGGTTTCCTGACCGGTTTCGACGAGGTTTTCGATCTCTGGCCAGGCGGCGATATTGGCGGCAAACAACGCCAGACCAAGGTTTGCGCCTGCGGAGAAGTTGCTGCCTTCGTTATAAATCACCATCGCCTTGAACTGCTTTTTGACAGTTCGTATCGATGTCTTGATCGCGCCAAGCACGTCAGCATCAAGCGCGTTCATCTTGGTATGGAATTCAAGACAGGCGACACCATCGCCGATATCCCAAAGTGAAGCGGCACGGTTGCCGGCGACGCGTTCGGATTTGCGTTTGATGTCTTCGAGCAGGATGACGCCATCCGGGCGGGTGACTTTGGCGTATTCACCATCAAAGCCGAGATAGTAAAGGTCACCATCCTCGATCTTGTAGAACGACTTGCCCGCGGCCTTTTTCAGCAAGGCCGGGATTTCAACGCCGTCTTCTTCGAGCATCGAAATCAGCGCATCAACGCCGATGGCATCCATCAGCTCAAACGGCCCGGTTTTCCAAGCATAACCCAGCTTCATCGCATCATCGACATCGACGATGGAGTTGGCTGCGGCCTCGGCAATGAAGGCGGCATAGGCGAGGGTTTTGCCCATGACAGCGCGACCATACTCGCCACCCTTGTCAGATGCTTCCATCATCTTGCGCGGGTCTTTGCCAGCAGCCCGGACACTTCCCAAACGGGCTTTTTCGGATTTGGCAAATTCACCGGTTTGCAGATCAACCGACTCTTTGACCTTCTGACCACCTTCGCGGTTCAGGCGGTAAAAGCCACCCTTGCCCTTGCGGCCTGTATAGCCATCGGCAATCAGTTTGCTGACCAGATCGCTTTCGCGGTAAATCGCGTGGAACGGATCGGATTTGTCCAGAAGATCCGCCATGCTTGATTGCACGTGGGGCATCAGATCCAGACCAACCAGATCCATCAGGCCAAATACCCCGGTTTTGGGAATGCCAAACGGGCGGCCAATGACACTGTCGGCTTCTTCGACCGTCAGTTTGCGGTCCATGGCCTCGACCATGGCGGCCTGAATCCAGTAGACACCCAGACGGTTGGCGATAAAGCCCGGCTCGTCATGGCAGGTGACACAGGTTTTGCCCAGTTTGCGATCGGCAAAATCGGCAACTGCATCAATCACGCCATCACGCGTGACACCCGACCCAACCAGCTCCAGCAGGCGCATATAGCGCGGCGGGTTGAAGAAGTGGGTGATGATGAAGTCCTGTGCGAAGCTTTCATCCATCCCGTCAATCAGGGTGGCGAGCGGAATGGTCGATGTGTTTGATGACACCACCGATCCCTTGGCCCGGACCGCGTCAATCTTGCGATAGAGATCCTGCTTGATGTCAAGGCGTTCAATGACGGCCTCGATCACCCAGTCACATTTGGCGATCTTATCAAGGTCATCCTCGATATTGCCGCAGGTGATCAGCTTGGCGACCCGTTTGGACATGAACGGTGCCGGGTCGGTTTTGAGCATCTTGGCAACCGCACCCTCGGCAAACGCATTACGGTTTTTCGCACCTTCGGGCACGATATCAAGCAGCAGAACGGGCGTCCCGGAGTTGGCGATATGGGCAGCGATCCCCGCCCCCATAACACCGGCGCCAATAACGGCGACCTGTTTGATGGTGGTCATTACATCGCCTCCAGAATGGTCGCGATCCCCTGACCCCCGCCAATGCACTGGGATGCCAGCGCATATTTGCCGCCATCACGTTTCAGGATTGCAGCAGCCTTGCCAACGATGCGCGCACCGGTCGCACCCAGTGGGTGACCAATTGCAAGCGCGCCGCCATCGATATTCACTTTGGCCGCATCCAGACCCAGATCGGAAATGCTTGCCATCGCCTGGGACGAGAAGGCTTCGTTAAGCTCGGTCACATCAATATCGGCCGAGGTCAAACCAGCCCGCGCAAGCGCCTTTTTCGATGCCCCGATCGGGCCGATGCCCATGATTTCCGGCAGGCAGCCATCGACCGCAACCGATTTGACTCGCGCAATCGGGGTCAGGCCGTTTTTGGCCGCATATTCTTCGGAACAAACCAGAACCGCTGACGCCCCATCGGTCAGCGGTGACGAGGTGCCGGCAGTGACAACACCATCTGCCTTGAAGGCAGGCTTGAGGTCCGCCAGACCTTCGGCTGTGGTTTCGCCACGGATGCAGCCATCTTCGGAAACAACGCCGTCTTTGGTCTGGATCGGGATGATTTCATCAACAAACTTGCCAGCGGCCTGTGCCGCTGCGGCACGTTTGTGGCTTTCAACCGCAAAGGCTTCCTGATCGGCACGGGTCAGGCTGTATTTGGCCGCAACATTTTCGGCGGTGTCGCCCATGCCCATGTAGGCTTCGGGCATGGCTTTATATAGCTCCGGATTGGGCAGCGGGTTAAAGCCCATCATCGGAACGCGGGTCATGCTTTCAACACCGGCACAGATAAAGACATCACCAGCGCCAATCGCAATCGCGCCAGCCGCCTGATGGATCGACTGCATCGAAGAGCCGCAGAACCGGTTAACCGTCACACCCGCGACAGAGCGCGGTAGATCGGCAAGGAACGTAATGAGGCGGGCGACGTTGAAGCCCTGTTCACCCTCGGGGAAGGCGCAGCCAAGGATCAGATCCTCGATCGCGTTGGGATCAATGCCGGTCTTTTCGACCAGACCTTTGACGACCTGTGCCGCAAGGTCGTCAGGACGGACCTTGGCAAGGGCCCCTTTACGGGCCGGGGTAAAGGGTGACCGGACATATCCGGCAATTACGGCGTTGGTCATGGCTTTGTCTTCCTTCCTGAGCTTTCCTCTGATCCGGCGTTGTTGTTACGTTGCCGGATCGATTCCTTTTTCTTCAAGCGCATCAACCGATTGCTGTTCGATTTCGCGCAGTTCATCCAGTGTGACGTCCAGTGCCTGACGCTGTTCTTCCAGGTCAGAAATCCGTTCCCGTACACGTCCCAGAAGCATCTTGATCTGCTCTGCCTGAGTTGGGTCTGCGCCATAAAGATCGAGATAATCCGCGATCTCTTTTAGGCTGAAGCCCAGTCGCTTGCCCCGCAAAATGAGGAGCAGCTTGGCGCGATCCTGTCGGGTGTAGACCCGGGTTGTGCCGGCACGCTGCGGGTTCAAGAGCCCCTTTTGCTCGTAAAACCGGATGGTACGCGGTGTGATGCCAAGATCGTCGGCCAGTTCGGGAACGGTATAAAACCGTTCGTCAACTTTGGTCATTATTCGCCCCTTATGGTATATATTTTTCACTTTACGTCAATTAGTTTACGTTAACGTCACTTAGATTTTTTCAGTGTGTGTAGCGTGACGCTAACGCATTGTAACTAAGCCGTATTTCCCTCTCTCTTTTGGCGTTCTTCCTCGACCAGTTCCTTCTTCGACAGTTTGCCGACCATGGTCTTGGGAAGTTCTTCGCGAATTTCGATTTCGCGCGGCATCTCGATTCTTGATATCTTGTCATCAAGAAATGCCCGCAGGTCTTCTGCCGTCACATCGGTCACGCCGTCTTTCAGGCGGACAAATGCCTTGGGCGCCTGCCCGCGATACTGGTCGGGCACCCCGATGCAGGTGACTTCGGCGATCTGGTCATGCAGATAAAGCGCTTCCTCGATCGCGCGCGGATAGACGTTGTAGCCGCTGCACAGGATCACGTCCTTGAGGCGGTCGACAAGAAATGTATAGCCGTCCTCATCCTGATAGCCGACATCGCCGGTGCGCAACCATCCATCAACAAAGGTCTCATTGGTGGCGGTGTCGTTCTGCCAATAGCCCGGCATGACTTGCGGGCCGCGAATGCAGACCTCGCCCTTTTCGCCAAGTGGCATTGGTTTTTCCGGACGATCCAGAGACCTGACTTCGATCTCGGTGCCGGGCAAGGGGCGGCCGATCGAGCCTTCCTTGTTCTCACCCTTCAGCGGGTTGCAGGTGCAAACCGGGCTTGCTTCCGACAGGCCGTATCCTTCCACGACCTTGGAGCCGGTGATTTCCTCAAACCGGTGTTTGACCTCTACCGGCAGCGGCGCGCCCCCCGAAATACAACAGCGGATGTGCGACAGATCGTATTTGAGTGTTTCCGGCGAATTGTTGATCGCCGTATAGATCGTCGGGACACCAGGGAAGATGGTGGCCTTTTTCTTGTCCAGCGCCTTGATCAGGGAATTCAGTTCAAAGCGTGGCTGCAACACCATTTCCGCACCGAGATTGACAGATGTGTTGAGTGCCACCGTCATGGCAAAGACATGGAAGAACGGCAAAACACAAAGTGTTACTTCCTGTCCCGGTTTGGCGTCAGGCATCCAGCGGGTCAGCTGATCAACATTGGCACTCAGATTGGCATGGGTCAGCATCGCGCCCTTGGGCCTTCCGGTCGTGCCGCCGGTATATTGCAAAACTGCCAGATCATGGACGTCGATATTGATCACACGATCAATCGGTTTGCATCCGATGACCCGTGAATAGGGGATGTGGCGCAGATCGGTCGGGACATCGGCCAGCTCACTGCGCTTGAACAGCGAAAACAGAACACTTTTGACCGGCGGCAGAATGTTGCTCATTTCGCACACAACAATCCGCTTCAGGCAAGTCTCATCCAGACAGGCCGCGACCTTGGGATAGATTTGTTTGAGGTTCAGCGTCACCATCAGGCGACAACCGGAATCTTCGATCTGATAGGCGATCTCGCGCTTGGCATAGAGCGGGTTGAAATTCACAACCACGCCGCCGCATTTCAGGATCGCGTAATAGCATACGACATAATAGGGCGTATTGGGCAGGCACAGCCCGACCTTGTCACCCTTGCGCACGCCAAGTTGTTTGAAGCCTTCGGCAGCGCGATCAATCTGCTCGGATATGGTCTTGTAATCATAAATCCGACCAAGGAAATCCAGGCACGGACGCAACGGGAACCGGGCAGCCGCATTGTCGAAGATTTCATGCACAGGACGCGTTTTGACGGGCGAACTGATATCAACGCCATCGCGCAGGATCGGGGATTCTTGAACGTTTACTTTGTTCACTTGCGTTAACTCCATTACGTTAACGTCACTTTGCGGGCAAAAAAAGGGAGCCCGATGCGAAGCGCTCAGCACCCCGCACCGGACAGCATAGCAGATCAGAACTTGAATTTCGCCTGCAGCGCGATGATGTCGACCTTGGCTTCATAGTCGGCGGCAAAGTTGCCGAGGTTGGTGGTCCCGTGATCAACCCGGGCATCATGTGCAAAAATGTGCGTGTATCCGAGTGTCACATCAGCCCAGCCTGCGGCCTTATATGTTGCACCGAGCGATACCCAGTAGCGGTTTGAATCCGGCAAGCGCACATTACGGTTGCGGGTTTTGATCGGGGTTTCGTCGTATGCCAAGCCACCTGTGAAGGCCCAGTTTTCATCATACTGGTATCGTGCACCAAGTGCTCCAAACCATGAAGAGCCCCAGTGGTAGTTCTCGGTTGTGCTGGAAGAAAGCGAACTGTGAATATTACCGTCGTAATTGAACACAAGGTCTTTGACCGAATTCCAGTTTGTCCACTGAAGATCACCCATCACGGTAAGTTTGTCGGTCAAGTCGTGTGAGGCGCCAAAAGCAATTGCTTCCGGCGTGGTGATCTTTGCTGTCGTTTTTCGGTCAATATAAGACAGATTCTTCGCAGCTTGGTCGAACTTAATATCGCCTTCGAGCTTGTGTTTAACCTCGGAATTGTATGCCAAACCAAAGCGGGTATCGTCGGTCATCTCCCAATTAAGGCCAGCCGTCCAGCCATAGCTGATATCATCGCCTTCGATGGTGGAGTTACCTTCTGCTTTGGGAGCGCCAATTCTGGGAACTGCTTTGCTCAGAGATGCTTCAAACCGCTGAATCTGAGGGCCAGCGCCAATGCTTAGGCCATTGTCGAAACGGTACGCAACAACAGGCTTGATATTAACTGTTTTGATTTTCGAGGTTGTGCCAAAGAAGCGGCCAGCAAAATCGGAGTCATTGTCGGTTACAAGGCCCCAAGGTGCCGTAATCGAAACACCAAGATTAAGGTTTTCATTTAGCTTCCAGACAGCATGCGCATTAGGAACAACGGCATCCTGTGCCATGTCCTTATAGCTTCCACCAGTTTGTGCAATTGTCGTCAGGTTGCCGTCAGTGGCGACGATACTTGTTGCTTTTGCAACTGGTCGGATAACTGTCAAACCCGCGCTATAGCTGGTTTCCTTGTATTGACCAACGGTACCCGGGTTGTAGGACATGGTAGATGCATCGGTGGACAGGGTGGTCATGCCGGCAAAGCTTGAACCCTGCAGGGTGCCGCTGGTTTCGCGGACCTGAAAGCCCGATGCGTGGGCTGTGCCAACGCTTGCAAGCGCGCATAGAAGTGCGGTACCCGAAGCTGCTCCCCAGAGGCAGCCCTTCTTGAAGTAGGACATCTGTTTCTCCCTTAATCTTTTATAACGCTTCAAATCCATGATTTAAAACGCCCGCTTTTATCGCTGAGGGTTTATCGCATCGACCCTGATAAAATCGATGTCGTAACCCTTTCTTTTAAAACTCGTTTTGAGCAATTTTCCGTCGGTGCCGTACCAGAGATCCCGTTCGACATCGCCAGACATTTCGTAATGGACTGCCGGTGTTTCCCGGCTTTCGACCATGACGGTTTCTTCACCGACCCTTTGTGTGTTGACGGTATAGGGTTCGGCATTGATGACGCTGAACAGGTCGGCTTTGCCAGTAACGTCCTCGTGCCACAAGGTCAGTGGCCAGGCCCCGTCACAGGCATCGCGTTTCCCGACACCCTTGCCAGCCAGCACATAGCAATCTGCGTCATAGCTTGCCTGCCAGGTGTAGTGTGTGCCGTCATCATTGGTGGTGGTTTCGACCGAGACCAGCTTTCCGTCCTGCCATTGTTCGGTCCGCTGATGGTCGTAGTGGAACTTCAAAAACAGTACCCGAACATCGGTCAGGGTTTCGATCTTGACGGTCTGGCCGGTTGCTGTCGGGGTGATTTCGACTTTTTCATAGCCAATCGGTTCCCCGTCCTTAAGAACGCGAAAGTTCAGTATTTCCGATCCTGATGCCTGCGAAGGTGCCGCAAACTGGATCGCAAATCCGGCAATCAGGGCCGACAGGCTGCCATTTTTGATGCGATTACGCATGTTTCCCCCATAAAACGGATCATCCCGACCGGTTAGTCGAGCATGGATGACAGCTTGGCTGCCACGCCCATCGAACCCTTGATCTTCAGTTTGCCCATGGTGAAGGCAAGCATCGGATCAAGCTTTCCGGCGATCAGTTTTTCGAGGTTGGCTTTCTTGATTTTAAGAATGCAATCGGCATCAGACAGGTCGTCGTCGCTGATTTCCGGTTCATCACCAGTGGCATCAACAACGATATGTCCATCATCGCCGCAATCAAAGGCGACGACAGCATTCAAACCGCGCAATTGCGGCAGTTTTTCTTTTACGGTTTCGAGGATGTCATCCACGAACGCCTCCCTCAGTCAGCTGGTATTCTTGTTTTGATTATGTCAGGACTGTAATACAAAGTGACGTTAACGTAAAACAAATAACGAATGCGAAACTCATTCGACGATTAAGACATTGAATTGCAATTATTTAAGATACGGTTCGGACCGAAAAATGCACAAAAAAAAAGCCCGGCAGGGCCGGGCTTCTTGCAGGATAAAACCTCAGATTGCATTGCGCCTGGCAGGTCTGTGATGTCAGGACACAATTTGCCAGGAACCATCAGCTTGACGGCATGCGGTGCCAAACGTTTTCTGCAGTTCCCCGCCGATATTGGCCGTTGCACTGTATTCCCGGCAATAGCGTCCTTCGGCATTTTGCCAGCTGTTCGTCGGCACAACATTGTAGCTGCGCCCCGAATCGGGGTTTTGCCAGCGAACATGTTGACCATCGGGCGCACGCTGCAAGGCATATCCGGTGCAGGCCAGATCACCCTGATCAAGGGTTTGACCAATCGAATAACCACTTAACATGCCAAGGATGGCACCACCGATCATGGCCGCATCCCGACCACTCCCCTTGCCGACAGTCGATCCAAGAACTGCACCGGTACCACCACCAATGATTGCACCAACCACATCACGGTTACAGCGCAGGAAGCCACCGTCAGAGACAAAAAGCTCATTGCCGTGACGGGTATAGTCACGTTTGTGGCCCTTATGCTGCTTGGCGCGATAGCCGTGGGCCGGTGCCCATGATGGCGGATCGGCTTTTGCTAGAGCCGGCGTTGCAAGCGGCATTGCGAGTGCAAGACCGGCTGCAAGAAGAATGACCCGCTTCATTATTCGCGGGCCTTTTCGTTTTCATGCATGATATAGCCGGCACCGGTGCCAACCGCACCACCAATCACAGCGCCGCAGGTGACGCAGCCACCGGTGATCACAGTTCCGACGGCGCCGACACCGGCACCAATGGCACCGCCGCTGAGCATTTTCTGGTCGCGGTCATTCAATCCACTGCACGCGGACAGTCCCAATGCACCGGCAACGACAAGAATTGT
Source organism: Thalassospira sp. HJ (assembly GCF_000948415.1). Classification (GTDB taxonomy): domain Bacteria; phylum Pseudomonadota; class Alphaproteobacteria; order Rhodospirillales; family Thalassospiraceae; genus Thalassospira. The sequence continues at coordinate 270,209 of NZ_JYII01000020.1, read as the reverse complement.
GGCTGTCTTTCGCATCTCTCGTATCCCTTCGTGTTTGCTCTTATTGCTTGGTCATTCAAGGACCTTTTTGAGGTAAGCGAGCATGGATAAGAAAACGGGAAGCAGTTTGACCGGAATAGTGGCTGTTTGAGGCAGTTATGTCGATAAAAAGGCAGCTCACTCGGCTTTCCGAAGCGGAAATCCGTGCTTTCGAGCGCCATCTGGGCATTTCAGGCCCGTTTATCCCTCAAAAGTGCCGCGAAGGAGCCGTTCTTTGGCAATCATGGCCGGTTTTCCGCGGGCAATGACGCTATCGGGGGCGAGCGCATCATCCAAAACAAGGATATCGGCATCATAACCAACCTTGATCTGACCTTTATGTGCGGCAAGTCCGAGCATCCGTGCCGGGTTGATCGTGATCGGGGCAAGGGCGGTTGCGATATCAAGCTTTTCGACCGTGATGAGATCGGCAAATTCGCGCGGGACGGTTTCAAATCCTGCGACAGAAAGCCCGATCATATTGCCATCGGCATCAAAATCCGGAAGCGACCCGTTGCCATCTGACGTCATGGAAATGCGATCAAGTGCGACCCCATCCGCCAGACATTCGGCGATGCTGGTTGATGTTTTACTTGCCCCTTTGGGATCGGGTTCGGCGTCAATACCGGTGGTGAAATCAATATTGCCACCGCGCTTGGCCCAGAGTTTGGCGGCATCAAGCAGGGCGCGTTTGCGGTTTACATGGGTCGGGATGAATTGACCGATCGGGATTTCGGTTTGATCAATCACCGCCAGCAACGGGTCAAAGTGACCGTCCCCATCGCCAAGATGAACAACCACCGACCCGGCCTTGCCCGATGTCATGCCGCCAATGCGTGATTTTGATGCGATGCGGGCCAGTTCGTCGATGGTGCTTTGGCTGCTGCGATGATCGGAAATTGCAGTTTTAAGGCCGATACAGGCATCCAGAAACGTCACGTCATCGCCGATATTACCGGTCAGGGTCGGGGAGGGCACGCGGTAGCCACCTGTAAAGAACCAGGCAGAAATGCCTTCGGTCCGAAGTGCTTTGGTCTTGGCATAAAGCGATGCGATGTGGCGGGTGGCGGCATCGGTGCCCAATAATCCGCAGACAGACGTAATACCGGCTTCGATCAGTTTGCCGACTGCGACTTCGGGCGTTCTGGTCGCAAAACCGCCTTCTCCACCACCGCCGATCAGATGCACATGCCCGTCGATAAAGCCCGGTACGGTCATCTTGCCACCAAGGTCGATGGTCTTGATTTCGGCTGGAACCGAAACGACCAGATCCGGGGCAATGGTGACGATTTTTTCGTCACAGATCAGGATATCGTTGATGCCAAGCAGGGTCGGGGCGAAGACGTTGGCATTCTTGAGAAGCAGAAACATGTTTTAAAACCGTATTTTACGAAAAGCAGCGTTCAGGTGGCGGGATGGCGCGGATGCGCATCATAGCGATAGTTCATTTCCGTTGAAACGGTTCTGGCAAGCAGATAGCTTTCGATAAAACCAAGCGGGAACCAAACCTGCGCCATCCAAAGGAAACGTCATGAGCTTCGCTGCCTGGTTGTCCGTTGCAACCATCTGTGTTCTTGGCGCAATGACACCGGGCCCCAGTCTGGCTGTTGTGTTGCGTTATTCCGTCGGTCATTCGCGTCAGGCCGGTTTTGCTTGTGCCTTGGCGCATGCGCTGGGGATCGGCTTTTATGCCGTGATCACCATGACCGGGCTTGGCATCCTGTTTCAGACGGTGCCGGTCTTTCACAACGCGGTCAGCATTCTTGGTGCGCTTTATCTGATCTGGCTTGCGATCAAGGCATGGCGCGGTGCCAAGGCAGGGGCGAAGTTTGATGTTGATGGGGCTGGTAAGGTATCGGGATCAATCCTGCAGGCCGCGCGCGACGGGTTCATGATCGCGTTTCTCAATCCCAAGATTGCGCTATTTTTCCTCGCCCTTTTCAGCCAGTTCGTTTCACCCGAGTTTGAATGGGCTGGCAAGTTCCTGCTGGCGATGACTGCAGCGGTGATTGACGGGGCGTGGTATTGCCTTGTGGCGGTCGGGCTTTCGCACGGGGCCGTTTTGCCGTGGTTGCGCGATCATGCCGCCTGGATCGAACGCATCATTGCGGTTCTGTTCGTACTGATCGCGTTTCGCGTATTGTGGGGTGTTGTCGCGCTTTAGGATGCGCAACGCCTGAACCTATACCTACCCAAAATTCTGATCGCGCCACCACCACCATCGCGACGTAACACGGATCACCCAGATGACTGACAAGACTGCCCCGAAAACGACCGCCACCGACACAGCATCAGCGGGAAAAAACACCGCGCCTGATGCCGGGCGTGGGTTCCATCATCTGGGCGCACATATCGGCTTTTTGCTCGCGATCCTGCTTCTGGCTGCGAACATGCGCGGCAGTATTGTCGGCTTGGGCCCGCTTGCGGAAATCATCGGTACGGATCTGTCGCTTTCAGGTACGCAGCTGGGCTTGCTTACAACCCTTCCGGTGCTGAGCTTTGGTGTGTTGTCGATGTTTGCCCCGCGCCTGGGTCAGAAATTCGGCCTTGAGGCCACACTTTTGACCATGCTGCTCTTCATTGCCATCGGGCAGGGGCTTCGGGCCAGTGGTGCCTATGACATCATGGTGGTCGGAACCATTATCCTTGGGGCGGCGATTGCGGTTCTGAACGTACTGACGCCATCGCTGGTGCGGCGCAGTTTCCCGACGCATGTGGCGTTGGTGACCGCGCTTTATACCTTTACCATGTCGAGCGGTGCGACGATTGCGGCATTCGTTTCGATCCCGATCCGAAATGCAGCTGACGGCGACTGGCGCTGGTCGCTGGGTGTTTGGGCAGTGTTTGCCGCCATTGCCTTTGTCTGCTGGCTGCCGATGCTGCGTTATCGCCATGTCGGTGCCGCGCCGAGCCCGGTTGCGCGGATTTCGCTTTGGAAAAATGTCGAAGCCTGGTGGTTGGCGCTGTTTTTTGGCTGCCAGTCACTGATGTTCTATACCGGCACCGCATGGGTTGCCAAAGTCTTCATCGATCACGGCATTTCCGAGGCCGAAGCGGCCACGCTGCTCACCCTGTTTAACGTATTTGGCATTCCGGCCGCCTTTGGTGCGCCACTGATCTATTCGAAAATCGCCAACAAGAAACTGGCGATGCTGGTGCTGCATATCCCGTTGATCATCGCCATTCCGGGCTTCATCTTTGCCACGACCGAGCTGCCTTATGTGTGGGCGGTATGCATGGGGCTTGGACAGGGCAGCATGATCAGTATTGCCCTGACCCTTGTCGGCATGCGCGGGGCCGATCCGCAAACATCTGCGCGTTTGTCCGGTATGGCGCAATCGGTGGGTTATCTGTTTGCCGCTATCGGCCCGGTTCTGTTCGGGGCATTGCATGATCTTTTGGGCGACTGGCAGGTCGCACTTTATTTCCTGTTTGTTGTGGTTGCGGTGCAGCTTTGTGCTTCGATGCGCGCCGGATCTGCCAAGAAGATTGGCGCGGATTAGGCAGAAGCAGCGCGATCTCGGCATCTTGCAGAATGCAGAAAGACACCACCGGTATTCGCTGGGGTGCCTTTTTTGGTGTGTGAACTTGATCACCACAACCTACGCATATTCCAAAATGAACTTGACTTGCATTCTCAACAAACATAAAGAGCTGCAAATCATTATTAATAACATTTCATCAGCAAGGAGTTTGCGATGCCCGACATCGCAGCAAAACCGGGGCATGCAGGAAAGTCCGAAACAGTGAAACAGATGCAGGTGCAGGAACTAATGGGCGATGACCGCGAAGTTATCATTGTTCATCAGGGGGAAGAATACAGACTGCGCCTGACATCGAATAACAAACTGATCCTGACCAAATAGGCGTTTATCGCCGTCTCACACCACACCATTTGCCAGCCAGCGCGCCAGTGCCCTGCACAAGCCAGCCAGCCAGCCGAAATCGGTACAAAGCTAAAGCTGCCTTACAGGGGAATCATTATGGTTCGAACCACTTCTGTGCGCCTTCTTCTGGCGACAGTTTCCACACTCGCACTCAATGTTGCCGCCCATGCCGAGCAACCGGCATCCGAGCCTGCCACAGACACCCGGACCACCGAAAGCCAAAGCACACCAGTTGCTGAAACGGCTGTTGTGCTTGATACGGTTACCGTAACAGCCAGCAAGTTGAAAACCACCGCAATTGATGCGCCCGCATCTATCTCCATTGTGGATGACGAAGAGCTTGATCGTTATCAACCTGAAAATCTTGGAGATATCCTGCGTAGCCTGCCGGGTGTGGATACATCCGGGGGGCCGCGCAGCACAGTTCAGATGCCGACCATTCGCGGTTTGACCGATGACCGTGTTGTGATCCGCGTGGATGGTGCGCGTTCTAATTTCAATTCCGGCCACAAAGGCGGGCTTTTCCTTGATCCCGAGGTTCTAAAAAAGGTGGAGGTTTTCCGTGGTCCGGCATCGACCATGCAGGGTACCGGTGCTCTTGGCGGGGTGCTGGCACTTCAAACCGTGACGGCCGAGGACATGCTGGAAGATGGGGAACGTGTCGGGGGACGTGTTAAATCAGGTTATGCGTCGGTTGATAGTGCAGTGACGCTTAATTCCATGGCCTATGCCAAGCCGACAAACGGATCAGATGTTCTTGTTTCGGTGTCGCACAAGAATAGTGGCAACTATGAAACCGGTGATGGCCTGAAAGAAGAATATACCGATGACAATTACATCAACGGTTTATTCAAGGGATCCATTGATGTTGGTGAAACCGGAAATTTGCATCTATCGTTGCAACGCTATGTGGATCACCACGTGATACCGGCATCGCCGGATAGTGCCATCGACTCCGATACGGTGATCGTCAAACGCAAGACACGTCAAACCACTGGTGTTCTTGGTTATGATTACTATTCTGCGAGCAGTGATCTGGTTGATGCCAAGGTCAATCTGTATGGCACGCATACAAATTTGCGCGAAAGTGCTTTAAGCGAAACACGATTGGATGAGCGCGACCTTGTCACCCTTGGTGCAGAAGGCAGCAATACTTCACGCTTTGAACTTGGTTCGACGAACCTTGCGGTAACGCTGGGTGGCGAAGTGTTTGAAGACAGTCAGGAAGGGCGCCGCAACGGGGAACCGACGACAGGGTTCTATCCAGATGCAGACATGCTGATTTCAGGTGTTTATCTGGACAACCAGTTTGATCTGACGGATGCGTTGCAGTTTACTGCCGGTGTTCGCTATGACAGTTTTGATTTGTCCTCAAGCTCCGGCAATAGCAGGACTGACTCTGCATTGTCTCCGCGTTTCTCTGCGAGTTACCGAGTGACAAACTGGTTGCAGCCATATGTTAGCTACGCGGAAGCTTTCAACGCCCCGTCGCTTAGCCAGCTTTATAATGACGGCGTGCACTATACTATTCCGGGTCCCACGCCAGACAACTACTTTGTACCTAATCCGAACCTTGATCCAGAGAAAGCACAGACTTGGGAGCTCGGTGCGAACTTCAAGGTTGATCAACTGCTAACCAGTCAAGATAGCTTGCGGGCCAAACTAGCTTTATTCCGCAATGAAGTTACTGATTATATCGAACAGACAGTTTCGAGTACGACAACAACCAGTAGCAACCTGCCGGAAGCCGAAATCAAGGGTTTTGAGGCAGACGTCAATTACGACAATGGTGTGGTCTTTGCCGGATTGGCAACATCCATACTGCGTGGTGAAAACAGCGAGACTGGCGAATACCTGTCCAACATTCAGGGTGATAAACTGAGCCTGTCGGGCGGGTATCGCTTGCTTGATTCCGCGCTTGAACTGGGTGGGCGTGCGACCATGGTTGCCGGTCAGGATCGTGTTCCTGACGATACCGCAAAGCGCGGTGGCTATACCCGTCTTGATCTGTTCGCCCGTTGGGATGCCAGCGATTATGTCGATGGCCTGCAGGTCAATGCCGGTATCGACAACCTGCTTGATCAGACTTATCGCACCAGCGATGCGATCATCTATGAGCCGGGTCGCAACTTCAAAATTTCCGCAAGCATGAAATTCTAATGTCACGAGATCAGACGATGCAGCACCTGCATCGTCTGATCTTACAGGAGGTATAAAACGCCATGAGCGAAAACAATTTCAAAAATGCCACAGAAGCATGGAATGCCTTTGCCGCAGGAAATGCGAAGGGATATGCGGTTGACATTGCCGCCGAGCTGAACCTGACCGAAGGCGAGTTGGTTGCAGCGGGCATCGGGATCAATGTCGTGCGCCTTGATGCCGATTGGGGGGATTTCATTCCCCGCCTCGAAGAACTGGGTCAGGTCAAGATCCTGACGCGCAATCCCAGTGTCGTGCATGAGAAAATCGGCACCTTTGGCAAGGTCAGCATCAATGGCGAGATGGGGCTTGTGCTTAATCACGATGTTGATTTGCGCCTGTTCCTTGGTCATTGGGGGCATGCGTTTGCAGTTGAAACCAACAACCCGCGCGCGGGACGCCGCCGCAGCTTCCAGATCTTCGATCATGACGGACGTGCGGTTCACAAGATTTTCCTGACCGAGCAGTCTGATGAAGCTGCCTATGACAAACTGATCAGTGATTTCAAGGCCGACAACCAGTCATCCGGGATCGAAGTTCTGCCTCCTTTGCCAAAGGCGGTGACACTGCCGGATGATGATGTTGATGTTGAAAACCTGCGCGCCCATTGGCGCCGCATGACGGACGTCCATCAGTATCACGGGATGCTCAAGGACTTTAATGTCGGCCGTCAGCAAGGCATGCGTCTGGCCGGGCCGGAATTTGCCGAACGGTTGAGTCGCGATGCGCTGAAAACCCTGCTTGAAAAGGCCTCGGAAAGCGGCATTTCGATCATGGTCTTTGTCGGCAACAGCGGTGCCATCCAGATCCACACCGGCCCGATCAAGACCATTCGCGAAATGGGTGAATGGATCAACATCATGGATCCGACCTTTACCCTGCATTTGCGCATGGATCAGATTTTTGAAGCATGGATTGTCCGCAAGCCGATCCGCGAAGGTGTTGTCACCACCATCGAGCTTTACGACGCCGATCTGAACAATTTCGCGATCTTCTGTGGGGAGCGCAAACGCAAGGATCCGGAAAACCCCGATTGGCAGAAACTGGCCGAAAGCCTGCCGCGTTTGGAAACCTCCATGGCAGCAGTGGCGGAGTAATCAATCGATGCGTCATTTTACCGGATTTATCCTTGCAATCATCGGCTTTGTCGGGCTGTGCATGCCCGCCCTTGCCGATGGGTCGCCCCAACGTGTGATTACTGTCGGGGCGCCCGCGACCGAGATCGTTTTTGCCCTTGGCGCTGGCGATCGCGTGATTGCGACTGACACCACAAGCACGCGTCCAGAGCCGGTGCCAACCCTGCCAAAGGTTGGCTATATGCGCCATCTGGCGGCCGAGGGCATCATTGGTCTGAAGCCTGATCTGATTGTCGGGGTGGAGAAATCCGGGCCAGATGTTGTCCTTGCCGAGCTTGCCGATCTTGGCATTCCGATCGTGATTTTGCCGTCCTTGGCAAAGATGGAAAACCTGCCGGATGCGATTGCGTTGGCGGGCGATGCCTTGGGTCGGGTGGATGCGGCAAAGGTGCTTTCTGATCGGGTGCAGGCTGATCTTGCCGAACTCAAGGGCAATGATGGCGCTGATCGGCCAAGCATCGTATTCCTGATGGCAGTTGGTCATGGCAAGCCACTGTCAGCCGGGCAGGAAACCACGGCGGATGAAATCATCACCATGATTGGTGGGACCAACAGTATGGCGGGCTTTGATGGCTTCAAGCCTGTCTCGCCCGAGGTGATTGCATCGGATGCTTCCGATTATGTGCTGGTGACGCAGTCGACTCTTGATCAGCTGGGCGGGCTTGAGGGGCTTCAGGCCCACCCGATCCTTGGTCTGAACAAGGCGGTGGCGAATGGCCGTGTGCTTGCCATATCTGCCTCGACCATTCTTGGTTTTGGCCCGGCGTCAGCCGAAGAAATCCGGGATCTTGCGGCCCATCTTCGCAGCTTTGAACAGGGATCGTGATCGCTGTGAAACAAAGGGTCGCTGCCTTGCAGGTGCAGCTGCCGGTCAACCGATCGGTGCTGTTTCTGGTACTTCTGATGATGGGGTTTTGTGCTGCCACCGTGATGTCACTGGGCATGGGCGGGGTGGAGATTTCGGTTGGCGATGTGTTTGTCCATCTGGCGCACCGCATCGGCATCACCGAGGTCGGCATTGACGCCTTTGATGCCCGCATTCTTGATAGCCTGCGTCTGCCAAGGATTCTGCGCGCAATCATTATCGGGGGCGGGTTGGGGCTTGCCGGGGCGGTGATGCAAAGCCTGTTTCGCAACCCGATTGCCGATCCCGGCATCATTGGCGTTTCAGCCAGTGCTGCCTTTGGCGCGGTGAGCATGATTGTGGCGGGCCACCTGATTCTTGGCAGCTACTATGCCGCCTTCGGACCCTATGGCGTGCCGATTGCAGCTTTTGGCGGGGCAGTGCTGGCCACGGTCGTGATCAGTATTCTGTCACGTCAGGATGGTCGCACGGATGCGGCGATCATGTTGCTGATCGGTGTTGCGATCAATGCCATCGCCTTTGCTGGGGTCGGTGTCTTTACCTACATGGCCGACGATGCCGAGCTGCGCAATCTGACCTTCTGGCAGATGGGCGCACTCTCGGGCAATGGCCCGACCGATATGCCTGCCCTGATCGTCATGGCGCTGGGGATCGCCTATCTGATTCGGCTGGGCACGCCGCTTAATCTGTTTTTGCTGGGCGAGGCCGAAGCCCGCCATTTGGGTGTTGAGGTCGAACATCTTAAACGTCGGGCCACGGTCATTACCGCCCTAGTTGTTGGTGCAGCGGTTGCTGTTTCGGGGATTATCGGTTTTGTCGGACTGGTGGCGCCGCATCTGGTGCGCTTGGCGACGGGGCCGGATAACCGCTACGTCCTGCCGGCATCGGCCATGGGCGGGGCGATCATTCTGACCGCGGCAGATGCGGTGGCGCGCATTATTGTCCTTCCGGCAGAATTGCCCATCGGGCTGGTTACCGGGATTGTCGGCGGGCCGTTTTTTCTGGGGCTTTTGATCGTTGAAAAGAAAAGGCGTCGTCTATGACCCTGATGGCGTATAAGGCTGAATTCAAGGCGCGTGGGCGTTACCTGCTGCGCGATGTTTCGATTGCTGTCGAACCGGGTGAGGTTCTGGCGATTCTGGGGCCAAACGGGGCAGGGAAATCGACCTTGCTAAAGGTTCTGGCGGGCGAACTTTCGCCAAGTGGGGGCACGGTGTTTCAGAACGGTCGTGCGCTTTCGAGTATTTCTGCACTGGATCTGGCGCAGGAACGCGCGGTGATGCCACAGGCTGCCTCGATGACCTTTCCGTTTACGGTTTTTGATGTTGTTGCACTGGGGCGTGCGCCCTATCGCAAGGTTTCCACCCGCCAGTTTGATCAAAAACAGGTGCGCCGCGCGATTGAGCTTGCCGATATCACCCATCTGGCAAATCGGGCCTATCCGGCCTTGTCAGGCGGCGAGAAACAGCGGGTGCATCTGGCACGTGCGCTGGTGCAGCTTTGGGGCATGACGGATGCCAGCCAGAGCGGTACGGAAAGCAATGGCTCCGATGAGCAACCATCTGTCGCGCGCTTCCTGTTGCTTGATGAGCCGACAGCGGGTCTGGATGTATCCCACCAACATGCGGTTTTGGCCCTTGCCCGGCAGGAGGCGAAAGAACGCGGCGTCGGGGTTTTGATGATCCTGCATGATTTCAATCAGGTCCTGACCTATGCCGATCGGGTCGCGATCCTGAGTTCGGGCGAAGTCGTCGAACAGGGATCGGTATCAGATGTCTTGACACCGGATTTGCTGTCATCGGTGTTCAAAAGTCCGATCCGGGCCATCAATGACCCGGCAGGGGGCATCGTGCTGGTCAGTCAATCGGCCTGATATCGGGGGGTGTCAGGCCGCAGAGCCGGACGGGATGGTGCGACCATCCTGTTCGGTCCGGCACGTTGCAATCAGCCAGTCACGAAACGCGCGCACCGCAAAGTTGTTTTCCTTTTCCTTGGGATACACGACGTAATAGGCGTGCTGATTGGGGATCGCGACATCAAACGGTGCCACCAGACGCCCGCTTTCAAGTTCCTCACGCACCAGAAATTCCGGCAAAAGTGCTAGTCCAAGGCCTGCGACAGCTGCCTGAATCACCATGTGGAAATGCTCAAACCGGGGTCCAGCCAGTTCGTCGACCACGGCAACGCCGGTGGCCGCCAGCCAGTCCTGCCAGGCGCGCGGGCGCGTGGAATGCTGCAACAAAGTGCAGTTGCGCACCCTTTCACGTGCAATCGGCAGATCGTCATTTTCCTTAAGCAGCTTGGGCGCACAGACCGCGATCAGGGTTTCGCCCATCAAACGATGTGTGACACAGCCGGGCAGGTTGTCCTCGCCAAAGTGAATGGCGATATCAATACCCTCGCGGTCAAAATTGAACTCGCGCGTCTGGGTAATGAGATTGAGCTGAATGTCAGGCCAGGTTGCCTTGAAATCCCCAAGTCGCGGAACCAGCCAGCGTGCGCCAAAGGTTGGTAGCGTTCCGACATTCAGCATCCCGCCCGCGTCGGAATAGGCCATGACCTGCAAGGTGGCGGCTTCTGCCCGATCCAGAAGATCTCGCACCTGGGCGGCGTAGGCTTCACCAGCTGCGGTCAGCTTGAGGCGTTTCTTCACACGGCGAAACAGATCCCGGCCCAGATATTCCTCAAGCGCACGGATCTGCCGGCTGATCGCGCTTTGCGTGACATTGAGTTCCTCTGCCGCCCGGGTAAAGGACAGATGGCGGGCCGAACTTTCAAAGAATTGCAGGGCGGTAAGCGATGGCAGGACGCGGCGCATGGTGAAACCAGTTCATAACAAAACGGAATGATATGGTGCGAATATATCGTTTGTTTGCTTTGCAGCCAAGGCGTACCGTTTTAAACGGTTCCAAGCCCCCTCGCGCCACCCCAAGATGCGTTTGGGCCGAAAGCCAACCGCGCTGTAATACTGTTACTTTGGAATGTTTTGGAAGGATGGCTTACCTTCATTTGGGTAACGGATTTCAGCGCAATGTCGCAAAATGTCGGTCCGAAAATGGCCGGAAGGCAACAATTTGCATCGGGTAGAAGGCAAGAATGGGTTCTGTTGACGAAAATTATGATGTGATCATCGTCGGTGGTGCGGTCATTGGCAGTTCCATCGCATGGCATCTAACAGGCCGTGATGATTTCAAGGGCCGGGTTTTGGTGATTGAAAAAGACTCGACCTACGAGTTCTGTTCGACGGCCCTGTCGGCGGCATCGATCCGCCAGCAGTTTTCAACACCGATCAATATCGAAATGTCGGCCTATGGCATTCAGTTCCTGCACAATCTGAACCGTGATCTGGACCCGGAAGTTGATATTGCCCTGCATGAAAAGGGCTATCTCATCCTCGCAACCGATCAGGGCCGGGATATCCTGCGTCAGAACCATGCGACGCAAACCGAATTCGGTGGCGACATCATCTGGATGGAACCCGATGATTTGGCCGCGAAATACCCGTGGATGAATACATCCGATCTTTCAGCCGGGTGCTGGGGCCGTACGGGGGAGGGCTGGTTTGATGCCTATTCCCTGATGCAGTCATTCCGCAAACAGGCGCGTCGTCGTGGTGCCGATTATACTGATGGCGAAGTGGTTGAGGTCCTGCGCGATGGCGATCAGGTCACGGGCGTTGTCCTTAAAGACGGTCGTCGTTTCGGTTGCGGTCAGCTTGTCAATGCGGCGGGCACCGGCGGATCAAAGGTCGCCCGGATGGCGGGTTTGGAAATCCCTGTCGAGCCACGCAAACGCTGCATCTTTGTGTTTAATTGCCGGGACGCCGAAGACATCAACGCATCCTGCCCGATGCTGATTGATCCAAGCGGTCTTTACGTCCGCCCCGAAGGTGAATTCTTTATCACGGGCATCGCCCCGCCCAAGGATCGCGATGCGGAATGCTGGGATTTTGAAGTCGACCACAGCCTGTTTGACGACATCATCTGGCCCAGCCTCTATGAGCGGTGCGAACGGTTTGAGGCGATCAAGGTCGTCAATGCCTGGGCGGGGCACTATTCCTATAACCTGCTGGATCAGAATGCGATTCTTGGCCGCCATACCGATGTTAAAAACTTCATCTTTGCCAACGGGTTCTCGGGCCATGGCCTGCAGCAAAGCCCGGCGGTTGGCCGTGGCATTGCCGAGCTGATCGCAACAAACGGCTATGAAACCCTTGATCTGTCGGTGTTTGGCTATGAGCGCATTCGCGACAATGCGCCGGTGCTTGAACTGAACGTCATCTAAATCATCATTACAAAGGTCGGAGCAGTCCCAAATGCCCCGTGACGAAAACACCAAACCAACCCAGGACAGCGCGCAGATGCGTGACCGTGCCGCCACGTCTGTGTCGGCTGGCGTGCGCAATGTGCATCCGGTCTATCTTGATCGCGCACTGAATGCCGAGGCATGGGATGTCGAAGGGACACGCTATATCGATTTCATTGGCGGGATCGGTGTTTTGACTGTCGGGCATCGGAACCCGGTGGTGATGGAACGCGTTGCCGCCCAGTGCGAACGTTTTACCCACAGTTGCTATAACGCGTTGCCGCACGAACCCTATGTCGCGGTGACTGAATGGCTGGCGGCGAACTGCCCGATTGAAGGTCCGGCAAAATCAATGCTGACCAATTCCGGGGCAGAGGCGATGGAAAACGCGCTGAAGCTTGCGCGTGCCTTTACCGGCCGTACCGGGGTGATTGCCTTTGAGGGCGGCTTCCATGGCCGAACTCTGGCCACCCTTGCACTTACAGGTAAAACCAAACCCTATAAGACCGGACTTGGCCCGTTGCCAGGGCCGGTGTGGCATCTGCCATATCCTTGCCCGGAAACAGGTGTATCGGTTGATGATGCGATGGCAGCCATCGCCAAGCTGTTTGCCGTTTCCGCCGATCCGGTATCGGTGGGTGCAGTGGTAATTGAACCGGTGCAGGGCGAAGGCGGTTTTCGGGCTGCCGATGGTGAATTCCTTGTCGCGCTGCGGCGCCTGTGTGATGAAAACGGCATGGTTTTGATTGCCGATGAAATCCAGTCGGGCTTTGCCAGAACCGGCAAGATGTTTGCGATTGAGCATGCCGGTGTTTCGCCCGATATCCTTGTCATGGGCAAGGGCATTGGCGGTGGCTTCCCGCTGGCCGCGATTACCGGGGCCGAAGACGTGATGAATGCGTTGGCCCCAGGCGGGCTAGGTGGCACCTATTCCGGCAACCCGGTGGCCTGTGCGGCGGCAGCCGGCGTGTTTGAGGTGCTTGAGGCTGACAAGCTTACCGCACGCGCCAAACAGCTTGGTGAAAAATACGCGACCCATATCGCATGGTTGCGTGATCTGCCCGGCGGGCATGTGATCGGCAATATGCGCGGGATCGCGGCGATGCGTGCGTTTGAACTGATTGCAGATGACGGCAAACCATCCCCCAAACGTCTGCAAACCTTGTTGCAACTGGCCCGCGCAAACGGGCTATTGTTAATGCCAAGTGGTGAACACGCCAATGTGGTGCGCCTGCTGGCACCTTTGACCATTCCGTTTGATCAGGTTGATGAGGCCTTTGCCATCATTGCCAAACTGCTGCCCAAGGTAGCCGAAATCAAGGATTGAACAGAGATCGAATTTGCCGGTGATCCGCGCCGGAAAGTTTAAAACGAAGGGAGTTTTACTGTGAGCTACAAATCCATTCTGACCGAACTTGGTCTGTCCGAAGCCGAGATTGCCAATGGCACCCTCAGTGTCCAGACCCCGGTTGACGGTTCGGAATTCGCAAGCGTAACCGAAACCACCCCGGCCGAGATGACCGATGTCATCGGCAATGCCAAAAAGGCATTTGGCGCATGGCGTCAGGTTCCCGGTCCGCGTCGTGGCGAACTGGTACGTCTTTTGGGCGAAGAACTGCGCGCTGCCAAGGAACCGCTGGGGCGTCTGGTGTCGCTTGAATGCGGCAAGATCTATCAGGAAGGTCTTGGTGAAGTTCAGGAAATGATCGATATCTGCGACTTCGCCCTTGGCCTGTCGCGTCAGCTTTATGGCCTGACCATCGCGTCCGAACGTCCGGGCCACAAAATGATGGAAAACTGGCATCCGCTGGGTGTTGTTGGCCTGATCACCGCGTTCAACTTCCCGGTTGCACCATGGGCATGGAACACCGCCCTTGCACTGGCTTGCGGTAACGCCGTGATCTGGAAGCCGTCGGAAAAGACCCCCGTCACCGCCCTTGCCTGTCAGAAGATCCTCGAAAAGGCGATTGCCAAATTCGGCGATGCCCCGGCTAACCTGCATCAGGTTGTTGTCGGTGATCGCGCCATCGGTGAAATCATGACCGACAGCCGTGACGTTGCGCTGATTTCGGCCACCGGTTCGACCCGCATGGGCCGTGAAGTCGCCCCGCGCGTTGCCGAGCGCTTTGGCCGTACCATTCTTGAACTTGGTGGCAACAACGCCATGATCGTGACCCCGTCGGCCGATCTCGACATGACCGTGCGTGCGGTTGTGTTCTCAGCTGTTGGTACCTGTGGTCAGCGTTGCACGTCGCTTCGTCGCCTGATCGTTCACAAGGACGTCAAGGATCAGCTGCTGCCGAAAATCATTGCAGCTTACAAGTCGGTGAAAATTGGCGATCCGCTGGCCGATGGTGTTCTGGTTGGTCCGCTGATCGATGAAGAAGCCTATACCAACATGCAGACCGCCCTTGGCAATGCCAAGAAAGACGGCGGCACCGTGCATGGCGGTGAACGTACCTTGGAATCGGAATACCCGAACGCGTTCTATGTCACCCCGTCGGTGGTTGAAATGCCGGGTCAAACCGACACCGTACGTCATGAAACCTTCGCGCCGATCCTCTATGTCATGACCTACGAGACGCTGGAAGAAGCCATCGCGCTTCAGAATGACGTCCCGCAGGGCCTGTCATCGTGCATCTTCTCAACCGATCTGCGTGAAACCGAACTGTTCCTGTCTTCGGTTGGTTCCGATTGCGGTATCGCCAACGTCAATATCGGCCCGTCCGGTGCGGAAATCGGCGGTGCCTTCGGTGGTGAGAAAGAAACCGGTGGCGGTCGTGAATCCGGTTCGGACGCATGGAAAGGCTACATGCGCCGCGCAACCAACACCATCAACTACTCCCGCGAGCTGCCGCTGGCTCAGGGGATCAAATTCGATATCTGATCACGCGTCTGATCAGCTTCGATCCAAACCCCGCCGGTTCGCTGGCGGGGTTTTTTGTTTGGCGTGTTGACGTAAAAAAAAGCGGCCCCCGAAGGAGCCGCTTTCTTTAATTTCGTCTCAAAGTAGGGCTTGATTAGCCAGCTTTGGAGAAGCGCTCTGCGACATATTCCCAGTTTACCAGGCTGTCGAGGAAGGCTTTGACATAGTCCGGGCGCGCGTTGCGGTAATCGATGTAGTAGGAGTGTTCCCAAACATCGCAACCGAGCAGCGGGGTCTGACCGTGAACGAGCGGGTTTTCCGCGTTCGGGGTCTTGGTGACGACCAGCTTGCCGGACTTGTCCATTGCCAGCCAGCACCAGCCGGAACCGAACTGGGTAACGCCAGCCTGAATGAAGGCTTCCTTGAAGGCATCGACAGAGCCGAAATCTTCAACGATTTTCTTTTCGAGTTCACCCGGGATGGTGCCGCCGCCATTGCCCTTCATCATCTGCCAGAACTCGATGTGGTTCCAGTGCTGGGCAGCGTTGTTGAACAGGCCTGCTTTGGAAGCGTCGCCATAAGAAGCAACAACGATTTCCTCAAGCGTCTTGCCTTCAAGGCCCGAACCTTCGAGCAGCTTGTTGCCGTTCACAACATAGGCGTTGTGGTGTTTGTCATGGTGAAACTCGAGAGTTTCAGACGACATGACCGGTGCAAGCGCGTCATATGCATACGGAAGTGCTGGGAGTTCAAATGCCATGATACAGTTCCTCGACTTTCATTATTAATCTGTGCGGTAACGCAACATATCCCTTTTTGCGCCTTCGATAAAAGTGAAAATCCCGTGCAACATGTTGGAAACCTTTGTTGCAGGCGTGATCAGCGCATCAGGCGCGTTACCTGTGATCTTTTATCTAGCGCGCATTGGCGTTTATGCAATGCGGGGCGGCGTTAACGTTCGATAGATCGATATATGATGAACATTCCTGTGCCAAAAACGTTCCCGGAAATCCTGGAAATTTTTGATGGCGTCGGACATGGAAACAGGCCGTCTGCCTATTCCTTGTAGAGTCCGACCATTTTCTGGCTTTCATCACCATTTGTCAGGGTGACGTCATATTCCCCGCGCTTGAGCGAGGAGATATCGATCTTGCACGGGAAACGGACGCAATCGCGTTTAATCGCGACGGTCCCGTCTTCCTGATGGCTGAGTGTGACTTCACCCTTGGCCATTTCGGAATGAATGGTGACGCTGTCCGTCGTTGGTTTCGGTGCAGATTTGATTGCAGCCAGCGCGGCTGTCGTGATCGTCATAAGACCAATCAAGGCAATGGCAACCGGCTTGCTGCGCAGAGATCTAAGCATGTCTTCCTCGCGCGGTTGTGCTTGGTTCATGCATAGTAATCTGAGCTACGAAGCCGAAAAATTAACGGCGCAAATAGGGCATTTCCGTGCCGACGGTAGCAATCAGGGCGTGACAGCCATGCGTCTGACGCGCGGAAGACCGGCTGATTAGGTCGGTTTCCTAGGTCAGATGACCTCGCGCCGATTTAAGCTTTTCCGCGATGTCTGCGGTGGCTTTTTGCGGATCGGCCTGCCCGCAGATGGCCGAGACGACAGCGAGACCATCCGCACCGCTTTCAAGGACTGGCAGGACATGCTCCCCCTTAAGTCCGCCGATTGCCACTGAGGGCAGACCAACCATCCGCACAAGCCTTTCCAGCCCGTCAAAACCGATGGCCGGTTTGTGGTCCGGCTTGGTGGGTGTGGCAAATACCGGACCGATACCGACATAATCGACAATGGAGCGGTCAACCTTTTGCGCGACCTCTTCGCTTTCGATCGAAAGGCCGATAATCTTGTCCGGACCAAGGCGTTCGCGCGCGATCTGGGATGGTAGGTCATCCTGCCCGACATGCATGCCATGGGCGCCAATCGCGATGGCAGCGTCGATATCGTCATTGACGATCAGTGGCACGTTTGTGCCTTCCATCGCCTGCATCAATTCGCGGCCAACGCGAATGAGGCCGTCGGTCCCGGCCTCCTTATCGCGCAGCTGAATGATGGTGGCGCCGCCTGCAATCGCGGCCATCGTGGTTTCGACCATCGAATGTTCACGACAAAGATCGGGATCAAGCACAAGATAAAGCGACAGATCAAAAGGCGTCATTGGGGGTCAATCCGAAGGTTTTGGGCATAGGTCTCACCGTCAAGATTGTGCAGGCCATCAATAAAGGCGGTCATGAAGGATGCCGGGCCGTTTGCCGTCTTGGCTGCAATTTCGCCCGCTACGGCAAAGTTGCCAAGGGCGGCAACGGTGGCCTCAAACGCCTGATCGGGTGCAATGGCCAGATAGGCGCCGACAAGGGCGGTCAGCGAGCACCCGGTGGCGGTGATTTTCGGCATCAGGTCCGAACCACCGGCAATGCGCACCGATCGCGTGCCATCGGTTACGAAATCGACCTCGCCCGTAACGGCAACAACGCAACCCTGACTGCTTGCAAGTCCACGTGCGGCTTCTTCGGCCTGTTCAACAGGATCGCCACTATCAACGCCCTGACCGGCACTTTGACCGCCCCCAAGGGCGATGACTTCCGATGCGTTGCCGCGAATGACGGTGGGGTTGAGCTTCAAAAGCGCTGCCACAGTGTCCCGACGATAGCCGGTGGCAAAGTGGGCCACCGGATCAAGCACCCAAGGTTTTCCAGCGTCATTGGCCGCTTTGGCAGCAGCCACCATGCCTTCAACCCAGTTGGGTGAAAGGGTACCAATATTGACTGTAAGTGCGCTGGCAATAGCGGCGAACTCACCGGATTCTTCGGGTGTGTGCACCATGGCGGGCGAGGCACCGGCGGCCAACAGGACATTGGCGGCATAATTCATCGCGACATAATTGGCTATGCACTGAACCAACGGATTGGTTGCGCGCATGCGTTCAAACAGATCGGTCGCGGTTTGGGAAATTTCGGTCGTCATGTCGAGGCTCCAATGCAGAACTTTTGCGGTTGGAGACCCAGTTCGAAGTCGGAAAGATGGAGAACGTCGTGATCCGCGTTCGCACCGTCCCTACGCCAGTATGAACTGGATCAGGTTCAACGGGTCACTGCGCTGCTTTCACACGGCAGTTTCTCAGCCCCCTGTCGGGGCTCCCCTTGGTGAGCGCCCAAGATGGGTTTTATTGCGCTTTCTGTCAATTCATCCGATGGGATGGACCCGGCAAAAGAAAAACGGCGGAATGGTACATGCCCATCCCGCCGTTTCCATCATTTCACGTTATGGTCGTTGGCTTACTTGCGGCGTTCCATCGCGGCCTTGAGCGCTGCTGCCATAGCACCACCATCACCGCCGGAACTGCCACCAGAATTCCCTCGGCCCTGACCACCACCTTGCGGGCGGTTACCCGATGAATGCTGCGGACGGTTGCCGCCGCGGGGTGCTGCACCACGATTGTCTGTGCGCTTTTCACGCGTCCCTTCGTAATCGGGGGCCGATTTCATCGAAAGCCCAATACGTTTACGCGGCGCATCGACTTCCATGACGGTGACCGAGACAATCTGACCTGCCTTGACCACCTGGCGGGGGTCCTCGACGAACTTGTCGGCCAGCTGCGAGATATGGACAAGGCCATCCTGATGCACGCCGATATCAACGAACGCACCAAAGTTGGTCACGTTGGTGACCGTGCCTTCAAGCTTCATGCCGGTGCGCAGATCCTTGATCTCGTTCACACCCTCGGTGAATTTGGCGGTCTTGAATTCCGGGCGCGGGTCACGGCCGGGTTTATCAAGCTCTGCAATGATGTCGCGGATGGTCGGAACACCGAATGTCTCATCGGCGAAATCTTCTGCCCGCAGCGTCTTGATAAAGGGCGAGTCCCCGATCAATTCAGCCAAGGGCTTGGCGGCCTTCGCACTGATCTTCTCGACAAGCGGGTAGGCTTCCGGGTGCACAGCCGATGCATCAAGCGGGTTGGTTGCCCCGCGAATACGCAAGAAGCCGGCACATTGCTCAAACGCCTTCGGTCCCAGACGCTCGACCTTCTTAAGGTCCGCACGCGACTGGAACGCGCCGTTGGAGTCGCGATAGCCAACAATATTGCGCGCCAGCGTCTCGGTCAGGCCAGCAACACGGGTCAGAAGCGGGATGGAGGCAGTGTTAAGGTCAACACCAACGCCGTTCACGCAATCCTCAACCACGGCATCAAGCGAACGCGCCAGTTTGGTTTCCGATACGTCATGCTGATATTGCCCGACCCCGATCGACTTCGGTTCGATCTTGACCAGTTCTGCCAACGGATCCTGCAGGCGGCGCGCAATCGATGCCGCCCCGCGCAGCGACACATCAAGGTCGGGGAATTCTTCGGCCGCGAACTGGGATGCGGAATAAACCGATGCACCGGCCTCATTGACGATGACCTTGGTGGCCTTAAGGGCCGGGAAACGTTTCAGAAGCTGACCGGCAAGCTCGTCGGTTTCACGTGAAAAGGTGCCGTTACCAATTGCGATCAATTCGATCTGATGGCGTGATGCGAGGGCCGCAAGGGTATTAAGCGCCCCTTCAACATCATTGCGCGGCTGGAAGGGATAAACCGTTGCAGTATCAACCAGCTTGCCGGTGGCATCGACCACTGCGACCTTGACGCCGGTACGCACACCCGGATCAAGCCCCATGGTGGCCTTTTGTCCGGCGGGGGCGGCCAGCAACAGGTCTTTCAGGTTATCGGCAAACACCTTGATCGCACCTTCTTCGGCGGAATCGCGCAACGTACCAAACAGGTCAAGCTCAATCGACAGCGACAGTTTGACGCGCCAGGTCCAGCGGACCGTGTCCATCAGCCACTTGTCAGCCGCCCGGCCCTTGTCCGCAATGCCGACATGGGCGGCAATCATGACTTCGGCCCGGCCCGGCTGGCTGCGTGGACGGTCCTCGTCTTCTTTGCCAAGGGTCAGTTTCAGTTGCAGGACATCTTCATTGCGGCCACGGAAAAGGGCGAGCGCACGGTGCGACGGGCAGGTTTTGATTTTTTCGGAATGCTCGAAATAGTCCGAGAACTTGGCACCTTCGGCCTGTTTGCCTTCGATGACCGATGCGGTGATTTCACCTTCATTCCACAAATGGTCTCGCAGCTTGGCAACAAGATCGGCATCTTCGGCAAAGCGTTCCATCAGGATCTGGCGCGCGCCATCAAGGGCGGCCTTGGTGTCCTCCACGCCTTTTTCGGCATCAACGAACTTGGCCGCCTCGGTTTCGGGATCCAGCGTCGGATCGTTAAACAGGCTATCGGCGAGTGGTTCCAGTCCGGCTTCGCGGGCGATCTGGGCCTTGGTGCGGCGCTTTTTCTTATAAGGCAGATACAAATCTTCAAGACGGGTCTTGGTATCGGCCTCGTTGATTTGGGCTTCAAGTTCCGGGGTAAGCTTTTCCTGCTCCCGGATGCTTTCCAGCACGGATGCGCGGCGTTCTTCAAGTTCGGTCAGATAGCGCAGGCGTTCTTCCAGCGTACGAAGTTGGGTGTCATCAAGACCGCCGGTTTTCTCTTTACGGTAACGGGCGATGAACGGAACGGTGGAGCCTTCATTGAGCATCTCGATGGTGGCAATGACCTGTTCCGGACGAACCGAAAGTTCTTCGGCGATACGCTGGGGAATTGGACGCATGGTTTCTCCTTGTTTTGCTCGTACGCTTGGAATAGCGGCTTTGAACGCACTCGAAAAGAGTCTGTTTTCCGCAAATTTTCGGATGCAGCCACATCAGGATTCCCTGTTTGATTCCAAAGGCCTGAAATCACATGGGTTTGTGCATGCTTTTACCCACGGCCAAGCGGACTTGCCGATATGGATCGCGCACGTTATTTCTTTGGCAAATGTGATTTATCGGGCCAAGCCCAAAGCAGGAGAAGACGAATGGCCGGAAAGTTCCGCGAAACCGTCATTCACGAAGTGCCCAAGGAAAAGGCAGAACCGCAGGTCGATGCCAATCCGGTATCAGACGAGATTGCCGGGGCAGAGGAAGCACCAAAGCTTTCTCAGGATGCGATCAATGCGCTGGCGGAAGCCAAGGCCGCCAAGGAAGTCGCCGCCAAAGCCCGCGAGATTGGTGGACCCAAAGGTCCGGAACCGACCCGCTTTGGCGATTGGGAAAACAAGGGCCGCTGCATTGATTTCTGATCGCAGCGTTTGAACGTAGATAAGAGAAAGGCCGAAGCATTCTGCTCCGGCCTTTTGTCTTTTCAGGTCATCAACGCGTCTGCAATTTAGGCGCCGCGGATGGCCTTGATGTTGTTAGCATATTCGCCCGGGCCACCTTTGAAGGTGGCGGAACCTGCGACCAGAACATTGGCACCGGCTTCGATCACCTTGGGCGCGATTTCCGGGTTTACGCCACCATCGACTTCAAGGTCGATATCGCGGCCGGTCGCATCGATCATCTTGCGGATGCGCTTGATCTTCTCAAGCTGGCTCGGAATGAATTTCTGACCGCCAAAGCCCGGGTTCACGGTCATAACCAGAACCAGATCAACCATGTCCATGACATATTCAATCATACTTTCCGGGGTCGACGGGTTCAGCGAGACACCAGCCTTTTTGCCCAGCGACTTGATCAGCTGCAGCGAGCGATGCAGGTGCGGGCCGGCTTCGGCGTGGATGGTGATGATATCGGAACCGGCATTGGCAAATGCCTCGATATAGGGATCGACCGGTGCGATCATCAGATGCACGTCAAACACCTTGTCGCTATGCGGGCGCAGTGCCTTGACCACGTCCGGGCCAATGGTGATGTTCGGTACATAGTGACCGTCCATCACATCGATATGGATATAGTCGGCCCCGGCTTCATCAACAGCGCGAACATCAACGCCAAGCTGGGCGAAATCGGCCGAAAGGATCGAAGGTGCGATTTTAATGTTTGACGTGGTCATGCGTCACAGGTCCTGAAGCGATATGGGATACGGGAAATTCGCGGCCTTGATACCCCAGATTGTCCGCCATGTCACCCGAATGGGACTCATGACTGCCTTGTATGCGCAAAACGCGGATCTTCTGGCAGAAAATCAGGCCTTTTTGACCAAGCGGGCGCAGAAAAAGCCGTCCATGCCGCCAAAATCGGCCATGTGGATCGGCAGAATGCGCAATTCACCGGCCTCATTGATTGCCTCATCCCAGCCACCAAGCTCGTCTGCGGAAATGGCTTTGCGTTCATAGTTCGGATGATCGGCAAGGAAGGATTTGACCTGATGCTCGCCTTCTTCGGGTTGCAGCGAACAGGTGCAATAAATCAGCTCACCATCAACATTCAAAAGCTTGTCGGCCTGACGCAGAAGTTTGCTTTGGATAGGCAGCAGCGATTGCATCAGCTTGTCATTCTGGCGCAGCAGAATGTCGGGATGGCGGCGAATGGTGCCCGTGGCCGAACATGGTGCATCAAGCAATACGGCATCTGCGCGCGGCGTATCGGGAGCCAGATCGGTGGCATCACCGGTGACGACTGCGGCACCCAGCGAGACACGTTCAAGGTTCTCGAAAACGCGTTTCAGACGACCTTCGGATTTATCGACTGCAATCGCACTGGCGCCAAGGGATGCCAGCTGCATCGTCTTGCCACCCGGTGCGGCGCAAAGATCGTAGATGGTTTTGTCTTTGTAGGCCGAAAACAGAGTTGCGGGGATGGCTGCTGCTGCATCCTGCACCCACCAGTCACCATCCTTGTAGCCCGGCAGATCGCGAATGCGGCGACCCGGTTCAAGCCGTACCGACCCGGTCGGTAGGACAATGCCATCCATCTTTTCGGCCCAATCGGCCGACTGCGTGCGATCCTTGAGCGACAGATCGAGCATCGCATGACCAAGGCAGGATTCGGCGATACCCTGGGCGGTTTCCGCACCATAGGCCTTTTTCCATGATCCGCGTAGCCATGCCGGAATGTTGAGCTGCCAATCTTCGACACCTTCGGGCCATTCAAAGCCGTCACGCTGCAAGCCGCGCAGAACGGCATTGATCAGTTTGGTGTATTTATGCAAACCCGCATCACGCGCGAGATTGACCGTACTGTCAACCGCACCGTAGTCAGGCGTATCCATAAAGAACAGCTGCGCGACACCCAGACGCAGGATGTTGGTCAGGCGTGCGGCAACCCGGTCCTGCGGCGGTTGATAGCGCGGGGCAAGCACCGCATCAATTTCGCCCAGATGGCGCAGGGTCGTGCCAAGCAGCTGGCGCAGGAAGTTGCGATCAAGTGACGGCAGGCCATAGCCATGCTTTGACAGAAGTTCATCCAACGTCACTTCACCGCCACGCAATTCTTGCAGGGTCTTGAGCGCAAGCATGCGCGGATCCGGGGCCTCCACCTGTTTGCGGGGGGCGTTGCGCTGGGATGGACGGGAACGACGTTCTGCCAAAGGATATCTCCGGTTTCAGTTTATGTGCTGTAGTTAAGCCCAGCATGGCAAACTGTAAAGCATCAAGCACGGTTTTGCGCGACATGGCTGCCTTGTGCCTTTGGGCTTGCCGCAATCATCGGGTGAAAAGCCTTGCGATGGGCAATCGGTCCGGCTAATCCAGACGGATCAATCTGGCGGAGACAGGGACAAGGGCGACCCAACGATGACTTTTGCAGGACTTGCGACCTTTGCAAGCATCTTTCTGATCGGCTCGATGTTGCTGACATGGGTGGTGCTGAACTATCTGCGGCGCAAGGCCATCCTTGATATGCCCAACCACCGTTCCAGTCATGCTGTCCCCACCCCGCGCGGTGGCGGGCTTGCCGTCACGCCGCTTTTGATTTTGCTGGTTGCGGGCGTTTTTGCCATGACCGGTGTCGCGGCCATTGGCGACTGGTTGATGCTGGGGGCTTGTGCCGGGCTTGGTTTGCTCAGTTGGCTTGATGACCGTCATGATCTTTCTGCCGCCAAACGGTTTGCCCTGCAATTCGTTGCCGTGATGATTGGCATGTTGGCCCTTGATAAACCGGTTTTGGGTGGATTGGTGCCAATCTGGCTGGATCATGTTCTGGTGGTATTGGCTTGGGTCTGGTTCATCAATCTGTTCAATTTCATGGACGGGATCGATGGCATTACCGGGGTCGAGGCCGGATCAATTGGCCTTGGGGTTTTTGTCCTGGCCCTCTTTGTTCCACTGCCGCAATTCATCGGGCTTGGCTATATCGGGCTTGGTATTCTTGCGATCATGATCGGGTTCCTGATCTGGAACTGGCATCCGGCCAAGCTGTTCCTTGGCGATGTTGGATCAATCCCGCTTGGGTTTATTCTGGGTTGGCTCTTGTTAAAGGTCGCGTCTGAGGGGGCGTGGGCCATCACCCTGATCCTGCCGTCCTATTACTTGTTTGATGCAACATTTACCCTGATCAAGCGGGCCTTGCGCCGCGAGAAAATCTGGCAGGCGCACCGCGAGCATTTCTATCAGAAAGCCACCCAGCGTGGTTTTTCGCATGCGCGGGTTTCGATCATGATCCTGATCAGCAATCTTGTCCTGATCGGCGTCTGCTTTGCCCAAAGCGACACGCCGGACTGGATGCGGGTGATTGCGGCACTGATTGTTGTGCTTGGACTGGTTGGCATGATGGTGCGGATGCCGGTGCGCGGTAAAGAGAGCTGAAGAACGTTCATCTGATGCGCGCACGGCTTGACTTGATAGGGGCAGGGCGCGAAAAGAAAGCCTTATCCGCCAGTCGCAAAGCGGGTATATGCTTATAAAAACAGAAACCTTGCGAATAAGGGACCACATGCTGCGATCGTTTCAGCGAAGCCACATCGCCTTTGCCCATGACATCATCATGGCGGCAATCTCCTTTCCGTTGGCATTGTACCTTCGGGTCGGCGATGGCGTGGTTTACTATGCGCCCCATAACATTCTGTTTTCAGCGGGTATCTTTACGCTGATTGCGGCGGTTTCGTTCTGGTATTTTGGCCTATATCGCGGCATCTGGCGCTATGCGTCGCTTAATGACGTGATCCGGATTGCCAAGGCGGTTTCAGTCGCGGTGGCCGTTCTTTTCCTTGTTCTGTTTTTGACCACACGTCTTGACTGGATGCCGCGTTCGGCACCGATCATTCAGTGGTTTTTGCTGATGGCGCTTTTGGGTGGGTCACGCCTGACCTACCGGATTGCCAAGGACAAATCGACCGCCCGTGCGCTGGTGCGTCAAGGAACGTCACGTTTGCCGGTCCTTTTGATCGGGGCAGGGGATGAGGCCGAAGCTTTCATCCGTGAAACCGAACGGTCTGCGGACACGCCCTTTAAGGTCGTCGGTATCGTTTCCCTGACGCAAGGCCGCGTCGGGCGCAACATGCATGGTGTTGATGTTCTGGCGACTGTCGATCAGCTCGAAGACGTTATTCAGAAATTGCAGAAGGGTCGGCATGGCCTGCCACGCCGATTGGTTTTGAGCGGGGATGCGCTGCGTCACGAAGACAACGCCAAGTGGGTCGAGATTGCGGACCGCTATGGCATGACTTTGGCCCGCCTGCCAAAGCTTGGCGATCTGCGCGAAGGCCTCGCCGATCCGATGCAAATCCGCCCGGTGGCAATTGAAGATTTGCTGGGCCGACCGCAAGCCCGACTGGATCGTGATCGTGTGCGCGAAATGATTGCGGGTAAACGAGTACTGGTGACCGGTGCTGGGGGATCAATCGGCTCGGAACTGGTGCGTCAGATCGCATCTTACGGCCCAAACAGCCTGACCCTGCTCGATGCAGGGGAGTTCCAGCTTTACGCCATTGATATGGAAATGGCGGAAAAATATCCCGATCTGCCGCGTGACAGCATCCTTGGCGATGTCCGTGATCAAACCCGGATTGGTCAGGTTTTTGCCCGCTACAAACCGGAAATCGTGTTCCATGCTGCAGCCTACAAGCACGTGCCGCTGGTTGAACACAACCCCAATGAAGGCATTCTGACCAACACGCTCGGTACACGGAATGTGGCCGAGGCCTGCCGCGCTGCAGGGGTTGCCACGATGGTCCTGATTTCGACCGACAAGGCGGTCAATCCAGCCAACGTTATGGGGGCCTCAAAACGGCTGGCGGAATGTTATTGTCAGGCGCTCGAAACCCTGCCGCTCGAACAACGCGGATCAACCCGTTTTGTCACTGTGCGCTTTGGCAATGTTCTGGGTTCAACCGGGTCTGTCGTGCCATTGTTCAAACGCCAGCTTGAAGCCGGTGGGCCGCTCACTGTCACCCATGAAGGCATTACGCGTTACTTCATGACCATCGCCGAGGCGGTGGAATTGGTTCTGCAATCAGCCGAACTCGGGCGTCACGGTGTGACTGAAGGTGGCAAGATCTTCGTTCTTGATATGGGGCGTCCGGTCAAGATCGTTGATTTGGCGCGCCAGATGATCCTGCTTTCGGGCCTGCAGCCAGACAAGGATGTTGAGATCAAGGTCACTGGTCTGCGTCCGGGCGAAAAGCTCTATGAGGAGCTGTTCCACGATTCAGAACCCCCCGTGCCGACCGAAACCGACGGGGTGCTTTTGGCGGCACCACGTGTGGTGGATTACAGCCTGATTAAACAGGTGTTTGATGCGCTCGAAGACAGTGCCACTAACCGCGACACAACAAAAACGCTGGAACTGATCAGTCAGTTGGTGCCGGAATTCCAGCCGCCCGAGATCGGTGTGAAGTCGATCTTCGCCGACAACAAGGGCAGCGAAACTGAGACGGCTTCTTGAGGCTGTCTCGACGCGGCCAAGTGCCAACGGCGTCTGAGTTCATTCTTTCATGGAATGAATTCGTGCCAAATTGTCGTTTGTCATGCCCGAAACTGGGCCATATTTTGCCATCCTGATGATGAATGGGAATGATCTTGCCTGACAAGGCCATTCCATCGGTTCAATGTGATCCCGTCTTTTGGAGGCCCCATGTCGACAGACGCCTTTGTCCATCCTGATGAAATCCGTTCGATGTTTTCCAGCGCGATGTCTGACATGTATCGCAGCGAGGTGCCGCAATACGGCACCCTGATGGAGCTGGTTTCCGAGATCAATCAGAACACGCTTGATGCTGATCCCAAGCTTGCCGAAAGCCTTGACTATAATGGTGAGCTTGAGCGTATTGATCTGGAGCGTCACGGGGCGATCCGGCTTGGCAAACCCGAAGAGCTTTTCAACATGCGCCGCATGTTTGCGGTCATGGGGATGCATCCGGTGGGCTATTATGATTTGTCTGTGGCCGGGGTGCCGGTACATTCAACCGCATTTCGCCCGATTGACGAGGAAGCACTTAAACGCAATCCGTTTCGCGTCTTTACCTCGCTCCTGCGTCTGGAGCTGATCGAAGACGAAGATCTGCGCCATCAGGCCGAAAGCATCCTTGCCAAGCGCGATATCTTTACCGCAGATGCTATCAAGCTGATTTATCTGGCAGAGAAAAATGGCGGCCTGACCCGGACCCAAGCCGAACAGTTCGTTGCCGAGGCGCTGGAAACTTTCCGCTGGCACAGCAATGCGACCGTAACGCTTGAAACCTATCAGAAGCTTCATGACGCCCATCGTCTGATTGCCGATGTTGTTTGCTTCAAGGGCCCGCATATCAACCATTTGACGCCACGCACCCTGGATATCGATGCCGTGCAGCAGGACATGCCAAAACGCGGCATAACGCCAAAGGCAATCGTCGAAGGTCCGCCCGCGCGGTCCTGTCCGATCCTGCTGCGCCAGACCAGCTTCAAGGCGCTTGAAGAACGGGTAAAGTTTATCGGCAACAGCTTTGATGAATCGCTTGGCACCCACACCGCACGCTTTGGTGAGATCGAGCAGCGCGGCATCGCCCTGACCGCAGAGGGCCGCAAGCTTTATGACACGCTTCTGGCAGCGACCCGCCACGCCGTGCAGATCAACGCCGGTGGTTCAAACGCGCGTGATTATGAAACCGAACTGGCAGAGCGTTTCCGCGCCTTCCCGGATGATTACGAGACGCTTCGCGTCGAGAAACTGGCCTTCTTCCGCTATAACGTTACCAAGGCCGGGCTGAATGCGGCCAAGAAGGGCGATCTTGATCCGGCAACCCCGGTCAATGAACTGGTCGATCAGGGCTATCTGCGGGCCGATCCGATTATTTACGAGGATTTCCTGCCGGTTAGTGCCGCCGGCATCTTCCAGTCCAACCTCGGCAGTGACGAGCAGAAAAACTATTCCGAACAATCGAACCAGGACGTGTTCGAGGAATGCCTTGGCGCACCGGTGGGCGATGAACTTGCCCTTTATGCCGGGCTTGAGAAGGACTCGCTTACCGATGCACTCAAAACGCTCGGTGTGCATAAAAACGTTGCCTGATCGGGTACTTGTTAAAATCCCAACGGGGTGGCAGTGATGCCGCCCCGTTTTGCGTTGGGCACAGGGTTTGATGGCCTGATTGTTAAAAGCCGCCATGCAAGAATTCGGGGTCCACATTTTGCGCCGCACATGCTAAAGCTCCGCGCGAAACATGGTTCGGACTCATTGATCATGTGTCGGCCCGGATCGGATGCGTTGTTGTCTGGTCCCGTTAAAAGGCCGGATTGCCCGCAACATTGTCATTTCGCATGCACGAGCAGCCATGCGCATTCCTGATTTTGTGGGCCGATATATCATCAATGGGTCCGCAACCTTCATCACATTGATGCATGAAAGCGAACCCAATGACTGCTCGTATTGCGCGCGCGCTTATTTCCGTTTCCGACAAGACCGGTCTGGTCGAATTTGCCAAATCCCTCCACGCACAGGGTGTTGAAATCCTGTCGACCGGCGGCTCTGCCAAGGCGATCGAAGCCGTAGGTGTGCCGGTCAAGGAAGTTGCCGATCACACCGGTTTTCCTGAAATCATGGACGGTCGTGTCAAGACTCTTCATCCGAAGATTCACGGCGGCCTTCTGGGCCGCCGTTCTCTTTCCAGCCATATGCAGGCCATGGAAGATAACGACATTTCTCCGATCGATCTGGTTTGTGTGAACCTGTATCCGTTCGAGGAAACCGTTGCCAAGGGTGCCGATTTCGACACCTGCATCGAAAACATCGATATCGGGGGGCCGAGCATGATCCGCTCTGCGGCCAAAAACCATGAATCGGTGACCGTCGTTGTTGACCCGTCCGACTACGACCGCGTCGTTGCCGAGATGAATGATAATGGTGGTGCCACCACCGCTGAAACCCGCCGCGTTCTGGCCGCCAAGGCCTTTGCGCGTACGGGTGCTTATGACTCGGCGATTTCAAGCTGGTTTGCCGGTGAACTTGGTGAAACCTTCCCGCAGCGTCTTAATGTTTCTGCCGAACTGAAACAGACGCTCCGTTATGGTGAAAACCCGCATCAGCAGGCTGCGTTCTACACCAATGGCAAAAACCGCCCGGGTGTCTCCACCGCGACACAGCTGCAGGGCAAGGAACTGTCATTTAACAATCTAAATGACACCGATGCTGCCTTCGAACTGGTTTCCGAGTTCGATGAAAAGCCGGCTGTTGCGATCATCAAGCACGCCAACCCGTGCGGCGTTGCCGAAGGCGAAAGCCTGATTGATGCCTATAACAAGGCGCTGTCTTGCGATCCGGTATCGGCATTTGGCGGCATCATTGCAGTTAACCGCACCCTTGATAAGCAAACCGCCGAAGAAATCGCCAAGCTGTTTGCCGAAGTCGTGATCTGCCCGGATGCAGATGACGCCGCCAAGGAAGTTCTGGCAGCAAAGAAAAACCTGCGTCTTCTGGTCACCGGCGGCATGGCCGATCCGGCTGGTGAAGACATGACCCTTCGTTCGCTTGCAGGTGGCTACCTGCTTCAGAACCGCGATGCTGGTCGTGTCAAACGCGAAGAGCTCAAGGTTGTCACCAAGCGCAAGCCGTCCGAGGCAGAGCTTGATGACCTTCTGTTTGCCTTCCGTGTTGGCAAGCATGTCAAATCGAACGCCATCGTTTATGTCAAAGACGGCAAAACCGTCGGCATCGGTGCCGGTCAGATGAGCCGTGTCGACAGCTCGCGCATTGCCGCATGGAAAGCCGAAGAAGCTGGCAAGAATGCCGGTGAAGGCGATCTGCGGACACAGGGTTCGGTCGTATCCTCGGACGCATTCTTCCCGTTTGCCGATGGCCTTCTGGCGGCAGTCAAGGCAGGTGCAACGGCTGTGATCCAGCCGGGCGGCTCCATGCGGGATGAGGAAGTCATCGCTGCTGCCGATGAAAATAACATCGCCATGGTCTTTACCGGCATGCGCCACTTCCGCCACTAAGCGCTGTTAGATACCAAATGAAAAACCCCGGGGATTTCCCCGGGGTTTTTGTTTGTGCTTTTGGAACCTGAAGCTAGGCCTTTACGGCCGCTTTGTCGTCCTGGGTGTCCTCATCGGCATCCTGATCAATCACGGTGCCGGTCTGTGCAATGGCAGACGGCTTTGCCGGTTCGGGTTTAGCCTTCTCGGCTTCATCCTGATGCACACGCAACGGCGCACGCCAGTCGACACTGCCAAAGGAATGGCAGGACGGGCAGGAAACAACCCAGCGATCAGTTTCAGCCCCGCAGGCCCCGCAACGCCAATCCGGATCAGGGTTGGCATGGCTTGCCTTGATCAGCAATTCACGGGCCTTTGCACCATCCTGATTTTCACGCAATTCAAGATCGGCCAGCAGCCGGTAATGACGTGCTTGGGCCTTGGTTGCCATGGCCTTTTCAAGGTTGCCTCGCGCAATGCCCCAAAGATCGGCTTCAAGGGCGGCTTCGGCCAGAACGATCTGGCTTTCGACATGATCGGGATTGTTCGCCACCAGCTTTTCGACCGATTTGACTTTCGCCAACGGATCACCGGTCAGGGTTTCACGGAAAATCGTCCCCAAGGCGGCGGACGGTGCCGCGCGCCAGCTTTGGATTACGACATCGCGTGCCTTGCCATCCTGTTTCAGATCACGATAAAGCCCCGCCAGCAGAACTGCGGCACCGGTGAAATCGGATGCTGAATTCAGCGCCTTGCGCAGCAGTTTGATGGCTTCGGCGTTTTCGCCTGCGACAATGGCATCTTCGGCCTTTGCCGTGATCAGAAGGGCACGGCGATGGGTCAGTTCCGCTTCG
This sequence comes from Thalassospira sp. HJ, assembly GCF_000948415.1. Classification (GTDB taxonomy): domain Bacteria; phylum Pseudomonadota; class Alphaproteobacteria; order Rhodospirillales; family Thalassospiraceae; genus Thalassospira. The sequence goes on along the minus strand of NZ_JYII01000020.1, from coordinate 238,888 downwards.
CTAAAGACCGATGCCTTTTGCGCATCAACCAGCAGGCCAAGGGCGCGGTCCCATCGGCGTGATGTCAGCAGCAGATCAAACAGTGTCACGATGACAGCCGGGTTGCGCGGACGCAGACGATGTGCACGCTCGGCGTAATCAAGGGCCGCTTCACGGTCATTGGCCTTCAGCGCCAGCTGCAAAAGGCCCCGCAATCCAAAGAACGCGGAGTCGGGCTTTTCCAGCATGGCTTCGAACTGGCGTTTGGCCGCGTCATTATTGCCATCAAGCTCTGCTGCCTGTGCGGTCAGAAGGCGGGTCAGGGTGTCATCTTCAAGATAGCGGTCTACTGCTCGTGTATGACGGAGTGCCTGACGGACATCACCCGATGCCAGTTCCAGCAATCCCATAGTGAGCGCCTGTTGACCCTTCTTGCGACGGCGGCTGCCCAACAGGCGGCCAAGCCAGCCCGGCGAATTGGCAATGATTGTCCAGCCGCGCCACAGCAGAACCAGAACAGCGGTCAGCGCAAGCAAGCCAAGGGCAACCATGCCGATGGATCCGTCAAAGCGATAACCCAGCCAGACAATGGTCATGTTGCCGGGATTATCGGCAAACCAGACGGTGCAGAATACCAGTGCCGCCGTGATCAGAATGAAAAGCAGAAGGCGGATCATTGGCTGCCCTCCGGACCCGTACTGGTCAGAATGCCAATTGCGTGCGAGCTCAGCGTCGCAATTGCAGCGTTCAGGGTCTGGCGGTTTTCTGCCGCACGCAGCCAGTCGCTTACAGCAGCGGCCGCGTGATCGCCTTCAACCCCCTGAAGGGCTGCAACTGCAGCATCAAGATCATCCTGTGCCAACGCGTTCTCGGCCAGAACCAGACGGCCTTCAAGCGACTCCTCGCCCGCCGCATCAACACGTCGGATCGGAACCAGTTTCTTGATATTCGCCCAGGTCGCGTCAAGCACACTGCCTGAATGATCATCGGTGGCAGCGGCAACCGCCTCCTGTGCCATGATCGGGAAGGACTGGCGCAGTTTTTCAAGCGTTGGCGCACCCTGTTCGGAAAGCGGCTTCAGGGTCGCGATCTGTTCAGCGATAACCTCGTCATCGCCAGCGCTGCGTTCCAGCTGGTTGAGCGCAATCACAAACGGCCCGCCCCGTTGAAGCGCATCACGCAGAATGGTAACCGCCATGGCAATTGCCTGACCGCGGCTTTCGACACGCAGGCCGCTGGTCGCACGGATTTCTTCTTCCATGGTCGACAGGCGGGCAGACAGTTCGCGCATTTCATTGGCGACACCCGCCAGCTCGCTTTCGACCCGTGCCAGTTCCTCGATCGGGGCGGTGCGCGTTTCGATTTCGGCCATGCGGCGTGCGACCGTGTTGCTGAGCGTATCACCACGTTCGTTGTTCAGGCGCTCGCGAAGGGCGTCAATCGTCCCTTCCAGATGCGACAGGCGTTCGGTCAGGTCCGGATCAATGACAACCGACCCATCCGGGATAGGTTCTGCGTTCGCCGTTGCGGTGTTGTCAGATGATGCATCGGCCAACGTTTCCTCGGACGCAACCTCGCCATCACCCTTTTCGGTCATGGTGGCGTCTTCGCTTGGTGCCGGAAGGGTTGCGTCATCCGAAGAACCGCTATCGGCAGGGGCGTTGGTTACCGTGATTTCACGATCGGTTGCTGCGCTCGGGGCAGCGCCCTCTGGTGCGATTTGGGCAAGAAGGTCACTCGGCACATACTGGGCCAGAACCGGTTCTGCATCGCGCCACCAGATTGCGCGTGTCAGCCAGCCTGCTGCCAACCCACCAACGATAATGATCACAAACAAGAGCAGCGCTTTGCCACCACCGCTTTTGCGTTTTGCCGGTGTGCCCGGTTTTGTCGCAGATGCCTTTGCGCCATCACCGGCTTTCGCGTCAGATTTTGGTGTGCTGCTTGCGGTCTTGTCCGCGGAACCGGCTTCCTTTGTCGCTGTGGTTTCGCCAGACTTGGCCGTCCCGGCGTTTGGTACACTCGATTTGGCAGCAGTCGCTGTCTCGGCCTTTGTCGTGGTCGAGTTCGCATTGCCCTTGCTATCGACGGAAATGGTATCGGACGATTCTTTGGTGTCGGCCGATTTTGCGGAAGCATTGGTTTTTGGCGTTTCTGGTGTTTTCACGATCAGACCATTGCAGTTTGCGGTTATTCCCAAAACGGCGTCAGGCGCAGGAAGCCATCACGACAGGGACCCTAGCTCGGAAAGAAGGTATTCTTGTGTCGGTTGTGATGCAACGCGGGTTCTATGCCATGTAAGATCGGATATCTTCGATTGCACCGCCGGACTCAGGCAAATCGCACTGGTTCCGGCCAAGTCTCTCTCAAGCTTATAGCTGTGCACAAGCTTAACAAAGGTTTCCGCAGTGCGGGGAGAGAAAAATAAAACGGCTTCAACATGATGTCCGCGAAGGGCTTCAATGACCTCTTTTGGAAGCGTGTTGCTTTCATTGGCTTCATAGACCGTTTGCCGATCAACGCTATACCCATCAGCCAAAAGCATCTGCCCCAGATCACCGGCGGTTTTGCGGGCGGCTGGATGGAAAAGCGGTCCGCGTGCGGGATCAACCATTTTGCGAATCAGCGCGGCCAGATCATGGATGTCACCATTGGCCGAATGCACATCGGTAAATCCAAATGCGAGGCACGTTCGGGCTGTGGCATTGCCAACGCAATAGGCCGGAAGCAATCGGTCATTGCTCAGTTTGGCAAAGGCGCGAACCCCGTTAGCCGAAGTAAAGACCACGCCCTGATAGGCCGCGATATCAAGCGGGGTATCAGGAGGCGGAAAAGTGATGCCAAGCAACGGCGCAGACAGATGGCGATAGCCGCGCTTATCAAGCGCGGCCAAAAGGTCGGCAGAGTCGGTGTCGGGCCGGGTATTTAGTACCAAGGGTCCCATCTGCGTCCCTGTCTGTTGCCAAGGGTCCTGATTCTCGTCAGGCGGAAATGAAGTCCGGTCCGCCACGTTGCTTGAGTTCTTCGCCCGCATCTGTGCCCGCAGTACTTGCCGTTTCCATGTCCGGTTTGGCGATCATGCGTTCGGTATCAAGGCGTTCGCTGCCATCCGGGCGGACAATTGATACGCGCAGGCGCATGCTGCCATCATCCTGAAACTCGGCCAGGGCGGCAATCGGCGTGCGGCATGACCCATCAAGCGCCTTAAGGGCTGCGCGTTCGGCAGCCACGCGAATGGCGGATGTTTCGCAATGAAGGGCAGAAAGCCAGTCTTTGCTCTGCGTATCGTTTTCGCGGATGGTGATGCCGATGGCACCCTGTGCAACGGCGGGCAGCATATCGTCTTCGGATATGGGGGCGGTTGCGATGTCGGGCTGTCCCAGGCGGTTCAGGCCCGCCATGGCCAGAAGCGTGGCATCGACTTGCTCTTCGCCAAGCTTGCGCAGGCGAGTCTGAACATTCCCGCGGAAGGTGACAACCTTCAGATCCGGATATTTGTTCAGGATCATGGCCTGACGACGCAGGGAAGCCGATCCGATTACGGATCCGGCCGGCATTTCGGCAAAGCTTTTATATTTCAGCGAAATAAACGCATCGCGCACATCTTCACGCGGCAAAATGGTCGGCAGGATCATGCCATCGGGCAGAACCGTTGGCACATCCTTCATGCTGTGGACCGCAAGATCGATCTCGCCACCCAGAAGGGCGTCATCGATTTCCTTGGTGAACAGTCCCTTGCCGCCAATTTCCGACAGGGCACGATCAAGGATCTTGTCGCCGGTGGTGGTGATTACGGTGATGGCAATCGCGCCTTCCTCGGCAAGTTCCGGATGGGCCTTTGCCAGTTTGTCACGGACCTCATGTGCCTGCGCCAGAGCGAGGGGCGAACCACGGGTGCCGATGCGAAGTTTTGCTGTATCTGTCATGGGTGAAGTCTTAGTCTTAAAACTGTTTAAAAACAAGGTCTGCGGGGAGCTGATTGCCCCCGACAAAAGGTGCAAATTTTCGCTGATTGTAATTGCTCGAAATTCGGCTGCATTGATTTAGGTCGCGGGTCGAAAACTTCGCGAGCATCGCGAAACGCGATAACTGCATATGGCAGTTGCGCCGTGAAGGGGTGGAAAGCGCGGAAACTTTCCGCTACATCATCGGCACATCTGTAATAGGATTCCGATTGCCGCGTATGTCGGCAGAGTTGGTAAACGGATCAGGATCATGATCGTTCTGGGTATTGAAACAAGCTGTGATGAAACAGCCGCTGCTGTCGTGAATGACAAGCGCGAAATTCTGGCAAACCGTGTTTTGTCCCAGCTTGACGATCATCGCCCCTATGGCGGGGTTGTGCCCGAAATTGCTGCGCGCGCCCATCTTGAACATCTTGATCGTCTGGTGGCAGAGGCCATGGATGATGCCGGTGTTGATTTTGATGATCTTGATGCGGTGGCCTGCACCGGCGGGCCGGGCCTGATCGGCGGTGTGATGGTCGGTACCATGACCGCCAAGGCGATTGCCTTTGCCGCGCAAAAGCCATTCCTGGCTGTTAATCACCTCGAAGGGCACGCATTGACCGTCCGTCTGACCGATGATGTGGCCTTTCCCTATCTGCTTTTGCTGGTATCTGGCGGCCATTGTCAGGTGCTGATCGTTGAGGGTGTCGGCAAATACAAACGCATCGGTACCACTATCGACGACGCAGTCGGCGAGGCGTTTGATAAAACCGCCAAGATGATGGGGCTCGGTTATCCCGGTGGCCCAGCACTTGAAAAAATTGCCGCCAAGGGTGACCCGAACCGATTTGGTTTGCCGCGTCCGCTGCGTGGCCGACCGGGCTGCGATTTTTCCTTCTCGGGTCTTAAGACAGCTGTGCGCACCTATCTCGACAGTTTCCCTGTCGAACAACAGACCGACGAAGTCAAAGCTGATCTTGCCGCGTCCTTCCAGCGGGCGGTCGGTGATACGCTGATTGATCGGGCACGCAACGCGGTGTTTGAATTCATGCGCGATTACCCCGGCGGCAAAACGCTGGTGCTTGCGGGCGGTGTTGCGGCAAACAAATATCTGCGTACCCGTTTGGTGGAACTGACCGATCAGGCCGGGATGGAACTGGTCGCACCACCGCTTAGTCTTTGCACAGACAATGCGGCGATGATTGCTTGGGCCGGGCTTGAGCGGTTCCGTCTGGGCGAACGCGATGATCTTGATTTCAAACCGCGCCCACGTTGGCCACTTGATCCCGAGGCGCCCAAGCGCCCGGGTGCCGGGGTTAAAGCTTAAGACGCTTGGCTGTGTCTGCCCTATTTGCCAATCCTGAAAACAAAGTCACTTTTGCCGGATAAACATCATGAAAAAGCGCATTACAGTTGTGGGTGGCGGTGCCTGGGGAACGGCCTTGGCCGTGCAGGCTGTTCGGGCTGGCGAAGATGTTGAACTGATCCTGCGCAATGAAGAACTGGCAGACCGGATCAATGCCACGGGTGAAAACGACCTGTATCTGCCTGGCATCGAGTTGCCGGGTGCACTGCGTGCAACCACCCATGTTGAGGGTTTGCGCGATTCTGATGCGGTCTTACTGGTAACCCCCGCACAACATTTGCGCGAAACCCTGACCAAATTGTCGGCGCATTGGCCAGACCAGCTTCCGGCGGTGATTTGCTGCAAGGGTATTGAAAAGGAAACCGGCGCACTGATGGCGCAGGTCGTTTCCGAAACGCTTGGCGGTGTCCCGGTCGCGGTCCTGTCCGGCCCGACCTTTGCCCAGGAAGTTGCGGTAGGTCTGCCAGCGGCGATTACGCTGGCCTGTGAAGATCGCGCGCTTGGTAAACGGTTGGTCGAGCTGATTGGAACGCCGGAATTCCGGCCTTATTTCAGCACCGATGTCGCTGGTGTTGAAGTTGCAGGTGCCATCAAGAACGTGCTGGCGATTGCCAGTGGCGTGGTGGCCGGTTTGAAGCTTGGTGATAATGCGCGCGCGGCCCTGATTACCCGCGGGATTGCTGAAATGTCACGCTTGGCCTCGGCCATGGGCGGTCGGGTTGAAACCATGCTGGGGCTTGCAGGTCTTGGTGATTTGACCCTGACCTGTACCGGGACTCTGTCACGTAACTACACCTTTGGTGTTGCGCTGGGCGAAGGCCGTAAGGCGCAAGACATTTTGGCGGAGCGTCGGTCTGTGACCGAAGGCGTGCATACGGCAGCATCCATTACTGCTGTTGCCAGCAAATATGGTGTGGAAATGCCGATCTGTGCGGCGGTTGATCAGGTGGCAAATCACGATGCGGATCTGCGCAGCACGATCAATGCCCTGTTGCAGCGTCCCTTCCGTGACGAGCTTGAAAACGCCGACTAAATCCCGTCTTCACGGTTTTGTGCAACGCGGTTCGGCTTGAGAATACATGGGGCTTCTGGCACTTTACGGACATTGATCCCATAAAGAAGCAGGAAACCGTTCATGCATTTCTATATTCGTTGCGTTGACAAGCCGGGCCACCTTGATGTGCGGAAGGCCAATCGTGAAGACCATCTGGCCTATATAAAAGGCGGCTTTGCCGATCGTATCGTTGCCGCGGGCCCGACCCTTGATCCCGATATGGAAGGCATGAATGGTTCGGTCTTTATCATCGAATTTGATGCCATTGAAGATGCGCGCGAATTTGCCGCCAACGACCCCTATGCCAAGGCGGGACTTTTCGAATCCGTCGTCATCCGTCCGTTCAAAAAGGTCTTCTGATCCATGGCATACTGGCTGGTCAAAACCGAACCGGGAAGCTGGTCGTGGGACGACCAGGTCAAAAAGGGTGTCGAAGGCTGGGATGGTGTACGTAACCATCAGGCCGCCAAGAACCTGCGTGCGATGAAAATCGGCGACAAGGCGTTCTTTTATCATTCGGTGAATGAAAAGCGCATTGTCGGGATTGTCGAGGTGGTGCGGGAATATTACCCGGACCCGACCGATGAAAAGGGCAAGTTCGTCCAGGTGGATTTCGAAACGGTCAAGCCGCTGAAAACTCCCGTGACCCTTGCCGATATAAAGGCCGATCCGCGCTTTGCTGATCTCGCCTTGCTAAAACAATCGCGTTTGTCGGTAATGCCGATTGATGACGTATCATGGGCTGCGATCTGCGAAATGGGCGGGGTCGCTCCATGAGCGATTTGCCTGCGGCCGGCACAGTACTTTGCGCGCTCAGCGATCTTGATGCGACGGGTGCCAAGGGTCTTAATCTTGGCGGTACAGGCATCTTTGTTGTGCGCAGTGGCGATGATGTCTTTGGCTATATCAACAGCTGCCCACATATCGGCGTGCCACTGGATATGGAACCGGACGAATTCATCAGCGACTTTGGCGATGAAATCATCTGTTCGACCCACGGCGCGCGTTTTCGCATCGAGGATGGCGAATGTGTATCCGGTCCGTGCACGGGCGATATGCTTGAACCGGTTGCGGTGAAAATAAAAGACGATCAGGTCGTTCTGGCCTGATCGTCTGTCATATCCGAACTTGATGCAAAGACGGTGCGCTATTCCGCCGTCTTTGTGATCACTTCATCAATATGTTTGGTGATGACGTCCATCTGATCAGGCTCTGACAGGCGATGGTCGCCGGTCTTGATCAGATCGACCCGGACATCATCGGTGACTAGTGCCTCGGTCAGGCGGATTGCCGTTTGCCAGGGTACATCCGGGTCCTGCATACCTTGAACCAGTCTGACCGGGCATTTCAGATCAATTGGCTCGCGCAGCAAAAGCTGCTTACGCCCATCCTCGATCAGATCACGGGTGATGGTATAGGGATCGTCACCATATTCGGTTGGCTCGATCAGCGCGCCTTCATCCATGATGGTCTTTTTCTGTTCTTCGCTGAACTGCGCCCACATCAGGTCTTCGGTAAAGTCGGGGGCGGCGGCGATGCCGACCAGTCCGGCGACGCGTTCCTTACGGGCGAGGGCTGCCAAAAGCATGATCCATCCCCCCATCGACGAGCCGACAAGGATCTGAGGGCCAGAGGTGATTTCATCAAGAACCGCAATGGCATCACTGGCCCATTGCCCGATGGTGCCATCGGCAAATTTGCCCGACGATTGTCCGTGACCGGAATAGTCAAAGCGGGTATAAGCCACCCCCTGCCGAATGCAGTGCGCCTCAAGGTGGGTTGCCTTGGTGCCGGTCATGTCCGACATGAAACCGCCAAGAAACATCACACCGGGCGTATTGGGCACCTGTACGTTAGATGGCTTGCCCGGTACGTGATGGTATGCGATTTTTAAACCATCTGGCCGGTTGAGATATTCGGGCTTTAGGGGCTGTTGCGTCGGCAGGTCATGTGTCATCCGGGGCGTCTGTCCTTGGGTGTTGATGGTTGGAGTTGCATGAGCGCGTCAGAAGTAATGACAGAGACAGTCTATCGATCAGAGCCCCAAGCGCAAGGCGGGGACTATCGACCTGCCGTTATTTTACAGGTGTTGCCAGAACTTGATGCCGGCGGTGTCGAGCGCGGTACGGTTGATATCGCGCGCGCTATCGTTGATGGGGGTGGCAAGGCGCTTGTTGCATCCCAAGGCGGTCGCCTGGAGCGCGAACTTGACCGCTTTGGTGCCAAGCACATCACCCTTCCGCTCAAATCAAAAAACATCCTGACCATGCGCAAGAACATAGATGCGCTCGTCAAGGTCATCCGGGAAGAAGGTGTCGATATCATTCACGCCCGCTCGCGCGCGCCAGCCTGGAGTGCGTATTTTGCCGCGCGCAAGACCGGTATCCCGTTTGTTACGACCTTCCATGGCACCTATTCCGGTTACAACAACCCGTTCAAGCGCCGCTACAACGCGATCATGACCATGGGTGATCAGGTGATCGCGATCTCCAAGCATATCGCCAATCACATCAACAAATATTACAAGGTCGAACCCGACCGACTGAACATCGTGCCGCGCGGCACGAATGTTGATCTGTTCAATCCGGAAAATGTCAGCCAGGAACGCCTGATCGCCCTGTCAAACCTGTGGCGTTTGGATGGCGAAGAGTATGTCATCATGCTGCCCGGACGGATCACCCGTTGGAAAGGCCATGGGTTTCTGATTCGATCCTTACCGGCAGTCCTTGAAGCGCTTGGACATCGAAAGGTTCGCTGTCTGATCGTCGGTTCTGATCAGGGACGCACCGGATATCGCGAGGAAGTCCTGCAAATCACGCGGAAGCTGGGTCTTGAAGACATCGTTCATATCGTTGATCACTGTAATGATATGCCCGCCGCCTATATGCTCGCAGATGTCGTTGCGTGCCCATCGACTGAACCGGAGGCTTTCGGTCGTATTCCGTCTGAAGCACAGGCCATGGGCCGCCCGGTCGTGTCGACTGCTCATGGCGGGGCGATGGAAACGGTTTTGCCGGGGGAGACCGGTTGGCTGGTGAGCCCGGGTGAGGTTGATCAGCTGTCGCGTGCGCTTGTGCAGGTGTTGAACCTGACACCGGAAAAACGTGCCAAACTGGCTGCCAAGGGGCGTGATCATGTGATTGCCGAATACTCGCTAGAGCAAATGGCAGAGCGGACTCTGAATGTTTATGCCAAGGCACTGAAGCGGGTGATCAGGAACGCTGCATGATCGACAAGCAAACTGAAACTTCGCCTGCTGACGCGCAAAATTCAGAGACTGATGGTCAGACGGTTGCAGCAAAGCCGGAACCGAAGCGTGAGCGTATTCTGGTTATCAAACTATCCGCACTTGGTGATGTAGTTCTGGCCATGGGGCCGTTTGCGGCCATCCGTGCGGCTCACCCTGATGCGCATATCACGGTTTTGACCACGCGGCCGTATGTTGATTTGATGAAGGCCAGTGGCTTTTTTGACTCAATTGCCATCGACCGCCGGCCGAAACTGAGCAACGTGCGCGAAGTCTTGGCGCTGCGCCGGTTTTTGCGCAATGGCAATTTTGATAGGGTCTATGATCTGCAGACCTCGGATCGGTCCGGATTCTATTACAAACTGTTCTGGCCGGGTCCAAAGCCCGAATGGTCCGGGATTGCGCGTGGCTGCTCGCATCCGCATGCCAATCCTGAACGCTCAAACATGCATACGATTGATCGACATGCGGATCAGCTCGCTGATGTCGGTATTAAGGATGTTCCAGCACCTTACATTTCAGGGTCCGATATAGACCTGGACCGGTTTGGAATTCGAAGTCCGTTTGTCCTGATCTGTCCTGGCGGGGCGCCGCATCGTCCGGCGAAACGTTGGCCCGCGGAGCGCTTTGGGTTGCTTGCAAAAAAGCTAGCGGATTATCGCTTGACGCCCGTCTTAATCGGAACTGACAGCGAAGCCGATGTTTTAAACCGGATTGATCAGATGTGTCCCAAGGCGCGCAATCTGATGGGGCGGACCGGGTTCCTCGATATCGCCTCCCTTGCCGAACGGTCCGTTCTGGCGATTGGTAATGATACCGGGCCGATGCATATCGCTGCCGCAGCTGGCGCGCCGTCGATCGTCCTGTTTTCACGCGAATCTGATCCAAAGCGTTGCGCACCGCGCGGTCATGCACCAAATGCTGTCAGCATCGTACGTGAAAGCGATCTGCGCGAGTTGACGGTAAACCGCGTGATGGATGTCATTCGCGAGCGTCTTGATCTCACCGACTAGGATTGCGGGATTTAACTGATTTGGCTTTCGGGAACAAAGGCGCGGAAAATGGCGCTTTGAGGCCGATTTAGTTGCCTAAAATCATTGCTTTCTGAACGCGCGTGGATATGCTAGGTGAGGTCTCATGGAAAACACCATGGTGCTTCTGTACTTCCATGTGCGCTTTCCTGCTTCTGTTTCTGACCGATTTGTTTGATGACCATAGGAGATTATCCATAGCACGACCACGCAAACCGATGCAGCCGACCAAGGAAGGTCCGCGCGTCAATGAGGATATCAAAGCCCGTTCCATCTGTGTCGTTGACGCCGAAGGCAACATGTCCGACCCGATTACGGTGCGTGAAGGCATTGAAATGGCAGCGGAAGTTGGACTCGACCTTGTCGAAGTCGCTCCGAATGCCGAGCCGCCAGTTTGCAAGCTGATTGATTACGGTAAGTTCAAATACGAACAAAGCAAGAAGCAGAACGAGGCCAAAAAGAAACAGAAGGTTATCGAGGTCAAGGAGATCAAACTCCGTCCGAACATCGATGTCCATGACTACAACGTCAAACTGCGCGCCGCGCAGAAGTTTCTTGGCGGTGGAGACAAGGTGAAAGTCACGTTGCGTTTCCGCGGACGTGAAATGGCTCACCAGGACCTTGGTCTTGGCATGCTCCAGCGTTTTTCGGGGGATCTTGAAGACCTCGCAAAACCGGAAATGATGCCAAAGATGGAAGGCCGTGTTATGATTATGGTGCTGGCGCCGCGTTAAGACGCGGCGTTTTGCCTTTTACCCCAAGGTTCAAGCCAAAGAGGGAATGCCATGCCAGTCGGAAATGATCTTCTGATCGTGGGCGTCGATGACGATCCCAAGAGTCTGGTTCTCCTGAAACGAATCGTCGAAAGTGGCGGGTTCTCGTTTCAGGGTGTTTCCTCTGGCAAGGACCTTCTCAAACTCCTCAAGACCAAACGTCCGCGCATCATCCTGATGGATATCATGATGCCCGACATGAACGGGTTCGAAACGGCGATCAATGTCCGGACACAGTTCCCCGACCTGTCCTGTGCGATCATTTATGTCACCGCACGTCAGGGTGAAGAGGACCTGCGCGGTGGTGTTGCTGCTGGCGGGAATGATTTCGTGCTCAAGCCGATCAACCGTGAAAAGCTGATGAGCCGAATCGAGAAATGGGTCGGTCGGGCGCATACCATCAAAACGGCCATCTGATCGCTTTTCTGCGGGCTGCTCTTGATCGAGCCCCGTTGACAGGATCCGTTTTAGTCCTGGCTTTTTGCTGGCTCAGTCGAGCCATCCGACAATCATGTCAATATAGACCGAGAATGCTGAAAAGCTGATCACACCAAGTGCCGTGGTCATCAGCACGATTGATTAACTGCGCACGATATAGCGATCATAGGTCGTCGCGATCACAAAGACATTCCCGGCAGTTGGCAAGGCGGCGAGCAACAGAACTGCTTTTGCCTCAAGCCCGCTGACAGAACCGACAATCCAGAACCCGACAAACACTGCGACGGGATGGGCGATCAGTTTGGCGACAGACATGGTGGCAAGCTCAGCCCGCTTTTCAGCAATCGGTCGACCAACAAGTGCAACACCAATCGCAAACAGGGCGGCCGGACCGGCACTTTGCCCAAGAAGATCAAGCAGGTAATCAACGCCATCGGGCCAATCGAGATCAAGGACGCTCACCAGAACCCCGGCGATAATCGCAAGGACCACCGGGTTGGTGAATGTGCCGCGCACAATCTTGCCGATCGGGTTGCTGCCTTGGGCGTGCTTGGCACCTTCAAGCAGTAAAAGCGAGAGCGGCAGCATCACAACCAGATCAATCGCAAGTGCCACAATCAACGGAACAGTTGCGGCCGGACCCAGCAAGCCGATGATCAGTGGCAGTTCCATGAACCCGACATTGCCCATGGTGCCAGCAAAGGAAAACAGTGTCCGGCTGGTGGGATCAAGATCGAACACCCGGGCGGCGATCAGACGCGAAATGCCATAGACGACAAGGGTGCCACCGCCATAAGCCAGCATGATATCGGGCTGCCAGATTTCTGAAGGGCTTCGGGTCGCCAGTGTCTTGAACAGAAGGGCGGGCAGGGCAAAATAGAACACAAAGCCATTGATGCCGCGCATGCCATCCGGCGACACGATCTTGAACTTGCCGCCAATCCAGCCAAGGCCGATCAGCGCAAAGAACGGCAAAATGATTGATGTGATTTGCGACATGTGATCAGTCAGATGGCGAATAAGAGGATGGCGGATCTGGCCGTGAAAAGCAGTGCTTGGCCACAATGGCGGCTCAATGCCGCAAAAAGCAAGGGGAAAGGGCTGAATTGGCCCTTGAAAAAGGTAAAGTCGGAGTCTATAACCACCCGTCCCCAAAACAGGTGGTGAGGCTGGAAGGTCTGTATTGATCCTTCAGGGCATGCCCAGCCGCCGTAGGGGATTTCGTTTTCATTGCTTATGCAAGGATAGAAAAATGCCCAAGATGAAGACCAAATCGAGTGCGAAAAAACGCTTTCGCCTGACTGCAAGCGGGAAAGTCCGTCACAACGTGGCAAACAAGCGCCACCTTCTGACTGCGAAACCGACCAAGATGAAGCGCCAGGCTCGTGGCACGGAGATCCTCTGTGACGCAGATGCCCGCATCGTCAAAAAATTCCTGCCGTACGGTTAAGGTTGAAGGAGAGTTAAATGGCTCGTGTAAAAGGGGGCGTGTCTTCGCACGCTCGTCACCGCAAGGTTATTAAGGCTGCCAAGGGTTACCGCGGTCGCCGCAACAACACTTTCCGCACCGCCGTCCAGGCTGTGGAAAAAGGTCTGCAGTATGCATACCGCGATCGTCGCGTTAAGAAACGCCAGTTCCGCTCGCTCTGGATCCAGCGTATCAACGCTGGCGCACGTGAGAACGGTCTGAGCTACTCCCAGTTCATGAACGGCCTCAAAAAGGCTGGTGTTGAGCTGGACCGTAAAGTTCTTGCCGACATCGCAGTGCGTGAGCCGGAAGCTTTCAAAGCTCTGGTCACCCAGGCGCAGGCTGCACTGGACTGATAAACCTTTGTAAAAAGGTTTCATCGGCACTTGCCTGATTTGATCAGGGGCGGCCATATTGGCCGTCCCTTTTCTTTTTGTGATTTTTAAACCCAAGCCAAAGCGTCGGAAGTTATGGAAAACATCGAAGCATTGCGCGAAGAGGTTCTGGCGGAAGTCGAAAAGGCAGCGGATCTGACCGCGCTTGAAGACGTCCGCATCAGCGCCCTTGGCAAGAAAGGCCGCATTACCGGCCTGATGAAAAACCTTGGCAAGATGGACCCGGACCAGCGTCGTGAATTTGGTCAGACGCTCAATGCCGTCAAGGACCAGGTCGCTGGCGCAATCGAAACCCGCAAAACCGCCCTTGAAGATGCTGCCCTTGAAGCGCGTCTGTCGGGCGAGCGGATCGACGTCACCCTGTCCTCGCGTCCGGATGAAGCTGCTGGCCGTGTTCACCCGATCAGCCAGACGATTGATGAAATCGTCTCGATTTTTGGCGAGATGGGCTTTGCCTTGGCCGAAGGTCCGGATGTTGAAGACGACTTCCATAACTTCACTGCGCTGAATATTCCGCCGGAACATCCCGCGCGTGAAATGCAGGACACCTTCTATCTGCCCGAACAGGAAGATGGCTCGCGCCTTGTGCTGCGCACCCACACCTCGCCGGTGCAGATCCGGACCATGCAGTCCAAAACCCCGCCGATCCGCATCATTGCGCCGGGTCGTACCTATCGCTCTGACAGCGATATGACCCACACGCCGATGTTCCATCAGGTCGAAGGCCTGGTGATCGACAAGAAGACCCACATGGGCCATCTCAAGGGTTGCCTGCTTGAGTTCGTCAAAACCTATTTCGAACTTGATGATGTGCCTGTGCGCTATCGTCCGAGCTTCTTCCCCTTCACCGAACCGAGTGCTGAAATGGATATCGGTTGCTCGCGCAAGGGTGGGGAACTCAAGATCGGTGAAGGCGACGACTGGCTGGAAATTCTTGGCTGCGGCATGGTTCATCCGCGTGTTCTGTCTGCCTGTGGTCTTGATCCCGAAGAATATCAGGGCTTTGCCTTTGGCATGGGGATCGAACGCATCGCGATGCTGAAATACGGCATTCCCGATCTTCGCACCTTCTTCGATACCGATCTGCGCTGGCTGAAACATTATGGTTTCGTGCCGCTGGATGTACCGAACATGGTAAGGGGCTGAGATTATGAAATTCACACTGAATTGGCTGAAACAGCACCTCGATACCGATGCATCGATCGAGGTGGTCGCCGAAAAACTGACCGATATCGGTCTTGAAATTGAAGGCGTGACCGACCGCGCGGCAGCCCTTGCCGACATCCGCGTCGCGCACATCGAAGAAGCAGGCCAGCATCCCGATGCCGACCGCCTGAAGCTTTGCCGGGTCAATACCGGCGACAAAATCATTCAGGTCGTCTGTGGTGCACCCAATGCACGTACGGGCCTGAAGGTCGCACTGGCACAGCCGGGGGCGATCATTCCGATTGATGGCTCCAAGCTGAAGCCGGGCAAGATCCGCGGTGTCGAAAGTCAGGGCATGATGTGCTCCACCCGTGAGCTGTGCCTTGGTGAAGACCATGACGGCATCATCGAACTGCCAGAAGACGCTGAAATCGGTGCACCGGTCGCCAGTGTTCTTGGTGCGGATGATCCAATCATCGAAATCGGCCTGACCCCGAACCGCCCCGATTGCACCGGTGTGCGCGGCATTGCTCGCGATCTGGCCGCAGCTGGTATTGGCACGCTTAAGGCCGATCCGCGTCAAGAAGCGGTTGCTGGTTCGTTTGACAGCCCGATTGGCGTTGCGATCAGCGGCGATATCGCCAGCAACAATGCGGTTCCGGCATTTTATGGCCGTTACATCCGCGGTGTGAAAAACGCCGAAAGCCCGGAATGGCTGAAAGCCCGTCTGGAAGCCATCGGTCTGCGTCCGATTTCGGCACTGGTGGATATTACCAACCTTCTGACCCACGATCTGGGCCGTCCGCTGCACGTGTTTGACGCCGACAAGCTGTCGGGTGATATCAATGTGCGCTACGCGACCAATGGTGAAAAGATCGCAGCCCTTGATAACAAGGAATACGAACTTTCCGATTCCATGGTTGTCATTGCCGATCAGGCCAAGGCACTTGGTATTGGCGGGATCATCGGCGGTGAAGAAACCGGCTGCCTTGAAGAAACGACCAATGTTTTTGTCGAATGTGCGCTGTTCGATCCGATCAGCATCGCCAAGACCGGCCGCAAGCTTCAGGTCAATTCCGATGCCCGTTATCGGTTCGAGCGCGGCGTTGATCCGCAATCGATCGCATGGGGCATGGAAGTTGCCACCCATCTGATTACGGAGCTTTGTGGTGGCGAAGTCTCGCATGTCGTCAAGGCAGGCGAAGTACCGAACCCGCGCAATTCCTTTGATCTGCGCATTGACCGAATCCTCGAACTCGGCGGTGTTGCTGTTGAGGCCGATCGTGCCATCGACATTCTGAAATCGCTTGGTTTCGAGGTCAGTGGTTCCGCACCGGTCATTACCGCTGTCGCACCGACCTGGCGCCCGGACATCATCGGTGAAGCCGATCTGGTCGAGGAAGTCCTGCGCATTGTCGGCTATGACAAAATCCCGACCGTGCCGCTGGAACGTGAAAGCAGCCTGCCGGTGCCGGCTCTGTCCCCGATGCAAAAGCGGGTCGGTCTGACCCGTCGTGTCCTAGCGTCGCGTGGCCTTTATGAAACCGTCACCTGGTCCTTTACGGACTCGCGTTGGGCCAAGCTGTTTGGCGAGCTTAAAGAAGGTCTGTATCTGGCCAACCCGATCAGCTCCGATCTTGATATCATGCGTCCGAACGCCCTGATCAACATGATCGCGGCTGCCGGTCGTAACCAGGCACGTGGTTTTTCTGACCTTGCCCTGTTTGAAGTCGGTCCGGAATTCTTTGGCGATCAGCCGGGTGATCAGCGTCTGGTGGCGGCTGGCCTGCGCGCCGGTGCGACCACACCACGCAGCTGGACCGGTTCGCGCCGTGATGTTGATGTCTTTGACGTCAAGGCCGATGCCGAAGCCCTGATCGAAGCATTGGGCACCAATGCCGCCAATGTCCAGGTCAATACCGACGGTGCGCCGGAATGGTATCACCCGGGCCGTTCCGCTGCCCTGCAGCTGGGTCCGAAAAACGTTCTGGGCTATTTCGGGGAACTGCATCCTAAGGTGCTTAAGGCGCTTGGTGTCAAAGGCCGCGTTGTGGCGTTTGAGCTGTTTGTTGAAAATGTGCCAATGCCCAAGAAAAAGGGTACGGCCCGTCCGGCGCTGAATGCATCAAGCTTCCAGTCGGTCGAACGTGACTTTGCCTTCCTTCTTGATGAAAGTGTGAAGGCCGAGGCAATCATCAAGGCGGCCAAGGGCGCTGATCGCAATCTGATTACGGATGTGACGATCTTTGACCTTTATGCCGGCAAGGGGATTGAGGATGGCAAGAAATCACTGGCCTTCTCGATCACATTGCAGCCGACCAAGGCAACCCTGACCGAAGAAGAAATCGAAGCGGTCTGCAAAAAGGTTGTCGAAGCGGTCGAAAAGGCTACCGGCGGCTCGCTGCGCGCTTAAGGTTGCACTGACTATCTCAATGAAAACGGGCTGCTCCTTATGGGGCAGCCCGTTTTGTTTGCGGCAAACCGGTCAAAATTACCGACCGGGCCGTTTGCGCAAGATGGCATATTCGTCTTCATCAAGATCAAGCGCGATCAGATCCGGGCCATTGGTGAAAATATGCCATTCCATATCGGTGTCATCGCACTCAATGGTCAGCTGATCGACCATGCTGTTCCACTCACACCGTTCGCGATCATCATCGGCCTCCAGGCGGCCGGTGCCATTGTCATAGAGATGCATGACAAGAAGCTGCTCGTCCTCGTCAATCGAATAGACCGCATACGTTTCGTTTGCAAAACGGTAATTGATTTCTGCGCCATCCAGCCGCCGCCAGCCGCGCGGCAATGGTTCGCCCGGTTCATGTTCGGCAAAGTAATAGGCCAGTGTCTGCATGTGGCTGTCATTCATGGTGCGCATGTCCGACCCACATGCACTCAGCGCCAAAAGGCCGAGCATCGCCAGAATGGGTTTAAGGATCGGGCGGGGCAGGATCACGGTCTTGAACATTTAACGCTCCATAACAGGCACAGGGCAGCTTTTACCTGTCTGCCCGTCTCATGCAAAAGACGAAGCAAGATACTTGCCATCCGGGCGCGTGAGGCCCGTGCAAGAACGTCAGCGGATAAGCTTACCGGCTTTCGCGTTGATCAGGGTGATGGACCCGCAGGGTAAAGATGATGGTTGTGCCCGGATCACTGACAGGACGGCTGGTATCAAGCCAGATGCGCCCCCCATGCTGTTCAACGATCTTGCGACAAAGCGAAAGTCCAAGTCCCGTTCCGGAAAACTCGTCCTTATGCAGGCGCTGGAACAGGCGGAAAATCCGCTGCGCATGTTCGGGATGGATGCCAATGCCATTATCGCGGACCGAAAACCGCCAGTAATCGCGCATTACCGGATCGGGTTCGACCGTGATGGAAATATGCGGCGGCACGCCCGGGCGACGATACTTTATCGCGTTGGACAACAGGTTCTGGAACAGCCGCGAAAGCGCGATGCGGTCGCCCTTGATGGTTGGAAGGTCATCATGGGTGATGGTGGCATGTTCGCGCCCAATCACGTCTTTGAGGTCGGCCTGCGCCTCGTTCAGAACCTGATTGCAGTCAATGACGCTGAATTCCTCGCTGGTGCCGGTTTTGGCATATTCAAGCAGGTGACTGATCAGCTTGTGCATGCGCTTGGCGCCGTCGACGGCAAAGTCGATATATTCGTCGGCTTCCTGATCAAGGGTGCCGCTGTAGCGTTGCTTGAGAAGCTGCGTATAGCTTGCCACCATGCGCAAGGGCTGCTGCAAATCGTGCGACGCCACATAGGCGAACTGTTCAAGGTCTTCGTTGCTGCGTTTGAGTTGATCAAGCGTGTCGCGCAGCTTGTTGGCGTTTTCAACGAACTCGGTCACGTCGCGCGCACTGCAGAAGATCATGTCGTCAAATGGGCCAACACAATGCCAGGCCAGCCAGTGGGTATTTCCCTTGCGGTCGAGAACACGCAGGATGGATTTGCCATCGCCAAGCATCGTCGTCCCGCTTTTCTGGCGCATGGCGGTCATTGCTGTTTGCTGGTCTTCTGGCACGAACAGTTTGAAGAACTGCTTGTTGACGATGTCATGCACCGGCAGCCCCATCAGTTCTTCCAGCGCCGGGCTGAAGCCACGCAGAACGCCCTCGCTATCAATCGCGATTGCCGGTTCCGGCGTATGACGCAGATAGGTCTCGAACGGATGACACAGTTCCTGTTGGGATGCGGTTTCAAGCAGCAGTACTGAAATGAATTGCTCATCCTGTTCGGTATAGCGATGCGCCATCAGATAAAAACGCTGCATCAGGTTTTTGGCCGTTCGGACATCAACCATTGTTCCGACCCGCGCATCCGGCCACACATTCTCGATCAACGGACCGCGCAATTTGGTGCGCGATGCCGGGGCCAGACGATCAAGGAAATCGGTCATGGTCGGCGCCAGGTTTTCGGAACTTGATCCGAGAATTTCCGGCCAATTCAATTGCGTTGTCAGTTTGCCGTCGGTTGTATCAACCGGCCAGCTGATCACCGCACAACCACATTCCGACAGGGTGTTTTCCGTATCGCTGAAATGTTCGGCAAGGTGGGCGGCACGCATGTGCTGGCGTTTAAGGCGCTGCCACAACCAGATCGCAAGCCCGCACAGGATGGTCATCGCCATGACAAACATCAGCGCATGCAAGATGAAGGCATCGCGCCAGTTATGTAACAGCGTGCTGCGTGGTGTGTAGGTGACAACAATCCGGTTGATGTCGGGAAGTTTGCTATAGGCCAGGACCATGACCTCGCTGCCATGCACGCACAGAAGCGAATCACGGTCTGTGTCCTGGGTGCTGATATATTCGCCAAGATCGCCCAGCAAATGCGGCGGGATAAAACCCTTGATCTGGTTCAGGTCATTATCAAGCAGGCCGACAATGATATCGGAATTGTCCGAGACGATCTTTTGCAGATCGACGTCATCATGGAGCAACAGCATCGACCCAAGACGGAACGCAGTGGCTTCAAGCTGGGCACTGGCATGTTCGACCGCGCTGTCATAAAGCGTTTTCTGGATAAAGAAGAAGGAAAACAGCAGCACAAAAACACCCGTCATAGTCAGGGCTGCAAGCCGTTTGCGCAGCTTCACAAGGCTGCGTCGGGACAGGGATGGCTCGATGGATGTTATGAACATGTTTTTGGCAAGGTCCTGCCGACAGAAAAAACGTTTCCTTCAGGTTGAAATCTAAGACCTTTTCACCCGGTTGAAAAGGATGCAAACAAATGAATTCATGCGTTTGACGGCATCTCAGCCCGCGATTGCGCCGCTTGGGATCAGGCAAAAACCCGAACAATCACGACGTCCGTGCAGCGGTCATGTCGGCATAAGCCACCCGCAGGCAATTTGTGCATGACTGGAACATAACACAACGCTTCTAATTCCGTGCAAAAACCCCTATAAACCCGCTGGTGATTGATCCGGGAAATGACAAAACCGATTTCCCGAACGATGCAATGATCGCGTAATGCTGGTTTTTTAGATCATGCCCTTTTGCATCCAACATGTGATGCGGCCTGACGTCGCTGCCAAAAAACGGCTGGCTGACGGGGCAGGGGATATTGCAAAGACTGGCGATTTACGCGTTGTTGCTCAACCGGGTATCGGGTGATCACACCGTTTCGAAACAATGTGCCACGCGGCGAAATGCCAGCCAATTTTAGTGCCAGAAGCAGCCAAAAATGACTGACCTTAAGAACATTCGTAACTTTTCGATCATCGCCCATATCGACCACGGTAAATCTACCCTGGCCGACCGCCTGATCCAGTTGACCGGTGGCCTGACCGAACGTGAAATGGCCGATCAGGTTCTCGATTCGATGGATATCGAACGCGAACGTGGCATCACCATTAAGTCCCAGGCCGTTCGGTTGAAATACACCGCCAAGGACGGGCAGGAATATACCCTTAACCTGATGGATACGCCGGGCCACGTTGACTTTGCCTATGAAGTGTCGCGCTCGCTTGCCGCATGCGAAGGATCGCTTCTGGTTGTCGATGCCGCCCAGGGTGTGGAAGCACAGACCCTTGCCAACGTCTATCAGGCGATCGAAAACAACCACGAAATCGTACCTGTCCTGAACAAGGTCGACCTTCCGGCCGCCGAGCCCGATCAGGTCAAGGAACAGATCGAGGAAGTGATTGGCATTGATGCCTCTGACGCGGTGATGATTTCGGCCAAAACCGGGCTGGGCGTGCCTGATGTGCTTGAGGCCCTTGTTCATCGTCTTCCGGCCCCGACCGGGGATGCGGATGCGCCGCTTGAAGTGCTTCTGGTCGATAGCTGGTATGACACCTATCTCGGTGTGATGATTCTGGTGCGCGTGAAGGAAGGTACCCTGAAAAAGGGTCAGAAAGTCCGCTTCATGAACGCCAAGGTCACCCATCAGATCGAACGTGTTGGCGTCTTTACACCAAAACCGCTTGCGCTTGATGAACTCGGCCCGGGTGAAGTCGGCTTTATCAATTGCGGTATGAAAACCGTTGCCGAATGTGAAGTCGGTGACACGATTACCGAGGAAAAACGCCCCTGTGCCAAACCGTTGGCCGGTTTCAAGCCGTCCATCCCGGTTGTGTTCTGTGGCATCTTCCCGGTTGATACCAGCGAATATGAAGTGCTGCGGGATGCGCTGGAAAAGCTGCATCTCAATGACGCATCCTTCCAGTTCGAACCGGAAAACTCGACCGCTCTTGGTCTTGGTTTCCGTTGTGGCTTCCTTGGTCTGCTTCACCTTGAAATCATTCAGGAACGTCTGGAACGCGAGTTCGAGCTTGATCTGATCACGACCGCACCGTCGGTGTCCTACAAGATCACGCTCAGCAAGGGCGAAGAAATCATGCTGCATAACCCGGCAGATTTCCCCGACGTTACCAAGATCAAGGCGATTGAAGAGCCGTGGATCAAGGCTTCGATCATGGTGCCGGACGAATATCTTGGCGGCATCCTGACACTTTGCACCGAACGCCGTGGTGTTCAGCTTGACCTGACCTATGTCGGTAACCGGGCAATGGCGGTTTACAAGCTGCCGCTCAACGAAGTCGTCTTTGACTTCTATGACCGTCTGAAATCGATCTCGCGCGGTTATGCCAGCTTCGATTACGAGATCGCCGGTTACGATGAAAGCGATCTGGTCAAGGTATCCATCCTTGTTAACGAAGAACCGGTCGATGCGCTGGCGCTCATGGTTCACCGTTCGGCGGCTGAATATCGTGGTCGCGAGATCTGTAAGCGTCTTAAGGACCTGATCCCGCGCCAGATGTTCCGGATCGCCATTCAGGCCGCCATCGGTGGCAAGGTGATTGCCCGTGAAACCGTATCAGCACTGCGTAAGGACGTGACGGCGAAATGTTACGGCGGTGACGTTTCACGTAAACGCAAGCTTCTTGAAAAACAGAAGGCCGGTAAGAAAAAGATGCGTCAGTTCGGCAAGGTCGAAATTCCGCAATCGGCCTTTATTAACGCGCTCAAGATGGGCGACGACAAGTAAGCCGAAATTACGATATCGAAACAAAGGCTGTATTCCCTTGCGGATGCAGCCTTTTTTCTTTGTGGTTTCCCATAACCCCATGCTGCGTTATGGATGGCCAGACCAACCCGCTATTTGACCAAGGAGCCCCCGATGGATTTGGACCAGCTTGCCAGACAGGAAGACGTTCTGGTGTTTGACCGTTTTGACGAAGACACCGCCTGGTCAATCGGCCCCAAACTGGTGGGTGTCGCACAGGCGAAAAATGCCCCGGTCGCGGTTAATATCCGCACCCCGGACCGTAACCTGTTTCATGCATCCCTTGCCGGGGCCAAACCGGCCAATGATGCGTGGGCACGCCGCAAAAGCAATCTGGTGCTGCGTGAACATCAAAGCTCGATGCGTTTTGGCGCGGAGCTCAAAGCCAAGGGCAAGACACTGGCCGATCACGGCATTGATTTCGCCGACTATGCCGATCACGGCGGCAGTTTCCCGATCCGGGTTGCCGGGGTGGGCGTGATTGGCGCGATTACGGTATCCGGCCTCGCATCGCATGAAGATCACGGCATGATTGTCGGGGTTCTTGCTGAACATCTTGGCGTGGCGATCTAACCTCTTGGAGTGCGAACGCATGGCCGATAGTCCGAACTGCCGTTTGGCCGAGCATGCAGACCAAGAAATTGTTCGGGAAATTAGTGCTGCGGCCTACATACCGGCATATCAGGCGGTTATCGGTGCGGTGCCAAAGCCTGCTTTTGAAGATTATGCTGAACGGATTGAGGCCGATCTGGTTTGGCTTGCCGAGATAACCCACCAGCCGGTTGGTGTTCTTGTGTTGGCGTTCCCGAAGCATCATGCTGAGATTTACAGTGTTGCGGTGCTACCAGAATTTCAGGGTAGGGGAGTGGCAGCTGGTTTGATTGAGCTGGCCTGTGAGCAATCTAGATTGGGCGGATATGCCAGCATTTCGCTTTATACCAACACAAAGATGCAGGCCAATCGCAGGCTTTATGCTCGTTGTGGCTTTGAGGAAACAGGAACTCGGCCCCATCCTAGTCACGATGGTGAGTTTCTTGTCGATATGGTGCGTTTGCTTTCGACCTAATCAGTCGAAATGGTCGATCTTGGGATCAATATCGGCAAAGCTTGGCAGGGCTGTGCTCATCCAAAGATGCTTTTGGGCTTTGAACGGGCTTGGATCATCAAAGGTGCCAAGGCGGAAATCGATGAAGCTGTCATCATCTCCCTTGCGCCAAGTGATGCTTGACCCGCATTTCGGGCAAAAACCGCGAAATTTGCCAGGTGAGCTTTCATAATCACTCGGTTTGCCATTCCACGAAACGGCACTGGCCGGGAAGCTGACAAAGGTCGAGACACCTGAACCACTATCCTTGCGGCACATGCCGCAATGGCAGTGATTGCCGCCAAGCGGCTCCCCTGATGCAACAAAGCGCACCGCGCCACAAAGACAACCCCCTGAGTGTTCGGAATGTGTTGTGGTCATGGTGCGCTTCCTTGAAAGGTGTGACCAAATGTCGGGCTATTCGTTCGGAACGCCCGTCGTCGTCGAATATTCGAAGTGGAATTCCTTGTCCGGGAACATGTAGGCGCGGGCCGCATGGATCGCACTTGCACCTTCGGCAAAGCCTGACAGGATCAGCTTGAGCTTGTGCTCATAGGTCGCGATATCGCCGATGGCAAAGATGCCCGGCACCGATGTTTCCATGGTCGCCTGTTTGACGCCGATATGGTTTTTCTCAAGATTAAGGCCCCAGTCGGCAATCGGACCGAGTTCCATGGCAAGACCAAAGAACGGCAGGAGATGGTCGGCTTCAAGCTCGCGCTCTTCGCCCTTCAGGGTCGCGACAACCACATGTGACAGGATGCCGTTTTCACCCATAAGGCCTTTAAGCTGATAGGGGATGACCATCTCGATCTTGCCGGCTTCTGCCAGTGCCTGCAGTTTTGCACTGCTGTCCGGGGCGGCACGGAATTTCGGGCGACGATGGACAACCATGACCTTGGCTGCAATGTCATGCAGCGAAAGCGCCCAGTCGACAGCCGAGTCACCGCCACCTGCAATTACGACGTTTTTGCCAGCAAAGTCCGCACGGCGTTTGACGTAATACTGAACGCCACCCGATCCTTCGTAATCTTCAAGGCCATCCATCGGCGGCTTGTTCGGGCCGAAGGCACCGCAACCGGCTGCAATCACGACCGCACCGGCATCAATCACCGTGCCCTTGGTGGTTTCCAGCGTGAAACGGCCGTCATCGCGTTTCTCAAGCTTGGTAACCTGCTGACCCAGATGATAGGTCGGCTCGAACGGATCGGCCTGTTTGGCAAGCTGATGAATAAGGTCCTGACCGGCAATCTGCGGGTGGGCCGGAATGTCAAAAATCGGCTTTTCCGGATAAAGCGCGCTGCACTGGCCGCCAACCATATCAAGCGCGTCGATCACATGGGATTTAAGCCCCAGCATACCGGCTTCGAAAACCGCAAAAAGCCCGACCGGGCCTGCGCCAATAATGGCAATATCTGTGCTATGCGATGCGTCTGACATACTTCTTCCATCCAAATAAAATCGAATTTGGGTAGGGTGCTGACCCCAAGCCCGGCGGTGTGCGGGATTTCTTATGCAGCCAGATAGCATCTGGGGCACGATATCGCAATGTAAACCGGCCTTTTTCCGGCTTTGCGCCGTGAATTGCAGCACATGGGCCAAAACTCATTGCGAAAGGCCGCATCAACCCCCTAAAACAGAGTGCAAGAGCCATTCAAAAGACGGACATCATGACCAGGACAGTCACTGTCAGCGATCAGAACGGGACCGAAGCCCTTGCCGCCAAGCTTGCCGCTGTTGCCAGGGCAGGCGATGTGATCTTGATGCACGGAACACTGGGCATGGGCAAAAGCGCCTTTTGCCGGGCCTTCATCCGGGCGGTGGCCAATAACCCGCATGAAGAAGTCCCCAGTCCGACTTTCACACTGGTACAGATCTATGAGCTTGATCGCGTGCCGGTCTGGCATTTTGACCTTTATCGTTTGTCTGATCCCGAAGAAGTCCATGAATTGGATATCGAGGATGCCTTTTCGGATGCCATCAGCCTGATCGAATGGCCGGATCGCTTGGAATATCTTACCCCGGAAAACCGTCTTGATATTCATATCGAACCCGGATCGACCCCGGATGGTCGTGTGTTCAAGCTTGAACCGCATGGCGAAGAATGGACCGCGCGGATCAATGCTCTGGTGGTAAGCCCGTCATGAACCGCGCAAGCCCCGATCAGGAACGCCGCAATGCCGAACGCCAGGATTTCTTGGTCACCTGCAGCTGGCAAAACGCGCAGGTCATGCCGCTGGTTGATGATGCCTCGGCCCGGAAATATTTCCGTCTTGAACGGCGTCATGACACCGCCCTTCTGATGGATTTTCCGCCCTCGGCCATTTATGTCGATCCGCATGGCATTCATGACAGTCCCGAACGCCCGGCCTCGGTTTCTCCGGTTTTGCAAACAACAAGCCTGTTTCAAAAGGCCGGTTGGCGGGTGCCGGAAATCTACGCGGCGGATGAAAAGCGTGGGTTGGTCCTGATCGAGGATTTCGGTGACATCACCTTTACCGAGGCGTTTCAAGGGAGCGCAATGCTTGATGGCACAACGGAGGATGCGCTTTACCTGCGTGCGGTTGAACAGCTGATCACCCTGCATCGCTTCTGCGACGGCGGCGGAATGAAGGATTGCGGGCTCGTGCGCTATGGTCCGGAAAACCTGCGTCGCATGCTCGCAAGCTTCAAGACCGATTATCTGCCATTGATCATCCCGTATGCGGCCAAGCGCGAGGCGGCAAGTACCGCTTTTGATCAGCTTCTTGAAACTGTCTTACCACTCTGCTGGCAGGTGGGGGAAGTGATCATTCACCGCGATTATCATGTTGATAACCTGATGCTGGTCGAAAATGGCGAGGGTGGTGACGATTGCGGCATCATTGATTTTCAGGACGCGGCCATTGCACCAAGGCCCTATGATCTGGGATCGCTCCTGCGCGATGTGCGCCATGATATCGGCCCGGATCTTGAAACCCGAATGAAGGAATTCTATCTCGCGGCGTTCCCCGATATTGATCGTTCTGATTTCGAAACGGCCTATATTGCGACCTCGATGGTGCGTAATTTCCGCATCCTTGGCCGGTTTGGCTGGCTTGCGATCAAGGCCGGAAAGACCCGCTATTTCGATTTTATCCCGCGCTGCTGGGACATGATCCTGCGCGGGGCTTCTGATCACTTGCCAGCCCTTCAGGATTGGGTGGATGCCCATATCCCGACTGATGCCCGCACCGCCCCGGCACTTGTGAAAAACCAAACCCCATCCGGCAAAGAGGCAAACCCATGAGCG
Source organism: Thalassospira sp. HJ (assembly GCF_000948415.1). Taxonomy (GTDB): domain Bacteria; phylum Pseudomonadota; class Alphaproteobacteria; order Rhodospirillales; family Thalassospiraceae; genus Thalassospira. Next base: position 212,170 of record NZ_JYII01000020.1, on the reverse strand, counting down.
CACCAGAAACAAAGGCACAGGCCATGGTTCTGGCGGCGGGCCTTGGCAAGCGCATGCGCCCGATCACCGATACGGTGCCAAAGCCGCTGATATCGGTCGCAGGCAAGCCGATGCTCGATCACGTGCTTGATAAACTGGCAAACGCCGGTGTCACGCAGGCGGTGGTCAATGCGCACTATCTTGGTCAGCAGATCATTGATCATGTTGGCGACAGAACCGCGCCCGCCATTGTCACCTCGCCCGAAATTGATCTGCTTGAAACCGGCGGCGGGGTGAAAAATGCGCTCTCGAAGCTTAATGACGATGCGGTTCTGATTGCCAATGCCGATGTCTTCTGGACGGAGGGTGCTGAGCCACTGTTTGATCGCCTGATCAATGCCTTTGACCCTGACCATATGGACGCGCTTCTGGCTCTTTATCCGGTGGCAGACGGTTATGGTTATGACGGGGCTGGCGATTTCTTCTGGCAGGTCGACGGGCGGCTCAAACGGCGCGGTGAAGCGCCGTCAGCCCCTTATTTCTTTACAGGTGTGCAGGTCTTGGCACCGCATCTGTTTGAACACACGCCTGATGGTGCCTGGTCGCTCAATGTCGTTTATGACAAGGCACTGGCGGCGGGTCGGTGTTATGGTCTGGTGCATGATGGCGGATATTTCCATATCGGCACGCCCGAGGCGCTCAAGGATTCCGAGCCTGTCATCGCCAAGGCGCTTGAGGTTGAGCGCGCCAAGAAAGCCGCATCCGGGGGGGTTTGATGGCCGACCTGTTTGATTACATGGACGCGCCCGAATATGACGAAGCCTCCTTCGCCGGGCAGGCTTCGCCACCCTCAAACCTGTTTTTCATTCCGCCCGGCGTTGCCTTTGCCGATTTGATTGCCAAACAACTGATGGCTGAAACCGCTGATCAGTCAGATGCGCTGCCTGACTATGTCCTGATGGTGCCCAATCGTCGTTCCGCCAAGGTGATGCGCGATGCTTTCCTGCGGCAATCGCAAGGTGCCGTGACCCTGCTTCCGACCATTCGTCCACTCGGTGAGGCGGATGAAGATGAACTGGCGATTTATGGTGCGGGCGGCGAACAGGCGGCCCTCGACCTGCCCCCCGCCATCCCCGATCTGCAGCGCAAGTTGCTTCTGACCCAGCTCATCATGGGCCGTCCCGATCATCGTGGTGAAAAGCCGACCGCCGATCAGGCCGCCCGACTTGCCGGGGAACTCGCACGCTTTCTTGATCAGGTGCAAACCGAAAACTGCGCCTTTGACGATCTTAAGGGACTGGTGCCCGAAGAATTCGCCGAACACTGGCAGCTCACCCTCGAATTTCTGCAAATTCTCACCATCCACTGGCCGGGGATTCTGGCTTCGCAGGATGTCAGTGACCGGGCCATGCGGCGCAATGCGCTGATTGCGGCACAGATCGCGCTTTGGGCTGAAAAGCCGCCCGAAACGCCGGTTCTGATTGTTGGCTCCACCGGGCCGTTTCCGGCCTTGCGCGATTTGATGAAGGCAGTTCTCGCCATGCCACAGGGCCGGGTGGTTCTGCCCGGTCTGATGGCGGGGCTGAGCCACGAAGACTGGGCGGCGATTGCCGATGATGCCGCCCATCCGCAACATCTACTGGGCAAGACGCTTGGCCATATTGGCCGTCACGCCGATAGTGTTCTGCCCTGGCCGGCCCTTGACCCCGAAAGCGATGCCACCATCGAACGTCGCCGTCTTGCCCGTGAGGCGCTCAGGCCCGCCAAAACCACCCATCACTGGCGCCATATCACAGGTTTTGCGCCGGATGTGATGGATGGCGTTTTGCGTGTTGATTGCTCCGGCGCACGTGAAGAGGCAACCACGATTGCGCTTATGATGCGCGAGGCGCTCGAACATCCTGAAAAGACCTGCGCACTGGTGACACCTGATCGTGGCCTTGCCCGTCGTGTGGCGACGGAACTCCGCCGGTGGGAGGTCGAAATTGATGACTCGGCGGGTATCCCGCTGCATGACACGGCACCGGCGATCTATCTTCGTTTGGTCGTGCGCGCCGTTCAGGAAGAATTCGCCCCGGTTCCGCTTTTGGAACTGCTGAAACACCCATTGTCGGCAGCGGGTCTGTCACCCGAGACCTTCCGCGTTCTGACCCGCCTGCTCGAAAAGGAAGTTCTGCGCGGTGCCCGACCGGGGCCGGGATTGGATGGGTTGCAAACCGCCCTCGATGGCTGGTGCGAGGATACCGTGGCGCGACTTGGCGCATCCGGATCAGACAGCACCATTGGCCGGATCGAGCGCATTCGCGATGATCATGCGCGGCTGAGCGATCTGGTCGCCCGTTTTAAAACCTGTCTTGATGCGCTTGATGACCTGACCGGTGATAAAACCCATGCGCCGGTGCATCTGCTGCGCTGTCACATAACTGCGGCGGAGGCATTGGCAGCCAGCGACACCCAAACCGGGGCTGATCGCCTGTGGCGCGGCGAAGCGGGTGAGGCATTGGCGGATTTTGTCCATGAATTGCTGAACGCACTTGCTGATTTTGCCTCGATGCCGGGCAACCGGTATGGCGCGTTTCTGGATGCGCTTATGGCAGATCGGGCGGTGCGTCCGCGCTATGGCAAACATCCGCGTCTGTTTATCTGGGGAACGGTCGAAGCCCAGATGCAGCAAGCCGATCTGACCATTCTGGGTGGTCTTAATGAAGGCGTCTGGCCGCCGGAAGCCGGCGCTGATCCGTGGATGAGCCGCCCGATGCGCCGTAATTTCGGCCTGCCTGCCCCCGAACACCGGGTCGGGCAATCGGCCCATGATTTCCAGCAGCTGTTTTGTTCGCCCAATGTGGTGATGACCCGTGCCTTGCGTATCGAAGGCACGCCGACCGTGCCGTCGCGCTGGTTGTTACGGATTGAAAACATTCTGCGCAAATCCGGCGTTTCGATGGAAAAACCCGATGCGGTCGAATGGCGTGCACTGGCCGATCTGATTGACGAACCGGCACCTGACATGCGGGTTAAAATCGGTCGCCCGGCACCCAAACCACCGGTATCGGCCCGCCCGGATCGCCTGTCGGTGACCCAGATCGAAACATGGATGCGTGACCCTTATGCGATTTATGCCCGTCATATCCTGGGTCTGCGCAAGCTTGATGGTGTTGATGAGGATCCCGGTGCAGCCGATTACGGCAACCTGATCCACGAGGCCCTTGATCAATTCATCGCCCGTCATCCCGAACATTTGCCACCCGATGGCGAACAGGAATTGCTGATTATTGGCCGTGAAGTGTTCAAACCGCTGGCCGCACGCCCTGGTCTTTGGGCCTTCTGGTGGCCACGGTTCGAGCGCATCGCCAAATGGTTCATCCAGACCGAAGCCGCGCGTCGCGATGCCGTGCGGAAATCCTATACCGAGCAGGCCGGAACCCTTGATACCAGCAGCGGTTTTCAGGTCTATGCAAGGGCTGACCGCATTGATGCTCTGCGCGATGGCGGCATTGCGATCATTGACTATAAAACCGGCGCCCCGCCCAGTCAGGGTGATGTTGCCAACGGTTTTGCTCCGCAACTACCGCTTGAGGCCGCGATTGCCGAAAAGGGTGGCTTTGGCGATGTGCCCGCCGGTCCCCCGGCCAGCATGGCGTTCTGGAAACTCTCGGGCGGCGATCCGGCGGGTGAGATCGTTGAGATCAATACAGGCCGGATGAAAACCACACCGGCCGAACTTGCCCACGCAGCGGTAGATGGCGTGAATGGCTTGGCTGCGGCCTTTGCCGATCCTGAGACACCATACCTGAGTGTTCCGCATCCCGATCACGCGCCGAAATACTCCGACTATGTCCATCTCGCCCGTTTGCGTGAATGGATGGGCAGCGAGGATGTCGAAGAGCTTGATGACGTTGATAGTGGCGGGGAGGGCGATGCGTCATGAGTGAAATGCGCGGAACCGATCCCAACGTCCTGCAACGCAATGCATCTGATCCGAATGCATCGGTCTGGGTGTCGGCCTCTGCCGGCGCGGGCAAGACCAAGGTGCTGTCTGATCGGGTATTGCGCCTGATGCTTTCGGGCACAGAGCCGCATCGGATCCTCTGTCTGACCTTTACCAAGGCCGCTGCTGCCGAGATGGCCAACCGTGTCAATGAACGGCTGGGCCGTTGGGCGACGATGGAGGATCGCGATCTTCAGGCCGATCTTGCCAATCTGGCGGGGACAGCACCCAGTGCCGATGAAACCATCCGCGCCCGCCAGCTGTTTGCCCGGGTGCTCGATGCGCCGGGCGGCATGAAAATCCAGACCATTCACGCCTTTTGTCAGTCGCTGTTGCGTCGTTTCCCGCTGGAAGCCGGACTGGCACCGCATTTTGAAATCATGGATGACCGTACAGCGGCTGAAACCATGGCCGATGTACAGGAAGAGGTCCTGGCATTCGCCCGCACCGGCCGCGACGATGATCTGGCCCATGCCCTGTCGGTCGTCACTGGTCAGGTCCGCGAAGGCGCCTTTGGCGAGGTCATGAGCGAACTGGCGCGTGAACGTGGTCGGCTTAAACGCATGCTCACCAATCTTGGTGGGGCCAACCGCATGCGCGATGCGGTCTATAAGGCACTTGGCGTGCCGGTCGGACTTGATGATGAAACCATCCTGACCAAGGCCCTTTCCGATGATGCCTTTGATCGTGATGGCTTGATGCGCGGGCTGGCTGCCCTTGAGGCCGGAACCAAAACCGATATCGCCCGCGTCCCGGCATTGGCGCAATTCCTTGAAAAGACAACAGTCGAAGACCGCCTTGCGGTGTTTAACGAATATCGCAGCGTCTTTTTCACCACGGCCGGTGAACCGCGTGCCAAGCTGATCACCAAGGGGGCGGCTGAAAACCATCCGATGGGCGCCGACGCGCTTGAGCAGGAATGCGCCCGGTTGGTTGAGGTCGACCGACAACGTAAGGCCGCCGCCATGGCCGGTGCGACTTCGGCCCTGATTACCATCGGCAATGCGATGCTGGATCGCTATGCCACCAAAAAGGCCCTGCATGCGCGCCTTGATTATGATGACCTGATCCTCACCAGCCTGCAGCTTCTGCAACGTCAGGCCGGGATTGCCGGCTGGGTATTGTTCAAGCTGGACGAGGGCCTTGATCACGTCCTGATTGACGAGGCGCAGGATACCAACCCCGAACAGTGGGAAGTGGTGCGTATTCTGGCGGAAGAATTCTTTATCGATGCCGGGCGCCATGCCGATAAGCCGCGCACCATCTTTGCCGTCGGTGACGCCAAGCAATCGATCTATAGCTTCCAGCGCGCCGATCCGGAAAAGTTCGCCGAAATGCGCCGATATTTCCGCGAACGGGCACGTGAAATTGCCGCTGACTGGCGTGAAGTCCCCATGAACATCTCGTTCCGCTCCACCGACGCGGTGCTGGGCACGGTGGACCGTGTCTTTGCTGGCCCGGTCGCCAAGCAGGGGGTCGGTGATGACGGGGCGGATGTTCTCCACAGCCCGTTCCGCGTCGGGCAGGCTGGCCGGATTGAACTTTGGCCGGCGGTCGAACCCGAAGAACGCGAAGCCGAAGACCCCTGGACGCCGCCGACCCGGATTGTTCGCCTTGAAGATCCGGAAATCCGCCTGGCACGTGTCATTGCCGGGCGTATCCGCCATGCGATTGATGAAAAGGAAACCCTGACATCACGTAGTCGTCCAGTACGCGCGGGCGACTTCATGATCCTTGTGCGCCGTCGTACCGCCTTTGTTGATGAGGTCGTCAAGGCGCTCAAGGAACGTAACGTTCCGGTCGCCGGGGTCGACCGTATGCAGATCACCGATCAGCTCGCCGTGATGGATCTGGTGGCGTTTGGTCGCTTCCTGCTGATGCCCGAAGATGACCTGACCCTGGCCGAGGTGCTCAAAAGCCCGCTGATCGGGCTTGATGATGATCAACTGTTTGAAATCGCCCATAACCGCCCCAGAACTCTTTGGCATGCGTTGCGTGAAAAGGCCGCCGCGGTTGAAGACGGATCACCGTTTGCGCGTGCCTACGCCTTTTTGTTCAAGTGGCTCGGCCGGGTCGATTACGAACGCCCGTTCGAACTTTATGCCGAACTTCTGGGCGGTCGGGGTGAAGAAGCCCGTGGGGTGCGCGCCCGTCTTGTCGGCCGTTTGGGGATCGAGGCCAATGACCCGATTGACGAATTCCTCAACCTCGCGATGGGTTATGAGGCCGATCATGCCCCGACATTGCAGGGCTTCTTGCACTGGCTGATGGCCGGCGATGCTGAAATCAAGCGTGACCTTGAACAAAGCGGGCGTGACGAAGTCCGCATCATGACCGTCCATGGTGCCAAGGGTCTGCAGGCCCCCATCGTCTTCCTGCCCGACACCATGCAGGTTCCAACACAGGCCCCCAACCTGTTTTGGCAGGAAGATCGCAACCTGATGTTCTGGTTGCCGCGCGTGGCGCTTGAAACCGATATTGTTGCCCGCCTGCGTGATGACATCGCGCTCAAACGCGATCAGGAATATAACCGCCTGCTTTATGTCGCACTCACCCGTGCTGAAGACCGGCTTTACATCTGCGGCTGGCAGGGGCGGCGTAAGGCGCCCGAGCATTGCTGGTACAATCTGTGTAGCCAGGCGATGGAAGGCTACGCCAAACCAGCACAGATCGATCTTTCCACCTATTCCGGTTCGGGCTGGAACGGCGAAGGCTGGGTCTGGGAAACCGATCAAAGCCAGGCGCCAAAACCCGATCGCACGGATGATGTTTCGGATTCAAAACAATCCACCAAACGTCAGTTGATCCGCGCGGTTGCCCCCGAGGAATCTTTCCCGCCCAAGCCACTTGCCCCCAGTCGCCCGCTTGAGGACGAACCGGCGGTTCAATCCCCGCTTGGCGGTGATCAGGGACAAAGCTTCAAGCGTGGCCTTCTGATCCACAAGCTGCTGGAACTCTTGCCCGATCTGCCGGAACAGGCCCGCCAGAAGGCGGCGGAGCGTTTCCTCGCCCAGCCAATCCATGCGCTTGATGCTGATCTGCAGGTGGAAATCGCCAATGAAACGCTGGGCATTTTCGATAATCCGGATTTCGCACCGGTCTTTGCGCCCGGGTCGCGGGCTGAGGTGCCTTTGGTCGGGATTGTTGGCGGGGATGTGGTTTCCGCCCAGATTGACCGGCTTGTGGTGCGTGATGATGAAGTGATGATTGTCGATTACAAAACCAATCGTCCGCCCCCCCGCGATGTTGAGGACACGCCACGTGCCTACCGCCGCCAGATGTCGATCTATCGCGCAGCCTTGGCGCAGATGTATCCGGGCAAGAAGGTCAGGTGTTTCATCCTCTGGACCAACGGGCCGTGGATGGTGGAGTTGCCCGACCATATTTTGACATTTGGCTGACGTTATCGACTCTGCGTGATGCCTGACTTCGCGCGGCTGTGATCATGCGTGGGGTCCCAATGCGCTTGACGTTTGCATCCGTGCTGCCTACCTTGGCCTCATAAAGCGGATCGAGGTTCGCGGGTTCGCCCGCCTTGCCTCGTAACAACTAGGATCTGAAAGTATGACCACGATTAAAGTTTCCGACGGTTCGTTCGATACCGACGTTCTGGGTTCCAACGACCCGGTTCTGGTCGATTTCTGGGCTGAGTGGTGCGGTCCGTGCAAACAGATTGCCCCATATCTCGATGAAATCGCTGGTGAACTGGGCGGCAAGCTCAAGATCGCCAAGGTGAATATCGACGAAAACCCGAACACCCCGGCGAAATACGGTGTTCGTGGCATTCCGACCCTGATGATCTTCAAGGGCGGTGAAGTCGCGGCGATGAAAGTCGGCGCACTGCCGAAAAGTGCCCTTGTCGACTGGATCAACCAGTCGATCTGATCTTTATCGGATCATGAATTTAAAAAGGCGGGCTGAATTTCAGGCCGCCTTTTTTCTGTGCGCTGCCTTTGAAATCAGGCGGCCCGGATGTCTTCAAGGAAACGCTTGATCTGCCACAGAAGGGCCTGTGATTTGTCCGACAGGCTGTTTGATGCGCTAAGCACCTCACCGGATGCCTGACGTTCTTCCTCGGCAGATTCCCGAAGGCCAACCACGTTATGCGCAACTTCCTTGGTACCTGCAGCGGCCTCGGCGACGTTACGCGCGATTTCACCGGTTGCGGCGTCCTGTTCGCTCACGGCTGCGGCGATGCCACCGGCAACCTCATTCAGTTCCTTCATGCGCGAAGACAGATGCTCGATCGCGCCAAGGGCACCCTGGGTGCTGTTCTGAATGCCTTCGATCTGTCCGGCGATGTCTTCGGTCGCGCGCGTGGTCTGATTGGCAAGGTTTTTGACCTCGGCTGCGACAACGGCAAAGCCTTTGCCGGCTTCACCCGCACGCGCGGCCTCGATCGTCGCATTCAGGGCCAGAAGGTTGGTCTGTTCGGCAATTGATTGGATGAGCTCAACCACTTCGCCAATCTTGTCTGATGCATTTGCCAGTTCGGCAAAGATCGAGCTGGCGTCATCCGCCTCATCGGCACCCGATTGTGCAATATCCGATGAACGGCTGACCTGTGCGGTGATTTCGTCAATTGCGGCGGCCAGCTGTTCGGCAGCGGACGCCACTGTTTCAACGTTGGTTGCGGCCTGTTCGGTGGCAGCCGCAACATTTGCGGCCTGACTTGATGTTTGATCAGACTGGGCTGCCATGCCGGTCGCCGTGCCACGCAGTTGATCAACCGCGGCATTGACCACGGTCAGATCGCTTTCGACATCCTGTTCGAACTGGGCAATGCGGGCAGCAACCTGTTTGGCGCGCGCGAGCTGGGCTTCGTTTGCGGCTTCCTGTTCCTTTTGCAGGCGATCGGCCTTTTCGCGGTTCTCCCGGAAGACTTCAAGCGCGCGGGCCAGATCACCGATTTCGTCTTTGCGATCTGCAGCGTCACTGCTGACTGAAGTATCCCCTTCGGCAAGCCGCGACAGCGCCTCGGTAATGCCGCGCATCGGGGCGGTTGTGCTGCGTTCGATCGCAAAGGCGAGCCCGCCAATCACCGCCATGATGACCACAAGGGCGATAATATCGAGGGTTGCGACATTCCAGAAAGCAGCATCAACATCATCGGTATAAATGCCTGCGGCAACGACCAGATCCCAACCCTTTACCAGTTTGGCATAGGCCAGTTTCGGCTCATCATTGTTCGTGCTTGGGTGCGGCCAGACATAGGAAACAAAACCTTCGCCAGACTTAACGGCTACGGCGCTCAGATCCGCAATCGGGGTTGCGCCGGTCGGATCCTTGATGGACCCGGCACTTTTACCCACCAGATTGGGGGCCAGCGGATGCATTGCCATCGTGCCGTCGCGTTCCATGACAAAGACATAGTTGTTGTTGTCAAATCGCTGGTTCGCAAGTGTGGCAAGGGCGGTTTCCTTTGCCTCGGCCTCGCTCATGTCGCCGGCCTTGGCGCGCTTGGCATAATCCTGAACGATGCTCGTTGACTGATCCACGACATAGCGCAGGGTGATCTTGCGATCTTCGACCATGGTTTCGTAAAGGGAGTACAAGTTCAGAATGGAAGACGCCGCCAGCGCGATTGCCACCAGAACCATTACGCCGCGCAACTTCCACGCGAATGAAAAATCAGAGAGCCTCATTGTAGGACCTAACCCGAATGTATGATGAGTGTATGTGGACCGATTGATCGAAGAAAAAGCAGATCAAGTGTGGCTATAGTGAACTCTGAGAATCATACATTGATGTGAATTAAATCACTGAAGAAAAACACGCTAAGTGTATGAAAATAAGCCATCTATATATTGTAATCGGGTAAATTATGTTCTTTTGATTTAGTTGTAAATGTTAAAAAGAACGCAAGGTGCGTATCTCGCTGGGGAATTCAGACCTAGCCCGGACGGGCTAGCCGAATTTCAACCCCGGGTAAATGATCCTGTCCGCGCGACAAGCAAACCAATTTTCACCTAGCGGTTCGAGTCGACAGCCAAACAATTTCATTTTCTACCTTTGATGACAAAAGGCGGGCCACCATCGTGACCCGCCTTTATATATCCGTGGAATGATGCTCTGCCGATCAGGTCGGCGAACGATCAGTACTCGTAGGGCGTACCATCCATGTTTTCCATCAGGACTTCACGCTTGCCGACATGGTTGGCGGCTGAAACGACGCCGTTTTCTTCCATCTGTTCGATGATGCGGGCTGCGCGGTTGTAACCGATTGATAGTTTGCGCTGGATGAAGCTGGTCGATGCCTTTTTCTCACGTAGAACAATACCGACCGCCTGATTGTAAAGATCATCATCGGATCCTGCACCGCCGCCAGCACCGGCATTGCCGCCGCCCATATAGGCCGCAACCGGATCTTCTTCGGGTTCTTCGGTAACGGTTTCAAGATAGGCCGGGTCGCCCTGATCACGCAGATGCTTGACGATGCTTTCGACTTCCTCGTCCGAAACAAACGGGCCGTGGACACGTTGCAAACGGCCACCCTGACCCATGTAAAGCATGTCCCCCTGACCGAGAAGCTGCTCAGCACCCATTTCACCCAGAATGGTGCGAGAATCGATTTTCGAGGTCACGGAATAGGAAATACGTGTCGGGAAGTTGGCCTTGATCGTACCGGTAATAACGTCGACCGACGGACGCTGGGTCGCCATGATCAGGTGTAGGCCGGCTGCACGCGCCATCTGTGCCAGACGCTGGATCGAGGCCTCCACATCCTTACCTGCAACCAGCATCAGGTCGGCCATTTCGTCAACGATGATGACGATAAACGGCAGCGGCTCCATCGGCAGTTCCTGATCTTCAAAGATCGGTTTGCCGGTTTCCGGATCAAATCCGGTCTGAACGCGTCGGGTCAATTGTTCGCCCTTGGCGGCGGCTTCCTTGATGCGTTTGTTATAGCCCGCAATGTTACGTACGCCGACCTGGCTCATGGCGCGATACCGGTCTTCCATCTCGCGCACGGCCCATTTCAGGGCGACAACAGCCTTGTGCGGGTCGGTGACAACCGGGGTCAGCAGGTGCGGGATACCATCATAGATCGACAGTTCAAGCATCTTGGGGTCGATCATGATGAAGCGGCATTCTTCGGGCTTCATTCGATACAGCAATGACAGGATCATCGCATTCACACCGACCGACTTACCCGAACCGGTGGTACCGGCAATCAGCAAGTGCGGCATTTTCGCAAGGTCGGCAATCACCGGGGTGCCGCCGATATCCTTGCCCAGGCTCATATTGAGCTTGCCGCTATTCTTTTCAAAATCGCTGGATGCCAGAATTTCATGCAGATGCACGGTTTCACGCCGCACATTGGGAAGCTCGATCCCGATAACGTTGCGCCCCGGCACCACGGCAACACGGGCGGCAATCGCACTCATGGAGCGCGCTATATCATCGGCAAGGCCAATGACGCGCGATGATTTCACACCCGCAGCCGGTTCCAGCTCATAAAGCGTCACAACCGGACCCGGACGGACCTGGACGATCTCGCCCTTAACACCAAAGTCCTGAAGCACGGTTTCAAGCAGGCGGGCATTTTGCGCCAGTGCTTCCTGATCAATCGGGTTGGCATCGGCCGGATCGGCTTCCTGCAACAGATCAAGCGGCGGGAAGCGGTATTCTTCAGATCCCAGATCAAACGATGCTTGACGCTGGGCTGCAGCCTTCTGGCTTGGTTGCAGCTTGGCTGCCGGGGCGGCAACGATATGTACCGGCGGTTCGTGATCGCCGTCATCATCGTCAAATCCGTCATCGTCATCGGCGGTGGTCGTCGGTTCGGATTTGCGGGTCGAAATTGCCGTGCCAAGTTTCGATTTGCCCTTGTCCATCGACGGTTCCTGGCGCGAGCCGGGGGCGCGTTTGGCAATCGGTTCGTCATTGCTGCCGGTCGGGATAATGGCGCGAATGCCCGAGATCACCTTACCGCCAGCAAAGGAAAGTGCTGTTCCCAAGCGTTCCCATTCCGACAGGGAATAGGCCATGCAAAAGATCGTCAGTGCCAGACCAAGCACCATGGATGCCAGCGCAATCAGGGCCCGTGCACCGGGAACGCCAATCATGGCAAAACCGGCCTGAAGCTTACCAAGCAGCAAATCACCGGCAAAACCGCCCAACCCGACGGTGAGCGGCCAATGCATGCCCGGCTGAATGGCCGCGGCCGAGGTCGCCACCAGCAGCAATGCCAGCGGCAGAACAAGAAAGCGCACCCACATCCAGCGGAACGGTTTCACCGCAATCAGGCGCAAGCCCCAACCAACCAGCAAAACCGTGATCAGGGCGGACGCCAAACCGAGGGTACGCAGCATTACATCCGCGCCATATGCACCAACAATGCCCAGCGGATTAAACACCGTCGTGCGGTCGGTGGCATGGTTAAAGGACGGGTCGCCCGGATGGAAGCCGATCAACATGACGAACAGCGCCATGGCCAGCAATACCAGCCCAAGGCCGCAAAACCGCAAACCACTGCGCTTGAGCAGTGTCACGAGACTGCCGGGCATGAAAGCGGTTCCAAGAGTGTTTGACTGGCTGCTCATCTGGGTATCCGTTCTGGTTAAGTCCTGCTGTACTGCTGGGGCGAGGTGCCGGTTTTAGCTTTCCAGCGCTTTCGCGATGCGGGTCAGTCCTTCCCGCGTGGTTTCAAGATCATGGACAAGGGCAATGCGGATGAATTGTTTGCCCGGATTGTTGCCCTTGGCATCGGTCATCGACAGATAGCTGCCCGGGATGACCTTGACCCCGGTTTCCTTCCAGATCTTCTGCGTGGCGGCTTCGTCATCGCCGACATCAAGCCACAGGAAAAATCCACCCGGCGGGCGATAAAAGCCGAACCGGTTGCCAAAGACTTCCTCGGCAATATCGATTTTGGCGCGATAGATGTCGCGATTGGCTTCGGCATGGGCATCATCGTTCCAAAGCGCTGTGGAGGCCGCCATAACCGGCATCGGAATGGTGGCGGAGCAATAGCTGCGAAGTGCCGTGAAGCGTTTGATGATTTTTTCATCACCGGCAACGAAGCCCGATCTCAGGCCCGGCGCGCTGGAACGTTTCGACAGGCTGTGGAACACAAGGATGTTGTCCATCTTGCCGCCTTGGGCCGCACAGATCTCAAGCGCCCCGGTCGGTGCAGTGCGATCATAGATATTGGCGTAGCATTCATCCATCGCCAGCACGAAGTCATGTTTGCGCGCCAGGGCAATGATCTGTTCAAGATAGTCCCGCGATGCAATCGCCCCTTGCGGATTGGCCGGCGAGCACAGGAAGAACAGTGCGCAGGCATCAAGATCCTTGGGGGCAATCTGATCAAGATCGGGCAGGAAGCCATTTTCCGGACCCGCAGCAAGCGGCACCATTTCGGCATCATTGAGAACCGCCGCCCCGCAATAGACCTGATAAAACGGGTTGGGCAGCAAGACCTTTGGTTTCGGTCCTGGCTGATCCTGTGGAATGACGGTGGTTGCGATCAGATAAAGCGCTTCGCGCGTGCCTGCGACCGGCAGGACGTGATCATCGCGATCAATCATGTCTTTGGGCAGGTTATAGCGGCGATCGAGCCAGTTCTTGATGGCCTCGCGCAGTTCGGGTGTGCCGGCACCGGGCGGGTATTTGTGCCAGAGGCTGGCATATTTGACCATCGCCTCGGTGATTATGGCGGGCGGTTCATGCTGGGGTTCGCCGATCGACATGACGAGCGGCTGCTGGCCGGGTTCGATACCGTCCAGCAGGGTTGCCAATCGCGGAAACGGATAGGCAGGCAATTGATCCAGGCGCGCGTTAAACATGTTTGTCGTCATTCCAGCATGGTCTGTGGTCCGCGTTTAGCGGGCCAATTATTCAGAAGATGGGTAAAATCCCCTGACTTTACCCCTATGCCAAAAGTGCAAAGAAACATTTAAGAGCGGCGTTAAATCGGCTTCATACTGCGGATGAGAAGCTTGCCTGTTATCTGTGCAAGCTTTGAAATCAGCCATAAGAAAAGCCCGCCCGGGTTTCCCCGGACGGGCCTTTGATCTGATGGATCGGGTACCATGCGAACATGGGATCCGTCAGAAAGTCTCGCTTAGAAGCGCTGGGAACCCTTACCGAATTCCGGATAGGCTTCCATGCCAAGCTCGGTAGCATCTGCGCCGTTGGCTTCTTCTTCCTCGGAGAGGCGAATACCAACAGTGAACTTCAGAGCCAGCCAAACGATCGACGAAGCAACGATGGTGAAGGCACCCATTGCAACGATACCGGTGATCTGCGTACCGAAGGAAGCACCGTCATTGGTGAACGGAACAGCAAGCGTGCCCCAGATACCAGCAACAAGGTGAACCGAAACAGCACCGACAACATCGTCGATTTTCAGTTTGTCGAGCAGCGGAACCGCGATGACAACCAGAAGACCACCGATTGCACCGATGATGATCGCCGAACCAATGGTCGGGGTGTCCGGAGCAGCCGTGATCGAGACCAGACCAGCCAATGCACCGTTAAGTGCCATGGTAAGGTCGACCTTTTTGTAAAGGATCTGGGTCAGGAGCATTGCGGCAACTACGCCACCAGCAGCAGCCATCGTGGTGTTGCCATAGATGTTGGCAATCGCGATTACGTCAGCGCCGGTGCCCATAGCAAGCTGGGAACCACCGTTGAAGCCGAACCAGCCGAGCCACAGGATGAAGGTACCAAGCGTTGCAAGCGGAAGGTTGGAACCCGGCATCGGGTGAACGGAACCGTCTGCGCCGAATTTGCCTTTACGTGCGCCAAGGATGATCGCACCGGTCAGAGCAGCCCAGCCGCCGACGGAGTGAACAATGGTGGAACCGGCAAAGTCAGAGAAGCCCATTTCTGCGAGCCAGCCGCCGCCCCAGGTCCATGCACCGGTGATCGGATACAGAACGCCAGTCAGAACAACGACGAAGATCAGGAACGGCCACAGTTTGATGCGCTCGGCAACAGTACCGGAAACGATCGAAGCTGCGGTCGCAACGAAGACCATCTGGAAGAACCAGTCGGACGTTGCGGAATAACCGCCAGAGAAATCGCCAGCAAGTGCAGCGGAGTCATCTGCGCTCCACAGGCTCAGCGAGCCAATCCAGCCAGATACATCCATGTACATCAGGTTGTAACCGATGAGGTAGTACATGATGCCCGCAATTGCGAAGAGCGAGATGTTTTTCAGCAGGATGGTGGTTACGTTTTTGGTACGAACCAGGCCGCTTTCAAGCATCGCAAAGCCAGCAGCCATGAACATGACGATTGCGCCACTGAACAGGAAGCTGAAGCTGTTGAGAATAAACTGTGTTTCAGCCGGAACGCCTGCGTCCTGTGCAAAAGCCGGAGAAGCGATTGCCAGAAGGGCGGTAGCTGCCGCAGCAGCAAGGCCGGTTTTCTTCATGGAAATAGTCATAATGTCTCCCCTTGTCTCTGGACTTACAGGGCGTCGTCGCCGGTTTCACCAGTACGGATACGGACCGCCTGGCTTACATCAAGAACGAAAATCTTACCGTCCCCGATTTTCCCGGTTTGAGCAGTTTTGGTGATAGCTTCGACAACCTGATCAACCAGATTATCCGTGATGGCGACTTCCAGCTTCACCTTCGGCAGGAAGCTGACCATGTATTCAGCACCACGATAAATTTCGGTCTGACCTTTCTGACGGCCAAAACCTTTAACTTCAGTGACCGTCAAACCCTGAACGCCCAAAGCGCTGAGCGCTTCGCGGACTTCGTCCAGTTTGAACGGCTTAATGACAGCAGTAACAAGTTTCATAATATTGCGACCTCCCGGCATATCCGTTGAGTACCAACGTGGTAATCACGATTTCGCAGTCCCCCGTTCCAAACCAAGAATCGTGCCAGACTCAAAATTAATTTCATAAATATCTGTTTTTTCTAGATAAAATTATGAATCTCCTTGCTAGGATTGTAACTTTTCTTTGTCATCTCCGGATTAAAATCTGCACAAAATCTGTGGCTGTTCAAAAAATATGCATATTTTTTAATCAACCTGCTGCGGAATCGAAAAGCGCTTGCAGCTCAAGGCTCTGTGGTAGGTCGTATCTTGGTCGATATCGCGGTATCGCAACCAAGGGGTGATGTCTTCTCTGGGTGTGATCGTACTTCGGATCAGATTAGCTCAGCCCGTTTTCAATAGTGTTTTGGTTGTGGCGGGCCTGATAACGGCCTTCGGATGATCGGTGCGGGTTGTGGCTGCGTATCGGGCAGGGTAAAGATGTGCAAACAACGCTTTCACGACACCCTATTGCGTCAGGTCAACGCGGGATGTCGATCTGCACGGTAAACCGGCATCACAGGTCGAGGCCAAACGACACAGGAAATTGCGACATGCATGATCAGCAGGCACTTCATACCGATGTCATCATTCTTGGGGGCGGACTGAATGGCGCCTCAATGGCCTTGGCTTTGGCCCATGGTGGTATCAAGTCGGTGGTGATTGATTATGCAGATCCTAAAACCATCTTGACCGCCAATTATGATGGTCGCACCTGCGCGATTGCGGCGGCTTCCAAGTCGGTGCTTGAGGTCATTGGGGCCTGGGACAACATGGCGGATGGCGCAGAACCGATTCTGGATATCCGGATTGCCGACGGCCAAAGCCCGCTTTTCCTGCATTATGATCATCATGACGTTGGTAATGAGCCGCTGGGTTATATCGTCGAAAACCTTGTGACGCGCAGTGCGCTCTATCGTGCCATCGAAAAAAGCGATCTGGTCAAAATGATTGCACCGGCAAAGGTTGAAACCATTGCGCGTGATCAGGGTGGCATGACCATAACGCTCGCCGACGGTCAGTCCATCCGAGGTCCCCTTGCCATCGGTGCAGAAGGACGCAAGTCCATGCTGCGTGAATGGGCCGGGATCAAAACCTATAACTGGAGCTACAAGCAAAGTGCGGTTGTTTGTACCGTCAAGCACAAGGTTCCGCACAATGGTCTGGCGGTCGAACACTTCCTGCCGGCCGGTCCGTTTGCCATCCTGCCGATGACCGATAACCGATGCTCTATCGTCTGGACCGAGGGGACTGAGCAAGCCAACTATCTGGTCAATCTGGACGACCAAACCTTCCTTGATGAATTGCATCGCCGCTTTGACGGCTATTTGGGTGACCTTGAAGTGATTGGCCCGCGTTTCTGCTATCCGCTTGGTCTGCAGCATGCCTATCACTACACGCAGGATCGCCTGGCGCTGATTGGTGACGCAGCACATGGTATGCACCCGATTGCCGGCCAAGGCCTTAATATGGGGATCCGCGACGTCGCGGTTCTCGCTGAAATTCTGGTGAATGCCCGTCGCCTTGGCCGGGATATTGGTAGTGCAGATGTTCTGGCCGAGTATGAACAGTGGCGCCGCTTTGATAATACAGTGATGCTGGCGGTCACCGATATTACGACTCGTTTGTTCTCGAACGACATTGCTCCGATCCGCTGGGCGCGTGATCTTGGGCTCGCCATTGTCGAAAAAATCCCACCGCTTAAAAAGACTTTCATGTCTCATGCCATGGGCTATGCGGGCACGTTGCCAAAGCTCATGCAGGGAAAGTCACTCTAACCTTTTGATTTTCCGGGTAAAGACGCCCGGAATTTCACGACTTTTTCGTTAGAAAAATTGCAATAAGTGATCGATGGTCACTTATAATCGTTCAAAAATCTGTCGTTTTTTGTTTCGATTTCTTGATTTGTGTCAACAAGTCAGTAAACAGAAAGGCGCAATGTCCCTCCCAGTTAATCAAACTAACAGGGGACAGATAATGTCATTCAAATCCAAACTTCTTGGCACCGCGTTGTTGGGTGGCATGATGGCGGCATCGCTCGTCGCAGCCAATCCGGCTTCCGCACAGACCGCCGAATTCAAAACCAAACAGGCCGGTGACATTGTCATCCGTGCGCGCGGCATTGCGATGGTTCCGGATGAAGATACCTATGACCACAACATCAATGGTGGCACTGGTCATGGCGAGTTGACTAACGATGTTGTTCCGGAAGTAGATTTTTCTTACTTTGTTACAGACAACATTGCACTTGAGCTGATTGCAGCTACCACACAGCATGATCTGACTTGGCAGAACCCTAGCCTTGATGCTGGTTCTGTACGTCTGTTGCCGCCGACACTTACCCTCCAGTACCACTTCATGCCGGAAAGCCGCTGGAGCCCGTATGTCGGTGCAGGTATCAACTACACCTTCTTCTATGATTCCAAGCCGGGCCAGTTCACCTCAGTCGACTATGATGATGGCTTTGGTTACGCTTTCCAGGCTGGCTTTGATTATGCGATCTCGGGTCCGTGGTCGGTCAACTTTGACGTCAAAAAGATCTATCTTGATACCGACGTAAGCATCAATAACGGCGGAAACACCTCCAAAGCTCACCTCGATCCGTGGGTCTTCGGTCTAGGTGTTGGTTACCGCTTCTAAGAAGCGCGTCTGCGAGGTGCTTGCCTCGCTCAGACAGTTAAAAAACGGTCCTGTCTTTGGCAGGGCCGTTTTTGCGTTTAGATGGGTAGTATGAAGGCTGGGGAGTGTTCGGTACTTAGCGCTACGGATCGCGTGACAGGCCTTTGGCCTCAAGGGCTGCGAGATAGTCTTTCCACAGCTTGTCCTGATTGTCGTGCATCTCGCGCAGGTACTGCCAGCTAAACAGGCCGCTATCATGCAGGTCATCAAAGCTGATCCGCACTGCATAATTTCCAACCGGTGCGATATCAATGATCCCGACATGCCGGCGTCCGGCGATGATCTTCTTTTCCGAGGGGTGATGCCCCTGCACTTCGGCCGACGGGCTTTCGACCCGCAGCAGTTCGGCTCTCAGATACGTCTTCGCGCCATCATCCCAGATGATTTCCAGAATGCGGTCATCGCGCAGATAATTGATTTCGACCGGGCTGAATGCCGGGGTAAAGCCGTCATTGGACATGTAGCGGATGTCCTTGCCTTAATCTTCGATGGCGCGGGCTTCGTCGGGGAGCATGATCGGAATGCCGTCACGGATCGGGTATGCAAGGCCGGCCTTCGGGCTGATCAGCTCGTTATTTTCACGATCATATTCCAGCGCCTGCTTGGTGACCGGGCAGACAAGGATTTCAAGAAGTTTCGGGTCTACCGGGCTATGGGTCACGGTCATGAATTCAGCCTTCGAATTGGGTATGCCGTAGCAATGGCATGCATGTTCAGTTGGTGTTGCTGTACGATTGCTTGGGGTCGGCGTGCACCGCCATCTCAAGCAAGGTCGTCAGCATATCGCCGCGATCATACAGGGTTGTGCATTCGAGCAAAGCCTGTTTTTCAAGCGGACTAAGCCGACAACCCATCGAAATGGTCGTGATCAGCATTTCATCGTCGCTATCGGCCAGCGTATCCCAGCAAGACCGCAGCGAATGTTGCGCGAAATAGGCTTCAAGTGCGGTGCGCAGCCGGTCACGATTGATCGACATATCTTCACCCGGGAGGGCCAGGTCATCCTGCCACGGCGAAAAATCGCCACGCACAGTGCGATAGCCGCGACCGTTTTCGGGCAATTCCTCAAGCACGGTAAAACGACACACGCCGGTCAGCGTGATCAGAAACCGCCCATCGTCGGTTTCGCTGAAGGCGGTAATGCGGCCCGCACATCCTGTTGAAAAGATCTCCGGATTGTCCGGGTTCATGAAATAGGCATCGCGCTGATTAGGGCGGGGCTGGATCATGCCGATCATCCGGTCCTGACCAAGTGCATCGCTGACCATATTCATGTATCGCGGCTCAAAAATATTGAGCGGCAAATGCCCGCGCGGCAGCAAAAGTGCACCGCTTAACGGGAATACCGGCATGGTTTCCGGAAGGTCCGACAGTTCAGGATCAAAGGGGCCGCATATGCTCATGAAAATAGTACCGTTGATAAGGCACGGCGTCCGGCGACGCTGGCGGGATCCATCGGGCCCCAGGCTTCAAAAAACTTCAGGAGCTGGGTACGTCCTGCATCTTCATTCCATTCGCGGTTGGAGCGAATGATGGCGATCATGGCATTCACTGCCTCATCACGCTTGTTCGCGGCAAAGCACGCCATGCCGTAATCATATTGCGCCTGCGGGTCGTTCGGGTTGGACACAACGGCTGCACGGGCGGCGTCAAGGTCATCACTTGATGCACCGGACTCGGCCAGTTCAAGCGCGCTGATGGCAGCCGCAATGGGCGCTTTCATGCGATCAAGATCGGACATGTTGTCAACAAAGTGGCGGGTTTCTTCAACTTCGCCCATGCCGACCATGCAGCGTATCATCCCGCCAATGGCAATTTCATTTTCCTGTTCGCGTTCAAGTACGCTGACATAAAATCCGTGTGCCGTCTCAAAGTCGTCTTCTGCAAGTGCGGCACTTGCCTGTTCAAGCAGCATCTCGATAGGGCTTTCAATCGGCCCACCGGCAAGCTTCTCATAAAAGGCGCGCACTTCGCTTTCCGGCTGTGCACCCTGAAAGCCATCGACCGGGCGACCGCCCTTGAAGGCATAAACCGTCGGAACCGACTGAATGCGCAGTTGCATCGCCAGTTCCTGGTTTTCGTCGATATTGACCTTGACCAGCTTCACGAGTCCACCAGCCTCACGTGTGACCTTTTCGATCACCGGGGTCAGGTTTTTGCACGGACCGCACCACGGTGCCCAGAAATCGACAACAACCGGTACTTCCATGGACGGTTCGATGACGTCCTGGACGAAAGTTTCAACAGTGCTGTCCTTGATCAGGTCGGAATCCCGATTTCGGCTGGTGGCGCTATCTGGCGCATTTGCGTCAAGAATGATCGACATTATTGTTCACTCACTAATTCTGAATTCTAGATGATACCGCCATGCCCGGACGACAAGAGGCATCCATATGATATTGCGTGTCACCTATACTTAAATATAAGCGAATTTAAGGACTTACTCAGGTGTCCAGGGTTCATTTATCGTTATTCGACGGCGGGTTCGGCATCAAAATCAATAATCATCGCCTCATAGCCAAGCGAACCGATGAAGGTTAACAGATCTGCCGAGGAAATTGTCGTGGTTCGATCATTTCGCAAGGGGTGAAAGTTGAGCATGTCCCCATTGGCCAGCTTGGCATCGAGAACCAGTTTGACCTTGCGATCCTGATCATTGATCAGGGCAAACGGCGTCACTGAACCCGGCTTGATGCCCAGCGTTTCGATCAGAAGCTCCGGCTTGCCAAAGGACAGGCGCGCACATCCCAACCGCTTATGCAGGTGGTTCATGCGGATTTCGGTCTCTTCCTCGGCAACGACGAGCCACAACTCACCCTTCTTGTCTTTTACAAACAGGTTCTTGGAATGCAGCCCCGGAAGGTCCCCGCGCAGCTTTTGCGAATCCTCGACCGTAAACAGCGGTTCGTGCTCATGTGTTGTCGTTTCGATGCCCAATTTGGCGAGGTGATCGAAAAGCTGGGTTGATGGATCGCTCATGCTCTTTCCCTTGCGGCTGTGCGCCAAAAGATAACCAAGTTCAAAACCGGACGCAAATTTGCGTAAACCGGGTCGGATTTCGACAATTGAAGCCCTTAAAGTCAAGGAAAACCGCCAAAATTCCCGATGTTACGTTTTCATGGAAAAAAGGGTTGCAATCGCTCTTTGTTGGGCTATTATCCGCGCCGCTCCACAGGGGCAGAAACAATCTGATGAACGCGGGCGTAGCTCAGGGGTAGAGCATAACCTTGCCAAGGTTAGGGTCGAGAGTTCGAATCTCTTCGCCCGCTCCATCAGACCAGTTTCACAGATCATCGCTTTCATGATGATGCGGGCGTAGCTCAGGGGTAGAGCATAACCTTGCCAAGGTTAGGGTCGAGAGTTCGAATCTCTTCGCCCGCTCCATGATGAAAGTTCTAAAAAGGCCGTCCTTCGGGGCGGTCTTTTTGCTTTTGGGCCAAGGCGCTTGGCCGTTCCTGCTTGCACGCAAACGCGATTTATCGTGTGCTTTGGGAATGTCTGAATTGATCCCTGATAAATCCGTGCCATACGGGCGCATCATCTACACCGTTGGCTATGCTGGCCATGATCGGGAAAGTTTGCTTGCGTTGTTTCGGGCGCATGGCATCACGGCGGTGGCCGATATCCGCACCTTCAAGCGATCAAGCTTTTGGACGGCGTTCGACTCTGACAGTTTCGGGCCGTTCCTCCGCGAAAACGGCATTGCCTATGTCTTCATGGGCGATGTGATGGGCGGCAAGCCGCAATTTCCCGAGCTTTATCCCGATGGGCAACTGGATTACGACCTTATGGCCGCACGGCCCGATTTCAAATCCGGGGTCGAACGATTGGTTTCCGGGGCGAAGAAATACCGTATCTGTCTGATGTGTGCCGAAAAGGATCCGCTGGATTGCCATCGAACGCTTCTGATCGCGCCCGCCCTGAAAGAAGCTGGTTTTGATCTGTGCCATCTGGTCGAAGGGCGGGTTGAAAGCCAGTCGGAAACCGATGCCCGTATGATTGCGATCAATGGCGGGGATGCGCCCGATCTGTTTGCCGCCGCAGAACCTGATCCGGATGCCGAAGCCAAACTGGCACTTGCACGTCAGATCAAACGTGTCGCCCCCAAGGCAGAAGACGCGATCAAGCGCCGCTAGCCACGAATAGCCCGGTTAGCCCATGATGTTATAGCCACCATCAATATGCACCACGTCCCCGGTTAGCGATTTGGCCCGGTCACTGGCCAGAAACGCCGCCAACTCACCAATTTCGTCGATGGTCACCAGACGATGTGATGGTGCGCGTTCGGTCGCTTCATCCATCAGATTTTGAAATTCGGCAATGCCCGATGCCGCACGAGTCAAAAGCGGTCCGGGTGAAATCGCATGGCAGCGAATACCCTTGGGGCCAAGTTCGGCCGCCATATAGCGAGTCGTACTTTCAAGCGCTGCCTTGACCGGACCCATAACGCCATAATGATCAATGACCCGTTCCGATCCCATATAGGTCACGGTCAAAAGCGTGCCGCCATCGCGCATCAATGGCTCTGCGCGTTTGGCAAGCCGTGCAAAGGAATGGCACGAAATATCCATCGCTGCCATGAACCCGTCGCGCGAACAATCAACCACCCGCCCATGCAGGTCATCTGCCGGGGCAAAGGCGATGGAATGCAAAACGAAATCAAGCTTTCCCCATTTGCGTTCGATTTCGCCAAATAGCGCGTCTTCCTGCGATGCGTCACGTACATCAAGTGGGGCGAAAATCGCAGCGTCGATTTCCTCGGCCAGCGGTTTGACAAACCGCTTGGCCTTGTCGTTCAGGTACGTCACCGCGATGTCTGCGCCTTCGCGCTTGAAAACGCGCGCGCAGCCCCATGCGATGGACAATTCATTGGCAATTCCGACGATCAGCCCTTTTTTGCCTTCAAGCATGCCGTGGTTCCTTCTCGGATCATGTGCGGGTGCGAAGCAATTCTCAAATCGGGGCGCATTTCAAAGTGTAACCGGTTTTGCATCGCAAAAAAGTGCAAAATTCTGTGACAATCGCTCCCTGCCGATGATCTTGCGGCCGCATGCTAATCTGTTGGTTAAATGAATTTTTTTTGTGCAGAAGCATAGTTTTTAGGCAGATGATCCGTTATGTGTAGGCGTGAAGGGATGCTCGGGAGTTCCACGTGGGTTTATGGTGGAAAGCCCCCGTTTCCTTCCCAAATAAAGAGACAAAATCAGTGGTGTGTTGCACCGGTCGCAAAGATCGGTGTTTCGGTTCTGGCAAACAGAACCGGGAAAAAGGGAATTAGGTCATGAAAGCCCGAAACGGCGACCCAAAACGGGAAGTCATCGACAAGGTTGTCGAAAAAATCCATCAGCGAATGTCTGGCGAAATGGCGAAGGATGCAGAAGCATTCGTTCGCCTTTTTTATAAGGATGTTCCGCCTGACGACATGGCGGGTCGATCAGTCGACTCGCTTTATGGCGCGGCACTTACACTTTACAAATTCGCGCAAAAGCGCCCCTCGGCCGATACGGCGAAAATCCGGGTCTATAACCCCGATCTCGAAGAACATGGCTGGACGTCCGATCACACGGTGATCGAAATCAACAATACCGATATGCCGTTCCTGGTGGACTCGGTCACGGCCGCCCTGCATGAACTTGATCTGACGGTTCATCTTGTCATCCACCCGATCATGCGGATTGCGCGTAACGACAAGGGTGAATTGCAACATGTCGCTGGTGTCGAGGAAACCGACGATCCGCGTGAATCGGTCATGCATGTCGAAATTGACGAGCAGACCGACAAGGAGGTCCTTTCCAAGGTCCATGACCGTCTTGAAAACAGCCTGACCGACGTCGCCCTTGCCGTGCGTGACTGGCAGCCGATGCTTAAAAAGGTCTCCGAGGTTCTTGATGAAATCGGCGAGTTCAAGGCGGCCGAGACCGACGAAGACCGCCGTGAAGTCCAGGACTTCCTTGGCTGGCTGCATAACGATCACTTCACCTTCCTCGGTTACCGCGAATACAGCTTCAAGCCGGGCGGCAAGAAGTCTGCCGTTGATGTCGAAGTCAAAAATCAGCTTGGCATTCTGTCACGCGAAGGCACGCACGTTTTTGATGAGCTGCGCCAGATTGGCAACCTGTCGGCAGAGGTGCAGGACTTTGTCACCAAGCCGAACCTGTTGATGGTTACCAAGGCCAACAAGCAATCCACCGTGCATCGCCCGGTGCATCTCGACACCATCGTCGTCAAGCAGTTCGATGCCAAGGGCAAGGTCGTGGGCCAGCATCTGTTTGTCGGCCTGTTTACCTCGGTCGCCTATAACCTGAGCCCGCGTCTGATCCCGCTTCTGCGCATGAAGCTTGCCGAAACCGTCAAGCGTGCGGGCTTCCCGCCGGCAAGCCACGATGGCAAGGCACTGGTCAATATCCTTGAAACCTACCCGCGGGATGAGCTGTTCCAGGTTGATCTGGATGATCTCTATCATACCTGCATGGGCATCCTGCATCTTCAGGAACGCCAGCGCATTGCGCTTTTCGTGCGCCGTGATGCCTTTGAACGGTTTGTTTCCTGTCAGCTGTTCTGCCCGCGTGACCGTTTCACCACCAAACTGCGGCTCAAGTTCCAGACGGTGATTGAAAACGCCTTTGATGGCAAGGTCACTGCCCACTACACCCTGATCGGGGATAGCCCGCTGGCACGTCTGCATTTGCTGGTTAAAACCAATCCCGGTGAACTGCCCGAATACAGTGTTGCCGATATCGAACGCCAGCTGGTCGAAGCAGCCCGTGACTGGTCCGATACCCTGCGTCAGGTGCTTGTGCGTGAGTTGGGCGAGGAACGTGGCCTTGCCCTGCATCGTCGCTATGGTGAAAGCTTCTCGACCGATTATCGTGAACGCTTCACGGTCGAAAGTGCGGAACTTGATATCGAACGCATCGAAGAGGTCATCAAGGCCAATGACCTGCGGGTGAACCTTTATCGCCCGATCGAGGCCGCCGAAAACGAGCTGCGCTTCAAGATCTATAACCCGGGCGCCCCGGTGCCGCTGTCCGATGTCCTGCCCATGCTTGAAAACATGGGGCTTAAGGTCATCACCGAAAATCCGTTCACGGTCAGTCCGCGTGATGTTGATACCGATGTCCGCATTCATGATTTCGGGGTCGAGGTCGACGGCGAATTCAGTCTGCATGACGTGCGCAACAAGTTCCAGGAACTGTTCGTGCGCATGTGGCATGGTGAAGTTGAAAATGATGCCTTCAACCGTCTTGTTCTGCTGGGCAACCTGCATTGGCGCGAAGTCGTTATTCTGCGTGCCTATGCGCGCTATACCCGCCAGACCGGCTCTGCCTTCTCGCAGGCCTATATGGCAAAGACCCTCGCCAACAACCCGGCACTGGCGTCCGCCCTTGTCTCGCTGTTTGTTGCCCGCTTTGACCCGGACCGCGATCCGGGGCTGGCAGCCGAGGTCGAGGTGATTGAAGCCGATATCATCACCCGCCTTGAAGATGTGATGAACCCGGATGAAGACCGCATTTTGCGCGCCTTCCTCAATCTGGTTCAGGCAACCTTGCGCACCAACTTCTTCCAGTATGATGCAGACGGAAATCCGAAATCCTATCTGTCGGTCAAATTCAACTCGTCCATCATCGAAGATTTGCCGCTGCCCCGTCCGTGGCGTGAAATCTTTGTCTATTCCCCACGGGTTGAGGCCGTCCATCTGCGCGGTGGTCCGGTTGCCCGTGGCGGCATTCGCTGGTCTGACCGTCAGGAAGATTTCCGTACCGAAATCCTTGGTCTGGTCAAAGCCCAGATGGTCAAGAACGCGGTTATCGTTCCGGTCGGCTCCAAGGGCGGATTTGTCGTCAAACGCCCGCCTGCCGATGGCTCACGCGAAGCATTCCTTGAGGAAGGCATTGCCTGCTACAAAACGCTCATGAGCGGGATGTTGGATATCACCGACAATATCGTTGCTGGTGAAATCGTTGCCCCCGAACGCGTGCGCCGTCTGGATGATGATGATCCCTATCTTGTCGTTGCGGCCGATAAGGGCACGGCGACCTTCTCGGACATCGCCAACGGTGTGGCGCGTGATTACGGCTTCTGGCTAGATGATGCTTTTGCCTCTGGCGGCTCGCAGGGTTACGACCACAAGAAAATGGGCATCACCGCCCGTGGTGCGTGGGAGTCGGTCAAACGCCACTTCCGCGAAATGGGCAAGAACATCCAGACCACGCCATTTACCGTGGCCGGTGTTGGCGATATGTCGGGCGATGTGTTTGGCAATGGCATGTTGCTGTCCGAACAGATCAAGCTGGTCGCTGCCTTCAACCACATGCATATCTTTGTCGATCCGGACCCGGATCCGGCCAAAAGCTTTGCCGAACGCAAACGCCTGTTTGACATGCCGCGATCCAGCTGGACCGACTATGACAAGAAAACCTTGTCCAAGGGCGGCGACATCTTTGATCGCAAGGCCAAGACCCTCGATCCGTCTGCCGAGGTCCGCAAACTTCTCGGGCTTGGCAGTGGCAAGGTCACTCCGGCCGATATGATGAAGGCCATCCTGAAATCCGAAGTCGAACTTCTGTGGTTTGGCGGGATCGGGACCTATATCAAGTCCAGCCTCGAATCCAATGCCGATGCCGGCGACCGTGCCAATGATGCCATCCGCATCAATGGTCGCGAAGTCCGTGCCAAGGTCGTGGGTGAGGGCGCCAACCTTGGTGCGACCCAGCGTGGCCGTATCGAGTATGCCCACTCGGGTGGCCGCCTGAATACTGATGCGATCGATAACGCTGCAGGCGTCAACTGCTCGGACCACGAGGTTAACATCAAGATCCTCGTTGGCGAGGTGGTCGCAGCCGGCGACATGACCGAAAAGCAGCGTAACAAGCTTCTGGTCGACATGACCGACGAGGTCGGTGAACTGGTGTTGCGCGATAACTATCTGCAAAGCCAGGCGATCTCGAACTCGGATGCAGAAGGTGCCGATATCCTTGATGCCCAGGTCCGCCTGATCCGTATGTTGGAACGCGAAGGGCGTCTGAACCGGGAAATCGAATATCTTCCCGATGACGAGGAACTTACCCGTCGCGCCAACGCGCATGAAGGCCTGACCCGCCCCGAAGTTTCGGTTTTGATGCCTTATGCGAAATTGTGGCTCTATGACGAAATTCTTGGGTCCGATTTGCCCGATGATCCGGTTCTGGTCGAAGAACTGGTGCGTTATTTCCCGACCCCGCTTCGCAAGAAATACGCAAATGCGATCTCGAACCACCGACTGAGACGCGAAATCATCGCGACCGTTGCGACCAACAGCCTGGTCAACCGGGTTGGTGGCACCTTTGTTCATGACATGATGGAAGCAACCGGCATGTCGGCGGTTGATGTCTCGCGCGGCTATCTGATCACGCGGTCCGTCTTTGGTCTGCGGGAATTGTGGGACGGGATCGAGGCGCTTGATAATATCGTTCTCGCGAAACTCCAGACCAGCATGTGCCGCGAAATCAACCGCATGGTAAACGACGTCACCCAATGGTTCCTGCGCAATTGCGAGGATCTCAATGTCGGTGAAAAGATCGAAATATTCCGTCCGGCGGTGTCCAAGGTCATCGAAAGCTTCGAGGAAATCGTCCCCGAAGATGCCGCTGCCCGCAAGGCACTGGCAGACAAGGCCAAATCACTCGTCGCACAGGGTGTCCCCGAAGACATCGCTTGGCGGGTGGCATCGGCAACCCAGCTGGTGGCGATCTGTGACGTTGTCCGCATTGCCGAGGCAACCGGACGCGATGTCATCGAAGTATCGGCCACCTACTTTGCGGTCGGGGCACGCTTCCAGCTTGGCCTGATGCGCTCGGCCGCCGAGTCAATTGAAGCCGATACCCACTGGCAGAAACTGGCCCGTGCGGCGGTGATAGATGATCTGTTCGGCCATCAGCGCGAACTGACCCGGTCTGTCCTTGCTGCGGGCAAAAAAGGCACGGCGGGTGCTGATCTGCTTGATATCTGGGTGCAGGATCGTCAGCGCGGCTGTGCGCGTTGTGATGATCTGATCAACGAACTGCGTTCGGCCGGTCAGATCGATCTTGCCATGATCACGGTGGCCAACCGCCAGATCCGGGCGCTGACCGGGGCTTGATAAGGCTTTCGCATCCGGGGGTTTGCCGGGTGTGATGCGCAAAAAGGGAAGGGCGCCATTTATCGGCGCCCTTCTTTTATTTCTAACGCTCGGCCGCAGCTACCGTGCGCCTCATTTCGAGATACAAGTCGTTATCCAGATTAAGGATCGGTCCCTGCCAGGTTCCGGCTTCGGCTGGTGATGGCGCATCCCAGTCAATTTCGGGCGGGGGCGGCAGGTTGTCTGCCGATGGCCAGCGACTGCCGCCAAACAGTTCTTCGCGATAATCGGCAATCGTGCCGATGGTGCCGGCTTGACCCTCGGTCACGGTCAGGCGGTTACCGTATTTGCGGCGCAGGTCATTTTCGACGCGGTTTTCGACAAACGCATCAAGCTCATCACCAGTCAGGCCCAGCTTTTCACCGTCATTCTTGGCCGAACGATATTCAAAGGCGTAATTCATGTTGTTTGAAATGTTGGCGTTATCGCGGCCAAACACGGCAGTCAGCTGCCCATCCAGATAATAGGCGCGCGTGACCTCGGCATCGGCATGTTCATCAAGCCAGTTCTTAAGGTTATTCTCGGCGGTTTTCTGGGTTTCGCTGAACGCGGCCTGGCGTTCCTGCCAAAGCGCTTTCCATTCATCGACGGAATAGGCATCACTGTATTCGCCCGTTCGGGCATCAATCGGGCGCGGTGGCGTAATCATCCGACCACCGACCAGCGAATATTGTCCTTCAATATTAACCATGATGTTTCTCCTGCTGCTCCCATCCCTCGGGTCAATAATCCAAGCAATTGCAGGGCCATTCTGGCGTGCAGGCGTGATTGCCCTTGATACCAGCCGAGATTGGGCGATGGGTTGGGGTGTCTCAGCCGTAATGATGCAGAAAACACGGCCATATCAGCGATTTAACCGGCACAAACTTCCCACACCTTCGGGCAGCGTGCTTATACCTTTGTGGAATGATCGGTCCAAAATTGCCCAGTGCGTCCCTGCTGGGCAGGTTATCGCGATGTCAGGAGTCGGGATCCTCTTGGGCTGGGCGGCATTTCGGAAAAATTGGATCCAACATACCGCTTTATTGGCTGATATGAGGATTTCGCACGGCTTGTGCTAAGTCACAGAAATCCGCGGGAATCCTGTCATTATGCTACCACATTCATATGACTTATTTGCAATATTAGCCGGGTATTTCTTGAAAAATACCAACCGGTATGTATATCTGGCTTATACAAAAAGGACAGGTCAAGGTTATGAGGAACGCAGAAGAAACCCGGATCAAGCTGCTTGAAACTGCCATGGAACTGCTGTCAACGCGCAGCTACCACGACGTTGGCGTCAGTGATGTCTGCAAGCATGCCGGGGTGACAAAGGGCGCGTTCTACCATCACTTTGACAGCAAGGCAGAGCTGTTTGCCGCCGCTGCCCGACATCATTGGGAAAAGGGCAAGGGCGAGCTCCGCGCGATCTTTTCGCCTGAAGTCCCCCCGCTTGAGCAATTGAACGGCTATATCGAACTGCTGACGAGTAAGCAGGAACGTCGCGCGGCACCAGGCGAAAACGAAGCCTGCGTGTGTCCGATCTTTACCGCCGGTGGCCAGGTGGGGCCGGAAGACGCCGCCATCCAGAACTGCTCGCGTGAGCTGGCCGAAGAGCATATCAAATACCTTGCCTCCATGGTGCGCGGTCTGAAAGGCGAAGGCATGCTCGCCGAGGACGGTGACGTGACGACTCTGGCGCGCCTGATTTTCCAGTATGTGCACGGTCTGCTGACCTATGCCCAGGTTTTCAATGATATCGATACCGTTCGGTCTGACATCCGGCTCGGCATCTGTCGCATCCTCAATTTACAGTGCAAATACAGGGATGTAGAGGGCGAAACCGCTGCCTGAATTTCCTTTGAAATTCCGAATTTAGAGAACGTAAAGCAATTTTTTCTCTAAATTTCCTTGCAAACATACCGATCGGTATCCATCTTTGTTCCAAACGGGCCGCAAGTGCGCGGCGTAACCTATTTGGAAGATGGTACGATGCAGTCTCAATCAAAACGCAAAATTCTGCTGCCAGTCGCCGCCCTGGCGCTGGTCGCAGCCGCCGGTGGATATGGTCTGCATATCACCGGTTCCGCAGCGGATGAGGTCGCGGTTCAAACCGAACAAGCGGCCCCTCCGGCAACCCCGGTCACCGTATCGGGGATCAAAAGTCAGTCCGTCCGCCTCTGGAGCAACTTTTCCGGCCGCCTGAGTGCAGTCGAAGAAGTCCAGCTGCGCCCGCAGGTCAGCGGCGCGATTGTCGAAATCCGCTTTGAAGATGGTCAGTTGGTCAATCAGGGTGATGTTCTTGCCGTGATTGATCCGCGCAGCTATCAGGCCGCAGTTGACGAAGCACGCGCTGAACTGGCCGCCGCACAGCAAAGCCTGTCGCTGGCCAAAAAGGAAAAGGAGCGGGCCGAAAAACTCGTTTCCAACGGCACGGTTTCCAAACGCGTCTATGACGAACGCCTAAGCACCCATCAGGTCGCGCAAAGTGACGTCAGTCGCGCACGTGCCAAGCTGCAACAGGCCGAGATCGAACTTGATCACGCCTATGTCAAAGCACCGATCAATGGCCGGGTCAGCCGCGTCGAACTGACGGTGGGCAATCAGGTCAATGCCGGTGCCAGTGCGCCTGTCCTGACCACGATCGTCTCGACTGGGAAAATCTATGCCGATTTCGACCTGGATGAGCAGACCTTCTTCGCAAGCTTGGGTGAGAACGGCAAGATCGATGACGCCGCACAGACCATACCGGTCAATATGACGTTATCGAACGGGCGCCAGATTTCCGGCCACGTGCACAGCTTCGATAACCGGATTGATGCCCGCACCGGCACCATCCGCACCCGTGCGCTGTTTGACAATGTTGATGGCAATCTTCTGCCCGGCACGTTTGCCAGCCTTCAGGTTGGTACGCTGGCCAAAAGCAACGTCATCATGGTCTCACCCGAAGCCGTCAGCACCGATCAGGATCGCAAATTCGTCTATGTCGTCGAACCCGACAACACGGTTGCCTATCGCCAAGTGACTTTGGGCTCGGAAATCAATGGCATGCGCATTGTGACCTCGGGCTTGAACGAAGGCGATCTGGTGATTGTCAACGGCATCATGAAGGTCCGGCCGGGCATGCCCGTCGCACCTGAAATTCTGCAGGCCGCCGCATCGTAATCGATGCGTGACTGCGCTTTAACGCAAGGCTGAAAATCATGCAGAACCTGTCCCGATTTTTCGTGGATCGCCCGATCTTTGCCGGCGTCCTGTCCGTCCTGATGTTGCTGGCGGGCCTGATTGCCATGTGGCGTTTGCCGATTTCCGAATATCCGGAAGTCGTGCCGCCGTCGATCGTGGTCGAAGCCAAGTTTCCCGGCGCCAACCCCGCCGAGATTTCCGAAACCGTCGCATCCCCGCTTGAAGAACAGATCAACGGGGTCGAAGGGATGCTTTACATCAACTCGCTGGCCACCACCGATGGCAATCTGTCACTGACCGTGACCTTTGAAATCGGAACCGACCCCGATCTGGCCCAGCAAAAAGTCCAGAACCGTGTGTCGCAGGCCGAACCGCGTCTGCCCGACATCGTGCGCCAGCTTGGCGTGACGGTGGCAAAGCGGTCCCCGGACCTGACCATGGTCGTGCATTTGCGTTCGCCCAATGAACGCTATGACATGCTTTATCTGCGCAATTACGCAACACTGAATGTCCGTGACCGTCTGGCACGTATCAACGGTGTCGGGCAGGTGGGGCTGTTTGGTTCGGGCGATTATGCCATGCGCGTCTGGCTCAACCCGGACAAGGTCGCCGAGCGCAACCTGACAGCGGGTGAGGTGGTCTCAGCCATCCAAAGCCAGAACGTTCAGGTCGCAGCCGGCATCATTGGTGGTGCACCCTATGACAGCGGGGTGCAGTTCCAGTTGCCGATCAATATCAGCGGTCGTCTGGAAAGCCCCGAGGAATTCCAGAACATCATCATCAAACGCGAAACCGATGGCACGATCACGCGTCTGGGCGATGTCGCCCGGGTCGAGATGGAAGCACAGCAATATGCCCTGCGCTCCCTGCTTGATAACAAACCGGCTGTCGCCATTCCGATCTTTGCATCACCGGGTTCGAACGCGCTTGATATCTCAAGCAACGTCCGTTCGACCATGGAAGAACTCAAACAAAACTTCCCGGACGATCTCGATTACTCGATTGTCTATGACCCGACCGTGTTTGTCCGCGGTTCGATCAAATCGGTGATCAAGACCTTGCTTGAGGCCATCGCCCTTGTGGTGATTGTCGTGACGGTGTTCCTCCAGACGTGGCGTGCCTCGATCATTCCGTTGCTTGCCGTGCCGGTTTCGATCATCGGGACGTTTGCCCTGATGTTGTTGATGGGCTTTTCGATCAACGTGCTGTCGCTGTTTGGCTTGATCCTGGCGATTGGCATCGTGGTTGACGACGCGATTGTTGTGGTCGAAAACGTCGAACGAAACATCGAACGTGGCCTGTCACCGCGCGATGCCACCGTGGCCGCCATGCGCGAAGTGACCGGACCGATCATCGCGACCTCGCTTGTGATCACCGGTGTGTTTGTGCCGATTGCCTTTATTTCCGGCCTGACCGGCCAGTTTTATCAGCAATTTGCCCTGACCATCGCGATTGCCACGATCATTTCGACGATCAACTCACTGACGCTTAGCCCGGCTTTGTCGGCGGTCCTTTTGCGTGGCCACGATGCGCCAAAAGACTGGCTGACGCGCGGGATGGACTTTGTCTTTGGCTGGTTCTTCCGGGGCTTCAAGCGCTTCTTTAACCGCAGTACCGATCTTTATGCCGGTGGTGTGAAGCGTCTGCTTGGCGTGAAGGCGATCATGATGGCGCTTTATGTCGGCCTTCTGGCCCTGACCTATCAGGGGTTCCAGATCCTGCCGACCGGCTTCGTGCCGCTTCAGGACAAGCAATATCTTGTCAGCTTCGCGCAATTGCCCCAAGGCGCGACACTTGATCGCACTGAAGACGTCATTCGCGAAATGTCTGACATTGCGCTCAATGAACCCGGTGTTGAAAGTGCGGTGGCCTTCCCGGGGCTTTCGATCAACGGGTTCGTGAATAGCTCAAGTGCGGGCATCGTCTTTGTCACGCTGACCGACTTTGCTGAGCGTACCAGCGACGATCTGTCGGGGCTGGCCATTGCTGGCAAGCTTCAGCAGAAATTTGGCGCAATTGACGAGGCCTTTGTTGCCATCTTCCCGGCACCGCCGGTGCAGGGTCTTGGCACGGTCGGCGGGTTCAAGCTGCAGGTGCAGGATCGCTCTGATCAGGGTTACGGCGCGCTTGATGATGCTATGAAACAGGTCCTTGCCAAGGCATGGGCTGCCCCGGAACTGACCGGTGTGTTTTCAAGCTACAACATCAACGTGCCCCAGCTTCAGGCAACGCTTGACCGCACCAAGGTCCAGCAGCTCGGTATCCCGGTCGATGAAATCTTCCAGACCATGCAGGTCTATCTCGGCTCGATGTATGTCAATGACTTCAATGCCTTTGGCCGCACCTATCAGGTGATCGCACAGGCGGACAAGCCATACCGTTCAAGCCCGGAAGACATCCTGCGTCTGCAAACACGCAATGCAGATGGCGACATGGTGCCGCTTGGCTCTGTGCTGTCTGTTTCCGAAACATTCGGGCCGGATACGGCGATGCGTTACAACGCGTTTCGTTCGGCTGATCTCAATGGCAATGCGGCACCGGGTTATTCCAGTGGCGAAGCACAGGCAGCGATTACCAAGATCCTTGATGAAACATTGCCGCCTGGTATGTCCTATGAATGGACGGAGCTGACCTATCAGCAGATCCTTGCGGGCAATACAGCGATCTTTGTTTTCCCGATCTGTATCCTGCTCGTGTTCCTGGTGCTGGCGGCACAATATGAAAGCCTGACCATGCCATTGGCGGTCATTCTGATCGTCCCGATGAGCATCCTGTCTGCTGTCTTTGGTGTCTATCTGTTCGGGGGTGACAACAACATCTTCACCCAGATCAGCCTGTTTGTGCTGGCCGGGCTGGCCTCAAAGAACGCCATCCTGATTGTCGAGTTCGCCCGCGAACTTGAACATCAGGGCCGCAGTACCCTTCAAGCCGCGATCGAGGCCAGCCGCCTGCGTCTGCGCCCGATCCTGATGACTTCCCTGGCCTTCATCATGGGTGTCGTCCCGCTGGTCCTGTCCAGCGGTGCCGGTGCCGAGATGCGCCACGCGATTGGTATTGCCGTCTTCTCGGGCATGCTGGGCGTGACGGTATTTGGCCTGATCCTGACCCCGGTCTTTTATGTCCTTGTACGCATGATTGGCCGGCGCAACGATGTTCGTGAACTCGACGGGGCTGGCGTTGACCAGCCTGCGGAGTAATCGACCTCGTTGCACAAAATAGCCGGACCGTCTTTTTCCCCCGACCCCGCCGGTCCGGCTGTTTTTTCATCTCCCTCGACGGGGCTGGCTCATGCCAGCCCCGTTTTCCTTTTTGCCCGTTTTCCTTTTTTGATGTGAGCCATATCTCAGTCTGGTCTGATGGCCCTTGCCATGGCGCGACATCGCCTTATCTTTCGGTCGGAATGTTTGTCGATAAGGGTTTTCGACCATGAACTATGTGCGTACAGGTTTGCTGCTTGCCGGGTTGACCGCGCTGTTTGGCGCGGTTGGCATGATGATTGGCGGGCAACAGGGCATGATCATTGCGCTGCTGTTTGCAGCTGCCATGAACGTGTTCGCCTATTGGAATTCCGATGCCATGTTGCTGCGCATGCGCAGTGCACGGCAGGTGGATGACAAAACAGCACCCGAACTGGTGGCGATGGTGCGTGATCTTGCGCGCAATGCCGATCTGCCGATGCCCAAGGTTTACGTGATCGAAAATGCGCAACCCAACGCCTTTGCCACCGGTCGCAACCCGGAAAATGCGGCGGTGGCGGCAACCACGGGGCTGCTCAAGCTTCTTGATCGCAATGAAATCGCGGGTGTGATGGCCCATGAACTTGCGCATGTCAAAAACCGTGACACCCTGACCATGACCATCACCGCGACCATCGCCGGTGCCATTTCGGCATTGGCCAACTTTGCGATGTTTGCCGGCATGTTTGGTGGCAACCGCGACAATAATAATCCGCTCGGCGGGCTTGGCATGATCCTGATTGCCATTCTGGCGCCGATGGGGGCGATGATCGTTCAGATGGCGATTTCACGCACCCGCGAATATGAAGCCGACAAGATCGGCGCGGAAATCTGTGGCCATCCGATGTGGTTGGCCTCGGCCCTTCATAAGCTTGATAAGGGCGTACATGCCGTGCCGAACATGGACGCCGAACGCAACCCGGCGATGGCGCACATGTATATTGCCAACCCGCTGTCGGGGAAGGGCGTTGATAACCTGTTTTCAACCCACCCCAATATGGCCAACCGCATCGCCCGCCTGCAGGCGATGGCGGGTGCTTCGCGAACCCCGGCACAGGGCCGTCAGGCAGCCACGGCTCCGCGTTCGTCCAAGCCCGCATCGGCACGCGGACCGTGGGGGCGCAAAGCCATAAAACCGGCCTCCCCCGAACGTAGCAGCGCGCGCCAGCGCAAACGGCCCTGGGAGTCGTAAACCAGCCAAAATCCTGTTTTGTCGGATGGTTATGACCCCCAACTAGGGGTCGTTTGTCCTATTCTTCGGTATGATGAAAATGGCAATGCACAGCATTGACCAACCCGAAATACAGGACGAAAATGTTCTGACAAAAGTCTTGAACTCCTGCGATCGAGGCTCCGATATGCAGGGGATGGATAAGGACAAGAATGGCTGGTTTCTGGTCAATGGTTGGCCTTGTGTTCAAATCCTTGATCACGGGTGCCGAAACTGTCGATGACATGGGGGATGGTGTCGGGCATGGCCTGACGGCCAGTGGCGTGTTGTGCCAATATGGCGTTGCACGTTTCAGCCCGGACAAGACCAACGCCCAGATCGGCGGCGAAACCAGCGACGAAATCACCGACATCGTGATGGCAGCCCTGTCATCTGTTCCCGAAAGTGCCGGGATCCGTGTCGACCAGTTCTTTTCTCCTAACCCCGATGCCGCCGACCCGTTCCAGGCCATCCGCGAGGCACAATTGGGTGTGCTTAACCTTGCACACCGCAAGGATGCCGATACCGCCTTCTGGGGGCGTCAGGATACCCGCAATGGCCACCTTGACCTCTATATGGTCAGTGATGCGCTGACATCCTCGCTTTATGACCTGATGTTGCCGCAGGTTTACAGCTTCCGGCAGCCAACCCATGCCGACGTGTCCGAGGCCCTGCGTGTATTGCTGAATGCCCAGCTGGTGCTGAAATCGCGCGGCGGCGAACAGCGCGCGCTTCAGATCGCCCGACTGTCCGCGATCATGGAAGATTTGCAGGACCGTGTCCTTGGCGGCGATGTCTTCTCGCAGGCTGGCTCTGGTGCGGCACTGGCCTATGGTTTCGGGGCGTTTGTCCTGTCTGAAACCGGGGATCGGTCTTACTGCGGCAGCGCGCTTCGTGTCATGGAACCCTATATCCGCCAGATGATCAGCGATATCGCTGACAAGCCAGTGGCGGCTGCGGGCAAAACCGAAGCACCAACCGGGCTTAAGGGCGAAACGCTTTCTGGCGCGGCCGCGGATCAGGCCAACCATGAAGCCCAGACCACCGAACTGCTTGATCGGGTCAGTGATTTTTCCAAGGTCAATCCGCGTACCACCGCCGCACTTGCGCTTTACGGGGCACTTGTGAACTGGTCGCTTGTCGCCAATCTCAAAGCCCGACCCGGCGCATTGTCGATTGCGATCTGGCGCATGCTGGAACGCCGGATCGAACTTTCCATGGGCTCACCGGTTGATCGGGCGCTATCGATCTGCAAACTGGGCGAGGCCATGGTGTTCACCGGCAAGGACAAGGAAGACGCCAAAATTGTCGATAAGGGGGCCGGTCACTACCGCCGCGCACTTGGCATGATCAATGCCCGTGTGCACGGTCCGCTATATGCGACAATTGCCTATGGCCTGGCCGAGGCGATTGTGTCTTCTGCGACCATCCGCGATGTCACCATTCCCGATACACAGGTTGTCCCGGTCTTTCAGGCCGCACTCAAGGTCTGCGCCAGGCGCGATCAGCCCTATATCTGGGGCCGGATCATGTTTGCGCTCGCGACCGTCTATCTGACCAATGGCAACCTGCACAAGGATATCGAAATGCTCACCCACGCGCGGATGAGCTATTCACAAGCCTACGAGGCCTTTAACGAAGCCGGGGCGAAGGGTGCAGCACGCGCGGCATCAGGCGGCTATTCTCGTTCGGAAAACTTCCTGTCTCAGCTTGGCCATCGCAAGGCGGTCATGGATGCCACCGGCGGAACGGGCGGGGGCGAGGTGGCAAAGGATGCGGCGGGCGCTTCCTGATCCCACTGATCCCGGCCACAGTTACCCATCAGGAATTCAGACAAAAAGAAACCCCCGCAGCGGCTGCTGCGGGGGTTTTGACTGCGTATGCCGGCTTACTTCTATTCGCGGTTACCGAAGAAGTGCAGCAGCATGATGAACAGGTTCACGAAGTCGAGATACAGACGCAGCGCGCCAAACAGGGCTTTTTTGCCTGCGGTCGTTGCATCGTCGTGCTCGTGATACTCTTCCTTGATTTTCTGGGTGTCATAGGCGGTAAGGCCCGTGAAGATCAGAACACCAGCCGCCGAAATGACGAACTGCAGCATCGTGCTTGCAAGGAAGATGTTCACCACCATCGCGATGATGATACCGATCAGGCCCATGAACAGGAAGCTGCCCCAGCCCGACAGGTCTTTCTTGGTGGTGTAGCCAAACAGGCTCATCGCACCAAAGGTACCCGCGGTGATGAAGAACGTACGAGCAATCGACTCACCGGTGTAAACCAGGAAGATCGACGCCAGGGACAGACCCATCAGACCTGCATAGACCCAGAATGTCGCCTGTGCGGCACCAAAGCTCATCTTGTGGATGCGTGCGCTCAGGAAGAAGACAAGCCCGATCGGGGCCAGCATGACAATCCAGTGCAGTCCAGTGCCGAAAATAGCCTGCATCAGGGTCGGGCTGGTCGACACAGCCATTGCCACGATACCGGTCAAGGCAAGTGCAGATGCCATGTAGTTGTAGACACGCAGCATATAGGCGCGGAGACCTTCATCGATCTCGGCCGCCGACCGGCCAACCGAGACGTCATAGCCGCGTTGACGCGTTTCAAAAGCCATTGAAATCCCTCTTTGATCCAATAATGAGCAGAAGGCACTGATATACCTCTGCGATGATCAAAATATGGCAGGATTTCTGTGAAAAGCAACGTTTTGCCAGATTGCGCACGCTTACGCTGTCCTCAGATGTGAACTTGTTCACCCCGGATATGACGCTATCGTGAAATCAGCCAGTTAGGACAGGTTTTGTAAACCGGTCTATAATGACGGTCTTAGGGACTCGCAAAGCATTCCATCAACGCATATAGGCCCCGCACTATGTCACGGCCCATGTCACGCCCCTTCACAAGCCATATGTCGCTGCCAAACCCGCTCCGGGGTTTCGCGCGCGCAATGGCAACGGGCGCGCTGATTGCGGGGTTTGTCTGTGCTATCGCCTCAGCCGGGCAGGCGCAAAATGCCAACCTTAAACGCACGCCCGGTGATGGCGACATTCCGGTCTTTACCGATACTTATGCCGGATCGGAATTCTGCGCTGATGGCAGTGGCAATGCCCCATGCGCCATTGCCCCGGTCGATGTACCGGAATTTGATGCCAGTTTCGTCTATCGTTTTCTCGCCTATCACGCGCAGCGCCCGTTTGACCGCTTTTCATGGCAGGCCTTTACATCGCTAATGGCCCCGCTCGATCAGCCGGATCAAAAAGCCCATTGGGAAACCTTCCCGACACGTCGCGATCTGTTTGACGAGGTCACCTATCCCAATCCGGCCTGTGCCAACGATCTGCCCGACGGGCATTTGCTGCTGGCAAGCTATCTGCAATCGACGGGCGATGTCCTGATTGATCAGGCGGGCAACTTCGTTCTGTTTGAAACCCGCATCAATCCGGTTGCGTCCGATTATATCACTGCCAACACCCTTCAGACCCGACTCGGGCGGGCAGCATTCGCCAAATCCGGGCAGGCCATCGACTTCCCGACCGGCCATCTGGACCCCGAAATGGCCGATGCGGTGAAGCTGGCCTCGGTCAATCCCGCACCCAACGCTGATTCGGTCATTCCGGCTTCGGCGCCCGGTCAGATGGGCGCGCAACTGCTGAAATTCGCATGGCGAATTCTGCCCGACGATGAAGCAACACAGAACAACCGCTATGTCACCCGACCAGCACGGATCTCGCTTGGCGGGGATCAGACGCTTGATGGGCAGGTCAAGTGTCTTGATGTCACGGTCGGGCTGGTTGGTATGCATCTGGTTCAACGGGTGGCCAGTGGCAATGGGGATCGCTGGATCTGGGCGAGTTTCGAGCATGTCGACAATGTCCCCCTGGCCGCCAATGCCAGACGCCCCAACAGCATCATCACCAAGGAGCCGTTTGAAAATGGTTGCCTTTCCCCCGGCGCCCTCGATCAGGCCTACGCTTTCTATGGTGGAAAGACCGCCAGTGGCAGCCCGGCCAATCAACCGATATCCGACGCATTGAAATGGGCGGATGCCGCGCCTTATGCCCGCCTGTCTTCGGGCGAGACGCCAACATCACCTGATATCGTGCGCTGCTGGCGCTTGTTCTCCGGCACAGCCGAAGGCAACTTTGTCTGGCAGAGCAAACTGTCTGGCAATGTCTTGGCAAACTACATGCTGCTTGGCACGCAATGGATCGGTAATCCCGGTGGTGCGCCATTTGGTGTTGGCGAGGTGCCGCGCTTTTTGACCAACAGCACGCTTGAAAGCTTCATGCAGGATCAGGATGACGCCACCTGCCTTGGTTGTCACGCACGTGCCACCAGCGATGCCGGGCAGATATCGAACTTCACCTTCCTGCTGGACACGGGCAGCTAAAGAACCGCAAGCAGAAGTCCCCTTAACAGAGACCTTCCAATTTCTCCCGATTGCCACTAGCATGCATCGCAACATTTGCCGCAGCCAAAAACAAATAACAGCGGCGAATTCAGGGAGGAAATATGCTGGGCAGTCGTTCTGACTATGCTTCGGTGCGTTCGCAATTCTCATGGAACGTGCCAACCCACTT
This sequence comes from Thalassospira sp. HJ, assembly GCF_000948415.1. Lineage (GTDB taxonomy): Bacteria > Pseudomonadota > Alphaproteobacteria > Rhodospirillales > Thalassospiraceae > Thalassospira. The sequence goes on along the minus strand of NZ_JYII01000020.1, from coordinate 171,393 downwards.
TAATATCGGTGTCGATGTTTGCGACAAATGGGCGGACGATCCGGATCGTCTGGCACTGATGCATCGCAGACGCGATGGCACGCGCCGTGATTACACCTTTTCACAGATCAAGCGCCTGTCGAACCGCTTTGCCAATGTCATGCGCCGTCATGGGATAAGGCGCGGTGATCGGGTCGGCATCCTATTGCCGCAAAGCCCGGAAACGGCGATTGCCCATGTTGCGACCTACAAAATGGGCGGCATCGCCGTGCCGCTCTTTACGCTGTTTGGCGTCGATGCGCTGGAATACCGGTTGGGCAACTGTGCCGCCAAGGCGCTGGTGACCGATAAGGAAGGGGCGGCCAAAATCGCTGAAATCCGCGATCTGCTGCCTGCCCTTGAATATGTCTATGTGATCGATGGTGCGCCCGATAACTGCTTTGACTTCAAGGCCCTGTCATCAGAAGCCAGTGACGAGTTCGAGCCGGTCAATACCCGTGCCGATGAACCAGCCCTTATCATCTACACATCGGGCACCACCGGGCAGCCAAAGGGCGCCTTGCATGCCCATCGGGTGTTACTCGGCCATTTGCCCGGTGTCGAAATGTCGCATGATTTCTTCCCCGAAGACGGCGATGTCATGTGGACCCCGGCCGACTGGGCCTGGATCGGCGGGCTTCTGGATGTTTTGTTGCCGGCCTGGCATCACGGGGTGCCCGTGGTGGCCCACCGGTTTGAAAAATTCACCCCCGAAGATGCCTTTCGCCTGATGGCCGAATATGGCGTGCGCAATACCTTCCTGCCGCCAACGGCGCTTAAGATGATGCGTGCCGCCGGTGACGATATGGCGCGAAAGTTCAACTTTAAACTTCGCTCTATTGCAAGTGGTGGTGAAGCATTGGGCTCAGAACTCCTTGATTGGGGGCGCCGGGTGTTTGGCGTCACGATCAACGAGTTTTATGGCCAGACTGAATGCAACATGGTCGTTAGTTCCTGTCAGTCGATGATGGCCTCAAAGCCCGGCGTTATGGGTCGTCCGGTACCCGGGCACGATGTCGCGGTGATTGATCTCGGTGGCAAGGTGCTGGAGCCCGGTGAAATGGGCCGCATTGCCGTGCGTGCGCCCGATCCGGTGATGTTCCTTGAATATTGGCGCAATCCCGAAGCCACGCGTGACAAGTTTGTCGGTGAATGGCTGCTGACCGGCGATATGGGCTGTGTCGATGCCGATGGCTATATCCGCTTTGTCGGGCGCGATGATGATGTCATCAGCTCGGCGGGCTATCGCATCGGCCCGGGCGAAATCGAAGATTGTCTGATTGCTCATCCTGCCATCCGCATGGCTGGTGTCATCGGCAAACCCGATGATCAGCGCGGCCAGATCGTAAAGGCCTTTGTCGTGCTGGCCGATGGTTTTGCCCAAAGCCCGGAGCTTGAAAGCGAAATCAAGGACTTCGTCAAAACCCGACTGGCGGCACACGAATACCCGCGCGAGATCGCCTTCCTTGATCAGTTGCCAATGACGACGACCGGCAAGGTGGTCCGCCGTGTCTTGCGCGATATGGCCTGATCTTCAGTCCCTGATTTCAAATCGTTTACGAAACGGTTTTTGCAAAAAACAAGGCCGGGTCCCCATGGATCCGGCCTTGTCTGCTTAAGGTCTTTGGTGTCGGCTGGCTTATTCGTTGCGCAACAACGGGGCGGCCGGGCTACGCAGTGCCTGCCAGGTACCGACGAAGCCGGCTGCCAGTGTGGCAAACAGGCCAATCGCAATCGGTCCGATGATGGTCATTGGCAGCAATACCCAGTTGGCTTCCATGATCAGAACCAACACCGACCAAGCGGCAACCGATCCGACCAGGGCCGCGATCACGCCGGTGGCAAGGCCAAGGATCCCGTATTCCAGCGCATAGGCATAAAGGATGTTGGCCCGTGTTGCGCCCAAGGTCTTGAGCACCACGGCATCATAGATGCGTTTGCGCCGACCGGCCGCAACCGCCCCGCCCAGCACCAGCACACCTGCGACAATCGCAATCATGCTGGTCGCATTAAGTGCCGTTCCGATCCCGGCCAGAATGGCGTTGGCCGCTTCGAGTGCTTCACGCACCCGGATCGCCGAGACATTCGGGAAGTCCAGGCCGATCATGCGATCAACCGGTTCTTCCATTTCGCGCGGCATATGCGCAGTCGCGATCAGGCTATAGGGCGCCTTGTCGATCAGGCCCGGTGAAAACACCATCGCGAAATTCATGCGAAGGCTTTGCCATTCGATCTCCCGCCAGTTGGCGATCTCGGCCGTGATATCACGGCCCAGCACATTGACGGTCAATGTGTCGCCCGGCTCAAGGTCAAAGGCATTGCCGATATCCGCACTGATCGAAACAAGCGGCTTGGACGCATCATTGTAATCAGCCGGCCACCATTCACCGAGCACCAGCTTGGTTTCGGGCGGCGGGGTGGCCGCAAAGGTCAAACCGCGATCACCGCGCAGGAACCAGCGATCATCGCCCGGCCCGACATCGTTGGAATTAACGCCATCGACCGCTGTGACCCGACCACGCAACATCGGTGTTTGTTCGATATCCGAAACATTATCCTGTGCCAGAAGCTGACCGCGGAACTGATCAATCTGATCCGGGCGGATATCCAGGAAGAAGAAGGCCGGGGCAGAGTCCGGCAGGTTCTCGTTGATCTCGTTATCAAGGTTGCCCTCGATCCCCGAAATCGTCACCAGCAACGTCAATCCCAATCCAAGCGACAGCGCAACCGGCACGGTGCTTGCCCCCGGACGGTGCAGGTTGGCCAGCGCCAGTCTGGAAAAGGCACTGCGTCCCGTGATCAACCGTTTCGAAAGGGATACGATACTTTGCCCGGCATAGGTGAAAATCACCACGGCCGCGGCCGACCCGCCAATAAAGCCAAGGGCAATCGCCTTGTCGGTCGCAGTCAGCACAGTCAGGATCAGCAACAGAACAAGCGGCACACCGATATAGGGCAGGTCACGCTTGCGCACCGGACTGCCACTAAACAGGCCGGCACTGGCCCGGAACAATCGCGCTGCCGGAATCTCACGTGCGCGCAGAAGCGACGGCAGGGCAAAGACCAAAGTGGTCAGAACGCCAAAGCTGGTCGCAATGACAAGCGACGGCAATGCCGGACCCAGTGTCACATCAATCGGCAACCGCCCGGAAAGAAGCGGCGCAATCAGTGCCGGTGTCACTGCACCGATCAGAAGCCCGATACCAATCCCGATCAGGGCCAGCACAAGGATCTGCAGGAAGTAAATCCGCAGCACCAGCGCATGCGACGCCCCGATAGATTTAAGTGTCGCAATGACGGATGTTTTGCTTTCGATATGGCTGCGCACCGCATTGGCCACCCCGATGCCGCCGACCAGAAGGGCCGACAGACCAACAAGGGTCAGGAACAGGGTCAACCGTTCGATAAAGCGTTTCAGCCCCGGGTTTGCATTGGCGGTATCGCGAATGCGCCAGCCCGCATCCTCAAACCGCTCTTCAAGCCGTTCGCGAAAGGCGGTCGGGGTTTCATTATCATTGATATCCAAAGCGTAATAATAGCGGATCAGGCTTCCCGGCTGCACCAGCCCGGTCTCCATCAACCCGTCCATCGACACCATCAGGCGCGGGCCAAAGTTGAAAAAGCCAACTGCCTTGTCGGGCTCCGTTGCGATCACGCCGCGGATCTGAACATCAATATCGCCAAGGGCAACCGTATCACCGACATTGATCCGAAGCCGTTCAAGCAAGCCTGCCTCGGTCACAGCCCCCCAAACGCCATCCTTCTGATCAAGGATGCCCTCAAAGGGCACACTATCGGCAAGCACCATCTCGCCAAACAGCGGATAGGCATCATCAACCGCCTTAAGCTCCACCAGGCGGCGCTGGTCCGGGCCATAGGCCGTGGTGCGCATGGTGGCCAGTTCGGCGACCCGTTCGGTGTTGGCGGTTAACCACTCGATCTGATCGCCGGTGGCTTCCTGATGGGTCAGGCGGAGTTCGACATCGCCCCCCAAAAGCTTCCGTCCGTCGCGCTCGAGTGCTGATAGAACGGATTCCGAAACGTTTCCGACAGCAGCAATCGAGCCGACACCCAGCGCAAGGCAGGCGAGGAAAATACGAAAACCCGACAGCCCGCCGCGCAACTCGCGCCGGCAGACCCGCCAGGCAATGGACCAAAGGCGGTCCGCGCCATCTGTGGGAGTAACCGCTGTGCTCATGACTGCGATTCCAGATGCGAAACGATTTCGCCGTCGCGCAGCATCACCGTGCGATCGCACCGCTCGGCAAGCCCCGGATCATGGGTAATCAAAAGCAAAGTCGACCCGCGCCGTTTGGTCAGATCAAACAGCAATTCAATAATCGTTTCACCGGTCGTACCATCAAGGTTGCCGGTCGGCTCATCTGCCAGCAAAAGCTCCGGATCGGTGGCTAGCGCACGGGCGAGTGCCACGCGCTGCTGCTCCCCGCCTGAAAGCTGTCCCGGATAGTGATCGGTACGGTGACCCAGCCCGACATGCTCCAATTCCTCGCGCGCCTTTTCAAAGGCATCCTTGCGTCCGGCAAATTCCATCGGAAGCGCAACGTTTTCCAATGCGCTCATGGTCGGGATCAGATGGAAGTCCTGAAACACGATGCCGACATGATGGCGGCGATAAAGTGCAAGCCCATCTTCATCAAGGGCGCGCAAGTCGTTGCCGCAGACCTTCACCACACCTTCCTGGGCTTGTTCCAGTCCGGCAATAACCATCAAAAGGGATGTCTTGCCCGACCCGGACGGACCAACAAGGGACACGCGCTCGCCAGCGCCAATCGAAAGATCGACCCCCTTTAGGATCTCGACAATCCCGGCCGGACCCTGCAGCCGCAGCTTCAGGTTTTGCACATCAATTGTCTGTTTTGGCACTTCACCAGATGCCGCAATATTTTGTTCCGGTATCGTGGTGGTTTCGGTCACACTCATTTCAGGTCCTATCGGGTTGTCCGTTGCAAGATCAACAAAGCAGGTTACATAAGCTTACGGATCAGGACGTTTCTGGTTCAGACTTCTTTTGATCTGAATGACTTCCGTCTGCGTTCTATAAGGGTAAACGGTTGCAAACCGTTCTCGCAAGATCGCAGCATATCAAGGTGAGATTTGTAATGAATTTGGCGTTTGGGCAAGGTCACACTGTAATCAAGTTCACGCACAAGCTGTCATCGCGGGCGCGCAAATCCGCGCGCTTGGCGCTTGCGACCCTTGCCGTTGCAACGCTTGGGGTGGGCGGTTTTGCCTATGAAACCCGTGCGCAGGATGCCGATCAAACGCCAAAAACCCTTGTCTTATTTGGCGATAGCCTGATGGCGGGCTATGGCCTTGCCCATGAAAACGGCTTCGCCCCCAAACTTCAGGCAGCGCTTAAGGAAGCTGGCCATGACGTCGAAGTCATCAACAGCTCCGTCTCGGGCGATACCACGGCAGCGGGCCTTGCCCGCCTTGACTGGGCACTGGTTGAAAAGCCTGATGCCGTCTTGCTTGAACTGGGCGCCAATGATGCGCTGCGCGGTATGGAACCGTCCCAAACCCGCGAGAACCTGGCAGAAATCCTTGAAAAACTGCGCGGCATGGATGTCGATGTCTTGCTGGCTGGCATGATGGCCCCGCCCAATATGGGGGCGGCCTATGGTGATGAATTCAACAGCATCTATCCTGACCTTGCCAGCAGCTATCAGGTTGATCTTTATCCGTTTTTCCTTGAAGGCGTTGCAGCGGAACCCGGCCTTAATCAGGATGACGGCATGCATCCCAATGCCGAAGGTGTCGAGGTCATTGTCAAGCGGATCCTGCCCGCCGTAATTGGCCTGCTGCAAACCACGGACGCCAGCTAAACAGCGAAAACCCTGCGTTGCCGTGCAGGCGCCTGGCGCGAAATCCCCCGAAAACAGCCAATTTCGGCGATCGGGATGAATTCGGCACGCCATAGCCTTAACCAAACCCCGCTTTTGCTAACACATCCATGCTTCGCATCACCGCAGCTGCGAACAGGCGGTAGGGAAAAGGATGCCTGAACAATTCTTGCGCCGGGTTTGACGGCGATGCGGAAAATCAACCGCTTTCCAAGGGTTTATGCGGCTTTCAGCAGGTTATAAAATTTCACAAATCCGCAAATCAGCGCAATTATGCCGCATCAAAGCAGTGAAAAACTGCATATGTAGATAGAAAACATCAACAACCCGAAACGATTACCCCGACGCACCCGCCAAAGGCCTGGGGATTACAGTTGGAAGATATATAATCGATTAAATTCAACAAGTTATGTAACCCCATGGAGTGGTGTTCGCCCCATGAATCTCGCCTGAAAATCCCCATTTGGGGACCAAAACAGGGTGTTTGGTGTGAAATTAACACCTCATTTACTTTCGGTTATGTTCCGAACTGTCTTTCGGTTAACTGCGTATGTTGTTTTTGAAAATCTTCCCCGACAGAAGGCAGCCTGCAAATTCGGAATTTGGAGGTTTTGGCTTTGCCGGGAGGTTGACCGTGTTTTGCAGTGAACTTACGATAAATCGTTATAATTCAATACATTAGATCAAATTCGCACTTGTGCTCGCAATGTGCGCTCTGTGGATAACTTCCAACTGGCCGAAATAGGCGTAGCGGGTGTGGGAAATACACGTCGACTAACAAATTATCAGCGATATCAATGTGTTGAATGTCCTAAGGGGATTCCATTGATTCCCAACGAGTCGCCAATTGGCCTGTGAATGAATCGGAAGCGATTCAATTTTGACTGCAAATGCAGTTGCAGGGGCCGGAATCCGTCGATACACTTCCTAAATATCAAGCTGAACGGCAAGTGTGATCTGCGCATTCAACGTTCGGTTTCGTTAGTTTAAGTCAAATACTTCAATGCCTTAAAGGGATTGTTCTGTGTCGTCTTCTTCCACCGTCAAGCAGTCCTACACCATTCCCTGTTCCTCGATCTTTCGCGATGCGGTGCTACAACTGGCAGAACGGCGCGGCGTGAATGCCGCCGATCTGGCGCGCTCGGTCATGCTGATCGTCCCGGAAAAGGCGATTGAGGAATATCAGGATCCCGGCGACCCGCCGAAAAGCGACCGCGAAACCATCGTTTTGAAATCCGGCCCGGCCGAAGGGCGCCCGTGGCGGCGCAAGCCACGCCTGCAATTGCGCCTGCCGCCGGGCTTTTCGGTGGTCACGGTGCGCAAGGCACTGCAGATGGCGATCGATTTTGATGCCGGTGATGTGAATATGCGCGTCGAGAAATCTGATGTTCTCGCCGCCGAACGGGCTGCCCTCGAAGAGGCACGCGCGCTCAAGAAACGTCAGGCAGAACCACCTGTTGAGCTTCTGCAATCGCGCGAAGAACTCGAACGTCTGCGTCAGATTGTTGATAATCTGGCCTTTGATCCGCTGGATCGCGGTGTCACGACCTTTAATGAGGCCCTTCATGTCATGGGCTTTCCGCCCAGTGCCCGTCCGGACCTGCGCGCGATCCGTGCGAAATACCGCGTTCTTGCCGCTATCCATCATCCCGACAGCAATTATGGTTCCCACCAGCGCATGACGCAGCTAAATGCCGCGATGGAGATTTTGCGCAAACATGTCGCCTGACGGTTGGCCCGGGCTTGGTGACAAACCACCCTGCTGGCCCTTGTCGAAGGGTTGGCGCAATGCTTAGATGTAGGAAAGTGGATTTCTGGTTCGCGACCGGGCACAAGACCCGGGCAGCCTGACCAGTCAGTAACGGGAGACAGCATGACGGCGGAATTTCGGGCGGCACATGCCAGCGGCGAAAACTGGGCCTCGGTCGCATCCGAGCTTGCAGAACTTCTCGAAAAGGAACCGCTGCCAAAGCAGGCGCTGGCTTTTTTATATGTCTCCGAACCGCTTGCCGAAGATCTTGGCAGTATCCTGACCTTCCTGCGTTCCCGCCTGTCGATTGAACACTGGATTGGAACGTCCGGTGTCGGGGTCTGCGGTTCTGGCCGGGCCTATTTCGGCGTTCCGGCGGCTTCTGTCATGGTCGCCCCCTTTGCCCGTGACGAATTTCATATCTTCCAACCGCTCAAATCCGATGCCGATCTTGATGCCCCTGATCTGCAAAGCGCGATTGATCGTCTGCAGCCGATCTTTGGTCTGGTGCATGGCGATCCGGGTGCCCCCGACAGCCTTGGTCAATTGGCTGAGCTGGCGCGATTGGGGTCGACCTATCTGGTGGGCGGTATTGCCTCGGGCGAGCGTGGCGCGCCACAGATTGCTGATCGTGTGGTGGATGGTGGTCTTTCGGGCGTTCTGTTTGATGGCAAGACCAGTGTTCAGGTCGGCATCAGTCAGGCCTGCACCCCCGTCGGTCCGGTCCATCGCGTGACCGAAGGCCGCGAAGGCATTGTCGCCACCCTTGATGATCGCCCCGCACTTGAGGTGCTCAAGGAAGAGCTTGATTCCGACGGCGGTGAGCAATCCATGGCATCGGGCCGCTATCACGCCGCCCTGATGGTGCCGGGGTCTGATACCGGTGATTTCGTCGTGCGCAATCTGATGGGCATTGATCCGCAAAACAACATGATCGCGATCAGCGGCGATGTGCAGGCGGGTGACGCCATCCGCTTTGTCCGCCGCGATGGGGCGGCCGCCGAACAGGATTTGCGCCGCATGCTGGCTGATTTGCAAAAACGCCTGCCGGGTAAACCGCGCGGGGCGCTTTATTGCAGTTGTGTCGCCCGTGGCCCGCATCTTTTTGGCACCGAAAGCCGCGAAATGATGATCATCCGTGATGAATTGGGTGATTTGCCGCTGACCGGTTTTTACGGCAATGGCGAAATCTGCAATGACCGTTTCTATGGCTATACTGGGGTTCTGACCCTGTTTATCTAGGGCATCGCCAAGCCCGCCTGACACCCGATAACAAGAAATTTCCCCGCCAGCGGTTTCATCACGCGATCAAGCGGATATATTCATACCATTGCAAAATCATGTGCCGCATCGATCCAGTGGGTCGCGCGGTGCAAAACAGGGGAATTTCATATGGAATATCGTCGACTGGGGCGGACTGACATTGATGTCAGCGTGATCTGCCTTGGCACCATGACCTGGGGCCAGCAGAACACACAGGAAGAAGCTTTCGAACAGCTTGATTACGCCACTGCCAACGAAGTCAATTTCATCGATACCGCCGAAATGTATCCGGTCCCGGCGATGGAAGAGACCTTTACCGCCACTGAAACCATCATCGGTAACTGGCTCGAAAAACGCGGCCGTCGTGATGATCTGGTGATTGCCACCAAGGTCGTCGGTCCGGCGGATCGCTTCCCGTATGTGCGTGGCGGGCCGCGTCTGACCCGCGGGCAGATCTTTGAGGCAATCGACGGATCGCTCGCGCGTCTTAAAACCGACTATGTCGATCTCTATCAGCTCCACTGGCCGGATCGGAATTCCAACTTCTTCTCCAAACTGGGCTACACCCACGACCCGGAAGAAGAATTCACCCCGATCGAGGAAACCCTTGAGGCCCTTGATGAGCTGGTCAAGGCCGGCAAGATCCGCCATATCGGGCTTTCGAATGAAAGCCCGTGGGGCCTGATGAAGTTTCTGGCCCTGGCTGAAAAGAACGGCTGGCCGCGTGTGGCTTCGGTTCAGAACCCCTATAGCCTTCTGACACGTCAGTATGAAGTTGGTCTGGCTGAATGTTCGATCCGCGAAGATGCCGGACTTCTCGCCTATTCGCCGCTGGGTGGCGGGGCCCTTTCGGGCAAATATCTTGGTGGTGCCCGTCCGGAAGGCGCGCGCGTTTCCAAATGGCCGGAATATTTCGGTCGTTACCTTAAGGAAAACGGCATCAAATCGACCGAGGCCTATGTGAAGCTTGCCCGTGATAACGGTCTTGATCCGGCCCAGATGGCGCTGGCCTATGTCAATTCGCGCCCGTTCCTGACGTCGAACATTATTGGCGCGACCAGCATGGAACAGCTGAAATCCAATATCGGTTCGGCCAACATCACGCTTTCGGATCACGTTCTCGAAGAGATCGAGAAAATCCATCAAATCTACACCTATCCCTGCCCGTAAGGCCTTCGCCCTTCGGTCACAGGATCGTCAGATTTTGATCCCAGACTTCAGAGATACGGCGGGGAAACCTGCCGTATCCCTTTAATCCAAGACGGAGGCGACCCATGGTGACCCGCATTACTGGCAAGGAAGCTGATCTTGGGGATATGACGGTCCGGCGCATTCTGCCCCATCGCGAAGCGCGCGCGGTCGGCCCGTTTGTGTTCTTTGATCACATGGGCCCGGTGAAATTCGAAACTGGCCACGGCGTTGATGTGCCCCCGCACCCCCATATCGGGTTGGCTACCGTCACCTATCTTTTCAATGGTGCGATCCTTCATCGCGACAGTCTCGGCAGCAATATTGAAATCACCCCGGGTGATCTCAACTGGATGCATGCGGGCCGGGGCATCACCCATTCCGAACGCGAAACCGAGATTGTGCGCAATTCCGTTCACGCCCTGCATGGTTTGCAGCTTTGGGTCGCCCTCCCCGAAGAGGACGAAGAATCTGATCCCGCCTTTTATCACGTGCCCAAGGATGACCTGCCCATCATCGAGGATGCCGGTCTTCACATGCGCCTGATCGCAGGCGAGGCCTTTGGCAAAACCGCCCCCGTGCCGGTCAAATCCAAGCTCTATTACCTTGATGTCGCCATGGACGAAGGCGCACAGCTGCTTCTGCCCGGCGAAAATCAGGAAGGCGCGGTCTATGTTGTTTCCGGCACACTTCTGATTGATGGCGAAAGCTATGACAGCGAAACCCTTGCCTATGTCGCGCCCGAAGAAATCCCTGATATCGTTGCCAAAACCGATTGCCGGGTGATGCTGCTCGGCGGTTTGCCACTTGGCAAACGTCATATCTGGTGGAACTTTGTATCAAGCAGCAAGGATCGGATCGAGGCCGCCAAAGCCGACTGGGCCGCGGGCAAGTTCCCGCAGATCGATGGCGAGGATGACGCCTTGCCGCTGCCGGAACGCTCAACCGGATAAACGTCACGTTTTTGGCGTGACGTCGTTTACTTCCACCCCGAACCTGAATTGGACTTAAGACATGCGTTTGTTTGTTGGTGTGGAAATTCCCCACGATATTGCGGTGGAGCTTTATCCGCTGGGGCGCGCGATCAAGGGGCTGGATGCGCAGACCCCGGAAAACATGCACATTACGCTTAAATTCATCGGCAATGTCGATCCAGGCCTTGCTGGCGAAATTGATCAGGCATTGTCGCAGGTCGCGTTCGAACCGTTTGATCTGCAGGTGTCCGGGCTTGATATGTTTGCCTCAAGCCGCAAGGTCCGCATTTTCTGGGCCGGGGTAAAGGATCAACCGGCACTCCGCCTACTTGCCAACCGGGTGGAAAACGCGCTTGTGGCGCTGGATGAATGCCCGGATATGGATATGCGCAAATTCACCCCGCACATCACGCTCGGGCGCAATCGCGATGCGGCGCGCGCATCCATCGAACAGGCGATTGTCGATCATGGCGATGTGAGTTCGCGGGTGTTCACTGTTGATCGTTTCTGTTTGTATGAAAGCCATTCCACCGTCGATGGTCCGGAATTTCGCGTGATCGCCGCCTACGATGGCAAGGACGGCCCGATCCAGGAGCCGGACCTGACCGGTGCCTTCGTCACAGAGGATTTTCAATGAAACTTGGCTTTATCGGAACCGGCGCAATCAGCGATGCGGTCATTCGCGGTCTTTTGACCAGTGACTACCCGGCAAGCGAAATCATCGTTTCACGCCGAAGCGCACATATCTCGCAAAAACTCGCCGCCGACTTTGACCGGGTGCGGGTCGAAGACGACAATCAGACAATCATTGATCAGTCGGACATGATCTTTCTCGCGGTCTTGCCGCAAATTGCCGGGGATGTTCTCTCAACACTGCGCGTACCCGACGACAAAAAGATTGTCAGTCTGATCGCGACCATTCCGATTGCTGATCTTAAGTTCTGGCTTGGCACCAACGCGCAATGTGACCGCGCCATTCCCCTGCCGCCGGTCGAACATCATGCCTGCGTTACGGCGGTCTATCCGGGCTCGCCCGATGTCATGACCCTGTTTGAAAAGCTCGGCGGCGCAGTGGCGGCCGCGACCATTGATGCCTTTGATAGCTATGCGGCGGGCAGTGCCCTGATGGCGACCTATTTCACCGTGCTTGAAAGTGCCGCACAATGGATGGTCAAACAGGGATCCGACTATGCCGATGCACGCCGTTACCTCGCGGCCCTGTTTTCCGGCCTTGCGCAAAACACCGACAAATCCCCGGATCAAAGCTTTGCCGATCTCTATGACGGCCACATCACCGCAGGCGGCCTGAACGAACAGGTCGCGCAAACCTTCATCCGCGAAAAGGGCACCGATGCCCTTCATATTGCCCTTGATGAAGTCTTTGCCCGCATCAAAGCTTCTTCCTGATCATATTTATGCAACGAGAAACAGGCGGCCATGAAAGCCGCCCGTTTTTCTGTTCTATATTACAGTGCAGGTGGTTCTTCAGGCAGCCGCCTTGTTCTGATACCCCACCGTCAGGCGCTGCTGCCCGCCATTGCCGGCTTCGATCAGATCGACCATGGCATAGCCGAAGTCGGCAAAGCTGATCCGCGCCATCCCGTCATGATCGGGCACAAGCGTATCGGTGCCGCGCACATACTGACCGGTCAGCGAACCTTGGAACAGCATCGCGGGCGGACGCAGGCAGGTCCATTGCACATCGTCATACTGATCAAACAGTGCATCCTGCTTCGCACAGGCCTCGGCAATCGGGCGCACGGCATCGGGCAGGAAGTCCGGTGCGGTCAGAACCGTGTGGCCACTGTCATTCGCCAGCTTCAGGGTCGCAGCGCCACCGGTGAGATAAATCGGGGTTTTGGTTTTACGTGCCGCATCCAGCAGCACCTTGCTCAGATCGACCAGCAGGCTTTCCGATCCCGTGATCGGGCGCAGCGCACTGATCGCGACGTCATGCTCTGCCATCAGCGCGGTGATCCGCTCAGGATTGGTCAGCACATCAAGGCTTTCACGTGCAACCTCACCCGGCATATGCGCCAACTTATCGATATTGCGCGCAATCGCAGTGACGCTGTGGCCGCGCTTGATGGCTTCATGCAGGGTGGCGGTTCCAACATCGCCAGTGGCGCCAAACAGGACAATTTTCATCGGACGTTTCCTTATATATGTGGGGCGTAAATTTTCAGGTGGTGCGAGGGGCAGGGTCGGTTATCGCGGGCTGAATTGCGGCTGGTGACGCTTTGAGGCGGGCGGCGCGTTGGCCAAGCCAGATGCTCGCCAGCACGACAATCACCCCAAACATCTGAAGGGAACTGAGCGCCTCGCCCAGAATGATCCAGCCGAGCAAAACCGCACTGGTCGGGCTTAAAAAGCCAAAGCTTGTCACGGTCGTCGGACCCAGTCGCGCAATACCCCTGAACCACAGGTAATAGGTCAGCGCCGCTCCGATCAGACCCAGCCACACCAGTCCGGCAAGGTTGGTCAGGCTAGGGGCCGGAAAGCCGGGCTCAGCGACCAGCGCGACCGGGATCAGAAGCAACCCGCCTGTGGTCAATTGCCAGGCGGTAAAGGTCAGTGGCGAAACCGGCGGCTGCCATTTACGCGTCATCACGGTGCCGGCTGCCATCGATGCGGCCCCCAAAAGGGCAGCCGCAATGCCAACCGGATCAAGGCTGCTGGTCGGGCCAAGCACGAGCATCGCCACCCCGATCAATCCCGAAACCGCGGCAACAATCCCCAGCATCGTGATGCCCGATCCAAGCGCGAAGCGGGCCAGAAACAGCACAAGCAACGGCTGGATCGCGCCAAGCGTTGCCGCCACCCCGCCCGGCAAGCGATAGGCCGCGACAAACAGCATCGACCAGAACACGGCAAAGTTCAGTGCACCCAGGATAAACACCCGGGTCCGCCATCCCGCAGGCGGCAATTGCCGCACAACAAGCAACAGGATCAAACCCGCCGGCAGCGCCCGCAAAAGCGCAACGGTCAGCGGAAAGCCGTCGGGCAGCATTTCCGTTGTGACGATATAGCTACTTCCCCAGATGATCGGGGCAAGTGCTGTGAGGCATAAATCAGTCGTTCGGCTCATGGGATACCTCCATTTATCTTGACGTCAAGATATATTCAGAAATCTTGACGTCAAGATAAATATTTGGGAGAACATCAAACCATGGATAAAGTTGATCGCATTCTCGCGCAGTGGCGCCGTGAAAGACCCGACCTCGATGTCACGCAAATGGGCGTGATTGGCCGGGTGGGGCGGCTGCGCAATCAGTTAAGCGCTGCCCACGAACGTGTTTTCAAAAAATACGATCTGTCACCGGCAAGCTTTGATGTCCTGGCAACCCTGCGCCGCTCCGGCCCGCCTTATGCCCTAAGCCCGTCGGAACTCATCGACTGGACCATGGTGACATCGGGCACCATGACCAATCGCCTCGATAAGCTTGAAAAGGCCGGGCTCGTCACGCGCCAGCGCAACCCGGAAGACGGTCGCGGCTTCGTCATTGCCCTCACCGATCAGGGGTTCGAGCTGATCGACGCCGCCGTCACCGACCATGTCGCCAACCAGCATCAAATTATGGAAGCACTAAGCGAGAAGGAACGCGAACAGCTTGATAGTCTGTTGCGCAAATGGCTTTTTGCGCTCGCGACCGGTAATCCGGACGCAGGATAGATCGGGCATACGAACTGCCCAAACTTAAGCAATTTTCTAAGTATCTCACATCGATGAACAGACCAAGAATTTACGATCTTGATCTGTTTGGGTCCAGTGCCCAGCGATAATTTACGCAATATTTCGGAGAAATTTAACAATCATAATCTCGTAATAATTGTTTTCATTGCTATTAATTTAGAAAAATTATATAAACCTATAAGTAGAAAACAATAGAGAGAATATTGCGAAAATATCGTTTTTAAATGAAATGCTTCCCGCACTTCATAATGGACAAACAAGGTCTCGCACTGACTGATTTTCCTCGAAAGATAACTGCTTTGCGAGGAGTTAAGAGAAGCGTATTGGTCGTTGCGACAATGTCATATCTGTTTGTTTGGGGGGTATTCATCAACCGGAAAGGTTATGAATATGCAGGATACTTCGCCCAATACCCAGCCGGACTTGTCTAAGCCGCTCATCACAGAGCCAGTTCAAACCTCACCCGGTGTACCAATAACCGATCTTGGACCTCTGCATTATCTGATCGGTACATGGACAAACCAGAACTTGCCAGGCACGGAAAAAGGTGATTCCAAATCTCCATATTCCTATAATGTGATGCCATTGCCGCAGGTGGACCCGACCAGTCCATCGGGTTTCATCCTCAAGAACTTCTCATACTATGAAGAATTAACCTTTTCGGCCATTCACGGTAACGCCGAAAATCGCGGCGGAATTGGCGCTCAGACGGCCTATACCCTTTTCTATGAACAGCGCGTGTATTTCGCCGAAGGTCCGAATACCGACGCACTCGTTCACGCCGAAAATGGGTCTTTGTTGTTCCTCCGCGACGGGTTCCAGCAACTCGGACCTTACGGAAACGGCGACAGCCCGGGAATCGGCAACAAGAATGTCACCAACAGCATGCCACCCACGCAGGCTTTCAATCTGGTGAAACAGGTATCTGTGCCGCATGGCAACTCTATCCTTGCGCTGGGAAACTATGATCTAAATGCCGGCCCCATCAATGGGGTGCCAGAAATTCTACCCGTAAGCGTATTGCCAGAGGGTTTTTCCAGTCTGCCGCCGCAATACACCAACCTTGATCCTGTCATGAATCCCCAGCCCAACTATACAGCCAACCCGAACCTGGTTCTGAACGAAGCCCTTGCCGCGCGGCCATGTTCTGGTTTCCTTACTTTGGCGATGAGCACATCCAACGGTAAGGGCGCGGTAACCAATATCGGGTTCGAGCAGCAACATGCGAATGTGCAAGGCTACGATTTTACATACTGGCTCGAAGCTTTCGATGGCACAGACAATTTCACCCAGCTGCAATACAGCCAGACCATCTGGATGCAGCTTCCGGTGGGTGGCAGGTTGCTCACTTTCCCACATGTGACAGCGAACACGATGACCAAGGTTTAGAATGCCTGAGGTCGCTTGTTGATTATGTGTGCTTGGGCAAGTCGCCATGAATGTGCGCGCATATCATCCGACATACTCTGTTCAAGTTAAAGGATGTTCCCATGACAAAAACCACAGCTAGCAGCGATAAGCTTCTGCCGCCGACCAAGGCGGAAAAGATATTGATTAACAAGATCAACAAATCTGCAAAATGGAATCGTGATCGGGCCCTCAAGGAACTCAAAGAGCATCTTCAAATCGCTGTGGAGATCGAACTCGCGACCTTGCCAATCTATCTTTACACTTATTATTCCATTGACCGGACGCCGGATGGCTTTCCGGCAACACCTGTTTCCCGTTTTGCTGACGAGGCCGGTGCCCTGATCATGAGCGTTGCGGTCGAGGAAATGCTGCACATGTCGCTGGCATGCAACATCCTCTTTTCGTTGGGGGGGGAGCCGCAACTCTATGGCAAGTCCCCGTGGCCTTATCCGGCCAATTTGCCGCACCATGAGAAGCTGGGACCTGATTGCAAGCCAATGCAAATTCCGCTCGCGCCGTTTTCGCTCGAACAGATGTGGAAGTTCCTGGAGATCGAATATCCGGCCACATCCGACGCGCCGCCGCAAAGCGATAACTGGGACACAATCGGCCAAGTTTATTCCTATGTCCGCTGCATTATCCTTTCGAAATATATCCTTGATGAGGATTTCCAGGTCGGCGCGCGTGCTTGGCAGATTCAGGATACCAACTATTCCCCGAACAATATCGATACGGTTTATCCGACCGGCAACTTTAATAAAAACCGTCCTGTTCCAACACCGGTCGTGGGTTCAGCAGCCCGCGTTGCAGATTTTACCAGCCATGATGACAGCCATGCCGGTGGTGTGGCATTGCTGACGGTTGACAGCTGCGAAAGTGCGCTTCTGGCAATTCAAACCATCGATGCGCAGGGTGAAGGTTATGGTCCAAGTAAGTTTGACGATCCGTCAGACCAAGAATTGTCCCATTATTACAAGTTTCTAACGTTGCAATCGAAACTTGAGGGCTATGACCCGAAGCATGAAAAAATCCCGGCCAATCCTAAGCCGCCGAAGCCTGCACAGGACCCTATCACGAACAAAAATTTGGAGTGTTTTGTCTATAACGTTCCAACCAATCCTGAGGCAGCACAGTATGGCCAAGGTTTCAAGGAATGTGCAGATGTGGTGAATGGTCTTTACCAATATATGCTGATCATGACCGAGACCATCTTTAAGGTTGGGCCTAAATTTCAGAAGGTTTATTTCAATCAGGCCCTGCATCGTTCGATGATCTGGATCCTGGATAAGGTTCTCCAAGCCATGCGTACGCAGCAGGCGACGGTAACGTGTGGATCTCTGGTAAGGGAGGTTGCTTTCGCACCGTCATTTGAAAATATCGACTTGGGCACGCGCGATCAGGCATTTTCAAACTTGAAAAAAATGTGCGCCGAGCTCGATAATAAGTATGGCACCGCCAAGTGGTACACGGATAGTTATATCAAGTATTATATTGATATGATCCCGACATTGTTTGATGTCAGCCCTTATTGGGGAGGGCTTCCGCAATTTCCGGCGAACCCGCCAGCGGAAATTGGTGCAAATGAAGTTCGGCACGCCTGTATGGGTTTGAATTCTTGTGCCAATCAGGGCCGGACTCGTCAGAATGATTGTGCAGGGCAGGGTTATTGTTCCACAGCACTGGCTTACAATTATGCCAATCCGTCCCAGCCACTTGTCGCAGACCATACCTGCCATGTGAAAAACAATTGTGCCGGTCAGGGGGGATGTGGCCTGTATGGCACGGCAGAGGAACAAAACAATCCTGGTGGCAATGACTGTGCAACCCTTGGCTCGTGTGCGACGCCAATCAATGCTGAACGCTTCAGCACGATGGGTCCAAACCAGGGTAAGGGCGTCTGGTCGCGCGCGCGCGAAATCTTTGAGAAAGAAACTTATCCAAAACTACGAGCCAAGAACCCAAATCTGCCAGAAACACCGCCATCCGTTCCGCATCCTCATCTGTTTAAATATGGTCCCATTATTGAGTGGATTCAGGACTATAGTGGTCAGGGTATGACGGCTTGTGGTGCCAGTGGCATGAGTGGCGCGGGCAGCTGTGCCTGATGGATAAGGTTGCTGATAAAAGCGAAGTGCAATCCTCCCACCCGGACCCGGCTTTCGAGCTGCTGGGTCTGGGCATAGGGCTGCGCAATTGTCATTTTGACCATATCTTGGCGGAATGGCCCGAAGTTGATTGGTTCGAGGCAATCTCGGAAAACTTCATGGATTCAGGTGGGCGACCCCGTTGGGTACTAGACCAGATTGCCGAACGTTATCCGGTTGTGTTGCATGGTGTCTCCATGTCAATCGGGAGCACCGATCCGCTTGATATGGCCTATTTGGCAAAACTCAAAAAGCTTGCAGACGATGTCAGCGCCCGCTGGGTTAGTGATCACCTCTGCTGGACAGGCATTTTGGGGCTTAACAGCCACGACCTTCTTCCGATGATGTTGACAGAAGAGGCGCTCGACCATGTCGTTGAGCGGGTCCGGCAGGCACAAGATGTTTTGGAGCGACCACTGGTTCTTGAAAACCCCAGCAGCTATGTGCAGTTCCAGAAGTCAACAATCAGCGAGCCGGATTTCCTGCGTGCCCTTTGTGATGCCACGGGATGTCGGCTTCTGCTCGATGTGAACAATGTCTACGTTACCTGTTTTAATGCTGGCACCAGTACATCCGACTATATGAAGGCATTCCCGTTTGATCGGGTGGTTCAAATGCATCTGGCCGGGCATCAGCATTGCGGCACGCATATAGTCGACACCCATGACAGCCCCGTATGTGACGACGTATGGCAACTGTTCCGAACAGCCTGGCAGAAGACTGGTGGTGCTGCCGTGCTTTTGGAATGGGATGGTGACGTGCCGGAGTTTGAACGTGTTCATGCAGAAGTCTTGCGTGCGCAGGCCTATATTGATGACATTGCCCCGCTCCCTGAACAAATGGTACCGCAACGACGCAAAACAACCACTTCCACGCCGGTAGATTTCCTGGTGCCGAACGTCATGAATGACAGCAGGATCCAAATACCATGACAGCGGATGGCGGCTCTTTGTCAAAGGTTCAGCGCTGGATGATGAGTGCGCTGATTGCGCCCGGCAGGGTCGATGGGGAAAGCGTGACCGAAACCTTTTTGCCCGGTGCGCAACTGGATGCGGCGTCATGCCTTGGCATTTATCAGCGTAGCTACATCATCCGGCTCAGAATTTGCTTGATGGGACAATTTCCTGCCACGCTCCATGCGCTCGGAGAGGACCTTTTTTGTGATTTTGCCGATGAGTATCTGAGAACCTGTCCGTCTGATAGCTACACGCTCTACGAACTTGGTCGGCGTTTTGCCGCGTGGATGGAAGAAAACCGCCCCGATCGTGATTTGCACCCAGAAGAGCGCGAGCCCTGGGTCGATTTCATGATTGATCTGGCAACCTACGAACGAATGCTGTTTCATCTTTTCGATGCCCCTGGGCACGAGGGTAAACCGTGGCCGTCAATCCAAACGCCAGACAATGAATTGATTCTGTTACCCGGTCTCGTTCTGGCACAGTTCCGTTTTCCGGTTGCCTGGTATTATCACGAAGTGCGCGCCGGAAAATCTCCGCTCTATCCTGCGCCAGTGCAGCAACTGGTTGCGATTGTGCGCAAGGATTTCCAAACGACGACTTTTCCCCTCAGCCCGTTTCACTTTCGTTTTCTGACTTCGATCCAGCGATTGGGCAGTATCGATGCAGCGCTCGAAGAAATGGCACTCTGGTGTGGTCGTTCACTTGCAGATGTCCAAAGTTCTTGGATCGCAGACGTAAGGCAGGGTTGGATTACTGCAGGGTTCTTTATTCGCCGCAATGATCAGGACTAAGAGAGGTTATGTAGAGCCCTTAGTTCAATCTGCTCAATGGCTTGCTATCGGGAAATGTGCCAAATCCACGGAAAACGAACCTCGACACAACGAAGCTGGCGGGTAGATCTTGTTTTTGCAGATAGGAAATAGTTTTTTGAGCTAAGTGGCAGAGAGGAGGGGATTCGAACCCCTGAGGGGCTTACACCCCAACACGCTTTCCAGGCGTGCGCCTTAAACCACTCGGCCACCTCTCCACATGCGATCTTTGATATATCGCGAAAGCGGGCGGACATTAGCCGAGACGCCCGCGCTTGACAAGGCCCAATCAGCCTCTTTTTTCACTTTGCTCAAATCCCCCTGAATACCCCCGTAAAGCACCCTGCTGTTTTGGTACTTAACCGTCTGAAACCCTTGGTAATGAAGGCCTTGCCATAATCTTTACTTCTTGTTGAGGTCTCATCCGTAAGGTTTGAGGTAAGCGTTTGCGACTGTTACGCGAAACAGGGGTCCGTGAAAGCCCCCTTTACGACAGTCGCACAGACCCGTTAGGGTATCGGCAATATTTGCTAATATACCGACCCTGACAGGTAGTTTGGAGAGGATAATGTGGTTTTTCCGGGCGTTGGGATGGTTACTGCTATTCGCCAGCATCGCCGTGCTGGTCGATGATTCCATTACCGCGCTTCAAACAGGCAGTTTTCGATTGGTCGCCGCGGGCGAGCTCTGGTATCGCCTTGATACCGGCAGCCTGAACCTGCTGCAATCCGTCATTCAGCGCTATATTTCTGTCTGGGCGTGGGACACCATCTTTGTGCCTGTTCTGTTGGCCCCGGCGCTTGTCGTGCTGTTTGTACCCTCTGCCATTCTTCTTCTGCTGACCCGCAAGCGCAAGCGTCAGCGCATTTTCTGATCCCGTTCGATTTTTGCTGTTCGACCCGCCCGATCCCGCGCGGGTTTAGTCCTTTGTCGGCTTGTCTCGGACTATTGTGCACGGCACACTGCCGGGCATCAGGATCACAACAGGCAGGAAAACCGGGATGAAGGCGTGGGTGTGCAACGCATTTGGCGAAGAACCACAATGGATCGATGCCCCGGATCCCGTCGTCGGGCCCGGTCAGGTCCTGATTGATGTTGCCGCCTGCGGGGTCAATTTCGCCGATACCCTGATTTTGCTCGGCAAATATCAAAAACGTCCCGTTGGTCCGTTTTCTCCGGGCTTTGAAGTCAGTGGCACGGTGCGCGCCGTTGGCGATGGTGTCACCCATGTCAAACCCGGCGATGCGGTCATGGCGCTGCCCGATTGGGGCGGGTATGCCGAACAGGTGATTGCCGATGGCAGTCTTGTGATCCCGCTGCCAGATGGTGTGGATTTCGAAAGTGCATCTGCCTTCCAGGTTGCCTATGGCACAAGCTGGTTTGCCTTGAAATATCGCGCCGAAGTCAAACCGGGCGAGGTTGTTCTGGTCCATGGTGCGGCCGGCGGGGTCGGCCTGACGGCGGTCGAATGCGCCAAGCTTCTGGGGGGCATTGTAATCGCCACGGCGGGTGGGGCGGACAAATGCCAGATCGCGCGCGAACATGGCGCGGATCATGTCATTGACTATAAGTCCGAAAACATCCGCGATCGGGTGCTTGAGATCACAAGCCCGCTTGGAAAGCCCAAAGGGGTCGATGTCGTCTATGATCCGGTCGGCGGGGATGTGTTTGATCAAAGCCTGCGCTGTGTTGCGCCCGGTGCGCGCATGCTTCTCATCGGCTTTGCCAGCGGCACGGTGCCGCAAATCCCGGCCAATATCCTGCTGGTCAAGAATGTCACCGCCATCGGCTTTTATTTTGGCGCCTATCTCGAACAGAATCCCGATATCGCACAAGCAGGCATGGCAGAGCTGCTCGATCGCCTGAAATCCGGGGCGATCCGCCCGATGATTTCGCACATTTATCGCCTTGAAGGCGCGATGGAGGCCCTGGCGTCTATCCGCGATCGCAGTGCAACCGGCAAGCTTGTGATCGATTGTCGTGCAAACAGGTAAATACGCGGATTTTCTTAACAAGAGCGTGTTGCGCGAAATCTGTTTTACTTTGCCGAAGGCAACCCTTTGTTCCGCAAGGAAAGGTCCGCAGAGCGTAGTGGTGCTACGGGCAAGGACTTTGACGCCGAGGGGCAAAGGGTTGGTCGGCCCGAAGGGTATGTTTTTGGCGGCCTTTCGCAGCGTTACACCGTTTGACCGATGCGCCGCATCGCTCTGCACGCCGTGCCTTGCCAAAGTGCGCGCCAAAAACATACAAAGTTAATCAGATTTCGCTCAACACGCTCTGATTCGTTGGTATAGGATACCCGCGTCCCA
Source organism: Thalassospira sp. HJ (assembly GCF_000948415.1). Classification (GTDB taxonomy): domain Bacteria; phylum Pseudomonadota; class Alphaproteobacteria; order Rhodospirillales; family Thalassospiraceae; genus Thalassospira. The sequence continues at coordinate 149,011 of NZ_JYII01000020.1, read as the reverse complement.
ACCACTTCTCTGCCGGATTTCGCCGCAATGCCCGACGACAAAAACAGGCCCGATCACGTCCAGTCTTCTGAAAAGACCCGTGATCAGTATGAAACCTATCCCTATCCGGACCGGAATCCGGAGGATGAGGACAAGCGCCTGATTACCGGATCGCCGGGCAACTGGGACGAGGTCGTTCATTTTGTCTTTGGCGGGCGCGATCCATCGGCCAAAGGCAAAATCAAAATCCTTGTCGCAGGTGGTGGCACCGGCGATGCGCTGGTTATGCTGGCCCAGCAGGCGCGTGACCGCAAAGCCAAGGCCGAGATCGTCTATATCGATCTGTCCGAAAGCTCGCGCGCCATTGCCGAAGCCCGCATCAAGCGCCGCAATCTTGAAAAGAACGTCACCTTTGTCACCGGATCCTTTGTTGATCTGGCCGCAGAATACGGCCCGTTCGACTATATTGATTGCTGCGGTGTGCTCCATCACCTGCCCGATCCCGATGCCGGGCTCAAGGCACTGACCGATGCGCTCAAACCCAATGGTGGCATGGGGCTAATGGTCTATGGCGAGATTGGTCGCCAGGGCGTCTATCACATGCAGGAAATGATGGAGCGCCTTAATGCCAAGGCCGGCGGGGCCAAACGCCTTCATTTCGGCAAGGCGCTGTTTAATTCGCTTCCCGGGACCAACTGGCTCAAACGCAATCCGTTTGTCGGCGATCACATCCATGGTGGCGATGCCGGGTTCTATGACCTTCTTCTGCATCAGCAGGACCGCGCCTATCGCGTCGATGAAGTCTTTGATTTTGTCGAGGGCGCTGGCCTGCGCCTGCAGAACTTTATCGAACCGATGCGCTATGACCCGACCACCTACTGTTCGCGCCATGATGTGCTTGATAAGGCGGTTCATGTGCCGTTCCGAGATCGCGCTGCGCTGGCAGAGCTGATGGCGGGCAACATCACCAAGCACATTTTTTATGTCGTTAAGGCCAAGAACAAGGTCAAACCACCGGTCCCGTCGCCTGAATTGATTCCAACCTTCACTCGTATAGAAGGGGCAAACTTGGCGCGTTCGGTTGCCAAGACCGGCAATATCAAGATCACCTTCACAGGGCTTGCCGTGACGCGTACCATGCCCTCGGCATCGCCTGCGATCCTGTCGCGCATTGATGGCAAGCGCTCGATTGGCGAGATCTATGACATGTTTGATCCCAAGCCCGAAAAGTTCGAATTCAACGCCCAGTTCGCGGTGATGTATTCGGTGCTGAACGCGGCAAACCTGATGTATCTGCGCTATCCCGAGAAGAAGTAGCGTATCGCCAAGGCCAATAAAAAATGCCGGTCACAAGGGGATTGTGACCGGCATTTATCTACGCATGTTCCTCCGGGGGGAGGCTGGAACATGCGCTCAGGGATTCGCAGGGTCAGAACCAGTCAATTTGGTTTGAATGGTTCTGACCCTGAAGCCTTATTTAAGGCTAAGGCCTTTCCACGCGTCCATCAGGGCTTCAATCAGAACCTGGAGCGGGAAAGTAATTGCGCTGTGCAGCGGGGATACATTGTTCTGCATGACAAAATACTCGGTATAATGCGCTTGCGCGCGGGTTAAGCTTTCCAGAACGGCTTGGCCGCTTCGCGTTTCGCGTCATAGACGGTCCAACCGATATCGCGCAGCATGTGTGCGTCCATGTCGGCCAGCTTCTGACGCAGGTCGTAACGTTTGACCCAAGTACGCGGCAGCTCCAGCAGGCTGGTGGCATTGTGATGACGATGGGTGGCGGTGAATGCGCCAACTTCTTTGGTGATAGCAACCATTGCTCTAATCCTTTTGAAACTAGGCCTGCTCTCAACAATTCAGCGGCCCTGCATCGATAATCTCTGTCAGAGCGTGCTGTACTAAACCTGCATCCCTTTGCCGAGGGCATCCTTTTGTCCTGCTAGGAAGGGTCTGCAGAGCGTAGCCGGGGCTACGGTCGAAGATCCTGACGCTGCGGGGCGGAAGGATGTCCCGGCCCGAAGGGTTTGATTTTGGCGGCCTTTCGCGGCGTTACATCGTTTGACCGATGCGCCGCATCGCTCTGCACGCTGTGCCTTGCCAAAGGGCACGCCAAAAACAAACAAAGTGAAGCAGATTTAGTACAACACGCTCTTAACTCAGGGTTACCGGAAAAAATGCTTGCGCTCAAACCACCTTTTGTCATCATTGCATGACTAAAACTCATGCAAAGTGTCTGTCATGAAACGCCGTCCATTGCCGCTAAATGCGCTTCGTGCCTTCGAAGTAGCCGGAAGACTCGAAAGTTTCACCAAAGCGTCACATGAGCTTAACGTGACCCAAGGGGCTGTCAGTCGACAGGTGCAGCATCTCGAAGAGGTGCTTGGTCGCCAGCTGTTTGAACGCCACCACAGAAGCCTGCGGTTGACCCGCGCGGGTCAGAACCTGTTGGAATCCCTGACACCCGCCTTTGATGCCATCGAAGATGCGGTGGCCAAGGTCGAAGATCGCGCGGATGACACCTTGCTGTCCGTGTCCGCCCCGCTGACGTTTTCCATGCGCTGGATCGTGCCACGGCTGGGTCGTTTTCAGATGGAATATCCCGATTTTCAGGTCCAGCTGGGCACCTATAACGATGATCTGGCCTCGGTCGATTTTAACGAGGTCGATATCGCCATCCGTTTTGCCGACCACGCGAACGAACAGCTCGTTCATGAATTCCTGACCGGTGAACGCCTGCTGCCGGTGTGCCACCCAAGCCTAGCCAAGCAACTCAAAACCCCCGAAGACCTCGCGGGTGTGACGCTTCTGCATTGCTCGGCCCAGCGCGAAGACTGGCGCATCTGGCTTGAAGGTACGGGCATTCAGGGCGTCGATGGCACCAAGGGGCCGGTTTTTGCCACCCTTGATATGGCGATGGAGGCCGCGGCAAGCGGCTTTGGCGTGGTGATTTCCGATCCGGCGATGATCGGGGAATATGTTGTCACCAACCGTTTGACGGTGCCGTTTGATCTGCCGGTCGACAGTCCCTATGCCTATTCGCTGGTCTATCCGCGCGGCCGTTTGGAGCGCCGCAAGGTCAAGGCATTTCGCGACTGGTTGATGGCCGAGATCAAGCTTGAAACCTCCCGGCGAAAACTGAGCCAAAAAGACTCGTCCTACGGCAAAGTCACGTGATGGTGCCTTGAAATTGAACGATTTAGTAGTGACTATCAGATACTTCTAGTGTGGCATCTTTCACAGGTGGACGGCATGACACATTGTCAATGCCCGACCACCGATTGCACCGCACAGATTAAGTCCACATAATAAAGCAGTGATCAGCTTGCATCAGGGGAAGTCGACAATCACATGATTTCGTATGCAGCCAGCATGAAAATGCCGGGCAGGGAACGTCTGGCCATGACCATGACATCCATCCTGTTTGCCGGTGCACTCACCCTGTTTACGGCCATGGTGCCGATCAACCCCGCGAACGCGCAAGGCGGCGAAACACCGGTAATTAACCCGGCACCGACAGTCCCGGTGGATGAGGCCGATCTCGCGCCGCTGACCACCCGATCACACGGCATTTCGCTTTATGGCGATCTGAAATACGGGCCGGACTTCCATCATTTTGATTATGTGAACCCCGACGCGCCCAAGGGCGGCACGCTGGTGCAATCCTCGATCTCGCCGTTCGATACGCTTAATCCCTTTACCCTTAAGGGGACGCCCGCCGCAGGCCTAGGCCTGATCTATGATAGCCTGATGACTTCGAGTGCGGATGAACCCTATGCAATGTATGGTCTGATTGCGCACTCGATCGAAGTCCCCGAAGACCGATCCTTTGCCATCTTCCACCTTGATCCGCGCGCGCGTTTTCAGGATGGCAGCGACATCACCGCCGAAGACGTGGTGTTTTCCTATGAAATCCTGGTCGAAAAAGGCAGCCCGGTTTACCGGCAGTATTTTTCCCAGATCGACGGGGCCGAGGCGCTTGATGAGTTGACGGTCAAATTCACTTTCAAACCCGGAAATAACCGCGAAACCCCGATGACCGTGGCCGGCATTTCGATCATGCCCAAGAAGTTCTGGGACGGTAAGGATTTCTCAAAAACCACGTTCGAAATCCCGGTTGGCAGTGGACCATACATGGTCGACAGCATCGAAGCAGGACGCCGGATCACCTATAAACGCAATCCCGATTACTGGGCGGCCGATCTTCCGGTAAATCGCGGCCAGAGTAACTTCGATACCATTCGCTACGATGTTTACCTCGACCCGGAGGTCGAGCGTCAGGCGTTTCTGGCCGGGGAATATATGGTGCGGTCAGAACATTCATCGCGTGACTGGAGTACCGCCTATAAAACACCTGCGGTCGAACGCGGGGACATCCAGAAAGAATTCCTGCCGGATCACTTGCCTGTCGGCATGCAGGCCTACGTCTTTAACAACCGCTTGCCGCTGTTTTCTGATTGGCGGGTGCGCAAGGCACTGCAATACGGCTTTGATTTCCAATGGCTAAGCCAGGCCATGTTCTATGGGGCCTACAAGCGGACTGACAGTTATTTTGTCAATTCTGATCTGGCGTCAAGTGGCATCCCGACCGGCAATGAATTGGCCTTGTTGGAACCTTACCGCGATCAATTGCCGCCCGAACTTTTTACCCAACCCTTCGAGCTTCCAAACTTTGACGAAGCTGACGGGCGTCGAAAGGCGCTACGTGAATCCATGACGCTTCTAAACGAAGCTGGCTGGGAAGTGCGCGACAAGGTTCTGGTCAATAAGGAAACAGGGCAACCTTTCCGGTTCGAGCTGATCATTCGTCAGCCGGGCATTGAAAAGATTGCTTTGGTGATGAAGGCCCGCCTCAAACAGCTTGGCATCACCATGGACATTCGCCTGATCGATACCGGACAATGGATCAACCGTATTCAGGCCTTCGATTTTGAAGCCATCACGTTCTGGTGGCAACAATCTCTGACACCGGGCAATGAGCAACGCGTGTTCTGGAGCTCGGAAGCTGCCGATCAACCCGGATCGCGTAACTTTGCTGGCATCAAAAGCCCCGTGGTTGATGCCATGATTGACAAGGTCGCCTCGGCAAATAGCTGGGACGAGCTGGTCACTGCCACCCATGCGCTCGATCGAGTTCTGTTGTGGGGATACTACGTGATTCCGCAATACTATCTTGGTGGTGAACGTTTGGCCTGGTGGAATGTGTTTGGCCGTCCCAAGGATGTCCCGCTTAAGGGGGCATCGGTCATGCGTTGGTGGATCGACCCCGAAAAATCAGCCAAGCTCAAGATGGGGGGATTCTAAGCCATGCTGAACTATATTCTGCGGCGTTTGCTGCTGATCCCGGTCACGCTGTTTGGCATCATGGTACTGAACTTCGCGATCATTCAATTTGCGCCTGGCGGTCCGGTTGAACAGGTGATAGCCCAGCTTCAGGGAACGGCTGTTTCTTCAACCGCGCGCATTACCAATCAGGGCGGGGATAGCGGTGGGGGCTCTGCATCAGGCGCACCATCGGCCTCGGGCAACAACTTCTCATCGACATCGAACTATCGCGGTGCGCAAGGGCTCGATCCCGAAGTCATCAAGCAGCTCGAAGTGCAGTTTGGCTTTGACAAGCCAGCACACGAACGCTTCTGGATGATGATGAAGAACTATCTGACGTTTGATTTCGGCCAAAGCTACTTCCAGGATCGCGATGTCGTCGATCTGGTGCTTGATAAAATGCCGGTCTCGATCTCGCTGGGGATATGGTCGACGCTGATCATTTACATCATCTCGATCCCGCTTGGCATTACCAAGGCGGTGCGTGATGGCTCGAACTTCGATATCTGGTCGTCTGCTGCCATCATTGTCGGCTTTGCCATTCCGGGCTTCCTGTTTGCCGTCATGCTGATCGTTCTGTTTGCCGGTGGGGCCTATCTTGACTGGTTCCCGTTACGCGGGCTGACATCGTCAAATTGGGAACAACTGTCCCTGTGGGGCAAGATCGTTGATTATTTCTGGCATCTGACCCTGCCGATCATAGCCCTCACGATTTCGGGTTTTGCCACCCTGACCATGCTGACCAAGAACTCGTTCCTGGATGAGATTAACAAGCAATATGTCGTGACCGCCCGTGCCAAGGGCCTGACCGAAAAGCGCGTGCTCTATGGCCACGTCTTCCGTAACGCCATGCTTCTGATCATTGCCGGGTTCCCCAGTGCCCTGGTTGGTATGCTGTTTACCGGCTCGGTCCTGATCGAGGTGATCTTCTCACTTGATGGTCTCGGTTTGCTTGGTTTTAACGCGGTAATGACGCGTGACTATCCGGTGATGTTTGCCACCCTTTATTTCTTCACGCTGTTTGGCCTGATCATGAACCTGATCAGTGACCTCAGCTATCACTTCGTTGATCCACGGATCGACTTCGAAGGGCGGGGGAATTGATCATGTTCAATGCTGTTCTCTCACCGCTTAACCGTCGGCGTCTGTCGAACTTCAAGGCCAACAAGCGCGGCTATTGGTCGCTTGTGATCTTTGCCATCCTGTTTGTCATTTGTCTGGTGGCCGAACTGGTCGCCAATGACAAACCGATCTTCGTCAAATATGGCGATGACTGGTATATCCCGATCCTGTCCGACCATCCCGAAACGGCCTATGGCGGCGATTTTGACGTCGAGACCGATTTCTATGATCCCTATATTCAGGGCAAGATTTCTGAGAACGGCTTTGCCATCTGGCCGGTTATTCCGTTTTCCTATGACACCATCGATTTCGGAATGCGCGAACCGCAACCGGCCCCGCCCTCCATGCGCCATTTGCTGGGCACCGATGAGTTGGGCCGCGATGTTCTCGCACGCCTGATTTACGGTTTCAGGATTTCCATCCTGTTTGGTTTGGCACTGACTGCCGTCAGTTCCGTAATCGGCATCGCCGCCGGGGCTGTGCAGGGCTATTTCGGCGGCTGGGTCGATCTCGGCTTCCAGCGTGTGATCGAAATCTGGTCGGGCTTGCCGCAACTCTTCATCCTGATCATTCTTGCAAGCCTGTTTGCGCCGGGTTTCTGGACGCTTTTATTCATCCTCGTGCTGTTTAGCTGGATGAGTTTGACTGGTCTTGTCCGTGCAGAATTCCTGCGTGCGCGTAATTTTGAATATGTCCGGGCTGCACGGGCGCTGGGCATGACCGATTACCGGATTATGTATCGCCATGTTCTGCCCAATGCGATGGTTGCCACCATCACCTTCCTGCCGTTTGTGCTGAATGGATCGATTGTTGCGCTCACCTCGCTCGACTTCCTGTCGCTTGGCATGCCGCCCGGCTCGCCGTCGCTTGGTGAATTGCTCTCGCAGGGTAAGAACAACCTGCAGGCACCATGGCTTGGTCTGACGGCCTTCTTTGCCATTGCGGTGATGCTGAGTCTTCTGATCTTTATCGGCGAGGCGGTGCGCGATGCGTTTGATCCGCGCAAGACGTTTTAGGAGACGGAAATGACCTCAACAACTGATACGCAACCGCTCCTGACGATCAAGGATCTCTCGGTCAAATTCGCCGATGTAACGGCGGTCAAGGACGTGTCCTTTAGCCTGAAACGCGGTCAGACCATGGCGCTTGTTGGTGAAAGTGGCTCGGGCAAATCGGTCACGGCCCTTTCGATCCTGCAATTGCTGCCCTATCCGCGCGCAAGCCACCCGTCCGGCTCCATCGTCTTTGACGGGCAGGAAATGGTTGGGGCCAAGGAACGCCCGCTGCGCAAGATCCGTGGCAACCGGATCTCGATGATCTTTCAGGAACCGATGACGTCACTCAACCCGCTGCACAATATCGAAAAGCAGATCGGCGAGGTGTTGTTGCTCCACAAGGGCCTTCGTGGGGCCAAGGCACGGGCGCGGATTCTTGAACTGTTGGAACTGGTTGGCATTCCCGATCCGGCATCCCGGCTCAAGGCCCTGCCGCATGAGCTTTCCGGCGGCCAGCGCCAGCGTGTGATGATCGCCATGGCGCTTGCCAACGAGCCGGAATTGCTGATTGCCGATGAACCGACCACGGCCCTTGATGTCACCATTCAAGCGCAGATCCTTGAACTGCTCAAGGAGCTGCAGGACAAACTCGGCATGGCGCTTTTGCTGATCACCCATGATCTGCAGATCGTTCAGAAAATGGCGCAGACCGTTTGTGTCATGAAGGACGGCGAAATTGTCGAGGCCGGCGAAGCTCACGCGCTCTTTGAAGCGCCCAAGCACGCCTATACCAAAAAGCTGCTTTCGGCTGTGCCTAGTGGCGAAGCACCTGCCTTGCCCGAAAACGCAAGCGATCTGCTTGAAACCAGCAACATCCATGTGCAGTTCCCGATTGGCCGCAAGGGCATCCTCGGGCGTCCTGATCATTACCTCAATGCGGTCGATCAGATTTCGCTGACGCTCAAGCAGGGGGAAACCCTTGGTATTGTCGGGGAAAGTGGCTCGGGCAAGACCACACTTGCCATGGCGATCCTCAGGCTTTTGAAATCAAGTGGCGATATCCGCTTTGCCGGGCAGGACATTCGTGGCTTTGCTGGGGCGGATTTGCGCAAGCTGCGTCGCGATATGCAGGTCGTGTTCCAGGATCCGTTCGGATCCCTCAGCCCGCGCATGTCGATTGCCCAGATCGTCGGCGAGGGGCTTGAAATCCATGAACCAACCCTGTCCAAGGCCGAACGCGAAGCCCGCATTGCCGAGGCATTGTCGGAGGTCGACCTGCCGCAAAATGCCATGGACCGTTATCCGCACGAATTCTCCGGCGGGCAGCGTCAACGTATTTCGATTGCCCGTGCATTGGTCTTAAAGCCACGCTTCATCGTACTGGATGAACCGACCTCTGCCCTTGATATGTCGGTACAGGCGCAGATTGTTGAATTGCTGCGTGATTTGCAGGCGCGCCATAAAATGGCATACTTGTTCATCAGTCATGATTTGCGCGTTGTGCGTGCAGTGTCTCATCGCGTCATGGTCATGCAGGGTGGCAAACTGGTCGAAAGCGGCGCGGCGGCTGATGTCTTTGACAACCCGACGCAGCCCTACACCAAGGCCCTGCTGGCAGCGGCCCTTGATCTTCGGGCGGCGGGAACGGAATTTGTTGCAAGCTAGGCCGGAAGTTTGACGCCTGATCGGTTGCAACCCGTCTGAAAAGGTAATAAAAACAGGACTGTAAAGTCAGGTTTAAGGGTAAATATGTTGTCACGTGCGATCCAAAATCGAACCGGACATCGACTTTTTGGCCATCTGCTGATCACGGCACTGGTGCTTGCCATGCTCTCTTTGGCAATCCCGGCCGCTCGGGCCAGCGATCCGCCCGCAGATGACGCCAAGACCGAAGAACCCGAAGAACCGGCTGTTCCAGAAATTCCCGAAACAGTTGTTGTGCCTGATCCGGTCTCCCTGACCATCGTCTTGCGCAAAAGCGGTGCCATTCGCCAGATCGTCTTTAATATCTGGCTTGAAGGAACCTCGCGTCAGGCGGCTGGGTTGATCGAACAACGCCTGCCCAAGGTCATCAACGCCTTCCTGGTCGATCTGCAGCGTCTGATGTATCGCGATACCGAACAGCGCTATGAAAGCCGCGAACCGGGCAAGCGCAGCTTTAAATATGTCGGTCCCGATCTTCTCCCGCCCCCGCCACCCAAGACCGAGGAAGAGCTGGCCGCTGAAGCCGCAGCTGCCGCCGAGGCCGAGGAAAAAGGCGAGGAGCTCGTCAAGGAACCACCCTTTAGCCCGTTCCAGCCGGCCGGCAATCGCTATTTCGCCGCCCTTCAGAACAAGCTCCTGCGCACCGGGCAGAACGTCCTTCCGCCCGACACCCTGCGCTCGGTCCAGATCCGTATGTTCTATGACTTCTGGCCGGGCGACGCCAAACCCCGCTAGGGGCGGCGCGCTTACCTTCTATCCAACCCATCAGTGATCTTGGGGCGCAGCCAGACGTGGCCTTACGCAGTTCACGCATGGCCCATTGCCAAACCGGCACTTGTCAATTTGTCGGGCTGTGTGTGATATCCGGGACGGATCGTCACCGGAGTTGCCCCAACCATGTCCTTTGAAATCTGGCTCAGTTTTACCCTGCTGGTCTTTTTGCTTGTCCTGACACCGGGCTCAGAGCCTGTTTCGATTAGCTTGCACCGTTTTGCCGAGGACATTCCTCTGTCTGGCAAGGAAAGGATCGCAGAGCGTAGCGGTGCTACGGTCCAGGGCCTTGACGCTGCGGGGCAGAGGAATGTCCCGGCCCGGAGGGTTCGGTTTGGCGATGTTTTGCGGCGTTACACCGCTTGAACGATGCACCTCATCGTCCGGCGCGCTGTGCCTTGCCAAACAATTCGCCAAACACGAACAAAAGCGGTGCAAGCTAATCGAAACAGGCTCTAACATCCTGATCGGCATGTCGCATGCGCTGCGTTATGGCGCGCGGCCGACCCTGATGACCGCTCTTGGCGATGTCACGGCAAACATGATCCAGATGCTGATTGCAGCCCTTGGTGTCGGGGCGATCCTGGCAACATCGGAAACTGCCTTTGCCGTTGTCAAATGGTGCGGTGTTGCCTTTCTTCTGGTACTCGGTTTGATGTCCTTCTTCCGCAAGCCCACGGAAATCAGCATCAAAACCGGATTCGAAACGAATAGTCAGGCGCGCTTTGAACCGGCAAATGGCCTGCGTCTGTTTCGCGAAGGCTTTCTGGTTGCGGCCGGAAACCCCAAGGCGATTGCCTTTTTCGGTGCACTGTTCCCGCAATTCGTCGATCCCGGTCAGCCGCTCGCAATGCAGCTGGTGATCCTTGGTGCAACCTTCGTGTTTCTTGATTACAGTTTCGTAATGATTTACGCAATGGGTGCTGCGCGGGTGATGCCCTGGCTGGTCAGGCGCGGTGGCACGAACGTCATCGCGCGGCTGTCTGGTGGTGTTTTGATCGTCGCAGCAGGCCTTTTGGCCCTGATTGAGATGCCCGAAACCATGGCGGGCCCTCATCCGGCCCCGGAAGCCCCTGCAAGCCAATACTCAGCCGAATAGCGCCCATAGACCAATTATGGGTCGCCGGGGTGTTGCCTAACACATTGATCAAAAAAGAAGAAAGAACGCGCTGTCCGTGGTCTTTGGTAGGCGCATTACGGACCAACCGGTCTGTATATAGCGATTTTTCGCCATATCAGATGTCATGCATTTAAGATGGGGAAGATTTGCTGTCCTAAATGGCCGATTTCGTAAGGCTGGCCTTGGATAGGGGCGTTTTTCGCTGTTGAAATCCGCGCTTGGCTGTCGGCAGATTTGTTTTACAGCCGGATCAATCGGTCTCAAGACCGGCGGCGACGATGATGTCACCGAATTCACGCAGGAAGACCGAGCCTTTGACCGTACGCTGAACCAGCACCGAACGGCGGTCTTCTTCATCAACCTTGCGTTTGACCATACCAAGCGAGCTCAGACGATCTAGCGCACGGGTAATGGCGGGCTTGGAAATGTTTAGCGCTTCGGAAAGGCCACGCACCGTATGCGGGGCCGGGGTCAGGTAAACGCTCAGCAACAAGGCCATCTGTCGGGCCGACAGGTCGGGGGAATCCCGACGCACACTTTCAACAATCGCGATACGCCAAAGGTCAAGCGCCTGAGACGGTTTGATCTCGATCGACATGTTTGTGCCCAATAATTTATTTGTTACGAATACGTAATCTCTACCTGACCCCTGCCTTGATGTCAAAGGTGTAATTGCCAAAAAAACAATTTACGGTTTGGTTGGGTTCCCGTAACGATCCTTGATCAGCTTGAAGGCAGCCCGGATGCCTTGTGCTTCGCCGCCTGTCGGGCGGCCCGGACGGTCCGACGGGTTCCAGGCCATCAGATCGATATGCGCCCAGCTTTTTGCCCCCTCGGCAAAGCGATCAAGGAACAGGGCAGCAATGATTGCTCCGCCAAACGGGCTGCCGGAAATATTGTTCATATCTGCGGCCTTGCTATCAAGCTGGCTGCGGTAATCATCCCAAAGCGGCAAGCGCCACAGCGGATCATTTTCAGCCAAGCCCATTTCCATAAGGCCATTCGCCAGATCATCATCATTGGAAAACAGGGCCGGCAGACCCAAACCAAGGGCCACACGCGCCGCCCCGGTCAGGGTCGCGAAATCAAGCAGCATGTCCGGGTCTTCCGAGGCCGCCTCGGTCAAGGCATCGGAAAGCACAATGCGGCCTTCGGCATCGGTATTGCCAACCTCGACCGTGATGCCCTTGCGGGTTTGCAAAATGTCACTCGGGCGATAGGCACGACCCGACACCATGTTTTCAACTGCCGGGATCAGAACACGCAACCGCACCGGAAGGTTGGCCGCCATGATCATGCGCGCAAGGCCCAAAACTTGTGCCGAACCACCCATGTCCTTTTTCATCAGAAGCATGTTGCTTGACGGCTTAAGGTCATAGCCCCCGGTGTCAAAACACACACCCTTGCCGACCAGCGTGATCTTCGGTGCGCTTTCCTCACCCCATTTAAGGTCAATCAGGCGCGGCTCACGATCGCTGCCATGGCCAACGGTGTGAATGGCCGGGTAGTTTTGGGTGAGCAGGTCCTGACCAACAATCGCGCTCACGTTTGCACCAAATTCGGCACTCAGCGCCTTGGCGGCCTCTTCAAGCTCGGCCGGGCCCATGTCATTGGCCGGCACATTGATCAGATCGCGCGCAAGGCCAATACCGCGTGCAATGTTTTCGGCGCGCTTGGTGGCATCATTGTCGTGCAGGGCAAATTTGGCGCGCTTGTCCTTTTTGCCGTCATCCTTGCGATACCGATCAAACTGATATCCGCCCAGATAAAGACCAAGGGCGGCCTTCTCATAAAGATCATCGTCCTTCGCCAAATCGTCGGAAAGGGCATAGGTCCCGGCTGGAAGAGATTTCGGCAGACCGGCAAAATCCCAGATCGCCTTGGCATCATCTGCGTACCCGATCAGAACCGATCCCACCGATCCATCCGCACCGGGAAGGGAAAGTTGCGTTCCGCGCTTGCCCTCAAACCCGTTCGCAGTGATCCATGACTTGGTCGCGTCGGATTGCGTGGCAAGCCAGCTTTCAAAGCCGCTTTCAAGGATCGGGGTGATAAGGGTCGGATTGGCAGAAGGATCGCGTGCGATGATGTGCTCGTACAATTTAGGACTTCCCTGCTGGTGGCGTGTGGTAATCGACTGAAAGGGCCGTGGCCAAAGCTGGCGACCCATCAGGATGCGTTTACAAGATATGTTGCCTGATCTTACGGCTGCCACCCCCTAAGGGCAATCGGCGAAACAATCGCGTTTCAAAGGGGCGTTTGTCTGCTTGAACCCGCCGGCCAAAGACCAGATAGTATTCGTCCCGCTCATTATCCGCGCCATCCGCAAAACGCTCCAAGGGGCCCGCCATGCAATCCGTACCTGTTCTTTATATCGGCAATAAAAACTATTCCTCCTGGTCGCTGCGTGCTTGGCTTGGCCTGCGCGTGGCGGGTGTGGAATTTGAGGAAAAGCTCGTTCCGCTCCGCACAGAGGAATGGGCGGCCAAGGCCCCGGTCTTCTCACCAAGTGCCAAGGTCCCGGCCTTCTTTGACGGCAGCAAAACCATCTGGGAGGCACTTGGCATTCTCGAATATATTGCAGATCAGCAGCCCGACACCATGCTCTGGCCGCTTGATATCGATGTGCGCGCGATTGCGCGCGCGGTCTCGCTTGAAATGCATGGCGGCTTTGGGTCTTTGCGAAGCTCCATGCCGATGAATTGCCGCAAAAGCCTGCCGGGTCTTGGCCGCAATCCGGGTGTCGATAAGGACATCAACCGCATCGGCGAAATCTTCAAGATGTGCCGCACGGGGTACGGGCAGGGTGGTGATTTCCTGTTTGGCCATTTCTCGATTGCCGATGCGATGTATGCCCCGGTCGTCTCGCGGTTCAAAACCTATGGCGTGACGTTGGACCCGATCGGCAATGCCTATATGGAAACCATGCTTGCCCTGCCGGAGATGCAGGAATGGTACAAGGCCGCCGCAGAAGAAGAATGGGTGATCGCGGAAGAAGAGGTTAAATAACCTATGCCGGGGCTAAGCGGACAATTGCCCGAAATTGATCCGATGGGTGGCGATGCCGCCCTTGATCAGCTGTTGGCAGAAGTCCGCGCCTGCCGCATCTGTGCCGGTGATCTGCCACTTGGTCCGCGCCCGGTTGTCCGCATGGCAAAATCGGCCCGCATTCTGGTCATCGGGCAGGCGCCCGGCACGCGTGTGCATGAAACCGGCCTGCCGTGGAATGATGCGTCGGGTGATCGGTTGCGGGACTGGCTGGGGCTGTCGGTTGATGATTTCTATGATCCGGCAAAGCTTGCCATCATGCCGATGGGCTTTTGCTATCCCGGCCGTTTTGATCGTGGGGGCGATCTGCCGCCCCGCCCGGAATGCGCCCCGACCTGGCATGACGCCCTTCGCCAGCATCTGCCGGATATCGGCCTGACGCTTCTGATCGGGCAATATGCCCAAGCCCGCTATCTCGGCAAACGCCGCGCCAAAACCATGACCGAAACCGTGCAGCGGTCTGAGGCGTTTCTGGGTGACGAAATCCTGCCGATGCCCCATCCAAGCTGGCGCAACACCGCCTGGATGAAAAAGAACCCGTGGTTTGAAAGCGACCTGTTGCCAGTGCTGCGCGGTCGAGTGCAGGACTTGCTCGGTTAACCCGATTTGGGCTGTGCCGGATCATATGTTTCAATGCGCAAGAACGTTGCGAAAAGGAGGCACCCCATGGCCAAACTCGATACATCCACCATCGAAGCCGCTTTGGCTGATCTGCCCGGCTGGACCCTTGCCGAAGATGGCCTGTCCATCGCGCGCAGCTATAAATTCCGCGATTTCAACGCTGCCTTTGGCTTCATGGGCCGCGTCGCCTTGATGGCCGAAAAAATGGATCACCACCCCGAATGGTTCAATGTCTATAACAAGGTCGATGTCACCCTGACCACGCATAGTGATGGCGGTGTCACGCAAAAGGACATTGATCTCGCCCGCTTCATCGAAGCTATAAAAAGTTAGAATGAAAACGCGCTCATAGGCTCAACCTCGAACCCTATTCCGTCATGTCGGTCGTAAATGCACCTTCGTGATAGGAATGCAGGTCGTTTTTGTACCAGTACCGATCCGGGATTTGACTGGTTTCAGGTGTCGTGAATGGATTTGGGATATCAATTCTATTTCGGTTTGATATGTCCGCCATTTGTAAAGCAGACCGAATATTTGGATGCTGATTAAATAATCGCTCAAATGAGCCGTCGGCATATGCAACTTCAAATCCGCGCGAGATCGCATCAGCTAGTGCTGTATTTTCACGATTAACAAAAAAGAACATTGAGAACGGATATACAAGTAGCAGGCGTTTTTCGATTGTAATATTGGGATTGTCGCGACCGAACTCTCTTAATTCTGGTTCTATTTCCAATAGCCCGCGTGGAAAATAATCCAGTCTCCCGATGTCTATGAGCTTAAAGATAAGTTCATAAGGTGCTTCGGTCACCGTCAGGTTGGCATTCTCCAGAATCCTGATATCTGACCATCCCAGTCCCTGACCCGCATGCATCGACCAAAGCTGTTCAATTGTCCTGATTTTGTCAAAAACGGGTTGTTGGTCGCGATGGATGATAAATAGCCGATACCCAAGAAGTCCTCGCATAATCGGCACACGGATCGGAAGAAATTTTCTTTCGAGTTCTGGGCTTGTTCCAGCCCAGAGAATAGTCAGCTCTTCATGTTCCTGCAGTTCCTTTACGGCCCTAGTTTGTTGCATTGGTGTGGCCGACGGACGCATGTGAAATGGCACGCCTGACTTTTGAAGCACGAGTTTGAGTGTTTCTTTTACGAAATCGTGCGGACCTTTTTCTTGTGCAACGCGCAAGGGATAAACGACATCAAGAGTTTCACTCCCATGCGCGCTTTGCACATTGCAGAACAACAAAAACACGAACGTTGCAAACGCCGAGCGCCTGAGAAAACAATTCATTGATCGTCATCCTGTCACGTCGTTGGTCACGCAGGAATGAGCAGCATTTTATATTATTACTTAAGAAGGTTTATGATGCCCTTTTGGGTATATTGGATGGCCATTGATGGTTTCAAGGAACATTGAGAAGCAACTGACACTGCTAGCCTGAGACGGGCGCAATAAAATACGCCCTGCCGCTGGGGGTCGGCAGGGCGCGTTGGCTGCGGTGATAAGAAGCGAAATGGTGTGGGACTATTTCGGTTCCAGCCGGACCGCGCCATCAATGCGAATGGTCTCGCCATTGATCATTTCATTTTCACAGATATGCATCGCCAGACGGCCATATTCATACGGATCGCCCAAGCGTTTCGGGAATGGCGTATTGGCCGCCAGACTTTCCTGAACTTCATCCGGCAGGCCCATCAACATCGGTGTGCCAAACAGGCCCGGTGCGATGGATGCCACCCGAATCCCATGGCGCGCCAATTCGCGTGCGGCCGGCAGGGTCAGCGACGCCACCCCGCCCTTGGACGCGGCATAGGCTGCCTGTCCGATCTGGCCTTCGAAGGCCGCGATCGATGCGGTGTTGATAATCACCCCGCGCTCGCCGGATCCGGATGGGGTGTTCTGGCTCATCGCGGTGGCGGCAACCCGCATCATGTTGAATGTGCCAATCAGATTGACCGTGATCACCTTGGAAAAGGCCGCAAGATCGGCCGCGCCTTCGCGCCCGACAATGCGTTCGCCGTGCACGATCCCGGCACAGTTCACAAGGATCGACGGAATACCCTGTTCCTTGACCACTTCGGAAATCGCGTGCTCGACACTTTCGGCATTGGAAACATCCACGCCATAGCCAATCCCGCCAAGTTTGGCCGCCGTGGCCTTGGCGCCCTCTTCGTTCAGATCAAAGGCCGCAATCTTTGCCCCGGCATTTGCCAGTGTCTCTGCCGTTGCCGCACCCAGGCCGGACGCAGCCCCGGTAACAATGGCAATCGAGCCCTTGATTCGCATGACGTGACGCCTCCAGACGCGTGTATTTCTGATTAATTTGGTATTTGTATACCAAATTATATCTTTTACCTGCAAGGGCTATTCTGGGATGGTTCCGAGCTGGGGCTTTGCCCTAGTCTTTCTGTCTGGAAAGCTTGCGCTCACGAAGGGCGACATAGATCGCTGCCCCGATAATCATCGCCCCACCGGGCAGGATCCAGATATCGGGCACTTCGCCAAACAAGATCAGCGCCAGCACGGCAATGATCGGCAAACGCAAATAGGAGAACCCGACAAAGAAACTGTAATCGGCCAGTTGCAGGGCTTTGACATTACAAACCTGCATCACATTCATCATAAGGGCCGCAACCGCCATCAGACCCAGCGCCTCAAGACTGGGCGTTTGCCAGACAAACAAGGCCGGGATCAGTGACACCGGTGTCGTGATGATCATCAGATAGAATAAAAGCGATGTGGTGCTTTCGGTTGCGACCAGTTGCTTTGTGATCATCCCGGCCGATGCCATGCAGATGGCTGCTGCAATCGGAAGGATACTGGCCGCCTGCATGGTATCCGTTCCGGGCTGAATAATCAGCGCCACACCGATAAACCCGATCACAATCGCAAGCCATCGGTGAATGCGCACCTGTTCGCGCAGGATGACGGCGGCCAAGATGGTGCCAAATAGGGGCACGGTGAAGTTAAGCGTCGTGGCCTCTGCCAGCGGCAAATACAAAACCGCCATGAACCACAAACACATCTCTGCCGCCGACAAAACCCCGCGCAATCCAAACAGCGGCAGGCGCTTGGTGGCAAGGCTGCCAATCCCGCGCCGCATCACAAGCGGGATCATCAGGATCAGGCCAAAGGCAAAGCGCAAAAACACCGCCTGATAGGGGTGCAATTCTGCCGTGGCATAGCGTATCGTCAGGGTAAAGCAGGCTGCCAGGATCGCTGCGGCCAAGGCAAAGAAACTGGCCTTGATGGTTGCAGGTTGATTGGCAAACCAGATTTTCATTTGCGCTCTTCATCGCGTGCTGGCGGCGGATCAAGATCGCTTGCCGTCGCCGACAGGCCGCGCTTAAGCCGATTGGCTTCGCGGTTCAGCTTCGCCTCGCGCCGGGCAATATAAAGCGCTGATCCGACAATCAGGCACGCACCGGGCAAAAGCCAGATTTCGGGGATTTCGCCAAACATCACAAGCGCAATTGCCGACACAAACGGCAGGCGCAGGTAATTGAACCCGACGACAAAGCCGTAATCATAAACCCGAAACGCGTTGGTATTGCCGATCTGGGTCAGGTTGGCCATGAAGGCCCCCGCCACCATCAACAAGATCGCCTCAAGGCTCGGCGTCTGCCAGACAAAAAGCGCCGGGATCAGGGTCATCGGCGTCGTCAGCACCATCATGTACAGAATGATGGTCGTCGGATTTTCCGTCCGCGACAGCGACTTGATCGTCATGCCGGCACACGCCATGCAGACCGCAGCCGCAATCGGAAACAGGCTTGCCAGCTGCACGGTCTCGCTACCCGGCCGGATAATCACCAACACCCCGCAGAACCCGACCAGAAGGGCGGCGATCCGGTATTTGCGGATTGTCTCGCCCAAAAAGATCGCGGCCAGAATGGTGCCAAACAACGGCACGGTAAAGTTAAGCGCGGTGGCCTCGGCGAGCGGCATATAGGCAATGGCTGAAAACCAGAAACTCATCGCCCCCATCGACAGAACCGCACGCAGACAGAACATCGGAAAACGCTTGGTCTTGAGCGGCACCAGACCGGCACGAAGCGCAAGCGGTGCGATGAATAAAAGCCCAAAGAAATTGCGGAAAAACACCGCCTGCAGCGGGTGGATGTGCTCGGTCGCAAGGCGGACAAACACCGAAAAGACCGCCGCACTGAACGATGCCATCAACCCGAACGCCGTTGCCTGCAAATAAGGCGGCAATGAATTGAACCAGTTACGCATCGGGTTTGTCCCCCGCTGGGGCGTCGCGATCGATCTTGGTGATCGGAATGGCTTGCGGATCGGCCGGGGCCGTCGTTGGCAGGCGGGTTTGTGTCTTCGCGCGCTTCGCCAGAACCGCTTCGCGCCGCGCGATATAAAGGGCCGATCCAATAATCAATGCCGCCCCCGCCCAGGTCCAGAAATCGACCACTTCGCCAAACATGATAAAGGCCAGTGCCGCGACAAACGGCAGGCGCAGGAAGTCAAAGATCATGACATAGGACTGATCGGCCGTGCGATAGGCCCGAACCAGCAATTGCTGCCCGGCGGTGCCAGCAACCGCAATCACCAGCAGGATGAACATCTGCCACATGGTCGGCCCCTGCCAATACATAAGCGCCGGGACCAATGACAAAGGCGTCATGATCAGGCCCATCCATGTCACGATGGCATTGGCACTTTCGGTCCGCGACAGCATCTTCACCGTCGTCATCGCACACGCCATGAAAACTGTCGCGCCAAGGGCCAGGATCGCGCCGGTCTCAAACTCTTGCCCAAACGGGCGAATAACAATCATCGCCCCGACAAAGCCAATCGCAATCGCACTCCAGCGCCGCGCACGCACGGTTTCGCGCACAACAATGGCGGCAAGCACTGTGGTCAGGATCGGCAGGGTAAAGTTGATCGCAATCACCTGTGCCGCTGGCGACAGCGAAAGGGCGGTAAAAATGCAGGACATCGCCCCGAAACCAAGCACCCCGCGCAGGAAATGCAGCTTGAACCGCTCGGTCTTTAATCCGCTCCGCCCGTGACGCACCATCCAGGGCACCATCGGCAACAAACCGAACAGGTTACGGAAAAACGATGCTTCGAACGGGTGAAGGTCGGCTGTGACATAGCGGATGAAAACGGCCATTACCGCAAAACACATTGCAGCACTGATCATCAACAGGGCGCCCATCAGGGCTGCATTGTCAGAAGTAGCGCGAGGTAAAATCATTACATGTAAAGGTTTACGCAGCTATCCGGAAAAAATCCAGTACCCGTGAGTTGAGATGCCAAGCTGATTGCGCATGGCTGCCCCGGCAAATTTGGCGAAGAGTTCGCGTGAGACCGATTTTCGTGTAAGATCAACGCCATCAAATCCATTCAGGGGGAAGATTAATGGATGCAATTGATCGCAAACTGATCGACATCCTGCAGGAAGACGCGTCGCTGTCCTATTCGGTTTTGGGAACCAAGGTCGGTCTGTCGGTCTCTGCGGTGAATGATCGTGTGCGCAAACTGCGCGAACAGGGGATTATTCAGG
Source organism: Thalassospira sp. HJ (assembly GCF_000948415.1). GTDB lineage: Bacteria > Pseudomonadota > Alphaproteobacteria > Rhodospirillales > Thalassospiraceae > Thalassospira. The sequence goes on along the minus strand of NZ_JYII01000020.1, from coordinate 128,798 downwards.
CTTATCGTATTTCGGTCGACCCAAACGCCATTGGCCGCGCTTTGACTGCGCTGGTCTGGCTGCGCACCGATCCGGCCAAGGGGAACAAGAAACTGGTCAAATCCCTGATCAAGGCTGACGAGGTTCTTGAATGCCATCACATGACCGGGCGCTTTGATTTCCTCGTCAAACTACGCCTGCGCGATACCGCCCATCTGGAGTCCTTCATTTCCGACACGATCAAGGAAATGCCCGGTGTCGTCGAAGTCTTGCCGGAAATTGCATTGTCGACGTCAAAGGAAACGCTTTTTGTTCCGGCCCAGGCCGAAACGGACTGACCAATTTACGCTGCCCGGAAATATTTTAATCAACAGCCGGGTGATGGCATTGTCGGTCATCATTTCCTAAGTATCTGAGTGCTATTGCTTTGTGAGTTGCCAACGAACAGCCTGATCCGCCCATTCTGACACCGTCAAACAGGAGCCCCCGAAATGATTGAATCGATGAATCTGGTCATCCTGATTGCATCGATTCTGGTGGTGGTTGCCGTTTTCACCAGTCTGGTCAGCTTCCGGGTCGGCGCACCCTTGCTGTTGGTGTTCCTGTTTGTTGGTTTGGGGGCGGGCGAAGACGGCATTGGCGGCATCATGTTCGACAATGCGCCGCTGGCCTATTTCATTGGCTCCATCGCACTCGCCCTGATCCTGTTTGACAGTGGCTTTGAAACCCAGTTCCGAACATTAAAAATCGCCGCCGGGCCATCACTGGTGCTGGCAACCTTCGGGGTTTTGATTACCACCGGTGTGATTGGTGGGGTCACCTGGCTGGTACTGGATGTGCCCTGGCTGGTGGCACTTCTGTTTGGGGCGATTGTCAGTTCGACCGATGCGGCGGCGGTGTTTTTCCTTTTGCGTGTCGGTGGGATCAATCTGCGTGATCGCACGCGCAGTACGCTTGAAGTTGAGTCGGGGTCAAACGACCCGATGGCGGTGTTTCTGACCATCTCGCTGGTCGAACTCATCATCCTTGGTGGTGGTGACAATATCGCCCTTGAACTCCTGCAACGCTTTGTTTTGCAGATCGGCTTGGGCGGTGTGTTCGGGCTTGCTGGCGGCTATGCGCTGGTCTGGATGATCAACCGGGTCAAACTTGAACCGGGTCTGGTGCCGATCATTACCATGGCACTCGCACTTAGCCTGTTTGGCGCGACCAGCATCCTTGGCGGCAGTGGCTTCATGGCGGTCTATGTTGCGGGCCTTTATGCCGGCAACAGCAAGATGCAAATGAGCGTCGGCGTCCGCCGTTTCCAGCATGTCACCACATGGCTGGCCCAGATCGCGATGTTTGTCACATTGGGTCTCCTTGCCACCCCGTCCGAATTTGGCGCGGTGATTATTCCGGGCGTGATCTTGGCCCTTGTACTGGTCTTTATCGCCCGTCCGGTTGCGGTCTGGCTGTGCCTGATGTTCTTTAACTTCTCGCGCAATGACACGGCCTTTATTTCGTGGGTTGGTTTGCGCGGTGCGGTGTCGATCCTGCTGGCCATTGTGCCGATGGTCGAAGGCGTGCCCGAAGGGCAGCTGTTGTTTAACACTGCCTTCATCGTCGTCATCACATCCCTTCTGTTGCAGGGCTGGACGATCCGCAAGGTCGCCAATTGGTTGGGGATTATCGTCCCGGCCAAGCATGGCCCGGTCGACCGTATCGACCTTGAACTGCCGGGCAACGCCAATCAGGAAATCGTTGTGTATCGCGTGCACGAAGCCAGTGCCGTTGCCACCGGCCATCGTATTCCACGTTGGGCCCGGCCCAGCCTGATCCTGCGTGATGGCGCGTCGCTCCGCCCGCATTCCGCTGGCCACATTCAGGCCGGTGATCAGGTCTATATCATCACCCCGCCGCGCCATGTCGAACTGCTCGACCAACTCTTTGCCGGCCCGGCCGAAGGTGCGAATGACATCGAACTGTTTGGCGATTTCAGCTTCCCGGCCGACACACGCATTGCCGATATCGCCCGCCTCTATGGCTTCGCACTTGAAGATGGTGACGCCGAACTGACTGTTGCCGAAATCATGGATCGCGATCTGCCCGGCGATCTCGAACTCGGTGATCGCATGCCCTATGGCACCGTCGAGCTCATCGTGCGCCGCACCGATGATGAGCACGGCTTGCTTGAGGTCGGCCTTGCGGTCGAGCAGCAAAAAGCCAAACCCAAACGCCGCATTCCGATCTTCCAGTCCCGCAGCGAGTTGCTTGAAATCTGGAAGGACTGGCAGAAACGCAAGCGGGCTGAAAAGAACGCGGCACTCCGTGATTCGAAATCAACGCCAGCCAAGCAGATCGACGAAGAAGGCACCAAGGTCTCAGACGATCAGATCGAAGACGCCACAGAAGACAGCGCGTCCGAACCTGATCAGTCTGAGACAGACGCTTCGGCAGCCTCGGATAAAAAGGCCTGATCCTTAACGCATTAAATTGCCGTTTCATGGATTAGCTTTGCTAATGGCAGGATCAAAAAAGCTGGTTTGGTGGCGGACTGGAACTGCCCTAAATTGCGGCTTCAAAGTTTTTGGAGTTCCGGGCCATGTTTGGTCTTTATGCCGCCGTTGTTTTGATCTGGGGATCGACCTGGATCGCCATTCAGTATCAGCTTTCTGTCGCCCCCGAAGTGGCTGTTGCCTATCGCTTTGCCTTGGCAACGCTGATCTTGATGGCCTGGTGTGTGGTGCGTCATTTGCCGATGCGCTTTAACGTACGCGATCATTTCTTCATGGCGGTTCTGGGCGTCTGTCTGTTTTCGCTGAACTATGTGCTGATTTATGTTGCCAGTGTGCATCTGACCTCGGGGCTTCTGGCAGTGGTGTTTTCGACCATCGTCATCATGAATATGATTAATGGCGCGATCTTCTTCCGCCGCCGTCCCGAAACCCGCACCCTGATCGGCGCCAGCATTGGTCTTGCCGGGATTGCCATGGTCTTTGCCAATGATCTTGCCAGTTTTGATCTGGCGGCCGGCGGCAGCATTGGGCTTCTGGTGTCACTGGCGGGCAGTTACATCGCATCGCTGGGCAATATGGCATCGGCCCGCAACCACGCGCGCGGTGTGCCGGTCATGCAGGCCAATGCCTTTGGTATGCTCTATGGCACATTGTTGCTGTTTGGCTATATCGCGCTTGCCGGTATTCCGGTGACCTTTGATGCCAGCGTTAGCTTCCTTGCCGCGTGGGTATACCTTGCACTGTTCGGGTCGGTTCTGGGCTTTGGGTTTTATCTGACCCTTCTGGGAAAAATCGGGCCGGATCGTGCGGCCTATAGTTCCGTGATGTTTCCGATTGTCGCGTTGTTGCTGTCGACCTGGTTTGAGGATTTCCACTGGACGGGCAATATCATCTTCGGTGTTGCGCTGACATTGGTCGGCAACGTGGTTATTCTGACCAAACGGGTTCCCAAACCGGCAAGTCAGGTGCTTGAACACGTTACCCCGGCCCCGGTTCAGAACCCCGCCACCTGCACACCGACCCCCGGTGTGAAATCCTGATCCCAAGCCGAAACGCGCGATCGCAGAAGACGGAGAGAAAAGATGAATGGTGCGGCCTATTTCGAACGCATGGCGCAGTATAATATCTGGGCCAACAGGCATGCATATGACGCCTGCGCCAAATTGCCTGCGGCGGAACTCGACGTACCGCGCCGCGCCTTCTTCCCGTCCATCATGCGCACGCTCAACCATCTTGTCGTCGCTGATCGCCTATGGATGGGCCGCTTGCTCGGCAGTCCGGTGAGTATGCCGCTTGATACGGTCCTTTATGAAGATTTCGATGAACTGCGCACCGCACGCGAGGCCGAAGATCAGGCGATCTTGGAATTCACCCGCAACCTGACCGATGCCGAAGTCTCATCCGATCTGACCTATCAGTCGGTCACCGCAGGCGCCTATACCATGCCGCGCGATCTGATTCTGGGCCATATGTTTAACCATCAGACCCATCATCGCGGGCAGCTCTCCAACATGTTGATCGAAGCAGGTTCCGGCCCGCTTGAAATCGATCTGATTTATTTCGGTCGGGAGTTACTCGCGTGATCGAGCTTCTTGTTGCCTACACGCCGTTTCTGATTGCGGCCTTGTTGCTTAACATCTCGCCCGGGCCGGACATGGCCTATATTGTCGGGCAAACAGCGGTGCATGGGCGCAAGATCGGTTTGTTCTCATCGATTGGCGTGATTTCCGGCGCTTTTGTTCATGTCCTCGCGGCGACCTTCGGGCTGTCGGCCATTCTGGCAACCTCGGCCCTTGCCTTTGCCATCGTCAAATGGATTGGGGTGGCCTATCTGGTGTGGCTTGGGATTGGGGCGCTGCGCAGCAGTTTTGCCAAATCCGAAACAGATGAAGCATCTGACGCGCCCGCCGCACCGATTTCAACCAAACCGATGACGGTCTTTGGCGCCTGGCGTCAGGGGGTGATGATTGATGTGCTCAATCCCAAGGTCGCGATTTTCTTCATGGCCTTTCTGCCGCAATTCGTTGATCCCGCGCGCGGCAATGGCGCGGTTCAGTTTTTGCTGCTGGGTCTGATGGTGCTTTTGATCGCCTTTGTCGTCGAGGGCATGCTGGTTTTGGCGGTGGCCTCGGCCGCAGGCCGGATCAAGGGCAGCCGCAAACTTGGTGCGTGGCTGCATCGTGCACTAGGCACCATGTTCATCGCCCTTGGCGTGCGGCTGGCCATCAGCCAGCAATAAACAGAACCGAATAAGTGTAGGGCAGGGGCGCGATTAACGTCGTCCCACCCGAAACCTGTCCCTCAGGATTTTCGCCCAAGATAGCGCACCAGTGCGCGCGATGCCGGGGCAGCCGAAATGCCGTGGGCGACGATGCTGATGCAAATGATCATGGTGCCCGCCGCAAACAGCGGCCTGAACTCGCCCGGATCAATCATGGTCGCCATAATCAGCATGTAAATCACCGAGGCAATGCCGCGCGGCCCGAACCAGCCGATATAAAGCTTCTCGCCCAGGCTATAGGGGCTGCCGATCATGCAGATCCACACACAAAGCGGGCGCAGCACCGCAAGGCTTGCAATCGAAAACACCAGCATCGACCAGGTCCAGGCATCATAAAGTGCCGGCACGACAATCAGGCCAAAGACAAAGAAGGTCAGCATGGTCAGAAGCTCTGACTCGGCCTCGCCAAAGCTTTCAATCGCGTCCCTGACGTCGTCACTGGAAATATTAAGTGCAAGCCCGCCGGCAAAGGCGGCAACAAAGCCATTGCCGCCTAGCTCCTCGGCCAGAAGGAAGATGAAAAGGGCGGCCAGAACGCCCAGCAACCTTTCAAACCGCGCCACCATGGTGCGGTGCCGGACGGCGTGATTGACCACCTGGCCAATGACATAGCCACAGACAACCCCGATGACAGCACCCACCGAAATCTCAAGAACAGCTTCGGCGATCCAGCCCTGACGCCCGTCACTGAGAAGATTGGCTTCAAGCAACACCGCTGTTGTGAAAACCGGCAGGACCAGGCCGTCATTAAGCCCGCTTTCAATATTGATGCCCTGTCGCACTGGATCAGGCACACCCTTGTTTTCCAGCACCGGTCGGCCAAGGGCAGCATCGGTCGGACTGACGATAAGCGCCAATATCAGGGCTGGCACCAGCCCGATGGATGGATCAAGCCCGACGATAAACGCCCAGGTCACCCCGATGGTCAGCGGCAAGCCCACCAGCAAAAGCCGGAGCGCCACATTACGCGCCGCACTTTCGCGGCGGTAATCAAGCACCGCAGCATCCAGGAACAGAATGATCGCCAGCGTCATCTCGGCAAAGCCGGTAGTGAAATGAACACTGCCTGAAAGCGCATTCATTGGCGCGCCCTGCCAGATACCAAGTGGTACAGCCACCAGCATCCCGGTCAGAACCATCATCATTGGCGATGAAATATTACGGCGTTGCAGGCGGCGCGATTGCAGCCCATAAACCAGCCCGGAGCCGAGAAAAAGAATGATCACCCATTCAAACATGGCGCTGCCCAACCTGTTGCCTGATCCAGAGCGTTAAGCCAAGTGTGCCCGAAAGGTGCCAGATCGCCAAATGCTTAAGGCATCAATGGCCTTACGCGACGGCCTTTTGCAAAACCGCCAAGCCCTCGGCATGCGCACGCGCATCACCACTGGCAATCACCAGATCACCACTGTTGATCGTAAGGCTCTTGCCTTCCCAATCGGTAATCACGCCCCCGGCCCCCTCGATCACCGGCACGGCGGCACAGAAATCATAGGGCTGCAGGTTTGACTCGACCAACACATCGCCAAACCCCATGGAAATCAGGCCGTATCCGTATGAATCGATACCGTAAATCGGCTGCTTGGCCGCGCCAAAGATCGCCTCGTATCCGGCAATTGCCTTTTCCTCGACGAAAAGATCCGGTCCCGTGGTGAAAATGGTGGCATCCTTCAGGTGCGCGCATTCGCGTGCGGTGACCGGTTTGCCATTCAGTGTCGTCGGCTGTCCTTCGACCCCGATCCAGCGTTCATCCAAAATCGCCTGATCAATCACGCCCAGCACCGGCTTGCCATTTCGGCACAGCGCAATCAGGGTATTGAAGCTGGGCTTGCCGGTAATAAACGACTTGGTGCCGTCAATCGGATCAAGGATCCAGACATACTCGGCATCAAGGTTTTCCGGCCCGTATTCCTCGCCCAGAATGCCATGGTCAGGCAGTTCCGCATTGATCAGATCGCGCATGGTGCGCTCGATTGCCCGGTCGGCATCGGTGACAAGGCTGGCATCGCCCTTTTCATCGATATCAAGCGGCTTGCGGTAATAGCTTTGCAGCACAGGGCGCGCCGCATCGGCAAGCTTGTGGGCCATGGCAAGAAACGGGTGGCTGTTGGTCATCGGATTTCCTGTGTCGGGCAAGAATATTGGTCGTGGGGCAGGCGGCGTAAGGTTACGCCATCGCCGCCTTGATGGTCGCGAGAACATCCTGATGGCAGCGCGCATCGCCACTGGCGACAACATCACCGGCACTGTCGATATGAAGCGGCTTGCCCGCCCAATCGGTCATTACCCCGCCGGCACCCTCAACCACCGGCACCAGCGCACAGAAATCATACGCCTGAAGCCCGATCTCAACCACCGTATCAGCCAGACCAAGGGCGGTCAGGCCATAGGCATAGGCATCAACACCATACATCGGCACCCGGCAGCCTTTCGAAACCGCGTCATAGGCCTTTTTGGCGCCATCCTTGAACAGTTCCGGTGCGGTGGTAAAGAAGGTCGCGCTTTTCAGGTCTTCGCATTCGCGCGCGCTGATTTCCGTGCCGTTCATCGTGCTGGCCTGACCCATCACACCGACCCAGCGTTCATCGGTGATCGCCTGATCGATAATGCCCAGAACCGGGGTGCCCTTGTGGCAAAGCGCAATCAATGTCGCAAAGCTCGGCTTGCCGGAAATGAACGATTTGGTGCCGTCAATCGGATCAAGCACCCAGACATATTCCGCATCGACATTTTCCCGGCCATGTTCCTCGCCCAGAATACCATGATCGGGAAGCTCGGCATTGAGGATATCGCGCATGGTGCGTTCGACTTCACGATCAGCAATCGTGACCGGGCTGTCATCGGCCTTCACATCAACCGCGACCGGGGTGCGGTAATATTTGCGCACGACTGGGCGTGCGGCATCGGCCAGCTTGTGGGCGATTTCCAAAAACGGATCGAGATTTTCCATAAAGGCATTCCTGCAGGCGGTTGAAGTCAGGCGGGATATGGCCGGTACTATTTCCGCTTTGCGTCCAGAACGCAAGGATGCCCTTTGCTCCTGCCCTGATCAAATCCCCAAACGCAAACAGGGGACAGTTTCCTGTCCCCTGCGAAATCCGTGCTGACCTTAAATATCCGGTCAGGCGAAAGCTTTACTGTGCGGTGGCCGCGTCAACTGCTTCGCCAGCTTCTTCAACCGCGTCTTCAACAGCAGCAGCTGCTTCGTCGACGGCTTCCTCAACAGCTTCGGCTGCTGCCGGATCCGGGAACGGAAGCGGGTTGTCAGACTTGGTGTTCAGCCAGGCAATAACTGCGGCACGGTCGGATGCCTTTTTCAGACCGCCAAAGCTCATTTTGGTGCCATCGATGTAATCGCGCGGCTTGTAAAGGAACTCGTTCAGCTCCTCAAAGCCCCAGTTGCCACCGTGGCTCGCCATGCCGTCAGAGTAGGCGAAATCACCCTTGTGCGCAAAGGCCGCACCAACGATGCCATAAAGGTTCGGGCCGGTTTTGTTCGGACCGCCTTTTTCGACGTCATGGCAGGATGCGCATTTTTTGAAGACTTTCTCGCCTTCACCCATGTCGGCAGATGCCAGCATGGCAAGAATCGGTTCCGGGCCAGCCGGTGCCGCCGGAGCAGCAGCAGGGGCACTGGCACCCGCCATCACATCTTCGGAGAACGGATATACCGGTGCTTCCAGTTCCTCGGGACTGACCAGTGCGCTGCCGACCTTGCCGACAACCACTACCAGAAGCACAGCACAAATAACACCGGCGACGATCTTGTTGATTTCCATCGTGTTCATGACGGGACCCCGTTACAGCCTAATCACTCTCAGGTTTTATCTTTATGTTCTACCCATGCGTCCCCGGCAATCCTCGATCAAGAGAAACACACGTGTAACCGCAGGCAAAACTGGTCGGTGGGAAACTATACGTTTCAGCGATTTGCATCAACCTTTCTTAAACACCAAGGCGAATATCCATGCTTTAGAACTTTCGTCTAAGGTCAGGACTTATTAATTTGGTTTGAATGGTCGCTCAGATTTGTGCGGATACGCGAAGCAAAACTGCAGGAAGATAAATATCTTTCAAGGTTTTGCGACAAAGTAGCCCGTGCAAATCTGAGCGATCCGAAGGACAGAGCTTATATTTGCAAACTCCTGCGTCAAATCCCTTAAGCGGGATACCAACCCGCTTTGCGGCATTTTCCTAAGATTTTACAAATATAAGCTCTGCCATTCCAATCAAATTAATAAGTCCTGACCTTGGTGTTGTTTGAAAAACGATTCCGCCTTTCGCCTCCCCACCAAAACCGGCTAATGTCGCGCCGATTCATACCTGTGTTCTGCCATCGCTTGTTCTCATCACGCTTTGCGCAAGATCAAAAACCGGGTGATTTGTGCCTTATTGGAGCGAAGAAATGTCGACCCCGCGCAATCCTGTTGTTGTAATTCCCGCCCGAATGGCCTCCACGCGTTTGCCCAATAAACCGTTGGCCGATATCTGTGGCGAACCAATGATCGTTCAGGTTTGGAAACGCGCGACGGAGGCGGGAATCGGCCCGGTTCTGGTTGCCTGCGCCGAACAGGAAATCGCTGATGCCATCACCGCTGCCGGGGGTATCGCCGTTCTGACTGACCCGGATCTGCCCAGCGGATCGGACCGCGTCCATCAGGCACTCGAAACCTTCGACCCCGACGGCAAGTTTGACGCCGTCGTCAATGTGCAGGGCGATTTGCCAACCATTGATGCCGCCGATATCCGTGCGGTGTTTGAACCGCTTGCCGATCCGGCAGTTGATATCGCCACTCTGGCCGCTGAGATTAAACGCGATGAAGAACGCACCAACCCCAACGTGGTCAAGGCGGTTGCGGCCTTCGGCACTGGGCGTGTTGCGCGCGCCCTTTATTTCACGCGCGCGACTGCACCGCATGGCGACGGGCCGCTTTATCATCACATCGGTCTTTACACCTATCGCCGCGCGGCCCTTGATCGTTTCGTTTCCCTGCCGCCCGCCGAACTCGAACAGCGCGAAAAGCTCGAACAGCTGCGCGCGCTTGAAAACGGCATGGTGATCGCGGTGGCCCTGGTCGATGGTGTGCCGCTTGGTGTTGATACCCAGGAAGACCTCGAACGCGCGCGACTTGTCTTGGGCGCTTAATTGGGGTTTTCTATCCGACCGCATCGCAATAGATGCGGTTCTATAACAAGTCTTTATGCTTACTTCAGGAAACAGCCAGATGACTGCGCAACAAAGGATCGCTTTTCAGGGAATGCACGGTGCCTATTCAGATCAGGCAGCCCGTCGCGCCTTTCCGGGTGCAACGACAGTACCGTACAGGACCTTTGAAGGCGCTTTTGGCGCACTTGAAGAAGGCGATGTCGATCTGGCGGTGATCCCAATTGATAACACGCTGGCCGGTCGCGTGGCGGATGTGCACCACATCCTGCCGGAATCCGGTGTGCATATTATCGGTGAAACCTTCCTGCGCATTAACCACGCGCTGGTCGCCGTCCCCGGCACCAAGATCGAGGAAATCAAGGAAATCCACAGCCACGTTCATGCGCTTGGCCAATGCCGCAAGCTGCGCAAGGAACTCGGCGTGAATGCCGTGGTCGGTCCCGATACCGCCGGCTGTGCCAAGGAAGTCGCCGATCGTGGTGATAAATCCATTGCCGCCATTGCGCCGGTGCTCGCCGCCGAGATTTATGGCCTTGATGTGCTCCGCACCGAGGTCGAGGATGCGGCGCATAACACCACGCGCTTCATCATCCTGGCCCGCGAACCGCTTGATATTGCAAATGACGGCACCCCGGTTGTGACCAGCTTCGTCTTCCGTGTGCGCAACGTTGCCGCTGCCCTTTACAAGGCGCTGGGCGGCTTTGCCACCAACGGGATCAACATGACCAAGCTTGAAAGCTACATGGTCGAAGGCCACTTCACCGCGACCCAGTTCTTTGCCGAAGTCGAAGCCCATCCCGAACAGCTCGGCCTGCGCCACGCGCTCGAAGAACTGCAATTCTTCTCGCACGAGGTCCGCATCCTCGGCGTCTATCCGGCCCATCCCTTCCGCAAGGATAACCATCCCCCGGCGGAATAGGCCCGCAGCAAAAGCAAGACTCAAAAAGGGCCGGACAAATGAATGTCCGGCCCTTTTTTCGTGGTTTGGAACCTAAATTGGAACTTACGCCCCGGCCTGCTTCATCAGGTCAGACGAGAACCGCTTGATGATCTGGGTCAGCTCGCTCGAACGGCTTGAAAGTTCGGCCGATGCTGATTTCAGTTCATCTGCTTCCTGTGTCGTGCTCTGGGCGTTGTTCATGGTGTCTTCAACACTGTTGGAGATCTCCTTGACCCCATCCGCACTGCGGTTGGCGTTCCCCGAGATTTCCTGTGTTGCCGCACCCTGTTCTTCAATCGCGGCTGCAATCGCGGTCGAAGCCCCTCGAACCTGTTCGATGGTTTCCGAAACCCGCGAGATACCGGTCACCGCACGTTCGGTGCCATCAATGATGTCATTGATCTGGGCTGCGATCTCGTCGGTTGCCTTTGCCGTCTGGGTGGCAAGGTTTTTCACCTCGTTGGCCACCACGGCAAAGCCTTTGCCAGCTTCACCGGCACGGGCGGCCTCGATGGTCGCGTTCAGTGCCAAAAGATTGGTCTGAGCGGCAATGTCGTTGATCAGGCCGATGATTTCCTTGATCTTGTCGACGGTGGCTGACAAGCCGGCAACATCATTCGATGCGCTCTGGCTTTCATCGGTTGCCCGTTCGACCGTGTTCGACATCTGGGAAATCTGAACATTGATTTCCGTGATCGAGGATGACAGTTCCTCGGTCGCGGCTGCAACCGCATCAACGCTGTGCGACACTTCATTGGCGGCTGACGCGGCATGCTGGCTTTGACCCAGAATGCCATCGGCATTGCGCGCCATGCTGATCGCAAGATCATTACTGCGCTGAACCGATTGATCCAGGGCACCGGCAATGCCGCCGACTTCGGATTCAAGCTTGGACGCGATTTCGCGGATATTGGCGCGACGTTCCTCTTCGGATTTTGCCTTAAGGCCTGCGGCATCATTTTCAAGCTGCTGAGCTTGTGCCGATTTGTCACGGAGCGCCAGAACACCTTCGCCCATATCGCCGATTTCGATGAAACGGGAATCGGTTTCGACGGGTTCGTTGTAATCGCCTTCGGCGATGGCGCGGATGCTGTCATTCAGGCCAATAATACCGCGCGTAATCCGTGTGCCAACGATCCAGGACAGGATGCCTGCAATCACGATGGCAATGGCGGAAATGATCACGATATGGGTGATAATCGACATGAATTCGGACTGGACATCATCCATGTAAACACCAGCACCAAGCGCCCAGTTCCATTCCTTGATCGGGCGGACATAGGCCGCTTTCTCGATCAGTTTGTCCCCTTCGCCAGGCTTCTTGGTTTCATAGGTAATAATGTCACCACCGGCCTTGGCTGCATTGACGATCATTTTGCGCACCCGGCTGTCAGGATTACATTTTCCGACATCTTCGGGGCTCAGCGGATCAAGCACCATACAGTGATTGTAATCAGTCGCGTAAATATAGTTCTCACCGTCAAAACGATAATCGTTGAGCAGTGCAAGGGCGGCTGCCTTGGCATCGGCCTCGCTCATTTCGCCGCTTTTGGCTTTGGCGATATAGGTATTAACGATGGACACGGCACCTTCGGTCAGATGCGAAATCTGTTCGAACTTCCCGTTACGCAGACTGGTTTGGTAGTTCAACGACACTGTCGCGATGATTGCAAGCAACACAACCAGACAGATTGCAGGGATAGAAAAAATCCCCGTGACAACGCGAAACCGCATGGAATTCCCCTTCTAAAATGCAGTGCTCCACTCCGTACACGTTATTGTTGCGCTAAAGAGTTAATTTAAAAAGAAACTTTCGTCGCATGCATGGGCGGAAGGCGTTTTTGCATGGCTGATGCAGGTTTGGCTACGCCTGTTTAAGTGTGACTCTTTACGGATTTTATCGGGAGAGCAATGCAAATGCTTGGCATGCTCTGGTTGAACTTAATTGCACTTTAAGGTTGAAAAGAATATTATTAGCTCTCCTATAGTAAGTAAAATCTAATGTCCAAGGTGGTACCATGGCCTCTATTTCAGGGTTTCTGGCAAACAGCTACTCCTATTTGTCCTCAAATGCGGGGCAACGGTCGTCTGTTACTGCAAAGTCGTCGGACGGTAGTTCGGGGGTATCAGAGAAGACTTCCGAAACCGCGCCAGCATCGGGCAAAGAGGCCCCCGCGCCGGGAACGCTTGCCAACGCGGCTGCGAATGCCCGGGCAAAGATTGACGCCGGGTATGCCAAGCTAGGCATAACCGGTACGTCGCGCACCACGGCGGACGAATGGGACGAGGTTGGTTTCCCTGAGTTTGATCGCCAGATGCTTTATGCCGTTCAGAGCAACGAAGGTGGGCTCTTTTCCGATATGGAAGTCTTGGCTGCTGAGAATGAAGTTGCCAACAGGATTTCCGATATTGTTAACGCTAATCCTCAGAACCCTACACGGGCTTATCGTGAGATCGTGGACTTCTATGATTCAGCAAGTGCTGATGAAAAAGCATCTTTTGAGTGGGCTGTCTCGCGTGCCTCTTATCAAAAAGCTTATATTTTGAGCGGGGGCACAGAAGATGTTAGTACGGATAATCCATTGGTGGATAAGTTAACACAGGCATGGGATCAGGTGATTGCCCGAAATGGGAATTCACACGATTTTCCGAATATGCCAGCCTACCGTGATGCTTTGATGTGGTGGTCGGATGCCAATGGCGGGGCGCGGCATGTGGATTTAAGTGCCTAACAGAGAAGGCGCAGATACTCATATCTGCGCCTCTGGTCAAATGCATTCCAGCTTGGATTGTTCGTCTACTGTCAGCGTTACGCTGAAGTCGCCGTTACTTCCAGTAGCAATATCCCCGGTGTCTGAAACTGATGTAAAGGTATAGGTGCAGTCTGCTCCACCACCTTTCGTGATATAGACTTGCGGGTAGTTCCAGCGGAATTGGCCGAGGCTGAAGGTGGTCAACCGAGAAACTACAAAGCGGCAATAAGCGCTTGAGCCGCTTTTCTGATACTGGATGCTGCAGGCTTGGCTGCGCGGTTGAGTGTTAATCAGTGCCACGGTTGTTGAGTTGCCAGCCGTTAGGTTTGGAAAAGAGCCAGTAGTAGAAGCGCATCCCGACGGAGACGAGAAAGTCGCAGGCGCGCTGAAATTGTTCTGGACAGTGACAGTCGCGGTCGGGTTTACAAGGGCGCTACCAATTCCAAGAACGGAAACAGCTGCCGTCGCGGGGGCGAAAGAGGAACTGGCTGCCATTAAGGCAAGTGGGGACCAGGATGACAGATTTTTATCACAACTTGAGCTCCAGAATGCTGAGGCCGCTCTTCAGGAACTGGATCAGCAACTGAACAATACAAGGATTGAAGTCCGGTTTTCCGGTATCGTTGTGCGGCCACCTGTTGAAGATAATTCATCTTTACCGACATCACTTGATGTGGGAACACGCGTAACCAAAGGAACGGCGCTGTTTTCCATTGCAAATACCAGTCGTTTTGTGGTGACAGGCAGCGTTGATGAGATTGATGTTAATCGTGTGAAGCCCGAACAGCATGTGATTATCACAAGTGATGTTTTTCCCGGACAGGAAATTGTCGGAAGAGTTGCAAGCGTGAGTGCGCAGGCAAGTCAGGACGAAAACGGAAGTCGCATTCCATCTTTTAAAGTGACGTCAGCATTTTCAGTTGATGACAAAATTCTACATCAGTCCATTCGCATCGGGATGTCAGCGCGAATGACTATTGAAACCTATGCAAATGCGAACGCGATCATCATACCACCCTCTGCTGTCATCCGGTCTGCCGAGGTGCATCAGGTGAAAATACGACGAGAAGGTCAAGAGATGGCGGTTGGTGTTGTTTTGGGAAAGGCATTTCCGTCTGGGGTGGAAGTGTTGTCGGGACTGCAAAAAGGTGACGAGATCCGCCTGTCAAGGTAGAGAAGGATCAAACAGTACATTTGGATATTGTCTTTAAAGTGCACTCAGCGAACAGAGAAAATTCAATGGTGTTTAACCGTTAAATCGGTGCTGAAGTGTCTAATTTAAAAAAGAAACTTTCGTCGCAATCTCAAGGACTAAGCATTTTTGCATGGCTGATGGGCGCAGGGATTGATTGACTTATTGGCGGGCGACCTGTATCACCCCGCTCATTCCTTCGCTTGCAAAGACAGAATGAGCTGTCAGGAACTGTATGAAAAGGCGAGGGCGGGTACGACGTGATGACGTCGATACCTCACATCATTTGCCTCTCATGCGGGTCCGACGCTGGCTCTTTGCCAAGCACCGGTCATGACTGCGTTTGGGCAGGCACTTTAGGCGTTAACATGGCGCCGACCGGATAAACGAAGGACTTTCCTTTATGACGAATTTTAATGGGCTCAACCTGATCGAGCCCCTGTTGCGCAATGTTGAAGCTGCCGGTTTTACCGCGCCGACCGAAATTCAGGCTGCGACGATTCCCGCACTTCTCGAAGGCAAGGACCTGATGGGTATTTCCCATACGGGTGGCGGCAAAACTGCTGCTTTCTGCCTGCCGTTGCTGCAGCGTCTTGCTGAAAACCCGATGCGCCCGAAACCGGGTCAGCCGCGTGCCGTCATTCTGGCACCGACCCGTGAACTGGCGACCCAGATCGGCCAGTGCCTGCGTGATTTCAAAAAAGGCATCCGCCTGTTTTCTTCTGTTGTCTTTGGTGGCTCCCCGATGGGCCCGCAGATTCAGGAACTGCGCCGTGGCGTTGATATCCTGGTTGCGACCCCGGGTCGTCTGCTTGACCACATGTCGCGCAATACGGTTCGTTTCGACGATGTCGAAGTCTTCATCCTTGATGAAGCCGACCGCATGCTCGATATGGGCTTCTCCGAAGACGTGCTGACGGTGGCGGAACTGCTGCCGAACAATCATCAGACCGTGATGTTCTCGGCAACCATGCCGGCCGAAGTCAAACACCTGACCGACCGTCTTCTCAAAGACCCGGTCAAGGTTGAAACCGCACCGCAGGCCAGCGTGACCGAACGCGTCACCCAGCGTGGCATGTTTGTCAAACGTCACGACAAGACCAAGCTTCTGGTTCAGCTTCTCAACCGTGATGAAGTCGAACGCGTTCTGGTCTTCACCAAGACCAAGGCAGATGCCGACGAACTGTCGTTCCAGCTGCGCGATGAAGACATCGACAGCGATGCCATCCATGGCGACAAGCAGCAGCGCATCCGTCAGAAAATCCTGCGCAACTTCCGCAACGGCCGTTTCCCGGTCCTGATTGCGACCGACGTTGCTGCACGTGGTATCGACGTTCCGGGCATCACGCACGTCATTAACTATGACCTGCCGCAGGACCCGGAAAGCTATGTCCACCGTATCGGTCGTACCGGTCGTGGCAGTGCCGAAGGTATCGCGATTTCGTTCTGTGAACCGCGCGACATTCGTCTGCTGCGCAACATTGAACGCATCATCAAGCAGGATGTCGAGATCGACGAAGATCACGAATTCCATGCAGCTCCGCCGCCCCGTTCGTTCGGTGCCGGTGGTGGCGGTGGTCGCGGTCGTGGTGGCCGTGACGGTGGTCGTGGCTTCGGCGGCGGCGGTCGCGGTGGTTTTGGCGGCCGTGATGGTGGCCGGGGCCGTGGTGGTTTCGGTGGAGGTCGTGATGGCGCCCGGGGTGACAATCGTGACGGTGGTCGCGGTCGTGGCTTCGGCGGCGGTCGTGATGGTGGCCGCGATGGCGGTTTCCAGGGTGATCGCGCTGCCCGTGGTTTCGGTGGTCGTGACGAAGGTCGCGATGGTGGCCGTGACGGCGGTCGTCGTGATTTCAATGATCGTCCGCGTCGTGACGGCGGTGATTTCCGCAATGATCGCAAGCCGCGCTTTGACAATGATGACCGTGCACCGCGCGGTGATCGCGAAGACCGCAATGGTGGCGGTCGTGGTGGCAACTTCCGCCCCCGCGGTGAAGGCCGTGGCGAAGGTGGCAACCGTGACGAACGTCGCTTCTCGGACAAACCGCGTGGCGATCGCGGCGGCAACTTCCGTGCCCGTGGCGACAACCGTGACGGTGGACGCGATGGCGGCCGTCGTGACTTCAACGATCGTCCGCGCCGCGACAACCGCGGTGGCAATCAGGGCATGAAACGCCGTTCGGCGTAATCCTGCCCCGCTTGCCTGCGGGAAATAAGTGGGCGCTACGCCGGGGAACGATGTGAATTTTGTTCATGTCGGTGCGTAGCAACCCGCTTCACAAAGAAATACATACAGGGGGACTGGCTGGAAACGGCCGGTCCCTCGCTATTTTGGCGTGTATTTCCTGTGTTGAATTTTACATAAACCGGTTTATACCTATTCTTTAGTGTGGAATTCGTCTAAATTTACTACACCTAAGCGTAAGGTATCTGTTCTGTCTGCATCCCGGTTGGGGGTAAGGGCAGGGGAAGAGTGGCAATGATGAACATCAGAAGTGCATTTTTGGCCGTGCTTTTGACGACTGTGATCGGTTCCGGCTCTGTGCGCGCGCAATCGGGCGACGCTGGATCTGTATCTGACGTCGATGGTCAGCGTGATTGTTCAAAGCTGATCGCGTCTGGCAATCCCGATTATCCGCCGTATCTGTGGGTGTCGAAGGATGGGCAGGCCCTGCATGGTGCGGCGGCCGAATTCATCAAAACCGTCGGCGCGCGCGCCGGTGTCGAGATCGAGGTGGTCCATTCCGGCAGCTGGGGCCGTGTGCAGCAGCATATGCGCGACGGCACGATTGATCTGATCGCCGGCGCCTTTCTGACCGTGCCGCGTCTTTCCTATATGGATTATTTTCATCCGGCCTTTCAGGGCACCCGTACCCTGATCTGGACGCGC
This sequence comes from Thalassospira sp. HJ, assembly GCF_000948415.1. Classification (GTDB taxonomy): domain Bacteria; phylum Pseudomonadota; class Alphaproteobacteria; order Rhodospirillales; family Thalassospiraceae; genus Thalassospira. The sequence continues at coordinate 111,101 of NZ_JYII01000020.1, read as the reverse complement.
GACAATCTTGATCTGCACTATAGCGCATGGTCTGATCTTGTCGGTATCGAAGGCCTGACTGTGATCAATAACAGTTTCGGGCAGGCATTTGATGATTATGCCCGTCAAGACCTGACCATCCGCCAAGTGCCAAGTCTTGAGCAGGGCCTGCAGATGCTCTCGCTTAACCGGGCGGAATACCTGATCTACGAAGAATTCCCCGGCAAGGCCGTGATCGCGCATGAAAACATCACCAATCTGCGCAGCTACGACACCCCGGTCAGCAGCGAAGACCTCTATATCACCATGTCCCATCAGTCGGAATGCAACACCGGCGAACTGCGCGGCCGCCTCTCGGAAGCCGTGTTCGAACTGGTCTCGCAGGGTCTCATGACCCAAATGCTCGAAGCCAGCATCCAGGAATGGGGCGAACACACCAACTAGGGCAAACCAACCCGGCTGCCGCCAAACCGGCCGGCAGCCGCCCGCCCACCGGCCGCCCACCGGCCAACCGCCTGCGCTCCACACCCGACCGCACCCAATCACAAACCGCAGCACCTCTGCTCGCGCCGCAGTCGGCGGTACCAAGCACCCAGCGCGCGGTGCTCCGGACCCGTGCCGAACACCCCACCCCCACTTGGGGCGCCTCACGCACACCCAACTTCCATGCGGTCCTCTCACGTGCCCGCTTTAACCACGGCCACGCCTCCGGCAGGCGCGCTTCCCACAATGTTGCCATGCCAACTGCCACCTCCCGCCTCCCGTACCTACACCGATACCGGCCAAAGCTGCGCCATACCGCGCCTCAATCGGCGATTTTAAATAAATTGGTATAGCTATGCGGATTTGATTTGACGTTAACGTTAACGTTAACTACAACAGAGTCGCGTCATATCCCGGTGCAGTCCCTTGTGGCTGTGCTGGCCTCACCACAGGATCGCGACATGGCTTCGTTTGAACCGCAAAACCCCGATTACGCTGCCGAAGTGCGCAAGCGTTTTGCCCAGCAGCCCTACAATCTGTCGATCGGGGCCGAAGTCACCGATGTGCAGCCGGGCCGGGTCGAGGTGGTTGTGCCATCGCGCGCCGATCTTATTCAGCATAACGGCTATTTCCATGGCGGTTTGATTGCGGGGCTTGCCGATATTGCCGGGGGTTTTGCCGGCTGGAGCCTGGTTGAGGCAGATCAGGGGATGCTGACGATTGAATATAAACTCAACATCGTTGCCCCCGGTCTGGGGGATCGCTTGACCGCGGTTGGCGAGGTTGTTTCACGGGGGCGGTCGATCATTGTCACCCGCATCGATGTCTTTGGTATGAGGAATGATGAACCGGTTCTGTGCGCGACATCGCTTCAGACGCTCAAGGTCATGAAGCTGCCGCCGGAATTATTGGATGACGTTGCATAATCGCGGTGATTATTCACTTTTATCAAAAAATCAGACCGCCAGAAGATCACCAGTAGATCACCCGCGTGAAACACGTGTGAAACAGTCAGAAAACACCGAGAAAACATCTAGGGCAGGAACACCATCATGGCATTTTTCGACTTTCCCGGATTGAAATTCGATCTTGGCGAAACCGCAGAAGCGATCCGCGAAACCGTCTCGTCCTTTGCCGAGGCCGAAATCGCCCCGCGCGCGGCCGAGATTGATGAAACCAACCAGTTCCCCAATGATCTGTGGCGCAAGTTCGGCGATCTTGGCCTGCTCGGCATGACGGTGTCCGAGGAAGACGGTGGCACCGGCCTTGGCTATCTTGAGCATGTCATTGCCATGGAAGAAATCAGCCGTGCTTCGGCCTCGGTAGCACTTTCTTATGGCGCGCATTCCAACCTGTGTGTCAATCAGCTCAAACGCAACGCCACAGCCGAACAGAAGGCGAAATACCTGCCCAAACTGATGAGCGGCGAGCATATCGGAGCCCTTGCCATGAGCGAGCCGGGCGCAGGATCGGACGTGGTTTCCATGAAGCTCAAGGCCGAGAAAAAGGGTGATCGTTATATCCTGAACGGCAACAAGATGTGGATCACCAACGGCCCGGATGCCGATACCTTGGTGGTTTACGCCAAAACCGATCCCAATGCCGGACCCAAGGGCATTACCGCCTTTATCATTGAAAAAACTTTCAAGGGCTTCTCGACCGCGCAAAAGCTCGACAAGCTGGGCATGCGTGGGTCGAACACCTGCGAGCTGGTGTTTCAGGATTGCGAAGTGCCCGAGGAAAACATTCTCGGCCAGCTTAATGGTGGCGTGCGCGTTTTGATGAGCGGCCTTGATTACGAACGCGCGGTTCTGGCCGCTGGTCCCATCGGCATCATGCGTGCCTGCATGGATGTGGTCGTGCCCTATATTCACGAGCGCAAACAGTTCGGCAAGGCGATTGGCGAGTTCCAGCTGATGCAGGGCAAGATTGCGGACATGTACACCACGATGAATGCCTGCCGCGCTTATGTTTATGAAGTCGCCAAGGCGTGCGACCGTGATGAAACCTCGCGCAAGGATGCGGCGGGTGTGATCCTGTATGCTGCGGAAAAGGCGACCTGGATGGCGCTCGAAGCCATTCAGACGCTGGGCGGCAATGGCTATATCAATGAATATCCGACCGGCCGCCTGCTGCGTGATGCCAAGCTCTATGAAATCGGTGCGGGCACCAGCGAAATCCGCCGTATGCTGATTGGCCGTGAACTGTTTGGCGAAACCGCCTGAGTTCTGAGCTTTAACCAAAACCCTCGTCCCACGAAAACAAACGGACTCTGACCCATGACTCTGACCATGAGCACTTCTGATCCGATCGTCATTGTTTCCTGCGCACGCACCCCGATGGGTGGCCTGCAGGGTGATTTTGCCACTGTGACCGCATCCGAGCTGGGCGGCGTTGCCATCAAGGCTGCCCTTGCGCGCGGCGGTGTATCCGCCGATGAAATTGATGAAGTCATCATGGGCAATGTCCTGCCCGCCGGTCAGGGGCAGGCACCCGCCCGTCAGGCCGCATGGAATGCCGGCATTCCGCGGGCTGCGGGGGCGACCACGATCAACAAGATGTGCGGATCGGGCATGAAGGCCGTGATGTTTGCCCATGACACGCTGGTTGCCGGTGGCGCCGATGTCATGGTGGTCGGCGGTATGGAAAGCATGACCAACGCGCCGTTCCTTCTGCCGAAAATGCGGTCGGGCCACAAATACGGTCATGACATGGTCTATGACCACATGGCGCTCGATGGTCTGGAAGATGCCTATGACAAGGGGCGCTCCATGGGCACCTTTGCCGAGGCAACAGCTGAAAAGTACGGCTTTAGCCGCGAGGCGCAGGATGACTATGCCATCACCTCGCTGACCCGCGCGCAGGAGGCCGCGAAGGCAGGTCATTTCAGTGATGAAATCGCCCCTGTAACCTATGCCACCCGCAAGGGCGAGGTCACGATTGATGCTGACGAACAGCCACCCAAAGCCAAACCGGAAAAAATCCCGACCCTGCGCCCGGCATTTGCCAAGGACGGCACGGTGACAGCCGCCCATTCCGCATCGATTTCCGATGGCGCCGCGGCCCTTGTCATGATGCGCGCATCAGAGGCCGCAAAGCGCGGGCTGAAGCCATTGGCCAAAATCACCGGTCAGGCAACCCATGCGCAGGAGCCCTGCTGGTTCACGACCGCCCCGATTGACTCGATCAAGAAGGTGCTGGGTAAGGCTGGCTGGACCAAGGACGATGTCGATCTTTGGGAAATCAACGAAGCCTTTGCTGTCGTGGCGATGGCCGCCATCCGCGATCTTGAGCTTGATCATGGCAAGGTCAACGTTCATGGCGGTGCCTGTGCGCTGGGCCATCCGATTGGTGCGACCGGTGCGCGTTTGCTGGTCACCCTGATCCATGCGCTTAAAACCCATGGCGGGACCAAGGGTGTGGCATCGCTTTGCATTGGCGGGGGTGAAGCAACCGCCGTTGCGATCGAACTTTTGTAAGCTTGCGTATGAGCCTGTAAGGTCCTGTGAACCAGATTACGCCCCGCCGTTTGGCGTGCGGGGCTTTCTGGTGACAGAAAACCGTGATCCTGCTATCGGAACCATGGTTTTAGCGCGGGTGCAAAGCCATCTGCGCGACCGATATCGGGGTATCATAGTCAAGGGACAGCCATGCAAGATGTGTTGAGCCTGGCGGCGCAAAATCTTCTGTCGCCCATCGTTCTATTCTTTGTTCTGGGGGTGGGTGCCGCCCTTGCGCGATCGGATCTGACGATCCCTGAGGCCGTCGCCAAGGGGATCTCGCTGTATCTGCTGTTTGCCATCGGTTTCAAGGGCGGGGTTGCCGTTTCCAATAACGGCATCGACCTGACATTGGGCATGAGTTTGGCGGCGGGTTTGATCCTGTCCTTTGTGCTGCCGTTTATTGCCTTTGCCCTGTTGCGCTGGATATCGCAACTGAGCCGCACGGATGCGGCCGCGGTTGCCGGGCATTACGGTTCCATCTCGATTGTTACCTTTGTCGCGGCGACCTCGGTCTTGCAAAGTTCCGGCATCGCGGCAGAGGGTTATATGGTCGCGGTTGCAGCCGCGATGGAAGCACCAGCCATATTCTCGGCCCTGTTGCTTGTCTCATCAGGGGGCAAGGGCCGGTTGGATGGCGCGCTGATCCGTGAAATCCTGCTCAATGGCTCAATCGTTTTGCTGGTCGGCAGTTTCTTTATCGGCTGGATCACCGGTGCGGATGGCATGGCCAAAATCGAGGCGCTGATTGTTTCGCCCTTCCAGGGGGTTCTGTGCCTGTTCCTGCTTGATATGGGGCTGGTTGCAGGACGTGGCCTTAAGCAGGGGCGCGCGGTGTTACGCCCGGGGCCACTGGCCTTTGGGGTGCTGATGCCGGTGATCGGATCGTGCCTGGGGCTCGCCTTTGCCCTGATCATTGGGTTGTCACTGGGTGGCGCGGTGCTTCTGATGGTGCTGGCCGCATCGGCAAGTTATATCGCGGTTCCGGCCGCGATGCGTGTTGCCCTGCCGGAAGCCAATCCGTCGGTCTATCTTACGCTGTCACTTGGCGTGACATTCCCCTTCAACCTGACGCTTGGCATTCCGCTTTATCTTGCGATGGCCAGCGCCGTTCACGGAGGTTAATCCCATGGAAAAGCATGATGCCAAACGCGTGGCGATCATTATCGAAGCCATCATGGAAAGCCGCCTGCGTCAGGCGCTTGAAGGGGCCGGTGTGACCGGCTTTTCGGTTCTGCCAGTCCTTGGTGGATCGGGTCGGTCAGGCAATTGGAGCCGCGATGACACCATATCGCGCGGCGGCGGGATGGTTCAGGTGATCTGCATTATCCGGCCCGAGAAACTTGACCGGATGCTGGAAGCCGCATTCGAGGTGGTGGACCGCCATATCGGCGTTGTCACAATCAGTGATTGTCAGGTGCTGCGCGCGGACCGCTTCTAGAAACGTCAGGGTTTTGTTGGGATCAAAACAAAGGAGGTCGCACGTTTAGAACGATTCAAAAGGTGTGAATGAGGGCTATCAACTTGGGCAATTTGGTCCTATTTTGTCGACAGAGTCATACAGAATAGGGGACTTCGCGAGATGTCAAAGCCAACCGTTGATCGGATGCTTGCCGGGTTCAAGAGCTTCAAGGCGATGTATTATGATCAGCGCCCGGAGCGCGTTGAAGATCTGGTCAGCATGGGCCAGCGACCGGAAGTTCTTCTGATTGCCTGTTCTGATTCCCGCGTTGATCCCGCCATTCTCACCAATGCCGAACCGGGCGAGATGTTTGTCATTCGTAACGTGGCAAACCTTGTTCCGCCCTATGAGCCCGATGAAAACTATCACGGGACGTCTTCGGCGATCGAATTTGCGGTGCGCGATCTCAAGGTCAAGGACATCGTCATTCTCGGCCATTCGGCATGCGGGGGCATGCAGGCGCTGGTCGAACATGGCGAAACCGGCAAGGTGCCGGATCGTGACTTTATCGGCGAGTGGGTCAGCATTGCGAAATGCTGCCTGGAACATGGCCCGGATGCCGACAAGGTATCGCGCCATTCGATCCGTAACTCGCTGCAAAACCTGATGTCGTTCCCGTTCGTCAAGGAACGGGTCGAGGCCGGTGACCTCAAGCTGCATGGCTGGTGGTACGGCATGAAAGAAGGGATCCTGTGGCGCTTTGATGCCGAGCAGGACAAATTTGTTCAGGGCGAAGAATAAGCCCGGTCTGATCAAAGCTGTTTTCTGATCGCATGGCCGGACATCGCCCGCGAACGCACAGTGGGAGGATGACCGTCATGCGGTTGGAAGAACATCAGATCATGGTGCGCGATACTGCGCGTGAGTTTGCCGAAAACGAACTCAAACCCAATGCCGCAAAATGGGACATCCACCACACCTTCCCGGCAGAAGCCATTGCCGGGCTGGGCGAGCTTGGCTTTCTGGGCATGCTGGTGCCTGACGAGTATGGCGGGGCGGGCATGGATCATGTCGCCTATGCCCTGGCGCTTGAGGAAATTGCCGCTGGTGATGGTGCTACCTCGACCATCATGTCGGTGCATAACTCTGTCGGCTGCATGCCGATCCTGAAATTCGGGACAGAGGCACAGAAACAGGAATTTCTTGTGCCCATGGCGCGCGGTGAAAAGATCGGGGCCTTCTGCCTGACCGAACCGCAGGCCGGATCGGATGCCAGTGCGCTACGCACCCGTGCGGTCCGCGATGGCGATCACTGGATCCTGAATGGTGCGAAGCAATTCATCACATCGGGGTCTGAGGGCGACGTTGCCATCGTCTTTGCCGTGACCGATCCGGATGCCGGAAAGCGCGGCATTTCCGCCTTTATCGTGCCGACCGATACCCCGGGCTACGTCGTTTCCCGGGTTGAGGAAAAGCTTGGTCAGAATGCGTCTGACACCTGTCAGATCACCTTTGTTGAATGCCGGGTACCAGCCGACAATATGCTGGGTGAAGAAGGACAGGGCTACAAGATCGCGCTGGCCAATCTTGAAGGCGGGCGCATCGGCATTGCTGCCCAGTCGGTCGGCATGGCCCGCGCCGCGTTCGAGGCCGCCAAGGACTACGCCAATGAACGCGAAACCTTTGGCAAAAAGATCATTGATCATCAGGCGGTGGCGTTCCGCCTGGCCGATATGGCGACCAAGATCGATGCGGCCCGGTTGCTTGTCCATCGCGCCGCCATTTTGCGTGATGATCACAAGCCGTGTCTGACCGAGGCCTGCATGGCCAAGATGTTTGCCTCTGAAATTGCCGAGGAAGTCTGCTCGGCCGCGATCCAGATTCATGGCGGCTATGGCTATCTCAAGGACTTCCCGGTCGAGCGTATCTATCGCGATGTCCGGGTTTGCCAGATCTATGAAGGCACGTCCGATATCCAGCGCATGGTGATTGCGCGGGCGCTGGCTGACTGAGATTACATCCCGGTTGGTAGTTGTAGGCTATCCAACCGCTGTCTCATGGCCGTTTGAACAGAGCTGTGAATTTCGTCCGGGAAGTCATCAGGCAGGGTGCTTTCGAGGTTTGAAATGGCTTTGGGCGCGGTTTCGATCAGTTGTTCAAGTATTTCTTGAATGACTTGTCGCGATAGTCCTGCTTGGTCTGATGTTTGAATAAAGTGGCGCGGGTAAACTTGGTCGATACGGTAATGACGACTGTTGCCGACTGACATTGCCAGTTTCATCTGGCGTCGCGTAATTTGCTTTGCGTCGAGGCAGGGCTGTGTTGTGAGTACGTCATAGAATGGTGTTAGTGAATAGCCGCCACCCGACCTTAAGAAGACGCTGAAGTTCTTGGCGTGACCATCGGTTGCCCCTATCAGCCAAAATAGAATTTGTGCCTTAAGAAAACGGCTCTGATCATCCGCTGGGTAGTCGCTTCCTTTTAGGAGGTTGAGAATGTCGGTAATTCCCGGACCACCTTGGTTTTGGTATTTCATGGTAGGTGGAACGGACAGGCTTTGACAGCAATCCTCCTGTGGCAATCGGAGTAGTCGCCCGTCTTTCGTCCAGCGTCGATCAAACCGTTCGATTACAAGGGCTTTGGTTTCGCCAAAGGTCTTGATTTCAGCATTGTTAACGGGAAGATCAAATGCTTTGAAAAGCTGAAGGCAATAAAACTCGTTTTCCACACTGTTTGTGAGGTCAATGCCCTCTGGTAAATGTCCGATCTGGGTTTTGAAAAGGTGTGTGGTTGGGGTTGTTCCCTCTGGTTTTAGCCATTTTCCCTCATGGCGAAGAAAAGCTGTCTTTTCCTGTGCTCCAGCTACTGAAATTCGGAAATCGTCATCTTTCTGCAGTCCCAATGGGGCTTGGGCCAAATTGTTGAGGACTTTCTCAATTTCCTGTTCTGAGACAGGGTTTCCATAAATTTTGGTGCTGTCTGTGCTTGGTGTAAGTTCACCTGGCACAAACTGAAGGGCGCCGACGCAATCGCGTCCAATGGCTTTCAGTAAACTGTAAGCATCGATACCGCGTGCTCCGACTTCTTCAGCAACACGTCTGCGCAGAAGGTCGGAATCAGGTAGCAAGTTGTCAAATACGGCTACCGCAGCTTCACCGCTATAGGCGTCTTCCCGAAGTGGCATCGAAAGAGAGATGGGAAAAGTATGTTCCCAATTTAACCAGTTTTCATCGTATATGAACTTTATAGCTCCACTAGTTTGTTTGTGAAGCTGGCCGACTAGTCGGTTATTCAGGTAAACGTTCAACGGAGCATGTTTGGCTTTTCGTGGCACTAGAATATGTCCTCAATATCGGATGAGGAGCCTTGATATCGGGTGTGAATTCTGAGTTCCAGATCAAGTGCGGCAAGGACGGTCAGAATGGTGTCCATGCGCGCTGATGGATTGCCGGTTTCAATTAGAGAAATTGTTTCCTGTCGCAGGTTTGATTTCTGCCCAAGGACCGTTTGACTCCAGCCGCGGGTTTTACGTGCGCGGCGGATGGAGTTACCAATCTGCTTTGGTGTGCGTGCTAATTCGTTCATACAAATAATTATGCGCTGTTTCTCATAAAAAGACAATATCGATTATAGCACATAATCTCAATTTATGTGATTTGGGTAATAATTTAATTTTATGCGAAATGGCGAATAAATGCTCAAATGCGGTGGCGGGGCACCATGACCTCGCCCTGCATCAAACGTCGCGCGGTACGAAACACCGTGACGGCGTTAACAGAGAAATCGTCGACCGTGCTGCCGCTGATATCGGCATCCAGGGCCAGCGTGCCGGACGGATGCGCGATGCTCAGTGGCTGACGGGTATCCTTGTTCGCACGCGCCAGTGCATGGGCGACGGAGCCCGGCAGTTTCATGGTCGCGGCCAGACAAATCCCACCTGTGATCGGACTGGATGCGTGGGCCTGCCCGGTCGAAATCATCCGAAGTACGATATTGGTGGCCGGGCTGTCCTGATCGGTCGGGGCGGAGACGATGGCGATTTGCGGCAGGTTGCGCACGGTGGTTTGAGCTTCTTCGAGGCTGCAAATCCCCATGCGAACGGCTGCGGCTATGCGGATGGTTTCGATTTTCTCCAACAGGCCCGGCGTTTCGGTGATCTCGGCCGGGCTTTCGCGTCCGGTCAGGCCAAGGCTTTGCGCATGGATGCAGGCAATCGGGTTGCTGACATCGACCAGTGAAACCTCGATGGCGCCAAAACCATCGGTCTCCAGAACCTCGCGCGCCCTGCCGGTCGGGAGCGTCTTGCCGGTGCTTGATCCGCCGGGTGCCAGGAAGGAAAGCGCAATCGGCGCGCCGGTCCCCGCGACACCATCCAGGGCAAAATCACCGTCGAGTTTCGGCAAACCGTTTTGCAGGTCAAATCTGGCGACGATGATCTTGCCGGTATTGGTGTTGTGGATGCGGACAGTCGCTTGATAGCCGGACGTTTCAACCAATCCTTCCTCAACCGCATAAGGCCCGACGGCCGAGGAGATATTGCCGCAATTTCCCTTGTAGCTGATCACCGGCGCATCCACCGAAACCTGCCCGAAGGTGTAATCGATATCGGCATCTTCGCGGGTTGATTTGGCAATGATCGCGATTTTCGAGGTCGAAGACGTCCCGGCCCCCATGCCATCAAGCTGGCGCTTGTTCGGATCCGGGCTGCCCATGGCGCTCAGGATCATGGAATCGCGCGCGGGACCTGCAGGTGGTAAATCCTCAGCCCGGAAAAACAACGCCCGACTGGTGCCGCCGCGCATGAAAACAGCACGGAGCGGGATTTGGGGCAGTGAGTTGTTGTTCATGAAATTGAAACTACCAGCGATAGAAGGCTATATTGTTTAAAAGAAGGAGTTTTCTAATGTTCGTGTGCGAAATGTTTTTTTGGCCGGGATTTTGCTGATGCGCAGATTTTCTGAGAGGAACGGTTATGTAGACTTAGCCAGCCTAGAGAGGCCTGAATGGATAAGTGAGCATACTAGAAATCGCCTGTGGAGCATTGTCTTTATGCAGGTTTTCGAGCGATTTAATCGAGCTGCCGAAATTAGGCACAACATTAAGCTCAAGCTTTATTGCGAAAAGGTATGGTATCAATTCTTTCGTTACCCAATTGACGCAATACCCAAGTATTCAGGTGATGCAGCCGCTGAAATCAAGGCTTTCATGCTACAAGGGGTTTGGTACGAGGTCTTCGATTTTGTCGAATTCAACTTAGCAAAATTCTCCGCCAACAATGGTTGGCAAGGTTTCGTCAAGTCGATAAATCGGGCTTTAGAGGAAGAACGTTCAGCATACCGGGTAGTTGGGGGTATGGTGACTTTGCTTCGTGATGTTGAAGAAACTGCCGAGATAAAGCAAGCCATAGATAACGATGGACCGTTTGCTGCGTCATCGGCGCATCTAAAGGCATCTCTGGCGTTATATTCTAAACGCCCAGACCCCGATTACCGAAACGCGATTAAAGAGGCTATTTCAGCCGTTGAATCAGCATGTGCGATAATCTCCGGGTCGAATAAAGATACATTAGGCCAAACACTTAAGAAGATTGATGGGTTGCACCCAGCGATGCGGGATAGCTTTCAAAAGCTATACGGTTACACCAGCGACGGTAGTGGTATTCGTCATGCTATGCTGGAGGAGGCTGAGATCAGCAATGCTGAAGCAAGGTTTATGATTGTCGCCTGTTCTGCCTTTGTGAATTATCTGATCGATAGCACAAAAAGTAAGATTGCTTAGGTGCCTGTCCTCAGGTTGTGCTTCTCAATCAGGCGGCGAAACTGGTGGTAGTTCAGGTGAAGTGCTTTGGCGGCCTCGGTCTGGTTGTTGGCGTGGGTGCGGAGCGCCTGTTGCAGCAGTTTGATTTCGAAATTGGCGACTTGGGATTTGAAATCGATGGTGCCGTCCGGGGTGCTGTCGGGGTCGGGCGTTTCAATCGGGTTGGCTTGGCTGGCTGTGCTGGTGTCGGTTTCTGACCAGATGCCGTCAAACGGATCAAGGGTGATGTGGGCCAGCGGGGTTTCGTCGTCTTCAGTGAGGTAAATGCTGCGTTCGACCGCGTTGCGCAGTTCGCGGATATTGCCGGGCCAGGGATGGCGGAGCAATTGTTCGGCGGCATGTCGTGAGAAACCCGGAAAGACGCTGCGGCCCAGACGTTTTGTCATCTCCAGCGCGAACTGTTCGGCGAGCAACAGGATATCATCAGACCGTTGGCGGAGCGGCGGGACGGCGATGACGTCAAAGGCCAAGCGATCAAGCAGATCGGCGCGGAACTTGTTGGTTTTGGCCAGTTCGCGCAGGTTTTCATTTGTCACACCAATGACGCGCGTGTCGACTTCGATAACTTCCGAGCCACCAACACGCTCGATCTCGCCATACTCAACCACCCGCAGAAGCTTTTCCTGCACCACCGGGCTGGCGGTGGCGATTTCATCAAGAATGATGGTGCCGCCATGGGCACGCTCGAACCGTCCGACATGGCGTTTGGTTGCCCCGGTAAAGGCGCCGGCTTCGTGGCCGAACAGTTCGGTATCAAGCAGGCTTTCGGTCAGGGCGGCGCAATTGACCTTAACCAGTGGACCGCCCCAGCGGCGCGACAGATAGTGCAGGCGGGCAGCAATCAGTTCCTTGCCCGAGCCGCGTTCACCAATCACCAGACAGGGGCGTTCAATCGGCGCCAGACGTGAAACATGTTCAAGGGCGGCCAGAAAAACGGGGTCTTCGCCCAATATCGGTTGCAAGCTATCCATTTCGCGAAAAACGTTATCGAAAAACGACAATATTGTCGCGATAAAAGTTACTTAAAAAGTCTGATGATTTGTTAAGTTATTGATTTTTCGGGATTTCAAAACTGGCACGGTTCTTGAGATAGAGAGTGCAGAATTTGTACGTCCCCCGAATGAACAAGGAGATCAGACAATGGGCGTGTTTTCGCGTTTGTCCGATATCGTAAATGCCAACATCAACTCGCTGCTGGATCGTGCCGAAGATCCGGAGAAAATGGTGCGGTTGATGATCCAGGAAATGGAAGACACCCTGGTTGAGGTCCGGTCCGCCGCCGTCAAGGCGATTGCCGATAAGAAGGAAGTCGAGCGCAAGCTGCGTAAGCTTCATGACGGTCAGGTCGAATGGGATACTAAGGCAGAGTTTGCCGTTTCCAAGGGCCGTGATGATCTGGCCAAGGGGGCGCTGATGGCGCGCCGTCGTCTGGCCGATCAGAGCCTTGTGCTTGAGCGTGAGCTTGAAGTGATCGAGGAAACCCTTGGCAAGTATGACGAGGACCTCAACAAGCTTCAGAACAAGCTGAATGAAGCCAAGGCCAAACAGCGTACGGTTGAAATCCGCATGCAGACGGCTGAAAAGCGTGTCAAAATGAAAGAAAAGCTGCATTCCGGTCAGATTGATGACGCGCTCCTACGCTATGAGCAGATGGAACGCCGGATTGACGAGCTTGAAGCCAACGCGGACTCCTGGGAGCTTGGCCGGGGTCAGAGCCTTGAAGAGCAGTTTGACGACCTTGAGGCGGAGCTCGGGATCGAGGATGATCTCAAGGAACTCAAAGCGCGTGTGAAAAAAGACACGAAGAAAGATAAATAAGTAACGGGCTTATGTGTTTTGAAGCACAGGTCTGTTTGAAAGAACGAGATGTCGAATATGTGGGCGATTGCCGTACCTTTGATCGTTTTAATCGCCGTGGTGGGCCCGGTATGGGTGGTGTTTCACTACATCACGGTCTGGAAGCGCATGAAGGCAGAGCAACGCACACAAAGCCCGGAACAGACCGCGCGCGAAAAGGAAATCGTGGCGGATCTGAAACAGCGGGCAAAGCGACTCGAAACCCGTGTCGAAACACTTGAACGCCTGTTAGATGCCGAGGTTGCCGAATGGAGGAACAGGATATGACTGCTCAGCAAGCTACTGCCGGAGACGGTTTTGGGCGCAGTCACAAAAGACGCGCGCGCTGTGGATGTGGCTCGGGCGATAACGCCGACGGATCGAAACGCCATGGCGTGATCGGGCGCACCACGCGCGGCATTTCAGAAGCCTTTGGCATTCCCCGCAAAGGGGTGCTGATTGCCTTCATTCTGGTTCTGATCTTCAGCTTCCCGGTCGGCGTGATGCTGTTTGGTCTGGCATGGGCCTATGTCCATCATCCCGACTGGTTCGATGGCCTGCGCGGCAAGGTGCGCGGTGCTGGTCAAAGCACATCGGCCGGTCGTGCAGCACGTCAGAACAACAGTAAGCCGGATGTCGAGGACGAACGCCCGACGGTTGGTGTTGATTATGAAGAAAGCTGGATGGAAGAGCTGCGCGAGCAGTTTGACGATCTGGAGCGACGCACCGGCTCAATGGAAGGTTTTGTCGCATCTGGCGATTACCGTATGGCATCCGAATTCAAAAAGATGAAAGAGGATGACGAAACCGGTAAGGCCGATAAAGACGGCAAGTTGGATGGGTCGAAGGCGTAAGATTATTGGCAATCCCGTAATCGGCCAGTTTGGTCATTCCGAACGGAGCAAAGCGCAGACCCGGAATCCATAACCTGTTGAAGTGCTGATGGATTCCCGCCTTCGCGGGAATGACGATCCAACGAGAGGTATTGTTCAGCAACCGAGATTGACGGCGGTTTTCTCAGCTACCCCAAATCCCCCCTCGCGTTAGCACGGGTCTTGACCCGAAGAACCGTCGTCAAACAGTTAAACCGGATTGCAGATGCAGTCCGGTTTTTCTTTTGTTTGCAGGTTCTTGCGGCAAAACCTCCAAATAGCGTTTATCACTATACCTAATTTAAAGGTTTTTCCGGCAAAGTCGGGAAAATTGCCCATATAGTGCGCTATAGGGCAGGCAGCGTTTTGGGGAACATCATATGGCGACCATGATCGAACATCCCGGGGAACAGGATTTTCTGCATCGTTTGATGCTCGATAACCCGTGGTGGGATGGTGTCACCGATGATCAGGTGCAAGGTCTGCCGCAGCGCGCCTTTTTCAAGCGGTTCTGGGGTGCGATTGAAAAGAATGACGGGCAGAAGGCGCTGGTTCTGACCGGGCCCAGGGGCGTTGGCAAGACCGTGATGATGCGCCAGGCCGTGGCGGAGCTTTTGAACAATGACACGCCCAGACGTCATGTTTGTTATGTGTCGCTTGAACATCCGCTGTTTCTGGAAATTGATCTGCCGCGCTTGCCGAAATTGCTGCGCTCCATGCGCGGGATCTCGGCCGATCATCCGCTGTGGCTGTTTATCGACGAGGTCTCCTATCAGCGCGATTGGGAGGCGAGCCTTGTAAAGCTTCTGGCGGCCGATCCGATGTTGCGCGTGGTCGCGGTCAGTGCGCTGGCCCCGGCGGGTGAGAATGCGGAATATATCCAGAGCCTGTTTTTACCGCCCTTCAGCTTTGCCGAATATCTTGAGCAAAAGGGCATCGCGCCGAGTGACGTTTTGCCCGAAACGCCCAATGTCGGGCGCTATACCGCCGATGTGCCAGACGGGTTGGTGGAACTGAACGACCTGTTTGAGGATTACATCAACGAAGGCGGTTTTCACGCCGCCAATGGCGAGGCCGGGGCGATTCATCGGTCGCTTCATTCCGATTTGCCGGGCCTGCATGGCATTTCAAGTCCGTCGGACCTGCATCGGTTGTTTTCGCTTCTGGCCTATAACACCGGGTCGGAATTCTCGATCGAAACGCTGGCGCGCGAGCTTGATATCGCCAAGAACACGCTGCGTCGCTACCTTGAGTATCTTGAAAGTGCCTGGCTGGTGCGCCGGCTTGAGCGTGTAGATCAGGATGCCAAACCCTTTCAGCGCGCGGTGGCGTTCAAGGTGCACCTGATCCATCCGGGGCTTCGCACCGGTTTGATTGGCGGGCGGGCATCCGATAGCGCGACGATTACGCGGCTTGCCGAAACCGCGATCCAGACGCAGTTTCTGACCTCATCGGTTGGTATGGAAAGCCTTTATTACGCCCGCTGGGGTCAGTATGAGGTGCCGTTTGTGTTTTTGGATCGACGGTCTGGAACGCCGCTTTTTGCCTATCACTGCCTGTGGCGTGATGAGCCGATCCGCAAGCCCAAGGAAATCCGTGCGCTTGTCAATTTCCGGGGCAGTCATGCCCTGCCGCTTGGCGCGTTTGTCCTGACCAAGGCGCAATGGCATGGCGGCAAGCTTGGCGGGGTGCCGATGCGCTTTGAGCCGGCCAGTGTGCTTGCCCTTCGGATCGGGCTTGAATTTTCGCAGCTTTGATCGCGCCGCAAATCGGCTTCACATGAATTGCAACGCTGCGTCTGATCTTGGCAGTATGGCCGTGCTGTTCGGTGCGGTCAGGAACTGCATCGGACAAAGTAAAGGAGTTCGTTCATGACGAAACTTTCCAAGCTTTTCCATGTCGCGGCCTTCGTGGCTTTGGCGTTTTGCGTCGTTGCCCTTTCGGGCATTTCGCAGGCATCCGCACAGGTTGCGTGCCCGGCGGGTAGTGTCAATCACGGTGGTGTCACCCTGAACGAGACGCATATTTTTTGCGGGGAATATTTATCAAGCAAGGTGAAAGGGTTCCATTCGCGTCCGGGTGGGACCAATCCGACCACTGTCAGCAACGTGACGGTGACGGTGCAGCCTGATGCACGCGGCATCTACGAGATTACATTTTCGATGAATGGAAAATCCAAGTCTTCGACGATGTTTCCTGATAGCTGCAGCAAGGATCAAGTCGTGAAATCGGTTCTTTATGCCTATGCCAACAAGGCAAGCAACAGTGCTTGCACTTGGGGTGAATGTGGCCCGAATCGTCCTGATCCGAAGCCGACCGATGGCACGGAAACCCAATATTGCAATGCGGATAATGATGCATTGTTCAATATCAGCTTGGGAAAACCTTATGTGAATACGGCGTTCCCGAACCGTTAAGTCGCGTAACTGATACGATTTAGAAAAGGGCAGGCGACATGAAGCATCGACCTGGGTGGCCAGGCAAGAAAGATGGTGATCCAGCACATGATCGGATTGCCGCCTGCCTTGCTACCGACATTCAATCGGTTCCGCAGAAAGCGAAATGGGTACTTGCTGAAATTGCTGCGGTCCAGAACGGTGAGGCAGCATCTTGGGAAATGGGTATGAATGCCTACATGCTTAAAGTGGGGGAAAAGATTACTGAAATCGTTCCAGTTTATGAGGAAACCGGCGAGGCTGCCATTTCGGTTCCGACGGACGAATTTCGGGGCGCACTTGAAGCATGGTACGCGTTGATTTCGCAAAGCCCGGATTAACCGGGCGGAAAGCAATTTGCCCGAAGGTGGGCAAGGTTGGGCAACATGAGTAGAGCGATTTGAACGCAGCATTCTGGCGTATTCCCGCGCGTGCGATGGTGGTGATGGCGGTGGCAATGACGTTTGCCATGTCAGCAAGCCATTCTGCATTGGCGCAAAGCGGGACTGCCAAGGAAGCACCGTCTGATCCGCTGGAAAAATTCTTGTCGCAATATGTCGAGCATGCCGGTCTGCCCGGTGGGGTGGTGGCGATTGGCTATGGCGAGGGCAATGTGCGCTATGCCGCGACGGGATATGCCAGTGTCCGGCCCGAAACCGGCATGACGCGCGATCGGCAGTTTTATATCGGGTCGCTGACCAAGATGATGACGGCTGTGGTCACCTTGCAATTGGCATCGGAAAAGCGGATTGATCTGGCCGACCCGATTGGCAAATACCTGCCCGAGGAATTTCGCGACCGCATTGCCAATTCTGATCGCGCCACCATTCGTGATTTGCTGCGCAACAGTTCGGGCATTCCCGATTATCTTGATGGCGAGTTCTTTTTCGAGCTGGTCGGGCGCGACCCGCAACATGGCTGGCGCAATGTCGAGTTGCTGCCACTGATTGCCGATCGGGAAGCCTATTTCGCCCCGGGCACAAATTATGCGCCGTCCAACAGCAATTTCATCCTGCTCGGCGTGATGATCGAGGCGGTCGAGGGCGCGCATAGCAGTGCCGTTTTTGGTCGCCGGATCTTTGCCCCGGCCGAGATGACCGACACATCCTTTGGCAGTTTCCCAAGGCCGGCATCGCTTGCGCGCGGTTTTGATGACGCCAATGGCGATGGGCAGCTTGAAGACGTCACGGATTATGATGTGGGCGATCAACTGGCCGATGGCGGGGTGATTTCGACCGCCGAGGATATGGTCAAGTTTGCCCGTGCTCTGTTTGTGAACGGGGTCCTGTTGGGGTCGAATGCGCTTGAACGCGCAACGACCGATACCGCCTTTGCCGGCGACGGGTCTTATGGTTATGGGTTGATGATCGGGGCGAGTGACTGGGGCCCGGTCTGGGGGCATGACGGGATCTATTTTGGCTACTCGGCCGAGTTTTCCTGGTTCCCGGAGCAGGACACGGTGGTGGTGTTTCTTGCCAATGGCCGGGCGCTGAATGAGGTGCCAAGTGTCACCAGCATGCTGATGACCGGTTTGTTCGGCGCGCCGGAATAAAAAATCATCTACCTATCGGTCGAGCATGCGATGCCGCACCGCAAAAATTGGGTTGCAGGGGAAAACAAGTTTGGGTAATTTTCGTAAAAATTAAATCTAAATATTGTACGAATATTATCAAGCGGGAGATTCCTGATGGCTGCTGCCCCACGTCCGCGCCGTTCTGTTTTGTATATGCCGGGTTCCAATGCGCGTGCCCTTGAAAAGGGTCGCACGCTTCCGGCAGATGGGCTTATTCTTGATCTTGAGGATGCGGTGGCCCCCGATGCCAAGGATACCGCACGCGATCAGATTGTGAGCGCGCTTTCCGAGGGTGGTTATGGCAAACGTGAAATCCAGATCCGGACCAATGGCCTGAATACCCCGTGGGGATATGCCGATATCGTGGCGGCGTCCAAAACATCGGCTGATGCCATCCTGCTGCCCAAGGTCGAAAGTGCCGATACGGTCCGTCAGGTCGCCAATATCATGGAAGCCGAAGGCGCGCATGCCGGCATGACCATCTGGTGCATGATGGAAACCCCGCTTGCCATGCTTAATGCCAAGGAAATTGCCGGTGCCCATCCCCGTCTTGGCGGGTTTGTCATGGGGACATCGGACCTTGCCAAGGATTTGAACTGTGCCCATACGCCGGACCGTTTACCGATGGTGACCAGTCTTGGGCTTTGCCTGTTGGCGGCACGGGCCTACGGGCTTGCGATCCTTGATGGTGTGCATCTTGATCTGTCTGACGATGCCGGGTTTGAGGCGTCCTGCAAGCAGGGGCGCGAGTTCGGCTTTGACGGCAAGACGCTTATTCATCCCAAAACCATTGCCGCGGCCAATGCGGCCTTTGCCCCGGCAGAGGCCGAGATTGACTGGGCGCGCAAGATCATTGCCGCCCACGAAGAAGCCAGTGCCGCCGGCAAGGGCGTTGTCGTGGTTGATGGCAAGCTGATTGAAAATCTGCATGTGGTATCGGCCAAGAAACTGGTCGCGATGGCAGATTTGATCGCGGAAATGGACGGGGCCTAAGCGCCCGAACACCATCAGATAAAACGGCGCGCACTGAGCGAAAATGGCTGCATCCAAGACAGCCAAAACAGCGCGCATCGGTATTTCTTGGATCATCCGGCCTTTCAGGGAGGCAATCGAATGTCAAAGACCAATCAGGGCAATTATTTTGAGGATTTCCAGATCGGACAGGAAATCCGCCATGCCACCCCGCGCACGATCTCGACTGGCGATGTCGCGCTTTATACCGGGCTTTATGGCCCGCGCTTTGCCGTGCAGTCGTCTGACGAGTTTGCCCAAAGCATTGGCTATAAGGCTGCACCCGTGGATGATTTGCTGGCGTTTCACATGGTTTTTGGCAAGACGGTGCCTGATGTGTCGCTAAATGCGGTGGCCAATCTGGGCTATGCCGGGGGTGTGTTTGGTGTTCCGGTTTATCCCGGCGATACGGTCAGTTCGGTATCCACCGTGACCGGGATCAAGGAAAACTCCAACGGCAAGACCGGTGTGGTTTACGTCAATTCCGTCGGGCGCAATCAGCGCGGCGAGATGGTGCTTGATTACAATCGCTGGGTCATGGTGCGTAAACGCGATGAAAGCGCGCCGGCCCCGGAAACGGTCCTTCCGGAATTGCCCGGTGTTGTCGCACCCGAAGCATTCCAGATCCCGGTCGGGCTGGATGCATCGGCCTATTCAACCCAGTTGGCGGGATCGCCGCATTGCTGGGATGACTATTATGTCGGCGAAAAGATTGATCATGTTGATGGCATGACCCTTGAAGAAGCCGAACATCAGATCGCAACCAGGCTTTATCAAAACACCGCCAAGGTCCATTTCGATCAGGTCGCGGCCAATGGCGGACGGTTTGGCAAGCGCCTGATTTATGGCGGGCATATCATTTCGCTGTGCCGGGCGCTGTCGTTTAACGGACTTGGCAATGCGTTTCGGATTGCCGCGATCAATGCCGGGACACATGCCAACCCGGCCTTTGCCGGGGATACGATCTTTGCGTGGTCAGAGGTTCTCGGCAAATTTGAAGTGCCTGGTCGGCGTGATCTGGGTGCACTTCGTCTGCGTCTTGTTGCAGTGCGCGATCGTCAGGCCAGTGACTTCCCGCTGAAAGATGCGGATGGCAAATATCATTCCGATGTGTTGCTTGATTTCGACTACACGGTTCTGATTCCGCGCTAGAGGGGGCGGATTTGGTCGTCATTTTGCGGCGTCGCTGATTGTTCTCAAAGATTGTCTGGTTAACTGCAGAAGTAACTTTGGGTTGAATGTGGTCGACTTTCAGATTAGGCGTAAATTACCGGGCGGACATGTCATCACTAAAGTCAAACCATCGGTAAGACCGCCCTTCGTTCATGACCGTCTCGTTGTGGATGCTTTGTTGCGTCTTGAGACTGAGCTGAAATTGCAGATGCTGGATCGTTCAGATTGTGAATTGACCCATAAAATTAGAACCGTGAGTCATAAATCCAGAACTGGTTCTTCACCCTCAAGACAATGCAAAACAAAGAGGACAGTAAAACTATGACCGAGCATGAAAAGAGGGGAAAGGTGCGCCGTTACTTGACGATTCCAGGAGGAGGGGGGTCTGGCTCAGGGCATTGGCAGTCGCGCTGGGAGGGAAACAGTACTGGTATGGAGCGTATTGAGCAGTCTGACTGGAATAACCCGTTGAAAGAAGAATGGGTTCGACAAATTGTTCGTCAGATTGAATGTAGCGATCGATCTGTGATTCTGGTGGCTCATTCCGTAGGCTGCATTGCTGCGGTTTACGCGGCAGCTCGCAACCCAGAAAACTTGGCCGGTTTGTTTTTGGTCGCTCCTGCAGACGTAGACGGGGTTTGGGCCGACCCGCCAGCAGCATACTCAACATTCAGGCCCGTTCCCCTTGAGAAATTAAAATTTCCTTCGTTGATCATCGCGTCAAACAATGATGAGTACTTGGCCACTTCGCGAGCCGGAGTATTTGCGGATGCTTGGGGTGGAGATATTGAGTTCGTTGGGAGTCTTGGTCACCTTGGCTCGGATAGTGGTCTTGGTGACTGGCAAGAAGGCCGAGCGCTGTTGGAGCGTTTCAGTAGTTTTTGTGACGAGCGTTAACCCACTTGCGAGGCTGACGGAGCACAATACTAACTATTTGAAGAATCATTGCTTCAATTGATACAGAGGCCGAAACCCGAAGCTTGCGTCTGGCAACTTGGAACCTGATGCATATCGGCAATGCAGGCGCAAACGAGCGCGAAACAGACTCGATGATTTCTGTAATTTCTGTCGCTATGATCATAGATCAGCTTAACCCTTCCTTGGGACGCGAAAGGCTAATTTAACCCGTGTTGGGTGTCCGATCTTGATCGGTGGCCTTTGCATTCATACGTTTTAGCCATAAATAAGACCCGATCCGCAGGCAGTTTCCTTGCGTAAGAAGGTCTAATTGTGCGATTGCTAAAAGCACGTTACGCCGTATGTGAAAGACACGTGTCTTTTGCAGCGCCCATCCCGCAGGGTGTTTACGGTGTCTGAGAGGTCAACCTACGTAGTTCAACGGAGGCAGTTGGGGCAATTTGTCACTGAAATCTTTGGTTTACAAAGGGGTTCAGATTGACTCAAACCCGCTGCATGGGTAAATAAACCCTGCTTTCCCGCCAGCTACTTTGAGAAGAGGCAATTCCGCTATGAGCAAAGCCAATCGGCCGCTGTCTCCGCATTTGCAGGTGTACCGGCTTCCGATGACGGCAAAGATGTCCATCTCCTTCCGTGCGATGGGTGTCGGCCTTGCCATTGGTTTCGTATTTTTGGCGTCCTGGCTGATTGGTGCCGGCGCCGGTCGTGATGCGTTCAACGGCTATCACGCATTTTTCACCTCGTGGTTTGGTCTGCTGCTGCTGTTCGGTTGGACGGCGGCTTTTTATTACCACGCTTGCAACGGTATCCGTCACCTGATCTGGGATACCGGTCGCGGCCTGACGAATGAGGGTGCTGCAAAAGGCAACCCGATCGTCTTTGGCGCGGCAATCGTGCTGACCATTCTCACCTGGATCATCGGTCTGGCCTAAGGCCGGGCAAGAGGGGACAACTTGTCATGAAGATGCAATCCGATCTGGGCCGTGTCCGCGGTCTCGGTTCTGCCAAAAGTGGCTCTTCGCACTGGTGGACCCAGCGCGTTACGGCTGCTGCAAACCTTCCGCTCGGCATCTGGTTCATTGTTTCGATTCTTGCCGGGCATACGGCAGATTACGATGCCGTTCACGCTTGGTTGAGCTCGTATTTCCATTCGACCATGATGGTTTTGATGATCGTCAGTGTTGCCGTGCACTTCACGCATGGCCTGCAGGTCGTGATCGAAGATTATGTGCATAACCGTAAAGCAGAAATGATCTCGCTGATGCTGATCAAGGCTGTCGCAGCGTTCCTGTCTGTGGCCGCGATCATTTCAGTCCTGCGTATCGTTTTTGCCGGAGCCTGAGCCAATGAGTGAATCTTATAAAATTATCGACCATAACTACGACGTCGTCGTTATGGGTGCGGGTGGCGCAGGTCTTCGCGCGACACTGGGTACGGTTGAAGCCGGGCTCAAAACCGCATGTATCACCAAGGTCTTCCCGACCCGTTCGCACACCGTTGCTGCCCAGGGCGGTATCGGTGCATCGCTTGGCAACATGTCCGAGGATCACTGGCAGTGGCATATGTATGACACCGTCAAGGGTTCGGACTGGCTTGGTGACCAGGACGCGATCGAATATATGTGCCGTAACGCCGTTCCGGCGGTTCATGAACTTGAACATTACGGCATGCCGTTCTCGCGTACTGAAGATGGCAAAATCTATCAGCGTCCGTTTGGTGGCCACACCCGTGACCACGGCAAGGCGCCGGTTGAACGTGCATGTGCTGCTGCTGACCGTACCGGTCACGCCATGCTGCACACCCTCTATCAGCAGTGCCTGAAAAACAAAGCCGAGTTCTTTGTCGAATATATCGCCCTTGATCTGATCATGGATGAAGACGGTTCGTGCAAAGGACTGGTCGCTTGGGATCTTGATTCCGGTGAACTGCACCGCTTCAACGCCAAGATGGTCATTCTGGCATCTGGCGGTTATGGCCGTGCGTTCTTCAGCTGCACCTCGGCACATACCTGTACCGGTGACGGTCATGGCATGGTGGCCCGTGCGGGTCTTGGCCTGCAGGATATGGAATTCGTTCAGTTCCACCCGACCGGCATTTACGGTTCAGGTTGCCTGATCACCGAGGGTGCCCGTGGTGAAGGTGGTTATCTGACCAACTCCGAAGGCGAACGTTTCATGGAACGTTATGCGCCGACCGTTAAGGACCTTGCATCGCGTGACGTCGTGTCGCGTGGTATGGCACAGGAAATCCGTGATGGTCGTGGTGTTGGCGAGCATGGCGAATACATTCACCTGCACCTTGAACATCTTGGTTCGGAAGTGCTGTGGGAACGTCTGCCGGGCATTACCGAAACCGCGAAAATCTTTGCCGGTGTTGATGCGACCAAGGAACCGATTCCGGTCCTGCCGACGGTCCATTACAACATGGGCGGTATCCCGACCAACTATAAGGGCGAGGTTCTGCGTCCGACTGCCAAAGACCCGAACGCAATTGTTCCGGGCCTGATGGCGGCTGGTGAAGCAGCCTGCGTTTCGGTCCACGGTGCAAACCGTCTGGGTACCAACTCGCTGCTCGACCTTGTTGTGTTTGGTCGTGCATGCGGTCTGCATGCGGCCGAAGTGGTCGATTCCAAGGCATCCTTCAAGGAACTCAAAACCACCGATGGCGACGAGGCGATTGCACGCTTTGACCGCCTGCGCTGGGCCAAGGGTTCCCGTCCGACCGCGGATATCCGTCTGGAAATGCAGCGCGTCATGCAGGGCAACTGCGGCGTGTTCCGGACCTCGGAAATCCTCAAAGAGGGCAAGGACAAACTTTCTGAAACCGCCAAGACGCTTCCCGACGTCGGTGTTTCGGATCGCTCCCTCATCTGGAACTCGGACCTGGTCGAGACTCTCGAGCTTGAGAACCTCATGACCTGTGCCGCAGCAACCATGAATTCGGCAGAAGCGCGTCATGAATCGCGTGGTGCACATGCCCACGAAGATTTCCCGAAGCGTGATGACGAAACCTGGATGAAGCACACGATTGCGACCGTCGATACCGAGAAGGGCTATGGCGTTGATCTGACCTATCGTCCGGTCAATACCTTCACGCTCACCGATGAAGTGTCGTATATCGAGCCGAAAGAGCGCGTCTATTAAGGCGCGGCAAGAGAGGATTTGAGAGATGGTAGAATTCAATCTTCCCGCCAATTCGGTCGTCAAAGAGGGCAAAACGTTCTCTGCGCCGGCTGACGCGAAGAATGTCCGTTCGTTCAAGATTTACCGTTTTGATCCGGACAGTGGCGATAACCCGCGTACCGACACCTATGACATCGACCTGGATAAGTGCGGGCCGATGGTTCTCGACGCGCTGATCAAGATCAAGAACGAGATCGACGCGACCCTGACCTTCCGCCGTTCCTGCCGTGAAGGCATTTGCGGTTCGTGCGCGATGAACATTGATGGCCGTAACACGCTTGCGTGCCTCAAGCCGATCGAAGACATCAAGGGCGAAGTAAAGATCTATCCGCTGCCGCATATGCCGGTGGTCAAGGATCTGGTGCCGGATCTGTCCCAGCCCTATGCACAGCTCGCATCGATCGAGCCGTGGCTCAAGGCTGACAGCCCGACCCCGCCGGACGGCGAACGTTTGCAGTCGCGTGAAGAGCGCGCCAAGCTTGACGGTCTGTGGGAATGCATTCTGTGCTTCTCCTGCTCGACCGCGTGCCCGTCCTACTGGTGGAACTCGGACCGCTACCTCGGCCCGGCGGTTCTGCTGCAGGCATACCGTTGGCTGGCTGACTCGCGTGACGAATATACCGGTGAACGTCTCGATGCACTCGAAGATCCGTTCCGCCTGTATCGTTGCCACACGATCATGAACTGCACCAACACCTGCCCGAAAGGCCTGAACCCGGCCCTTGCGATCACCGAAATCAAAAAGATGATCGCAGAACGCCGCGCCTGATGAAGGCTTGGTAGTGTTGCCCTGATATTGGCGTTTAACGCCTGCATGTTAAAGCCGTCGGTGATCGGATGATCCCGGCGGCTTTTTCGTGCTGGTCTGGTCGTGGATAATTACTGAAGCAGCCGTGCCAGCATGTGCCGCACATGATCCTGCCCGCCAAAGAATATGGCGAGGATACGGACTGTCCTGTCGTCTTCGTTGATGTCAAACCAGACAATGGCACGGCCAAGCGTGACGTGGCGAAGTCCCGCCGCGATGGTGTCATGCAATGTGCCGCAATAAGGCGCATTTCCGAGTTTTTCGATGTCGTCGTGGATATCGAGCAGGCGTTGCTGCGCATGTGAAGCCGCACTGTCGGAAGCTTCACCAAATTCGACATAGCTTTTAAGCAGGAAGTCGAAAATCAGTTCAAAGTCACGTTCGGCATCCGCCGAATAGATGACCTCATAGGTCATGCGACGCACGCTTTTTGGCTGCGATTGCTGAAATCCGGTCTTTCATTTCTGTGCTTGAGACAAACTCGCCTTTGCGTCGCGCCGTAATGATCTGGCGCAACGCCTCGGTCTCAAGGGACTCGGTTTCGGATTTATTGCGCAATAGTTCGAGGCCTTGCTGAAGCACGGCGCTGACACTGGGGTATTTTCCCTGTGCGACCAGCTCACGGGCAAAGGCGTTTTGGCTATCTGTCAGAGAAATAGACGACTTCACGGTCATGGGCAGCCTCCTTCATATCCTGAATGGTGCTACCCAGTAGTATTTATGTCAAGTTCAGGCTGCGATTTTGTCGCGCTTTGTTAATATCTGTCTTACGTAAAACCGCTAAAGTGCTGGTCGGGTTTTCATCAAGCAGGGAACGTTCATCTTGCCCCATCGCCGTATTTCATCTCTTCGTGCTTTTGCCCCGTTTGTTGGTCTGGGTTTGCTATTGGGCCTTGCTGCCTGCGGGGAAACCGGTTCGAAGTGGGAAGCGCAGGATATGTTTGCAGCGCCCACCGAGCAAAAGGTCGATGATCGTTATCGGGCGATGATTGATTTCAAGGCCATGGCGCGTGATGCGGCGGGCAAGGAATATGCCGCGGGGCCCAATGCCACAGTTATTGGCGCGGTTGAGGAAGCGGTGGCGATGTGCCAGCAGGCGAATGCGCAAGGCTGCAAGGCCGTCCGGGTTGGGCTGACCTGGGTCGACGGGCTGGATCAGACATCGATTGAAAGCGTGATTTCATCCTATCGCGATACCATGACGGCTGAGGCCTATCAGGCGGCAGGGCAGGGCAATATGGGGGCGGCCAACTGGCTGGCCTATCATTATGCCGTGCGCGGCGAGAATTTGCAGGAAGCCGAGCGCCTGTCAAAGCAGGCCCTGCAGGTGGCCCCGGATGATCCGGGTGCACTTGATACCTATGGCTTGATCCTCTATCGCCAAGGCCGGTACCAGGAAGCCGAGGAAGTCTTTATCCGGGTCAACAAGGCGATGCCAACAGCCGAGCATATTGCGCATTTCGCCGATAATGCGCTGGCGATGGGCAAGACCGAAATGGCACGTGCCGCCTATCAGCGTGCCCTTCAGGCCGGTGCCGGTCCGGTGCTTTCGCAGACCATTCAGAAACGTTTGCTTGCACTTGATCTCAATGGCGGAGCGGCGGCCCCGGCGCAATAAGCATTCATGGTCCAACACATCATCTTTGATTGTGACGGAGTTCTGATCGATAGCGAGATTTTGTCTTTTGCTGTCGATGAGAAGCTGCTGCCCGACTATGGCGTCACGATCACAGCGGGCGAGCTGGCGCGCAATTTTGGTGGTGTGACATACGGTGAAATGATCGCAGCACTCAATGCCCGCTTCGGGGCCGAGATTGAAGCCGTTTCCTATCAGGTCCGCTGCGAGGCCGAACTGGCCCGGACCTTTGAAAGCGAATTACGAGCGATTGCCGGTATTCCTGATCTTTTACGCAATATCGCAGATCCAGTCGCCCTGGCGTCGGGCAGTGATCTGGCAAGGTTGGATCAATGTTTGCGTCTGACCGATCTTGCGGGCTTTTTTGAAGATCGGGTGTTTTCAGCCGAGCAAGTCGCGCGTGGTAAACCCGCCCCGGATGTTTTCCTGTTGGCGGCCCAAACATGTGACTGGGTGCCAGAGCATTGTCTGGTGATCGAAGACAGTCCGTCAGGCGTGCTTGCGGCCAAGGCAGCGGGCATGCAATCGGTCGGTTTTCTGGGCGGGGCGCATCGCAGTGCGGCGGATGCCGACATCCTGCGTGATGCCGGGGCAGGGTATGTTGCAGGTAACAGCGCAGAGCTGCACGGTTACCTGCAAGATCTTGGACTGATTTCGGGCTAGATCGGATCAGGCCCAATCAAGCGTGATGGCCTCGCCATCGACCAGGGGCAGATCGACCTCATTGAGGTTGTTGCCGGGGCCACTGCGATCAACGATCAGGAAATCGCTGTCTTCTTCAAGGACGAGTAACGGGTGGTGCCAGACGTTTTTGGCGTAGGTCACGCCCTGCGTGCCATCTGACAGAAATGCGCGCAGGTCTTCGGGCTTGGGTGTGTCTGTGCCCGTAGCGACCACAATCAGGAACTTCTGACCCGAAAGCGGGATGAAGGCCTGTGATCCCAGCGGGTGGCGTTCCATCATCCTGATTTCAATCGGCTTGGGCCGGGGTGTGCCGCGAAAGATGCTGATGATCGGGGCACCGCCTTCGTCCCCGACATCGACGCGCGAGATATCATGGAACCGCGTCGTGGTGCCCTGATTGATCTTGTAGCTATCGCGCGCGGTGGCAGTCGAGATGACCTCGCCAAAGGGTTCGAAGGCCTCTGGCGTCAGATATTCGATGGGAAGCTGCATCACTTGGCCCCGTTACTTCGTCGGTTTGCCAAGGATGCGCAAACGGCTGATGCCGCCATCGGGGATCGAGTTGACCCGAAGATGGGTGACCGGACCATTGACGGTAAGGGCCGATGCATCAAATTCGTGGATGTGATCTGCCTGCATCTTGCTTTCGGGCAGGATGGTCGACCAGAACATCGAACGTGCGCGCAGCGACTTGTCCTTTTCACCGTCAACAAATGCGCCCTGAATGGACACGCGGTCGGGATAGTTGCCCTTGAAGTGGCAGGTATCGACGATGATCTTTTCGATTTCGCCAGGATTGCCGAGTTCGACAATCAGCCATTCATTGCCAGGTTCACGACGACGACGGGTTTCCCAGCCATCCCCCATATTGACCCCGCGGCCGGGGGCCAGAATGGCGTTCGGGTTGCCGTAATGGGCATCGGACCAGTCCAGAACCACACCGCCATTGATCATCGCGGCCAGATCGACCTGTTCGCCCTTGGCGGCCATTTCAGTCCAGTCGCGGTTCGGGCGACCATAAACGCGCAGACGGGCGACACCGCCATCCGGGTAAATGTGCAGACGGACGTGGGTATAGATCGCATCTGAGGTCACATCGGCATAATGATGTGCGCTTGCGCCAAGGCCCATGGGGGTAACGATTTCGTCCCACTTGGCGTCGTCTGCCGGATCGCCATCCGGGCAATAGCAGCCTTCAAGCGATGCCGCCGGCGGGAAGTTGCCGGTGAAGTGGCTGGTATCGATATCAACACCGTAAATCCGGCCCGAGGTCGCGAGGCGGACAACACAGTAATCATGGCCTTCGACACGTTTGCGGCGGCTTTCCCAGCCATCCATCCATTTGCCGTGATCGTCATAGCGATCCGGATAAAACACCGCGTCAGCGGTTTGCAGCATGCGCTGCTTGTCGGCGAAGAAATCGTCGGTCGCAAAGATTGCTTCTGCGCCCAGACGTTCGTCGGCCAGATTGACAAAGCGCCGTGCAAATTCCGGTGCGTCGGTGTTTTCCTGATGGCTCATGGTCGTATTATCCTGAAATAGTCGTTTATTATTTGGCGTTCGTCATTGGTCACCGGATCGGGTGCTGCGGGTGATCCTACAGCGCTTCGAGCCGCAATTTGGCAATGCGGTGAACCTGTGCGATCGCCTCGTTGAATTCGGTTTCGGTATCGTTTTTCACGCGGCGTTCAAACGCATCGAGAATATCGGTGCGATGGAAGCCCTTGACCGCAAAGATGAACGGAAAACCGAACTTCTGTTTATAGAGGTCATTGAGCTCGGTAAAGCGGGCAAGTTCATCAGGCGTGCATTGATCAAGGCCGGCACCCTTTTGCTCGCTTTGCGAAGACGCGGTCAAATCAGCCAGCGCAAGCTTGCCAGCAAGATCGGGGTGGGCGCGCAGAAGCGAGAGTTTGTCATCATCAACCGCACCGTTGACGATGGCTGCCATGGCATCGGCAAGGGACGCAGGATTATCGAGGTCATCGGTAATCCCGCGCGCATAAAGCTGATGGGCGACCCATGGGGAATGTTCATAAACCCAGCCATAAAGCGAGACAAACGCGCTTTCGGCGAGCGTGCTTGGCGGGCGGGTTTCAAACAGGGACTGATTGGTTTCTGTCATATCGACCTTGTGTTTCTCGATCGGGCCTGGCCGTAACCTCAGCCACCAAATGGGTGATGTTCGCGCCAGTGGCGGGCGATATCAATGCGCCGCGCAAACCAGACATTGTCGTGGCTTTGGGCATAATCGACAAAGCGCTTGAGGGCTGCAAACCGGCCCGGACGCCCGACGAGGCGGCAATGCAAACCAATCGACATCATGCGCGGGGTTTCGGTCCCTTCTTCATAAAGGGTGTCGAAGCTGTCCTTGAGATACTGGAAATACTGTTCACCGGAATTGAAGCCCTGCATGGCGGCAAAGCGCATGTCATTGGCATCAAGGGTGTAGGGCACGATCAGGTGCGGAGTTTCTGTCTGGGTGCTCCAGAACGGGAGTTCGTCACTGTAATCATCGGCGTCATAAAGGAAGCCGCCTTCTTCGGCCACCAGACGGCGGGTGTTGGGGCTGGTGCGCCCGGTATACCAACCAAGCGGGCGAACGCCTGTGACGTCCTTGATGATCTCGATCGCCTTGTGAAGATGTTCGCGTTCCTGATCTTCGGCCATGTATTGATAATCAATCCAGCGATAACCGTGCGAGCAGATCTCGTGACCGTCCTTCATCGCGACTTCGCCGACGCGCGGGTGGCGGGCCAGCGCCATGGCGACGGCAAAGATGGTGATCGGGATCTGACGTTCGCGAAACAGGTTCAGGATCCGCCAGACACCAACGCGCGAGCCATATTCATAGATCGACTCCATGCTCATATGGCGGACACCTTCGCGCATGTCGGCACCGATCATTTCCGACAGGAAAGCCTCGGACGCGCGGTCACCATGCAGGATGCAGTTTTCGCCACCTTCTTCGTAGTTCAACACGAACTGAACAGCGACGCGCGCCTTGTTCGGCCAGTTGGCCTTGGGCGGGTTTTCACCGTAACCAATCAAATCACGCGCATATGTCTGGTCGTTCATGCGAACCTTCTCCTGAATTCTGTGGGATTGATCCCGTACGCCCGGCTTTGTTGTCGGGCCCGTTTGGTGTAGCATTAACCATCGGCCGCAGCGCAGCAAGAAAGAAACCTGTGCGTGGCGGGCCAAAGACGTGCCGCACTATCAAGGCTGTTTTGATAATGTTCCTGGACGGGATCAGATTAGTGCCGCGTTATTCGCGGTCTATCAAGGCGTTTCGCCTGTGTTTGCGTTCATAGTGCCTGAAACTGTTGTTTTCGTTTTTCAAAGAATTGTTGATATAGTTTCACTTTATCGCCTCTTTCCCCCGGACGGGGTGTAATGCGACGATTTTAAATCGCTTAAAAATTGGTTCGGCACAAAAACACAAACAGAATGCCGACCTCGGGGAGAAGCGACCGCTCATAAAATGAGGGTCAGGACCTATTAATTTGATTTGAATGGCAGACTTTATATTTGTGAAATCCAAGGAAAAGCTCGCGGGGCGGGTTGGTATCCCGACCAAGAGGTTTGACGCCGGAGTTTGCAAATATAACGTCTGTCCTTCGGATTAAACGGATTTGCACGGGCTACTTTGTCGAGAAACCTTGAAAGATGTTTATCTTCCTGCGGTTTCGCTCCGCGTATCCGCACAAATCTGTTTAACCATTCAAATCAAATTAATAAGTCCTGACCCTAGAACGAGAGAGGAGGCCCGGCATGGGACGACTGACCACCCATGTACTGGATACGGCAAAAGGCTGCCCGGCTGCCGGAATCCGCATTGAGCTGCATCGCTTTGGCAATGGCCATGATGACATGGTTGCCGAAGCCGTGACCAATGCCGATGGCCGCACCGACGGGCCGATGCTGGAAGGCGCCTCTTTCAAACCGGGTCAGTATCAGCTTGTTTTTTATGCGGGCGATTATTTCGATGCCAGTGGCACCGAACTTCCCGAGCCGAAATTCCTTGATCAGGTCGTGATCCGTTTCGGTATTTCCGACGGGCAGGCGCATTATCATGTGCCGCTTTTGCTGTCGCCGTTCGGCTATTCCACCTATCGCGGCAGCTGAGGTCAGACATGGCAAGTGCGACCGGGTCCTTCCGTTCTGATATCCGTTTTCTGCTTGGCGACGAGGAACGCAGCCTGCGGGGTGTTGATCCGCAGATGACGGTTCTTGAATATCTGCGCCTGTCTGAGCGCAAGGCGGGAACGAAGGAAGGCTGTGCCGAGGGCGATTGCGGTGCCTGCACGGTGGTGCTGGGCGAGCCCGATGGCAAAGGCGGCATGGCATATCGCACTGTTAATGCCTGCATCCAGTTTGTCCCGACCCTTGATGGCAAGCAGCTTCTGACGGTCGAGCATCTTAAATCGACGGACGGCACCCTGCATCCGGTTCAGCAGGCGATGGTCGATACCCACGGATCGCAATGCGGTTTCTGTACGCCGGGCTTTGTCATGAGCCTTTATCAGCTGTGGCTGGATGGTGGCGAGGATGACCGGGGGGCGATCAATGATGCCTTGGCCGGGAACCTGTGCCGCTGCACCGGCTATGGCCCGATTATCGAGGCCGCGCGCAAGGCAGGTGGTGTTGCCGCCAATGACAGTGCCGAACAAAAACGCCGGGCTGATGTTGCCGCCAGATTGACCGCGATGGTCGAAGGCGAGGGCACGCTGGCACTCGAACATCCCGCCGGGCGGTATTTTGCGCCGCGCACGTCTGATGAATTGGCCGCCCTTTTGGTGGCGCACCCGGATGCCACGGTTCTGGCCGGGGGTACGGATGTCGGGCTTTGGGTGACCAAGATGCTCAAGCGTCTGGACCCGATCATTTACATTGGTGATGTTGCCGATCTGAAATCGGTCACCGAGACCGACGATGCATTGGTGATTGGCGCTGGTGTGACCTATAGCCGCGCGCATGATGCACTAGGTCGGGTGGCATCCGATGTTGGCGAACTTGTCCGCCGGATCGGATCGCGGCAAATCCGCAATGCTGGCACAGTGGGCGGGAATATTGCCAACGGGTCCCCGATTGGCGATACGCCGCCGGCCCTGATTGCGCTGGGGGCAAAGATCGTGCTGCGCATGGGCGATGTCCGGCGTGAAGTCCCGCTGGAAGACTTCTTTATCACCTATGGCAAACAGGACCGCCATCCGGGCGAGTTTGTTGAAAGCGTGATTGTGCCCAAACCAAAAACTGGATTGGTGTTCAAGGCCTATAAAATCTCCAAACGCTTTGATCAGGATATCACCGCCGTTCTTGGCGCCTTTGCCATCAAGGTTGATGAGGACGGCAAGGTTGCCGAGTTCCGCGCGGCCTTTGGCGGCATGGCGGGCACCCCGATGCGGGCCAGGAAATGTGAAGAGGCCCTGATCGGCAAGGATTGGGATGAGGTGAACCTCAATGCCGCGCAGTTGGCACTGGCCAGCGAGTTTTCCCCGATGAGCGATATGCGCGCATCGAAGGAATATCGCATGTTGGTGGCGCAAAACCTTTTGACCAAGTTGTTTATCGAAACCAGTGCGCCCGATATTGCCACCCGCCTTGTTGGCAAGGAGGCAACGCATGTCTGATCAAGTCATGAAAGCCGATAAGGACGAGGTGATTGCACCGACCGCCGGATTAAGCGGGGGTGTCAGATCAAGCTCCAAGCATGACAGCGGCCCGAAACACGTGGCGGGTGAGGCGGTCTATATTGATGACATCAATGAGCCGTTTGGAACGCTTCATCTGGCGCCGGGTGCCTCGAACATTGCGCATGGCAAGATTACCAAGCTGGACCTTTCCAAGGTGCGCTCGGCCCCGGGTGTGGTCTGTGTTCTGACCGCTGAAGACATTCCCGGCGTGAATGATGTTTCGCCCGCGCACACCCACGATGAGCCGGTCCTGCCTGATGGCATCGTGCAGTTTTATGGCCAGCCGGTCTTTTGTGTCGCGGCAGAAACCCGCGCGCAGGCCCGTGCCGCCGCCCAACTTGCCGAGATCGAATATGAAGAACTGCCAGCGGTTCTTGATGTGGTCGAGGCACTGGAAAAGCAGCTTTTCGTCGCACCGGCACATGTAATGAAGCAGGGCGATGCCAAATCGGCGCTGGCGCGCGCCAAACATCGCCAAACGGGTCGGATGGAAATTGGCGGGCAGGATCACTTTTACCTTGAAGGCCATATCAGCTTTGCCATGCCGGGCGAGGATGGCGATGTGTTGCTGCATTGCTCCACCCAGCATCCATCGGAAGTGCAGCATAATATTGCCAATGTGCTGGGCCGTCCGGCCAATGCGGTCACGGTTGAAGTGCGGCGCATGGGTGGTGGGTTTGGCGGCAAGGAAACCCAGGCGATGCAATGGGCGGCCCTTGCGGCCATTGTTGCAACCAAAACCGGACGCCCCGCGAAGTTCCGACTGGATCGTGATGACGACATGGTCATGACCGGCAAGCGTCATGATTTCATTGTCGATTACGATGTCGGCTTTGATGATGACGGGCGGATTTGCGGGCTCGATATCCAGTATGCCGCCAATTGCGGTTTTTCTGCCGATTTGTCAGCCGCGATTGCCGACCGTGCGATGTTCCATACTGACAATGCCTATTACCTTGGCGATGTCGAAATCCGGTCCTATCGCTGCAAGACCAATCTTGTGTCCAACACCGCGTTTCGTGGATTTGGCGGGCCGCAGGGGATGGTTGCGATTGAGCGTATCATTGATGAAATCGCAATGACCGTTGGGCGCGATCCAATGGATGTACGCATTGCCAACTATTACGGCGGCAAGGGTCGCGATACGACGCCGTACCATATGGTGGTCGAGGATAATGTTCTTTCGGAGCTGACCGACGATATCCTGAAAGCCAGCGATTATCGCAAGCGCCGCGAAGAAATCGCTGCGTTTAATGCCGAGAGCCCGGTCCTGAAAAAGGGCCTGTCGCTGACGCCGGTGAAGTTCGGGATTTCCTTTACCACGACGTTCCTTAATCAGGCCGGTGCGCTGATCCATGTTTATCAGGACGGGTCGGTGCATCTGAACCATGGCGGGACGGAAATGGGGCAGGGCCTGTTTATCAAGGTCGCCCAGGTCGTCGCTGAGGAATTCCAGATCGATCTTGATCAGATCAAGATCACGCCAACCAATACCGGCAAGGTGCCGAATACTTCGGCAACCGCGGCCTCAAGCGGGGCGGACATGAACGGCATGGCGGCGCGCGATGCGGCGATGACGATCAAGAACCGCCTGATTGCCTTCGCCGCCGAGAAATATGGTGTCGCGGAAAGTGCCGTGCGCTTTGTGCCTGGCAAGATCATTGTTGGCGACACGGAAGAGTTGGCTTTCGCCGATCTGATCAAGCAGGCCTATCTCGCGCGTGTGTCGCTATCCGCGACCGGTTATTACGCGACGCCGAAAATCCATTATGACCGCGAAAGCGCATCGGGCCGGCCGTTTTATTACTTTGCCTATGGCATGGCCTGTTCGGAAGTTTTGATCGATACCCTGACCGGTGAATACAAGGTGACGCGTGTTGATATCATTCATGATGTCGGGCGGTCATTGAACCCGGCAATTGACCTTGGCCAGATTGAAGGCGGCTTCATTCAGGGCATGGGTTGGCTGACATCCGAAGAACTGTGGTGGGACGAAAAGGGCAGCCTGCGTACCCATGCGCCGTCGACCTATAAAATCCCGGCATGTTCTGACCGACCGGAAGATTTCAGGCTTGAGCTTTGGTCGTCCGGACGAAATGTTGAAAAAACCATCCATCGTTCAAAGGCAGTCGGTGAACCGCCCTTGATGCTGGCGATTTCGGTGCATCGTGCGATTGCCGATGCGGTGGCATCGGTGACGAACCACAAGATCGTCCCGGCCCTGGATACCCCGGCAACGCCCGAGGCGGTTTTGCATGCGGTTGCCGATTGTGCCAAGCGGATGATTGAGCAGGTTCATTCCGCGCAATCGATGGCGGGGGAATAGGTCATGACCCTGTCGCGCAGCGATCATATCAGGCTTCTGTCCCAGCCGGGTCCGGTGATGCTGGTCAGTGTGGCGGCCATTCGTGGATCGACCCCGCGCGAGGTGGGTGCCTTCATGCTGATCACGCGTGATGCCATTTCCGGCACGATCGGCGGTGGCAATCTTGAGCATCAGGTGACGCGACGCGTCCGCGAAGGTCTGGATGCGGGGGCCGATACCCTGCCGCTTGCCGAGATCGTGCGTTTTCCGCTGGGCCCCGGGCTTGGGCAATGTTGCGGCGGCTCGGTCGAGGTTGGCTTTCATCTGTTGCGCGGGGTTGCCAAGGAAACACTGCGCACGGTGTTGCAAGAAATTGAAACTGCGCCGGTCCGTTCCGATGGCCACTGGGTGACGATGCCGACCGATTGCAGCGAGATCGCGCGGGTGAGTGGTGCGCATGCCAAGATGCTTGCGGGCAGTTTCGGGGCCGCACGCGGCGGGATTGTATCGCTGAACGGGGTGGAAACGCTTTGTTTGCGGCTTGATGATGCGCGAACCCCGATGTGGATTTTTGGTGCCGGGCATGTTGGCAAGGCGGTCGTGCAGGCCTTGGCGCCGCTGCCATTTGATATTCGCCTGATCGATTCGCGCGAAGAGTTTCTGGCGGGTGTTGAGGGCGAAAATGTTCAGGTTTGTCAAAGTGATAAACCCGAAGCCGAGGTCGCCGACATTCCGGCCGGGGCGCATGTTTTGATCCTGACGCATAACCATGCGCTTGATTTCGAGATCTGCCGGGCGGCTTTGGTGCGGGATGATCTTGGTTTTGTTGGCATGATCGGCAGCCAAACCAAGCGTGCACGCTTCATCCGACGTCTTTCTGATCGGGGGTTGAGTGCGGTTGAAATCGGTCGTCTGACCACTCCGATTGGAATTCAAGGCATTACCGGCAAACAGCCGGTGGTGATTGCGGCATCGGTTGCCGCACAGGTGCTATCCGTGCGTGAAGCACAGATGGCGCATACACAAACGCCCAAATCCGCATCAGACGGGGTGGGTTGAGTGAAACACCTTCATTGAAGGTGGCATTAATGATAAAGGGCCGCGCAATGACGGCCTGATCAGGCGGTTCGGGGTACCGGGCCGGAGGTTTCGTAGAGGAGAGTTTGGCTGTGTGTGACGCCAAGGGCCATATGCGCCATGCCGTGGATTTGTCGCGGCAAAAGATGGATGAGGGATGCGGTGGACCGTTCGGGGCAATCATTGTTCGCAATGGCGAAGTGATTGCGGAAGGATGGAACAATGTCACGTCCCAGAACGACCCGACCGCCCATGCCGAGGTCAGCGCCATTCGCGCGGCCTGTGCGAAGCTGGGCACGTTCAATCTGTCGGGGTGTGAAATCTATACCAGTTGCGAACCTTGCCCGATGTGCCTGTCTGCGATCTATTGGGCCCGCTTGGACAAGATCTATTACGCCAATGGGCGCGAAGATGCTGCTGCCATCGGGTTTGATGATCAGTTCCTTTATGATGAGGTGGCAAAGCCGATCGAAGAGCGGTCCTTGCCGATTATTCATGTCGATTTGCCCGAGGCGCGCGAAGTGTTTGCCGCCTGGGATCTCAAAACCGACAAGATCGCTTATTGAGACCGTTTGATTGCAGTGCGTTATGGGGTAAAACGGCGTGTTGGGTGCAAGACATATCGCTAAATGGGGGTGGCAACAGTGACGTCAACGACCGGTGAAGCCGGGGCAAATACCGTGAAGGGGGCAGGGCCAGCGCAGCTTGAAGTGCGCGGCGTGACCAAAGCCTTTCCGGGCTGTCTGGCCAATGACGATATCAGTTTCCGTATCGAGCCTGGTGAAATCCACGCGCTTCTGGGTGAAAATGGTGCCGGCAAAAGTACGCTTGTCAAAATTATCTATGGCGTGCTGCAGGCCGATGAGGGCGCGCTGATCTGGGAAGGCAAGCCGGTTACGATCGCAAGCCCGCATGATGCGCGCGAAATGGGTATCGGTCTGGTGTTCCAGCATTTCTCGCTGTTTGAAACCATGACGGTGCTTGAAAACATCGCACTTGCGATGAATGACGTGCGCGATATGGATGCGCTGCGCAAGCAGGTGCTTGAGGTTGAAAAGACCTATGGCCTGCCACTTGACCCGGACCGCCATGTTTACACCCTTTCGGTCGGTGAGCGTCAGCGCATCGAGATCGTGCGGTGTCTGCTTCAGAACCCGAAACTTCTGATCCTTGATGAGCCGACCTCGGTCCTGACCCCGCAGGAAGTGGAAAAGCTGTTCGAGACGCTGCGTCGTCTGGCCGATGAAGGCTGCGCGATCCTTTATATCAGCCACAAGCTGCATGAAGTGAAGGCGCTGTGTCATAAGGCGACCGTGCTGCGTGGTGGCAAGGTTGTCGGTGGCTGTGACCCGCGCGAAGAAACCGCGAAATCCATGGCCGAAATGATGATTGGCCAGAAACTGACCGCGCCGGACCGCGGCGAAGCCCGCCAGTTTGGCGATGTGCGCCTTGCGGTTTCCAATCTGTCGCTTGAAAGCGATGAGCAGTTTGGCACTGACCTTAAGGGCATTAATCTTGAGGTGCGCGGCGGGGAAATCATGGGTGTTGCCGGGGTTGCCGGTAATGGTCAGAACGAATTGTTCCGCGCCCTTGCCGGGGAAACCGAACAGGAAGCAGCCCCCGACAGCATCAAGATCGATGGCAACCCGGTTGCCCATTTCGGCCCGCGCCGGCGTCGTCGTCTGGGTGCGACGTTTGTGCCTGAAGAACGCAACGGCCATGGGGCGGTGCCCGATATGAGCCTGTCGGAAAACGGGTTTTTGACGGCGTTTCGCCGCATGGCGCTTTCCGCACGTGGTCTGATCCGTGAAGTGCCGACCAAGTCATTCGCCGATAACATCATCAAGACGTTTGATGTTCGAACCACCGGTTCGGGGGCAGAGGCCGGGTCGCTTTCGGGCGGGAACCTTCAGAAATTTATCGTCGGGCGCGAAATTTTGCAGGACCCGGGCGTTCTGGTGATTTCCCAGCCGACCTGGGGTGTTGATGCCGGTGCTGCGAGCGCCATTCATCAGGCATTGCTTGATCTGGCAGCCAAGGGGACAGCGGTTCTGGTGATTTCGCAGGACTTGGACGAGATTTATGCCATTTGTGACTCAGTCGTTGTGATGGCGGAGGGCAAAATGTCCAAACCGCGTCCGATGGCAGATGTCAGCATCGAAGAAATTGGTCTGTTGATGGGGGGGCTTCATGATCTTGAAGGCCAAACAAACCCGGCGCACGACACGCAAGTAGAGGGAGGTCGCCTTGGTCAGGCTTGAACCCCGTCGCCAGCACTCCCAGGCGATGGTTTATCTGTCGCCGGTTCTGGCAATCCTTATGACGCTTGTCGTCGGCGGGATCATCTTTGCCTTTCTGGGCAAGAACCCGTTTGACGCGCTTTATACGTTCTTCATCCTGCCGATCAATAACAGCTATGGCATTTCCGAGCTGTTCGTGAAGGCGACCCCGCTTGTCATCATTGCGGTCGGTCTTGCCATGGGGTTCCGGGCTAATGTCTGGAACATCGGGGCCGAAGGCCAGCTAACCATGGGGGCGATTTTCGGCGGCGGACTGGCGCTTTATTTCCATGACAGCGAAAGCATTCTTTTGATGCCGGCCATGTTTGTTCTGGGCGCGCTGGGCGGTGCATTCTGGGCTGCGATCCCGGCATTGCTACGGACAAAGTTTAACGCCAACGAAATTCTGACCAGCCTGATGCTGACCTATGTCGCGACGCTGTTCCTGAGCTTCCTGGTGCATGGCCCGTGGCGCAACCCCGAAGGGTTCAACTTCCCGGAATCGCGCCCGTTCCCGGATGCCGGGTTGCTTCCGATCATCTTTGAAGGATCGCGTGTGCATCTTGGCACAGCCGTTGCGGTGTTTGTCGTGATTGCCGGGTGGTTGTTGCTGTCAAAGTCCGTAATCGGCTTCCAGCTGCGCGTTGTTGGCAAGGCCCCGCAGGCCGCCCGCCATGTCGGGTTCCGTCAGAAACGCATGGTCTGGTTTACGCTTCTTCTGGGTGGTGCACTGGCCGGTCTGGCTGGGTTGTTTGAGGTATCAGGTCCGATCGGGCAGCTTCAGCCATCCATCTCGCCCGGCTATGGTTTTACCGCGATTATCGTGGCGTTCCTTGGCCGTTTGCATCCGGTTGGGATTCTGTTTGGCGGTATTATTATGGCGCTGACCTATCTTGGTGGGGAGCTGGCGCAGATTACATTGGGTCTGCCCAATGCAGTGACCGGGCTGTTCCAGGGGATCTTGCTGTTCTTCCTGCTGGCCTGTGATGTTTTGACCAAGTACCGCATTCGTTTCGGCGCCATCGCCGCAAAAGGGAGAACCGCATAATGGAATGGATTGTTCCCTTTATCCTGACGGTGATTACCGCATCCACCCCGCTTTTGCTTGCCGCAACTGGCGAGCTGGTGACCGAGAAATCCGGTGTGCTCAACCTTGGTGTTGAAGGCATGATGCTGGTTGGCGCGATTGCCGGTTTTGCGGTGACGGCTTCAACCGGGTCGGCCATCCTCGGCATTCTGGCCGCAGTTGCGGCGGGCACCTTGATCTCGTTGATCTTTGCGTTCTTGACCCTGACGCTGATGGCCAATCAGGTGGCGACGGGCTTGGCACTGACGATTTTCGGGGTTGGTTTCTCGGCCCTGGTCGGATCGGGCTTTGTCGGCTTTGCGATTGAGCCGCTGCCAGCCCTTGCCATCCCGGGTATCAGCGCCATTCCGATTGTTGGTCCGATCCTGTTTGGGCAGGATTTCCTCGTTTACCTGTCGATTGCGGTTGTGATCGGGGTTGCGTGGTTCCTTGCGAAATCGCGGGCCGGTCTTGTGCTTAAGGCAGTTGGCGATTCCCATCATTCGGCACATGCGATTGGCTATTCCGTGATCAAGATCCGCTACCTTGCCACGATGTTTGGCGGGGCGATGGCGGGCCTTGGTGGGGCGTATCTGTCGCTTTCCTACACGCCGATGTGGGCGGAAAACATGACCGCGGGTCGCGGCTGGATCGCGCTGGCACTTGTGGTGTTCGCCACCTGGCGTCCGGGACGTCTGGTTGCCGGGGCTTATATGTTTGGCCTGATTTCGGTGATGCAGCTGCATGCGCAGGGTGCGGGCATTCATGTGCCCAGCCAGTTCATGTCGATGCTGCCCTATCTGGCGACCGTGATCGTGCTGGTGATTATTTCAAGCGACCGTGCGAAAATCAGACTGAATGCGCCGGCCTGTATTGGTCAGGCGTTCAGGGCTGCCCAATAGGGATTGGGCGGCTTTGTGTGCGGGACCGAAACACGTCAAATGATGTTTCGGCCCGACCGGGAGGAAGACTGTACTTGCCAAACCTCACACAAGCCGGGCACAGCCTGGCCGGTTTGTGTGAGATTTGGTTTGTGCAGGAACGCGTCATTGATTGCGATCAGGAATTACGTATAAATCCTGATTGAGTGTCTAACAGGGAGACTGAAATTATGAATGCAAGCCTCGTGAAGCGCACACTTGCCGCCGTTGCGGCTGTTGGTGCCCTCGCAACCGGCATGGGTGCAGCCCAGGCCGAAGACGTTAAAGTCGGTTTTGTCTATGTCGGCCCGATTGGTGACCACGGTTGGTCCTATCGCCACGACATCGGCCGTCAGGCGATTGAAGCCGAACTCGGTGATGCTGCTTCAACCAGTTTTGTTGAAAGCGTTCCGGAAGGTGCCGACGCAGAACGCGTGATCCGTCAGATGGCCCAGACCGGCCACAACCTGATCTTCACCACCTCGTTCGGTTACATGAACCCGACCGAAAAAGTTGCCAAGCAGTTCCCGGATGTCAAATTCGAACATGCAACCGGTTACAAGCGCGCCGACAACCTGTCGACCTATGCGGCACGTTTCTATGAAGGCCGTTATGTTGCTGGCGTGATCGCCGGTAAAATGACCAAGTCGAACGTTGTGGGTTATGTCGGTTCCTTCCCGATCCCGGAAGTTGTCCGTGGCATCAACTCCTTCATGATGGGTGCATGGTCGGTTAACCCGGACGTTGAAGTCAAAATCGTTTGGGCCAACACCTGGTACGATCCGGGCAAGGAAGGCGATGCGGCCAAGGCGCTGATTGATCAGGGTGCAGACATCATGGTTCAGCACACCGACAGCCCGGCACCGCTTCAGGTTGCTGAAAACCGTGGCGTTCTTGGCTTCGGTCAGGCGTCTGACATGATCAAGTTCGCACCGAAAGCACAGCTGACCGCGATCGTTGATAACTGGGACAGCTACTATGTTGCCCGTGCCAAGGCTGTTGCCGACGGTACCTGGGAATCCACCGACACCTGGGGTGGCATCAACACCGGCATGGTCGAAATGGCACCGTACACCAACATGCCTGACGACGTGAAAGCACTGGCAGAAGAAACCGCTGCCAAAATCTCTTCGGGTGAATTCCACCCGTTCACCGGCCCGATCTATGATCAGACCGGCGAACTGCGTGTCGCAGAAGGCGAAGTTGCTGATGACGGCATGCTGCTGGGTATGGACTGGTACATCAAAGGCATCGATGCCGAACTGCCGAAATAAGTCGAATTTCCGATCCATCCGGATCGGTCAAATGACGAAGCCCCGTGCATTCATTTGCGCGGGGCTTTTTTCTTGGCAGGTTGTGAGTAGTCGCACCGGAGAAGTTGCGACCACCTGATATGTGATCTAGCCGTGCTTCTTTGCAGGGTCGGGCTTCTTGGCCTTGGGTTCCGCAGCCTTTTCATAGGCGACCATTTCGGTGCGCAGATGAAACAGCGCGTACAGGGCCGCGCGCCAGCCATGCAGCTTGACCTTGTGTTCGCGGGTCTTGCCCGCCCACTTGTCGCGGAAGCGTTCCATGTCTTCGCGGCGATTGAAATAGATCACCATATCAACAATAGGATCGGACGAATCGCCACGCGGGATTTCGATGTTGCGAATGCCCATCGTCCAGTTCTTGCTCAGGACATTGACGTCGAGCCAGTCGAGCACCCCTTGCGCGGAATGCTTTTCATGTATGACGACGCGATATGGAAAATTCCGAAGATCTTTCGTCATCCGCTGTGTTCCTGACGGTTCCCGTTTCGGTTGATGATACATGAAATTATTACAGACGTGCAGAATTCCTGTTTGCGGCAATCAGGTCGCGTCTGGATGTTTTGTGATGCTCAACCCGGTTTCCAGTCGGTGGTTCATTCCATCATTTCCGGATTCGGCAAGTTCGGCGCCTTGCATCTCTTGGTTGATGAAGTGATTACGCCTCTATGAAGCCTTCTGTAACAATCAAGGGTTGAATAGTGGGGGGGGCGATAATGCTTTATCCAATAATAATTCCAGATTTGTCTGTTAGATATTGAGAAAGAAGCGTATGAAAACCTAGTGTATTCAGTTAGTACTGTCATTTATACATCATAATAAGTTAAACAATACTCTTGGCAGCCTAAGGTTGTCCGAGTGTTTCAATTAAAAAAAGTATCGGGGTCTAAAAGGTGAGCGACAAGCCTTCAGGCATTCAGCCTTCGGGAAGGGAACGCCATTTCAAACCGGATGAATTGATCGTCAGCAAGACCGATCTCAAAGGGCACATTACCTATGCTAATGAGGTGTTCTTGCGCCTTTCTGATTATTCCGAAGGTGACGTTCTCGGAAAGCCGCATGCGCTCATTCGCCATCCGGATATGCCGCGCTGCATTTTCAAGCTTTTGTGGGACCGGATTTCTTCCGGTCACGAGATCTTTGCCTATGTCGTGAATATGGCGAGCAACGGTGACCATTACTGGGTCTATGCCCATGTGACGCCAACCTTTGACGCCAGTCACAACGTGGTTGGGTACCATTCCAACCGCCGGGTCCCTGATCCGAAGGTTCTTAGCGAAAAGATCATTCCGCTTTATGCGGAGCTTTGCGAGATCGAAGACAGCGTGCCCAATCGCAAGGACGGCATGAATGAGGCCTTTGCGGCCCTGGAAAAGAAGCTTTCTGACATGGGCTTGTCCTACGACAGGTTTGTTCAAAGTCTTTAGACGTATCCCCGGGTGGCTCCCCACCCCCGAAATCGAAGGTTCGAGGTTCTAATGTCGCTATTTGGTGGTTCAAAATCAGGTATCAAAAAAGCACTGGATGTGGTTCTGGCCGCAGCCGATGGTGATTACGAAGCCCGCATTACCAATGTCGACAGTCATCCGGACATGCGCGAACTGTTCATTGCGATCAACCGTCTGATTGACCGCAATGACGCGTTCCTGCGCGAAAGTGCTGCATCGATGGGGGCGGTTTCGGAAAACCGCTATTACCGGCGCATCGTCGAGACCGGGCTGGTTGGGGAATATCTGTCTTCGGCCAAGCGCATCAATGCGGCCAGTGCCTCGATCGAACAGAAGCTTTCGGGCTTTGCCGATATCCTTGATGAATTCAAAAGCGGTTCTTTTGCCGCTGTTGATGATATTGCCAATGCCGCCTCTGCCCTGGCTGAGGCATCGGGGGATGCCAATTCCATCGCCCATGAAACCAGTTCGCGTTCGACCAATGTCGCGGCAGCAGCCCGCCAGACGGCGGCCAATGTCAGCGAACTTTCCGTGGCATCCGAAGAGCTTAATGAATCGATCCGTGATGTTTCCCAGCAGGCTCGTGAATCGGTTGAAATTGCCAACCGCGCCAACGGCCTTGCCCAGGAAACCGATGGCCGTATTGGTCAGCTTGAAACTGCGGCTGGCGAGATTGTTGAAGTGGTCAGTTTCATCCGCGATATCGCCGCCCAGACCAACCTGCTTGCGCTGAACGCCACCATCGAGGCGGCCCGTGCGGGTGAAGCCGGCAAGGGCTTTGCGGTTGTCGCAAACGAGGTCAAGGGGCTTGCCAACCAGACCAGCAAGGCGACCGAAAGCATCGAGGAAAAGGTTCAGGACATCCAGACCGCGATCGAGCAGTCTGTCGGTTCGATCCGCGAAATTGCCGGTGTGATTGATGATCTGGCCGCCCGTTCGGACACGATTTCGGGCAATGTCGAAACCCAGGCAAACCTGTCGTCCAACATCACGCGTAATGTCGAGCAGGCATCGGGTGGCGCACAGGAAGTGACCGACAATATCACTGTGGTTTCCGACATGGCCGGACGCACGGGTGAGGCCGCCGACACCACGCGCGACATGGCGGGCCGTCTTGC
This sequence comes from Thalassospira sp. HJ, assembly GCF_000948415.1. Taxonomy (GTDB): domain Bacteria; phylum Pseudomonadota; class Alphaproteobacteria; order Rhodospirillales; family Thalassospiraceae; genus Thalassospira. The sequence continues at coordinate 66,573 of NZ_JYII01000020.1, read as the reverse complement.
CGATCAGTCGGAAAACCTGCGCAATCAGCTTGGTGTGTTCCTCGATACCATCGAAAAACTGCTTTATACCGCCAAGAAATAGCCGCTTTCTGCGTGCAACACGTCACATCGGGCGTCATGATGGTGGCCGATAGAAAGTTTTAGTAGGAGAGCGGTGCCATGCGGGTTTTCTTCAATTCGCGTCACGATGCCCATGACGGGGCAGGCGAAATGCATCACGGCCGTATGGTACCGTGTTTTGAAAACGCGCGACGCATTCCGATCATTCGCGATGCAGTGGCGCATGCGATCAAGGCGCAGCTGTTTGATCCCAAGGATCACGGCATGGACCCGATCCGCGCCATCCATGATCCCGACTATATCGATTTCCTTCAAACCGCGTGGGATAGCTGGACCAAGGCCGGCAATAAGGGCGATGCGTTCCCCTATGTCTGGCCGACCGGTGGTTTTTCCGGCGGCAAGCCCGAACATATCAGTGCGCGTCTGGGGCAATATGCCATTTCATCGGATACCCCGATCACGCAAGGCACATGGAAGGCCGCCTATTGGGGGGCGCAAACAACCATATCGGCCGCCGACGCAGCCTGGAGCGATGGTGAATCCTCCTTTGCCCTGACCCGTCCGCCCGGGCATCACGCGCATGCCAATCGCTATGGCGGTTATTGCTTCTTGAATAATGCTGCCATCGCCGCCCAGCACATGATTTCCAAGGGTGCGAAAAAGGTCGCCATCCTTGATATCGACTACCATCATGGGAATGGCGCGCAGGATATTTTCTATGAGCGCGGGGACGTTCTGACGATTTCGATCCATGCCGACCCGACCCATCAGTTCCCGTTCTTCATGGGCTATGCCAATGAAACCGGCCGCAATGACGGGCAGGGGGCGAACCTTAATGTGCCGCTGCCAGGCGGCAGTGATTTTGGTGCCTGGGGCGCTGGCTTTGCCAAGGCGATGCAGAAACTTCTGACCTGGCAGGCTGATGCGCTGGTGGTCGCCCTTGGTGTGGATGCCCATGAGGCCGAACCGATTTGCGACTTCAAGCTCCAGACCGATGATTTCAACCGTATTGGTCAGATGATCGGGCGGCTTGGCCTTAAAACCATGTTCACCATGGAAGGTGGCTATGCTCATGACGTGATCGGGCTGAATGTTGCGGCCGTGTTGAGCGGCTATCTTGAGCTTGCCAAAAACTAGGCCAGCCCAATCGAATACAAAAACGCCCCGAACGGATGTCGGGGCGTTTTTCGTTTAGCGTTGTTTATTCAGCGTTCCCAAGGCGGTGTGCCGCCAAATTCGGCGACCAGAAAATCAACAAAGGCGCGCACGCGGGTCGGCAGATAGCGGTTTTCCGGATAGAGCGTATAAACCGCATGGGATGGCGGCTGGCAATCGGGCAGGACGCGTTTGAGGCGCCCGTCGCGCAGATATTCGTCGACTTCCCAGTTCGATTTCAATGAAATACCATGGCCGTCAAGGCACCAGCGGGTCAGGACTTCGCTGTTATCTGAATCCATCGAACCGGCGACCGCCAGGGTCACCGGGGCGTCATCGCTCGGGCCTTGCAGCGTCCATTGATATTGCTGTGATCCCGGGAAGCGCAGTAGCAGGCAATTGTGATTAAGAAGGTCTGCAGGCACCTTGGGTGTGCCGTTCTTTTCAAGATAATCCGGGCTTGCGACCAGCATGCGTTTGTTGGCCGCGAGCTTGCGCACAATCAGCGAGCTTTCCTTAAGTTCGGCAATGCGGATCGCCAGATCGACCTTGTCTTGCAGCAGGTCGAGCAGCCGGTCAGACAGATGCAGGCGGATTTGCACATCCGGGTTCTGTTCGACGAATTTCGGAATGATCGGGGCGACGTATTTGTTGCCAAACGCCACCGGACAGGTCAGCGTGACCGGGCCGCGGGTGGTGTTTTTCTGATTGGCGATGGCGTTTTCGGCTTCCTGCATTTCCGATAGAATGCGCAGGCAGTGCCGGTAATAAACATCGCCTTCGGTCGTCAGATTGACCCGGCGCGTGGTCCGATTGAGCAAGCGCACACCTAGCCGTTCTTCAAGGCGGGCAATCCGGTTTGACACCACGGCCGCCGAATGGCGCAATTCACGCCCGGCAGCAGAAAGGTTGCCAAGTTCGGCAACACGGACAAAAATCTGGATGTCCTCAAAGTCGGACATGGCGCGGGAAGCTCCTGACGTCTGGGTTTTTTAAATCATTATATGTTCAATTTGGCGGCCACACTCTGCCATTTTAAAGATTATTTTGAAAGTAATTTCGATTATGCTCGGCCCCTAAATAATAGAGGCGGTCGGGGGACTGTGTTAGGACAGAAAACAGATCGACTGGACGCAACCCGGGCAAAATAGCGCCATCAGAGCCGCATCAAGGGCCCCGGGGCATCATCAAGGCAGGGCTGCCAGCGCGCCGGAAACCGCGCATGGGCGAGACGGAGGTTTCAAGCACCGTGGATATTCTGTTTCAGGACTGGATCAATCTGATCCTGCGCTGGGCGCATTTGATTACAGGCATCGCCTGGATCGGGTCTTCATTCTATTTCGTGTGGCTGGACCTTAGTCTGCGCAAGCGCCCGGGCATGGATGAAGGCGTTTATGGCGAAGCCTGGATGGTGCATGGCGGCGGCTTTTATCATGTGAACAAATGGATGGTCGCGCCCAGTTCCATGCCGCCCGAGCTGCACTGGTTCAAATACGAAGCCTATTTCACCTGGATTACCGGTTTTGCGCTTTTGGTCACCATGTATTACTGGAGTGCCGAAAGCTATCTGATCGATCCGAGTGTTCTGGCGCTGACCAAGATGGATGCGATCCTGATTGGTCTTGGCAGCCTGTTCGCCGGCTGGGTGATCTATGACATCATCTGCAAAAGCCCGATTGGCAAAAGTACCGGCAAGCTTGCAGTCGCACTATTTGTCCTGATCATGGCCGCGGCCTATCTGTTTACCCATGTTTTTAGCGGGCGCGGGGCGTTTATCCATGTCGGTGCGATGATCGGCACGATCATGGCGGCCAACGTGTTTCGCATCATTATTCCCAATCAGAAAAAGGTCGTCGCCAGCCTGATGGCCGGTGAAAAGCCCGATCCGGCATTGGGGCTGCAGGCCAAGCAACGGTCGACCCATAACAACTATCTGACCCTGCCGGTCTTGCTGATGATGATCAGCAACCACTATTCGATGCTGTTCTCGCACGATCAGTCCTGGCTGATTGTCGGGCTGATCCTGATCATTGGCGGGTTGGTGCGCCACTTCTTTAACACCCGCAACGCTGGTGGCACCGGCAAGGCGATTGCATGGCAACTTCCGGCTGCAGCTGTCGGCATGGCGGTGCTGGCGATGTTTGCCAGTTACGATCCCAATGCGGTGAAGCTGGCTGATGAAGACATCATTACCGCCGACCATGCACAGGCGATTGTCCAGACGCGTTGCACGACGTGTCATTCCGCCAATCCGACGGATGAAGGGTTCGACGAGGCCCCGGCCGGTGTGATATTTGATGATCTGGCCCAGATCGAAGCCAATGCGCAGCGCATGCTGGCCCAGGCGGTTATCGGGCGCGCCATGCCGCTGGGGAACCTGACGGAAATGACCGACGAAGAACGCGCGCAGCTTGGTCAGTGGATCCGGGCGGGCATGCCGGAATAAGAAAGTTTCGTAGGCAAAAATTTGAAGGGCGGCCGCGTGATGCGACCGCCCTTTTGCGTTGACGGGGTGTCTTGTAACCGGTGGGGATGGGGGGTATTTTCCCGGTCTTAGACGTCAGCGCGATAGTTCATTGGCACCCAGTCATACATGGTTGCGTCTTCGCGCACATGACCAAGCCCCGGGAAGGCGACGTGGCAGCCCGCAACAAGGTATTTTTCCTTAACGGCCTCGGCAAAGGCGGCTTCACGCGACTTGACCGCCAGTTCCGTATCGCCATCAAAGGCAATCGCGACATTCGGATCGTCAAACTGGACGACATCGCCATGGGTGATGTCACCCCAGTAAACAAACTTTTCGCCGTTACTTTCGATCCAAAGCGCACTGTGGCCGGGCGTATGGCCGGGGCGGAATGTGGTGTTGACCATGCCTTCGATGGCCGCTTCGTTTGGGGCGTAAATTTTCAGGCTGTTGCTGTCTTCGTATGGTTTGATGGAAGCAACGGCCTGATCAAAGAAGCCCTTGGTGTCTTCGGGGGCATTTGCCTTGTTCTCGGCACTAAGCCAGAAGGCCTTGTCCGCTTCGGGGACATGGACTGTGGCGTTGGGGAAGACCTTTTTGCCTGCGAGTGTTAAGCCGCCGGTGTGATCGGGATGAATATGGGTGATCACGACGTCATCAATCTGATCAGGATGATATCCAGATGCAACGATGTTGGCCGGAAGTTTGCCCAGTGCTGGGCCCATCAGGTCGCTGGTGCCCGCATCAAGCAGGACAAGGCGATCGACAAAATTCAGCAGATAGGCATTCACGGACAGATAGGTCGGGGTGCCCTGAAACGCGTTAGCCAGTGCAAGGCGTGCTTCCGCGGGCGTGGTGTTGACATAAAGATCGGCGATCGGGAATTGGGCCGCACCATCGGACAGGGCGGTGACTTCGACGTCACCGACCATGATGCGGTAGTAACCCGGTGCTTGTGTTCCGACTAGGGGTGCCTTTGCCTTGGCGGCGAGTGGCACAAAGACAGTGCTGCCGATTGCACCCACGGCGCCAGCGGCAAGCGTGCTTTTAAGAAGATCACGGCGAGATAGCATTTTCTTTTCCTTCACATCATTCCGGTGGGGAACCGGTTGGTTGAAAACTGATGGAGAAAAGTTATAGTGCGGCCAGTCAGTAATCAAATCGATGTCAGTCATGGATAATATTGATCATTTCAATTTACGGTCTTTTGACCTCAACCTGATGATTGCGTTTGACGTCATGATGCAGGAAATGAGCGTGACCAAGGCGGCCGAGAAACTGCGTATCGGGCAGTCGGCAATGAGCCACAATCTCAATACCTTGCGCATGTTGCTGGCCGATGACCTGTTTGTGCGTGTCGGTCAAAAGATGCAGCCGACAGCAAAAGCCCGTGCGCTGGCCGGGCCGGTGCGCACCGCCCTTTCGCAGGCACAGAACGCCCTTCATGCGACGGATTCTTTTGATCCGCAAACCGCCCAACGTGTTTTCCGCTTGGGCGTGACCGGTGAAATGGACATGATTTTGCTGCCGGTTCTGATGCAGCATTTGCAGCGACAGGCGCCAAGCATCAAGGTCTTGAGCCGTACCATCACATCGGAAACGGTGGATGCGATGATCAATGCTGGCGAAATCGATCTCGCAATTGGCTGCAAAAGCCAGTTGCGGTCCGGGCATTTCGGAGAAATCCTGTTTAATTCGGAGGTCGCGTGTTGTTTTAACCCGGACATTCTGGATTTGCCGCTGCCGATTTCGCGCGAACACTATCTGGCATCGCGCCACGCCGTGCTGTCTCAGACAGAAAATGTCGCCGGGTGTGTTGGTGTTGCGCTGCAGGGGTTGGGGATTGATCTTGATGTCGTGTTGGCTGCGCCTGATTTCATGCCGTTGCTGGCAACGGCGCGCAACAGTGCGGTAATTGCCACAGTGCCGTGCCGTATTGCCAATCAATATGCGCCGCTGTTCGGTTTGTCCTATTGCCCGATGCCGATTTATGTGGCGTTTCCGCCGGTGACGATGAACTGGGCTGTTTGGACCGACAAGGATGTCGGCCTGATCTGGTTGCGTGACCAAATCCGTTTGGCCATTGATTCGATCGCGCCGGACCGCGAATTGCGCGCTGCCGAGTAATCATCCCAACGCATGCAAAAAGTAAAACGCCCCGCCGGTCTCCCGGCGGGGCGGGAAGCGGGCCGGCACAGGGCGGATTGTGGTGCAATAAGCTCAGCGCAGGCGAAACTTCCGCTCCTGAAATAGGGGCTGAAACCGGCGGCGTCAATCTGATCAAAAAATAATCAAATTGTAATCAATGATCGAAAAATAATCAGAGATAGAATAGGGCGCGCAAATATTTTCCCCAAACAAGTTGTAAAATAGTTGCTTATTGCGTGGGAATCCCTCGATTCGCGATTTTATTCGATTTGGCCTCTGAGTCTGGCACGGTTTTAGCAAGTGTAGCCGCGGTGCAATAAAAACTCAGTGGAGGCTATAAATGAACAAGAAGCTTCAAGCGCTTATCGGCGCTGGGGCCATGGCAGTGTCTGCAATGGCAATGTCAGCCGCACAGGCAGCAGAGACCATCAAGGTCGGTGTGCTGCACTCTCTTTCCGGGACGATGGCAATTTCCGAAACCACGCTGAAGGACACCGTCCTGATGCTGGTCGATGATCTGAACAAGAACGGTGGTCTGCTTGGCAAGCAAGTCGAAGCAGTTGTCGTTGACCCGGCTTCTGACTGGCCGCTTTTTGCTGAAAAAGCCCGTGAGCTGATCGAACAGGAACAGGTTGATGTTGTGTTCGGTTGCTGGACGTCGGTTTCGCGTAAATCGGTTCTGCCGGTCTTCGAAGAACTCAACAGCATGCTGTTCTATCCGGTTCAGTACGAAGGTGAGGAAAGCTCGCGCAACGTGTTCTATACCGGTGCCGCTCCGAACCAGCAGGCCATTCCGGCTGTTGATTACCTGATGAGCGAAGATGGCGGTTCTGCCGAGCGTATCGTTCTTCTGGGTACCGACTATGTCTATCCGCGTACCACCAACAAGATCCTGCGTTCTTACCTGAACGGCAATGGTATCTCCGATGAAGACATCATGGAGAACTACACCCCGTTCGGTCATTCCGACTGGCAGTCGATCGTTGCTGACGTGAAAGCATTCGCATCTGCTGGCAAGAAAACCGCAGTGGTTTCAACCATTAACGGTGACGCGAACGTTCCGTTCTACAAGGAACTGGCAAACCAGGGCATCAAAGCCGAAGACATTCCGGTTGTTGCCTTCTCGGTTGGTGAAGAAGAACTGGCCGGTATCGATACCGCGCCGCTGGTTGGTCACCTTGCTGCCTGGAACTACTTCCAGTCGGTTGAGTCTGATGCCAACTCTGCCTTCATCGAAAAATGGCACGCCTTCATCGGTGATGAGTCGCGCGTAACCAACGACCCGATGGAAGCAACCTATATCGGCTTTAACATGTGGAAACAGGCTGTCGAGCAGGCTGGCACCACCGATGTTGATGCCGTTCGTCAGGCAATGTATGGCCAGGAAGTTGCCAACCTGACCGGTGGCACCGCTGTCATGAACACCAACCACCACCTGTCCAAGCCGGTTCTGATCGGCGAAGTTCAGGATGATGGTCAGTTCGACATCGTTTGGGAAACCGAAGGCACCGTCGTTGGCGATGCATGGTCGGACTTCCTGCCGGAAAGCGCAAAGCTGACCGCCGACTGGACCTATCCGTGGGTCTGCGGCAACTGTGAAAAACCGATGTACTAATTGGTTTCGGATGGGCCGGTCGTTTGTATGCGACCGGCCTGTTCACTTTGGTGCTTAGGCACTATGGGGCTGTCTTTCTGTGCGGCTCGGCCTGACCATTCTTTATTTCATTTTCCCATTTGCATTCAAAGGTTTGGTGATCATGCGCAATGACATGTTTTCGATGCTGCGCCGTTCTCCGTTCTGCATTCAACAGGCCCGCAAAGTTGTCCTTGGTTTCGGGCTGCTTTTCGCCTGTCTTTTGATTTTTGCGACTGCCCTGCCCAAGGGGGCAATGGCCTATAGCGACGAAGAACTTCGCATCGTTGCCGAAGGTCTGAATGCAAAAAGTGCGACCCAGAAAATTAAAGTGATCGAGGAAATGGCCGCAGACGGGGACCCCCGTGTTGCGCCGATCCTGCGCGCGATGCTTGAGGGTGATCTTTATGTCCGCGAAAGCGATGAGCACATCGTGATCACCCGCAAACAGGGCAAGGTCTATACCCATATCGACATCGTCAGCGGCGAAGAGGTTGGTGAAAGCGGATCGAAGGAAATCTCCAAGATCAAGGTCAATAACCGTCTGCGCGGTGTGCTGCGCGATGCCTTGGCGACGCTGAACCTGTTTAGTTCGGATTTGACGACGCGGACCAATGCGGTCGAACAGATCATGGATGCCCGTGATCCGGCGATGTTGCCGTTGCTTCTGCGTGCGATTGACCGCGAAGAAAACGAAACGCTTCTCGCACGGATGGAACTGGCGCGTGCAACCATGGCGCTGGCAGCCGGTGAAACCACCGAAGAACGTCTAGCTGCGATCGAAGTTCTTTCAAGCGAAACCACCCCGCAAATCCGTGCCGTGCTGTCGCAATTTGTCGCCAGTGCCGAGGCCGAGGGGTATGAGCCCGAAGTGGTTGCCGCCGCCGAAGATGCACTGGAATCTGTCGAGGGTCGCCTATCGACCTGGCAGACAGTCGGCGATGTCTATCGCGGCATCAGTCTGGGTTCGGTCCTGCTTCTGGCCGCTGTTGGTCTTGCCATCACCTTTGGCGTAATGGGGGTCATCAACATGGCCCATGGCGAAATGATCATGATCGGCGCCTATACCACCTTTATGGTGCAGCAGGCGCTGGGATCTTTCCTGCCATCCGGTTCGGCCTGGTCGCTGGTGATTTCAGTCCCGGCTGCCTTTCTGGTCGCAGGTGCGGTCGGGGTTGTGATCGAACGGTGTGTGATCCGCTTCCTTTATGGTCGTCCGCTGGAAACGTTGCTGGCGACATGGGGCGTCAGCCTTGTTTTGCAGCAGGCGATCCGCACGATCTTTGGCGCGACCAATCAGCAGGTGACTGCGCCCGACTTCATGAGTGGCGCGATCGAATTTTCGACCGGTCTGGTCCTGACCTATAACCGGCTGTGGATCATTCTGTTTAGCATCATCGTTGTTGCCGGCATCGCGGCCGTGCTGCGCTATACCGCGTTTGGTTTGCAGATGCGCGCGGTGACGCAGAACCGTCGCATGGCCGGATCGGTTGGTATTCGTACCGGCTATGTTGATGCACTGACCTTTGGTCTGGGGTCGGGGATTGCCGGCATCGCCGGTGTGGCGCTTAGCCAGATTTCAAACGTCAGCCCGAACCTTGGTCAGACCTATATCATCGACAGTTTCATGGTCGTTGTGTTCGGCGGGGTCGGGAACCTTTGGGGCACGGTTCTGGGCGCATTCAGCCTTGGCATCGTCAACAAGTTCCTCGAGCCGATGGCAGGTGCCGTTCTGGCCAAGATCTTCGTCCTGATTGCGCTGATCCTGTTTATCCAGAAACGACCGAAGGGGCTGTTTGCCCTTAAAGGTCGCGCGGTGGAGGCCTGATCCATGACCGATTATCGTCAAAAATACCAAACGACACCGGTTATTGGCTGGCTGTTGAAGGACCGTGGCGGGATGATCCTTTTGGGTATTCTGATTGCGGCCGCCATTCTGGTGCCACTGAGCAACCTGTTGTTGCCGGAAAGCTCGGCCTTTCATGTGCCGACCTGGATGGTCAGTCTGCTGGGCAAGTATCTGTGCTACGCACTTCTCGCACTCAGTGTCGATCTGATCTGGGGCTTCTGCGGGATTTTGTCGCTGGGCCACGGGGCGTTCTTTGCACTCGGTGGTTATGCCATGGGCATGTATCTGATGCGTCAGATCGGTGATCGCGGTGTTTATGGTGACCCGATCCTGCCGGACTTCATGGTCTTCCTGAATTGGCAGGAACTGCCATGGTACTGGTATGGCTTTGACATGTTCTGGTTTGCCATTGTCATGGCGATGTTCGTGCCGGGTCTTCTGGCCTTTGTGTTTGGCTTCCTTGCCTTCCGCTCGCGTGTGACCGGCGTTTACCTGTCGATCATTACGCAGGCCATGACCTATGCGTTGCTGCTGGCGTTCTTCCGCAACGATATGGGCTTTGGCGGCAATAACGGCCTGACCGATTTCAAGGATCTGCTGGGCTATTCATTGCAATCGGATGGCACACGTGCCGGGTTGTTTGTCGCATCCTGTGTGTTCCTGGGGATTTGCTATGTGCTCGCACGGGGTATCACCCAGTCGCGTCTGGGCAAGGTTCTGATTGCCATTCGCGATGCCGAAAGCCGGGTGCGGTTCACCGGTTACAGGGTTGAATATTACAAGCTGTTCGTCTTTACCGTTTCAGCCGTGATGGCCGGTATTGCCGGCGCGCTTTATGTGCCGCAGGTCGGTATCATCAACCCGGGCGAATTTGCCCCGGCCCTTTCGATTGAAATCGTTATCTGGGTCGCGGTTGGTGGGCGTGGCACGCTGTATGGTGCGGTGCTTGGTGCATTTATCGTCAACTATGCCAAGACCTTCTTTACCGGGGCGATGCCGGATTTCTGGCTGTTCTTCCTGGGCGGGTTGTTCATTGCCGTTACCCTGTTCCTGCCAAAAGGTGTGATCGGGGCGGTTCCGGCATTCGGTTCGGCAGACCGGCAATCGATTATCACGGCTTGGCGCAAACGCCGCGCGAATGAAGGAGGCAAGGCATGAGCGAAGCAGCAGTTCAAATGAATGCCTCGGACGAGGAACAGGTCAAATCCGCCAAGTCGGAAACCATCCTTTATGTCGACGGGGTGTCGGTGACCTTTGACGGGTTCCGGGCGCTTAATAACCTGTCCTTCTATGTTGAGCCGGGCGAACTTCGCGCCATTATCGGCCCGAACGGGGCGGGCAAGACAACGATGATGGATATCATCACCGGCAAGACCCGGCCTGATACCGGCGACGTGCTTTTTAAAAGCGAGATCGACCTGACCAAGATGGATGAGGCCGAGATTGCCAATCTGGGCATCGGGCGCAAGTTTCAGAAGCCGACCGTGTTTGAAAGCCATACGGTTTTTGACAACCTTCTTCTGGCCGCATCGGGCGGGCGCGGCGTGTTTCAGGCGCTGTTTCATCGCCTTTCTGAGGCAGAAAAGATCAAGATCGAAAAGACGCTGGTGACTATCATGCTTGAAGACAAGCGTGATGAGATGGCGGCCAATCTTTCGCACGGCCAAAAGCAGTGGTTGGAAATCGGCATGCTGTTGATGCAGGAACCCGAACTTCTTCTGGTCGATGAGCCGGTCGCCGGGATGACCGATTCCGAGACCGAGGAAACGGCGAAGCTTTTGCGGTCCATTGCCAAGGAATACTCGGTCGTCGTGGTCGAGCATGACATGGAGTTTGTCCGTGACCTTGATTGCAAGGTGACCGTACTTCACGAAGGATCGGTTCTGGCCGAAGGTCGCCTTGATCACGTGCAGAAAGACCCGCGGGTCATTGAAGTCTATCTGGGCCGTTAAGGGGATGTAGACATGCTTGATGTCAGCAATATTGATCTGTTTTACGGCGCGTCTCATGCGCTTCGCAAGGTGTCGCTCAATGCCGAAACCGGCAAGGTGACAGCGGTTCTGGGGCGCAACGGGGTTGGCAAAACATCCCTGATGCGGGCCGTGGTTGGTCAGCATCCGATTGCGGATGGCAATATCAAATGGGAAGGCAAGGATATCTCGCGCGATCCGTCCTGGCGACGTTCGGCCAATGGCATCGCGATTGTCCCGCAGGGGCGCGAGATCTTTCCGCTTCTGACCGTGAAGGAAAACCTTGAGACAGGGTTTGCCGCACTCCCGCGTGCCATGCGCCATATCCCTGACGAGATTTTCGAGCTATTCCCGGTGCTGCGTGACATGCTTGGCCGTCGTGGTGGTGACCTTTCGGGTGGGCAGCAGCAGCAGTTGGCCATCGGGCGTGCGCTTGTCACCCGCCCGCGTTTGCTGGTGCTCGATGAGCCGACCGAGGGTATTCAGCCATCGATCATCAAGGACATTCAGCGCGTCATCAAACAGCTGGCCGATCGCGGTGATATGGCGATCCTACTGGTCGAGCAGTATTTTGAATTCGCCCACGAACTGGCCGACGAGATTGTCGTTCTTGAGCGTGGCGAGGTTGTTTTGTCAGGCGCCAAAGAGACGTTGGACCGTGAAAAAGTCCGCGCCTATCTGACTGTTTGATCGGCATTTGCCAAAAATTTGCGCAAACAGCGTGCCGCCAATCCGGCCAAACACCGTCAAATCCCCTGTATCGGCAGGGTGTTGGCGGTTGGCCCGCATCTTGCTGTGAAGCCCCTTGGTATTCGGGTCAGCCATGTAAATGCGCTTGACCCTAAGGTCCCGTAAGTGGTCCGCTTTAATCAGGTGTCTTTGTGCAGCTTCGCAAACTTGAACCGACAACATCCGCAGATCCGAATGCGGAGATGGAAACGCCAGCAACGCCTGCCCGCATCATCACCGATGGCCGGGCCGAGGTGACGTTCCGTCAGGGCACAGGTGCGGCCCATCAGGGCGGGCATGCGGCACTTGATCATCTTTATTACCGTGACCCGATGAAAATCCTGTTCCCGCGGCCGGTGGCGGGGGATTTGACGACAGCCGTTCTGGTTACGACATCGGGCGGCATGGTCGGTGGTGACAAGTTGGCCTTTGCCGGTAAGGTCGAAGTAGGCGCATCCGCGCTGTTTACCGCCCAGGCGGCGGAAAAGATTTACCGGTCGGTGGGACCCGATTGTGAAATGTCGGTCGAGCTTGATGTCGCCGATGGCGGATGGCTTGAATGGTTGCCTCATGAAAGCATCCTGTTTGATCAGGCCCGGCTCAAACGCAAAACAACCGTGCGCGCATCGGGAAGCGGCATGATCATGGCCGGCGAGATGATGGTGTTTGGCCGCCTTGCCCGCGGTGAGGTGTTTGCCACGGGGCTTGCGCGCGATGCATGGGATGTCTCGATTGACGGGCGTCCGATCTGGCGCGATGCGCTGCATCTTGAAGGCGATGTGTTGCGCATGCTTGATCACGAAGCGGCCTTTGACGGTGCGCGTGCCAATGCGACCGCCATTCTGGTCGGGCATGGCGCGGAAGATCAGCTTGAAGCGGCGCGCGACTGTTTGGCGCCGGCGACCGAAGGGCTTGAGCCGCGTGATGTGTTGTGTGCCGCGACCGCGATGAAGGGGATTGTGATTGCGCGTTTCATGGCGCGCGATCCGATGAAATTGCGCCGGGTTTACGGTGCGTGGTGGAAAACATTCCGCCATCAAACAAGGGGGCTTCCCGCACGCTTGCCGCGTTTGTGGGAGATTTAATCGATGAAGCCAAGGAGTAGGCAGGCATGAATCTGACGCCACGCGAAAAGGACAAACTGCTGGTTTCGGTTGCCGCCATGGTGGCGCGCAATCGCCTTGCACGGGGGGTGAAGCTTAATTACCCCGAAGCGATCGCGATCATCACCGACTATGTCGTTGAAGGGGCGCGTGATGGCAAATCTGTTGCCGATCTGATGCGCGACGGGGCAACCGTGATCACGCGCGATCAGGTGATGGATGGCATTGCCGAAATGATCCACGAAATTCAGGTCGAAGCGACCTTCCCGGACGGGACGAAGCTTGTGACCGTTCATGAACCGATCCGTTAAGGAAAGAGGAGCGCGTTATGATTCCAGGTGAAATCATTACCAAGGAAGGCAGCCTCATCCTGAACGAGGGGCGTGAAACCAAAACCATCACCGTTGCCAATACCGGGGACCGTCCGGTGCAGGTGGGGTCGCACTATCATTTCTATGAAACCAATCCGGGCCTTGATTTTGACCGCGAAGCCGCACGTGGCTTCCGCCTTGATATCCCGGCCGGTACCGCTGTTCGTTTCGAGCCGGGCCAGTCGCGCGAAGTCAATCTGGTGAAATATGCCGGTACCGGCACGGTCTATGGCTTTAACGCCAAAATCAACGGCAAGCTTTAAGCGGGGGGATGGAATAAATGGCTTATGAAATTGATCGTCCGTCCTATGCGGCCATGTTTGGCCCGACCGTGGGTGACAAGGTCCGTCTGGCCGACACCGACCTGATCATCGAGGTCGAAAAAGACTTCACCACCCTTGGCGAGGAAGTCAAATTCGGCGGCGGCAAGGTGATCCGTGATGGCATGGGTCAGTCACAGGCAACGCGCGCCGATGGTGCGGTTGATACCGTAATCACCAATGCCCTGATCCTTGATTACACCGGCATCATCAAGGCCGATATCGGCATTCGTGATGGCCGCATTGCCGGGATCGGCAAGGCCGGCAACCCGGATGTTCAGCCCGGTGTCGACATCATCATTGGTCCGGGAACCGAAATCATTGCCGGTGAAGGCAATATCATTACCGCTGGCGGTATTGATGCCCACATTCACTGGATTTGCCCGCAGCAGGTTGAAGACGCGCTTTATTCCGGTGTGACCAGCATGCTGGGTGGCGGTACCGGCCCGGCCGCGGGCACGAACGCAACCACCTGTACGCCGGGCCCCTGGCATATTGCCCGGATGCTGCAGGCAGCGGACGGCATTCCGATGAATATCGGTTTCTTTGGCAAGGGCAATGCGACCCTTCCGGGATCGCTCATCGAGCAGGTCAAGGCGGGTGCCTGTGGCCTGAAGCTTCATGAAGACTGGGGTACGACCCCGGCTGCGATTGATACCTGCCTGTCGGTGGCTGACGACCTTGATGTACAGGTCATGATCCATACCGATACATTGAATGAAAGCGGCTTTGTCGAGCACACCCGTGCATCGTTCAAGGGCCGCACCATTCATACCTTCCACACCGAAGGTGCCGGTGGTGGGCATGCGCCCGATATCATCAAGCTGTGCGGCGAAGCCAACGTCTTGCCGAGCTCGACCAATCCGACCCGCCCATTTACGGTCAATACGATTGACGAGCATCTCGACATGCTGATGGTGTGCCATCACCTTGATCCGAAGATCCCCGAAGACGTCGCCTTTGCCGAAAGCCGTATCCGCCGTGAAACCATCGCGGCCGAGGATATCCTGCATGATCTGGGCGCGTTTTCGATCATCTCGTCTGACAGTCAGGCCATGGGCCGCGTTGGTGAGGTCATCACGCGCACCTGGCAGACAGCCGACAAGATGAAAAAGCAGCGCGGTGCACTGCCTGAGGATGCCGGGGCTGGCAACGATAACTTCCGCGCCAAACGCTATGTCGCGAAATACACCATAAACCCGGCGATTGCGCAGGGTATTGGTGCGCATGTCGGCTCCATCGAAGTCGGCAAGATCGCCGACCTTGTTGTCTGGAAGCCGATGTTCTTTGGCACAAAGCCCGACATGGTGATTAAGGCTGGCATGATTGCCGCTGCTGCCATGGGCGATCCGAACGCGTCGATCCCGACACCGCAGCCGGTCCATTACCGCCCGATGTTTGGCGCCTATGGCAATGCGCTTGCGAAATCGAGCTTCTCGTTCGTATCCCAAGCGGGCATTGATGCCGGAATTGCCGCCGAGTTCGGTCTGTCGAAGGAACTTCTGGCCGTGTCGAACACGCGTAATATCGGCAAGAAGGACATGAAGCTGAACGATGCGTTGCCTGTGATGGAAGTGGATCCGGAAACCTATCAGGTGACTTCAGATGGCGAACTTCTGACCTGTCAGCCGGTCGATGTTGTGCCGATGGCGCAGCGTTACTTCCTGTTCTGATCGGTGGTAGCGAACTTCATGCGTCACGCCATTGAACATATCCCGGTTGATCGTGCCGATACATCCGAAGTGCGCGGCACGGTAACCCTGGCCTTTGCTGATCGGCATCGCCGCCGCATTCGCCTGCATGATGATGCGGGGGAACCATTCCTGCTGGATCTGCCGCATGCGGTGCGTCTGGCGGACGGGGATCGGTTGCGCTTGGTCGATGGCGGGGTGATTGTTGTGCGTGCGGCAGACGAACCTGTTCTGACCATCACGGCGGCTGGACCAATTGCCACCGCCAAACTGGCCTGGCATATCGGCAACCGTCACACTCCGGTTCAGGTCCTGAATGACGGGCGTCTGCGCATCATTGATGACCATGTCATGCGCGACATGATCACCGGCCTTGGTGGTGTGGTGGAAAACGAAATCGCACCGTTTGATCCGCTAAATGGTGCCTATCACGGGCTTGGTGGTGCGCATGGGCACAGCCATGGCCATGATCATTTCGACCATGATGATCAGGGCGACAAGCACTCTCACGATCATTCCCACGATCATCATCACGGGCATTCCCATGACCACGGATGATCTGACCCTTAATCCTGCTGGCCTGATGCGGTTGATGACGTGGCTGAGCCCGTCATTCCCGGTCGGTGCCTATACCTATTCGCATGGCGTTGAATATGCCGTCGAGGACGGGCGGGTGACATCGGCCGATAGCCTGATCAACTGGGTTGAAGGGGTTCTGGAATTCGGGGCCGGGCGGATTGATGCCGTGCTGTTTTGTGCCGCATGGCGAGCGGCGCGCACGGGCGATGAAGCGACCCTGTTTGACATCGGCATCGAGGCCGATTGTTGGCGCGGCACGTCCGAAATGGCGCTGGAGGCAACCGCACAGGGACGTGCCTTTGTCTCGACCGTGCAAAAGGTCTGGGGCGATGGAATGATCACCCGTTGGGCCGGTGCCATGCGCGAAGATGATCGTTTGCCATCCTATCCGGTGGCGGTGGGCATTGCCGCGGCCCAGTCCGATGTGCCGCTCCGTGATGCGCTGACAGCCTATTTACATGCGATGGCGGCAAACCTTGTGTCCAGTGCGGTGCGTCTGGTGCCGCTGGGTCAGACCGATGGTGTGCGATCGCTGACATCCCTTGATGGGGCGGTCACGATTGCGGTCGATCATGCCATGCAGACTGAGCTTGCCGATCTTGGTGCTGCGGCACCGATGGTCGACTGGACATCGATGAAACACGAAACCCAATATACGAGGCTATTTAGATCATGAGCTCTCCCCTTCGTATCGGAATTGGTGGCCCGGTCGGGTCCGGTAAAACCGCCCTTCTGGAGCGCCTGTGCAAGGCGATGCGCGATGATTTCAACATCGCTGCGATCACCAATGACATCTATACCCGCGAAGACGCCGAATTCATGACCCGTTCGGGGGCGCTGGCGGCAGACCGCATTGCCGGTGTTGAAACCGGTGGCTGCCCGCATACGGCCATTCGCGAAGATGCCTCGATCAATCTGGCGGCGGTCGAAGACATGGCCGCCAAGCATGCCGGGCTTGAGGCGATCTTTATCGAATCAGGCGGCGATAACCTGTCAGCCACCTTCTCGCCGGAGCTGGCCGACATCACGATTTACGTTATCGACGTTTCGGCAGGGGACAAAATCCCGCGTAAAGGTGGACCGGGCATTACCCGTTCGGACCTGCTTGTGATCAACAAGACCGATCTGGCGCCGCTTGTCGGGGCTGATCTGGGTGTGATGGATCGCGATGCCAAGAAAATGCGTGGCGATCGTCCGTTCCTGTTTACCAATCTCAAGGCGATGGACGGCCTTGAAGACGTGAAAAACTTTATCATCGAGACAGGGGGGCTCCGCCAATCCGCAGCATCCTGATATGGGGATATAAGGATAGCTGCACGGGCTTTGCCAGTTACATCAACGCGGCATTGACCCAAGGATGACGGGAGCACGCATCGCCCGGCCAGAAATGGCCGGGCGTTTGTGTTTCCGGGCTGAAAATCAAATACGCAACTTTTTAGTTGCATAATGAAATCTCTTCTGGCAAGTTAAGTGCAACCAGGAGGTTGCGTTATGTCAAATACCATTGAGAAGTCGATTGAAATCAAGGCATCCCGGTCACGCGTGTGGCGGGCCCTGACAGACCATCGGGAGTTCGGCACGTGGTTCGGGATTGATATCAAGGCGCCATTTGTCGTGGGCGAGGTGTCCAGGGGCATGATGACCATCGAAGGGTTCACTCATGTGCCGTGGAACTCCACGATCAAGGGGATGGAGGAACCGGCCTATTTTGCCTATACATGGCATCCCTATGCGGTCGATCCCGATATCGATTACAGTGGCGAACCCGAAACCCTTGTCGAATTCTGGCTGGAAGAAACAGCCGGCATGACATCGGTAAAGGTGCGCGAAACCGGATTTGATAAACTGCCACCCCATCGCATTGCTGATGCGCTGCGGGCCAATACACATGGCTGGGGTTTCCAGTTGGAAAATATCAAGAAACATGCAGAAAGCTGAAAAAAACACAGATAATGGCAAACAGGACCGGGATTTTTCCGTCCTTTTTGCCGCATTGGGCGATCCGACACGGTTGGCGATCTTTGATCGGCTGGCCGATGGCAGGCCGCGCTCGATCTCGGCCCTGTCTGATGATGCGGACATGACCCGTCAGGCGGTGACAAAGCATCTGCGTGTGTTGGAGGCGGCCGGCCTTGTGCAAAACCATCGGGTCGGGCGCGAAAGCCAATATGCCTTTTGTCCCGATCAACTGGCCGATGCGCGTGCCTATCTTGATCAGGTGGCGGGACGTTGGGAATCTGCCCTGATGCGGCTTAAAACCTTTGTCGAAGATGATGAAGCCTAAGGTTTTGAAATCCATCGCATATTAGCAGTGTGCGGGTCTCAAGGCGTCCAATCATGCGTCATTTTGCTTGGCGACGATGATATTTGCGGTTATCCCATAGCGCGTTGAGCTGGTCGGGCGGACCGGTTAACGAAGGCAGTCCTGCTCAAGGGGTTGATTGCAGTTCTGTCTTATAACGGGAATGGGAAACCGTTACATGAAGACCAAAGATATCGTCTATGTCGCCCTGTTCGCGGCCCTGACCGCCGTTCTTGGGCTGTTTCCGCCAATTACCCTTCCGGTGACCGGTGTTCCGGTGACGGCACAATCGCTTGGTCCGATGCTGGCCGGGGCCATTCTGGGTGCCCGTCGTGGCGGACTTTCGATTGTTCTTTTCCTTGTTCTGGTTGCTGTTGGCTTGCCGCTCTTGTCCGGTGGTCGCGGTGGCTTTGGCGTGATGATCGGGGTGACCGGCGGGTTTATGTTCGGCTGGGCCATTTCGGCCTTTGTCATCGGACTTCTGATCGAGAAGTTCTGGAACCGCCTCAATGTTCTCAATGCAGGCCTCTCCATCGCCTTTGGTGGGATTGTCGTGCTCTATGCTATTGGCAATGCCTGGGTCGCGGTCGTGGCCGAGATCAGCTATTGGCAGGCAACCGTGGGGGCGGCACCGTTCCTGATCGGGGATGCCATCAAGGTCGTGATTGCAACCGCCGCATGCCTTGCGGTGCGGCGCGCCTACCCCTTGATTTCCAAGGCGGGCTAACGTCTTATGGGCGCAAGTGATGTGCTTGCGCCCGTTTTGAACCTGTTCCAATTTCCCTGATAACACCGGACGCCCCTGATGATCCGACTTGAAAATGTCTCTGTGCAGTTTGAGCAGCGGCGTGCGCTTGCTGATATTGACCTGACGCTAACGGAAAAGCGGATCGGGATTGTTGGCGCGAACGGGTCGGGCAAAAGCACCTTTGTCCGGTTGCTGAATGGTTTGCAAACAGCAAGTACGGGGCGGGTCTTGGTCGATGATCTGGACGCAGCAAAGGATGGCCGCAAATTGCGTCGTCATGTCGGTTTTGTCTTTCAAAACCCCGATAACCAGATCGTCTATCCGGTGGTCGAGGAAGACATTGCCTTTGGCCTAAAGCCGCTCAAGCTTTCCAAAGATGAGGTCAATCGTCGCATTGATGACGTGCTGGCCCGTTATGACCTTCAGGATTTCAAAACCCATCCAAGCCATCTGCTCAGTGGCGGGCAAAAGCAGCTTCTTGCCATCTCTGGCGTGCTGGTGATGGAACCGCGCTATATCGTGTTTGATGAGCCGACCACGCTTTTGGACCTGCGCAATCGCAACCGGGTGCAGCGCGCCATTGCCGAGCTCGATCAGACGGTGATTACGGTGTCGCATGATCTTGATCTGATTGCCGATTATGACCGGGTTCTGGCGTTTGAGGCAGGCCGTGTGGTGCTTGATGGTCCGCCATCCGAAGTTGTTCCGAAATATCGGGAGATGATGGCGTGATCGCAGGCCTTTATATCGATGGGCAATCCGCCCTGCACCGATCGGCTGCCGGGGCGAAGATCCTTGCCATGATTGCCCTTGGCACGGGCGTGTTCCTGATCCCCGATTGGCCGGTGGTGGCGGTTGTTCTGGCAACCGTCCTGCTGTTTTATCCCGTCTCGGGCTTTGGTCCGCGCATTTTGTGGGCGCAGATCAAACCGGTCCTGTGGTTGCTGGTGATCTTTTTTGCCGTTCAGCTTTGGTTGGCTGACTGGCAGGCCGGATTGCTGGTGGTGAGCCGGATCGCAGCGATTGTGCTGTTTGCGTCGCTTGTGACCCTGACCACCAAAACATCAGATCTGCTGGCGTCGCTTGAACGCGCCATGCAGCCCCTGCGCCCGATTGGTGTTAATCCGGAAAAGGTCAGTCTGGCGATTTCGATGGTGCTGCGCTTCATCCCGGTGATCGCCCAGGTCGCTGGCGAAATCCGCGATGCCCAACGCGCCCGTGGCCTTGATCGATCCATCGTTGCGATGGTGGTGCCGCTGATCATTCGCACGCTTAAAATGGCCGATGACGTTGCCGATGCGATTGATGCGCGCAGTTTCGACTAGGCCTTAGCGCCGCATTTGCATCGAGCCACCCCCAAAAGAAAAGCCCCGACACGCCTGAGGGGGGGATGGGTGCGGCGTGCCGGGGAAGTCGAAGATCGTTGGTGCAATCAGCTCAGTCCAAGATGCTTGGCGTGGAAGCGGATATGATCTTCGATAAAGGTCGAGATGAAATAGTAGCTGTGGTCATAGCCATCCTGAATGCGGATGGTGACCGAATAGCCTGATGTCTTCGCAGCTGCTTCGAGCACTTCGGGTTTAAGCTGCTCGGCCAAGAAGCCATCGGCACCGCCCTGGTCAACAAGGGCCGGGGTCTGCACATCGGGCGCACTTGCCGCCTTCATCAGTTCCGAGCTGTCCCAGTCTTTCCAGGCCGATTTGTCATCACCAAGATAATTGCCAAGTGCCTTTTGACCCCACGGGCAATTGATCGGGTTGGAAATCGGTGCAAAGGCGGTGACGGACTTGAACGTGCCCGGATTGCGCAGCGCAATCATCAGTGCCCCGTGACCGCCCATGGAATGACCGGAAATCACCGCATCATCATTGACCGGGAAGTGATCCTTGATGAGGGCCGGCAGTTCCTTGGTCACGTAATCATACATGCGATAATTGCGCGCCCATGGCTCCTGCGTGGCGTTGACGTAAAAGCCTGCACCCTTGCCAAAGTCATACGCCTCGTTCTCGTCATCGGGGACATGATCGCCGCGCGGGCTGGTGTCCGGGGCGACGATGGCGATGCCCAGTTCGGCCGCAATGCGGAATGCACCGGCCTTCTGCATGAAGTTTTCATCCGTGCAGGTCAGGCCCGACAGCCAGTACATGACCGGGACCTTGGTGCCGTTGCTGGCCTGCGGCGGCAGAAAGATCGCAAAGCGCATGTCGCAGCCAAGGGTGGTTGACGGGTGGGTATATTGCTTTTGCCAGCCGCCAAATACCTTGTTGCTTGAAGAATTCTCGATACCCATTTCGGGGCCTCCTTCTGATCGGCCACTGCCGAAAAATTCCGGCAGTGGCGCAATTATTCAAACGTTTATATTTCGATCAGTAATGGATAACCGAACGGATGCTTTCACCTTCATGCATCAGGTCGAAAGCTTCGTTGATCTCTTCGAGCTTCATGGTGTGGGTGATGAAGTCCGACAGCTTGAATTCGCCATTGAGGTAGCGTTCAACATATTCCGGCAGCTGCGAGCGGCCTTTGACACCACCAAATGCCGTGCCGCGCCAGACGCGACCGGTGACCAACTGGAACGGACGGGTGGAGATTTCCTGACCGGCGCCGGCAACACCGATGATGACCGACTCACCCCAGCCCTTGTGGCAGCACTCAAGTGCGGAACGCATGACATTGACATTGCCGATGCACTCGAACGACCAGTCAACACCACCGTCGGTCAGCTCGACAATGACTTCCTGGATCGGCTTGTCATAGTCTTTCGGGTTGATGCAATCGGTCGCGCCCAGTTTCTTGGCGAGATCGAATTTCTTTTCGTTCAGGTCGATGGCAACGATGCGACCGGCACCGGCCATCTGTGCGCCGATGATGGCCGACAGACCGATACCGCCAAGGCCAAAGACGGCCACGGAGTCACCTTTCTGCACCTTGGCCGCGTTGACCGTGGCCCCCATGCCGGTGGTGACCCCGCAACCAAGCAGGCAAACTTCTTCAAGCGGTGCGGATTTGTTGATTTTCGCAAGCGAGATTTCCGGAAGCACGGTGTATTCCGAGAAGGTCGAGCAGCCCATATAGTGATAGATCGGCTTGCCATTCTGCGAGAAGCGCGTGGTGCCGTCCGGCATCAGGCCCTTGCCCTGGGTTTCGCGGATTTTCTGGCAGAGGTTGGTTTTACCCGATTTGCAGAATTTGCACTCGCCGCATTCCGGGGTGTAAAGCGGGATCACGTGATCGCCAACCGAAACGCTGGTCACACCTTCACCGATGGACTCAACAATGCCGCCGCCTTCATGGCCAAGGATCGCCGGGAAGATGCCCTCGGGATCGTCGCCCGACAGGGTGAAGGCATCGGTGTGGCAAACGCCGGTCGCAACGATCTTGACGCGCACTTCGCCTGCTTTCGGCGGGGCGACCTGAACTTCTTCGATCGACAGCGGTTTGCCTGCTTCCCAGGCGATGGCGGCTTTACAGGTAATGGGCTCAAGGCTCATGACGCTACTCCAATGTTTGGATGTGTAATGCCAACAGTCTATTTATTTCCCTTGATGTGATAATCCGCTATTTTGGTAATTCACTTTTACACATGCGTAATAATCAAGATGGGGTCGGGCGATGAATGCCTGGGACGGGATCAGCGAATTTATCGCCGTGGCCGAACGACAAAACTTTACGGCCGCTGCCAAGCAGCTTGGCATTTCGGTCGCCCAGGTCAGCCGACAGGTTACAGCACTTGAAGAAAAGCTGGGCGTGCAGCTTTTTTATCGCACGACACGCAAGGTCAGCGTGACCGAGGCCGGGCAGATTTATTATCAGCATTGCCGGCAATTGCTTGATGGTCTGGACGAGGCAGAGCGCGCGATTGGTAACCTGACCGAACTGCCG
Organism: Thalassospira sp. HJ; assembly: GCF_000948415.1. GTDB lineage: Bacteria > Pseudomonadota > Alphaproteobacteria > Rhodospirillales > Thalassospiraceae > Thalassospira. The sequence goes on along the minus strand of NZ_JYII01000020.1, from coordinate 43,569 downwards.
CGCGGCAAGCTCAAACTGACCGCGCCGACCACCTATGGCGAGACGGTGATAGCCCCACTGGTCAATGATTTCGTCACCCGCTATCCCGATCTGGAAGTGCAGTGCCGCTTTACCAACCAGAAGCTTGATCTGGTGCTTGAAGGCTATGACATGGCGATCCGCCTTGGCCGGTTGGAAGGCACCACGGGCAGCCTGATGACCCAGCAGCTTTCAACCCGGCGCCTTTATGCCTGTGCCGCACCCAGCTACATCGCCAAACGCGGCGAGCCCTATTCGCTTTCGGAACTGCATCATCATAATTGTCTGGTCGGCACGCTTGATTACTGGCGCTTTGAAGAAGACGGCCGCGAACGCACGGTGCGTATTCATGGCTCCATCCATGCCAATAGCGGTCAGGCGCTTCTCGATGCGGCGCGCAAGGGCATCGGCATCGTGCAATTGCCTGACTATTACGTCGATCCGTGGATCGCCAGCGGTGACCTCGTCCCGGTCCTGACCAAATACCAGCCATCAGATGAAGGCATCTGGGCGATTTACCCAACTAACCGGCATCTCAGCCCGAAAATCCGGATGCTAGTGGAGCATCTTGGGCGGTATTTGGGGTAGCAACTTGAGTTAATTGTCAAGCATGTCCTTTTACATGAAAAAGTGTATGTGTATATTACTATGGGGTGTGTAGCCGGTTTAATTGTTGCAGCTCTAGATGGTCCACCGAAATCAAGGTCGCGGCTTGCTCAGCTCTCAGTTGATAGTGGTGTTGAAAGCTAAGTTCAGCAGTATGTGTACGCTGGAATAAAAGGTCGTTGATCGCAGGCGGGTTTATAGTGAATTGTTGGTGTTTCGAAAGTTGATTTGAAAGAGGTGTTAGATGAAGGTCTTATCTACACGTTTAAAAAGTTTTAGAACTGTAGATGATGAAATAAATATTCCGATTTCATCGGGAACAACCCTAGTAGGGCCAAACAGTTCTGGAAAAACTAATATCGTAAAGGGAATGCGAACATTCTTTACTGGTTATGAGAACCGATTGGGGTACCAATATGAAGAAGATATACCTTTCGGTCAGAAGAGTTCAAAAACTTCTATTTCCGTAACTTTTCAAGGAGTTCCAGGCGGAGAAGATAAAGAAATTTTTGAGTTACTGGATACATTGCATAGGTTGCTTGGAACTGACAGAAAAGGCAGCGATGTTTTTAATGTCTATCTCACCTTTTCAAAAAACTCCAACCCAACATATCAGTTGTTCCCAAACCAAAAGCGCCCTAAAGGGGCGGAAAATGCGCAGTACTCACGGGTTGAAAGAAAGTTAGTCGATAAAATACTCGGTGATCATGAGGTCCATTACATACCTTCAGATAAAAGTTTTGAAGATCTTTATAATGATATGATTTTACCGTTCCTTTTAAGGAAGGCTCATGAATCGATTAAAGACGATGTAGTTAAAATTCGCGATGCTCTTTTGGGTACATCGCAGGTTTTAACTGAATCTCTAAAGAAGTGTGGTCTAAGCAACTTAAATGCATCATTCAAGGTGCCAAACGAGGCGGAAAAGTTATTTGGAAATATAAGTTTTAATCTCAGTGATCCTAATGAAACCAGTATATTTTCAAAAGGAATGGGGATCCAATCGGCTGCATTGTTGGCTGCATTCAACTGGATTACCGATGAGCATGTTCGTGCTGGAAGAAGTGTGATTTGGCTTCTGGAGGAGCCTGAGTCCTATTTGCATCCGGAGTTGGCAGAGCAATGTGAAAAACTTATTGGTCAGCTAAGAGGTAAATCAACGGTGATTTGCACAACCCATTCTTTAGGGTTTGTTCCTCAAGATCCGGAAAAAGTCATTGGCGTTAAGTTTGATGGCACTACAACAAAAATAGAGAAGTTTAAAACTTATCACGAGGCTACATCAAGAATTAGAAACGCACTTGGTGTGAAGTTTAGTGATTTCTATAATTTGGCAAAGTATAATATTTTTGTGGAGGGAGAAACGGATAGGAAATACTTCAAGTGGGCATTGGAAAAATTTAAGGAAGAAAAAGGTTTTGTTGAAAAGTGGCCAATAATTACTTCTGAAGAAACTGTTTTTCTTGATCGCGGAGGGGTGTCCGGTCTTGAAGGGTTTCTTCGAGCGACTTATGAGTTCATATGCAAAGAGCGAGCGGTTTTCACGGTTTTAGATGGTGATGAAGCAGGCGACAAATGTCGCAGGGCACTTCAAGGGTTTTTCAGCGGAAAAAAAGGTGTCAGCTTTCAGTCAAATGATGATTTTTTGGTTCATAGAAGTGGATTCTGCATAGAGGGGCTATTTCCAGACCAGTGGATACGTGACCTCCACAACGAGCAGCCCGACCTGTTTTCAGAGAATTATGCTGAGGATGTGGAGGGAAATCTCATGCCATTTAAAATTGGTGATTCGCCTAAGACAAAAAATGCTGTCGCTAGGAAATTGATGGAGCGGGGTGATGAAGACGATTTCCATGAGTGGTCTGAGCGGTTTAGGGTGGTTTTTGATGTTATTGAAGGGGCGTTATCCAGAAAGGCTTTAAAGCTTTATGGTTCAGGGTGAGGGGGCTGATTAGGCCGTGCTTGGGGCATTCATCCTGATTTTCTGTCACAACTGGTTCGCGCCTGCGTCAAATCGTCAATGCATTTCGGTTTGAAGGAGACGGGCGATGTCAAAGTGCACAGGATCAAAGGGTGATCTGTGGGAGCTTTATGAAGCAAAGGACGGCTGGCGTTGGCGACGGACGGCCAGCAATGGCAATATCGTCGGGGCCTCGACACAGGGCTATTCGAATAAGTCCGACTGCATCGCCAATGCCAAGCGCAACGGATGTGATTGCGATTTGAGCTAGGTCTCGCGTAATCGGCGCAAAGAAAAAGCCCCGCAGCATCTGCTGGCGGGGCTTTGGTGTTTTGGAAGCGCGCGCGTTACTGCGCCGTCCAACCGCCATCGACCGAAAGATGCGTGCCGGTCATTTGTGATGCGGCGTCCGAGCACAGGAACAGGGCGGTCTGGCCGATCTGTTCCGGGCTTACGAACTGTTTGGACGGGTGTTTGTCCGAAACAAGGCGGGTTGCAGATTCTTCAACCGAGATATTGTTTTCCTTTGCGCGCGCTTCGATCTGGCGTTCGACCAGTTCGGTGCGCACCCAGCCCGGGCAGATGGCGTTAGCCGTGATGCCGGTTTCAGCCGTCTCAAGGGCTGTCACCTTGGTAAGGCCGATCACGCCATGCTTGGCGGCGACATAGGCGGCCTTCTGGACCGATGCGACCAGGCCGTGGGCCGATGCCGTGTTGATGATGCGGCCCCAGTTTTTTTGGCGCATATAGGGCACGGCAAGGCGGGTGGTGTGGAAAACAGATGACAGGTTGATCGCAATCACCGCGTCCCACTTTTCGGGCGGGAAATCTTCGACATTGGCGGTGTATTGGATGCCGGCATTGTTGATCAGGATGTCGACGCCGCCAAACTTGGCCTCGGCGTCTTTCATCATCGCTTCGATCTCGTCCGGTTTGGACAGGTCAGCCCCGTTATAGTGCGCGGTGACACCGTAATCGGTTTCAAGGCCCTTGCGGGTCGCCTCGATTTCATCAGCGTCGCCAAAGCCATTGAGCATCACATCCGCACCTGCGCCTGCCAGTGCCTTGGCCATGGCAAGGCCGATCCCGCTGGTTGAGCCGGTGACGAGTGCGCGTTTACCTGTCAGCATTTTGTCTTCTCCCTGTCGGTGAGGAGTTTGATCCTCTTGTTAAGTTAGGTGGATCATGCCGCAGTGCAATGTAAGTGGCAAGAAATGCTGTTGTCGGGCGGATGGCTTTTTAGCTGCCAATGCCGTATTTGCGCAGTTTGTTGGCGATCGAGGTGTGTGAAACACCAAGTCGATCAGCAAGTTTGCGCGAGCTTGGGTAGTCCGGATAAAGCCGGGCCAGCATTTCATGTTCGAGCAAGTCCATGCCGCTGTTGAAATCGCTTTGCGCGAGCGCGGTGGCGATCAGGTCGGGGTGCTCTGCTGCTGGCGTGGCGGCGTCTTTCGCAGTTTCGGATGTGCTCTGTGCCGGGGTTTCCGGCGTGCGGGCGGTGCCGCTGGCGGCATCGGCAAGGTCGCGGGCACCAAGCGTGTTGCCATCCAGAAGGGCGACGGCGCGAAACAGGGTGTTTTCAAGTTCGCGCACATTGCCCGGCCAGTCATGGGTGCAAAGCCAGTCAAGCCCGTCTCGCGCCAATTTGGGTGTGCTGCGCTCTGTCTGTTGGGCGGTGCGGTCGATGAAGAAGGCGGCCAGATCGGCAATGTCTTCGATGCGATCACGCAGGGGCGGCAGGGTGATGCCAAGGACGTTGAGGCGGAAATAGAGATCCTCGCGAAACGTGCCGTCATGCGACATGGCTTCAAGATCGCGGTTGGTCGCACTGATGATGCGGACATCAACGGTGATTTCATCGGTTCCGCCCACGCGGCGGAAGCGGCCATCCTGAAGTACGCGCAAAAGCTTTGCCTGCAGATACGGGGTTAGCTCCCCGATCTCATCTAAAAACAAAGTGCCACCATCGGCCAGTTCCAGAAGCCCTGGCTTGCCGCCGCGCCGTGCGCTGGTAAAGGCCCCGGCGGCATAGCCAAACAGCTCGCTTTCAGCCAAACCTTCGGGCATGGCCGCACAGTTAAGTGCGAGAAACGGTTGATCTGCGCGTGTGCTTGCGCGGTGACAGGCACGGGCAAACAGCTCCTTGCCGGTGCCTGTTTCACCCAGGATCAGGATCGGGGCATCAATGGCCGCCAGACGTTCGGCCTGTGATTTGACGCGCAGCATCGCACGGCTGGTGCCGATAATGTCGTCAAAGCCGGTATGGCTGCGATCCTGCAGGGCGGTGATCACGCGCCCCAGCCGGGCCGGGCGATGAAAGACCATCACCCCGCCCCATGGTGCATCATCGGCACTGTCGGATCCGTCATCAACATGGCCGATTGGTTCGACCTGCAAAAGATAGGTCTGCCCGCCCAACGTGACCTCGCGTTCCGGCAGGCGAAAGCCGCTATGGCGCAAATCTTCAATGGATGGTTCGATAAGAATGCTCGCAATATCCTGATCACGCAGTTGTTTTTCAGGGGTTGCTGAAATCGCCTGTGCAGCCGGGTTGGCCTGCGCGATCAGGCCGTTGGCATCGACCGCAATCACCGGATCGCCAAGGGCGGCCAGTGTCGCGTGCAACTGTGCACGACGGCGTTCGGTCGGCAGGCGGTCGATTTCGGTAATGTCGAAAATGCCGGGAATTTGTTTGAGCGCGTGCGACAGAAGCAAAAAGCGTTCCGGGCGCACGGCGGGAATATCGGCATAGATATGATGGGTGGTGACTTCAAAGGCGCGGATGTCCAGGCCCTGATCGGTCAGGACATTAATCACGTCGCGCGTAATGCCGAGCCTGTTTTCACCACGAATTTCAAACCGCATAACTGTACCGATAAATTTACATTGTAAGGCAAAATGTACAGTCTTAAGCTTCTGAAATCCAGCATATTTGACGTGTGCGCCGTTGGAGTGCACCAGTATGTAAATAAAAATTTACACACTCAAACAGGACGAATTCGTCAAGTCTTTGAAAACAGACGATTTTTAAATCTGGCACGGTGCTTGCGGTGATGTGGGCAGAATAAACGCATTTCAAGGAGCCTTCCGATGTCTGCCCATGACAAACACAACAGTGCCAAAACCGGTTTTGCCACCCGTGCGATCCATCACGGGTACGATCCCCAAAGCCACAATGGGGCACTGAACCCGCCGGTTTACATGTCTTCGACCTTTGCGTTCGAAACGGCCGAGCAGGGCGGGCGGTTCTTTGCCGGTGACGAGCAGGGCTTTATCTATTCGCGTATTGCCAACCCGACGCTTGATCTTCTTGAAAAGCGTTTGGCTGTTCTTGAAGGCGGTGAAGCCGCAGTTGCGACCGCATCGGGCATGGGCGCGATTACGTCGGTCTTCTGGACTTTTATTGAGCCGGGTGACGAGATCATTGTTGATCGCACGCTATATGGCTGCACATTTGCCTATTTCCGTCATGGTCTGGAAAAGTTCGGCATCAAGCACACCCATGTTGATCTGACCGATCCGGCAGAACTGGAAAAGGCGATTTCGGATCAGACCAAGATTGTCTATTTCGAAACCCCGGCCAACCCGAACATGCGTCTGGTTGATATCGAAGCCGTCTCCGCCATCGCGCACAAGCATGGGGCCAAGGTCGTTGTCGATAACACCTATTGCACGCCTTATCTGCAGCGCCCGATTGAGCTTGGGGCCGATATCGTTGTGCATTCCGCGACCAAGTATCTTGGTGGCCATGGTGATCTGATGGCCGGTGCGGTGATCGGGAGCCTTGAAGACATGACGCAGGTGCGTCTGGTCGGGTTGAAGGACATGACCGGTGCGGTGCTGTCGGCACAGGATGCCAACCTTGTGATGCGCGGTCTTAAAACGCTTGAGCTTCGCATGGAACGCCATTGCGACAATGCCGAAAAGATCGCCGATTTCCTCGCCAAACATCCGAAGGTCGAGAAGGTCTTCTATCCGGGCCTTGAAAGCGATCCGCACCACAAGCTGGCCAAAAAGCAGATGGCCCGGTTTGGCGGCATGATCGCGTTTGAGCTTAAGGGCGGGATCGAGGAAGGCCGTAAACTGATGAACGGGCTTAACATGATCACCCGCGCGGTCAGCCTTGGCGATGCCGAAACCCTGATCCAGCATCCGGCATCCATGACCCATTCAACCTACACCGCCGAAGAACGCGTGGAATATCAGATCACTGATGGCCTGATCCGGCTTTCCGCCGGGCTTGAAAGCATCGATGATATTCTGGCTGATCTGTCGAATGCACTTGATGGTGATCAGATGGCGATTGCGGCCGAGTAACGCTTACGCATGACGTTTTGCTGACTTTCAGCCTGTGCAGGTTTGCTGTGCCCGGATCATTTCGGGGCGGTGAACCTGCTTGGCAGATGTTCAGTCGTAAATGCCGTATTGCCGAAGTGCCTCTGCCGACTGTGGCGTGATCTTGTCATTGCGGATGCGGAAAACCCGGATGTCGCGCAGCTTGATGTTCTGGAACGACGGGGCGGTTTCCCAATTGGTTTTCAAAAGGTCAAACAGCATGCCGTTGGAATAGGCACGCTTCAATCCGGCCTCGATCGCATCGCGCAGACGGGGTTCATTGGGGCTGAAGAAGAAATAGATCGGCTGGGGATAATAAAGCGCGATTTCCGGCGCAATCACGATGCCCTTGGCCTGTTCCTTCATCCAGTTCCATTCAGCATGAATTTGCCAATAGGCCCGCGGGTAAAGATCAAACCGGTTGGCTGCCAACATCTTGTGCAGGCTGGCATAGCGCCCGATCGCAACGGAAAAGCCGTTATCTTCCAGGATGGCATTATCCGGCCAGCCAAGCCCCTGACCCATGGAGAATTTTTGCAAATCTTCGACCGATTGCACATCCGAAAGATCATCAAGCATGTCTTCGCGCGTCATGAACAGTCGTACGCCGGTCGTGCCAAGATAGATCGGGAAATAGGCGGGCAGCAGAACCTCTTCACGTTTGGCGTTGGTGCCAAAGAAGACGGTGTTGATCTCCTTGCCGGCCTGAAGCATCGGAATGCGCCGTTCCTCCGTCGGGTAATCCATGCATATCGGGGTAATCGTGATGTCTTCGCTGCTCAGGCGTGCGGCAAGGCGCAAAAGATCAACATGATATTCCGAATATTGGTCCCAGGTGAGTTTGCGCTGGCAGTAATCGGATCCGACATCCATCGGCAATTTGACGACAAGCGCGTCTGAGCGGTTCTGGGCGATTGCCATGTTTGAAACACCCACCAGCATCAGCATCGCGATCACAAGAACACGCGCAAACATGCTAAGCCAATCGGCTTGGTCACACGACGCAGATTCATGCGGGTCTGTGCTGGGCAGGTTGATCAATGAGGCACCGGTCGGGAGAAATCTTGAACGCTTGGTCAGGTTGCGGGGCGACCTATCCGTTTGGGAATGCGACTTTTGGCTAATAGGGCGGGCAAAGGCAAATCGTTTCAACGCATGGCAGGGGCGATTTTTTGCAAGTGGTGGCCTTGGTATCGGCGGCTTTGCGCGGGTTTTTGCGCGCTTTGGTCCGGGTGCTATTGGGTTGAAACGGTTGCTGAAAAATCCGCCTTTTTGCGAATCGTCCCACCCGAATGGGCGTTTCGGGGTGCGCGAAATAATGTTTCAGACCGGAAATTCGACAGTTTGCACCCGATCGTCGCAGCCGATTCCAAGGCTTTGGTCAAACTGCCGCAGGTTTTGTGAAAAGCAGGGCCGGGTGCTTGATTTTCCTAAGCCCGCCTTAAAAATCGATCCTTGCACCAAAGCGCATTTGAAACACCGTGGGCAAATCTGCGCTGCCTGCGGTGAATAAGCCAAAAAGCAGATAACTGACGCATCGAAAATAGGGAATATACGGAAATGTCAGCACAAGAAGCCGCACCGGAAATCGGTGAAATCATCGAAGCAAGCAGCACCGGCAACATCAATGCCACGGACCTTGAGATGCTCGGTCTGCTTGAAAAGAAAGTGCGCTGGCTTTCAAGCTGGACGATCCATAACGCCAACCATCTGCGCCCGAAGCGTGACGGCATCAAGGTTGGCGGCCATCAGGCCAGCTGTGCCTCGATGACGACCCTGATGACGGCGCTTTATTTCAATGTTCTGCGCCCGCAGGACCGGGTCGCGGTCAAGCCGCATGCAAGCCCGGTCTTTCATGCGATCAATTACCTGTTTGGTCGCCAGACCAAGGAAAAACTCGAAAGCTTCCGCTCCTTTGGTGGTGCGCAATCCTATCCGTCGCGGACCAAGGATGGTGATCAGGTTGATTTCTCGACCGGTTCTGTTGGCCTTGGTGCGGCGGTGACGAACTTTGCAGCCCTCACACAGGATTACCTGCGCTACAAGGACATGCTGCCCAAGGGCGAAACACCCGGCCGCATGGTTGCCCTTGTCGGGGATGCCGAACTTGATGAAGGCAACATCTATGAGGCGCTGCTCGATACCTGGAAACATGACATCCGCAACGTCTGGTGGGTGATCGATTACAACCGCCAAAGCCTTGATGGCATGATTGATGCCCATCTGTTCCGCGTCATTGGCCGGTTCTTCCGCGCGGTCGGCTGGAACGTGATCACCATCAAATATGGCCGCAAGCTGCATGACGCCTTTGCCAAGCCGGGCGGCAAGTCACTGAAAAAGTGGCTCAATGACGTGCCGAACGACATCTATTCCGCACTGACCTTTCAGGGCGGGGCGGCATGGCGCAAACAGATCACGTCCGACATGCCGGGTGATAATGCGCTGGCCGATCTTCTGGGGCAGTATGACGATGATGCGTTGCATGATCTGATGACCAATCTGGGCGGGCATTGCATGGAAGCGGTTCTGAGCGCCTTTGATGCGGTCCCCAATGACAAGCCGACCGTCTTTATCGCCTATACCGTCAAGGGCTATGGCACGCCGCTTCAGGGGCACAAGGACAACCATGCGGGGCTTATGAATGTGCCGCAGATGGATGCCTTCAAGCTGCAAAACAAGGTCGCCGACGGGCAGGAATGGGACATCGCAGCCGGCCTTGATATCAGTGCAGATATGCTTCGCGATTACATCGCCAAGGCACCGTTTAATGATGACGCCCCGCGCAACAAGACGGCCAAGCACATCGCCATTCCCGAAATGCCCTATGCACGGACGGAAACATCAAGCACACAGGAAGTCTTTGGCAAGGTTCTGAACGAACTGGCCAAGATGAAAAATAGCGATCTTTCGGACCGCATTGTCACCACCTCGCCCGATGTGACGGTCTCCACGAACCTTGGCGGTTTTGTGAATCAGCGCGGTCTGTTTGGCCGCGAAGAACTGGCCGATGAGTTCAAGGAACGCAAGGTTCCCTCGGCCCAGAAATGGATCCGCTCCCCAAGCGGCCAGCATGTCGAGCTTGGCATTGCCGAAAACAACCTGTTCCTCAATCTTGCGGCCCTTGGCCTGTCGCACAGCCTGTTTGGCGAACGCCTGTTCCCGATCGGCACCCTTTATGACCCGTTCATTGCGCGTGGCCTCGATGCGTTGAATTACGCCTGCTATCAGGATGCGCGTTTCATGGTCGTGGCAACACCCAGCGGCATTACGTTGGCGCCAGAAGGCGGGGCGCACCAGTCGATATCAACGCCGATGATCGGCATGGGACAGCCGGGCCTGACCAGTTTTGAGCCAAGCTTTGGCGATGAACTGGCCGCCATCATGGGCTGGTCGTTTGAACATATGCAGGACCCGGACGGTGGCTCGATCTACCTGCGTTTGTCGACCAAGCCGCTTTCGCAGCCGGAACGTGACCTGTCAGATACGCAAAAGACTGAAATTATTTCGGGCGGCTATTGGCTGCGCCAACCGGGCGAGGATTGCAAAATGGCGATTGCCTATTGCGGTGCCATGGCGCCTGAAGCAATTTCCGCCTGGGAAAAGCTTTCCGAAGACCATCCGGGCTTGGGTCTGCTGGCTGTCACTTCGACCGACCGGCTTTACAATGAATGGCAGGATCTTGAGCGTGCCCGTCTTGAAGGCAAGGCCGACGGCAAGATGTCGCATGTGGAAAACCTGCTCAAACCACTCGCCTCGGATGCCCGCCTTGTCACCGTGATCGACGGCCACCCGGCCGCCCTCGCATGGCTTGGCGGCGTGCGCGGCCACGCGGTGGCCCCTCTTGGCGTCAATGCCTTTGGTCAGTGCGGCGATAGCGTCGCCCTTTACGATCACTACCAGATCGGCACCGACGCCATCCTGCGCGCGGCGAAACGCTGGGATTGATCCGTTTTATTCATTCCAAGGTAAGGATTTATATAGAGAACGCATGGTTTCGAAGCTGTCCTCAAACGGAGGAAGTTGTGCTAGCTCCAATCCCAGTGTGTGCCACTGGGATTTGGCCCGAGAACGTATCTCAGGGTCGTCCATAGTGTCTGGCATTGGAGTAATGCCTCGGGTCTCGCATTTTCTTAGCAGAGTTTGATGTATTTCTTGCAAGTCAACATCGCTAAGCTGATTTGTTTCCATGAGATAAGAAATATCATAGACATCCTGCCTGCGAGAGCGGTTGCGAATTGGCTGCTGGATCAGGGCACGAAGTTTCTCTGCAATTAGTTCATGTAATGTGAATGCCCGGACTGCAGCCATTCCTTCAGTTAGGTTCAGCTCTTGGAAAGCATAAACTTGATCTCTAAAGCTTATCTCAAGCTCTAAGGTATTGGTTGATTTGTTTTCGGCTAGCTTGACCTCATCTTTTGAGCCTCGGGTTGCGTATCCAATCTTGATAAGTAGCGCTGGAAACTGATGTTCGTCGAAATTCAATGGCTTGGGGAGTTTTCTAACTGTTTGGACTTTGCAGATTATGTTTGGGTAACGTAATTTAATGGCTGCTTTGGGAAGGTGTTTGTTAAGTTCGTCCACTAACGTTGCTTCTAGTTCCTTGGGTTCCGGTATCGCGGTAAAATCCACATCCCCGGTGACGCGTTCACTTTTAAAGGCAAGTGCCATTACGGCTCCGCCCTTTAGTACTAGGTGCTGGTTCAGTGTATCTGACAGTCCGATTGCGGTGAGGGCGATCTCTGTAACTTGTCGTTTCTGGTATAGTGACGGGTCTTGTCTGGAACTTTCCACCCATCCTCTGATGTCTACTTCAACTCTTTGGTATTCCGTTGAATTGGGTGTCTCTGCTTCAGTCGACATTTATTGAGATCATCCATGTTTCGGAATAATTGGCGCTATACTCGTTTTCGGGGTCTAGTTTCTGAGACCCGCCTCTTTGGGCATTTGTTTGCCAAAGGGTAACTCTTGGGTCGCTTAATTCCAAGACTTCAGTGAAAATATAGCCAGCACGAACCTTAATGATCTTGCTTTTATGTGTGTTGATGGCTTCAATAATCTCGTCTACCCATAAAGTGCTTTCTTTGGCCCAAATATCCAGCACATGCCTCATGCCACCACACAATGCTGGTTGAAGCAGCATGTCGGCGAAGGTTTGTCCGATTGTTGTAATGCGTGTTTCTTCGCCGGCCAGTTTCGTCGGTTTCCAGGGCGAACTGGTTGTATGTGTGCTTACTTTTCGTCTTCTTACTAACTGCTTGTAGTGGGGGCGGAACATTAACTTTGGTTCAAGCGTGGCGAGCGATGGGAGGTCTCGCTTAATGCGTTCTTCTTGCATTGAATTCCAAAGCTTGCGTTTTGGGGTGGTTATTTGCAAAGCCTCAGGGTTTCTATTTGTTAGGCCGTATATATGCATTGCAGATAAATGAGAGACATACGAGAAGGGATCAGAGATGCATATAATTTCTTCTGCACTGCCAGCTCGGGTTGATTGGGTTACACGCCAAACAAATGAACGAAAGTTTGAGTCTGGCACAAGAGCTTTGCGTTCCTCCATTCGTTTGATTGCATTTCGGGCGCGTGTGTAGTCCCAATTGTGCGGCAGGCGTTTTAAGAAACTATCTCCCCATTTTTTGGCAAAAAAAATCTGTTGTCCAAGAACGAAGAAGTCATAAAAAGTTATGATTGGTAAGTCACGGGCTAGAAGCGCTTCTTCTAATGCGTCAGTGAAGTTCATCTGCTCACCATGTGTATATGTCCTTAGGACATATACACATGGTGAGCGGGAAAGTCAAATTTTTTTAGTTAACTGCTCCGAAGATGTTGACGTTCGCCTGACTGATCTATATGTCCTAAGGACATATAGATCAGTCAGGCAGTATGGGTTTCCTTATTCTTGCTTTCTGCACATTTCTGTGGACTCAGAAAAACGCCTGTTTCACGCCATCGATGATGAACTGGACGGCCAAGGCAGCCAGGATCATGCCGAGCAGGCGTGATACCACGGTGGCGACGGTTGGACTGAGGCGTTTGGCGACCACGTTTGCCAGCAGGAAGAAGACAAAGGCGATCACCATCACGACGGCGACAACGCCAATGACGCTGGCCTGCATGGCGATATTGTCTTCGAATTTGCCCATCAAAAGCATCACGGATGCAATCGCACCGGGGCCTGACAGGAACGGGATCGACATCGGGAAGATCGAGATGTCGTCGGCCTCGTCATCGGGGATGGTCGGGCCGTCTGCGGTTTTGGTTGCGGGTTTCTTGGCGTTGGCCTTGGCGGTTTTTGCGGCCTTTTCCGCCTCGTGGTCTTCTTCAAGTTCCTGATGGACCTGTTCGGCGCGCTCGTTGCGTTTCTGGCTGCGTTTTTCAAACAGCATTTCAAGCGCGATCAAAAACAGCAACGTGCCCCCGGCAATCCGGAAGGCAGGCATATGAATGCCAAACACACCCAGCAATCCTTCGCCGATCAGGGCGAAAGCGGCCAGAATGAAGAAGCTGGTCAAGCAGGCGCGGATTGCCATGCGCCGACGGTGGGCGGCACTTGTGCCCTGGGTCAGGACGATAAAGACCGGTACCAGACCCAGCGGGTCAATGATCACGAACAGGGTGACAAAGACCGGGATCAGTTCATTGAGCATATCAAGGCTTGGCATCGGTGTTTCCTGCTGTCGGCGGTTTCGCGTTTGACGCGTATATTGCGCCTATCTTGGCAGGTAAATGGTTAAATTGGCAGTCCTTTCCCCGGCGCACCAACGCTGCAGCTTATCGGCGCCTGCCACGATTGCGGCCATAGCGCCCGGCACTTTCCGGCCAGTCGACATAATCATCGGGTTTCTTGCGCACCCATTTGACAAACTTGACGATGTCGGGATGGGCCAGAAGTTTTGCGGGGCTGTCATAATCGCGCGCCAGTGTGGCTTCATCAAACAGGCGGTGGATCATGCGGTGGCACACCCGGTGCAGCCATTCGGTTTCCGTCCCGCCCTGCGATTTCGGGCGCCAGTGATGACGATCGACACTGGGACCTGCGATCATCGCGCGCCCACAGATCGCGCAGGTGCCAAGATCCGAATTGTTGGTGTTTTCCGCTGCTGCCATGGCCGATTATTGCGGCGGCATGCGCCGGTTTTCAAAGAATTTCTGCCATGTGCCGGGCTTAAGGTCACGGAGCGCCTTGATACGTGCGCCAACCGATGGATGGGTATCGAGCAGGCTGGGCGGCTGCGTGCTGCGATAGGGCACAAGGCCAAGGCGCTTGCGGTTGATCTGATCGATGTGAAGCAGGGCATCAATCATATCTTCGGGGCCGTTCAGTAAATCACTGGCGCCATGATCGGCGGCAAATTCGCGGTCGCGGATGACGGCGCGCTGAAACAGGAAACTGATGGTCGGTACCGCGCCAAACAGGACAATCATCCAGGCGGGTGGATTGAAATCGCCAAAGATAAAGATCGCCAGACCAAACAGCGCAATTGTCCATGTTGCGCGATAAAGCACATCGGTAATCAGCAAAATCCGCGTGTCACCATGCCAGGCATGGGCGACTTCATGGGCAAGAATGGCGCGCATTTGACGCGGCGAAAGGCCATGCACGGCATCGCTTGAAATCGCAATCGTCGTGTTGTCATCGGTGCCCGTCGTGATGGCATTGACTCCCTTGCCGGGCAGCAGAAACAGCTTTGGCTTGTGACTAAGGCCGGCGCGTTCGGAAAGCAGGCGGCTCATTTCGTGGATGGCGGGATAATCTTCACCCGATAGCGGACTGGCGCGCAGCATTTTCATCAACACATCCGGCGAGATCATTGGCGACAGGGCCAGCATCAGCGCAACCGCAACACCGGCCGAGATCATCATCGATACCCCGCCCAGCATCCAGGCGCAGGCGGCAAGCACCCCGATCATGCAGGCCATCAGCCCGCCCGCGTGAGAGACTCCGCCCGGCTCGATGGCGAGAAACCGTTGAATGAAGCCCGGAAGTTGCGGCGTGTTGTCAGCCATGAAGGGTTTGCCTGTCGGGTTTGGTGTTGGCGCAATACCCCAAAGATAGGGTGCGAAGGGGCAATTGCGCAAATGGCAGATCGCACCGGACCGGAAAAAGTCTATGTCAGGCAGGGTGTTAAGGGCATTGATCCAGCACAGATTTTGGCTGGTCTTTGTAGCGCAGGATTCGGTACTGTAATTTGGTCGGCATTGCCCGGTCAGAGGGTTCGGTAAGGCAATGAAATAAAGGGCTTTGCGGCAAAATTTTAACACATCCTTATATATTCGACTAGAATAGTGGGAGTATGCCATTGGCTAGGATACCCGTTGTGGCTTCGCTGCGCGGGTGGTTTGCCATGCGTGATTGGCAAATGGCCAAAGGCAACAAATATAAGGGTTTCGCCCATGTTTCATGGGTGGATATAGCGGAAGGAACGAATGGGCCTGTTGGATAGAATCCGGCCAACTCGCAAATCGGATGCGGGACGCGAGGGGGATCGTACCCCGCTGGAACGGTTGTTCTGGCGGTCGATCGCGCTTGTCGGCGGATTCTCGATGGTGATCAACCTGCTCAACATGGTGATCCCGATCTATTCCATGCAGGTTTTTGACCGCGTTCTTTCCAGCCGCTCGGTTGATACGCTGGCCCTACTCACACTGGGTATCGGTCTTGTTCTGGTCTTCATCGCATCAATGGAGCAGCTGCGATCGCGGGTTCTGATCCGGGTCGGGACAGCACTTGATTTGCGTCTGGGCGGCGAGCTGTTTGCTCATGTCGTGCAGCAATCAGCGCGCGGCAGCCAGATGCGCCAGCGGCCATTGCGTGATCTTTATGGTCTGCGCGGTTTTCTGACCAGCAGCGGGCCATTCGCCCTGATCGATTTCATGTGGGCGCCGGTCTATATCGGGGTGGTGTTCATTTTCGACACCCGTCTTGGCATGGTGGCCTGTGGCGGTGCGTTGCTGTTGATCGTGATCGCAATCGCCAACGAGGCGGCCGCCAAGATTTCTGTGGACCGGTCGGAAGAAAGCCAGAACCGCGGCATTGCGCAGGAAGAAACCTATGTCCGCAATGCCGAGGCGATGGAAGCGATGGGCATGACCCAGTCCGCCCGCCAGCGCTGGCAGGCGGACCAATCGGATTCGCTTTACTGGGAAGGTCAGGCCAGCCGCAGGGTTGGCACATCGACCACGCTTTCGCATTTTGTCCGCCTTGCCATGCAGGTCTGCTTTATCGGTGTCGGGGCCTATCTGGTTCTGTCCGAAAGCATCACAATCGGCATCATGGTGGCTTCCATGATCCTTGGTATGCGGGGCTTGGCACCCTTTGATGGTGCGGTAACCGCGTGGCGCAGCTGGAATGCAGCGCGCAGTTCGTTTGAGCGCCTAAATAACATCCTGCTTGAAAAACGTCAGACCGTCCCGGCCCCGATGCCGCGTGGCCGTGGCATGGCAGTCAGTGTGGATCGCCTTGTCTTTGCGCCGCCCAACAGCCGTAATGTTCTGTTCAAGGGGTTCTCGTTCAAGGCGGGGCCGGGGCAGATCATTGCGCTTGCCGGGTTTAACGGGGTTGGCAAGACAGCCCTTCTGAAACTGATCATGGGCATCTGGTTGCCCGGTTCCGGGTCGGTGAAGCTTGATGATGTGGAAGCATCACGGGTGGATCGCACTGAAATGGGGGCGCAGATCGGTTATCTGGCGCAAAACCCGTTCCTGTTCCCGGGCACGATTGCCGAAAACATTGCCCGCCTGGGTAATGCGGAAATGCGCGACATCATTCAGGCGGCTGAGCTTGCCGGTGCGCATCAGTTCATTCTTGATTTGCCTGATGGCTATGACACGCGGGTGGATCGCGGCGGGCGCAACCTTTCGGGTGGGCAGCGGCAATTGATTGCCTTGGCGGCCGCCCTGTTTTCGCGCCCGCGACTGTTGCTGCTTGATGAGCCGACAACCGCCCTTGATGACAGCGGTGTCGCCCATATCAGCGAGCTGATCGAGGTACTTCGTCGCAACGGCATTACGACCTTTATCGTCAGTCACGAGCGCGAAATTCTGGCCCGTGCTGATGCCATTCTGGCCCTTGCAGACGGGCAAATTCAGGTGGTCCCGGTCAAGGGTGGTGCCAAACCGGCAATGCCGAAACCAGGCATCGAAGACGATGAAATCACGGGCGCGGAAATTGCCCGCGGCCTGCCGCCAAGTGCCCGTCCGGCTGCGGCGGATGTGCCGCCATCTGATGGGCAAATGCGGATCACGCCAAAACAGATTGCGGTTCCCAATCCGGATGCGCCGCGCCCGATTGTTGAAAAGAACAGCGCACCCAATACCCATCCGGCAGCTGCCATGAGCACGCCTGCTCCTGAAGCAGAGCCCGAGATTGAGGAAATGCCGGAAATTGCCGATTTCGGTTCGACTGGCGAAACCGGATCGGGCCGGGCGCAGGCCGCCAAACAGGCGGCCGGGATTGCCAAAACGGAAATGAAGCCGCAGCCGACCCCGGGCGGCACCATGATGACCATGCGCCCGGTGCGCAAAAAGGAAACGGCAACACAGCAGGATACCGCGCGCAAGGATCCGCCAGCCCGGCCATCGCGTGAAGCCCGTCCGGCCAGTGCCGCCGACCTTGCAGCCAAACGCCCGGCAGCCAAACCAAAGCCACAGCCCGAACGCGCCGCCCAACCGGCCCGAAAGCCCGCCGCACAACGCAAAATGAGCGAAGCCGAAGCCATCGCCAAGGCGCGCGAAGAAGCCGCAATGCGCATGCGCAAGGTGCGTGAGGATGCCGAACGGGCCGCCGCCGCACGGGCACCGCGCCGCAGACCAGCGGATGCCGAAGATCGCCCGGCAGAACGCCAACAGGTGCGTGCGCAAACCGCCCGACGTGGCCGCCCGCAATTGCGTGTGGTTGAAGGATCGGCCGAGCGCCGACAGGGTGGTGCCTGATGTCTGGTGGTGTGCAACTTCCAACCGCGCGCGAGCTTAGCACCGACGTCAAGCCGTTGGTGCGGATCGGGTTTTTGATCCTGTTTTTGGGGTTTGGCTCTGTCCTGCTTTGGGCGGGCACGGCCGAGGTCAATTCGGCGGCGACCGCAAGCGGCGTGGTCGCACCATTTTCTGGCCGCCAAAGTGTGCAGCATCTTGAAGGCGGCATCATTCGTGAAATTCTGGTGCGTAATGGATCGCGCGTTCAGGCGGGTGATGTTCTGGTGCGCCTTGATGACACCCGGTCACGCGCCAGCTTTGATCTGCTCAATAACCGCTATCTCAATGCGCTGGCGACCCAGACGCGCCTTGTTGCCGAACGCGCACAGGAAGATCATCTGACCTTCCCGCAGCCACTTGAAGACCCGCGCTATTTCTCGATCACGGATGCGCAAGCCACCCTGTTTGAAAGCCGCCGCAGCGCGTTCAAGGGCGAGGTGGAGCTTTATGACGAGCGCATCAAGGAGCTACGTCGCGAGATTGTCGGCACGCGCGAGCAAAAGATCGCCGCCGAACAGCAGGTCGGCATCGTCAAGGAAGAGCTCGCCATGGTCAAACCGATGGTCGACCTTGGCTATGCCAGACGGACCCGGTTGCTGCAGCTTGAAAGCCGTTTGGTTGAGACCCTCGGCAATATTGGCCGCTATTCCGCCGATATCGCGCGGATCGAACAACAGATCCAGCAGGTAAAGGCCAGTCAGTCACAGCTGATGCGTGATCATTTGCAGTCGATCAATACCGAACTGCGCGACGTGCAAAGCGAGATTTCTGATCTGAACGAACGACTGCGATCGGCCGAGGATATTCTGGTGCGGTCTGATATCAAGGCGCCGCGCAATGGCACGGTGACCAACATGCAGTTCACCACCGTCGGCGGGGTTATTCCGCCGGGTGCGCAGGTTCTTGAAATCGTGCCGGCCGATGATCGTCTTGTCATCGAAGCCCGCGTTTCGCCCAACGACATCGACGTTGTTTCGGCCGGGCTTCCGGTCAATATCCGGGTGACCTCGTTCAGCCAGCGCTGGTTTGCACCGGTCAAGGGTACGGTCACCGACGTTTCGCCAGACCGTCTGACAGACTCCGAAGGCCGATCCTATTTCCAGGCCATGGTCGAGATCGACGCAGAGAGCCTGGCCGAGCATGAAGGCATGATTCTTTCGCCCGGTATGCCTGCCCAGCTCGAGATCGTGACAGGGGCGAGAACGATTCTCGCTTATCTGTTTTCCCCGATCACCACCAGTTTCGAGCGCGCATTCCGCGAACAGTAAATAAGCAAAGAACGTATAGGTCATGATGTGTCGATCTATACAACCTGACAGATTCTGACAGGCCCGGCTTTTTCCTTCCAAAGCGCCAGAAAACATGAGAAAAATGCGGGATTCGCGCCAGAACGAGTCATTTGCTATTGATGATTCGCAAAGATCTAATTTATACTGGGGTATAAAAAGATTCTGGGGCGGATGCCCGCCGCAGTACTGGTAAAAACAATTCCCATGTAGGGAGTATGTGCTTTGGTCTCGCCCGCCAACCAAGACGACGGTGTTGGAGTAACTGACACCGACATTGATCAGGTACTTGATGACCGCTCGGAAGGTGATTCTGATGCGGTCAAAACTGATTCTGGCGCCAACTCTTTTGGCGAAGGCAATCCCCAATCTGCAGCAACCCAGGTTTTCACCAACATTCAGAACGTCATTGGCAGTGCCTATGACGATGTTCTGGTGGGCGATGGTGGTGACAACACGCTGATTGGCGGCGAAGGCGACGACATCCTCGAATCGGGCGAGGGACAGGATGTCGTGACCGGCGGCGAGGGCCGCGATACCTTTGTGCTCGAAAGCGGTTTCGAGCAGACCACAATTACCGATTTCAACGTTGATGAAGACGAACTGGCACTAAGCGATCTTGGTGTCGACAGCGTCAGCGAACTGATGGCGCTCGTAAGCGAGGATGCGGCGGGCAATGCATTCATCGTCTTCTCGACCGGTGACAAGGTTATTTTTGAAGGCGTTTCGAAGGCAGAACTTGCCAACGTCACGCTGGTTGACGTTCCGCAGATCAACGAAGTTTCTGTTGCAACCGACGGCGGCGATACTGCTGCCGAGGGCGAAGCCAACGTGATTGAGGGCGGCGAAGGTGATGACACCATCGTTGGCTCTGATGGCGATGATGTCATTTCATCGGGCGGCGGTTCCGACAACATTGACGGCGGTGCCGGCGAAGATACCCTGTCGTTTGACGGGGCGGCTGATGGCGTACGCGCCGATATGTCGCAGGGCACCTCAACGGATGCCACCGGTGCCAACCGTACCTCCTATGAAAATATTGAAAATCTGCGCGGTACGTCGGGGAATGACGTTTTGACCGGGGATTCCGGCAATAACAGCCTGTCTGGCGGCGCGGGTGACGACACCTTTGGCGCAAGTGACGGCGCGGACGTCATTGACGGTGGTTTGGGCGAAAACACCCTTGATTACAGCCAGTCTGGTCAGGGTGTGGAAGTAAATCTTGATTCCGGTGCCGGTCGCACCAGCGATGCCGAAGAGTCTTCTTCGCAAGGCGATACCGGTTCGACGACGGATGGCTCCACAGGCGGTGACGCGACGGGTGAAGCTGGCGCGGGTGAAACCGAAACCGGCGGCACGGAAACCGATTCCGGCAGTTCCGAGGAAACAGGCTCAACGGGTTCAACCGGATCGGATGAAACCTCTGGCGAGACTTCTGGTGATGACACCAGCGGTGCATCGGGCGGTGACGAAACCGCTCAGGCCGAAGGCGGTGCCGACAGTGGTGCAAGCGACAGCGGCACGGGCGATTCCGGTGAAGCCGCCTCTGGCGATACGGGCACTGAAACCGGTTCGACCGGCAATTCTGAAACGCAGGAAGATACCACCTCGGGCGAGGCCACTTCCAGCGGTTCGGAAAGCACGGGCGATACTGGTGAAGCAGGCAGCACCGGCGATGCCGGCACTGAATCCGGTTCCGAAGGAACGGGTGAGGATACCGGTGCATCTTCTGGTGAAACCACTGGCTCCACCGAAGGCGACAGCACAGGCGGCGAAACCGCATCCGGTGACTCCGAAACTACCGATGAGTCCGGTTCCGGTGACACGACCGGCGGTGACGAAGTTGTTGCAGGTTCCGAGACCGAAGCTGGTTCGCAAGAATCTGGTGGTGATGCCGAAGCTGGCGCATCGGAAACCGGCAGTGCCGATTCCGGCGAAGCTGCTGGTGAAGGTTCGGAGCAGCCGGTAGACGAAGCAACCGGTGACGAGACTTCCGGTGACGCTGCCGTGCGTGAAGAAACCACTGGAGAAGAAACTTCTGGCGCCGAAACCGGCGCGACTGGCGGCGATGCAGCCGCGGGCGAAGAGAGTACTGGTGAAGAAACCGGTGCCGAAGGTGCGACGGGCGAGAGCGGTCAGACCACCGAAGACAATACCAATGCCGGTGCCCAGGCGGGTGTCGAAGCTGGCGCGGAAACCGGTGGTGAAACCACCGATCCGCAAGCCGGTTCCGATACTTCGGGCGAGGGCAGCGAAGAAACATCTGCAGAAGGCTCGGGCGAGACCGGATCGGGTGATGCTGGCGCGGCTGGTGATGAGACGTCCGGTGCCGATGCCTCTTCCGGCGAAACTGCGGGTGATGAAACCACGGGCGAAGAACCTGCATCTGGCGATACTCCGGCTGATGATAGCGAAGCTGGCGCTGCTTCCGAAGGTGACGCTGGAAGCGATACCACGGGTGATGCGACCTCTGGCGAAGCATTTGGCGATGCCGAAGGTGAAACCGATGGCGGTGTTGTTGATGCCGATGACGGCGACGCCAATGCCTATGACAATCAGCCGACCACCGGCGTTGACCTGGTTCAGGGCGGTGACGAGACCGATATTCTCGGCGGTGGCGCTGGCAATGACACGCTTCAGGGCAATGACGGCGACGACACCCTTGAAGGCGGTTCTGGCGACGACCTGTTGCAAGGTGGTGGCGGCGACGACGTTTTGCGCGGTGAAAGCGGCAATGACATCCTGCAGGGTGGCGATGGCAGCGACAGCCTGTTTGGCGGCGACAATGACGACATGCTGCAGGGCGGTGCCGGTGATGACCTTCTGGTTGGTGGTTCCGGTAACGATGTTCTGGCAGGCGGTTCGGGCAACGACTTCCTGCGCGGTGGCGAAGGTGACGACCACATTCAGGGCGGCAGTGGCGTTGATACTGTCAGCTACAGCGATGCCGAAAGTGCTGTAACCGTTGATCTTGTCAACGAAACCGCGACAGGCGGTGCGGGCAATGACGTTGTCCAGATGGTCGAAAACGTTGTCGGCTCCGACTATGACGATCACATTTCGGGCAACGATTCCGATAACGTTCTTGAGGGCGGTGCGGGCATCGATACGCTGACCGGTGGTGCGGGTGACGATACCCTGACCGGTGGTTCGGGCGCAGATGACTTTGAACTGACCGAGAATTTCGGCAACGACACGATTACCGATTTTGCCGGTTCGGAAGACATTATTGATCTTTCCAAACTTGGCATTCAGGACTTCGCAACCCTGCAAACCATGATGTCCGATGATGGTAACGGCAACACCGTTATCGATTTAGGCGATCAGGGGACGCTCACCCTTGAAGGGGTAAGCAGCGACAGCCTGAGCGCGGATGATTTCCGTGGTTTCGGGCGCATCTTTGAAACCGAAGACAATGATGTCGGCACCGGCACGGACGGCAACGACGCACTGTATGGGTATGGCGGCGACGACACGCTCAGCGGTGGTGCCGGTGATGACGTTGTCTCGGGCGGCTATGGCGATGACACGGTTTCGGGTGGTGCAGGCAACGATACCCTGCGCGGTCAGGAAGGCATTGATGCCGTTGATTATTCCGGTGCTAATGGCGGCGTGCAGGTTGATCTGGGCGCGGGAACCGCGACCGGTGCCGATGGCGACGATGTCCTTGATCGTATCGAGAATGCGACCGGCTCGGACTATGACGACGAGCTGTATGGTGATGATGGTGTTAACGTGCTTAGCGGTGGCGCCGGGAACGATACACTTGTTGGCCGTGGCGGCAATGACACCCTTGATGGTGGCGATGGCGATGACTTGTTCATTGGCGAAGATGGCGTCGATGTCATTATCGGTGGCGAAGGCAGTGATACCCTTGATCTGAGCGCACGCGAAAGCAGCCAGGATGTAAATCTTGCTGCCGGTACAGCGCGCGACAGTGCAACCGGTGAAACCGATACCCTGAGCAGCATTGAAAACGTCATTACCGGTGCGGGTGACGACACCGTTCTGGCATCTGCAGGTGACAACGTCATTTCGACCGGGGCCGGCGACGACATCGTTCGCAATGTTGGTGGCAATGATACAGTCGATGGCGGCGAAGGTAATGACACGGTCGGCTTTGGCGATGTGACCGGCCTGAATGTCGATCTTGCAACCGGAACGGTAATAACGGATTCCGGTGCGTCCCAAGTTACCAACTTTGAGAATGTCATTGGTTCCGGCAATAACGATGTGATTTCCGGTGATGACGCTGCCAATACCCTTTCGGGTCTGGGCGGTGATGACATCATTTCCGGCGGTGGCGGCGACGACGTTCTGTTGGGCGGTGCGGGCAATGACACCATTTCCGGTGGTGCCGGTGATGATGATCTGTCTGGTGGCGCTGGCATTGATACCGTCGACTACTCCGATGTTGATGGTGGAATCACTGTGGACCTTGCCGGTGGCACGGCGACCGGTGATGGCAATGACACGATTTCAGGATTTGAAAACGTTGTTTCCGGATCTGGCGACGATGTCGTTTATGGCAATAATGAAGACAACATCATTGATACCGGTGCTGGCAACGATACGGTATTTGGCAGTGCAGGTGACGACACCCTTATCGGTGGCGAAGGCAACGATACGCTAAGCTACAGCTCCGGTGCCGAAGGTCTTGGCGCGGGTATCACGGTCGACCTCGAAGAAGGAACGGTCACCGGTAACACCTTCACGGATCAGATTTCCGGTTTCGAAGAAATTGAAGGTAGTGCGGCTGCCGACACCATGCTGGGCAGCAGTGGCAATGACAGCTTCGACGGTGGCGCAGGCGACGATACCTTTGATGGTCGCGGCGGGGACGATACCTTCACCGGTGGTTTGGGTGCTGATACGTTTGTTATCAGGTCTGACAGTGGTAATGATCTGGTCACCGATTTCGATCCGGCAAACGATATCATTGATATCCAGGGTATTGACGGGCTTGAGCTGTTCTCTGACATCGTCGATTTCATCGGTGAAGACGCAGCAGGCAACGCAACGATCACGGTTGGCGATGCTGTCATTACGCTTGAAGGTGTTGATCCCGACAGCCTGACCTTTGCCAACTTCAAGGGCATCCGCTCACTCGAAGGTACTGAAAACAAGGACATCCTTGTCGGTACAGACCGCAGTGATGTGATCACCGCCAAAGAAGGCAACGATACGGTTTCCGGCGGCGCAGGCAACGACACGATCGACGGCGGCGATGGCAATGATGTCATTTCCGGTGGAACCGGTACGGATACCATCACCGGTGGCGCCGGTAATGACGTGATCAGTGGCGGTGCCGGCAGCGACGATCTCGATGGTGGCGAAGGCAACGATACGCTGAGCTATCAGGATGCTGCGGGCGGCGTTGACGTTGATCTTGAAACCGGTCAGGCAACCACGGGTGAAGACTCCGATACGATTGCGAATTTCGAAAATGTCACGGGTTCCACGTCTGACGATACGCTTGCAGGCGATGACAATGCCAACGTCCTGAATGGCGGCAGCGGCAATGACGTTCTGTCCGGACGTGGTGGTGACGATGTTCTCAATGGTGGTTCCGGGAACGACACCATTACCGGTGGTGACGGTAATGACGTGATTTCCGGTGGGTCGGGATCAGATACCGCTAATTATGCAGAAGCCTCCGGCGCAGTGAATGTCAACCTTGGCTCTTCTACCGCGACAGGCGCCGAGGGAGACGACACGCTTGTTTCGATCGAAAACGTGATCGGCTCTGACTTCAACGATATTCTGACAGGTTCGTCGGCCAATAATATCATCGAAGGTGGTGCCGGTGATGATGTTATCAATTCGGGCGGTGGTAACGACGTACTATCCGGTGGCGAAGGATCGGATACTTTTGTCTTCACAACGCAAACTGATGCGAATGTGATTACCGATTTCGATCCGGCGGAAGACAAGATCGATCTCTCGGGCTTCGATATTCCTAATTTTGAAGCCCTGAAGAAATTGCTCAGTACCGATGTCAATGGTAACGCGGTAATTACCATCAATGGTAACACCATGACCCTAAATGGTGTTTCACCGGAAGATCTTACGGCGGACAACTTTATTGATATCGAATCCCTTGGTGCTACCGAGGGTGATGATATCTTGCAAGGTTCGACATCGGCCGAGATTATCGATGCTTTGGCGGGCAACGATACGATCAATGGTGGATCTGGTGACGACACCATCTTCGGCAATAGCGGCGACGATACGATCAATGGTGGTGCCGGTCAGGACGTCATTGATGGCGGTGACGGCGAAGATACGGTTGATTACTCGAGCGCTGGTAGTGTTTTAGTCAATCTGGAAACCGGTGTTGGTGGAAGTGTTGGCAATCAGGACACGCTTAGCAACATCGAAAACGTTATTGGCTCGGGTCAGAACGATACCCTTATCGGGGATAGCGGGGGCAACACCCTGTCCGGCGGTGCCGGTAACGACGTTATTTCCGGTGGTGAAGGCGATGATGCTCTGCTTGGTGGTGCTGGTAACGACACGCTTTCGGGTGGTGCGGGCAATGACGCCCTGGTGGGTGGTGACGGCTTTGACACCGCTGATTACAGTGATGCGGACGGTTCGGTAACGGTTGATCTGTCGGCAGGAACTGCAAGCGGTGCTGCTGGCAACGACACGCTCGAAAGCATTGAAAGTATCCGCGGTTCTGATCACGACGATACTCTGATCGGGGATGATGCCAACAACACCCTGTCGGGTGGTGCAGGAAATGATTCCATCGAGGGTGGCGCGGGCAATGACACCCTTGATGGTGGCGTAGGTGATGACATCCTTGATGGTGGCGCAGGTGATGACCTGCTGGTTGGTGGTGCGGGAAGCGACACCATCGAAGGCGGCGAAGGCACAGATGCCATCAGTTATGCAGATGGAAATGCGGTTAGCATTGATCTTTCGGCTGGAACCGCGACCGGAGCTGATGGCACCGATAGCATCAGCGGTGTCGAAAACGTTATTGGTTCTGCGCAGGCAGACACCATCACCGGCGATGATGGCGATAACATTATTAACGCCGGTGCCGGTGCCGACACCATCACCGGTGGTGCAGGTGACGATACGTTAACCGGTGGTACGGGTGCCGATGTCTATGTTGTCGGTCCGGAGGATGGCACAGACACCATCACCGACTTCGCTGTTGGCGAAGACCAGATCGATATTCGTGCTTTGGGTATTGATACCTATGGCGAGCTCTATGAGATGATGGCCGAGAACGAAAACGGTGACCTTGTCATCGATTTCGGCGAAGGCACGTCGATGGTGCTCGAAGGTGTCAGCCTTGACGACATTACCGCTGATAACTTCATCGGCGTACGTGACATTGTAGGAACGTCGGGTGACGACACCATGTCGGGTACCGATGGTCAGGACACCCTGTCGGGTCTTGATGGCAACGACACCATCGATGGCCTTGAAGATGATGACAGCATCTTTGGTGGTGCGGGCGATGACACGCTTATCGGGGGTGAAGGCAACGATATCCTTGATGGTGGCGACGGCGTTGATACCGTCGATTATTCTGACGAAGCTGGCAGCACAACGGTCAACCTTCAGGTCGGGACGGCGACTGCTGCAAGCGGCAATGACACGATCCGCAACGTTGAAAACGTTGTTGCCGGCGCAGGAAATGATGTTCTTACCGGTTCGAACGCCGACAACATCCTGATCGGCGGTGAAGGTGACGATATCCTTGAAGGCCTTGGCGGCGACGACACCCTGTCGGGTGGCGACGGCAACGATACGGCAAGTTACGCCAATGCCACAGGTGGTGTGACGGTTGATCTTGCGGCCCAAACTGCAACGGGTGCGGCAGGCGAAGATACCCTGGAAAGCGTCGAGAACGTTACTGGTTCCGCCCATGAAGATACTCTGGCGGGCGATGCTGGCGACAACACGGTTGATGGCGGTGCCGGCAATGACACCCTGATCGCAAGCGGTGGCGATGACGTTCTGAACGGTGGTGCCGGCATTGATACGGTCGATTACGGAAATGCGACCGGTAGTATTGCGGCCGATCTTGCGGCCGGCACGGTCACCGGACTTGGCAACGATCAGCTTGCCAATGTCGAAAACCTGACCGGTTCCGGTTTTGACGACACCATCACGGGTAATCTGGGAAATAACGTCCTGTCTGGGGAAGATGGTGACGATTTCCTGTCTGGTGGTGAAGGTAACGACACGCTTCTCGGTGGTGCCGGTGACGACACCCTGATCGGTGGACTTGGCAATGACCTGATTGATGGTGGTGACGGTATTGATACCGTTGACTATTCAGGCTCAGAGCAGGGTATCAGCCTTGATCTCGGAACTGGCCAGACCGATGGTGAAACCGGCGATACGGTTCTGAATGTCGAAAATGCCATCGGTTCGGCCATGGCTGACGAAATCACCGGTTCGGATGCAGATAACACCATTCTGAGCGGTGCGGGTAACGACACCATCAATGTCAGTGCTGGCGATGACGTGATTGACGGCGGTGCCGGTCAGGACGTGATTGATTACAGCAACAGCGAAACCGGTGTTGCCGTTGACCTTGAAGCCGGATCGGCCGCCAAGGCCGACGGTACCGATCTGCTGAGCAACATCGAAGACGTGATTGGCTCGGATGCTGAAGACAGCATCGGTGGTTCGGATGCGGCAAACACCCTTTCGGGTGGGGCTGGCGATGACACGATTGAAGGTCGCGCTGGCAATGACGTGATTTCCGGTGGTGCCGGGGATGACACCCTGTCGGGTGGTGAAGGGACCGATACCCTTGATTATTCCGAGGCAACCGGTGGCCAGAACATCGATCTGTCTGCGGGAACCGCGACCGGTGCGGATGGCAATGACACGATTTCCGGTTTCGAAAACGTCACCGGCACAGAATTTAACGACACCATTACGGGCGATGACGCCGATAACGTGATCAATGGTGGCGCCGGGAACGACATGCTGACCGGTGGTGCTGGTGACGACATCCTGGATGGTGGCGCAGGTGATGACAGCTTCGTCGGTGAACTTGGCGATGACACCTATATTGGTGGCGCGGGTGCCGATACGCTGGATTACTCGGATGCTGCATCCGGCCTGAACATCAATCTGGGCACCAACACCGCAACCGGCGAAGATACCGGTACTGATACCTTCAGCGGCATCGAACAGATCATTGCATCTGACCATGATGACGTGATCACTGGTGGTGGCAGCAACGACACCATTCTTGCCGGTGACGGCGATGACATCGTGACCGGTGGTGCTGGCAATGACGTGATCGAAGGTGGCGCTGGCAACGACACCATTTCCGGCGGTGCCGGCATCGATACACTCGATGGCGGCGAGGGCGAGGATACCCTTTCCTTCGCAGATGAATCTGGCGTTTCGGTTGACCTGCAGACGGGCGTAACCAGCACCGGCGACATCATTTCGAACTTCGAAAATGTGACTGGTTCCGGAAATGCCGATACCCTGCGCGGCGATAGCGGTCGCAACACCCTTTCGGGCGAAGCGGGCAATGACATCCTTGATGGTCGCGCGGGTGATGACGTTCTGCTGGGTGGTGCGGGCAATGATACGCTGCGCGGTGGTGCCGGTAGCGACACCATCGACGGTGGTACGGGCAACGATACCCTTGATCTCAGCGATCTATCTGGCGATCAGACTGTCGATTTCACCAACGGTACGGCCTCTGACGGCACGGATACCGACACCTTTACCAATATTGAAAATGTCACCACCGGTGACGGTGATGATCTGATCATTGGCGATGACACGGGCAACGTGATCAATGCCGGTGACGGTGACAACACCGTCAATGCCGGCGAAGGCAATGACGTCATCACGACTGGCGAAGGTTCCGACATTGTCGATGGCGGGGCCGGCAATGACATCATCAATACTGGCGAGGGTGCCGATACCATTACGGGTGGTGCTGGCAACGACGTCATTTCGTCAGGCAGCGGCAATGACCTTGTCGAAGGTGGCGCTGGCAATGACACGATTTCCGGTGGTGTAGGTTCCGATACGCTGGATGGTGGTGATGGTAACGACACCCTTCTGGGTGGTGCCGGCGATGACCGCCTGATCGGTGGCGAAGGCTATGATACCGCAAGCTATGCCGACTCTGAATCCGCCGTTACGGTGGATACCAGCAACCACACCGTTTCGGGTACGGCAACCGGCACCGATACGCTTGAGGGTATCGAGGCCATCGAAGGGTCTGACTTCAACGATACCTTTATCGGTGGTGGGCAGAGCGACACCTTTATCGGTGGTGCGGGTGATGACACCTTTGATGCCGGTGCAGGCAATGACACCCTGACGCTCGGCGAAGGTGCCGACCAGGTGATCTTCAATCCGGGTGACGGCAATGACACGATCACTGATTTCAACCCGGCGGTCGATACCATCGACCTGACCAGCTTCAACATCGCAGGCTACGGCGCGCTGGAACAAATGTTTGGCACGGACGCCAATGGCGATCTGACCATCACGTTTGACAGTGGCGACACCATCACCCTGCAAGGGGTCACCCCGGCAGAGTTGAGTGCCGATAACTTCGTCGGTGTCGATGTTCGCCTTGGCTCTGAAAACGCCGATGAAATGATCGGCGGCAGCGGCGATGACATCATCAACGCCCTTGAAGGCGACGACAGCATCGATGGCGGTGCCGGCAATGACCGCCTGATCGGTGGCGAAGGCAATGACACCATCGATGGTGGCACCGGCGATGACACGCTGGTCGGCAATGCCGGGTCTGACGTGCTGCGCGGTGGTGAAGGCAATGACACCGCAGATTATTCGACCGAGGGTGCAGGCATTGTTGCCGACCTTGAGGCAGGCACTGTAACCGGTGGTGACGGCGATGACGTTCTTGAAGGCATCGAAAACGTCACCGGTACCCTGTTTGACGATACCCTGTCGGGTAACGCAGAAAACAACACCCTGACCGGCCTTGCCGGTGACGACACCTTTGTCGGTGGTGCGGGTGATGACGTCCTTGATGGTGGCGAAGGTTCCGATACCGCCGATTACAGCAGTGCCGATCAGGGCGTTGATGTTGATCTGGCGGCGGGCACCGCAACCGGTCAGGGCAATGATACCCTGATCGATATCGAAGATGTCGTTGGTTCAGACTTCAACGACAAGATTGCCGGTGACGAAAACAACAACACCATTTCCGGCGGCGCTGGTGGCGACGCGATTGATGGTGGTGCTGGTGATGACGTAATCGATGGCGGCGAAGGCATCGACGAAATCAGTGGCGGTGCCGGCGATGACATCATCAATGGTGGTGCCGGTGGCGACATCCTTCTGGGTGAAGCCGGTGATGACACCATCAGCGGCGGCGAAGGTGACGACATTGTCGAAGCCGGTGCTGGCGATGACTGGGTCTATGGCGATGCCGGCGATGACATCCTTGATGGTGGTGACGGTGAGCTCGATACCATCGACTATTCCAATGTCGATGCCGGTGTGACCGTCGATCTGGTCAAGGAATATGCGACCGGTGGCGGCGGGGATGACGTTGTTCGCAACTTCGAACGCGTCATTGGTACCGATTACACCGATACCCTGGTCGGCAGCGACGGGGTCAACACCCTTGATGGTGGCTCGGGCGACGATACCCTTGTTGGCGGTGCAGGCGATGACGTCCTGATCACTGGCGAAGGCGAAGACCTGATCGTTCTTGAGCCGGGCGGCGGACACGACACCGCGACCGACTTTGATGTCGATAAAGACATCATCGATCTGTCTTCCTATGGTATCGAGGATTTTGCCACCCTGCGTGACCAGATGGCCGATGATGAAAACGGCAATGCCGTCATCACCCTTGGCGATGGCGACAGCATCACGCTTGAAGGTGTCTCGGTCGACGATCTTGGTCAGAAAAACTTCTTTGGCTATGACGCCATCATTGGCACCGAGTTCGAAGATGACATCACCGGCAGCCAGCTCAGTGATGAAATCTACGGCCTTGAAAGCGACGACATCATCGATGGTCAGGCTGGCAACGATGATATCCATGGCGACGAAGGCAACGACACCCTGATCGGTGGCGCAGGCGATGATACCCTGCGCGGCGGCGAAGGATCTGACACCGCCGATTATTCCGATACGACCGAAGGTGTTACCGTTGATCTCGGTGCTGGCACCGCGACGGGCGAAGCTGGCAATGACACCCTTGAAAGCATCGAAAACGTCACCGGTGGTGATGGCGATGATGTTCTGATCGGTGATGAAAACGCCAACATCCTTGACGGCGGCGAAGGCAATGACACGGTCTTTGGCAATGGCGGCGATGACACGCTGATCGGCGGCGAAGGCGACGACGTCCTGTCCTACGAAGACGCCGAAAGTGGTGTGAATGTCGACCTGGATGCCGGAACGGCAACCGGTGGTGCTGGTAATGACACGATTGACGGTTTCGAGACCCTGATCGGGTCCGACCATGATGACACGCTGGCTGGCAATGAATTCGACAACGTCATTGATGGCGGTGCGGGCAATGACACCCTTTCGGGCGGTGCCGGCAATGACACCCTGATCGGTGGCGAAGGCGACGATATTGTCGATTATTCCGACCAGACAGACGGCGTTGTTGTTGATCTTGAAAACGGGACCGGTACGGCAACCGATGGCACCGATACCCTCGATGGTATCGAAGGTGCGACCGGTGGTGCAGGTAATGACACCCTGATCGGTTCGACCGGTGACAACGTCCTTGATGGTGGTGCCGGTGACGACACGCTTTCGGGCGGTGCAGGCAACGATACCCTTGCCGGTGGCGAAGGTGCCGACCTGCTTGATGGCGGTGCCGGTGATGATGTTCTGTCGTTCGAAGGTGACAGCGTTGCCGCAGACGGCGACACCACAGACCATGTCGGCAGCCCGACCACCGATGGGACCGGCGAAGTTGCCGATATCGCGGGCAAGAACCTGTCCGATGACAGCTTCGTTGGTGGCGAAGGCAATGACACGCTTGTGGCCGGCGCCGGTGACGATGCGATCATTCTTGATCGTGATCATGAAAACGGTGCGGCCAACCCGTCGATCGTTGATATCGAAAACATCGATGCTGGCGACGGTAACGACGTCGTCGATCTGACCAGCAACACCCATTCCTATGGCGATGTTACGGTTGATGGCGGTGCGGGCGATGACACCATCTGGTCAAACGATGGCGATGACGTCCTTCTGGGCGGCGAGGGTGCCGATAACATCAATGGCGGTGCGGGCAACGACACCCTTGATGGTGGTGCCGGTGACGACGTCCTTGATGGCGGCGAAGGTTCTGACACCATCGACGGTGGTGCTGGCAATGACACCATCGCAGCAGGTGCTGGCGACGATATCCTGATCGGCGGTGACGGCGATGATACGCTTGATCTGTCCGCTGCTGACGGCGCAACCATTGATCTTGGCGCAGGCACCGCAAGCAGCGATGAAACCGGCAGCGACAGCATCTCCGGCTTTGAAAATGTCATCGCGACCGATGGTGATGACACCATCACCGGATCGTCTGGCGATAACACGATTGATGCCGGTGCAGGCAATGACACCGTAACCCTTGATGGCGGTAATGACGACATCGATGGCGGCGACGGTATTGATACCCTCGATCTGTCTGGCACCACCGGTGGTGTGACGGTCGATCTGGCGGCCGGTACGGCAAGCGGTGCCAACACCGGATCGGACACCATTGCAAACTTCGAAAATGTCACCGGCTCGGATGACGCTGATGTCATTACCGGTTCGGACGATGCCAACGTGATTGACGGTGGCGCGGGTAACGACACGCTTGATGGTGGTGCCGGCGACGACATTCTGTCTGGCGGCGCGGGTGATGACACCATCGCGGCCGGTGCAGGCAACGATACCCTTTCGGGCGGTGATGGTGCGGATACCTTCGTCTTCGAAGACGGCACCGATACCGACCTTGTCACTGATTTCGATCTGAACGCGGACGCTATTTCTCTGCCGGATCTGGGCATCTCGACCTGGACCGATCTGCAGCCGCTGCTGTCTGACGGCCCTGATGGTGCGGTCATTACCCTGCCGTCCGGTGGCACGGTGACCCTGTCGGGTGTGGCCGTTGGCGACCTGACCCCGGATCACTTCACCGGTATCGACAATGTCGGCACGCCGGGTGAAGACACCCTTGGCGGTGGCGACGGCGATGACTCGGTCGACGGTGGTGCTGGTGACGACAGCGTCGATGGTGGTGATGGCAACGATACCGTTGATGGCGGTGACGGCGATGACTCCGTTGGCGGTGGCAGTGGTAACGATTCTGTCGGTGGCGGCAGTGGCAATGACACGGTCGATGGCGGCGACGGCGATGATACCGTTGACGGCGGCGAAGGTAATGACTCCGTCGGTGGCGGTAGCGGCAATGATTCTGTTGGCGGCGGCGGCGGTGATGACACGGTCGATGGCGGTGACGGCGACGATACCGTTGATGGTGGCGACGGCAATGACTCCGTTGGCGGCGGCAGTGGCAATGACTCTGTCGGCGGCGGCGCCGGGAATGACACCCTTGATGGTGGCGACGGAAACGACACCGTAGACGGCGGCGATGGTGATGACACTGTCGGTGGTGGTTCGGGTGATGACACCGTCATTGGCGGTGGTGGCAACGATACGCTTGGCGGTGGCGAAGGAACAGACACCCTTGATGGTGGCGACGGAAACGACGTTCTTCAGTTCGAAGCCGACCGTATCGGCCAGGCTGGCGATGAAACCGACCATGCCGGCAGCCCGGGTGTTGATGGCACCGGTGATGTTGCCGATCTCGAAGGCCTTGGTCTGAGCGATGATCAGTTCGATGGCGGAGAAGGTGTTGATACCCTTGTCGGTACGTCGGCCGGTGATGCGATCATTCTTGATAACGATCATGCAGACGGATCAAACGCACCGTCGATCTCCGATGTCGAGGTGATCGACACCGGTGCTGGCGATGACGTTGTCGATCTGACCAGCCAGACTGAATCCTATGGCGATGTCACGGTGAATGCCGGAACGGGCGATGACACCGTCTGGACCAACGAAGGCAATGACAGCATCAGCGGCGGTGATGGCAATGACCACATCAATGCAGGTGCGGGCAATGACATCGTTGATGCCGGTGCTGGCAACGACACGGTTGTCGGCGATGCCGGCAGCGATACGCTTTCGGGTGGCGACGGCTTTGACACGCTTGATATGTCCGATGTCGAGGCCGACATCGCAGTCAATCTGCAGGATGGCACTGCCCACAGCAGCGAAACCGACGATGACGTCATTTCCGGCTTTGAAAATGTAACCACAGGTGCCGGTGATGATACCGTCACTGGCAGCAGTGCCAATGACACCATTTCGACCGGTGCCGGTGCGGACACCATTGATGGTGGCGATGGCATCGATCTGATCGATGGCGGTGCAGGCAACGACGTCATTTCCGATGGCGCAGGCAGCGACCTTGTCCTGGCAGGTGCCGGTGACGATACGGTTATCGCCGGTGCTGGTAATGACAGCCTTGATGGTGGTGACGGGACCGATACCCTTGATCTGTCGAACGCATCGGGCGATGCGGTTGTCGATCTGGGTGCCGGTACGGCAAGCTCGGCTGACACCGGTAATGATCAGTTCTCGAACTTCGAAAATGTCACGACCGGTGCTGGCGATGACCAGATTACCGGATCGAACGGGGATAACGTCATCAATGCAGGTGCCGGTGATGACACCATCGATGGCGGTGCAGGCGATGACACGGTTGCCGGTGGTGCTGGTGCCGATACCTTCATCTTTGCCGATGGCACTGATGATGACGTCGTAAGCGACTTCACCCCTGGCGAAGACAAGATTTCCATTGATGATCGTGGCATCGATAACTGGGGCGACCTTGTTCCTCTGCTAAGCGAAAACAGCAATGGTGACGCGGTTCTGAACCTGCCGGCGGGCGGCACGGTGACCTTTGTTGATGTTGCACTGAGCGATCTCAGTGCCGATGACTTCAACAACATCACCGATGGCGCGACCCCGAATGATGACATCCTTTCGGGCACCGACGACGATGACACCATCGATGCCCTTGCCGGTGACGATACGGTTGCCGGTGGTGCTGGCGATGACACCCTGCTGGGCAATGACGGTGCTGACACCCTTTATGGTGGCACCGGCAATGACAGCCTCGATGGTGGTGCGGGCAACGATACCCTGTCGGGTGGCGAAGGCGACGATGCGCTTTCCGGTGGTGCCGATAATGACGAACTCAGCGGCGGTGCCGGTGACGACACCCTTGACGGCGGTGCGGGCGACGACGTTCTGAACTTCGAAGCCGACGAAACCGCCGAGAGCGGCGATACAACCGAAAACACCGGTAGCCCGGGCGTTGACGGTACCGGCGATGTTGCCGATATCAGCGGCAAGAACATCTCCGATGATACCTTCATCGGTGGCGAGGGTAATGACACCCTTGATATGTCCGAAGGCAACGATGCGCTGGTTCTTGATGGTTCGAAACTTGGCGATGGTCAAACCACTACGCCGACGACCGAAACCCGCACTCTTGGCCTGACCGATCCGGCAAGCTCGGCAGATGTCGAAGCCGCATGGTCGGATGCCGATCTTTATGCCTTTGACTTCGGCACGTCCTATGTGGATGGCAATGGCAAGCTGAACCTTGCCGCGGCTGATGACACCGTCAACTTCGATGGCAATGGCATTGGTAATGACGGCGGCGGTACGGCCGGCGGTCAGATCAACCACGATGCCCAGTCCGGCGAAAGCGAAGCCATCGTTGTCGATCTAGGTGCAGATGCCTCGACCGCGACGGTTCAGGTTTCCAACCTGATGGCCAATGAGGGCGGCGGCGAGATCGGCTCCTGGCAGGCCTTTGATGCCGACGGCAACCTTGTTGCTTCCGGAACCCTTGATGACAGCACGATCAATTACACCAGCAACGGTGTTGGTACGGCGACCATCAATGCCACCGATGGCAGCGGCAACCCGGTTGAATTCCGCTATATCGCGTTTGAAAGCGAGCCGTATGCCAATGGCTCAACCGGCTCTGACAGCAGTGACTTCTTCGTTCGCTCGATCAGCTTCGATACCACGGTGGATGAAACCACGACCGATGGCGCACGCCTTGACGGGGTCGAAGTCATCAATGCCGGTTCTGGCGATGACGTGGTCGATCTGACCAGCGACACCATTTCGTATGGTGATGTCACCATCAATGGCGGTGCGGGCAACGATACCCTTTGGGGTAACGCTGGCGACGACACGATCAATGGCGAACTTGGCCATGACAATCTGGATGGCGGTGCCGGTAACGATTACCTTGATGGCAGCTATGGCGACGACATCATCGATGGTGGTGTTGGCGATGACACGCTGCTCGGCGGTACCGGTGAAGACACGCTCAGCGGTGGCGAAGGCAATGACATCATCATTGGTGGTGCCGACCAAGACACCGTCAACTATGACGATGCGACCGCTGGTGTGAATGTCGATCTGGCGAACTACACCGCAACCGGTGGTGCCGGTAATGACGCGATCTATCAGGTCGAAAACGTCACCGGTTCGGATCATGACGACACGATTTCCGGCGATGCCAAAGCTAACATCCTTAATGGTGGTGCCGGTGACGACACGCTTGCCGGTGGTGCGGGCAATGACCGCCTGATTGGTGGCGACGGTAACGATACCGCTGATTACAGCGATGCAAGTTCTGCGGTAAATGCCGATCTTGCAACCGGTACGGCACAGGTTGGTGCCAACGAAACCGATCAGCTTTCCAGCATCGAGAACCTGATTGGTTCGGATGGCAACGATACGCTGTCCGGTTCGGCTGATAACAACACCCTGACCGGTGGTCTGGGCAACGACATCCTGTCGGGTCGTGCTGGCGATGACGTGCTTGAAGGTGGTGCCGGCGACGACACCCTTGATGGCGGCGAAGGCAATGACACCATCAATGGCGGCAAAGGCAGCGACGTGATCGATGCCGGTGCTGGTGCTGACATCGTTGATGGCGGTGCGGGCAATGATACCGTCATGGCAGGTGCGGGTGATGATACCCTTGCCGGTGGCGAAGGCGACGACACCCTTGATCTAACTGATGCCACCAGCGGTGCCACGGTTGATCTTGCGGCCGGTACGGCAAGCAGTTCCGAAACCGGCAATGACACCATTTCCGGCTTCGAAAACGTGATCGGCAGTGCTGCTGCTGACACCATCACTGGTGACGCGGCCAATAACACGATTGCTGCGGGCGACGGGGCTGACGTCATTGATGATGGCGCGGGCAACGACGTTGTCGATGCCGGTGCCGGTGACGATACCCTGAAGGCGGCTTCTGGCGACGACACCCTTGATGGTGGCGACGGCGAAGACACGCTTGATATGTCTGCCGCAGACGGTGCGACGGTTGATCTGTCGGCTGGTACGGCGACCTCGGCTGAAACCGGATCGGATACGATCAGCAACATCGAAAACGTCATCGGATCGGATGGCGATGATGTCCTGACCGGATCGGATGGCGACAACACGCTTCTGGGTGGTGCCGGTGATGACACCATCGAAGGTGGCGCTGGTGGCGACTATCTTGATGGCGGCGAAGGTCGTGACACCATCAGCTACGAAGGATCGGACGCCGGTGTCGAAATCTTCCTTGGCGATACCGACACCCACACCCACAACCCGGGTGAAGGCGGACGTGCCTTTGGCGGTGATGCGGTTGGCGACATCCTTGCCAACTTCGAAAAGGTCATCGCATCTGCCCATGACGACTATGTCTATGGCAACAGCCAGAACAACGAAGTTGATCTGGGTGCAGGCAATGACACCTTTGACAATGTCGAAGCAGATGTCAGCGAAGACACCGTTGATGGCGGCGAAGGCAACGACCTGATCTGGACCGGCGATGGTGCCGATACCCTGATCGGTGGCGAAGGCAACGATACGCTGCATGGCGAACGCGGTGACGACTACCTTGATGGTGGGACCGGCAACGACAAGCTTTATGGCGGTGAAGGCAACGACACCCTTGATGGCGGCGAAGGCGACGATGAAATCCACACCGGTTCCGGTGCCGACGTTGTTCAGGTCACCAGCCTGATCGGTGACAAGGTCGTCATGGACTTCAACACCAGCGTTGATCAGATCTCGCTTGATGCACTCGATATCAGCACCTGGTCCGAACTGGCGCCGCTTCTGTCCGAAGTGAATGGCAATACGGTCATTGATCTTGGTGATCAGGGCTCTGTCACCCTGCGTGGTGTGCGCCTGAATGACGTCTCGTCGGATATGTTCATCGGCATCGAGAATGATGGTGGCCCGACCCAGTTTGACGATGTCCTGCTGGGCACCAGCGAAGATGACTATATCGACGCGCTGGCCGGTGATGACACCGTCGATGGCGGTGCCGGTAATGACACGCTCAATGGCATGGAAGGCGACGATACGCTTTCTGGCGGTGATGGCGATGA
This sequence comes from Thalassospira sp. HJ, assembly GCF_000948415.1. Classification (GTDB taxonomy): domain Bacteria; phylum Pseudomonadota; class Alphaproteobacteria; order Rhodospirillales; family Thalassospiraceae; genus Thalassospira. The sequence goes on along the minus strand of NZ_JYII01000020.1, from coordinate 4,918 downwards.
CACCATCACGGGCGGCAGCGGCAATGACGTCATTTCTGGCGGTTCGGGCAATGACAGCCTCGAAGGCAACGAAGGCGATGACGTTATCGAAGGCAATGCCGGTGACGACACCCTGATCGGTCATGCCGGTAACGACGTCATGGATGGCGGCGGCGGCGATGATTACATCGACGGCATGGAAGGTGACGACACCATCACCGGTGGCGATGACACCGATACCATTTATGGCTCTGCCGGCAATGACTCGCTTGATGGCGAAGGCGGCGATGACGTTATCTATGGCGGTGATGACAATGACAGCATCGCTGGCGGTGCGGGCAATGACCTGCTGTCGGGTGATGCGGGCAATGACACCCTTGATGGTGGCATTGGCAATGACACGCTGCTTGGTGGTGATGGCGACGATACGCTGCTTGGCGGTGACGGCGATGACGTTCTGTCGGGTGGCAATGGCAATGATCTTCTGGATGGTGGTGCCGGTAACGACACCCTGACCGGAACCAATGGTGCCGATACCCTGCTGGGTGGATCTGGCAACGACACGCTGGATGGCGATGCGGGTGATGACACCTACACCGGTGGTTCGGGCGCGGATCAGATCATTGTTTCCAACAATTCCGGCGACAAGGTCGTCACCGACTTCAACGTCAATGAAGACACGATCAATCTGGCGTCGCTCGACATTGATGACTGGGGTGATCTGCAAGACCAGATGAGCCAGGTCGGCAATGACACCGTGATCAACCTCAATGGTCAGGGCACGCTGACGCTTGTCGGTGTCTCGATGAGCCAGCTCAATGCCGACATGTTTGTCGGTGTTGAACAGTCGTCCGGCCCGACGCCGTATGATGATCTGCTTTATGGCACCAGCAACAATGACACGATTGCCGCCCTCTCGGGTGATGACACGGTCTATGGCCTGAACGGTCAGGACACCATCACCGGTATGGATGGCAATGACAGCCTTTATGGTGGTGATGGAGACGACACGCTTTCGGGTGATGCAGGCAATGACCTGATCGAAGGCGGCAGTGGTCAGGACAGCATCACCGGTGGCACCGGTGACGATACCCTTGATGGCGGATCGGGTGACGACCGCGTCTGGGGTGGCGAAGGTGCGGATACCATCACCGGTGGTCAGGGTCAGGACAAGCTGTATGGTGAAGCTGGCAATGACACCATCAATGGCGGTACCGGCGATGACAGCATCCTGGGTGGTGCTGGCAACGACGTGATTGATGGCGGTGAAAACAACGACCGTCTCTATGGCGGCGATGGCGATGACACCATTTATGGCGGCAATGGCGACGACAAGCTGTATGGCGATGCCGGTAATGACACGCTTGATGGCGGTGCCGGTCATGACAGCCTCTATGGTGGTGCCGGTCGCGATACTGCAAGCTATGCCAGCTCGACCACGGCAGTGGCCGCAAACCTTGAAACCGGCACGGCAAGCAGCAGCAACGGTAATGACAAGCTGAACTCGATCGAGGATCTGATCGGTTCGAACTTCAACGATTACCTGTTCGGCGATGATGGCGCGAACCTGCTCTCAGGCCTTGATGGCAATGACATCCTTGGCGGTGACGACGGGGATGACACCATCTGGGGCGGCGATGGCAATGACAGCATCAATGGTGGTCGTGGTTCGGATGTGATCGATGCCGGTGCTGGCGACGACTATATCGAATACCAGAAAGATGCGAGCTGGACCGGCAGCTATGCCGCGAAGAACGTTGGCGATCCGGGCATGGATGGCACCAACGAACAGATCAATCTGTCTGGCTATAACCGTTCCGAAGACATCATTGATGGTGGCGATGGCACCGATACGCTGGCCATGACCAGTGGTAACGACGCCCTGTTCCTTGATGATACCCAAACTGATCCGGGCACCAGCCCGCGTATCTCCAACATCGAAGTGATCGATGCCGGCAACGGCGATGACATCATCGACCTGACCAGCGATACGCTGACCTATGGCGATGTCACGATTATGGGTGGCACCGGCGATGACATCGTCTGGAGCAACGCCGGCGATGACGTGATTGATGGTGGTTCGGGCAACGACACCCTGTGGGGTGGCTCGGGCAATGACATGATCACGGGCGGTGCCGGTGAAGATGTTCTTAATGGCGGTGCTGGCGATGACGTCCTGCAATACAACGCAGACGGCGTCTGGGATAGCAGCTGGTATGCCGTGAATGACGGTTCACCGGGTGAAGATGGCCATCAGCACAACAGTGGCTGGGGACATCATCACTATAACGGCAATGGCTGGGGCCATGACAGCGATGGTGATGAAGGTACCGGCGACTATGTCAATCTCGGTGGCTACAACCAGTCGAACGATGTCTTTATCGGTGGCGAGGGTGTCGACACCCTGCAGATGACCGATGGCAATGATGCCCTGTTCATCCGCGACAGTGTCAGCGACGCGCATGACAATGTCCGCATCAGCGGTATCGAAGTGATCGAAGCTGGCGACGGTGATGACATCGTTGACCTGACCAGCGAAATCGAAACCTATGGCGACGTCACAATTGATGGTGGCTCGGGCAACGATACGCTCTGGGGCAATGCCGGTGATGACCTGCTGCTTGGTGGTTCGGGCAATGACCATCTTTATGGCAGTGCCGGCGATGACACCCTGACCGGTGGAACTGGCTGGGATACGTTCCAGATCGGCAAAACCGATGGTCACGACATCATTACCGACTTCACGCCGGGCGAAGACATCATTGATCTGTCGGAGTGGAACTACAACAACTTCAACCAGATCCTCAATGACATGCACATGGATACCGATGGCAATGTCGTTATCGAGCTGGGCAATGATGCCTCCGTCACCCTGATGGGCATCAATGATCCGGATGACCTTGATGCTGATGACTTCGGCTTTGGCAACTGATCCGGGCCCAAAGGTCTGATCGAATAAAAACGGGCGGTCATTTTGACCGCCCGTTTTCGTTTGGGTTGTTTTCGTTTAGATGCCGGCTATTCCGCAGCGATCAGGTCATTTGTCCGTCGATTTTCCGGTAATGACATATCAAAGCGCAGCTTGGCGCGCAGTTCGTCAATCGCGCGGATGCGTTTGATCTCGTCAAAGCATGTTTCGCCTTGCGGGTGGCTTTTGCGGATCAGGGCCATCCATTGTTTGATGCGCCCGGCCTGATGGTTTTCCGATGCCCCGTCTGACGCCATCAGATCGCAATAGGCCAGCAGCATGGCCAGAACATCAGACCAGCTTTCGCGTGGCACCCGCGTGCCATTTTCAAATGCCTTGATGCGGCTTGCCAGATCCGGTGCAGCAATGGCACCACGACCGAGCATGAAGCTGTCGCAGCCGGAAATATCGCGGCATTTTTCGTAATCCGCGACATCCCAAATTTCGCCATTGCCGGTCATGCCGATCGAAATGGCTTCACGGATGCGCGCAAGATATTCCCAATGGGCTGGCGGTTTGTAACTTTCCATCTTGGTGCGCGCATGCACGGTCAGATGCTGCGCCCCGCCGGCTTCGACCGCGCGCGCGATATCAAGGAACATCTCCTTGTCGGAATAGCCAAGCCGGACCTTGGCACTGACCGGGATGTGGTCTGGCACCGCACGGCGCACGGCCGAGACGATTTCATAAAGATTTTCCGGGCATTTCAAAAGCGATGCACCGGCTTCGCGCTTGTTCACGGTCTTGGACGGGCAGCCGAAATTGATATCAATGCCCGGTGCGCCAAGCTCGACCGCGACAACGGCGTTTTCGCCCATCAGTTCCGGGTCATGACCCATCAGCTGTACCAGAACCGGCACGCCCGAAAGCGTCTTGCCGCCATTCAAAAGTTCCGGGCAGTAGCGATGAAACACGTGGGCTGGAAACAGGTTCTGCGACACCCGGATAAACTCGGTCACGCACAGGTCGAACCCGCCGGTCGCACTCAGCAATTGCCGAACGCGCCAGTCAACAAGTCCCTCCATTGGTGCCAGCACCAGATGCGTCATCGCGGTTTGATCCAGTCTCAGAAATTCAGTTGGCGGCTTTTACCATAATTGGCCCGAACCTGCCGGTGAAAAATCACAGATCAGCCTTGCCGTCCTGCGCGTGAACAGAACAGATCGTGGGGCGAAATGCGGCAGAAATAGCGCATTTCTGACACGGTTTCAGCGAATTTGGGCGGTAGCTTTGAACCATCAAAAACAACAATGAAAGGGCAACTTCATGCTCTATATCTTTGAAAGCGCGCTTGACGAAGTCGAAGCTGTATCACGCGAAACCCGCGAAAAACTCTCCGGCCTTGATCAGATCCTGCAATCCACATCCGAAAGCCTTCAGGTTCTAAAAGAACGTCTCGAACAGACCGCAAGCTGACAGTTTCGGATTATTCTTGATCCATGTCTTGGAATTTAAACATCGGTTGGTCCATGCTAGGTGCTATGGTAACCAGCGTGAACGTTGCGGTGCGCAAGCCGCCAACGTAACGTCGCCGATATCGAAATAAGGAGGATCGTGGGATGCTGTATATCGTAGAAAAAGCCCTGGATGAACTCGAAGCCGTGCCGAGCGAAAAGCGCGAAGGCCTCAAGCATCTTGATCAGGAAATCAATGATGCGGTGGCAAAGCTTAAAATCCTGAAGGAAAAGCTGAAGGCTGAAGAAAACAAGTAAGCCGCTGACCATCGATCAGTCACAGGCCGTGCAAATTTATGTACGGCCTTATACATTGAGAGGCACGAACATTTGCTATGATGTTGGTGCCTCTTTTCACTTGGGAGCCTGCGTATACGCAGGCTCCCGGACCCGTGAGGTGTTGATGCGGCCTTGGACTTTTACGTCCGTAAAAAAGCTGAACACTCACGGCCTCTGGAGGCATTGTCGAACCGCTGGAAGAGCTTTGACGCTCGAGTATAAGGAGGACATTGCCATG
>NZ_JYII01000006.1 GCF_000948415.1 Thalassospira sp. HJ | reverse complement strand
CATGGCAATGTCCTCCTTATACTCGAGCGTCAAAGCTCTTCCAGCGGTTCGACAATGCCTCCAGAGGCCGTGAGTGTTCAGCTTTTTTACGGACGTAAAAGTCCAAGGCCGCATCAACACCTCACGGATCCGGGAGCCTGCGTATACGCAGGCTCCCAAGTGAAAAGAGGCACGAACATCATAGCAAATGTTCGTGCCTCTCAATGTATAAGGCCGACAGGAAACTGTCGGCCTTTTTGTCATTGAGGGAAATGATGTCCGGTTTTATGCGGTCGCGCGTCCGCTGCGCGGTCCGGCAAAGAACCAGATAATCAGGCCGAGGACCGGCAGGATAACAACAAGGACAGTCCACAGGACTTTCGAGCCGGTGCTTGCACCACTGCCCATAATATTCACGATCGCCCAAATATCGGCGATCAGGACGAGAAGTCCAAGAATTCCACCATATTCAAACATGTTCCAACCTCACATTTGTTGCAGCGGTGTTTGCACCGCGCTTACAACTCAAACGGTTGATGTCACAAGTTGTTCCCGCACGGTCTAAATAGTGTGCAAAGAATGGTTGGTGAAAGATCGTTTAAACGACTTGTCCGGCAGACCAGCCTGACGACCAGGCCCATTGAAAATTAAAGCCACCCAGATGTCCGGTGACATCAACAACTTCGCCGATGAAATAAAGTCCGGGCACGTCGCGAGCTTCCATGGTTTTCGATGACAGGGCGTTGGTATCGACCCCGCCCACCGTGACCTCGGCCGTGCGATATCCTTCGGTGCCGCTCGGTATCAGGGCCCATTGATTGACATCCATCGCAAGCTTGCGAAGCGCCTTGTCACCGGTTTCGCCAATCGGACGATCCAGGCCATGGATGGATGTAATCATTTGGGCAAGCCGGTTGGGCAAGATGCGCGAAAGAACCGTATGTACCGCCTGTTTCGGGTTTTCACCCTTCGCGGTTTTCAAAAGATCAAATGCATCTTCTTCCGGGTTCAGGTTGACCGTGATGGCATCACCTTCATTCCAGTAAGATGATATCTGCAGGATCGAGGGCCCGGAAAGTCCGCGATGGGTAAACAACAACCCTTCGCGGAATTGCTTTTTGTTGCACTGCACAATCGCATCGACAGAAATGCCGGAAAGCTCGCCCGTGCGGGCGCGAAGCTCCGGATCAAACACAAACGGCACAAGGGCCGCACGGGTCGGGATGACATTGATGCCAAACTGTCGGGCGATCTGATAGCCAAAGCCGGTCGCACCGATTTTCGGGATTGATAGGCCACCACAGGCCACCACAAGCGACTCACAGGTCCATTGTGCGCCGGTGCGCGTGGTGACGTCAAAGCCGCCATCGTCGCGCTTCAAGATGTTGGAAATCTCGGTATTGAGTTTGATCGTCACATCGGCGGCGTCGCATTCATCAAGCAACATGTCGATGATCTCAAACGACGACTCATCACAAAACAGCTGGCCCAGTGTCTTTTCGTGCCAGGCGATGTTGTAGCGATTTACCAGATCAAGGAAGTCATGCTGAGTATAGCGCTTGAGCGCAGACACACAGAACCGCTTGTTCTCGGAGATGAAGTTTTCCGGGCTGGTATGGATATTGGTGAAGTTGCAACGCCCGCCACCGGAAATGCGGATTTTCTGCGCCGGTTTGGCTGAGTGATCAACCACTACGACGGACCGACCGCGTTTTCCTGCTTCAATCGCGCACATCAGGCCGGCCGCACCCGCCCCGATGACAAGAACATCAATCTTTTTCAAGCCCGTCAGATCCATTCAAATGAGTTTCGGACCTGCTTATACGTGGAAATCGTGCCCTTGTCAGTGCCAGTGGCGGAAATTGCTATTGGGCTGCGATATCTCCGATGTCACGGGGCTGAGGCGCGCTACCATCTGTGGCAATCTGCTTTTCGCTAGCCACCTGATTGCGACCGTTTTCCTTGGCGAAATAAAGCGCCATGTCGGCCCGCTCAATCAGTTTTGCCACCGGTTCACCCGGGCGGAATTCGGCAACCCCGATGGATGCCGTCACCTTGCCAATGATGGTGCGACCGGACTTGGTTACGACCTTGTGGGTTTCGATATAGTGACGCAAATGATCACCAAACAGCATCGCATTGCCAAGCGATGTGCTGGGCAGGATGATGGCAAATTCCTCGCCACCATAGCGGGCAGCGGTATCCTGACCTTTGACGTTGCGTTTAAGTGATTCCGCCAGCAACCGGATCACCTGATCGCCAATCTGATGGCCATAGGTGTCATTGAAGTTCTTGAAGTGATCGATATCAAGAAGCAAAAGGCTCAGCGGCTGGCCATCTTCCATGGCGTGCATCATGCCTTCGCGCAATTGCATGTCAAAGGCCTTGCGATTGGCGATCCCGGTCAAGCCATCTGTGAGGGCCTCACGCTTGAGGTTTTCCATGTCCTCGCGCAAGCGGGTGATTTCGCATGAGCTGTTTGTCAACCGGTTTTCAAGGGTGCGGTTGACACCTTCCATCTCGCGCGTTGCACCAAGCAGGGTATGAAGCGCCTGCTCAAGGTTGCTGAGGTCGCGGTTCTTGTCGCCGACATAGGAACAAAAATGATCCAGTGCCTTGTTATATTTTCGCGTATCAACGCCGACCTTGTGAACGGTATCAAGAATGCTGCCAAGTTGCTGGCGCAGGTCGTTTGAAATGCGTTCGATGATTTCGTTTTCGCGCTTGTCGCTAAAGAACCTTGTATGGAGTTCCTCGCATTGTGCCTCGTCGAACTCGCGATGGTTGCTGCGCAGAATGTCGATCGTCCGGCAAAGATCGAAATTGGTTTTTGCGACATAGGTAAAGAAAATCTGGAAATTGTCCGGATGTGAAATCACGCCAAGTTCTGCCATCAATGCCAGTGCGGCATTGGTGTGTTTCTGTGCTGTGTTGTGATTAAACCCGTACGCGCTCATCAATTGCCTGCAGTAGAATTATGTCGCCGAAACTCGCGGCAATATCCTATGCAAACGAATAGAAAAACGGTTTGATTTAAGTCATAAAACGCAGGGCTTTAGACCAAAGTTTCTGATTTTCTGGCGCGGAGCAATGAGGTGATGCGCGAGACGGGCGCGGCATGATCCGGTTGGGCGAGAATTACCCTACGCGCTTTCGGCTCGATTGATCGGTTGGGTCAGAAGGTCGTTCTGGTTCATTACGCAGTTTCGGCCGTTTTCCTTGGCCAGATAAAGCGCCTGATCGGCGCGTTCAATCACCCGGCTCAGCGGTTCACCCAACTGATAAGTTGCAACCCCGATGGATGCGGTAATGCGGCCAAGGTCCTCGTTGCGGTTGATGCTTTTAAGATGCAGGGCGGCAAACGATGCGCGGATGTTTTCTGCGACCCGCATGGCGTCGCTTAAGGTCGTGGCCGGCAGGATTACGGCAAATTCCTCGCCGCCATATCGGGCGGTGGTGTCACGCCCTTTGACGTTTTGCTGCAAGGTCTTTGCCAAGGTACGGATGACCTGATCCCCGGCCTGATGGCCATGGGTGTCATTGATCCGTTTGAAATGATCGATATCGATCAAAAGGATGCTCAGGCATTCGCCACCTTCCATGGTTGCCATGGCGGCATCGCGCAGGCTTTCATCGAACGCCTTGCGGTTGGCAATCCCTGTCAGCCCGTCGGTATGGGCTTCGCGTTTCATTTCCTCAAGATCAAGAAGCAGTTGTGTCACTTCGACTGGTGCCTGATCTGTGTCGGTGTGCTGCTTGCTGCTTTGATGCGCGGTGGATGGCGTACTAACGCCCAGAAGGTCGTTGGTTGCATTGCGCAGGTCGGCAGCAGTGATGACGTTCTTGCCATTCGAGATGCGATCAATCAGATCTGACATCTGTTTAAGCAGGTCATTTGAAATGGTTTTGCGCAGAAGATCGACCCGGCCCGGTTCGATAAACCGTTGATAGAGTTCATGACATTTCACATCATCAAGCGCGCGCTGGTTGCTTTGAAGAATGTCAATCAGGGCCACAAGGTCTTCGTTGGACTTTTCCACATAAGCAAAAAACACAGCATAATTGATCGGGTTTGCGCTCAAACCCAATTCATCAATTAATTCCAGCGCTTCACGCGACAGCGCGTAAGAACGCTGACGGTATTGTTCTTGCTGAGGCATTCCGGGGAACCTGAAGGAGTGGTATCGTGGAATTTATAGGCACTTCTTTAAGTCTGGGACGCGCATTGTGCACCTGCGTTATATCAGTTTTGTCACATGCGCGTATAGAGTGCGTAGGTTGTAATTTTATCGGTTTATTCACGTCTGCATCCTAGGCTGCCTTGCCCTGGGGTGCTTTCATCGGGAAACGGCTTCGGTCCGAAAAAGAAAAACGGGAAAACAAGATGCGGAAACTATCGGCTTTGATGGCGGCAATCGCCGTCCTGTTGGGCTTTGCTTTGTCGGGCACACCTGCCATGGCACAGACCAGCGGTTCTGACGACCAGACAACCGTCAATGGCCAGGTCACCGACAGTACGACCGAAACCCCGTCGATTGATTATCGACCGATCTCTGCCGAAGAGCGCTCCAACATGCCGCCTCTGATGGAGCGTTACGTTCTTGATGAACTGAAAAACCTGCGCACCGAAATGCAGGGCATGCGCGCCGAATTGCTGCGCGAGGTCGTTAACCGCCAGCTAGAGGCCATCGACAAGGCGATTTCATATTCGTCGAACACGGTGACCTATTTCTTCTATTTCGTGGCCGCCGTCGGTGCGCTTCTGACCATGCTGGGCTGGCAGTCCTTGCGCGAACTGAAATCAAGCGTGCGCAATCTGGCCAATACCGAACTGCAACGTCTGTCGCAGGAATTCGAAGGACGCCTGACCTCGCTTGAAAACGAGCTGCTGTTGAAATCCAAACTGATCAACGAACATCAGCACGAGATTGAGCGCACCCAGACAATTCATGCCCTGTGGCTGCAGGCCAACCAACTGAGTAATCCGCGGGCAAAGATCGAAACCTATGACAAGATCCTTGAACTCGCCCCGGGTGATCCGGAAGTCATGGCCTATAAGGCCGATGCGGCGCTTCAACTTGGCGATCGTGACTGGGCACTTAGTCTGTGTAACCGGTTGCTGGCAGAAGAACCCGAAAGTGCCAATGGCCATTATCAGCGCGCATGCGCCAATGCCGGTCTTGGGTTCAAGGAAGCCGCCCTTGCCGATCTGCAGCGTGCGGTCGAACTGTCCGATGCCATGCGCCAACCGGCCTGGGCCGAGGAAGAATTTGAACCGCTCCGCGACATGCCGGAATTCACCCAGATCCTTGGCAGCAAGGAAGACCTGCCGCCTGCCGAATAATCCGGGAATGTGCAATATCCAAGCAAAAAGCCCTGCAGCATTGCTGCAGGGCATTTTGTATTTCGGGCTGTACCCTCGCTTAAACGCCGCTTAGCTGCTGGGCAGTTCGTTCCACAGCGGATGGATCGGTGCGACGTCTTCTTCGATCTGGGTAAAGCGTGCATCGCAATCAAAGAAGTAGTTGTCAGTCAGGTCATCATTCACCTGCGAGACTTCGCCGACAATTACCGGGCCTTTGCCCTCTTCGCCATAGAAGCGGTGGACAAGCGTGCGCGGAAGAGTAACGCTCTGCCCCGGCTCGAGAATAACCTTGCCGCCGGCTGGCAGGATGTTGAGCTTTCCATCGGTGCGGACGCGCACTTCGTTCTCGCGGTCCATCTGACCATCATCGGTCAGGTTGCAAAGCTCAATCACGAGGTTGCCGCCACCACGCACGATGATGTCTTCCATTTTGACCTTGTGGTAATGCCACGGGCATTCCTGATTCTCGCCAACGATCATGATCTTTTCGGCATAGGGCACTTCGCCCGGCTGGCGCAGAATGCCATTGCGCAGGCAAAACAGGATCAGGCCGCGCTTTTCGAAATTGCCTTCACCGTAATCGGTAACGTCCCAGCCCATCTGATGGTCACGACACCATTTCGCCAGATCGGCTTCGCCATCCCATTGTGCCGGGCTGTAATGTGCCCACTCAGGCAGCTTGAATGCGATGGATGCATAAAGTTCCTTTGCATGCTCGATACAGACATTGATTTCAGAACGCAGCATGGATGACCTCTTGTGGCGTTGTGGATGGCTGTTCGGTTGAATGATTTGGCCGGGTTTTACCACGCCCGGGCGGTGAATGCGACAGTTTTTGAATGCATTCAAAGGATTCTCGTTTCGGCAGCGGGTGAATAGCTTTGTCGCGGTAAACTGCCCCGCAATCGCCGTTTTTTATGCGGATAACAGGCAGATACCGTGAAAGTCAGTCCGGGCGATATCATATCTGTCATATCGCCCGGAACCGAACAGACGAACTGCAGAGGGAAACTGCACCATGGCGCAATCATCGGGATTTGCAAAAGTTGTCGCGGCCATCGTTGTTGCCGGTGGCTTGGCGGCATCAGGCTGGCTGGTCGGGACCGGCATTGAAAACATGCGCGCCCTTGATCGCTATGTCACGGTCAAGGGGCTGGCCGAACGCGATGTAAAGGCCGACAAGGCCGTCTGGCCGATTACCTATGTTGCGACCGATGATGTGCTGCAAAATGCACAGGCCAAGATCGATGCCGATACCAACACCCTCTTTGAATTCCTCGCAAGCCACGGTATCTGGCGCGAAGCAACCGAACTGCAAAACCTGCAAGTGACCGATCAGCTTGCTCAGTCCTATCGATCCGGCCCGATTGAAAGCCGCTATATCGTCAATCAGACCATTCAGGTTCGCACCGATGATGTTGATGCGGTGGTTGCGGCATCACAGGATATCGGCAAACTGTTGCAAGGCGGTGTTGTTCTGGGTGGGCAGGGCTATAACCCGGGGCCGAGTTACCTGTTCACCGGTCTTAATGACATCAAGCCGGAAATGATCGCGGCGGCAACTGCCAATGCCCGCGAAGCAGCCCAGCAATTTGCCACGGACTCAGGGGGTGAACTGGGCGGTATCCGTCGCGCGACACAGGGCCTGTTTCAGATTTTGGCGGCTGATGGCGCGCCCAACATGATGGAAGCCAACCAGATCAACAAGACGGTGCGCGTGGTCACCACCATGGAATATCTCATCCGGGATTAGGCCCTGAACCCAGTTGACAGCTTCGCCAAAGCTGGTTTTATGCGCGCCATGGCGCAATTGATCCTGTTTAACAAACCTTACGGCGTTCTGACCCAGTTCACCGACCGTGAAAACGGTCGGGCGACCTTGGCCGACTATATCGATCTGCCCGGTGTCTATGCCGCCGGGCGTCTTGATCGCGACAGTGAAGGTTTGTTGCTTCTGACCGACAATGGGCCACTCAATGCCCAGATTGCCCATCCGAAATTCAAGAAGCCGAAAACCTATCTGGTGCAGGTTGATGGTGAACCGACCGATGAAGCGCTTGAAGCGCTAAGGAATGGGGTGGAGCTTAAAGACGGCATGACCTTGCCCGCCAAGGCGCGCCGGATTGATGAGCCGGCCGGACTTTGGGAACGCGATCCGCCGGTGCGCTATCGCAAAGCCATCCCGACAAGCTGGATCGAACTGACGATTACCGAGGGCAAAAACCGTCAGGTACGCCGCATGACGGCCGCAGTCGGTTTCCCGACCTTGCGCCTGATCCGTCGTGCTATCGGCGACTGGACGCTCGATGGCCTGGCGCCGGGCGAATGGAAAGTGATCGAGGTCGAGGCACCCCAGCCAACCCATCGCAGACTCTCGCCCGGATCGGCCAAGCCGCCGCGCCGCAAGCAGCTGCCAGATAAAGGCAACGTGAACACCGATAGCCAATCTGATGGCGAACGTGCTGTAACCAAACCCGGCAACGGCCGACGCAAGGGTGGTTACAAATCAGCCCGCCAACGCAATGCCCCCAACGATGCGGTAAACAAGGTACCCGACACCGGACAGCGCCGCGGGTCAGGCGTAGCAAAGCCCGCACGTCATCGTTCGCGCCCGAAGAAAGGATAAGCCGCTATGCTCAGCTACCTGCACGGCTTTCACGCCGGGAATTTCGCCGATATGCACAAACATGCTGCCCTTTGGCTGGTGCTTGAACATCTGCGTAAAAAGAAAAAGCCGTTCTGCGTGATCGATACCCATGCCGGGTCGGGCTGGTATGATCTGGGCAGTGATCAGGCGGCCAAAACCGGCGAATGGAAAGACGGCTATGCGCTTGCCAAAGCTGGCTCCGATGCACCGGAAATGCTGCAGCATTTTTTAGGCTACGTCGCGGGCTTTGATCCGGTTGCCAAGGGCCGGGATTATGGTGTGCGGGAAGGTGATGGCTATCGTGGTCCGTTCTATCCGGGGTCGCCGTTCATTGTGCGCGATATGTTGCGCGACGACGATGAACTGGTTCTGATCGAGCTGCATCCGCGCGAACATGAAACACTGCATCATCGGGTCAAGCGTGATGCGCGCATTCATCTGCACAAACGCGATGGCTATGAAGGTGTGGTCGGCATGATGCCCCCGGCCATCCGTCGCGGGCTGGTGCTGATGGATCCGAGTTACGATGTAAAACAGGACTATCAAAAGGCCGCCAAGGCCGTGCGTGAAGCCTGGGAAAAGTGGCCAACCGCAACCTTCATGTTGTGGTATCCGATCCTCGAAGACGGATTTGATACCGAGCTTCGCAAATCATTTGCCGGGATCAAGTCATCTGGTGGTGTTCTCTGTGCCGAACTTGCTACTGATCAGGGCGGGGCAAAGGGGCGCATGCGCGGTACGGGGCTTCTTGTCGTCAATCCGCCCTGGCAGTTTGATCAGCAGCTTGGCGAAATCGGCGACTGGCTTGCGAAAACCTGCAAGCTGCCGGGGCCAGCAAAACATCAGATGCGCTGGTTGGTGCCGGCCGAATAGCTGCCCATAAAAATGAGGCCCCGAAGGCAGGTTGCCAACGTGGCCTCGATGCGTTGGGACGCATTGGGAGCAGGTATCAGATGCCAAAGAACGGTTGCAGCAATTTCGGCAGCAGGCGATTGAACTTCATCGGGGCATCGGTTGCGATCAGGCAGATGCATTCCTCGGCCGTATCGGCAATCGGTTGATGATCAACATCATCATCAAGATCCGCGACATCACCGGCACGGAACCGGCCGATCTCGTCGATATAGGATCCCTTGATCAAAAGCGTCATTTCATGACCATGGTGCCCGTGATCGGGGATCGACACACCCGGTGCGATCTTCATCAGGCGCACGGTGCCCTTGCTTTCGATTGATTTCAGCTGAAAATGCTTCACACCCGGTGCAAGCGTTTTCCACGGAATATCATCAAGCGACATCACATCATCGGGCAACAAATCGGCAAGCGGCCTTGGCAGGGCGCTCATGGCGCTACCGGTAATGCTTTCGCCAACCGCAACCCGGCGGAGCGATGGCAATTCCTGTGTGACGATGTTTTCATTCGCGGTTTCACGCTCAAGCATTGCCATGACGTGATCAAGCGAATGATCCCCCATCGACATGCTGTCTGTGGTTTCAAGCGCAGCACCGCCCATGGTCTCATACCCGGTGACCTTGTCGCGGCAGTGCGGACACACGGTCATGTGGGTTGCGACCAAAAGCTCCATCGCTTGCGACAGGGAACCACTGGCATAATCCATCAATGTCTGATCGGTTGGATGATGCTTGATATTCATGCGACACCTTCCAGTCCGCCACGCAACTTGCCAAGCGCAAGCCGCAAACGGGACTTTACAGTCCCCAGCGGGATATCAAGACGCTCGGCAATTTCGCTGTGTGAGCAATCTTCAAAAAACGACAATTCTACGACCACCTTTTGATCGGCTGGTAATTCCGCCATCGCGGCTTTGACAAGAACGGCCTCCTGGTCACGATTGACAACGTCATCTGCCAGCGGGTCTTCGTCGACAATCAAAGTCGGGTCGGAATCATCAACCTCAATATGTTTGCGTTGCCGGAACCGGTCAATCCGAAGGTTCCTGGCGATGGTGAAAATCCACGTACTGGCCGCTGCCTTTGAGGGATCAAACAGGTGCGCCTTGCGCCAAACCTGCATCATTGCTTCCTGCGCCATTTCCTCGGCGGTCTCAGGATTGCCGCCAAACCGGAACATGTAGGCCTTCACGCGCGGGGCGAAATGCGCAAACAGTTGCGCAAACGCTTCCCGATCGCGAGAGGTCGCGACGGAAACAATCCAGTCGGCACATCTTTTCGCCTCGACCGGATCAGCTGGTCCGGTCCGTTGTGGTGTGGTGCCGCTCATTTTGGTCTCTGGTCCCTTTGGGGGCCGCGCCAGGATTGTGTTCATCATACCAGTCCTACGTCGGCCGCATTCATTTGGATCAAATAAAAATGTATGTTTTCTGCCAGATACTTACAATGATATCGCACAAATAATTCACGGTGATCTGCACGCCTTTACCGTGCGTACTCATATGTAACGCTCACACATTAACTGCAAGCAGGCCCAGCCGATATGAACATCGTCACCCCGGGAAAACTCAATATCGCTGTTGTCGGGTCCGGCATTTCCGGATTGTCTGCGGCCTGGCTGCTAAGCCAATCACATAATGTAACGCTGTATGAAAAGGATGACCGCCCCGGCGGACATTCCAATACGGTTGATGCTGGCCAGACCCCGGTTGATACCGGCTTTATTGTTTATAACACCCGATGCTATCCGAACCTCTGTGCGCTGTTTGATCATCTCGATGTGAAAACCACGCCGACCGATATGTCCTTTGCCGCCTCGATGGATGAAGGCGGGCTGGAATATGGCGGTGGCGATCTTTCAGCCCTGTTTGCGCAAAAACGCAATCTGTTCCGACCGCGCTTCTGGAAGATGGTGCGCGATATCCTGCGCTTTTACCGCGAAGCACCCGCCGCCCTTGAAGACGGCACGGCCGAACATATCAGCCTTGGCGATTACCTGCGCGACAAGCGCTATTCCAAATCCTTTATCAATGATCATCTTCTGCCGATGGGCGCTGCGATCTGGTCAACGCCGGTCGATACCATGATGGCCTATCCGTTGGCGGCGTTTGTCCGGTTCTGTCAGAACCACGGGCTTTTGCAGATCAAGGATCGTCCGCAATGGCGCACTGTTGTTGGTGGATCGCGTGAATATGTAAAACGCATGACCGCAAACATTTCCGGTGGCGTGGTTCTCGACCGTGCGATTGCCAAGGTCGGCAAGACTGCGTCCGGTGGCGCCTTTGTCGAAGACCGCTATGGCAAGCGCGAAGAATATGATCACGTCGTTTTGGCCTGCCATGGTGATCAGTCACTGGCGCTTCAGGAAACACCCGATCCGCGTGTTGCCGAATTGCTGTCGGCCTTCAAATATGAACGTAATCTGGCGATCCTGCACAATGACGCCAGCCTGATGCCGAAAAACCAGAAGGTCTGGTCAAGCTGGAACTACCTAGCCGAGGATCATGACGGCGAGCAGAAAGTCTGCGTGACCTACTGGATGAACCGCTTGCAGCATCTTGATCCGACGCAACCGCTTTTCGTAACGCTGAACCCGCCGCACCATCCTGAAGACGGCAGCGTGATCCGATCATTCCTGTATGATCATCCGCTGTTTGATGCTGGTGCGATGGCAGCACAAAAGGAGCTCTGGTCGATACAGGGTGTCGATAATATCTGGTATTGCGGCAGCTATTTTGGCTATGGCTTCCACGAAGATGGCATTCAGTCCGGCCTTGCCGTGGCCGAGGCTCTTGGCAATGTCCGTCGCCCATGGAACGTCGAAAATGAAAGTGGCCGCATTCATGTTGGCACCGCTGCGCAGTCGCAATCAAGCGAGGCCGCATGACACTTCCTGTTGCGCATAAACCGGCATCGGCCCTGTTTGAAGGGGTGGTCACCCATCATCGGCTGCGCCCGAAAAAGCACAAGCTGCGCTATCGGGTGTTTTCCTTCCTGCTTGATCTTGATGAGATCGACGGTCTTGCCGCAAAGCTGAAACTGTTTAGCCGCAACCGCTTTAACCTGTTTTCCTTCCACGACCGAGATCACGCCGATCGCGGAAAAGCCGATTTGCGTACCCGGCTTGAAGGCATTCTGACCGATCATGGTTTGGGCGATTGTGCGCACAAAATCCGCTTGCTGTGTTATCCGCGTTTGCTTGGTTTTGTGTTTAATCCGCTGTCTGTCTATTTCTGCCATCGCGCAGACGGATCGGTGGGGGCGGTGCTTTATGAAGTCTCCAACACTTTTGGAGATCGCCATAGTTATTTGATCCCGGTGACCGATGGTGCACTGGATGACAATAACGTGCTGCGCCAATCCTGTGCGAAGGGGTTTTATGTCTCGCCCTTTATCGACATGGTCGCCGACTATCATTTCCGCATTCGCATCCCGGATGAAAATGTTGCGGTCGCCATCCGCGAGACCGATGCCAAGGGCGCGTTTCTCAATGCTGCCTTTGTCGGTGATCGAACCGAGCTTTCCGACCGTAAACTGTTAGGAGCGTTCATTCGCTACCCGCTCATGACGCTCAAGGTCGTGGCAGGTATCCATTGGGAGGCGCTCCATCTTTGGCGCAAGGGTATGACGTTCCACAAACGGCCGGCACCGCCAGAACAGGCAGTGACCTATGTGCTGGAAACCGGGACGGCAGCGGCCCAAGCAGGAAAGAGATAAAAACAATGCCAAACCGCAATCGTAATGCATCCGCCTATGCTCTTCCGCTGCGTGACCGCATCCTGCCGATGCTGGGCAGCATGACGGGCAGTCGCAGCCTTCTGAAAGCCATGCTCAAGCGTGTTCTTTCGCATCTGCATTACGGGCGTTTGACCATTGTCCTGCCCGACAACGATACCCTGCATTTTACCGGTGATCAGGAAACCGGCCTGCGGGCCGCCATCCATATCCATGACTGGCAGGCAATCCGCAAACTCGCCACCGGCGGCGATGTCGCCTTTGCCGAGGCCTATATGGATGGCAGCTGGAGCAGCCCGGATCTGACCCATCTGATGCACTTTGCCATGCGCAATGAAACGATTGTGCGCGCCCGTCTGGCGGCAGGGTTCCTGGCCCGCACGGTTGCGCGGATCGGACATTTGCGTAACGCCAATACGCTTGAGGGCTCCAAGCGCAACATTGCCTATCACTATGATCTCGGCAACGAATTCTATCGCGCCTGGCTTGACCTCAGCATGACCTATTCTTCGGCTTTGTACCAGTCGCCGGAGATGTCGCTGGATGACGCCCAAGAAGCAAAATACGAACGCATTTGCGCGCTCGCGGATCTTAAGCCGGGCGAAAACGTGCTTGAAGTCGGCTGTGGCTGGGGCGGCTTTGCCGAACTTGCAGCCGGCAAGTATCGCTGCAACGTCACGGGCCTGACGCTTTCGAACGAACAGCATGCCTATGCCCGTGAACGGCTATTGCTGCAGGGGCTGCACGATCGCACGGATATCGTTCTGCGCGATTACCGTCATGAAGAAGGCCAATATGACAAGATCGTCTCGATCGAAATGTTCGAGGCAGTTGGCGAAGAACACTGGCCAACTTATTTCGAGATGATCCGCAAGCGCCTGAAACCGGGCGGCAAGGCGGTTCTGCAAATCATCACCATTGATGATGACCGGTTTGAAACCTATCGCCGTGGGGCGGATTTCATTCAGCGTTACATCTTCCCGGGCGGCATGTTGCCATCCCCGACGGCACTGTCGGCAGCGGTCAGCAACGCCGGACTAGAGCTCCGCCATTCGGAATTCTTCGGCAAATCCTATGCCCGTACGCTGGCCGAATGGCAGCGCAGCTTCCAGCACGCCTGGGACGGTATTGCCAAGCAGGGCTTTGATCTGCGCTTCAAACGCATGTGGGAATATTATCTCGCTTATTGCGAAACCGGTTTTGATCAGGGCTCGATCGATGTTGGCCTGTTCGTGATCGAACATCGCGAAAATGCGTCCGACTGAATACCCCACCCAGACATCGGTTTTCTATGCGCTGCCGGCAATGGCGGCGGCCGTTCCGACCATTCCGGCATATGTGTTGTTGCCCAGTTACTATGGCGACGACCTTGGCCTTGGGTTGGCGATCACGGGCGCAGTTCTATTGCTGGTGCGCATGATTGATATGCTGACCGATCCGGTGGTTGGGTGGCTGTCGGATAAAACCGGCAATCGTAAAATCTGGACCGGGGTCGGGGCGGTGATTGCCGGGATCGGCCTTTGGTATTTATTCAGTTCCCCCGAAAAGCCCGATGCACTCCATCTTTTAATCTGGGCGAGTGTTCTGTTTCTCGGCTGGACGATGTTTCAGGTGCCCTATCTTGCATGGGGGGCGGACCTTTCTGGCGATTATAAAAAACGCACGTCGCTTACTGCCCTTCGCGAAGGGGCTGGCCTGATCGGCATTGTTCTGGCCGGGGCCATTCCCGTTCTGATCAATGCCCCGGACCGTGCTGCGGAAATCCAGACCCTTGCCATCGTGACCCTGACATTGGGGGCTGCTTTCATTGCTCTTATGATCTGGCAAGTGCCCGATCCGATTGCGCAGCATAAACGCACAAAATCGGCGGCAAATGGTATGGGATCGGGCAATCTTGTTAAGACGCTGCGTCTTGGATTTCGCAGCCTGCGCGATAATCGCCTGTTCATGCGTCTACTTGCGGCCTGGATGATCAATGGCCTTGCCGCCGGCTTGCCCGCCGTCTGCTTTCCGCTGTTTGTGCGCTATTACCTCAAGCTTGATCAGGACAGCGAGAATATCCTGATCCTGCTTTATTTCGCAGCCGCCATCATCGCTATCCCGCTTTGGGTTGTCATGGCTGGCCGGGTTGGTAAGCACCGGGTCTGGTGTCTGGCCATGGTGATGGCGATTATGGCCTTTGTGTTTGTGCCGGTTCTCGATGCCGGTGACTTTGGTGCCTTTGCCGTCATCTGCCTTGTCACCGGGGCGGCATTGGGAGCGGACCTTGCCCTGCCGCCGGCCATTCAGGCCGATGTCGATGACTGGGACCGGTATCGGTTTGGTGTGCGGCGCACCGCCCTTTTATTCGCGCTTTGGAACATGACCAACAAGCTTGCCATGGCGCTGGCGGCCGGCATCGCGCTTCCGATCCTGGGCGCCTTTGGCCTGACCGAGGGCGGGGATGAAAAAACCGGTGCCTTGATTGTGCTGGTTTTGATCTATGCGGTGATCCCCATCGTATTGAAAGCAGGAGCAATCGGGATGATGTGGCGCTTTCCGCTGGATGGTGCGCATCAGGTTGCCATTCGTCGGCGCCTTTCACGCTGCACCGTTTGATCTTGGGATGTCAGGACAGGAGAAAATCGATGCTGCGGAATTTCATGGCGCTGTGTTTTTTGGTGCTAATAGCCGGATGTGGGTCGATGAAACCGCAGGATTTCGCGCAAAAGGAACCCCGCTTCGACGTGTTTGACTATTTCGAAGGCAACAGCCGGGCCTGGGGTATTTTCGAAGACCGGTTCGGAAAGTTGCGTCGTCAGTTCACCGTCGAAATTACGGGTACGGTCAAGGACGGTGTTCTGACACTGGAAGAAGACTTTATCTATGATGACGGCGAAACAGATCGCCGTGTCTGGACCATCACCAAAACCGGTGAACACACCTATGAAGGGCGTGCTGATGATATTGTTGGCGCAGCCATCGGCAGCCAGTATGGCAATGCCCTTAACTGGTCCTACGACATGGATCTTAAGGTCGGGGATGGTGCCTGGCGTGTGGGCTTCAACGACTGGATGTTCCTGCAGCCAGATGGGGTGTTGGTCAACCGTGCACGCGTCAAGAAATGGGGCTTTGAAATCGGCGAAGTGACGCTGTTCTTTACAAAGACCCAACACGTCGCGCAAGCCGCTGAATGAACCAGCGCAGCACCGGGATTTTGGCATAGAAGTTCTGCCCGGAATCCCAGTGGTCAAAATGCGATGTCAGGCGGGTGCCATCCTCGTTAAAGGTCAGCTCTGACATGCCGGTGAATTCCCAATCGCCGATGACCTTGACCCGCGCGCTGAATTTCCAGCGCAAAAATCCCCGATCCCCGTCAATAGCGCGATGGGTGATGACAAAGCGCGGATTATCCGCATCGGTAAAGGCCTTTGCCAGATAGGCGCAAACCTCCCCGGGGCCGCGTACCGTGGTGAACGGATCACAGAACACGAAATCCTCTGTCACCAGATCGTTTAGCTGATCAACCGTCTCAAGCGACAGGTTCTCGTAATAGGCTGCATATGCCGCCAGCAACTGGCGCTTGTTCTCGGTGATGTCGGTCATGCTCGGATCAGTTTGCGCATCAGTTTGAAGAAAAGCGGATAAGGCAGAATTCGCGTCAGCTTCAATTGCCGCACGAATGGGGGTGGAAAGGCAATCTCGAATTTGTCATTGCCGCAAAGCCCGCGATAGATGAAGTCTGCGGCCTGCTCTGGTTCAAGCAGATAGGGCATTTCAAAATCGTTCTTGTCGGTCAGGCGCGTTTTAACAAATCCCGGATTGATCACGCGCAGCAAAACGCCACTGCCGCTCAGTTCCGTATGCAGCGATTCACACAGATTGATCAGGGCGGCCTTGGTCGGGCCATAGGCCGATGCATTGGGCAATCCGCGATAGCCCGCGACCGATGCCATTACGGCAATTTCGCCGGACCTACGTGCCCGCATCTTTGCCAGCAGAGGCTCAAGACAATTCACAATACCCATATAGTTGGTATCAACGTGGCTTCGGATGGTTGCGGCTGAAAATGCATCAAGTTTCATCGGGGAATAGATCCCGGCCGCCAAAATCACCAGATCGGGCAGGCCAAACTGCGCTTCGACTGTGCCAACAGCACTGTTAACTGCGTTTGGATCGGTAATATCGACCGCAACCGGGGTCAAATCCGGCATTTCGGATGCCAATTCGTTCAGTTTATCGGAATTTCGCGCGGAAATGATGACTTTCTGGTCTTTTGAAGTCGGGTTTTCAAGGAATTCGCGGGCCAATGCCGCGCCAATGCCCGAAGATGCCCCGATAATCCAGATGGACTGGAAGTTTTTGCTCATTCCTCATCCTTTTGCGCGGTTTGTGTCGCGCAACTCATGCAGCGATAGGTGATGGTGGATCCATCACGTGCCTCGAACGCGAGACCAACCCAACGTCCATCGGCATCATACCATGCGGTGGTTTCAAGCTCCCCGTCATAGGTAAACCGGGTCGCACGCAGCGTGCCGTTTGTTGTGCGCAGCATTTCGGTTTCGCTTGCGCGGATATCAACCGTGTTTGCCTTGCCGGTGATGGTGTTCAGCACCGCTGTGCTGCTCAATACGCCGCAATGCCAGTGATCTGTTGGAAAAATTTCCTGAGACAAGGTTTGTTCACCCTTCGGGCCGGTTACAATAAGCGCTCCTTGATCATCGGGTTTGGCGATGACTTCCGTCTCATCACCGTCATCATTGACCTGTACAGAAAGCGCAGCCAACCGGTCGTCCTGCCACAGGCTTTCGGATCGATAGGCAAAGCTATAGGCGTTAAAACCCAAAAAGCTGATATCGATATTGCTTTGGGCAACCACCTGTAGGCCATCGCGCCCCTGATTGAACTGCACCACATGGCTCCCGACCGGGGAATCATTGCGCCGGATCTGAAAACGAAGCTCGTTGCCATAGCGTGCAATGGGATCAAAGTTACGGCAGGTATCGGCACCTTCAAACGCATTCGTCAGGCTGGCTTGCTCGATCACTGTTTCATTGGTTGCTGCCGCGTTTGACGACAGCGCAATGCCGCCAACAAGGGCGCAGGTGCCAAGCAGGGCTTTTATCGAAGGTGCAATGTACGTCTTCATGATCGTTACCAAAGCCGGGTTGCAGAAGGTGTGCTTCCTTCTTGTTACGGCTGGTGCGCAATTGCGGATCAAACGTCATGATCATTGCCCGCCACTGCCTGATGGGGTAAGCAAGGGCTCAACGGGCCCGCCCCGAAATGAAAGGCCACGCCATGCCCCATCCGATTGCAGAAGACCTGATCGCGCATGTTCTGCACCGCGATTCCAACATCATCGTTCTGAACAAGCCGCCTGGGCTGGCGTCCCACGGTGGGCCGAAAACCTATTTCCACGTTGATGCCTATCTGCCGGATCTAAAATTTGGCATTCAGCCGGAACCGACATTGGCCCATCGTCTGGATCGCGATACGGCTGGCTGCCTGTTGCTGTGCCGTCATCCGAAATCATCGAAAAAGATCACCCGTCTTTTCACCGAAAAGAAAATCGGCAAGACCTATTGGGCGGTGGTCCGTGGCGCGATGGAGGACGATCACGGTTTCATCGATGCGCCGATTGGCAAGATCAATGATGAAAGCGGTTGGACCATGCTGGTCCACGAAGACGGCCAGCCATCAAAAACCGAATATACCGTGCTGGGCCGTGGCAAGGACGTGGATGGTAAAGACATCACCTGGCTGGAACTGATCCCCCATACCGGGCGGACCCATCAGCTGCGTGTTCATCTGGATCATGTCGGGCATCCGGTGATTGGCGACCCGTTCTATGGCCGTGGCGATGAGCCGCCGATCTTTGGCGCGCCGCCGACCCTGATGCTGCTTTCGCGCCAGATTGTCGTGCCGTTCCATGCCGACCGTGATCCGGTGATTGTCGATGCCCCGCCGCCCGAACTGATGCGCGCCGGTCTGGAACCGTGCGGTTACACAGGCGACTACGCCGCCCACGCAAGCTCAATTGATGCTCAATACACCGGCGATGACAGCGACGCTGAAGGCGGAGAGTAAAGTCTCAAGTGTGATAATCGATGCCATCGCTTCGGCATCGCCATTAAGTTGGCGGGCGAGGATATAGGCATTGCCCGCGCACGGCATCCCGGCATAGAGAACCCCCATCGCCAGAACCATGCCATCTACACCCGCCAAATAAAGGCAGACGCCGGTAATCACCGGCAGCACCGCAAGCTTGATGGTAGTGGCAAGGGCAATCGCGCCAAGCGCCTTCTTGTTCATGATAAAACGAAGCCCGGCCCCGACCGACAGCAGGCTAAGAGGCAGGGCGGCTGTCTTGAAAAGGGCTGCGGTATTTTCGATGGGCAGCGGAACGTGAATGTTACTCACATTCAGGATTGCACCGGCCCCGGCGGCAAGGATGATCGGGTTTTTGACAATCCCGCCCATGATGCGTTTGAGGTTGCTTTTCCCGCCGCTAAAGGCGCTTAGCACGACAACGCCCAGCATGTTGGTCGCAATCACCATTACCGCAACAAAGATAATGGCAAGAGCAAGTCCCTCTGCCCCGTGAAGCGCATCTGCAACGGCCAGCAGGACGTAGCTGTTGTAACGCACCGACCCCTGAAAGATCGATGTGAAAAGTGGCGTGTCACGCGTGATGAGCGGGCGTAGCAAAAGAAGGGCTGCCGACAGTCCAAGGGTTGCTGCAAGCGTGACGCCAACCGCAGTGCCGGCATTGCCACTGGAAAAATCGGCGCGATAGATCTCGACGATCAGTAGTGATGGTAGCAGCAGATAATAGGTCAGCCGATCAATCCCGGCCCAGACATCGGCTGCCTTGATCAGATATCGCTTCAGCGCCGCGCCAACAAGGATGGCAGCAAAGATGGGAAAGATCGCAGCAATCAGTTCATAGGCAAGTTGCATGGCAGGCGGGGCGCTCCGGCGGCGGGGTTTTATACTTGGCGGTGGCTGTAATCGGCAAAGACCTGCTCGGGGGAATGATCGCGATATTGTTCGCAGATTTCCTCGAACTTCGGATTGCTGATCAGAAGGTCCGCTGTGCTTTGGTTGCACGCAATTGGCACCTCATAAAGGTTGGCCAGTCGGATCAGGGCGCGGACATCAACATCATGCGGGTGGGGTGTCATCGGATCGGTGAAAAAGAACATAGCTTGCAGTTCACCGTGCGCAATCATTGATCCCAATTGCTGATCACCGCCAAACGGCCCGCTTTTCAGGGGATGGATATCGAGTTTCGTGAAGCGTTCTTGCAATACGCGTCCGGTGGTGCCGGTGGCAAAGATGCGCATATTGGCAAACACATCCTTGTGCTTTTCCAGCCAGTCGGCCATTTCGCGTTTGCGACGGTCATGGGCCACAACCCCAACAGACAGCACCATTTTTTTAATCTCCGGGCCAGTGAACAGGATTTGTCATACTAATCAGCAAATCCACCCAGCGTCACCTTACAAAAGTCTGATCATTAAGAAGACAGGATATTACTTAGAAGGTGGGAGAATAATACAATTGACCTGCTACCCTGTAGTTAGAAACATCTCAGAGTACGATCGTCACTTTGTCTCGTCCAATACGAGCAAAATGTTCCAACTGATTTGGTAGGTAGCGGCCTGCGTGCACGGTTACGTGTGCCCCACGGCTTGATGCGATGCGGATAATATTTTCAACCTGATTAGCAAGGTAACCTGTATTGGCTGGAATTTCGATATTGCAGCCAATGCGCGCTAATTGCTCAGCTTGGTTTGCCATAATTGTCATCGTTTCCTCCTCAGATTGGACTGAATTTTCAGAATTACGTGGATATAGGTTTTGTTGGTTGGTCCTCCAAAGCTAAGTGTTTTTGTGAGCTCGCGTAACTACTCGTGAGGTTAGGTGGGCTCTTACAAACTTATGTATGCCCAAAACAAAACGGCCGCCCCAAGTAAATGGGGCGGCCGTTTGCAGATCAGTGAACTGATCAATTACATGTGGATTGCGCGCTTGTCCGCATCCAGTGCGGCTTCCTTGACGGACTCGCCAAGGGCCGGGTGGGCGTGGCAGGTGCGTGCGATGTCTTCGGCAGAGGCGCCGTATTCCATCGCCAGAACCACTTCGGCAATCAGATCGCCCGCAGCCGGGCCGACAATATGCGCGCCGACAACACGGTGCGATTTCTTGTCTTCGATGATTTTGACGAAGCCTTCGGTGCTTTCCATCGCCTTGGCACGACCGTTGGCGGTGAAGGGGAATTTGCCGACTTTGTAGTCGACGCCTTCTTCCTTCAGCTGTTCTTCGGTTTTGCCGACAGATGCAACTTCCGGCCAGGTGTAAACAACACCCGGGACCTTGCCGTAATCGACATGGCCTTCTTCGCCTGCCAGCATTTCTGCCAGTGCAACGCCGTCTTCCTCAGCCTTGTGGGCAAGCATCGGACCGACGATGGTATCGCCAATCGCAAAGATGCCGCCGACATTGGTCTGGAAGTGTTCGTCGGTTTTGACACGACCACGATCGTCGAGTTCAACGCCAACCTTATCCAGACCAAGGCCCTTGGTGTAAGGACGGCGACCGATGGCGACCAGAACCACGTCAGCTTTGAGTTCCTCTGCATCGCCGCCCTTGGACGGTTCAACAGTCAGGGTCACGCCGGACTTGGTGGTTTTGGCACCGGTAACCTTGTGGCCGAGTTTGAATTCAAGGCCCTGCTTGGCAAAGATGCGCTGGGTCTGTTTGACCAGATCGCCATCCATGCCCGGCAGAATGCGGTCAAGGAATTCAACAACGGTAACTTCGGCACCCAGACGACGCCAGACGGAACCAAGTTCCAGGCCGATGACACCTGCGCCAATTACAACCATCTTCTTCGGCACTTTCGGAAGAACCAGTGCACCGGTCGAGGAAACGATTTTTTCTTCGTCAATCTCGACACCCGGCAGCGGGGTGACTTCCGAACCCGTCGCGATGACGATGTTCTTTGCGGTCAGGGTTTCTTCGCCACCGTCCAGAAGGGCAACCTTGACTTCGGTCGGCGAGGTGATTTCGCCAGCACCTTTGACATAGGTAACCTTGTTCTTCTTGAACAGGAACTCGATCCCTTTGGTGTTGCTTTCAACAACCTTGTCCTTACGCGCCATCATCTTTTCGATGTTGACCTTCGGCTTGGAGACTTCGATGCCATGGGTATCGAAATGCTCGGTCGCCTCTTCGAACAGGTGCGAGGAATGCAGCAGGGCCTTGGACGGAATGCAGCCCACGTTCAGGCAGGTACCACCAAGTGCGCCACGTTTTTCAACGCAGGCAACTTTAAGGCCAAGCTGTGCGGCGCGGATGGCGCATACATAACCGCCAGGACCGCCACCGATCACGACAACGTCGTAGTTCTCACTCATGAGTTCTTTGATCCTTTTGTCTGATCAGATGTCGAGCAGAATGCGTTCCGGGTTCTCGATGCATTCCTTGACGCGTACCAGGAAGGAAACGGCTTCACGGCCGTCAATGATACGGTGGTCATAGGAAAGCGCGAGATACATCATCGGACGAATTTCGACTTTGCCATCGATTGCAACCGGACGCATCTGGGTCTTGTGCATACCAAGAATACCGGACTGCGGTGCGTTCAGGATCGGCGATGACAGCAACGAACCAAAGACACCACCGTTGGAGATGGTGAAGGAACCGCCGGTCATTTCATCCATGCCCAGTTTGCCATCACGTGCACGCTTGCCGAAATCGACAATGGTGCTTTCCAGATCAGCAAAGGTTTTTTCCTCTGCCGAACGGATGACCGGGACAACCAGACCCTGCGGGGTGCCAACGGCAACGCCGACATCGCAGTAGTTCTTGTAGATGAAGCTGTTGCCATCGATCTCGGCGTTAACAGCCGGCCATTCTTTCAGCGCCGTGGTGCAGGCTTTGATGAAGAAGGACATGAAGCCAAGCTTCACACCGTGTTTCTTCTCGAAACCGTCTTTGTATTTGTTACGGCAAGCCAGAAGGTTGGTCATGTCCACTTCGTTGTAAGTGGTCAGCATGGCCGCAGTGTTCTGGGCTTCTTTCAGGCGGCGCGCGATGGTCTGGCGCAGCTTGGACATTTTGACACGCTCTTCGCCGTCACGCAGTTCACGTTCCGGTTTCGGAGCCGCCGGGGCAGCCGGTGCCGGTGCAGCAGCGCGGGACGCCGATCCACCACCTTCGAGGAAGTTCAGAACGTCGCCCTTGGTCAGGCGGCCGTCTTTGCCGGTAGCCGGGATTTTCGACGGATCGAGGTTTTTGTCTTCGACCAGTTTGCGAACGGCCGGTGCCAGCGGATGATCGCTGTTCGACGCAGTCGCCGCGGCCGGTGCAGCAGCCGGGGCTGCTTTCGGCTCTTCTTTCTTCGCCGGAGCTTCTTCTTTTTTCGCAGCCGGGGCTTCTTCCTTGGCCGGTTCATCAGAAGCAGCAGCGCCTTCGGCGCCTTCGTTGATCATGGCGATCAGCGCACCAACTTCGACTTCGTCACCTTCGCCAACAACCAGTTCGGCAATTGCGCCAGCAACCGGGGCGTTGACTTCGACGGTGACCTTGTCGGTCTCAAGTTCGACAATCGGTTCATCGGCAGCAACAGCTTCACCGACTTTTTTGTACCATTTTGCCACCGTGGCTTCAGATACGGACTCGCCCAGTGCGGGAACTTTAACTTCAGTCGCCATTTTTTCCTCGACCGTTTTTTCAATCAGGCAGTGTGGGTCTGCCAGGATACGAATGAATTCTAAATGAACGGATCGAACGGGCGATTGCTCGCCCGTTCGATGAAAGTGTTAGACGCTCAGTGCCTTGTCGACCAATTCGGCCTGTTCACGCAGGTGAGCCTTCAGAAGACCCGTTGCCGGCGAAGCAGATGCTGCGCGACCGACATAAACAGGACGACCCGTCTTGTGCTTGATGCTCGAAAGCGTTGCTTCGATCCGGCGATCAACAAAGTACCAGGAACCCATGTTCTCTGATTCTTCCTGACACCAGACGACATCAGCATTCGGGTATTTGGCCAGTTCCGCTGCCAGTTCTTTTTCCGGCCACGGATAAAGCTGTTCAACACGCACAAGCGCAACATCTTCGATGCCACGGTTTTCGCGTTCGGCAAGCAGATCGTAATAGACCTTGCCCGACGACAGAACGACGCGTTTGACCTTTTTGTCGTCAACCAGCTTGCCGGTTTCGCTGATCACAGTCTGGAAGGTCGTACCCGGACCGAATTCGGACAGGTTCGACACACACTGCTTGTGACGCAGAAGCGATTTCGGCGTCATCAGGACCAGCGGTTTACGGAAGGAGCGACGAATCTGACGGCGCAGGATGTGGTAATAGTTTGCCGGCGTCGTGCAATTCGCCACCTGCATGTTATTTTCACCACAAAGTTGCAGGTAACGTTCCAGACGTGCGGAACTGTGTTCCGGACCCTGGCCTTCGTAACCGTGCGGCAACAGCATCACCAGACCCGACATACGCAGCCATTTGGCTTCGCCCGAGCTGATGAACTGGTCAATGATGACCTGTGCACCGTTGGCAAAATCACCGAACTGGGCTTCCCAGAGAACCAGCGAATGCGGTTCTGCAAGGGTGATGCCGTATTCAAAGCCAAGAACACCTGCTTCGGACAGCGGCGAGTTGAGAACTTCAAGCTCGGCCTGGCCGGTACGGATGTTGTTGAGCGGGGTGTATTTCGCCTCGTTGGTCTGGTCGACCAGTTTGGCATGACGTTGCGAGAAGGTACCACGCTGGCAATCCTGACCCGACAGACGCACCGGTGTGCCTTCGCACATCAGGGTCCCGAATGCCAGGGCTTCTGCCGTTGCCCAGTCAATGCCTTCGCCGGTTTCAAACATCTTCGCTTTGGCCTTCAGCTGACGAAGGATTTTGCGGTTGATGTCATAGTCACTCGGCGCGGTCGAAAGCGCACGTCCGACTTCCTGAAGAAGATCTTCTTCAACGCCGGTCTTGCCGGTCCAGTCGGCATCGTCGCCATGCGAGGATGCAAGGCCTGACCATTTGCCTTCAAGCCAGTCAGCCTTGTTCGGACGGTAGTTTTCCGACGCCTTGAACTCTTCATCAAGGTAATCCTGGAACGACTTGTCCAGTTCCTTGACGCGTTCTTCGGTCAGAAGACCTTCCTTGACCAGCTGCTTTGCATAGATGTCTTTGGTGGTCGGGTGTTTGCCGATCACGTCATACATCTTCGGCTGGGTGAATGCCGGCTCGTCGCTTTCGTTGTGGCCAAAGCGGCGGTAGCAGAACATGTCGATGACGACGTCCTGCTTGAATTCCTGACGGAATTCGGTCGCGATACGGGCAGCATGAACCACAGCTTCGGGATCGTCACCATTGACGTGCAGGATCGGTGCCTGAACGACTTTGGCGATGTCCGAGCAGTAAGGCGAAGAACGGGAATCAGTCGGTTTGGTCGTGAAACCGATCTGGTTGTTGACCACAAAGTGGATCGTACCACCGGTACGATAGCCTTTGAGGTGCGACAGATCGAAGGTTTCTGCAACAAGACCCTGACCGGCAAAGGCCGCATCACCGTGCAGGAGGATACCCATAACCTGCTCGCGCGATGTGTCTTTACGCTGGGCCTGCTTGGCGCGGACCTTACCAAGAACAACAGTGTTCACCGCTTCAAGGTGCGACGGGTTTGCCGTCAGCGACAGGTGAACGACGTTGCCGTCAAATTCGCGGTCGGCGGAGGTACCAAGGTGATATTTAACGTCACCAGAGCCCATCACGTCGTCCGGCTTGGACGGGTTGCCCATGAATTCCGAGAAGATCGCCTGGAAAGGCTTGCTCATCACGTTGGCAAGAACGTTCAAACGACCACGGTGCGGCATGCCGAACACAACCTCGCGGATGCCAAGCTGGCTACCACGTTTGAGGATCTGTTCAAGCGCCGGCATCAGGGCTTCACCACCATCAATGCCGAAACGCTTGGTGCCGACATATTTGGTGTGCAGATAGTTTTCGAAACCTTCGGCTTCGATCAGGCGCTCAAGGATGGCTTCCTTTCCGCGTGCAGTAAACTGCGTCTGATTGCCGATGCTTTCGATACGCTGCTGAATCCAGGATTTCTGTTCCGGTTCCTGGATATGCATGAATTCGATACCGATCGACCCGCAATAGGTTTTGCGTGCCAGCGAGACAATCTGGCGGATGGTCGCGGTTTCAAGGCCAAGAACATTGGCGATGAAAATCGGACGGTCCAGATCGGCGTCGGTAAAGCCGTAAGTCTTGGGATCAAGTTCCGGATGCGGTTCACGCGGGGTCAGACCCAGCGGATCCAGGTTCGCTTCAAGATGGCCGCGTACGCGATAGGAGCGGATCAGCATCAGGGCGCGAATGGAATCATTGGCCGCAGCACGGATGGCATCAGAATTGACCTGTGCCGCAGAAGGCGCTGCATGGGGTGCCGGTGCGTAGCCCGCGATCGGAGCCGGGCGTTCGGCATGCCCATGTGAGACGTCGTATCCCTCCATGCCGCCAACAACCTTGGTTTCCCGTGGCTGCCAGCTCGGCCCGCGCATTTCTGCGAGGAGTTCGGAGGCGTCGTCCTGCAACCCGTCAAAAAACTCAGCCCAGCTCTGGTCAACCGCAGACGGGCTTTCCAGATACCGGGCATAAAGTTCAGCGATGTAGGTTGCGTTCGACTCGTTAAGAATCGTGTCGAGATCTTGAGGTTTCATTTGTGGTCTTGGAAGGCATGGTCCTCAAGAAGGACCACGCCCCCCCTTGCCTTTCCTCTGACTACCCAGATTAGCCCTTCAAAGCCTTCAGCATGGTCGAGCCGAGGCTTGCCGGGGAATCGGCAACTAGCACGCCAGCGCTGCGCATGGCTTCCATTTTGGCATCCGCGGTACCTTTACCACCGGAGATGATCGCACCGGCGTGGCCCATGCGTTTACCCGGAGGTGCGGTAACACCGGCGATGAAGCCAGCAACCGGTTTTTTGACTTTGGAAGCCTGCAGGAATTCACATGCTTCTTCCTCGGCCGAACCACCGATCTCACCAATCATGATGATGCCTTCGGTTTCCGGATCCTTCAGGAACAGGTCGAGGCAATCGATGAAGTTGGTGCCGTTGACCGGGTCACCACCGATACCGATACAGGTCGACTGACCCAGGCCAGCGGCCGTGGTCTGTGCAACTGCTTCGTAGGTGAGCGTACCGGAACGCGAAACGATACCGATTTTACCGCGGCGGTGAATGTGACCCGGCATGATGCCGATCTTGCATTCGTCCGGGGTGATGATACCCGGGCAGTTCGGGCCGATCAGGCGGGTCGAAGAACCTTCGAGCGCGCGCTTGACGCGGACCATGTCAGCAACCGGAATACCTTCGGTGATGCAGACAGCCAGTTCGACTTTGGCGTCGATGGCTTCAAGAATTGCGTCTGCTGCGAAGGGCGGCGGTACATAGATGACCGAGGCATTGGCGCCGGTCACGTGAACCGCTTCGTCAACAGTGTTGAAAACCGGCAGGTCAAGGTGCTTGGTGCCGCCTTTACCCGGGGTTACACCGCCAACCATCTTGGTGCCGTATGCCAGTGCCTGTTCGCTGTGGAAAGTACCCTGCGAACCAGTGAAACCCTGGCAGATAACTTTGGTGTTTTTATCGACGAGAACAGCCATAGTTACGCGGCCTCCTTCACAGCTTTGACCACCTTCTCGGCGGCATCGGCAAGGTTGTCAGCCGAAACAATCGGCAGACCCGATTCTTCGAGGATCTTCTTGCCAAGTTCGACATTGGTACCTTCAAGGCGAACGACCAGCGGGACGTTCAGGCTGACTTCGCGGGCTGCTGCCACAACGCCGTCTGCGATCACGTCACAACGCATGATACCGCCAAAGATGTTGACCAGGATGCCTTCAACGTTCGGATCCGACAGGATCAGTTTGAAAGCAGTGGTCACGCGTTCTTTGGTTGCGCCGCCACCAACGTCAAGGAAGTTAGCCGGTTCGCCACCATACAGCTTGATGATGTCCATGGTTGCCATGGCAAGGCCTGCGCCGTTGACCATGCAGCCGATGGTGCCATCGAGCTTGATGTAGTTGAGGCTGTGTTTTGCAGCTTCGAGTTCGGCCGGGTTTTCTTCGTCTTCGTCGCGCAGCTCTTCGATGTCCGCGTGGCGGAACAGCGCGTTGTCGTCGAAGTTCATTTTGCAATCAAGCGCGATGATGTCGCCGTCGCCGGTGACGACCAGCGGGTTGATTTCAACCATGGCAGCATCGGTGTCGAGGAAGCACTGGTACATCGCCGACATGAATTTGACAGCTTTGGAAACCTGCTTGCCTTCAAGGCCAAGTGCAAACGCCAGTTTGCGACCGTGGAAGCCCGAGAAGCCGGCAGCCGGATCGATGTCAACAGTGACGATCTTTTCCGGGGTTGCTTCGGCAACTTCTTCGATGTCCATGCCGCCTTCGGTCGAAGCCATGAAGATCACGCGCGAGCAAGCGCGGTCGACGAGAACCGAAAGATACAGTTCGCGTGCGATGTCGCAGCCTTCTTCGATGTAAACGCGTTTGACTTCTTTGCCTTCCGGGCCGGTCTGGTGGGTAACCAAGGTGGAGCCGAGCATCTGTTCAGCGTTCACGCCGACTTCTTCCGGGCTCTTGACGACGCGAACGCCGCCCTTATCACCTGCCTTGGCTTCCTTGAAGGTGCCCTTACCGCGGCCACCTGCATGGATCTGGGACTTTACCACGTAAACCGGGCCAGCCTGGGACTGGGCAGCTTCGATGGCTTCCTGAGCGGTATATGCAACCTTGCCGTTCGGCACGGTCACACCGTATTTGCGAAGAATTTCTTTCGCCTGGTACTCATGAATATTCATGTTCGGTCGCTTTCTTGCCTTCCGTACGATTTCCGGTGGGTCAGAAATCTGGATTTCAATGTCCCTGCAAAAGCATATGGGACTTTGTTAAGAGGCCGCGATCATTGAAGTTTGAATAACAACAATGATTGAAAAACGGGCCGGTCAATGACCAGCCCGTTTCGCGTTCTTTAGAGCATGCCCTTGGCAGCATCGACAAGGCCGCGAACAGCGTTCACGGAATTCTCGAAGTTTGCCTTTTCGGACTCGTCGAGATTGATCTCAACGATGCGCTCCACACCGCCAGCACCCAGAACAACCGGGACGCCGACGTAAATACCATCAACACCGTATTCGCCGCTCAGGTAAGCAGCAACCGGCATGACGCGTTTCTGGTCTTTCAGGTAGCTTTCTGCCATCGCAACAGCCGATGCTGCCGGCGCATAGAAAGCGGAACCGGTCTTGAGCAGGGCAACGATCTCGGCGCCGCCATCACGGGTGCGCTGAACGATCTCGTCGATTTTTTCCTGCGTGGTCCAACCCATTTTGATCAGATCCGGAACCGGGATACCGGCAACGGTCGAATAACGGATCGACGGGACCATGGTGTCGCCGTGGCCGCCCAGAACGAAGGCGGTAACGTCTTTGACCGAAACGTTGAATTCTTCTGCGAGGAAGTAACGGAAACGCGCAGAGTCCAGAACGCCTGCCATGCCGACAACTTTCTTCGGATCGAAGCCGGTTGCCTGCTGCATGACCCAAACCATCGCATCAAGCGGGTTGGTGATCACGATGACGAATGCGTTCGGAGCGTGTTCCTTGATGCCCTGACCAACCTGGGTCATGACTTTGGTGTTGATACCAATCAGGTCATCGCGGCTCATGCCCGGCTTGCGAGCAACACCGGCGGTGACGATGACGACATCAGCGCCTGCGATGTCTTTGTAGTCACTGGTACCCTTGAGGTCGGCATCAAACATGTCGACGGGGGAGGATTCAGCAATGTCAAGCGACTTGCCCTGTGGCATGCCATCAACGATGTCGAAAAGGACGACGTCGCCAAGCTCTTTCAGACCGACGAGGTGAGCAAGGGTGCCACCGATATTGCCGGCGCCGACGAGCGCGATCTTGTTGCGGGCCATTCCGTTACCTTCTTCCCTATTGCGCTTCCTGGGGGTCGAAACTCAACTTGGGAGCGCGATTGAAAATTTAAACCTGCGAACGCGAAATAATCGTTCGTAAACATCGAGTGTCGTAAACTGAATCGGCACGAATGACAAGGGGAAACCCCACTGTTTTTACGAGGAAAACCGCCGGTTCGGGGTTTATTGCAACTATGGTCTAAACGCTCAAAAACCACTCACGTTGCATGTGCGAAGGTGGGCAAATGCGCAGCAAAACCAAAGCTGGTTTGCGATTGCGGCCTGCCTAAATGAAAGGCAGTACGCGCCTTTGCTGCGAATTCGTGCGTATGAACCTGATTACACTGCCGCAGCATTGCATGAAACGGCCATCAGCCATGCGATCCAGGTGGGGACCTGATTTGGGCTATATGACGAATTTTGCGTGAAGCTTCGTTTATCCTGCGTCAAACGCAAGAATCACCCGGTGATAAGCGCTCATATGGCGAATAATTGCGATGATTACAAAACGGCCCAACCGGAGTCGTTTTTGCCCGGCTTCCAGCCAGTTGGGATACTCGTTCGCGGCCCGGGCAACACCCGCAGGTTTGGTCGCCCGATTGTGCCGGTTTTTTGCAATCAGGTCAGGTGCGCCATATCGAGATATTCCTGACTGCGCATTTCGGTCATGCGCGACACCGTGCGCTGGAATTCAAAGGAATAATCGCCGTCGGTGTAAATCTCGGTCGGATCGCATTCGATCGCACAGATCAGCTTGGTTTTATGTTCATACATCGCATCGACCAGCGTTCCGAACCGCTTGGCCCAGTCACGACGGGAGTCCGGCAATTTCGGAATGAAATCAATCACGATGGTATGGAAATGGGTCGCAAGTGCGATGTAGTCCCCCGGCCCCAATGGCCGGGTGCAGAGCTCATCAAAGGTGAATTTGGCAACACCAGCCCCGGCGGCAGCAATTTCGATCTTGCGGCCCTTCACCGTCAGGCTGTCTGGCGCAACGCGCGCGCCTTCAGTAAGCGTTGCGAACATTTCATCAACGCGCGCAGGTGCTTCTTCGCGGGTCGTCGGATACAGGAAGACCTCGGCCGCTGTCAGGTTGCGCATGCGGTAATCGGTCGGGCTGGCGAGTTCCAGCACATCAAGCTTCTGCTTGATCATGTCGATAAACGGCAGGAAGTTCTGTCGCTGCAGGCCATCCTTATAAAGATCATCAGGCACGCGGTTGGATGTCGTGACAATCACCACCCCATGTTCAAACAGATGTTCGAACAGACGGCCCAGGATCATCGCATCGGTGATGTCGGTAACCTGCATCTCGTCAAAGCACAGCAACCAGGCATCCTTGGCGAGGTCCTTGGCAATTGGCGGGATCGGGTCCGCCTCATCCTTTTTCTTGGTCTGGCGATAACGGTGCATGCGTTCATGCACATCCTGCATGAAGTCATGGAAATGCACGCGACGCTTTTTTTCAATGTCGATGGTTTCATAGAACAGATCCATCAACATGGATTTGCCACGCCCGACTTCGCCATAGATGTAAAGCCCAAGCGGCGGGGTCGGCTCATCGCGCCTGCGCGTCAGGCCAAACCGTTCGCGCCAGCCGCCCGTGCCGGTTGCCGGCTCGTAATGGTCCAGCGCGTGTTTCAGGCTTTGCAGCTTTTCGGCGCACAATTCCTGCATCGGATCGTGGGCCAGCTCACCAGCGGTGATTTTCGCGCGGTAACGGGAAAGCGGGCCGTCGGTCATCAACAAATCTCGGATGCAGTGAAAGAAATCAACGTCGTGACTTTGTCATAGCTCCAACTTGCATCGCATTGCAACAAGACGCTTTGCAATGCTGCCATCAGATCAGGCGCATCTTTTTGAACAGCCAGATTTCAAAAGCCGTGATCACGGCAAGAATGATTGACACCCCGACGAAGCCATACGGGCTGTCGGTTGCCGGAACGCCGCCGACATTGATCCCCAAAAGCCCGGTGACAAAACTGATCGGCAGGAACAGTCCTGCAATCACCGTCAGCCAGTACATGGTGCGGTTCATCTGTTCGCTTTCGATCGCCATCAGGTTTTCATTCACGATCTGAAGGCGTTCGCGCAGTGAATCAAATTCTTCGACCAGACGCACGGTCTTGTCGGTCAGGGCGCGGGCACGACGTTTGAACCGCTTGTCGGACCAAGCCGGTTTCAATTCGACATAGTTTGCCAGTGCATCGCGTTGCGGTCCCAGATGGCGGCGCAGGCGCGACAACATATGGCGGATATCTGATCCACGTTTGCGTAGCGGGAGGGTCTTGCCTTCGGCCACAGTTTCCTGATCATCCTCGAGGGCTTCGACCTCGTCCTCCATGCCGCGCACGACATTTTCAACGCGGTAAGCAAGCCGTTCGGCAACGGTCAGGACAAAGTCATCAATGCTGTTGGGCGCCTTGCCCTCGGCAATGGCGGCGCGCATGTCATCAAACGCCTTAAGCGGCTGATTGCGCAGCGTGATCACCATGTTGCTTGTGACCCAGAAACGTACCGAAATCATGTCGGCCGGATCATTTTCCGCATTCAGGTTGACCCCGCGCAGATTAAGCGAATAGCCCGGATCATAGAAAAACACCGCCGGGCGGGTGCCGCGCGTCGAAAGCGTGTCGGTGATGGTGGCATCAATGCCCGCTACATTGATCAGCCAGTCGCGCACCCCATCGCCCATCCAGTCCAGATGCACCCAAAGGTAATTGCCCTCGGCAATCTCGGGCAGGTCGGCTTGCAGGGCATCCCAGCCGACTGCTTGTGCCGTGCCGCTCGGGGTAATTTCAAAAGCATTGATCAACGCGGTTTTGCTCATCGCGGGCTCCTTGGCTGACCGTGCGTGTACGGGTCAGGAACGGGGTTATTATCAACGCATCACTGAACGGGAACGAAACGTTAGATGATTCGTTACTGTTCTCAGTGTAGGGTTTGGCTCTGTGAACAAGTATCAAGCCAACCTGTTTACAAAACGCGAAAAGCACTCAAGAAACGGAAGCCGGGTTTGATCCCGGGCATCAAAATGGATCATCAGGCATGACATCAGTTCGTCAGGTAATCGCGGGTCTTGCAATCTGTCTGTTTGCAATGACGGCCTCCTTCGGGGTGGTGGCGCAATCAAGTGCTCAGCGCTCCGAAACCGTTCAAAGGATCGAACTCGATAATGCCCAGGACCGCATCGCGGAATGGGAAAGCACGCTTGATGAACTTGAAGATTCGATTTCCGGTGAAGATATTACCGGCCGCGTGATTGCCGATGGTCGCGACCGGATCGAGACCATCCAGCTTGCCATCAATGAGCTGCGCGGGCGTGCCAATGATCGCCTGCAGCGCTTTGAAGCTGCCCTTGGCAAACTTGGCGAACCGCCGGCAGAAGGCGAAGAAGAAGTCCCCGAAGTCGCGCGTGAACGCGAAGACATTAACGAGAATATCGCGCGCGTTGGCGGTGTGATCAAACAGCTTGAACTGGTCAATTTCCGCGCCAGCGAACTCTCTGATCAGCTTGCCGGTCTGGCCCGCGAACGCTTTACCCGCCGTATTCTGGGCCGGGTTGATGTACCGCTTGATCCGGTTGTCTGGTTCGATGCCTGGGGTGAAATCGTCAAGCTACCCAGCATGGTTCAGGCGCGCTATTCCAACCTTGAACTTGAAGGCGAGGTCGCCGATCAACTTGCCGAAGTGGCCCCCGGACTGGTTCTTTTGACCTTCATTGTCATTGCCGCCCTGATTGGCGGCGAGGTGGTTGTGCTGCGCTATATCCCGGCGCGCTGGAACTCTGTGCCCGACGAAGACAGGGTGTCATTGATTTCAGGCACGCGGTTCCTGTTTACCGCCTTGGTGCCGGGGATCGCACTTTTGATTGCCTATGGCATCCTTGATTCGCGCGAGGCGTTGCTAAGTGGCGCGATGGGCGACTTTGTCCTGCAATGCTTTGCGGCGGCCCTGTTCCTGTTGTTTGTCGGTGCTGCAATCCGCAGTGTGCATTCACCCTTTGCCCCAACCTTGCGTCGCTCGGGTACAACGCCGCAAGGCGCACGGGTTGTCGGGTTCTGTTCGCTGGCTGTTGCGGTGATCTTTGCCTTTGACATGGTGCTGCTGCAAGGGGCGACGACGCTGGGCACCTCGCTTGATATTGCGCTGGTCCAAAGCATCTCGAACGTTCTGGTCATTTCAGTTCTGCTCTTTGTTTCCTCGCTTGGGATGTTCTGGCAGCATGATGAACGCGACCGGCACGAGTTCTGGGCAAAAATCGAACGCCGTTCGCGCCGGGGGCTGAAGGTTGTCGCGATCCTGATGCCCGTGCTGATGGTTGTCGGCTATGTCGCGCTTGCGCGCTTCATCCTTGAAAACCTGATGATGGCGCTGGCCTTCCTGACGTGTTACTGGCTGCTGCGCGCTTATTGCCGCGCGCTTATGCACACCTATCTGGTGCGCCCCGAAAGCAGCGAAGACAGCACTGTTAGTGATGCGGTGCATGGCACGCTGTATTTCTGGCTGCGGGTTTTGATTGATGTGGTGATGGTGTCCATCGCCGTGCCGGTCGCGGTGATGATCTTTACCGACATTGCTTGGGCCGATCTTATTCTGGCGGTTCAGCAGGCCTTTATCGGCATTCAGGTTGGCGGCATTCATTTCTCGCTGCGTTCCATCCTGCTCGCCGCCCTGATGTTTGTCATCGTGCTGGCCGTCATGCGCTTCTTCCAGCGGATGCTCAGCACGCGTGTTCTGCCCAACACCAAGCTTGATCAGGGGCTGCAACATTCCGTCTCGGCGATCTTTGGCTATGCCGGCATCTGCCTTGCGATCCTGCTTGCGGTATCTGCTGCCGGGCTTGATCTGTCCAACCTTGCCATCATCGCCGGTGCCATTTCGGTCGGTATCGGTTTTGGCATGCAAAGCATCGTGAACAACTTCGTCTCGGGCCTCATCCTTCTGGTCGAACGCCCGATCAAGGTCGGTGACTGGATCGTGGTCGGGGCTGATCAGGGCTTTGTCAAAGACATCCGGGTGCGTGCGACTGAAATCGAGACCTTTGACCGCTCCTCGATCGTTATTCCGAACTCCGAGCTGATTTCAAACCGGGTTTTGAACTGGACGCTCAAGGAGCGCTCGGGCCGTGGCATCATCAAGATCGGTGTGTCTTATGGTGCCGATGTCGAAAAGGTTCGCGAGATCCTGTTTGAAATGGCCGACAAACGCCGCGAGATCCTGACCTATCCGGCACCGCAGGTGGTGTTTATGGATTTCGGGGCCAGCTCGCTTGATTTCGAACTGCGCTATTTCCTACGTGACATTGGTGATGTCATTGCGGTCGCAAGCTCGATCCGCTTCGAGCTGGTGCAGCGCTTCCGCGATGAAGGCATCGAAATTCCGTTCCCGCAGCGTGACCTTAACCTGCGCGATATCGACAAGCTGACCGATGCCATCCGTGATGCCGGCAAGGGCGCGCCGAAAAAGATCACCGAGGTCGAACCAGAAGAACCCGAAACGTCCGAGGATAAACCCGACGACACCTCGTGTGACACGGATGATAGCGGAGCTGATCAAAAGGCCGCCCCACCATCGGCGGCCAAGGATATCTCGCGTGATCGCGATGCATCGGGGCGTGAAATACCCGATGCCGGCGGCAATCCGGACGGCGATGCGCCACGCTAAGGGCGCTGTCCTTGCTGGATCATTTGGTTTTGAAAATCAGATGTCGAACAGCGCAGCTGTGATCTTCTGGCCCATCGGGGCCAGAAGGTGGCGGTCGCGTGGTGACAGCCATCTGAGTTCGGCGATCTCGCTTGCCGGGGCAAGGGTGCCGGTATAGGTGCCGGTAAAACAGGTCATGCGAATGATCGCGTCGTCGGGCTGGTTGTGCCCTTGTCCGGCAAAGGTGCCCAGTTGGCGCAATGTGCCGGGCACAAGCTTGACACCGAGTTCTTCATTGATTTCACGTTTGATGGCTTCACGGGCGGTTTCACCCGGATCGATCTTGCCACCGGGAAGATAAAACCGGTCGCGGCCGTGGCTTCTGACCGACAGGATGTTCTCGCCATCGCGCAAAATCCAGTTGGCAGTTTCGATCACCTTGATAAGGGCAGGGTCTGTTGAGCTGTGACTGCTTTCACGCATGCGGCCTCACAGGATTGCAACATCAAGTCCGATATCAACGGCCGGTGCGGATTGGGTAATCCGCCCGACGGAAACATAGTCGACCCCGGTTGCGGCAATCGCACCGATGGTCTGAAGGTTTACACCCCCGGATGCCTCAGTCTTGCAGCGACCAGCGACAATTGCAACCGCTGCGCGCAACATATCCGGTCCCATGTTATCAAGCAGGATGATATCCGCGCCGGCCTCGGTTGCCTCTTTCACCTGATCAAGCGTGTCGCATTCCACCTCGATCTTGGGCAGGTTGGCGGCACGCGCGGCCTCGACACATTTGGTGATCGATCCGACAACACCGATATGGTTGTCCTTGATCATCACCCCGTCATAAAGCCCCATGCGGTGGTTCTGTGCACCGCCCATGCGGGTGGCGTATTTTTCCATTTTGCGCCAACCGGGCAGGGTCTTGCGGGTATCAAGAAGCTTCGCCGTCGTCTCCCCCATCGCCGCAACATAGGTGCGCGTTGTGGTGGCAATGCCCGAAAGATGCTGCAGGGTATTAAGGGCGGTACGCTCTGCGGTCAGGATACCGCGTGCATTGCCCTCGACCACGGCCATGACGTCCTTGGCGGAAATCGCATCGCCGTCTTCGCAGCGCTTTTCGATCTTTGCATCCGGTACCAGCTTGCGGAAGCATTCAAGCGCGATATCAAGCCCGGCAACCACAATATCCTCGCGGGTTTCAAGGGCTACCCGC
Organism: Thalassospira sp. HJ; assembly: GCF_000948415.1. Classification (GTDB taxonomy): domain Bacteria; phylum Pseudomonadota; class Alphaproteobacteria; order Rhodospirillales; family Thalassospiraceae; genus Thalassospira. The sequence goes on along the minus strand of NZ_JYII01000006.1, from coordinate 402,999 downwards.
AAGCGCGCATCGGCGGGAATGACATTGTCTGATGTGATGTCACCGGTGCCGATATCCTCGGCAAAGGAACGATCAATGAATTCCGCGATTTCGGTTTGGGTCAGGACGGTCATGATGGCGGGCTGCTTTGAATTCTGATGGGGAATGGCAAACAGCCCCGCAAGATTTGCGGGGCTGTGAGATCAATCGGCTTAGGCCGCGTCGTCTTTTTTGACCGGAATGTTTTTTGACATTTCCAGCATGCGTTTAAGCGGCTTCACCGCATTGACACGCAAGTCTTCGGGCATGACGATCTGCGGGCCGTTATTGACCAGGCAGAGATAGAGCTTCTCAAGCGTGTTCAGCTCCATGAACGGGCAGTTGTTGCACGCGCACGATCCGTCGGCACCCGGCACCGGAATGAATTCCTTCTGCGGGGCGGCCTTTTCCATCTGGTGGATGATGTGCGGCTCGGTCGCGATCAGATATTTCTGATCCGGACCGTTGATCACATATTCCAGAATGGCGCGGGTCGAACCAATGTGATCGGCGTGTTTGAGGATACCGTCATGGCATTCCGGGTGAGCCGCGATCTTGGCATCCGGGTTCTGGGTCTTGAGACGGATCAGCTCACGCTCGGAGAACTGCTCATGCACGATGCACGACCCGTTCCAAAGCGTCATGTCACGGCCGGTCTTCTTGGCAAGATAGGAACCAAGATGGCGGTCCGGCGCCCACAGGATCGGCTGATCTGCTGGGATCTGATCAATGATCTCGGCCGCATTCGACGAAGTCACGATGATATCGGACGCCGCCTTCACCTCGGCCGAGCAGTTGATATAGGTGATCGATACGTGATCAGGATGCTGTTCGCGGAACTTGCGGAACGGTTCCGGCTGGCAAGAATCTTCGAGCGAGCAACCCGCTTTGGAATCCGGCAGCAGAACGGTTTTGTTCGGGCTCAGGATTTTGGCAACTTCGGCCATGAAGCGCACGCCGCAAAACACGATGACATCGGCATCGGTTGCTGCTGCCTTGCGCGACAGATCAAGGCTGTCACCGACAAAGTCGGCAAGGTCCTGAATTTCCCCATCCTGATAGTAATGGGCCAGAATGATCGCATTCTTTTCCTTTTTCAGGCGCTGAATCTCAGCTTCCAGATCAAGGGTGGGATCAATCTGCATTTCCGACATTGCGTCGGCCGAGGCCTCGGCAATGGTGATCATTTCATTCATGGCGTCTTCTCATCTCGCCTGGTTGCAAGCCGGAGATAATGCGCGGGGCCCGGCATCGCAAGTTAATGACAGTTTGAAGACTTCAATATCGCCATTGGGCAGGGATGGCAAGGAATTGGGCGGCAAAGAAAGGCTGCGTTGCGTCAACAACAGCCGATCTGATTGATAAATCTCAGTGCTGCTACCTTTGAGCAATTCTATGTTCGGCCCCGATTACGTAACGGATTGGCGATGAAACGCGCTTTCACAAACACGGTTTCGCTGTTTTTTCGCCCGCTGTTACATGCCTGCCTTGTAGAATAAGAAATATGCGCGGGTCCCAGATCGGGGCATAAGGCGCATAGCGAATACATATGAGAGTCTTGAACATGGATTGGGTCCCGATCGCCTTTGGCACGTTTAAAGCTGCCGCACTGCTTATCGCGATGTTCTTGGCCATCAAATGGCATTACGACCAGGGCCAAAAGTACGGCAGGCAAGCCGTCCTGCGCGCCAGCGCCAAGGTAGCCGGCCTTTTTGTGCTCGCTCTTCTGGTTGTCGGCGGCATCACGCTTGCGCTTAGCAATTTCCTTGGGTTGGACTTGAGCTACTGATCGCCGTGTCATTGGCCCCGCAGAAATTCTCTCTCACGACACTTAAGGCTCATGTGAGAGAGCTTTCTCTTACGTTTCTTGCCGGAACTGTTGCATGTGTTGCAGTCTTAATATCGCTGAGCGTGCGTGAGTAAGATACAATATCGAATTCATCGATCACTACGGTGCCGTAGTCTCGATCTACTAGTTTATCAAGGTGCGACGCGAACTTCTTTGGGTCAGATAGCAGCTCCGAAAACATGATCATGCTGGCGTGACAAGTGTTTCGCACTTTCTCAATAGTAGGCTCTGGTCCTGGGCGAATAAGTTTCCGGGCCTCCAGCTCTAGGAAGTATCTCCTCCTCAGTTCAATTAGGTCAAAATGCGGGTACCCGCAAAGTAACACACCAGTTCTAACACCAATCAAACCTTTGAATGACACCTCTAACGGAGCGTAGTCCTCTATCGCAGCCTGCATAGCATCAGCGTATCCAACAACATCATGATCGTCATCGGCTATGTTTGGGCGGAAGCCCTCATTTGAACGGACGGTGACATGAACACTGCTTTGGTCATACGCCGCATGGGCATTGCCCAATGTGTTTCGGAGCTCAGAGATATCTCTCCAAAGTTCAGTGCTCAGTTTTGGACGGAAAACAGTGCTTATCCCCCAGCGAAGTTCGCCGGGTAATGGCAGAGGATCGACAACGATATCATTCTCGATAATTGCTTCTCGGTTTTCCCCTCGAATTTTTGCATAGAGCGCATCAAGGTCATCGAAGCTTCTGCTATTAAAGGTCAAGGCAATCCCCTTTGTTAAGTTTTAGCCGGTCAACTAGTGGATTGTGCAAAACAGAGGTGTCCGGAAAGAGAATCCCTTTGGTTCTATTATGTGTGATTAAAGGTGATGCGCAGATGAGTACCGTTCACGGTCAGCACACGCGCGAGTAAGCACGCGAATAGGGATCAAACAGAGAACCCGTAATATTCCCATTCTGCCGCTGAAACCTTCAGTGCCATCTGTTCGTATTCGGCCTGTTTGATTTTGGTGAATGCCGTGTGGAAGCGTTCGCCAAGGGTACGTTTGTTGAATTCGGATGCGCCGAACTGGTCAATCGCATCCAGCCAATGACGCGGCAGGTCATTGGGGGCCTTTGCCTCGCCGATTTCATCTTCGCATGGTTTGCCCGGATCGATTTTGCCTTCGATCCCGTCAAGCGCCGCCCCCAGGGTCACAGCCGCGACCAAATAGGGGTTGGCATCGACACCGGCAATACGGTGTTCGAAATGGCGCGTTTTGCCCGGTGTGCCGGGTACGCGGAGTGCCACGGTGCGGTTTTCAACGCCCCAGTCATCAGAGGCCGGTGAATACATCGCCGATGCAAAGCGGCGCCAGGAATTCATGAACGGGGCGAGCAACAGCATGGTTTCACCAATCGTGCCGCGAATGCCGCCAATGGCATGCAGCATAAGCGGGCTTAGCGATCCGTCCGCCTGATCGGCAAACAGATTGTTGCCATCCGGGCCGGCAAGGGAAAGGTGCAAATGCATGCCCGACCCGGCTTCATTGCCAAATGGCTTGGGCATAAACACCGCTTCCTTGCCAAAGCGCCGTGCGACCGTGCGGATCAGGCGTTTGGCGATGATGACGTCATCGGCCGCCCGCATCAGATCGCGATAGCGGATGGTCATTTCATACTGGCCGGGACCATATTCCGAAATCAGGGTTTCCAGTGTCAGATCAAGATGCTTGGCACCTTCGTAGACCGCATCAAAAAGCGGCGACATCTCGTCAATCTCATCGACCGACATGGTGTTGCGCAATTTGCTGCGCCGCTTGGTGATAGCATAGGAAGCCGGGTGATAAAGCCCTTGGGCATCCGGCGCCTGATCGACGAGATAAAATTCAAGTTCGAACGCACCCATTGGATAGAAGCCAAGCTTCTCAGCCCGTTTGACCTGTGCGCCAAATACATGGCGCGGGTCAACGTCATGCGGTGTGCTGTCTTCTTCATACATGGAAATCAAAAGCTGCCCGCGCCCGGTATGAGGCAGATAGCCAAGCGTGCCCGGCACTGGCCAGCAGCGGCAATCCCCGCCACCCCCGGTTTGCACAAGACCGCAGTCATCAACATCCTCACCACTGACATCTTGCCCGAACAACGAGCTCGGCAAGCCACGCCCGGATTTATAGATGCTTTCAAGCTCGTGACGACGGATCGTCTTGCCCCGGCCAATCCCGTGAAAGTCGGTCAGGATGATGTCGATGGCCTCGACATCGGGATATTTGGTCAGAAAGTCCTGTGCTTCGGACAATTGACTTCCACTGGGTGAAGGGGCGTTTGCGGTGGCCACGGCACGATTTCCTAAGATGCTAAAACTTGTTCCGCCCAAAAGGCAAAGAACCGACGCGAGGCAGGATATTAGCCCTGATAACGGCGGAAGAAATAGCGATCTTTTGGAACGCCTTCCGGGAGCGGTTCGGCAATTGTCCCCGGCACATCGATTTTCTGATCAGATGCGACGATGGCACCGACCATCAATGCCGGCGGCAGGGTTGATCCGATAAAGGATGCGATTTTGGCATTAAGCGCCTCATCCCCGGTGCCGACATCGGAATGCACGAGTGCCACCTTTCCCTTGAAACGCTCAACCGCCTTGGGAAGGGTTTCAAAGATATCACCCAGGAACAGATGGTCATCATCAGGGATGCATTTCGGGTGGGCAGCGATCTGACGATCAAAGACGAAAATCTCGCGGTCGGGCATGATTTCGCGCAGGTGATCAAAGGTGCGTCCGTTACCAAGCCCGACTTCAAGCACGATCCCGTCCTGATCCTTGATCATTTCGGCGGCCGCATTCAGGCAATCGCGTTGGGCTTGAAGGCGGCGGATAACGCTGTTCAGACGGGACATTGTGTAAAAGGCTCCGGGTTGATTTTTAGTGGGTAAGCACTTGATTTAACGGCTTTGATCCTTGGCGCAAGCGAACATGTGTCAACTTGCGCCAAAGGATCGCAGATCAGGCGACAAATTTGGTGGCCTCAAAGGCCGGAACGCGCGCGTCAAAGGTTTCAAGCCAAGTGACCAGCGTCGGATAGTTTTCGCGCCATTTGCTATCAAAGCGCAGATCAAGATAGCCCAGCGCACAGGCAATCGCGACATGGCCAATTGTCAGGTCACCTTCGAGCGACGGCGCATTGGCGCTCAGATGATCCAGCGACCGTTTGACCTTGTCGGCCTGATAGGACAGCCAGTCGTCATGGCGTTTGTCTTCCGGGCGCATGCGGGTTTCGTAAACCTGCAGGATGGAGGCATCGACAATGCCATCGCCAAGTGCCTGAAGGGTCAGCGCTTCCCACCGGGCATCGCTTTCGGTCGGATGCAGGGTGGTGCCATCGACCTGTGCGTCAAGATATTCACAGATCACACGGCTATCGAAAATCCTGCGGCCATCATCAAGGATCAGGATCGGAATTTTACCCAGCGGGTTTTGCTGGCGCAGGGTATCTGCCGGGTCGTTGGTGTTCGACATTTCCACCGTCAGCTGGTCATAAATGCCAAGCATCTTGGCAACGATTTTGACTTTCCGACCAAACGGCGACGGACCACTGGAACGCAGAATCATGGATTTCCTCCGGGGATTTCGGTTAGTTGCACGCAGTCTAAGGGTGAACAGTGATCGCAAGGAACTGAAATTTTCTCAAATGAGACTCAGGAACCGGAACGAGTTGCCGCCGTCGCGGTCTCGGTACCGTCTTCCCGGTCCCCTTCGCCCAGTCCGGCCAAATGCAGCTCACGCGCAAGACGCACGGCCGGGCGGGCGGCAAAGAACACCGATCCAATGATAAACAGCCATGTCCCGGCCTTGACCGTTTCGTCATCGAGAAACAAAAAGCTTCCGACAATGAACAGCACAGCCGCCAAAAGGTCGACGGCGGAATAGGCAATCTCATAGGCGCTGTAAATCTGGCGGTGGCGATGGCTGGCATCAAAGCGGCGGGATCGAAAAAGCTTCATCAGACTTCTGTCTCTTGTCGCGGGGCAGGAAGGGTGGATTGTCTGCGTTCATGAACGCATGCGCGCAAAGGAGGGTTCCGACGTGCTTGATCAGCGCCGGGCACGCGGATGGGTGCCGTTATAGACCGCCATCAATTGTTCGGTATCAACAGCCGTATAGCGCTGGGTGGTCGAAAGCGACGCGTGGCCCAGCAAATCCTGAATGGTGCGCAAATCACCCCCACCCGCCAGAAGGTGGGTGGCAAAGGAATGGCGCAGCGCGTGCGGGGTGGCGGTATCAGGCAGGTTTAAAAGTTCGCGCACCTTGCGCATTTCGCGCTGGGCGACCTGCGCGACAAGGCGTTTACCACGTGCGCCAAGGAACAACGGATCATCGCCATTCGGTGCAAAGGGGCAGGTGCGCACATAATCCTCGATCGCGTCCCGCACGATGGGTAGAACCGGGACAAGGCGCTGCTTGTTGCCCTTACCGGTGATCACCATCGAATCCCCGGTCGGGCGTTGATTGGCATTAAGATCAAGCGCCTCGGAAATACGCAGCCCGCAGCCATAAAGCAGGGTAAAGAGTGCAAGGTTGCGTTTGCCAAGCCACGGTTCATCCTGCCAGGCATCGGCATTTTCAAGCACCGCCATCGCGTCATCGGGGGCGAGCGGCTTGGGCGTTGATTGCGGCAAGCGCGGATTACGGATCGACTGCACGGCGGCATTCTGCCCGCGCCCGGATCGTTCAAGGAACCGATAGAAATTGCGCAAGCTTGAAAGGGCCCGCGCGGTAGATGTCTTGGCCATGCCATCCATGCTGCGTCTGGCCAGCCAGCTTCGAAAATCGCGCGGGTTCAGGCGCAGCAAATCGCGGAGCGTCGGCGGATCACCAAGATGATCTTTCACAAAGCCCAGAAAGGCATAAAGATCGGCGAGATAGTTTTCCGTGGTGTGGTTGGAGGCGCGGCGCTCATTGGCAAGCCAGCCACGCCAGTCGGCAATGGCCTCGCGCACATCCTGCGGCAGGGTGATGGCGGTCAGACCGTTTGGGTCAACCATCGACGCACACCAAACTCGATAACAGAAGCCAGGAACATGATCAGATCATTGGCCTGCGCCGGGCTGAAATAATCCGGCTCCTTGACGCCAAAGGCAACAAGCCCGACCGGATCACCATAAAACGGCGCCAGACGCACAATCGCGGCAGAACGGATATCGGACGCCTTCGGGCCAAAGATCGCCTCATCCCCCGCATCATCAGGCAGAAGCCAGACATCTTGTTCTTCACCAAGAACCTGATCAACCGCACCAGCGACCAAGCGACGCACCCGGCCATCGCAGCTTGGTACCGGGGCTTCATTGCATTCTTCAAAGCACAACGCGATGGCATCAAGGTCGAGCAGTTCGGGGACGAGATCCTGCAACGCCTCGACAAAGGTTTCAAACCCGCGCGCGTTCAGAAGTGCCAGAACCGCACGGTGAATCCGGCTTTGGGTTTCGAGGTTGGATTTCGAAATATTGATCAGCTCGCTGGTGGCACCACGCAGCTTTTCGCGTTCATCGCGCAGGCGGGCGACGACATATTGCTGCATGTCGGCAACGCCATTGCCCAGTTCGCGCATCGGCAGATCAAGACTTTCAAGCAAGTCCGGGCGCGTAGTGAAGAATTCGGGATGTTCGGCAAGGTAGTCCGCGACATCATCGGCGCGCAAAGCTGTCTTTTCCATCGGTTCCGGCTTGAAAAGTGAGAAACAAAAAACCCGGCTGCCACAATGCGGGCTGCCGGGTTAAATGCATGTTAAAAACCGCGCGGGGTGCGGGTTTTTAGGGGCCAAACTGACTCACATAATCGTCCCGGTCACCCGGATTTGTGCGGATATGCGGAGCAAAATCGCCGGAAGATCTATATCTTTCAAGGTTTTGCGACAAAATAGCCCGTGCAAATCGGAGTGATCCGAAGGACAACTGCTATGAGAGAAAGCCTCTGCGTCAAATCCCTTGACCGGGAATCACCCCGATCTGCGGGCTTTTCCTTGCTTTTTCTCTCATATCAGTTGCCGGGGCGGTCATGTGAGTCAGTTTGGCCCCTAAATGTCTGTCGCGATTAGCGATCCAAAATTACAGGATCGACTGGCCGGTTTTTTCCCAATCGGCGAGGAAGGCTTCGAGGCCTTTGTCGGTCAACGGGTGTTTGGTCAGCTGACCCAGAACCTGCGGCGGGATGGTGACAACGTCAGCACCAAGACGGGCCGAGTCGACAACATGCTGCGGACCACGTGCCGAAGCAACAAGCACTTCGGTGGTCCAGTTCGGGTAGTTGCCATAAACATCAACGATGTCGGCAATCAGCTGCATACCGTCAGAGGAAATGTCGTCCAGACGGCCAACGAACGGCGAAACATAGGTCGCGCCAGCTTTGGCAGCCAGAATGGCCTGACCAACCGAGAAGCAAAGCGTAACGTTGGTCTGAATGCCTTCGTCGGTGAAGGTGCGGCAAGCCTTGAGGCCATCAGCGGTCAGCGGCAGCTTGACGACGACATTGTCGGCGATCTTGGCAAGCTTGCGGCCTTCGGCAACCATGGTTTCGTAATCGGTCGCAGCAACTTCAGCGCTGACCGGGCCGTCGACAACGTCACAAATTTCCTTGATCAGTTCGAGAAACGGTCGGCCTGTTTTTGCTACCAGCGAGGGGTTGGTGGTGACACCGTCCACGAGGCCGGACATGGCCAGTTCGCGGATTGCGTCGATGTCAGCGGTATCGATGAAAAACTTCATTGGAATTCCTGTTTAGGACCTGTTGTTCAATGATGCGGTTAGCTGCTAGGTTCTGGATCATCTGATGACGGAACCAGATCCTTGCTGTGGGACCGTTAATTTCTGTGCCCAGTAGCTGGCGATCCTGAAAGGGCACCGGTCGGATGGGCAACCTCACGGGGTTTATAATATATGAGTGCCGCAAAGGCCACCTCTGGAAATTTGTTTGCGAATGATCCGGCCTTTGAGGTAACCGCCCAGACCGTGAGCGTCCTGCCGCCCCTGCCTTTGGCAGGTCCTTATGACTATCTGGTGCCCGATGGATTGTCCGTTGCACCGGGCGATTTCGTGGAAATTCCTTTGGGTCGACAAACCCAGCGCGGTGTCGTCTGGGGCGATGCCAAGGGCGATGTTGATCCCGCCAAGCTGCGCGAAATTTTTGGCGTTCTGCCAGCGCCCCCGATGGATGACGTGACGCGCAAATTTATTGATTGGGTGTCGGCCTATACCATGTCCCCGCAGGGTGCGGTTCTGCGCATGGCGATGAGCGTCCCCGACGCGCTAGAGGCCCCCAAACCGATCTTTCGTTTTACCCTGAACCCGGAATTTGATGCGGCAAGCTTGCGCATGACGCCGCCGCGTAAACGTGTGCTGGCGTTTCTGGCCGATCATCCCCCGATGGAGCAGGGCGATATCCTGCGTGAAACCGGTGCAGGGGCCAGTGTTGTTAAAGGCTTGGTCGAAGCCGGTGCCGTGCAGCGTTTGATGGTGACACCACCGTCGCCGTTTGAGGCCCCCGATCTTGAAATTCCCCGTCCCGATTTGTCAGCCGAGCAGAATGAGGCCGCCGATGCCCTGTGTGCCCGCCTTGAGCAGGGCGGCTTTTCCTGCACGCTTCTGGATGGGGTGACCGGGTCGGGCAAGACCGAGGTTTACTTTGAACCTGTCCGTGCAGCCCTGGCAAAGGGTCAGCAGGTTGTCGTCCTGTTGCCGGAAATCGCACTTTCGGCCCAGTGGCTCCAACGCTTCCGCGACCGGTTTGGCGTGGAGCCCGCCCTTTGGCATTCTGAAGTCGGACAGGCCAGACGACGCGATACCTGGCGGGCGGTGGCGGATGGTTCGGCGCGATTGGTTGTCGGGGCGAGGTCGGCTTTGTTTTTGCCCTATCATGATCTTGGCCTGATCGTGGTCGACGAGGAACATGAACACGCCTTTAAGCAGGAAGACGGGGTGATGTATCACGCACGCGACATGGCGGTGACGCGCGCGCATCTGGGCAATATTCCTGTCGTTCTGGCGTCGGCTACACCGTCACTTGAAACATTGGCCAATGTTGAAGCCGGGCGTTATCAGCGTGTTCAGCTGGGTAGCCGTCATGGCGCGGCCGTATTGCCCAGTGTCGAGATCATTGATATCCGCCAGGACAAACCCGAACGCAATCGCTGGATTACCCCGACGCTCAAGAAACGTCTGGCGGAAACCTTCGCCAGTGGTGAGCAGGCGATGCTGTTCCTCAACCGGCGCGGTTACGCTCCGCTAACGCTGTGCCGGGCCTGTGGTCATCGCTTCCAGTGCCCAAACTGTACGGCCTGGCTGGTCGAACATCGGGCATGGGGCAAATTGCAATGCCATCATTGCGGTTATCAGGCCAAGGCACCCGATGCCTGCCCATCCTGCGGGGCCGAAGGCAAACTGGCCCCCTGCGGTCCGGGGGTGGAGCGCCTCTATGAGGAAGCAGTCGAAACCTTCCCCGATATCCGGGTCGAGGTCGCGACATCCGATAACATCATGGGGCCCAAGGCCGCAGCCGAACTGATCAAGCGTGTGCATAATCACGAGGTCGATCTTCTGATCGGCACCCAGATTTTGGCCAAGGGCTATCACTTCCCGATGCTGACCCTTGTCGGGGTGGTGGATGCCGATCTTGGCTTGGCGGGTGGTGATTTGCGCGCAGCTGAACGAAGCTATCAATTGCTGACGCAGGTGGCCGGGCGTGCCGGGCGCGGGGATCGGCCGGGCACAGTGATCTTGCAAACAGCAGATCCGGTCAACCGGGTGATCAAGGCGATTGCTGCGGGGGATCGCGATGCTTTTAACGAGGTGGAGCTGTCCCAGCGCATGACCCATGGCATGCCGCCGCATGGTCGCCTTGCCGCCCTTATTATAAGTGGCAAAAAAGAAAACGAGGTCGATGAAGCCGCCTGGCGCATTGGCCGTGCCGCCCCGCGCGGTGATGGGCTGATGGTTTTGGGGCCGGCCCCGGCACCGCTTTCGCTGTTGCGCGGGCGCTATCGGCGGCGCTTCATGATCAGGGCTGACAAGTCGGTCAAGATGCAGGCGCTGATCCATGATTGGCTGTCAAAGGTCAAGACACCGGGCAGTGTCCGCGTGCAGGTCGATATCGACCCTTACAGCTTTATGTGAGCCGAACTTTCGGCCGCAGCGCTTATTGGGAATATTGCGACTGCCACCAGTCATAACCATCCGCACCAAGATAGCGTTCAAAGATTTCAAGCAACCGGCCATCATCGCGCATCTCGCGGATGATCTTGTCGTAGTTGGCCAGAAACGCATCCTTGCCCGGATAATCAGACGCGCGCGAGAACACATTATAATAGGGTGCACGGCGCAGCGGCGGATAGAGGAAGGCCACCTTGTCGCGATAGCGATTCTGCAGGCTGTCATAAATGGTGTTGAGGTAATTGACCGGCACCGCATCAAAACGCTTTTGCAGCAGCATCGGAATCAGAAGGTCATTACGTGCCACCGTCTGGATATCCAGACCCGAATTCCAGAACGCACTGGTATAGGAATAATCGGCCGCCGCCCCGATCCGTACGTTTGACAGATCGGAAAACTCTTCAAACCGGATTGCATCCTTGTCCTCGGCACGCACAGCAAAGCGCCAATCCAAAAGCAGATGCGCTTCATCCGGATACATAAGGTATTTTGCGCGCTTGTTGTTCATCGACAGGGTGAGAACGATATCTGACGTGCCATTGCGCGCATTGTGCAGCAACCGGCTGCCGGTATCGACAAAGCGAAAGACATAATCACTGATCCCCATGGTGTTGAGGACCTCGGTCATGATGTCGATATCAATGCCTTTGGCTTCTTCGTGCCCCATCCATTTCAGCGGCTCTTCTTCAAGCCCCTCGATAATCAGGGTGCGCGCCAGTGGGGTTTTGCTCGATAACAGGATCAGACACAGCGCCGCACAAAAGCAAATTCCCAAACCACGGAAGCTTTGTTTTCGTGCTGTAAGCGTTTTCATTGTCGTTCCTGTTGTTCTGAGAACGGCGCGGCTGCATGTTGCTGTCATACTATACTTAAGGAGTTAATTTGATAATGGTTTGTGAAAACAATAAAAAACGGCCTGAAAGTCAGCGCAGCATGTGCGATTGGGCAGAGCAGATCTTTGGCCCGGTCCGTGATCCGGCCTCGCTGGTCGAAAGAGCATCGGTTGAGATGAAGGAGCTTGGCGAAGCCGTCGAGGCGCGCGACGTCAGCGAGGTCGGCAAAGAAGCCGCCGATGTTTTGATCTTGTTGTATCGCCTTGCCGATCAGTTCGGCCTCGACCTTGATCAGGAAGTACAGGCCAAGATGGCAATCAACCGATCAAGGACCTGGGTATCAAAAGGGGATGGTACGGGATCGCACCTTTGACGCGGTCTAGGATGGCTTTGGCAGCGGGGCTTCGCTTTGATCAGGTGTGAAGTCGGTTACAGTTTCAAGCAAATTATCAAGCTGATCTCAGATGCGGACAAAGCCAACTCTCTGCAAATCGGGGATTCGTCACCGGAATCAGGAATTCGTTAACCTTCTGCGCTGATCCCCCATGACAGGCGTCTTATAAAATAGTTGTAAGCCTGCCTTAAAAATGGGCGATTTCGGGGTGTTTTGGCCGAACTTTGCCAAAGAATGGAAAAGAGGGCGCAATTGCGCTTGCGCGGGGGTTGCCCACTCAAAGGACATGTGATACCAAACGCTCGCTTCCCGGAAGGAAACCCTTTCGGGGGATCATTTTTTTATACGTATCCGAGTCGTTCTCATAACCAGAATTGAGGGCTTTCACCGGTGTCCCAAAATACTGCCGCGACCGGGCTCCAAGGGCGCTACGCCACAGCACTATTTGACTTGGCCAACTCGGCCAACCAGCTTGATGCTGTCAAAAGCGATCTTGAATTGCTCGACCAGGCCATCGCAGACAGCGATGACCTCCGGAATGTACTCCGCAGTCCCGTGATTTCCCGGGACGTGCAGGCCAAGGCGATGGCGGCTCTTCTGGATAAACTCGGCGTTTCCGAGTTAACCAAGAAGACCGTTGGGCTTCTGTCTCAGAAGCGTCGTCTGTTTGCCCTGCCGGCTGTTATCGATTCCTACCTTTCCATGCTCTCGGCTCACAAGGGCGAAGTAACCGCACAGGTGACTTCGGCTTCAGAGCTGAAAAAAGAGCAAATCGAAGCCGTTACCGGCGCTCTCAAAGAAGTTGTCGGCGCCACTGTCAAAGTGGACCTTAAAGTTGATCCGGCTGTTCTTGGCGGTCTTGTCGTCAAGGTCGGTTCCCGGGTTTTTGATGCCTCGCTTCGTACTAAACTGCAGAAGCTCGAGCTCGCTATGAAAGGGGTTGCGTGATGGAAATCCGCGCCGCGGAAATCTCCGCTATTCTCAAGGATCAGATTGCCAATTTTGGTGCTGAAGCCGAAGTTGCCGAAGTCGGTCAGGTTCTGTCCGTAGGTGACGGTATTGCCCGTGTTTACGGTCTGGACAATGTTCAGGCTGGTGAACTTGTTGACTTCCCGGGTGGCATTAAGGGCATGGCCCTTAACCTCGAAGAAGACAACGTCGGTGTCGTGATCTTCGGTTCTGACCGTTCGATCAAGGAAGGTGACCAGGTTAAACGTACTGGCGCCATCGTTGACGTTCCGGTTGGTAAAGAACTTCTTGGTCGCGTTGTTGACGGTCTGGGTAACCCGATCGACGGCAAAGGCGAGCTGGGCGCCAAAGAACGTCGCCTTGCCGACGTCAAGGCACCGGGCATCATCCCGCGTAAATCGGTTCATGAGCCGGTACAGACCGGTATCAAGTCGATCGACTCCCTGATCCCGATTGGCCGTGGCCAGCGTGAGCTGATCATTGGTGACCGTCAGACCGGTAAAACCGCCATCATCGTTGACACCATTCTGAACCAGAAGCCGGTGAACGATGCAGCGAAATCCGACAGCGACAAGATGTTCTCCATCTATGTTGCAGTTGGTCAGAAACGTTCGACCGTTGCACAGGTTGTTAAGGTCCTTGAAGAGCGCGGCGCGATGGAAAACACCATCATTGTTGCTGCGACCGCATCCGACCCGGCGCCGATGCAGTTCATCGCACCGTTCGTTGCTTGCGCAATGGGTGAGTACTTCCGTGACAACGGCATGCACGCAACCATCTTCTATGATGATCTGTCCAAGCAGGCTGTTGCTTATCGTCAGATGTCGCTGCTGCTTCGCCGCCCGCCGGGACGTGAAGCATTCCCGGGTGACGTCTTCTATCTGCACTCCCGTCTGCTGGAACGTGCTGCGAAGATGAATGACGAAAACGGCGCTGGCTCGCTGACCGCACTTCCGGTCATTGAAACCCAGGGTAACGACGTTTCCGCGTTTATTCCGACCAACGTGATCTCGATCACCGACGGTCAGATCTTCCTTGAAACCGACCTGTTCTACAAAGGCGTACGCCCGGCTGTGAACGTTGGTCTGTCGGTTTCGCGTGTTGGTTCGTCCGCACAGATCAAAGCGATGAAGCAGGTTGCCGGCTCGATCAAGCTGGAACTCGCTCAGTATCGTGAGATGGAAGCATTCGCACAGTTCGCATCGGATCTTGATCCGGCGACCCAGAAACTTCTGGCCCGTGGCGCACGTCTGACCGAGCTGCTCAAGCAGCCGCAGTACTCGCCGCTCAAGGTCGAAGAGCAGGTCGTTGTGATCTACGCTGGTGTTAAAGGCTATCTCGACAGCATTCCGGTGAACAAGGTTCGCGCCTTCGAAGAACAGTACCTGTCCGAAATTCGTTCGGCTGGCGCTGATATCCTCGATGCGATCCGCACCGAGAAGGTTCTGTCTGACGACAGCGAAGCCAAGCTTAAAGCGTTCCTCGACAAGTTCGCGAAAACCTTCGCGTAAGACTGAAACTTAGGCGAAGGAGGAAACGCAATGGCTAGTTTGAAGGATCTGCGCTCGCGCATTGCCAGCGTCAAGTCGACGAGGAAGATTACCTCGGCGATGAAGATGGTGGCAGCCTCCAAGCTCCGTCGTGCACAGGATGCAGCGGAAGCAGCCCGTCCCTATGCTGAACGCATGGGGACGATGCTGGGCCGTCTTGCAACTGCCGTCGGCAGCAATGAAGGGGCTCCAAAGCTTCTGGCCGGTACCGGTAAGGATGATGTGCATCTGCTCGTCGTCTTCACCGCAGACCGTGGCCTTTGCGGTGGTTTTAACGCATCGATCGTGAAAGCGGCTCGTCTCAAGGCAATCGCTCTTAAGGGCGAAGGCAAGACAGTCAAGATCATCTGCGTTGGCCGCAAGGGCTCAGATGCGCTCAAGCGTGAATTTGGTGACAATATTGTCGCCCGGTATACTGGCATCGAGGGCAAGAAGGGGATTGATTTCTCTTCGGCAACCGAGGTGGCAGACAAGGTTCTGGCGCTGTATGACGAAGGCGAATTCGACGTCTGCACGATCTTCTACAACAAGTTCGTGTCCGCGATTTCGCAGGTGGCAACCGCTCAGCAGCTGATCCCGTTCGCGGGTGAAGAAGTTGACGGCGAGGAAGAAGCAACCGGTTCTTCCGCGGTTTATGACTACGAACCGTCCGAAGAAGCCATTCTGGCTGATTTGCTGCCGCGTAACGTTGGCGTCCAGATCTTCGGTGCAATGCTTGAAAGCAGCGCATCTGAACACGGCGCGCGTATGTCCGCGATGGATAACGCAACCCGCAATGCCGGCGACATGATCGACCGACTGAGCATCCAGTACAACCGCTCACGTCAGGCTCAGATCACCAATGAACTGATTGAAATCATTTCCGGCGCCGAGGCTTTGTAAGCGGGTCGCAGGAAGTTAACGGATAGCTTTGTCCGAGCAGGAGACAATACCTATGGCGAACAAGAAGGCGGGGAAAATTTCCCAGGTAATGGGCGCCGTCGTCGACGTTAAATTCGACGGCGAACTGCCTCCCATTCTGAACGCGCTGCATGTTGACAACAACGGTCAGCGCCTGGTTCTCGAAGTTGCACAGCACCTTGGTGAAAATGCGGTTCGTACGATCGCAATGGACACCACCGAAGGTCTGCAGCGCGGTCAGGAAGTCATCGATACCGGTGACGCGATCTCGGTTCCGGTTGGTCCGGAAACCCTTGGTCGTATTCTGAACGTTATCGGTGAGCCGGTTGACGAACGTGGTCCGGTTACTGCAACCAAGACCGCACCGATCCACCGTGAAGCACCGGACTTCATCGACCAGTCCACCGAAACCGAAATCCTTGTGACCGGCATTAAGGTTATCGACCTTATCGCGCCGTACACCAAGGGTGGTAAAATCGGTCTGTTCGGCGGTGCGGGCGTTGGTAAAACCGTCCTTATCATGGAACTGATCAACAACGTGGCAAAAGGCCACGGTGGTTACTCGGTCTTCGCCGGTGTTGGTGAACGTACCCGTGAAGGTAACGACCTCTATCACGAGATGATGGAATCGGGCGTTATCAATCCGGAAGGCGAATCCAAAGCGGCACTGGTCTATGGCCAGATGAACGAACCCCCGGGAGCTCGTGCACGTGTTGCTCTGACCGGTCTGACCCTTGCGGAATACTTCCGTGATGAAGAAGGCCAGGACGTTCTGTTCTTCGTCGATAACATCTTCCGCTTCACCCAGGCTGGTTCGGAAGTGTCGGCACTTCTCGGTCGTATCCCGTCTGCTGTGGGTTATCAGCCGACGCTGGCAACCGACATGGGTGCGCTGCAGGAACGTATTACCTCGACCAAAAAAGGTTCCATTACCTCGGTCCAGGCAATTTACGTCCCGGCCGATGACTTGACTGACCCGGCACCGGCAACCTCGTTTGCTCACCTTGACGCAACTACCACGCTGAACCGTCAGATCGCCGAGCTCGGCATCTACCCGGCAGTTGACCCGCTCGACTCCACTTCGCGTGCTCTGGATCCGGGCGTTATTGGCCAGGAACACTACGAGACCGCTCGTGAAGTTCAGCGTGTTCTCCAGACCTACAAAGGTCTGCAGGACATCATCGCCATCCTCGGCATGGACGAGCTTTCGGAAGAAGACAAACTGATCGTGGCACGTGCCCGTAAGATCCAGCGTTTCCTTTCGCAGCCGTTCCACGTTGCAGAAGTCTTCACCGGTACTCCGGGCGTGTTCGTTCAGCTCGAAGACACCATCAAGGCTTTCAAAGCGATCTGCGCTGGTGAATATGACCACATGCCGGAACAGGCATTCTACATGGTCGGCACCATCGAAGAAGCCATCGAAAAAGCCAAGAAGATGGCCGAAGCTGCCTAAGGCAGCTTTGGTCCCCCTCCGGCTAAGGAGCGAGGATTGTCATGACTGATACGACTGTACTGGAACTTGTTTCACCGTCTGCCCTGCTCAAGTCTGAGCCGGTCGAGATGGTCGTTGTTCCGGGCACGGACGGGAATTTTGGTGTTCTGCCCAAGCATTCGCCGATGATCTCGACCATTCGTCCGGGTGTCATCGACATCTATGCAGGTGGTAAGGTTTCCGAACGTATCTTCGTTGCTGGCGGTGTTGCCGAGGTTAATCCCGAGCGTTGCACCATTCTGGCAGAAGAAGCGGTTCCGGTTGCCGATTTGAAAGCTGACGAAGCACAGGCCCGTCTTGAAGCGGCAGAAGCCGCCCTCAAGTCCGCCGAGACTGCACACGACAAAGCCAATGCCGAGCGCGCGCTCGACATCGCTCGTGCACAGATCCAGGCCCTGACCAACTAATCGTCGGTTTCAGAATATCATTTAGAAAAGGCCGTCCTGATGGGACGGCCTTTTTGCTTTTCGGGATTTGAATTGATTGGGCTCAGCCCCGCCAACCGGTCTGTGCGTGCAGGTTTGCCGCCTGCAAGGCCCAACCGCCACCGAAACCAAGCACGACGATGGCGACAAAGGCTGCGGCCATCACAGGCCCGGCTACGAGCGCAACTTGGGTGAGGTTGATGGAGCCAATCGCCTGCGCGGCCGCAATCGCAATCCCCGTGCCGACGGCCAGTCCGATCAGGCCACTACTTGCCACCATTAGTCCGGTCTCATACGTCCCGGTTCGGGTGATCTGGGCTGGGCGAATGCCAAGTGCGCGCAGCATGGCGAGTGTCTCTGTCTGCCGCTGACGCAGCGCAATCAGGCCGCAAACAATCACCAGCACCGCCCCAAGGGTGGCAAGGGTCGTCAAGCCAACCAATGCCGAGATTACCCCGTCAAACAGGCGGGTCAGCTTGGCCAGAACCACGTCGACCATGATCACCGGAACATCAGGGTGGGCTGCAAGGACCAGGGCCAAGGCATCTTTTGCTTCGGTCCCGTCATGTAGCGTCACCGCACTGATCACCCCGTGGTCAAAGGCGGGTGTCATCGGTGACAGAACAATCGGGAAATCAAGGCCAAGGCGGGTCCAATCGATCTGGCGCAGATTGGCAATCCGCACTGTATGGGTCTGACCCATGATATTGAGGCGTAGGCTATCGCCGATATCTGCGCCGATGGCCTTGGCAACTCCTGCATCAAGGGACGCCAAATTTTCATTGCTGCTTTCAGCCTGCCACCACGCTCCGGCCGTGACCGGGTTGTCCTTCATATCTGCGGTCGGACGATCTACCCAGGACATGCCGCGATCCCCGCGCAGGAACCAGTGATAGCGCCGCGGCACATTTTCCTGGGTCAAGGCTTCGCCATTCAGGTGCGTCACCCGACCATGGAGAAACGGCATCTGACTGCCTGCCTGCACCCCATCAATACCGCGCAAATCGCCTATAAACGCATCTTGCCGTGAAGGCGGGATATCAAAGAACACCACGTCTGGCGTTTGCGACGGCAAAACCGATTTCAAATGCTGACCAGCCAGTCCGCCGAACAACACGACTGCACTCAGACAGGCCATCGCCAGCCCAAAGGAAGCAGTAATAGTCACAGTCGGGGCCGAGGGGCGGGCGATATTGCGCAGCGCCAGCCGCAGCGACGGGGCAAAGCCCTGCCGGGTTGCCAGTTTGCCCGCTAGCGCCCGGATCATCCGACCCAGCAGGATAAAAAGACCCTGACACAGGATCAGAACGGCGAGCAGCGCGATCCCGAACACGCCGATATCAATCAAGGCCGTCGCACTTCCAAGCAGCCCGCAGGCAAGGACGAGCTTTACGGCAAGCAGCTTGGTCGAACGCTTGGGCACGTTCTCTGTTTGATGGCTGTCCTGATGCCGAAACAGAAGGGCCGGGGCGGACTGACACGCCTCACGGATCGGGCTGATGGCAACCAGCGCGACAAAGCCAAATACGAAGCCCGCAATCATCGGAAGATTGGTAAAATCCGGTGCGATGGCAAAGCCAAGTCTTTGGCTCAGAAACGGCGCAGCCATATGACCGGTAACTAGGGTCAGGGCGATTGCAACCAGAATGGCGAGGCCGGTGATCAGCACCATCTGCCAAGTGATGCTGGTGGCAATTTCCTGTGGTCGGGCACCAAGACTGCGCAGGGTAGCAAACCGGGGGCGCCGGGCCGCCAGATCGGCGGTCAGGGCGTTATGGATGGCACTTGTGGCAATGGCAAAGATCGCAATCCCCATCAGGCTGACAAAGGCCGATGCGAAATCGCCAATCCGTTCCAGTCCCGGAACACCGTCGGCGGCATTGACGATCCGCCAGGCACTCGCGGGAAAGCGTTCCTCGATGGCGGCAATCACCTGATCCGGGGTGCGGTTGCCATTATCTGGCAGTTTTATGCGCACATACCAATAGACCTGCTTGCCCGGTGCCAAAAGCGGGCTGGTGCGATAATCCTCCAGTCCGACTATCACCCGTGGCCCAAGCGAGAAGAGCCTGAACTTGCGTTCGGGCTCGGCTGTGATGCTTGCCCGGACTTCATAGGGTTGATTGCCCAGATACAGCATGTCGCCAATCTCGTGCCCGACCTCATCCAGAAAGGCCGGATCAACGACAATGCCGGGCGTTCCGTTGCGGCTGCCAAGGGCATCTTCAAGCGCGATATCGGGTGACAGGGCCAACCGACCAAACAGGGGATAGGTGTGATCAATCGCCTTTAGCTCAGACAGCACCGCTGGCTGGTCGCCGGACGGCTGGGCCATCACCCGTTGTTCGATGGTCAGGCTGACCGTGCCAAGCGTCTCAAGGAAGCTGAGTTCGTTAGGTGTTGGCGCGCGGTGAAACAGCCGAAGCGAGATATCGCCACCGATGGTTTGTTGTGCCGACTGACGCATGCCATCGCGCACCGACTGTGTCAGGCTGACGGTCAGGATCAGGATGGTCGCGGCAAAGAAAAGGGTGGCAAACAGGATAACAAGGCCGACACCGGGCCTGCGCAATTCACGCAGCGCAATCCGCAAACTTGTCGGCATGAGCAGGAAGTTCGTAAGCAGAGATGTCGGGCGGCGCACGGCAGTCTCGCTGGCAGAGGGTTACGGGGTCGGGGTCAACGCCAGACCCAGCCAGAATGATTCGATCATTTTCATCAGATCGATGAATTCTGTCACATCCACCGGTTTGCGCAAATAACAGTTTGCCCCGGCGGCATAACACAGATCGACATCGTGCTCGGCACCCGATGTGGTCAGGACTATGACGGGGATGGATGCGCAATTGGGGTCGCTTCGGATATCGCGCAGCATTTCGCGGCCATCCTTGCGCGGCATGTTCAGATCAAGAAGGATAAGACGCGGACGTGGCGCATTGCGATACGGACCGTCCTGCTGCAAAAACTGCAGTCCGGTCATCGCATCCTTTACATGATGCAGTTCAACCGGTTGTTTGAACTCCCGCAACGCTTCACGCACAAGGCGCGCGTCACCGGGATTGTCTTCAATCAACAACAGGTTGTTGGTTGGGCCATTCCTCTGATCCGGCATAGTGATCCGCTATCCTTACGGGTGATCTTTCTATGATCCTGATCTTCCCGCAATTTTTGTTTTATGAGCCTGACAGTCACTTGATCCCAAAGAAAAAGATGGTCCCCACCATCATGTGCGTTTCCCGGGAAAAGGGTGGATAAGCAATAACTTATCTATCCTTAAGTCTTAATTTCATACCGCAGCACGAACTTCAATTCAATAAGACATCAGTAAAGTTGCAGATATTAACCGTCTGTATGAGATATAATGGCTCAAAAGAACAGGGGAAAGGGCGGATGGAAAACATTTTTTATCGGTGATTTTACGTAAAAAACACCGATCAGTTGGCTGAAATGCCGATTTCACGCGCCAGCGAATCGAATCGGGCAACAAGGCCTGGCTGGTCGGCAAAGACTTCGCCTGCCTTCTCGTAGGCCGCACGTGCATCATCCTCCTGACCCAGAACCATAAAGGCCTGCATCAGGCGTGCCCACCCATCGGGATCGTTGGGATCCTCATCAAGTCGTGCCGCCAGCCCATTGACCATCGACATGACCATTTCCTGCTGCTCTTCAGCGGTCATCTGCTGGGCGGCGGCAATATCTTCCTGACTTGGTCCGGGCGCGCGCTCTGCAAGGTTCAGGCGTCCTTCAATGTCGATGCCCTGGGCAAGGGCAGCTTCATTGATCCGCCCCACGACCATTGGCAACCACGGCGCATCGGCCGGGGCCCCGTTGGCAAGCGCGATCCAGCGATCAACAGCGGCGACCACATTGCCTTCCTGTGCATCGGCAAGACCAAGATAGAACTGGATACGCGGATCGGTGCTATCGGTTTCGGCGGCTTCACGCAGCACGCCTCGGGCTGTGGCATTGATCTGGCCATTACTGCTGCGCACAAGGCTTTCGGCATACATCGCCAGATAATCGCCATCGCGTCCCGACCGTTTGACGGTTTCAAGAAACGCGGTCTGGGCTTCTTCCGGGCGGCCAAGCGCCATCAGGCTGGCACCGAGCAACTCCCAAGCTCGGATATCATCGGGGTTTTCCAGAAGCTTCTGCGAAAGGTCACTGACCGCACGGTTCAGAACCGACTGGCGATCCTGATTGGCATCCTGTGCCATGCGCACGGCATTGATTTCATCGGTTCGGCTGGCGATCGGGCGATCGGGCATCTCGGGGCTGCCAAGATCAAGATAAAGCCCGAACCCGCCGGCAATGAACAGCACGATAAAACCGGCGGCAATCGTGCGGATCGGCGCACTGGCCGATGTCTGTTCGCGGGGCTCACCCGACTGTTGGCGTTTGATGCGCTGATCTGCGGCGAGGATACGGCGCTGCACTTCGGTGCGGGCGGCATCGGCCTGCTCGGCGCTCAGAACGCCGCGTTCGATATCGCGGTCGATCTCTGAAAGCTGGTCGCGATACACCGCAAGATCACGTGACAGCTCGTCCTCCGGGCTGCCGTCATTCATCTCGGATGCCGGTGATGCGTCGGCGGCATCACTTGCCTTGGCTGCGCGGTTGCTTTGAAGGATCGGCCACAGAATAAACCCGGCCAGCAGCAGGGTAATCGCGCCAAGAACAATCCAGATGGTCATGAGAGTTTCCTGTCCTTGGCTTATTCTGCAGGTACTGCTTTGGCAGCAGTCTTGTGGGAACGGGTCGGCGCACCGATGCGATAGCGACGATCAGACAGCGACATCAGGCCGCCAAACACCATGACCAGCCCGCCAGACCACATCCAAGGGATCATCGGTTTGACATAGAACCTGGTGATCCATTTGCCGCTTTCATCCTGATCACCGATCACGGCATAGATATCGCCGGTGAAGCTCGATTGAATGCCGGCCTCGGTGGTCGGCATACCTTCCACAGTGTAAACGCGTTTTTCCGGCGTCAGAACGACGGTGCGTTCACCCGGTGTGGTGATGGTGATTTCCGCTTCACGGGCGGCGTAGTTCGGTCCCTGATATTCACGGATGTCTGACAGGATAAACGTATGCCCGGCAAGCTCGGTGCTTTCGCCGACCGCCAGTGACTGGACGGCTTCTTCGGTCCAGGCCTGCGATCCGGTGATGCCGGCGACCACAATCGCCACACCGGCATGCGCCAGCATGGTACCATGGGCAGAGCGTGGCAGATTGCGCATACGTCGCAAGCTGGTGCTGATCGGTTCGCGGAACAGCTTGATGCGGCCCGACCATTCAAGGATTGATCCGACAAACAGCCAGGCCGCCAATCCCATGCCAAACAGGGCAAAGGCCGGACCACCTGCAAGCCACAGTGTGACCAGCACAACAACAACGGTTGCCGCCAGCGCAATCTTGAGCTTGTTAAACACGCCGAGAAGATCTGCACGTTTCCACGGCATCAACGGGCCAAAGGCCATGGCAACAATCACCGGGGTGATGATCGGAACAAATGTTGCGTTAAAGAACGGCGCCCCGACCGAGATTTTCTCGCCCGTCACGGTCTCAAGCAGCAGCGGATAAAGCGTTCCCAGCAACACCATGGCCGCCGCAATCGACAGCAGCACGTTGTTGAAGACAAGCGCCCCTTCGCGCGAGATCGGCTGGAACAATCCGCCGCCCTTCAATGTCGGCGCACGCCAGGCATAAAGCGTCAGCGATCCGCCCACAGCAATGAACAGCAGGATCAGGATAAACACACCACGCGTCGGATCAGTGGCAAAGGCATGCACCGATGTCAGCGCGCCTGAACGCACAAGGAACGTCCCAAGAAGCGAGAAGGAAAAGGCCAGGATCGCCAAAAAGATCGTCCAGCTTTTAAGCGCGTCACGCTTTTCGACAACGATCGCCGAATGCAAAAGCGCGGTACCGGCAAGCCACGGCATGAATGATGCGTTTTCAACCGGGTCCCAGAACCACCAGCCGCCCCAGCCAAGCTCGTAATAGGCCCACCAGGAGCCAAGGCCGATACCCGCAGTCAGGAACACCCACGCGGCCAACGTCCAGGGACGCACCCAACGCGCCCATGCCGGATCAACCCGGCCTTCGATCAGGGCTGCAACCGCAAAGGCGAAGGCGACGGAAAATCCGACATAGCCGAGATAAAGGAACGGCGGATGAATGGCGATGCCCGGGTCCTGAAGCAACGGGTTCATGCCTTCGCCGTCAAGCGGCGGGTTCAAAACGCGCTCAAACGGGTTGGAAGTCAGAACGATAAACAGGATAAAGCCAGCCCCGATCAAGCCCATGACACCAAGCACACGGGCAAGCAGGGTCGGCGGAAGATTGCGACCAAATGCTGCAACCGCCCCGCCAAATAGCGTCAGGATCAGCACCCAAAGCAGCATCGATCCTTCGTGATTGGCCCAAACCCCGGTGATTTTATAAATCATCGGTTTCGAGGTATGGCTGTTATTCAGAACATTGAGGACAGAGAAGTCGGAACTGACATAGGCATAAGTCAGCGCAAGGAAGCTTGCCGCGACAAGCGCAAAGCACGCAATCGCCAAACGCGGGGCCACGACCAGAAGGGCCGGATCACGCCGGGACGCCGCCAGAAACGGAATGGTGGATTGGGCAACTGCCATCACCAGTGACAGTATCAGGGCGTAATGTCCGATCTCTACAATCATATTATCGTTTCTCGTCCCTAGCAGGCCTGTTGCGGGTTCTCTCGTCTGCCCGAATGCGACATATAATCCCTTTAAAAAGGCTTGGAAACCTTGCGGAATATCAAATATGCGCTATTTGCTGCCCTAGGACGGGCGAAAATATGGCAATAGACATTACATATTGTACGCAAACAGGCTATAAAACGGTGGTCAGCCAGCGTATTGACAGGCCAGAGGTCAACAAAGCATGAGTCAATGTCCCGTCATTGACATAGCACAGAAAGAGATGTGGGCGCGTCGTGCAACGACGGCCTCCATTGTCATTGCTGCGACACTGATTCTGATCAAGGCGTTCGGCTGGTTCATGACCGATTCCGTTAGCCTCCTGTCTTCGATGATTGATAGCATGCTTGATGTTGGCACATCTGTGATCAACTTCATGGCTGTGCGCTCTGCCTGGCGTCCAGCGGATTCCGATCATCGCTTTGGCCATGGCAAGGCAGAGCCGCTTGCCGGTCTGTTTCAGTCGGCCTTCATGATCGGCGCGGCTGTTCTGGTACTGGCCGAGGCCGCATCGCGCCTGAATGAACCCAAGATGATCTCTTATGCCGTCGAAGGCCTATGGATCATGGGCATTTCGCTTGTGATGACGATCGGTCTGGTGCTCCTCCAACGCAAGGCTGTGCGGATATCGGGGTCAGCGGCGGTTGAAGCCGATTCGATGCATTACAGCAGCGATATCCTGTCCAATCTGGCCGTCATGGTCGCACTGTTTGGCGGCATGTCGGGGCTTGCCTGGGTTGATCCGGTGATCGGTGGTCTGGTTGCGGCCTTCCTGCTGTATTCCGCAGTCAAGGTCGGGCGGTCTTCGGTTGGCGTTCTGATGGATGCGGAACTTCCCGAATCTGATAGCCAGCGCATCATCGAACTGACCATGAAAAACCCCGATGTCATCGGCATCCACCGTCTGCGGACCCGCTCATCGGGTGTGCATCGCTTTGCCGAGATCGAGCTGATCATGGATGGCGGCATGTTGATGCGCGAATCGCACACCATTTGCCACATGGTGATGGACAGCATCCGCGCAGAATATCCCGATCTTGATATCACCATTCATCCCGAACCGCCTGAAGACATCCATCTTGATGAATTCAGCGGCTATACCGAAGATCCCGAATTCTGGCACACCGGCCGCGCCAAACGCGCCGGGCAGCACGACATTCCGGTCAATAACGCGGGTGGTGAAGTTGCCGCCATGGGCCGCTAAGCCTTATCCATCTTCGGATGATACCGACAAAAAATGGCGGACCCTTTCGGGCCCGCCTTTATTGTTTGCAGTGTTTTGCAGTTTGCTGTGTCGGACCTTAAAGAACGGTCAGCATGCTTGCGACCAGCGGATGACGGACGATGTCCTTGTCACGCAGCTGGACGCAGGCGACATCCTCGACATTTTCAAGCCGTTCGGACATTTCCGAAAGACCGGACATTTCCGGCAGAAGGTCGGTCTGGTCCGGGTCGCCGGTCAGGATCATGGTCGAATTCCAGCCAAGGCGGGTGACCAGCATCTTGAGCTGCCCATAGGTGCAGTTCTGGGCCTCATCAATCACGACAAAGGCGTTGTTGAGTGTCCGGCCACGCATATAGCCGATCGGCGCGATCTCGATCGTCCCGTCGGAAATATAAGTCTTAAGGCGCTTGGCCCCCAGACGATCATTAAGCGCATCATAAAGCGGGCGAAGATACGGGGCCATTTTGGCCTCCACGTCACCGGGCAGGAAGCCGATATTCTCCCCGGCTTCGACGGCCGGGCGGGCCAGAACGATGCGGGCGATATCGCCGTTATCAAGTGCCTCGACAGCTTTTGATACCGCGATATAGGTCTTGCCGGTGCCGGCCGGGCCAAGGGCCATGACCAGATTGAAATTATCGATGGCATCCATCAGGGCTGCCTGGTTCTCGCTTTTCGGGCGGATGTTGCGGCGGTAGCTTTGATCGCGTTGTCCTTTCTGTTCTGGTTCGCCAAGCGGATGCCAGTCGGCATTGTTTTCATCAAACAGCTCATGAACATTGGTATTAGACTGTTGCGGACGGTTACGACGACGTGCTGCGCGCTTACCCATGACGATCACCTCAACAAAGTTGCCAAAAAAGCAAAACGCGCCATTCCGTCATGGAAAGGCGCGCATTCAATTTTCATCTTGCGATGGAAGTGGCGGTAGGAGTTTCCGCCGGTCACAACATGTTGCATGTGCGATCCGGGGGGCGAAAATTCTCGTTTTAAGACGCTTTTTCGCGGCACTCGGGAACCCCTCCTGCGGTCCAGTTATTGACCGTTGATTGGAATCGTACCCCTATATGCAGTGTCTTGTCACGGGTTTTTGCGCGATTAAATTTTCATGAAACAGGATTGTGAGTCTTTTCAGATGTTTATCCCGCATCTGCGAAGGAAGTTTTTCAGGTCAACCCTGCGTTGACACATCTGATCGCGACGGAAGGGCGGCACTTATCACCCAGGCGAGCGTCAAAAACGCAATCGATGTCACGAGGCACCCAACCAGCCCACCATAAAGATAGGCAACCCCAGAAAGCACCGTACCGCTCAAACGCCCGATGGCATTGGACATATAATAAAACCCGACATTCATCGCGACCTTGTCGCCCTCGGCATAGGCAAGGATAAGGTACGAATGCAGCGATGAATTGATGGCAAAAATAACCCCGAACACCAGCAACCCACCCAAAACCGCAAGTTCAGGCGCGATATCACGCGTGATGGCTGCGGCAATCAGGGCGGATACTGCAATCAGGGCCGCGATCCAGATTTGCGCCGTTCTGCCATCCGGCTCGCGGGTTTTTGCCCGCAACATCTTGGGTGCGATGGCCTGAATAAAGCCATAGCCGATCACCCAAAGCGCCATGTAGCTGCCGACCTCGATATGGCTCCAGCCAAGCTCAGAGGCCAGAAATACCGGCAAGCCGACGACAAACCAGATATCGCGCGATCCAAACAAAAACAGCCGGGCGGCGGCCAGCACATTGATCTTGCGATCGCGCGAAAACACATCGCGAAATTTCGGCTTCATCGCACTGGCCGGACCCGTCATCGCCGAGCCGAGCGATATGGCAACGGCAATGAGTGTCAGTGCCAGTCCCGCCGCCATCGCAAGCAACGCGCCTGAAAAGCCAAGCCATGAAAGCAGCGCCCCGCCCATGAAAAAGCCGACACCTTTAAGCGCGTTCTTCGATCCGGTCAGAAGCGCAACCCAACGGAAAAGCGCCCCTTCGGCATTGGCCGGCACCAGAACCTTGATCGCCGATTTGCTCGACATCTTGGTCAGGTCCTTGGCCACACCTGATGCCGCCTGAAGCCCCATGACATAGGCGACCGAAATGGCGGGCAACCAATCGGGATTGGTCAATGAAAGCGCCGTCAAGGATGCGATTTGCAATGCCAGTCCGGCAAACAGGGTAAAGCGCAATCCACGCGCCTGTGCCAGCCAGCCGCCAACCAGATTGGTGACGATCCCGGCCACTTCATACAGGATGAACAGAAGGGCGATCTCAAACGCCGAGTAGCCCAGCGCATGAAAGTGCAACAGCACCAGCATACGCAGCGCCCCATCGGTCAGCGTAAAGCCCCAATAGGCCCCGGTGACCAGCGCATAGTTGCGGATTGCGGCCGACATCTTGGTCAGTTCCCCAAAAGATGTTGCGCGACTTTGACGGTCAGATCCGCCATCCGGCAGACATATCCCCACTCATTGTCATACCAGGCCAGAATTTTGACCTGTCGCTTGTCGATCACCATGGTCGATCCGGCATCAATGATCGAAGACCGGCTGTCATTCAGGTAATCGGCACTGACCAGCGGGCGGTCTTCATAGCCAAGAATGCCCGAAAGATAAGTTTCCGACGCCTCGCGCATCAGGCGATTGACGGTCTCGGCGTCGGTATCCTCGGCAACTTCAAACACGCAATCGGTCAGCGACGCATTGAGCAACGGCACACGCACGGCAATACCGTTCAGCTTGCCCTTGAGTTCCGGGTAAATCATCGTGATCGCGGTCGCCGATCCGGTGCTTGTCGGGATCAGCGACTGCAGGCACGACCGCGCTCGGCGCAAATCCTTGTGCGGCAGATCGACAATCGTCTGGGTGTTGGTGACATCATGAATGGTCGTAATCGATCCATGCACGATACCCAGTTTCTCATGCATAACCTTGACCACCGGGGCGAGACAGTTGGTCGTGCAACTCGCCGCGGTCAAAAGGTGATGCTGGGCCGGGTCATAAAGATCATCATTCACGCCATAGACAATATTAAGCGCCCCTTCCTTGACCGGGGCGGCGACGATGACCTTTTGAACCCCCAGATCGAAATAGGGCTGCAATGTCTCGGGTGTTTTGAACTTGCCGGTGCATTCCAGAACGATGTCGCATCCCATGCCAACCCAGTCGGTTTCACCGGGCGAGGCATTCTCGCTAAAGCTGATCTTGTGGGTTTGATCGATCACAACATGATCATCAATGCAGGCTACATGATTGCTCCAACGTCCATGGACCGAATCAAATTCAAGCAAGTGGGCTGCGGTAACAGCCCCGCCCTTGATTTCGTTGATATGGACAAATTCAAGGTTCGGGTGCCCCCAACCGGCGCGCAGAACCAGACGCCCCATGCGGCCAAAACCATTGATGCCAACGCGAATTTTACGGCTCATCTGAGGACTCCGTTACGATGCAACGTTTGAATTGGGAAACCAGCCACGGGTGCGATTGGCGATGGCGACAAGCGACAGCATCACCGGTACTTCAACCAGCACACCGACCACGGTGGCAAGGGCCGCACCCGACGAAAACCCGAACAGCCCGATGGCGGTTGCCACGGCCAGTTCAAAGAAGTTCGAAGCCCCGATCATCGACGACGGTGCGGCGATTTTATGCTCCACGCCGAGCACCTTGTTGGCGACATAGGCAATGGCGGCAATGAAATAGGTTTGCAAAATGATCGGCACGGCCAGAAGGGCAATGATCATCGGCTGGGCAATGATCTGTTGCCCCTGAAAGGCAAACAGCAACACCAGCGTGCTGAGCAACGCAATCATCGAAACGGGTTTGAGCTTGGCATCAAAATCATTGAATGCCGCATCCCCGCCTTTCATCAGGCGGCTTCGGATGATCTGACCCGCAATCACCGGAATGACGATAAAGGCCACCACCGAAATGGTCAGGGTTTCCCACGGAATGGTGATCGCCGAAATGCCCAGCAACAGGGCGACAATCGGCGCAAAGGCAAAGATCATGATCGTGTCATTAAGTGCGACCTGGGTCAGCGTAAAGTTCGCATCCCCCCTAGTCAGGTGTGACCAGACAAACACCATCGCTGTGCAGGGTGCCGCGCCCAAAAGGATCAGACCGGCGATATAGCTTTCAATCTGTGCCTCGGGCAGGAGCGGGCGGAACAGAAAACCGATAAACAGCCAGCCAAGGGCAGCCATGGTGAAAGGCTTGATCAGCCAGTTAATGCCAAGCGTCACCCCAATCCCGCGCCATTGACGACCGACTTCATGAAGCGCGCCAAAATCGACCTTCATCAACATCGGCACAATCATCAGCCAGATCAGAACCGTGACCGGCAGATTGATCTCATAGGCGGTCAGATTGCCAATCGCCTGAAACAGGTCGGGGAACAATTCACCAAGCACAATGCCGACCACAATGCTGGCAGCGACCCAGATGGTCAGAAAACGTTCGAACAAGTTCATTGGGGCTGATTCACTATTGGTGTCGCTCATGCTTCCTCGCTGCTCGAGATTTTCCCGATCTTGTCGAGTTCATTTTGAAGAGACAGCCGGTCGAGAGACTTGAACGGGAGGCTGGTGAAGATCGAAATCCGGTTGCGCAACATGCGATAGGTTTCAGCAAATGCCAGGCGTTTTTCTGCTTCGCTGCCTTCGGCCCCTGCTGGATCGGGCACACCCCAATGGGCGGTCATTGGCGAGCCGGGAAAAATTGGGCAGTCTTCATTTGCCGTGGCGTCACAAACCGTAAAGACGAAATCAAATTTGATTTCATCCTGACCCGCATAGGTTTCCATGTCTTTGGAGGAAAACTTCGCCATATCATGACCCAGGCTTTCCAGAAGTTCGCGAGCGTACGGATGTATTTCACCGCGCGGGTGTGAGCCAGCACTATAGCCAAAGAAATGATCATGGCCTTCTTTTTTCAAGATGGCTTCGGCCATGATGCTTCTTGCCGAATTGGCGCGGCACAGGAAAAGCACGTTGTAGGTACCACCAGACATGGCGAATTATCCTCTGCAAAAGGCGTTGTGAACTAACAGCAGCCGTCATTTGATGGCCGAACAATTCCGCAAAGTTCCGGGCGGCCATGGCAGCAGTCATCGGCAAGGAACCCCAGAAGATCGCGCATCGCGTCGGGGACAATCCGGTAAATGATCGACCGGCCTTCGCGTGTGTTGGTGATCAGTCCGGCCTGACTAAGGGTGGTCAGGTGCGATGACATGGTGTTGTGCGGGATCGACAGCTGCCGGGCCAGTTCGCCCGCGGCAATGCCATCATTCCCCGCCCGGACCAGCAACCGGAAAGCCGCCAGTCTGTGTTCCTGTGCCAGGGCGCCAAGGGCGCTGATTGCGTGTTTTGTTTCCATATGTCGGGAAATATCGACATATTGACTTTTTGACAAGTGACATTTGTATTTCAGTCGGTTCAATTGTTGCCTAAAACGTCAAAAGACAATTAATATCAATGTGTTAATGGTGTCGAAAAAAAATACATTTAAATAACTAGTAATATAGTTATAATTGCGGAATGAGTGAAAAAAACATCGCACCGGCCTTTGCCGCCCTGGGTCACGAAGCCCGTTTGAAAATTTATCGCCTGCTGGTCAAGGCAGGCGACGATGGCCTTAACATTGGCGATATCGGTCGACTGCTTGGCCTTCCGGCTTCGACCCTTTCCCATCATCTGGGGAATCTGGTTCAGGCCGGTCTGGTCAAACAGGAAAAGCTGGGCCGTGAAACCCGCAATCGGGCGGATTTTGATGTGATGCGAGATCTTGTCGGCTTCATCACCGATGAATGCTGCAGCGGGATTGATCTTGAGATTGCCGGTGAAGAAGAAAGGGCCTGCTAGGTCGGGCCTCTTTTTTTGAGCTAAAGAAACTAATTTTCTAGGGATATGGATATGAGTGCCCTGACAGTTCAATTGCGCCGCTTCGGGTCATCTGCACGACAGATTGATCGGGTTTTGCTGGCTGCCTGCATCATCCTTGCCGCGATCTTTATCTTCGATGCGCCGCAATTTGTGCCAAGTGTGCTGTTCACGGCCCATTCCTTTGCCGAAACCGCACCGTTCCTTGTCCTTTCCATCGGGATTGCCGCCTATGCCACGGCAACCGGCGCCGATAACCTGATTTCACGTGCTTTTGCCGGGCGGCCTGTGCGCATGGTCTTTACTGCTGCCGCCTTTGGTGCGCTGTCGCCCTTTTGCTCCTGCGGGGTGATCCCGTTGATTGCAGCCCTTTTGGCCATGGGGGTTCCGCTGGCCCCGGTCATGGCGTTCTGGCTCGCAAGCCCCGTGATTGATCCGGCGATGTTTGTTCTGACCATGGGGACGCTTGGGACTGATTTTGCCGTAATCAAAATGATTTCCGCCATTGCGCTTGGTTTGATGGGCGGCTTTGTCACCATGTGGCTGGGGGCGCAGGGATTTCTTTCCGATCCGCTGCGCGACGGCGTTGGTAATGGCGGATGCGGTGGTGCGAAGGTCCGCTCGCACAAGGCCGTCTTCTGGAAGTTCTGGCAGGATGATGAACGGATCAAAAAGTTCCGTATCTCGGCTATCTCGAACATGATCTTTCTCGGCAAATGGCTTGCTTTCGCCTTCCTGCTTGAAAGCATCATGGTTGCCTATGTTCCGGCCGAAAGTGTCAGTGGATTGCTCGGTGGGGACGGGTTGGCACCGATCGCGATTGCCACCGTTGTCGGGGTGCCGGCCTATTTGAACGGCTATGCCGCCCTTCCGATCATGGAAGGCCTGATTGCCCAGGGCATGCAGTCGGGGGCGGCAATGGCATTTCTGGTGGCCGGTGGTGTTTCATCTATCCCGGCCGCCATCGCTGTCTTTGCGTTGGTCAAAAAGCCGGTCTTTGCGCTTTATCTGGTCTATGCGCTGGTCGGTTCGTTTGCAATCGGCGTCATTTCGCAGTTTTGGCTGCGTTAAACCGTCCGCTTCATGTCCGATATGATGATTTCACGGTGGCAATACCGTTAAAAATCGCTACATTGCGCGCCAAGAAATTCATATCGGATTAAAGTTGATAACCATGTCGATGATTGACCAGCAGGTATCGCGTCGTCGTACCTTTGCCATCATTGCCCACCCGGATGCGGGTAAAACGACCCTGACCGAAAAGCTGCTGCTGTTCGGGGGTGCCATTCAGATGGCCGGTGCGGTGAAGGCGAAAAAGGAACAGAAGGGTGCCCGTTCGGACTTTATGAAGATCGAACAGGACCGCGGTATTTCCGTATCCTCGGCTGTGATGACCTTCGAGTTTGAAAAGAACATCTTCAACCTGCTTGATACGCCGGGCCACGAAGACTTTTCCGAAGATACCTATCGCGTGCTGACCGCAGTTGATTCCGCCGTCATGGTGATTGACGGTGCGAAGGGCATCGAGGCCCAGACGCGCAAGCTGTTTGAGGTCTGCCGTCTGCGTGACGTGCCGATCACGACCTTCGTCAACAAGCTTGACCGCGAAGCCCGTGATTCGTTCGAACTGATTGATCAGATCGAACAGGATCTTGCCCTTGATGTCTCGCCGGTAACCTGGCCGATCGGCTCGGGCCGTGATTTCCATGGCTGTTACGATCTGGTCAATGATCAGCTTCTGTTCATGGAAAAAGGCGGCAACGTCGTCAAGGAAGCCATTCCGATCAAGGGTCTTGATGATCCGAAGCTTGATGAACTGATCCCGGATTATCTTCTCGAAAAGCTGCGCGAAGAAGTCGAAATGGTGCGCGAAATGTGCCCGCCATTTGATCTGCAAAGCTATCGCGAAGGGCATCTGACCCCGGTCTTCTTTGGCTCGGCTGTCAATAACTTTGGCGTGCGTGAATTGCTGCGCGGCATTGGCGAAATCGCACCGACCCCGCGCCCGCAGGAAGCGGCAACGCGTCTGGTCGAGGCCGTTGAGCCAAAGGTGGCGGGCTTTGTCTTCAAGGTGCAGGCCAACATTGACCCGAACCACCGTGACCGCATTGCGTTTATTCGTCTGTGCTCTGGCCACTTCAAACGTGGCATGAAGCTCAAGCACGTTCGTGCCGGCAAACTGATGGCGGTGCATAACCCGATGCTGTTCTTTGCCAATGAACGTGACATTGCCGAAGAAGCCTGGCCGGGCGATATCATCGGCATTCCGAACCACGGGACCTTGCGTATCGGTGATACCCTGACCGAGGGCGAAGACCTTCGCTTCCGGGGTGTGCCGGCCTTTGCTCCGGAATTGCTGCAGAAAGTCCGTCTGGATGATCCGCTCAAGGGCAAGCACCTTCAGCGCGCACTTGAACAGCTCGCCGAAGAAGGCGCATCACAGGTCTTCAAACCGATGATGGGTGCTGACTGGATTGTCGGCGTGGTCGGGCAGCTGCAGTTCGAGGTTTTGAAAGAACGCATCTCGGCCGAATACGGCATCAAGGTGCATTTCGAACAGACCCCGGCCTATGCCGCGCGCTGGGTGGTTGGTGATCCGGCGGAAATCAAGAAATTCCGCGATACCAACCAGTCCGCTCTGTTTGAAGATCATGACGAAACGCTGGTCTTCATCGCGCGAAATGCCTGGCATCTCGAAACCACGCAAAACGATTGGCCGAACCTCAAGTTCGAATCCACCCGCGAACAGAACCTGATTGCGGCGTAATCATCGCCTGCCATTAAATGTAAAAAGCCGCCCTTTGATGAGGGCGGCTTTTTCTTTGTGTTCTTCGGTGGATGATTAGTTGCCGATGAAATATCGACCAACACCGACCAGAACCATACCGACCGCCATCGCGGCAAACAGGTTGCGGGCAACCGCCATGGTAATCACGGTGGCCGCCGCCCCGGCAATGCCGATCGCACCCGCCGAAAGCGCACTTGGCACCCAGACGGAAATCAGAACCGCACCGGGCAGGCGTTCCAGAACATGGGCCCAACGGCCATGTTGCGGCAAGCGATCTGCCATCAAAAGACCACCAAGGCGCATGCCATAGGTCACCGCTGCCATGCCAAGGATGGTTAAAACGGCCTCAAGGCTGAAGCTTGTCAGATCGGGGAACTGGGTCATTTTCCGGTCTCCGTGACGGGTGTGGCATCGGTAATGCCTTCCGGTGCGCCGTAAGCCTCCCGTCCTTCAACGGCGCATTCGGCCTCAAGGCTGTCATCATCCATGTCTTCGCGCCATGTGAGGGCAGCCACAAGCACCCCGGCACCCGCACCGGCCAGAATGGACCAGGTTCCCGGCAAGACGAAATGCCCGATGATCGAACCAGTCGCTGCCGCAATCCATGGCAAAAGGTCAACGCGACCTTTCCACATACCAATGGTGAGTGCGGCGAATACAGCCGTAAACGCGAAATCAAGCGCATAGACTTCCGGGTCGGGAATGCCGCCGCCCAGCAAGTACCCCACGGTGTTGCCGGTTGCCCAGACAACACCCAGGAATATCCCGCCGCCCAGCAGGAAGCCCGGATTGGCAAGATCCTTTTGCGTCATGGTTACCGCCCAGTTTTCATCGGCGACCATATGCATGCCGCTGACCTTGACCCAAAGCGGGCGGCCGCGAAACACCGGGCGCAGCGACGCGCCGATCAGGACATAGCGCATATTGATCACAGCAGTTGCGATGATGATTGTCGCACTGGGAATGGTTTCGCGCCACAGATCGACCGACACAAACTGGGCTGATCCGGCAAAGACGGCGAGGCTCATGAATAAAAGTTCGCTAAGCGACAATCCACGCTGTGCAGACAGCACACCAAGCACCGCACCAAAGATGATGGTGCTGGGCAAAAGCGGCAGGCAGGCAATCGCGCCGCGCCGAATGGTGTCTGCGTCAAAGTGCCCGGTCTGCGGTGACTTCTCGGGCGCGTGTTCGGTCTGATTCTCGGTCTGTCCGGGGCGTGACATGTCCGACGTTTCCTATTCAATCTTGTGTGCCGGTTCTTTGGGGGCGACCGGCACTTCCTTTTTTATCGCTGGTGGGCGAGGAGCCATTATTTCAGGCGCCATCATTGCCGATATCAGATAGTCGGTATTGGACGATATTGCTATTGCCGCTTTTTCACATGTCCGTCAGGAAGCCGCATCTGCGAAATCGGCGATCAGCATATCAAGGAACATCTTGGTGATCGGATCGGGTTGCTTGCTGTCATCAAGGCTGGCCTGAAAGGTGACATTCACCTTCAGCCGTTCGGGCAGGATCATGCGCATCCGCCCGGCCTCGATAAACTGCTTGGCATAATGTTCTGGCAGATAGCCCAAAAAAGCACCCGACAAGATCAGGCGTGCCTCGGCCTCCATGTCCGACACGGTGGCATGTGGCCTCGAAATGGCGAATTCCTTCAAGTCCCGACCGAGCCAGGATTTGCGCCCGATCAGGCGATAACGCCGGATTTCATCAATATCGATTTCCGCATCGGCCAGCGGGAAAAGCGGGTGATCCGATCCGCAATAAAACCGGTGAACCTCGTCATAAAGCGGGATGTAGCGCAGGCCCAAAACAGTCTTCGGAAAGCTGCAAATCCCGATCTGGATATTATCCGTCACCACCTCGCGCAGCAGATCATTGGGCGGATGGGTCACGACATTCAGCGTCACATCTGGCGCCCGTTCCATAAACCGCGCGATGGTTTTCTCGATCCGGCGGGCACCGGGATCGGTGATGGTGTTATCGGTCAGGCCAATGGTCAGCGTGCCGCTTAGCTTGTCACGAAGGGCCCGCATCTTGGTTTCATATTGCGCGACCGATTTGAAAAGCCGGTGGGCTTCTTCAAACACCACCTGGCCTTCGCGTGTCAGGGCAAACCCGCCCCGGCCACGCTTGCACAGCGTGAAGCCAAGCCGCGTCTCAAGGGCGGTGACATAGCTTGAAATTGTTGAAAGTGACAGATTGAGATCACTTTGCGCCGCGGCAAAACCCCCGGCCTCAACGATGGTCAGGAATATGCGCAAAAGCTTCAGATCGGCCTGTTCCGTAAACATCGGGCGGGGTTCCTGTGTCAGAACTCATTACTTTGAGAATATCCAAAGTAAAGTTCAGAAATACGTGATTTTTCCAATCAACGCAATTTGATCTGATCGGCGCATCATATGAGTTTGGCCACCCGTCCCGATTGGCCAAATGTTTCAGGAGGTCCCATGTTCACAAACGACAAGCTCGCCAAACTGCGCGAAAAATACGGTAACGCCAAAGGCGGGGACATGTTTGACCCGCATTTCCGCGAAGTCGCGGCCTCGCAATTTACCGAAAGTGGCGGGCGCAAATGGCCGTTTGCCGGCGTGCCGACCTTCCTTGATGCGCCGTTCGCTGCAGACGCCGAGAGCGAGAATTTCGAAAGTCTTGATATCGCGCTTGTCGGGGTTCCGATGGATCTCGGTGTGAGTAACCGTGCGGGTGCCCGTCTTGGTCCGCGCGCGGTGCGCAATATCGAACGCATCGGCCCGTATGAACATGTCCTTCGCATGGTGCCCGGTGCCATGGCGCGCATTGCCGATATCGGCGATGTACCGTTTCGCAGCCGCTATTCACTGGAAAGCTGCCACGAGGATATCGAAGCCTATTTCAAAAAGATTGTCGGTGCTGGCGTCATCCCGATTGCCGTGGGTGGCGATCATTCGATCAGCTATTCGATCCAGAAGGCCGTCGGCAAGGATCGCCCGGTCGGCATGATCCATCTTGATGCCCATTGCGATACCTGCGGCGAATATGACGGATCACGCTTCCATCATGGCGGCCCGTTCCGCGAGGCGGTGATGGATGGCGTGCTTGATCCCGAACGCACCATCCAGATCGGCATTCGTGGCGCGTCGGAATATGTCTGGGAGTTTTCCTATGACAGCGGCATGACGGTGATCCATGCCGAAGAAGTGCCGAAAATGGGCATTGATGCCGTGATCGCCAAGGCCCGTGAAGTGGTTGGCGATGGCCCGGTTTATCTGTCCTTTGATGTTGATTGCCTGGATCCGTCCTTCGCACCGGGCACCGGCACGCCGGAAGTCGGTGGCCTGACCTCGCGCGAGGCATTGGCAATTTTGCGCGGGCTTAAGGGACTGGATTTTGTCGGGGCGGATGTTGTCGAAGTCGCCCCGCAATATGATGCTACCACCAACACCGCCCATATCGCGGCACAGGTTCTGTTCGAAGAACTGTGTCTGGTGGTTGATGCGATGAAACGCCGTAACGGCGAAGCTTAAGCCAGAATAAAATTGCCTGCCCGTGCGCGCGTCGTCGTCATGGGCAGGCGCTTGGCCTAATAATCAAGGCTTGCGATAAACGCGCCGGGGCTGACACCCCACATGGTTTTGAAATGCCGGTTCAAATGACTTTGATCGGCAAAGCCGGTCGCAGCCGCCGCATCCGCAATGCTCGATCCATCAAACAGCAACCGTTTGGCCCGCCTCAGTCGCATATGATTGAAATAGGTATGCGGCGGCAGTCCGGTTGCGGCCCGAAATACGCGCAGCAAATGAAACCGGCTGAGCCCGGTGATGGCCGCCAGATCATCAAGCGATATGTTCGCATCAAGGTGGGCCGCCATATAATCAATCACGGCCTGAACCCGCTTGTCCTCGGACCCCGGCTGATAAAGATAGGGTGGGGCATCAGCATGACGCAGCGAAAACCGTGCGGCACTATAAAGAAGCTGGCTGTCACGTTCGAGACGGGTTGCTTCATCCTCCGCGCCTGGCCGGAACAGGCGATGCAGCCCTTGCAGCTGCAAATGCAATTCCGGGTCGCTCACCACGCAATTGCCAAAAAACGGCAGGCCATTGCTTTTGGGGGAAATCTCACCCACCAGATCGCCAAACACTTTCGGGTCGATGAACATGATCTGGTACTGATAGCCATCATCGGATGCCGGGCCGCCGTCATGGACCTGCATCGGGTTCATCATCAAAAGCTGCCCGCGTGCGGCGACATAATTTGTCCCGCGCGTCATGAACCGCTCTGCCCCATTAAGGATCGTGCCAAAGGCGTAATAGTCGTGGCTGTGCTTGGGGAAGGAGAAATTCTTGTAATCAGCTTCGAACATATCGATGCCCTCGGCTGCCCGCCAATGTCGGGCAATCTCGCGGGGGCGCCGGGTCGCCGGTCGGGATGAGGTCTGGCGACGCTGGGCGGCCGAGTTTTGTCGCGCAGCATTGTTCATCGGGTCATTATAACCGCGCTGGGGCATGCCAGCTTGTACAATATTGTCATGGCGACATTTTAATTGGCATCATTCCAGAATATCCGCACAGCCGCCGCCGACGTAGCGGCAAGGGACCGAGTCGCACGGGGTTTCCTGAAAAATCGCCATTTTGACGCATTCCGAAACGGATAATGACCCTCGTCCAATTGTATAGGGATGTGTTCATTTGAACATTTTAGGTCAGTCGTAATGTTGTTTTGAGCTGGATAAATGTCGGCCCCGCACCCGGTTTGATGGATGAATGCGGATTTCATCCAACTGTTACAATTCCGGGCCCATCGCGCATGTATGGATCACGCCAAACGTAAATTTCGCTGTTTGGATATTCCATGTTTCTTGACCGAATTCGCATCGGATCCCGCATCTTTGCCGGCTTCTTCGTGCTGGTGGTTTTGCTGGTCGGCCTGTCGGCCCTGTCATCGACCTATCTGCTGGGCTTTGGCGCCCATGCGGACCGCATTGCCAAAAGTACCGGCATGGTCGGGCTTGCCAATGACTATGCGCTGAAACTGGAACGTTTATCCAACCAGGTTCTTTTGTTTGCCCAGACCGTTGATCCGCTTGATCGCGAAGGCATCACCACCATGCGTGAAGCGGCAGAACTTAGTGGCGCGACCCTTGTGTTCGAGCTTCGCACCAATGGTGATCTTGACCGCGCTGATGCACTCGAAAGTCTCAGTGCCGATTACATCGCAACGCTCGAACCACTGGTGCTGCGCGCAGAAAACCTGTCTGCCGCGTCCGAAACCATGTTGCTTGGTGCCAATCAGCTCGGCAAATCGGCAGCAAGTCTTGAAGATTTCATCGCCAAGCGCGATCCCGCCATTGCCGAAAAATTTGCCGATAAACTGGGGGCTGCCAATCTGGCCGCCAT
Organism: Thalassospira sp. HJ; assembly: GCF_000948415.1. Classification (GTDB taxonomy): domain Bacteria; phylum Pseudomonadota; class Alphaproteobacteria; order Rhodospirillales; family Thalassospiraceae; genus Thalassospira. Next base: position 363,419 of record NZ_JYII01000006.1, on the reverse strand, counting down.
CGTCAATTCGCTGCAATTCCCGATCCTGCGCACAGCCGAATCCCTTGAAGCAGCACGTACCCAGACATCCGCCCTGACCGATCTGCAGGAAGAAATCAAATCCGCGTTTGATGGCCTGACGCGCAACGAGAAGAAGCTGTTTTCCTACGCCGTTCGCGACAATGACCTGCTGAAGCAGGGCGCGAACCAGCTCGAAGCCTCCATCGCAGGCTTCCGTCAATCGATGGATGACTTCAAATCCGCCGTCCGCGAAGTTCAGACCATCGCCCAGAATATCCGGTCTGAGGCCATGGCCAATCAGACGGCCCTTGTTGATGCCGCCCACAGCCAGTCGGAAAACTCCGCACTGACCAATATCGTGGTTGCGGCCATCGGGGTTCTGATTGCCGTTGCACTCGCCCTTGGCATTGCCATGAGCATCCTGCGTCCGCTGCGTCGTGTTAATGGCGATATGACGCGGCTCAGCGAAAACGACACCGAGATTACGCTTGCCGATATCAAGCGCCGTGATGAATTCGGTGCTATGTCACGGACGGTGGCGATCTTCCGTGAAAATGCGCTCAAGATCGAAAAAATGGCTGAAGAACGCATCACGCTTCAGCGTATCGAAGAGGAAAAACGCCGCGCATCACTCGGTGCCATGGCCGAAACGATTGAGGGCGAGACCACCGGCCTTGTCAAATCGGTCAATCATCAGGTGACCCGCATGCGCGAAGCCGTGACCGAGGTCGCGGCTGCTGCCGAACGCGTCACGGTGCAGACCGAAACCGCAACCAGTGCCGCCCATGATAGCCAGTCACATTCCAACGCCATCGGCGATGCCGCCAACCGTCTGCGCGAAGCGATTGTGTCGATCGCCAACCGCGTCGAACATCAACGCGAAATCGCCCAGAACGCCGTCGGCTCGACCGAGGAATCGGCGCGTGCAGTTGATGATCTGCGCGAAGTCGCCACCAGCATCGAACAGATTGTCGATCTGATCCGCGGCATTGCCGGGCAGACCAATATGCTCGCCCTCAATGCCACGATTGAGGCCGCCCGTGCGGGCGATGCCGGCAAGGGCTTTGCCGTCGTCGCGGCAGAGGTCAAAAACCTCGCCAGCCAAACCGAACGCGCGACCGAACAGATCACCGAACATGTCAACGCCATGGGGGCGGTCACCGATCGTTGTGTCGCCTCGATGGAGGATGTCGGGGTCACAGTTCGGTCCATGATGTCAATTTCCGACGAGGTCGCAGGCGACGTAGAACATCAACGCCGCGAGACCGAGGAAATCACAGGCGCCATTTCCCTTGCTGGCGATGCGGTGCGCAATGTTGCAACAGCCATCGGTGCAGTGTCCGAAGATATCGAAGTCACCCGCAAGCTCAGCCTTGATCTGAACCGGCGCGCCGATGAAGTCGACCGCAATGTGACCGAGCTCACAGCGTCCCTTGATCGCGCGGTGGCCTCTGCTGCTGGTGATGAAGGCACTGATGATGCCGATGATGAAACCGATGCGTCCGATATCTGGCATCAGGACAATCTGGTCGCCTTCCCTCAATCTCAAAGGCGCGGTGCCGCCTGATCTCCGCTTGCTTACGCGATCTTGTGATCCCGACAGTAAAAGTTGAACAATCCGGGCCTGCACACCGTATATCGGGTGTGCAGGTCTATTGTATTTGGCCTAATTGTTCGGGTCAAAACACTGGTTTTATCGGCTGTTAAGATACAAATTGCGACGTTTCTGATACACTTTTTGTGTGGTTCTTACCGGCCGGTTGCAATATCGTTTCGGGCAACGGGATTTCAGAAAAAGCATAAAGCCCCATCGGGGGTATAGAATTGAAATACCGACACTTTCCCGGGGCGGGAACAGGGTTATTAAGGTTTTTTGGTCAGCCCGACTTGGAAGTTCAATGTGATGGCGCGTAAATCCACGCTTGTGATCGCAGGTGTTGCACTGATTGCAGTTGCGGCCTCTGCCTATTTCTTTGCCAAAGACGACATCACGGCGCTGATCGCGCCCGATGCGCAACCCGCAAGCACGGCACAGCGTGGCGGTGGCGAACGCAGTCTTCCGGTCATTGCCGAATATGCCAGCCTGATGGATGAGAAAACCGTCGTCGAGGCCGTCGGGACGGGCAAATCCGCCCTTGGTGTTTCGATCTATCCTGCGGTGTCGGGTGAGGTCGACGATGTGCTGGTTCGTGCCGGTGACAAGGTGACCAAAGGTCAGGTTCTTGTCATCCTGAATGCCGAACGTGAACGGCTTGCCCGTGACCTTGCTGCCGTTCAGGCCCGCGATGCCGAACAGCTTCTTGCCCGCTATGAAAAGGCCCGCCCGCTGGGCGCTGTTGCCGAAAGCGAAGTTGATAGCGCGCGCACAACTTTGGCCGAGGCCCGCATTGCCCTTGATCAGGCCGAGGTCAATCTGGCTGATCGCACCATCCTGGCCCCGTTCGATGGCATTGTTGGCATCCCGCAGGTCGAGGCGGGCGACCGTGTCGATAGCGCCACGGTCATTGTCACCCTTGATAACATCGAGAGCATTCTGGTCGATTTCGAAGTCGCCGAAACCCGGTTTGACAATGTCCGCCCCGGTCAGTCGGTGCGCGTTGAAACCTGGAGCCTTCCGGGTGAAGTCTTTACCGGCGTGGTTGAATCCATTGGCAGCCGCATCGATCCCGAAAGCCGCACCTTTGCCGTGCGTGCGCGTGTGCCCAACCCCAATAGCCGCCTGCTCGCGGGCATGTCCTTTGCGGTTTATGTCGATATCGAAGGCAAACAATATCCCGCCGTTGCCGAAATCTCCGTCCTTTGGGGCGACGAAGGCACCTATGTCTGGCGCATCGATGATGAAAACAAGGTCTCGCGTGTGCCGGTCCGTGTCGTAAAGCGTACCAATGGCCGTATTCTGTTGGATGGCGGTATCTTCGAAGGCGACCTGGTCGTGGTTGAGGGCGTCTTGCGCCTGCGTCCGGGCCGAACCGTTTCGGCCTCGATCCGTGGGGACAATGTTCAGTCCGACGGCGGTGGCGTTGCCACCCGCGAAGGTGCGGGCGAGGGGTCCTGATCATGACGACGGGAACCGACAATCACGATCACAACGACCTTGCATCGCTCAGTATCCGCCGCCCTGTTCTGATCAGTGTGGTTTCCATGCTGATCATTCTGGCAGGTCTCGCCGCCATGCTGGGTGTGGAAATTCGCGAACTGCCCAACGTTGATCGCCCGACGATTACGGTGACGGCCGACTATGACGGGGCATCGCCCGAAACCGTTGATGCCGAAGTCACAGGCATCATCGAAAGCGCGGCATCACGTGTGAGCGGCATCAAGGAAATCAGCTCGCAAAGCGAAGAGGCCAATGCCCGCATCCGCATCGAATTCTATCCCGATGTTGAAATCAACGACGCCGCAAGCGACATCCGCGAAGCCATCAGCCGTGCTGATCGCAGTCTGCCCGACGGGGTTGAGAACGTGCAGGTGGTCAAGGCCGATGCCGATGCCAGTGCGATCATGCGCATTGCCGTCGTCAGCAATCGCCTGACCGAGGAAGAACTCGCCAATATCGTCGAAGACCAGATCAGCCCGGCCTTGTTGTCCGTGCCCGGTGTGGCCGAAGTCACCGTCAACGGGGATCGCGAACGCGTTTTGCATGTGCGCGTCGATCCGCTGCGCATGGCAAGTTACGGTCTTTCGGTTCAGGATGTGGCCGATCTGCTGCGTACCGCCCAATTCGATATTCCGGCCGGCAGTTTTGAATCCTCCGATCAGAAGCTTTTTGTCCGTGCTGATGCGTCGGTCTGGGAAGTCGACAAGCTTAATCAGATGCTGGTGCGTGACAGCGTTCTTCTGGGCGATGTCGCCGATATCTATTACGGGCCGGATGATGCGTCTTCCTATGTGCGCCTGAATGGCCGCACGGTGATCGGGCTTTCGATTACTCGTCAGGCACAATCAAATACCATCGCCATTTCGACCGGTGTGCGCGACGTTGTTGAACGATTGAACGCGCAATATGACGATCTTGATGTCTTCGTGAACTCCGATGATGCGGTCTTTATCGAAGGCGCGCTGTGGGAAGTGATCTATAGCCTCGGCCTTGCCGTGGTCATTGTGATCGGGGTGCTTTACCTGTTCCTTCGCTCCTTTACCGCGACGCTGATCCCGACCATCACCATTCCGATTGCCCTGATCGGTACGGTGGCCGCCATCTGGGCGATGGGCTTTTCGATCAACATCCTGACCCTTCTGGCACTTGTTCTGGCGACGGGCATGATTGTTGATGACGCGATTGTCGTTCTGGAAAACATTCAGCGCCGCCGCCATCAGGGGCTTGGCTCCATGGCCGCGGCGGTTCTTGGAACCCGTCAGGTGTTCTTTGCGGTGATCGCGACCACGCTGACGCTGATTTCGGTGTTCGTGCCGATTTCCTTCCTGCCCAGCACGGCGGGCCGCCTGTTCCGTGAATTCGGTTTCGTGCTGGCCTTTGCGGTGGCGGTGTCGTCCTTTGTCGCGCTGTCGCTTTGCCCGATGCTGGCATCGCGGCTTAAACATATCGATCCGCATGACGGCAAGACCGATGATGCGCCCAATATGCTGGAACGTGTCGGCTTCTTCTGTGCCGGGATTTATCGCCGCATTCTCGAAGCTGCCCTTGGCAGTCCGGTCATCACCGTGATGATCTGTATCGTATCGGGTGGCCTTGCCTTTGGCGTCTATACCAGTGTCACGCAGGAACTCCTGCCCGATGAAGATCGCGGGCGTATTCTTGTTTCCATGCGCGGGCCGGATGGTGTTGGCATTGATTATATGGACCGCCAGGTCGAGACAGTGGAAAACATCCTGCGTCCGGTGGTCGAGGCGGGCGATGCCTATAACATCTACACAATTGTCGGCCTGTGGGATCCGAACCGCGCGCTTGTGATTGCACCGCTCAAACCATGGGAAGAACGCAGTCGCTCCCAACAGGAAATTACCGATTCAATTCGCGGCGATCTGAATGCGCTGCCGGGTGTACAGGCCTATGTCTGGCAGCCCAACAGTCTGGGCTTGCGCGGTGGCACCGGCGAGGGACTTGAATTTGCCCTGACCGGGACGAGCTATCGCACCCTTGCTGATAACGCGCGCGCCATGCAGCAGGAGATCGAGGCAAACTATCCCGGTTTGACCGGCCTTCGGGTGTCCTATCAGACCACCCAGCCACAGCTTCTGGTCAATATTGACCGCAAGCGCGCCTTTGATCTCGGCATCCCGATCGAGGAACTTGATACCACGCTGCGCGCGATGATCGAGGGCTATGAAGTCACCGAAATCAATGTCGATGACCAGAACGTGCCGATCAAACTGCGCAGTGCGCTCGGCAGCATCAATGACCCGTCAGACCTTGAAAACCTGTTTGTCACCGGCACCAATGGTCGCGTTTTGCCGCTGTCTTCCGTGATTACGCTCAGCGAGGAAGCTGTCGCCTCCGAACTTGAACGCGAAGGCCAGCAACGCGCTGTCACCATCTCGGCCAACCTCGCACCGGGCTATACCCTTGCCGAGGCGGTCGAAGATGTGAACGCAGTCGGTGATCAGTTGCTACCACCCGGTGTCGGTATCCTGTTCCTGGGTAATGCGGCGGCCCTTGGTGAAACCGCCAATGATGTGCAGATCACCTTCCTGATTGCGGTTCTTGTCGTGCTGCTGGTTCTGGCCGCCCAGTTCGAAAGCTTTACCTCTGCCCTTGTTGTGGTGCTGACCGTGCCGTTCGGTCTGGCCGCGGCCATCTATGCGCTGGCCCTTAGTGGCACCTCGATCAATATCTATAGCCAGATCGGGTTGGTGATGTTGGTCGGATTGATGGCCAAGAACGGTATTCTGGTTGTCGAATTCGCCGATCAGCTGCGTGATGCCGGCAAGTCGGTCCGCGAAGCAGTGCATGATGCCGCCATGGTCCGTCTGCGCCCGATCATGATGACCATGATCTCGACCGTGCTGGGGGGCTTGCCGCTCGTACTTGGTTCGGGTGCCGGGGCCGAAGCCCGCGCAGCAATTGGTTGGGTCGTGTTTGGCGGTCTTGGCTTTGCCACGGTCTTTACCTTGTTCCTGACCCCGGTGCTCTATCTGTTGCTGGCCCCGCTGGTTTCGGCCCGTGCCGATGGCGGCAAGAAATTGCAAAGCCAGTTGCGCGCCGCAGAAGCGATTCCCGATCACGGCGAGGCGGCATCACATGTGACGAATGAACCCGGAAGTGGCGGCCTTCAAGGAAGTGCGAAATAATATGAATAATCCTCACATTTCTGCTGTTTCGGGACTTGCCCTGTTACTCGCACTGGCCGGATGCCAGTCGGTCGGGCCGGATTACACCGCACCGAATTTTGATCTGGTCGGGGCCTATACCCCGGAAATCCCGGTGATTGCTGCCAATCAGACCGAACAGGGCCGCTGGTGGGAAAGCACCACCGATCCGGTTTTAAATGGTCTGATTAATGAAGGGGTCGAAAACAATCTCGACCTTCAGATCGCGGTCAGTCGCATTCGCGCTGCTGCGGCAACCGCGCGCGGCGTTACCGGGGCCAATGGGCCGCAGGTTGGCGCATCGGTTGATGGCTCTGCCAGCCGGTCGACATCAAGCCGCGCCAGCGGTGATCAGGTCACTGATATGGGCTATGGCACAGGTATCGATTTCTCATGGACCGCCGATATCTGGGGCGGGCAAACCCGCGAGGAAGAAGTCGCCGAGGCTGATTATCTGCAGCAGGTCTATCTACGCGAAGATGTCTATCGCACCATGATTGCCGACATCATCGGAAACTATATCGAACTGCGCGGTGCACAGCGCCGTCTGGCACTTTTGCAGGACTCACTTGATCTGCAACGCCAGACCAGCAACATCGTGCAGGTCCGCTTACAGACCGGTCTTGGCTCCGAACTGGATCTGTCGCGCGCCCGGGCCGAGGTCGCCGATCTTGAGGCCACCGTACCGATCCTGCAAACCACCATTGATCGGTCGATAAATGCGATCTCCATTCTGGTTGGCGCACAGCCGGGCACCCATCGCGAGCTGTTGCTGGATGCATCACCCCTTCCGGAATTTCAAAGCAGCCCGCCAATTGGCATCCCGGCTGATTTGCTGCGCCGTCGCCCGGACGTACGCGCCGCCGAACTGGCCCTGATTTCCGCGACCTCGCAAATCGGGGTGGAAACTGCAACGCTTTATCCGGAACTGTCGCTTGATGGTTCACTCGCCCTTGGTGTGACCGGTTATGGCACTGGTCCGATTGTCCGCACCGCCATGGCCGCCATAGGCGCGCTGATTGATGCCACCCTTTATGACGGTGGGGAACGCCGCGCGAATATCTCTGTTGCCGAGGAAGAGGCAGAGCAAGCCTTCCTCACCTATCGCCAGACGCTTCTGACCGCGATCGAGGAAGTCGAAAGCGCGATTTACGGCTATGTCGGGGCGGTGGCCCAACGTGATTCCCTGATCGCATCAGTGCAATATCACCGTGACGCGTTTGAGCAGTCGCGGGTGCGTTATGTGCAGGGCCTGTCGGACTTCCTTGATGTGCTTGATTCCCAGCGCAGCCTGACCGCTTCGCTGCAATCTCTTGCCGATTCCGAAACCGATCTCGAGCTTGAAACCATCAATCTCTATAGCGCTGCGGGCCTCAGTGTCGAGGACGTCGAACGCTATGCCAGTGAGGCGGGTGTCACGCTGGTGAACGGCTAGAAGCTGTTGCAAAAACGCATATATCAGCGAACTGTGGCTTGAGTTTCAGCAAGGAACATCCTAGGTCTTTGGCAATCTGAATTCCGGGGAAAATTATGACCGGCGATCTGTTTGCCAACGAACCACCACGCAACCTTTTGCCCTTTGATGGCGAAGTGCTGTTGCTGCGTGACATCATGGCTGATGATGAGGCCGACAAGACCTTTGCCCGGCTTCAAAGCAACATCGTCTGGCAACAGGAAACCGCCAAAATCCATGGCAAGGAAATCGCGGTCCCGCGCCTGACCGCCTGGTATGGCGAAGTCGCCTATCGCTATAGCGGCGTCTATCACCCGGCAAGCCCGTTTCCCCGCATCGTTGCGCCCTTGCGCACACTGGCTGAAGACCTTGCCGGTGCGGCGTTTAATACTGTCTTGCTCAACCAGTATCGTGACGGGCGCGACAGTGTGTCATGGCATGCCGATGACGAGGAAGTTCTCGGAGAAAACCCGGTGATCGCCAGCCTGACCTTCGGGCAGGAACGCCGGTTTCATTTGCGGCACAAGAAAACCGGCGATCGCATCAGCGTCGATCTGCCCCATAACTCGGCACTGATCATGTCGGGCGCGACACAGCATTGCTGGGTCCATCAATTGCCCAAAACCGCCCGGCAAGTCGGCCCGCGTATCAACCTGACCTTTCGCAATACCCGGCCTGAGTCCCGCTAGGACTTTCAGGAGGCTGTTGAAAACTTTGGTCACTGATCTCTGGTCGTGGGGCCCTGCTTCTGGCTATAGTGTCGCCAATTCAAACGGGTAATGACGGTTTCGGGGATCAGGCAGGCATGGCAAAACGCGTAAAACTTCTCGATGTCGCCAAGGCGGCCGGGGTTTCGCAGGGCACGGCCTCCAACGCCTTTGGCAAGCCTGATCTTGTCCGCCCGGAAGTGCGCGAACGTATCTTTGAAGCTGCGCGCGAACTTGGTTATCGTGGCCCGCATGTCATGGCGCGCATGCTGCGCACAGGCAAGGCCGGGGCGCTCGGCGTCGTTTTCCCGGATAATCTTGAATATGCCTTTAGCGATCCGGTGGCGATTGAATTGCTGCGCGGGATCGGTCGCGAATGCGCGCGCCATGGTGTCAATGTCATGATCATCTCGGCCGAAAACCCCGAACAGGCGATCACGGCCGTCAATAATGCCGCCGTCGATGCGTTTCTGGTGCATTGCTATTCCGATAATAACGACATCATCAAAGCCATCCAGCGCCGCAATCAACCGCTGATCAGCATCGATACCGACATTGCCGGGGCGGCAGGCACGGTGGTGCTTGATGACTTTTCAGCCGCCAAAAATGCCGCGCAGCATTTGCTCGATTGCGGTGCTTCGAAATTCGCCATCCTGTCGCTGCAGGCAACCGAACATGATCATTTCGGCCCGATGAGCCCCAACCGTCTGGGCGCTGCCAGCCACCGGGTGGTGCGCGAACGTTTGGGCGGTTATCACGCTGCCCTTGAGGCCGCCGGGATAGCCGCAAGTGATGTTGTCCATATCGAATGCGACAACCAGTCCGATCACAGTGCCAAAATGACGACAGAGCTTCTTGCAGACCATCCCGACGTCAACGGCATTCTCGCCATGTCGGATGTGATCGCTATCGGCGCTATCGACGCCGCACGCGCCATCGGCCGCAAGGTGCCGGGTGACCTCAAAATCATTGGCATTGATGGCATCCCAGCCGGCGAACGCACCGACCCGCCACTCACCACCATGCATCAGGATTCCGTCGAAAAGGGGCGGTTGGCGGCCGAAATGGCCCTGTCAGAAGAACCGGGCAAGACCATCACGCTTGAAACCAGCCTGTTGCTGCGCGGTTCGACCTCAGCTTAGCGCTTCGTAGCGGTAACAGTCGGTGGTGTGGTCCATAACGATGCCAGTGGCCTGAAGGAAGGAATAGACGATCGTGGTGCCGACAAACTTCATGCCGCGTTTTTTCAGATCCTTGGAAATCTTGTCACTCAGTTCGGTCGAGACCGGTACGTCGGACATGCTTTTCCAGTGATTGATTACCGGCATTCCTCCTACAAATGACCAGATGTAGGAATCGAAGCTTCCGAACTCTTTTTGGATCGCTATGAATGTTTGCGCATTTTGAATAGACGCCGCGACTTTTAATTTATTTCGAATAATCCCGGGATCAGCCAGAAGGGCTTCCTGCTTCGCCGCGTCATAGGCCGCGACCTTGTTCACATCGAAATTATCGTAAGCCGCGCGATAGGTATCCCGCCGGGCCAGAATGGTCAGCCAACTCAGCCCCGCCTGCGCACCCTCAAGGATCAGCATTTCAAAGAAATGCCGGTCATCATGCACCGGAACACCCCACTCGCTGTCGTGATAGTCGACATAAAACGGTTTGTCGGCATGGCTCAGGGCCCAGCCGCAGCGCGAGTGATCGGTATTCGACATGATAGCTCCTCCTTCAATGCCCGCATTCTGGCGTTGAAGCGGGCCTGTATACAAGGCGTAATCGGGACGGGACTGACATCTCCTGACAGTTTCTGGCAGGGCGTTAAGGGCCTGCGATTTTCGCGCCTTTGGTGAGCATGATCACAAAGCGATGAAAACTTGGCGCCAATTGCACCAAAATCAACGCTGTGTGCTTGCGTTGGCGGCCATTGCCGACTAGGTTTTGCTGCGTGCAAACATCTTTCCGGGCCCAAAACGTCCATGTGCCCGGCGATTGTAAGGAGCGGCGATGCTGGCGATTTTCTGGCTGATTGACACTGTGGTGGGTATCTACATTTTCATGCTGATTGCATCTGCAATCCTGTCATGGCTTGTGGCGTTCAACGTGATCAACACCAACAACCGGTTCGTCTATATGGTCGGTGATTTCCTCTATCGTGTCACCGAACCGGCATTGCGCCCGATCCGGCGGATCATGCCCGATCTTGGCGGCATTGATATCTCGCCAATCATCCTGATTTTGGTCCTGCAATTTGCCAACATGCTGATCCAGACCGATGTCCGGATGGCACTTGTCGGGTTTTAGGGTCAGCGCCTGCTAATTTGATTTGAATGGCAGACGTTATATTTGCGAAATACAAGGAAAAGCCCGCTGAGCGGGTTGGTATCCCGCACAAGGGATTTGACGCGGGAGTTTGCAAATATAACGTCTGTCCTTAGGATTAAACGGATTTGCACGGACTACTTTGTCGCAAAACCTTGAAAGATGCATATCTTCCTGCGGCTTTGCTCCGCGTATCCGCACAAATCTGTTTAACCATTGAAACCAAATTAGTAGGCCCTGACCCTAATGTCTCATTTCACCTATTAAATTGTCTCATTTAGACAATGTCTGATCCCGCGCCCGTGTTACGGTCCGAGCCATCAGGGGTTCGACTGTTCGTTCGGTTGACGCCAAAGGCATCACGCAACGCGATTGGTGATGTCATGGTAGATGCCAACGGGCAGGAGCAGCTAAAGGTGTCGGTGACGGCCGTGCCCGAAAACGGCAAGGCCAATCAGGCGCTGATAAAACTTTTGGCAAAAGCGGCCAAATGTCCTAAATCGTTGGTCAGGATTGTTTCCGGGCAAACTGATCGCACCAAAACGCTGCTGATCGACGGAAATCCCGAAGAGCTGATGGCGAAAATATCCCAACTCACGGGGCGGACAGACATATGAGTGACGCGAAAATCATCGACGGCAAGGCATTCGCAGCCAACCTGCGCACCGATATCACAGCCGAAGTATCAAAGCTTAAATCCGAACATGGCGTAACACCGGGTCTGGCGGTCATTCTGGTTGGCGAAGATCCGGCAAGCCAGGTCTATGTGCGCAACAAGGGCAAGCAGACCCTTGAATGCGGCATGAATTCCTATGAGCACAAGCTGCCGGCTGAAACCAGCGAGGCTGATCTGCTGGCGCTGATCGCCAAGCTCAATGCCGATGAAAACGTGCATGGCATTCTCTGCCAGCTTCCCGTGCCCAAGCATATCAACGAACAAGCCATTCTAGCCGCCATCGACCCGGCCAAGGATGTCGACGGCTTCCATGTTGTCAATGCCGGCGCCCTGGCGACAGGCGGCGAGGGCTTTGCCCCCTGCACGCCGTATGGCTGCCTGATGTTGCTCAAGGATACCCTTGGGGATCTGTCGGGCAAACGCGCCGTCGTGGTCGGGCGTTCAAACATCGTTGGCAAGCCGATGGCGCAGCTGCTGCTGAAAGAAAGCTGCACGGTCACCATCGCGCATTCGCGTACCCGCGACCTTCCCGAAGAAGTCCGCCGTGCCGATATCGTCGTTGCCGCAGTTGGTCGCCCGAACATGATCAAGGGTGACTGGATCGCCCCGGGTGCCACCGTGATCGACGTCGGCATCAACCGTATCGATGGCGAAAACGGCAAAACCAAACTGGTCGGCGATGTCGAGTTCGAAACCGCGTCCAAAGTTGCCGGCGCCATCACCCCGGTCCCGGGCGGTGTCGGCCCGATGACCATTGCCTGCCTGCTCAACAACACCCTGATCTCGGCCTGCCGTGCCAACGGCGTTGCGGTGCCGAACCTTGGTTTTGATAGCTAAGCCGTACGACCATATCGAAATGCGAAGGGCAGCCAATGGCTGCCCTTTTTGTTTTGCCAGCCTTATTTGGCGGTCTTGCCTGCATTTAGCCGTTTCCGCGCAGAGGGACGTTCGACAATAACCAGCGCAACACCTGCGATGATGATGGCGCCGCCTATCAAAGATATTTGGGTTAGGCTTTCATCGAGCCATAGAACCCCGCCAAAGATTGTCGTGACAGGCACCAGTAGCAAAAACGGACTGACAAACGCCACCGGATATTTCCCGATCAGGTGGTACCAGATACCAACGCCGCCGACTGTCATGGCCGTGCCGAGATAGATCACCGTCATCCAGACCGCTGGCGTGGCATTCAGGATCAAGCCGATCTGATCGTCTTCGAGAAGTGCGGAAATCAAGAGCAGCTGAGGAAACGCAAAAGCCGAAATCCATGCCAGATTCCGCAAGCCGCCGGTTTCCCCAAGTTTGCGAATTTTAATCTGTCCGACCGCCCATGTCAGGATGCTGCCCAGCACCCATGCAACAGCGGCTATGTTGCTCCGAATGTGTGGGTCGCCAGCGATCAAAACGATGCCCGCAAAAGCGATCATGGTGCCGATGGCTTTCTTATATCCGGGCATTTCACCAAGCATGAGGGCGCCGAGCATAATCAAAATCGGTGCTTCAAGTTGAACTAGAAGAATGGTTGTCGACGCATCAAGGTCCTTTAGACCGATATAAATCATGGCATAGGGGACCGTAATGGCCAGAGCGGAAATGAGCATGATATTGCGCATCTGGCCGAATGGCGGTTTGACAAACCAGATCAACACGATGGCTGCGACACCAAAGCGAAATGCTGCCAAGAGGATGGGCGGGAAATGGTCGAGTGCGGCCTTGGCCAAAACCCAGCCCATGCCGAAGATGATCGACATCAGGGCTGCCAGAAGCAGATGTTTAGGTTTCACGTTTAAGTTCAATTAAGTTGTGATTGTTCAGGTTTGGACGTTGTGATCCAATATTCCTGAAGGAATTTGGTGAAATCCAATCATTTGAAATTTGCAATGAAGTCAGAAAAACTAAATTCTGAAATATCCGGGTGGTTGCCATCCCTTAAATCCATCCGCGCGTTAGAAACCGTGGCAAGACACGGAAGCTTCCAGCAGGCCGCAGAGGAACTGGGGGTTAGTCCTGCGGCCGTTCATCAGTTGGTGCGCGGTCTTGAAGATGTGATTGGGCAGGACCTTGTCATTCGCGATGGTCGCAACGTGGCTATTACACGAGCAGCCGAGGCCGGTTTGGTCGAGCTTCATGTCGCCTTTAGAAATCTCAGCGCTGGGGTGCGCAAAATTCGTGAATATGATGGACGGCGACAATTGAGAATTTCGGTCGATCCGTCTTTCGCACAGGCATGGCTTGTGGGGCGTCTTGGCCGCTTTCAGGCGGACAATCCCGAGATCGATATTCTTCTGGATTCAACAACGCGCTTTGCGGATGTGGCGCATGGTCATGCGGATGTCGCGTTGCGATACACAAAAGAAGTTCAAGGTGATCTGAAGGCGGTCAGGTTTTTCGAAGATGAAACCATTGCCGTTTGCAGCCCGTCATTGATCCCCGACAAGAAGCGTCCGCTTGATATCGCATCGATTGCCGAGTTTTCGCTGCTTCATTTTGACTGGACGCAATCGGCGCAAATTCAGCTCAGTTGGCAACGCTGGGTGAGCCTTGTCGGTGGGCCTGCCTTACCGCTGAGCGGTGGTGCGCGGTTTAATGATTATAATGCCGTCGTTCAGGCTGCGATTGCAGGGCAGGGGATCGCGCTGGTGGGGAGGCCACTGGTATATGAGGCCCTGAAATCAGGGATACTTGCCGAGCCTTTTGAGCACAGTTATCGCAATGGATATGGGTACTTCGCCATCAGAGCTTCTGGGGGAGAGAGCGGTGAAGACAGCTACGCCGAAAAGTTTGTTTCGTGGGTCGTTGAAGAAAGCGAGCGTGACAAACTAAAGCGGCCAAACCCATAGAAGTGTCGGCACCCCAACTGCCACCACAATGATCTCGATTGGTAGGCCGAGGCGCCAGTAGTCGCCGAAGCGGAAGCCGCCGGGGCCGAGGATGAGGGTGTTGTTCTGATGGCCGATGGGGGTCAGGAAGGCGCAGGAGGCGCCGATGGCGACCGCCATCAGGAACGGGTCGGAGCTGGCGTCGAGTTGGGCGGCACTGCCGATTGCAATCGGGCACATGACGGCGGCGGTGGCGGCATTGTTCATGAAATCGGAAAGCGTCATGGTGACGACGAGGATCAGGCCGACGGCGATCACCGCGTTACCTTGCGCGACAGATTCCAGCAGGAAGCGCGCGATCAGATCGGCACTGCCAGTGCTTTCCATGGCATTGGCGACCGGGATCAAAGCCGCAAGCAGGACGACGACGGGCCAATCGACCGCATCATAAAGGGTACGTGGCGAAACCACACCGGTCAGCAATGTCGCGAGTACACCCAGCGCAAACGCAATGGCGGCGGGCAGGATGCCAAAGGCGGCGAGTGCGATGGCAATCGCCATGATGCCGGTGGCCTTCAGCGCCTGGGTCTTGTCGCCAAGGTTCAGCGCCCGTTCGGCCAGCGGCACACAGCCCAGACGGTTGCCAAATTCATGAATGGCGGCGGGTGTGCCCTGCATCAGAAGCACGTCACCGGCGCGCATTTTCATGGTGCGCAGGCGGCTCATGGAGCGGTGGCCCTGACGGGAAATCGCAAGCAGGTTCACGCCATAGCGGCTGCGAATGCGGATATCGGCGGCCGATCGGCCAATGAAGGCAGCGTTTGGCAGCACCGCGACTTCGATCAGGGAAATGTCATCGGACTGGACGGGCTTTTTGTGCGGCTCGGCTTTTTTGTCGGTCTCGTTCTTGTCGTGTTCGTTGTCCTTGTTCGCACCGCCTTTAGCACTGTCTTTCGCACTGTCTTTCGCATCATCTTTTTGCGCAGCAATTTCCTTCTCAGCGGGTTTTGCCGCCTGTTGTGCCTTGGTCTTTGCCGGTTCTTCGGCGTCGTCTGATTGCTCGGCCTCTTTCTCGGCTTCTTTTTCCTCAAGCGCCTTTTGTTTTTCCGGCTCCTTGGCGGCTTCCTTGGCGCGGGCGTCGCGCCATTCGGCCTCCAAGGTAAGCTCAAGACTGCCAAGCGCGCTTGCCAATCCTTCAGGTTCGGCTTCGATCAGAAGGATGTCGTCCTGTTTGAGCTCGCGGTACGGACTTGGGGCCGGGATGCGGGTTTCGTTGCGGATCAGGCCAATGATCTGGGCGTCGGATTTTTCCAGCTCATCGTTGATATCGCGCAGCAACATGCCAATCGCCTTGCTGCCCTCGGTAATGCGGGCCTCGGTCAGGTAGGACCCGGTTTCAAAGCCTTCGGCCCCGGCGCGTTCGCGGGTTGGCACCAGAAACCGGCCGAACAGAATGACAAAGGCGAGCCCCGCCAGGGCAATGGCGATGCCAGCCGGACTGTAATCAAACATCGAAAATCCTGATCCGGTCGCCTCAGCCCGGAAGCCCGAAACGATCAGGTTGGGCGGCGTGCCGATCAATGTCGTCATGCCGCCAAGGATCGAGCCAAAGGCCAGCGGCATCAGGATTTTGCCCGGTGGCAGATCCTGTTTGTTGGCGACCTGAAGGGCGATGGGCATCAAAAGGGCCAATGCGCCGACATTGTTCATGAAGGCCGACAGGATCGCGGCCAGAAGACTAAGGGCGGCCATGGTGACAAACGGGCCGGCCGATTGCGGCAAGACGGTGCGTGACAATGTATCGACCGCACCGGACCTTTGCAGGGCAGATGACAGGATCAGGATGCAGGCGACCGTGATGACAGCCGGATGGCCAAAGCCGACAAAGGCTGCATCGGTTGGCACCAGCCCCAGAACGACACAGACCAGAAGGGACGCCATGGCGACCATGTCATGGCGCCAGCGACCCCACAAAAACAGCACAACTGTGCCAAGCAGTACGGCCAGAATCATGATCTGCGGGGTGGTCATTCGGGCTGTCCTGTTTGTTGGGGCGTCATTTGTAAAATGCTGTCTCGAGCCTATGAGCGTCGTTGTATGCGGTCAAGTTCGCGAGCACGGGGATACGCAAAATCATCCTGCCAGAATTGTCAGGAGCCTGTGTTAGCATGCATCTGTTTTTATTCGACATTCCAAGTGTGCCCCAATGCCAATTGACAGTGCCGCCATGCCATCACCCGTCGTTTCGATTTCCGCCAAACAGGCGCGCAACCTGGCCCTTGTCGGGCAGGGATTTGATGCCAATCCCGACCGTGATGTGACCAAGCGCCGGATTTTGAAAACTATCCGGGCGACCAACATGCTGCAGGTCGATAGTGTCAATGTTCTGACGCGCGCACATTACATGCCGATCTTTTCCCGGTTGGGGGTCTATGACCCGAAACTGCTTGATGAAATGGTCTGGGGGAATTCCCGGCAGCGCAAGCTGTTTGAATATTGGGGCCATGAAGCATCGATGATCCCGGTTGAGGATTATCATCTGTATCGCTGGCGGATGCGTGATGCCGAGCAGGGCATGGGAACCTGGGGCCGGATTGCGCGGGTTCAGCGCGAACAGCCTGATCTGATTGATAACATCCTGCGCCATATCGACCGCGAAGGGGCGGTTGCCGCGAGCTCACTCGAAACCGAGGACCGTAGTAGCGAGAAATGGTGGGGTTGGTCAAATACCAAAACCGCGATGGAATATCTGTTCTGGAGCGGTCAGGTCATGGCGCGCAAACGGCGCAACAGTTTTGAACGCGAATATGATTTGCCCCATCGCATTATCGGCGATGCGGCCCACGAACCCGACCGGGATCGGCAGGACGCAATGTGTGATCTGATCTGTCAGGGGATTGCCGCCATGGGGGTGGCTGCCGAGATTGATCTGCGCAAATATTTCCGCCTGCCAACCGATGAAACCAAGGCCTGTCTGGCCCGCCTTGTCGAAGAAGGCCGCTTGTTGCGGGCCGATGTCGAGGGCTGGAAACAGCCGGGCTATCTGTGCCCGAAGGTCAATCCAAGGTCACGCGCCAAGCCGACTTGTCTGATGGTGCCGTTTGATCCGGTGATGTGGGAACGCGACCGGGTCGAGCGGATATTCGGTTTTACCTATCGGATCGAGATTTATGTGCCCGCCGAGAAACGCGAATACGGCTATTACGTTTTGCCATTCATGCTAAATGGCGAGTTTGTTGCGCGTGTCGATTTGAAATCAGACCGGCAGGCCGGGGTGCTTCGGGTGCAAAGTGCGCATCTGGAAGAGCATGCCAAGGCCGGGGACGTCGCCGGGCCGCTAATGGAAAACCTTGTGCGTCTTTCGGTCTTCTTGGGACTGGACGGGGTCGAAGTGATGCCCGCCAACGATTTTTCCAAGTACCTTGCCAGTGTGGCGATAAGGTAAACGGGGCGCAGGTCCCACATCCGCGCCCCGTCTATCCGTCATCCTGGCTGACCACAAAAGCTTCAGGACATTGTGGTCATTATTGTTGCACCTGGCCTTACCAGCAGGTGTAACCCCCATCTGCCAGAACGATGGACCCGGTCATCAGGCTGGAAGCGTCAGATGCAAGGAACAGCACGACCGAACCGATTTCTTCGGTCAGACCCAGACGGGCCATCGGGGTGCCATTGATCCAGGCGTCATACATTTCCGGCTTGGATTTCACGAACTCATTAAGCGGGGTCGCGATGTAGGTCGGCGCAACCGCATTGACGCGCACACCACGTGCGCCCCATTCGGCCGCAAGCGATTTGGTCAGGTGATGAACCGCGGCCTTGGATGCGTTGTAATAGGCCTGTTCCTGCGGCTTGTTCACGATGAAGCCCGACATGGAGCCGACATTGACGATGACGCCGTTTTTCTTGGCCAGCATCTGCTTGCCGAATTCACGGCAGCACCAGAAGGTGCCGTTCAGGTTGACGTCAATGACATTGAGCCAATGTTCATCAGTCACGGTTTCAGCCGGCGTTTCGGAACGCGCAATGCCGGCATTGTTGACAAGGATGTCAACGCCGCCCTGCTTGGCCATCTTTTCGGCGCTGTCGCGGACCTGATCGGTGTTGGTGACATCCATGATGTCGATGTCTGCCGAATAGCCTTTGGATTTCAGGTAATCGCGGCCTTCTTCGGCAACGCCGTCACTGATGTCACCGATGATGACATGTGCGCCTGCTTCGGCAAGGGCTTCGCAGCAGGAAAGGCCGATGGCGCGACCGCCGCCGGTGACATAGGCCCGACGGCCGGTAAGGTCGAACTTTTTCAGGTACATTTTGGACTCACAATTAACTTGGTTGGTAAGACGGGACCGTAATGCGTGTGGGACATTGCGATCCGGTTCATGCACGTATCAGGAATTGCCCAAAGCCAGCCCGTGGGCGTCAAAGCGATGGATGCGATCCTGTTCCGGGGTCAGGAAAATTTTGTCATGTTCGCCCAGCGGAACTTCGCCGGTAGCGCGGACTGTCATCGGGCCATAACCGTCGGCCTCGACATGCAGATAGGTTTCTGCACCGAGATGCTCGGCGATTTTGACCGTTGCGGGGATTTCCCCGCTTTCCGTGCTAACGGCGACATGTTCCGGGCGAATGCCGATTTCGTGGCAGCTGTGTTTTTGTGCAAGCTCCCCGCCCAGGAAGTTCATTTTCGGTGACCCGATGAAGCCCGCGACAAACTTGTTTGCCGGGCTGTTATAAAGGTCCATCGGTTTGCCGACCTGCTCGACGCGGCCGGCCTGAAGAACCACAATCTTGTCGGCCATGGTCATGGCTTCGACCTGATCGTGGGTCACGTAGATCATGGTGGTTTTGAGTTCCTGATGCAGACCGGTGATTTCAAGCCGCATGTTCACACGAAGTGCCGCGTCAAGGTTGGAAAGCGGTTCGTCAAACAGGAAGGCTGCCGGATTGCGGACAATCGCACGGCCAATCGCGACACGCTGACGCTGACCACCTGAAAGCGCGCTTGGGCGGCGTTCGAGATAGTCGGTCAGGTTCAGAATCTTGGCCGCAGACTGGACTTTCTCTTCGATAACTTCCTTGCTTTCGCCCGCCATTTTCAGGCCGAAGGCAATGTTGTTATAGACCGTCATATGCGGATACAGCGCATAGGACTGAAAGACCATCGACAGGCCACGTTTGGCCGGGGCCTCGTTCGCGACATCGGTTCCGTTGATCAGGATTTTGCCGTCGGTGACGTCTTCGAGGCCTGCAATCAATCGCAGAAGCGTTGATTTGCCACAGCCCGACGGACCGACAAAGACAACGAACTCGCCGTCATTGATATCAAGATCGACACCGGGAATTACGTCCAGTGTGCCGAAGGTTTTCTTGACTTTCTCCAGTCGGATAGCACCCATTTTGGTGTTCCTTCTTCCAGATTTCTATCAGGCTGCGGTTACTTGACCGCGCCGAATGTCAGACCACGAACCAGCTGTTTCTGAGAGAACCAGCCAATCACGAGAATTGGAGCAACCGCGAGCGTCGATGCGGCTGAAAGCTTCGCCCAGAACAGGCCCTCGGGGCTTGAATAGGAGGCGATGAAAGCTGTCAGCGGAGCTGCATCAGACGTTGTCAGGTTGAGCGTCCAGAAGGCTTCGTTCCATGCCAGGATCACATTGAGCAGCATGGTCGATGCAATGCCCGGGACCGCCATGGGCAACAGCACAAAGATGATTTCCTTGGGCAGGGTTGCGCCATCCATGCGGGCCGCTTCGAGAATGTCGGTCGGGATTTCCTTGAAGTAGGTGTAGAGCATCCAGACCATGATCGGCAGGTTCATCAGGAACAGAACCATGATCAGACCAAAGCGGGTATCAAGCAGTCCCCAATCGCGGAACATCAGATAGATCGGGACCAGAACGCCGACCGGCGGCATCATCTTGGTCGAGAGCATCCAGAGCAGCGCATCCTTGGTTCGCTTGGTCGGATTAAACGCCATCGCCCAGGCACAGGTGACAGCAAAGACCAGACCGACCAGGGTTGAGCCAACCGCCAGGATCACCGAGTTCATGGCGAACTTGAAATAGTTCGAGCGTTCCTGAACCTCGGCATAGTTTTCAAGCGTCCAGTCAAAGGAGATGAAGCTCGGCGGGATGGAAACCGCTTCGAGTTCGCTCTTGAAGCTGGTCAGCACCATCCAGAAGATCGGGAAGAAGATCAGAAGACCCACAATCCACGCAAAGACCGAGAAGCTGACATAGCCAAGGGGTGTTTGTTTCTTTTCCATGTCGTGGCCCCTAATTATCCAGGTTCTTGCCGATAAGGCGGATCAGGAAGATCGCCACGATATTGGCAAGAATGACCGCAACAATGCCGCCGGCAGAAGCACCCCCCACATCGAACTGCAACAGCGCCTGCGTATAGACGAGGAAGGCGATGTTGGTCGTTGCCAGACCCGGGCCACCACCAGTGGTGACAAAGATTTCGGCAAATACGGTCAGCAGGAAGATGGTTTCGATCAGGACAACCACCGTGATCGCACGGCTGAGGTGCGGCAGGGTGATATAGAAGAAGATCGAGATCGGCCCGGCACCGTCCATCTGGGCGGCTTCTTTCTGATCGCGGTCAAGCGACTGCAGCGCGGTCAGAAGGATGAGCACAGCAAAGGGCAACCATTGCCAGGACACCATGATGATGATCGAGGTCAGCGGTGCATTGGTAAACCAGTCGATCGCGGGCAGGCCAAACAGGCTGGCGATCCAGGCAAACATGCCTGACACCGGATCCATCAAAAGGTTTTTCCAGACCAGAGCGTTCACGGTCGGCATGATGAAGAACGGCGCGATCACCAGCAGGCGCAGGATGCCGCGGCCAAAGATCGGCTGATCAAGCATCAGGCCCAGCAGAATGCCACCCACCACGGTGATGACCAGAACCGATCCGACCAGCAACAGGGTGTTGGCAAGGGACGCGAAGAACGCCGGATCTGTCAGGAAGAATTCGTAGTTAAGTGTTCCGATCCACTCTTCCATGCCCGGCGACAACAAGTTGTAGCGCAGGAAGGAGAAGTAAATCGTCATGCCCAGCGGGACGGCCATCCACAAGAACAGGACGATGATCGACGGTGCGGACATGATGCGCCCGGTAAGGGTCGAGGCCCGTGTCGACATGATGTGCTCCCCGAAATTAGTTTTCTATCCTTGCCCTTAAGGGAAAAAAAGGGCGGTGCGTTTTGCAACCACCACCCAAGTTTCTCTCAGGTTAAGGAGGTGCAGACCGGAATTCCAATCAGGTAAAGAATTCCGGTCTGGGAAGTGTATCAGTAGTAACCAGCCTTGCGCATGGTGCGGTCGGTGGAGGATTGTGCAGCCGACAGGGCCTGCTCAACACTCATCTGACCGGCAAGGGCTGCGGAGAACTGCTGACCAACCGTGGTGCCGATGCCCTGGAATTCAGGGATTGCAGCGAACTGAACGCCAACATACGGCTTCGGTTCCAGGGTCGAGTTGATCGGGTCTGCGCTGTCGATCGCCAGAAGGGTCTCGTCTGCGAACGGTGCCGCTTCGAGATATTTCGGGTTTTCATAAAGCGACATACGAGTGCCCGGCGGTACGTTTGCCCAGCCTTCCTTGGATGCTACCAGCTCGAGATATGCTTTCGAGGTCGCCCAGGAGATGAACTTCTGTGCGGCTTCTACTTTCTGCGAGCCCATCGGAATACCAAGGTTCCAAGCCCAGAGCCAGTTGGCACCGGTGCAGGTTACAGCGCACGGAGCTTCGGTGAAGCCGACCTTGTCTGCAACTTTGGATTCTTTCGGGTTGGTGACAAAGGATGCTGCAACAGTGGCATCAATCCACATGCCGCATTTACCCGAGTTGAACAGCGAAAGGTTTTCGTTAAAGCCGTTCGAAGTCGCGCCCGGAGGACCGTAGTTACCAAGGATGTTGGTATACATGTCGAGCGCATTTTTCCATGCGTCGCCATCAAAGGTCGGTTTCCATTCTTCGTCGAACCAGCGTGCGCCATAGGCGTTGCCCATGGTCGAGATCAGCGCCATGTTCTCACCCCAGCCGGCCTTGCCGCGCAGGCAGATGCCGTATACGCCTTCGTCAGGCTTGTGGAGTTTCTTGGCGATCTCAAGGGTCTGGTCCCAGGTCAGGCGACCGTTGATTTCAATACCGGCAGCTTCGAACAGGTCGGTGCGGTACATCATCATCGAGCTTTCGCCGTAGAACGGTGCAGCGTAAAGATTGCCATCGTTCGAAACAGCAGAACGGATCGCCGGCATCAGGTCATCGACGTCATAGTCGGAACCAAGATTATCAAGCGGTGCGAGCCAGCCTTTTTCCGCCCAGATCGGAACTTCGTAGGTGCCGATGGTCATCACGTCATACTGACCGCCCTTGGTGGCGATGTCGGTGGTGACGCGCTGACGCAGGGTGTTTTCCTCGAGCGTGACCCACTCAAGGGAAATGTCGGGGTTCTTGGAGGTGAAATCATCCGTCAGCTTCTGCATGCGGATCATGTCACCGTTGTTGACGGTTGCGATGGTCAGTTTTGTTTCGGCATTGGCGTGTGCGATACCGCCAGCCAGCAACGCACACAGCGCTGCTCCCATTACGCGTTTCATATTTCCTCCCAAAGGACTATTTACCCGCTGAGCAACTTAGGCTGCTCATGTTGATCATTTGTTCAGGTAATGAGCATTCACTCAATTTCAATATGTCTTGTCAAACAAAATCGTTTTTGCGGCGCACAAAGAAACGCCCCGGCAGCGGGGCTGTCGGGGCGTAAAGGTATTCGAACCATGTGCAAATTCGCCACGTGCTAGCGCAGCAAACTTTCGGCGGTGGCTTCATCGGTGATGAGAGTTGAAATCAGTTTACCGCGCATGGCGCCGCGAATCGCTGCGACCTTTTTTGCCCCCTTGGCGACCGCAATGGTGTTGGTCGCGGGCTGCAGCGCAGGCGCGCTGGTAACACAGTGGTTGACCGGATGATCAAGGATATTGCCATCCTGATCAAAGGACCAACTGATCACCTCGCCAATGCCGCCACTGTCACGCAGCGAGACGAGTTCGTCTTTTGATATAAAGCCATCAATGTGCAGCGGCGCGTCATCGCCGAGATGCCCGACGCCGATAAAGCGGATATCAGCCTCACGCGCAAGTTTGAGGATATTGTCCATCGGCGGCTGGTTTTGCATGCGTTCGCGCATTTGCGGATCAGCAATGATGACCGGGATCGGCAGCGGATAGTGCGGCGCGCGTGTGCGGTCGGCGAGGTCGGTGACGGCGTCATAAAAACTGGCCGCCCCGTCATGGGCGATGGTGCCAACCAGCGAGACGATCTTGTGATGGTGGGCATCAATACGCCCGATCTCATCGACCATGGCGCGCATGGCACGCCCCGTACCGAGTGCGATGATTTGCGGGTCGGTGGAATGCAGTGCGCGCTCCAGATAGTTGGCGGCGGCTTGGGCCATACCAAACATTGCATCGGGGGCGGCAGGATCGGTGGGCACCACATCGCAACTGGCGATGCCGTATGTTTCGCAGATCGCCTTGCCAAGTTCCATGCAATGGGCAATCGGGTGATCGAGGCGAACCTTTACCAGCCCTTCGCTGACCGCGGCTGATACCAGGCGCTGTGCCGTCGGGCGCGATACGCCAAGCTTGTGGGCGATTTCATCCTGCGTATTGCCAGCACTATAATAAAGCCAGCCAGCACGGGCTGCTTCATCCAGGCGGGCCGCTTCCTTACGCGTGCGTTTGACCATCCGATTCCCCAGATTTTTTTGATCCACCGTCGCAAGGACGCCGGATGTTTTTTGCTTTTGAAATGTCGTGTTCTTTTTCCCTAGCGCCTTTTGCTGCGTCTGACCAGCATCTTGCCGGGATACGGAACGACAAAACCCGCCCAATGATGGGCGGGTTCTGGTTTCAAATCGATGAAGGGATCAAATGATCGCTTATTTCTTCGGCAGGAAATCGGCGATGAGTTTTTCGGCGATCTGCACGGCGTTGAGTGCAGCACCCTTGCGCAGGTTGTCGCCAACGCACCACAGCGACAGGCCGTTTTCAACCGTCGGGTCCTTGCGCACGCGAGAGACAAAGACATTGTCTTCTCCCTGGACTTCCTGCGGGGTGACGTAGCCTTCGTCCTGACGGTAGTCGACGACCGAGACACCCGGAAAATCTTTCATTGCCTTGCGGGCGTCTTCAACCGTGATCGGTTTTTCGAACTCGATATTGACCGCTTCGCCGTGGCCGACAAAGACCGGAACGCGGACGCAGGTCGCGTGGACGGCGATTTCCGGCGCCAGGATCTTGCGGGTTTCGACCGTCATTTTCCATTCTTCGCGGGTCGCGCCATCATCCATGAAGCTGTCGATATGCGGGATGACGTTAAAGGCGATCTGCTTGGTGAATTCTTCTTTCTTGGGCGGGTCGTTCACATAGATGCCGCGCGTCTGGTTAAACAGCTCGTCCATGGCAGCACGACCAGCACCCGATACCGACTGATAGGTTGATACGACAATGCGCTTGATTTCGGCCATGTCATGAAGCGGCTTAAGGGCCAGCACCATCTGGATGGTCGAGCAGTTCGGGTTGGCGATGATGTTTTTCTTGCCGTAACCCGAAAGCGCTTCGGGGTTTACTTCGGGCACGACCAGCGGCACGCCCGGCTCCATGCGCCAGTAGCTGGAATTGTCGATCACGACACAGCCAGCGGCGGCTGCCTTCGGGGCGAGTTTCTTGGCGGTTTCGCCACCAGCGGAAAACAGCGCAATGTCGGCCTTGGAAAAATCAAAGGTCGCGGCATCCGACACCGACAGGTCGTCATCTTCGCCATAGGAAACCGTGCGGCCGATTGATTTCGACGAGGCCAGTGCAAAGATTTCGTCTGCCGGGAATTTGCGTTCGGCAAGGGTGTTGAGCATCTCGCGCCCGACATTTCCGGTCGCGCCGACAACGGCGATTTTATAGCCCATCAAGGTGCCTCTTTTCAGTCTGTCAGGCCGCGGCGATGCGCCTGCGTGTCTGTGAATAATGTCTGATAATCTGGGGCGACATGTAAGGGTTTCTGGGCGATTGCGCAAGCGTGTCGTTGGAAAGGCGATAATGATTACTACTTGAGATTGTTGAAAAATCTGGCAGAATTATTACAGGGGTTCTTGCATGGAACCTGAAATCAGAATCGTTTTGCATTTGCCAGGTTGATTTCTGACTTTCTGCCTGGCGGGCGTTGGCGCCACCAGTGCCACCACCTGACGACTTTTCCGGACGACCAGCCAAAACGTTCCTGATCAAAGGTTAGATGCAGATATGCAGCAGTGCTGCATATGGGGCGATCACTAATCGGACTTTTTATAAAAAGGACGGCCAATGACGTACCCGATGACTTTGGATTGGACACAGAAAAAGGTTCTCGATTTCTTTCGGGAACATGTCACACGCGGAACTTTGGTTTTTCGCGTGGATGACAAGCACGAAATCGTGCTGGGGGACGGGACAGACCCAAGGGCGGGGATGACCGTCCCGGACTGGACCAACACACTTAAAATGGCACTGAGCCCGGATCCTGGCTTTGGCGAGGCCTTCATGCATGGTGGCTTCAACCTTGTGAAATGCGAGATGGAGGACCTGATCAGGGTCTTGCGTCTTAATTTCGAAGGCGGCCATTCGACCAGCGGGTTTGGCAGCTTTATTGAAAAGCTGCAGGCGCTGAAATTCCAGATCGGGCAATTTACATCTGTCCGGGCGGCGTCGCATCGTGTGCGTCATCACTATGATATCGGCAATGATCTTTACACCCGGTTCCTTGATCCGGAGATGCAATATTCATGTGCCTTTTGGGATGACGGGGCGCACACCCTTGAAGAAGCCCAGCACCGTAAAATGAGCCTGACGACCCAGCGGCTCAAGATCAATGAACCGGGCTTGCGCGTGGTTGATATCGGTTGTGGCTGGGGCGGGTTAAGCCGCTTTATCCACCGGGAAACCGGGGCGGAGGTGCATGGCATCACGCTTTCGACCGAGCAATTCAACTGGGCGCAGGAAAAACGTGCCGAGATGGGGGCGAACATGAAGGCGGGGCTTGATTATCACCTGCTGGATTATCGCCTGTTTGCCGATGCCAATGCCGGGAAATATGACCGGGTTGTCTCGGTCGGTATGTTCGAGCATGTCGGTCGCCATCAGTTCAAAACCTATTTCGAAAAGGTGGGCGAGCTTCTTAAGGCCGGTGGGCGTGCCGTGATCCACACGATCATCAAGCCGCGCGCAGAATTCACATCCCCCTGGATCGACAAATACATTTTCCCGGGCGGCTATATCCCGGCGGTGCATGAAGTGGTCGAGGCGGCCGAGCATGCCAACCTGACGGTGGAAGCATCGCATTTCCATCCCGGGCGGAACTATGCCCGGACGCTGATTGCCTGGCGGGATCGTTTCCGCGCGGTGGCAGATGATCTGGACCCGGAAAAATATGACGATGAATTCAAACGCATGTGGGAATTCTATCTGGCGGGTTGCATCAATGCCTTTGACGACGCCGAGGGCGGCGGCGGCATGCGGGTTGGCCAGTTTGTCTTTACCAAGCCGGGCTTTGAATATGCCTGAGGATACAGGGTGGGGAACGATGGTTTCCCGCCCTGTTTGTTTTACGCGTACCGCTTCCCATATCAAATAATGCGGTGCTCGAAATTGCTGCGGTGAAAACCGCAGTATGGCTGCAAATCAAAATCAAACCAAAGCAGTCGAAAGCGTGCCTTCAAACCAAGTCACATCGCGTGATGGACCGGCACGACAGATGTGAAAAGCGACGATCAAAAGCGATAGGCCGGTCATTTTGTCGGGAGGAAACGACATGCTGAAAGTGATCACCTGGGATGACGCCGACCATCAGACACAAGATAACACCAATCTCGCCCCGCATATCGGCCGGCCGGAGGACTATGTTCGTGCCTTGGCTGAAATTGAAATGTCGAGCTGCGAACGCGATATGCTGCGCGCGCATGCCAATGCCCCGGGCCGCAAGATTACCGGTTTGAAACTGGCCGAAACGGTCGGGCATTTCGGCTGCCGGATCGGCAACAAGAAATACGGTCGCCTTGCCGCCAAGATCGCGTCGGCGGCTGGTCTGCCGAAGTGTGAGAGCGATGTCAGTGATTATCTGGCGGCGATCTTTACCCTTGCCGATGGTACGCAAAGCGATGGCGAGGACTGGACATGGGTGATGCATGACAATGTCGTCCGCGCGCTTGAAGATGCGGGCATGGTCTGAGCTTAAAAGACCCCTGATTTTATAAATTTCGAATTTTGCGGGCGGGTCGTGTAACGCGGGCCGCCCGTATTTCGTCCTTGTTGGCAGAGGGGTGAATTTCCCCGCTATTCCTCGTGCCACCAAGGAGAATTGTCATGACCCGCTTTGCCTTTCACGAAATCACCCCAAAACTGTTTCAGGCCCAGTTGGCTGTTGCCACAGCGCTTGGCGCCGCGCCGCTGATTGAGCCTGTATTGCGTGACCTTATTGAATGCCGGGTGTCGCAGATCAATGGCTGTGCATATTGTCTTCGCATGCATTCAGACAGTTTTGCTAAACATGGGGGCGATCCCATTAAACTGACAATGCTGCCGGTTTGGCAAAGTGCGGACGGGTTCAGTGCGGCCGAGCGTGCGGCACTGGTCTGGGCCGAATGCCTGACCCGGGCAGAATGCCAGGTCACGATTTCGAAGTGCCATCGCATGCTTCTTGATCATTTCGAAGAAGCCGAGATTTCCGAGCTGACCTGCATCATTGCCACGATGAATGCTTGGAACCGGTTGGGCATTGCGCAGCATGAATTTGCATAATCTTCGCAAGCTTCCTGACGGGGGTGGCAAAAGCCCCTACAATCAGACACACACAGCGATACGGGATTTGCCCGTATCGCTTCACGCGTTTGGTGGGACATCCTTGGCAGATCGTATTTTTGAACAACATCGCGGACGGCTTACAGCCCTTGCCTATCGCATGCTGGGCAGTCATGCCGATGCCGAAGACGCGGTTCAGGATGTCTGGCTGCGCTGGCGCAATCAGGATCAGGACACGATTCAAGATGCCACAGGGTGGCTTGTGCGGGTGTGCAGCAATATCTGCCTTGATGTGTTGAAATCCGCTCGCCGCCAGCGGGAGAACTATGTCGGTCACTGGTTGCCTGAACCGTGGTTGCCGCCCGAACAACCCAAAGCCGAAGCCGAACTGATCGAGCGCGATGGCCTTGGTCAGGCTTATATGTTGATGCTCGAGCGCCTCGCCCCGATCGAGCGGGTGGCACTTGTGCTGCATGAGGTTTTCGAGTGGATGCATGATGACATCGCACCCCTGATCGAACGCACGCCGAACAATACCCGTCAGATCCTGTTTCGCGCGCGACGCAAGATGCAGCGCGTAAGTGACCGCGATGCGACGCCCGAACCGGATGGGACGGCGTGCGATCGCGACCGGTTGGATGCTTTTGTTACGGCAATTGGGACCAGTGATGTCGGTCGGCTACTGGATCTGCTGGCCCCGGATGTGATCCTGCATTCCGATGGTGGCGGCAAGGCATTGGCGACGGCCAATCCACTGTTTGGACCGGATCATGTTTCGCGGTTCTTTATCGGTGTCTGGGGCAAGCGTAGCCCGGACGAGCGGGTGTTTGCCATCACCCTTGCTGATGCATGTTGGCTTCTGATGGTCGAAGACGGGGTTGTGACGACCGCGATCAGCGCGACCGAACGCGACGGGCAGATTGTTGATTTGTTTGTCCATCGAAACCCGGACAAGCTGGCATTGTTTTCAGCGGTTCTAACGGCCGCCCGCGAAATCACGCTGTAACGTAAAAAGGCCGGATCGAAATCCGGCCTTTTCATATTCGGGATCGTAAAGAACGATCAGACGAGCTTGTCGAGTTCGTTGATCAGCGACTCGCCCATGACGGTGGTCGAGACCTTGGCCATGCCCGGCTGCATGATATCGCCGGTACGAAGCCCGCCCTTAAGGACGTTCTGAACCGCATCTTCGATCAGGGTGGCATCATCGCCCATGTCGAACGAGTAGCGCAGCATCATCGCGAACGACAGAATGGTTGCCAACGGGTTGGCGATGTCCTGACCCGCGATGTCCGGAGCCGAACCGTGTACCGGCTCATAAAGTGCTTTGCGTGCACCGTTTTCATCAGCCGCACCAAGGGAAGCGGACGGCAGCATTCCAAGCGATCCGGTAAGCATGGCGGCACAGTCAGACAGAATGTCGCCAAACATGTTGGTGGTGACCATCACGTCAAACTGTTTCGGGTTACGCACGAGCTGCATGGACGCGTTATCGACATACATGTGACTCAGTTCGACTTCCGGGAAGTCCTTGGCAACACGTTCGACAACTTCACGCCACAGAACGGTGGATTCCAGAACGTTGGCCTTATCGACAGAGCACAGGCGCTTGTCGCGTTTCATTGCCATGTCAAAGGCAACGCGTGCGATGCGTTCGACTTCCGGCTCGGAATAAACAAGGGTGTTGAAGCCGTGACGGACACCGTCGCGTTCTTCGATGCCGCGCGGCTGACCGAAATAGATGCCCCCGGTCAGTTCACGCAGGATCATGATATCCAGACCCTTGACCACGTCTTCTTTCAGGGTCGATGCACCAACAAGCGCGTCAAACACAAGTGCCGGACGCAGGTTGGCGAACAGGCCCATTTCCTTACGGATTTTAAGAAGACCGCGTTCCGGTTTGATGTCGAACGGCATGTCGTCCCATTTCGGACCACCAACAGCACCAAGCAGAACCGCGTCAGCCGCCATGGCATCAGCCAGCGTTTCGTCGGTCAGCGGGTTGTTGTGCGCATCGATGGATGCGCCGCCGATCAGACCTTCGGTGATTTCGAAATTCACGCTGCGCTTTTTCGCCATCCAGTCCATGACGCGCTGAACCTGACGCATGACTTCCGGGCCAATTCCGTCGCCCGGCAGCATCAGTACTTTTTTGGTGGTGCTCATAAATGCTTCCTTCCCATATTCGTGGGGTCGCTCACCCCGTAACGATCAGAAAACGGGCGACAAACCGATGTTTGCCGCCCGTTTTGCAATTACAGCGAAAGCCAGGGCTGCGAGGCAGCGCGCTTGGCTTCGAAATCATTAATGGCATCGCCCTTCTGCAGGGTCAGGCCGATATCGTCGAGGCCGTTCAGCAGGCAATGCTTGCGGAATTCTTCGACTTCAAACTTGATGCAGCCGCCATCCGGACCGGTGATTTCCTGATTTTCAAGATCGATCGTGACGGTGGCGTTGGCACCGCGTTCGGCATCGGACATCAGCTTGTCGACATCTTCCTGCGGCAAGCGGATCGGCAGGATGCCGTTCTTGAAGCAGTTGTTATAGAAAATGTCGGCAAAGCTCGGTGCGATCACGCAGCGAATACCGAAATCAAGCAGCGACCACGGTGCGTGTTCACGCGAAGAACCACAGCCGAAGTTATCACCCGATACAAGGATCTGGGCATTGCGATAAGCCGGCTTGTTCAGAACGAAATCCGGGATTTCGTTGCCGTTGTCGTCGTAACGCATTTCATCAAACAGGTTCTTGCCAAGGCCCGAACGTTTGATGGTTTTGAGGAACTGTTTGGGAATGATCATGTCGGTATCGACATTGATCATCGGCAGCGGTGCTGCAACACCGGTGAGCTTGGTGAATTTTTCCATTGTCTTATCCCTTGCTTCCAGTTTCCCAGGCCAGACCCAGTGCTTCGATCAATTCTTCGGTCGCGTCGAGTTCCTGTGCAACGAAGTCCGGCAGGTTGATACCGGTCAGTTGCGGCAGGAGATGCTCAAGCACCGGCGCGCGACCCAGACGAGGCGCGCTTTCGCGGAAATTGATGAGTGTCTGTTCGGCCATGGGAACCTTCCTTAACCGAGTTTGCGAATGTCGGTCAGATGACCGGTGATCGCAGCCGCAGCTGCCATGGCCGGACTGACGAGGTGGGTACGACCACCACGGCCCTGACGGCCTTCGAAGTTACGGTTCGAGGTCGAAGCGCAACGCTCACCCGGGGCCAGACGGTCCGGGTTCATCGCCAGACACATCGAGCAGCCCGGCTCACGCCAGTCAAAGCCTGCTTCGATGAAGATCTTGTCGAGGCCTTCTGCTTCGGCCTGTTCCTTCACAAGGCCTGAGCCCGGAACGATCATGGCATTGACAGTTTCGGAAACCTTGCGGCCCTTGGCGACTTCGGCAACAGCACGCAGGTCTTCGATACGACCGTTGGTGCAAGAACCGATAAAGACGCGGTCGATCTTGATTTCCTCGATCGGGGTGCCTGCGGTCAGCCCCATATATTCCAGCGAACGGGCAATGGCCTTCTGCTTGCCGGCATCCTTGGCATCGGTCGGGTAGGGAACGGTGCCGGTGACCGGAACGACGTCTTCCGGGCTGGTGCCCCAGGTGACCTGCGGGACGATGTCGGCGGCATCGATTTCGATGATCTTGTCGTAATGTGCGCCTTCGTCAGACGGCAGGGTCTTCCAGTATTCAACTGCCTGCTCGTACGCGGCACCCTTCGGTGCCATCGGGCGGCCCTTGATATATTCAAAGGTCTTTTCGTCCGGTGCGATCAGGCCGGCGCGTGCGCCGCCTTCGATCGACATGTTGCAAACCGTCATGCGGCCTTCAACCGACAGCGAACGAATGGCCGAGCCAGCATATTCGATGACATAGCCGGTACCACCAGCAGTCCCGATGCGACCGATGATCGCAAGGGTGATGTCCTTGGCGGTCACGCCCGGATGCAGATCGCCTTCGACCTTGACCAGCATGTTCTTGGCCGGTTTCTGAACCAGTGTCTGGGTGGCCAGAACGTGTTCAACTTCCGAGGTGCCGATACCGAACGCCAGTGCGCCAAATGCGCCGTGGGTCGAGGTGTGGCTGTCACCACAAACCATGGTCACGCCCGGAAGGGTGAAGCCTTCTTCGGGGCCAACGATGTGCACGATGCCCTGACGGAGATCGTTCATCGGGAAATAATGAATGCCGGTATCCTTGGCGTTCTGGTCAAGGGTTTCAACCTGAATGCGGCTGTCTTCTTCCTTGATGCCTTCGGAACGGTCAGAGGTCGGAACGTTGTGGTCCGGTACCGCCAGCGTCAATTCCGGATGGCGCACTTTGCGGCCCGAATTGCGCAGACCTTCGAAGGCCTGCGGGCTGGTTACTTCGTGGACGAGATGACGGTCAATATAAAGCAGGCAGGTACCATCATCCTGCGTGTCGACCACATGGCTTTCCCAAATCTTGTCAAAAAGGGTTTTAGGCTGACCCATCTCGACCTCCTCATAAAACATCGATCTTTTGAGCAGCAACTCTCAATCCGTCAGGTGCGGTTCCGAATGTCTCGAAGATCGGTGCAATACCTGCCGGGATTGGCGGGCGGGACTTGTCGTTTCTCCGACGCAACCGGCTTTATCCAGTTTGCGTAATTTTATTATTCAGAACCACGCGGGTTTGATCGTTTTTGCCGCGGGAGTGCCTTTATACACGCCGCCTTCCAAATCGCAAGGTGCGGGGCGCGTGTTTTTGGTGGAAATACACCCTGAAATTGAGTTCGGTATTTTGCAGCATCCCAAAGTAGCCAAATCAGGCTTTTGCGATATAGGTAAGGGATATCTGATATAACGGAACCTGATGAATTTATCATCGGGTTTCTGCGGAACTGCCTGCAACAGCGGTGAATCGAACGATTCGCTATAATGCAATTTTAACGTGCATTTATAGGGTTTTGATCCCCCGGCCGTGCCGTGATGCAGGCTGGCAGGTGATCGGTGGACGGTAAACGAAAACGGGCCCACCCGAAGGTGAGCCCGTCTTTTTCGTCCGACGTTGCGGAACGTGCGAATTACTTCTTCGCGCGTTCTGCTGCGGTCAGCTTGCCTTTGTGGCCGGTGGTCTGCTCGGCGATACGTGCAGATTTACCGGTACGACCACGCAGGTAGTAGAGTTTCGCGCGACGTACGTCACCGCGGCGAACGACTTCGATTTTGTCGATGGCCGGGGAGTAGGACTGGAAGATACGCTCAACGCCTTCGCCCGATGCGATTTTACGCACGGTGAAGGAAGAGTTGAGGCCGCGGTTCTTACGCGCAATGCAAACGCCTTCGAACTGCTGGATACGCTCACGGGTACCTTCAACGACTTTCAGGTGCACACGAACGGTATCACCTGCATCGAATTCCGGAACTTCGCGCTTTTCAGCGATTTTGTCGAGCTGCTCTTTCTCGAGCTGCTGGATGATGTTGGTCATGGTTTAACCCTCTTTGATGTTCCCGTTTGCTACGTACCGGTCCCAAAGGTCCGGGCGTCGCGCGCGGGTAATTTCTTCTGCCTGAGCATGCCGCCAGGCTTGTACCTTGGCATGATGTCCGGAAAGCAATATCTCCGGCACGTCACGCCCGTTCCAATTGGCCGGGCGCGTGTAATGCGGATATTCAAGCAACCCGGTTTCAAAGCTTTCCTCGTCGACGGACTCGGTCTTGTTGACCGTTCCCTCGATGAGGCGAATGCACGATTCAATCAGGACCATGGCCGGCAGTTCGCCGCCCATGAGGATGTAATCACCGATGCTGATTTCCTCGGCCTCGTGTTCATCCAGAACCCTTTGGTCGATACCTTCGTAACGACCGCAAAGCAGGATGGCACCCGGGCCTGCTGCCAATTCACGGCAGCGTTTCTGGTTCAGCACTTTTCCCCGCGGGCTGAGATAAATCAGCGGTAACTGCGGTGCTTCCGCACGCAATTCACGCAGAGCGGCGTCGACAATATCCGGGCGCATGACCATACCGGCCCCGCCCCCGAAGGGATTGTCGTCTACAGTGCGGTGGCGGTCGGTTGCATGATCGCGGATGTCTTTGACATCAAGCGACCAGATCCCGTTCTCAAGCGCCTTGCCAGCCAGAGACTGACCAAGAACGCCCGGGAACATTTCCGGGAACAGGGTTGCAACTTTTGCCTGCCACACAGACATCGATCAGGCCTCCTTCCCGCTGCCGGTCGCGGTTTCCGCGCCTACTGCATCTGCAGTAACGGCCTCAGAATCGCGGTCGGCCTGAGAGTCCTTGCGGGATTTGTTCGGACGACGGTTACGATTACCGGGTCCGTCCTCATCCTGCAGTAGCCCCTCGGGCGGATTTACCACCATCTTGCGTTCCGAAAGAATGACCTCGGGCACGACTTCCTTGGTGAAGGGAAGAACAACCACCTTGTTTTTGGCTTCTTCGAGCGCGACTTCGATTACGTCGCCAGCGCCAAAATCAGCCACACCCCGAACGGTGCCGAAAATCGAACCATCAATGTGGAACGCTTTCAGACCGACAAGGTCGGCAAGGTAGAATTCATCTTCTTCAACCGTGTCAGGCAGTGCAGCACGCGGTACATGCAGCTTGGTGCCCCGCAGCCGTTCGGCAGCGTCCCGGTCGTCCACGCCTTCGATCTTGGCGATCAGCTGGTCGCGGACATGTCCGACAGGAGACAGCTTGTATTTCACGCGTCCCTTGGCGTCGAACAACGGGCCGTAACCGACAAGGTTATCCGGATCGACGGTATAGCTTTTGACGCGCACGGCACCACGCACCCCGTGCGGGGCGGTGATCATGCCGACGCAGACATAAGCTTCGTCGTTTTTGGATTTGCGGGTTTCAGCCATTTCGGTTCACAAGTTTTTGGTATCTGATCAAAGCGTGCGTTCAGCGATTACTCGCCTGCAGCTTCTTCTTCAGCAGGTGCTGCTGCTTCGGCAGCGGCTTCCGCAGCAGCGGCAGCAGCAGCTTCGGCTTTCTCAGCTTTCTCACGAAGACGTTCCTGAGCTTTCGCTTTCGGAGCGGACTTCTGCGGCTGTTCGGTCGGTTTGAACGCGTCAGCCAGGCCAGCTTTGCCCAGGAAACGTGCAACACGATCGGTCGGCTGTGCGCCAACGGACAGCCAGTATTTGATGCGCTCTTCTTTGAAGGTAACGCGGTTGTCAGCATCCTTCGGGAGCATCGGGTCGTAGGTACCGACGCGCTCGATGAAGCTGCCGTCACGCGGGGCACGAACGTCAGCAACTACGATACGGTAGTACGGACGCTTTTTGGCACCGCCACGGGAAAGACGAATCTTGACAGCCATTCGGATAAGTTCCTTTCAGCTTGGGTTTGTAGTCTTCTAAATCATGACCCCGAGGGGCCTATTCACTTGGTCTTTGATCCGGCTTTAAGGGCCGGGTTTGGTTCGTAAGAGGAATTCTGGAAGAACTCATTTTAGAACCGGGGGCTTGGCTATTTCTTTTTGCCGAACCCCGGGAATCCCGGAGGCAGGCCACCGCCGCCTCCCAATCCCGGCAACCCGGGCGGCAATCCGCCCCCGCCACCGGTCAATCCTTTTGGCAGGTTGCCCAAGTCCGGCATTTCGCCGCCCTCAAGCATTGCCGGGTCCATTTTCGGCATGCCGCCAAACAGACCCTTCTTGCCCATTTTGCCCATCTTTTTGATCATGGTGGACATGGTCTGGTACTGCTTCAGAAGCTTGTTCACATCCTGAACCGTCAGACCACAGCCCGCAGCAATACGTTTTTTTCGCGATGCCTTGATCAGGGCCGGGTTTTCACGTTCTTTCGGCGTCATTGACAGGATGATCGCTTCCTGATGGGTCAGCAGTTTGGGATCAAGCTTGGTCTGCGACATCTGTTTTTTCAGCGCGCCCATGCCCGGCAGCATCCCCATGATGCCGGAAAGATCACCCATTTTCTGAAGCTGTTTGAGCTGTGCCAGAAGGTCGTTTAGGTCAAACTGACCTTTACGCAGCTTCTTGGCCATTTTCTCGGCGTCTTCGGCCTTGATGTTTTCGGCAGCCTTTTCAACCAGGCTGACAACGTCGCCCATGCCAAGAATACGGTTGGCGATACGATCGGGATGGAAGGCTTCCATCTCGTCGATTTTTTCGCCGATACCGATCATCTTGATCGGGCAGCCGGTGATCTGACGCATCGAAAGGGCGGCACCACCACGGGCATCACCGTCAACACGGGTCAGAACGATACCGGTGATACCGACCTTTTCGGCAAATTCCTTGGCAACGTTCACCGAGTCCTGACCGGTCATCGCATCGGTGACCAGCAGCGTCTCGACCGGGTTGACCGCATCACGGACCTGGGCGACTTCGCTCATCAGTTCCATGTCGATATGCAGGCGACCGGCGGTATCGAGGATGACCGCGTCATAGCCTTCCTTGCGGCCGGTATCCATGGCGCGCTTTGCAATCGACACCGGCTTTTCGCCCATGATGATCGGCAGAACGCCAAGGCCGTTATCGTCAGCCAGAACCTTCAGCTGCTGCTGGGCGGCCGGACGATAGATATCGAGCGATGCCAGAAGGACTTTCTTGTTGCGCTTCTTGGTCAGGTTGAGCGCGATTTTCGCAGAACTGGTGGTTTTACCAGAGCCCTGCAGACCGACCATCAGGATCGGCACCGGCGGGGTAGACGCGAGATTGATTTCCTCGCCTTCGCCCAGCATGTTTTTCAGTTCGTCATGGACGATCTTGACAACCATCTGGCCCGGGGTGACCGAGCGCAGAACGTCCTGACCAACTGCACGTTCGGTGGCGTTGGAGATAAAGGTTTTCACGACCGGAAGTGCCACGTCCGCCTCAAGCAGGGCGACGCGTACTTCGCGCATGGCTTCCTTGACGTCGGATTCTTTCAGCGCGCCACGTTTGCGCAGCTTATCGAGAACCCCGCCAAGGCGATCGCTTAGTCCTTCAAACATTCCAAATCCCGTCTGTGTTGCTGGTGTTTCCACCGTGTGCGCACAAAAAACTAAAACCCAGTGCTCGAAACTCGAGGACTGGGGGAGTCACCTCTTGGGCGACCTTTGGTGGGGAGGGTTTATTGGATCAGGGGGTGGGAGTCAAGCGCAATCGGGCGCAAAAGCGCGTTATTCTGCGCTTTTTATCGACTTTGCCGTGCAATTGGCGATTCCGCCACTGTGCCCGGGTGTTTAACCCCCGGTCATGCTTGCCGTCATGCCAAAAGTTACGCAGGCTCAATCGCGTGATTGTCGATTAAACGTGCCTTGCCAAGCCGGGCGGCGACGAAGATTCGGGCCGTTTTTTGGACCGTGTCGCTGACCAGTTCGAGTGTTGCGGCATCGCGGACTTCAAGATAATCAATCGGATCGAAGCCGGCCTTGAGGATATCTTCGCGCCCCTTGGCCAGAAGCGGGCCGAGTTCGGTACCCTTGGCGGCCTTGGCGGTGATTTCGGCGAGTACCGCATTTAGCGTCGGGGCAACCGCACGTTCTTCAGCCGTCAGGTAGCGGTTGCGCGATGACATGGCCAGACCATCCGCTTCGCGCAGGATTTTTGCCCCGATAATCTCGACCGGGATATTCAGATCCGCACTGAAACGACGGATGACCATCAGTTGCTGATAGTCTTTTTGCCCGAAGATTGCGCAATCTGGCAGGGCCTGCAGCAGCAGTTTGGTTACGACCTGTGCCACGCCATCAAAGTGACCGGGGCGGGCAGCCCCGCACAGCACATTGGTCATCGCACCATCAACGCAGACCTTGGTGGCAAAGCCGTCAGGATACATTTCCTCGACCGAGGGGGCGAAGCACAGCTCGATACCAGCGGCATCAAGCAGCTTCTGATCGGCAGGCAGGGTGCGCGGATAAGCCCCGAAATCCTCGTTGGGTGCAAACTGGGTCGGATTGACGAAGATCGATACGATTACCCGGTCGGCATGTTCACGGGCAAGATGGGTCAGGCTGACATGGCCATCATGAAGCGCGCCCATGGTCGGGACCAGGGCGACACGCAGACCTTGCGCGCGCCAGTCGGCAACAGTCGCGCGCAAATCAGCGACAGTGTGAACAGTCGTAAGGGACATCGTTATCGTCGTACCGAAGATTGCAGAAAATCGCGGCGGTCTTAATCAGACCGCGCGCAAGTTACCTTTTTTCGCCACACCAAAGCAATGTTCATCCGCCGGGAACTGGCGGGTGCGGACTTCATCGGCATATTGGCCGACCGCTTCGGAAACGGCATCGCCAAGATTGGCGTAGCGCTTGACGAATTTCGGCGTGAAGTCCGAGAACATGCCAAGGATGTCTTCGGTAACCAGAACCTGACCATCACAGGCGACCGAGGCACCAATGCCGATGGTCGGAATGTCGATGGTTTCGGTGATCTGACGGGCGACCGGTTCGACCGTCCCTTCGATCACGACCGAGAATGCTCCGGCCTTGGCAACGGCCTTGGCATCAGCAAGGGCCTTCATCGCAGTTTCTTCGTCACGGCCCTGGCTTTTGAAACCACCCATGGTGTTGACCTGTTGGGGCATCAGGCCGATATGGGCCATGACCGGCACACCGCGCATGGTCAGAAATTCGATGGTTTCGGCAAGTTCGGCGCCGCCTTCAAGCTTGACGGCAGCGCAGCCGGTTTCAGCCAGAATGTGGGATGCCGTGCGGAACGCCTGTTCCTTGGATTCCTGATAGCTGCCAAAGGGCAGATCAACAACAACGCAGGCATTCTTGGATCCGCGCATCACGGCCTTGCCATGGTTGACCATCATATCGACGGTCACGGCAAGCGTGCTTTCCATGCCATAGACAACCATGCCCAGTGAATCGCCGACCAGAAGCAGGTCGCAATGTTCATCAAGGCGTTGCGCCATGGGCGCGGTATAGGCCGTCAGGCAGACAATCGGATCTTTGCCCTTGCGGGCGCGAAGTTCTGGGACGGAGGTCCGACCCATTTTCTTGCTGGTGGCACTCATGACGTTTCTCCCCCGGTTTAACCGGATTTCGCTGCCCGATCTTTGTCAGGCGTGCGGTCATGTGTACAATATCACAGCCGCAATCGGGAAACTTTTTTTGCAATCGCGAAATAGGCAATTCGGCCAATAACCGGCACTTCTGGCGCGTTCAGGCAATTGGTTCGACGATTCTGCGCCAGGAAAAGCTATTGGCCGTTTACAGGCACGGCAAACTCACAGACCTTCGGCAAGATCTTCAAGCATGTCCAGACCGACCGCCTCGATATGGCGGTTATCCTTGAGCGAAATGGTCGATTCCTTGCGCAGCTGGGTCAGCGTGCGTGACACGGTCTCAATCGTCAGGCCAAGGTAATCGGCAATATCAGACCGGCTCATGGGGACGTTGATGGTTTCCGTGCTTTCTCCGCGATGTTCCTGACGGCGGGCCAGCATCAGAAGGAAGGATGCGACCTTTTCCTTGGCGGTCTTGCGGCCAAGCAGAAGCATCTGGTCCTGGGCTGCTGCCAGTTCATCGACCGCCATGCCCAGCATGCGTTTTTCAAGATGCGGGAACTTGTCGAACAGCTTTTCAAGTTTCTGACGCGGGAAGCGACACGCGGTGACCGGTTCGATCGCCTCGGCGGAATAGCTGTAGTTCGAGTTCAGCGCGAGGCCGAGGAAGTCACCTGCAAACAGGAAGCCGGTAATCTGTCGACGACCATCACCAAGCAGTTTATACAACTTTACCGAGCCTGCCGTAACGTTGAAGACGTAATCGGCTTCTTCGGCTTCGTGGAAAATCGTGCTGTGCGAGTCGTAATGAGCATGGGTCAGCAATTGACGTAACTGATCATGTTCGTCGCCATGCAGCGCCGAGCAGAAAGTTAAATCCTTGATAGAACAGGCTTCGCAGATTTGGGGGCGGACTGCCATCGCAGACTCCGATGCTGGTGACCCGGTAAACGGAATACAGACAAATCTATCTGATGAGATAGGCCTGTTTCAAGCAATTCTAACTCTCGTCCTGATGGAACTTTTTCGAATTGCCTGACGGTTTGACATCATCGTCATCAAACAGAATGCGATTTGCCGCACCTTCCATATCGTCAAACTGCCCTGAACGCAACGACCACAAGAATGCTCCAAGGCCCAGAAGCCCAAGAAACAATGCAATCGGGATCAGGAGAAGAAGGTTGCTCATGGCATCAAGTTCCTGCCTGCTGCGACAATTCGGTTGCCGGTTTGATGTCGACACCTTCAGGCTTGCCCGATTTTACGTGTAAACGCAAGGCATTGGCGATCACGATGAGTGAAGAAGATGACATTGCAATTGCAGCGAAAAGTGGGGTGACAAACCCTGATACCGCCAGTGGAATGGTGATCACGTTATAGGCGAATGACAGGGCGAAATTCTGACGCACCAGTCGATCGGCCTTGCGGGCAACATCAATCGCCTCGATCACGGCACCAAGCCGGTCACCCTGAAAAACGATGTCAGCGGCATTTTGCGAAATTTCGGCGGCGGTGGCTGGCGACATCGAGGCGTGGGCCGCGGCAAGGGCCGGGGCATCATTGATGCCATCACCAACCATCAGGTCATGCTTGCCATCGTCTGATCGGGTCTGAATGTGGTTGGCCTTGTCGGTCGGGGACATGCGGGCCTGCCAGTTTGGAATGCCCAGCGTTTGCGCAAGCTGGCGCACCGTGCTTTCGCGGTCGCCCGAAAGCAGGGTCATGTCAAAGCCGCGCTTGCGAAGCGTCTCGATGACATCGGGCGCGTCGCTGCGCATGGTATCGCGGAAGACGAAGCGGGTTGGGGCCACGCCCGGCTCGGCCAGCCATAATTCCGGACCGGTAATATCGGACGGCACATCGGCGTTTTCGGCAATGTCACAAAACGTCCGGCTGCCAAGGCGGACCGGACCCGCCGGGCCCTGCATCATCAGGCCAAGACCGGCCTGTTCGCTGACATTGACCTGGGGGGTGACGTTGCCAGCCGCACGCACCAGTGCCCGCGATAGCGGATGGTTACTGTTGGCTGCCATGCTAGCGGCTAGCATCAGCTTGTCTTCCGGTGGCTGAGCGACCAGTTCGGGTTTGCCTGTTGTCAGTGTGCCGGTTTTATCAAAAATGATGCCGGTGATCTTGGTCAGGCGTTCAAGGGCAGTTGCCGATTTAACCAGGATCCCGGCCCGCAAAAGACGCCCGGTGGCAATCACCTGCACGACCGGAACGGCAAGTGCTAGTGCGCAGGGGCAGGTAATGATCAGAACCGCGATGGCGTTCATCAGCGCATCCTGCCAGCCAATGCCGCCAATCAGCCACCAGCCAATAAAGGTCGCCAGCGACAGGGTGTGAACCACCGGCGCATAGGCCTTTGCCACACGATCGGCAATGGCGACATAACGCGCGCGGCCCTGTTCGGCATTTTCCATCAAGCGGACAATTTCCGATAGCAACGTATTACCGCCGGTCGCGGTGACTTCGATGCGAAGCGGGGCGGAAATATTGGTGGTGCCGGCAAACACTGTGGTGCCCGGTCGGGTCAGGACGGGAATGCTTTCGCCGGTAATGATGCTGGTATCGATATCGGACTGACCTTCGATGACCGTGCCATCAATGCCGATGCGTTCGCCGGCTGCGGCCAGAACGATCATGCCCGGTGTCGCCTTTTGCGGCGCGATCAGACGCCGAGTGCCATCAGGCTCAATCACCGTGATCGAGCGTGCATTCAGCGACAGAAGATGTTCGGCCGCCGAGCGGGCCTGACCACGTGCGCGCCCATCTAGGTAACGCCCGATCAGAAGGAAGAAGAGAAGGGTAATCGCACTGTCGAAATAGGCATGTGGTTCGCCGCGAATGGTTTGTGCCAAGCTCATACCAAGCGCCAGAATGACCCCCAGACTGATCGGCACATCCATATTGACTCGGCGATTGCGAATAGCCCCAATTGCCGAGCGATAAAACGGCAATCCGGCATAGGCCGCAGCCGGAAGGGCGATCAGGGCCGAAATCCAGTGAAACAGATCGCGGGTTGCCCCGCCCATGCCCTGAAAATACCCGGCCCAGACCGAAACAGACAGCAACATGACGTTACCGGCGGCAAAGCCTGCAACCGCCAGACAACGCAGCAATTCCTTGTTGCGCGATGTCGTGGCCTGTTCAAGGGCGGCCGGATCAAACGGGATCAGGCGATAGCCCATCTGCATGACCGGGCGAATGATGTCTTCGATATCGGCAACTTCACCCTGCCAGCTCAGGCGTAGGCGACGGGTCGTCATATTGACACGCGCCTGCAAGACCGCACTGTTTCGCTGCAGCAGGGTTTCGATCAGCCAGACACAGGCCGCACAATGAATGCCATCGACCATCAGGTTGAGATGATGGTGGCCTTCGTTATCGGTGCTGGCGAGTTCGGTGAAATCGAAATTGGCGACTTCTTCTTCGTCCGGCCGTAGGGCACGGACTTTGGGATCGATGGCACGTCGGTTGTAATAGGATGTCAGCCCCATTTCGCCGAGAAGCTCATAAGCACCCGCACACCCGGCACAACAAAAGTCGGGGGCTGCGGGGGACATGGCTGTCACCGGCTCGCCGCAATGGCGGCAGGACTGAAGGGGGGCGTTCATGGATTTACGACGACATACTCGACGGTCTGATAATCATCACCCATCGCATTGGCGACGGTACGCAGCTGCCAACGCCCGTAAACCGGGAAGGAGGCACTTGCACGATATTCACCCGGCGCGATTTCCGCCATCGGGATGGTGGCATCCAGATCATCACGATCGGCACGCGACATCATGACAGACATCTTGGCACCCGTGATCGGCTTGGAGTCCTTGTCACGGAACAGGATGGTGATGGTGCCATTCTGATTAATGACACCGTCGACACTCAGCTTGCTGCGCCAGCCAAGTTCTTCTTGGCGGGCGGCACCAGAAATGGCCGCGTTATAATTGTTGCCCTCTTCGAAGGCATGCTTGGTCACAAGGCCATTCCAGCTGGTCATTGAAAACGTGATCAGCGAGATATTGGCAATCAGCATGACGGCGAAGCCACCGACAAAATACCACGGAATCCAGCGGTCCGATTTGCGCGGGCCATTCTGATTTGTGGAAGGTGATGTCATCTGCATTGCCATTTCTTGTCTCCTGTACTGAAACGCTTCTGCGATCAGCGGTCGTTTTCCGGACCGGCGAACACTGTATCATAAGTTTCGGTGTTGCCGGTTTCCTTATCGGTCACAGTGAATTCGAACGGTGTCGATTTACCATCAAGTGCCTTGGGGCTAGCGGCCACAAAGACACGGAAGCTGCCGACCCGGTCAGGGGCCACATCCAGATCATAGGTGCCGTCCTGATTGGGCG
The DNA here is from genome assembly GCF_000948415.1 of Thalassospira sp. HJ. GTDB lineage: Bacteria > Pseudomonadota > Alphaproteobacteria > Rhodospirillales > Thalassospiraceae > Thalassospira. Next base: position 320,023 of record NZ_JYII01000006.1, on the reverse strand, counting down.
TCAGACCGATGACCTGAAGATCGGTCGCGTTGATCCCTTCAAGGGACAGGACATAGGTTTTTTCAGCTTGTTCCTTGTTCAGAACCTTAAGCGTGTACCCATTGCGCACGTCCCCGTTCGACAGGGCAACAAACAACGGGTTACGGTCGCGCAGGACATTGAGTTCAAGGACTGAACGGTTGGCCAGGCCAAACATCATGACCGATGCAATGATCACCAGCAGCACCGAATAGAAGATGGTACGCGGGCGAATGATACGCACGCGGGTTGCCTTGCCTTGGGAGCGAAGCTGGGTGTTCTGGACCGAGTCAAAGCGCACCAGATCCCGCGGGAAGCCGACCTTGTCCATCATATCGTTACAGGCATCAATGCACAGACCACATCCGATGCATTCCAGCTGCAGGCCATCGCGGATATCAATGCCGGTCGGGCAGACGTTCACACAGGCATGGCAATCGATGCAGTGACCTGTTTCAGGTACTTCGCCACGCACCAGATTTTTACGTTTGAGCGGACCACGCGTTTCACCACGCCAGCTTTCATAGGTGACGATCATGCTTTCGTCATCAAGCATGGCAGACTGGAAGCGCGGCCACGGGCACATATAGGTGCAAACCTGTTCGCGGGCCCAACCCGCCAGAAGGTAGGTCGAACCGGTCAGGAATGCGATCGTGACATAGGTGCCGTATGACGCATTGGCGGTGAAGATATCGACTATCACCGTTGGGGCGTCGTGGAAATACAGAACAAAGGCACCGCCGGTTGCCATCGAGATCGCAATCCAGGCCAGGTGCGTTGCACTGATTTTCCAGATTTTTTCCAACGTCCATTTCGACTTGTCAAGGCGGACACGGGCGTTACGGTCACCCTGAATGTAGCGTTCGACCAGCATGAACAGGTCGGTCCAGACCGTCTGCGGGCAAGCATAGCCACACCAGATACGTCCAAACAGCGAGGTCGCTAGGAACAGCCCGACAGCCGCCATGATCAGGATGCCGGTGATGTAATAGACTTCCTGCGGCCAGATTTCGATGAAGAAGAAATAGGCGCGGCCAAGGTCCATATCGATCAGAACAGCCTGATCCGGGGCGCTTGCCCCACGGTCCCAGCGCAGCCAGGGCACGACCCAATAGATGCCTAGAAGGGCGATCAGCGCAAACCATTTAAGGTTTCTGAACCGTCCGGATACGCGTTTCGGATAGACTTTGTCGCGCTTCTTATAAAGCGGGATTTCGTCTTCTTCCGCCTCGTGCGAAAGGTCCGGATTAGCCTGCGGGGGGACTTCAGAATGCTGCAAATTGGACATGGCCATTTTCGCTACCTGGTTGTTGCTCTGAACCTTGCGACTGCTCTCTGTGCGGGACGGACCCGCCAGTCGCTTTGAAGGTTAGGCTGTCAGGAGAAGTTGGGTTTCTGGCAGCTTTGCAGGGCAAACTCTAATTATTCAAATCTCAGGCAGAAAATACGAGAGGCCCGGCATAGACACCATGACACATGTCAATTTAATCGCGCATATTCTTATGAAATGTGTCGGACAAACCGCAAGATCAGAAGGCCCGGAAAAACGGGCTGAAAAAGAAAAAGGCCAGTGATCTGTGATCACTGGCCTTTTTCGGAAATGTTGGCTTACTGGCCGCCACCAAGTGAGTGGACATAAACCGTCAGCATTTTGATGGTTTCTTCGTCCAGACGGCCACCCCATGCCGGCATGACGCCGCGGCGGGAATTCATGACCGTTTCGGTGATGGTTTCTTTCGAACCACCATAGAGCCAGATGGCATCGGTCAGGTTCGGTGCGCCGAGATCCTGAATTCCTTTGGCATCTTCACCGTGGCAAGATGCACAGTTTTCTTCAAAGACGACCGCACCGCGATCCGCAGCAGCGGTGTCGGTTGCACGATCGGTGAAGGCCAGAACGTACTGAACCACATCTTCGATCTGGTCACGTTCAAGCAGTTCGTCACGACCAAAAGCCGGCATGTCGTTGAAGCGGGTATCTTCGTTGGCATCCCAACGTACACCGACATGCAGTGTTTCGTTGATCGCCTCAAGCGTACCGCCCCAAAGCCACGCATCGTCCTGAAGCGACGGGAAGCCGGGGTTACCCGAACCACCGGTGCCATGGCACGGCGCGCAGTTGTCGGCGAAGACCGCCTTGCCGCCAGCCATTGAGAAGTTCAGAAGTTCACTGTCATTGGTGATTTCCGAGACATCCAGGGCTGCCAGACGTTCCATGTAAGGTGCACGTTCGGCCGCAACATTGGCCATGGTTTCGTGCAGCTGGGTACGGTTGGTGGTCGCAAACATACCCTTGAGATAATCATTGGCAGTCGGCCAGGACGGGTAAACCACCCAGTAACCAACAGACCAGATGACGGTGATCCAGAAGACATAGACCCACCAGGAAGGCAGCGGAGTGTTGAGTTCCTTGATGCCATCCCATTCGTGACCGGTGGTATCTGTTCCGGATACCTGATCTTTCTCGACTTTAGTCGACATTGCTCTGTTCTCCCCTCAATCCTGATCCCGGAAGGGGATCTGCGCATGTGCTTCCATGTCCTGGTTGCGCTTTTTGCTCGGCCACATGACCCAGGCAATAATCGCGCCGAACAGCAGCATCAGCCACAAACCCCACAGAGGGCGGAAAAAGTCAGCGAGTTGCGTAAAGAATTCCATGACGATCCCCTAGCGTTAGCGCAGGTTCATCTGCGGGTTGTAGGTGGTGAAGTCGACCATCCGACCAAGGACCTGCAGGTATGCGACAAGCGCATCCATTTCGGTCAGCTCTGCCGGGTTGCCGTCAAAATCACCTGTTGCCGCATTCGGGTAGCGTGCGAGGAAATCATCGTCATAGGCCGCATCCTCGCTGGCCTGCAGGTAAAGGTCTGCCTTGGCCGCCTCGATCATCTCGTCCGTGTAGGGAACACCTACCAGTTTGAGGGTCTCGAGATGTGCCTGAGCGTCATCGAAATTCAGTTTGCGTTCCGCCAGGAACGGATAGCCCGGCATGATCGATTCCGGCACAACAGCGCGCGGGTCAATCATATGGGCAACGTGCCATGCGTTGGAGTATTTGCCACCAACACGGGCCAGATCCGGACCGGTACGTTTTGAACCCCACTGGAACGGATGGTCATACATCGATTCTGCTGCAAGGCTGTAATGGCCATAACGTTCGACTTCGTCACGGAACGGACGAATCTGCTGGGAATGGCAGTTATAGCAACCTTCGCGGATATAGATGTTACGACCGGCCTGTTCGAGCGGCGAATAAGGACGGACACCTTCTACTTTCTCAATGGTCTGTTCCATCGTGAACAATGGTACGATTTCAACGATACCGCCAATGATGATGGTCATGAAGATACCAAGGATCAGAAAGAAGACGTTCTTCTCTACGATATGGTGTTTTTTAAGAAGCATCTCTGTTTCCCCCCTTATTCGGCTGCAACGGTTGCAGGTGTGCCGATCGGTGCTTCGTTACGGAGGTCACCCTTGATGGTCTTGTAGACGTTCCAGACCATCAGCAGCGAACCCAGCAAGAACAGCAGGCCACCAGTTGCACGAATGATGTAGTAGGGATGCATTGCCTCGACAGTTTCGATGAAGGAATACTGCAGGAAGCCAAGCTCGTCATAGGCGCGCCACATCAGGCCCTGCATGATCCCCGAAACCCACATCGAGGTGATGTAAAGAACGATCCCGATGGTGCCGAGCCAGAAGTGATGAGCAACGAGGCGCATCGAATACAGGCGTTCACGGTTCCAAAGGACCGGGATCAGGAAGTAGATCGCACCGAACGATACGAAGGCAACCCAGCCAAGCGCACCGGAATGCACGTGACCAATGGTCCAGTCGGTATAGTGCGACAGGCCGTTGACGGCCTTGATCGACATGACCGGGCCTTCGAAGGTCGACATGCCGTAGAAACCGACAGCAGCAACCATGAAGCGCAGAACCGGGTCAGTGCGCAGTTTGTCCCAAGCGCCCGAAAGCGTCATCAGGCCGTTGATCATCCCGCCCCACGACGGCATCCACAGCATGATCGAGAAGGTCATGCCAAGGGTCTGTGCCCAGTCAGGAAGTGCGGTGTAGTGCAGGTGGTGCGGACCAGCCCAGATATACAGGAAGATCAGCGCCCAGAAGTGAATGATCGACAGGCGATAGGAATAAACCGGACGTTCGGCACGTTTCGGAATGAAGTAGTACATCATGCCGAGGAAGCCAGCCGTCAGGAAGAAGCCCACAGCGTTGTGGCCGTACCACCACTGGGTCAGAGCATCCTGCACGCCAGAGAACATCGAATAGGATTTCGCGCCCATGAACGAGACCGGAATGGCCAGGTTGTTGCCCAGATGGAGCATCGCAATGGTTACGATAAAGGCCAGATAGAACCAGTTCGCAACGTAGATGTGCGGCTCTTTACGTTTGAGCAGGGTGCCGACGAACATCGCCAGATAACCAACCCAGACAATGGTCAGCCAGATATCGACGAACCATTCCGGTTCGGCATATTCGCGACCCTGCGTGGTGCCGGTCACATAGCCGATTGCGGCCATGACGATGAACAGCTGGTAACCCCAGAACACGAACGCCGGAAGTGCCCGACCGCCATAAAGCGGTGCACGGCAAGTGCGCTGTACCACATAGAATGACGTTGCCAGCAGCGCGTTACCGCCGAAGGCAAAGATCACAGCCGAGGTGTGCAGCGGACGCAGACGTCCGAAGTTCAGAAACTCGGTATCAAAATTGAGAACCGGAAAAGCGAGCTGCCATGCAATGACATCACCCACCAAAAATCCGACTACTCCCCAAAATACGGTCGCAAGTGCGGCCCAGCGCACAACGTCCATATTATAATCGACAGCAACTGAAGGCGATGCTGCCTGTGCCATGCTCCCCTGGCTCATGCTTGACTCCCGTTCAAGGTGGTCGGGTGAACTGCCCAAAACCCTCTTGGGCAGTTTCAATAGTCCTGATGAACCGACGACATTTCTTGATCTTCGGTTCACCTGCACAAAAAGCCCCACCCAAAATGCGCCTTGGCTCAATGTCGCGGCGCGTTATTCCGGGCGAGGTTTCCTAATTCGTTCGATGAGTATGCGGACTGTTCGTCCGAAAGCCATTGACCTACGTCAATATTGGCTTGCTAACCCGTCAGAAATTCAATCGGAGGAAACGTGTTGGCCCTTCGGATGGGTACTTCTGTACTGGCTGTGTTTATGCGCGCGAAACCCTTAAAAGGTGTTGATGCACATCAAGGTGGGCGCGAATTATTTCCGGCATGATCTGATAAATTCTAGAGGGCAGGATCATGTCAGAAGCCTATAAGTCACTTCCACTTACAGCACAGACCGCGGATATGACCTATCCGTTGGTTCAGATGTTGAAAGTCGACATGTCATTTGATCGTTGGCGTGCATTCGTCGATCAGTATTGCATGCCGGTGGCAAAGGACTCTGTCGGGGCCAAAGCCGACGCGGATGATATCCTCTGGCAACGCCAGCGCGGCATCATCGTGATTGCCAACGAGCGCGGCTATATCCACGGCCTGTTTTCCTATTATGTTCGCGATGACATGACCGATGGCCTTGTCTTGCATGTCGACAACGTCATGGCGGTTGAAATCGTGTCGGGCGACTATGTCCTGGATGCGATGCGCGATGGCATGACCCGTCTGGCCCGCATTCACCAGTGCAGCAATGTCTATGTCTCGCTTGGTGAACCGGACGACCGCCTTAGGACCTATTTCGCCCGTTCAGGCTATGCGCCAAGCAAGGTGCGTTATTGCGCCCCCGCTGCCCCGCGCATGTCGGCCTAAGTCGCCTTCGGGTTCCTTTCCGTTCTGATCAATCATCGTTGCGAGAATCCCCTATCCATCGGGGATTCCACCTGTGGACGCATTGCGCATTCAGGATTATAAGGCGGGTATGAACGGTATTCCTTTTGTCAAAATGCATGGTCTGGGAAATGATTTCGTTGTCTTTGACGGACGACGCGATCCCGCTGTGCTTGATCTTGATAACGCGACCGCGGCCCGCATTGCCGATCGCAAGACCGGGGTTGGCTGTGATCAGCTGATCGTCATTGAACCGGCACGCGATGATCTGGCCGATGCCTTTATGCGCATCCGCAACAATGATGGCGGCGAGGTCGAGGCGTGTGGCAATGCGACGCGCTGTGTCGCCAACGTGATCATGGGCGAGCTGGGCCGCAAGGAAGTCATCATCGAAACCGTTGTTGGGCTGCTGGATGCCAATGGTCTGGCCGATGGTCGGGTGACGGTCGATATGGGGCAGGTTAAGCTGGATTGGCGCGATATTCCGCTGTCTGAAGCGGTTGATACCAATCACATTCCGCTATCGCTTGGTCCGCTTTCGGATGCGGTCGGGGTCAATGTTGGCAACCCGCACGGGGTGTTCTTTGTCGATGATGCCGAGGCGATTGATATCGAAAAGCTGGGTCCGGTGCTTGAGCATCACGAGATGTTCCCGGAACGCGCCAATATCGAGGTGTGCAGCATCATTGACGAAAACACACTGCGCATGCGTGTTTGGGAACGTGGCGTCGGTGTCACTCGTGCCTGCGGCACTGGTGCATGTGCGGCGGGTGTTGCGGCTGCGCGCCGTGGCCTGACCGGGCGCAAGGTTGAAGTGATCCTTGATGGTGGCCCGTTGACCATTGAATGGCTGCCCGATGATCACGTCCTGATGACCGGTCCGGTGGCGACCAGTTTCTCGGGCTTTTTGCACTCGTCCCTGTTGGGGCATCACTGATCTGATTTCGAGAACCGTGCGCCGTTTGATGGCGTTTGCGGTTTTCCGGCACGTATTTTTGCGGAGTCCATCCATCCTTGCGTCCCCGGCGCTGATCGGGCAAAACAGGGCGCATCAGGATTTGGTTCAATCCATGTCGGGACACCCAATCCCGTCTTTTGTGAAACTCAAAAGCAGGTTCAGATAATGGCTGACTTCAATACGCTTGACGGTGTCAATGTCGCTGGCAAGCGCGTTTTGCTGCGCGCTGATCTTAACGTTCCGATGAAGGATGGTGTTGTTGGCGATACGACTCGTATCGACCGCACCGTACCGGGCCTGATCGAACTGGCAGATGCCGGGGCGAAACTGGTGGTGATCACCCATTTCGGCCGCCCGAAAGGTGCCCGCGTTCCGGAAATGAGCCTGAAACCGGTTGCCGAAGCGCTTGCCAAGCAGCTTGGTCGTCCGGTGAAGTTTGCCGATGATTGCATTGGTGATGCAGCCGCAAGCGTTGTGAACAGCCTTGCAGACGGCGAAATCGCCCTTCTGGAAAATCTGCGCTATCACGCCGAAGAAGAAAAGAACGACCCGGCTTTCGTGGCCGAGCTCGCGAAACTTGGCGACGTTTACGTCAATGACGCGTTCTCTTGTGCGCACCGCGCGCATGCCTCGACCGAGGGCCTGGCACGTGCGCTTCCGGCTTACGCCGGCCGTTTGATGCAGGCAGAACTTGAAGCCCTTGGCAATGCTTTGGAAGCACCGAAACATCCGGTGATGGCAATTGTCGGCGGGGCCAAGATTTCCACCAAGCTTGATCTGCTGGGCAATCTGGTTGCCAAGGTTGACCAGCTGGTGATCGGCGGTGGCATGGCCAATACGTTCCTGGCGGCCAAGGGTGTGAATGTTGGCAAGTCGCTGTGTGAGCATGACCTGCTTGATGCCGCGCGCGAGATTTTCAAAAAGGCCGAAGCTGCCAATTGTGAAATCGTCCTGCCGGTCGATGGTCTGGTTGCCAAGGAATTCGCTGCCAATGCGCCGCATGATGTTGCCGATATCAATGACGTTGCCGCAGACGGCATGATCCTTGATGCGGGTCCGAAAACCATCGTCGATCTGAACAAGCGTCTCGAGTCATGTGAAACGCTGGTCTGGAACGGTCCGCTTGGTGCGTTTGAAATCACGCCGTTTGACACCGCAACCGTTTCGGTCGCCCAGCATGCCGCAGAACTGACCAAGGCAGGCAAGCTGCTGTCGGTGGCCGGTGGTGGTGATACGGTTGCAGCCCTGCGCCATGCCGATTCTGATCAGGCATTTTCCTATGTCTCGACCGCCGGTGGGGCCTTCCTTGAGTGGCTTGAAGGCAAAACGCTTCCGGGTGTGGCAGCACTTCGCGCGAGCTGAGCCGGTCGCCTTTGATGCAAAACGACAAACCCCGCCAAACTGGCGGGGTTTTCTTTTGGCGGGTTCTGGAAGGCCCCGGACCCTAATCCTTTTTGACGTCGGGCAGGCTGTTTTGCGCGGTGCTTTGCATAATGGCATCGCGGTCCTTGAGGAACGCGGCGTAGCCATTTTCGGTCATCGCACCAGCCAGTTCGATATAGACGGTGAACAGGCGCGATAACGTATCGGCCTCATCCGTATCAAGCACCGACAGCAATTCGCTGGATTGGGCCTGACCGGTTTCAAAATGCTCCCAAGCGTGTTCGAGCAGGATTTTACCGAGGTAATCGAGATCATCATATTTGCCCTGACCGATGGCATTGCGGATCTCGCCAAGGGTGATGTCGGCGGCAATCAGCATTTCGGACGGGATGGTGACCAGGCGGTCCGGGCCTTTGATGTCTTCGGGCAGGTCGCGCAGGATGTGAATGATATAGCAAAAGATCGCCATATCGCGCGCGTGATAAAGCGGCGGGTTGGTCAGCGGCGAGGTATAGCCGATTTCCGGATCATGGCGGGCTGACAACAGATAGACAAAGATTGATGCCGGTGCAGCGGTCGCCCCTTCGCAATAGGCAATGAAATCGTCCCACTCATCCATTGGTTCTTCGGCGATGTCGCGATGAAGGGCATCGGCCAGTTCGATCCACGGATCGGCGGGAAGGTCGCTGCGGCCAAGGGTGAGGCGGAGCGCGTCATAAACCGCGCCGGTCAACGGGCCGCCTTCGGGCATCGGATTGTCCATATCGGCCTTGGCCGCCATGACCTGGGCCTGCCATTGATGAACGGTTTCAAGGATGGTTTCGCGCTCGGCGTCGCGCTGGGCATCGGGCAGTTCAAGGAAGCCGTCATCGACGATATCGTCAATCACGCGCATCGAGGCATAGGCAGCCAGAAAGAATCGTTGGCGTTCCGGGCTAAGACGCATGGCCGCGCGATAAAGATTGGCGTTTTTCGCCGCGGCCAGATCGTTACAGGCATCAAATGGTGCGCCAAGCACAGCATGTTCTGGTGGAAGCGAATGGCTCATACGCGTCTGAATGTCCCCTTGGGTTTCCTTGGATCAGGTTAATCGGTCCTGACCTCAGAAGCCAGTCATACAGGACTGCCCGGTCTGCGCAAGATCAGAATTCGATCCGGTACCGTGCGGTCAGCCCCAGCATGGCATCAATGCCATCAAGCAGACCGTCTTCCGAATTGCGGGGTGTCAGATCGCGCGAAACCGACCCATGCAGGCCGATCCAGATATCTTCAAGCGGCATGTAGGATAGCGACCCTGCAAGCCCGGCATCATGCGCATCACCCGTCCCGGAGCCGCTGAAACCTGATCGAATGCGGCGTTGGGCACCAAGCCTGTCGGTCTGGTAAATGCCGATATTGCCCGGCGTTGCAGCATCCAGATCCAGAAACGGACCGACCGTAAATCCAAGATCAGGGGATGGCGAATAGCCAAGCCCGATCTGCGCATTCATACCGCGATCCGTGCGCGGAACGCCGCCGAATTCAAGCCAGTATTGTGATGTGTTTTCGGGATCGCTTGGCGTGGGCGCAAGTGCAATGCCATAGCGTGACGAAGGGGTGAAGTCCTGGTCAAAGTCGTGCGGCACCGTTGATGAAATACCACCGGGGCCAAAGGCCGAGCCGCCCGGAATCAGTTGCATGCCAGGTTTTGTCGGCAGCGCATTTTCAATGGTTTGAGCCAATAGGGTGGGGTTCTGCGCCAGACCTGCGTAAAACAAGGTCGTCAAAAACGTCACGGTCCGGTGTCTTTTTAGCCAATCTAACCAATGCAGCTTTGTCATGTCGCCTGTTCCCACAGGTGATTGAACAACCACAAAATTCGAGGCAACAGCCAGACTGCGTCCCGTCCCGGACGCTTGAATGGTTTGATTTTGTCGGTCCCAACCAACAACCGCCAAACCCGTGCCGCGTTCTTGGCGCGCGGCAAACATCACCGGGTTTATGACGGACGGGGATTTCAGGCGTGACTTGACCCTGCATTTACCGGCGATTGGCCAGTCAGGATATGCTTTTGCTCAGAAAGTCCCGAATTGCGTCGACTTGCGCTTTATCATTTAAGTGGGGAGCGTGCCCGCAATTCGCCACTGCAAAAACCGGCATTTCCGGTTTTTTCTGTTTCATCTTCTCGACAATCGCCTTGGGAATAAGGTCGGATTGCTCGCCGCTGATCAGCATGACCGGGCAGGGCAGGGCTTCAAACTCGGCCCATGCATCAAAGTTATCAATATGTTCGGCAAAGACCCGCATGACTTCCGGGTCGTAATGCATCATGAAATTGCCATTCGGCAGACGGCGGACCGATCGCGAGGCCAAAAACGCCCAGGTGGCGTCATCAGCCACCCCGAAGGATGCATAAACAAGCCGGACGAGCTGTTCGACTTCGTCAATCGTTTGAAATTCCGGTGCCGCCCCGACATAGGATTTGATGCGTGCGACTGCATCGGGATCAAGTTCCGGGCCGATATCATTTAGCACCAGCCGTTCGATGCGTCCGGCGACCTCGGTTGTCGCATAAAGGCCAATAAGCCCGCCCATCGATGTCCCGATCCAGTCGCAGGTATCAATGTTGAAATGATCAAGCAGTTCAAACATCTGTGCGGCATAGAATGGCACGGTATATTCCGCATCCGGATCGCTGGCCCAGCCGGAAAAACCACGGCCAATCATCGATGGGCACAGCACATAATATTTGTCGGTGAAATGAGGCGCGACATGATCAAAGTCATCGGCCAGACGGGCAAGCCCATGCATCATCAAAAGCGGCCGATTGGCCGGATCGCCCCATGCCCTGACATGCACTTCATAGCCACAGCATTTGACGAAATGTTCGCGAAAATCGGCCATGGGGGGCTCCTTGTCAGGGATGTCTGGTTCGGATGATTACGTGGATTTTTTGCGCGCGATCATGAACAGGCGATTGAACGGAAACAGGGTACGTCCGTCATCGCGTGACGGATAGACCTGATTAAGGCGTTCCTTGTATTTCGCGGTGAATTTTTCGCGTGCCTCGTCATCGGGCAGGGCGTCCATGACCGGACGCAGAATGGTTGAGCTCGTCCAGTTATAGACGGCATCCGGACCGGTCAGGACATGGCAATATTGCGTCTGCCAAAGATCGACCTCGTCACAGACCGGGGCAAGAACATCGAAATAATCACCCGGGCGCATGATGCGGGCGGCATGCATGGCGGTGGCCACTTCCTTGCGCCAGTCCATGCCGGCTTCGCCGATTAGCTGGTGGCTGGGAGCCAGAAAATTGTTGGGCACCTGAATGGCGATCATGCCGCCCGGGCGGACATGTTCCAGAAGGTGCGGGAAAAGCTTTGAATGATCGGGAACCCAATGCAGCGCCGCATTGGAAAACAGCAAATCCACCGGTTCATCGGGCTGCCAGTCGGCAATGTTGGCCTTTTGCCAGGTGATGTTTTCAGGGCGCTTGCGCGCGGTTTCAAGCATCTCGTCAGATGAATCAACACCCGTGATGCGCGCGCCCTCGCCATCACTTGCACCATATGCGTCGACAAGCAAAGCGGTGACAGATCCCGGGCCGCAGCCAAGATCGACAATATGACGTGGGGAAAACCCGCTTGCCGGTTTGGGCAAACGTGAAATCAGATCAATGGCCGGTCGCAGGCGCTCATTGCCGAACAAACCGTAACGGGCAGGGTCCCAATGTGTATTGCTCATGGGGAAGTCTTATCGCGTTTCGGGAGTCGTTTGAAGCATTGAGAAGAGGCAGGCACAAAAAGATGCGCCCCAGACCAGAGGTTGGGGCGCAGCAAATAGACGTTACTTCAGAAACAGCAATCAGTGATCGGCTGCTTCGAGCTGGTCATAGTGGCCCTTGATCAGATGGAACATGAACAGCACGGCACCAATGAACACGGTCAAGCCGACGAAATAGGAATAACCGTCGTGCGAACCTGACGCGTAAAACAGGCCGAAAAGACCGACCACAATGGTCAGAACACCAAAGATCAACCGATCCATACCCATGCTGGAACTCCTCTAAGCCGAATGTCTGTTTATTAAATCTAGCGAAAACTCAGCAGCGATCAAGCCGCAAACGTCGTCTTATGCCCGACCCATTTCACGAATTCTTTGCGGTACATCATGAAATTCGGCTGCGATTTGCAAATAAACCGGTCTTTTGAACGGCACGATCAGATCGGGCAGGGTGGCAAAGTCGTTCCAGCGCCAACTGTCAAATTCCGGGTTTGGTACATCGATGTTGATGTGTTTGTCTTTGCCGGTAAAGCGCATGGCGAACCATTTCTGCTTCTGGCCGCGATACTTGCCCTTGAAAGCCTTGCCGACCAGATGTTCGGGCAAATCGTAGGTCAGCCAGTTTGGCGTTTCGGCAACGATTTCGGCCTTGTCGGTACCGATTTCTTCCTTGAGTTCGCGCAGGGCGGCTTCAATCGGGGTTTCGCCATCGTCAATCCCGCCCTGCGGTAATTGCCAGGCACCTTCAAACCCGAACCGGTTGCCCATCCAGACCAATCCGTCGGCATTAAAAAGCGCAATGCCAACGCACGGGCGATACGGAAGATCTTCAGCCGTGACTTTATCCGGGGTGCCGGTTTCCGTCTGTTTGGGTTTATCGGACTTCTTTGCCATGATTGCTCCTGACTGACAGGTCGGCTGGGCCGGTTACCTGTCGTTAGTTCTCGATTGTGTTGGCGGGTTCGGCTTCTTCTTCCTGGGCTGCTTGCTCAGCCATAGCTTCGCGTTCGCGTTGCTCGGCCTCCTGACGGGCGGCTTCAGCCTCGTCAGCGGATTGTGCCGCAACTTGCTTACTTGCGATCGCACTGACCGGGACCAGAACAACACCCTGACGACGCAGGCGGAAGGCCCAGTTGCGCAGGCGCTGGATCGTGACGGGATAGGATTGGGCAACCCCGACCGCAACCCCGTTGCGTTTGGCGATCTCGACCAGCTCGCTCAGGCGGCTATCGATCTGTCGGCGGCTTGGAACATCATCAATGATGACATTGCCGATTGCATTTGGTGTACCGGCATTTGCCGCCAACTGCGCGCCGTAGCTGGCAACCCCGCTGCCCGATCCTTCGACATACATAAGTCCCGTGCGTGAGATGAATTCGATCACCGGGCGAATGGCGCTATCAAGGCTGCCAAATTTCGATCCCTGACGGCTGACCATACCGGCATAGCCCGGGAAACGCGCCATCAGCCATTCCAGACGGACAAGGTTTTCACCCTCCGACAGCGACGTCAGAAGGGCGCGCGGGCCGGGGTCGGAAAGCGGGAAGTCAGCCGGTTCCATCGGAAGTTCAAGGAATACCTCATGGCCCATCGCGCGTGCATCGCGGGCAACGGTTTGCAGATCGCGGGCATAGGGCGAAATCGCCAGTGAAATGTTCAGCGGCAGATCATTGATCGCAGTTTCGGTGCGCTGATCATTCAGCCCCACACCGGTCAACATCACCGCAACAACCGGGGTGTCTTCGGGCAATTCAAACGGGCGCTTATAGGCATCAAACGGTGTCGTGCCGTCGTCGCCAATACGCGGAACGCGGCCAAAGCTGCCTTCTTCGTCAAGGCCGGGCAACGGGGCCGGGCGCAGGGGATCGGGTTCGATCGGCTCGTCAAGCGAACCTTCTTCCTCGATCAGGGCTGCGAGTTCTTCGGGGGTGGGTGCGCTATCGCCTGTGCCATCGGGCGCACCCGGTGTGCCGATCAGATCGGACACGCCATCAAGGTTGCCTGCGATATCTTCGGCAGACTGGCCTTCGCCATTTGCGCCGTTGGCGGCTTCCTGGGCTGCGCGGTCGCGATCCTGCACGTCCTGAACGCCACGCGCGATTTCTTCTTGCAACTCGCGCTCGGTCCCCGGAACCGTCATTGTGGTTTCCGGGCTGCCTTCATGGAACAGGCGCCAGCCGGTTTCAGGATCAAGTACCGGGATCATCGCAACTGCCGTCGCCCCGAAGGGCGAGAGGAACAGCGTGATGATCAGCAGTTTTGAAAGCCAGCTTCGGCGTGATTTTGGCCGCTTGGGCAGTTTCTTGAACTGGACTTCGATCGGCAGTTCGTTAAAGGGCAGGTCATCCAGATTGACGTCTTCTTCATCGTCGGCGTCAGTCATCCCCTCGCCAAGGTCGTCGGCCAGATCATCGGCCATGTCCCCGTCGATGTCGCCGTCCTTCTTCTTTCGGAACGGCAAGGAATTTAGGATTTTCCTGAACACGAACAGCTAGTCTTTCACGATGCCAGGCCCAACCTTACCCGTTCGGACGCGGGCCAAACAGGGAAATACCCCGGATCATGTCAAGCGCACGCGACAGCTGATAATCGTCGATCGCCAGCTGCTCGGCCTCGTCACGGCGGGAATTTGCATCCTGTTCCGCATCGGTGATGCCTTCGTCCTCGTTACGAAGCGCGCCGTTAAGGGATGCTTCCGAGCGACGGGTATCTGCCTCGATGCTTTCGACACGTGCCTGCGGGACGATGATGTCCGGCACAATGCCCACTTCCTGAATGGATTTGCCTGACGGCGTGTAATAACGCGCCGTGGTCAGGCGAAGGGCGACGTTGCCTGGCATCGGCAGGATGGTCTGAACCGATCCCTTGCCAAAGCTGCGCGTGCCCATGATGACCGCACGGCGGTGATCCTGAAGCGCGCCTGCGACAATTTCCGATGCCGAGGCAGAACCATCATTGATCAGAACGACCACAGGCAGGCCTTCGGCCAGATCACCGGTGCGTGCGTTATAGCGTTCGGTGTTCTGGGTGTCGCGCGGACGGGTCGAGACGATCTCGCCCTTATCAAGGAAGGCGTCGGAAACCGAGATCGCCTGATCCAGAAGGCCGCCCGGGTTGTTGCGCAGGTCAATCACCAGACCCTTGATTTCCGGGCCGATATCTTCGCGCATGTCGGCAATGGCGCGCTGCAGGCCGCTAAAGGTCTGTTCGTTGAATTTGGTGATGCGGATATAGCCGATGTCGTCTTTGGGTTCGGCGCGCACCGACTGGATCTTGATCACAGCACGGGTCAGGGTGACGTCAAACGGCGTCTGTTCGCCCTTGCGGATGATCGTCAGGACAATGTCGGTATTGACCTTGCCGCGCATCATTTCAACCGCATCATTAAGCGTCATGCCGCGAATGGCGGTGCCATCAATGTGGGTTATGAAGTCGCCCGGCTGCAGGCCGGCCTTTTCCGCCGGGGTGTCATAGATCGGCGCGATGACTTTGACAAAGCCGTCTTCCATCGTGACTTCGATGCCAAGACCGCCAAATTCACCGCGGGTATCGACCTGCATTTCCTCGAAATTATCCATGTTCAGATAGGAGGAATGAGGATCAAGCGATGTCAGCATGCCGTTGATGGCGGCTTCGATCAGTTGTTTGTCATCGACTTCTTCGACATATTTGCCTTTGACCTGTTCGAACACGTCGCCGAACAGATTAAGCAGGCGATAGGTCTCCGCCGAGGAGGTTGAAGATTGCGCCAAAACTGGCGACGCAAGGCCGAAAGTCATGCCGGTCGCGAGTGCGAGTACTGCCAATCGAGAGGTTTTCATCCACTTACCTTGCCGTTTTTCGAGGCCAGCCATGGAAGCGGATTTATTGCTTCCCCGTCCTGGCGCATCTCCAGATATAGTTTTGGCGAAGTTTCACCCATAATACCAACAGGTTCGCCCGCCAACAGATATTGTCCTACCACACTGTCCAGCCGATCAAAACCGGCGATAAGACTATGGTATCCTTCGCCGTGTTCGATAATCAAGAGTCGGCCGTATCCGCGGAAGGGCCCGGCAAAGACGACTTTGCCGTCAAAAGGTGAGACAACCTGCGCATTTGCGCGCGTGCTGATCTCAATTCCCTTGGATCGGTTTACGGTCAAACCGTCCGGACCGCGTGATTTCTCACCAAAAAGTGTAACCACTTTACCGCTGGCAGGCATCCTGAGGTTGCCTTGCGCGAGCGTAATTGAACTGCCAACGGCGAATTCTTCTTCGCTGGTGTTGGCGTCGCCACTGCTGCTGTTGCCCGTATCGGTTTTGCTTTCGGGCGGCGGTGGCGGGGTGTTTCTGGCAATTGTTGTCGCGCCAAGGGTATCTGCATCCGGTTCGGTGCGCGCAGCCACCCGGACTTCCGGGCGCATCCTTGGATTTGGCAGGCCTTCGGCGCGGTTTTGCAGATTGCGCAACAGCTCGCCCAGTGATTTGGCCTCATCGGCGAGCGCACTGACGGCCTTGGCGGCTTCTTCTGCTTCGGCCTCTGTTTGGGCGCGCAGACGGCGCTTTTCACCAAGCAAGGCGGCAAGGGAAGCGCGTTCCTGCTGCAGTTCTTCGGTGGCCGATGCCAAGTCGCTTCTGCGTTCTCGGATATCGTCACGCAGGGTGGCTATTTCGCCCAGTTCCTTGCGCAGATCACGCGCATGTTGCTCGACCCCGGGCAACGCGGCCTTGAGCAACACGGCAGAGCGCAGGGTATCCTGCGGCGATGTTGGCAGGGCAATGACGGCTTCGGGCGGTGTCGTGGAAAGGCGCTGCAGGGCCATCAGGATGCGGGCATATTGCCCAGCCTTGTCTTCTAGGCTGGTGGCAGCAATCTTTTCACGGGATTCAAGTGTTTCAAGCTGATCTTCGAGATCGGTCAGCGTGGTTTCAAGGCGCTGGGTCCGTCTGGCGACCGAAATTGCTTCGGACTGAAGGGCTTGTTCTTCGGCCCAGAGTTCGCGCGATTTGCGCGACAGGAACTCTTCCTGTTTTTGCTGCTCGGAAAGCTGGCTTTCGAGTTGATCAAGTTGCTGATCAACCTTTTGCAGCGATTGGGCAAAAGAAGGCGCTGCCCCGTTTGCAAGCAGCACCGCAAATGCGGTCATGGCAAACGGGGCGATCTTCGCAGCTGATTTAGCTCGCAAGAAGCGCGTCATTCTGTTTCAGGCCCTTAAGCAAGGGTTTTCCGGTCATCTCGGCCGGTTGCGGCACGCCCAGCAATTGCAGCAGGGTCGGTGCGACATCGGCCAGACGGCCATCTTCCAATGTTACCCCTTCCGGACCGTTAACAAGGATGGTCGGAACGAGATTAAGCGTATGTGCTGTGTGTGGTTCGCCGGTTTCGGGATCGACCATCACTTCGCAGTTGCCGTGATCTGCAGTGACAAAGGCAACGCCGCCGACCGATTTGATCGCGTCAATCACCTTGCCAAGGCAGGTATCGACCGCCTCGGCCGCCTTCATGGCCGCTTCAAGGATGCCGCTATGGCCGACCATGTCCGGGTTGGCAAAGTTGAGGATAATGGTGTCGTATTTTTCCGACTTGATGGCTGCAACCAGCTTTTCGGTCACTTCCGGTGCGGACATTTCCGGCTGCAGGTCATAGGTAGCGACCTTTGGCGATGCGACCAGAATACGGTCTTCGCCTTCAAATACCTGTTCTTCGCCGCCGTTAAAGAAGAACGACACATGCGGGTATTTTTCGGTTTCGGCGATGCGGAGCTGTTTCATGCCGGCTTTGGAAACCACCTCGCCAAAGATATTTGGCAGGGTCTGCGGCGGATAGATCGCATCCATGTATTTCGCATGTTCGGACGAATATTCGACCATGCCGGCCTGAACAGCGAACTTCACCGGGGTGCCACGATCAAAGCCGTCAAATTCGGGCGCACAGAGGGCGGCGAGAATTTCACGTGCACGGTCGGCACGGAAATTGGTCATCAGAAGACCATCGCCATCCTTCATACCGGCATAGTCGCCAATCACGGTCGGCAGAACGAATTCGTCGGTGGTATCAGATGCATAGGCATTTGCAATCGCGGCTTCGGCACTTTCGGCGGTGCGGCCATCGGCGTAGTTCGTGCCCTGAACCATGGCGAAATAGGCCTCGCTGACACGTTCCCAACGGTTGTCGCGATCCATCGCGTAATAACGGCCGGTGACGGTTGCGATTTCAACATTGGCATCGCCAAGAAGGGCGCGGAATTTTTCAAGGAATTTGGCGGCACTTTTCGGCGGCGTGTCGCGGCCATCAAGATAGGCGTGGATTTTCACAGGGACACCAGCACCGGCAACGATTTTGGCAAGGGCGGCCATATGCGCCTGATGGGAATGTACCCCGCCTTCGGACAGAAGACCTGCAATGTGGCAAACGCCCTTGGAATCGGAAAGTTTGGCGATGATCTTTTTGACGGTGTCGGTTTCGCCGATGGTGCCGGTTTTGACGGCTTCATCAATTTTCGGCAGTTCCTGCATGACGACGCGGCCAGCGCCCAAGTTCATGTGACCGACTTCCGAGTTACCCATCTGACCTTCGGGCAGGCCAACATCCAGACCGCAGGCCTTTAGGAACCCGGTCGGATTATTGGCGTAAAGGTCATCCCAGACAGGCGTGTTGGCAAGCGCAACAGCGTTGTTCTTGCTTTCTTCGCGATAACCCCAGCCGTCCAGAATGCACAGCACCACAGGGCGCGGGCGCTTTACGGAATTCGATACAGTCACGTTCATAACCCCACAGATAAAGGAAAAGGCTGAATGTCCCGTAAATATGGTGACTTAGGGGATATTTCGCCATCAATCCCGCCATGCGAACAGGGTGGGCGAACCTTCGCGCATGACAGGTACATGAATTACACGGGCAATTTAGCACGATTACCGGTGCTTAACAGCATCCCGCACAGAAAATTTTGCAGATGCAAACCAGTTCTTTTGACAGTGTCTAAAGACACAGATAGTGTTCAATCTGACGGTGAACCTCAGAGGTGGCAGAAATGCCATTTCGCACCGTGACGGGAGAGTTCGGATATCGCGCGATTTGCATGATATCCGGCGCCGAAGGAGCAATGCCTCATAAACACTCTCAGGCAGATGGACCGTCACGGATAGAGGCTCTGGAGAGAGAAACCAATAAGCGTCAGGGAGAAGGCGCATAAAGGTTTCCACCGAAGGATGAACGCCATTTGGCCGATCTTGATCGGGCACTGACGGATAATCTCAGGTCAAGGGACAGAGGGGGCAAAAGCACCGGTTCGTAAACAGCGCGAAAACAAGCGCTTTATTGAGCCGTGAAGGAGGCCCTTGATGACTGCTCCCGCGACCGATCCCTCTTCGGGATCGCAAAATAATTCCCAACATGACGTCAACCTGTCGGTTGTCGACCTTTACACCATTGGTATTGGTCCATCGAGTTCGCATACGGTTGGTCCGATGCGCGCGGGATATCGTTTCTGCCTTGAGCTTGAGGCGCGCAATCTTTTGCAAAATACCAGCAGTGTGGTTGTGGATCTTTATGGATCACTTGCCCTGACCGGCAAGGGGCACGCCACCGATACGGCCGTCATCATGGGCCTGAATGGCAAGCGCCCGCGTAACATTGATCCCGATGATATCGTGCCGACCGTGGCCGCAATCGATGAAACCAGTCTGTTGCAGCTTTATGGCCAGTATCCGGTGGCGTTCAACCGCGATACCAATCTGGTGTTTCATTTTACCGAAACCCTGCCGCAGCATCCCAACGGCATGCGGATTACCGCCTTTGACCGCGATGGCATGAAAATTCACACCCAGGAATATTTCTCGGTCGGGGGTGGCTTTATTGTATCCAGCGACGATCATGGTGCGGAATATTCCGGTGATAACATCACCCTGCCATTTCCGTTCTCCTCGGCCGATGAACTCATGGAAATCTGCAAGCGCGAAGGCCGCTCCATTGCCGAAATCATGATGGAAAACGAGCAAAGCTGGCGGAGCCCGGAAGAAACCATCGCCTTTGTCGATCGCGTGCATGACGCGATGATGAGCTGCATTGACCGCGGCATTAAAGCCGAGGGCATTTTGCCAGGTGGGCTGAACGTCAAACGCCGGGCATCAAACCTTTACAAGGAACTGACCGGAAAGCCCGAAGCGGGCCTGCGTGATCCGCTGACCGTGATTGACTGGGTTAATCTTTATGCGCTTGCCGTGAATGAAGAAAACGCGGCCGGTGGGCGGGTTGTTACCGCGCCGACCAACGGGGCCGCGGGTGTTATTCCGGCGGTTCTGCGTTATTACGAAAAGTTCGGCGCCAACGCCAATCAGCACAATATCCGTGAATTCCTTCTGACCGCAGCGGCCATCGGGTCGATCTATAAAAAGCGTGCCTCGATCTCGGCCGCTGAAGTTGGTTGTCAGGGGGAGGTCGGGGTGGCCTGTTCGATGGCGGCCGGCGCGCTGTGTGCGGTTCTGGGCGGCACGCCCGAGCAAGTTGAAAACGCCGCCGAGATCGGCATGGAACACAACCTTGGCCTGACCTGCGATCCGATTGGGGGGCTTGTGCAGGTGCCGTGTATCGAGCGCAACACCATGGGTGCAGTCAAGGCGATCAATGCCGCGCGTCTGGCGCTCCGCGGTGACGGGCAGCATACCGTGTCGCTCGACAAGGTGATCGAGACCATGCGCCAGACGGGACTCGACATGCAAAGCAAGTACAAGGAAACCAGTCAGGGCGGCCTTGCGGTCAATGTCAACGTGGTTGAGTGCTGATCCCACTTCTTAAGAATAGGGCAGAAAACCGGGTTTTTTGACGCATTCGGTGTCAATGACCCGGTTTGCTGCGTTTGATTCTTGCGACTTGCGGTTGGTGTTTTGCTATGATTTGCCGATTAAAAATAGGGGCAAAGACCCCAATATCGGTTGGACATAGACATGAGCAAAAAACTGTTCCGCATTTATATCGCGGTCAGTCTGGATGGATTCATTGCGCGCGCGAACGGTGCGGTGGACTGGTTGGGGGAATATGACCCGGCAGAGTTCGGCTTTGATGACTTTCTGGACTCCGTTGGAACCTTGATCATCGGGCGAAACACCTTTGATCAGGTGATGGAATTTGGCGACTGGCCCTATGAGGCCCGCCGCACAATCGTTCTGACATCGCGTGATCTGCCCCATGACCGGCCCGCCAATACCGAGGCCTATGGTGGTAGCATCATCGAACTGGTCGATCAGTTGCGTGATCGCCGGGCCGGGGATGGTGACATCTGGGTCGTTGGCGGCGGCAGTGTGGTAACACAGTTCCTGTTTGGCGGCTTTGCCGATCAGCTTGATATCTTTACGATCCCGGAAGTGCTGGGGTCCGGCATTTCATTGTTCGGGCGCGATGCCGGAGGGCTCAAGCCCCGCCTGCTGGCATCAGAGCGATACAATTCCGGTGTCGTGCGCAGCCAGTACGGTTTGGCGTAAGCGCAAAAACAACAAAGACCGCATTGGATGAACGCGATGCGGTCTTTGCTTTTCTGTGCCGATTTTCTGCCGGGTGGTGGCTTAAATCTCTTCGAGTGCCTCAAGCGATTCCGGCAGGATCTGGCCGCCATCGACCACGATCTGCTGACCGGTAATGTAGGCGGCTTCATCAGAGGCAAAGAACAGGGCGGCATTGGCGATATCCTCGACACTGCCCAGACGTTTGAGCGGGATCGAATTCGCCATCGAGCTGAGATATTCCTGGCCCAGATCGGCCAAGCCCTCTGTCATGATATTGCCCGGCATGACGGCATTGATCGTCGTGTTATAGCGCGACAGTTCCATGGCGGCGGTTTTGATGAAGCCAAGCTGGCCGGCCTTTGACGCGCCATAATGCGACCAGCCCGGATAGCCGGTCACGGGGCCTGTGATCGAGGACGTAATCACCACGCGACCCTTGCCGGATTTTTTGAAATAGGGGATGCAGGCCTTTACGCACAGGAAGCTGCTTTTAAGGTTGGTCGACATCACCTGATCCCAGTCATCAGCCGTCATGTCGATCATCTTGATCTGCGGGAAGATGCCGGCATTTGCACACAGGATATCAATCCCGCCAAAGGTTTTGGCCGTGTATTCGGCCAGTGCAGAGACCTGATCAAAATCCGAAACATCACACAGGAACATGTCGGCCGTGCCGTCGGCAGCCTTGATTTCATCGACGGTGGCTGCCGCGTCCTTTTCAGTGCGGGCCGCGATCATGACCTTTGCCCCCTTGCTGGCAAATACCTTGGCGATGCCCTTGCCAATGCCCTTGGAGCCGCCGGTGACGATGACGCTTTTGCCTGAAATCGAAGTCAGCATGGTCGATCCTTTCGTGAAGTCATGGGGCAATGCGCCTGGCAGCTTTATTCTGCGCTGCGGATTGCCGATCCCTGATTGTGCGCTGCGTTATGTTTTCTTGATGATTGGTCGAAATATTCCGTGATGCAACAAAAAATGTTGCAAGTTACACATTTTGTGCCGCATTATTCACAAAATGGCGCGAAAACCCGATTTCGGGCGGTCATGAGAAAGCGACAGGAGGCATCGGTTGGGCGGCATTTACGATGACAACATGATTGATGTCCTGAAAGAGGGCGCGGTATCGGTCCTGCCCGGTTGGGGCATGGGCGAAGACACCGATGTGTCGCTTCTGACCGTCTCGGAAAATGCGACCTTTTTCGCAACTGACCCAAGTACCGGCGCGAAGCTGATCTTGCGGGTGCATCGGCCGGGCTATCACACGCGGGCGGAAATTGAATCCGAACTGGCCTGGATCAATGCTCTGCGTGCCAGTGATATCGTCGATACCCCCAAACCGCGCCTGCGCCACGATGGATCACTGGTCGCCGAATTTGATCATGGCGGGGTCAGTCGTCATGTGGTCGCCTTTGATTTCATGAGCGGCGATGAACCCTCTGCCGACGAGGCATTGGTTGACGGGTTCTTCAAACTTGGCGCGATCAGTGCGCGCCTGCATGGTCATGCGCGGCAATGGACGCGTTCTGTCAATTTCGTGCGCAAAAGCTGGACCTTTGACACCACGCTTGGTGCCAACCCGCATTGGGGTGACTGGCGCGCCGCACCCGGCCTTGATGGCGATGGCCTGGCCTTGCTGGAACGGCTTTGTGTGCATCTTGATCAGAAGCTGGCAGCTTTTGGCATGGGCAATGATCGCTATGGCCTGATCCATGCGGATCTGCGTTTGGCGAACCTTCTCGTCGATGGTGACCGGCTGGGCGTGATTGATTTCGATGATTGTGGCTTTGGCTGGTTTGGCTACGACTTTGCGGCTGCCATCAGCTTTATCGAACTTGATCCGATTGTCCCGGCCCTGAAAGAAGCCTGGGTCGAGGGATACCGAACCGTCGCACCGTTTTCTGCCAGTGACGCTGCCATGCTTGATAGTTTTGTGATGCTGCGTCGCCTGCTTTTGACAGCATGGATTGCAAGCCATCCGGAAACACCGACTGCGCAGGAAATGGGCACGGGCTTTACCGCAGGCACCCTGCAAATGGCAGAGGATTATCTGACAGCCGAGGGCGCGAAATGAAGCCTGTGCGCCCCATCCTTGATATGAATGCCTATGACGGCAAAACGTCATTTGGCCGCCCCCCAATTGGCGATGATCTGCTGTCACGGCGAACCCGGAACTTTGGCGCGGCATCGGTGCTGTTTTACCGTGATCCGATTGAAATGGTGTCGGGTTCTGGCTGCTGGATGACGGCGGCCGATGGCACGAGCTATCTCGATTTTTATAACAATGTGCCATCGGTCGGGCATTGCCATCCGCGCGTGGTCGCCGCCATGGCGGAACAGGCCGCGAAGCTTAATATCAACAGCCGCTATCTGCATCAGACGACCGAGGAATATCTTGATCGGCTTAAGGCGACATTTCCGGATTATCTTGAAAATATCGTCCTGACCTGCAGTGGCAGTGAAGCCAATGACCTTGCACTGCGCATTGCTGAGAGGGCGACGGGTGCCAGCGGCTTTATCGTGACCGAGTCCGCCTATCACGGCAATACGCGTGCGGTGACCGACATTTCACCATCGGCACTCAAACGCGGCAATCTGGCCGATCACGTCATTGCCGTTCCGGCCCCGAGCAAGCTGATTTATGGCGATGATGTTGCCGCCGGTTTTGCCGATGAGGTCAACAAGGCCGCCCTTGTGTTGCAGGATCGCGGTTACGGGGTCGCGGCCCTGATTGCGGACAGCATTTTTTCAAGCGACGGCGTGTTTTCCAATCCGCGCGGGTTTTTGCGGTTGGCGGTTGCGGTTGTCCATCGTGCTGGCGGGCTGTTTATCGCTGATGAAGTGCAGCCGGGATTTGCACGCACCGGTGATGCGTTTTGGGGTTTTGCCCGCCATGATGTCGAACCCGATATCGTCAGCATGGGCAAGCCGATGGGCAATGGTTTCCCGATGGCGGGCATTGCCGTGCGTCCGGAATTGCTCAGCGCATTTTGTGATGATGTCGGTTATTTCAACACCTTTGCAGCAAGTCCGGTGGCCTCGGCAACGGGATTGGCTGTTTTGAATGTCATCCGCGATGAAGAGTTGCAGGCCAATGCAGCACTTTGTGGCAAGTCATTGCGCGAAGGTTTGCTGCATCTGGCCGATATTGATGGCCGGATCACGGATGTGCGTGGTGCCGGATTGTTCATCGGTGTTGATCTGTCCCCCGATGGGGATCCGGCCAAACCCAGCGGGCAACTGGTCGGTGACGTGATCAATGCGATGCGCGAGAACCGGGTTCTGATCGGGGCGGCCGGGAAGTATGGCCAGACATTGAAAATCCGTCCGCCGCTTTGCCTGAAATCGTCCGAAGTTGATTTCTTTATCGAGGCTTTGGCGAAGTCGCTTCGTACTTGTCGCTAAATAGCAGGACTAGGTGGAGTGGCTAGCTGCGTGTGGCCGCCTTGATCGTGCAGCCACCTGCACGGATGGTTTCATCCAAAACACCCATCGGACTTTCATCCGTGACCAGCACATCCACCGACGTCCAGTCGCAATAGCGTGCCGGGAAGGCCTGATTGAATTTGGTGTGATCGGCAACGATCATGCTGCGCGTGGCACGTTCCATCATGACGGAATAGACATCAGCCGCCTCGATCAAGGCGTCACTGGCGCCGTCACCATCAAGGCCGCTGGCGCCCAGAATGGCCCATTCCACACGATAGTTTTCCAAAAACCGCACAGTCTGTGCGCCGTGCATTGCACCTTCTTGGGCGTGATAAAGGCCCGGCGCCATGATCACGCGGATCGTCGGGTTGATGGCAAGAACCGTGGCGACACCAAAGGAATGGGTGATCACGGTGAGATCGGTCATGGTGACCGCCAACCGTTTGGCGACATGCACGGTGGTTGCGCCTGATCCGATCATGATGTGGCGTGCGCCGGCCAGAACCGGAACAGATTGTTTGGCGATGCTTTCGCGCTCGGTGATGTGAAGCTGATGGCGTTCATTTAGGCCCGGCTCGCTGGCCTGACGGCGAACAGCCCCACCGTAGGTGCGGTTGATCAGCCCTTGCGACGTCAGTTCGTCAAAGTCGCGTCGAATGGTTTCATTCGAAACATTCAGACGTTCGGCCAGATCCGCGATTCGAAGCGACGGTTCGAGGTCAAGCTCGCCAAGAATACGTTGTTGTCGAAGGGTTTTCTTGTTTGTTGCCATGACGCGATGATAGTGCCCGCACCCTCATCGCGCCAGCCGTTTTAAGCAATCGGTCAATCGGATTTCAGGCCGTATTTGCGGCAATGGGCGTGGTAGCTGCTGGCAAGTTCATCTGCCCCGATCAGATTGCCTCCCTCGTCCTTGTAGGTCAGGTGATGTTCAATCGACTGACCCTGCCAAAGCTTCTCGATCTCGGCGCGTTTAGACGTCTTGCGGAAATCGGCAATGAAGTCATCGATCGCACAAAGCAACGGATAGGATGCCGGATCGGCTGCGACCGCCGCGACATAGAAGAACGGGTGCGGCAGGATCGGCTTGGGCAGAACCTCAAGCCTTCCATGCCATGGGCTTTGCGGGTTTTTCGACGCCCAGTAAAACACCGGATGGTCCCCGGCAAAGGCATCAATCGCTCCGTCGGCAACGGCATCATGCACGCGTGAAATATCACCATAGGCAATCATGTTTGAAAGCTTGGCAATGCCGCCGGGCTTATTTTCATTATCGGCCCAGCGAAGCCCGACATCCTCAAGCACGGCAAGGGCGGCCGGGTCGTTGACCGTACCCAGAACCTTGCCCTCAAGATCGGCAATCGTGTTGATCGATGTGTTGTCCGGGCGGCGGATCAGCGAGAAATTCAGATAGGTGTAGGTATCCGAGAACGCGACACCCTTATAGAAATCGCTGGGCGGCAAGGCGCACCAGACAACATCGGCGGGCGGCTGTCCGGCCTTTTTGCCGACAAACAGAAGTTCGGTCAGAAGATCCCACGGATGTTCAATGAACTCGCATTGCACACCGATGGATTTTGCAAAGGCCTCGGCATAGTCGATATCAATGCCATGCAGCGGACCGCCCTTTTGCGGGCGGAAGGAGGCGCCGACCAGTGCCGGATCAATCGCAATTCGGATCTTGCCGCGCGCCTTGATGTCGGCCAGCCGGTCATAGGCCGGGTCTTCCGGGATATAGTTGGCGGCCAAAAACCGTGAAAGTTTGCTCGATACATTTGCAGGATCGGTGGTGCAATCAGACAGCTTGCCGATTTCGCCAGAGGCCCAGCTGACCTTGCTGCGCGTGCGGGCTGATGAGTCCTTGCTGGCATCAAGCAGTTCAAACACGACCTGGTTGTGGCCGCTGATATGTTCAAGGCGGCCGGACATCTGGGCAAAGCGATCTTTCAGCCCACCAAGTGCCTCCTCGATTTCACCGCCCAGGCTATCAAGGTCATTGCCGATATTGCCCATGCTTTCGCGCAAGGATTTGGTGACATCGGAAAGATCGATTAGATCGACGGCCTCATTGGTGCGCTGCATGGTGCTTTGCGCCAGATTGCCGACTTCCTTGGCAACCACGGCAAAACCACGGCCATGATCACCTGCGCGCGCCGCCTCGATCGTGGCGTTAAGCGCCAAAAGCTTGATGCCCTTGCCGATATCTTCAATGGCACTCAGAACCTTTGCCGCCCCTTCGGCCTTGGTTTCCAGATCCTGACTGATTTTTTCAAGATCTCCACGGATGGCATCAGTTTTCGACGATACGGTTGCGCGCGTGCTTTCCTGTACGTCGTTGGCGGTATGGGTGCTTTCTTCGATTTCGCGACGCGTTTGTTCAAGACCGGTGCGCAGATTGTTGGAGCGCACATCGATCTCGCGCATCAGGCTGTCTTGCGTTTCGCCCGCCGTATTGGCGAATTCCAGCAGGTTTTCGATGTAATCAAGGGCAGTGGAAATACCGCGCATCAGCGCGTCAAGTTCATCGGGCTTTGGGGTGGGCGCATCTGACTTCGCTTCGGGGATGTCAGATGATTGTTGCGGCGCGTCCTGATCGACCAAGTCCGCACGCGGAGCCATGATGGTTTCTTCCATTTTTCAAAGCCTCACCACTGCCACTGAATTGTGTGAATTTTTATTTCTTATAAGGAAACTCTATCGCCCGGTGGAAAATGTTGCAAGGCAACATCTTGTGAAAGTTGATGACAGGTCCTGTGACGCCTTGAAGTTGCAATGCTTTTCAAATGCCGTTGGACAATCCGTCCTGGCCTGACGGCATTTGATGTTGCGTTGCGAATATTAAGCGTCGGCAATGCCGAACTTACGGCAATGGGCGTGATAGAGGGTTGCGAGTTCATCCGCACCGATCAGGTTGCCGGCCTCGTCCTTGTAGGTCAGGTGATGTTGTAATGCCTGACCCTGCCAAAGCTTCTCGATCTCTGCGCGTTCGGTGCTGTTGCCGAACTCGGCAATGAACTCGTTGATCGCACAAAGCAATTTCCACGATGCCGGTTCGGCAGCCACGGCGGCGGTATAGTAGTACGGTAGGGGCAGGATATTACCCGGCAGGACTTCGATCCGGCCATGCCAGGGGCTTTCGGGGTTGTTCGCCGCCCAGTGGAAGATCGGCTGATCAACCGCAAAGGCATCAACTGCCCCGTCGGCCAGGGCATCATGCAGTCGGGTCTGATCGCTATAGGCAATCAGGTTGGAAAGCTTGGCGATACCGCCCGGCTTGTTTTCATTATCCGCCCAACGCAGTCCCTGTTCTTCAAGAACCTGAAACGCCACCGGGTCATTAATGATGCCCAAAACCTTGCCATTCAGGTCCGAAAGACGGTTGATCTCGGTATTGCCGGCACGGCGACACAGCGCGAAGTTGAGATAGGTGTATGTGTCGGAATAGGCGACACCTTTGTAGAAGTCGCTGGGTGGCAGGGCGCTCCAGACCACATCGGCGGTTGGCGCACCGGGTTTTGCGCCAACGAACAAAAGCTCTGTCAGCAAATCCCACGGATGTTCGACAAATTCGCATTCAACACCCAACCATTTGGCGAGTGCGCGCGCGTAATCGGCATCAAGTCCGCGCAGCGGATCATTGGGCCTCAGGCGGAATGATAGGCCGACAAAGGCCGGTTCAATGGCAATGCGGATTTTGCCGCGTGCCTTGATGTCAGCCAGACGGTCATAGGTCGGATCATCATGCAGATGATGGGATTTCAGGAACTGCGTCAGGTTGGTCTGTGCCGTGTTGGCATCACCAAGGCTTGCGCCCAGTGCCTTGGTGTCGTTATGCGCCCACGTGACCTTGCCACGCGTTCGGGCCGAGGCATCCTTACTGCCCGCCAGTAATTCAAACACTACCTGATTATGTTCGGAGATATCAGACAGGCGCTCGGACATATTGGCAAAGCGTTCCTGAAGGGTGGTCAGCGACCCTTCGATTTCGTTGCCGAGGCTATCAAGGTCACTGCCGATATTGGCCATGCTTTCGCGAAGGGCCTTGGTCACGTCCGATAGATCAATCAGGTCGACGGCCTCGTGGGTGCGTTGCATGGTGCTTTGGGCAAGGTTGCCGACTTCCTTCGCAACAACCGCAAAGCCGCGCCCGTGATCACCAGCGCGCGCAGCCTCGATCGCGGCATTCAGGGCCAAAAGCTTGATGCCCTTGCCGATATCTTCAATGGCGCTCAGGACCTTGTTTGCACCTTCGGCCTTGGTTTCAAGCTCCGCACTGATGCGTTCAAGGTCGGTCCGGATGGCTTCGGTTTTTTCCGCGACGGTGGCCCGGGTGGATTCTTGTACGTCATGGGCAACGGATGTGCTGTTCTCAATCTCGCGGCCGGTTTCATCAAGACCGGCGCGCAGATTGTTGGAGCGCACATCGATCTCGCGCATCAGGCTGTCCTGGGTTTCGCCCGCTGTGTTGGCAAATTCCAGAAGATGCTGAATGTAATCCAGTGCGGTGGAGATACCGCGCATCAATTCTTCGATGCTGGCGTTTGTTTGGGCGACGTTGCGCGCAGTTTCGCTGTCCTGCGCAGCCAAAACGGTTTGTTCCATATTCAAAGCCTTACCATTGCCCAAGAGTCTTTTTTTGATTTTGGGAATATTTTTTTCTTGTAAGGAATGTTATCGGGGCAATGAGCATGTTGCAAGGCAGCATGCGCTAAAATGGGGAAAGGATCGTTGTTTTTTCGCGCAGAGCTTGAGCAAGGGTATAGGTCATATTCGACCTGAGGTAGGGGGTGACCCCACCTTTATGCTGCGGCGCAGTATTATTCGCGGTGATAGGGATGGTTGGTCTGGATGGCGTGGGCGCGAAACAGTTGTTCGGCGATCAGTGCACGCACCAGCATATGTGGCCAGGTGGCCTTGCCCAGGGACCAAAGCGTATTGGCCCGTGATTTCAGGGCCGCGCCATGTCCGTCCGCTCCGCCAATGGCAAAGGCGATATTGCCGGCATATTGATCCATCCAGCCTTCAAGCTTTTGCGAAAACTCGATAGAGCCATATTCCTTGCCGCGCTCATCAAGCGCGATCAGAAAGGCATTTTCCGGAATGACGCCAAGCAGGAGTTCTGCTTCGCGGTCTTTGAGCTGATTGGGGGGAAGCTTTTTCTTTTCTTCGACTTCGCGGAGCACAAAGGGCCAGCGCAGTCGGGCAGCGTAATGGTCAAAAAGATCTTTTTCAGGGCCGGCTTTCATCCGTCCCACCGCAGCAAGGGTGATTTGCATGTCTTCGATCCAGACCGTTACGCAAGTTATCTGTTTGACGCCAACGCCGTCCCCGGCAGGCGCCAAACAGCGCGGGCTGTTAGTACAGCCGCGCTGCCTGCTGTTTCAGGGCCGGGTTTTCAACGCCCCACATCTCTTCGATGTTGTAGAACGCACGAACTTCCGGACGGAACAGATGAACGATAACGTCGCCCGTATCCACCAGAACCCAGTCACCCTGTTCGGTGCCTTCGGCTGATGCACGGCCCTGGCCTGCATCCTTGATGGCTTCGACAATGTGCTCGGCCATGGCTGCGACGCGGCGCGAGGACGAGCCGGTTGCGATAACCATGTGATCAGCAAGGGAGGTTTTGTCGGTCAGATCGATGGTAACAAGGTCTTCGGCCTTGTCATCTTCAAGCGTACTCTTGATAAGCGAAAGCATTTCGCCCGGATTAAGAGACTGTTTTGCGGTACCTATGGTCGCCACCTTAATGTTCCGCGCGATGGTCGGAATTGCCCGACAAACACATCGCCGCGATGCTTACACCTGCCATCTGCCTTCGGCGCGGATTGCGGTCGAAGAAGCCGGATGGCGCTTGATTGGCAGGTATACCCAGGCCGGAACATCGAGATCGGCCAGCAAACCCGCCCTGTCCATGGGAATGCGCCAGCGTTCCATACGGCGCGCGGCGGTCCCGGACAATGCCTTGTTAGAATACCCTTCACGGTCAAGAACCGCAATGGGAGCACGTAAAATCAACCTTTCCCACCATTTCCATTTATGGAACTGGGCCAGGTTGTCAGCTCCCATCAGCCAAACGAACTTTGTTCGGGTAAAACGGCGTTGCAAGGCTGCAAGAGTGTCGGCCGTATAGCGGGTTCCAAGCTCGGTTTCAATTGCAGAAACAACAATGCGGGGATGCTTTGCCATCATCAGTGCTGAATCAAACCGATCCGCAAGGTCGGCCATGCCGGTCGATGACTTAAGCGGATTTTGCGGCGACACCAGCCACCAGACCGTATCAAGCTGCAGGCGTTTCAAAGCTTCGAGCGAGATATGCAGATGGCCTTCATGGGCGGGATTAAACGACCCGCCCAACAGGCCGACCCGGGGTGGGGCCGCATGTGATCTGGGTGCCGCTGAGATCATGGACGGGTTTGGCCAGTTCCACGAACGATGTATTTGTAACTCGTCAGCTGCTCGACTCCGACCGGGCCGCGGGCATGCAGCTTGCCAGTCGAAATGCCGATTTCGGCTCCCATGCCAAATTCACCACCATCGGCAAACTGGGTCGATGCATTCACAATCACGATCCCGGAATCCACCCCGTTCAGGAAGGTGGCCGTCGCCGTGGCGTTTTCGGCAACAATCGCGTCCGTGTGGTGCGAGCCAAACGTGTTGATGTGATCAACGGCCTCGTCAACACCTGACACAACCTTGATCGAGACAATCGCGTCGAGATATTCGGTGATCCAGTCATCAGCCGTGGCCGGTTTGATGCGCCCATCAATCGCCTGCGCGGTCTCATCACCGCGAAGCTCGCAGCCCTTGGCAACCAGTGCCTCGGCAATGCGCGGCAAAAGACGTCCGGCAACCGAACTGTCGATCAGAACGGTTTCGGTCGCACCACAAATGCCGACACGGCGCATCTTGGCGTTAACCACAATATCCACGGCCTTTTGCGGATCTGCACTGGCATGAACATAGGTGTGGCAAAGGCCTTCAAGATGCTTGAACAGCGGAATGCGGCTTTCATCGGTGATGCGCGAAATCAGCGACTTGCCCCCGCGCGGCACGATGACATCGATGTAATCCGACAGTTTCAGCATCTCGCCCACGGCCGCTCGGTCGGTCACCGGGATCATCTGAATGGCATTTTCGGGCAGGCCCGCCTCGGTGATGCCTGCCACCATGCAATCAAAGATCGCACGCGATGAATGGAAGCTTTCCGAACCACCGCGCAGAATGGCAGCATTGCCCGATTTGATGCACATGGCACCGGCATCGGCGGTGACGTTCGGGCGGCTTTCATAGATGATGCCAATCACGCCAAGCGGCACGGACACGCGTGCGATATCAAGGCCGTTATGTTCCGGGCTCCAGCGCGCAAGTTCACGCCCGACGGGATCAGGCAGTTCGGCAACCGCTTCGACACCCTTGGCAATGCCTTCGACGCGATCTGCATCGAGAGCCAGACGGTCCAGAAGTGCTGCGGTCAGTCCCTTGGCGCGGCCCGCTTCCATGTCCTTTGCGTTGGCGGCAAGGATAACATCGGAATTTTCACGCAGCTTTGCCGCTGCGGCCTTAAGGGCAGCTTCTTTTGGCTCGGCCGGGACCTGTGCGAGTTCGAGTGCCGCCTTGCGGGCCTTGATTCCCATATCGCGCATCAATGCTGCGATATCCTGGCTTTCGATACTGGCAAGCGCCGTCATGGTCCTGGTTCCGTTCCTTTGTGTTCGGCCTGTGCAAAACGCATTGGGCCGTTTGTTCTGAGATTTTATCAACAAATTGGCAAAATAGACGTCAAACCCGCTATCTGCAATGTCCTTGAATGCATAAAGCGCGCTGAATGCTTGCCAAACAGGACGCGGCGGTCCATCTGTTGATGACACAAAGACATGACATGCCGTGCGCATACCGCAATGCCGTTCGGTACCTGATTGGGGATAAGGTTTTGAAAAATATGGGTTCTGATCAGCCGACTGCGCGAGCAGAGTTCGGCGTCATCAAGACGTTCCTGCCCTATTTATGGCCGCGCGGCGAGGCAGAGCTTAAAGGCCGCGTTGTTATGGCCCTGCTGTTTCTGGTCGGGGCCAAGGTCGCCAATGTCTATATCCCCGTACTTTATAAATACGCGGTCGACGCACTTGGCGGTGGCGACAAGGCCGGTGATGCGGCAGCAAACGCGGCCCAGTCCGGATCGACCGATACCACAGCCTTGATCGTTGTGCCGGTCGCCCTGATTGTTGGCTATGGCCTTGTGCGCATTCTTGTTTCGGCCTTTGGCGAGATGCGCGATGCGGTCTTTGCCAAGGTGGCCCAACGTGCGATCCGCAGATCGGCGCTCAGCGTTTTTGAACATCTGCATGGCTTGTCGCTGCGCTTCCATCTTGATCGGCAGATGGGCGGGCTTTCGCGGGCGATTGAACGTGGGGTGAAGGGCATTGAATTTTTGCTGTCCTTCATGCTGTTCAATATCCTGCCGACCTTGCTTGAGATCGTCATGGTCTCGATCATTTTGTGGGCGCTTTATGATGTCTGGTTTGCGCTGATTACCTTTACCACCATCGTGATCTATATCGTTTTCACGCTGGTGGTCACCGAATGGCGCATGAAGTTCCGTCGCGAAATGAACAAGCGCGATGACGAGGCCAACACCAAGGCGATCGACAGCCTGATCAATTACGAGACGGTCAAATACTTCAACAACGAAGCCCATGAATCGACCCGATATGACAAGGCATTGCGCGGCTATGAAGTCGCTGCTGTGCAGTCGCAAGTCTCGCTTTCGAAGCTTAATGTCGGGCAGGGCGCGATCATTGCGGTGGGCTTGGTTCTCAACATGTTGCTGGCAGCCCAGGGCGTGAAGGACGGCAGCATGACGGTCGGTGACTTCGTTCTGGTGAACACCTATCTGCTCCAGCTTTACATGCCGCTTAACTTCCTTGGTTTTGTCTATCGCCAGATCAAACAGTCGCTGACCGATATGGAACGCATGTTCTCATTGCTGGACGTTGAAAAGGAAGTCGAAGACAAGTCTGACGCCAAGGGGCTTGCTTGCGGGAATGCCGCGATCCGGTTTGAGGATGTGCATTTCTCCTATAACCCGGATCGCAAGATCCTGAAGGGTGTCAGTTTCGAGGTCCCGGCGGGCAAAACCGTTGCGGTTGTTGGGCCGAGCGGGGCGGGTAAATCAACCCTGACCCGATTGATGTTCCGTTTCTATGACGTGTCGGGCGGCAAGATCACGATTGATGATCAGGACATCCGCGACGTAACGCAAAACTCGCTTCGGCGCGAGATCGGCATCGTGCCGCAGGACACCGTCCTGTTTAACGATACCATTGCCTATAACATTTCCTATGGCCGCCCGGGTGCGGAGCAGGACGAGATTGAAAAGGCCGCCAAGCTTGCCAGTATTGACGGCTTTATCGCCGGTCTGCCCGAAGGCTTCAAAACCATGGTCGGTGAGCGCGGTTTGAAGCTGTCAGGCGGTGAAAAGCAACGTGTGTCGATTGCGCGCATGTTGCTAAAACGCCCGAAAATCATGATCTTTGACGAAGCAACATCGGCCCTTGATACAAGGACTGAAAAGGATATCCAGCAAGCACTTCGCGATGTGTCGCGCGGCCATACCACGCTAATTATTGCCCACCGTTTGTCCACCGTGATTGATGCCGATGAAATCATTGTCCTGCGCGACGGGCAGGTGGCCGAACGGGGCCGTCATCAGGAATTGCTCGATCGTGATGGCCTTTATGCCGAGATGTGGGCACAGCAACAGGAAATCCGCGAGGCACAGGAAATCCTTGCCCATGCGGGCGAAATTCCCAGCTGATTGCACCGTACGGCAAGTTTGTACTGGAACCTTGCGACGTCATCGCCAAATAATGGGGATGACGTCGCAACTGGTTTTGGGGGAAGTCCGGTGCCGAAATTAACACGAAGCGATCTGCACGCGCTTGAGGGAGCGTCATCAGAACACCATCACGTTCATAGCCATGACCATCATCACCATCATGAGCCGATGGATGAAGGTGATTATGCCGGCGATACGCGCGAAGAAGTTGATCGCATGCGCCGCAACATTCTGGTGGGGATGGGGATGCTGCCGCTTGCCGGGATGGTTCTTAATCCGACCAAGCCGGCATGGGCGGTTTCAAACGAAGTCAGCATGCGCGAAGACGGTCGTTACCGCTATATCAATTCCAACGCGATCCCGGACCACGCGACCGGCAGTTTTCCAAACAGCAAGAATCCAAACTCCATCAAGGCGCAGTCGCTTGAATTTCGCTTGCCGCTGAACCCGGCGAAAGCCGGACGGTTTTCATCAATTGATCACATGTCATTTGGTGTGGCGGTCAATGGCGTACCGTTTGATCCCTATACCGCCGAGTTCTGGCAACGCGATCGTCAATCCGGCTGGCGCTACGAGGCTATTTCACCAACGGTCGATCTCGGCCTTGATCAGAATAACGCTCATGTCCAGCCAGACGGCACCTATCACTACCACGGACTGCCCAAGGGGCTGATTAAAAGCTGGTCGCCCGATCAGCATTCCATTCGTATTGGCTTTGCGGCTGACGGCTTCCCGATCTATGCGATGTTTGGTTATTCCAATCCCAATGATCCGGCCTCGTCCGTTGTGGCAGTGCGCAGTTCGTGGCGGGTGAAGTCCGGCACACGTCCGAACGGGCCGGGTGGCACATATGATGGCACCTATGGCGAGGATTTCGAATATGTCCAGGGGCTGGGCGACCTTGATGAGGCCAATGGGCGTGAAACCGTGACACCAGAATATCCCAACGGCACCTATGCCTATTTCGTGACGGAAAGTTTCCCGTTTATTCCGCGCCTGTTGGCCGGGATGCCCGATCGCAGTTTTGCCAAGGGGCAGGGCGGTATGGGGCCAGGTGGTACAGGTGGTGGGCCAGGTGCCGGTCTGGGCGGTGATCGGCGTGGTCCGCCACCGGGTGGCGGCTTCCCGGGGCAGCGTCCGAAATTCGGACCGCCGCCGCGTTAATCAGGGCAATGGCCCGAAGGCGGCGGAGCTATCAAGCATCCAAAGCGATATGCTGATGGTGATGAAGGACAGCAAG
This sequence comes from Thalassospira sp. HJ, assembly GCF_000948415.1. Taxonomy (GTDB): domain Bacteria; phylum Pseudomonadota; class Alphaproteobacteria; order Rhodospirillales; family Thalassospiraceae; genus Thalassospira. Next base: position 284,095 of record NZ_JYII01000006.1, on the reverse strand, counting down.
GTCGCCGCCATCAGGGCAGCGGCACTCATGCCTTCGTGGCCATATCGCTGACCATAGATGGCATAGACGCTAAACATCGGAGCACAGGCAAAGGTGACGGCTGCGATTTTCATCAGCGGATCAAGATCGGGCACAAGACCAAGCAAAAGGAAAATGATCAGCGGGTGCAGCACAAGCTTGCCGAAAACGATGCGCGCCATGTCAAAACGCAAACCGCGCAGCTTAAGTCCAACCAGCCCGCCGCCAATGACAAATAGCGCCACCGGACCTGAGGCAGAAGCCAGCATATCCACGACCGAAAAGATCGGGCCGGGCAAGGTGATGCCGGAAACCGAAATGGAAAGACCGATCAGAAGGGCGACGATGATCGGGTTGCGGCCAAGCCGAACAAAGGTCTTGCGCCAAATGTGCCAGCGATTTGCACCCTCTGTCTGGGCACTGTCGCCGAGGATCAGGGTAAGTGGCGTAATCACCAGATTTTCAATGATAAAGCAAAGGGCCAATGCAACCGCCGCCGTCGGGCCGAGCAATTGCACGACAATCGGATAGCCGACAAAACCACTGTTTGAGGCCGACATGCCCATGCCCTGAAGGGCAGCGTTCTGCTGGCTTTTCTTGGCAATAACGCGGGCAAAGAAATAGCCAAGTGCAAATACGATCAGCGACCCGGCGCAATAAACCGCAAGGTAGTCGGTATTAAGCACTTCTGTGATGTCACGAACGATCAGGGCGCGGATCAACAGGCACGGCAGGGCAAAGTTGATGACAAACGCGCCCATGCCACGTACGACCGGTTGCGGCACGATGTTGCGATAGACCGCGATATAGCCAATGGCAATAAGCAGGAAGATCGGCGTTGTAATGGCAAGGATATCAAGCATATGTGCCAGAGGCTTTCATTGTGAGTACGCGCAGATATGAGCTATCCCTGCTTTGGCATGCAGGTCAAGAAACGGAATGAATTTCAAGATGAACCATACGGTAATGGATTGGTCTGAGGGGCTCGATACGCAAAGCTTTTCCGGGTTGGCGTTACTTAAAGCCGCATCCGCGCAAGGTGCGCGGGCGGCCGATATCCTTGGCCGTCATCAGGTGCTTGAAAGCCTGGCTGCCTATGATCCGGAGGTCGTCGGAACCTTGCCGCTGGCGATTGGTACGCCGGAATCCGATATCGATATTCTTTGCCGTGTGTCTGATCTGGCGGCGTTCGACGCCTTTGCCGATGAGCGATTTGGCGGTTTTGATGGCTATAGTCGTCATCTGCGGAATGCCACCCGTCATGTGGCCGAGGCCCTTGTCGTCTGTTTTGACTGCGAAGGTCTTCCCATCGAAATCTTTGCCACCAATGGCCCGACGCGGACGCAATATGGCTTTATCCATATGCTGGTCGAAGCCCGAATTCTGTCTGTGATGGGGGATGCGTTTGCCAATGACGTGCGGGCGTTGAAGCAATCCGGCCTTAAAACCGAACCGGTTTTTGCCAAACTTCTGGGATTGGCCGGTGATCCCTATATCGCATTGGCAGAACTGGCGGAGTTATCCCCATCCGAACTTTGTGAACGATTGGACGTGCCGCGGAATTAGCCTGCGTCGGCCGGGACAGGCAACGCATGATACACGACATTTTCGATATCCTGTTCTCGGGCGACCTTAAGGGCGCTGCCCGCAATATCGAGGATGTCGCGCGCGCTGCTGTGGCGTTTGGCTTCGGGTTCGGCCCAGGTTGCGCCGACGCTGACCGTGATGCGTACCGGGTCGCCATTGTTGTCGGTAAACCGGCATTGTTCGCGCACGGTATCGCAAAGCTTGAAGCCCAGAAAACTTGTCTGTTCCTCGCGCGCGCCGGGCATCAGGCAGGCAAAGCCATAGCGGTCGACACGCCCGACAACATCGCGATCACGAAGCGACGACGTCACCGCGGACGCGATGGCCTGGACAACGCGTTCCATGGTTTCCTTGCCATATGTTTTGACAAGGTTTTCATGGTCATCAATCTCGAAGCGATAGATCGCAATCGGCGTGTGTTTAAGCCGCGAATTTATCAGTTCGCGATGCAGGAATTCCGTCATCCCTGTCGCATTCCAGGACCGGGTTTTTGGATCGGTCAGCATTTCCTGCTTGGCCGGATCAAGGTCGTCATAGACCTGTTGCGGGGTGCGTGCCCCGTAACGTAGCGCGATGATGGTTTCAGCCCAAAGTCCCAGATCCTCAAGGATCTGAAGGTCCTCGGTGCTGAACTGACGGGTGGTGGTATCAACCACACACAGGGTTCCGATCTTGAAGCCATCCGGGTTGGTCAATGGGACGCCTGCATAGGACCGAACAAACGGCGCATCGGTCACCAGCGGATTGTCGCGAAACCGGTCATCATTAGTCGCGTCTTCGACGACAAAGGCCTGATTGTCGTGGATGACATGGCCGCAGAACGAAATATCGCGCGGGGTTTCAGACGTCGGCTGATTGATGTTGGATTTGAAAAACTGGCGGTCGTTATCAAGCAGGGAAATCGCCACGATCTCGGAGCCGAAAATACGTTGGGCAACACGGGTGATGCGATCAAGTTCCGGGTCGGCGTCGCTGGTCAGGATGCCCATGCTTTCAAGCGATTTCTGACGATCAAGCTCGTCGTCAGGCAGTGCTGCCTTGTGCATCCGATTTCCCCCGTTTTGTCTTTTATGGCCGGAATTCTAATTGGTTCCGGCTTTTGATCAAGGTGACCTTCGACCTAGCTGTTCTCGCCAACCGGATCACCGATGGCAATTGTCCCGCCTTCAATCACCCTACATGTCACCCCGCCGCGCCAATCGGGCATCAGCGCGTCTTGCAGCCCCATGGCAACATCATCCATGCGATTGCAGGGATCGGTTTCGCCGGTGATCTCGAAAACAACGTTGCTGATCGAAAGCCTGCTTCCCTTGGTGCGCGGTAACGTAATGCCTCGAACCAAAAGGTTGGCCCGCCGTTCCGTCCAGGCAATGTCATTTTGGCCAAGTTCGGTACATGCCGCGTGCCAGTCTTCCTCGGCTAGGATAGTGACCTGACGCCGGCGCAGCTTGCCACGGTAATCGCCATCAACACCAAGGTCGGTTGTGACGTCTACGCGATCAAGGCTTTCCATCGGCGCACGCGAACGTGCTTTGCGGGCGATGCCAATAAGTTCTGCTTTGCCGGCCATTCAGGTTTTCCACTGACCGGAAATCACCCAGCGACCGGCGAAGTTTTCGGGCACCAGAATGGTCTGGCGCGGAGTGCCGCTTTCATCAAGTTCCGGATAATCGATGGTGTAATGCAAACCGCGGCTTTCACGCCGCCACAGGGCAGACTGAATGATCAGCTTGGCAACGACCGACAGGTTACGCAGTTCAAGCAGGTCATTGGTGACACGGAAGTTACCGTAATATTCGTCAATTTCCGAAAGCAGCAAGTCCACCCGGTGCTGGGCGCGCTGCATGCGTTTGGTGGTGCGGACAATGCCGACAAAGTCCCACATTACGTTGCGCAGCTGTTCCCAGTTATGGGCAACAATGACTTCCTCGTCGGAATCGGTAATGCCGGTTTCATCCCAGGCCGGGATCGGTTTGAAGTGGTCCTCGACCGGCAGGGCATCAATAATGTCCTTTGCCGCTGCATCACCAAACACAAGGCATTCCAGAAGCGAGTTCGATGCCAACCGGTTTGCACCATGTAAGCCGGTACCGGCACATTCGCCAATCGCGTAAAGCCCGGTCAGGTCCGTGCGCCCGCGCAGATCGGTCAAAACCCCGCCGCAGGTGTAATGGGCGGCCGGCACAACCGGGATCGGTTGTTTGGTCATGTCGATGCCGTAGCTCAGGCAATTTTCATAGATGGTCGGGAAGTGTTCCTTGATGAAATCGGGCCCCTTGCGGGTGATATCAAGGTAAACGCAATCCGCACCCAGACGCTTGAGCTCATGGTCAATTGCGCGGGCGACAATATCGCGCGGAGCCAGCTCGCCCCGTTCATCAAACCGGTCCATGAAGCACGTGCCATCGGGCAGCAACAGCTTGCCGCCTTCACCGCGCACGGCCTCGGAAATCAGGAAGGATTTGGCTTGCGGGTGATAAAGGCATGTCGGGTGGAACTGGCTGAATTCCATGTTCATCACGCGGCAGCCTGCACGCCACGCCATGGCAATACCATCCCCCGTCGAGCCATCCGGGTTGGAGGTAAAGCGATAAACCTTGCTGGCCCCGCCGGTGGCAAGGATCACTGTGCGCGCGTTAAACGATTTGACCTGCCCGCTTTCAAGATCAAGGGCATAGGCCCCGATGCAGCGACGGCCTTCACCGCCGAACTTGCGATCAGTGACGAGATCAATCGCCAGATAGTTTTCGAAAATCTTGATGTTGGGGTGATTAAGCGCCTGCCCCTGAAGCGTCGTCTGAACCGCGCGCCCGGTTGCATCTGCCGCGTGGACGATGCGCCGGTGGCTGTGACCGCCTTCGCGGGTCAAATGGAATGGCTGATTGTTGTCGCCATTCGGATCACGGGTCAGCTGAATGCCCAGTTCATCAAGCCATGCAATCGCCTTTGGCGCATTGGTGGCGACGAATTCAACGGTTTCACGTTTGCAGAGGTCAGCACCGGCAACCAGCGTATCGCGGACATGGTTTTCGATGCTGTCGGCGGCATCAAGCACGGCGGCAATCCCGCCCTGTGCCCAATTGGTCGAGCCATCATCAACCTTTCCCTTGGAAAGAACGGCGACCTTTACATGCGGGGCAAGTTTAAGGGCAGTCGACAAACCGGCAGCACCACTGCCGATGATGAGCACATCATACTGGAAAGAATTTTCGGACATTTTTCCCATCACTTTCGGGCGGTGCCAGATGGCGGAAAATGGCGCGGTGGCGTCAACATCAGGCTCCGAACAGAGGCGCAGAATAGGACTGCTTTTGTCCAATCTCAAACATAATTGTCTGAAAAAGTATGATGAAATATCGCGGCAAGGATATTGTTCATCGCGCAAGCACCTGCGATCAGGTTACCATCAGACCGCTTTGCATCGCGCAGTCCATCTTGACCAAGGGAGTTTCCGATGACGTCAGATACGGCCAGTCAGCATCACCACACAGGAAGCTGTCATTGCGGCAAGGTGCGCTTTGAAATCCGTGGTCAGGTCGACAATCCGGTGATGTGTCACTGTAATCTGTGTCGCAAACTGCACGGCCATGTCAGCTCCTATGCCCGGTTTGACCGCAAGGATTTGCACCTGGTCGATGAGGATGGATTGCGGTGGTATCGGATGTCGGGCAAGACCGATCGTGGCTTTTGCAAGCTGTGTGGTACGGGGCTTTTCTGGCGACCGGTTCGATCAAAGAGCATGGCGGTGATGCCCGGAACGCTCGACGATACCAGTTCATTGACAATGTCAGGCCAGATTTACTGTGCTGATAAGGGCGACTATTACCCGCTTGATCCGGCAATTCCCCAACATGATCAATCAGACAAGGCCGACAATGCTGCCGTTGCCGATCAATCCTGATCGGTGACGCCGGGCACCTTCATCCAGGTCAGTTCGTGCTTGTTGTTATACAAATGCACGACCTTTGATCCGGGGATATCGGCAAACTGGGTGATGGCGGAATAATCCGTATCGCCCTGCAGCTTGATGGTACAGATGAAATTGGTCGCCATACCGGCATCCATCCACTGATTGACCAGTGTAAACAGTCGATCCGGATAGCAAATCACGTCCGAGCACAGCCAATCGATATAGCCGACTTCTTCCGGGTTGAGGCCAAAGGCACTTTCCTGACGGAAATCAACGCGCGGCAGATTGGCGATTTTGCTATCAAGGCGCGCCTTGTCGATGGAAATGACATCGGTGCCAAATTCATGCAAAACCCATGTCCAACCGCCGGGGCTTCCACCCAGATCCATGGTACGATCACCGGCCTGCGGATAGGCACCAAGACGCGTGAAGGCTTCCCACAGTTTCAGATACGCACGGTTCGGCGGGGTGACTTTGTCTTCCTCGAACTCGACCTCGCCGTTTTTCCACGGGCTGGAACAATCGGCCGATGCAATGATGGTATCGGGATCAATCAGCGTCCATGAGCCAAGTGGTGCGGTCGGGGCCGGTTCACCAAAGACCTGACGTTTGGCCGACACATGCGGCAGGTGCCCTTCGATCAGTTTGGCGCGCGAAAAATGGTCAAACTTGAACAGGGCCCAGTTGCGCTGATTGAATTTCAGGATTTTGGCAGCGCCCTTGATCGACGGAATGGCAATGCGCACCGGGTTGCGCCAGACATTTTGTGCCCAGAAAACACGCCGTTCCGGACCGGGTGCAAACATCAGGCGGTCATGGCGTTCAATAACGTCGCCAAGCTCGGCTTCCAGCTGATCCTCAAAGCCCACAGGGGCGAGATAGCCGGTGGCATCCATCGGTTCGATCACGGCATCGATGCCGTCCGGGGTGTCGAATATGTTTGTGTTTTGCATCATGGGCCTGCTTTTACGCCGTTTTGACCCAATAAAAAAGCGGGAAAGCTGCATGACAGCTTTCCCGCTGATGTTTGCTTATCCGCGAGGCGACAACTCAGAATTTGTCAGCCTGCACCAGACCGTCGATCAGAATAACCTTGGTCGGGTCGCCCTTGATGCCAAAGTCATTGTCGTTGATCATGGCAAGTGCGCCGTCACCCATGATGGCAAGGCCTTCAAGCTTGTTTGGGGCTTCCGGGTAATCGGCACTGTCAAAACGAAGCGTCTTGGAAACGGCGACCAGATTGATGCTGCCAAGGTCGTTTTGCTGTTCCAGCGTCGGGCTGGTCGACATGTCATCCCAGCGGGTGGCGAGGATGTTGGTCGCACCTGCAAGTTCAACTTCATGCAGCTTGGTGGTCTTGTTAGTGCGTTCAAGCACCAGCAGACGGTCGTTGCCAAGGGCGAGAACTTCCGAAATGCGCGGTGCGTTCTGCTTCTTGGACGGATCGTTGCGGAAGGTCTGCGGATCATCAAGCTGATAGATATATTCACCATCAAGCTTCGATGATGCGCGATCATAAACATAAAGGCGCGTGTTCTTGGCGGCTTTGTAGGCATCTGCATTCGGGTTGGCGAGCGGGTTCTGAACCATGAAGTACAGCTTGCTCTCGTCTGGCGAGACAGCCATCGATTCAATACCGCGGTTGGTCTGGCGTTTAACCAGAATGGCCGGAAGACCACCGGTGACCTTATAGGCAGAACCTTCGAAATCCTTTTCCGAACCGGCCGGGACGATGCGTTCTATGACGGTGCCGTCAGATGAAACATGCAGGATCGACGGGCCGTTTTCCTCACCAATCCAGTAGGAACCATCGGTCAAACGAATGATGCCTTCGGCATCGATTGAGGAGACAGATTGTTCAAGCATGTTGCCATTGGCATCGACCGGCTTTTCGGTTTTTGCCACGGTCAGCTTGTTGGTCAGTCCGGTCAGCGGCACGCCATTCTGATCCTTGATGGTGATGACGTCCTTGATATCGAAGCTGCCATCGTCGTTCAGGAAGATAGTGTAGATCGACGGCGAGTAATCCGGGGTCAGATAAACGCGGACTTTCTGGCCCTTGCAGACCTGATCGGCGGAAACGCCCAGCACGGTTTCGACATCGCCACAAACGAAGTTCGGGCCACGATCTGAAACGGCATAGAACATGTTCGCCGGATCGCTCGGACGGCGATACGCGCCGGAACCAAGGCCGACGGTCAGATCACGTGCCTTGCCACCCTCGACCATGACGGTCGACAGGTTGTTGATCGCACTTTTGGTTTCAAAAACCTTGGCTTCGCCTGCCATGGCAGAACTTGCCATCAATATCGCGGTGACGCCGAAAAGACCGGCTGCAAACGTCCGTTTCATCACTGGGAATTCCCCGAAAAATTTCACAAAAACATGCAGCTCAAGCCCGTAATGTTCGGGCGAACTGTGTTCCTGTTCACATTAAGGGGTCTATGTGACAGTTTGTTTGCGCTTGCGCGTCGCTTTGATGAAACAAATCAGACGTTTGGCGGGGGAATGCCCGATTACTTCCAGAAATCCTCGCGGCGCACCGTAAAGGTCTCCGAAACGCTGGCATATTCCTGATAGCCAAGACGGGCGAGTGGTTCAAACAGGGTGATATCCACCATCCCGTCGCGAATGATGGCATCATCAATATGCAGGCCAATCACGGTACCAATCACCATGGCACAGGGGCGCTCGGGATTGGTACTTGGTAGATCAACGATCTGAAAGACCTTGCATTCCATATGCACCGGCACACCCTTGATCAGGTATGGTTTGACGCATTTTGCGGGCAGCTTTTCCAGACCGGCATATTCAAATTCATCTTCGCCCGGCGGCAGCGGGGCCGAGGAAAAGTTAAGCTCTTTGAGCATCGCCTTTGGCGCGACGCCGACCACAAACTCGCCGGTATCGCGCGCATTGCGCAAACTGTCGACCGAACCGCCCGATGAAAACATCACCATCGGCGGGTTGCCATGCACCGCATTGAAAAACGAATAGGGTGCAAGGTTGGGCCGGCCATCGGCATCAACCGTCGACACCCAGCCAATCGGGCGCGGTGCCACACAGGCCTTGAACGGATCATGCGGCAGGTTATGCGCGGTTTTTCCCGGTTCGTAGAACATGGTCGGTCCTGATCTGTTTGCGTGCTGTTCCTTATCCGTGGCCAATGCCCGGTTGGATCACCACAAGATATGCAACATATGGGGCTGCTTATTGACCTGGTGCATATTCATGTTCGCGGACATGGTCCGGGCGTTCCGCAAGATGCAGGCGTGTCTGGGCCATCGGGGTTTCGGCGATGATCTTGCCAGCCTTGATAACAAACAGGCGGTTGGCGCGCATGCGGATGGCCTCGATGGTGTCGCGGGCCTGAAGGATCACGAAATCGGCCTTGTTGCCGACCTCGATCCCGTAGCCTTCAAGGCCAAGGATCTTGGCAGGTTCGGTGGTGACGGCGTCAAAGCAGGCGCGGATATCCTCGCGCGAAGTCATCTGCGCCACATGCATCCCCATGGAAGCCACTTCAAGCATGTCGCCCGACCCCATCGAGTACCAGGGGTCCATCACGCAATCATGACCGAACGCGACGGTGAGCCCGGCATTGCGCAGTTCCGGCACACGGGTCATGCCGCGGCGCTTGGGATAGGTATCGTGGCGACCTTGCAGGGTGATGTTGATCAGCGGATTGGCGATGGCAGAAACCTCTGCCTCGGCCATCAATGCGATCAGCTTGGAGACATAGTAATTATCCATCGAATGCATCGATGTCAGGTGTGAACCCGCTACCCGTCCCTGAAGCCCCAAACGCTGGGTTTCATAGGTCAGCATTTCGATATGCCGTGACAGCGGATCATCCGACTCATCGCAATGCATATCGACCAGAAGTCCACGGTCGGCCGCCATCTCGCAAAGCTCTTTGATGCTTTGCGCACCATCCGCCATGGTGCGTTCGAAATGCGGAATGCCGCCGACAACATCGACGCCCTTATCAAGGGCGCGGATGGTGTTTTCCTTGGCGGTCGGGCTACGCAGATAGCCATCCTGCGGGAAGGCAACCAGTTGCAAATCAATATAGGGTGCGACCTGCTTTTTGACTTCAAGCAACGCATCCACAGCCAGCAGGCGATCATCGCAGACATCGACATGGGTGCGGATGGCAAGCAGGCCCTTGGAGACTGCCAGATCGCAGTATTTCAGCGCGCGTTCAATCACAGCTTCGGGGGTTAGGAGTGGTTTCAGCTCCCCCCAAAGGGCTATGCCTTCAAGCAATGTGCCCGACTCATTCATGCGCGGCAGGCCAAGTGACAGGGTCGCATCCATGTGGAAATGGCTGTCTACAAAAGGCGGGCTGACCAGCATGCCGCCGCAATCAAGCACCTCGACCGAGGGCACATCAATGTGACTGGCGATCTCGACAATCCTGCCATTCTGACAGGCAATATCGACGCCGGTCTGGCCGTTGGCGATATTGGCATTTTTCAGGATCAGATCGGGTTGCATGATGTCATCCTTGGTCTGGTGGTGGCAGTCACAAACGGGGCGTCGTGCTTAACGCTGGCCCTTGAACCATGGCACAAGAAGTGCCTTGGGGTATTCGGCTTTGCGGGCAACAACAATAAGCGCAATGATCGACAGGATATAGGGCATCATTAGGAAGACCTGCGATGGCAGGAATGCGCCGACTTCGGTCTGCAGACGCACCTGAAACGCATCAAATGCACCAAACAGCAATGCCCCGATCAATGCCTTGCCCGGTCGCCAGCTGGCAAATACCGTCAGCGCAATACAGACCCATCCACGGCCGTTGATCATGCCAAAGAAGAACGCATCAAAGGCCGACATGGTCAGGAACGCCCCGCCCAGTGCCATCAATGATGATCCAACCACGACCGCCCCAATGCGAAGGCCATAAACTGAAAGTCCCTGTGCCTCGACCGAGGACGGGTTGTCGCCAACCGCCCGGATCGCAAGACCAAGTGGGGTGCGATACAAAACCCAGCCGGTGACAAACACCAGCACAAGGGCCAGCATCGTCATCGCCGTCTGCGAAAACAGCGCCTGTCCGATGAAGGGCAGGTCCGAAAGGAACGGGATATCAAGCGGCCGAAATGGTTCGATCCGCGGCGGGGATGAAACGTCGGGCAATGCCGTGCGATATGTGAAATAGGACAAGCTGGTTGCAAGCAATGTCACACCAATACCTGACACATGCTGGCTGAGCCCCAAGGGCACGGTCAGGATCGCGTGGATCAGCCCAAAGAACGCCCCGGCAAGGGCGGCAACCAATACACCACCCCAAAGCCCGGCACCGAGCCAAACAGCCATCCAACCCGCCATGGCACCAGCGGTGAAGATCCCCTCGATACCTAGGTTAAGCACACCGGCACGTTCGCAAATCAAAGCGCCCAAAACGCCAAAGATCAGAGGGGTCGCGATGCGAATGGCGGCTTCCCAGAAGCTGGCGGCAAGAAGAATGTCAATGATTTCCATGGTCTTTTCCCTTGCCCCTAACCGTGCGCCGATTTGCGATCAAAGTGAACCTTGAACCGGGTCAGGAACCCGCCGATCAAAACGCACAGCAACGCCATGGCAACGATCAGGTCCGCCAGATAGCTTGAAACGCCAATTGCGCGGCTCATGGAATCTGCACCGACGAAAACCGATGCGACAAACAAGGCCGATGCGATCACCCCTATCGGCGACAAACGTGCAAGCATCGCCACCACAATCCCGGCATAGCCATAACCCGGCGACAGATCAGTCGCGAGATAGCCACGCGTGCCCGCCACTTCCGATACCCCGGCCAAACCCGCCAAACCACCCGAAAGGGCCGCAACAAGGATCATGGTCTTGGTCACCGAAATGCCGGAGAATTTGGCAGCAGCGGCATTTTCCCCAACTGCCCGAATTTCAAAGCCCCAGATCGTGCGTTTAACGAAAATCGCCAGCGCAACGGCCGACACAAGCGCGATGATCAAACCGATATGAACGCGCATGCGTTCGAGAAGGGCCGGGAATGCTGCACTGTCGATGATCGGTTCGGACTGCGGCCAGCCCATCGACATCGGGTCCTTAAGTGCACCTTCCAGCATCATCTGCACAAACAGCAAGACAATGAAGTTCAACAGAAGGGTGGTGACGACCTCGTCCACGCCAAGGCGCGTTTTCAAAAGCGTCGGACCAATCAGCATCAGCGCACCAGCCGCCATGCCAGCAAGGATCACAACCGGGATCATTACCCAGCTGGGTCCGTCAATCACGCCGGCACCGACGGCAACAGCCGCCATCGCACCCATGTAAAGCTGGCCTTCTGCACCGATGTTCCAGAGCTTGGCCCGGAATGCGATGGCAGCAGCAAGTCCGGTCAGGATCAGCGGGGTTGCACGGGTCAGCATTTCCGAGGTTGAGAAGACTGAGCCAAAGGCACCACTGATCATAAGGCCATAGGCCTCAATAATCGGGGCACCGGCAAGGGCAAGCGGAATTGCGGCCAGAAGAATGGCGATGGCTGCTGCCAGAACCGGCACGCCATAGACCAGAAACGGGCCTGGATTGCTGCGGGGTTCAAAGCGGATCATGCCGTTTCTCCCGGATTGGTGGCCGTCGAGGCATGGTTGGCGTTTGTTGCTGCTTTTTGTCCGGCCATCATCAGACCCAATTCGGATCGGTCAATGCTGTCGGTCGGCATGGCGGGTGTAATATGCCCGGCATGGATAACTGCGATCTGATCGGAAATTGTCAAAAGCTCATCCAGGTCTTCGGAAATCAGAATGACTGCCGCCCCGCCTTGGCGGGCTTCAAGCAAGCGACGATGAACTTCGGATTGCGCACCAACGTCAAGGCCGCGCGACGGCTGATTAGCCAAGATCAGCTTGGGTGATTTTTCCAGTACACGCGCAAGGATCAGTTTCTGGATATTGCCACCCGACAAAAGACGCGCCGGGGCATCGGGGCCGGGGCAGCGTACGTCATAATCGCTAATCGCATGTTCGGCACGTTTGCGGATGGCATCGAAATCAAGGAAACCGAGTTTCTGATATTCCGGGCTTCGGACATCCTCGATCGCGATGTTTTCGGCCACCGTCATCGACCCCACCATGCCGTCATGATGGCGGTCTTCGGGGATGCGGGCGATGCCGTTCTGCGCGAATGTGTGGGCATCAAATTTGGTGACGGTTTCGCCAAAAATCTCGACCGTGCCGCTATCGGGTTTATCAAGCCCGGCGATGAGCTGTGCCAGTGCTGCCTGACCGTTGCCCGATACCCCGGCGATGCCCAGAATTTCACCTTCGCGGGCGGTGATATTCATCCCATGCAGGGACCGGCGGGAATCCCCGCGATCAATGGTAACATCACGAAGGGTGATGACCGGTTTTCCCGGCTCGCGCGGGGTGCGTCGGCTGGCTGGAACTTCGCGGCCGACCATTAGTTCGGCAATGGATTTATGATCGGCATCACTGGTCAGCATCTCGCCAACCTTTGCCCCGCCGCGTAGAACCGCGATCCGGTGCGAAACGGCCAGAACCTCGGCCAGTTTGTGGGCGATGATGATTACGGCAAGGCCGTTTGCGGCAAGTTTGCGCAGGATGGCAAACAGGCTGTCGGCTTCTTGCGGGGTCAGAACCGCGGTTGGTTCATCAAGGACGAGCAAGCGCGCATCACGATACAGCGCCTTTAGGATTTCTACGCGCTGCTTTTCGCCAACGGTCAGTTTGTAGACCGGCTGATCCAGATCGACATTCAAGCCCGATCCGGCCATCAGTTCGCCAAGTTTTGCGCGCGCTGTACTGCGATCACGCCGCAGCCTGAAAATCGGTTCGGTGCCGAGGACGATGTTATCAAGCCCGGTCAGGTTTTCAGCGAGTGTGAAGTGCTGGTGAACCATGCCGATCCCGGCATCAAGGGCAGCCTGCGGGGCGCCCGGTTCAAGCTGTTCAAGGTTCCCGTCGCGACTGGCAACCGTAACGGTGCCTTCGTCAGCGACATAGTGGCCGAACAGGATATTCATCAGGGTGGTTTTTCCAGCACCGTTTTCACCAAGAAGGGCGACGATTTCGCCCTTGTGAACGGTCAGGTCGATGGCGTCATTGGCAACCAGTGCGCCAAATCTTTTGGTGACACCTGCCAGCGACAGCAGCAGGTCTTGCGACGTTTCAGGTGATGTGTGCGCAGCAGATGACATTCGGGTAATCCGTTTTGTTTTTATGCGTCACGCTGTGGGGCGGTGGGCGTCTTCGTGGCGGGCATGATGTCGTAAACGACAAAAGGGCAGTTCGATTGTTACACCGAACTGCCCAATCAGTTCACGGAAATCTTACATCGATGATTTCGGTTCTTCGTCGTTTACTTCGACAGTGAAGGACCCATCAAGGATTTCAGCCTGTTTGGCTTCGACTTCTTCGACCGTACCGTCCGGCAGCAGGGCCGGATCCAGAACGACAGAACCGCCGCCGAATTCCATGTAGCTGAATTTGCCGTAATCTTCGGCCTTGAATTCACCAGCTTTGACCGCTTCGATCGCGTGGTCAATGGTGGCTTCCATGTGCCAAAGTGCGGAACCCAGAATGGTGCCCGGATAATCAGCCGCCGTGTCGATCACGTTGCCAACAGCAAGGATGCCGCGTTCCTTGGCGGCATCGGAAACGCCAAAGCGTTCGGCATACATGATGTCTGCACCGCTATCGATCATCGCAAAGGCTGCTTCTTTGGCCTTGGGCGGGTCGTACCAGCTGTTGATGAAGGTCACCATGAATTCGACATCCGGATTGACCGATTTGGCACCTGCCATGAAGGCATGCATCAGACGGTTCACTTCCGGGATGGCAAAGCCGCCAACCATGCCGATCTTGTTGGTCTTGGTTGCCTTGCCAGCAGCCATGCCGACAAGGTAGCTCGGCTCGTGGATGAAGTTATCAAAGACCGAGAAGTTTTCCCCGTCCGGTGCGAAGCTCGAACCCATCAGGAATGCGGTTTCCGGATAGTCGGCAGCAACCTTGCGGGCCGCACGTTCAACACCAAAGACTTCACCAACGATCAGGTTGGAACCGTTTTCGGCATATTCGCGCATGACGCGCTCATAGTCGGTGTTGGCGACGTTTTCGGAAAATTCATAAGAAATATCGCCGCGTGCTTCGGCAGCGTTAAGCGCCTTGTGAATACGCGAAACCCACTGCTGTTCGACCGGAACGGTGTAGATTGCCGAAACCTTCAGCGGATCTGCGGCCTCTGCCGGTGCACCAAAACCAAACGAGACGACTGCGGCTGCGCCAGCGATGGCCGACAGCATGGCACGACGCGTAAGGCGGAAAGTACCAGACTTCATTTTTGTCCCCCTGCGGATTATTACCGTTATGCGAAACTCAACCTTTTGCATAGATTGTGAGCAGATTGTATACGCGATCACAAAAGAGGCAAAGCACCTTCTGTCCAAATGGTCAGTTTTCCGCTCTTTCGGGTAAGTATCTGGGAATGCACGGGGTTTGAGGTAAATCCCTGCGTGCAAAGGGCCGGTTTCTGCGCAGCCAATGGGTGAAGCAGGGGTGAGGGGATACCAAAACGGTGCTGCCAGGCACCGCTTCGATCAGCCGAGTCCGGGCTGTATCGCCGGGCTGTGTAGTGTTTGGTTAAACGGGCCAAAATCTTCCGGTTTTTCGACCATAGCAGTTAAGATTGTCTAAACAGGTGACGCACTTTCTAACACAATGCGAATCCTTGAAAAATTTCGGAGTCGGTTAACTCTTTCATTAACTATTTCGGTTGATGCTTTCAGCAAGATTTCAAGGGGGAACCTAGAAGGCATCATGACAAAAAAGACATCTTTACCACTTGATCAGGTGATGGTCGGCGATTGCATCGAACTGATGAACAGCCTGCCGGAAAAATCCGTCGATCTGATTTTTGCCGATCCGCCCTATAACCTTCAGCTTGGCGGTGATCTGCTGCGCCCGAACAATTCCAAGGTCGACGCAGTCGATGACCATTGGGATCAGTTTGACAGCTTCCGTCACTATGACGAGTTCACCCGTGACTGGCTGACGGCGGCCCGCCGTGTTCTCAAGGACACCGGTGCGATCTGGGTGATCGGTTCGTATCACAACATTTACCGCGTTGGTAACACGCTGCAGGATATCGGGTTCTGGATCCTCAATGATATCGTCTGGCGCAAAACCAACCCGATGCCGAATTTCCGCGGCAAGCGTTTCTGCAACGCTCATGAGACGCTTCTGTGGTGTTCGAAAAGCGAAGAGCAGAAAGCCATCACCTTTAACTACGAAGCGATGAAGCAGCTCAATGAAGGCCTGCAGATGCGCTCTGACTGGTTGATGCCGATTTGCTCGGGCTCGGAACGTCTCAAGGATGACAAGGGCAAGAAGGTCCATCCGACCCAGAAGCCCGAAGCCCTGCTGCAGCGTGTTCTGATGGCGACCACCCGTCAGGGTGACGTGGTGCTTGATCCGTTCTTTGGCACCGGCACGACCGGTGCGGCTGCCCGTCGCCTGGGCCGTCACTTTATCGGTCTGGAGCGGGAAGAAGGCTATGCCGAAGCTGCGCGCGAACGCATTGCCAAGGTCCAGATGCTTGATGGCGACAGCCTTGAGCTGACCGAGTCGAAGCGTTCCCTGCCGCGTATTCCGTTTGGTGCGGTGATCGAACGTGGCCTGCTTTCGCCGGGCGACAAGATCTATGACAACCGGGGCAATGTGGCCGCCATGGTGCGTGCGGATGGCTCCATCAGTCACAAGGACAATGCAGGCTCGATCCATCAGATCGGTGCACACGTTCAGGGCGCACAGGCTTGTAATGGTTGGACTTATTGGCATTACAAGTGTGATGGTCGACTGGTTTCGATCGACAATCTGCGCAGCCAGCTGCGTAAGGAAATGGGTCAGGTCCCCGCCTGATCCGGGTCGGAAAAATCCGGCTAAATCATTGATGCCTAAAAGAACCGGCGTGGTTGCAAAACCCGCCGGTTTTGCTTTTGACCAAAATTCTTGCTATATTTTTCCGATCAAAGCTTATCCGCAAGGATAGATGGAGAATGTTATGCAAGCAGGTGCAGTAGGGGGTGCCGCATACGCACCCAACCCGGTCCAGATTCAGCAGGCAACCTCGCCGATTGCTGAAACGGGTAATAACGACCTGAATTCACCGCCGACACAGCGGATCGAGCAAACAGCAGAAACCGAAACGTCGCAGCAGGCAGCCCCGACCCCGACAGAGGGCCGCGGACAGGTGATCGACATTTACGCCTGATCGCGCCGCGCGAGGTTCAAAAAAACAGAAGGCCCGTGGTTCTGACCACGGGCCTTTTTAATTGAGCCGGTCTAATGCCGAACAGTTGGTGTGATCACGATGCGATCACACGGACCTGTATTTCAGGGCGTGACGGACGATCTTTTTCATCACGGTCGGCAGGGCAAAGTCCGAAAGACCGTCGATGGTGGTCCAACTGCCATCAAGTTGATCGGCCTCGTGTGCTGGCAGGGTGGCGGCAAGCACGCTGACAGTAAGATGAAAATGCGTAAATGTATGGCCCACCGTACCATCAAGTTCCGACCATTCGGCAGATACCGGGGCTTCGGACAGCATGACATCATCGGGTGCCTCAATCGCGCGCCAGTCGCTGCCCGGCACTTCATACAAGCCCCCCAGCAATCCTTTTTCCGGGCGGCGGCGCACCAGAATGCGACCATCATCTTCGCGCCGGATCCAGAAGGCATAGCCGACCCGGGTTGGTTTCGGCTCCTTCTTGCGTTTTTTTGGAAGGTCGGGGGCGATGCCTGATTTGCGGCCCTCGCAGTCTGCTTGCCAAGGGCAAATACCACATGCCGGATTGCGCGGGGTGCAGACCGTAGCCCCCAGATCCATCAATGCCTGGGCATAGTCACCTGGGCGATTGGATGGCGTCAGGGCAGCCGACTTTTCCTTGATTTCGGGTTTGACGTCGGGAAGTGGCGTTTCCAACGCAAACAGACGTGAAATCACCCGTTCGATATTGCCATCCACCGGGCTTGCATGGCGGTTAAAGGCAATAGCCGCAACTGCGCAGGCGGTATAGGGGCCAATGCCGGGCAGTTTCAGCAAGCCTTCCTCGGTATCGGGAAAGACACCGTCATAGTCGGTTGCAACCACCTTGGCGCATTTATGCAGGTTGCGCGCACGGGCGTAATATCCCAACCCTTGCCAGGCGTGCAGAACATCATCAAGTTCGGCATTGGCGAGATCGGTCACTGCTGGCCAGCGTTTCAAAAAGGCTGCAAAATACGGCCCCACCGTCTGCACGGTGGTTTGTTGCAGCATGATTTCGCTAAGCCAGACGTGATACGGATCGGGCGTCTCGCCGGGTTCTGAGCGCCAGGGCAGGGTGCGGTGATGGCGGTCATACCATTCCAGCATGCTCGCTGCGAGGCGTTGTCTGTCCTGTTGGGTGAAATGCACGTCGATCCCGTGTTATGTTGTTTTACGGATCTGGTCCGAAGTTATGCAGACCCTACGAAAGAAGCGGGCGTGAGCAAGAAAAAAGATAACACTGGTACGAAAAGTGGCTCGGTGATGGATCAGGCATCCAAAACCGTGGCACCGAAAAAGAAGCAGGCATTTGCTCCGCTTGGCAGTTCGGAACGCCGCATGGGCCTTCGCAATGTTGCGCCGCTTGTCGGTAATCTGACCCGGCCACTGGTGCGCAAGCGCGGCTTTTTCCAGACCGAAATCATCCTGCATTGGGCCGAGATCGTCGGAAGCGATCTTGAAAAATATACCATGCCGCTGAAATACAGCCCGCCGCCCAAGGAAAGCATAGCTGGCGGGACGCTGTTGATCCGGGTTGTCGGGCCGGTCGCTCTTGAACTCCAGCACCGCATGCCGCAGATCATCGAACGCGTGAACAGCTATTTCGGTTATCGGGCGATCAACAAGATCACCATGCTTCAGGGCGACATTTCACGCCCCGAACGCACCGTCCATCGCCCGACCGAAGTCCCCGAAGCCGACATCAGCCCATCGCGTCAGGCGGACCTCGAAAAGATCGAAGATCCGCACCTACGGGAAGTCCTGACCCGCCTTGGTCGTCATATCGCCGGTGCAAGTGGTGGTTTGCGGCCCAAACCCGGCAAGAAATAAGGGCTGTGGCGAAGTCGCCTGTCGCCCGTTGGGGCGCGTCATCCGGTCACGAGCTGTTGTCTTGCACGTCGGGGATAATCGAATCAGTTTATTGAAATGAACGATCACGGAGTTGCCGCAATTGCGCGCCAACTTGGCGACTCGTTGGTGGCATAGCCGTTTTCGGGGGTGTGTTGACTCCCGTGCTGCAACAGGCTTGTAATCACAAAACTTTGTTTTAACGGAGGTTTCCTTGCTAAAGGCAGTTAAGTTTCTTGCTGGTGCTTTTTTGATGATGGTTGGGCTGGCAAGCGCCCAGCAGGCACAAGCAGTTGAGTGGAAAGAACATGTGATGGGTGACGAGAATGCACCGGTCACGATGATTGAATATGCATCTTTGACCTGCCCGCACTGTGCGTCCTTCCACACCGAGGTTCTGCCTGAGATCAAGGAAAAGCTGATTGATACCGGCAAGCTCAAGCTGATCTTCCGCGACTATCCCCTTGATGGTGTTGCCCTGCGTGCAGCTGCCATTGCGCAGTGCGCTGGCGAAGATCGCTATTTCGGTGTTCTGGGCATGCTGTTCAAATCGCAGATGACCTGGGCACGTTCGCAGGACCCGATCGGCAGCATCAAGGAAGTTGTCCGCTTTGCTGGCATGAGCGGCGATGCGGTTGATGCCTGCATGGCTGATCAGGAACTGATTGATGGTATTGTTGCTTCGCGCATGACCGGTGAACAGGAATTCAACGTCAATTCCACGCCGAGCTTCGTGCTGGATGGTGACACCATTGCCGGTTCGCGTGATGCCGAATTCTTTATCGACAAAGTCGAAGACCTTATCGACTAATCAAAACAATTCTGCCGGACACCGCGTCCGCGGTGTTCGGCAACAGGGGACAGGGTCGGACCGGGGGACATGATTGGTCCAGTTTAAATCGCTAAAGCTGACGGGGTTCAAATCCTTCGTCGATTCAACAGATCTACTCGTTGAAGACGGGCTGACCGGTGTTGTCGGCCCGAACGGCTGTGGCAAATCCAATCTTGTTGAAGCACTGCGCTGGGTGATGGGCGAAACATCGGCCAAGCAGATGCGTGGGTCTGACATGTCCGACGTTATTTTTGGCGGCACATCAAGCCGCCCTGCGCGTAACGTCGCCGAAGTTTCCGTGACCCTTGATAACAGCGAGCGCAAGGCGCCCGCGATGTTCAACGACTTTGATCTTCTCGAAGTCACACGCCGCATCGAACGCGGTGGTGGGTCGAACTATCGCGTCAATGGCAAGGATGTGCGCGCACGTGATGTGCAATTGCTGTTTGCCGATGCCGCGACCGGTGCGCGCTCAAATGCCATGGTGTCCCAAGGCAAAATTGGCGCCCTGATCGGGGCCAAACCGATCCAGCGTCGCCTGATCCTTGAAGAAGCCGCTGGCATTACCGGCCTGCATTCCCGCCGTCACGAGGCGGAGCTTCGCCTTAAGAATGCTGAACAGAATATGGAACGTCTTGAAGATGTTCTGTTGCAGCTTGATGGGCAGATCGCCTCGCTGCAAAAGCAGGCAAGACAGGCCGAACGCTATCGCAAGCTTTCCGAAAGTGTCCGCGAGACCGAGGCATTGCTGTTCCACATCCGCTGGACCGATGCCCAGAAGCGGCAGGAAGATGCGCGCGAATTGCTGGTCGCAGGTGAAAGTGCCGTGCGGGATCTGACCTCGTCAGTGACCGAGGCAACAACGGTTCAGGCCCATGTCGCCGCAAGCCTGCCAGATCTTCGCAAAAAAGAATCTGAGGCCGCAGCCGCCCTGCAGCGCCTTTTGATCGAGCGCGAAGGCCTTGATAAGGACAAAGCCCAGATCGAAACCCAGATGGGCCAGCTGCGTGGCCGCATCCAGCAGATCGATGCCGACCTTGCGCGTGAGGCAGAACTGGCAAGTGATGCCGAAGGCGCACTTAAAAAGCTTAAAGAGGAGCGCGAAGAACTGAGCGAGGCCCAGGGTGGCGAAGACGACGCCCTTGATGAGGCCCGCGAAGTCGCCTCCGAAAAGGCCCTTCGGGTCGAAGAACTTGAAGTCGATGTCGATGCGATGACCAACAAGGTCGCCGAGGAAGAGGCACGCCTCAAATCAGTACAACAGCGCCTGAGCGAGCTGAATGCCCGTCGTGCACGCCTGACCGAGCGCCATGACGAAGCGGTTGCCAAGCTTGATGACATCCGCATCGAAGCCGACTTTTCCGAGGCCCTTGAAGAAGCCAGCATGCATCTTGAAGAGTGCGAGGAACTGGTCGAGCAGCGCAAAATGGCGGTCGAAGAGGCCGAGATGCGCCTAGCCGAGATGCGCGACCGCGAAGACAGCCTGAAAACCGCTGAAAGCAGTGCCCGCGATGCCCTTCGCGATGCCGAAAGCCGCAAGGCCCGCCTGACGGCCGAGATCGAAGCCCTTGAAAGCCTGCTGCGCGGCGGTGATGACGATAAATATCCCGGCGTGATCGAAAACATCACGGTTCAGGGCGGCTTTGAATTGGCGATGGCCGCGGCCCTTGGCGAGGACCTTGATGCGCCGGATGCAGCCGATGCCGCGATGCATTGGTCGGCGATTGATCCGGCAACCGACGATCCGGCCCTGCCGGATGGTGTGACAGCACTTGCCAAATATGTTGAGGCACCCGCCCTTTTGAACCGTCGCCTTTGGCAGATCGGCATTGTTGATGACGAAGCCACGGGTAACTTCCTTGCCAAGAACCTGAAGGTTGGGCAACGCCTTGTCTCACGCGAAGGCGCGCTGTGGCGTTGGGATGGCTATCGCATTCTTGCCGGGGCTGAATTACCGGCCGCGGTGCGTCTGCGTCAACGCAACCGTCTTGAAGAATTGCGTGCCGAACTTGAAGAAGTCGATGCGGTGGTCGAAGCCGCAAGCGAACGGGCCGAGATCGCCAGTGAAAATGTCGAACGTCTTGATGAAGAAATCGAGGCGGCCCGAACGGCCGAGCAGGAATCCCATCGTGCAGTGCGCGATGCGGAAAATTCTGCGTCCTCCGCGCGTGAGGAAATCGCCAATATCAAACGCGATGCCAGCGCGATTGAAAGCCGCCTTCAGAACGCCGAAGAGGCCGAAAAACGCGCCAAGCAGGACCTTGATGAACTGATCGCCGAACAGGAAGAGCTCGCCGCCTTGCCTGAGGAAAGCAGCGAAGGCCTGATGGAAATCAAGGCGGAGCTAATTGAAAAGCGCGCCAATCTGGCCGATGCGCGCGCCGATCAGATGGAAGCACGCAGCCAGCTTGAACGTATGCAAAGCACCATGTCAGGCCGGCGCAAGCGCCTTGAATTCGTTGAAAACGAAATCTCCACCTGGAACGAACGTGCATCAGGGGCGGGCGAACGCGTTGCCGAATTGCGCGAACGTCAGGAAGAAGCACGCATGGAGATCGAGGAGCTTGAACTTAAGCCCGAAGAGATCGAAGAACGCCGTGCGATCCTTTCTGACCGGATCGAACTTTCCGACCAGACCCGCAAGGACGCCGCCGATGAGTTGCAGCGCGCCGAGAATGCACAGCGCGAAGCGGACATGAACCTGCGCGAAGCTGAACAAAAACTGGCCGAGGCCCGCGAAGGTCGCGTGCGCTGTGAAGCATTGCTGGAACAGGCCGAACAACACCGCCGTGATTTGATCGAACGTATCCGTGAACGTGTGAACGCTACGCCAGATCAACTGGTTGAACTGGGCCAGATTGATCTGACCAAGGACCTGCCAGCCGAAGGCGACATCGAAGCCCGGCTGCAACGTCAGACCCGCGAGCGTGAAAACCTTGGTGCGGTCAACCTGCGTGCCGAGGTCGAACTGGCCGAGATGCAGGAACAGAAAGACACCATGGTGTCGGAACGCGATGATTTGATTGCTGCCATTGAGAAACTTCGCAATGGCATCAATCAGCTCAACCGCGAAGCCCGCGCGCGCCTTAAGGCGGCCTTTGACGAGGTCGACAAACACTTCCAGCAATTGTTTGTCCGCCTGTTTGGCGGCGGTGGTGCGCATCTGATGCTGACCGACGCGGATGATCCGCTGGAAGCCGGGCTTGAGATCATGGCATCCCCGCCGGGCAAGAAGCTTCAGCATCTGTCGCTTCTATCGGGTGGTGAGCAGGCGCTGACGGCTGTTGCTTTGCTGTTTGCGGTCTTCCTGACCAACCCGGCACCGATATGCGTGCTCGATGAGGTTGACGCCCCGCTTGATGACGCCAACGTTGACCGTTTCTGTAAGCTGTTGGAGGCCATTGGCCGTCATGCCAATACCCGCTTCCTGGTCATTACCCACCACCGTATGACCATGGCCCGGATGAACCGCCTGTTTGGTGTGACCATGGCCGAACGTGGTGTGTCCTCGCTGGTGTCGGTCGATCTGCATCAGGCAGAAGTCTATTCCAAGAAAGAACAGACCGAGCTCGACTTCACCAACTAGTTCGCGCGCGTTATTAAGCATTCCATTAATAAACTGATAGGGCACGCGGTGTTACACATCATTGAAACTCAATGGTGGTGAAGGCCGAATGTCTCAAAAAGTGCGCGAGCTTTACGAACAGTTTCCCTATCCGCTGCGCGATCCGCAGCAGGAAAAAGACCGCCTGTTAATGCCGCCACTCGATACCCTGTCACGGGTCAATCATTACTGCTTTGGCGGGACACGGGACTTCGATGACAGTTTTCGTGCGCTGGTTGCTGGCGGCGGCACTGGCGATTCCCTGATCTGGCTTGCAGAACAGCTCCGCGATGTTGGCGGGTCTGTGACCTATCTTGAACCGTCAAGTGCCAGCACCAAGGTCGCCCGCGCCCGGGCCGAGGCGCGCGGCCTTTCAAACATCACCTACGTTAATCAGACGATCTTGGAGTTCGCGAAGTCTGAACCTGAAGCGTTCGATTACATCAATTGTGCTGGCGTGCTGCACCATCTTGAAGACCCGGAAGAGGGGCTTCGTGACCTGACTTCGGTGCTTAAGGCCGATGGTGCGATGGGCATCATGGTGTATGGCGAACATGGTCGCTTGGCGGTCACTGAGTGGCGCAAAATGATCGAGCCATTGCTGGAAGGCAAAGACCTGCAGCAACAGCTTGCCATGACGCGCACACTTCTTTCGGGGCTGCCCGAAGACAACATGTTGCTTAAAATGGGTGGTGGTCCCGGCTTTATCAAAGGTCTGCTTGAAAACGATCCGGAAATCGTTGATCTGCTGCTGCATCCGGTTGAATGCGCCTATGATGTTCATGGGGTTTATCGCTTTGCAGCGTCTGCGGCCTTGCATGTCGCGGCCTTCACCGGCTTCTTTGGTTTCGGTGGTACGGGCAAGGCGCATTACAATATCGAAAATCTCGTCCGCGATCCGGCCTTGCTGCGCGAACTGGCTGCCAAGCCACTGCGCGATCAGCAGGCATTTTGCGAACGGTTCAGTGGCGCGATGCCGCTTCATGCCTTCTATCTGACGCGCGAGGACAAGGGGCAAAGTACAGAAGTGCTGCCTGATGCCGAACTGGCCCCCTATTTCTTTGTCCAGCCTAATGAGAGTTTCTTTGATGATCTGGTCGCACTCGCGGGTCAGCCGGTCCTGATCGAGGATGGCAGCGGCAATGCGGTGGATCTGACCGGTGGGCCGGATCTGGCGCGGTTGCTGGCGGTGTTTGATGGCAGAAACTCGGTCGCAGAACTCGTCGCGATCTTGCGCGATGAAATTCTTGATAAGCAGCCGATTGATATGAATTCGATTGCGATCAATACGCTGGGCGCTGTCTGGGCACTGTTTCACAAGTTTGACTGGATGCTGGCTGCCAAACCAGATGGCTGGCAGAAATCGGACGGCGAACGTACTTTGCGCGTGCGCAAGGTCTGAAGGGTTTCCGATTGCGCGGGCACCGGTAACACGTTTTGCGCATTGCAGGTGAATCGGGAACGCCAGGTGCGTTTAACCGGCCGATATTTCATGCATCTGGCAAAAAAAGGTCCTGATTTTGGCAAATTGCCGGGTCTTGGGGAAAAACACCAAGTTTGTCAGGCACCTTGGCAAAAGCCGTAAAACCGGCGGGAACCAAGGAAAACCGCCGGTTGCAGGCAGGTAGGGCCGATCAGCGGGAATTAATGTGACTGCGACTATTGCCTAACTCTAAAAGTGTTTTCCTTCACATTTCATAGGTTAAATATCTGAAATAATTGGAATTATTCCGGTTTTCGCAGGTCGCGCAAGACGGGGTTTTACAGCTTGACAGCCCATGGGGTGCTAAGTATGTTGCCCGCGCATTTCCTTGCGACGTCTGCAGGGCTGCCACAGCGGGGTTCACGACAATGAGCGATGATAAAGATCGCGCTTCATTAGCAGAGCTTGAAAGCAAACTGGCAGCTGTTACAGGCAAACGCGAAGAGTTGCACAGCCCGAACCGGGCGACCGGCAAACCATCCCAAGGGATGGCGCTTGGCATGAGGATTTCGGCGGAAATGATCGCTGCTGTCCTTGTTGGCTTGCTGATCGGCTGGGCGCTGGATCGGGTGCTTGATACGACACCTTGGCTGCTTGTTCTGTTTGTCTTTCTCGGAGCAGGTGCTGGAGGTTTGAACGCTTATCGTGTTGCCAAGGGTTTTGACAGTGCTGTCGGACTTGGTCGTGCGATGGGGGAGCGCAAGCAGGGGAACGGGGACCAATCCGAACCCTGATAATATTGAGCGAGGATTACGGTGGCTGGACCGCTAGAGCAGTTTGAAATCAAGCCCTTGGCCGAGCTTTCGGTTGCTGGCATTGATGTTTCCTTCACCAACTCCGCACTTTGGATGGTGATCGCAGCCGTTCTCGTAACGGGCTTCATGACGCTTTCGATGCGTCGCGGCGCGCTGGTTCCGGGCCGCTGGCAGGGTGCTGCCGAGGTGATGTACGAATTCGTCGCCAACATGCTCAAGGACAACGTGGGAAGCGCAGGTCGCAAGTATTTCCCGTTCGTCTTTACACTGTTTATGTTTGTTCTGTTCGGGAACCTGCTTGGCATGATCCCGCACAGCTTTACCTTTACGAGCCACATCGCAGTTACCTTTGCGATGGCTCTGGTGATCTTCCTCGGTGTGACGGTCATCGGCTTCATGCGTCATGGTACGCATTACCTTCGGATGTTCTTCCCTGAAGGTGCGCCGCTTGCGACTGCGATCATTCTGGTCCCGATCGAAATCATCTCCTATTTCTCTCGTCCGTTCAGCCTGGCGATCCGACTGTTTGCAAACATGACCGTCGGCCACATCATGCTGAAAGTTATCGGTGGGTTCGTCGGCCTGATTGGCATTCTCGGCGTACTTCCCTTTGCGATGCTGACGGGGATTACTGTTCTGGAGTTCGGCATTGCTGCGCTTCAGGCTTATGTCTACACAATTCTCACCTGCATCTATCTCCATGATGCAATCCACATGCACTGATGTGTGTGGTTTGGTGTGATCTCTTCTGATTGCCTTTAAGAAATTCGAAAGGGTGAAGTTATGGAACTCGATGCTGCTAAGATGATTGGTGCTGGCCTGGCTGCTATTGGCATGATTGGTGCCGGTATCGGTGTTGGTAACATCTGGTCGAGCCTGATTGCGACTGTTGGCCGTAACCCGGCTGCAAAAGGCGACGTTGAACTGTATGGCTGGATCGGCTTTGCTGTTACCGAAGCTATTGCACTGTTCGCACTCGTCGTTGCGCTGATCGTTCTGTTCGGCTAATCGGCGCCTTTTGCGCGAATACACGGCCCGGCGAGGCACTCCCTCGCCGGTCTCGTTGAATTCGGGAGTAGGCTATGCCGCAGTTTGATATTGCGACGTTCTCAGAACAGATTTTCTGGCTGTTCGTAATTTTCGCCATCTTGTATTTCCTGATGTCGAAAATCGCGCTGCCGAAGGTCGGTGAAGTTCTTGAACGCCGTCAAAAAAACATCGAAGACAACCTTGGCAAGGCTCGGGCGTTGAAAGACGAAACCGATGCCGCCATCGCGAAATACGAGGCTGCCCTGGCAGAAGCTCGTGATGCCGCTCAGGCTGACATTCGCGAAGCATCGGAAAAGGCTGCTGCAGAGCAGGCCAAAAAAACCGATGCCATGGTCAAGAAGTTGACTAAAAAGACATCTGAGGCCGAAAAGGCAATTGCGGACGCCAAAGCGGAAGCAATGACGGGTGTTGCAGAAGCAGCATCGGAAATTGCCCGTGAAGCAACCGACAAACTTATCGGTGTCAAGGTTCAGGCCAAAACCGCCGACAAGGCTGTTTCGGCAATCGTAGGAGAGTAAGATAATGGCAACCCAAGAGGTTACTTTCCTTACCGATCCATACACCTGGACCACGCTTTCCTTCGTGCTGGTCGCCGGTTTTGGTGGCTTCAAAGCCGTCAAGGGGATCTCGGCTGCACTTGATAAACGTGCACAGAAGATTTCTGATGAACTGGACGAAGCACAGCGTCTTCGCGAAGAAGCTCAAGAGCTTCTGGCCAATTATCAGGCCAAACAGCGTGAAGCCCTGAAGGAAGCTGACGAAATCCGCGCGCATGCCAAGGCAGAAGCCGACCGTATGCTCGAGAGCGCCCAGGCAGAGCTGAAAGCGGCCCTTAAACGCCGTGAGCAGCAGGCCCTGGATCGTATCTCCAACCTCGAAAGCCAGGCTATCGCCGAAGTTCGTGCGCATGTCGCCGAAATCGCAGCCAAGGCCACCACGGCTCTTGTTACTGACAAGGTCTCCGGTGCAAAGGCAGACGAGCTGGTTGATAGCGCGATCGCGGAAATCAAAGGTCGTCTGAACTGATTTTTCCGGTCTCCGGAAATTAAAAACCCCGCAGCATCGCTGCGGGGTTTTTTGTTATCTGATCCTGATGATCAGCAATGTGATCAGGACAGTTTCTCGCGGCCATGCGGCTCTTCAAGATCCATAACCGGGCCAAGCGGCACCACGCCGGACGGATTGATCGTCGGGTGGCTTTCGTAATAGTGGCCCTTGATATGGTCTATAAAGACCGTTTCCTTGATCCCGGGCTGCTGATAAAGATCGCGCGTATAGGCCCAAAGGTTGGGATATTCATTCAGCTTGCGCAGATTGCATTTGAAATGCCCGTGATAGACCGGGTCAAAGCGCACGAGTGTGGTAAACAGGCGCCAGTCGGCCTCGGTAAGCTGATCGCCAACCAGATAGCGCTGTTTTGACAGACGATCTTCCAGCCAATCAAGTGCATCAAACAGGGTGGTGACGGCTTCTTCATAGGCCGACTGCGTTGTCGCAAAACCCGACTTGTAAACGCCGTTATTCACGTCGTGATAAACGCGCTCGTTGACCGCATCAATCTCGGCACGGAGTTCTTCAGGATAGAAATCAACATCCGTTGCACCCAGATCATCAAACGCGCTATTGAGCATCCGGATGATTTCAGCGGATTCATTGCTGACCAGTTTGTTGGTCTTCTTGTCCCACAGCACCGGCACGGTCACACGCCCGGTGTAATCAAACATCGCATCGGTATAGACCTGATGCATGAAGTCGCGGTCTTCCAGATGATCCGGAAGGCCGGTATCGCGGTCAAACTTCCAGCCATTCTCGCCCATATGCCAATGCACGACAGACACACTGATCATGTCTTCGAGGCTCTTGAGCGCGCGAAAGATCAGGGTGCGGTGCGCCCACGGGCAGGCGTAGGAGACATAAAGGTGGTAGCGGCCCTTTTCGGCCGGGAATTCGGCATTCTGATCGGCAGACACCCAATTGCGAAAAGCAGAATCCTGGCGTTTGAATTTTCCGCCGGTGCTTTTGGTGTCATACCATTTGTCTTGCCATTTTCCGTCGACAAGTAATCCCATGTCCGTTTCCAATTTTGTTCGTCGGTTTTGGCAGGCGTCCTGCCTCGGTTGGTGTTTATTCTCCTGATTTGCGCGTTGAAGACAATTCGCTGATGTGACATTAATTTGTTTCCAATCGCGAAACAGTACATCGCGGAATGTAGCCGGGAGTCACATAATGTTGATCGGAAATCTGGACGGCATGACCGTCTTTGCACGTGTTGTCGAGGAACGCAGTTTTTCCGGTGCGGCGCGCAAGCTTGGCATGTCGAAATCGGCCGTCAGCAAACATGTGACCAAGCTGGAAGACAACCTTGGCATCCGGCTTTTGAACCGCACCACACGGCGGCTGAGCCTGACCGATGCCGGGTCGACCTTCTATCAGCACTGTGCGCGCGTGGTCGAAGAAATCGAAACCGCCGAACATGCCCTGACCGACTTGCGCGGCACGCCGCGCGGCACCTTGCGCATTTCCGCTCCCTTGACCTTCGGGCAGATGTATCTGCCGCAACTGGTCACCGAATTCATGGAAAAATATCCCGGCCTGCATGTCGATATCCATCTGGCCGATCACATGGTTGATCTGGTGGCCGAAGGGATCGATATGGCGGTGCGGATTACACGCCTTAAGGATTCAAGTCTGATTGCGCGCAAGCTTGCCGATTTCACCGGCCACGTGGTGGCATCACCGGGCTATCTTGCCGAACATGGCGAACCCAAAACCCCGCAGGAACTGGCAGATCATAAAACGATTTCCTATACCAACGTGCCAAGTCCCAATATCTGGGATTTCGAAGGGCCCGAAGGGCAGGTGTCGGTACGTGTCGATCCGGTGATGTCGTGTAATAACGGCGAATTCACATCGGTTGCCGCCATCCGTGGCCTTGGTATTGCGCGCGAGCCGGAATTCATCGTTGCCGAGGCGCTGAGCGAAGGGCGCCTTGTCCGGATCCTGAATGATTACGATCCGCTCAGCAGCGGTGGCATTTACGCGGTCTATCCCGAACGTCGCCACCTGCCCAGCAAGGTGCGCGTCTTTATCGATTTCCTGGTCGAGAAGTTCAAAGGCGGTCTGTGCAACTTCCACAAGGATGCCTGCGTCGAATATCGCGAAGGGCGTGGTCGCCAGCGCCCGACGCCATGAGATGACTTGGATTACTTGCTTTCGACCCGCCAGCCCAGCAAACAGATCACCCCGATCAAAAGGGCAACAAACGGGATGGGCAGCAGATTGGTAATGCCGCCAATCACTGTCTTGAAACTGTTGGTCTGAACAAATCCGGCCCAGTTGCTGCCATGCCAGATACGGTCATCGGGCACATGGCGGAAATCGGGTAAGCCGTCTTCGATCCGGCCGATATAGCCTTCATTTTCCGCGACCAAACCGGCCAGAAGGTCGGGGGTGGAATTGGTGTTCTGAGTTTCGGCTGTCAGGACATCGCGATCGACATGCAGGCTGGTTTGGCTGCGGTTATCCTGATCACGCACCCGAATGCGGATCAGGCCGCGTGTTTCAATCGGCACGGTTGCCTGCCATGACTGATCAGGAAGCTGTTCGAACGGGGCGTTGATCTGCTCGCCGGTTTCCGGGTTGATCACGCTGGCGGCTTCGGGGGCCGCCCCAATCTTGCGCCAGTTCAGGATCAGGCTATCACCATCCGGGCTGCGTTCGGTGCGCACCGTGTTTTCATCCAAAGCCGGTTCCTTCATCAGCCAGTGCGAAAGACGCCTGAGCAATTCGGCAACCGGACCGCCGCCGTCATGGCCGCGCTGCCACAGCCACATCTGATCGGAACTCAGCATCGCAACCCGGCCTTCCTCGACCCGCTGCATGGTCAAAAGCGGCAGGTCATCAACCCCGGTCAGAAGCGTCATCGCATCCGGATCGGACACGCGTGTTTCAATCTGGCGGTACCATTGCCCCCATTTCGGCGGTGTTGATGGTGATCCGGCAATGGCGGTTGTGACAGGGTGCAAGCGACCTGCCTGATTAACTCGGGGGACAAAGGCCTGCTCGACGATGCGTCCGGTCGGAACAGCAGGCATCAGGTCATTCAAGGCCGTGCTGGCAAGCCCGTCCGGCCCGATATATTCCGGCCCGGCGACGACCAGTGCCGCACCACCCCAGCGTACGAAATCGACAACCTTTTCGAGATAATGCGGCGGCAACACCCCGCGCATCTGATAGCGATCAAAAATGATCAGATCAAACTGACGCAGGCGCACTTCAAACAGGTCACGGATCGGAAACGGGATCAGGGCGAGCTCATTGATCGGCGTGTCATCGCCCTTTTCTGGCGGGCGCAAGATCGTGAAATGCACAAGATCCACACCCGGATCCGCCCGCAAAAGGTTGCGCCATGCGCGCTCGCCGGGATGGGGTTCACCCGATAACAACAACACGCGCAACCGATCCCGCACGCCCGTGGTTTCAAGGATCAGGCGGTTATTGGACTTGTCGGTTTCTTCTTCAAGCGTATCCATGCGCAGTTCGGCCAGAACCGACCCGGCATGCGGGACCGGGATGCTGACCCGGCGTTGTTCATTGGCGGGCAGGGCAATTTCACGTTCCGTACCGTCTTCAAGCAACATACGAACCGGGATGGCGGTGCCGGCGGGCAGTTGCGGATCAATCGCCTCGATCATGAATTCGGCGTCCTTGCCGACAATGCCGTAATCGGCACTTTGGCGGATGACCAATCGACGGTCTCGTTCATCACGCCCGCCGCTGATCAGAACATGCAATGGCGCATTCAGGTCAAGACGGCCGGGCACATCATGAACCTGCCCGTCAGTGATCATCATGACCCCGCCCAACCGTTCGCGCGGCAATCCACCCAGCAACCGGTCAAGTACAGCAAACATGCGGGTATCGGTTTCACCCGGGACATCTTCAAAGCGAAGCTCGACCGTCGGATCATCGGCAAAGCGGTCCTGCAGTTCGGCAATTGCCGCATCGGTCTGCGCGCTTCGGTCGGCGATATCCTGGCTTGTGGATCGGTCGACCAGAACAAGGACAATGTCGCTTAGTTTTTCGCTTTCGCGGTCGGTGAATTGCGGAGCCAGAAGGGCAAGCAAAACCAGCACCATCACCACCCCGCGCCAGACCGTGCCGCGCAGGCGGAAGATGGTAAAAACGATGATGGCCCCAAGGCACAGAACGGAAAGCGCCTGCAGGATGGTGATATCCAGAAGCGGTGCAATCTGAAGGTTTTGCCATCCCTGGTTCATCGGCCCAACCTTTCAAGGATGGCCGGGATATGGACCTGATCGCCCTTGTAACTGCCGGTCAGGGCATACATCACCAGATTGACCCCGAACCGATAGGCCATTTCACGTTGGCGCGGGGAGATATCTTCACTGCGCAGGTCATCGCGACCTTCGGGGATGATCCATGCCGATGCCCAGTCATTGCCGCCAAACAGGACCGATGCCACCCCGTCCAACCGTTGGCTTGGACGAGCATCGAGCCACAGCGGTTCGGAAAACCGGCCAAAGGCATGGTCAAGCAGATAGAAACTGCGAAACAGGATGTGATCACTGGGCGCACGATCCAGAAGCGGCACTTCCAGCCCGGCCAGCAGCCGGCGCAAACGGGCCGGTTGGACTTCGCGGTCGCGACTGTCGATCAGGATCATCCCGCCATTATTAAGATACCGGTTCAACCGATCCTGCGCGCGTTCGGAAAACGGTTCCTGCCCATCCACTAGCGGCCAGTAAATCAGTGGATAGAAACTGAGCTCATCAGTTTCCGGGTTGATACCATCGACCGTATTGAGATCGGCGGCACTGCGCCGGCGCAAGATTTCGGTCAGGCCGGTCATGCCCGCGCGGCTGAGGCGATCAACCGGGGCATTGCCGGTTTCAAGATAGGCCAGACGTGGCTGAAGTGCTGCTTCGGGAAGGGACGCCGCATGGCCGGCTGAGGGCATCAGGAGTATCGCCGTCCCGCCTGTAAGGACGAGCGCCAGCAAGATCGAGGTCAGCGCATTACTGCGTCGGCTGCGCCGCAGGGACAGGTTGTTGAGCACCAGCAGGATCAACGCATCAAGCAGCACAAGTATAAAGGCCGCCAGCAGGCAAAGCGCCGCAAGATCGACCTGGCTTTGATTGGTGATTTCGCGTGTGCTGATTCCTGATGGCCAGCTAATGTCGCGCCCAATGTTGGTCAGAGACGGGCCAAGGTTCAACGCAACCGCCTGGCCATTCTCACCATAAATGCCCGGCGGATGACGCGGGTTGGGCACCGGCAGTGGTGTTTGAACCGGCAGGATCAGCGCATCTGGCTGATGCGGGCGGCCAAACCCGTCAAGCACGGTCTGGGCGGGCAGGCTGCTTTGCAGTTCAGCGTCGCTGCGATTGCTTGGGCTGGCAAGCGGCAGCAGCTTTTGCCACAGCTCAACAAACAGGCCCGACATCGGCAGGTTCGACCAGTCTGCCCAGGGCGTGACATGGAACAGCACAATCCGCCCGGCATTGCGCGGCGTGCTGGTAATCAATGGCGTGCCATCGGTCAGGCGCGCCCAGGTCTTGCTGACAATGTCCGGGTCCGGTTCGGCCAGTAGTTGCCGGGTGACGGTGATATCGTCCGGGACTTCAATGCCCTGAAACGGACTGTTTTCCGGAAAGTCGAGCAACCTTTTGGGCTTTTCCCAGGACATCGACCCGCCAAAGTCCCGATTGCCAAGGCGCAGCGTGACCGGCAGGAACTGATTGCCGATCTGTGATGAGCTGTCACCGGCAAAGCGCACCAGCATACCGCCTTCATTGACCCAGCGTTCGAGCGCATCAAACTGGCTGCCAAGCCCGGATATCGGCCCGGCGGAAACCAAAACGTCTACCCCGTTTTCCAACAAGGTTCCCAGCGGCGCATAGGTCACATCGGCATAGGGCGATAGTGCGCGATCAAGGAAGAAATACTGATCGGACAACACCCCCGGACCATCCCCGGAGCTGACGATCACACCGACCCGGCGTTGCTGCCAGCGGGCCCCGGTCTGAAAGACCGATGCAGCACTTTCGATCCCCTCGATCCCGACCGACTGGATGGCGTTTGAAATGTCGCTTGGCAGCAGGATCACAACATCACTTTGATCGCTATCGGCAGCGAGTTCGACCGTATGGCGCAGGATGACGCTGCCACGTTCGCCGCGCGCCAGAAGATTGATCTCGCGCGGTTGGTCATCGCGGTCATGGGCCAGGGTTGCAACCATCCCGGTGCCAGATCGGCTCAATGATCGGATGGCGATACGATCGGTGATGGTTGGTGAAATGGTTGTGATCGGTGCGATGTCTTGCAGTTCGGATGCAATCTTGGTCTTGCCGGGGCTGTCCATCTCGCCCGTCAGCCACAGGATGCTGCCCACTGACTGGCTCATGTCCGGACGTTCGGAAATCAGGTCAGAAAGGGCAGCATAATCTGATGCCCAGGGAAGGGGTTGCAGGCGGTCAAACAGGCTTTTGGTATCATTGGGCGATACCGGCCCGACAATGTCTGGCAATTGCCATGTAGTGGCACCGGCGGCCTCGGGTGCGGTTTGGGCGACATAGATGGTTTGCAAATCAAACCGGGCCTGATTGGCGATCTGTTGCAAGGCGGTGCGGTACTGCCGCCAGTTTGCCGCACTGTCCCAGCCATTATCGGCAATGATCAGGATTGCACCATCGTTGGCGGCAAAGTCATTGCGGTTCATTACCGGGCGGGCTGCGGCAATAATCAGAAGCGTCAGGATCAGACAGCGCAGAATGGTCTGCCAGATCGGGGCACGCTGAATGTCGCGGCGCTTGCTTTTAAGACCACGCAAAATGCGTGCAGCCGGGAAGACAACGGTTTTTGGCGAACGCGGGGCGGATCGGATCAAAAGCCAGACAATGGGCAACACCATCAGCCCGGCCAGAATCGCAGGATAAAGGAATGTGATGGCCGAAAGGCTCATGACATCTCCTGCGTGTTATGGCGGTGCATGTTGGGCCGGCCCCGGCCGTTTGACCCGCTTTGATTTTGCCGCTCGCTGAGATGCTGATAAAGGGCGAGCAATGTTGGGCTGGCACTTTCGGATGTGACATGGCGATCATATAGCCAGTTATTCTGGCGCGCGGCATCGCGGACCTGTGCCCGCCATTTTTGTGCCCGCCTTTTATAGCTATCAGCAAGGTCTTCGAATTTCTCGCTGCGAAAAATCATCTGATCGTCGGTATCAAACAGATCGACGCGCCCGTGAAATGGCGGGGTGATTTCGGCGGGATCAAGGATCTGCACCAGTGCCCCGTCATTCTGATACTGGCCTAACCTGCGCACGGTCTGCGCCGATTTTTCCGCCTGATCGGAAAACTCAAGGAAGTCGCCCAGGATCAGAACCGAATGCTTACGTCCGGGGTGAATGTTAGCCCCCTGATCAGCAATACTTTGCGGGGTGGCCAGCATCGCGTGGGCCAGTTTTTCAAGATGCTCGGCCGATGTGATGCGCGTGCGTTCACCATCGAAGGTACCCACGGTTTCGCCATTGCGGATCAAAAGGTCGGCCAGCGCGATGGAAATGATCAGGGTGCGTTCGGCCTTGGATGGCAGGCTGTCCTTGGCAGACCAGTATGTCGAAGGGGATAGAACCGGCCAGATCCAGTAATTGTGACTGGCCTGCCATTCGGTCTGGCGGATGAAGGTATGTTCACTACGTGCCGACCGGCGCCAGTCAATCTGGTTGGTCGGATCGCCGGGGACATAGGGGCGGAACTGCCAGAAATCACTGCCGGGTCCGACCTTGCGATTGCCATGCAGGCCGCTGCGCAGACTGATGGCCGTTCGGCGCGACTCATCAATCAGCTGGGGCAGTCGGGCCGCAAGGGCGCGGGCGGCGGCGACATGATCATGCACGGCAGTGCTCGCCAATTAGCTGTTCTCCTGCAAATGGGCCAGCGCATCGGTAATCAGGCCCTTGGCGGTAAAGCCTTCGGCGCGCGCGCCATAGGTCAGGCCGAAACGATGGCGCAGGACAGGAACGGCCAGTTCTTCGATATCCTCGATCGACGGTGCAAAGCGGCCAAACAGCATGGCACGCGCCCGACACGCCAGTGACAGCGCCTGTGCCGCACGTGTGCCCGGACCCCAGGCGACATTTTCGCGGATATCGGCAAGTGATGTGCTTTCCGGGCGGCATTCGCGGCACAGCGCAATGATGGTATCAAGCACCCGGTCTGGCATTGGCAGGCGGCGGACAAAGTCCTGTGCCTCGACCAGATCATCGGTCTGAAGAACCTGACGCGGACGGGCCGGATAACGGCCGGTGGTTTCGGTGACGATTTTGCGTTCTTCGTCGGCATTTGGGTAGCTCAGGCGGACTTCAAGCAGGAAACGGTCAAGCTGGGCTTCGGGCAGGGGATAGGTGCCTTCCTGCTCTAGCGGGTTCTGGGTCGCCAGAACATGGAACGGTTCAGGCAGCTTGTGGCTGTAACCTGCCACCGAAACTTCGCGTTCCTGCATGGCCTGCAGAAGGGCTGACTGGGTGCGCGGGCTGGCACGGTTAATCTCGTCAGCGAGAAGCAACTGGCAAAATACCGGGCCCTTGATAAAGCGAAAGGCGCGCTTGCCATCGGCCCCTTCTTCCAGCACTTCGGAACCCAGAATGTCGGCTGGCATCAGATCAGGGGTGAACTGAACACGCTTATCAAGCAGGCCAAGAACCTTGCCCAGTGTGTGGGCAAGCAGGGACTTGCCAAGGCCCGGCGCACCGACCATCAGCACATGTCCACCCGATAAAATGCCGATAAGTGTTTGCTCTACGGCATCATTCTGCCCAAATATAATAGAGGAAATCATTTTGCGGGCTTCGGCCAGCCGTGCGACACACTCGTCCAGACGAGCTGCATCGCGTTCCAGACTGCTTTCCTGGGAGAAACCCATTTCTTCGGGGAATTGTGGCGCGTTTGTCATGGCGGTTGACTGTGCTTCCTATGTTGCAGTGCAGGCGTTGGCAGGCCAGAGAACGCAGATGAAATCGGTTAAGCGAAACGGGAAAACGTCTGGTTCAGGATCAACTCTACAGCATGAATGATAACCAAAAAACCGTCGATCTCGCCGAAAAATTGTGGACGCGCTTGCGCGGGCAGAAGCCTGATACCGGGCGGCACCCGCAAATCTGCGGCGATATCCCTATGTCTATAGGTCGGGATGGCACCTGGTTCTATCAAGGTGGCCCGATTGGCCGAATCGAACTGGTGAAGCTTTTTTCTTCCGTACTGCAACGTGACGAGGAAGGCGGTCACTGGCTGGTGACCCCGGCTGAAATGGCCCGGATTGATGTCGAAGACGTCGCCTTTATCGCGGTCGAAATGCAAAATGAAGGCGAAGGCAAAGACCAGAATATCCGCTTTCGCACCAATATCGACCAGTGGGTCGAACTTGATCAGGACCATCCGCTGCGCGTCGAACATGATCCGGAAACCGATGAACCATCCCCCTATGTCGGGCTGGATCGGGGCCTTGAAGCGCGCCTGAACCGGGCGGTGTTTTATCAACTGGTCGACCTGGCCGAGGAAATAAGTGACCCTGATAACGGCATGATCCGTATTGGTGTGTATAGTCATGGCCAGTTCTTTGAGATCGGTCGTATGGAGGCCACCGAATGACACCCGATGACATCATTGCAGCCTTGCGCGCGCCAACCGGCGATGTTTTGCAGCGCCGTGGTGATCATGCTGTCGATTTTCCGGGGTCGAAATCCCGTGCGCGGGCCTTTGCCGATGGTGAGCTGGTGTCGCGTCCGGCGGCCGTTCTTGTGCCGCTGGTCAAACGCGATGCGGGTCTGCACGTGATCCTGACACGCAGAACTGATCATCTAAGCGATCATGCCGGCCAGATCAGCTTCCCCGGCGGGCGGCAGGAAGAAGTCGATGCCACCCTTGAAGAAACCGCCCTTCGCGAAACCGAAGAAGAAATTGGTCTTTCGCGCCGTCATATCGATCTGGTCGGGCGGATTGACGATTATTACACCGTGACCGGCTATCAGGTGACGCCGGTGATCGGTCTGGTCACACCGCCGTTTGATCTGAAACCCGATGATCACGAAGTTGCCGAAGTCTTTGAAGTTCCGCTTAATTTCATTCTTGATCCGCGAAACCAGAAACTGCAAACCGTGACGTTCGAAGGTGCGCGCCGACGTTATTTTGCGATTCCCTATCGCGAATATTACATCTGGGGGGCCACGGCCGGGATGCTGGTCAATTTCTCTGAAGTGATCCGGGCCAACGCGCCGTCACTGCAACCTTAATCCGTTTAGTTCATCCGAATACTGGGACCTGCCTTATGTTGCGACAAATCATCCAGATCGGCCTTCCCCTGATCCTGCCCTTTGTGATTTACGGGCTGTGGTTGAAGTGGGCGCGCGCCAAGGCCATCCGCGAAGGTCACGACATCGTTCCGCCATGGAGCAAGGGACCCTGGCTGCTGCTATTTGGTCTGGGCGTGGCATTGACGGCCGCAATCCTGATTTTCACCGCACTTGGGACTGGTGCGCCGCCCGATTCCATTTATCATGCGCCGGTATTGCGTGACGGCGTGGTCGAGCCGGGCTATTTCGAACCCAAGAAATAGCCATAGCCCAGCCATCGTCGGAACAGCCAAATGACAGGTGGCGACACAGCAGCGATGACAGCACTCGAAGTAACCGGCAGATTGCGGCCATACGGGATTATGGTCGCCGATGATACCGCCCGCGTTTTTGATGCCATTGCGCAGCAAGGCGGATGCGCGCGCTTTGTCGGTGGTGTGGTGCGCGATGCGTTGCTTAAACGCGACCTGGTGGATGTCGATATTGCTTGTGACCTTGCACCCGAGGTAACCCAGGCAGCACTTGAAAAGGCCAGCATTCGGGTGATCCCAACTGGCCTTAAACACGGCACGGTCACCGCAATTGCCGACGCTGGCGCTTATGAAATCACCACGCTTCGGGTTGATGTCCTGACCGATGGCCGCCATGCTGAAGTCGCCTTTACCGACAGCTGGCTTGAAGATGCCAAGCGTCGCGATTTCACCTTCAACGCCATTTATTGCGATCTGGACGGCACGATCTATGATCCGTTCGATGGTGAAACCGATCTGCGCGATGGGCGTGTGCGCTTTATCGGGGTTGCTGAAAACCGCATTGCCGAGGATTTCCTGCGCATCTTGCGGTTCTTCCGGTTTCAGGCATGGTTTGGCCGCCCGCCGATTGACCCGATCGGGGCAGAGGCCTGCCGCAAGGCAGTAAAAGGACTTCATGATATCTCGGTCGAGCGTATCCGCGATGAAATCTTCAAACTGCTACGCTCACCCAGTCCGGCAAGCACGATCAATGACATGATCGGCTTTGGCATTCTGCCAGCCATCCTGCCCGCGCTGACCCATACCGATTGCCTGCGCATCATGCAGTGGCTTGATAGCACCGCCCTTGCCGATCCCACCATCCGGCCCGATCCGCTGCGTCGTCTTGCTGCCCTGTTTGCGCCCGAAGGCGACAAACGCAGCCGCGATGATCAGGAAGACAATCTGGCCGCAGCCGAACGTTTTGCACGGGGCTTGCGCCTTTCGAACGAAGAAACCGACCGGTTTGCCGAAATGGTCGCCCACGCGCCATTGATTGATCCGAAATTGCCGCCCGAAACCGTGCGCCGTGATTTGTATCGCATGGGGCCGGTAGCGTTTCGGGATGCAGTGCTTCTGGCATGGAGTGCGCGTGGGGCGGTGCCGCCACGCTGCACGCGGGCCGAAAATGACGAATGGAAAGCCTTACTTGAAGCAGCGGCAAATTGGCAGCCGGTCAAATTGCCGATACAAGGGCGCGATATCCTGAAAGCCGGTCTTGCCCCGGCAGGCCCGCGTGTCGGCGCTCTTTTAAAACAGGCCGAGGAATACTGGCTGGAACAGGACTTCAAACCTGGCCGCGATGACTTGATGGAATATCTTGCCCGCCAAAATACGGCCGGCGAGGAGGAGAAGTAATGACGACAGGCGCAATTGGACATCGGATTTGCTGTTTTGGTGACAGCCTGGTCAATGGTGTTCGCGACGGGGAAAAGGGCGGCTGGCCCATGCGTCTGGGACGGCGTTTGTTCGATGAAGCCGGGCGTGAAGTCACCATCTATAACCTTGGTATCCGCGCTGAAACCTCCGATGGTCTCAAGGCCCGCTGGGAGTTTGAAGCCAAATTACGCATGGTCGAAGAATTCCCGACGGTTCTGATCTTCAGTTTCGGTGTGAATGACGCCAACCACGCTGAAGACCGCGGCGAGGAAACCACCATGCGGGTGTCACCTGCCAAGTCGGCGGCCAATGCTGCCGAGATCATCGGGACGGCGTCCAAACTGGCGCCGACGCTTTGGATCGGGCCGCAGGCGGTGATTGATGGCAGCAAATCCAGCCAGGAAATCAACCAGCGGCTTGAGGGGCTAAATCAGATATATCTCGAAACGGCGTGCGGGTTTGATGTGCCCTATCTTGATCTGTTCGCGACCACCCTTGGCGATGACACATGGCAGCGGGCCTTGCGGCGCGGCGATGGGTATCACCCCGACAAGCACGGCTATGACCGGCTGGCCGATTTGATCTGGGAATGGGGTGCTGTGCAAAAGACCATCGGTCTTTCGCCGTCAGGCGACTAACGCGCGGCTAAGCGATCAGGTCAGAATGTCGAAATACTGGCCACGGCCACCGGCACTGGCGGCCTGATTGTTCGCTGAATTGCCCGACGCGTTATAGGTCGGGGATGCGAACTTTTCGATATATTGATCCGATTGCGTCTTCTGTTCGCCGTCTTTGAGGAACTGTCGCTGTTCGCTGCGGTCCCGTTGATAGGACTGAACGGCGCGTTCGATTTCCTGATCGGATGTCAGGACTGTAGCACGTGTCCCGTCAATAATCCGGCTTTGTTCGGCAAAGCGTTGCTCATCGCCGCGTTGTTGCGCGATCGGGCTTGCCTGACGGACGGGATTTGACGGCGAAAGATCAGAAAAAGGCGCGATACTTACCATTGACGGAACTGCTCGTTTGAACCGATTGGTGTTTTTAATTCGGGCGGAATATTACTCAGAGTGACTCGGATTTGAAGCCCTAATTTGCCTTTTATCGCGATAAAAATAACAAGTCTTTGAAAACCAAATTAAAGTAATTTTGGTTCGCTGGCATCGTTGCTGTCCGGGTCGTAAATTCCGGTCGCGAATCGGCCCTGACTGGTCTTGGCGAGCGCCTTGAGTTTCGCTGCTTCGACCGAAATATGATCAAGGGTGATGTCGGTGCGTTCGGCTGGAATCCGGATCATTGCGGCACTGACACTCATCAGATCAAACCGGGCCTGTTTGCCGTCACGCCCCTTGCCGGTCAGGTATCCGCTTTCGCGGGTTTCCGGGTCATAGAAACTTTTGATCTGGGCATCAAACATCGCCTGCACGCGTTGAACCGCCGCGACCGCGTCTTCGAAATCAATCGACTGGACATAGGCAAAGAAATCATCGCCGCCGATATGGCCGACAAACCAGTCATTCTGGCTCAATACCTTGCCGAGGATATCCTTGAACAGCAGGATCGCGCGATCCCCCTGACGGAAGCCGTAGCGGTCATTGAACGGTTTGAAATTGTCGAAATCGAAATAGACGGCAAAGCGGCGGCGCCTTGGCTCGGCAAGCGCACGCGCGGCGTATCGGTATATCGCACTGTTGCCGGGCAGGCGGGTCAGCGGGTTTTCATCACGCGCGTTTAGCGTATTGCGCTCATTAACAGCCCGCAAAAGCGCACTTTGATCCAGCACCCCAAGGTACAGGCCGTTCTCTGTCAGGATCACGCCATCAAGGGCTTCGGTCGCGACAAAGGTTTCAAGAAGCTCCGACAGACTGGTGCGGATATCGGCAATCGGACAGCGGCGCAGGAAGCGTTTAATATTCGCCCGGTTGGCCGGGTTTTGCAGCAGCTCACGCCCAAACGGCGTGTAGATAAACGCCTTGAATTCGGAATCGCGGACAATGCCTAATGGCTCACCATCCTGATTGACCACCGGCACCAGCGAGATATCCGGGTTCTGCTGAAAATAGCTCAGGATATCGACCGGATTGATATCAATCGGCAGTGCGGGTGTTTCGAGCAAATAGGATCTGACAACGTCATCATCGCGGTCCGACTGGCGGCGTGAGTCTGCGGCGATGTCGGCGGTACTTGAAACGATATCGGTCTGTTCGGGGATCTCAAGCGCCGGGCGGGCGATGAAAAAGCCCTGCACCAGATCACAGCCCAGCCGACGACAGCACAGGAATTCTTCGCGGGTTTCAACCCCTTCGGCGACGACTTGTGCCGCGATCATGTGCGCGAATGCGGTGATTTGCGTAACAAACAATTCCTTGCGACGGTCACGGTCGATACCGTCGATAAAGAACCGGTCGATTTTGATGATGTCGGGTTCGCATTCATAAAGTGCGCGCAGCTGGGCAAAGCCGCTGCCGTAATCATCAATCGCGATCTTGAAGCCCTGACTGCGATAGCGCACCAGAATGTCTTTAAGGTATCCGGCATTGCTGATGTCGTGGCGTTCGGAAATCTCAAGGAAAATGGTGTCGCGTTCCAGCCCGGCTTCGCTCAGCAGGGCGGCGGTCTGGCCGGGTTGGTAGTCCTCGGTTTTCACAACGCGATTGTCGAAATTGTAAAACAGCTTGAGCCGCTTGGCACCGGGGAAGCGTGCGAATTTCTCGATCGCCTTGGCGCGCAGCATCATGTCGACACTATGCAGGTTGCCCGTATCCCACGCGGTATCAAATAGCGCCTGAATGGATGTGAAACCGGCGTCTTCCCAGCGGCGCAACAGCGCCTCATAGCCGAAAACATGACCTGTATGCGGGCTGACAATGGGTTGAAATGCGAAGTCGACTTTTTCGACGACCTGCTGCCAGTTACGGAGCATGACCGGATGGGTCATGGGTCGATCCGATATCCACTGTTCATCTGCATCAGACGTCAAATGCAGTACCCCGATCTTCAAAATGTCGCGCTTTCCCGGAAGTTAGAAAGATTAGAAGTTTCCGGGTTTGCTGTTATCCCAGATATGACAACAAGTTCGTGACAATGGGGTTACGAATATGTGACATCCGCAGAAAACATCTGCTTTTCTGTCAAGAAACGGCAGTGTTGCTATACAAAGGGGTTAGGCAAATCGACCGCATTAATACCGCCCTGGACTAGCCGATGGCGCGACTGGCCAGCGGATGATGCTCCTGAACCAGTCCGCGCAGGCGTGACTCGAGAACATGGGTATAAATCTGCGTGGTCGAGATATCCGAATGGCCCAGCATCTTTTGCAGAGACCGCAAGTCCGCTCCGTTGGCCAAAAGGTGGCTGGCAAAGGAATGGCGCAGGACGTGTGGCGAAACCTTTGACGGTGGTACCCCGGCCTCGATCGCCAGATCCTTGATCATTTTCAAGAACATCTGACGGGTGAGATGCCCGGTTTTCCCGCGTGACGGGAAAAGGTATGAGGATTGCCCGGGGCGGTCCGCATGGCCTTCCGATTTGTCTGATGGAATGAAGGCATCGCGCACTTCAAGGTAATCACGCAGCGCATCGCGGGCCGGATCAGAAAGCGGCACCAGCCGTTCCTTGCTGCCCTTACCGCGCACAATCAGCATCTGCGGATCGCGGGCGGCGGCCGCAAAGGGCAGCTCGACCAGTTCGGACACACGCATGCCGGTGGCGTACATCAGCTCCACCATCGCAAGCAGGCGCTTGCCTTTGATGCCGGGATGATTGGTAGCCGCGATGATCAGACGGTCGATTTCCTCAATCGACAGGAATTTAGGCAGGGTTTGACCCTGCTGCGGGCTGTCGATATTTGATGACGGGTCATCATTGCGATAGCCATCGGAATACAGAAACTTGTGAAACTGTCGCAAGGCCGACAAACGCCGCGCCTGTGTGCGTGGGGCAAGCCCGGCCGCACCCAGTTCCGCCATATAACGTCTGACATCCGTATCATTTGCCGATGCCGGATCGGTTTTTGCTGCCGTCAGCGAGGATGCATAATCTTCAAGGTCACGGCGATAGGCATCAAGCGTATGCACACTGGCTCCGCGTTCAGCCGCCATCATTTCCAGAAAGGCCGATATCAGCGAGTTTGTCAGTGCCTTGGCCATGGCCTGTCCTGCCGTGATTAAAGGACTTACTGGTTAAACGACATCAGCAATTCTGTTGCCAGACGTCGCGCATCAGCTTCAAGCCCAACGGTTGCAAGTGCGGTTACGGTATCGCTCAGTGCCTTGGGATCGGCATTTTCAGCACTGGCGA
Source organism: Thalassospira sp. HJ (assembly GCF_000948415.1). GTDB lineage: Bacteria > Pseudomonadota > Alphaproteobacteria > Rhodospirillales > Thalassospiraceae > Thalassospira. The sequence goes on along the minus strand of NZ_JYII01000006.1, from coordinate 240,382 downwards.
CCTGCTGGGCCTGAATGGCCATCGCCACCGTTTTTGCCTTTTGCTGTGCGGCGGCGGCCGTGATCAGGTGATGGGAAACCGCACTGTTGGTGGTTACGCGTTCTTCCGCATATGGCGCGGTCAGAAGGCTGTCCCACAACGCATCGGGGACTTCGATCCCGGAGCCTTCAAACAGGTTGAAGATCAGTTCGCTATACCGTCTTGCTGCAGCCTGATCACCGCGTGCTGCCTGCATTTCCTGCCATTCGACCATGCGCGCGCGATGACGGGCAAGGGCGGCTGCGCGATCCGATGCGCTTTGCACATCCTCAGCCGAGGTCGAATTGGGCATGACGGTTGCCGATGCCAGCCCGCCGCTTGAGGTCGGTGCATCCGCAACAACCGCACCGCCAAGGCCAAAGTTCTGCAAGGCGATCTGTCCATCGCTGCCGAAGGTCTGAACCGAGCTGCCGCCAGCCCCGTTGGCCGATGGCGCTTGCGGTTTGACCGCACCGGTTTCTTCAAGCCCCGACATCGCCAGAGCCGGATAAAGCAGGCTCAGGCGTGAAGAAATGTCATTCGATGCATTGGCCGATGATTTGGCAACCTGAAGCCAGTTTGCCGCGCGCTCGAAACCGTTTGAGGCAATTGATGCCTTAAGGGCGGGAACGGCAAACCATGAAAAGTCACCATTGACCGGAATGTCTGCCATCAGCGGCGCTGAAAGGCGCGCAGCCTGCATGAAGTCGCCTTCAAACTCGGCCGTTTCAAACAGGGCTGCAAGGATTTCGGCGCGCGCTGCGGGCACATCGCTTTGGGCGGCTGCCTGATAAAGCTTGGCATATTGGCGGGCCTGAATGCCTTCACTGGCATCATCAAGAACATTTGCCAGGGCATCTGCGCTGAAACTCACCGAGCGATAAACAGACGCCAATTGTTCCGGGCTGATCAGACCAAGTTTTTCGGCCTTGCGGGCCACTTCAAGTCGCACATCGGTTGCGGTCGCGTCGGCATTGGTGATGCCGATGATCGCTGCCGGGTTGCCATTTTCAAGCTGGCTGGTCGGGATCGATTGTTTGGCAATCGCCAAAAGCGCCAGATCAAGCGGGCGCAAGTCGTTCAGCAATTCCGGGTTGGCGGCATTGCCGCTTCTGATCGCCGATACCAGACCAAAGAAGGTCGCATCGCCTTCGCCGCCCATTTCACGGACAAGATCGACCGAAAAGGCGGCCGAGGTCGGGTCATTGGCATAAAACGCGCACATGGCGGCGGCCTTGAGCCAGAAAAGCTCGTCATAGCTTGCGCTGTAACTTTCAATCGCGTCACAGGCTGCATCGATCTCGGCACCGATCAGAAGGGCATTGACCTCTGCCTGGGCCAGCATCGATCCGCGCGACCCTTGCGGGGCGGCGCGCAGAAGCTCGATCGCGTCATTGAGCGCACCCATTTCGATCAGCTTCGCAACGCGCGCTTCAAGCAGGCTGATTTCCTGTGAATCTTGCGGAAGGGCAGCGGCCGATAAAAGCATACGACGCTGCAGATCGCGCGCGGCATGGGTCGCAGGTGTTGCTGGCAGTTCCGAAATCAGCTGTGCCGCAGACCGGCGTGTGGTGCCGTTCCACATATCAATGCCAAGCCCGCCACGTGACCGATCCAGCGTTCCGACAGCCTCGGCATCAACTGCGCCAAGCGACAGGGATTGAACCGCATTCGGATCAGACGGGAAAGTGTCGGTCTGGGTATTGGATGTGCTGCCAAAGCCACCAGAAAGCGGGGCGCTTGTTGCCCCTGGATTGGTTGGGCCTTGATCAGACTGGCGTTCCGCGTCCTGTTCGGCTTCCTGTTTTAAAAACAGCGGCACCGGGGCCGAGGTTTGTGCCAATGCAGGCGCGGACACAAGTCCAGTTCCCGTCATCATGGCCAGTAAACAGGTCTGTGCGAATAAACGGGAACGCAAATTCATATTAGTTGAACCTCGAATTCGGGATGGTTTCTTCGATTTGGGCGGTCGGGGCCGGGATGTCCCAGGTCACCAGAAAGGTAGCACCGCCGGCAATCACAGCGATAACCAGCAACAGGATGATGCGCGATAAAATCTTCATTTTAATCCAGACTTCGAAGCGTTTGAGCGAAGGACGCGAATACCAGTATGCGGACGAAAATCAAAGATGCAAGAACGGGGGCTGCCAATCATTTTGGTCCTCCGTTCACTTATCCTGAACCCTTCATCGCACCGTGGTCGTCGCATGCCAATTCGGCAACTTAATGGCAGTATAGGTCGCTGTTACTCACAGAGAGTTAATACGCTTTCCAATGCGACCTCGCGCAACAAGCTTGGGCAAAACTTTGCCAACACATGCGCAAAGTGACGCAAAGGAGCATTTTGACGCTGCATTTTTGTCGCGTTTGCTGCGCGGTTTGCTTGCGTTCAGGGGCAAGCTGCCCTAAAGAATTGGGTAATTTGTAACGCATTTGATTGAACCACAGGACTGCAAACCGAACATGGACAGCAACATTGCCGAGTCGGGTTTGCACGAAGACGTGATCGCCAGAATTCGCAGTGGCCTTAAGGGCCGCACATTGGTGTTCATTGGACTGATGGGTGCAGGAAAAAGCTGCATCGGCCGTATGGTCGCCAAGGAACTCAATCTGGATTTTGTCGATGCCGACCGCGAAATCGAAGAAGCCGCTGGCTGCTCGATAGCCGATATCTTCAAGCTGTATGGCGAAGAGGCTTTTCGCGACGGCGAGGAACGTGTAATTGCCCGTTTGCTTGATGGCGAACAGATCGTGTTGGCCACAGGCGGTGGTGCGTTCATTCGCGAACGCACCCGTGAACTGATTCTCGAAAAATCCGTATCGGTCTGGCTGCGTGCCGACCTTGATCTGCTGATGCACCGCACCAGCGGGCGAACCCATCGCCCGTTGCTCAATAACGGTGACCCCAGACAGGTTCTGGCCGATCTGATCGAGACACGTTACCCGGTCTATGCTGGGGCAGATATTATTTTCGACTGTGATGAATCGTCCAAGGAAGCCACCCGTGATGCAGTTCTTGAACTGCTTGCGAATTCCTTTGATGACGATGGTCAATTGATCAAGACAGGAACCTGACAGAGTGAGCAATCACGACACCCTTCGCGTCGAACTTGGCGCGCGCAGCTATGACATCCTTGTTGGCAGCAACCTTTTGGCCGACACCGCCAAATATATTGCCCCGTTCGTCAAGAAGGCCGGTGTTGTCGTGATCAGCGATGCGGCCCTTTCGGACAACCACCTGCCGACCGTTCTGAACTCCCTTGACGGTGCCGGGATCCCGCACCGCGAAGTCGTCGTGCCGTCGGGTGAGAAATCCAAAAGCTTTGCCATGTTCGAAGATGTCGTCGAACAGATTTTGGCGATGGGGATCGAACGGTCCACCATGATCATTGCTTTGGGCGGTGGCGTGGTTGGTGATCTTGCCGGTTTTGTTGCGGCGTCACTTCTGCGCGGGCTTGATTTCGTGCAGATCCCGACGACCTTGCTGTCGCAGGTGGATAGCTCTGTTGGCGGCAAGACCGGGATCAATTCCAAGTCGGGCAAAAACCTGATCGGGGCGTTTCATCAACCCCGCTTGGTTCTGGCCGACACGTCGGTCCTTGATACCCTGCCAGCACGTGAATTGCGTTCCGGCTATGCCGAGGTTGCCAAATACGGTCTGATCGATGATCCGGAATTATTCACCTGGCTTGAAGAAAACGGGCAGGCGGTTCTTGATAAAGATGGCCCGGAACGCCGTCAGGCGGTGATCAAAAGCTGTACGGCCAAGGCACGCATTGTGTCTGAAGACGAACGCGAAGGCGGCAAGCGCGCGCTGCTTAATCTTGGTCACACCTTTGGTCACGCGCTGGAAGCCGAAACCGGATATGGCGAAAAGCTTCTGCACGGTGAAGCCGTTGCCATGGGCATGGTCATAGCCCATGACGTTTGCGGGGCCATGGGCATGGCGCCAGCGGGCGAGAAAGACCGGATTGTTGCCCATCTGAAATCGGTTGGTCTTCCGGTGATGGCATCCGAAGTCACAGGCATGCATTGGGATATCGACAAGGTTATCGGGCACATGTCGCGCGATAAAAAGGTCCGCGACGGCGAGATCACCTTTGTCATGACGCGTGGTATCGGCAAGGCATTCACATCCAAGGCAATGGATGTTCAAAAGATGCGTGCGGCCATCACCCGGTCCTGCCGCGGGTAACGGTTTTACGACATTTGGCGCCCTGATCGGCGCCGATGTGTTGTTGTTAACTTGTTTAACGCCATTTGACCTTATAGATGAACACAGGACAAACTCGTTCTTAAGACTTCACCGCTTGGAGACGGCCCTGAATGACGGTCACGATTGTCGTGATTTTTTTGCTGTTGATGCTTTCGGCATTCTTTTCTGGCTCGGAAACCGCGCTGACGGCGGCGTCGCGTCCGGTCATGCACCACAAGGAACAGGATGGTGATCAGCGGGCCGGGATCGTTAACAGGCTGCGTCGTTATCAGGAACGGTTGCTGGGTGCGATTTTGCTCGGCAACAACATGGTCAATATTCTGGCCTCTGCCCTGGCGACCTCGGTGATGATCGAACTGTTTGGTGAAAACGGCGTGGTCTATGCGACTGCCGTCATGACCGCCCTTGTTCTGATTTTCTCGGAAATTCTGCCAAAGACCTATGCGCTTCAGCATGCCGATACCATGGCGCTGCGCGTTGCGCGTCCGATGAGTGTCTTGGTCGTTCTGTTCGCGCCGATCACCCAGACCATTCAGGTTGTCGTGCAGGCGACCTTGCGCCTGTTTGGCAGCGGCGAAGGCCCGGGGCTTGATAGCGAACGCGAACTGCGCGGTGCGATTGAACTGCATGCCGATGATGTGGTTGTTGGTAACCACCATGCCGAGCGTACCATGCTGCATGGCGTTCTCGACCTTGAAGATGTCGGCGTCTGGGAAATCATGGTGCACCGTCGCAAGGTGCAGATGATCGATATTTCCCGTCCGATGGAAGAAATCCTCGATACGGTGCTGGCAAGCCCGCACACCCGTATTCCGATCTATGAAAAGGACCCGGACAATATCGTCGGTGTCCTGCATGCGCGCGAAGTCCTTAAGGCGATCGTGCGTGGTGCCAAACCTGCCACGGCCGAAGATGTCCGTGAACTGAGCGCCGAGGCATGGTTTATCCCGGATTCAACGACCCTTGCCGATCAGCTCAAGGCGTTCAAGGAACGTCACGAGCATTTTGCCATTGTGGTTGATGAATATGGCGCGTTCGAAGGCGTGGTGTCGCTTGAAGACATTTTGGAAGAAATCGTTGGCGATATTTCCGATGAAACCGATGTCGAAGTGGTCGGTGTTCAACCGCAGGCCGACGGATCGGTTATCGTGCGCGGCGATGTCACCATTCGCGATTTGAACCGTCGTTTTGGTTGGCGTCTGCCGGACGAGGAGGCAGCGACTGTGGCTGGTCTTTTGCTTTATGAAACCCGGCGTATTCCCGATGTCGGGCAGCAGTTCCGGTTCCATGGTTTTGAATTCGAAGTGTTGCGCCGTATCCGCAACCAGATCACCCGTGTGCGTCTGCGCGCTGTAACCGACCCGGCCGGGGAAGAGCAGGAATAAGAACCTGCGCCCGGCGGCAGTTGTGTTGCCACAAAACCATTCCCGCGTAAAAAATTTCAGCTTTATCTACTTATGGGTTAAACTTGTGCATCAAGGTCTTGACCCAAAGGATTGCAGGGCCACTTGCAAATAAGGGCCCGTCACACTGTGTCATCCACAGACGTCACTTCAATCTGACGTTTGTCAGTGTGAAACCAGATAATCTGATCGGGTTTGGGCATGTGGCAACAGCAACCTGCAGAGAGAGATGCATGGATACGAAAATTGTACCGGGTGTGGTCCAGGAACAATCCATCGCGACACTCAACCCCGCCGATTCAGTGATGGACGCCGTCAATATGATGAGTGAACGCAAGATTGGCGCGGTCATCATCGTCGACAACAACGCAAGACTAGCCGGAATTTTTACCGAGCGTGACCTTGTCAACCGCGTGGTCGCCAAGGGGCTGGATGCGGCATCGGTGCCGCTCTCCAAGGTCATGACAGCAGACCCTGATACGCTTGGTCCCGATGACTCGGCCATGAGCGCACTCGATCTGATGAGTGCGCGGCGATACCGTCACTTGCCGGTGGTCGATGGGGACAAGGTTGTCGGCATGGTGTCGATCCGGGACCTGTTTAATGTCGTCAAACGCCAGCTTGAAGAAGATGTCCGCGAACGCGAAAAATTCATCTTCGGATCTGATTACGGCGTAGCCTGACCAACCGATTTCCAGGTGTGTGATATGTCATTGGCCTGAAGGGAAACTCCTTCGGGCCTTTGGCCTGTGTGGAATTCCGGGCGTTATTCAGGGGCAGGAATGCGGGCCTGAACGGGTGGCTGGAATAACCGGAAACGCTTTTGCGACTTGACAGCGTGCAGGTGAACGTCTTTACGTTTACGTAAAGGAGAGAGTCCCATGCCATTGTCCCGCCCCGCAGAACGCGAACATATTCACACCCGCACAGTGACCTGTCAGGGGTTCCGCCGCGCAGACGGCCTGTGGGACATTGAAGGTCACATCACCGATATCAAGACCTATGGCTTTACCAATCACGACCGCGGCGAAATCCCGGCGGGGGAGCCGGTCCATGGCATGTGGATCCGCGTCACGGTTGGTGATGATCTTGTCATCCGCGCGGTCGAGGCTGAAATGGAATATGCCCCGTTTTCGGCCTGTGATGCGATCGCACCCAACTATGAAAATCTGATTGGTTTGAAACTCGGCCCGGGTCTGCGCAAACAGATCCGCGAGCGGACCGGTGGCGTGCATGGCTGTACGCATCTCAATGAATTGATGGGGCCGGTTGCGACCACGGCGTTTCAGACGATCTTTCCGATCCTCGCCAAGGAATCCCTTGAGGCGCCGGAAGAAAATGACACCAAGCCGCCCCGTCGTAATCCGTTGATCAATACCTGCCACGGCTGGCGCAGTGACGGGCCGGCGGTCAAGCGTATCTCGCCGGATTTCTATACCGGCGACAAATAGGGCGGCCTCCCGATCCCGGTATCTTGCAAGTGCATTTGCGCGGACCAATATCAGAACTGTCCGTAACGTGTATTTGTCAGGTGACCCATGACCATGTTGCGCCGGGATGGAAAGTCCAAAACAACAAACAACAAGAATGGTTGGGAAGGCCGGTTGCGCCCGGGTGTTGGCGCGGCATTGGTGCTTTTCCTGATCAGTGCGGTGATGCTTTTTGCACCCGCCCTTCAGGCCCACGATCTTCCTTCGCCACAAGCAGAAGAAGGTCAGGCCGATATCGATAGTCAGGACAGTTTTCTGATCCTCAAACCAACCTGCATCCCCCCTATCAGGAACTGCAAAACGGCATGCTGAGCGGCTATTCCGTTTCGGTGCTGAATTGTGTGTTCGAACGGATCGGGGTTGGCTATGGCCTTGCGATTGCGCCGCGCCAGAGAAACCGCGAAATGGTGCGCAATGGCAAGGCGGACGGGTTCTTCTTGGCGCGCATCAGTGATGCCATGGACGAGTATGCGGTGGCGACCAATCCGCTTGCACTGGAAAAATGGGTGTGGGTTTCATCCTCGATCAAGTCCGATGACCCGCGCGTCAGTCGCCGGCCCAAGCCCGGTGATTTTACCACCGTCGGCGCCATTCTGGGCTCGAACGAGGCCGAATGGCTGGGCGAGCAGGGTTATAACGATGTCATGCGCGTCCCTTCGATTGCGTCGCTTGTCGGTCAGGTCGCCGCTGGTCGTGTCGAATATGCCCTTGTTGATAAGCACAGCTTTGAAATTGCCCGCAACGAACTGGGATTGGGCGCGGAAAAATTCATGGTGCAGTTCGAACGCTATGCACCGCTGGTTGTTTATTTTTCCAAAAGCTATGTCTCGGCTTTTCCCGATATGCTCGATGAACTCAATGCCGTTTTGGAATTTTGTGAAACTCGTCCGATGCATCTGGAGCCGTGGGAACGCGATGCCATCGAACAGGCGCAATTGCCCATCGTGCGTCAGTTCGCAAATTCGCCGGAACTTGTCGCCCATGTTCAGGATCAACTTGCCGGGATGATCCACCCGACAGCCGATGATAAACGCCTGACCGATGCAGAATGGAAGGCAATGGCCCGAAATGGGGAGACAAGCGCAACCGCAGCCGAAATTCTTGGTAATGAGCTTTCGGAGTATCTGCGCGTTTTCCAGACAAGTGTCGGCGATAAGGTGGCCGAGGCCTTTGTCTTTGACACACACGGCGAGATCGTTGGCATGAGCCGCCTGACATCGGATTTCGATCAGAGCGACGAAACCCAGTTCCAGATGGTCGAAAGCATCAATCGCGATCAGGCCCTGATCACCGATATCTGGTATGATGCCTCAACCCGCGCGTTTCTGTCGCAAATCACCGTGCCGGTGATTGATCCCGATACCGGCCGGACATTGGCGGCCCTTACGGTCGGACTGAATGTGTCCGCCGCCCTTCGCCCTGAAAGTTAAGATCCCGGATTAGGTTGAGAAAACCGTCCGGACTAATTGCCGGACGGCTCAGTGATCTTGATGTCGATATTGCTATACCAGTCTGCAGCAGCCTGCATTTCGGCATCCGTCAGGTCCTTGGCAATCGGTGTCATGATGTCATGCACCCGTTTGCCATTACGAAACGCCTTAAGCTGCGTTTCGATATAGATGTTGGTTTCCCCCGCCAGATTGGGGGCATCTTCAAGCGTCGAAATCCCGTTCGCACTATGGCAGCCAACACAAAGCTCCGGGGCGTCATCCTCGGACGTGTTGGCGGGCAGGGTGCCGGTAGCTTCAAAATGATTGAACCAGTGTGCGACAACCTCGATCTGATCATCAGAAAGGCTTCCCGCCACCACCGTCATCATTTCATGTTCACGCGCCCCGGACTTGAACGCCTTTAACTGCGCAATCAGGTAATCGACAGGCTCGCCCCCGATATGCGGGGCAATCGGAATGCGCGCCAATCCGTCAAGACCGTGACAGGTGCGGCACATGCCCGCCACCTTGCGTCCATCCTTGAGCATTTCGGGATCAGGTGCAGCGGCATTTTGTGCTGCCACAGGAAACACCCCGGCGGACAAAAGCCCGCCGAGGAGTGCGATCAAAGCTATGCGCATCAATTGCCCTCGTACCAGATGCGATACAGCGCACCGGCCAGATCATCGGAAACAATGATCGAACCATCACGCAATTGGGCAACATCGACCGGACGACCAAGATATTCCTCGTTCTCGTCAATCCAGCCTTCGGCAAACGGTTCGGTGGTGGCATTGCCTTCGTCATCGATGAAGGTCACCATCACGCGTGCGCCGACCGGGGTGGTGCGGTTCCACGACCCGTGCTGGGCCGAGAAGATCGCGTTCTTGTAAATGGCTGGGAACATCTTGCCGGTATAGAAGCTCATGCCAAGGTCGGCGGCATGGGCCACGGTTTCAACCGCTGGCATGACCACGTCATAAGGCACTTCCTGATCGGCATATTCGTTGGTACGGACATCACCGCCGCCATACCAAGGATGGCCAAAATGCTGGCCCGCGGCGGTCTGACGGTTGATTTCACCGGGCGGGATATCATCGCCCATGCCATCAACCTGGTTATCGGTCCACCACAGCTCACCCGTGACCGGATGGAAGTCATGACCAACGGAGTTCCGCACCCCGTATGTATAGACTTCGCGGGCGGTGCCATCGGTATTGATGCGGATGATGCCGCCAATCCCGACTTCGCGATACAGATCAAGCTTGTCTTCCGGTGCCACGTTAAACGGCTGACCGAGCGAGATATAAAGTTTCCCGTCCGGGCCGATTTTGCAGACACGCGCGGTATGGTTATAGCTTTCCTCAGTCGGTGGGATCAGGTCACCCTGCTTGACCACGTTAAAGGCCGCAACATCCGGGCTTTCATAGAAGAACTCGGCTGCCGGGAATACCAGAACGCGGTTCTGTTCGGCGATATACAGGAACCCGTCGGACGAGAAACACGGACCATTGGGAATGGCAAAGCGTAGCGACGGGGCAAAGTCCTTTACCTCGTCGGCGACCCGGTCCTTGTTACGGTCGGTTACGGCCCAGACCTTGTCCTTGCGCGTGCCGACAAAGGTCACGACCCCTTGGGGGCCGACTGCGATATGGCGGGCATCGGGGACAATGGCATACAGACCGATCTTGAACCCGTCAGGAAGCTTGATGCGTTCAAGGGTCTTTTTGATCCCCTCGGCATAATCCCCGCCCTGTTCGATGACGGTGAATTCTGTTGTCCCGGTTGATTGGAAGCTTGAGAGTTTTTCAAGATTGTCCGGAGCAGGTGCTTGCGCATAGGCGGTACCGGACATGGCAAGCGCAATGCTCGCCACTAGAAGGCGTTTCGTCATTACGTAGTCCTCCCGATTGTAGCGGATGCCATTGACCGGCATCCGTGCCGCGCGAATTTCCATATCCGCACGGCTTGTTCATAAGCATTGCGCCTAATCGGAATGAACGTCTAGGTTGATTTCACTATGTGGAATTGTGATTAATTGTTTTTGGTGGCAATGGCGGCTTCGTATTCCGCGGGTGTCATGGTTTTCAGTGCAAGCGCATGAACCCGGTCCTTGAGCAACGCATCAAGCGCGCCGTAAACAAGGCGCTGGCGGTTAACCCGGTTCTCGCCTTCGAATTTATCGGACACCACAAGAACGGAAAAATGGGACTCGCCGCGCGGGTCTGCACCGGCATGACCGGCATGTTTGGAGGAATCATCATTGATCTGTAGTTCGACCGGGGCGAATTGTTCGGTCAGGATGTCACGGATCTGATTGGCGACCTGCATGGTAAGGGCCTCTGTTCTATGGTGATGTTCGCAATGAGCTGCGAATTTGATGCGTGCGAACAAGTTCTGTCACGCGATGGCCGTTTTTCAAGCCTTTTATCGCATTTAAAGCGCCCGTATGATATTGCGCGCATCGAATTTTCAGAACATATAGACGCAAATGAACCGAGGACACCGCAACAAGCGCAAGACGCTTTACCACAATGAACCCGTTCTGCCGGCATGTGACTGGCCGGAATGTGACGGGCATGGGGAATTCCGTGCGCCCAAGGATCGCAAGTTGCGCGACTACTACAAGTTCTGTCTCGAACATGTCCGCGAATACAACAAGTCCTGGAACTATTACGAAGGCATGAAGGCCGAGGATATCGAAAGCGACATGCGTCGCGATACCCACTGGCAACGCCCGACCTGGCAGTTCGGCCATATCCGTGGTTCGAAAAAACCGTTCAATTTCAAATTCAAGGACGGGTTCGGCTTCTTTAACGAAGACGGCGATCAAACCCACCATGGCCCCGGCGCCGAGGACAAGGCGCGCGCAGAACGCCAACGCAAAACCGAAGAATCCCAACGCCGTGCTGGCGCACTTGGCATGCCTGCCGAACAGCAACAGGCGATGGCAACACTTGATCTCGGCTGGCCGTTTACCCGCGATGAGCTCAAGGCCAAATACAAGGCGCTTTCCAAAAAGTACCATCCCGATGCCAATGGGGGGGACAAGGCGGCCGAGGAACGCTTCAAGCGTATCAGTGCGGCCTATACGTCGCTTACCCAGTACATCCGTGATCTCGAAGCGCGGGTGACGCTTTAGTTTCCCGGCTAATTTTCTGCGAAATTCGATGAAAACCGGTCTATCTGGTTGCAGTTTGCGTACCGGTTAGGTCTTATCGAGTAAACCTTTTGCGATAATAGAGATTTTTTGCGCATCTTCCCTTTGTGTGATGCGCCATAACCGCTATTAATGAGCAAGTTTAACGAAACGACCGCGCCACCAGCGCCGGTCCGAAAAATGCGCGAGTACTTATGAGCCAAGGTTACGAAGCGAGCGGTGTAGCAGCTGAACATCCGCTCGATACACCCGATACCACCATTTCCGTGCGTGAAACGTTCGGGATCGATGTTGATATGGACGTCCCGGCCTTTAGCCAGGGTAGCGAACATGTACCGGCGATTGACCCAACCTATCGCTTTGACCGCGACACGACGCTGGCGATCCTGGCGGGCTTTGCCTATAACCGCCGCGTGATGATCCAGGGTTATCACGGCACCGGTAAATCGACCCATATCGAACAGGTGGCCGCACGCCTTAACTGGCCGTGCGTGCGTGTGAACCTTGATAGCCATATCAGCCGTATCGACCTGATCGGCAAGGATGCGATTGTGCTCCGCGATGGCAAACAGATCACCGAATTCCGCGAGGGCATTCTGCCGTGGGCGCTCAAACGTCCGGTCGCGATGGTGTTTGATGAATATGATGCCGGTCGCCCGGATGTGATGTTCGTTATTCAGCGCGTTCTGGAAGTTGATGGCAAGCTGACCCTGCTTGATCAGAACAAGGTCATCCACCCGCATTCGCATTTCCGCCTGTTTGCGACGTCAAACACGGTTGGTCTTGGCGATACCACGGGCCTCTATCATGGCACCCAGCAGATCAACCAGGCGCAGATGGACCGTTGGTCGATCATCGCGACACTGAACTATCTGTCGGTCGAAGATGAAACCAACATCATCGCTGCCAAGGTTCCGGCATTCGATGACGCCGAAGGCCGTCAGAAGATCGAGGCCATGGTTGCCCTTGCCAACCTGACGCGTCAGGGCTTTGTTGCCGGTGATATTTCCACCGTTATGAGCCCGCGTACCGTCATTACGCTTGCCGAAAACGCCAAGATCTTTGGCGACGTTTCCTATGCCTTCCGCGTAACGTTCTTAAACCGTTGCGATGAAGTCGAACGTCCGATCCTGGCGGAATACTACCAGCGTTGCTTTGGCGAAGAACTGCCCGAGGAAGCCATCAATGTGATGGTCCGCTAAGGCGTGACCCTCAAACAGATTGGTGAACTGGTTCCACAAGCGAGTAGTGCAATGAAGAATGATGAGGCTCTTTCCGGCTTCTTGCGCGGTACGGCAGCGACGTTTCGTGCGCTTGCCGGGCGCAATGATCTGGAAGTCGGCTTTGTCAAAGGCGGGCGTCCGGGGGGCTACGGTGAACATGTGCGTTTGCCAATGCCCAAACAGGCCATGCCCAAGGATGAAGTCGCCGATCTGCGCGGCATTGCCGATGGCTGGGCGCTTAAGATGCGCCACCATGACGCGGCCCTGCACGCCAAGCGCATGCCCGAAACGGCCGAGGCTCAGGCTGTTTACGATGCGCTTGAAACCGCCCGTGTCGAGGCGGTGGGATCACGCTATTTCCCCGGTGTGCGCAAGAACTTGCGCGATCATGCCGAACAGGATTGCCACGCCAAGAACTATCACCGTGTGACATCACGCGATGACGCCCCGTTTGCTGATGCGATCGGGATGTTGGCGCGTGAAATCTTTACCGGTGAAAAGGCGCCTGAATCTGCCGGGCCGCTGATTGATTTGTGGCGCTCGCATATCGAAGAAAACGCCGGTTCTGACCTGACCAATCTTCGTGATGTCATGGATGATCAGGATGCCTTTGCGCGCGGTATGCGCAAATTGCTCGATCACCTGTCGCTTGAAGACGACCTTGATGATGCTCCGCCCGAACAGGAAGGCGAGGACGAAGATCAGCAGGAAGGCGAAAACGATCCCGATCAGGAAGACATGGAAAGTCAGGGCGGCCAACAGGGCCAGAATGACGATTCAGATCCTGATGGCAGCGATGATCAAACCGATGCCGGTTCCGAAGAAGCCGAGGCTGGCGAAGGCGACATCGATGATCAGCAGCTTGAAGCCATGTCGCAGGAAGAAAAGCCTGCCGGCCCGGGCGAGCAGCCAGAGTTTGACGGCCGCAACGAGCCGGTCGAGCGCGGTTACGAGCCGTTCACGCGTGAGTTTGACGAGGTCGTCACGGCAGATGATCTGTGCGAAAATCTTGAACTGTCTCGTCTGCGTGCGATGCTTGATAAGCAGCTCGCCAATCTTCAGAACGTGGTGTCACGCGTTGCCAACCGTCTGCAACGTCGCCTGATGGCGCAGCAAAACCGCGGTTGGGACTTCGACCTTGAAGAAGGCATTCTCGATGCCGCAAAGCTTGCACGTATCGTTTCCACGCCGTCGACTTCGCTGTCATTCAAGCAGGAACAGGACACCGATTTCCGCGATACGGTGGTGACGCTTCTGATCGATAATTCCGGCTCCATGCGCGGTCGTCCGATCACGATTGCAGCCCTGTCGGCAGACATTCTGGCGCGCACGCTGGAACGTTGCGGGGTGAAGGTCGAAATTCTGGGCTTCACCACCCGCCAGTGGAAAGGTGGTCAGTCGCGTGAAAGCTGGGTCGAGGCAGGCAAGCCGCCGAAACCCGGTCGCCTCAACGATCTGCGTCATATCATCTATAAGGCCGCCGATACGCCGTGGCGTCGGGCGCGCAAGAACCTTGGCCTGATGCTGCGCGAAGGGCTGCTTAAGGAAAACATCGATGGCGAAGCACTGCTTTGGGCGCATGAACGTCTTCTGGCGCGGAGCGAACAACGCCGGATCATGATGGTGATTTCCGATGGTGCGCCGGTCGATGATTCGACCCTTTCGGTGAACTCCGGAAATTATCTGGAACGCCATCTACGTGAAGTGATCGAATGGATTGAAACCAGATCACCGGTCGAATTGCTGGCGATTGGTATCGGTCATGACGTAACGCGCTACTACCGTCGTGCGGTGACGATCAACGATCCGGAAGAGCTCGGTGGCACCATGTTGCGCGAACTTTCCGACCTGTTTGACGAGGAAGGCGCACGCCCGCCAAAACGCCCGATGCGTCATGTGCCTGCCGATACCGCGCAGGCCCGTGATCACGCCGCGGGTGACCGCGACCGCTGGTAAAGGCCAAGGTGTATCGAGGATGACCACCATCACCCGCTTTGCACCCAGCCCGACCGGATATCTTCATCTCGGCCATGCGGCCTCTGCCTTGTTTTCTGCAAAACAGGCCGGGCCGGATGGCCGTTTTTTTTTGCGGATCGAAGATATCGATCAGACCCGGTGTCGCCCGGAATATCTTGATGCGATCTATGAAGACCTTGCCTGGCTTGGGCTTGAATGGGAACAGCCGGTCCGGGTGCAGTCCGACCATTTTGCCGATTATCAGACGGTGCTGGATCGCTTGTCCGACATGGAATTGCTGTATCCATGCTTCTGCACGCGCAAGGACATTCAGGCTGAAATTGAACGTATCGGTAATGCGCCGCACGGCCCCGATGGTGCGCTTTATCCCGGCACCTGTCGGCATTGTTCATCATCTGAACGCGAAGATCGCATTGCAGCGGGGGAAAGCTATGCGCTGCGTCTTGATATGGCCGCTGCGATCAAACGGGTGGGGTGCGAGCTGACCTGGTTTGACAGGGCTGCCGGCAAACAGATCGCGACACCGGAAATCTTTGGTGATGTGGTGCTCGCGCGCAAGGACACCCCGACCAGTTATCATCTTTCCGTCACCCATGATGATGACTTGCAGGGCATCACCCTTGTGACCCGTGGTGAAGACCTGTTCTTTGCCAGCCATCTGCATCGCCTGTTGCAGGAACTTCTGGGCTATGACGTGCCGGAATATCATCATCACGGGCTTTTGACCGGCCCGGACGGCAAACGCTTTGCCAAGCGTGACAAATCCAAAACCCTGCGCGCGATGCGTGAGGAGGGGCTTGCACCCGAAGATGTCATCAAACTGGCCGATCAGTTTTGACCCGGCATTCTTGGGGCGGGTATTCCTGCGCAATATGACGGATCAGACATATTCCCGTTGGCTTAGGTTATTACCTATGTATAGGATATGTTGATCGTAGGACGATGTCAGAGGCACAAGACCAGATGAAAAAAAACGCTGGCTTGGTCAGGAGGATCGGTAAACGCGTTCTCGACCCGGGCATAGAGATAAATACCGGCGAAGAATTGGCCGGAAAGGTTCAGCGCGACCTGCTTGATCTCGCCTATCGCAATAATTGGGCAAATATTCTCGTCAATCTGGCCGCCGGGGTCAGCATGGTTGCGATGTTCTGGCTGCGCGGTGATTTGCGCGCTGAAACCGTGATCTGGCTTCTGGTCGTCACCGTGATTTGCTGTGTTCGCCTTTGGGGCGGCTATCTTTATCACCTGACGCGCGAAAACAGTACGGAGCTCTCTTCTGAGCTCCTGCGTAAATGGCGTTTTCGCTATCAGATCGGGGTGATCGTCACCGGTCTGTTGTGGTCTGTGGTCGGCGTGATTGAAATCCCCGCCGTCCAGGGCGAAAGCCAGTTTCTGACCATGATCATCATTGCCGGCATGGCGGGTGGTGCCACGGGTATTTTGGCCCCGGTGTTTCTCGTCGGGCGGTTTTATCTGTGTGCGTTGCTGTTACCACCAGCGGTGATTTTGTCGGTGATGGGGGATGCGAACTACATCCTGTCCGCTTTGGCGCTGGTGTTCCTGTTGGTGATGCTGGTTACCCATCGCAACAATCACGCGGTTTTGTTCCGATCCTTCGTCCTCAAACATCAAAACCAGGGCCTGATTGAGGACCTCAAACAGAAGAACCGGATTACCGAAGACTGGAACGCCACTCTTGAAGCACGTGTAGAGCAGCGCACCGAAGAACTGCAAAACCTGGTGGAGCATGATGCCCTGACCGGGGTGCTGAACCGTGACGGGATTGTTGCCTGGTTCGAGCGCAAGAAGCGCTCGGACGCGTTATTGGATTACGCGGTTTTGTTCATCGATCTCGACCGGTTCAAGCAGATCAATGATGGCCTTAGTCACGCAATCGGCGATGAAGTTTTGCGATCTGTGAGTATGCGGCTTAGTGAATGTGTGGATGATCATCACGCATTGGGGCGCTGGGGCGGCGATGAATTCCTGATCGTTCTGGCCGCATCAAGTGCCGAACTTCATCCTCTGGTCGAAACCGTTGTCGAACAGGCCCAGGAAGCGGTTAGCCAGCCGATCAATATTGTCGGCCATACGCTACATGTCGGGTTTAGTACCGGGGTTGCCTTTTCCTCTGGCCGGAACCCGTCAATCTCCGAGCTGATCCATTGGGCCGACCTTGCCGCGGCCGAGGTCAAGCGTTCCGGGCGGGGCAGTGTGCACAGCTACGACAAGACGCTGCTGCTTGAGCAGGAACGTCGTCTGAGTGTTACGCAGGCGCTTAGACGCGCCATGAGTGCTGACGAGTTTGATATTGAATACCAGCCGGTCATTGATGCCCATACAGGCGACATCATCGCCTATGAGGCGCTTTTGCGTTGGAACAGTGCCGTTCTAGGGCCTGTCGTGCCCGATGAATTCATCCCGATTGCCGAGGAAAGTGCACTGATTGTCGATATCGGCGAATGGTGCATGCGCAAGGCCTGCCGAACCATACAGGACGATGCCGACATCCCGGAAAGCACAAAGATCGCGATTAACGTTTCGATCCGCCAGATCGTCATGCCGAACTTCGCCCATATGGTGTCACGGGTTCTGACCGATACCGGGCTGGCATCGGGTCGGCTTGTTCTGGAAGTGACCGAATCAATTTTCGAAAAACGCCAGACAGCTCAGATCGCCACCGTGCTCGATCAGCTGCACAATATGGGGATCGAAATCTATATTGATGATTTCGGGACCGGCTATTCGTCCCTGTCGCGCCTGCATGAAATCCGCATTGATGCGGTCAAGATCGACAAGTCCTTTGTCTTGTCGATGGACGAGAATGCTCGTGTCGTGATCGAGGGGGCGATCCTGATTGCCCATCGCTTCGGGCTCAAGGTCATTGCCGAGGGGATCGAGACGTCCGAGCAGCGCGCCGAGCTGATGGCGATGGGGGTTGATGCCTATCAGGGATACTTCTTTGCCAGACCGGGCCAGATCCCCTGTCGTGACATTCACTGGAAAAACGAGCCCGACCAGCCAGCCTGATCGCGTATTTGAAATGCGCGCAAAAAAAAACGGCCTGTCGCAACAAGTGGCAGGCCGTCTCAGTACTGTTCTGCGGGGGGAGGCAGAATCAGCGGCTAAAATCGATCAGTACAAGGAAGCTGACCGGCACAAGCGCCAGCGCGACATAAATCCAGAAGGACGCGACCGGAACGCCGAGTGCGGCAAGAACATAACCGGCAAGGTAAAGTGCCAAGCCAATTACAGCGACCAGCAGAATGCCCAAAAGCGGCAGAGAAACTTTGCTATCTGATTTGAATTCCATGTCCCGTCATGCTCCCGAAACGGATTTTTTAACTCATGGTGTCGAACCTAGCATGCTGTGCACGTATGCGTTTTGATCCGTATCAATAAAGGATGCAGATTGAATGCGCATGGGGGCGCAAAGGCGATGACATTATATATATGTGCGGAGAATCGGTCGTGATAAATGGGTCGAACGCGCGCAATTGCCTGTAAATCGGGTCTTTGTTATTGTCGCCCCGGTTTGAAAAGCCAAAGATTCCGTGCGGTTGAGTTGGGCAAATACCGGCCCAAACCACGGATTATCGCCAAAACCGCTCGGATAAGCGTTTTTGTCGCGGTTTTCGGTTGATGAAGGCTTGACGACATTGGTCATAGGCAGTATTAACCCGCTTCCAAGCGCGGGCCTGCATGTTCAGGCCAAGCGTCCTTTTGCGAATTTATAGACCAGGAGATCAGGTCATGGCACGTCGCTGCCCGGTATCCGGCAAAGGCGTTTTGGTCGGCATGAATGTGAGCCACGCCCACAATCGTACCAAACGTCGTTTCCTCCCGAACCTGCAGCCGACCTCGCTGCTTAGTGAGTCGCTCGGTCGTTCGGTGCGTCTGCGTCTGACCACCAATGCTGTCCGCACCATCGAAAAACGTGGTGGTCTGGATGCATATCTGCTCAGCACTGCAAATGCAAAGCTGCCGGCAGATTTGGTGAAAATCAAACGCCAGGTCGCCAAAGCTGTTGAAGCAAAAGCTGCCTAATTCAGGCTTCTGCTTTACAGACAGAATTTACGAAGGCTCGCTTTTTAGCGGGCCTTTCGTTTTTCCAGGTCACCGTAATCGGTTGCGTCAGTTGTGACGCATAATCCATGCTGCCAGACAGGGTCGGGCGGCTTTTTTTGTGCCGGGCAGTATCGCATATGCCTAGGGGTTCCAAGGGTTGCGCAACGATGGCGCGGGATGAAACGCGACTCGGCGGAACACGGGCTTTGCGCTTTTGGAAATTTGCTCTATACTTTGCTCTATCAGTGGTTTACGTCGCCGTGTCGCCCGGTTTGGTGAAACGTCATGATATGTTCATCAACAGCGATTCCCGGACCTGCTAAATAAAGCTAGCGACTCGGTAAACACGGTGGAGCGGATGGTATGCATTTATCGCCCAATGCGTGTCCGGCACTTGTTCTTAACGCCGACTTTCGGCCGTTGAGCTACTTCCCGCTGTCTCTTTGGTCCTGGCAAGATACGCTCAAGGCGGTCTTTCTTGAACGCGTCGATGTTCTTTCCGAATACGACCGCGAAGTACGTTCCCCATCCTTTAAAATGCGCCTGCCCAGCGTTATCTCGCTCAAGGAATATGTCCCGCTCAAAAGCAGCCCGGCCTTTACCCGGTTCAACGTCTTTTTGCGGGATGAATTTTCCTGCCAGTATTGCGGCGATCGCCTGCCGACCAACGAGCTGACCTTTGATCATGTTATTCCGCGTGCGCGCGGCGGCCGCACGAACTGGGAAAACATCGTCACAGCCTGTTCTGACTGTAACCTTTATAAGGGCAGTCGATCGGTGCGCGAGGCGGGCCTGCGACTGCGCAGGACGCCGGGACAGCCCTCGATGCACGAACTCCAGACCACAGGACGCCGTTTCCCGCCAAACTATCTTCATGAAAGTTGGCGGGATTTTTTATACTGGGATACCGAACTGGAATACGACTTCTAGGCAGACGGTTTCAGGCCGACACAAACCAAAGAAAAAGCCGACGGCGATATCACCGTCGGCTTTGCTGTGTTTGGCGAACACGTCGCCAAGATCGTCAGATGATCAGAAATCCGCAGTCAGGGAGAACGTCGCGGTTAGCGGCTTGCCAACGGTCAAATACGTCCATTCGGTGCTGGCCGATTCCCAATAGTCATTATCGGTCAGGTTTTCGACATTGGCGCGGAAGGTTACCGGATAGTCGTAAAGTTCCGTCACGTAGCGTGCGCTCATATCGAACCGCGTCCAGGACGGAATTTCAACCGTGTTGCCGGTATTGACATATTGCGAGGCGGTATGGATCAGGCGACCGCCCACTGTCGCACCATCAAGGAATGGCAGGTCATATTCAGCCCCAAGCGTTGCCTGATATTCCGGGACACCCGGTGCGGTGTTGCCATCGTTGGTGCCGTTCTGGGTTTTAGTCAGTTCAGCATCAACAAAGGTAATTCCGCCCAGAATGCGGGTGCCAATAACCGGCTCACCGAATGCGGTCAGTTCAAGGCCACGGTTACGCTGTTCCCCGTCGGTGGTATAGACGTTGCTGGAATTCAGGAAGGCCGATGGCTTTTCAGCCTGGAACAGGGCAATACCACCGCCAAAGGTGCCAAAGTCAAACTTCGCGCCGATCTCCATCTGCTCGGTCTTGAAGGGGGCAAGAACCTCGCCACGGTTGACGGCCGTGCTGCTGGTAACAGTCTCGCCCTTTGCCAATCCTTCGATATAATTTGCATAAAGCGAAATTTGATCCGTGACATTGCCAACAATCCCTACCATCGGAGAGTTGGCAGAAGAATCATAGTTGGAGGTTTTTGCTCCGGTTGAGACGTCGTAGCCGCGTGATTTGACATTCTGTCGACGGACCCCGCCCGTCAAATGGATTTTGTCATCCATGAAGCTCAGGGTGTCGGCGATGAAGTAGCTGGTCAGGATGGTGCGCGCGTTGAGTTCGGCATCTCCGGCATTGCCAAAGGTAACTGTCGACGGACCACTATTATAGATGTTCCCCGCGACGTCAGAGCCGGAACTCCAGTTCGTTCGTTCTTCCTGCCACATTGCTGTTGTTCCGGCATTTAGTTCGTGTTTAACCGGGCCGGTTTCAAATTTCTGGCGAATTCCGGCAACACCGCTGACATCATCGCGCTCATAAACCGAGGCGAGACTGCCGAAATTGCTTGAACCATCCGTACCGGTCAGAGTGACAGATGAATAATCACCGATTTCATCGGAATTATGTGCGCCGATAGCAGTATACAGCATCGTGCTATCGGTAGCGTCATGTTCAAAACGGAGCTGAGCAAACTTGTCTTCGAGATCGCTATAGGTGCCATCTGCGGCAAAGTTGTGCGAACCGGAAGGTGCATCAGGTAAAGAAGTCAAAGTGCCGGTCCTGACGGTCGGCCGGCCTTCCTCAACACGCAGCTTGTTTAGAGCAGCATCAAAGGTGATGCGAGTGTCGTCACCGCGAAAATCAAGGGCGACTGAGCCAAGCGAGGTTTCGCGATCTTCGTCCTCGATGGAAGCTTCACCGGCCCTGTGCATGATATTGGTGCGCACGCCAAACTGATCATCAGCACCAAAGCGACGACCAAAATCAAAATGCCCACCAAATTCGCTGGTTGCGCCATAGCTACCGGTGAAGCTGGTGACAGGACTATCTCCCGCCCGTTTCGGTACAAGATTGATGTTGCCCCCAAGCCCGCTGGCACCAGGTGCCATACCATTCAAGAAGCCCGAAGCACCCTTGATGACTTCTACACGATCAAACATTTCAATTGCGACCGACTGGCGTGGTGCAGTGCCATAAAGTCCGTCAATAGAGACGTCGTCAGATTTTAGGTCAAAGCCACGAATGGTGAAGCGGTTGGCAAAGGTGCCAAATCCGTTGCCGTTGATCACCGATGGGTCGTTATCCATCACATCGGAAATGTCGCGTGCCTGTTGGTTCTTGATCAGCTCGCTGGTGTAGCCGGTCGCAGCAATCGGCGTGTCCATGGTGTCCTTGTTGCCAAACGCACCAAGACGCGTGCCGGTGGCAACCTGTCCTCCCGCATAAGCCGGCGGGGTTGGGTCACCGGCCTCGACTGTGGCTTCGCCTTCGATGATCAGTGCTTTAGTGGTTTCGCCTTCGCTTGCTGTCGCATCATCTGCGGACTGCGCCAGTGCAAAATGAGGGGCGGCAAAAACCAGCGCCAGTGCCGTACCCAGCAAAAGGGTTGAAGACAATTTCTGTCCTGTAAAACGCATTTGGGATTCCCTGTATCGGTTGTCTTTGACGACGACCTGTCGGGCGGGAACCGGCGGGCCATCTCTGATGATGGCCACTCGATATCACGCGGTGGGGGATGGAATATTGAACCGGATTTCGGCGTATTGAACGGATTTTGGCTTAATTTACGCGATCTGTTCCTTGCGCCAGGCACCGGGGGTGGTGCCAACGACTTTGCGGAACACACGTGTTAAATGCGCCTGATCGGCAAAGCCAACCCGAAGGGCGACTGACGCCAGCGGTGTTTCGCGATCCTTAAGCAGGCTTTTGGCCCGCTCGACCCGGGCTTTCATCTGCCACTGTTGCGGCGGCATGCCGGTGCTTTCGCGAAAGGCTGAGCAGAAATAGGACTGCGACAAACCGGTCAGTTGCGCCAGTTCATCAAGGCGGATGGTCCGCCCGCAATTCTGTTCAATATAGTCGACCGATTTCCGCAGGTGATAGGGGGCCAGTTTGCCGCGTCTGCGTTGCGGTTCCATGACTTCGCGCGGTTGCAGAAGGGCTGCGGTCAGAGCGCTGATCAGACCTTCGCCATAAATCTGCGAGCTCGGGTGATCGCTTTCGAGATCATCGGCAAGCAGTCGCACAAGCGTATTTATACGCGGGTCGCAAAACCCGATACGTGGGGTTGCTAGAACCGAGCGATCAAGCGTTTGCCCCATCATGTGTTCAAGGGCATCGACATCAAGATGGATATCGAGATGGCGCAAGCGGCATTCGCCAAGCACCTTTGACGAAACCTCCATCCCGGCTGGAATATAGGACAGGCAGCCTTGGCTGCGGCGTTCTGGCTGGGGCTTGCTATCGGACGAGCTTACCTCAATCCGGCCATCACCCACGCAATCAAGGATCGCCACCAACCTTGGTGCCTGCGAGGTATAAGTTCCCCCGGCCTGGGGGCCACATTCGACATGCCACAGATCCGAGATCGCTGCGTTCCAGCGTCGGAAGCGCAGCTCATCAAGAAGGGAAATACCTTCGATCCGGCTGGTCATATGCGGATGGAATGCCATGGCAGTCACGACAATGGGGTCCTTCGTGCAGAGGGAAGTTGGTGGTGCGAATGGATCTCAATATAACCGGGATTTTTCTGCAAACAATAACAATTCTCATTATCAGGCGAAGAATTGTTGGATTCCTGAACAATTGTTCGCCTGAATGGCGAGGTGTGGAAAAGCAAAAACCGCCTGACGTGTCAGACGGGCTTTGGGAAAAGCTTGAGCAGGGCGGGATCTGCAGTATTCGCCGTTATTTCTTCATCCAGCGCGATGGTGCGATCAGGCAGAAAACAGTCAGTGCTGCCGAGAAGAAGACGTTCACCGTCGGCATGGTAATGCCAAACAGGGTCCAGTCGATCTTGTCACAACGAATGATCGGTTGGGCCATCAACTGCGCCTTGAGATCGGCAATCGATCCAGCCCCGCTTTGAACCCCGCCACACATGGCAGGCCCTTCCCACCACAGTTCCTGTACGCCAACATGATAGAACGCGATGAATGTGCCAACCGCGAAGGTTGCGGCACACAGGTAAACCACGGCCCGTGCCGCCGCCGGAAAACGGATGAGCAGAAGTGCAATCACCGAAAGACCGGCAACCACATAGAACGGTACGCGCTGATACAGGCACAGCACACAAGGCAGCAGCTTCTGGACATATTGCGCATAAAAGGCAAAGCCGATGCTGCCCGCTGAAATCAACAGCAGGGCGAGGGGCGGAAAGGCCGGGATGAAGCGGGGGCGCAGCAGTTTGAACATCAGACGGTCCGTTTATCTTCTTCCATAAAACTTTGGGTGCGAATCACCCATGCGGGATCAGCTTGAGTGCGGCAAACCCACCAACAAGAACCACGATAAATATGGTGAAAACGAGGCCCAGTCGCTTTTCGATGAAGTCGCGGATAACCGGGCCGAATTTCCAGATAAGGGCTGTGATAACAAAGAACCGTAAGCCACGCGCCAGGATCGATGCAATCGTGAAGACAATCGGATCAAGCGCGGTCACACCCGACAGAATCGTGATCACCTTATAGGGGAATGGCGTTACGCCTGCGATAAAGACGGCCCAGGCACCCCATTCATTATAATAGTCGCGGAACTGATCAAATTTGCCTGCATAGCCATAAAGCTCAAGCACCGGACGGCCAACCGTTTCAAACAGGAAGAAGCCGATGCCATACCCGACCAAGCCGCCCAGTACTGATCCGACAAGGCAGATCAGCGCATAACGCCAGGCCCGCGTCGGGGCTGCGATAATCATCGGGATCAGCAGAATATCTGGTGGGATCGGAAAGACAGAGCTTTCAATAGCGGCAATGAAAAATAATGCCCAGCCAGCATGACGGTGGCTGGCAAGGGTCATGGTCCAGTCATAAAGGCTGCGGATCACGGCAAGGACGCCTTATCGATAAAGTTTGCGGTTGGAGTGCGGCGCTTGGCCTTGAAAACAGGCCAGATCAAACCCCATTTTGCCCGCAATCGCAATGACGCAGTTTATCAGGCTTTGTAGCAACGCATTTTTGCACAAAGCCCCATTGACCCGGCGAAATTTACAGCTATTATCCCGCCCGTCGATGGACGGTGCGCACATGCACCCGTATTGCCTGCCCCTGTGGCGGAATTGGTAGACGCGGCAGACTCAAAATCTGTTTCACTTAGTGAGTGGGAGTTCGATTCTCCCCGGGGGCACCATCGATTTTCCATTGTTTTATAATGACTTAACGAACGTTCAAAGTTGGTTGTGTACCTATTGTGTGTACCAATCAGGTGTTCCTTATGTCATTGGCTACAAACGTAGTTAGGATTGCTGGCAGATATTATTTTCGTTGCCGCATCCCAGAAGACATCAAACCTTACCTAAAACGTCAGACTTACAAGATTGCATTGCGAACAGCAGAACCTTCCAGTGCAAGGCGAAAGGCTGCTATCGTATCTCGACACATGTTGATGTTTTTTGATGAGATACGAATGTCTGACAAATCAGAGAAAGAACAACTCCAAGCCAAATTGGAAGAAATGCTTGATGAGAAGCATAAAGGGCTTGCTAAAATTCTGGCTCAGAAAATTATCATGGATGAATATTCAGCAGAAATGCAGCTACGAATAGTTGAGTTGAAAAATCTCGATTTGTATCTTCAGAACGTCCTTCAGGATGCGGAGCTCAAGCGGCAAACATATTACAGCAATCAGAAATCCAGAAAATTAGAAAAGGTTGGTGATGACCTGAAATATGAAAAGAGAAAGCTGAAAGAAATTGAAGACGGAAAACTGGATATAAAAAAGAGAAATCCAGAGGCAAACCAGAAGCTGATGTACTTTGTTGATAAGGTTGAAAAAAACAAGAAAGGCAAAATTCTAGACCATAGCCTGCCTCAATATCGAAGGGCGGTAAGCCTCTTTACAGGTCTGGTTGGGGACAAACCAGTTCATGAATATAAACTGTCAGACTTTGAAGAGTATCAGTCCCTCTTTCTGAGGGTGCCGCTAGACTACCAGAAAATTGCGTCAGGTAATCCGCTGAAAGCAATTGAAGTTAATGACAATTTACCTGATGGGCAAAAATACGACACTTATAAATGGAAAACATTTAAAGGTAAGCATGCTAGCTCTATCAGGGTTGTTTTTGATTATATTAAAAAACATAAAATATTGGAATATAACCCAATGAATGACTTTAAGTTGGAGGAGCCAGTATATGATTATACAGCTACCAGAAGAAAGCCTAAAAGGTCATTCAAGAATGAAGAGCTTGTTAAAATATTTAACGTTCCTCTTTTTCATTCCTGCCTGAATTCGGTTAACTGGATGACACCGGGGAATTATCCAATCAGGGACTTTAAGTTTTGGGGGATATTGATTGGATTATTTACCGGAGCACGTTCAAGTGAAATCGGTCAACTCCTTGTCATGGATGTTGTCAATTATAATGATATGCCCCATTTCCATATCGTGGATAAATATACCTATGAAGATGTTTTGGATTATGATTTGAATATCAGCGAAGAGGAACTGGATGAAATAAACAAGAGAACCAAGAACAAAAAGTCAGTTCGGTTGGTTCCAGTTCATAACGAATTAATTAAAATGGGTTTTCTCGATTATTTAGAAAAACGGAAATCAGAATGTCAGAGCCATTCGGAGCAGTTATTTCCCGATTGGTACGCAGACAAGTATGGTAGGCATTCTACCTTGATGGCTGAAAGGTTTTCATATCTTCTTGATAAATCGGGAATAAAAACACAAGCTATTTCATTCCATAGTTTCCGTCATACTTTCAAAGACGCAATGAGGCGTGCAGATTTGCCCTATGGTGTTCAGAGGAAATTCATGGGACATTCTTTGAATGATGTTAATGAGGAATATGGAATTGATAAACTTCAGAAAAAGCATTCTGAGGAAATAAATAATATCAGCTATGATATGCTGGATTTTTCCCACCTTTATATGAAGTAAAATACTCTACATCGGATTCTCCGGCAGGTGTAATTTCTGAAACCCAATGCATATAAGGGGGCCAGAAGCTTAATATGTTTTGTTGTTATATTGTTGCTTTTTGCATTTATTTTTATTAATTTTAAATAAACATTAAAAAAGGAAAATATAATGGCAAGTATCAGAAAGAGGAAAGGTAAATTTACAATCACAATTAATGTACCGAAAGATTACCCATATAAGGTATATGCAAAAACTTTCTCAAAAACTTTTAATAGTAAAAAAGATGCCCTGTTTTGGGCAAGACACACTCATGATTCAATGAAGTTGGGTTCTTGGAGAGATCCAAGGCTTCTTGATGAAGATAAAGAACAGGATACCTTGTTTAAGGATGTTCTGAACCGATACCTCAAAGAGGTCAGTGTCCATAAGAAGGGGCATGATAAAGAAATCGGTCGTATCAAGAAATATATGGCTCATCTGATTGGGCAGAAATTTCTATATAAAATTAAATCTTCTGACATTGCTGATATTCGTGATGAATTGCTCAAGCAGGGCAAAGCAGCATCAACCGTCAGAAATGAAATTTTCATTCTGTCCAATGTGTTTCAGGTGGCCAAGTTTGATTGGGGCTATTCCAGTTTGGAAAATCCTGTCGAGATATTACGACAAAGAAAGAATAGCTTGCCCAAACCGGCTCCAGGCCGTGAGAGAAGGCTTGAAGGTGATGAAGAGTATCGTCTCATGGAAGCCATCGAGAAGGGGCATGATAGCCATGAAATGAAGGCTATCATCATAGTTGCCCTGGAAACCGGAATGAGACTTGGAGAAATCCTTGGGGCCAAACGAGCATGGCTTAAGGGTGATGTTTTATCCCTACCGGATACCAAGAACGGCACCAACAGAGATGTCATACTCTCACCCAAGGCATTAGATGCTATCCAAAACCTTCATTTAAGGCTCTCTGGTGACATCTTTGGCTTGAATAAGGACAAAGTGGAGTACAGATGGAAAATGGCACTCAGAGAGGCTGAAATCAGCAATCTGAGAATTCATGACCTGAGACACGAAGCTCTAAGCCGTATGGTTGCCAAAGGAGCAAACCTCAAAATCATCATGAGACAGTCAGGACATAAATCCGTTGATATGCTCATGAGATATACACATCCAACCAATGACGATGTTAGGAAGATGTTGGTGGGGTGAGCTATTGAATGCAGTCTTATGCGCTTTGTTTATTCAAATTATTAAAACACACTTAGAAAATTTTTCTTTTTTTTCTTGTTCCAATGCTCTTCGACGAGCCAGTAATAATTTTCGAATGCTTCGTTGTCACTATCACGATACGTGCATATTATACGGGAGAGTTTATTGTATGTTGACTTGAAAACATCCTCCAATGTTTCCCGCATAAGGGCGTCATCTAAATCACCTTCTTTGATGGCTGAAGCCAGAAACTCATAATAATTACAGACGTAAATTATGGATTCAGCCAGTGGGAATTTTATTTTGTCACAATCATCACCTATAGAGTAATTATCTTTGTTTAATCTTTCGTCCATTATTTGAGAAACATCTTGGTCTGGTATTTGATGCGTATGGGGATATCTGCTAAAAATATTTATTCGATGTTTGTTGAAAATCTCACTGTGTCGCATTTGAGTTAATACATTTAGAGTATGCTGTTTTCGGCTGATTTCTAATGCGACTTGCCTCTGGGACAGCCAGCCTATGGTCGCGAGACTTGCGGTAATGCAAGCGATAAACGCAGTTTTATTTTCGAAGACGTAGATAGATCCAGCTACACCCAAAAATATTATAATTGGGGAAATGTATTTGGCGCTATTAATTCTTTTCCTAGTATTCTTAGTGGATCTCTCGTAAATATCTACAATTGATAGCGGGGCTATAAATAAGAGAACTATTGCGGTTATAGCTTCAAGCTTTTGTTCTACAAAAAATGCTAAAACTTCAGAAAAGGAGAATTGGTATAAGAAGAATATACTAACTGATAATAAAAAAACTATTTGAACAACAATCATTTCCCTGCCCCCGCAACCAATTGTTCAAAATAGAAAAGGCCCGCGAACGGGCCTTTTCGTCTTGGGTGTATGTTAGATAACACCAACGATATGTCGTTTCATGCTTATCTCCTTCCCGTAGAAATACGTAGTATAGACTATCTATTTTGACGGTGTTGTCAATAAGAAAATGAGTTTTCCCAATGAGCAAAGATATTCAAAACCAATAAGTTACGGCGATTGTTATCTGGATCATTATGTTGAGCGATTAATGTTCTGCCTTATGGGCATCATAGTTCGGATGCTCAGGATTCAGGTACTCAGGGTCGTTCTTGATATCTTCAACAGATACACCCTTTTCCTCTGCTACACGTAGCACCCAAGCGATAACGCGACCACGACCAGTCCAGGTTTCATCATGGTTATCTGGATTGCGATATTTGGGGGTTATCGACTGTTTGGCTTTGGGGCTAGATACCGAAGTCGTGCCAGAGAATTTGAAAATCTCAGGATAGAGTTCACGAATTGAGAAACCGGCATCATGGAGTTTCTGGTCAAATTCTCCACGAAGGTCTTTAATCGCTTGTTCCTTACGATTTTCGACTTCGTTCTCAGCTTGTTCCATTAAATCTTTGAGTTCCTGGTAGCTGAGTTTTGAAATATCAACTTTAGTCATGATTTTCTCCAAAAATAACTAATATACGCTAAGATTTATTGTTTTATATTATCATTTCTCACAGTTCAATGTTGGATTTCTCATTAGATTTTGCTGCTGCTGGATATTTAATCCAGAGCGTTCTCTGTGAGTAAAATAGACTGAATATCCAGGGCACGGTTAACGCTAGGCTTCCCAGGAGAAATAATTGTGAGATTATAATGCTGATATAGGAGTGCTGCTCATCAGCGAGAGAAAAGCTATTCCAAAAAGAGATTTTCAGGGAGCTCTGCTGTTCTGGGATTATCAAGTGTAGAAAAATCAAGATTAAGCACGAAAATGATAAGTATGATGCCTTCTGCATGTTGGAATGTTCGTTTTCGTGTGTTTCCTTTTCCTTTTCTAGAATCTGAAAAGCTATGCTGTCTTGAGTTTTCTGAGCATAATCCAGAAGCTCATCTTCGTTGACATAGGAATATTTTGATGGGCGGTCATGTAGAATGAGTGGTATTTTAAAAATCATGAAAATCGAAATGGCAAACCAATCAACTATCACCTTTGTCACGCTGACAAAACACGACATAAAAATCGAGTATCCGATTATAAATAAAATTATATAGCCAATATTTAGGGATGTTCCAAAATCATCCAGTCGCAGAGCGGCCAAGTTTCCTTTGCCGGTTATTGCCAAAGTCAGGTCGCTAAAAAGAGCCAAGCTGGAGAGCGCCAGGCAGAAGGAAAATTTTGTTGATTGTTCTGTGAGGCCGATAAAGCCTTCGTAAGTTTTTTGTATCAGTGACATTTGCTCTGCCGTTGCACGTGAACTCATACATATCAATCAAATAATTGATATAAATAGTAAATTTAGAAATGCATTGCTGTCAAACTTCTTTGGATAGAATGGTTCAAGCCGAGAAATTGGGATAAATTGAACCTATCGAAGGGTTACAGCTTGTCCAGTGCCTCTGCCAGCTTCTTGATATCGGTCGTCATGCTGTCCAGTGTCTCGTGTAAATCAGTGTATGTATCCTCGTCAGTTTGCTTCCAGCTTCCATCATAAAACTTCATTTCGAATTTGTTGGTTGTGCTCCTTAAGGAAAGAACTAGAAGCTCAACCTCATGTTCAAATCTTTTAATTCTCTTTTTTGAAAATATATCCATATTATTTTATCCTTTTTTATTAATTGATTTTTATTATAATTTAATATATGATTAAATCAATAATAAAAAGGAGCTTTAAATGGTCGCGTTATTAAAATCAGAAAATGTGTTGCAAATAGAGGACTTTAAGTATCCAGAAGGTGGTATGTTTGCAACCCTGCAAAAAACACAAAAGGGAATGTTTCAAAAATTTTACCATATGAAACAGATGCCTTTCATATATGAGAACAAGCAGAATTTGAATGATTTCTATATCACTCAAAGTGTATTTGACGGGAAAAGCAGGAAGAAGATAAATCTGAAGTATTTCAATCACGCTTGGGTGGATATTGATTATTATAATGTTCCGATGCTTTTGGGGTTATCCAAGGACCAAGTGGTTGGGCAGATTATCGATTTTATCCGTGATGAAGCTATTCCTTTTCCTACGAGCATTATCGATTCCGGGAGGGGGATATATTTGAAATGGGCATTTTCTAGCTATATTCAGAAACAGGCTGGCAGAAAGCTGGAGGCCCTCAATAAGGCATTAATTAAAAAATTTTCACAATTCGGTGCGGACCCAGCGGCATTTGATGTGTCCAGGGTTCTTCGTGTCGTTGGAAGTATCAATACGAAGACCGGCGCTGCAGTCAGAATTCTTCATCAAACTTCTGAATTCCATGATTTTGAAATGTTTTGTGACGAGGTTTTTGAGCCATATGAGGCTTCTTCAGAGTCGAAGCGTTGTAAGGTTGTTTCCTACAAGAGTGAAAAGGCCAAAAGACGAGTTATTTCTGCCGGGAATTTCACACGACAAGACTTCGCGTGGAAGGTTTTGTGCGATATTGAAAGCTTGATTAAAGCCCGTTTTGGAGGGGCTACGGTTCCCGAGAGATACAGAGACCTCTATGGTTTTACCGGGGCCTGTCAGATAGCTACAGCCCTTGCTGACGACAAGGCGGCTGACGTTAAGCAAGAAATACTCACTTGGGCTAAACAGTGGCTTTCTTGCAGTTATGTTGATGATGAGTTTCAACACTATCTGTCCAGTCTTCTTGACCGAGTGTCTCGTCATAGAAGAGGCGAAAAAGTCGAGTTCAGGGGTAGGTTAATTACGCCGGTTTACACCTACAAGAAGGATACTCTGATAGATAAACTTAAGGTCGAAAGCTCTGAAATGAATGGGCTTAATTTAAATGTTTTGATTGATACCAGAACAAAATACGAAAGAAAAAATCTGAAAAGAAGGAAAACAAATAACATTGAGCTTATAAGGGCGGCTGTTGGCAGAATTATTGCAAATGGTGGAGACGCTACTGTGGATGCTATTGCAGCGGAATCAGGCGTATCAAAAAGCACCGTTATTAGAAATATCGATAAATTATTATAAACCGTTTTGATTTGTTTATGATATTTAATTGTTCTGTATGTGTTGGTTTTGAATGTTTTCAGCGTATTTATTTTATCACATGTTATGTTTGTGGTGTCAAATATGGCCTGTAACTAATAAATATGCGAAGCATAGGAGGAGAATAACCTCCGGTGGTTACGTAATAAATATCAAGATATGATTTGTTGTTTTTAATTGTTTGATTTGAATCCTGATATAAAATAATGATGATTCCAATGTTGTGGTAAATGTTTTAGAAAATGTTTTAGGAAATATAATTAGGTAACCATTGTTTGTCTAATTGGGTTTTTGAAAGGGAGGTTCCGGCCTCCTCTTCAGGGTAGGGGTGTTAGTCCTGCAACGGGGCATGTCAGCAAAACAGAGTGAGATAACGGATAACCGGTATCTTTTAGGTTGCAAAGACTGTCTACGTTATGATGCTGTCATCTTATCTTTCGAATAGAGAGAGCAGACCGTTTCAAGGTCATACTATTATCTGGGGAAGATTGAAGCTCTCCAATACCCTTAGTTCTGTGACACCTTATTCTTTAAGAAGCATCAAGCTCACCAAGGACCAAAGAAGAATGAATATTGCTGAAATTGAAATGGCTCTGGCTACCATCGCAGAACACGAATTTGATAAGGCAGGGTTCCCATTTCAGTTCATCGAGTGTTTTAAGGTCCCAAAAGCAACTGTCACGAAGCTCAAAGGAACCATGAATAAGGCTGCGGGGCAGGGGGAGCTCCTGTGGCCCAAGAAGCTGTACTGCAAGCCCTGTAAAGAAGGTGATGTAGAACAAGCGCTCGATGCCATGATGGATGAAGGTCTGACCAAGACCCATAAGCCACAGTATCTTTTGGTGACCGATGGGGTGAAATTCTCTGCCTATGACCGGAGTAGAGAAATTTATCAACATGGTGATTTTTCGGCGCTGAATGAGAGTTTCGACTTCTTCTTGTCGCTTGCCGGTATTGAGCGATACGAAGCTGTTGAAGAAGCTCTGGCGGATATCAGGGCCGCAGGCCGCCTGGCAAAGTTCTATGACGCTGTACTAGCCGATAATCCTGATTGGAACGATGAAGGACACGTTCACACGATAAACCTGTTTCTGACCCGGGTTCTGTTTTGCATGTTCGCAGAAGACACGGGGATTTTTGAGCAGGATTTATTCTCCAAATCGTTGAATGAATATACTGATATTAATGGTGGAGACGTAGGCCATTTTCTTGACCAGATTTTCACGGTCATGGATACGTCTGACAAAGAAAGAGTAAATCTTCCGGGCTTTGTATGTGCCTTCCCCTACGTAAACGGAGGATTGTTCAAAGACCGTATTGAAATTCCAAAGTTTACACGGCTGTCTCGCCGCCTACTGATTGAGGCAGCACGCCTAAACTGGCGGGAAATTAATCCAGATATATTTGGTTCCATGATTCAGGCGGTTGTTGAGCCTGGAATGCGTGGTGACTTGGGGATGCACTACACCTCTGTCCCCAATATTATGAAGGTGCTTCAGCCCTTGTTTTTGCTGGATTTGGAAAAGCAATTTGCAGACAGCCAGGACAGTGTAGGCAAGCTGAATAAGTTGCATCAAAGGTTGGCAAAAATACGAGTATTTGACCCCGCCTGTGGCTCTGGCAACTTCCTTATTATTGCCTATCGGGAACTCCGTAAGCTTGAATTGCGAATTTACAAGCGCCTCAGAGAATTAACCGGTGAACTGGGTTGGAAATGGTCAGAGGTTAAGCTTTCCAACTTTTATGGTATCGAATTTGCCGATTTTGCCTCTGAAACAGCAAAGCTGTCGCTCTGGATAGCTGAATATCAAATGAATCGGAAATTTGCTGATATCTTTGGGGATGCTCCTCCTGCTCTTCCTTTGACTGAAAGTGGCAATGTTTTTCATGGGAATGCATGCTTTCTTGATTGGGCAGAGATTTGCCCACCATCTGACATTCATGAAACTTATATAGCAGGTAATCCACCTTTTTTGGGGGCGAGAGAGCAAAAAACAGACCAAAAGAAAGATATTCGTCATGTTTTGAAGGGATACACAGGTGTAAATAGTCTGGATTATGTTTGTGCGTGGTTTGAAAAATCTGCCAAATATTTGCAGATTTCTGATGGGAAAGCTGCGTTCGTGGCAACGAATTCTGTGTGCCAAGGGCAGTCAGTATCTTTGTTTTGGTATGAATTATTTAAGCATGATGTTGAAATCGACTTTGCGCATACAACCTTCCAATGGAGTAATAATGCTAAGAAAAATGCTTCTGTTAAATGTGTGGTTGTTGGAATAAGAAGAAAATCTACGCAACCTAAATATCTTTACTGTGACGGTCAGAAATCATTGGTGGGTAATATATCCCCTTACTTGACAGCATCTGACACTATATTTGTCGGTAAAATTAGTGCCGCTCCGCCTGATAGACCCGAATTGGTTATGGGAAATCAGGCAATTGACGGGGGATTTTTAATCCTAGAATCAGACGAAAAGGATAATTTGGTTTCTGAATATCCAGAATCCGAGAAATACCTGCGCCCTGTCCAATCTGCTAATGACTTTATGTCTGGTATATCGAGATACGTTATTTGGTTAAATAAAGATGATTTAGCGGAAGCATTACTTATTCCACCAATTAAAAGAAGAGTCTTGTCTGTTAAGGAATATAGAGAGAATGGTGGAGAGGTTGCTCGGTCACTTGCCCACATTCCGTATCGTTTCAGATATATACATGAGGCTACAGACTCGATGATTGTTGTTCCTAGAACAACATCGGAAAACAGATTTTATCTTCCAATTGGGTTAGTGTCTTCAGAGACAATATTAACCGATGCACTTCAAGTGATTTACGACCCGGAAATATATATCTTCTCTGTATTGTCTTCGAAAATTCATATGGTTTGGACATTAGCAGTTGCTGGACGCCTTAAATCTGACCCTAGGTATTCGAATACACTAGTTTACAATACCTTTCCTCTCCCCAAACTCTCAGAAGGAGAAAAGGAGACTCTTGAAGGCTTGGCTTGGGAAATTATCGAAGCGAGAGGTGCTCATGCAGGAAAAAACCTGAGAAGCTTGTATGACCCTAAGAAAATGCCTGAGGACTTACTGAAGGTGCATCGAAAACTCGATGAGGTTTTTGAGGCTATGTATCGGGACGAGCCATTTAAAAACGATACGGAGCGCCTTGAGCACCTTTTCAAGATGTATGCGAAAATGACCAGGAAAAAGGCTGGATAGATGCAGGATTTCGTCAGAGTGAATTATGCCAGGTCTGGAGAAAGCCAAGCCTCTAATAAGATGGGCATGAGGGCAATGCAGGCCAGAGTTTTTCAAAACAGGCATTCCCAGTATCTTCTCGTGAAAGCCCCACCTGCATCAGGCAAATCCCGTGCATTGATGTTTATCGGTCTCGATAAGCTTGAAAATCAGGGCATTCGAAAAGTTATTGTAGCTGTTCCCGAGCGTTCCATTGGTTCTTCGTTCAAGAATACCAACCTGACTGAGCATGGATTTTTTAGGGATTGGCAAGTTGAAGATGAATGGAACCTTTGCAAGGCAGGCGGTGCAAAGGGCAAAGTTCAGTCATTTCTGAGTTTTATGGAGTCAGATGATGAAATTCTAGTGTGCACCCATTCGACACTGCGTTTCGCCTTTGAAGAAATCATAGCAACAAAAGGTATTGGTGCTTTTGATGATTGCTTGCTGGCAATTGATGAGTTTCATCATGTGTCAGCAGATGCGACCAGTAAGCTGGGCGAACTGGTAAGATTGCTTATTCAGGCAGATAATGCTCATCTGGTTGCAATGACAGGTTCTTATTTCCGGGGCGATGCTACGCCTGTTTTAAGGCCAGAGGACGAAGAAAAGTTCAATCGGGTTTCCTATACGTATTATGAGCAGTTGAACGGCTACAAGCACCTTAAAACGCTTGGAATAGGCTATCATTTTTATCGAGGCCGATATATCGACGCGATTAATGAAATTCTGGACCCGGACAAGAAAACCATAGTGCATATTCCTCATGTTGGTGGTGCAGCCGCATTGGGGGATAAATACTTTGAAACAGACAGTATCATTGACCATCTGGGAAAAATCCTGAGCCAAGACCCTTTGACCGGGTTCTACAGCGTTCAGACCAAGGATGGGGTTGTTATCAAAGTTGCTGACCTAGTTACGGAGGATGGGCGAGAGCAGGTTATTGAAGGCCTTCGGACAATTGAAAAGCGTGAAGACCTTGACGTTATTATTGCCTTGGGGATGGCAAAGGAAGGTTTTGACTGGATATGGTGCGAACATGCTCTGACCATTGGCTATAAAGGGTCGCTGACTGAAGTAATTCAGATTATCGGGCGAACCACCCGTGATGCCCCTGGTAAAGAACATGCACAATTTACCAATTTGATAGCCGAGCCTGATGCGACCCAGGACAGGGTGACTGATGCTGTTAACAATATGCTGAAGGCGATTGCAGCATCCTTGTTGATGGAGCAGGTGCTTGCGCCGAATTTCAAGTTCAAGACCCATAAAGGCGATGATGAAATTGATGGTTCCAAGCCCGATGTTGATGTTTCGACAACTGGTGATGGGCCGGAAATTGCGATTAAAGGCTTTAAGGAGCCAAGCAGTGACAAGGTGAAGCAAATCATTGAAAGTGATATTGCGGACCTTACAGCAGCAATTTTCCAGAATGAAGACGTTCTTCGGGCTGCGATGAATCCCGATGAAATTGCCCCGGAAGTTGTCAATCAGGTGTTCATTCCAAAGGTGATTGAGCAGAAATACAAAGATTTGACGGAGGAAGAGATTGAAGAAATCCGTCAACATGTCGTTGCCAATGCCGTTTTCACGAACACCAATGATGAAATTGATGATGAGGAAGCCAAGGCAAAGAAAGACCTTGGTTTCGTGCGGCTAGCAGAGAAATTTATCAATCTTGATGACCTCGATATTGATTTGATTGATAGCATCAATCCGTTCCAATTGGCCTATGAGGTCATGTCCAAATCTGTAGACGCTGCGGTTCTAAGTCGAATCCATCAAACTATTACTGCAAAGAAAATAGCAATGTCTAAGGAGGAAGCAGAAGTCCTCTATCCACGTATCAAAAAGTTTCACGCAGAGCATGGTCGTGAACCGGATTTGGCTTCGCAAAACCCAATGGAAAAGCGGATGGCTGAGGCCTTGGCCTGGATTAGGGAGGCCAAGCGGAAGAAGAAGGCTGCTGAGATGGCTGCAGGTTTGAACAATGCCTAAGATGTCTCTTGATGACATATTTGACGATGAGCTTGTTGGTGAGGTCGAGGTCAAGGTTAAAGAAGTTGACCCCGAAGCAACGCGGATTCTGTCAAGTTTCGAAGAGATAAACCGGTTTATTGACCGGTATGGCCATGTTCCTGGTGCAGGTGCAGTAAAGCCCTCTGTCTCGGAGAGAAATCTGCAGTTGCGCTTAAAAGGGCTTCTGAAAGACAGAAACGCACTTGAGATACTTGCATCTCATGACCGGCATAATCTGTTGAAGGATGTTGAAAAAAAAAATGCTGAAGTTCCTTCGGTAGGCTCGCCTGGCGAAGTTGAATTTCCAGCAATGAGTCTTGACGAAATTCTTGATTCTGATGACGAGCTTTTATCTACGGAATCAGATGACATTTTTAATATAAAAAATGTTCCAACCAGTGAGCAGAAAAAAGTATCCAAGGCTGATTGGAAATCGGAGCGTATAAAATGCGAGGATTTCGACAAATTCGAACCGCTGTTTGATGAGTGTATGAAAGACCTGAAGTCGGGTCGCAGAAAGGCCATTGAGTTTCAAAAAGAGCAAGAAATTCAAGCGGGCGAATTCTTCATTCTCAATGGGGTTACTGTCTTTGTCGCAGAAGTCGGTGAGACCCAAATCCGAAACGGAAAAAAAAACGCGCGTTTGCGTGTGATTTTTGACAATGGGATGGAGGGAAACAACCTTCTCCGGTCACTTGCTACCGAGCTTTACAAAGACCCGAATGGCAGGCGTATATCTTCACCCGTCAGTGGGCCACTTTTTGAGGATGTGGATGACACTGAAAAAGGTGTCCTGACTGGCGTTGTCTATGTCGTAAGAAGCCTCTCAAATGACCCGTCTATCAAGGCATTGGACGGAAATTTGTTCAAGATTGGTGTTACCAAGGGGACGCTTGAGGACAGGATTAGAAATGCGGTTGAAGATCCAACATTTTTAATGGCTCCAGTACATCCTTTGCGCAGTTTTGCGTTGATGGATGTTGACCCGATAAAGGTCGAAAACCTGCTGCATCGCTTTTTCAGCGAAGCAAGGCTTGATATCGAAATTCAGGACCGATTTGGCAGGTTTGTGAAGCCAAGGGAATGGTTCCTGTTGCCATTGCCCGTAGTGGAAAAAGCAATCCGGTTGCTGTTCGCGGGGACCATAGTTGATTATGAATATGACCCTGGAAATGGGGTAATTGTGCTTCGTAAAACTTGAGTTGTTCACTCTTGTTTTTGCTTCGCAAAGAACTCGACAACTTCGACATTTAAAGCCCCGGCAAGGGCGGCGAGTGTGGTTATTGTAGGGCTGCGTTTGCCGTTTTCAATCTGGCTTAAAAAGCTCGGGGCAAGGCCTGCCCGATGCGAAAGAGCCTCCTGACTCATACCGCTTTTAAGCCTTATCCGACGTAAGTTTGAGCCAACCGTCTCTCGTATGTCCATCGCGAGACGGTAGTGTTTTCAGTGGCCTTTAACCATTTACTATAGTAAAAGATTTGTGCTTTCTGATTAGATAATGAGTAACAATCTCAGAGGAGTATGAAGGTTGGAAAATGCGAGTGAATTTATCCCAGAGAAACGTAGTTGGTTGAAAAACCGATTGGTACTGCAGGTGATATTTCTTGTGGTGGTTGGTCCTCTGATGATTTTTCTTCTGGGGGGGCTATACGCTGAGATGCGCTGGTCACAGAGGTCTTTCTATGAGGCACCATTTACACCTTGGTTGATTACCGCCGCGCTGGTTTTATGGATGCCGTATCGACTGACCAGAAAGCCTTTGGAAAACAAGGTAGCCAATGACCCGCTTGCTAAAGTCGTAATCAGGGCAACCAAGCTCCATTTCGAAAAAGATATGAAAGGAAGTGGTGTTATTTTATGGGCGATGGCTGCGCTATTGGGCGGGCTTCTGCCGAGTTTGATACTTATCCCGATTACATCTCCAAACACCGAGATGGTGTGGTTTTTTGCCCTTCCAATGGTTTTGGGTTGGCGTTTCTTCATTCCCCAATGGTTGGAAAACCGCGAGGTCAGAAATGCTCTTACGGTGACAGCAAAGCTCAGAGAATTTCTTGGTGACGATATCGGCTACTACGTTGCCGGTGATAGAGGCGGCATAGCAATTTCTAGAGATAATCAGACGTTTGCATTTGTGCGCATGGACAAAAAGAAAATAGCCAAGTCTGGAACAGTCGCTTGGAATGACATTAGAAAATGGGGAGAGCGAGAGAGTGTTGCAAATACCATTCGGGCCATCGGCAGAACAACCACAACCGAAGCGATTGATGTTATGAGCTATAATGGTCAGGAGCATAACAAAGCGGCGCAGAACACTGGTTTGTATCTTGAATACGACCTTTCTGACCTTGAAAATGACCGCGTCGTAATACCCCTGAAAAGTTATCAGGCCGCAACTTGGAGTAAGATAATGAGCCGCTTGAAAAATGGCGAACTTGCAAGTGTTGTGGAGCCAGAGTTTGTTCCTGCCGCTCGGGTATCGTAATAAAAATAGGTGCTTATTTTAATGGAGCTCCCTTCTATTTGAAGGGAGCTTTTTTATTTCTTGTTCTATGCATAGGTTTTGCAATCCTAGCAAAATTAAGGTGCCTATTTTTGTAAGCCAGCCGTGTTAATCGTGCCCACGGCACTCAAACATTCTGGCAAGGGGCTCTGCCCCGTTGACCCCGAGTAGACTCCTTAAAACCAATAATAATAATGGAGGTACGTATTATGGTCGCAAGAAATAGGTTTCTAAAAATAAGGGTTAGTGAACAAGAAAAGAAATTATTCAAATCAGGGGCGAACACCTCTGGGATGAATTTATCAGTATGGGCCAGACAGTCTTTGGCCTTGGCAGCACGCAAGAAAACAATTGAGAGCTACAGGGAACTCATCCAAGCAATTTACTCAGTACAGACAGAGTTAAATTGTGTTGGCAACAACATCAATCAGCTTACCCGCTACGCACATAGCAAACATGAACAAGCTGACCTTGTATATATCAAATCCCAGCTTCAGGGGATGTCTGAAAAGATAAACAATCTGAGGTGACCTGATGATTTTGAATACGACGAGAATCAGGACTTCAGGCGGTTTTCGAAACCTCAAGAACCATCTGCTTCACAAAGGCTTGGAGAATGAGCGTATTGAGCTTCTTGCTGGGTGGGAGGGAGATTTTGAAAAGTTCCATCGAGAAGCAGAGTTTGATGGTTGCAAGTTCTCTATGAGGCACATTTCTATCAACGCTGGGCGTCCGATGGGCAATGAGAACGAGCATAGGGCCGTTGAACTTATCCTGAGTGAGTTTAATGCAAATGAAAGGCCTTACATCCTGGTTCGTCATACAAAGAAGTTGTCTGATGGAAGTCCTAACAATCATCTTCATCTGATTGTGCCGGAGAGATTTTTGGGAAGAACTATGGATTCAAAATTTTTCAAAGTGAGAAACGAAAAGATATCTAGGCTACTGGAACTGGAATTCGGACATCAGTTGACGGTTGGCAGGCATAACCGCGCTGTTGCGCAATTTCTATCATCTCAGGGGGATTGTTCAGCATCCCTTCTTCACATTGCAGAAACACCTCGCCCAGTGGCCTCTTTTGGGGCCGCAGAACATCAAGAACTTAAAAGGAAAGGTTTGCATCTTCCTGCCCTCAAACAAGAGGTAAAGCAGGCGTTCAGGGATGCATCTGACATCAGTGTTTTCTCAGAGAAACTGGGTGAAATGAATCTTGTGCTTAGGCGGGGAGAGAAAGCCTTTGTCATTGAGCATGAAAACGGCACGTTTGTTGGTGCCTGTCACAGATTACTAAAAATAAGAAAAATGGAGTTCGACAACTTAATGGAGGAACACAATGGCTCAATTGCAAAACGTCACAGGCACAATACAGAAGACGAAGAAAAATACAGACGACATTCTAAAAATCTTGGAGCAGGAAGATGGCGAGAGCCCACTCAATCTCATGATGGACCTGCTTGCCGAAATCGTCACAGGGCAAAGAATGATTTGTCAAAGGTTGGACTTAATCGAATCACAGATAGAAGGCTTGAAAAGAGGAAGAAGGAAATAGTTCGGCTCTTTACCTCATTGGGTGATAGGTCCCCTTTAGACGAGGAAACGTATCAAGCGGACTACGCCAGTTTTCAAGAAACATCATCTAGAGTTTTGGCAACTTACCAGAGTTTTAAAGATAGCCAGGGAAAGGGGGAGGTGTATCGGCTTATCAGGAATGTTGAGAATGCTATACGGGCTAGCGCGTTTCCTCTTGCTTCGTCGCAAGATAGTGCATCCCTTCAAGCGGAAACAACCGAGGATAAGGTTAGAACGATAAAGCCAGCCCCGAAGTTCTTGCCGCCATTTTGACCTTGCTATGCGTATCGGATGTGTGTACCAAAGACTCAATGAGCCGCACAAATCGGCTTTGAGTGTCGTTTAAATCGTTGTGAAACAACGAACATGATTGGTGTATAATATACTCATAGGGAGTTCGATTCTCCCCGGGGGCACCATCGCTTTTTTCCTGAATGCACAATCGTTGATCTGCAATCCAACTTTACGCTTCCGTCCGCCCAATGCCATGACATGTTTCTCAACATTTGCGGCCGAAGCAAAAAAAACGCCCCGGAACAGTCCAGGGCGCTTTCGTATCTTGTTTGGCGTTTTAATCAGAACACCACACTCGGCAACCAATTGGCGAGTGACGGCCAGAGCCAGATCACGAAGATGCCAAATAGCTGCAGGGCGATGAACGGGACCACACCCTGATAAATCTGGCCGGTGGTGATTTCCGGCGGGGCGGCACTGCGCAGGTAGAACAGCGAGAAGCCAAATGGCGGGGTCAGGAACGATGTTTGCAGGTTGATCGCAATCAGGATCGCCAGCCACACCGGATCGTGGCCCATCATGATCAGGCCCGGCGCAATCAGCGGCAGCAGGATCACCGTGATTTCAACGAAATCAAGGAAGAAGCCGAGAACAAAGATCAGCGCCATGCAAAAGATCAACGCACCCGTCGGACCGCCGGGCATGGATTCCAAAATCTCTGCCACATGGTCCTCACCACCCAGCCCGATAAACACCAGCGAAAACATGCTGGCTGTCAGGATGGTGGCAAAGATCATCGAGCTGACCGTCATGGTCGAGGTCAGGGCTGATTTCAGAATGTCGGTTTTCCATGCCTGACGCAGGCAGGCCAGGATCGCAACGATCCCGATGATCGCCAAGATGACGTAGCCAACACCAAGGGCATAATCAAAACCGGTCAAATCACTGCGCTGGAACCGCACCGGTGCTACCCCGGCCATGACGGCCAGGATTAAAAGTGCGACGGTTCCGGTCAGGACCAGATTGCGGTTCGCCCCCTGACGGACACCGGCCATCAGGATCGCACCAATCGCGCCGACCGATGCGGCCTCAGTCGGGGTGGCAACCCCGCCCAGAATGGCACCCAGTACGGCAATGATCAGAAGCACGGGCGGCAGAACCGCACCGACCACTTCGCCAAGGCTGGGCCGGCCATCATCACTTTGCACCGGCGGCATATCGGCCGGGCGGAACACGCCGCGCAGCAGGATATAAAGGATATAGATCGCAACCAGCGTCAGGCCCGGGGTCAATGCCCCGGCAAAAATCTGTCCGACCGAAATGGTTTCGATCGTGAACTTGCCCTGCTCATATTGCGCCTGCTGATAGGCCGACGACATCACGTCAGAGAGAATAATCAGAAGCGTTGAGGGCGGTATGATCTGACCCAAAGTACCTGCAGTACAGACAAGGCCAGACGCCATTTTGGGATTGTACCCCGTGCGCAACATGGTCGGCAGGGCAATCATGCCCATGGCAATCACGGTGGCACCAACGATGCCGGTCGAGGCCGCAAGCAACGCGCCAACCAGCACAACCGAAATGCCCAAGCCCCCGCGCAACTGGCCAAACAGACGCCCCATGGTATGAAGCAAATCTTCGGCAATGCGCGACCGTTCAAGGATCACACCCATGACAACAAACAGCGGAATGGCGATCAGAACATCATTGGTCAGCGTGCCGAAAACGCGCTGCCCGAAAGCCCCCATCAGGCCGATATTCATCGTATCGGTCAGCCAGCCGAGATAGCCGAAAATAATCGCCGTTCCGGCAATCGAAAATGACACCGGAAAGCCGAGCAGGATGCAGCCCATCAGGGCGGCAAACATCAAAAGATCAAGATATTCCATTACTTCGCACCACCTTGATCTTCAATATTCCCGCGCAGCAAAATCACCTGCCTCAGAAGACAGGCCACGGACTGGATAATCAGCAGAATACAAAAGGCCGGGATCAGCGATTTCAAAAGCCAGACAGCCGGAATGCCGCCGACCGAAATCGCCCCTTCCATCATCGAGATCGAATTGATCACCGACGGCCAGGTCCAGTAAAGCAGGGCCAGCATTGATGGAATTGCCAGAAACAGATAGCCAAAGGTATCAATCCGCGCCTTGGTCTTGTCGGTGGCAGCGGCATAGAAAATGTCCACCCGGACATGGCCATCAACCAACAGCGTATAGCCCGCCCCCA
The DNA here is from genome assembly GCF_000948415.1 of Thalassospira sp. HJ. Taxonomy (GTDB): domain Bacteria; phylum Pseudomonadota; class Alphaproteobacteria; order Rhodospirillales; family Thalassospiraceae; genus Thalassospira. The sequence goes on along the minus strand of NZ_JYII01000006.1, from coordinate 196,714 downwards.
ACATGAACAAAGCGGAATGCAGGTAAAGCACGCTTTCATTCAGCGCGATTGAACTGAACCCGAAAACATAGCGCAGCAAGACCACGGTAAACTGCAACAGAACCATCAGAAGTGCGAACCAGCGCACGGTCATTCCGGTCCAGGTGTTTATCTGGTCAAGTGCATCAGCAAGGCGTTGCATGACATCTCCCCGCGAAAGGCACGCCTGAAAAAAGTAACCGGTGCCGGATATTTCCAGCACCGGTCATAACGTCTATCAGAAGCCGAGCGCTTTGGCGCGTGCATTCATCTGACCGTTATCGGCATAGGTCATGTAACCACCGATCAGGTCACGATAGGCAACAAAGCTTTCGGTGACTTTGCGGGTCAGTGCATCGTCGCTTTCGCGAAGCTCTGCAATCACCTCTGCACCGGCGACAGCCATAGCTTCGACAACTTCATCCGGAAGCTTGCGAACCTGAACACCCTGTTCAGCAACAAGCTGTTTCAGTGCCATGGCGTGCTTGGTTTCGTACTCGGTCCAGACTTCGTTATAAAGGCTGTCTGCTGCGAACTTCACAACCGCCTGCAGGTCTTCCGGAAGGTCGGCGAAGGCTTTGGCATTAACCGCGCATTCCTCGGCCGAGGACGGTTCGCCAACACCCGGCCAGTAGTAGTTCTTGGCAACCTGATAGAAGCCAAGTGCGCTGTCACTCCACGGACCGATGAACTCACCGGCATCAAGGGCACCGGACTGCAGGGCCTGGAACATGTCACGACCGCCCATGGCCTGAACCGCCATGCCGAGTTTCGCACACATTTCCGAAGCCAGACCGGTGGTACGGAACTTAAGACCCTTAAGGTCATCGACCGAGTTGATTTCGTTGCGGAACCAACCTGCCCACTGCGGGCCGGAGTTGCCGCACAGGAACGGCTTCAGGCCGAACTGACCATAGATTTCGTCATAAAGCTCCTGACCACCGCCATAGTTCAGCCAGCCAACCTGTTCATCTGCACGCAGACCAAACGGCTGGGAGCCGAACAGAAGGATGCCTTTGGATTTCGAACCCCAATAGGCCGGAACCGCGTGATAGATCTCGGCCGTGCCTTCGGCAACTGCATCAAACACGCCATTGCCCGGTACCAGTTCGCCAGCGGCATGGAGTTTGACTTCAAGACGACCACCCGAAAGGGTCGTAATACGGTCTGCCAGTTTCTGCGCAGCGACACCCGGCCCAGGCAGGTTTTTCGGCCATGCGGTGACCATGTTCCACTGGCGCTTGTCCTGTGCGATGGCAGGGGTTGCGAATGTTGCAGCGGCCGCTGCACCTGCGCCGGCAACACCGGCGGTCAGAAATTCACGTCTTTTCATGTTAAGAAGCCTCCTTGAATGTACCCTGATAGGGCGATGTAAGGGCAATCGTCATTGCCCCTACGTGAAAGTTCGACTTATTTGCCGAGAATCCCGGGCAGGTTCAGCCCGTGTTCCCGTGCGCAATCCAGTGCGATGTCATATCCCGCATCCGCATGACGCATCACACCGGTTGCCGGATCGTTCCAAAGGACGCGTTCGACCCTGCGTGCGGCATCTTCCGTGCCGTCACAGCAAATCACCATGCCGGAATGCTGCGAAAAGCCCATTCCGACACCGCCGCCATGATGCAGCGAAACCCAGGTTGCCCCGGACGCCGTGTTCAGCAGCGCATTCAAAAGCGGCCAGTCACTGACCGCATCCGAGCCATCTTTCATAGCTTCGGTCTCCCGGTTCGGACTTGCAACCGAACCGCTGTCAAGATGATCACGCCCGATCACGACCGGGGCTTTCAATTCATCATTCTTGACCATTTCGTTGAACGCCATGCCAAGGCGATGGCGCTGCCCCAGACCGACCCAGCAAATGCGTGCCGGCAGCCCCTGGAAGGAAATGTGCTCGCGTGCCATGTCCAGCCAGTTATGCAGGTGCGGATCATCGGGGATCAGTTCCTTGACCTTCTGGTCGGTCTTGTAGATGTCCTCCGGATCACCCGAAAGGGCTGCCCAGCGGAACGGACCAATGCCCTTGCAAAACAGCGGGCGGATATAGGCCGGAACGAAGCCCGGGAAGGCAAATGCGTTCTCGAACCCTTCTTCAAGCGCCATCTGACGGATGTTGTTGCCGTAATCGACTGTCGGAATGCCCGCGTCGTGGAAGGCAACCATGGCTTCGACCTGAACGCGCATCGATGCGCGCGCGGCTCTGGAAACTGCCTTGGGGTCGGATTCCTGTTTTTCGCGCCATTCGGCAACGCTCCAACCCTGCGGCAGGTATCCATGTACCGGGTCATGTGCTGAGGTCTGGTCGGTCACAATATCCGGGCGAACGCCACGCTTGACCAGTTCCGGGAAGACATCGGCTGCGTTACCGATCAGGGCAACGGACTTGGCTTCGCCTGCCTTGGTCCAGCGCTCGATCATTTCAAGCGCCTCATCAAGCGAATGGGTTTTCTCATCGACATAGCGGGTGCGCAGGCGGAAGTCGGCACGGGTTTCATCGCACTCGACCGCAAGGCAGCAGGCACCAGCCATTACAGCTGCCAACGGCTGTGCGCCACCCATGCCGCCAAGGCCACCGGTCAGGATCCATTTGCCGGTCAGGTTGCCGTCATAATGCTGGCGGCCAGCCTCGACAAAGGTTTCATAGGTGCCCTGAACGATGCCCTGTGACCCGATATAAATCCACGACCCCGCGGTCATCTGGCCATACATTGCCAGACCCTTTTTATCGAGTTCGTTGAAATGGTCCCAGTTGGCCCAATGCGGGACAAGGTTGGAGTTCGCAATCAGAACACGCGGCGCATCCTTATGGGTGCGAAACACGCCAACCGGCTTGCCCGACTGCACCAGAAGGGTCTGGTCGTCTTCGAGTTCCTTGAGGCTGGCAACGATCTGATCGAAGTCTTTCCAGGTGCGCGCAGCCCGGCCAATGCCGCCATAGACAACCAGCTCATGCGGGTTTTCGGCCACATCCGGATGCAGGTTGTTCATCAGCATGCGCATCGGCGCTTCGGTCAGCCAGCTTTTCGCGGAAATTTCGCTCCCGGTGTCGGGATAAATATCACGCTGATTGTGACGCGGATTGTTGGTCATGACTTGCCTCTTAGTGCTGGGGCCAAATCGGCCAGTGTCTTCAGGATTTCGGTAAGATGCGTGCGCAGTTTTGCCGCACGGCTTTCGTCATAGGACCAAGGGGCTTCCTCGGCCGTCAGATAGGTGGATTGCGCCAGTTCCATCTGGATGGCGTGCTGATTGATCTCCGGGCGGCCATAATGACGGGTGGTCCAGCCCCCCTTGAAACGACCGTTCAGAACCGCACTGTATCCTGGGGCCTGCGAACAGATTTCGGATGTCAGCGTCTCGATCATCGGATCGCAGGTCGTGCCCAGATTGGTGCCGACATTGAAGTCCGGCAATGTGCCGTCAAACAGGAACGGAATGTGCGATCGGATCGAATGGCAATCATAGAGGATCGCCACACCATGCTTGGCGCGCACACGTTCAAGCTCGGCCGCCAGTGCCTTATGATAAGGCGTATGGAAGTTTTCTGCCCGATAGGCGATGTCATCTTCGGTCGGCGCCACGTCCCAGATGTTTTCGCCGTCAAAATCGGTTAACGGCACAAGGGTCGTGGTGTTCTGGCCAGGATAAAGGCTGACGCCTTCGGGATCGCGATTGGCATCAATCACATAACGATGGAATGTCGCACGCACCGTCGTCGCACCATCCAGTACCCCGTCATACAGGGTATGGATATGCCAGTCGGTATCGGCCAGTTCGCGGCCACGGTCATTCAGCTTTGTGGCAATATTATCGGGCACATAGGTGCCGGTATGGGGCAGGCCCAAAACAATCGGGCTATCACCGCGTTTGATTTCAACCGGGTTGGTCATGATTATGCAGCCTCTCCGACGACAAAGCCCGACAGCTTGGCGGCAGCCACAAGTGCGCCTTGACTGACAAGCTCGGCGGCCTTCGCCAAGTCTGGCGCCATGTAACGGTCTTCCTTAACGGTCGGGATATCGGCGCGCACGGATTTCAGAACATTCAAAAGCCCCGGGCTGGTCTTAAGCGGTGCACGGAATTCAACGCCCTGTGCGGCACAGATCAGCTCGACACCAAGGATGTTTGAAAGGTTGGCATTCATCCGTGCCAGTCGGCGTGCGCCGTGGGCGGCCATCGATACATGGTCTTCCTGATTGGCGCTGGTCGGTGTGCTGTCGGTCGAACACGGATTGGCCAGATGTTTGTTCTCACTCATCAGCGCTGCCGTCGTGACCTCGGCGATCATCAGACCGGAATTCAGGCCCGGCTCCGGGGTCAGGAATGGCGGCAGATCATGCGACAGGGTCGGGTCGACCATCAGTGCGACACGGCGCTGGGCAATCGCCCCGATTTCGGCAACGGCAAGTGCGATCTGATCGGCGGCAAAGGCGACCGGTTCGGCGTGGAAGTTGCCGCCCGAAACGATGCGGCCATCTTCCTTCAGAACCAGCGGGTTGTCGGTGACGGCATTGGCTTCGATTTCAAGCGTCTGACCGGCAAAGCGCAGCAAATCCATCGCCGCCCCGGTGACCTGCGGCTGGCAGCGGATGCAATAGGGGTCCTGAACGCGGGTATCGCCTTCACGATGGCTTTCGCGGATTTCCGATCCGGTCATCAGATCGCGCATCGCACGCGCGACATTGATCTGGCCCGGATGACCGCGAAGGGTATGGATTTCATCAACCAGCGGGGCGGTCGATCCCATGATGGCATCGGTCGAAAGCGATGCGGTGACGATTGAACTTGCCGCATTGCGCCATGCTGAAAACAGCCCGACCAGCGCGCAGGCAGTCGAAAACTGTGTGCCGTTAATCAGGGCCAGCCCCTCTTTCGGGCCCAGAACCACTGGCGTCAGCCCCGCTTTGGCGAGCGCTTCATTGCCAGGCAGGGTTTCGCCATCATAGTGGGCTTCGCCAGCCCCGATCATGACGGCTGCCATATGGGCAAGTGGCGCCAGATCGCCCGATGCGCCGACCGATCCTTGCGACGGCACAACCGGCGTCACGCCCTTGGCAAGCATACCCTCGATCAGTTCGATCAGGTCCCAGCGCACACCTGATGCACCGCGGCCAAGCGACAGCAGTTTTAGTGCCATCATCAAACGGGTGGTTGCGATATCAAGCGGTTCCCCCACGCCACAGCAATGGCTCAGGATCAGGTTGCGTTGCAGGGTTTCGGTATCTTCCGGGGCAATCTTGACTGAGGCCAGTTTGCCAAAGCCCGTATTCACACCATAGACCGCCTCACTGCCCTCGGCTGCCTTGCGGACCATCTCGCTTGCGGCTTCGACACCGGCACGGGCTGCGGGATCAAGTTTGACTGCGACCTGATCACGCCAGATGCGTTCAAGCTCTGCCAGTTTGACCGAAGCGGGGATAAGGGTGACAGTCATAATCTATCCTTAAGGGCACAGGTTGATGCGGTAGCGCAGGTGTCTTTGGGCTCAGACGGCGGTGCTTTCCCCGCCAACAATGCGTTCGAACAGCGGGTTGAAGCCGATGCGATATGAAAGCTCGGCCGGGTGTTTGGCGTTCCAGATGGCAAGATCAGCACGCAGGCCTGGTTTGATCCGCCCGGTATCGGACAGGCCAAGGGCGCGTGCGGCATGGGCGGTTGCGCCAACAAGCGCCTCTTCCGGGGTCAGACGGAACAGCGTGCAGGACATGTTCATGGTCAGAAGGATCGATGCCAGTGGCGATGTGCCCGGGTTGCAGTCGGTTGCAACAGCCATCGGCACGCCGTGTTTGCGAAACGCTTCAATCGGCGGCAGTTGGGTTTCGTGCAGGGTGTAAAACGCACCGGGCAGAAGGACTGCGACCGAGCCTGATTTGGCCATGGCAATCGCGTCTTCCTCGGTCGCGTATTCGACGTGATCGACGGAATGCGCGCCATACTCGGCGGCCAGCTTGGTGCCGCCGATGTTGGACAACTGTTCGGCATGCAGCTTGACCGGAATGCCAAGGGCGCGGGCAACCTCAAATACGCGTTTGATCTGATCGGTATTAAAGGCAATGCGTTCGCAGAAGCCGTCAACCGCATCGACCAATCCCTCGGCGTGGGCGGCTTTCAGGGTCGGAATGCAGACCTCATCAATATAGCCGTCCGGATTGTCTTTATATTCGACCGGCACGGCATGGGCGCCAAGGAAGGTGGTCTTGATCCGGACTGCGCGATGATCGGCAATCTTGCGGGCCGCGCGCAGCATGTTGAGTTCGGTCTCTTCGTTCAGGCCATAGCCCGACTTGACCTCGATCACCGACACGCCCTCGGCCAGCAGCGCATCGACGCGCGGCAGGGCAGATGTCAGAAGCTCATCAATCGATGCTTCGCGGGTGGCCTTCACGGTCGAAACAATGCCGCCGCCGGCACGGGCAACTTCTTCGTAGCTTGCCCCCTTCAGGCGCATTTCGAATTCGACCGCGCGGTCGCCGCCATGCACGACATGGGTATGGCAATCAATCAGGGCCGGGGTGATCAGGCGACCCTCAAGGTCGCGGATCTGATCATTTGGGGTGTCTTCAAGATATTGGGCGGGGATGGCGTCATCGGCACCGACCCAATTAATCAGACCATTACTGATGGCAATCGCGCCGCACTCGATCAGGCCATAGCTGTCCTGATCCTCAATCGTGACGATTTTTGCGTTTCGAAGCAGCATCGCGAAGCATCACCCCTTGATAAGTTTGTTATTAAAGATAATATGTACGTACATAATATTTCTGTCAAGACGGGTAGAGGCAATGAAGGTTCTTTGGGCAAATCAGGCACTTACGACAGCGGGCTGGCAAAGCAATGTCCGGATCGAGATCGATGAGAATGGCAGAATTGCTGCGATTCAGGCCGATTCTGCGGCCCCGTCAGATGCCACAAGTAAAACCGATATCCTTCTTCCGGCGATTTCAAACCTGCACAGCCACGCGTTTCAGCGCTCTATGGCTGGCCTGACGGAACGGCGTGGGCCCGATCCGCGCGATACCTTCTGGACCTGGCGGCAATTGATGTTCCGCTTCCTCGATCAGCTGACCCCGGATCACGTGGAGGCGATCGCAGCTTTCGTTCAGATGGAAATGCTGGAAGCCGGTTACGCTAATAATACCGAGTTCCATTACCTGCATCATCGCCCCGGCGGGCATTTGTATGACAATATCGCCGAGATGGCCGAGCGCATTGCCGCCGCCACCGAAATCACCGGCATCGGCCTAACCCTGTTGCCCGTACACTATCAATATGGCGGGTGTGACAAACGCCCGCTCGGCCCGGGCCAGATCCGCTTTGGCAATGATCCCGACCAGTTCATCAAATTGTATGAGGAGTCTGTTCGCGCGGTTAAAAACCTTCCCGCTGATACGGTGATGGGGGTTGCACCGCATTCTTTGCGTGCCGTTGGTCGCGAAGATCTGATTGCCACCAGCCTGCTTTCCAAGGACGGGCCCATTCATATGCATCTGGCCGAACAGCTAGCCGAGGTTGATGAGGTCCGTGACAGCTGGGGCAAGCGCCCGACGGAATGGCTGCTTGAGAATGCTGATGTGAACGCAAATTGGTGCCTGATCCATTGCACGCAGATGGAAGAACACGAAACTCTTGCTCTGGCCAAAACCGGCGCAGTTGCGGGCCTTTGCCCGATCACGGAAAGCAGCCTGGGTGACGGTATCTTTGATGGTGTGCGTTATCTCAATGCCGGGGGTGTGATTGGCGTGGGATCGGATTCCAATATTCGTATCTCGCTTTCGGAAGAACTCCGCACGCTGGAATACAGTCAGCGCCTGCGGGATAATTCCCGCGCGGCTTTGGCAACCGAACAGAAATCAACCGCACGGCGCATTTATGATGCGGCGGCCAAGGGCGGTGCACAGGCGGCCGGGCGTGACGCCGGCCGGATCGAGGTCGGTGCACTGGCCGATTTGATGGCGCTGGATGGTTCGGCGGTTGACCTGATCGGCCGGACAGGCGATACGATCCTCGATACATATATCTTCGCCGGAGATGATCGCATGGTGCGTGATGTCTGGTCGGCCGGTCGCCACGTCGTGACCGAGGGCCACCACATCGCCCATGACGCGATCACCAGCCGGTATCGCAAAGTGATGAAACAACTCAAGGAAGCAGTGTGAGCAGCCTGGAACAGCAAAGCTGGCAATCGGTCCATGACGAGGTTCTGCGCCGCATTCACACCCGTGAGTGGAAACCCGGCGATCTGATCCCCAAGGAAGTCGAACTTGCCGAGCAACTTGGCTGTGCACGCGCCACGGTAAACCGTGCGCTGCGTGAACTGGCATCCGAAGGTTTCCTTGATCGCAGGCGTAAGGCTGGCACACGCGTGGCCGCCCACCCGGTGCGCCGTGCGAAACTTGATATTCCGGTGATCCGCCTTGAGATCGAAGGGCGCGGGCAGAAATATGCCTATGGCCTGCTGTTTAGCGAACGGCGCACACCGCCGCCGGAAATCTGCGCCAATCTGGGCGTGACGGCGGAAAGTGATATGCTGCATATCACCTCGCTCCATCTGGCCGATGGCAAGCCGTTCATGTTTGAAGATCGCTGGGTATCCATTGCGGCAACCCCGACCATCCTTGATGCTGATCTTGATAAAATCAGCGCCAATGAATGGCTGGTTCTGCATGCGCCCTACACGCGCGGGGATATCTATTTTTCCGCGGTCAATGCCAGCGAGACCGAGGCCAAGGTGCTGCGCACCGATCCCGGCACATCGCTTTTCCTGATGGAACGTACCACCTGGGAAAATAATACCGGCATTACATCGGCCAGACTTCTGTTCGCGCCGGGCTATCGCAAGCATTCTGCGATTTAAAACTTCTCCGGCAAGTAAGCATGGTTGTTCCTAGCTGCTACGGCGTGATCACCCGGATCGGTTTGGCTTGTTGCCAAGCCAGAATGGCGTCGACCGTCTGGCCATAAAACACCTTCCAGGTGTTGCGGATGACATAGCCGAGATGCGGACTGAGCAGCAGGTTCTCGCAATGGCGCAGGGGATGGTCGGCGGGTAGAGGTTCCTCGACATACACATCAAGGGCGGCGCCAGCAATCTCGCCGGTATTGAGGGCCTTGATCAGAGCGGTGTCGTCAATGATTGGACCGCGGGATGTGTTGATGAGATAGGCCGTCGGCTTCATAAGCTTGAAATCCGGTTCACTGATCAGCCCGCGGGTGCGATCCGACAGGCGTTGGTGGATGGTGATGAAGTCCGAGGCTTGCAGCAAATCTTTCTTGCTGGGCATGAAAGTTACGCCGAGTTCTTCGCAGCGTTCTGGTGTCAGGTTGGCGCTCCAGGCGCAGACATTCATGTCAAAGGCTTGAGCCATTTTGGCGACCTTCGCACCCAAACGGCCAAGGCCGATAACGCCCAGGGTCGACCCGGCAAGGTCCTGACCGATCCCGACCTGCCAGCCGCCCGCGTGCATGGAAGCGTTTTCGGCAACGATGTTGCGCGCAAGGGCGAGCATCAGGGCAAAGGTGAGTTCCGGCGTTGCGGTGGACGGGGATTCCGTGCCGCAGACCGTAATGCCCAACTCGCTTGCAGTCGCGACGTCAACGGCATCATTGCGTTTGCCGGTGGTGACGATCAGGCGCAGGTTTGGAAGAGCACGCAGAAGATCGCCCGGAAGCGGGGTGCGTTCGCGCATGACACATAGGATCTCAAACGGTCTAAGACGCTCGATCAGCGCATCACGATCCGTAAGGGGGTCGTTGAACACCGTGATCTCGCCGAATTTCTGGACTTCGGACCAGTCGTCGGATTGCAGGGCGAGGTTCTGACAGTCGTCGAGGATGGCAATGCGCATGGTGGCGTGTGTCCTGAAGGATGAAGGTCGATCCCGGTTGTGTTAACCCGCCAGATGTTGGGCCAGGAATTCAACGGTGCGGGCATGCGCCACTTCGGCGGCCGATGCGACGTAGGAGGGGCGGGCTTCGTTGGCAAACGCATGGCCGGCTTCGTACATGTGAACTTCCATGCCGGGCAGGGCAGCCTTGGCTTCCTCAATCATTTCGACCGGGACATGATCATCGGACAGGCCAAAATGCCCAAGGAACGGAACCGAAAGCGGTTTATCAAGATACTGGTCCAGGCGCGTGCCATAAAATGAAACGCCTGCTGCGACATCAAGGGTTTGCGCCGTACGAAGAGCCAGCCCGCCACCCCAGCAAAAACCGATCACCGCGACCTTGCCACCATTTGCAGCCAAGGCCTGAATGGCGGCACCAATATCCTTGAGATTGTTGGAAAGATCGGATGCCATCATCAGGCTGCGGGCGCGCTCAAAATCATCAAACGCCACGACCGACCCGCGCTCGATCCGGTCAAACAGAGCGGGGATGGCGACTTCATAACCAAGGGCGGCATATTTCCTTGCAACGTCCTTGAGTTGATCGGTGACGCCAAAGATTTCCTGAAGGATCACGATCCCGCCGAGCCGTTTGCCAACCGGCGCTTCAAACCAGCAATCAAGAATGTGGCCGTCTGAGGCGGTAATGATCTGCATCATGTCTTTATCCTTTGGGGCGTGGTGGGCTTTGTGGTGATGATATCTAATTGCGGGGCCAGAACAATCATGATGGTTGCAAGCCGGTATGATTTTCCAATTGGCTTGCACTTTGTCAGCCGGATGTGACATCACTATGGTATGAGGAATAAGTCATTCTTTTTGCGGGATTTGCACAGTTGCAAGGCCGGAAGTGATTACGCCACGCCATCAGGAGAAATCAGATCATGAAGCTTTTGCGTTATGGCCCCAAGGGGGCGGAAAAACCCGGGCTTTGTGATGCGGGTGGTGTCATGCGCGATCTGTCAGGGGTGATTGGTGATATTGATCCGACCACAATTTCGGACGAAACGTTCGCACGCATTGCCGCAATTGATCCCGAAAGCCTTCCGGTGGTTTCAGGCGATCCGCGCATCGGGCCCTGTGTCGGGCGTCCGGGCAAGTTCATTTGCATCGGGCTTAATTATTCCGACCACGCCGCAGAGGCCGGGATGGAGCTGCCGCCCGAACCGATCGTGTTTTTCAAGGCAACCTCAGCCGTGTGTGGGCCGAATGACAATATTGAAATCCCGCGTGGCTCGACCAAGACTGACTGGGAGGTCGAGCTTGGCGTGGTGATTGGCAAGCAGGCCAAGTATGTCGATGAGGCCGATGCGCTTGATTATGTCGCAGGCTATTGCCTGACCAATGACATCTCCGAGCGGGCCTTTCAGCTTGAGCATTCCGGTCAGTGGGTGAAGAAGGGCAAAAGTGCCGATACTTTCGGCCCGATTGGCCCGTGGCTGGTGACCCGTGACGAGGTTCCTGATCCGCAAAACCTTGCCATGTGGCTTGATGTCAATGGCAAGCGCTATCAGGACGGCAGCACCAAAACCATGGCCTATGGCGTGGCATTCGTGATCAGTTATCTGTCCCGTTTCATGAGCCTGCAGCCCGGTGATATCATTTCGACCGGAACGCCCCCGGGTGTTGGCATGGGACAGAACCCACAAGTCTTCCTCAAGCCCGGTGACGTGATGGAATTGGCAATCGACGGGCTTGGGGCACAGCGCCAAAGCGTCGTTCAGGGCTAAGCAACCCAGCCATGCAAATAGCGGGAAGCATAAAGCAGGGCCATTTCACACCAATGTGATCTCGGACACATGCCTTTGTAAGTGCGAGGTTTTCTGTCGAAATTTGCGTAATTCTGCGGATGTACTGCTGAGAATTTAGGAAAATCTCAGCCGGAAGACTTGCAGCTTGCCCGATTTCTAACATTTTTGTCATCACAAAGTGCATTGACGTTGTCCTGAGTTGTGCAATAAATGACCAATATTCATTATTGTTCAGCGCTGTAAGCAATGTGAAATGCGTGTCCAAGGGGTATGGGGATACCGTGCGCATATTGCGCCCTTAAAGGATTGGTGATGCACATGTCTAACCTGGCGATCAAAGTGAACGACGCTTGGCCCGATGCGGTCAAATCATTGGATGTTTCGGGTGATCAGACCTCCCCTGCTGCCCATACGTCCAAACAGCAGAGCGACGCCGATAGCTTCGCATTCGCGGATATCTATCTGCGCAGCGCGCCCTGCTACCTCAAAGGTCTGATGCTGCAGGCACGTAGCGAAGACGTAAAAGCAACCCTGCGCAAGCCCGATGCCGGAATTCTGGCGTTTGAAAAAGGCGCATGCGAGCTGAGCGCGACCTCGCTGTTTCTGACTGTCGCAATGTCAGCAGCCGACGAAGACAGCCTTGCTGAAATGCAGGCCTATTTCGAAGACAAGCTTCGGACCCTGTCGCCGAAGACCAGTTTCGAAATTGATTGGCGCAATAAGTGACCGATGGTCAAGTATTGTTGATTTAAAAAGCCCGTTCAGAACTGAACGGGCTTTTATTTTGTTTGCTCGGTCGGAAATTGTTGCTGATTACGCCCCGTTCCGGGCGATCAGGATATTGTTTAAAAACGCACTGAGCGCCCCATAGGCATCAAGCGGCAGGACATGGGAAATATACTGATCCGGACGGACCAGAACCATGCAGCCGTGATCATGATCAATGCCGCGCATGTCAAAGATGTCGTCCCCTGATTTCAGATCCGGGCAATAGATCTTTTCATAATCAACCAAGCCATATTTGCCTTTGCGCGGCAGCAGTAGCTTTGGCATGGCTTCGATCGCAAGGCTACGGTGGGGCTGTTGGAAGATCGCGCGGACATCAAGAACGCCGTCTTGGTCATCACCCTTGCGGTTGAACTTCACCATTGGCGAAATCGGGGCGGTTTGCAGGAAATCACACAGTGCATGAATATCTGATCCCGGCTGCCCCCGATCATCCTTGCTGGCAAAGGCATAAAGACGCCAGCGCCCGTCGGCCTTGGCGCAATGTCCAAGATGTACCGGCTTGGCATCCGACAGGCGTACGACCGGTGCGGAGTGGAAACGCATGCCAATGACAAGCCCTTTTGCCAGCTCCTGATGGGTATCCGGCCCGGTCAGGACGGATGGCGTATATCGGGTGGCGGTGCCGGCGGTAAAGCGGCCCTGCTGGACGAAGTATTTCTGGAATTCCTTCGGATCAACGCCATTGCTATCAGCTTTGCCATCCTCGTTCGGACGGGCGCTGAACATCTTGGCGAACTTGCCGTCAAAATCGATTAGTTCCTTGGCGATCGTTTGGCGTTCCTCGGAATAGCTGTGGAGGATTTCCGGCTTGATCCGGCCTTCCAGAACACCCGCCAGTTTCCAGCCAAGATTAAAGGTATCCTGCATCGAAACATTCATGCCCTGACCGGCCTTGGGGCTATGGGTATGGCAGGCGTCACCGGCAATAAACACATTCGGAATGCGGGTGGCGGATGCCTCGCCATTGAGGTTGTCGAACTTGTCACACAGACGCTGCCCGATTTCGTAGACCGACCACCAGGCGATTTCCTTCACATCAAGCGTATAGGGATGCAGGATGCGCTGGGCGGCAGCAATCAGATGGTCTGATGTGATGTTGCGGCTGGCAACGCGTTCGCCCTCGGTCAGTTTGTCGAGCTCGACATACAAACGCACCAGATAACCGCCTTCGCGCGGGATGATCAGGACGTTGCCCTCATTGGCGGAATGAATGGTCGCCTTTTTGCGGATGTCGGGGAAGTCGGTGACGCATAACACATCCATAACCCCCCATGCCTGATGGGCGGAATCCCCGCGCAACTCGCGGCCCAATGATTTGCGCACGGCACTGCGCGCCCCGTCACAGCCAACAACATAGCGCGCCTTGACGGTTTCGCGCTGCCCGGCGTGATCGGGATCGGTGCGCTCCAGAGTCACAGTTACCGGGTGGCTGGGGCTGCTTTTGGTGCCCGCCTTCGGATCAATGGCAACATCAATCACCTGGCGGGAATAATCCGGCTCCAACCGGTTTGGGGCATTGCGCATGACATCAAGATAGAAATCATGCACGCGCGCCTGGTTAAGGATGAGATGCGGGAACTCCGAAAGACCATCTTCGGTGTCCTGAATGGTATCAGTTCGGGTAATCTTGCTGCGATCTGCCGGATCGGGCTTCCAGAAGGAAACCTCATTGACCCAATAGGCTTCTTTCAATACCCGCTCGGCAAATCCGAAGGCATTGAACATCTCGATCGTGCGACAAGCAATGCCATCGGCCTGACCCAATTCCATCGGACCATCTTTCTGATCAACGATACGGGTCGTGATGTTGGGGAAGGCTGCCAATTGCGCGGCAAGGGTCAGGCCCGCCGGGCCGTTGCCAACAATCAGGACATCCACCTCCTTGGGCAGGGCGTCGCCTTGCAACGCATTGCTTTGCGTGTTGACCGGTTCGATGGTCGGGTCACCAGCGCGAAAACCGTCGAGATGGAATTGCATGATTGTTCCTCCGAATTGGACAAATCTCCGAAGTTGCGAAATAACAGGCACTACGGATTGTTATATAATTTGTATACTAATGATAAGTATGCTTACTATTAATCGGGCTGTCAAGTTAACGGCCCGATCAGGAGGTGCGCGTGAGTGAAGTGGATCAGATGCCAGGCCATCTTATCCGGCGTTTTCAACAGATTGCTGTGGCAATCTTCCACGCCGAGGTCGCCAAGACCGGGGTCGACCTGACGCCGGTGCAATATGCCGCCATGGCCAAAATCGCCGAGATTGATGGTGTGGACCAGGCGACTCTGGCTGGCCTGATCGCCTATGACCGCGCGACCATCACCGGCGTCGTCGACCGTCTGGTGCAGAAAGGCTATATCGAACGCGTTGTTAGCACCCGCGACCGCCGTGCCCGCGAACTCCATCTGACCGACACGGGCTGCGACATCTTCGCCAAAGTCAGCCCCGCCGTCCTGCAAGCCCAGAAAAGCATGCTGGCCGGTTTGGATGGGGCAGAGCAGTCAGAACTGCTGCGTTTGATGGCGAAGGCCATTGCTGCAGGGAATGAGCAGAGCAGGGCGCCACTGAAGACTGATTGAGCTGCTGGAGGGTTTTCGCCTGCAATTGGAGCTATGTAAATCTAGGGTTTGAATCCTGTCCCGACACAATCATCTAGTTTTCGATGGAGTAGCGAAATCAGAGACAAATAGTCGGCTGCATCATCTTCGCCTTTCCAAAGCAGTTTTGGTTCGTGAGCTAAGGGGTTTCGCACGGCGGCAAAGCAGCCCTTCAACAGGGATGCAAATCCTTTATGTTCTGATTTTTCTGTCTCAGAAGTAAGTGTGTTGAAAGCTAATATCGGGCGCTCTACCGAGAATACTTTGTCAACTAGCGCGGCCCCATCACCATCTATACCGGAAAGCTCTCTTATCCGTTGAGCTAGTCCCTTAGAGGCTTCAAACACCGCGTGAAAATAATTTTGTTGCAGGAGTTCTGGGCGGCAATATTTCTCTACCTCTGCATGAATCCGTCGTCCGCGAAATTTACCCTGCAATGTTTTGGCTCGTTGGTGAGCCTCATCAATCGTCTTTGCAGCGGTGGTATGGTGAAAATCTCCTTCTTGGGTGTAGTGCGGGCCAGAGAACGCCAAGACTGCATTTAGTTTTTGTCGGGTATCTTCAAAAAGATCAGAGTCATCTACGAAGCCAGCAGGGTTCAAGACACTGCGAACATAATCAATAAGCTTACTCCCAGCTCCATCTCGCCGTTTGTAGTGCAGAAAAATATGATTGAGCCTTCGCCATTTTGTGCTTTCTGACGACGTGTCTTCTATTCCGAGTGCTGTCAGAGTAGACGTAATTTTGGAGCCTGAAGAGATGTCTCCCAAGATGCGACTAATTTGTTCAATTTGGTTTGCAGAAAAGTTTGGAACTGACGCCATCGGGGTAAACTCCAGATTTTACAATCTCGACTATATTGATGGTATCCTTGGTCGCTGCCAATTGGTGCATGGTATGGTTTCGTATAATGACGGGCTTAGCCTATCACAAACCTATCACGTGCCCCACGCACGACCCGCGTTATATGCTCGGCAATCGCAGCAACACTCCGCGTGTCCTTGGTATCGGGGTGCTGGAGCATCCAGTAGTTGCGGGTAAAGCGGATTTCGGGGAGCAGGCGGACTAGGTCGGGGATGCCTTCGGTGGCGTAGTCGTGCAGGATGCCGATGCCATATCCGTTGCGCACAGCCTCCATCTGGGCGACCACGCTGCCGCATTCAAAGCGGCGTTTCATCAGCTTGCCAAGGCGGGCGGCGTAATCGAGCGCACGGCTGTAAATCAGGTCTTCGATATGGGTGACAAACAGGCGGTCTGTCAGATCGGCCTCGGTTTCAACCGCGCCAAAGCGTTCGATATAGGATTTGGTGGCATAGACGCTAAGCGTGTAGTCGGTGAGTTTGCGGATCACCAAGCGGCCCTGTTTGGGGCGATCAAGGGTGATGGCGATATCGGCTTCGCGTTGGGATAGTGAAAATGTCCGGGGCAGCGGCACCAGCTGAATGACAAGGTCCGGGTGGTTGGATGCAAAGTGAGCCAACTCACTTGCCAGAAAATAGTTACCCAATCCATCAGGGACGCCGACGCGGACGGTGCCACTGATGAGTTCGGACTGGTTTGAAACGGCGGTGCCAGCACGCAGGAAGGCAGATTCTGCGGCCTCTGCCGCCTGCATCAATTCCTGTCCTGCCGGGGTCAGGTCCGATCCGGTGGTGCGCCGTTCGATCAGCTTGGTGCCAAGTTCCTTCTCAAGGGCGGTCAGTTGGCGGCCCACTGTTGCGTGGTTGAGGCCAAGCTGGCGGGCCGCCGCCAAAATCTGACCATGTCTGGCGACAGCGAGGAAGATGCGGAAGCGATCCCAATCCATGACGGGTGTGGTCCTGCGGTGACTTTAATTTCTGCACATCGAATTTGCGGAAATGATAATTGATGTGCATCCCTGTGCATAGTCATAATGCGATCAGGTTATTAGGGTCAGGACCTATTAATTTGATTTGAATGGCAGACGTTATATTTGCGAAATCCAAGGAAAAGCCCGCCGGTCGGGTCGGCATCCCGGACAAGGGGTTTGACGCTGGAGTTTGCAAATATAACGTCTGTCCTCCGGATTAATCGGATTTGCACGGGCTGCTTTGTCGTAAAACTTTGAAAGATAAATATCTTCCTGCAGTTTTACTCCGCGTATCCGCACAAATCTGTTTAACCATTCAAACCAAATTAATAGGTCCTGACCCTAGGGGAAAAGCCCCCACTTATATTAAGATCGTCCCACTGATCATCAGGTTTATCGGGAGAAACCCAATGGCAACCCAACTTACCCATTATATCAACGGCAAACGCGTTGCCGGCACGTCCGGCCGTTCCGCACCGGTCTTCAACCCGGCAACGGGGGCAGAGAGCGCGACCGTGGATCTGGCATCCAAGGCCGAAGTCCGTGCCGCTGTTGAATCCGCATCGGCTGTTGCAGCCGAATGGGCCGCAACCACGCCGCTGCGCCGTGCGCGAATTCTGAATAAATTCCTTGGTATCCTCGAAGAGCGTTCCGAAGAACTTGCTGCCGCCATTACGGCCGAGCATGGCAAGGTTCTGTCCGATGCGCTGGGTGAAGTCACCCGCGGGATCGAGGTTGTTGAGTTCGCAACCGGTGCACCGCAGTTGCTTAAGGGTGAGTTCACCGAGAATGTCGGGACCAAGGTTGATAGCCACTCAGTCCGTCAGCCGCTTGGCATCGTTGCCGGTATCACGCCGTTCAACTTCCCGGCCATGGTGCCGATGTGGATGTTCCCGGTCGCCCTTGCGTGCGGTAACTGCTTTATCCTGAAGCCGTCGGAACGTGATCCGTCTGCGTCGCTTCTGCTGGCAGAATGGCTGACCGAAGCTGGTCTCCCGGATGGCGTGTTCAACGTTGTTCAGGGTGACAAGGAAGCCGTTGATGCGCTTCTGTTTGATCCGGACGTATCAGCCATCAGCTTTGTCGGCTCCACCCCGATTGCCAAATACATCTATGAAACTGCGACAGCCCAAGGCAAACGTTGCCAGGCGCTGGGTGGTGCGAAAAACCACATGATCATCATGCCGGATGCCGACATGGATCAGGCGGTTGATGCCCTGATGGGCGCTGCTTACGGTTCGGCTGGCGAGCGTTGCATGGCGATTTCGGTTGCCGTTCCGGTCGGTAAGGAAACCGCCGATACCCTGATCGAGAAACTGGTTCCGCGTATCAATGAACTGCGCGTCGCACCGGGTACGGATCCGGCGGCTGAAATGGGCCCGCTGGTGACTGCCGCACATCGCGACAAGGTTGTTGGTTATATCAACAAAGGTGTCGAAGAAGGTGCCAAGCTCGTGGTTGATGGCCGAGACATCAAGCTGCAGGGCTATGAAGATGGCTACTTCGTTGGTGGCACGCTGTTTGATGACGTCACCCCGGATATGAGCATTTATAAGGAAGAGATCTTTGGCCCGGTTCTGTCGGTTGTTCGTACCGACGACTTCGAAACCGCTGCCAACCTTGTTGATGACCATGAATATGGCAACGGTACCGCGATCTTCACCCGCGATGGTGACACCGCGCGTGAATTTGCGGCCCGTACCCAGACGGGCATGGTTGGCATCAACGTGCCGATCCCGGTCCCGATGGCCTTCCATTCGTTTGGTGGCTGGAAAGCATCGCTGTTTGGCGATCATCACATGCATGGTCCGGAAGGTGTACGCTTCTATACCAAGCTTAAAACCATCACTTCGCGCTGGCCGACCGGCATTCGCAAGGGTGCTGAATTCGTCATGCCCACCATGAAGTAAGTGATGAAATAAGCATTGCGATCATCGCAATAAGGAAAGGCGCGCAAGGTTTGCTTTGCGCGCCCTTTTTGATTCGGAAAGCCAAATTACTTGGCGAAGCTATCGGGCTTGGCAGGATCAACCGCCTCCATCATCTCGCCGGGGATGAAGACGCGGAAGGTGGCACCATGGCCTGCCGGGCTTTCGGCCCATATCTTGCCCTGGCAATGTTCCACGACATGCTTGGCGATTGCCAGACCAAGGCCAGAGCCAGACGGCTTTGGTTTGTCATCGGCGTATTTGCCGCCGCGCGAGAATTTGTCAAAGATGATCTCAAGCTCGTTGGCAGCCACACCCTTGCCGTTATCGGTGATCGACACCAGATAGCCGCCATCCATAGCCTCACCGCGTACAGATACCTCGGGATGATCGGGGTCGGAGAATTTGGCGGCATTTGACAGCAGGTTGATAAAGACCTGTGTCAGCCGGTCGCGGTCGACATGCAGCAACACCGAATTGCGGGAGTATTCCTTGGTCAGCACGACACCCTTGGCGTCAAATACGCCTTTGACAGCCTCAATGCTTTCATCAAGGACGGTACGCGGATCGACGTCCACGGCGCGCCAGTCGGAATGACCGGCTTCAAGGCGGGCAAGGTCGAGATGATCATCGATCAGGCGCGTCAGACGTTCGCTTTCACGGACAATGATTTCAAGGAAACGGTCGGTCTGTTTCGGATCAAGGTTCGGGGAATCGACCAGAATTTCCGAAAATGACCGGATCGAGGTCAGCGGTGTTCTGAACTCATGGCTGACCATGGTCAGGAATTCATCCTTGAGCCGGTCCAGTTCCTTGAGCCGTTCGTTGGCAGCGCGCAGTTCGGCAGCGGCCTGTTCAAGCTCATGGGATTTCTGCTCAAGGCGTTGGGAATATTCGATGACGTGCGATGTTTCTTCAAGGATCTCAAGCACTTCATCAAGGCTGACCATTTCGCCCTTGGCAACAGATGACACCATCACACGTGCCGATGCTGCACCGATTGAGCCAGCAAGTAACCGTTCGGTAAAGGCGATCATGTCGGCATTGGCTTCGCCCTTGCCGCGCCAGGTGGGATCAATGCTTTGATCAAACTGACGGAAGGATTGATAGGCACGATCGCGGCCCAAAAACCGTTCGACCAGTTCATAAAGATCATTGGCCGATGCCGAGGAGCGCCAGATGACGGTATCCTGACCTTTGCGCGAAAAGGCATCGACAAACAGGGTTGCCTGAATGCGTTCCAATGCGCTTGGTTCAGTAAACAGACTGATCACGACATATGCCGCCGTGTTGAGTGAGATCGACCAGATCAACGCATGGGTCAGAGGGGCGAAATCGGTCAGGCCAAACAGGCTTTCGGGACGCAGCCATGGATGACCAAAGGCGCCATTGAGAATAAGCGACGGGTCCATCCATCCACTATCGGCAAGCGAGGGTAGCAGAAGCGTATAGCCCCAAACCGCAAACCCGATGGTGAGTGCCACCTGCGCGCCGGTGCGGGTCCCGCCCTTCCAGTAAAGTCCGCCAATCATGATCGGGATGAATTGGGCGATTGCGGCAAAGGAAATCAGACCGATTTCAGCCAGGGCATCACTGGCCCCGGCGGAGCGATAATAGGCAAAGCCCATAAACACCACGACAACGATGGAGGCGCGTCGGATGAAAATCAGAAGCCCGGTCAGATCATCGCGTTCGGTCAGGCGTAGCGGGCGAATGCGCAAAAGCGCCGGGACGATCAGGTCGTTACAGACCATGGTCGAGAGCGCAATGGTCGCGACAATCACCATGCTGGTACTGGCCGACAGGCCACCAACATAGGCCAGAAGGGCCAGCATCGACTGGTTTTCAAAAAGGGGTACGGAAATCACAAAGAAGTCCGGGTCTGACCAGACCGGAAGCGCCCCAAGCCCAGCCAGTGCAATCGGCAGGACAAACAGGTTCATCGCCAGAAGATAAAGCGGAAAGGCCCAGCTTGCGGTGGCGAGGTGACGTTCATCGACATTTTCAACAATGATGACCTGAAACTGGCGCGGCAGACACAGGATGGCGGCCATGGAGAGCATCATCAGTGTCAGCCAGCGCGAACTGCCATCTTCAGGCAGGACCAGCAGTTTTGCCGTATCCGCATTTGCAGCAGACTGGGCAAACAGATCCCCAAGCCCGTCATACATGATAAAGCAGACAAAGAACCCGACTGCCAAAAGGGCGAAAAGTTTGACTAGGCTTTCAAAGGCGATGGCAGCCACCATGCCTTCGTGATGTTCATCGGCATCAATGAAGCGCGTGCCAAACAGAATGCCAAACAGCGTCAGGCCAACGGCGGCCCAAAAGCCACTATCGGAAAAGATGCTGACGGTTTCGCGCACCGGTTCGATCATGCCGTGATCCCAGACCGTCAGGACGGTGTAACTGGTGGCAATCGCCTTGAGCTGAAGCGCGATATAGGGCGTGGTGCCGATCACCGCGATCAGGGTGACAAGGACGGAAAGCTGCGTGCTTTTGCCGTAGCGTGAAGAGATAAAGTCGGCGATCGAAGTAATGCGATGCGCCTTGGAAATGCGCAGCATCTTGCGTAGCAGGAACCACCAGCCCAAAAAGATCACGGTCGGGCCAAGATAGATCGTCAGATACTCAAGCCCGTTGCGTGCGGCCGTGCCGACCGCGCCATAAAACGTCCAGGACGTGCAATAGACCGCGATGGACAGGGTATAGACCGTCGGGTTGCGGACCCAGGAATGGCCATCGCGTGCGCGCTTGTCACCCCACCATGCAATCGCATAGAGCAGGCCGACATAAATCAGCGAGACAAGGATGACCAGTTCCGAGGATAGCATGGGCTATTTCCTCTCGGTCTGGGCGGCGTGGCGAAGTGCGCTTGTCAGAATGGCGCATAGCGCGATCAGGATGCCCCAACCGGCAAAGAAATAGACAAACAGGATCGGCAGGCCAAGGATGGTGCCATCGAGTGAAAACATCCCCACAATCGGCGGCAGCCAGATAATCAAGGCCACCAGCATCAGCGCAAGGGCGCGTTCGGTAAGTCTGCGTGGTGGTGTGATGGGGGCCTCCTGCCGGTTGGAGAAGAACGCGAAACCGCGTTTCAGTTTGCCGCGCGTTCAAGCAGGGCCTTGACCCGGGAAACGACGTCGCGGGTCGAAAACGGCTTGGTGACAAAGTCATCCACGCCAAGTTCAAGCCCCTTGCGGCGGTCGACTTCGCGGGTTTTGGCGGTCAGCATCATGATTGGAATTTGCCGGGTATTGGGATCGTTACGCGTTGCGCGCACGACTTCAAACCCGTCACAGACGGGCATCATGACATCGAGCAACACCATATCCGGGATGTCGCGCGCGATCATGGAAATCGCCGTGCGGCCATCGGTGGCAACGCTGACGTCATAGCCTTCCTTTTCCATCAGAAAGCTGAGTGATTCGACAATGGTTTCCTCGTCTTCGGCAATCAAGACCTTTGGTCTCTCATTCAAGGACGTTCTCCCGATTTTTCGGATTGTTATATTCCCAATCCTAACGGCTTATGACCCGAATGATAATGCTACTTTGGGGTTGTATACATAAGGCAACGCTTGTGATCGCCTTTGCGGACCAATTGCGGCTTATTTCGAAACTGTTTTCGGCGTGCCATCGGACATTTCATAGGCGCGTTGGGCACAGTCATCGCGCGGGCACTGACGGCATGAAATCCCGACGGGAACAGCGGATTCCGGGCGATCAAGCGATAACCGGTCGCCATAGACCACATCACTTGAAAAGGCCGTGTCACAGCCGATCATCACCGAATGGACCGAGCGTGGTACGCCATACCCGCCGGCACCTGATCGCAGGGCACGGGCGACAAACAGATATTCGCTGTTGTCGGGCAGGCGGACAAATTGCGGGATCACACGTTCTGGCGCGGTATAGGCTTCATGCACGACCCAGCGCGGGCAGGCACCGCCATAACGCGGCAATTGCAGGCCAGATGCCGAGAACCGTTTGGAAATGTTACCGGCAATGTCGGTGCGTACAAGATGGAATGGAATGCCTTCTGCCCCTGGACGGCGGAGTGTGGTCAGGCGGTGGCAGATCTGCTCCCAACTGGCGGCGTAACGTTGCTGCAGAAGTTCGATGTCATGGCGCATGCTGCGTGCATCATCCAAAAACAGGTCATAGGGCAGCAACAAGGCGGCCGCGGCATAGGATATCAGGGCCTCCGACGCACGCACGCGCCCGGCCTTGCTGCCGATCTGGACGCGATCAAGGATTTCATTGATCGGATCAGCTGCCTCAAGTCGGCAGATGGTGCGCGCCGCCTGAAAGCGGGCCGAGGTGATCGGCAAGGCACGTGAAATGCGCAGGCTGTTACGTTTGGCATCCCATTGATAGCCGCTTGTCAGGAAGTCCTCGGACGGCAGGCGTTCGATCCGTGTCTTGTGCGTGTCTTCGAGGTAATTGATCAGATCGGTCAGATAAAGCCCGCCCTCAGGATCAATGATCGGGCGCATCTTGTTGGCGTGGTCTTCGAGTGTCGGGAAATGGTTGGCATTGTCATAGAGCAGATCATCGACTTCCTCGGCCGGGCTGGCGGCCGGACGGCCGGCCTCGCCACGTTCTAGGAAGTTGAAAATCTCGGTCGCGGATTCTGCAAGGCGCTGGGATTCCCGCACCAGTGTCGCGTTAAAGCGTGCGCGCTGATCGGGTGACAGATCATCATAATCATCGAAAATCTCGGCCACCGTGCGGATGGAGGTAATGCGCGTCAGGATTGAATGGCTGGCCTCGGTCAGGAAGGGATCGTGGCTAAGCCGTTCTGACAAGGCATCGATATCATCAAGACCACTGCGATAGGCGCGATAGAGCGACAGGAAGGCCGTGATCATACCGGGGGCGGCGGCGATCATGGCCGGGAATTCGCGGCTTTCAACCGGGGTGGTGCGAAACACCGGGTCCGAGACGGCCTCGGCCAGATCAGACAGCAATCGGCTTTCCTCGGAGCCTGATAATGAGTGCGGGTGAATTTCAAGCGCCTCGGCAATCCTCATCAGCAATCCGCCCCCGATCGAGCGGCGGTTATGTTCGATCAGATTAAGGTAGGAGGCCGAGATCCCCGCAGCTTTCGCCAGGGCATTCTGGGTCATTCCGATGTCTTTTCTGCGACCGCGAATGCGGTGTCCGATGGGGGCCTGGCGCGCCATACTAAAGTGTTACCTGTTGACAAGATTTACTAATTTTCACATTGCTCATCTATATATTTACAAAAAAGTTGTTTTATATCAACTAGGTGTTGATTCATTTTCAATTGCTCCTCATTGTTTTGACAGGTCGACAAAAAAACGAACCAGAAAACAGGCCTCAGATTTCTCTGAAACAGATCCCAAGACATTGGGGAGGAAAACCATGTCGGAGACTAAGCTTATCGGAAATGTATCTCGTCGTACGATCCTGAAGGGATCCGCGGCAACTACGGGTGCAGCCCTCATTGGCGGCACTTTCCCGATGCATTTCATCAAGAACGCGCATGCCCAGACCTTCCGTGGCGATCCGGGCAGTGCTGCCAGCGTCAAACTCGGTTTCAACGTGCCGCAGACCGGCCCGTATGCCGATGAGGGTGCTGACGAATTGCGTGCCTATCAGCTTGCAGTCAAGCACATCAACGGCGAAGGCGACGGTGGTATGCTCAATACCATGAAGCCGCTTGAGCTCAAGGGTAACGGCATCCTCGGCAAGAAGGTCGAGTTCGTGACCGGTGATACCCAGACCAAGTCCGATGCTGCGCGTGCTTCTGCCAAGCGTATGATTGAAAAAGACAATGTGGCGATGGTCACCGGTGGTTCGTCCTCTGGTGTGGCAATTGCCGTGCAGGGTCTTTGCCAGGAAATGGGCGTCATCTTCATGGCGGGTCTGACCCACTCGAACGACACCACCGGTAAAGACAAAAAGCGTTATGGCTTCCGCCACTTCTTCAACGCTTACATGTCCGGTCAGGCGATCGCGCCGGTTCTGCTTGATGAGTACGGCAATGAGCGCCGCGCTTACCACCTGACGGCCGATTACACCTGGGGCTGGACCCAGGAAGAATCGATCAAGGCCGCGACCGAGAATATCGGTTGGGAAACTGTGAACACCGTTCGTACCCCGGTTGGTGCAGGTGACTTCTCGCAGTACATCACCCCGGTTCTGAACTCTGGCGCAGATGTCCTAATCCTGAACCACTATGGTAAGGACATGGTCAACTCCCTGACCCAGGCCGTTCAGTTCGGTCTGCGTGACAAGCAGGTGAATGGCAAGAACTTCGAAATCGTTGTTCCGCTGTATTCCCGCCTGATGGCACAGGGTGCTGGCGAAGCCGCAAAAGGTATCCTTGGTACCACCAACTGGCACTGGTCGCTGACCGACGCCGGCTCGCAGGCCTTTGTCAAATCGTTCGGTCAGGAATACGGCTTCCCGCCGTCCCAGGCTGCCCATACCTGCTACGTTCAGACGCTGCTTTATGCAAACGCCTGCGAAATGGCCGGTACCTTCGCACCTTGGGAAGTCATCAAGCAGCTCGAAGGGTTCGAGTTCGATGGCGCGGGCAACGGCCCGACCCTGTACCGTGCAGAAGACCACCAGTGCTTCAAAGACGTTCTGGTTGTGCGTGGTAAAGAAAACCCGCAGTCCAACTTCGACCTTCTTGAAGTCGTTAAAAACGTTCCGCGTGCTCAGGTCGAATATCCGGCCGATATGTTCGGCGGGGAACTGGGTCCGTATCAGGTCTGATACTCCCGACATTGATGCAAGCAGGGCCGGCCATCTCCCAATGGTCGGCCCGTTTGCCCTCTGGCCTCGGCCTGTACGACTTTTGACTAAGTCCCCTTACGAATACGCGGCGGATAACTGATGGACGCTATATTTCTTCAAATCCTGAACGGTCTGGACAAGGGCGGTGCCTATGCACTGATTGCGCTTGGCCTGACCCTGGTGTTCGGCACGCTTGGCGTGGTGAACTTCGCGCATGGCGCCATCTTCATGATGGGCGCATTCTGCGCGGTAACCCTCGAAAAACTTTTGACCCTTTCGGTCAAGGTCAAGGATGAGTCGGTCACCTTCTTTGATGCCTACAAGGAAACGCCTTACCTCGAACTGTGGTTTGGCGATACCGGTACGGCGATCATTGACTGGTCGGTGCCGTTATCGATCATCCTGGCAATACCGGTGATGTTGCTTATCGGCATTGTCATGGAACGTTTCCTCATCCGACATTTCTACAAGCGTCCTCACGCCGAGCAGATTCTTGTGACCTTTGGTCTGGCCATTGTTCTTCAGGAAGTGGTCAAGGCCGCCTTTGGCGCAAACCCGATCCCGCAAGGGGCACCTGATATTGTGTCGGGTTCTGCAGCCGTTGGTGCGCTGTTTGGTCTTGGTGAAGCCGTGGTCTATCCGTGGTGGCGTCTGATTTATCTGGCGTTCTCGCTCATGACCATTGGTCTTGTGTTCTCGTTCCTGCATTTCACCACCTACGGGATGGTGGTGCGCGCCGGGATGGCCGACCGCGAAACGGTCGAACTTCTGGGCATCAATATTGAACGTCGCTTTACGATTGTGTTTGGCATCGCGGCCGTGGTCGCGGGTCTGGCAGGCGTGATGTACACGCCGGTTCTGCCCCCGGATTACCATCTGGGCATGGACTTCCTGGTGCTGTCATTCGTCGTGGTTGTTGTGGGTGGTATGGGCTCTTTGCCCGGTGCGGTGGCCGCTGGCTTCCTGCTGGGGATCCTGCAGTCCTTCTCGTCCATGACCGAGGTGAAAGACATCTTCCCCGGGATTGACCAGATCATCATCTACCTTGTTGCCGTCGTCATTCTGCTGACCCGTCCGCGTGGTCTGATGGGACGCCGGGGCGTGATGGAGAGCTAAAAAATGTCAAATACAAAAATCGTCTCGCCCAAGAAAGATATGATCTTCATGGCCATCCTGTCGGCCGTGGTCCTGACCATGCCGCTGTGGCTGCAGCCCTTCGGGGCGGCCTATCCCGATCTGATGCAGAAGTTCATGATCTTTGGCATCTTCGCCATCGGCTATAACATTCTGTTTGGTCTGACCGGCTATCTGTCCTTTGGTCACGCAGCCTTTCTGGGTGTCGGGTCCTACACCGCCGTCTGGTCGTTCAAACTGCTTTCGATGAATGTCATTCCGGCATTGATCTTTGGCACGGTCCTTTCGGGTCTGTTTGCACTGGCGATCGGCTTTGTGTCCTTGCGTCGTTCGGGGATTTACTTCTCGATCCTAACACTGGCCTTTGCACAGATGTCCTATAACCTGGCCTATTCGGTGCTGACCCCGATCACCAATGGTGAAACCGGTCTGCAGCTTGAACAGGCTGATCCGCGTGTTCTTGATCGTATGTCGGGCATCGTTGCTGATGGATCGCTTCCGACACCGAACCTGTTCGGGATTGAAGGCATCGGTTACTCGGGCTTCTATATCTGTGCGGCCCTGATGCTGATTTCGTTCTTCATTTACTTGCGTATTTTCCGCTCGCCCTTCGGGCTTAAGCTGCGCGCGATCAAGTCGAACCAGAACCGCATGGGCTATACCGGGTTCAGCACCCGTCCGTATCTGATGACCGCCTTTGTCATCTCTGGCATGTATGCCGGTTTGGCCGGTTCGCTTCTGGCGGTGACCGATCCGCTGGCAGGGGCAGAGCGCATGCAGTGGACTGCATCGGGCGAGGTCGTTCTGATCACGATCCTTGGTGGTGTCGGTACGCTGATTGGTCCGCTTCTGGGGGCTGGTATCATCAAGTATTTCGAGAACATCTTCTCGGCCTTCAACGATACGGTTCTTTTGAATGCCTTTTCCTTCCTGCCGGACTGGCTAGCACATCCGGTGGCATCACTGGTCGGCCTGTTTGTCGGCGAAGGCTGGCATTTGACCCTTGGCCTTGTCTTCATGCTGATCGTGATCTTCCTGCCGGGTGGCATCATGGAAGGTATCAGTCGCCTGTCGCGCCTGGTCACCAACCGTGGCAAATCCGACAGCCATGAAAACAAAGAAAAAGAACAAACATCGGCGGGGGAGGTCTGATCCATGTCCGAATACATTCTTGACGTCACCGACGTCGACAAGAACTTTGGCGGTCTGCAGGCGCTTTCCGATATCAACCTTCGGGTCAAGGAAGGCACCGTGCACGCGATCATCGGGCCGAACGGTGCTGGCAAGTCGACATTGCTCAACGTGATTGTTGGCCGTCTGGCACCAAGCCGGGGGCGTGTGCTTCTTGGCGATCAGGTTCTGACTGGCAAAGAACCGCACGAGATCAATCAGCTTGGTGTTGCGCGTGTTTTCCAGACGCCGGAAATCTTCCCGGAGCTGTCGCTTCTGCAAAACGTGATGGTCCCGGCCTTTGCCAAGCGTGAAGGCATCTTCAAGATGAACTTCATCAAAAGCCTGTTCTCGGAAAACGAAGTCCGCGAGCATGCCGAACACCTTCTTGAGGATGTCGGGCTGATTGACCACAAGGATCATCTGGCCGGTTCCATGTCGCGTGGTGACAAGCGCCGTCTGGAGCTTGCCATGTGCCTTGGTCAGCATCCGAAACTGTTCCTTCTTGATGAACCGACGGCGGGCATGGCGCGCCATGACACCAACCGCACGATTGATCTTCTCAAGCGGATCAAGGAACGCGGCATGACCAAGGTGATTATCGAACATGACATGCATGTTGTGTTCAGCCTGGCAGACCGCATCAGTGTTCTCGCACAGGGGGCCATCATTTGCGAAGGTACCCCGGAAGAAGTCCGCAATGACCCACGCGTCAAGGAAGCCTATCTCGGAGGGGAAGCAGAATGAGCCCGTTGCCAAAACAGGAACCCGTCCGTAAACAGGGTGGCGATCCGGCCTTTTTCTCGGTCTATGACATCCACGCCTATTACGGCGAAAGCTACATCGTTCAGGGGCTGTCCTTTGACATCCGCGAGGGCGAAATTCTTGCCCTTCTCGGACGTAACGGGGCGGGCAAGACATCAACGCTTCGCACCCTCGCGCGCATGGGCGACCCGGAACTCAAGCATGGCGAGATCTGGCTTGATCACCAGCCATTGCACGAAATGAAGGCATGGCAGGCAGCCCGTCTGGGCCTGCAGCTTGTGCCAGAAGATCGTCGCATCATTCCGGGCATGACGGTTGAGCAGAACCTCGAACTTGCTCAGATCGCCGAGCCGCATGGCTGGTCGATCCAGCGCATCTATGAACTGTTTCCGCGCCTTGGCGAAAGGGCGCAACAGGAAGCGATCACGCTTTCAGGCGGCGAGCAGCAGATGTTGGCCATCGGGCGCGCACTTGCCCGTGACATCAAGATCCTGCTGCTTGATGAACCGTATGAAGGCCTCGCACCGGTCATTGTTCAGGAAATTGAAAAGACCCTGCAAAACGTCAAGAAGCTCGGCATAACGACGATTATTGTCGAGCAGAATGCGATTGCAGCCCTGAAACTGGCCGACCGCGCGATCATCATGGATAGCGGCGAGATCGTCTTTGACGGGACCGCGCAGGCTGTTCTCGATGACGAGGAACTGCGTGACCAGTACCTTGCGATCTAGATCCATCTAGCATCTTTTGCATGGGGGGAGTTTCCGGAGCTTAATTGTAAGGGGAGCTTCGGAACAGGTAAGGCCGTGCCTATGGGGCGCGGCCTTTTCCGTTGTATGGGCAACGGCTCAGACGCCGATAGCCATACCATCGCTGCGCGGATCATGCGCCCCGTCGACAAATCCATCCCGATCAATGCGGATGATCCCGGCTTGACCGGCAAGCGCACTTTGCGGCTCAATCGCGCGCAGGATATGACCGCGTGCGGCCAGCTCATCAAACACATCATCACCGGCATCAACTTCAAGCTTCAGGCTGTCATTGGTATCGGAAAACGTCTTGCCCAGCAGGAAACGCGGCTTGGTAAGGGCGCCTAGCGGGGACAGGCCAAAATCAAGCATGCGGGTGAGCAACATGGCAAGGGTTTGTGGTTGTCCATCAGCCCCTTGCGTCCCATAGAGCAAGTGCGGCTTTCCGTCCTTGAGTGCCAGACCGGGGTTGAGCGTATAGAAGGGAAGCTTGCCCGGTGCGAAGGCATTCGGATGGTTTGGATCGGTGCTGAACGCGGCCCCGCGGTTTTGCCAGACAATGCCGGTGTCACCGGCAACAACCCCACTTCCCCAGTCGAAATAGGTGCTTTGCAGGACACTGGCGCAATTGCCATTGGCATCCTTGGCGGCAAGAAAGACCGTATCGCCATGGCGGAAGGGATGCGGCCAATCAAGCGCTTTGCTGGTTGAGATGTCTTTGGCATCGGCTGCCAAGGCGGCTTGATCGAGAAGGGCTGTGAAATCGGTGCTGGTGAAGTCAGGGTCGGCAATCTGATCGCGCTTCAGAAACGCGCGTTTGATGGCCTCGACCACCAGATGATAGTGATCGGCTGTGCCTTCGGCCCATTCCTTTGCGCCCAGTTCGCGCAAGACGCCCATGGTCATCAGGGTTGCCAAACCTTGCGTCGGGGCCGGCGGGGCGAACAGGGTGACATCCCCATACTCAAGCGATACCGCATCGACTGTCCGGGTGCGGGTTTTCGCCAGATCCGCCTTGGTGATCGGGGAGCCGACGGCAGACAGGCCTTTGACGATTTGGTCGCCAAGGTCACCTTCGTAAAAGTCACGCGCGCCAAATTCAGCAATACGTTTCAGGCTGCTGGCCAGTTGTGTTTGACGGAAGATTTCACCGGCATGGGGCATGCGCGCATTCGGGGTGAAAATTTCCATGAAGCCCGGCCAGTTGGCGATTTCTTCCTTGCGGAAATCAAGCCAGAAACACTGCGACGGGCTGATGGAAAAACCGTGTTCTGCCAGATCAATTGCCGGCGTGATCAGGTCTGCCAGGGTTTTGCGCCCACCCCAGTGTTTTGTGGAGTGATCCAGCGCATGCTGCCATGAATCCACCGTGCAGGCGGTCGTCAGGGTTGAGCCCGGACCGCGCAGCGGGATCGGTTTGTTGGCGGTAAAGGTCTTCTCACCGTTTTCAGCCGCCTGACCGATACCGAGGAAAGATTGCACCTTGCCGCTGTTATCGGAAACCATCCAGACTGCATCGCCGCCAATGCCGCAGAAATGCGGATAGGTCACCGCCAGAACCGAGGCGGTGGCAACCACGGCTTCGATCGCGGTGCCGCCATCACGCAGAACCTTGGCCCCGGCTTCGCTGGCTGCGGTGCTCGGGCTTGTGACCATGGCGCGGTATTTTGAGGCAGTCTGGTCTTCGGTCATAGGTATGGGTCTTTCAGCCAGGATGGTTGATTTCAAATGGTTTCGGGCTTTGCATGCATCGGTTGTGGCGAAATTGCATGCAATCCTTTATACAAGCGTAAAAGATAAACGGATCCAAACAAGAAACTCGGCGGGCAGGGATGAAAGCAGCGGACAAGGCAAAACATCGCACAGACATGATCAGTTCGGCATTGCGTTCGGCAATTCTCGAACGTGTTCTGATGCCCGGCATGAAGCTGCCAGAAGATTCCCTTGGCGAGCGGTTTGGCGTCAGCCGTACCCTTATTCGCCAGTCGCTTGAACGGCTTGCCGCCGAAGGACTGGTTGAGCTTAGGCGTAACAAGGGCGCGATGGTCGCCAGACCCAGCCTTGAAGAAGCCCGCGATCTTTTTGAACTGCGCACCCAGATCGAAGACCTGGTCATCAGCCGAGTGGTCAAGAATATGAGCCCGGAAATTCTTGGCGAGCTTGAATCCCACCTTGCCAAGGAAGTCGAAGCCGAACACGCGTCCGAGCCTATTTCGATCCGGCTTGCTACCGAATTCCACATCCTTCTCGCACGCCTTGCCGGAAGCCCGGTTTTGCTGCGCTATGTCGAGGAAATCGGTTATCGCTGTGGTCTGACTCTGTCGCTTTATGCTCGCCCGCATTCGACCGATTGCGGCATTCAGGAACATCGCCAGATTATCGATGCCCTGGCCAAGGGGGACGAGGACACTGCGCGCAAACTGATGCGTCATCACCTGACCGCGGTTGCCGACCGGGCCCTGTTCCGGACCGAAGAAGGTGGACCGCTTTTGTATCTTGATGCGCTTGAACCCTATGCCAAAAAGGTGCGCGACGGCGGCGCCTGACGCAGGCGGCGCATCATGCGAAGCTCGACGCCCACACAGATACAGGACGGTGCGCGTCATAAACTGATGCCGGGCGGGTCGTCCTGACTGCATGGTTCGGGTTCCTGCGGAAATCAGGCCTTGATGCCCTTGCGGATCAAAATGCGTTCCGCACTTTCATTCCAGACATCCATTTTGACGATCTTGCCGTTTTCAATCACGAAACGGTCAATGTAACGGTTGCCTTCAAACGGGGTGCCGTCCGGCCATTCGCCGTACAGCCAGCCGGTGCTGTAAACAACGGTCTGGCCGTTGGTGTGGGCGACGTCAAACTGACCGAACTTCTTTTTCACCCATTTATAGCGCGCGGCATTGAATGCCGTGGTGCCCGACGGATGGTCGTATTTCTGACCGTCGGTAAAGGTGATGACGACATCATCGGACATGAAAGTCGCCGCCAGTTCCGGGTCGGGCTTCATGGATGCATCAAGAAAATCACGCACGGTTTGGGCCTCGGGCGGCAAGGTGTCGAGCACATTTTCCGTGGTTTGGTCGGTCATTTGGAAACCCTCTGTTCGCAGGAATTGATCTGTCTAAAGCATAAACGGTGCGCATAAAATTTGCATGCATTAATTTTATGCAAAAATTGCATGCAATCTGCGTATACATGAGGCAATCACGGCTTTAGAGATGGCAGGAAATCTTCTAACTATCTGATTTTTAATGTTTCTGATTCTTGGCACGTCCCTTGCTGCAGTGCGGTGACTATTTGGTGCGCATCACGAATATGCGACGCCGGACGACGCAGTCACATAATCAGGGAGTCTCACATGCCTATTTCTTCGCCTTTCCCGAAAATAACACGCCGTGCTGCCCTTCTCGGGGCTGCTGCGGCGCTGATGTTTTCGGCCGCCTTGCCTGCCCATGATGCCCGTGCAGATGACACCGTGAAGCTTGGCCTTGTTGCCGCGCTGAGCGGTCAGTCGGCCAAATCGGGTGAAGCGATCACGCGTGGTATCACGCTTGCGATTGACAAGATCAACGCCGAGGGCGGCGTTCTTGGCAAGCCGCTTGAACTTGTTTCGCGTGATGATGAAAGCAACCCGGGCAAGGGGCTGGTTGCGGCTCGTGAACTGACGCAGCGCGAAGGCGTTGCCGCACTGATCGGTGGTCTTGATACGCCGGTCTCCTTTGCCATCGTGCCTTATGCCAACCAGCAGAAAATTCCGTTCATCGGTCCGTGGGCTGCTGGCACCGGGATCACCAAAAACGGTGCAGAGGAAAACTATGTCTTCCGCGTTTCCGCCGTTGATGAATATGTCGATGAAGCAATCACCGAATATCTGATTGCCAATTACGGTGCCAAGAAGCCGGGTATGATTCTGATTAACAACCCGTGGGGTGAGTCCAACGAGAAGGGCTTGCTCAAGGCGCTTGAAAAGCGTGGCATGGAACATGCCGGGATTGAGAAGTTTGAATCAAACGACGTTGATGTTGTCCCGCAGCTGACCCGTCTTAAGGAAAACGGTGCGGACTCCCTGTTTGTTGTTGCCAACGTTGCCCCGACCGCACAGGTGATCAAGTCGCTTGATCGTATGGGCTGGGATGTTCCGATTTCATCGCATTGGGGTCCGGCCGGTGGCCGCTTCACCGAACTTGCTGGCAAGTCGGGTGAAAAAGTCCACTTCATCCAGACCTATCTGTTCACCGACCCGGCAAACCCGATGTTTGTCAAACTTCAGGAAAAATTCCCGGAAATCGAAACCCTTGCCGACGTGACCCCGGCAACGGGTATTGCCAACGCCTATGACGCGACCCTTCTGATTGCAGCGGCGATTGAAAAAGCCGGTTCGACCGAAGGTCCGGCCATCCGTGAAGCGATGTACGAGATCAGTGGTGTCGAAGGCATGATCAAAACCTATGACACGCCGTTCACCCCGGACGATCAGGATGCGCTTGGTCCGGAAGATTACACCTTCGCGCATTTCGTCGAAGGTCAGATCATTCCGATCAAATAAGCGATCTATTCAACCCGAATGGCGTGTTCCCAATGCGCGCCATTCGGTGATTTATCCATTTTAATGATGCACTTACGTGCACGGCATAAGCAGGCAACGGGCAATGACGTTATTTATCGCAGCTCTGATTACCGGGATCGGTCTGGGCAGTATGTACGGGCTGATCGCGCTTGGTTTCCAGATCACCTATTCAGTGTCCTCAAAGGTCAACTTTGCCCAAGGATCGATGGTGATGCTGGGCGCTGTTCTGGGTTTTGTGTTCTGCGAACGATATGGTTTTCCCGTCATTGTCGGTTATCCGCTGGCTATTCTATGCTGCGGGCTTGCCGGTATTCTTGTTGAATTTTTCCTTGTCCGGCCCTTTGCCATTCGCAATTCCGAAGCCTGGCTGATGGCGACTGTTGCGGGCGGCATTTTGCTTGATAACGCGGTCCTGTTCACCTTTGGCAATGAGCCCCGCACCCTGCCATCTGCCTTGGTTGGGGAAAGCTGGAATGTGTTTGGCACGGGTGTTTATCCGCAACAAATTCTGATCCCGGTTGCTGCCATTGGCGTGGCACTCGCACTTCATGCTTTGTTCCGTCATACCCGTCAGGGGCGTGCGCTTCTGGCTGTGGTGCAAAACCTTCAGGCGGCCAAGCTGATGGGGATCAACACCACCTTGATGGTGACCGGATCCTTTGCCATCTCATCAATGCTGGCCGGCTGTGCCGGGCTTTTGATTGCGCCGCTGTTTTCGGTGCATTCCGATATGGGCACGCTTTTCGGGCTTAAGGCCTTTGCAGTTGCCATTCTGGGCGGGATGACATCGGCCTATAGTGTGATGTTGGCTGGCTTTATCTATGGTCTGGTTGAGGCCGGCGTGACCACCTATCTCGGATCTTCCTACACCTTCATCGTCGTGTTCGCGCTTGTGATCGCGGTTCTGACCGTCAAACCAAGCGGCCTGTTTGGCCGTGCTGCGATCAAGAAGGTCTGATGATGAAACGCGATATGAAATTCAAAAATCCGATGCCCAAGCTCAATAAACCTGTCGCCCTTGATGGTGTGATCCTGGTGGCCATCATCGCCGGTTTGATCGGTGTGACGATGACGGGCGGCTATACCCAGTTCGTCATCGGCCTTGTCGCCATCACCACGGTTTTGTGCGTGGGACTGAACGTTCTATACGGGCTGACCGGACTGGTTTCGCTGGGCCAGGTCGGCTTCTTTGCCATTGGTGCCTATGCCAGTGCGATCCTGACCTTGGCCGGGCTTAATTTCTGGTTCGCGCTGATTGCAGCAACCGTGATTGCCGGATTGGCCGGGTGTGTTTTGGCACTGTCGGCTGTACGGATGGCGGGGCCATTCCTTGCCATGGTGACGATTGCCTTTGCCTTTATTGTCGAACATGGCGCGATTGAATGGCGGGCGTTGACCGGCGGGCAAAACGGCCTGATGGGCTTCCCGATGCCCGAGCTGTTTGGCTATATGTTTAGCGAGCGCGATCTGGTGATGCTGTGCGTCGTTCTGGCCGGTATTGCGCTGTTTGCCTTCCGCCGTCTGGCGACAAGTGGCTGGGGCATGGCAATGACCAGCAT
The DNA here is from genome assembly GCF_000948415.1 of Thalassospira sp. HJ. Taxonomy (GTDB): domain Bacteria; phylum Pseudomonadota; class Alphaproteobacteria; order Rhodospirillales; family Thalassospiraceae; genus Thalassospira. The sequence goes on along the minus strand of NZ_JYII01000006.1, from coordinate 161,202 downwards.
GCGTGATGCGGAAATTGCCGCAAGCTCGCTTGGCTATAACGCCTTTGCCGTCAAGGCATCAGGCTTTGCAATTGCGGCCGCCATGGCCGGTCTTGCCGGGGCATTGTTTGCGCCGCTTATGATGTTTATCGCCCCTTCGAACTTCCCGCTCAGCCAGTCGATCCTGTATCTGTTTGCCGTCATTCTGGGCGGTGCAGGCACGGTTCTGGGGCCGCTGGTCGGCGCATCGGTTTCGGTGCTGCTGCCGGAGCTTCTGGCCGACTTTGCCGAATATCGCCTGCTGATCTTTGGTGCGCTTTTGATCGTCGTGTTGTTGATCGCACCGCGCGGGATTGTTGGCGTGATTGAACGTTTCATCCCGCTTGCCAAGCGCGGAGTGACGGCAATCCCGGCAGCCGAAATCGAAGCCGGGCTTAAGGATTACGCCAAATCAGATGGTCTGGTGGTTGAAAACCTGTCGATTGCCTTTGGCGGGGTGAAGGCGGTCAATTCCGTCTCCTTTACTGCCAAGCCGGGTGATGTCACATCCATCATCGGTCCGAACGGGGCCGGTAAAACCACCCTTTTGAACATCATCAGCGGTTTCTACAAACCGACCGAAGGAACGGTGCACATCGGCGATCAGGACATCGCCGGCAAGCCGACCGATTTTGCTGCGCGTAATGGTATCGCGCGCACCTATCAGGCGACCCGTCTGTTTGAAAACATGTCGGTGATTGATAACGTGATTGCCGGTATCCCGGTTGGCCGGTTTGGCAAACCGTTCAGTGCGATTGCATCGGACGCAAACCGCAACCACGCTGCCGGGCTTCTGGCCTTTTGCGGCTATCACGGCGATATCGATGCCCGCGCCGGTGATCTGCCGCATGTGGACCGCAGGCTTGTTGAAATTGCACGGTCGCTTGCGACCAAGCCCGGTGTGCTGTTGCTTGATGAACCGGCCGCTGGTCTGATGCATGCCGATAAGGTGTCGCTGGCCAAATTGCTGCGCCAACTGGCTGATGCAGGTATCACGGTGGTGCTGGTCGAACATGACATGGAAATGGTCATGGGCATTTCCGATCAGATCCTGGCTGTGGATGCCGGCACCCCGATCATCTTTGATACCCCGCAGGCCGTGCAGAGCGACCCGCAGGTCATCGCGGCCTATCTTGGGGACGGCGAAATGAAAGCCCGCCCGCGCCCGATCCCGTTCGAGGCCGGGGACTCACCAGTCATCGAAACCCTGCGCCTGACCGCGGGCTATGGGGCGGCACCGGTTCTGCATTCCATCGACCTTAAGGTCCGTCAGGGCGAAATGGTTGCGCTTCTGGGGGCCAACGGTGCGGGCAAGTCGACCTTCCTGACAGCACTTGCCGGCTTGCTACGCCCGGTAGACGGTAAGATCGTTTTGAATAACGAATATATCCATGACCTTGCCCCGCATCAGATCGTGGAACAGGGTTTGGTTCTGGTGCCCGAAGGCCGTCAGGTCTTCCCGGAACTGACCGTGCGCGAAAACATCGAACTGGGGGCTTACAAGCAACCCAAGCCGGTCAGTTCTGATGAGCTTGAAGCCATCCTGAAACGTTTCCCGCGTTTGCGCGATCGCATCAACAGCCCGGCTGGTCTTCTGTCCGGCGGCGAGCAGCAAATGATGGCGATTGCCCGTGGTCTGGTTGCCAAGCCAAAGGCGCTGTTGCTCGATGAGCCGTCCCTTGGTCTGGCGCCTGCCATGGTCGAGGAACTTTACGCCATTCTGGGCGAGTTGCGCGATGAGGGTGTGACCATCCTTCTTGTGGACCAGATGGCAACCATGGCGCTTTCGGTCGCCGATTATGCCTATGTCCTTGAGCAGGGGCAGGTGGTTGCCGAAGGCAAGGCATCGGACCTTCGTCAGGATGAACGCCTGATTGCGGCCTATCTCGGCGGTGCAGAACAGGGTGACAAAACCCCAAAAGACAAAAAACCGGAACAGGGAGCACATGAGAATGCTTGATTATCTGGTGAGGAACGCCTGCCTGCCTGGTGAGAATACGCTTGTCGATCTTGCCGTTGCAGACGGAAAGATTGCTGAAATTGCCCAGTCGATTGCCGGTGATGGACCAAGCTTTGATGCTGCCGGTCAGCTGATCAGTTGCGGCTTTGTTGAAAGTCACATCCACCTTGATAAGGCCTGCATCCTTGATCGTGCCAAGAATGAGACCGGTACGCTGCAGGGGGCGATCAGTGCGGTCGCCAATGCCAAAAGCGGCTTTACCGAGGATGACATTTACGCGCGCGGTGCCCGCGTGATTGAAAAGGCAATTACCGAAGGCACCAACGCGGTGCGCACTCATGTCGAGATTGATCCGGGCATCGGTTTGGCGGGTTTTAACGCCATCAAGCGGCTGAAGGCCGATTATGCCTGGGCGATGGATATCGAGATTTGCGTCTTCCCGCAGGAAGGGCTGTTTAACTATCCCGGGACAGAGGAGCTTCTGCGCGAGGCGCTTGATAACGGTGCCGATTTGCTGGGCGGCTGTCCTTATATGGATACTGATCCGAATGGGCAGATCCTGCGTCTGTTTGAAATGGCGCGCGAGTATGACGTCGATCTGGATTTCCATCTTGATTTCGATCTTGATGCCAGCTGGCGTCATCTTGATGAGGTTGCCAAACAATCCATCGCCTTTGGCTGGCAGGGCCGGGTGATGATCGGGCATGTGACCAAGCTGTCGGTCCTGCCGAAATCCGATCTTGAGGACACGATTGCCATCATGCGTGATGCCGGGATTGGTTTGACGGTACTTCCGGCGACCGATCTTTTCCTGACCGGGCGCGATCATGATCATTCAGTACCATGTGGCGTGGCCCCGGCGCACAAGCTGGCCGCACACGGTGTGTGCTGCACGATTGCGACCAATAATGTGCTCAACCCATTCACGCCTTACGGCGATTGTTCGCTGTCACGCATGGCAAACCTGTATGCCAATGTCAGCCAGCTCGCGACCGAGGCCGAACTAGAAAACTGCTTTGCCATGGTGTCCGACGCCCCAGCAAAACTTCTGGGCCGATCGAACAAGATCGCGGTTGGCGAAGCCGCAAGCTTCATCGTCCTGCCAGCTCAAAGCCGGGCACAGGTAGTTTCCGAAATCAGTCGCCCGATCTGGGGTATGAAAGACGGGCGGGTAACCTTCGAACACCCGGCCGCAAAGCTTATTCGGCCATAAGTCAGACCATTAAAAAAGGGCAGCGTATGGGCTGCCCTTTTTGTCTGATGATTGAGTTGCGATCAGCCGTGCGCGATCATGATGTGACGGGCAGCGGTGTAATCCTCAAGCGCGTAATGCGACATGTCCTTGCCATAGCCGGACTGTTTCAGGCCGCCATGCGGCATTTCATTGACCAGCATGAAGTGGGTATTGATCCAGGTGCAGCCATAGCGCAGACGCGCACTGGTTTGCATGGCGCGCGAGATATCCTTGGTCCAGACCGATGACGCCAGGCCGTAATCGGAATCATTGGCCCAGGTGATGGCTTCTTCGACATCGGTAAATCGGGTGATGGATGCAACCGGTCCAAAGACTTCACGCCGAACGATTTCGTCGGTCTGCAACGCACCGGCAATCACGGTCGGCTGATAGAAGAAGCCGGGACCGTCATGCAGTTTTCCGCCGGTGGTGATTTCCATGTGTTTTTGTTCGGATGCACGCGCGACGAAGCTTGCCACACGGTCACGCTGGCGTTCGGAAATCAGCGGGCCGATTTCGTTTTCACTGTCATCGGCACGGGCGTAAGCAATGCTTGAAACCGCAGATGACAGATCCGCGACCAGCTTGTCATGGATTTTCGGGCCGGCATAAATCCGGCAGGCCGCAGTGCAGTCCTGACCAGCATTGTAGTAGCTAAATGCGCGCAAGCCTTCGACGACAGCATCGACATCGGCATCATCAAAGACGATCACCGGGGCCTTGCCGCCCAGTTCAAGATGGGTGCGCTTGACCGATTTCGCGGCAGCCTGAAGCACCTTCTTGCCTGTTGCGACATCACCCGTGATCGAGACCATGTCGACCTTGGGATGGTTGATCAGGGCATCGCCCACGGTCGCACCGCGCCCGAGCACGATATTGACCACACCTTCAGGCAGGATGTCGGCAAGAATGGTCGCCATCTTAAGTGCGGTCAGCGGGGTCTGTTCGGATGGTTTGAAGACGACCGTATTGCCACCGGCAATCGCCGGGGCCAGTTTCCAGGCCATCATCATCATCGGATAGTTCCACGGCGCGATGGAGCCTATCACCCCGATCGGATCGCGACGGATCATGGAAGTATGGCCTTCCATATATTCACCGGCAATCGATCCCTGCATGCAGCGGACAGCGCCGGCAAAGAAGCGATAGCAATCAACGATAGCGGGAATTTCATCGTCGCGGACCGCATTGATCGGCTTGCCGCAGTTCAATGATTCCAGTTTGACGAATTCTTCGGCTTCGGTCTCGATCCGGTCGGCAATTTTCAGAAGGTAGTTTGACCGTTCTGCCGGGGTGGTGCGCGACCATGACTGGAAGGCGTGTTCGGCCGCGCTGACTGCACGGTCGATCTGTTCCATGGATGCTTCGGGCAGCATCATGATGGTTTCGCCGGTCTTGGGATTGATGATGTTCTCTTCGGCTTCGACGCCCATTTCAAGGCTGCTGCCGATCAGCATCTTGGTATCCATAGTAAGCTCTCCCGTTGGTAGCGTTATCGCGTGCTGTTATTTCCCCGATCCGGCCACCTGATCGCCATCGCGTGTCAGGTAATAGGCCGCCAGGATCGGCAGGACAGTGACCAGAACCACCACCATCGCCACCACGTTGGTGACAGGGCGCTGGCGGGGTCGAACAAGTTCTTCAAGCATCCAGATCGGCAGGGTCGACTGCTGTCCGGCGGTAAAGGTTGTGACAATCACCTCGTCAAAGGACAGGGCAAAGGCCAGCATGCCACCGGCCAAAAGGGCCGTGCCGATATTGGGCAAAATGACATGGCGGAAAGTCTGAAAACTGTTGGCGCCCAAATCCATCGACGCTTCGACAAGTGATCCCGACGTCCGTCTGAACCGCGCAACTGCGTTGTTATAGACAACCACCACACAAAAGGTCGCGTGACCCAGAATGATCGTCCAGATCGAAAACGGAATGTCGGCGATGCTAAATGCCGAGCGAAGGGCAATACCGGTAATGATGCCCGGAAGCGCAATCGGCAGGATCACCAGAAGCGAGATGGTCTCACGGCCAAAGAATTTGGTGCGTGATACCGCCGCCGCACAGAGTGTTCCCAGAACCATCGCGATCAGGGTCGAAACAGTTGCGGTCTGCAGCGACAGTTTCAGTGCTTCCCACACATCCGGTCGGTTCCAGGTCACTTCAAGCCATTTCAGGGTAAAGCCGGGCGGTGGCCACTGATAGGATTTGTCTTCTGTCGTAAAGGCATAGACAAAGATCAGCGCGATCGGCAAATGCATGAAGGCAAGGCCAAGACCGGCGGCAAGTTTCAAACCCCACGGGGCGCGTTGTTTCCCATCAGAGCGCATCGAAAGCCCCCATCCGTTTGGCACCCCAAAGATAGAAGCCCATGATGACGATGGGTACGACCGTAAAGGCCGCCGCCAACGGAATGTTGCCCGCCGTTCCCTGCTGGGCATAGACCGCCTGACCGATAAACAGTCGCGAGGATCCGACGATCTGCGGAATGATGTAATCGCCCAGCGTGAGTGAGAAAGTAAAGATCGAGCCTGCAACAATGCCCGGCAAGGCCAGCGGGAAAATCACATGACGGAATGTCTGACCCGGTGTGGCACCAAGATCGCCGGATGCCTCGATGAAGCTGCCGGGGACGCGTTCAAGGGCGGCCTGCACGGGCAAAACCATGAACGGCAGCCAGACATAAAGGAATACAAGGAAGGTTCCGGTATAGCTGACCGAAAGCGAATAGCCGCCAATGATCGGGATCGTCAGCCACGCTTCAAGCAGCCAGGTCAGATGCAGTTTGGTGAAAATCCAGGTCAGGATGCCTTCCTTGGCCAGGATCAGCTTCCAGGCATAGACCTTGACCAGATAACTTGACCAAAGCGGCAGCATCACCCCGATGTAAAACAGGGCCTTCCATTTGCCGCGCGCATAGCGGGCAGCGAAATAGCCAATCGGAAACGCAACGCAAGCGGCGGCAAGTGTCACGATGACTGCCATCGAAACCGTGCGAATGATGATGTCGAGATTGGCCGGGCGGAACAGTTCGCCATAGGTTTTCAGCGTCAGTTCATATTGAACCATGCCCGAAAACTCATCGATCGAGAAAAAACTTTGCGCGAGCAGCGCGAACAAGGATCCCAGATAGATGATACCAAGCCAAAGGGCCGGTGGGGTCAGCATCAGGATCAGAAGAAGTTTCGGATTGCGCCAGAACTTGTCAGACAAGGCGCCGGTGATGCCGCCCTGTCCGGGAAGAACAGCACTTTCTCTTTGAACCGTTGTGGCGGGTGACGCGCTTGTCGTCATTGCGCCCCCTCCATCAGATGCAGGTCGCTTTCCTGCCAGCTGATCTGAATAGTACTGCCGGTTTCCGGAACATTCTGATCAGCCGGGATCAGCGCACTGATCCGGATATCGCCAAGGGCGAGGGTGATGCGCGTGTTGCCGCCGAGATAACTGTTGCCCGTGACCGTTGCGCTGTGACCATCGGCGGCAACGATGCGGATTGCCTCTGGTCGCAGGCTGGCGAAGCTTTCCTTGCCAGTCAGTTGTTTGACAAAATCCGGTTCCAGCACGTTGGATGAACCGACAAAATCGGCGACAAAGCGGCTTTGCGGACGTTGATAGATATCTTGCGGGCTTCCGACCTGCTGGATTTTACCGTCATTGAAAACGGCGACACGGTCAGCCATCGAAAGCGCTTCGCCCTGATCATGGGTGACGAAAACAAACGTGATGCCAAGCTTGCGTTGCAGGGTTTTAAGTTCTTCCTGCATCTGTTCGCGCAGTTTGAGATCAAGCGCGCCAAGTGGTTCATCAAGCAACAGCACTTTGGGTTTGTTGACCAGTGCGCGGGCCAATGCGACGCGCTGGCGTTGACCACCGGAAAGCTGGCCCGGGCGGCGTTCGCCGTATCCCGGCAGGGCGACGAGTTCAAGCGCCTCGTTCGCAGCGGCATGACGGTCGGCCTTGTTCATGCCGCGGATCATCAGGCCATAGGCGACATTGTCGATGATGTTCATGTGCGGGAACAGGGCGTAGTCCTGGAACACCGTATTAACGTTGCGGCGATAGGGCGGGACATGTTCGACCGTGGTGCCGAAAATTTCGATATGGCCGCTTGTGGGTTGTTCGAAGCCGGCAATCAGGCGCAGACAGGTGGTCTTGCCCGATCCGGACGGGCCAAGCATGGCGAAAAATTCGCCCTCGGCAATGGACAGGTCGACATCATCAACAGCGCGAACCGCGCCGAAATGTCTTGAAACCTTTGCGAAGGAAACTGCAGTCGTCATGGATCAACCAGTTGTTTGAAATCCGCGCTTCAGTCGGATTTCGGGAAGCAAGGAATGTTGGCGGGTATTTGGGCAGATGGGCGTTGGCGATTGATCAGCGGCAATGACACCTTCCGGGTCCCCCCGGAGTCCGGAAGTCACGTGACATTGCCACCGATCAGTTTGGGGGCGCATTTCGCGTTGGGTGTGGCAACACGCCATGCGCATCCCCTTGCCCGATCAGGCTCACAAGGGTGGGGGAGCCTGATCGCAGGGTCGCTTAGCGGCCGCCAATCACGCCGATATAGTCGGAAACCCAACGATAATAGGGCACGCATTCACCCTGGCTTTCGCATTTCGAAACCGGGGTCTGCCAGAAGCTGACACGTTCGAAATCATCAAAGCCGTTGGTCGCACAACCTTCATCGCCCAACAGGGCATTACCGGTGCAGGCTGCCGGAACAGCCGGGTTGGAACCAAACCAGGCGGCAAGGTCACCCTGCACTTTTGGCGACAGGGAATGTTCCATCCAGAGATAGGCGCAGGTCGGGTTTTCGGCCTCGGCATGGAGCATGGTGGTATCTGCCCAGCCGGTCACACCTTCTTCGGGGATGGTCGATGCAATCGGAAGGCCTTCGGCCTTCAGAAGGTTGACCTGGAACGGCCAGGAACCGGATGCGACCACGCCTTCGTTCTTGAAATCATCCATCTGGATGAAGGCATCATGCCAATAGCGCGATACCAGTTCGCGCTGCCCGCGCAACAGATCAAGGGCGGCGGCATATTGATCGGCATTCAGCTCATACGGGCTTTTGATGCCAAGTTCAGGCTTGTGCGCCATCAGATATTGCGCGGCATCGGCAATGTGGATCGGGCCATCATAGGCCTGAACGCGGCCCTTGTTCGATTTGCCATCGGCGAGGGTCATTTCCTCGAACACGACGTTCCAGCTTTTCGGTGCTTCGGCAAAGGCTTCGGTGTTGTACATCAAAACGTTCGGGCCCCACTGATAGGGGGTGCCGTAATGAACGCCATCAACCGTGTGCCAAGGCGCGCTTTTCAGGCGGTCGTCAACCGTGCTCCAGCTTGGGATCAGGTCGGTATTGATCGGCTGAACGCGCTTGCCGGCAATCATGCGAAGCGATGCGTCGCCAGATGCAGTTACAAGGTCAAAGCCGCCTTCGTTCATCAGGGCGACCATTTCATCGGACGTGTTGGCGGTTTTGACATTCACCGCACAGCCGGTTTCCTTTTCAAAGGACGTCACCCAGTCAAAATTGGCGTCAGTCTCGCCGCGTTCGATATAGCCCGGCCAGGCAACGATATTCACAGAACCTTCTGGCGTGCCAAGTTCGGTCATCATGTCAGCGGCAGCCGCCTGACTGGCGGCAAAGGCAAGCACGACCATCACGGACGTACCTGATTTTAGTAGCGATTTCATTGTGATGTCTCCCAGTTGCAGGACGTCAGTTCGCGTGACTTTTATTTCCCAACGGCAAGCGTACGCCGATCCTGAGCATTCACAATTTCATTTATCAGAAATACGTTATCGGTTTTTCCGATATCTACCGCAGCGCAGCAAAAATGCCGGGTTTACGGTGGGTTTCACGTTTTGATGGAAGCGGGGCTGATTTCTTAGCGCAGACGCGTGGCGCGATGGGCCTGTGCCAGGCCGATAAAATCACGTGCTGCCTGTGACAAAGGGGATCCTTTGCGCCAAACGACACCGACCTGAACCATCGGAAGGGTGCCCGAGACATCACGACTTTCAATCCGGTCACCCTCAAGCGACCAGGGACGATATACCAGATCGGGCAAAAGCGATAATCCGGCCCCGGTGGCAACAAGGCTTCGCACTGCTTCCACCGATCTTGTCCGGAAGGCGACCCGTGGACGGGTGCCAAGTGCGCCCAGCAATTTACCAGTTGCTTCCTCGATCTCGTCGATGGTCAGCATGATCAGCGGTTCGGATGTGACGTCGTCAAGGGTGATGCTTTGCGCGGTGGCAAGCTTGTGACCAAGTGGTAGCCATAGTCGATAGGGCGAGACTTCAAGAATTTCAGATTGGAGTGCCAAACGATCCCGCAGGTTGGAAATCACCATGACAGCAACGTCGATCTCGCCACCGATCAGAAGATGTTCAAGATAATCGCCATTATCCTCGGTCGCACTGACCGTGATCTGCGGATAGGCACGGCGATAGCGTGCGAGAATATCGGATAGCACGTAACCCGCGACCAGCGATGTAACGCCCAGATGCAGCTCGCCCTTCTGGGTTTGGGCGGTTTCCTCAAACGCCTGCTTGGCGTCCGAGACACTGGCAAGGATGGTGGTGGCATGGCGCAGGAACTGATGGCCGTTATGGGTGATGTTAAGCCCGCGCGAATGGCGATCAAACAGGGCAACACCCAGATCTGCTTCAAGTTCCTTGATCGCCTCGGTCACGGCTGATTGCGAAATCGACAGAATATGCGCCGCCCCCGATACAGTTCCCTGTTCGGCCACGGCAACAAAATACTGAAGCTGTCGAATGGTAAAAGCCATGATGCCATCACGATAGGTGATACCAGATAGCTTGTCGCGGTTTTTTCGATAGTTTCTTTGCCGGACCGCAAGGTCGACCTTAGCTTTGGCGGCCTTCCCGGCAAATGATATCGATATCCCGGCGCTCGATCCCGATGTCTTCAAGCCTTTCGCGTGGGGCTGCGCGGAGAAATTCCATATCACGGGACAGTTTCCGGGCATTGACCCATTTGCGGGCAAAAAGGGCAAGCCAGCGCCAAACAGATGCGCCCGAAACCGGCGCGATATTGGTGGTGGCGACGAGGGGGGTATGTGTCATCTGTGCTGGCATGATGCTGGCTCGCGAGTTTGTTTTGCTAAAAGGGACCAATGTTTCCTTCGAACCCATAGACAATCTACGCTTCAATTGTGTGAAACAGCGCGCAAATTTCGCAAATCCGTGCGAAATTTTCGCAATGATTTGACAAAAACGATTTTCTTTCGCGGGCCGCATCGGTCATGTTTATCCGAAGGATATTACAGCGTGGTTTGGGATATTAGACCTTGGCGGAACTCGATAAATTTGATTATCAGCTTCTTGAATTGTTGCAGGAAAACAGTCGCTTAACGGGCAATGATCTGGCTGAAAAGGTCGGGTTGTCGTCGGCGGCCTGTTTGCGCCGGGTGCAGCGCCTGCGTGAAACCGGGGTGATTGAGCGCGACGTGGCGATTGTGTCGCCCAAGGTATTTGGCAAGAAGATGATGGTGATCGTGCTTCTGACCATGGAGCGCGACCGACCGGATCGTTTTATGCTGATGCGTGATGAATTCGGCAGAATGCCTGAAGTTGTGCAGTGTCACCATGTGACAGGCGCACATGATTTTGTGCTGCGCGTTCAGGTCAGTGACATGGAAGAATACAGCGCATTTGTCGAGCGGGTGTTTCATGTCCCATATATCAAACGCTATGAAAGTCTGGCGGTTTTAGGGTCGTTGAAATAGCCGCAAAAGGGGCTTTTGGGGTGTTCACTTAAAATGAATAACCAAGACCATTATTCAGCATTGGTGAAAAATAAGACAGCAGGTTGATCGCCCGATGTTGGACGCCATTTTAATTGTATGAGGATTGAAATGACGTCCAAGTCGGAATACCGGCATGGGCGTTTCATCATGCCGGGATGGTTTTTTCCGAGGCGTCGAACAGGTGAACATCGCGTGACGCAAAATGCAGGCCGACCGTGTCGCCCTCGACCGCGTCGGAATGGCCGACGATGCGGACCGTGAACAGGCCGACATCGGGCACATTGACATAGGCAAAGCTGTCGGAGCCGAGATGTTCCATGACATCGATCTGGCCGGTCAGGATGGCCTTGGTGGTATTACTGGTGTCATTGGCGTCACAAAGCGCCATATGTTCCGGGCGAATGCCCATCTTGGTCGCCCCATCTGTATTGCGGGCAATATCGGATGTGTTGCCGTTGCCAAATGTCAGTGACGTGCCTGTGCCCGTGCAATCGACCACATTCATTTTCGGCGAGCCGATAAACTGGGCGACGAACAGGTTGCCCGGATGGCGATAGAGATCAAGCGGAGAGCCGATCTGTTCGATCTGACCTGCCTGCAGAACGACGATCTTGTCGGCAAGCGTCATGGCCTCGACCTGGTCATGGGTGACATAGACCATGGTGGCACCGAGTTTTTGATGCAGGCGGGCGATTTCAAGGCGCATCTCGACACGCAAGGCAGCATCAAGGTTAGACAGCGGTTCGTCAAACAGAAAGGCCTTGGGTTCGCGCACAATCGCACGGCCAATGGCGACGCGCTGGCGTTGGCCGCCCGACAGGGCCTTGGGTTTGCGATCCAGATAGTCTTCAAGTTTCAGGGTCGCGGCGGCTTCATCGACCTTTTGGGTGATTTCCGCCTTTGGCATGCCGGCCACGGTGAGCGCAAAGCCCATATTTTCGCGCACGGATTTGTGCGGATAGAGCGCATAGGACTGAAACACCATCGAAAGCTCGCGCTCCGCCGGGGGCTTGCCGGTGACGTCATCGCCATCAATCAGGATCTGGCCGTCGGATGCCTCGACAAGACCCGAGATCAGACGCAAAAGCGTTGATTTGCCGCAGCCGGACGGCCCGACGAAGATCACCAGTTCGCCTTCATTGATTTGAAGGTCGATGCCCTTGATGACGTCAACACCACCAAATGATTTGCGGATGCCTTTAAGTTCGATCTGGCCCATTTTATGTGTTCTCCTGATCTGCGGTGCCGGTTTGCGAAAGGTGCGGGGCGATTGGCAAGATTTCGGGACGGGCGGCCCAATAAAGCGACATGGATGCCGTCCACGAGAAATCAGTACCACCCCCGCCACGGCCGGTTACCGGGCAGAAATATTCACGAAAATCGGATTGTTCGATAAGTGCCTGTGTATTGATGCGGATACGTTCGGCAAGTTCGGTTTTGCCATGTTCTGTCAGTCCAGTGGCGATCATCCAGTTGATCATGGCCCAAACCGGCCCCCGCCAATAACGGATGGAGTCAAACAGTTCATGTTCTGGATCGAAGCTGGGAACGCCATGTTTGACCTGCGACAGCCAGTGGGTGAGGGTTGCCGCCATCTTGCCCGCACGGGCCGGTTCGACAGGCCCGGCAAACATCGCAAGCCAGCTTCCCGATGTCAGGCCGGTGGCGTGTTCATCCCGCCTGAGATCAAGCGTGACATAGCCACCAACCGGTTCAGACCAAAGCAACTCAAATCCGGCATCGAGACGGGCGAGGCGGGCGGTGGCGCGGTCGGCGATATCATCCTGACCCAGAAGCCTTGCCATATTGATCAGGTCGCGTTCGGCCCGGCGCAGGATGGCATTCATGCCCGGTTCAGCGACCCAGAACGGGCAATCGCGGGCAATGATTTCTGTATCCCAATTGCAATCACGACCAAACCTGACCAACGCCATGTAGTGATCATAGTCGTTGTTTTTCGGGCGTTCGTCCTGATTGACGATATCGGTGTCGCGGCGGTGATAGGTACCAATCCCGGTGGTATCAACAAACGATAGCGGGCGATCCCAATCGGGCAGGTTATCGCGGCCACTTTCCCACGGATGCATGATCGCAACCACACCGCGCCCATCCGGGTCACGGGCATCGAGAAACCATTGATGCCAGCGATCAAGTTTGGGCAGAAGTTTTGCCGCGCGATCGCGATGGGCATTGATATCCGCCGCCAGAAGCCGTTCCATCACGGTTGCGGCAACGGGGGGCTGGGTGATGCCCGATGTTGGCGGGCTTTTGGCGATGTCGGTCGTGCCCCACTGTTCCGGTCCGGGGAAGTAGCTTTTTTCCTCTTTCCAGAAAATGATGTGCGGCACCATGCCGTTGTCCCATTGCGCGGAAAGCAGACTTTCGACTTCCTGCCAGGCGCGATCAGGATCAAACACCGAAAATCCAAGCGCCACCAGCGCACTGTCCCAGTTCCACTGGAACGGATAGAGCTTGGCACTGGGCACGGTATAGCCGCCGCGATCATTGCCGATAAGGATGTCGGCCGCACGTCTGTTAGTACCCGTAAGCTGATCGAGTGAAAGGCTGATCTGACTCATCCCTTGACACTCCCGGCGGTCAGGCCCTGCACAAGGAAGCGTTCAAACCACAGGAAGATAACAAGGATCGGAACGGTTGCGATCACCGCACCGGCCATCAGATGTTGACGCGGGACTTCGGATGAGTTGAGCGACACCACCCCACGTGACAGGGTGAAGATGTCGGGATCATCAAGGAACATGAAGGCAAACAGGAATTCGTTCCAGGCGATCATGAAGACATAAAGCGATACCGATGCCAGGGCTGGCAAGGCAAGTGGCAGGGTGATTTTCCAGATCACGCCAAGGCGCGACAAGCCATCCATCAAACCGGCTTCTTCCAGTTCGGCCGGAAGACCGCGGAAGTATCCCTGAAGCATGTAAAGGGCAACCGGGACCGTGGTGGCGGGATAGACGATCAGAAGGCCAACCACCGTATTGCGCAGGCCAAGTTGGCTAAACACGGCATAAAGCGGGATGACCAGAACGATCATCGGCACGAGATAAATCAGCAAGATCGAGCTTGAAAGCACCGTTTGTCCGGGGAATTTCAAACGCGCCACCGCATAGGCACCGGGGATCGAAAAGGCCAGCGTGATCAGAACCGTGGAGACCGAGACGATGGTTGAAATCAGAAGGAAGCGGCCAAAATTGAACTTGGTGAACAGTTCGACATAGCTGTCAAACAGGCTTGCTGCACCCTGTGTCAGATCAATCGACAGATCGAGCGGGTTCAGGAACAGATCCTGCTGGTTCTTGAGGCTCGTCATCACCATCACATAGAAGGGCAGGATGACGATCACGCTAAAGAACACAAAGCCAAAGCCCTTGAGTGTTCGGACAATCACCAGATCAATCGCATACCGCTTGAGCATGCCCGACTGAATGTCGATCAGGACTGCGCGGTTGGCAAAGGTCACGGCAAGCGCAATCAACCCGACGCCGAAGGCCTGAATAAGCGAACTTTCAGAGAAGGCCAGACTGAACGGTGCGCCAAAGGAGACCAGCATCATGGCTATGATGACGCCAGCAAAGGCGACAAGGTAAAGCCCCGGTGTGCGATCGGCGGGTGCGCGCAGCAAGATGATGGCGGCATTGACGGCCCCGCCAAGTGCACCTGCCGATATGATCGGTGTTGCCGGAAGGCCGGTGATCAGGGTTAGGGAAATGCCGGTGAGGGCAACCGCAATCGTGCCCCAAAGCAACCCGGTCAGCAGACCCAGAAGAAGACCCGTACCGATACGCATTACGAATCCTCCCGATGGACGAATTTGAAATAGAACACGGCAAACACCAGAAGCAGGATGAAGATGGCAACCGCCACCGCCGCCCCGGCGCCAAGATTCGACAGGGCAAAGCCCTGTTCATAGACATCGACCGTGAGTGTGCGCGTACCTGCCGCCCCGCCGGTCAGAAGGAAGATGTCGTCAAACTTGTTGAACGTCCAAATGAAGCGCAGCAGGAATAGCGTGGACAGAATGCCCAGAAGTTGCGGCAGGGAAATGTGCCAGAACTGTTGCAAGGGCGTGGCACCATCGACCTCGGCGGCCTCGTACATGTCTGATGAAATCGACTGCATCCGGGCCAGAATGAACAGGAAGGACAGCGGGAAATAGCGCCAGGCTTCAAAGGCAATCACGGTTGCCAGTGCAAGCGGGAAATCGATGGTGAGCCCGAAAACATCAATGGGAATGTCGCGCTGACCAAAGAAGTTTACGCCCTCGTCGGCTATGTTCATGCGCTGCAAGATGGCATTGAAGGTGCCGTTGAACGGATCAAGCAGGATCACCCAGGTAAAGGCGACCGCGATCACGGGTGCCACATAGGGAAACAAGAAAAGCCCGCGAATGATCGACCGCCCGGCAAAGGGTTTGTTGAGCATTTGCGCGGCAAACAGGCCCAGCACCAATGCGCCCAGCGTGCCAAAAACCGTATAGGTAATCGTCACCCACAGCACCGACCAGAATTCGTGGGAATCAAATATCCGCGCGAAGTTATCAAGGGTGAATTCACTGTTGGTCAGGATGTTGTCGGATGTGCCGGTGATGGTGGGTTCGCTATCGCGCGGGGAAACCGGATTGGCGGCAAAGCTTTCATCTGAAACAGCCGTCATTTTAAGCCGGGTGCGTTCGCCAGCCGGAAGACCATCAAGGGTACAGCGGACCTCGGCCCCCGTGACCGTACAAACATCCCCCGGATCAATGACCGTAATGCCCGCGGGCAATGTATCGGTCAGGACGACGTCGGTGATATCGCCGTCGCGCGATGAATTGCGCAGGCGATACTGGATTTCAAATTCCTGCCCGGCAATTTCAAAATCGCCCCGGACCCGTTCGGACACCACCGGGGTTGGCGGGCGCAAATCCGACAGTGTGACCGGCTTGACCGAAATCCAGAAATTGGCCAGCAACGGAAACAGGACAATGCCCATGACAATCAGAAATGTCGGGGCCAGCATCCAAAGGGCAAGCCGTGCTTCGCGCCGGGCCATCGGGCCCAGTTTGCCTTTGCGCGGCGGGCTGGTTGCCGGGGTTTGAGCGGTTGATTTGGAAGGGGCCATCGTCTTGAAATCCGTTGTGAAAGTCGGAAATCCGGGGCGCGGCGAAAAAGCTGCGCCCCGGATCAAGATCGCTTATTCGATGTTGCTGATTTCTTCGTTGATCAGATCAGCAGTTGCATCGGCATCACGTTCGCCATCGATGAATTCGCGCACACGGCGGTTGATGACCTGACTGTTGATGATGCGCGATGCCTTGGCCAACTGACCTTCGGCAACACCCCAACGGTTTGCGGTTTCAAGACCGGAAACGATGTCAGTGATGACGGCCGGGTCATAAAGCTCTGACAGCGGCTTTTTGCGGTCCACACCGACCGGCAGGGTGGCCCATGCCTTGACAAATTCATCCGCATTGTCGGCGGTGCCATGACGGACCGGGAATTTACCCTCTGGCGCGATGGAAAGGGTGCTGGTGTAACCTTCGCCCATCGAGAATTTGACAAATTCCTCTGCCGGGTCGGTATCGGCATCGTTGGTGATGCCGAAATAGCGAATGTCACCCCAGGCGGCCCCATTCGGATTGGACGGGCCCATCAGACGGGTGACAACACCGGTTTTCGAGGCCAGTTCACCCGAGGTCGGGTCATTGTTGATGGTGGGCGGGGCGCTGTCGCGCAGGCCCGCCAGTTCATCAAGGATGAAGGGCGACCAGATAATCATCGCTGCTTTGCCCGCGAAGTAAACCTCGCGCGACTGTTTCCAGTACAGATCGCCGGGGGGCGATGCATCGGCGAGTTTTTTATAAAACTCAAGCGCCTCGACGAGCTTTGCCTTGTCAAAGCCGACCGAGCCATCGGCGGCCACCGGGGTTGCGCCGTTTGCCAGGAAGACATGCTCGAGCACCTGGCTCATGAAGTTTTCATCGATCTTGGTCGCGGCGACAAAGCCATACATTTCTGGCGGGTTGTGCAGTGCCTCGATCGCCTTGACGATATTGGCATACGTGTTGGGGGCCTCAAGACCGGCTTCGTCAAACAGGTCCTTGCGATAGAGCACCATCTGGGTCCAGCCATCAGACGGGACCGCGGCAACTTCGCCGTCGAAATCAGCCATGCTAAGCGCTGCCGGGGCGAAAGTATCCCTGCCCAGCTGGTTGACAACTTCGTTGTTTGCTTCGGTATCCAAAATGCCGGCCTCTGACCAGGGCAGGACATATTGCAGGGTTAGGTAAATGACGTCTGGCAAGTCACCGGCGGCGTAGGCCGCGGTGGCACGCGTGCCAAGTTCGGTTTCAGTGACCGGAATGACTTCGACGGCTGTGCCGGTTTTGGCTTCGAACTCCTTGGCCATTTCTTCTTGTTTGGCCAGTCGTTCGGGTTGTTCTTCGGTGGTCCAGAACCGCAGTTGCGCACTGGCGATGCTGGTGGAAACCAGCAGACCAGCGGCAGCGAGCGTTAAAGCACGCGTAAACCTTGTTTTCATGAGATGCCTCCCTTGGCATTGGCGGCCAGCTTTAATGCTGGCGGGTTGGCTGACCCACGGACGGTCAGCGATGCTTCCCACAGAATTTGGGAAAACTCGGATGAAGGCGAATTTGCCTCGTTTGTCTTGTTTGCTTGGGCAACAACGATCCGGCCGACTTCGCGGCCGATCTGATAGCTGGCCTGGCTCATGGTGGTCAGGCCGGGATGGATGGCCTCGCCCATGGGCAGGCCATCAAAACCAATCACGGACATTTCCGATCCGACGTCGATACCGGCATGGGCCAGCGCATGGATCGCGCCGATGGCAACCGCATCGGTGACGCACAAAATGGCGGTCGGATGATCGGGGAGTTTGAGAATTTCCAAAACGGCTTCGCGGGCGGCCAGTTCGTTGGTGATGCCGTCATGCATATAGCCCGGCAGAATGTCGCAGCCCTTGGCCTTGGTCGCGGCAAGATAACCGGCACGCCGTTGCCAAGCGTAATTCAGCTCCGGATCGCCGCCGAGAAACGCGATCTTGCGATGGCCAAGGCCGACGAGGTAATTCACCGCATCGACAAAGGCCTTTTCATTGTCTATATCAAGCCATGCGTAATCATCGCAGTTTTCGGTGCGGCCTTGCGCGACAAACGGGATGTGGGATGTGCGCAGGAAATCGATGCGCGGGTCATGGCGTTTGGTGCGGGCAACAACAAAGCCGCCAACCTTGCCCGATTGGATCAGGCGGTCCATGACTTCGACCTCGTCATGACCATCGGGGACGGCGGAAACCAGCAAGTCCCAGTCAGACAGGGCCAGTTCGGTGGCAAGCCCGTCGAGAATTTCGGCCAGAAACGGATCAATCTGATGACCATCACGCGCAGGCAGGACAAAGCCGATGGTTTCAACAACACCACGTGCAAGACGTCGGGCGGTGGTTGATGGGCGATAGCCCAACTCATCAGCGGCCTTGCGCACACGGGCAACGGTCTTTGCAGCGATATCGGGATAATTGTTGAGCGCGCGCGAAACGGTTCCCTCGGACAAACCAAGATGTTTGGCCAGCCGGGCAATCGACATGGTTTCGTTTTGCTTCCGAACGCGCGGCACGGAACCTCCCTGAGTGTCTTTCTTGTGCTTTTCACCGCCTTTTTGACGGTGTTTGGTGTTCCGAAACCGCTTTCGGAACAGGGAAACGCTATCCGAAACCGCTTTCGGTTGTCAAATAGTTGATTTTTAAGGGGTTGTTTTTGCGGTGCGGTGGCAGGTTGAGGTTGCTCGTAAGT
Source organism: Thalassospira sp. HJ (assembly GCF_000948415.1). Classification (GTDB taxonomy): domain Bacteria; phylum Pseudomonadota; class Alphaproteobacteria; order Rhodospirillales; family Thalassospiraceae; genus Thalassospira. The sequence goes on along the minus strand of NZ_JYII01000006.1, from coordinate 142,411 downwards.
ATGGGAAGTGATCTGCTGTCCACCTTGTCCTGAGGCCGACATGCATAAATCCACCAACCAAAGGTATAGTTCTTTGCGAGGGTGACTTTTTGCGATGCACATGAGTTCGGCAATATGTCAATAAGACAGAATCCTCACCATAAGGTCAGTACGCGGATATAAAAATGGCGGGCAAAAGTGCCCGCCATTAACCAGATGATTATGTTGCCGGTTAAGGCCGCTTAGCTGAAATCAAGGGCGCGGTCGCCATTGGCATCCTTGATGCGGGTCGGAAGGCCCATACCGTTGAGCAGGTTCAGGAACGGTTTGGCTGGCAAGTCTTCAACGTTTGCCATCTTCTTCACATCCCATTCACCGGTCGCGATCAGCATGGCTGCTGCAACCGGCGGAACGCCGGCTGTATAGGAAATGCCCTGGCTGCCGACTTCATTGTAGGCATCCTTATGGTCCGCCACGTTATAGATCAGGACTTCGGTTTCCTTGCCGTCCTTCGTACCCTTGACCAGATCACCGATGCAGGTCTTGCCGGTATAATCTGGTGCGAGCGAGCTCGGATCGGGCAGGCAGGCCTTAACAACCTTGAGCGGTACGACTTCAAGACCCTCGGCGGTGGTAACCGGTTTCTCCGACAGCAGGCCAATGTTTTTCAGAACCGTGAACACATTGACGTAGTGATCGCCAAAGCCCATCCAGAAGCGGACATTGGGAACATCAAGGTTCTGGGAAAGCGAATGCACCTCGTCATGGCCGGTCATGAAGGTCTGGCTTTCACCGACAACCGGCATGTCCCAGATCTTTTTGATCTCGAACATCTTGTTGGACTGCCATTTGCTGTCCTGCCAGGAATAGACCGTGCCGGTGAATTCGCGGAAGTTGATTTCCGGATCGAAGTTAGTGGCAAAGTATTTGCCGTGGCTGCCAGCATTGATGTCGATGATGTCGATCGAGTCAATTTTGTCGAAATAGTCTTCAACCGCCAGCTTGGCATAGGCGTTCACCACACCCGGGTCAAAGCCGACACCCAGAATGGCGGTCGTGCCGGCGGCTTCGCATTCCGCGCGGCGCTTCCATTCATAGTTGGCATACCATGGCGGGTTCTCGCAGATTTTGTCCTGCTCTTCATGGATGGCGGTATCAAGATAGGCGACACCGGTTTTGATGCAGGCCGACATGACCGGCATGTTGATGAAGGCAGATCCGACATTGATGACGATCTCGACGCCGGTTTTTTCGATCAGGGCCGCAGTTGCATCCACATCGGTGGCATCCAGTGCATGACCTTCAAGAACGCCGGGGTTTTTGAGGTTTTTCTTTTCATGGATGCTGTCGATGATTGCCTGGCACTTCGATGCCGTCCGCGATGCGATATGAATATCGCCAAGCACGTCGTTATGTTGTGCGCATTTATGTGCAACGACCTGGGCGACGCCACCTGCGCCGATAATCAGAACATTCTTTTTCATGTCGGGCCAAAAACTCCCCTGTTTTGAGAGGTGGAGCACATCGTGCTCCGGTTCGCTATGAAAAGTGCCTTTTCGTATTTTTACGAAAGGCTCGAAACGTAGTCGTCAAAGGTGAACTCACGCACAACGCGCTCTGTTCCGTCGAGTTCCCGGATCACGATGGACGGCATGCCGACCCCGTTAAACCAGTTCTTTTTGACCATGGTGTAACCGGCCGCATCGTCGATGGAGATGCGGTCACCCACCTTGATCTCGTTTTCGAAATCGAATTCGCCAAAGACATCACCCGCAAGGCAGGACTTGCCACAGATCATATAGTGATGATCACCTTTGTTCGGCAGCACCTTGGCATTTTCGCGATAGATCAGAAGATCAAGCATGTGCGCTTCGATCGAGCTATCGACGATGGCAAGGTTCTTGCCGTTAAACAGGGTATCAAGCACGGTGACCTCAAGGGTGGTGCTTTTCGTGATCGATGCTTCGCCGGGCTCAAGATAAACCTGCACACCGAATTTCTCGGAAAACGCCTTGAGCCGCGCACAGAACTTATCAAGCGGATAGTCATCACCGGTGAAATGGATGCCGCCGCCGAGGCTGACCCATTCAACACGCGATAGCAGCGATCCGAACTTTTCTTCGATATTGCCCAGCATCTGATCAAACAGATCAAAGTCGGCATTTTCGCAGTTATTGTGGATCATGAAACCGGAAATACGGTCCATTACCGCTTCGACCTTGGTGACGTCCCATTCACCCAGTCGCGAAAACGGGCGGGCCGGATCAGCAAGATCAAAGCTTGAGGTCGAGACCTGCGGGTTCAATCGAAGCCCGCGCACAATACCGGATGCCTGATCGGCAAAGCGGGTCAGCTGGCTGATTGAGTTGAAGATGATCTTGTCGGCATTCTCGATGACTTCGGAAATCTCGTCATCGGAATAGGCGACACTATAGGCGTGAGTCTCTTTGCCGAATTTCTGACGGCCCAGCTTGACCTCATGGAGCGACGAGGAGGTCGTGCCATCCATATAGTCCGACATGAAGTCAAACACCGACCAGGTCGCAAAGCATTTCAGCGCCAAAAGTGCTTTTGCGCCAGAATGTTGGCGCACATATGCGATCTTTTCCATGTTGCGCAGCAGCTTGGACTTGTCGATCAGGTAATAGGGCGTTGCGGGCATGGGCGGCTCTCTACAACTATGTCAGGGGAATGCGGATGAACTCGGAATGCGCGATCAGGCGTCTTTCGTTCCGGGTTTGGGCAAAATCACCATCAAGGTGGAAGGCAAGCGGCTTCTAGTGGTCAGCCTGGCGGTGCGTCATCCAATAGACGGAGACAGATAAACTGTATTCATTCATCAGATGCCTCCATCCTTCGGGTTGTTGCCAATGGCGCAGGCCATCATGTGTGGCGTGCGCGTGATCTTGCATGTTTGCCGCGTCCCAATAGCAGTGCGGGTGGGGACGGTCAATACTGCAATGTCGCCTTTATTAGGCGATTTTCGATATCTCTGCATGTTGTGGTTTCATGACGCTTTGATCAAGGGGCAATCGCATTGATTTTCCCGCGCGATTTACCCATCTGTTTATCACGGGCAGCGTGCAACCGGTTGATGCCCTGCCCGAAAACGAGACCCGGATCGTGCGCTGTTTGGGGCCGGTTGCGAAGGTGCCAATCAGTGCAGATATGGATCCGGCGATAGGATGTTAAGGATCAAACCTGACGGAGGAGCCCCATGTCACCTGCACCTGTAAGTCGGGCCGTACCCGGATGATCCGGAAATGCCAGATGATGTGTTTCATATCGGGCTGCGCTGTGCCGCCCCGCGTGATGTGATCGCCTGGCAAAACCACCTGTTCCAGCACAAGGTCGTTTACCATAATGAGGATGACGGCAAATCCCGGCGTCTGTTCGTTCGTGATCCCAACGGTATCCGGTTTGAAATCTTTGCATCCGAGCAGGCCCGTTCAAGTGAAGATCACTAAGAAAAGGCACGCGCAGTCATGGGCGAATGGCATAGGTGACGGGCCGCAAACACTACGAACACTGCGGCGATCATGTCACAAAGATCGTGCATTCAGCAAAAGGTTGAATTACCAGAGACACACACCTTTCGCTGATAGGAGCCCCCATGCCCAACTTCAAAAAAATAAACCGCCGCCTTCGTCTGGGTATGGTTGGCGGTGGGCAAGGGGCCTTTATTGGCGCTGTGCACCGGATCGCCGCCCGGCTGGATGACCGATATGAGCTGGTTGCTGGTGCGCTGTCCTCAAAGCCCGATGTTGCAGCGGCCTCGGCTGCTGAGCTTTTTATTGCGCCGGACCGAAGCTATGACAGCTTTGAAGACATGGCCAAGCAGGAAGCTGCGCGCGAAGACGGCATTGATGTCTGTGCGATTGTCACCCCCAATCACCTGCATTTCCCCGCCGTGATGGCGATGCTTGATGCCGGTATTCACGTGATTTGCGACAAGCCGCTGTGCCTGACTGTGCAAGAGGCCGAACAGATCGAAGCCAAAATTGCCGAGACGGGCCTTCTGTTTGCGCTGACCCATAACTACACCGCCTATCCCATGGTGCGCGAAGCACGCCAGATGGTGGCGGATGGCAAGCTTGGCAAGATCCGCCTTGTTCAGGTGGAATATGCCCAAGGATGGATGGCCACAAGGGTCGAGGATACCGATAACAAGCAGGCCAGCTGGCGTGCTGATCCGGCAAAGGCCGGTATGGGCGGGGCGCTGGGTGATATCGGAACCCATGCCCATAACCTTGCCAACTTTGTTTCCGGGCTTGAGATCAGCGAGCTGTGCGCCGATGTCGATGCCATCGTTCCAGGCCGCAAGCTTGATGACAATGTCCAGATCCTGCTGCGCTATGCCAATGGGGCGCGTGGGATGTTATGGGCAAGCCAGGTCGCGGTTGGTCATGAAAACGGTCTGCGTCTACGGATCTATGGCGATAAGGGCAGCATCGAATGGGGGCAGGAACAGCCCAACCAGCTGCTTTTCCGCAAACTCGATGAACGCCCGGAACTGATCACGCGCGGCGGACCGGGTAATGGTGCTGATGGACAGCGCAATATCCGCGTCCCGTCTGGTCATCCGGAAGGCTACCTTGAAGGCTTCGCCAGCCTGTATACAGACTTCGCTGATCAGCTGACGGCACATCTGAGCGGGGCAAAAATTGACCCGGCCAGCTGCCTTGTACCCGGTGTTCAAGAGGGGGTTGATGGCATGAAATTCGTCGAGGCCGTCGTGCGATCCGGTCAGGATGGCGCGGTTTGGGTTAAAATGTGAGGATTCCTCACAATCTACAATGCGGATGACCGAGCTGTCTTCGAATATTGTCGGGTTCTGAAATTCTTTGAGTTTTTGGCATGGCCGCTGTCTTTTGATGGCGGCCATTTTTCTTTTCTGGTGACCCCATCAAATACCGATTTTATGAATTAAAATCAGTATATTAGCAAACCAAATGCGCGTGTGATGGTGTTCACGTTTAATCATTGGTTTTCCACGAAGTGAAAAAGAGTTGCGGCTTGGTTGATCGCCTATTGATGGATTTTCCGTATAGGTGTTTCCTTAGGGTCAGTACCCATTACTTTGATTTGAATGGCAGACGTTATATTTGTGAAATCCAAGGAAAAGCTCGCAGGGTCGGCTGGGGCCCGGGCAAGAGGTTTGACGCCGAAGTTTGCAAATATAACGTCTGTCCTTCGGATTAACCGGATTTGCACGGGCTACTTTGTCGTAAAACCTTGAAAGATGCATATCTTCCTGCGGTTTTGCTTCGCGTATCCGCACAAATCCGGTGAACCATTCAAACCAAAGTAATGGGTACTGACCCTAGACCATAAAAAATAACACTACTTTCAGGGAATTCACCGGGAGCGTCCGCATGCCCGAGAAGCCAAAGCTTCTGATAACGCGACGATTGCGTGATGCCGTTCAGGCACGCGCCGCGCGGGACTACCAGGTTCTGACCAACGCCGAGGACCGCGTTTTCACGCGCGCGGAACTGATCGAGAAATGCCAGCAGGTCGATGCTGTCCTGCCGTGCCATTCCGAGCATTTCTCGGCTGATGTCATTGCGAAACTGCCCAAAAGCCTCAAGATCATTGCCAACCATTCGGTTGGTGTCGATCACGTGGATCTGGCTGCTGCCAAGGAGGCCGGGATTGTCGTGACCAATACGCCCGATGTGCTGTCCGATGCCACGGCCGAGATCGCCATGCTGTGTATGCTGGGGGCTGCACGGCGCGGGGCCGAGGGCGATGCCATGGTGCGTGCCGGCAAGTGGGATTTCTGGTCACCGGCCTTCATGGTTGGTCGGCAGGTGTCTGGCAAACGGTTTGGTGTGCTGGGCATGGGCCGGGTTGGTCAGGTCGCCGCAGAACGCGCGCGCGGATTTGGCATGGAAGTCCATTACCACAACCGCAAACCATTGCCGGATCATCTGGCCAAGGGTGCTGTTTTCCACGACACGATTGAAGACCTGTTTGCCCATTCAGATGTGTTGTCGCTGCATTGCCCGTCGACCCCGGACACCAAGGGGATCATCAATAGCAAGACCATCGCGATGCTGCCCGATCGGGCTATCCTTGTGAATACAGCGCGCGGTAATCTGGTTGATGAGGATGCGCTGGTAGCGGCCCTTGAAAGCGGCAAGCTGTTTGCCGCCGGGCTTGATGTGTTTTGCAATGAACCTGGTGGAAATCAACGCATTAGCGCGTTGAATAACGTCTTTCTGTTACCACATATAGGCTCTGCAACCGAAGAAACGCGCGATGCGATGGGCTTTCGCGCACTTGATAATCTTGATGCTTATTTTCAGGGAAAAGAACCGGGCGACCGGGTGGCATAAAAGGCGGGAAAACCGCCGGAATTCAGTTCGTTCAAGTCTTTAGGGTCAGGGCCTATTAGTTCGATTGGAATGGCAGTGCTTATATTTGTGAAATCCAAGGAAAATACCGCCAAGCGGGTTGGTATCCCGGTTAAGGGATTTGACGCGGGAGTTTGCAAATATAAGCACTGTCCTTCGGATCACTCAGATTTGCACGGGCTACGTTGTCGCAAAACCTTGAAAGATGAATATCTTCCTGCGGTTTTGCTTCGCGTATCCGCACAAATCTGAGCGACCATTCAAAACGAAGTAATAGGTCCTGACCCTAACAATAACAAAATGCGTGCCGTTTTTTTAGGGTCCCGGAACGGGGCAAGCGCATCAAAAATGGTCTTGGATATCAAGATCAGGGGCTTTTGAAGGCTGACAGTTACCGCTTGTTTCCCGCCAATGGTTGGCGGCAAGCGACGGTATATCTGGGAGGAAAAATGGAAATGAAAACCAAATCTGAAGACGTGAAGTCCAAGGAAGTATCCCGTCGTTCGTTCCTGACCAAAGGGGCGACTGGCGTGGTTGCTGGTGGTGCTGCGGCAGCAGGCGTTTTTGCTGCACCGGCTGTTCATGCACAACCGGCACCGATGGTGCTGAAAATGCAGACTTCCTGGTCGTCGTCCGACATCTGGATGACCTTTGCCCAGCAGTATGTTGATCGTGTTGAAGCGATGTCCGGTGGTCGTCTGAAAATCGATCTTCTGCCGGCAGGTGCGGTTGTTGCGGCATTCCAGGTTCTGGATGCTGTCAATGATGGTCTGATCGATATCGCCCATTCCGTGCCGGTTTACTGGTACGGCAAGAACAAGGCTGCATCGCTGTTTGGTACCGGTCCGGTCTTTGGTGGTTCTGCAACCACCATGCTGAGCTGGTTCTATGCCGGCGGTGGTGAAGAGTTCTATCGCGAACTGACCCAGGACGTGATGGGCCTTGACGTTGTTGGTCTTCTTGGCTTCCCGATGCCAGCACAGCCGTTTGGCTGGTTCAAGGGTCAGGTCAACACCGTTGCCGATATCGAAGGCTTCAAGTACCGCACCGTTGGTCTGGCAGCAGACCTTCTGCAGTCGATGGGCATGTCGGTCGCACAGCTTCCGGGCGGCGAAATTGTGCCTGCCATGGAACGTGGCGTGATCGACGCGTTCGAATTCAACAACCCGTCTTCTGACATGCGCTTTGGCGCACAGGATGTTGCGAAGAATTACTATCTGTCTTCGTATCATCAGGCATCTGAAAGCTTCGAATTCCTGTTCAGCAAATCGATGCTTGAAGATCTTGAGCCGGACCTGCAGGCGATCCTGCGTCACGGTGTCGAAGCTGCTTCGACCTCGAACACCGCACTCGCCATGGATAACTATTCGTCCGACTTGCAGAAACTGCAGTCCGAAGGTGTCGAAGTACACCGTACGTCGAAAGAAATCCTCGCTGGTCAGCTTGATGCCTGGGACAAACTGATCCCGACGCTTGAAGAAGATCCGTTCATGAAGCGTGTTCTTGATAGCCAGCGTGCCTGGGTCGAGCGCGTGACCTACTACGAACTGATGAACTCGCCTGACTATGTGCTCGCATATAATCACTACTTCCCGGGCAAACTGAAACTCTGATCACCCGACCGGGTTTAGAGTTTTGATGATCCTGACTGCTCCGTTGGTTCTCGCTTTTGAACTGGCGGAGCAGTCAATACGCGAACGGACAGGATTTCATGATCGGATTTATTGAATTCGCGGACAAACTGTCAGCCTGGTTTGGCAAGGCCTTTGGCTGGCTGATCATCCTCATGACGCTTGGCATGAGCTATGAGGTGATCTCGCGATACCTATTTAACGCACCAACCACCTGGTCACTTGATGTGTCCTTTATCATGTATGGCACGCTGTTCATGATGGGTGGGGCCTATACCCTGTCACGTGGCGGGCATGTCCGCGGCGATTTCCTTTATCGCCTGTGGAAGCCGACGACCCAGGCCAAAGTCGACCTGGTTTTATATATCTTCTTCTTCTTCCCCGGTGTGACCGCACTGATCCTGGCAGGCTGGAAATATGCCGCCCGGTCATTCGGATACGGGGAAGTCAGTGTGAACAGCCCGGCGGGTGTTCCGATCTTTCAATTCAAGGCGGTGATTGTCGCGGCCGGTATTCTTTTGTTCATCCAGGGCATCGCACAGGTGATGCGCTGCATTCTGTGTATCCGTGAAGGGTACTGGCGCAATGCGGATGACGATGTTGAAGAAACCGAAGAGCTGCTGATGAAGCAGCGCGTGACCAAGGAAGACTGATCTCATGACAGTTCCTGGTTCATACGCGAAACACGCCCTCGAACGGAGCAGCCAAAGTGATTGACGCACATGTCGCCCTGATGATGCTGGGCATCTTTATTTTACTGGTATTTCTCGGTTTTCCGGTTGCCTTTACCCTGATGGCGCTGGGGATCGGATTTGGCTATTACGCCTATTTCGATGCAGGCCGCATGTGGCGGGCCTTTAACCGGCTGGCCGAAGACAGCGATACGTTGACCTCGGCGATAACCTGGTTCGAAGGGGCATTTAACAACCGAATATTCGATCTATTTATCAACCAGACATACACGGTGATGTCCAACGAGGTCCTGACAGCGGTGCCGCTGTTCCTGTTCATGGGCTATATCGTTGAACGTGCCAACATCGTGAACCGTCTGTTTTCCACCCTTAACATTGCCGCACGCAATATCCCCGGGTCGCTTGGTGTTGCAGCCCTGATTACCTGTGCGCTGTTTGCGACCGCGACCGGGATTGTGGGTGCGGTTGTGACCCTGATGGGGATGCTGGCGCTGCCCGCGATGTTGAAGGCCCGCTATGACAAAAGCTTTGCGTCGGGCATCATTTGTGCCGGCGGTACGCTTGGCATTCTGATCCCGCCATCGATCATGCTGATCGTTTATGCAGCGGCCTCGGGTGTTTCGATCGTGCGTCTTTATGCCGGTGCGCTTTTGCCGGGGCTGACGCTTGTTGGATTGTATCTTCTCTATGTCATGGGCCGTGCGATGTTGCAGCCCAAGGCGGCCCCACGTCCGAGCAGTGATGAAATTCCCGAAGTGCCGCTGCCCAAGGTTCTCTGGATGCTGGCAACCTCGTTCTTCCCACTGGCTTTCCTGATTTTGGCGGTGCTTGGTTCGATCCTGTTTGGTCTGGCAACCCCGACCGAGGCGGCATCGATCGGGGCGCTGGGCGGTATGGTTCTGGCGGCTGCCTATCGGGCGCTGACCTTTGATCGACTGCGGGAATCGGTTTATCTGACGGTGCGGACATCGGCGATGGTGTGCTGGCTGTTTGTCGGGTCCTACACCTTCTCGTCTGTGTTCTCCTATCTTGGAGGGGAGCATGTGATTGCCGAGTTTGTCGGTGGTCTTGACCTGACACCGCTGCAGTTCCTGTTGCTCGCACAGCTGATCATCTTCCTGCTGGGCTGGCCGCTGGAATGGTCGGAAATCATCATCATCTTTGTTCCGATCTTCCTGCCGCTGCTGCCGCTGTTTGATATTGATCCGCTGTTCTTTGGCATTCTGGTGGCGCTGAACCTGCAGACCTCGTTCCTGACTCCACCCATGGCCATGTCGGCCTATTACCTCAAAGGGGTGGCACCTAACGGGATATTGTTGACCGATATCTTCAAGGGGATCATGCCGTTCCTGTTCATGGTGATTGTCAGCATGGTTTTGATGTACGCTTTCCCACAGATCGTGTTCCATCTGCCGGATCTGTTCTACGGCGCACGCTAAGGGGATTGCCTGAATGAGTAACATCAACCCGTTACTGACACTTGATGTCGTCGAGTTGCGTGACCGCCTTGCCAGCGGGGCGGTCCGCGCAGTCGAATATGTCGAGGCCTGTCTGGAACGTATTGTCGAAGTCGAACCCCAGGTTCAGGCATGGGCGTGGCTTGATAGCGATCATGCCATTGCCCAGGCCCGGGCGCTTGATGCAAGGCGTCAGGCCGGGGCACCGATTGGCCCGCTGCATGGTTTGCCGGTCGGTCTGAAGGATGTGATTGATACGGCCAATATTCCGACCGCCAACGGCACGGTGCTTGACGAAGGCCGCGTGCCAAGCGAAGACGCGGTCCTGGTATCGCGTCTGAAGGCGGCCGGGGCGATCATTATGGGCAAGACGGTTTCGACCGAGCTTGCCTTCATGCATCCGTCCAAAACACGCAATCCGCACAATCCGGATCATACACCCGGTGGATCATCTGCCGGATCGGCCGCCGCCGTTGCCGCAGCCATGATCCCGCTTGCAGTGGGTACGCAAACTGGTGGGTCGGTGATCCGGCCAGCCTCGTTCTGTGGGGTGGTTGGTTTCAAGCCAAGCTTTGGCGCGATTGCCCGGACCGGTGTTCTTAGCCAAAGCCCGACCCTTGATACCATTGGTGTATTCGCCAATTCGGTCGACGGGGCGGCGATGGTGGCCGAAAGCCTGTTTGGCTATGATGCGGGTGACCCGGCAACCACGCCAAGCCCGACGCCACGCTTGCTCGATACCGCCAAGGCAACCCCGCGCGTCACGCCGACCTTGGCCTTTGTCCGTCCGCCGCAATTTGACGAACTTGCTGACGAAGAAACCGTAATGGCGTTTCGCGAGATCACCGACATGCTCGGTGATCAATGTTTCGAGGCACCCTTGCCAAATGCGTTTGACGATGCAGCCGCATTGCGGGCCCGGATCAATTTTGCTGAAATGGCCAAGGACTATTACGGCTATGAAAAGCGGGGCCGGGATCAGTTGTCACCAGAAATTCGCGAGGCCCTTGATAAAGGCAATGACGTCAAGGCGCGTGACTATCTCGCCGCCCTTGATTGGCGCAAGGTTCTGAATGCCGGGTTGGAAGAGGTGTTTAAACGCTGTGATGCGATCATTACACCGGCGGCACCCGGACCGGCACCGGCCAATCTTCAGACCACCGGCAATGCGATCTTTAACGGTCTTTGGACATTCTGTGGCACGCCAGCTGTGACCATCCCGTTGTTATGGTCACAAAGCGGGATGCCGATGGGAATTCAGCTTGTCGGGCGGGTTGGTGATGATGCGCGGCTGATGCGCACGGCAAACTGGCTCAAAACATATCTTGGTAATCAGGAGGACGCGTGATGGAAAACGTTCTTTTAAATCGTGCGATGGCCTTGTTGGCCTTTATCGTCCTCGCGGCATCTGTCGTAACGCTTGTGGTCTATGTCCCGCGTTGGGACCTGGCGATCATGGTCGGGTTCACCCTGCTTCTGGCAGGCTGGGACATGTGGCATGTCGCCATGGGCCACAAGGAAGACACACACTGATCCAACGGGGGCAAACCCCTGTGGATGCAAGCCGAACTTCGGGGCAGGAAGCACTTCCTGCCCCATTTTTCTTAGCCCTTCCAGGCAATCAGGGCGGCTCCGCCACCGATCATCGTGACACCAATCCAACTGATCATAGTCAGTTTTTCACCGAGAAAAATCGCACCGAACACTGCGACCAGAACGACGCTAAGCTTGTCAATCGGGGCGACTTTGGCGACTTCGCCAATCTTGAGCGCACGGAAATAACAAAGCCATGACGCCCCCGTTGCCAATCCCGACAAGATCAGGAAGTACCAAGTCTTTGCGGGAATGCTTGAAGGGCTTTCCCATGCACCTTTGGCAAGCACGATGATCCAGACCATAAGCAGGATAATGATGGTTCTGATGAAGGTCGCAAAATCGGAATTGATATTGGCAACACCCACCTTGGCAAAGATCGCGGTCAGTGCTGCAAAACATGCTGCCAGCCCGGCCCAAAGTTGCCAACTGTCGATCAGTTCTTTCATCTTACCGTCCTGTCAAAAGGCATATGGCGAACAGTCCATACGGAACTGTCCGCCATATTATAGTGCCTGTTCGTTAAGACGGCTCAAACGCCGCTATTTGCGTTCGGGCGGAGCAACAAGGTTCTCGATCGGCGGGATCGGTGTGGTTTTGACCTTTTTGGTGACGATATAGGTGAAATACCGATCAATCCCGATATTGGACACCAGAAGGCCGTCAATCATGCGCTGATAGGCATCAACGTCATGACACAGAACCTTGAGCATGTAATCCACGCCGCCGCCAAGGGCATAGCATTCGACGATCTCCGGGATGTCCTGGACCGCGCGTTCGAAAATCTGGAAGTCATCATGCTGGTGATGACGCAGGGTAACTTCGGTCAGAACCAGCGTCGGTTTGACCAGCTTTTCCAGATTGATATGGGCGTGATAGCCCGAGATGACGCCAAGATCCTCAAGCCGTTTGAGCCGTTCCCAACACGGGCTTGGCGAAAGGTTCACCGCCTCGGCCAGTTTGACCTTGGTAATGCGCCCTTCGCGTTGCAGGGTTTTGAGGATTTTCAGATCCAGCTCATCAAGCCTGATCATGATCAGAGCACCTCGGCAATCACAATCAGGCAGTCGCCCGTTTTGATCAGACCCTGGAAGTGTCGGCAGGACACAATGCCCGCGCGTGGGGCGTAATATTCACGCGGCGGGGTGCCGGTGCGTTCCACATCATAGATACGCGCAATCAGATCGCCTTCCTTGACCAAGTCGCCCAGATCAACGCAGGGCTCAAACAGGCCGCTGGCCTCGGACGCGACAAAGCAACGGTCATCAGGCATATCAAGCATGGTCGTGCCGGTCGGAGAAGGTTCAATCTCGCCCTTAAGGATGCCTGCATGAATAAGGATGTTGCGCACACCGCGATCGGCAATCGCCACACGTTCTGCGGTGGTTGATCCGCCACCACCGAGTTCTGTGGTGACAAAGGTTTTGCCAGCTTCCTCGACCACGGTGTCAAACATGCCAACCGCATCGAGTTCAAGCATCATCATCGAATAGGGCGCGCCAAATGCCTTCATGGCCGCGACACAGCGTGCTTCCTGCTCCTTGTCGGGCAGAACGTGGGCGGCTGAGAACGGAATGAAATCAAGCGTCTTGCCGCCGGAATGGATATCCAGAACGATATCGGCCTCAGGCACCAGATACCGGAAAATGTAATCGGCGATCTTTTGCGTGACGGTGCCATCGGGTTTGCCCGGGAAGGACCGGTTCATGTTGCCCGCATCAATCGGGGATGTGCGGGACGCATTGCGAAACGCCGGGTAGTTCATGGCCGGCAGAATGATCACGCGGCCATTGATTTCACCAGCCGAGAGCGATTCAGCAAGTTTGAACAGCGACACCAGACCTTCATATTCATCGCCATGGTTGCCGCCGGTCAGAAGCGCCGTCGGGCCATTGCCATTGCGGATCACGGTGATCGGGATCATCACGGCACCCCACGCGGAATCATCACGCGAATAGGGCAGCTTTAAAAAGCCGTGGTGAATGCCATCCTGATCAAGCGGGATCGTCGGGCTGATGGGTGATGGTTTTGTCATGGTCGTATCCTTAAAAAGCCTGACTTCGCGACCGTCGTCGTCAGGCTGTGGCATCTGGCAGCGCCCGACATGATCCAATGCCATGGCGGGCGCTGCGGTTTTGGGCAGGGCTCAGTTTTTGACAAACAGCTGTCGTGGATAGCTGGTCAGGGTTTTCGACCCGGTTTCGGTGATCATCATGCTTTCGGTGATCTCGATCCCCCAGTCATCGAACCAAAGGCCCGGCATGAAGTGGAAGGTCATGCCCGGTTCAAGAACCGTGCGGTCACCGGGGCGCAGGCTCATGGTGCGTTCGCCCCAGTCCGGCGGATAGGAAAGCCCGATCGGATAGCCACAGCGGCTGTCTTTTTCGATGCCGAATTTCTGCAGGACCCCGAAGAAGGCCTTGGCGATGTCTTCGCAGACATTGCCCGGTTTGGCAGCTTCGAGACCGGCCTGAAGACCTTCGATCAGGGCACTTTCGGCATCCAGGAAGCGTTGATCCGGATCGCCAAGATAGATCGTGCGTGACAGCGGCGCATGATAGCGGCGGTAACAACCGGCAATTTCAAAGAAGGTCCCAGCATTGCCCGGAACGGGTTTTTCATCCCAGGTCAGATGCGGGGCACCTGCATCCTGGCCGGACGGTAGAAGCGGCACAATGGCAGGATAGTCGCCCCCAATGCCATCAATACCGGCGATCCCGGTACGGAAGATTTCCGCAACCAGTTCGTTCTTTTTCATGCCCGGCTCAACGATTTCGAAAATGCGTTCATGCATGTTTTCGACAATGCGGGCGGCTTGGCGCATATAGAAAATCTCGGTCTCGGATTTCACCGCACGCTGCCAGTTCACAAGTGCGGTGGCGTCGGAAAACTTGGCGTTCGGCAAATGGGTCTGAAGCTGCAGGAAGGCCTTGGCAGAGAAATAGTAGTTATCCATTTCCACACCAATGCGGCGCGATGCCCAACCGCGATATTCAATCACCTCGGCGAGGTAGTCCATCGGGTGATGGGTGGTCGATTGCACATAGTAATCCGCATACGGGATGATGCGGTCATGCGGCATATAGACCGTGCGTTTGGCCCCGTTGGCATCCTGCGAACGCCCGAACCAGATCGGGTCGTCTTCTATGGGTACCAGTACACATTGATGGACATAGAACGACCAGCCGTCATAGCCGGTCAGCCAGGCCATGTTTGACGGATCGGTCACGATCAGAAGATCGATGCCCTTTTCCACCATGGCTTTTTTGGTTTTCTCCAGGCGTTCGGCATATTCCTCACGCGTGAAATTCAATTCTACCTGGCTCATCGCAGGCCTCCAGAAAAAGGTGGGTCCAGACCCTGTTTCCCTTTGTTGTTACGAGATGACCTCGGTTCCGGCGGATGCTGCTTCGCAGCGTCCCCGGGCGAGGGTGGCGATTGCGGTGTCCTGAACACCGGTTCCGGTCAAATCACAGACCGTAATCTGACCCGCAGTTGTTCTGCCGGTCAAGGATTTGGCGATGATCTGGCCGAGTTCGGGTAATGTCGCGTCAGCAGCAACAATACCGGCATCAATAGCGTGATGAAGTTCGCCAAGAATGCGGGTCTGTGCCTGACTGTCGCTGACATAAAGGTCGGCCTGCCCGATCAGGGCAGGTTCAATTTCGTTTTTGTGTTCGGCATCCGATCCCATGGCGGTCACATGCGTGCCCGGTTGGACCCAATCGGCCATCAGTACCGGTTCGCGCGCAGGCGTCGTGGTGACGATGATGTCAGCCGTTGCAGCCGCATCCTTGCCATCCGTTGTCGCACTCACCGGAATGCCCAGTTCAAGCGATGCCTTTTTCGCGCAGGCCTCGGCCTTGGCAAGGTCACGTGCCCAGATGGTGGCGGACGTAATATCGCGCACCAGTGTCAGCGCCTTGAGCTGCAAGCCAGCCTGCACACCGGCACCATAGATCGCGGCATGTTTGGCGTCGTCGCGGGCGAGATGTTTGGCGGCAACACCGCCCGCAGCCGCTGTGCGCACATCGGTCAGATAGCCGTTATCAAGCAACACGGCCTCAAGCAGGCCGGTCTTCGATGAAAACAGGTTCATCAAGCCGTTGACGGATGGCAGGCCGAGTTTAGGGTTGTCAAAAAAGCCCGGGCTGATCTTGATCGCGAAGCTGTCGATGCTTGGCACATAGGCGGTTTTGACATCGACCTCACCATTAAACTCGTCAATATCGAGACGCAGGATCGGGGGCATGCGGACATCCTGCGTGGCAAGCGCCTTGAAGGCGCCCTCGACGCAGTCAATTGCATCCATGTCCAGATCAATGACCTTGCGCAGGTCGGTTTCGGTCAGAATTCTGATCGAGGGCATTCAGGTTACTCCGCCATCAGGTCGACGTCTTCGCCGCCAACAATGCGTTTATGCAGATCCATGTCGATATTGCATCCCGTCGTCAGGACAACCGTACGGCCCGGGTTATCGACCAGACCGGCCCGAAGGGCGGCAATACCAACCGCACCGGCCCCCTCGATCACCTGTTGGTCGTCAAGATAGGCTGCGCGGATGCCATCGGCGATTTGGGCTTCGTTGACCAGAACGAAATCGTCTGTCAGATCGCCGCACATATCAAACGTGTACTGGTTGTTCTCACCAATGCCGCCGCCCAGACTGTCGGCCAGTGTCGGCAGTTCCTTGACCGCGGTCGGTTTGCCTTCCTGAAGGCTTGTGATCATGGCACAGCCACGTTCCATAGTGATGCCGACAACCCTGATCATCGGATTGACCGACTTGGCGACCAGTGCCACACCGGCCAGCAACCCGCCACCGGACAACGGCACCAACAAGGTGTCCACTTCGGGAAGGGCTTCTATGATTTCAAGACCAAGTGTGCCTTGCCCGGCAATGACATCGGCATGGTCAAAGGGCGGCAGCATGGTCATGCCGTCTTCTTTGACCAGGCGGTCGACTTCATGCTGGGCCTCGTCCTGTGACTGTCCGATGATGCGGACTTCCGCCCCCTGGGCACGGATGCCATCGACCTTGTTCTGGGGCACCAGTTCTGACATGCAGATCACCGAACGCACACCTGCATTGCGCGCGGCATAGGCAAGCGCTCGGCCATAGTTACCGGTCGAAACACCAACAACACCCTTGGCTTTTTCCTCGTCGCTCAGGCGCAGAACCGCATTGGCGGCACCGCGCAGCTTGAAGCTGCCGGTATATTGTTGCTGTTCGCATTTAAGCCAGACGGGGCTTCCGATAAGATCCGTCAGGCTTGCTGACGGGCGCAATGGCGTGTGGATCACATGGTCCGCAATGGTTTTACGGGCAGAAAGAACATCAGCAAATGTGATGGGGTCTTTCATGGGACCTCGACTTCGTTCGTTGGTTTCGGGGCCTGATCAAACAGGGTACCAAACCCCGTGATCGGTTTTTTGTACTCAATCAGGTTCAAGGCGTGCCAGACCAGTGCCTGATTGCTGGTGATGACAGGCTTTTTAAGCTGGCGTTCGGCTTCTGCGATGATTTCGGCTGACCGGATCGCCGTGCAGGAAATAAACACCGCATCGGCATCTTCTGTATCGACCTTGAGTGCGCCTTCAAGGATCGCCCTGGGCGGCAGGGCGGTCATGTCGAAATCATTATCCAGACCAAAGCCCATCACATTGGTGACCTCAAAGCCCTTAGCGGCAAATCCGTCGGCAACGGATTGGGTCACGGCCGGAAGATACGGGGTCAGGATGGCAATTTTTTGCGCACCAATAGCCCGCAGGGCAAGTTCACTTGCCAGCAGCGGATTGGTGACCTTGGTGCCGGGCATGCCTTGATTGATCAGTGCGGCGATTTTGTCAGATCCGGTCACAGCCGTCCCCGATGTACAGCCGAAAATGGCAACATCAACGCCATAGCCGGGCAGAAGGGTTTTGGCCGCGCGCGGCAAATCTGCCGCCATGGCCTGCAGGTTTTCGACCGTCACAGGATTGGCGTTTTCAATGCGCGTGGTGAACAGGCGCAAATCACCCGGCAGGATGGTGCGCAGATCATCCTCGCTATTGAAATCGGTTGCCAGTGTGATGAGGCCGATCCGTCCTGCCGGTCCGACCGGGTCAGGGGAATAGGGCACATCCACCGGCTCTGGCGTGACCGCACGGGATACGGACATTATCCTGAACTCCAGAGGCGGGCCGTCCCGATGATGATCAGGACGACCCGGTCGTTTTAATTTTCAATATGCTTCCGGGCTTACCCGGAAATTGTGGGCCAGTGCTTGCTTAACGGAAGGCAAGCTCTGGCAGGAACAGTGCGATCTGCGGAACGAAGATCAAAATCACCGCTGCCAGCAGCAGCATGAAGATGAAGGGCGGCGTTCCACGGATCACTTCGGCATAGGGCCGCCTGAAGATTGCGATGGCTGTAAAGATGTCACACCCGAAAGGGGGCGTGGCAGAGCCAATGGCAACCTGAAGCGTCACCAACGTACCGACAAGAACCGGGTCCAGACCGGCCGAATTCACAAGCGGCATGAAGATCGGGGTCAGAACCAGAATGACAACAATCGGGTCAACGAACATGCAACCGATAAAGAAGGCAATGCAGATCGCCGCCAGAATGATGTAGGGGTTTGCGCCTTCGAGCCCCAGCGCACCAATCACGTGCTGCGGGATCTGGGCAAAGGAAATCACGAACGAGAATGTCGTGCCGGCACCAACCAGAATGAACACAACAGCGGTGATCAGGCCGGTTGAGCGCGCAATCGACAGCAGTTCGGACCATTTGACCGACTTGAAAACCAGCACTTCAAGAATGACGGCATAGACGACGGCGACTGCGGCGACCTCGGTGGGGCTGACCCAGCCCAGATAGATGCCACCGACAATCAGAACCGGGAACATGATGGCCGGGCCGGCATTGATTACGGCCTTGCCGCGTTCAGCCCAGGTCATGCGCGGGATGGTCGGGATGTCGTTCTTCTTGGCGTAGTACATGCAATAGAGCGAGAACATCACCAAAATCAGGATGCCCGGACCGATCCCGGCCAGGAACAGCTCCCCGATCGAGACTTTGCCGACCACGCCAAACACGATCATGCCGATCGAGGGCGGGATCAAAAAGGCGATGTCGCTGGCATTGATGATCAGTGCCATGGCGAATTTGTCTTCATACCCCGCCTTGAGCATCTTGGGGCGCAGCGGACCGCCCATGGCAACCACGGTCGCCTGTGTCGAGCCCGATACCGCACCAAACATGGTGCAGCCAAGTGCGGTGGTGACGGCAAGGCCGCCACGGACATGCCCGACAAAAGTCATGGCAAGGTCAATCAGCCGGTTGGCCGTATGCCCCTTTGTCACGATATCGGCGGCAAAGATAAACATCGGCACCGCGATGAGGGCCACGGGCGAAATGCCCGTTACCATTTGTTGGATAAGGATGCGTTCGGGGATGGGCATGTAAAACATGAAGGCGACGACGCTGGCGGTTGCCAGCGGCACCATCATCGGGAAGCCCAGCACCAGCAGGACCAGCATCACCAGAAGGATTGAAGTACCTAAATCCATTTTTCCATTCCCCCTTACAGATGATGCTCGTCGGCGTCGTCAAACGTATCCTCAACCTGATAGGACAGGTGCGTCCCGGGTTTGAGGATGTTGGTCAACGCGGCCAGAACAAACTGGATGCCGGTAACGCAAAGGCCAAACGGCACGATCAGAACAGTCAGGTAATAGGGGATGCGCAAGGCCGGGGTCAGCCGGTTCGATGAGATCAGCGACGAGACGTAATCAATCGAATACCAGGCGAGCAGGAACAGCAGGCTGGCCGTGCCAAGCGTAATGATGATCATCATGATCTTGCTGGCGCGGGGCCCGAGCATATCGGTAAAGGCCGACATGCGGATATGGCGCCCCATGCGGGCAGCCTCGCTGATGCCGACAAATGTCACGAGAATGATCAGAAACTGATTGAGCTCTTCGGAAAAGAAGATGCTCGAATTGAAGCCGAGCCGCATGATCACATTGGCGACGGTGTTCACCGCCATGACCACGATGCTCCATCCAAGAAGCTGCCTTTCGACAACGGACAAGCCGTGGTCGAGTTTTCTCAGAATACCTAACGCCCCGCCACTCGGAGCGGGGGCCTCCCCGTTTGAACCTGACATAGAACCTCCTTGATGCGCGTGCGAGACATTTTTATGGAACGTTCTGTGTGGATGTTTGGTTCCCTCCCACACATGCTGTCATTCGCTTCACGCCGGTTCAGTCAGAATAAAAACGCTTTGTGATGGTTCAATCAGATTTTTGTCATGACACAAAATCAATACATCACGTCGAAGGCGTGAACGCCCGGCATCTGATCCATGGTATGGCGAATTTGGATCAGGGCATGTTGTACGGACGGCGTATCTGGCGCGCCGCCAAGGCAGATCCGCATGGCGTTTGGCCGGGGAACCTTCACGGTCATGAACGGGTCGGAAATCGTTACGGCAACGCCATTTTTCCGCAGTTCAGAGGCAAACCATTCCTCCTGCCAGTGTTCGGGAATGCGCACCCAGGCGGAAAGTGACGTCGGATGATGACGCACAACCGCATCGCCCAAAATCTCGGCGACGAGGGCCTGACGTTCGCGCATCAGGGCGCGCTGGACAGTGACGGCCTGATCGACCGTGCCATCGGCTATCCAGCGTGCGCCGATCTCTGCCATCAATGGAGTCCCCATCCATCCGGTGACACGTAAAACGCTGCTGGCGCGAATCGACAAATGCGCGGGAACCGTTAAAAAGCCGGTTCGAAGACCGGGCATAACCACCTTGGTCAGGCTTGAAACATGGAAGCCGAGCTTTGGCAGGAAGCTCGTGATCGGTGGCAGGTTTTCTTCAAGAAGCGGGCGATAGACATCATCCTCGATGACATAGACGCCGTAATGTTCGGCGATCTCAGCAATCCGTTTGCGCCGCTCCAGCCCCATCAGACAGTTGGTCGGGTTGGTAAAGATCGGTGTGACAACAAGTGCGCGGATCTGTCGGGTCTGACATTCGCGCTCAAAGGCATCGGGCAGGATACCTTCATCGTCGGTGGGAAGTGCACCCAACTTGAAGCGCAGAATGCTGGCCGATCCGATTACGCCATGATCGGTCAGGCTTTCGGTCAGGACAACGTCATCGGGCTGAATGACAGTGGAAAGGGCGGTAAAGACGCCTTGTGCCGCACCATTGGTGATCAGAAGGTTGGGGATATCTACATCAACCCCCATGCCGCCAAGCCAGTTGCGCCCGATTTCGCGATGATATTCAAAACCGGCGACCGGTCGGCAGCTTTCCATCCAGCTGTGATGGGGTTCCTCAGCCAGTTTGGCATGCATCTGGCGCGACAGGTCATTGTGAAAATCGGTATAAGCCGCGCGCACGATCGACAGATCGATCAGATCGGGTTGGCGGCTGTCGAGGATAAAGGACGAGGCACGGTCGGTCAGGCGGGCCTGGACAAAGGTTCCGCGACGGCGTTCGGATCGCAAATAGCCCTGGCGTTCGACCTCCTTGTAGGCGGCACTGACAGTCTGAACGCTAACTTTCAGGCGATAGGCCAGTTCACGGTGTGTTGGCATCCGGACATCGTGGCGCAGTCTGCCTGATTCAATGTCGGTAATGATCGCTTCGACCAGTGCCTTGTATTTCGGACCTGTTTCGCCGCTAAGGTCGATTTCAGGTAACCACATGATTTTGTTTCCATCCCTGATGTTTGGTCTGACCCTAACATGCCGGGCGGGGTCTGTGTAGGTGTTCGGGTTAATTTGTCATGAGACATAACTAGCATTGACCTGATGCAGGAACATTTCAAAACTTCGCTCGTTCATCACAGTGATGTTGAAATCAAGCGTTCCGATCCGCGCGCCATCGAAAGCGCTGGTGCAGTTCGTTGAGCGCGATAACACGGGAGACTTCGATATGAGTCTGAACAAACTCCTTAAAGCGACACTTTCTGCCGCTGCCCTGTTTGCAGTGGCCGGGACTGCTGCCCATGCCGAGGAATGGAAATTCGCCCACGAAGAAAGCCCGGGTGATGTTCAGGACCTGTATGCACAGGAATTCAAGCGCCTGGTCGAAGAAAAGACCAATGGCGATGTGAACGTAACCATTTACACCTATGGCCAGCTGGGCACCGAGAACGACATTACCGAGCTGACCGCAGCCGGTGCCGTTCAGTTCTCGAACGCGTCCCCGGGTCACCTTGGTACCTTTGTGCCGGAAATTCAGGTCTTTGGCGTTCCCTACCTGCTGTCGCAGGATAACGAGGTGAACAAGAAAGTTCTGTCGTCGAGCCCGACCATTTACGAAGGCCTTTCCCAGGATTTCGAGTCCAAGGGGCTGAAGCTTTATACCATGTATCCGGAAGGCGAAATGGTCTGGACCACCAAGAAACCGGTCGAAAAGCCTGCTGATTTCGATGGTGTGAAATTCCGCGTGATGACCTCGCCGATCCTGATCGAAACTTATGAATCTTTCGGTTCCGACCCGGTTGCCCTGCCGTGGGGTGAGGTTTATTCCGGTCTTCAGACCAGCGTGATTGACGCACAGGTTAACCCGATCTTCTTCGTTGAAAGTGCGAAATTCTACGAAGTGACCGATTATCTGGTCTATGCCGGTCAGCAGCAATACACCACCACCGTGGTATCGAACGCGGCCTTCTATGACGGTCTGTCTGACGAACGCAAAGCAATGCTGGCAGACGTGAAGGCTGAGCTCGATGACTTCATCTATGAAGCCCAGACCAAGGCCAATGAAGAAGCCCTTGCTCGCATCAAGGAAGCCAAGCCGGAAATCGAAGTCATTCGCCTGAGCGAAGAACAGCGTTCGGTCTTCAAGGAAGCGTCCAAAGGCGTTGGCGCAAGCCTTGTTGAAGAAGTTGGCGGTGACACCGAAGAAGTGCTGAAATCGCTTCGTGAAGAATTCGGTACCGCGATGTAATCGAAATTTCCCGACTTTAACGGGATTTCGCAAAACCCCCGCAGGCGATGCTTGCGGGGGTTTTGTTTGTTCTGAAAGGCTGCGTTTCCAAATCAAGGCTGAGCTCACAACTTCGGGCGTTCTGCGTCACCTACGTGCCCTGTTCGATGACTGGACGGTGGCGTTGAAACTGACGTGAAAGGATCTGGCTGTGAATATTTTCAACTTGCTTCAGGGGCTGCGCGATGCCCTTTTTCCGGCAATCATGTTTGCTTTGCTGTTGCTCGGCTCTGTTGTGACCTCGCCAAAAGCGGAAGTTTATCAGGGAGACGGGCGTGCCCCATTATCTTTGCTCAAGCAAACCGCTTCTGACGGCAAGATCACCGTCATTGACGTGCTGAAAGGATCGGCAGATCAGGACGTGGTTAAAGGTGCAACTAACCCAGGAGGAGAGCAGGGCAACAGCTATGATCTTGTCTTAGCCAATGGCGACGCGTGGCAAAAAGACAGTGATGGTGAGTTTGTCGTCGTGAAGGTTCTCTATATGGGATCCGTACAGAAAACATGCTCTGTCTATGCCGTTAAGGACGGTAGTGCCTATAAAACTAAGTGTCAGTAATCCTTGCTGTATTGGGGTGCAATGCAGCCGGGTGACACAATAAAACAGGGGCCGGTCATGGGCCCGGCCCCTGTGAACCGCCTGCGTCGGGAAGAAGGTATGACGCTGGCGGCAATATTTAACTGTGAGGTCAGGCTAGCTTATTTGCCAGCAGCGACTTCGTCGGCAACCGCATCAACAGCCTGTTTGGCAATGTCGATGACCTTGTCGACCTCGGCCTTGGTGATGCAAAGTGGCGGTGCAAAGCCAAGGATGTCACCATGCGGCATGGCGCGCGCAATCATGCCACGCTCAAGGCAGGCTGCGGAAACGCGCGGACCGATTTTCGCATTCGGATCGAAACGTTCCTTCTTGGTTTTGTCTGCGACAAACTCAAGTGCTGCCATCAGGCCAACGCCGCGGGCTTCGCCAACTAGCGGATGGTTGTCAAAGGTTTCATGCATCCGTTTCTGGAAGTAGCCACCGGTTTCTGCCGAGTTTCCGGTCAGATTTTCGCCATCAACGATATCGAGGTTTGCGTTGGCTGCTGCGGCGCAAACAGGGTGCGCTGAATAGGTCCAGCCATGGCCGATCGGGCCCATCTGATCTGAACCTTGTTCAAGAACTTTCCAGACGCGTTCGCCGATGATCACACCCGAAAGCGGCAGGTAGCCCGACGAGACACCTTTGGCGATCGTGATCAGGTCTGGCTTGATGCCGTAGTGCTGGGAACCGAAATAGGATCCGGTACGGCCAAAGGCGGTGACAACTTCGTCGGCAACCAGAAGAACATCATATTTGTTCAGAACCGCCTGGATGGCTTCCCAGTAGCCTTCCGGCGGGGTGATGATGCCGCCCGTACCCATGACCGGCTCGCCAATAAAGGCAGCAACGGTTTCCGGACCTTCGCGGAGGATCATTTTTTCCAGATCATCGGCACAGCGTTTGGCGAATTCTGCTTCGGTTTCGCCGGCCTCTGCATTCCAGTAATGGTGCGGGCAGGTGGTGTGCAGAACCGGACTGCGCGGCAGATCAAATGCGTTATGGAAGGCAGCAAGGCCAGTCAGGCTGCCGGTCATGATGCCCGAGCCGTGATAACCACGCCAACGCGAGATAATTTTCTTTTTCTGCGGCAGGCCGCGGATGTTGTTGTAGTACCAGATCAGCTTGATGTTGGTTTCGTTCGCATCCGAACCGGACATGCCGTAATAGACGCGCTGCATGCCTTCGGGTGCACTTTTGACGATACGATCGGACAGGCGAATGATCGCTTCGTTACTGTGACCAACATAGGTGTGGTAATAGGCCAGTTCCTTTGCCTGCGCATAGATCGCATCGGCAATTTCGGTACGGCCATAACCAATGTTGACGCAATAGAGGCCAGCAAACGCATCGAGGCTTTCCTTGCCTTCGGTGTCGTGGATATAGATGCCTTTACCGCCATTGATGATGCGGTTGGGGGTTTCACCCGCTGCGTGCTGACGCATGTGGGTCGAGGGGTGCATGAAATGCGCCCGATCCATTTCCTGAAGATCGGCTGTGGTGTTTTTGATGACATTCATTTTAATTCTCCCATGTGAATGCGGTTGATGCCTTTTGCGCGCTTTACGCTTTGTAAGCAGCGCAGACGTATTTCAGTTCGGTAAATTCTTCGAGGCCATGGCGCGATCCTTCGCGACCCAGACCGGATTGTTTCACACCGCCAAACGGGATCGGTGCACCGGTGATTTTCACGCAGTTCAGTGCGACCATGCCGTATTCAAGGGCGTTGGAAACGCGTGCGGCGCGGTCATAATCCTTGGTCATCAGGTAGGCAGCCAGACCATATTCGCTGTCATTGGCCTTGGTGACGACTTCGTCCTCGGTGTCAAAGGCCATGACCGGGGCGACCGGGCCGAATGTTTCTTCGCGGTAGATCTGCATGTCGTCCGTGACATCGGCCAGAAGGGTCGGGGCATAGAACAACCCGCCCATTTTCTTGCCGCCGGTCAAAACGCGAGCGCCCTTGGCGCGGGCATCTGCGACATGGTCTTCGCATTTGGCAACGGCACGGTCATGCATCAGCGGACCGATTTCGACATATTCCTCGATACCGTTGCCGACCCGCAATTCTGCGATGGCCTTGGCATATTTATCAAGGAAGTCGTCATAAATATCGCGCTGAACAAAGATGCGGTTGGCTGCCAGGCAGTCCTGCCCGCTGGTGGCGAATTTGGCATTCACCGCATGGGCAACCGCCTCGTCGAGATCGACGTCATCAAAGACGATGAACGGCGCATGACCACCCAGTTCCATCGACATTTTCTTGATCGTCTGCGCGCCCTGCGACAGCAGAAGACGGCCAACCTCGGTCGAACCGGTAAAGGACAATGCGCGAACTTCGGTATTGCCGCAAAGCTCGCCAACAACCGGGTTCGGATCACCGGTCACGATGTTAAACACGCCAGCCGGAATACCCGCACGCTCGGCCAGTTCAGCCAATGCGGTGGCCGAGAACGGCGTTTCGGTTGCCGGGCGGACAATCATGGAGCAACCAGCGGCAAGTGCAGCCGCAGCCTTGCGCGTGATCATCGCACACGGGAAGTTCCACGGCGTGACCGCAGCGGTGACGCCAATCGGTTCGCGCTTGACGGTCATGTTACGGCCGGGCAGGTGGGATGTGATGTTTTCGACATTCACCCGTTTGGCTTCTTCGGCGTAAAAATCGATGAAGCTTGCCGCATAGTCGATTTCACCGCGGGCTTCATTGATCGGCTTGCCCTGTTCAAGGGTCATCAGAAGGGCCAAGTCTTCCTTGTTTTCGATCAGAAGATCATGCCAGCGACGCAGTGCGGCGCCACGTTCCTGCGGCAGAAGGGCGGCCCATGCCGGGAAGGCTTCCTTGGCGCTGGCGATGGCCTTGCGGGTTTCGGAAACACCCATGTTCGGAACGGTGCCGATGAAGCTGCCGTCAAACGGGTTGGTGACTTCGATCACCTGAAGATTATCAGCCGAACACCAGCGGCCATCAATATAGGCATGTTCGCGCAGCAAACGCAGATCGGAAAGCTGGCTTAGCGATACGCAACGCTGTTCCTTTGATTGTGCCGTCATGGGGGCCTCCTTCCTTGGGCCTCGCGCGGGTTGCGCAAAGCGTGTCATGTGAACTGGAAGGAAGGTATCAATACCGGCTCAGAGGAGGTGTCCGAACTCCATGCCATTTGATGCGTTTTTTTTGGCAAGTAGTGGCAAAAAACGAATGTTTTTTCTGCCAGCGGTCAAAACCCGCAGAAAATCAGTCTTCTGCGCGATCAAGATATTTGCGCATTTCGCGTTTCTGGCGGCGTTTTTCGATGACGGTGCGGATGATGATGACCGTAAAGAACAGTACAACGACGCTGGTCGACATCGGGAAGGCGACCGGGATGCCAATGACAAAGACAAGCGCACCAATGACACTGCCGCCGACAAGGGCGATAAAGCCGCCCAGCATGACAATGGCAAGCAGTCCGGCAAGCAGGATGGAGGCGATTTTGTTCATCAGGCGCAGTTCATAAGGTAAGGCAAGGGCGGAAGGACGGAGCAGCCATGATGATGGTGCCCCGTCCAGATCGTTATTTATTGTCGTTATTGCGGTTGGTCAGCTGTTTGGTGGTCTGATCAAGCCGTTCGGCAAGAACACGGATCAGCTGGTTGGAGACCGCCTGGTCCTGTCGGACAAGACCAAGGAATTCGGCCTTGTCGAGTTTCAGGACCGTCATGTCCTCGACCGCACGGATGGTTGCCGAACGCGGTGCGTCGACCAGAAGCGCAATCTCGCCAATGACTTCCTTGGCATGGACGTCACGCAGTTTGAGCGTCTGGTGTTCATCGGTGGTCAGCCAGATTTCACCGCGCCCGGAAATGACGATAAAGGCCGCATCGCCCGGATCCCCCTGTTTGACGAGAACCTCGCCATGTTTGAAGGTCAGGCGCGGGCTGGTAAAGGCCAGCAGCTTGACGACACTGGGGTCGAGCCCGGCAAACAACGGAATGGTGCGTAGCAACCGGACTTCCTGATCGATGTCGCCACTTGCCAGTGCGGCTGCATCGTCTTCGCCGTCATCTGTGGTGGTTTCGCTGTCATCGGCCATGCTGCGGCGTTTGACCAGCTTGCCATTCGACATATGCAAAAGTGTGTCGAACTTTTCGCCGGCGTGATCATCGTCATCGACCCAGATCAGACTGGTATGATCGCTTTCACCGGTCAGATAGTTGATGATGCTTTCGCGGGTTTCGCGATCAAGTGCCGACAGTCCTTCATCGACCACAAGAAGATCCGGGTTCTTGATCAGTGCACGGACAAGGGCGATTTTCTGACGCAATGTCTGGGACATGCGACTACCGCCGACACCGACCTGACTTTCAAGGCCGAGTGCCACAAGCCCCTCGTAAAGTCCGCCTTCGTGGGCAATCTCAAACAGGACCTCGCCCACGCGTTCCTCAGAATTTGCACGGCCATAGGCAAAGCGACCAAACAGCAAGTTATCAAGGATCGGTGCGGCCGGGGCATAGCCATCGGCCTCGAAGAAGTCGATATAGCCTGCCAGTTCTTTGGGCAGGTTTGCGCGCACCTTGGGGCGGGCCTTCAGCACGAGGTCACGGAAATCGTCATCAATCACGCGCAGACGATGTCGGGCCGGGGTCAGATGCATGGCAACATCAAGAAGACGCAGCTGGTCTTCCTTGCGCATGTCATCGACCGCGACGCCTTCGGTCCGGCGCAGGATGTTTTTGACTTCGGGCATTTCATCGGCCGAGACAAAGCTGTATCGGTCAAAGAACTCATGCCCCGGGGGCAGGCCGGTAAACAGTTCGATCATCAGATCAAGCGTTTCACGGCCCATCTTGACCATCTTGTCGTACAGGCCGCTGTCGCGCAGGCTTTTCTGAATATAGGGATGCGACAGGAAATCAAACCGCTTGAATTCCGTGCGCGACGGTGTCCCGAACATGATGTTCACGCCGACCGGCGCGTTATCATTGTACTTTTCGAAATCATAGGGCTCGACAAGGTCAGACAACTGCCGTTCTGCAAGGATTTCCTTAAGACGCGGGCGCACGGTCAGAACCGACTGGACCAGTTCCGGGCGTTCTTCCGGGCTGATGCGGCGCAAAAGACCGATACGGTAAATGTCTCGATCAAGACCGACGACCTCAAGCAGGCGCATCAGTTCCTTTTGCAGGTCTTCGCGCGATGCAAAGCCCGGCCCGACATAATCAATCCACTCGGCCGACGGATCATAGGGGATATTCCCCGACATCTTGATCTCGTCATACATCTCGCGGGTCAGTTTCCACGGCAATTCGGCAGGATCGGCAAGTTCGATCACATCGACGAATTTTGGATCCGGAAAATGTTTTACCGCTTCGTGTTCCGCATTGGCGGGAACGACGTCTTTGCCGGTTGCGGTTTCTGATGGTGCCTCGTTATCGTTATCCTGTTCGAGCAGGACCGGACGATGTTTCAGGCCATAGAACAGGTTATCGGATATGCTGCCGTTAAACAGATAGGCATCGGCCCCGACATAGGCCAAACGTTGCCCGACGACTGCCGAGGGAAGGGTTGTGGCATCGAAATCGGCGAACTGGATCCGCCCGGTCGTCGGGTCAAGAATATGAGCAAGCAGGCGTGCAAGTTGCGATTTGCCGCTGTCAGAGGCCCCGGTCAAAAGGGCATTGCCCGGCAATTCCATGTTAAACGAAACGTTTTCGACAACGCGGGTGCCATCCTCGTCAGTCCATGACAGGGCACTGACATCAAGCGGGCCTTTCAATTTCGGTGAAAGCGGCGCAATAAGCTGGTGCTCGGGGGACAGATCAGGCAGCTCGAACTGTTCGTGCAACTGTTCGTACTTGATGTTGGCGTCTGCAAGGCGCTGATAATACGCAAGAAGCTCTTTCCAGGGTGCCGACATGTCCTTATAGGCGGCAAGAGCCGCGACAAGTGCCCCGAAGCTCAGATCACCGGTAATCACAAGATAGCCACCGATCGAGTAGAAGAAGAACGGTGTGATCTGGGCGATGAAGTTATTCAGGAACTTGATAAAGAACTTCCGGAAATAGATTTCCTTGCGGATCTCGAAAATCCGGCCAAGCCGCTGTGTGAAGTGGGTAAGCTCGAAGCCCTGCGTTTCATTGGCACGAATGTCTGTGGCACCGCCAACAGTTTCACCGATATGTTCGGACATGCGGCGCACGTTTTGTACGCGCTGTTTGCCAAGCAAATTGACACGACGCTGCAGCTTCGGAATCAGGTAGGCCTGTAACGGATAGAATGCGACTGCCGCCATCCCCATCAGAGGGTCCTGAATAAAGATAAAGGCCGAAATCGTGATCAGGATGCCGCCCTGATAAAGTGGTAGGGCATAAGCCTCGCCAAAGAAGCCACCCAGCGGTTCGGCTTCGGCGGTGATCATGGAAACGATTTCGCCCTGACTTGTCTTGCGGAAATGCGGCAGCGGGAAACGCAGGACGCGATCATAAAGCTCGTAACGCATGCGACGCAGCATCCGTTCGGCCATTACGCCCTGATAGACGTTGATGAAATATTTGAAGCCGCCATTCACAAACACAAGCGACAGGAAAATCGCCGAAAGTGCGAACAGATATTCGATCTGGTTGAGGTCAATACCCATGATGTCATAGGGCGACCCGGCACCACCGATGGCTTCGTTGACGATCTGTTTGGGCAGATCAAGCGAGTAATACAGGAACGGGAAAGAGGCCAGCGTGATCAGTGTGAGAATGATCTGCTGGAGGCGGCTATGACGCCAGATATAGGCAAAAACCGATTTTGGCATTCGCACGTCCCGTTTTGTGGATCTGGAACATTTTTGTCCCGTTTGCTCGTTTTATTGTTTGGGTAGTGTGCAGATTATGCGCCGGATGTCCGATCAACCAAGATCAAAACTTTGTTCCGGCTCAATGAATCCGCAAAATCCGTCTGCCACGGCGTCGGGCTTGTCATATGCCTGATAGTGATACAGCCACATCTTTGCCTTTACGTCGTCGGGCAGGGTCAAAAGTTCGTCGTAATGTGCATGCACCCCGGAATGACGGGGGCCAAGTTCGCAATCCTGAAAGATGATATCCGCCTTTTTGTAGAACGGCATATGGTCTTGTGGATTGAAAATCGCATCCGTGCTGAGGAAAAAGGACTTGTTCTTGCCGTGCCCGAACAGCGCATAGGAAAACATCGTGCTTTCCGGGGTGACGACATGGGGTACGGGGATGACATCGAAATGCATGCCGTTCCAGTCAAATCCGTCCTTGGTGGTCAGCGGTACCACATCGAAATAGGATGACAGCTTGCTGTTGCCATGGTCGCTGGTTTCAAGCCCGCCGCGCAGCGAATGTTCCCAAAGCGGGTCGAGCAGTTCATTGACAGCAAACAGTTCGACGCGATGGCCTTCGAAGACAAAGTAATTGGCCAGCGCCATCCATTCCAGACCACCGATATGGTCCGAATGCAGATGGCTGATATAAACGCCATGAAAGTCGTTTGGCATATAACCAAGATTGCGCAGCGAATGGCGCGCGTCCGAACCACAGTCAATCAGCAGGCGCTGTGGCTGGTCATTGCCCGACGGGGTCGTTTCCAGAACCATGTTGCTCTGAAAATTGTCGGCGGCCATACAAAAGGCCGAGCCTGTCCCCGCAAACGTTAGTCTCATTCCCCGATCTCCCGATATTTTGTCGAAAGATTAGACGAGGTTCGGGGCGTTTAACCACCCCCTTTTATAAGGAAAGTTCCAAATTTTGCAGGCAAGCCAATCCTGACCGGTCGATCAGGTGGTTTCTTTTGACCCGTTTTCGTCTGACGGTGTGGTGCCTGATTGCGGGTTCTGTGCTGCGGCCAGTTTGCTCATTTCTGCCCGAAGTGCGCGGAGTTCCGTCATGATTTCGCGGTGATCAAGTTCGATGACATCGCGTGTCTGGGTTTCTTCAACGTCAACATGGGTCGACATCGCATCCACCACGATTGCGATAAACAGGTTGAGCACCGCAAAGGTCGTAATCAGGATGAATGGCACGAAGAACATCCATGCCAACGGATAAGACTCCATCACCGGACGGACGATCCCCATCGACCAGCTTTCCAGCGTCATGATCTGGAACAGGGAATAAAGCGACGCGCCAATATTGCCAAACCAGTCGGGGAAACCCTGCCCGAACAGTTTGGTCGCCATCACGGCTGAGACATAAAACACCAGCGACAGCAGGGTCAGAACCGAAATCATGCCGGGAATGGCGCGCATCAGCGCTTCGACAACCTTGCGCATGGAAGGCACGGTTGAAATCAGGCGGAAGGCACGCAGGATACGCAGCGCACGCAGGACCGAAACCCCTTGGCCCGCAGGCAGCAGGGTGATGGCAACAATCGTGAAATCAAAGATATTCCAGGCGCGCTTGAAAAAGGCCAACCGGTAGACAACCAGTTTCATCAGAAGTTCGACGACAAAGATCGCAACGGCGATCTGATCAAGCGCATGCAGGAGCGTACCCGCAGCATCCATCACGGTCGGGGATGTTTCAAGCCCGAGGATGACGGCATTCAGCGCGATGACGGCGGTGATGAAATTCTGAAAACGGCTGGATTCAACGATCCGGCGAAGAAAGTTCATGATGCCTCCCGACCAAGTCGGAAAAGGGCGCTTCATTGTGCCGGATGTCACCGACGGACAGACTGCGCCGGAAAATAACAACAGGGCGCAGCATCGCTTTCGATGGTCTGCGCCCTGAATGGAAAATCAGTTCAGGCCTTTGCGGCCCATTTCAAGGAACTTGTCACGACGGCGGGCCTTGAGAACACCACCTTCGACATCGTCCATGCTTTCAAGGGCCTTGATGATCGCATTGCCAACCCGTTTGCAGGCTTCCTTGGCATTGCGCTGTGCACCGCCAAGCGGCTCGGGCACGATTTCATCAATGACGCCAAGCTGTAAAAGATCCTGTGCGGTCAGACGCAGCGCCTCGGCAGCTGTTTTGGCTTCATCGCCCGAACGCCACAGAATGGATGCACAGCCTTCCGGCGAAATCACCGAATAGATCGAGTTTTCAAGCATCAGTACCGAGTTTGCGACCGCAAGCGCAATCGCACCACCCGATCCGCCTTCGCCAATGATCACGGAGACCAGCGGTACCTTGATATCAAGGCAGGCTTCGATCGACCGTGCGATGGCTTCGGACTGGCCGCGTGCCTCGGCATCGGCACCCGGGAAGGCACCGGCGGTATCAACAAGGGTGACAACCGGAATGTTGAATCGTTCGGCCATGCGCATCAGGCGGATCGCCTTGCGATAACCTTCTGGACGGGCGGAACCGAAATTGTGTTTCACGCGGGTTTCGGTATCGCGGCCTTTTTCATGGCCAATCACCATCACCGTGCGGCCCTGCAAACGACCGAAACCACCGATGATTGCGGCGTCTTCGCCAAACTGGCGGTCACCGGAAAGCGGGGTGAAATCGTCAAACAGGTTGGCGATATAGTCGGTGAAATGCGGACGATCCGGATGGCGCGCCACCTGGGTTTTCTGCCAGGGGGTCAGCTTGCCATAGGTGCCCTGCAAAAGCTTGGTCAGCTTTTCCTGCAGGCGCGAGACTTCGTCTGCGATGTTGACTTCGTCATTGCCCGTCAGGTGACGGAGCTCTTCGATCTTGCCTTCAAGTTCGGCGATCGGCTTTTCAAAATCGAGGAAGTTATGCATCAGTGCATCATATCCGACTGGGAAACAATGGGGCGGAACATAGTATATCGACCCGCTACGTCAAGGGCGGAGCTAAGAGCAGTCCATATTTTCCGTTTACGTAAGAATTATGGCGTAGTGTTCACACATCACACCCGACAGTTTGCACGTGGAACCCCATGACGTCCAGTATCGAGATCACACTCATCGAAACCGCCGATGAAGTTTCGTTTGAGAGGCTTGTTGAAATTCTGCTTGCCGCCTTTGCCTTTCAGGACGGCATCGTTGATCCGCCAAGCTCGGCCAAATCGGTTTCGGTTTCCGAACTGCAATGGCGTTTCGCCCGCGACACGCTGTTTGTCGCCCGCGATGCCATGGGCAATGTCATCGGCCAAATCTGGATCGAGGATGTCGGCAAGGATGCCTATCTTTACAAGCTTTCGGTCGATCCGGCGCTAATGGGATCGGGTACAGGCAAGGCATTGGTCGAGGCAGCCTGCGCTTTTGCGCGAGATCGCGGTAAACAGAATATGCGCCTTCATGTGCGGATCGAGCTTGAAGACAATATCGCCTTCTTTAAATCGCGCGGCTTTGAAATTGCCGGCGAAGGTGTTCATGAGGGCTATGACAGAACGACCTTCTGGAAGATGGCGCGCAACCTTTTGCCTGCCTGAACAGAAAAGGGGCGCAGTTGTAATCTGCGCCCCTGCTAACCCGTCTTGGATCGGTTTGGAAAATCAGCCCGCGTCGCGTGCGGCGATGGCTTCGGCCTGGCGGACCATGACTTCGGCCTGTTTGATCGATGCGATATCAATCAGGCGACCATCAAGGGCGACGGCACCGGCACCCTCGGCCTGGGCCTTTTCCATGGCTTCGAGGATGCGTTTGGCCTTGGTGACTTCTTCTTCCGACGGTGAATAGACCTCGTTCGAAAGAGCGATCTGGCTTGGGTGAATGGCCCATTTGCCCTCACAACCCAGCACCATGGCGCGGGCTGCCTGTGCGCGGTAGCCATCAGGATCGGAGAAATCGCCAAACGGACCGTCAATCGGGCGCAGGCCATTGGCGCGTGCCGCGACCACCATGCGGGCGATGGCATAATGCCACATATCACCCCAGTGATAGTCACGCGGATTGTCGCCATCCTTGTCGGTCAAAACGCCGTAATGCGGGTTCGGGCCGCCAATACCAGTCGTCATTGCCTTGGTCGAGGCGGCGTAATCGGCCACACCGAAATGCAGGCTTTCATTGCGCGGGGAAGCCGCGGCAATTTCGTGGATGTTTTGCATGCCAAGGGCGGTTTCAATGATCAGTTCAAACCCGATGCGTTTTTTGCGGCCCTTGGCCGTTTCGATCTGGGTTGCCATCATATCAAGGGCGTAAACGTCGGCCGCCGTTCCGACCTTCGGGATCATGATCAGATCCAGTCGATCACCGGCCTGTTCAAGAACTTCGACAACGTCCCGATACATATAATGGGTATCAAGGCCATTGATGCGGACTGAGAGAACCTTGTCACCCCAATCGATGTCATTGATGGCGGCGATGATGTTCTTGCGTGCCTGTTCCTTGTCGCTGGGCGCAACGGCGTCTTCCAGATCAAGGAAAATGGCATCGGCCTTGGATTTTGCGGCCTTTTCAAACAGTTCGATCCGGCTGCCGGGAACAGCAAGTTCGGACCGATTCAGACGTGCCGGGGCCGGGGTCGGTGTGGTGAAGCTCATGGTAACGTTTCTCCAGAACCTGTCATTTCAATCAGTGCGTCGCAGGCGACGGATCATCAAGGGATCATCGCGCGAAGCATGTGGCGTATTATTGCGTCCCGTTTTCGGGATCGTACCGTGGCCGCCGTGACAGTTATGTGGTCTGCGAACATTGTGCGTCGCAGTAATCCTGTGGCTAATTTATGGTGCGGATGCGAATGGTGGCAAGTCTTAAAACGGGTATCGTTCTAGTGCTTTCGACGCAGACGCGTGGAACGGCATGGCTACTTAGGGTCAGAACTCATTCAGATAACTGACCCGGCAACTGATATGAGAGAAAAAGCTAGGAAAATGCCGAAGAGCGGGGTGATCCCCGGTCAAGGAATTTGACGACGAGGCTTTCTCTCATATCAGTTGTCCTTCGGATCACCCGGATTTGCACGGGCTATTTTGTCGCAAAATCTTGAAAGATATAGATCTTCCTGTGGTTTTGCTCCGCATATCCGCACAAATCCGGGAGACCGGGACAATTATGTGAATGAGTTCTGACCCTAAGAAAAACTCGAGATAAGCCGGATAAAGCAATAGCCCCTTAACCGGACTGTCGTTAGATTACCGACGATATCGGGAGCGCCGCCAACCGCGCGCCCGAAAGACCCCATCAGCAGGTAGTATCAAACGGCCCATGCGTCGCGCTTATTCCATCGTTGTTTCTGCCGGTCTGGCGCCTGCGCTTATCATGGGGGCGTGCCTTGTGCTGGCCGTTTCACCGACGCTGGTGCCAGCTGAGCTGTCTGGGCTTGTGCGATACGGGCCGTTTTTGCTGGCGGTTCTGGGCGGGGCGATTGGCTGGTGGTTTAACCGCGGACGTGCGGTTTTCGTCATGCTGTTGTTGCTGATTTGTTATTGGCTTCTGGTTGGCAACGGGGCTGGTATTTCGGCGGAGGGGCTGGCGTTCCTTCGGATCGCGACACTTTATCTGATCCCGATCAATCTGCTTTTGCTGGGCTTTACCGCAGAACGTGGCGTTTTGAACCCGCGCGGCATTGCCCGGATGCTGGTTCTGGGGTTGCAGATATTTGTCATGCTGATGCTGGCGGGGCAGCCCGATGTCGGATCGGCCCTGCATCGTGTGCTTGATACGCGTTTTTTTGTCAGTACCGGCATTCTTGGGGCGATGCCTCATCCGGCAATGATCATTTCGGTTGTCGCGGTGGTGTTGCTTTTAATCCGACACAAGCCGCTTGAGACCAGCTTTGCCGCCGCGATCATTGCGATTGATGTGGCAACCGTGATGGGGGCCGGGGTTATTCAATATGGATATCTGGCGGCGACCGGTGTGGTTCTAGCGGGTCTGGCGCAGGAGGCCTGGCGGATGGCGTTTGTTGATGATCTGACCGGGTTGCCGGGCAGACGCGCGTTGGGGCATGCGATGGCCGAGCTTGGCAATCAATATGCGATTGCGATGCTGGACGTTGATCACTTCAAAAAGTTCAACGACACCTATGGCCATGATGTTGGCGATATCGTTTTAAAAAAGGTGGCGCGTGAGCTGGCCCGTGTTGGCGGGGGTGGCAAGGCATATCGATATGGCGGCGAGGAATTTGCCGTGCTGTTTGCCGGACGCACAGCAGAACGCGCGCAAGAACCACTTGATGCCCTGCGTCAGAGGATTGCGGATAACAAGATCACTCCGCCGGAAAAAAACAAATCCGTTTCGGTCACCATTTCGGTTGGTGTGTGCGAACGCGACGAAGATACCACCGACCCGTGGGCGGTGCTAAAAAGTGCCGACCAGAAGCTTTATCAGGCAAAGCAATCCGGCCGAAATCGGGTTGTGATTTAGCCGGGTCTAAAGCTCATCAAACTTGAAGACGAGGCGCATCGATCCTGCGGTATTGGCAAGGGTCGCAAGGCAGTTCGCAGCCCGTTCCGGTGGGATGGCAACGGCGAAGCGCAGGGTATAGATCCGGGCATCCTTTTCATCGGTTGCTGATGCCGCCAGACGGACGATATTGGCGTTATATTCGATGAAGATTTCTGACAGACGGGCAATCAGGCCCGGCTGATCAATCCCCGAGCATTCAATAAGATGGGTTGCATCCGGTGCGGTCTTGAGTTCCGGTGCGGCCGCGATCGCCTCAACCGTGATATCGGCATTTTCCAGGGACAGTTCCCGAAGGCCGGTTTCACATTCAGTGATTGGGCAGTCCTCGGGCAATTCGCAGCTGGTTTCGAATTTGGCGGTGCCGCCATTTAGTGCAAATGAAGTCGGGCCCAGATTGGCACCGATATCAAAAAGCCGCCCGGTGATGTCAGAGACCAGTCCAACGCGGTCATTGCACGACACTGTAATGCGGGTATTGGCTTTCATCGCGGCACTCCTTGGAACGTGTTCGTCTTTTTGTGGGGTAAACGTTCAGAAGCTTAGCACCCTGAAATCGATGTTCCCATGTCTTTTGGTTGTGCAGCACGTCAAGCGGTTGTGTGCGAGGACTTTTGGCGATGAACATGGCCGGAAACGAACAAAGACCCGACGGATAACGTCGGGCCTTTGACTGGCGCGCCCGGAAGGATTCGAACCTCCGGCCTTCTGATTCGTAGTCAGATGCTCTATCCAGCTGAGCTACGGGCGCTTTTACGCTTGTATAAATGGTAAAGGCCCGACGCGGTGACGTCGAGCCTTTCACTGGCGCGCCCGGAAGGATTCGAACCTCCGGCCTTCTGATTCGTAGTCAGATGCTCTATCCAGCTGAGCTACGGGCGCTTTGCCTTATTTTCCGGCGGTTTGCAAAGGACTGCTCCCCGTCGGCGGAGCGGAACTTATGCAAACGAGCATGTCATTGCAAGCAGTAAATTTGAATTTTTGCCATTTTTTCGTAAGGCGCGGTTTACCTGACTGCTACGGCCCTGTTTTGCCCGGCTTTGTCCGGTTTGAAGTGAATAAGGACAAGACTCGGCAAAAAAGGGGCAAATGCGTCTTGTTCCATAAGTGGTCGTAGACTAAGATGCTTTCAATCCCGGGGGAGCAGGGGCTTGTTTCACCTAGATAAAAAGGCAAGCCCAGGGAGATTCGCATATTTCTACTTAGGTAATAGATCGAAATGGCCGTTCGTAAAACCTACCTCGCCGTAATCGGCACCGCCCTGATGCTGGGGGGATGTTCTTTTTCTTCTGAGGCCCTTTGGCCGACACTTGCCGGAGAAGAGGAAACGACGCAGGAAAACGTCGTTGCTTCCCAACCGACCGGTGCGACTGCCACCACCAGCTATACCGCTGCTGCTAGCACGGAACCGCTGACCGGTGTGTCTCAGACCGGAACCTTTGTCGGTTCCAAAGTCGAGAACATGCAGCAGGAGCTCAACCGTCTTAAGGGCGCTCTGAACCAGCATAACAACGAATTGCAGCAGCTTCGTGCACAGACTGTCGCGCATTCGCAGGCCTATCATGGCACTGTGGCGGCGATCAGCGCACGTCTGCAGGTTGGCACGACCCCGGGCAACCCGGTTCTGGTGCAGCAGTGGAACACCGCACAGGGTGAACTCGATCGTGTGAACGACGATATCGCCGCGCTGAACTCGCTGGCCAACAAGGTTGCTGCCGACAGCACGCTGTCGACCTTCCTGCTTGAGTCGGTTCGTTCGGCCTATCAGGTTTCCGGTGCTGTTGACGAAGATCACCGTCAGCTGGCCCTTCTCGAAGACGAAACCAACCGCACCACGGTGCTGATTGACCGTCTTCTGAACGAAATCAGTGAAAGCCTTGCCCGTCAGACGTCTTATGTCAGCACCGAGCGCGCAAACCTCAATGCGCTGGCTCTGGCTGTCAAAAACGGCGAAATCTTCGGGGATTCCCTTTCCAAACGTGTTTTCCAGTCACAGGCTGCGCCGGCATCGTCCGGTCAGCGTATGGCTGCCGCACCGAGTGAGCGTCCGCTTGTCGTGATCCGTTTCGATACGGCCAGCGTCAAGTACGAGCAGGCGCTTTACAATGCGGTTAACCGTGTTCTGGAACGTCGCCCGCAGGCAAGCTTTGATGTGGTTGCGGTGACGCCGAATCGTGGTACCCCGGCGCAGGTTGCGCTGAACGCCAACAAATCCAAGCGTAACGCGCAGGCAGTTCTTCGGTCCCTGACCGATATGGGCATGCCGAGCTCGCGTGTGCGTGCTTCCGATGCCACCAGCGCATCTGTTTCGGCTAACGAGGTGCACGTTTTCGTGCGCTAGTCCTGCCGGACACCAACGGATTTTAAGAACGGCTAACGGGTGCTTCGGGTTTCGAAGCGCCCGTTTTTTATTTCGGGTTTTGGTTCCCTCAGACTGACCGGTCAGGACGGCCTGTCTGGCAACAGAAGTGTGATATGGGCGATCTCGTCAATCTGCGTCAGGCACGCAAACGAAAACAGCGCGATGAAAAGTCCCGCAAGGCCGATCAGAACCGGGCCCTGCATGGTCGCACGCGCGGTGAACGCCAGCTTTCCGATCACGAACGCAAGAATGCTGACAAGCAGCTTGATGGGCACAAGCGTGTTGATACCGCGGCACCAGGCGCGGATGAAGCTGCCGACGAAGTCGCATCAGTGGCGGGGAGCGATGATGACGCCAAGTCGCCCGACAATGCCAAAAACAATGTGATTTCGATCTTTGCGCCGGACCGTCCGTCCGAGACCTGATTTCCCAAACTATGTTGATGATGATCCTGCATTGAGCGCCACGCTGCAGCCATAACGCGCGTGGAGAGCCCTTGCGTTGGCAAAAAGGGCGGGCGGTTCTAGGTGTTGGGATCAGGGGGTAAGGGTTCGCTGTCCATGATTGTAGCCCAGTGACAATGGCTTGATGCCATCGTTGCGGGTCAAACGGACAGGCTTTGGCCGTTGCACAAGCGGGCACGGCAACACCGGCGGGGCCGGGTCTTCAAATCACAGCACCAAAGTTCATGTTTCGGTGCCGGTCGCATATCTTTTGCGCAAGGCCGATTGGCCGGGCGCGGATCAGTTCAGAAGCGTTTCGGCTTCGCGTTTGGACTGATCAAGGGCCTCGTCCCAACCCATCAACCAGTCTTCATGGTCACGAGAGTCAGAGGGATAGGGGTTTTCCGTCAGGCGGTGGGCTTCGATACCGGCCGAGAAACCGGAACCATAGGCCGAGTTCGGCAGATGGCGTTCCTGAACCACCGGGGCATGGGTTTCATAGATGCTGTTGCGGAAAGCAGGCAGGGAGCAGAGCACACCATCATCAATGCCAAGCGGGTAAGCCAGCATCATGGCGGTGCCAAGCGAGGTAATTGAAAGTTCGTCCCTGGCTGTCATGCGGATCAGGCCAGCCAACTCAAGATGGGCAATGGCGTTATCAATCCGGCGCTGCAGGTCAGGGCCATCTTCAACGGCAATCTGGTTGCCATAGTCATCAGTACAGAAAAGAGACAGGACACGGCGCAGCAACATGCTGCGATCAAGATTTGCTTCCGCACTGCGAAGCACGGTCAGCATCAAGGCGGGATCGCCAGGCGCGAAATCCATAGAACTGGACATTCATGGGCCTCCGTTCGGGTCTAAACGAATTCCCTCCCAAGTCGGCAGCGGTTTGATCTCTCTCGGCCTTGCACGAGGGGCAAAGCCCTGCTGCCTTTTTCTTATTATAGTTTGCAGATATGTTGCCAACTTGTGAAGACAAGATTTCGCTTATGCGGAATTTTTTGTTCTTCGCAGTGAACAAAAACACTTTGCGCGGCTAATAAACTGAAATCCCCCGACAGATTGAGGGTGTTGCGTCGCAATAAAACTCAGCGAAAATTTTTCATGATCGGGGGGCAAATTCCAGCGGTGTGGGAAATTTGGACGGTTGTGCGACGTTCAGGTCGCATCCTTGCCGGTTTTTGCCGCTGTGGCGGGTGTCTTGCCATCCGGATTGCGCCAGACGCGCACGCGGTTACGTCCGCCTTCCTTGGCCGCGTAAAGGGCCTTGTCGGCTTTTTCGATGATTTGCTCTGTCGTGCGGCTTTTGGTCATTGGGGCCGCGCCGATCGACGCCGTGACCGGCAGGATGGTGTCGTCGCTGACGGTAACCGGGGATGCCTCGATCACGCGGCGCAGACGTTCAAGCACGCGCGCGCATTGCTT
This sequence comes from Thalassospira sp. HJ, assembly GCF_000948415.1. Classification (GTDB taxonomy): domain Bacteria; phylum Pseudomonadota; class Alphaproteobacteria; order Rhodospirillales; family Thalassospiraceae; genus Thalassospira. The sequence goes on along the minus strand of NZ_JYII01000006.1, from coordinate 101,640 downwards.
CATATCGGCATTGGGCAGGCAGATCAGGAATTCCTCGCCGCCATAACGATAGACCTTGTCAAAGGGGCGCACATGCGACTGCAGGATGCCTGCAACCGTTTGCAGGACCATGTCGCCAGCCTGATGTCCATAGGTGTCGTTAACCGACTTGAAGTGATCAAGGTCAACCAAGGCGATGGCAGTGGGGACTTCGGTACGGATCGCACGTTCGCGTTCGGCGTTAAGATCGCCCATCATGGTTTGCCGGTTATATGTGCCCGTGAGCGGATCGACATCCGACCGTGCCGTGCGGAAGGCGCGTTCAACACGGCGCAACTGGGCAAAGAACGATTCTGCACGCAGCGCCATCATGTCAAACTCGGCCGAATCGACTTCGCCGTCGACTTCACGTGCGGATAAAAGCCGCTTTGCCGAATCGTGAAGTTGCTGATGGGTTGTCGCCAGCGCATGCATGGCGGGCTGGTCAATCAGCCGGTTATGGCGATTAAGCGCGTACCAGGCCCCGAAATCGCAATCATGATCGTCATCGTCCGCATCCGGATCGACTGGCGAATCCGGCAGGGCCAGTTTGCGATTCCAGCGCAGCAACAGGGCGATATGTTCGCCAAGTGCCTTTTCAAGTTCGGCAAGAATATCGCGTTCGGCATCGGCCATCCCGCCATCGGCAACACTTTCGGGCATCTTGTGGCTTTTGGATTTGCCTTTGGCAGGACCCGCTATGGGCGCTGGTTCTGCCTTGGCCGGTTGCGACTTGTCACTCATGCGGAACGCCCGGGACTGGTGTTACGAAAATATTTCGCCAAAGGTCTGTTTTAACAGGCGATCCAGTTCGGCCATAGGAATATCGACGCCAAGATCGCGCAGGCTGGTGACACCATGTTCGGAAATGCCACATGGCACGATCCCACCAAAATGTGACAGGTCCGGGGCGACATTGATCGCAATGCCGTGGAACGTCACCCAGCGACGCACACGAACGCCAATGGCGGCGATCTTGTCTTCGCGCCCGTCATCGCGCACGACCCAGATGCCCACACGGCCATCCCGGCGTTCGCCCTTGATGCCGAGTAACGCCAGGGTGCGAATCACCCATTCTTCAAGGTTATGGACATAGGCACGCACGTCGCGACCGCGATTCTTGAGGTCCAGCATCAGATAAACCGTCCGCTGACCCGGTCCGTGATAGGTATATTGCCCGCCACGGCCGGCGTCATAGACCGGAAAGCGATCCGGGTCGACAAGGTCTTCGGCATGCGCGCTGGTGCCTGCTGTATAAAGTGGCGGATGTTCAAGAAACCAAACAAGTTCATGGGCTTCGCCAGCATGAATCGCTTCGGCGCGGGCTTCCATTTCGGCAAGGGCTTCGGGGTAGGAAACCAACTCCGGGGTGGTGCGCCACTCGGGGTTTTGCGCGGTTGGGGCGTTGCTTTGCATTTTTCCTGTCAAATAAGTGAAATGAGCCCTTGATCAGGGGATACCAATTTGCTATCTCCCTTTCCGCACCAAGGCAAGCCCACTTAAATACCTCAAGGGCTTTGCTGCAAAACATATGCGGTCGTGGCGGAATTGGTAGACGCGCAGCGTTGAGGTCGCTGTGGGCTAACCCCCGTGGAAGTTCGAGTCTTCTCGACCGCACCATTATCTGGCCTCCCGGCCAATCGGGAAGGTCACGAAAAGAGCCCGCCAGAAATGGCGGGTTTTTTCGTTTCTGGACCTTCCCCATATATCCCCTACAATGGTTTGCATCCGACACAGAATCGGTCGGCAGGTTGCATGACGCGCTTGCGGCATAACCGATTGATTTATTGTGCGGTGCGGCGTTGAAAATTACGCAATGCAGCCCATTGGCAGAGAATGACACTGAGTGCTTCAATCGCGGGCCAAACTCATTTAGTCTACCGGTCCCGCTAGAGTGAATTATCAGGATTTAACCGGTTAACGGTTAATTTATGTAAATACCTGAAATCAAAGGTATTATAATGGCAAATAGAAATGACAAGCTGCGCGAAGCAGCTTTGGACTATCACCGGTATCCCACCCCGGGGAAATTGTCCGTAACGGCAACCACCACCCTTGCCAACCAGCGTGACCTTGCCCTGGCCTATTCGCCGGGCGTTGCGTTCGCGTGCGAGGAAATCGTCAAAAACCCCGATACTGCCGCCGATTACACCGCACGCGGCAATCTGGTTGGTGTGATTTCCAACGGCACGGCGGTGCTGGGCCTTGGCCCGATTGGCCCGCTGGCCTCCAAGCCGGTGATGGAAGGCAAGGCGGTTCTGTTCAAGAAGTTCGCCAATATCGATGTCTTCGATCTGGAAGTGAACGAAACCGATCCGGAAAAATTCATCGATATCGTTGCCGCCCTGGAGCCGACTTTCGGGGGTGTTAACCTCGAAGACATTAAGGCGCCGGAATGCTTCATCATCGAGAAGGCATTGCGTGAACGCTGCAACATTCCGATTTTCCACGATGACCAGCATGGTACAGCAATCTGTGTGGCTGCTGCGGTCCTTAATGGTCTGCGCGTTACCGGCAAGGATATCAACAAGGTCCGCCTTGTGACATCGGGTGCCGGTGCGGCCGCACTGGCATGTCTGAACCTTCTGGTGTCCATGGGCCTGCCCAAACACAACATCACGGTCACCGACCGGTTCGGTGTGGTCTACAAGGGCCGGGCCGAAGAAATGGATCCGTGGAAGGCCGAATACGCGATTGAAACCAACGCGCGTACATTGAGCGACGTGATCGAGGGTGCTGATATCTTCCTGGGTCTGTCCGCTCCGAACGTCATGGGCGAGGAAGAGCTTCGCAAGATGGGCGAAGGCCCGATCATTATGGCGCTGGCCAACCCGACCCCGGAAGTTTCCCCGGAACTGGTTAAAGAAATCCGCCCGGATGCCGTGATGGCGACCGGTCGTACGGATTACCCGAACCAGGTGAACAACGTTCTTTGTTTCCCGTTCCTGTTCCGGGGCGCGCTTGATGTCGGTGCGACCGAGATCAACGAGGAAATGAAAATTGCCGCGGTCGAGGCGATTGCCGACCTTGCCAAGGCCGAAGTTTCCGACGTGGTGGCAACCGCCTATGGTGGAGAGGAGCTTAAATTCGGTCCGGAATATCTGATCCCGAAGCCGTTTGACCCGCGCCTGATGCTTGAAATCCCGCCGCGTGTTGCGAAGGCCGCGATGGATAGCGGCGTTGCCAAGCGCCCGATTGAGGATTTTGACGAGTATCGCCAGCAGCTTGAAGGCTTTGTCTTCCGCTCCGGTCTTGTCATGAAGCCGGTCTTTGACGTGGCACGGTCGCACAAGAAACGCGTTGTCTATCCCGAAGGCGAATCGCGTCGTGTTCTGCAGGCCTGTCAGGTGCTTGTCGATGACGGCATTTGCCATCCTGTTCTGATTGGCCGTCGTGAGGTTATCCTTGAACGGATTACCGAGCTTGGCCTGCGTCTTGTCCCGGACGAGCAGATCGAAATTCACGATCCCGATGATAATCCGCATTTCGAACAGGATTGGCAGGACTTCCACAACATCATGGGTCGTCGCGGGATCAACCCGGAATATGCCCGTGCGATTGTCCGTACCCGTCCGACCGTGATCGCGGCGCTGATGCTGCGTCGTGGGGAAGTCGATGCGATGCTGTGTGGCTGTCAGGGCGGTTTCCTGCGCCATCTGCGCTATGTCCGCAATCTTGTGGGCCTGCGTAAAGGTGTGACCGATTTCTCGACCGTCAACATGATGATCATGAAGCAGGGGACGTTCTTCCTGACCGATACTTATGTTTCGGTGGACCCGACCCCGGAACATGTGGCGGAAACCGCGATCATGGCAGCCGACGTGGTCAAGCGTTTCGGCATTACGCCAAAGGCCGCTTTGATTTCGCATTCCAACTTCGGCAGCCACGAAAACAAGTCGGCGTGCAAGATGCGTGATGCGCTTCAGCTGATCCGAACGCAGGCGCCTGATCTTGAGGTCGAAGGTGAAATGCATGCGGATGCGGCAATTTCCCAGCCGATCCGTGACCGAATCTTCCCGCATTCGATGCTGAGCGGTTCGGCCAACCTTCTGGTCATGCCGACCCTTGATGCTGCCAACATCTCCTATAATATGGTCAAGATGCTGGGTGATGGACTTCCGGTCGGGCCGATTCTGGTTGGTGCGGCCAAGTCCGCCCACGTTGTCAGCCCGTCGATTACCGTGCGCGGTATTGTCAACATGACGGCGATTGCCGTTGTTGATGCCGTAACGCGCAATCAGGAAGGCCAGTAAAACATAACGCCATCCCTGTTCCGTTTGCGGGGCAGGGATAGTGATTTGCCATCGGGCCCTTGACCGGGGCAATGGGATGGCGCAGAAACAGCCGTGTCGGGCATTGGAACCAAAAGCCCGGCACGGCGTTTGATATTTTGCAGGAAACAGCGGCAGCGCGTTAAGCAGGGAGGGGCAGATGACAGGTCAGGTTGAAGAACTCGACCGTCCGGCAGATACGTCTTCCGGCGATGAATATGTCGATCTTACTCCCGAATATGCCCGCGAAGTTTTCGATGCCCTCGGCGACGAGGATAGCAGCAAGGCAGCCGACCTTCTGGGCGAGCTGCACTTTGCCGATATCGCCGACCTTCTGGGTTGGGCCAGCTCCAATCAGCGTGAACAGCTTGTCGATCTGATCCGTCCGGATTTTGATCCGGAATTCCTTACCGAACTTGATGACGAACTTCGGGAAGAAGTCATTGGTCTTCTGGGCACCGACGTGGTGGCCGAGGCGATCACGGAACTTGATTCGGATGACGTCGTCGAGGTCATCGAGGACTTTGACGAAGAAGAACAACGCGAACTTCTTGGTGCGTTGTCCGATATCGAACGTGCCCGTGTTGAAGAGGCGCTTTCATATCCGGAATATACCGCCGGTCGTATCATGCAGCGCGAGCTGGTGGCGATCCCGGATTACTGGTCGGTCGGGCAAACCATTGACTTCCTGCGTTCGGCCAAAAGCCTGCCGGAAGATTTCTATGACATCATTGTCGTTGATCCGCGTTATAGCCCGGTTGGGATCGTGCCGCTGTCGCGTGTGATCCGGACCAACCGTCCGGTGCTGATTCGCGATGTCATGGAATCGGATGAAATGCGCACGGTCGTCGTGACCGAGGAACAGGAAAACGTCGCCCATTTGTTCCGTCAGCGTGACTTGATTTCCGCCCCGGTCGTTGATGATAGCGGACGACTGGTCGGTGTGATCACGGTCGATGACGTCGTTGACGTTATTGACGAGGAATACGAAGAAGACATGATGCGCCTTGCCGGTGTTGGTGAGGAAGATGACCTTTCAAGCGCCATTCTGGCGACCACGCGGTCACGCTTTACATGGCTTCTGGTTAATCTGGGCACTGCAATCATGGCATCGCTTGTGATCGGGCTTTTTGAAGGCACGATTGAAAAACTGGTGGCACTTGCGGTTCTGATGCCAATCGTCGCCTCCATGGGCGGGAATGCCGGTACGCAGACCTTGACCGTTGCGGTGCGTGCCATTGCCACCCGTGAACTTTCCAGCACCAACGCATGGCGCGTTATTCGCAAGGAAGTGGCGGTGTGTGGCCTCAACGGGATTGCCTTTGCCATTCTGTCGGGCGCTGTCACCTGGCTTTGGTTTGATGATATTCTGCTGGGGGCGGTCATCGGTGTTGCGATGATTATTAACCTGCTGTTTGCCGGATTGTTCGGGGCGTTGATCCCGCTTGGGCTGGAGCGCGCCGGTATTGACCCGGCGGTGTCGTCATCGGTCTTCCTGACAACGATTACCGATGTGGTCGGCTTCTTTGCCTTCCTCGGATTGGCGGCGGCGTTCCTGCTTTAGCATTGCCGTCTGATCGTTTAGACGTCGTCATGAAAAACAAAACCCCGCAGCCAGTTTGGTGCGGGGTTCTTGGTTTTCTGAACGGCAGGTCATCGCCGTTGGTATTTTAGCCGGACTTCTTGTCATCCGCCGGACCGGACGCCTTTTTCGGTGCTGGCTGGCTTGGCGCTTGGTGGATCAGAAGTTCTTGCGTATCTGCCGCATCGCGCGGGGCCGACAGCAGGAAGCCCTGGATCTCATCGCACTCGGCGGCCTGAAGTGAAGCCATCTGTTCTTCGGTTTCAACGCCGACGGCCACGACCTTGCGGTTGAGGCTTTTACACAGGCGGATGGCAGGTTGTAGCACGCTGTTTTCCGGCTGTTCATCAAGTGCCACGTTAAACAGCGACTTCGACAGCTTGATGCGCTGAACCGGGAAGCGTTTCAGATAACGAAGCGACGTGTTGCCCGCTGCAAAGTGATCGAGCGTCAGGCCAATACCGGCTTCGGAGAAGCGATAGAATTGACCAAGGGCGCGTTCCGGATCGCGCATGGCGATTTCTTCGGAAACCTCGATCTCGATCATCGCCGGATCAATTTCATGTTCGGCGGTCAGATCGGTGATGTTCTTGATCAGGTCGGCCTGAATGAACTGGCGGCTTGAAACGTTCAGCGCAATCGGTACCGGGACATAGCCCTGGCGCCGCCAATCGGCGACCTGCTTGCAGACGGTTTCAATGATCCAGTGACCCAGCGGGGACAGCAGACCGGTCCGGTCGGCAACCGCGATGAAATCGGGCGGCAGGCGGCGCTTTCCGCTGTCATCAATCCAGCGCAGCAGGGCTTCGAACCCGGTCAGCATGCGATCCGATGTGCGATAACGCGGCTGATATTCCAGAACAAAGCGCTTCTCATCGACCGCACGCCGAAGCTGCGTTTCCATCGACAGACGCGCATGCATGACGTTGTTCATCGTCTCGACAAAGAAGCAATAAGACGATTCTGCCGACTTCTGGGCGCGATACATCGCTGCATCCGCATTGGCCATTAATTGCGACGGCGCACGCGCATCATTCGGATAAAGCGCAACACCGACACTGACATGCAGGCGGATTTCATCGCCCGTGGTGGTCAGGATCGGTTGTGACATGGCCTCAACCACGCGTTCGGCAACCAATGCGGCACCCTCTGCTTCCGACAGGTCGGTCGCGATAATGGCAAACATATCGCCCGAGAACCGCGCACAGGTGTCCTTTTCACGTACTGTAGCGCGCAGACGACCGGAAATGGTGCGCAGCGTTTCATCGCCGACATCGGCACCGAACCGGTCATTAATCGCCCGGAAGTTGTCGATATCAACGACAAGAACCGACAGCAGCTTTTCATAACGTTTGGCGTGCGCCACCGCCTGATTAAGGCGATCCTCAAACAGGGCATGGTTGGGAAGACCGGTCAGCGGATCATGGGTTGCCAGATAGCGCAGGCGGTTGGCCGATGCATTGGCCGCCGGGTTGTGATGCAGGGTAATGTCAACGCAATCGGGATGGGTTGCCGACGGCTTCATCGCCAGATTGCAGACAACGTGAACGCCTTCGGCACTGCGGACAATCCACTCGCGCCGAAGTTCGTCATCACCACGGGTGATCGCAAGCAGCATCTTTTCCTGTGATCGGCGTGATGCGGTGCCATCGGACTGGAATTCCGGTGCGAGGTTATAGAACCGGATAAAGCCGTAATCCTCTTCGCGGAGGTCGAAGAACTCGGCGGTTTCCGGCGACATCGATTTCAGATGACCATCAAGCTTGGTAATCGAAAGCGACAGGTCATTGATGTCATCGCCGGCATTGATGTGATGAACCGTCCGGCGCAGGGCGGCCTTTTGCCGGTTGGTCAGCAAGAAGACGATGGTGGTGAACAGAACCGTCGTCAGCGCACCGAACATTACGATCAGTTCGGGATTTACTGTGCTTTGCGCCAGTTTGGGATCGGCAATAACGTCAACCTGCCATTGGCGACCGACCACATCAAACGGCACCGTGTGCTGCAGGGTTTCGTCATCCCCCTCGCCACGGATTTCAAATAGCACCGTGTCGCCTTCGCGCACACGGACGGTGTAATCCTCGACCTGTTCGGTATTGATGACCGAGGCCAGCATGGAGCGAATTCGAAACGCCCCGTTGATGATGCCGATAATCTCGCCATCGCGGCCCAAAACCGGGCTATAGGCCGCAAAACCACGCCCGCCCTGCATCAGCTCAAGGGTCGGGGTGATTTGTGTGCGGCGCTGATCAAGCGCAATATCGAGAACCGGACCGGCCAGCGGATGACGTTTAAGATCCGCCCCCATGGCCGGGACGTTGCCCTTGATCGGGGCGACATAAAGAATGATGTAGTTTGGCGTGATCCAGTTGATCGCCTGCAGGGCGGGGAACCGGCTTTCCAGCGGGGTCGCAACAGAGAGATATTCGCTCTCGTCCTCGGGCGGGCCGCCCTGCCAGTTGTCGGCAAAGCTTTCAAGAACAGCGAGGTTGTTGTTCACAATGCCTTTGACCTGCTGGGCGACGGCGTTGGCCGTGATCTGCCCGGCAGATTGCAAAATGGCCCGGCGGTTGTTTTCAACCGTTTGCCAGATCAGGAAAGTGGCTGTGACAAAGAAAGCCGCCGTCAGAAAACCCGCCGCCAAAGCCCGCTTTTTCAGGCGCGACGTTTGCTTGTTTGCGTTTTCCTCAGCCTGCTTTGTTTCTTCTTCCATGTCTCCCCCAACATAGTGACACGTCCTGATCCTCCCCGATCAGGCGGCGTGCCGATATCTGGCAATACCAGTTTCCACCAATGTTTTTCTGTCATTGATGGATGAAAAAAGGGCGCTGTCACTCTGATTGATCAAAATCGCTACCATTCTTTTATGGTGTTATTCTTACACGACTTTAAGGGGTTGGTCGCCTTCATTTACGCATTAATTTTCCCGCGTGATGACCAAAAAGCATTCCGTGACAGTGTTTTGAGGCAGGTTTGGCGATAATAAATCCGCTTAGCCCCTGTTCTGAAAACGTGAAGTGGTGTATCTCAGGCGGTAACCCGACACCCCGCAGACATCGTCGGTTTTCGTGTGACAAAGATCACCCCCAGAGAGAGTTCATGAAACACCATCACCGCAATCCCCGTGCCCGTGGGGGACGCAAACGTCAACCATCCCGTCGTGATCCACTGATCGGGTTTGAAGCAGACGTAACCATCGAACAGATCGGTGCGCGCGGCGATGGTATTGCCCATGTCACCGCGCCTGATGGCAAGTCGGTGCTGATCTATGTTGATTGCGTCCTGCCCGGCGATGAAGTGCGGGTCGCACTCCGCCAAAAGCGCGGCGATGGGTATGGGGCTGAGGTCGTTTCGGAAATTGCGCGCGCTGATGGCTATAGTGCGCCGCGCTGCGCGCATTTCAAGGAATGCGGTGGTTGCGCGCTACAGCACATGAACGATGATGATTACCGCACCTGGAAACGTGACAAGGCGCTGATCGCCCTTCAGCGCGCTGGCCTTGACCCCGAAGACGCCGACGATCTGGTCGGGGATGTTGAAATCTCGCCACCGGCAAGTCGGCGGCGCGCTGGGTTTTCGGTGCATGTCGGGGCGACAGGCGTTTTTGTCGGCTTCCATGGCCGGTTCAGTCACACCGTTCTGAATGTGCCCGATTGTGCGGTTCTGCGCCCGGAACTGATGGCGTTTCGCGAAGCATTTGTGATGTTTCTGGAAAACTGTCCGCCCGAGCATGCGCGCGATATCAAGGAAGTCTTTGTTACCCTGACCGATACCGGTCTGGATGTGCTGGTCCATGCCAGCAACGACCCGGACCTTGATATGCGACAGAATCTGGCGGAATTCGCCGATCATCAGAATATCGCCCGGCTAAGCTGGAAGAGTGGCGATCGTGCCGATGAGCCGGTTGCAGCCCGCCATACCCCGTTGGTCCGGTTTGAAGGGATCGATGTGCCGATTGCGCCGGGGGGCTTTTTGCAGGCAACCTGTGAAGGCGAACAGGCACTGGTTCGTGCCATCACCTCGGCCGTTTCTGATATTGCGCCCAAAAACGTTGCTGATCTTTTCTGTGGTGTTGGCAGTTTCACATTTTCACTGGCCCTGTCAGGCAAGCGCCGTTCGGTCACGGCGGTTGAAAGCGATCCGCGCGCGGTTGAGCTGCTGCAATATGCGGTGGGGCAATCAGGCAGCCCGATCAAGGTTGTGCGCCGCGATCTGTTTCGACAGCCACTTAGCGGGGATGAACTGCGCGGATTTGATCTGGTGGTGTTTGACCCGCCGCGTGCCGGTGCCCTTGCCCAGTGCGAGGCGCTGGCCGTTGATGGACCGGAGTGGGTTCTGGCGGTGTCATGCAATCCTGCGACCTTTAGCCGCGATATGCGCGTTCTGCGCAATGCCGGTTACGAGATCGAAAAAGTCGTGCCGGTCGATCAGTTCCTGTGGTCATCGCATCTGGAATTGTTCGCGGTCTTACGCTGTACGTCCAATGGCTAAGACCTAGTTCGCGCACTGGTTCGCTTTGGGGCTTAATTTTTCTTCACTGATATACTATACTAGTGGCTGGTATTTCCGCCGGACACCAGGATGGTCAGGTGGGCAATGGGTCGAAGACAATCGATCCGTTGTCCGTGCAGCACGTAGTTGCCTTGCCGGCTTGTTTGAGCGGAAAAGCAATGGAACCACTGGCCAGTCAGCTGCCGATCTATACCAACACTGCGCGTGCAATCGCACCGCAGAACAGGTTGATTGCGTCTGAAAGCAGCCAGTTTTCTGCTGACAGCCAGAGCTCAAACCGCAATTCCGACTCGGTTCGCAATGCCGGGTACACCAGCGCACAATTAAACGGCTCGCTTGGCAATGCGGGTGCACTTCTTGATCAGGCATCAACGGATCTTTCGCGGATCGGCAGTGCCTTGGACGAGATTGATGCGCTGGTCACGATTGCCGAAGAAAATACAGATCTTTCGACGCAGCAACGCGCGCAGCTGAATGCGCAGATCGAAGATTACCTGACCCAGATCGACGATATTGCCGCCAACAGCAATTTTGAGGGCCGTGACCTTCTGGCGTCTGATCAATCGATCACGTTGCAGGTTGGTACCGGCACATCATCGGACAATCGCATTGATATTGATCTGTCGGCATCAAGTGCCGAGGACCTGGCGACCGGTCTTTCGAACATTGATGTTTCCGACACTGCCGGTGTTACGAATGCGCGCACGCTAGTGGATGAAGCCCAACAAGCGCTGCGTGATCACGAAATCTCGCTGGCGGCGGATCAGGGCAGCCTTGGCACCGCACAGGATCAGAACCGGATTTCTCAGGTCGCGGGTGAGAACATCCTGCAGGCGCAACTGGCCGCATCTGAAACATCCGGTCGTGAAGATGCGCAGGCACGTATTTCGGAAAATCTGCAGGCGTATCTTGGCGACGTTTCGTCCCAGCTTGCCAGCCAGACAGTCGCCGTTGGTGGCATTACCCTGCCTGAACCGCGTCCGGACCCTGTTCCGGAACAGGAAGAAGATCCCTTCCTTGATGCGACAGCCGAAGAAGATGGCACCAATCCGGGGCAGGACTTCCTTGGCCAGTCGATTCCTGGCAGCGGGGCAGCACAGCCGTTCGCAACGCCAGCCTTTGGTGGATATGACAGCGGCGGCAATGGCACATTTGGCAGCAGCGGTGGCACAGGTGGTGCGGATCGTCCGACCAACCGGGTTTCTGTCGACGCCTGATTCCGGCTTTGAAATGATTTAGGGCGGCAAACCCGAAGGATATTATCCTTCGATGTTCTCGCCGTCATAGATACCCCAGAAGCCATGGCGGGGCGCCCAGCCTTCGAAATCACCAAAACGCAACTGACACCAGTCAACTGTTGTCGGGCAATCTTCGATGCGGCCGATCACGCTTGCCGAAACCAGTGCAATCTTGCGGGCGTTTTTGTCGGCTGCGGAATACAGCGTGATGTTTTCATCGGTAACGATGACATGGCGCGACCCGATCAGAAGGCTTTGATGCACCCAGCCTTCGCTGCCTTCCCAGTCGCGTACCTTGCGCCAGGTATCAAATTCCGACACCACTTCCATCGGCATGTTGCGACGATGATAAATCCAGACTTTCGGATACCGAAGGCCGGGGCCGGAGCGCAGGAACACCTTGTCAGAACGCAGTGCGACAAATCGCGGGATCGGCAGGCCCGATTCCTGTGCGCTGGCCACGATCGGCGTGGTCAGGCTCGTCAGAATCGCCAAGGCCATGAAGCGATACAGAAATTTGCGCAAATTCTGCGGCATCTTGTTGGTATTCCCTCGTTTATTCTCATTACGCGGCTTTTGTAAAAATTCGCGATTGCGAAATAAAATTACAAAAATTGCGTCAAAATCCTTGCTTTTGTACCTTGCGGCATGGCATCACTGCAGTGCGGCAGGGCACCAAAGTGCAACATGCCTTATTTTGTCTGAAAAAGAGTTAAAAGACCGCATAGGATCGGCACATGACCAAGAAAAAACCGCTTGTCGTCGTGACCCGGAAGCTGCCGGAAGCGATTGAAACCCGCATGATGGAACTGTTTGACGCACGTCTGAATATTGACGATGCGCCGATGAGCAAGCAGGAACTGATTGATGCGGTCAAGGAAGCCGATGTGCTGGTGCCGACCGTGACCGACAAGATCGACGCCGCGGTTCTGGCGCATGCTGGTCCGAACCTGCGTCTGATTGCCAATTTCGGCACCGGTGTTGACCATGTCGATCTGCAGACCGCACGGTCGCGCGGCATCACCGTCACCAACACGCCAGATGTCCTGACCGAAGACACCGCCGATATGACCATGGCACTGATTCTGTCGGTATCGCGCCGACTGGCTGAGGGCGAGCGTCTTATTCGCAAGGGCGAATGGGCTGGTTGGGGGCCGACGCTGATGCTGGGTCATCGTATCTGGGGCAAGCGTCTTGGCATTGTTGGCATGGGCCGTATTGGCCGGGCACTTGCGCGCCGGGCAAAGGGTTTTGGCCTGTCGGTGCATTACCATAACCGCCGTCGTGTGCACCCGGATATCGAAGAAGAACTTGATGCGACCTATTGGGAAAGCCTGGATCAGATGTTGGCCCATGTCGATGTCATTTCGGTCAACTGCCCGCATACGCCAGCGACCTATCACCTGCTGTCTGCGCGTCGTCTGAAACTGATGCAGCCGCATGCCATTCTGGTCAACACTGCGCGTGGCGAGATTGTTGACGAACCGGCGCTGACCCGGATGCTGGCGGACGGGGAAATTGCCGGTGCCGGTCTTGACGTGTTTGAGCACGAACCGGCGGTGAACCCGAAGCTGCTTGAGCTGCAAAATGCTGTTCTGTTGCCGCATATGGGATCGGCCACCATCGAGGGCCGCGTTGATATGGGCGAGAAGGTCCTGATCAACATCAAGACGTTTGTCGATGGTCACACCCCGCCAGACCGGGTAATCGAAGGATTGCTGTAATCCACAATTCATAACGATTTTAAAGGGGTGATACGGGTTGTATCACCCCTTTTTTCTTAAAGCATGTTGCATTCAATCTGCCTCATTTTGCCGGAGATAACCTTCCGTCTGGCAAGGAAAGGGCCGCCGAACGTAGCGGGGCTACGTTCAAGGGGCTTGACGCTGCGGGGCGGAAGGTTATCCCGGCCCGAAGGGTTTGTTTTTGGCGGCGTTTCGCAGCGTTACAGCGTTTGACCGATGCGCCGCATCGCTCTGCACACTGTGCCTTGCCAAACTGCACGCCAAAAACAAACAAAATGAAGCAGATTGAATGCAATATGCTTTTACTCCCCATATGTGGATATCGAAGTTCATCCGATATCGGCATTTTCCCCGGCGTTCACACCGAGCGATTTCGATTTCGGGAAATGCACACATGGTAAGACTGTCAAATACGATTGCTGCTGATCACGTTCTGGCGACCCCGGCCAATGGCGATGTTGCATCCTGTCTTGCGACCCGCGAAGTCGCGCTGCAGGGCCCTTGCGTGGTATCAGGCGTTCAAAGCCGCCATGCCGAGGAAATCGTGTTTATGCGTTCCGGAAATGTCGAGATTTCGGATGGTGACGGCAATGTGTTTGAAGGCCATGACAGCTGCATTTCGATCCTGCAGGGGCAGCGATACCATCTGCATGTCAATGCGGGTGAAACGGCACGGCTTCTGATCCTGTCTGTACCGCCGCTTCATGATCCGGAAAAGTTTTCTGTTCTTCAGGCCGCCAAGACCAAGGTCCGCGACATGATCCTGGACGAGAACTGGTGCTGATCGGATCGAATGACAGGCTTCCTGCAAAGCCATAATCGGCCCTCCTGACAATTCCTGACAATTCCTGACAGCAGAAGCGTTCCAACGCGTTTTGGTCGTTTCTTTCTGACCCGTGCTTGTTTATGACTGTGGGACAGTTTGAATAAACAACATGGGGTCATCATGAGTTTGATCTTTGACGCACCTGCACCGACGACCATTCCGGTTCAGGGCACGAACGACGTTTTCCCGGTAAATCGCATTTTTTGCATCGGCAAGAACTACGCCGAACATGTCCGCGAAATGGGATCGGATCCCTCTGACACCCCGCCTTGTGTGTTTATGAAGCCGACCGACTGCCTGGTTGTTGGCAATGGCGATCTGCCATATCCGTCGGGCACCGAAGATTTGCACTATGAAGGTGAACTGGTCGCAGCCCTGTCCAAGGGGGGCAAGGATCTGGATCGTGCTGCTGTCGAAGACGCCATTTTCGGTTATGCTGCCGGTCTTGATATGACCCGCCGTGATGTGCAGGCGGGCCTTAAGGAACGTCGGCTGCCATGGGATATGGCGAAGTCCTTTGATGGTTGTGCGGCCATTTCCGCGATCCAGCCCAAAGCCGATGCCGGCAACCCGCATGCGACCAATCTGAAATTGTCGGTTAATGGCGATGTCCGCCAGAACGACACCACGGAGAAGATGATCTGGCCGGTGGTCGATGCGCTGATGCATCTCTCGACCCTGATTGAACTGAAACCGGGCGATCTTCTGTTTACCGGAACGCCCGAAGGCGTTGGTCAGGTCGTGCGCGGCGATCGCATGGATCTGGTGATTTCCGATGTTGCGGAACTGTCCGTCACCCTGAAATAGGAACTTTCAGGGGATTGCGGGTCAGGAGCCCAACCTGAAAAGAACGAAAACGGAGTCCGTTTTGAAAATCGTAAGCTGGAATATCAATTCCGTTCGACTGCGCATTGAACAGGTCATCAAGTTCCTTGAAGACCAGCAGCCTGATGCGCTGTGCCTGCAGGAACTGAAATGCCCGGATGAACATTTCCCCCACGATGCCTTTGAGGCGGCGGGCTATGTTCATCGCCATAACCACGGCATGAAAAGCTATAACGGGGTGGCGATCATTTCGCGGCTGCCGTTTATCGAGACCGACATCAAGCATTTCTGCGGCAAGGAAGATCGTCGTCACTGCATGGCGAAGTTCGAAAACGGTGTCGAGCTGCATAACTTCTATATCCCGGCTGGCGGTGATGAACCGGACCCGGCGATCAACGAGAAATTCGCCCACAAGCTGTCCTTCATTGATGAAATGACCAGCTGGTGGGGCGAACGTCGCGCCGCTGATCCGGACCGTAAAGCGGTATTGGTCGGGGATTTCAACATCGCACCGTCGGAAAACGATGTCTGGTCTCATAAGCAGCTTCTGAAAGTGGTCAGCCACACACCGGTCGAGGTCGAAATCCTCGAGAAATTCCGCCAGTCCGGCGATTTCATCGACGCCGTGCGCGAAGTTGTGCCTGAACCCGAAAAGTTGTTTAGCTGGTGGAGCTACCGCGCACGCGACTGGCGCGCGAGCAACAAGGGCCGGCGTCTTGATCACGTCTGGATGACGCCGAATATGGCTGGAACGGTCCGCACTGCATCGGTTTATGACCTTGCCCGTGATTGGGAAAAGCCATCCGATCATGCACCCGTTGTGGTCGAGTTCAGTCTTTGAACCATCGATAATTGAAGACATCAAAACAGCGGATCAGGGAAACCTAATCCGCTGTTTTGTCATGTGAAATAACTTGATTGTCAGTCCGATCAGCGCAACTCTTCTGGTTGAACGAAACCGGACGCGTGCCCATTTGCCTTTCATGGCATAAAATTCGCGCAGTTTCGATGGCTCATTACGCAGGATACGGGCAATGAAAAAGATACTGATTGGTCTGGCCGCGATCATCGTTTTGGTCGTTGGCGGGCTTGTATATGTTTACGTCAATCTAGATGACATCGTGAAATCCACCATCGAAGAGGCCGGCACGCGTGTGACCCTGGCCGATGTCACGGTTGACGGGGTATCGATTGAAACAACGCAAAACACCGCCGCTATCAACGGGCTGGTGGTCGGCAACCCTGACGGGTTCAATACCGATTATGCGTTCTCGCTCGGCAATATTTCGGTGCGCCTTGATGGTTCGACCCTGACCAGCGATACCATCCGGATCATCGAAGTGGTGGTTGATTCACCAAGCGTAATTTACGAGCTGGGCAATGGCAGTTCAAACATCGCGACCATCCAGCGCAATGTTGAGGCATTTGTTCAGCGCGTCTCGGGCCCGACCGGTGCCGGTGGCGCGGATAGCGAAGCATCCGGTGATGCTGCCGACGAAGGCGGAACCAAGATCATTATTGATAATGTCTATGTCCGGAATGGTGATGTCGGCGTTTCAGCTGGCTTCCTGCAGGGCAAGAAGCTTTCGACCAACCTGCCTGAAATTCACCTGACCGATGTTGGCAAGGATGATGGCGGTGCGACCCCGGCCGAAGTAGCCGGTGAAATCCTGACCGCGATCAACACCTCTGTCTTCAAGGCGGTTTCCAGCCTGAATGTTGATGGGTTGCTGCAGGGTGTTGGCGATCTTGGCAAGGGTGTCGTTGGTGCCGTTGGCGGAGCTGCCAGTGGCGGTGGTACCAAGCTTAAGGAAGGGGCCGACGCGCTTGGTGGCGCGGTCAAGGGCCTGTTTGGTGGTTCTTCGGACTAAGCCATCATCTGATGGCAATCGCCTGAACTGATCTTTGGCCCGGCGGATTGACCATGATCCGTCGGGCCTTTGTGTTTGTGGGGCAAACCCACAAATTTTTTCTGTTGTTGATGCAGCGGGATGTTAGCGGGTTATGAATTTTCTCTATCCCACTGCTTTTTTTCATGAATTTGACTTCTATATATTTCTGGATAGGGATAAGTATATCCACAATCTGTGTTGTCTTGGGGGACTAGTCCAAGGACTTGGGACGGGTCAAAATCCGGGGTCAGGTCTTCTGATCTGATTGATGACAAGAGTGACATGGAAAAGACGGGCCAAAAGGCCTGCCATTTTGGCCAGACAAGACATTGGGAACAAATGTCGGCATGGCCAAAACATAATGGGATTGGGATCCCGACAGTCGGTCAGACCAAGGAGTAAAACCGATGAAAGCTAAACTGCTTGCCGTTGTATCCGCCGCTGCCTTTCTGAGCGCGTGCGCAAACATGAACATCCCCGGAGTACGCGAGATGGCCGACGAAGGGTCGGCTTTTGACGCGGCTCTTCACCAGAATTATGCCGACCTTGCCCAGGCAGAATATGACGAAGCCGATTGGTCGGATGCGCGTTATTTCACCAACCGTTCCAAGACCGCAGCCATGGGCATGGATGCCGGCCCGCAGGCCATTGCCGAGCGTAACCTTCCGGAAGGTTCTGTGGCCGAAGTCGAAGTTGCACGTGCTGATTTGATGTCGGCCCTTGAGGCCGGTGGTCGTGAAAAGGCTGCAAGTGCTGCTGCCCGTGCGCAGACCGGTTTTGATTGCTGGTTGCAGGAACTCGAAGAAAACATCCAGCAGGAAGACATCGATAACTGCCGTTCGGCATTCTATCAGGCACTGGCCATCGTACAGGCCGAACTCGACACCGGTCCGGCCCCGATGGCAGCAATGCCGATGCCGGTTCCGATGAATGTCTATTTCGGTTTCGACAGTGCCGCAATTGACGGCAAGGCGATGTCGGTCGTTGATGGTATCGTCGAGGCCTATGGCCGTTACGAGCCGAAAATGATCAGCCTTGTTGCCTATGCTGACCGTGCCGGTGATGCGATGTATAATGACATCCTTGCCAAGTCGCGTGTTGATGCGGTCGTCAAGGCACTGCGTGACGGCGGTGTTCCGGCAAGCAAACTTGCAATCAGCATCAGCGGCGAAGCCAATGTACCGGTTTCAACCGCAGACGGTGTGCCGGAGCAGGGCAACCGCGTTGTGACGGTCACTTTCGAAGACGGCATGTAAGCACGTCGAACCAAAAAGGGGATTTCATCCATGCGTCTATTGATCGCACTTATTCTGCCCTGGTTGCTTTTCTTTACCATCGGGCGTCCGATTGCAGGTGTTATCTGCCTGATTTTGCAGATCACCCTCGTCGGTTGGGTTCCGGCGGCAATCTGGGCGGTTTACTCGCTCAGTCAGTATAACACTGACAAGAAAATCAACAGCGCCATGGGTGGTGGTCAGGACTAACTGTCTGACCCTGTTCACCAGATCGGTGGACACCACAAACCCGAATAGCAAAGGCAGGCTTTTTAGCCTGCCTTTCTTTTTGCCTTGTATGTTCTTTACTGAAGTTTGCGCCTTACACCACCGATGAACCGGCGAATCAGGCGTGAGATAACAAAGCGCGTGATGAAAAAGGTCACGGCACTGGCAACGGACGGCCAATACCATGCTTCGATTTCCGGACGTGTGCTTTGATCAACAAGGCCATAGATGATCGCGGCCAACGCCCCTGCGCCCAGAAAGGCAGTGCGACGCTGGTAACGGTAAATAAAGTGACCAAACAACCACATGGCTTAATGCTGTCCGCCGCCGATATCACGCGCAAGGCGTGCGGCGAAATCATCGGTCATGCCCGATACGTAATCAAGAATGACCAGATACAGATCATAAAGCGGCGCCCCGATGGGCATCGCATCATTACCGATCAGTTCGCGCACCCGGCCAGTGCGATAGGATATATCGGCTTCCGACTTGGCATGATGGACATCAAGGGCGGTCTTGCAGAACGTTTCAAGCAGGGTTTCAAGATGGGCAAAGGCGCCGACCTCGATCTGGACCTTGCGCCGGTTAAGAATGATCTGCTTTTCCGAGAATGACTTCGCCTGCGTGATCAGATCGTTATAGGGGCCCTCAGCACAGGCCAGAAGATCGCCTTTCCATTCCCCGGCCAAAAGGGCTTCTTCGTTGGCGACAAACGCGTTGACCAAGGCGTCCAGAAGCCCGGTCATGATCTTGCCACGCAGGAAGGAAATTTTGCGGCTGGAATTAGGTTCGCGATGGTATTCGGCCGGAATTTCATCGGTGATGCAGGGCAGGAGCATCTTTTCCAGAACATCGAACTCGACCAGTTCAAGTTCCACGCCATCCTCGATATCGATCAGGGCATAGCAAACATCATCGGCCGCCTCGACCAGATAGACCAGCGGATGACGACAGAACGATTGATCACCGGTGCGGATCAGGCCGGTCGCATTGGCGACCTCTTCGAGCAGGGCGAATTCTTTTTGAAACGCCCCGAACTTCTTTTTCTGCGGGAAGGGACTTCCGGCTGCCGACCAGGGATATTTCAGGAAACTGGCCAAAGTCGCATAGGTCAGGCGCATTCCGCCGTCATACAGACCAGTCCGTTTGTTGGTGAGAAGGCGGAAGCCCTGGGCATTTCCCTCATATGTCGTCAGATCGGCGAACTGCTCGGCATTCAGGCTTTGGGTGAATTCCGGGGCGGCGTCGACGAACCACTGACGGATGGCGTACTCGCCGGCATGGCCAAAAGGCGGGTTGCCGATATCATGACAAAGTGCTGCTGCTTGGACGATGGCGGCCATGTGATCGGGCTCGATCGCGTCGGGCAGGCTGCCCTTTTCGTGCAGGCGATGACCAACCGTAAGCCCCAGTGATCTTGCAATGCAGGAAACCTCAAGACTATGGGTCAAGCGGGTATGGACATTGTCATTTTCCGGAAGGGGATGGACCTGCGTCTTGCGCTGCAGACGGCGAAAGGACGCCGAAAAGATGATGCGGTCATAATCCTTGTGGAAGTCAGATCGGCCAAATTGCCCGACACTGGAATGACGGGTGCCAAGGCGCGCCGGTGAAAGCAGTTTTTGCCAGTTCATCATCGCTGTCATCGTGTTTTGTGCCTTCCCGCCCGACTTCGGTTCTCTGATATCTGGGATGTTTATGCCGCTTGTTGGTAAATAAGCATTTTAAATTTTGCGCAAAACCAAAAGAAAACGGCGCATCTTATGATGCGCCGTTTTGCAAAGATCGGATCTTTTGGGGTGATTATGCACCCAGACCCTTTTCCATCACCAGATCAAGGCGACGGGCAAAGCTGACCGGATCGGGCAAGGCTTCACCTTCGAGAATGCGGGCCTGATCAAGTAGCAACAGGGCTGCGTCATTCAGGATCGGTGCCTTGGCATCCTTGGTGGCAATGTCAGACAGCTTTTTGATCAGGCTGTGCTTCGGATTGATTTCAAGGATGCGCGGGCTGATTTCATCAACACGGTTGTGCTGTTTCATCAGGCGTTCCATACGCAGATCCATGCCCATTTCATCGGCAATCAGACAGCAGGCCGAACTGGTCAGGCGATCTGACTCCCGAACGTCTTTTACACCATTGCCAAGGGCCAGTTTGATTGCGGCAATCAGGGCAGATGCATCGCTTGCGGCGTCATCCTTTTTGTCGTCCTTGTCGGCTTCCTTGTCGTCAGACTTGATGTCATTGAGGTCCGCACCGCCACGGGTGACCGATTTGAAGTCTTTTTCTTCAAACTGGCCAACCGACGGCATCCAGAATTCATCCACCGGATCGGTCAGAAGCAGAACCTCGATCCCCTTGGCGGCAAAGCCTTCAAGCTGTGGGCTGCGTTTAAGGGCGTCAATATCCTCGCCGCTGATGTAATAGATCGCCTTCTGGCCGTCCTTCATGCGTTCGACATAGTCGGCAAGGGTCGTCCAGCCATCGCCATGGGTCGAGCGGAACCGCGCAAGTTTCAGGATCCGATCACGGTTGGTCTGGTCTTCATACAGACCTTCCTTGACGACCGAGCCGAAGTTTTCCCAGAAGGTTTCGTAACCCTCAGCATCTTTCTTGGCTGCGGTTTCAAGTTCGGACAGGACCTTTTTGGTCAGACCGTTCTTGATCTTGGTCAGCAACGGATGGTCCTGAAGCATTTCGCGCGAGACGTTCAGCGGCAGGTCCTGACTATCGACCACACCGGAAACAAAACGCAGCCACGGCGGCAGAAGCTCATCAGCGCCTTCGGTGATGAAGACCTTGCGGACATAAAGCTTCAGATGGCCTTTGCGCTGCGGATCATAGAGATCGAACGGGCGCATGGTCGGCAGATACAGAAGGCCGGTATATTCAATCGCGCCTTCTGCCTGATAGTGGATGGTCTTCCACGGATCATCAAATGCGTGCGAGGTGTGCTTGTAGAATTCCTTGTACTGTTCGTCGGTGATTTCGCTTTTCGGGCGGGTCCAAAGTGCGGATGCCTCGTTCAGCGTTTCATCACCATCCCCCTTCATCAGGACCACCGGAATACCAATATGGTCGGAATAGGTTTTGACGATATGACGCAGACGATGCTCGTCTGTGAATTCCTTGTTGTCGTCGGTCAGGTGCAGGGTGATCTGCGTACCGCGACCTTCCATCTCGGCCTCGGAGATGGTGTATTCGCCCTTGCCGTCAGATGACCATTTCCATGCTTGGTCCTCACCCGCCTTGCGGCTGACGACTTCGACCTTGTTGGCAACCATGAAGGCGGAATAGAAGCCGACACCGAACTGGCCGATCAGATCGACATCCTTGGCATTGTCGGATTTGGAAACGGCATCCAGGAACTTGGCGGTGCCGGAATTGGCGATGGTGCCCAGGTTATCGACCAGATCTTCCTTGTTCATCCCGATCCCGTTATCGGCAATCGTCAGAACATTGCGGACATCATCTGTCAGAAGGCGCACCTTGAAGTCGGCATCACCAGCGAGCAAATCCGGTTTGGCAATCGCTTCATAGCGCAGCTTGTCGCACGCATCCGAAGCGTTCGAGATCAGCTCGCGCAGGAAGATGTCCTTGTTGGAATAAAGTGAATGGACAACGATATCGAGCAGTCGGCTAACCTCGGCCTCGAACCGCATTTTTTCTTCCGTCATGACCTCTTTTTTCTCCTTTGTTTCAAGCGTCTGTCAGTCTCCTCCGATATTGGCAGAAGAACTGACTCCTCAACGGGTTAAAGTTTACGTCCTTAAACTAAACCGAGCTTGATATGCGTCAACGCATCTTGCAGCGCAAGTCTTGTATCCTAAGTATAAAGAAAGACGGTTTTATTACAGGGGCGCAGACAGAATTTTGGAAGCGTTCCTGAAAGTCCCCGAGCCGTTAAAAAACAGGCCGGGTTAATCGGCAGGGTGCAATGCCCTGTCTTGCGTCCAAGGCTTTAAACAGGAGGCCGTACCATGAAGGTTCCCGTTCAAATCACCTACCGTGATGTTGATCAGTCTGATGCGCTGGATGAGCGCATCCGTTTCAAGGTGCAAAAACTGGAAGAAACCTTCGACCGCATGACCAGTTGTCATGTCGTGGTGGAGCGCCCACAATCTTCTCATGCGCATGGAAACCGCTTTGCCGTGCATTTCGGCATCAATGTACCGGGCAAGGAAATCATGGTGAAACGCGATAGCGCCGATCATGCCCATGAAGACGTCTATATCGCGCTGAAAAACAGTTTCCAGGCCGCACGTCGGCAGCTCAAGGAATATGCAGACAAGATGCGAAACCACTAAGGTTTCAGAACGTCTGAAAGACAAAGAAAACGGGGTGACCATCTGGTCACCCCGTTTTGCGTTAATGGCCCTTAATCGGGGAGCAAAGAGTGGTGCATCAGCCCGTCCCTGTCAGGGGTGGGGGGGCTGTTCAAACAGCGACAGGCTGATGCAAGGCCGACGGGTGTGACGCCGGTCAGGACGCGGTTCAGGACGCGATGGCTTCAAGCAATTGAAGCTTGGCATGCGGATAGCGGGCTTCACGAAGGGCACCGGCCCACCATTTCAGATCCGTCATCATGTGATGCAGGGCGGCATTGGTGCCTTCAAGATCCTTGGGCCGGCCCGTTTCATCGAACTTGTCATGGGCGTGGGCAAAGCTGATGACGTCGCGCATGGTGACAACATGCAGTTCGGCAAAGACAAGCCGCAGCTGCTCGACCGCACGCAGGCCACCCGACATCCCGCCATAGGACACAAAGGCAAGCGGTTTGCGCTTCCATTGCGGTTTGGCGGCATCAATCAGCAGCTTTAGCTCGCCCGTGAAGCTGTGGTTGTATTCCGGGGTGACGACGACAAAGGCATCGGCCTCTGCCAGTGCCGTTTGAAGTTCTGCAACACCGGGGTGTTCGGCCCCGACATGGCGGGATGGCAGATCAAGTTTCGCCGGATCGATCAGATCAACGGAAAGCTCCTGATCAGATCGCAGCGTTTCAACCGCCCAATTGGCCACTGTTTCGCCGAAGCGCCCTTCGCGGGCGCTGCCAAGGATGACGGCGACATTGTATGTCTCTTTCACAACGCTCACTCCTATTGTTTTCTTTTCAATGGTTCTTGTTCTAGAACCTCAACAAAGGTTAAGGTCAACCGTGAAAACGAAACTTTCTGATATGCCGTGCCGGGAGAGGGAAAATGGCGGAAAAAGGGGCGCTACAGCGTTATCTGAGCGTTGGTGAAGTCGCGAAAAGATGCGGGATTGCGGTTTCGGCCGTGCATTTTTATGAGCGCAAGGGCCTGATCAGTTCCATCCGAACGGATGGCAACCAACGCCGTTTCCATCGTGGTGTGTTGCGCAAGCTCGCGATCATCAAGGTCGCGCAGAAAACCGGTATCCCGCTTTCGGAAATCGGGGCGGCGTTGGATAAGTTGCCGCGCAACACCGTACCAACCGTCAAGGATTGGGAGCATCTGTCATCGCAATGGCGCGATGACCTGAACGAACGGATCGACCAATTGACCCGTTTGCGTGACCAGTTGGGGCAATGCATCGGGTGCGGCTGTTTGTCGATTTCGGCCTGCCCGCTTTATAACCCGAATGACGCACTTGGCGGCGATGGCCCCGGGGCCAGATTGCTCGAACTCGAAGATGAATAGGCAGCTTTGCGCGGGGCCCGGTGATCTTTAGGTTTTGAACCGCTTTGAGTGGGGCCTTAGATCGTGGGTAGAAAGCTTGACATCGCGCCGGATCGCGTGTTGAAAGGCCCAATGATTGCGATGGCCCGGATCATTGGGCTGTCGATTGGAAAAGTTTGATGCAGATTTCAACCCGAACCGGTCCTCGTATCCTTGCCATATTGGGGCCGACCAACACCGGCAAGACCCATCTCGCTATGGAACGGATGTTGGCACATACGACCGGGATGATCGGGTTCCCGCTCAGGCTTCTTGCACGTGAAAACTATGATCGCGCGGTCGCCAAGGTCGGCAAGGGCGCGGTGGCATTGATCACCGGCGAAGAACGCATCCTTCCCAAAACAGCCCGCTATTTCCTGTGCACGGTCGAGGCAATGCCGGTCGCCAAGCAGGTCGATTTTCTGGCGATTGATGAAATCCAGATGTGTGCCGATCCGGAACGCGGCCATGTCTTTACCGACCGGCTTTTGCATGCGCGCGGGCGCCATGAAACCATGTTCATGGGAGCTGAAACCATCCGTCCGGTGATCCGCAAGCTGGTGGATAATGTCGAATTTGACCGCCGGGAGCGTTTTTCGACTCTGACTTACAACGGGGCCAAGAAAATCCAGCGTCTGCCAGCCCAGTCGGCCGTGGTGACGTTTTCCGCCCAGGAAGTCTATGCCGTTGCCGAACTGGTTCGACGCCAGAAGGGCGGGGCGGCTGTGGTGCTTGGCGCGCTAAGCCCGCGTACGCGAAATGCCCAGGTCGAGATGTTCCAGAATGGCGAGGTCGAACATCTGATCGCGACCGATGCGATCGGCATGGGCTTGAACCTTGATCTCAACCACGTTGCCTTTGCGGCGATGACCAAGTTCGATGGCAAGTTCAATCGCGGCCTGACCGCGGCTGAAACTGCACAGATTGCCGGTCGTGCCGGTCGTCACATGAATGATGGCACGTTTGGGGTGACGGGGAACCTTTCGGGGATCGATCCCGACATTATCGAACAGATCGAAGAACACGAGTTCGAACCGCTTGCCAAGGTTTTCTGGCGTAATGCACGGCTTGATTTCCGAACGGTGGACGCGCTGCAGAAATCGCTGCGTCGGCGATCAGACGATCCGACCCTTATTCTGGCGCGCGAGCCGGTGGACGAGATCATGCTCGATCATCTGGCGCGCAACGAGGATGTCGCACGCATCGCAACCGCACCCGATCGGGTACAGTTATTGTGGGAAGTCTGCCAGATTCCCGACTTCCGAAATATCCATACCGATGCCCATCCGAGGCTGCTAACATCTATCTATCGCTATCTTGCGAAACCCGGAAGCAAACTGCCCATCGATTGGCTGGGCGAACAAATCTTGCGTCTGGATCGTTATGATGGTGATATTGATCAGTTGTCATCACGTTTGGCAGGTATTCGCGTCTGGACATATGTGTCGCACAAGCATCACTGGCTCGAAGATGCCAATCATTGGCAGGAACGCACGCGGGCCATTGAGGACAAGCTCTCAGATGTGCTACATGAACGCCTGACCCAAAGGTTCGTTGACAGACGAACCTCGGTTTTATTGAAAAGTCTCAAGGACAAGTCTGAACTCATGTCTACCATCACTGCGAATGGTGAAGTACAGGTCGAAGGTGAATTTGTCGGCCGTCTTGACGGATTCCGTTTCATTGCTGATGAAACCGATGCTGCTTTTGAAGGCAAGGCAATCGCCAGTGCCGCACGTCGCGCGTTGACCGGCGAAATTGCCCAACGTGTCAAACAACTTGAAACTGACGAAGACGACAAGTTCGCAGTTAACGGACAACTCGATGTGCTGTGGAACGGCGCACAGGTTGGTGTGCTGAAAAAAGGTGACACGGTGCTGTCGCCTGAAGTTCAGGTCATCGATAGCGAGTTCTTTGACGGTCCGACCCGTGAACGGGTGCGTACCCGCCTGCAGAATTTCATCAATGCCCATATCGAAACGCGTCTGAAGATGCTGACCCGCCTGCGTGATTGTCAGCTGTCCGGACCGATTCGCGGTCTTCTGTTCCAACTGAACGAAGGTCTGGGCTGTGTGCCGCGTTCGGAACTCGAAAGCCTGGTCAAGGACCTGTCTGACGAAGACCGTAAGGCACTTGCCAAACTTGGCGTGCGTCTTGGTGTTGAAACCGTCCATGTGCTTGATGCGCTCAAACCCGATCCGGTTGAGCTGCGCGGCATTCTTTGGGCCGTTGCACGCGAACTCGATGCGCTTCCGGAATTGCCACCGGCAGGCCGGACCTCGGTCCCGAACGACCGTGCGAATTCCAAGGGCTTCTACCTTGCGGCCGGTTACATGCCGGTAGGCCCGCTTGCCGCACGTGTGGATATGTTGGAGCGCTTTGCCGCTCTTCTGCGTCAGAAGGCGCGTGAAAACGATGGCAAGGTACGTCCTGATCCTGATCTGCTGTCACTTCTGGGCTGCACGGTCGAGCAGGCCGAAGGCGTGTTCACCGCCCTTGGCTGGCGCGCCGAGGTAACCAAGGTCAAGAAATCCGAACTTGATGCCAAGGAAGCCGAGAAAAAGGCCGAGGAAGCTGCCAAGGCAGCCAAGCCTGAGGCCGACAAGGCAGAAGGTTCTGAAGCCGCAGCAACCGAAGCCAAGGCAGACGCCCCGGCGGAGGAACCTGTACCAGCGGAAGCAAAGGCAGAACCGGCTGAAGCCGCTGCTGAAGCATCTGCGGCCTCGACCGAAGAAACAGCTGCTGAAGCCCCGGCGGTTGAAACCGATGCCGATGGTGACGAACTGGTCGAAGTCAAATACTTCGTCCGTGTCGATCGTCGCAAACGCGGTGGCGGTCAGAACCGTGGTCAACGTGGTGGCCCGCGCCAGGAAGCACGTGGCAAAGGCGGCCCGAAAGGCAAGGGTGGCAATCGTCCGAACCAGGGCGGCAAAGGTGGCCGTGGTGGCAAGCCGCGCGGTGGTCGCAATCAGGCACCGGAAAAAGCCAACCAGATCAACGAAGATTCGCCGTTTGCCAAGCTCAAGGAAATGCTTGAAGCCAAGGGCTGATCGTATCGGACTTTATGCATTGAACGGCGACCCTTGCGGGTCGCCGTTCTGCTTTCCAAGTGTATAATATCGTGTTGTTTGCAGGAATTCGGTGATCGTGACGGAACAGGCAGAGAAGCTTCGGATTGATAAATGGCTGTGGCATGCGCGGTTCTACAAAACCAGATCGCTTGCCAGCAAGGCATGCCAGTCCGGCCATATTGTCCTGAACGGTCAATCGGTATCAAAGGCCAGTGTTACAGTGGTTGCCGGTGATCGCCTGCAATTCTTTCAGGGGCCGCATTTGCGCGTGGTCGAGGTCGTCGCCCTTGGCGAACGTCGCGGTCCAGCGCCCGAGGCACAGACGCTTTATGTTGACCATTCCCCGCCGAGAGTTCCGAAAAAGGATGTCGCATCCGATATTCGCACCGCACCGGTTGGTGAACGCGAAGCAGGTGCCGGGCGGCCAACAAAGGCCGAACGTCGTGCGCTCGACCGGTTGCGCGGCGAAGACAGCAATGCATAATATGCGCTGGTATAGATAATCTTTATACCGTAACTGATCCAGACCCGCCGAGGCGGGGGTAAGATGGTTCACATCAGGTTGTATTTTCGCCACGATCTTCTTGCTTTGGATGGGGCGATCCGGTATGTATCCTATCTCATTGTATATGCCCTCCACTTTGGGGTGGTGGATTTTGTGAGGTTCGGGAGCTCGCCAGCCTGATGAGACGTCGGTCTCGATTGAATATCGGTACATTGTCGCACCTGCGTACAGGGCGGTTTGCGCTGTTGATCACGGCTTTGGTGATCAACCTGCTGACCCTTGCCTTGCCGATTACGCTTTTGCAGGTCTATGACCGTGTCCTGCCGCACAGCTCCATCCCGACGCTGACCCTTCTGATTTTCGGGGTTCTGGGCGCGCTTGTGCTTGAGGCGATCCTGCGTCTGGGGCGTGCTTATATCTCCTCGCTTTCGGCGGCGAAGTTCGAACATTACAGCTCTCAGCAGGCGGTTGGGCATTTGCTGTCGGCAAGTCTGACCGACTATGGCAAGACCGCACCGGGCCTGCACCTGCAACGGCTTAACAGTCTTAACATGCTGCGAGATTTCTATTCCGGGCAGGCGATCGGCGCGGTTGTTGATTTGCCGTTCATTGTTTTGTTCCTGGCCTTGATCGCGGTGATTGGCGGGCATCTGGTGTTCGTGCCGCTTGGCATTCTTCTGGTGTTTTTCCTGACCGCGATGTTTCTGGGGCGCGATTTGCGCGCAGCCCTTGATGACCGCAGCCAATCCGATGAACGGCGCTATAATTTCATCATTGAAACCCTGACGGGCATTCACACCATCAAATCGATGGCGATGGAAAACCTGATGATCCGTCGCCATGATCAGCTGCAATCCCAATGTGCCGGCGATGACCTTCGCGCGGCCCGTTCGGCCCATGCCGCGGTCAATGCCAGCGCGACCTTTTCGATGCTGACCATGGTGCTGGTAGCGGCCGTCGGTAGTGTGCTTGTGATCAATGGGCAGCTGACCGTTGGTGGACTTGCCGCGTGTACGATGCTGTCGGGGCGTTCGATCCAGCCGCTTCAGCGCGCGATGACCTTGTGGACGCAGTTCCAGAACATTCGCGTTGCCCGACAGCGGGTCAATGAACTGTTTGAAATCGAAGAAGAAGATGCCTTGGGCTCGGCCGATATGCCGTTGCTTGATGGCAAGATCGAGTTGCGCAATGTCGCCTTCTCGCATGCCGATGGCAAAAAGATCTTCGAGAACCTTGATCTGTTGGTCGAACCGGGTGATTCCATCGCGATTACCGGCGATAATGGTACCGGCAAGACAACGCTTCTGTGGTTGCTGATGGGGGCCTTGCGCCCGGATCGCGGCGAAGTGCTGCTTGATGGCAAGGACCCGGCTGATTACACCGCCGAATCCACCCGCCGTCAGATCGCCTATCTGCCCCAGCATGGCGTGATGTTCAAAGGCACGATCCTTGAAAACATCACCGGTTTCCGCAAGGAAATCGGCGTCGAGCGTGTGATCGAAATCGCCCGGCGTTTGGGCCTTGATGACATCGTCATGCGCATGCCCGAAGGCTATGACACCGAAGTCGGCGGGCAGGCGTCCGAAACCCTGCCACGCGGGGTAAAGCAGCGCATTGCGGTGGCGCGTGCCCTGATTGATTACCCGCGCATTGTCCTGTTTGACGAAGCCAACAGCTCGCTTGATATCGCGGGCGACAACATCATGACCAGCCTGATGGTGGAGCTTAAAAAGCACTGCACGCTGGTGATGGTGTCGCATCGCCCGTCGCTGATTGCGATGGCGAACAAGCAATACCGCCTGATCGACAAGCATCTGGTGCCGGTTCTGCGTCGCACGAACAAAACCACGGATGCGGCCAAGGATGCCGGGCGCCCGGCCGCAAGCGGAGCAGGGGCATGATCAAAAAACTCGAAAACATGGATTATGCGCTGAACTACCGTATGGGGCTTGCCAGCACCGACGCGCTTTCCGATTTCGATGCATGTGTCTGGCCACTGCTTCAGGCGCTGGGTTGGCGTGGTTTGCCGCGTCAGGTTGCCGAAGCCCTGCCGCATATGGATCAGGCGCTTGATCTGACCGATTTCCGCAATGTCATGGCGCATCTGAACTATCAGTCGCAGGAAATTGACGCGACGCTTGATCAGATTGATGAACGCCTTATGCCATGTCTGTTCGTCCCGGACGAGGGCACCGCCCTTGTCGTGATCCGACCCGAAGAAAACGGTGTTCGCGTTTTTGACGGCGGCACAGACCGCGAATTCGTCATCAAGCTTTCGGCTCTTCCGGGCAAGATTTATCAGTTCTCGTCGGCAGACCGGCGTGAACGCTATTTCGAAGATGACAAACGCGGCTGGTTTGGCGGTATTGCCGACCGGTTCTCTGGACTTGGCTATCAATTGCTGACCATGACGTTTGTTCTCAACATCATGGCGCTGGCAACCCCGATCTTTGTGATGGGGATTTATGACCGGGTTATCGGCACGCGATCGATTCCGATGTTGATCCAGTTTTCCATCGGTATTGGCATTGTCCTGATCCTGAGCTGGATCTTGCGCACACTGCGCAGCCAGATCGTCAGTCATTTTGGCGCGCGCCTTGATACGCTGGTCAGTGGTGCGATTTTCGAGCGCCTGCTTTCCTTGCCGCCGGCTTTTACCGAACGCGCACCGGTTGGTGTGCAGATTTCGCGTATTCGCGATTTTGAAAGCGTGCGTGAATTCTTCACCGGGCCTATGGCGCTGGTGATGATGGAAATGCCGTTTGTGCCGCTGTTCCTGATTGTCATGTTCTATCTTGGTGGTTGGCTCGCCCTGATCCCGATTGCTTTGATAGGGGTGTTTGCCCTGATTGGGATTGTCGCATTCCCGGTGGTGGCACGTCGGGTGTCAGAACTTGGCCGACATGGTGCGAACCGGCAGGAATTTCTGGTCGAAACCGTCGGCAAGATGTCTGCGCTCAAATACACCGCTTCGGAAAAACGCTGGTTGGCCCGGTTCCGTGATATTTCGGCGGATACGGCCCATGCCGGGTATCGGGTGGCGATGGTCAATAACGTGATCAATACATCTGCCCAGGTCCTGATGATTACGTCCGGCGCACTCGTTCTGGCCTTTGGTGCGCAGCGGGTGATGGATGCGCAGATGAGTGTCGGTGCGCTGGTGGCATCAATGATGCTGGCATGGCGCGTGCTAGGCCCGATCAATCAGGCGTTTCTCGGCATGCCGCGCCTCGCACAGCTGCGCGGCAGTGTGCGTCAGATCAACCGTTTGATGACGATTGCGCCTGAAGGTGACCTTGTCCCGCGCTCAGTCGAGCAGCATCGTTTTGAAGGTGCTGTGACCTTCTCACGTGTCAGTTTCCGCTACACGGCCGATTCCGATCCGGCCCTGATGGGGGTTAATTTCGATATCAAGCCGGGGCAGGTGGTTGCCGTGGTGGGGGCCAATGGTGCGGGCAAATCATCGCTGATCAAACTGATCGCGGGGATGTATCAGCCCCAGGCGGGGGCGGTTCTGATTGATGGGGCCGATATCCGCCAGATGGATCCGCAGACCCTGCGTCAGGCCATTTCATATGTGCCGCAGGATATCGAGTTCTTCCGCGGCTCCATCGCGCAGAACCTGCGGCTCGCCAATCCGGTGGCCTCAAGCGATGATTTGCGCATGGCTTGTATGGCGGCAGGTATTCTGGATGAGGTCGAGGCGCTTCCGAACGGGTTCAAGACCCGTGTCGGTGATCAGCATTCCTCGCGCTTCTCGGCCAGTTTCCTGCAACGTCTGGCACTCGCACGTGCGCTTGTGCGCGAAGCCCCGATTATTCTGTTTGATGAACCCACCAATGGTCTGGACCAGCGGGCTGATCGTGCCTTCCAAAGCACGATCAACCGCCTGCGTGGTGGTTCGACCATCTTTTTGATTACCCATCGGCCAAGTCATCTGGATTTGGCAGACCGCATTCTTGTTCTTGATGGCGGACAGTTGCGCGGGGACGGCCCGCCCGCCCGCATCAAGCAGCAAGTGATAGACGGAGGCTACCTATGAGTGACGCAGCAACTCAGGATACCGCGATTGAACGGTTCAAGCGTTCGCGGCGGATGGCGCGATATCTTTCGCATGCCGTGCTGCTCGAAGAGGGTGGCATTTCTGTCTTTGTGCGCTCGGCCATGGTGATGCTTTCGGTTGGGTTCCTGGCCCTCGTGGCCTGGTCGGCCACGACTGAAATCAAGGAAACCGCAATCACGTTTGGTCAGGTGATGCCGACCAGTGCGGTCAACAAGATCCAGCATCTTGAAGGCGGCATCATTGAACAGATCATGGTGCGCGATGGTGATCTTGTCGAAAAGGGTGAAGTGCTCGTTCGGCTCAAGGCTGACGGCGCACAGGCGGAGCTTTCCCAGACCGAAACCCGGCTTGGCAATTTGCAGCTTGAGTCTGAACGCTACCGTGCCCTTGCCGAAGGCCGCGAACCTGACTTCACTGCCTTGATGGTTCAGTATCCTGAACTGGCGCAAAATCAGGCGGAAATCTATCGCATTCAGACCGAACTTGATGCCAATCAGAACGAAATCCTTCAGGTTCAGATCAAGGAACGCAATGCCGAACTGGCCCAGCTGAGCGAGCAGGAAGCAACCCTTCGCAAATCGGTTGATCTTCTGAGCCAGGAAGTAACCATGCGTCGGTCGCTCTATGAGCAGGGCCTGAATTCCAAGGTGCTGTTTCTCAATATCCAGCGCGAACTGAACGAAGCGCAGGGCAATCTTTCTGGCGTGGTCGCCGAACAGGCGCGTGCACGCGAAACCATTGCCGAGGCAAATCTTCGACTCAATGAGCTTGAAAAAAGCCAGCGTGAAGAAGCGATTACCGAACTTGGTCGTCTGGGCGGTGAAATTGCTCAGGCCCGTGAGGCGCTGCGCAAATTGCGTGATCGGGTGGAACGTCTTGAAATCGTGGCGCCGACCCGTGGCTATATCAAGGGTCTGCAATTCACCACCATTGGTGGGGTGATTGCCCCGGCACAGATGGTGATGGAACTGGTGCCGGTTGATGATGTCCTGATCGCGGAAACCCGCATTTCGACCGAGGATATCGGCCATGTTCATCTCGGCCAGCCGGTGACGGTCAAGGTCAGTGCGTTTGACTTCATCCGCTATGGCGGGATTAGTGGTGAATTGGTATCGATTTCGGCCTCTACTTTTGTTGATGAAGATGGACGTCCGTATTATAAGGGCAAAGTTGCGCTCGACCACGACGCTGTCGGCGAAGGTGCAACAGCTCAGAAGATCATACCCGGGATGACGGTCCAGGCCGATATCCAGACCGGGGAGCGTACTCTCCTTCAATATCTGTTGAAGCCGGTTTATGTCTCGCTTGATCAGGCGTTTAGCGAACGCTGAGCAATTTTGGGTCCCGCTGGAAATGTAATCATTTCTACTGCCTGGCCGTACAATTCACTGGTGAAGATCAGTGTGTCTATACTATTGTATAGAAGTGTGGGGTGACCTATCCTGTCCCGCGCTTTACGGAGAATGGGTTAGATGGCGGACGATCGCAACGATACTGAAACTTCACGTCCTGATGATGGTGGTCACGGTGATCTTGACCATCAGGCCGCGCCAGAGGATCTGGAGCGCTCGCTAAGTCAGGATGGTGAGAGTGATGAACTGGTCGAATTGCATGACGATCAGGACAGTTCCGCACGTCCCCAGGAACAGGAATTGGGATCGGTGCATTACGGCACCCAGATCCGCAATCCGCAGGGTGAAGAACAGCAGGCCTTCCAGCGTCAGAACGCCGCTGCCCAGCGTCAGGAACGCGCTCAGGCACAGGAAGCCACTGAGCAGCAGACCATCTCGCTAAATGAAAATGCCGAGATTGAAAACAATCTCGATACCGGTGCCGATACCTTCCAAAGCAACCTTGGCAACGATGGCGCGGATGAAATCTCGCTGCAGTCCGAACCAAGTGCGGTAGAACTACCCGGCATTCCGCTGTCAACCAACGACACCAACGAGCTACGCGGTGATCGCGAAGATACCGGCCCGAATGTGGACGAAGGCCTGCAACCCGATTTCATTGCACCGGTCGAAGAAGCCCCGGCATCCGAAGCCGCAGTTGTCGAGGAAGACCTTGAAGAAGATGACGAACTTCTTCTCGAAGATGAAATCGATACCGAAGACGAGATCGAGGTTGAAGAACCCAAGGTCGCCGATGCGCCGACGCTGAGTGCTGGTGATGTCACCGGTGCTGAAGACAGCGCGATTACGCTGGACCTCTCGGTATCGCTCAATGATCAGGATGGTGGCAGCGAAACGCTCTCGATCACGATTTCCGGCCTGCCGGACGGGGCTGTTCTCTCGGCCGGGACGGATAATGGCGATGGTTCTTGGACCCTAACGCCGGGTCAGCTCAGCGGCCTGACCCTCACCCCGCCGGAAAACTTCAGCGGCAGCATTGATCTTGATATCTCCGCCACCAGCCGCGAAGCCAATGGCAGCGCCGCAACAAGCAGCTCAAGCTTCACCATTGATGTCACGGGTGTCGCCGACGGCGCAACGCTTGACGTTTCCGATGCAAGTGGCGCTGAAGACAGCGTGATCGCGCTTGATATCGACACGGAACTTCTCGACGGCAGCGAAAACCTCGCAATCACCATCGAAGGTGTGCCCGATGGCGCAACGCTGTCTGCCGGAACCGACAATGGCGACGGCACCTGGACGCTTGGTGCCGACCAACTCGAAGGCCTGACCATCACGCCAGCTGAAAACTTCAGCGGCGATATTGACCTTTCCGTCCTTGTATCGACCACGGACGGTGACGACACCGCCGTCGTGATGGAAAACCTCACAGTCGAGGTCGAGGGTGTGGCGGACGCCCCAACGCTTGAGGTGTCTGATGCTAGCGGCGGCGAGGGCAGTGCGATCGCGCTGGATATCGATGCAGCTCTCACAGATAGTTCCGAAACTCTGACCGTAACGATCAGCGGCGTGCCTGATGGTGCGACCCTGTCTGCGGGTACAGATAATGGCGACGGTACCTGGACGCTCGGCTCCGGCCAACTTGAAGGTCTGACGATTACGCCAGCTGAGGACTTCAGTGGTTCGTTTGATCTCGGTGTGACCGTGACGTCTGCGGATGGATCTGACGTTGCAACGACGGCCGGTTCGATCACGGTCGATGTTGCTGGTGTGGCTGATGCCCCGACGCTGGACGTATCTGATGCGTCGGGCAACGAAGACTCTGCGATTGCACTCGACATTGACGCCGGTCTGACGGATTCCAGTGAGACGCTGACCGTGACCATCTCCGGTGTTCCGGATGGTGCCACTCTGTCGGCTGGCACGGATAACGGTGACGGCACCTGGACGTTGGGATCAGATCAACTCGAAGGTCTGACCATCACGCCAGCCGAAGACTTCAGCGGCTCGTTTGATCTTGGTGTGACCGCGACGTCTGCGGATGGTTCTGATGTGGCAACCACGACGGGTTCGATCACGGTTGATGTGACTGGTGTCGCTGATGCTCCGACGCTCGATGTCAGCGATGCCTCCGGCAACGAAGACAGTGCGATCGCGCTCGACATCGACGCCGGTCTGTCGGACAGCTCCGAGACCCTGACCGTCACGATCAGCGGTGTTCCGGATGGAGCGACCCTGTCTGCCGGTACGGACAATGGCGACGGCACCTGGACGCTGAATTCAGATCAGCTCGAAGGTCTGACGATTACACCGGCTGAAGACTTCAGCGGCTCGTTTGATCTTGGTGTGACCGCGACGTCTGCTGATGGCTCTGATGTCGCGACCACGACGGACAGCATCACGGTTGATGTTGCCGGTGTTGCGGATGCGCCGACGCTGGATGTTTCTGATGCATCGGGTAATGAAGACAGTGCAATTGCGCTCGACATCGACGCCGGTCTGACTGATAGCTCCGAAACTCTGACGGTCACCATTAGCGGTGTTCCTGATGGTGCCACTCTGTCTGCTGGCACCGACAATGGTGAAGGCACCTGGACGTTGGGTTCGGATCAGCTTGAAGGTTTGACGATAACGCCTGCTGAGGACTTCAGTGGCTCGTTTGATCTTGGTGTGACGGCGACCTCTGCCGATGGTTCGGATGTTGCAACGACCACAGGCAGCATCACTGTTGATGTTGCTGGTGTTGCTGATGCGCCGACGCTGGATGTCAGTGATGCATCCGGTAATGAAGACAGTGCCATTGCGCTCGACATCGACGCCGGTCTGACTGATTCCAACGAAACCCTTACGGTCACCATCTCCGGTGTTCCGGACGGTGCGATCTTGTCTGCCGGTACCGATAACGGTGACGGTACCTGGACGCTGGGTTCGGATCAGCTTGAAGGTCTGACGATTACACCGGCCGAGGACTTTAGCGGCTCGTTTGATCTTGGTGTGACGGCGACGTCTGCCGATGGTTCGGATGTTGCGAGCACGACGGACAGCATCACGGTCGATGTTGCTGGTGTTGCAGATGCCCCGACACTGGATGTCAGTGATGCTTCGGGTAATGAAGACACGGCCATTGCACTCGATATAGACGCTGGCCTGACGGATAGCTCCGAAACTCTGACCGTAACGATCGGCGGTGTTCCGGACGGGGCAACTCTCTCTGCCGGGACGGATAACGGTGACGGCACCTGGACGTTGGGTTCTGATCAGCTTGAAGGTCTGACGATCACGCCGGCTGAGGACTTCAGTGGCTCGTTCGATCTGGGTGTGATGGCGACCTCTGCGGATGGTTCGGACGTTGCAACAGCGACCGATACCTTAACTGTCGAGGTGACTGGTGTTGCCGATGCGCCAACCCTTGATGTGTCGGATGCAAGTGGCAATGAAGATTCCGCCATTGCTCTTGATATCGACGCAGGTCTCACTGACAGCTCCGAGAGCCTCACCGTCACGATCTCCGGCGTTCCGGATGGCGCGACTTTGTCTGCGGGTACGGATAATGGCGACGGCACCTGGACGCTGGGTTCTGATCAGCTTGAAGGTCTAACGATTACGCCGGCCGAGGACTTCAGTGGGTCGTTCGATCTCGGTGTGACGGCGACCTCTGCCGATGGATCTGACGTTGCAACGACCACAGGCAGCATCACTGTTGATGTTGCAGGTGTGGCGGATACGCCGACGTTGGATATGTCGGATGCAAGCGGCAATGAAGATTCATCTATCGCTCTTGATATCGATGCCGCTCTCTCTGATAGCTCCGAAACTCTGACGGTCACGATTGGCGGCGTTCCGGACGGTGCAACCTTGTCGGCGGGCACGGATAATGGTGATGGCACTTGGACATTGGGTTCCGACCAGCTTGAGGGTCTGACGATCACGTCAGCTGAGGACTTCAGTGGTTCGTTTGATCTTGGTGTAACCGCGACTTCTGCGGATGGCTCTGATGTCGCGACCACGACTGGTTCGATCACGGTCGATGTTGCTGGTGTAGCCGATGCCCCGACGCTGGACGTCTCTGATGTGTCGGGCAATGAAGACAGTGCGATTGGACTTGATATAGACGCTGGCCTGACGGATAGCTCCGAGACCCTGACGGTGAGCATCTCTGGCGTGCCGGACGGTGCAACCTTGTCTGCCGGTACCGATAATGGTGACGGCACCTGGACGCTGGGCTCAGATCAGCTCGAAGGTCTGACCATCACGCCAGCCGAAGACTTCAGCGGCTCTTTCGATTTGAGCATTACGGCGGTCTCGGCCGACGGTGAAGATGTTGCCAGTGTGGGTGATACGATCACCGTGGATGTGGCCGGGGTTGCTGATACGCCGACGTTGGATGTCAGCGATGCTTCTGGGTCGGAAGACAGTGATATCGCGCTTGATATCGCAGCGGGGCTTTCGGATGCGTCGGAAGTTCTGTCTGTGACGATTTCTGGCGTTCCGGATGGTGCAACCCTGTCTGCAGGTACGGATAATGGTGATGGCACCTGGACATTGGGATCGGATCAACTTGAGGGCCTGACGATTACGCCGGCTGAAGACTTCAGTGGCTCGTTTGACCTCGGTGTGACTGCGACGTCGGCGGATGGCTCTGATGTTGCGACGACGACGGACAGCATCACGGTTGATGTTGCTGGCGTTGCGGATGCGCCGACCCTGAACGTCAGTGATGCATCCGGTAACGAGGATACCGCAATTGCGTTGAACATTGACGCAGGACTAGCTGATTCCAGCGAGAGTTTGACCATCACGATCAGCGGTGTACCAGAAGGTGCATCCCTGTCCGCCGGTACGGACAATGGAGACGGCACGTGGACTTTGACTGGTGGAGAACTGGAAGGCCTGAGCGTTACGCCTCCATCTGATTTCAGTGGTAGTTTTGACCTTGAGATCACGGCAAGTACTCAGGACGGAATTGATATTGCGTCGGTTACAGATACCGTCATGGTCGATGTTGCCGGTGTTGCGGATGCGCCGACCCTCGACGTCTCTGATGCGAGCGGTAGCGAAGACAGCGCGATTGCATTGGATATTGATGCAGGCTTGACGGATAGCTCCGAGACACTGACGGTCACCATTAGCGGTGTTCCGGATGGCGCGACCCTGTCTGCAGGTGCGGATAATGGTGACGGCACCTGGACGCTGGGTTCGGAGCAGCTTGAAGGTCTGACGATTACGCCGGCTGAAGACTTCAGCGGTTCGTTCGACTTGAGCATTACGGCGGTTTCCGCCGACGGTGAAGATGTTGCCAGTGTGAGTGACACGATCACTGTGGATGTGGCCGGAGTTGCTGATACACCGACTTTGGATGTCAGCGATGCTTCTGGGTCGGAAGACAGTGATATTGCACTTGATATTGCAGCGGGGTTTTCGGATGCGTCGGAAGTTCTGTCTGTGACGATTTCCGGCGTTCCGGATGGCGCCAGCCTGTCGGCCGGTACCGATAATGGCGATGGGACCTGGAGCCTGGCGCCGGCAGACCTTGAGGGGCTTACCGTTACACCGGCCGAGGACTATTCCGGATCGTTCGACCTTTCCGTCAGTGTGACTTCGACCGATGGCGCCGATACGGCGACGGTTAGCGATACCATCACCGTGGATGTTGCTGGCGTTGCCGATGCGCCGACACTTGATGTGTCGGATATCGCTGGTGACGAAGATACGGATATCGCGATCGATATTGATGCCGGCCTGACTGACAGTTCGGAAACCATGACCATCACGGTTTCCGGCGTGCCAGATGGCGCGAGCCTGTCGGCTGGGACCAACAATGGTGATGGCACCTGGACGTTGAGCCCGGGCGATCTTGAAGGCCTGACAATTACGCCAGCCGAAGATTATTCCGGTTCGTTTGATCTTGGTATCACGGTGACCTCGACCGATGGCAGCGATACCAACAGTCTCAGTGATACGATCACGGTTGATGTTGCCGGTGTGGCAGATACGCCAACGCTTGATGTCGAGGATGCCAGCGGGGACGAAGGCACCGCCGTTGCCCTTGATATCGATGCTGCGGTCACCGATTCCAGTGAGACCCTGACCGTCACCATTAGTGGCGTGCCCGATGGCGCAAGCCTGTCGGCCGGGACGAATAATGGTGATGGTACCTGGACGCTGACACCGGCCCAACTGTCGGGCCTGACGATTACGGCGGCCAGCGATTATTCCGGCACGTTCGAACTGACCGTTTCGGTCCAGTCGCGCGATGGCGAAGATACCGCGACCACGACGGCCATTCTTGAAGTCACCTTTGACGAAGTTCAGGACGAAGATGAAGTCATCTGGGACCCGAATGATGATGGTGAGATCGAAACCGGATCGGGCAACGACACCGTCGGTGGCAACAACGGTGATGACACGATTAGCACCAATGCCGGCAACGATACGATCTGGGCCGGCGAGGGTGATGACGTCATCTATGCCGGTGAGGGCGATGACAGCGTCACCGGCGATGGTGGTGACGACACGATCTATGGCGGTGGCGGGGATGATACCCTGCATGGCGGTGAAGGCCGTAACACCATCGATGGCGGCACCGGCAATGACTATATCACCGGCGGCAGTGACCGTGACACCATCACGTCAAGTGCTGGTGACAACATTGTTTATGCTGGTGAGGGCCGCAACTACATCGAAACCGGTGCTGGCGATGACAGCCTCTATGCCGGAAGTGGTGATGACACGATTCTGGGCGGCGACGGTGACAACTATGTCAGTGCCGGAGAAGGCCGCAATGACATCACCACCGGATCCGGCGATGACAGCATCCTCGCCGGTAGCGGCAATGACACCATCAGTGCCGGCGATGGCGACAACTATATCAATGTCGGTGAAGGCAAGAACACCATCACGTCCGGGATCGGTGATGACACCATCATGACCGGGTCGGGCGATGACGTGATCGACGCCGGGGACGGTGATAACACCGTCTATGGCGGAGGAGGCCGCAATACCATCGATACCGGCAGTGGTGATGACACCATCACGACCGGAAGCGACAAGGATACGATCTCCGCAGGCGACGGTAACGACAACATCGATGCCGGGGATGGCCGCAACACCGTCTGGGGCGGTGGTGGCGATGACTCGATCCACGGTGCCTGGGGCGATGACACCTTCTATGGCGGCGATGGCAATGACATCCTCAATGCAGATGGTGGTGATAACGAGTTTGACGGCGGTGCCGGTGATGACACCCTGACAGCCGGTTGGGGGGAAGACACGTTCTTTGGCGGAGCTGGCAACGATACGCTCGATGGTGGCGGTGGTGACGACACGCTCGATGGTGGTGACGGCAATGACAGCCTTCTGGGCGGTGCTGGCGATGACATGCTGATCGGCGGGGCTGGTAACGACATGCTGCTCGGTGGTGAGGGTGACGACACCCTGATCGGTGGCATTGGCGATGACAGCCTGTATGGCGGCGGTGGGTCGGATCTGTTCATCTTCAACATGGGCGATGGCAATGATCATGTTGATGGCGGTGCCAACGGCTGGACCACGGATACCATCGAACTGCACGGGGTCGGCGGCGGCGATATCGACTCGAGCGACTGGACACTGGTCCTTGATGAAGGCGAGATCACCAAGAGCAAGGGCAGCTCTTTTGAACTCAGCACCGATTCGTCGGGAACAATCGTATTTTCCGACGGTTCCGAGTTGACATTCTCCAATGTCGAACGTATCGAGTGGTGACGAATTCACTATTCGGATGCCGTCGGGACGAAATCCCGGCGGCATTGCCGGTTTTCTGGGGGTAAATGCCCTGTCACGAGTTGACAGCTCTGGTGTGAAGCCCTATACAGCGGACCTTGAATTTTATCGGATTACCTTATTTAGAACGGAGTAAGTGCAGTGAAGCGCACCTACCAGCCAAGCAAACTCGTACGGAAACGCCGCCACGGCTTCCGTTCCCGCAGCGCGACCGTCGGTGGCCGCCGTGTGCTGACCGCACGCCGCGCCAAGGGCCGCAAGCGTCTGTCGGCCTAATGTTGTGACCGTTTCGGTGGAACGCCTTAAAAAGCGGGCGGAGTTTCTCCGCGTTGCGGGCACCCGCCGGAAATGGGTTACACAGGGATTGATCCTGCAGGGCGCACCGCGGCCGGGGATCAAACCGGACATAGAATACGCCGGTGAAGACCGACTCGCACGAGTCGGGTTTACCGTCACCAAAAAGGTGGGAAAGGCCGTCGTCCGCAATCGCGTTCGGCGGCGTTTGCGTGCTGTGGCAGAGCAATTGATGAGCGAACACGCATTGCCCGGTTGGGATTATGTCGTGATCGGTCGTGCACAGACCATTGATCGGCCGTTTGAAAAGCTGATTGATGATATGCGTTTTGCCCTGCGTCGGGTTCCTGATGCCAAGCCGTCTGCGCCTGATGCGCGCCGTCCGAACAAAGGACGGGGCAACCGCAAGCCAGTCGGTTCGACGAAGGCAGGAGACCAGGGAAAATGACAGAAATGCGTGCTCCCGGTTTTTTTGCCCGTCTTCTTCAAGTCGCAGTTCGCGGCTATCAGCTGTTTTTGTCGCCATATATCGGGTGGTCGTGCCGTTATCAGCCGACCTGTTCGGCTTTTATGCTCGAAGCATTGGCCCGTCATGGTGCATTAAAAGGCGGCTGGATGGGATTTAAACGGATAATGCGTTGCCATCCATGGGGTGGTCATGGTTATGATCCCGTGCCCGGATGTGGCTGTGAACAGAACAAAGCGTCGTCGGATGGTGAAAACCAGTCCCCGGCGCTTTCGTCATGTAAATAGAATATGCGGTCGGCACCTGCTGGCTGAAAAAAGCGGAAAGAGGCGATGAACGAACAACGTAACCTGTGGGTAGCAATTGCATCGGCAGTTGTGATTCTTATCGGGTGGCAATTCTTCTTTGCGCCCGAGCCTGATCCTCAGGTTCGTGAAGCGCAGGTTCGCGAACAGCTGAATGCGGACGGAACCAACACGCCGCAGGTATCCGGTCCGGCCGTACCAGGCGGCCAACCCGCCGTTCCGGCCGTCAAGCGCGAAGACGCGCTGGCCAAGTCGCCTCGCATCAAGATTGATACCCCGCGTGTCGAAGGTTCGATTCGTCTTGTTGGGGGTGTGATCGACGATATCCAGCTTCAGGATTATCGCGAGACCGAAGAAGACGACAGCCCGCTGATCCACGTTCTGAACCCGACCGGCAGCAATGATGCCTATTTTGCGGAGTTCGGCTGGGTCGGTGCGAAAAGCGGTATGGCGCTGCCAAGCAGCGACACCGAATGGACCGCAAACAGCGAATTGCTGACACCTGACAGCCCGGTCACGCTGACCTGGGATAACGGTGAAGGCCTGACTTTCAAACGTGAGATCGCGATTGACGAGAACTATCTGTTCACCGTCAACCAGTCGGTCGTCAACAATACAGGCGGCGATGTCGTTCTGTATCCGTATGGCCTGATTTCGCGCAAGAACAAGCCGCAGACTGCCGGTTTCTATATCCTGCACGAAGGCCCGCTTGGTGTGATCGACGGTACGCTTACCGAGATCGATTATGACGATCTGGCCGATGACGGTGCGGTCGAGCAGAAAACCACCGGTGGCTGGCTTGGTATCACCGATAAATATTGGCTGGTTGCGTTGGCACCGTCCTCGGACGAGGAACTGACCACGCGCTTTAGCCACCATGTTGCGGAAAATTCCGACAAGTATCAGACAGACTACCTTGGTGCCCCGCGTACCATCGCATCCGGCTCCGAAGGTGTGGCGGAGACCCGCCTGTTTGCCGGTGCAAAGGAAGTCACCCTGCTTGATACCTATGCCAAAGATTACGGGATCACCAACTTCGATCTCGCGATTGACTTTGGCTGGTTCTACTTCCTGACCAAGCCGTTCTTCCTGTTCCTGCAGTGGCTCTATCATCTGGTTGGCAACTTTGGTGTCTCGATTCTGGTGATCACGGTCATCATCAAGGCGATCATGTTCCCGCTGGCCAACAAGTCGTACAAATCGATGAGTGCGATGAAAAAGCTGCAGCCGCAGATCACCGAGATGCGCGAGAAGTTCAAGGATGATCGTCAGCGTCAGCAGCAGGAAATGATGGCGCTCTATAAGCGTGAAAAGATCAATCCGGCGTCCGGATGCTTGCCGATCGTTGTTCAGATCCCGGTCTTCTTCGCGCTTTACAAGGTTCTGTTTGTCAGCATTGAAATGCGCCATGCGCCTTTCTTTGGCTGGATTCAGGATTTGTCGGCACCAGATCCGACCTCGCTGTTTAACCTGTTTGGTCTGATCCCTTGGGATCCGCCGCAGATGCTGATGATTGGTATCTGGCCGCTGATCATGGGTATTACCATGTTCCTGCAGCAGAAACTGAACCCGGCTCCGGCTGATCCGACCCAGGCGAAGATCATGATGTTCCTGCCGTTCATCTTTACCTTCATGCTGGCAAGCTTCCCGGCAGGCCTGGTGATTTACTGGGCATGGAACAACCTGCTGTCAATCGCACAGCAGCGCTACATCATGTACAAGATGGGGATGTAATCCCCATCTACCCTTCACGGGTTGACCTTCCCTTCGGGGAGCATCCCCGATCAATCGGGGAAGGAAAGACGATGACACAAGAAAACCTGCCGTCGGCAACTGCTATTCCGACGCATGAAGACTCAGTGATCGAAGCCGGGCGGAAGCTTTTTAGCCGCCCGGTTAACTTTGTTCTTGGTGTGGCTCAGCTTGAACAGCTCCCGCCTGAGGAAAAGACCGAGATTTGCTTTGCCGGTCG
The DNA here is from genome assembly GCF_000948415.1 of Thalassospira sp. HJ. Classification (GTDB taxonomy): domain Bacteria; phylum Pseudomonadota; class Alphaproteobacteria; order Rhodospirillales; family Thalassospiraceae; genus Thalassospira. The sequence goes on along the minus strand of NZ_JYII01000006.1, from coordinate 57,761 downwards.
CTCGAATGTGGGCAAGTCCAGCCTGATCAACGCGATCACCGGGCGCAAGGATATTGCGCGTACATCGAACACGCCGGGGCGTACCCAGCAGCTGAACTATTTCGATCTTGATGGTGCCTGCTATGTCGTGGATCTGCCGGGCTATGGGTTTGCCCAAGCACCCAAGGACATCGTTGATACCTGGCATGCGCTGATCAAACAGTATCTGCGCGGGCGTGTTACGCTGCGCCGTGTATTTGTCCTGATCGATTCCAGACATGGCTTCAAAAAGGCCGATGAGGATATGATGAAGCTGCTTGATGAGGCCGCAGTACCTTATCAGGTTGTGCTGACCAAGTCAGACAAGCTAAAAAAGGGTCAGCTTGAAAAGCGGATCAAGGAAGTGGTCGACGGATTGGTCAAACATCCGGCCGCCATGCCACAGATTTTTGCGACTTCGAGCGAGAAAAATACCGGACTTGCCGAGCTGCGGGCAGAGATTTCCACTCTGCTCTGAGGCTGCCAGCTTTACCGTGCGACAAAATGGGGAAGTGAAATGAACGAAGAAATCCGTTCTGAAGAAGACAATTCGGAAGCCAGTGCCTATCGCATGCTGGCGCGCGCAAAAGTGCTTTCCGAGGCTCTTCCCTTTATGCGCCGGTTTAACGGTCAGAAAATCGTGGTCAAATATGGCGGTCATGCCATGGGTGATCCGGAGCTGGCGCGTTTGTTTGCGCTCGACATGGTGCTGCTCAAACAGGTTGGCATGAACCCGATTGTGGTGCATGGCGGTGGCCCGCAGATTGGTCAGATGCTCAAGCAGCTCAACATCCAGTCCGAATTCGTTGATGGCCTACGCGTAACCGATCAGCAGACCATTGACGTTGTCGAAATGGTGCTGGCGGGCAAGATCAACAAGGAAATCGTGTCAAACATCAATGCCGCCGGCGGCGTTGGCGTTGGCCTGTGTGGCAAGGATGCGAACCTGATTACTGCGCGCAAACTGACCCGCACCAAACGCGATCCCGAAAGCAATATCGAGAAGGTTCTTGATCTTGGTTTCGTTGGCGAGCCGGTGAAGGTCAATCCGCACGTTCTTGATTGCTTTGCAGATACCGACATCATTCCGGTGATCTCGCCTATTGGTGTGGGCGAAGATGGTCAGACCTACAATATCAATGCCGATACCGCTGCAGGTGCGATTGCCAAGGCCGTTGGCGCAAGCCGCCTTTACATGCTGACTGACGTAAAAGGCATCCTTGATCAGGACAAGAACCTTGTACGGGACGCCGACACCGCCCACATCAATGCTATGATTGCCGATGGCACCATTCAGGGCGGGATGATCCCGAAAACGGAAACCTGCATGGATGCCGTTGAAAACGGGGTCGAAGCCGCTGTGATCGTTGATGGGCGTGCACCGCATGCAGTTCTGCTTGAGCTGTTCACCGAACGCGGTGCCGGTACGATGATCCGGGGTAACTAAAGGTCGATGGTCGACCGACACTTTCGGTTAGTTTAATTCGACGTATATCTGGCTCCGCTGGGCAATTTGGGGTATGTTGAGGCCAATCATTATGCGGTTAACGCGTAACGCCTTGATATTTCTACTGAAAACACGAGCTCGGAGCACCCGTTGTGACCACAGCGGACCATCAGATTTCCCGCCATTGGGATCATGCCGAAGCGACGCTTAAGGCCCTGCGCGAGCGCGGATTGCGCCCGACGCCTGAGCTTTACCATGTCTGGTTTGTCTATTTCGCCGAGGAAAACCCGGAAATCCTTCGGGTGATTGATGCTGTGCAGGCCGGTGGTGATGAACTGGCCGAGGATATGCTGCTCCAGCTTTACTATCGCTATATCTTTGACCGCCAGGCTGCCGATTTCCTGCAGCGCGGGATAGAAGATTTTTCTGAGCTTGTAGAAAGCAGCGATGAATGCCTGACCACGGCGCGCAAAGGGTTCGAGGAATATTCTGCCTTGCTTGGGCGGTCTCTTGAAACGCTCAAGAACCACAAAGAAGTCAATCCGGTTCTTGGCGAGATTATTCAGAAGACCGACCAGATGCAGCAAGCCGTTGAAGGTTTGCATCAACGCCTTGATCGCTACCTTGGCAAGGTTGCGCGTTTGCAGCGCGAACTCGAAGAAGCGCGCGAGCGATCTTATACCGACGGCCTGACGCTTGTTTCCAACCGGATGTATTTCGAAGAGCAGCTCGGTTTGCTGGTGTCCGAATATGATTCGGCGAAGCAACCTGAATCGTTCTGTGTGATGATTGTCGATCTTGATCAGTTCAAGGCGGTTAACGATCGGTTTGGTCATCGCATCGGCGACGAAATTCTTGTGCTGATTGCCTCCATGCTGAAAGCCAACGTCAAAGGACGCGACATAGTTGCACGTTATGGCGGAGACGAATTTGCTATTCTATTGCCGCAAACGCCAGTAGCAGATGCCATGTTATTGGCAAATGATATGAGCAAGCGTATCGCGGCACGCGAAATCAAGGCCAAACAATCGGGCATTTCGTTTGGTCAGATGACCATATCGATCGGTGTTGCCGAATATGTTGCCAAGGAGGGCGGGGCCAAGCTTATTGATCGCGCCGACAGTGCCCTTTATCGCGCCAAGAAAGAAGGCCGGAACCGCAACTGCGCGGCCTAGTGCCTTGCGCGTGCGTATTTCCAACCTTTGATCGGATGTCAGGCGATGATTTGCGCGCCTGTTGCATGTGTGCCATGAGGGGCGCAGACTTGCATTGAAGCGTTCAAAAGCGTATGTAACCAGCGCCCGGCAAGGATAATGTCCTTGCCGGGCGTTCCGCACTTGCAGCATCCTTTTTGAATTGCGCTGGCGGAAATATTCCCGAATTCGAACTTTGGATCGCAGAAGACCGAGCATGAAAGAGCCGCGTGTCGTCACATTTGGTTGTCGCCTTAACACCTATGAATCCGAGGTGATGCGCGACCATGCCAAAACTGCCGGGCTTGATGATGCCATCATCATCAATACCTGTGCGGTCACGACCGAGGCCGAACGCCAGGCGCGCCAAAGCATTCGCCGTCTGCGCCGCGAAAACCCGGATGCCAAGATTTTTGTCACCGGCTGTGCGGTTCAGGTCAATCCGGACAAGTTCGCCAATATGGGCGAAATCGACCGCATCTTTGGCAACGATGCCAAGATGAAGGCCGAAACCTTCATGTTGCCCGAACATGAACGCGTTGTCGTCAACGACATCATGTCGGTCGAAGAAACCGCAAGTCATCTTGTATCCGGCTTTGAAGGCCGAGCACGCGCCTTTGTTCAGGTTCAGAATGGCTGCGATCATCGCTGCACCTTCTGTATCATTCCCTATGGCCGCGGCAATTCACGCAGTGTGCCGATGGGTGAAATCGTAAGCCAGGTCCGTGAACTGGTCGCCAATGGCTATGGCGAAGTGGTTTTGACCGGGGTCGACATCACGTCCTATGGTCATGATCTTCCGGGGCAGCCGACACTGGGCCAGATGTCGCGTCGTCTTCTGGCACAGGTGCCCGAACTGCCGCGTTTGCGTATTTCATCGATTGATCCGGTCGAGGTTGATGAAGACCTGTTTCGTCTGATCGAAACAGAGTCGCGCCTGATGCCGCACATGCATATCAGCCTGCAGGCCGGCGATGACATGGTGCTAAAGCGTATGAAGCGCCGCCATCTGCGTCAGGACGTTGTTGATTTCTGCAAAAAGGTCCGTGATCTGCGCCCGGATGTGACATTTGGCGCCGACATCATTGCCGGTTTCCCGACCGAGACCGATGAAATGGCGGAAAATACCCTGCGTCTGGTCGATGAATGCGGCCTGATTTATCTGCACGTCTTCCCGTATTCTTCGCGCCCGGGTACGCCGGCTGCCAAAATGCCGCAGGTGCCCAAGGACCTGCGCAAGGAACGCGCAAGTGCCCTTCGCGAAGCGGGTGAAGTTCAGCTCAACAAGTTCCTGCAATCGCGCATCGGGATGGTCGAGAATGTGTTGGTTGAAAAGGAAAATACCGGCCATACGGAGCATTTTGCTCCCGTTCTGCTGGATCGCGTGATAGAACCGGGCACAATAGCCAAGGCCAAGGTAACCGGCCTTGAAGATGGAAAACTGATTGCGGAGCTTGCGGGATGAGTGAAGAGGGGAAAAAAAGCTGGTTTAGCCGCCTGAAAGACGGGCTGAAACGGTCCTCCTCAAAACTGACCACCGGTATTTCTGATATCTTCACCAAGCGCCGTCTTGATGATGACGCGCTTGAGGAATTCGAAGATCTTCTGATCACATCCGACCTTGGTGTCACGACTGCTGCTAAACTGAGCGCGGAACTGGCCAAGACCCGGTTTGACAAGGAAGTCGATTCCGCCGAAATCCAGGAATTCATTTCCGAAGAAGTCGCCAAAATTCTTGATCCGGTGGCCAAGCCGCTGGTGATTGACTCTAATAAGAAACCGCATGTCGTGCTGGTTGTCGGTGTGAATGGATCGGGCAAAACCACAACGATCGGCAAGCTTGCCAAAACCTACAAGGATCAGGGCCTCAAGGTCATGATGGCAGCTGGCGATACGTTCCGTGCCGCCGCGGTCGAGCAGCTTAAAGTCTGGGGTGAACGTACCGATTGCCCCGTGGTTGCGCGCGACACAGGGGCCGATGCTGCCGGTCTGGCCTTTGATGCGATTGAGCAAGCCCAGCGTGAAAATTATGACCTGCTTCTGATTGATACGGCCGGGCGCCTGCAGAACAAGGCGCATCTGATGGACGAGCTTAAAAAGATCGTCCGCGTGATCAAGAAGCGCGATGAAACGGCCCCGCATGACACGCTTCTGGTGCTTGATGCCACTACTGGTCAGAACGCCCATTCGCAGGTCGAAACCTTTGGCGACGCAACCGCTGTTTCGGGGCTGATCGTGACCAAGCTTGATGGCACGGCAAAGGGTGGCGTTGTCGTCGCACTGGCCGAAAAATTCGGCAAGCCGGTGCATGCGATTGGCGTGGGTGAGGCGGCCGAGGACCTTCGTCCGTTCGAAGCCAAATCCTTTGCCAGAAGTCTGGCTGGTCTCGAAGACTGATCAAGACCCGCCGCGAGAATACGCAAAGCAAAAGACCGCCAAATGGTGGTCTTTTTTTTGTCGCTCAGAGTTGCTTGATGATATCGCCAAGATTGCCGTTGAAATGATCAATCTCGGCCGCAAGGGCCTTTACAGGGTCAGCGACATCGTTCGGCAGCTTATCTTGTGAAATCGCCGCAATCTCGCGCGTTAAAAGATCTGTACGGGCCTTGAGGCCATTGGCAAGGCGGGCATCGGCATTGCCCAGCAACCAACCCATGACCTTGTCGCGCAGTTCTTCAAGATTTTGCAGATCCGGGTCCGGTGACGCCGCATTGATGCCATAGGGGCGCAAGCCAAGCTCAAGCTTGCGGGCAATGCCGCGCAGATTGGTCGCACTATCGTGGCAGAGTGCCTTGAGGTCAGCATTTTGGGCGACGGGATAGATCGCCTCGAGACGCAGGGCAAAATCAACCGTGTCACGCATGATGTCGTTGATTTCGTTTCGCTGCGGCAGGGTTTTGTCTTCTGTGCTGTCAGTGCCTTCGATCTGATCGACAAAGCTGTTGGGCGCAAATACCGGCAGAATCCCGGCATGGATGGAAAACAGGGCAGGCAGCTCGCCAATGATTTCCCCATCAGCCAGAATCGGCGCGCCTTTTTCGCCTTCAACCTTGATGGTGTCGCATTGCATGGTGGTGGCATAGCTGCTGTCATCGACCGAGCCAAACAAAAGCTCGGCCGCGATATCAAGGCCGCTGAGCGTATCGACACTGTCGCGGATGGCAAACATATGCAAAAGACCGTCTTCGGGGCTTTTGGTTTCACTCGGGCGCAGACCGCCACCGAAATAGCGGCCATTGGTGATGGTCACTTGGCGCAGTTTCATCGCCTGTGGCTCCTCATCGCCGCAGGTAATGGTCAGATCAAGCGGATCCATTTCATGCCAGCTTTGCCAGTTGGCAACCGCATAGCTGATCGCCCCTAGGGTACGCTTAAGGTCCGGATTGATGCGTTTGCGTGCATCTGCCGGGACCCCGATGCTGGCTGCATTCACAAAGCTTTTTTCATTCACACTGCCGATATCAAGCATGCGGATCTGTCCGTGAATGGCCGCACGCGCGGCATCAATCAGATCATCGGGCAGGGTTAATGTGCGGGCAAAATCGTTTGCCGTGCCAAGCGGGATCGGGATCAGCACCACTTTCTGGGCGATGATGGCATCAAGAACGGCATTGATAGTGCCGTCACCGCCGCCAACAGCAACGATGTCACCAGCGGTGCAGGCGCTTTTGATCTGATCCTTGATGGCACCGGGATCGTCGCAAAGCGTCAGCTCGGTTGTGTAACCGGCGTCCTCAAACACGGTGCGCAGCGGCTGTGCGCCGTTACCGCGCCAGTCTTCGGGCAGCTTTCCCTTGGTCAGCAGAAGATGAACCTTGCCAGTCAGATCAGAGCTTTTCATGACGATGCACCATGGTTGATAGGGCACAAAAAAGAACCGGCGCCCGAAGGCGCCGGCGTATCATATCACATTGACATAATTAGGATATCGTCGCGCGCAACATCCATGCTGCTTCTTCATGGACACCGATGCGCTCGGTTAGCATGTCCGCGGTTTTGACGTCCTCGACGTCTTCGGCGGCCGCAACACCCTTACGGAGCAAACGGGCCATTTTTTCATGGTCGTCGACCAGTTCCTTGACCATGCCTTCGGTCGGAAGCAGTTCCGTCTGATCATCGATCACGGAATTGTTCATCATCTCGCTCAAGCCGGTCGGTGCCGAGAAGCCGATTGCACGAATGCGTTCTGCCATATCGTCAATCGCGGTGTTGAGATCTTCGTAATGCTCCTCGGTCATCTTGTGGAGCGAATAGAAGGTCGGACCAACCACGTTCCAGTGAACGCCACGAATTTTGGCATACAGTACATGCGACGATCCAACGATCTGCGTCAGCATTTTCGCCAGTTCGCGACGATCCTTGCGGTCCACGCCAGTCTCGACGGGAAATTCCTTCGCAACGGTCTGCATACTGCTATGTGCCATAACTAAAACTCCTTTTGTTTACTGCGCGCCCGTGAAATCGGTGAATGCATCATGGTTGATACGTCGTACCCCGCTTCGTGTGTGGGCGCTTACTAGTGAAAACGTCGATTTCGACAAAAGGTTCCATGAAATAAAATCAACACAATCGGAACATTCTTTCGCACCATCCGTTGTTCAGTGTAAGCAGCGCGCAAGTAATTGTGCTGCACTTGTTTAATAAGGAGGTTGTGATGCTGAACAAGAATATGCTGATGATCGGTACTGTACTTATGTCTGTTTCTGTTATGGCGCCGGCATATGCCGGGTCTGCTTCCTCAGATGACACGATGAAAACCGATGATGCATTGAAGTCCGATGCCAACGAACTGGGCAACGAGATTGCCGCACAGTATGAAGACGCCAAGGACTTTACGTTCGAGCAGAAAGAAGATTTTCTTGCCTGGGTCGACACCAAGACCGACCAGCTTGGCGAGCAGTATGACGATGTTTCCGCACGGGTCGCCGACGACAGTGAAGAAGCCGTCGACGAGCTGGCAGAAGCATGGGATAGCGCAAGTGACGAGCTGAGCGATGCGCTTGAAAATGCCAAGGATGCATCTGCGGAAACCTGGGAAGATGTGAAGGCCAATACCGTAAATGCGCTTGAAGATGCGCAGAAGGCCATCTCGGACAGTCAGACCGCCGAATAAGACGTCACAATCTGAACTCGGCGGTTTGACGTCCGAGGTTAGCAGCCCGCCCGGCTTCGGGCGGGCTGCTTTTCGTTTGGGGCAGGAAGACGCTAATAAGGAACAGTGAATGTCGAGCGATGAGAAACAATCAGGACAACGGATAAGGCGTGCGTTCGATTATGCGCAGACCCGTCTTGCGAAACTTGCCGAAGGCCGCAAGGGACTGGGTGGTATATCCGTGGCATCGTTCCTTGAAACCACCATTATCCCGATCCCGATCGAAGTCATTGTCGCCCCGATCATGGCGGCATCGCGTACGCGCGGCTTTATTGTTGCAACGGTAACATTGGCGGGCAGCGTGCTGGGGGCATTGGCACTTTATCTGCTGGCCTGGGTTCTGTTTGATGAATTTGCCCAGCCGCTTATTGATATGGTCGGTGGGCAGCAGCAATTTGATGATCTGCAAGGCCAGTTTGAAGAAGGTGGCTTCTGGGTGGTGTTTGCCATCAGCATTACACCGGTCCCGATGCAGATCGCAGCCCTTGCCGCCGGGGCGACGTCTTATCCGTTCTGGCTGTTCGTGATTGCGATTACGGTGTCACGCGCACTCAGATATTATGGATTGTGGTTGCTGGTTCTGGGGTTTGGTGCGGGAATTGCCCGAATCTTTGAAGGGCGAAAGCCCGAACTCGGGCGCGAAAGCCCGTGATTTCGGTTTAAAACATATGCGAAATACAAAAATCCCCGGCTTTGGCCGGGGATTTTTGTTGGGGAAATCAAATTTTTTATTCCGGCTCGATACGGAAATCGCTGGTGCTTTTGCCCTCGGTATCGGGATCTTCGACGTCCTCAGAGATCAATCCACGGCGAATAAGTTCGCGAATTGCGGCCGCGCGGGTTGGCATCCGGTGGTCAAATCGCCAGTCATCAATGACCTTCAGCTCGTCATCATCAAGCATGATCTGGAGCTTTTCTGTTCTCTTCGACGTTGGCACGTGGGGATTCCTGTCAATTTAAGCGGTTCTGAAAACTGCCTGAAATCATTGAAAATCAATAGATTCGAGAATTTTGGAGTAAGTTACGTTACCGCTGTTTGTTCCATAACACAACCATCTTGCTGAATATGTGTCAGTTCGATAGTTGATGTAAGTAATGTAAAGTAATGGTAAGCCGTAAATAAGGTAAAATAATCAAGTTAATTTAGTTGTGTAAGGTAAGTGTGTTCATAGTGTTGTGTAGTATATGTGTGTTCCTTGTGTTGCCTAAGTGGAGCATACGATTTTACTTTTATTTTTATTTTTGTTTGTTACGGTCAGCTCATCCGAACAAGGAGGTTGTGATGTCTGAACAAGTGATGAACGAAATCGAAGATCATGTCCCTGCGCTGCGCCGTCATGCGTATCGCCTGACCGGCAGCACCGATATGGCACAGGACCTGGTCCAGGACACGCTGTTGAAAGCCATCAGCAAAAAGGACCAGTTCGAAGAGGGCACCAGCCTGAAAGCCTGGTTGCACCGTATTCTGTTCAACACGTTCATTTCGGGAAAACGTCGTGAAAAGACGCGTGGCCCGCAGGTCGATTGGGACGACCTTGGCGACGTCTATGGCCACGGCAGCAATCAGATGGCCCGTCTGCAGCTTCGTGATGCGGATCGCGTGCTTGAAAGCCTGCCCGAGCAGGAACGCGAAGCCATCATGCTGACGGCCGTTGATGATGTGTCCTATCAGGACGCCGCCGATCAGATGTCAGTCGAGATCGGTACCGTTAAGTCCCGCGTGGGCCGGGCGCGTCGCAAGTTGCGCGCATCGGTTGGTCGAATCGAAGCCCGCGAACACGCATCCCGTTATGTCTCGGAGGCAGCATGATATGAGCCCAGTTCTTGCGATATATGGCAAAGAGCACATTCTTGCCTATGTACGCGGGACGCTTGAAGACGACGAAGAAAAACAGGATATCGAAAGTTTGGTCGAAAGTGACCCACGTGCTGCGAAGATTGTGCTTGAGTTGGAGTTTGCCGAATTAGGTGACCCATGGGCACTTGATGGCGCTGTGCAGCGACGATTGAAAAAGTTGCAGCAGATCGCAGACGAGCACCGATATTCTGGTTTGATGCCAGGGGATGATAAAATAGATCATGCATCAAATTAAATTGACACAAATGACCAGTGGTCATATAAAGATTGCACATCAGGGTTGATCGTCTTTTCCCTCAACGTCTAAGACCCTTCCCTGAAATTGCCGAAACCGTCCCCCGGTTTCGGCATTTTTTTTGCCTGCGTTTCCGAACCGCGCCGATTTATGCGGGTGTTTTTATGAACACCGGGTCGGTTATGGCAGGCTCCTCAAAACTGTCATTTGGAATTTTTGAAAATAAATCCGACATATAGGTCATAAGCTTCTGAAACTTCCGGGAAAGGTTTGATCTGATATCCTTTCGATTGTCTCAAATCCGGCGTTTTGACCTCAGGATTGAACGAGATGGCAAAGTTTTCGGTTGTCAGAAGACGGGCGGGCGGTGATAAATCTCTCGCTCCAAGGGCTTTTGTCATTGATCCGTCGCTGTTTTATGCTTCGTGATCTGGCAGACGACCCAAACAACAATAACAAAAAGGAGCATCCAATATGGTTTCTGAAGTCCACGGATCGGTACGCGATCTGTTTGAATTTACCGACGCTGACAAGGCACTTGCGCGCATCAAGGACATTTATGTGACCGGTGCCAATGCCGTCCAAGAGGCCTTTAACCGTTTCGGTCAAGGTCAGCAATCTTCCCCGGTACGTGCCTATTATCCGTATCTCGGCATTGAAGTGCCGCCGGAAAAGCTGCATGTCGAAAGCACGCTTTCATTCGGCGCACCGCGCGATCCCGGTGTTTATGGCACGACCCTGACCCGTCCGGACCTGTTTGAAGAATATTACCGCGAGCAGATCGAACTTCTGCTGAAAAACCATGACGTTCCGGTCGTGGTAGGTGTATCGGACCGCCCGATCCCCTTGCCGTTCCTTGTTGAAACCGCAACCGACAGCATTGGCCCGAACGATATTCGTCCGATGCAGTTGATCTTTGATATGCCGGATCTGGCGCGCACCGATGACGATATCGCCAACGGCGTTCATTACGGATCGAACGCAACGCCGGGGCCAAAGCCGCTGTCGCTGTTTTCTGGTGAACGTGTGGATTACTCGCTCGCACGTCTGCGCCATTACACGGCAACCGCACCCGAACACTTCCAGAAATTTGTCCTGTTCACCAACTATCAGCGCTATGTCGATGAATTCATCGAATTCGCCAAGGAACAGCTCGAAGACCCGAAAAGCCCCTATGTCGCCTTTGTCGAGCCGGGGCCGAAGGTTAGCGTGCGCAAAAACGCACCAAAGGGCTGGGTGGAAAGTGGTGAAGCGGTCAAGCAACTGCCGCAAATGCCATCCTATCACCTGATCCGCGAAGACGGTCTTGGTGTTACCCTGGTCAATATCGGTGTCGGTCCGTCAAACGCCAAAACCGCCACGGATCATATCGCGGTTCTGCGGCCGCATTGCTGGTTGATGCTGGGGCACTGTGCCGGTCTGCGGCGCAGCCAGTTGTTGGGTGATTATGTGCTGGCCCACGGTTATGTCCGTGATGACCATGTGCTTGATTCCGACCTGCCGCTGTGGATTCCGGTGCCGCCGATTGCCGAGGTGCAAGTCGCACTGGCAGATTCGGTCACCAAAATCACCGGGCTTAAGGGTCGCGAAATGAAGGCCCGCATGCGCACCGGCACGGTGGCCACCACCGATAACCGGAACTGGGAATTGCGTTATAGCGAATTGTTTGTCCGCCTGAACCAGTCGCGTGCCATTGCTGTTGATATGGAAAGTGCGACCATTGCTGCCAATGGTTTCCGCTTCCGCGTTCCTTATGGCACGCTTTTATGTGTGTCGGACAAACCGGTGCACGGCGAGTTGAAATTGCCGGGCATGGCCAACAATTTCTATCGCCAGCGCATTGGCCAGCATTTGCAGGTCGGGCTGGATACGATTGATACGCTTCGTCAGGACGTCAATCAGCTCCATTCCCGCAAGCTGCGCTCGCTTGATGAGCCGGCCTTCCGCTAGGCACTTTTCGGGCAATACGTCCGGACGTTAAAAGTAAAGCCCCGCCTGTAGCATCAGACTGCAGGCGGGGTTTTTGTTATGAAATTATGACGAATGACCACAGGGCTGCTTTTGGCTTTGCCGCCTTTCGCGGATTGCGTATGGTCAGGCAAAATCAGGGTAGGGCAGGAAAACACATGCCAAACGCGACGTCACAAACCGAAACCTCAGGCGGTCCTGGGGGTAGCCAAACCTCATCATTGCCGGTGGGCGGCGTTGGTCTGTGGCAGATATTCCTGATTTTCCTGCGACTGGGACTGACCAGCTTTGGTGGGCCGGTCGCCCATATTGGTTACTTCCGTGAAGAGTTTGTGGCGCGTCGCAAATGGCTGAGCGATGCGCGCTATGCCGATCTGGTCGCACTCTGCCAGTTTGTGCCGGGGCCAGCCAGCTCGCAAGTTGGTATGGGCATTGGCATGGCGCTGGGTGGTTTGCGCGGGTCCTTGGCAGCCTGGCTTGGCTTTACCATGCCCTCTGCCATTGTGTTGGCAGCCCTTGGTATGGCGTTTGTCGGGTTCGATCTGGGCAGTGTCGAGGGCATCATTCGCGGCCTGAAGCTGGTGGCAGTTGGTGTGGTGCTGCATGCACTTCTGGGCATGGCGCGCAGCCTGTGTCCGGATGTGACCCGTGCGATTCTTGCTGTTCTGGCAGCTGCGATCATGATTGCCAGCGATACGGTTCTGGCCCAGTTTGGTGTCATCCTTGGCGGCATGCTTGCCGGTTTCGTGTTGTTGCGTGGCAAAGTTGCCGGGGATGCCGATTCCAGTCATGCGCCGCGTTCGACCACGGGGGCGGTGATTGCCCTTTGTGTGTTCTTTGCCTTGCTGGTGATGTTGCCGGTTCTGGCGGAAATTGATCCCACCGGTTTGTTTGCCGTGATTGATGGCTTCTATCGCAGTGGTGCCTTGGTGTTTGGCGGTGGGCATGTGGTTTTGCCACTGCTTGAAAATTCCGTGGTTGCACCGGGCTGGGTGGATGCGGAGACCTTCCTTGCCGGCTATGGCGCGACGCAGGCCGTCCCCGGCCCGATCTTTACCTTTGCAGCCTATCTCGGTGCGGCGCTGCATACCGGTTCAGGTGGCAGTGGCTTGGCGATCAGTGCGTTGACGTCGCTTGTGACCCTGATTGCGATTTTCTTGCCGGCTTGGCTGTTGGTCGTGGGGCTTTTGCCGTTCTGGGATCGCGTGCGGCATGTGCCGTCGATGCGCGCTGGCTTGATGGGGGTGAATGCCGCCGTCGTCGGTTTGCTGGCAGCGGTTCTATATGACCCGATCTGGACGGGTGCCAATCTGGATATCTTTGATATCGGCTGTGTTGTGCTGGTCTTTGCCATTTTGCAGTGGCGGATCGCACCGGTCTGGGCTGTGGTCGGGGCCGGTGCGATGATCGGCTATCTTGTCGGGATTTTTTAGCGCTAGCCGTCATTTACTTCGGTTGCCGCGTCTTGCCCGCCTTCCGGATTTTCGGCATCAGGTTGCGGCAGATTAGCTTTATCCGGGAATACTGCTGTCAGATCGGCAATGAACTTGCGCAGGTCAAAGGCACTGCGATTGCGCGTCACCCCAAAGCGGACAACCACCAGATCGCGTGACGGAATGACCGTCATCGATTGACCATCATGACCAAGCGAGAAAAAGGCGTCTTCTGGCAGTTGGGTAATATCATCGCGCGGGGTGCCGTCTTCGTTCCGGCTGCCGGGCAGATCAAGCCACCAATGCGCCCCATAAAGACCATACGGGTCTTCTGCCGCCGGGCTGGTGGAATAGCCAACCCAGCCTTCCGGCAACAGGCGTTCGCCATCCCATACGCCATCTTGCAGGAACAGCTGGCCGATCTTAGCCCAGTCGCGTGCGGATGCATGCATGAAGCTTGAAGCGATAAAATAGCCTTCCGGGTCGGTTTCAATCACCGCACTGCTCATGCCCAGCGGACGGAACAGAAGTTCGGTCGGGCGGCTGAGGTAGGTGGTGCGAGACCCGCTCAGATTGCGGATCGCAGCGGACAGGATATTACTTGCCCCGGAATTATAGGCGAAATTGCTGCCCGGCGTATGTTCGAGCGGCATGGAAACGGCATAGCCCGCCGCAGCCGGTTCGATAAACAGCATCTGGACCACGTCGGATAGCGGATTGGCATAGCTTTCATCAAACTCAAGCCCGCTTCGCATGCGAAGCAAATCATCATAATTGATGGTCGCGCGCGGGTCGTTTGGTTCTGCCTGCCATTCATTGATCAGAACCGGGTCCTGAAGATGGGAAATCATGCCCTCATACCGCATGCGGCCAAGGATGACATTGAAAACGCTTTTGGTCATTGACCAGCCGGGAAGCGGCGTGTCGGCAGTAATCCCCTCGGCATAACGTTCGGCGACCACCTTGCCATCATGCAGGATGACAACCGCGCGCGTGCGGCGTTCCGGGTGCAGGCCCGGCTCATCCATGACATCAAACAAGATGTTATTCAGCGCCCGGCGATCCACATTGGCCGGCGGCGGGGTCGTCAGAAGCGGCTTGGCCGCGACCGGTTTCATCACCGGGGTGGCGTTGCGCAACTGGGCAATATGATCGACGTCATCGGCCAATGTGCAGCCCAGATTCGGGCGGTAGACCGCAAAGCGCTTGCGAAAGCCAAACGCATGGGCGCTGACGGTCTGATTGCGCAAATCTACATTGGTCGTAATCAGCGATAACAGGGGATTATTGTCGGCAAGAATATCGACATCACGTGCACGGGTGGATGTCAGGCCATTTACAAAAATGGCAGAGCACATGATCTTTGCGCTATAGGCCGCACCGACGGGTGCCAACCAGATGAAAAACACAGCCAGAACAGACAGGCCGATCAATATCAGTCCGATAAAGATGGCCTTGATCAACTGCATTCCACTTCCCTAAATCTTTTTGACTTTGTTGGGGTTGGAAGGGTCGCCTGCTTCGCGGAATAGGTCAAGCCACCGTATCGTATAGTTTCAAAATGAATTTCGTCTAATGAACACTGCCTAATCCTGCTTGCGCAGCGAGATCAGGAAGCCGGCAACGTAAAACCCGCCCAAAACCGCCGCTGCCCCGGCCCAGCCATTCTGATCAATCATCGCCCCGGCAAAAGGCGGCACGATGACGACAAAAATCTCGGCAAACTGGGCCAGCATGCCCTGCAGGGCCGGCATCGAAAGGCCGTCCTTGGCGATCTTTGGCAATAGCGCAAAGCAGGTCCCGGCAACCGCACCCTGACAGATGTTAAAGATGATCAATGCGGTGATGCTGATCGGGACCGATGTGCTGACAAACAGGGTTGAAATCGCAATGGCCATAGCTGGCAAGAACAGCATCAGGATCGTCCTGCCCGAAACATCCCGGCCCAAAACGGTGCCAGCCGCAACACTACCAACGACATTGCCGGCAATTGCGGTGGTGCCGATGATCCCGGCCGAGAGCGCGATGCCGATATCAAGATTATCGGCCAGCATGGCGGGCATGAAGGCAAGGGCGGCTGACGTTGCCCCGGCAAAGGCGGCAAAGGTCAGTGCAACCTGAAGGGCGGCACGGGATTTCAAAACACCGATCACACCCAAAAGCAGCGATCTGCGCGTGCTGCCGGTTTCAGGTTTATCCATAAAGGCCAGAAGCGGCAGCAAAACAAGGATCGGTAGGGTGCAGGCGCCAACCGCAAGGCGCCAGTCAAGCCAGGTCACCACAGCCGCACTGATCCAGTTGCCCAGCGCAATACCGACCGGAATGAAGGTGCCCCAGATGCTCATGGCCATGGCAACCAGTTTCGGGTTCTTGAATGCGGCCATCCAGCTTGGCGCACCAACAACAATCAGAAGATAGCCAACACTGGTGACCAACCGCCCGACATATAAAAGGGAGCTCACGCTTGCGGTGGCAAAGATCAACGCGCCCAAAATCATCATCGCGCCGCCAAGCACCATCGACTTGCGCAGGCCCGCGCGTGCGGCCCACACCCCGGCGGGGATGGCACAAAGTGCGCCTGCTGCCGTGATCAGCGATGCCACCAAGCCAAATTCCGCCTGACTAAGCCCGAAACCTGCGTGCAAATCGGGTGCAATCGGCCCAATCAGCCCGACCTGCATAGAGGCGGTCAGTCCCAGTCCATAAAGAACAATAACAGCGGTGATAGGCGGCATCGGTCAATTCCGTGGGGCAGGGAGGGCAGCGGAGCGAGTGAATTGATTACCCGATTTGACGCACGGAACGCCACGTATGAAATATGCGTGCCGCGATCAGACGTGATTTGGTTGCTGATCAAAGCCCGTAGTCAGACGAACCGCCGTGCCGTCCGAGAGGAAAAAACGCTCCCACAGGATATAGCTGTCAACAATCCGCAACGGATCGCCATCCCGGCGGGAGTTCTCAAAGGTGAGATGATCAGTCTGATCTTCATGCCAGCCCAGATCATGCAGGCTTTTTTCGGCCGATGCGATTTCCGGCGTGGCAAACCGCCAGAGTGAGGTGCCCAGCAAGGGGGCGGCATCGCGTTGCCATTCGGCCTCGCGCGGGCTTGAGACACACAGCAAGCGATGCGACCGATCTTCGATCAGATGCACGCGCTGGGATGAATGCATCACCAGCCGTTTGATCGCGTGATCCAGACGGAAATTGCGCTTTCGCGTCATCATCTGATGGATCAGGTTATATTGCAGTGGGGCCGGGCTTTGCGCACCGCTTTCCCAGCGCGATACGGTTGCCTGGGTTACGCCTAGAATATCGGCCAGACGCGATTGCTTGATATCGCTTGTGCGTCGCCATTGGCGCAAAAGGCGACCAAAATCCTTGTCTGGTGCGATGGCTTCAGGCAGGCGTTTCATATCGATCAACCAATTCAGAAGATCTTCAAATCTAACACAGAATGAACCGCACGGCAGTAACGCCGGGATCAGGCGGAAAAACGGCCGATATCAATCTGGCAACGGCCATATTTGCGACTGTCACAAAGATCAAACCCATCAAGGCTGATCTCCGGATCACGTGGATCGCGTTCGGCAACAATCAGGGTGTTGCCATCAATCCAGCCGGCCTTGGCGAGGGCTGTGATGCTGGGCGCGATCAAGTCTTTGCCATAAGGCGGATCAAGGAAGACCATGCTGGCAGGCTGACTGGCGCGCGGCGGCTTGGTTGCGTCTGCACGCTGGGCGCGGGCCTGATCGGAAATGCGAAGCGCCTCGATATTCTGTTCAATAATCGCAATCGCCTTGCGGTCATTATCAAAGAACACGGCCTGATCGGCTCCACGTGAAATGGCCTCAAGGCCAAGCGCGCCGGACCCGGCAAAGGCATCAAGGATGATGCCGTCATAAAGCGGATTGAAGTCGTCCTCATACCAGCGCGATGCGTGGGAAAGGATGCTAAAAAGCGCCTCGCGCACGCGATCAAGCGTTGGGCGTGTGTCGCGTCCTTCCGGCGCGCTCAAGACCCGCCCGCGATGGGTGCCGCCAACAATCCGCATTGGCCTTAGTCCTTCTTGCCGCCGCGCGGGCGGTTGCCGGCAGGCTTGCGACCGGTGGGTTTGCCGCCGGGTTTGTTGGCTTGCTTACCACGTGCGCCATCAGGGCCGCTATTGCGTCCGGCCCCGCGTCCGGCGTCACGTCCACCATCCCGACCAGCAGCAGCCTTGCCATCCGCACTGTAACGACCACGGCCCTTGTTGGTCGGGCGTGCTGATCCGCGTTCTTCGCGCATATCGCGTTCCTGCCGACCCGCGCCGGATGCCGGTTTGCCGCGTCCACCTGCGCGCGGTGCTGCACCGATACGCGGCCCCTTGCGGGCCGAACTGGAACGTTCACGGGTTTCGCGTTGTTCGGCAGTGTCATCGGCATTAGCATTGGTACTCGGGCCGCCTTGCGGGCGTTTGCGCTGCGCCGGTTGGCCAAAGACCGTGCGGGGTGCCTTCGGGCGCGCGGTGCCGCCACGGGCAACCGATTTCTTTTCGGAAACCTTGGAATAGTCGCCCTTGAAGAAGGCAGCGAGCTGTTCCTTCATTACCTTGCCAGTGACTTCCTCGCACTCGCCAGGCGCCAGGTTGCCCAGCTGGAACGGTCCATAGGAAACACGCATCAGACGCGTCACCGGCCAGCCAAGATGTTCCATGACACGGCGGATTTCACGGTTCTTGCCTTCACGCAGTGTTACGGTCATCCAGGCATTGGTGCCTTTTTGAACATCAACCTCGGCATGGATGGAGCCGTAATTAACCCCATCGACCGTGACACCGTCTTCAAGCTGTTTGAGCTTTGCTTGGTCGATCTGACCATGCACGCGCACGCGATAACGGCGCGCCCAGCCGGTGGCAGGCAGTTCAAGATAACGGGCAAGCTCGCCATCGTTGGTTAGCAACAACAACCCTTCGGAGTTCAAATCAAGTCGCCCGACCGAAATCACGCGCGGTACATAGCTTGGCAGATGTTCGAATACCGTATCGCGGCCCTGTTCGTCGCGGTGGCTGGTGACCAGACCGCGCTTTTTAAACAGGCGCCAAAGACGCGGCTTTTCCTTTTCCGGCAGCGGCTTGCCATCAACGATGATCTCGTCTTCGTCGGTGACGGTCACGGCCGGGCTATCAAGCTTCTTGCCATTAAGGCGCACGAGACCTTCGGCGATCATGCGTTCGGCATCGCGGCGGGAGCAAACACCGGAACGCGCAATGCGCTTGGCAATGCGTTCGGGCTTGTTGTCATCCGGGGTGGTGTTTTTGTCGCTCATTGGCGGGCCTCGGAAATCAGGGCGTCGAAAATCTTCGCATCGCCCGAACTGATATGGAATTCGGGATGCCACTGGACCCCGAGACAATAACGATATTTCGGATGCTCAATCCCCTCGATCACGCCATCGGGCGCATAGGAATTGATGATCACATCCGGGCCAACCCCCTCAACCGCCTGATGGTGGGCGGAATTGACCGACAGTGTTTTCACATCGCCAACGATTTTGGCCAGAAGCGTATTCGGTTCAACTGTCACATCATGGCCCGGCTCGTTGCGTGGGTTTGGCTGTTCGTGCGGCAGGCAGTTCTCAACGCTATCGGGGATATGCTGGATCAGCGATCCACCCAGAATAACGTTCAATAGCTGCTGACCACCGCAAATGCCCAGAACCGGCATGTCGCGTTTAAGCGCACCTTCGGCCATCGCCCATTCAAATTTGGTGCGCCGATCCTTGGTGACAACCGTGTCATGGGTTTCTGTTGCGCCAAACAGGGTCGGGTCAACGTCAAACGCACCGCCCGTCACGACCAGCCCGTCAATCAGGTCCAGCAGATCGGGCACCAGTTCAACTTCATGGGGCAGGGGCATCGGAATGCCGCCAGCCTCGGTCACGGCACCGGCATAGTTTTCACGCAGCGCATACCACGGGAATTTGGAATATCCGCCCGGTTCTTCGGAATCGAGTGTGATACCAATGATCGGCTTGCGCGTGGTCATGATGAAAACAACCTTGGTGCTGGAGAATTAAAGTTAGCGGGAAACTACCTGTGTAACCCTTTAAGGGCAACGGCAATTCACGCCGATGGTCCATGCGTTCTGTGCAAACAGTCACTGGTTGCAAGCCATGGCGATACGCCTTGATGATGGCTTGACCGAATATCTGCTTGCTAGCACTTTGGACCTTAACGCCCTAAAATGAAGTAAAAGCAGGATCAGCCGCAAGGCGGCGGTATCCTGTCACAAGGCACAAGCGGGATGGAAAGATCATGAGTGCAGACAGCTATATGGACATGGCGCTTGAAGAAGCCCGTGCCGCCGCCCGGCGCGGCGAAGTGCCCGTCGGTGCCGTTCTGGTCGATGCTGATAGTGGCGAGGTGCTTGCGCGCGCCGGTAACCTGACCGAGGAAATGAACGATCCGACTGCGCACGCCGAAATCCTCGTCATCCGGGCGGCCGCCGGGGCCAAGGGCGAACCTAGGCTTCCCAATTGCGATCTTTACGTCACACTTGAACCCTGCCCGATGTGCGCGACCGCCATTTCATTTGCCCGTCTGCGGCGTGTCTATTTCGGGGCCTACGACCCCAAGGGCGGCGGGGTGGATCACGGCCCGCGCGTGTTTGAAAGCACAAGCTGCCATCACCGCCCGGAAGTCTATGGCGGCATTGGCGAGGTCGAAGCTGCCAAGCTTCTGAAGGACTTCTTTGGGTCGCTGCGTTAACTCTCCATCGTATTCGAAATTACGAAATGTCAAATATCATCAGTATGTTAGCGGGGCTGCATGAAAAAGCCATTTGACCTATTTGGTGAGTACGCAAAGTTCGGGGTGGAGCAAAAAGTCTCGCTTCATGATCCAAGCACAAAGTCAGCTTTTTCTGCTCACGTCGAGAAGGCAATCGAACAAGGACTACAAGACGATATCCTGTTGTACGGACAGAGAGTCGAGGCAATGTTTATGTCGACGTTGGTGAGCTTAGGTGAGTTCAAACTCTTAAAGCACGAGGACGTTGGAAGGGTGTTTCCAGAAGAGTCCTATATTGCGCCGGATATCAGAGTGGTGCTGAAGGACGGTAGGCAGTGGCTAGTCGAAGTCAAAAATGTCTTCGAAAGAGAGCACGGCAACAAAAAAAGACGGTTGATGACAGCCTCATATTTTAACAGACTTAATGCTTACTCACAGGAAACTGGTGCTGAACTTAAACTCGCAATTTATTGGGCGAAGTGGCGCATATGGACAGTGATTTCACCAGATAAACTTCTAAACGAATCTGGTGATTTGAAGTTAAGTATGTGTGATGCACTGTTGGTTAACGAGTTCTCTGAATTGGGCGACCGCCAGATAGGAACACGTTCCCCGTTAAGGTTACGGGTCTTGGTGGATCAGAGCAAACCGAGCAACATTAACGAACATGATCAAGCATCCTTCACAATCGGTGGCGTTAAGTTATTCAGTGAGGACAGAGAGATTCTTGATGCAAACGAGCAAGAGGTGGCATTGACATTAATGTTCTACGGCGATTGGCTGGAGAAGCCGCCAACGGCAGTTATGGAGAATGATGAACTGATTGCCGTCGAATATGAGAGCTATGCTGGTGAGCCTCCTCAATACGGCCTTAACACTATTGGCACCTTGAGTTCTATTTTCTCAAGGTATTACACAGAAAAAACTGTCGCTGATAATAAGGTTGTTCAATTGCTTGCTGTTCAGCGGCCAAATTGGCTTAATCCCCTTGTGAGTAAGGAATACAAAAGTGGGCAGTTGCCAATATGGCAATTTGTCCAGCAGCCAAACTTTGATGCTTTGGACAAGCGCTCCTAGCGTCTCTAAATGATTTGTTTGCTTCTTTAATTATCTTATGTGCGGTTAGCTTCCCTAAGATTAAGCTATTGGTGTTGCTGATTACTCAGTGCCGGCAAATGCTGGAACATCCAGGTTTCGCTGAGTGGTGCGTCGCCGCGTTTCAGATACATCCGCAGGTCAACCGGATCGGTGCCAGCCGCCTTAAGGTCAAAGGCCGCGCGCCAGATGCGGGTATCCATGATCGGTTCGATCTTGGTGCGGACAATCTCGCCGCGCGAGGATGTCACAACCACTTCCGGGAATTCACCATAGGCAAGGGTTCCAAGAACCTCGCCTTCGAACTCGACGGAAAACTTGATCTCGTCTTTCGGGCGGTTAGTGCCGGGCTCCCCGCCGCGGCCCATGCGGGTAGCAGTGGCAGTTGCCAGTTCCGTGACCGGGAATGGGTTTTGGGCCTGCCAGTGCAGGCGGTATTTAAACTGATAGCTGTTGCCCGCCTTGGCTTCGCCATTCGGTACCCAGAAGGCCGCGATGTTATCGTGGATTTCATCGTCGGTCGGGATTTCGATCAGCTGAACAGCACCATCATTCCACTCGCCTTTCGGTTCGACCCATAGGCTCGGGCGGCGGTGATAGCGCACACCATCCAGATAGTTTTTCACATCGCGATCTCGCTGCATCAGGCCAAAACCGCGCGGGTTATGATCGCCAAAGGCCGATGCGCGGATGGTTTCGGGGTTATTGAGCTGTCGCCAGATGCGCTCGCCACCACCGGTCCAAAGTTCCAAGCCGTCGCTGTCATGCACTTCCGGTCGCCAGTCAAAGCGGAACGATTTGTTCTGTTCGGAATACCAGAACATGCTGGTCAGTGGTGCGATGCCAAGGCGTTCGATGTCTTTTCGGACAAACAGATGTTTTTCGACATCCATCGTCACCCCTTCGCCGCGATACAGCAGGAACTTATAGGCACCGGTGATGCTCGGCCCATCCAGCAGGGCATAGACCGTGACCGGATCTTCGGGATTTTTCGCAGGCTCGATAAAGAACTGACGGAAATCGGGGAATTCTTCCGGGGTCGAGGTTGCGGTATTGACCGCGATGCCACGTGCCGATAGGCCATATTGGCCCTCATCACCGATGGCGCGGAAATAGGATGCACCAAGGAACGCCGCCCAGTCTTGCGTTTTCCAGTCATCACGCGCCTGATTCTCATGCAAGCGGAAACCGGCAAAGCCGCTGTTGGCGGGCAGTTGGCGGGCAATGCTGTCTTCGGGCATGTCAAAGTAATCGGGCTTATAGATCACTTCGCGCGCTTGCCCGTTTTCCAGAAGATACATATGCACGGGCTTCGCGAAATACATACCAAGATGGAAGAACGTCAGCGGATAGGTGCCTGATCCATCGGAAAACGGCGAATGGTCGCGTTTGTAATGCAGCTTGCCATGGGTGTCGTAATCAATACGCCCGACAATTTCCGGGTTTGGCGCAACGGGTGCTTCATAGGGTTCGGTCGCCATTCCCTTAGCGCGTTCGATCAGGCTGGTAAAGTCAAAGCTTTGCGCATTGCCCAGATCAAGCCCGGGGACCTCGGCCATCGCATGGCTGTAAAGCGACATGCCCGGCAGGATCAGGCCGGCGGCGGCGATGGATTTCAAAAAGCGTCTGCGTTCCACGGAAGTCGTCATTTTCACCATATTCCGATGATTGCGTTACCCGGCAAAGCATACCGGGCAGTGTGGAGGTAATCGGGACGAATGATGGCAAATTCAAGGTGACGATCCGCTTGCCTGATGTGAACGCGAAGCGCTTGACGGACAGTGTTATCTGTGTGAAATCAAATTCCTGTCGGTATCCGAACTTCGGATAAAGGGAATTCGATGTGATCCGGTTTTGCCAGACCATTGACCGAAGCTGCCCCCGCAACTGTAGGCGGTGAGCATTTTCTGATTTTGCCACTGGGTGATGCCCGGGAAGGCCAGAAAATGTAGTGACCCGTGAGCCAGGAGACCTGCCGACATGAACACGACGGACCGGGCGGGGTGCCCCGGAGGATGTCGGTACATGTCGCGTTATGCGCAGGTTGGAACTTATTCAATCGGCGTTTAATCCCGAACATTTCCCGTCATTTTTCAGCACGCAAGCCAGTCCCTTGACGATAGTAACTGTTATGTTATGTTATAACATAACATAACATTCATTGAAGTGAGTTGATTCCATTCCAAAGGAAGGGTTTTCGATCTGCCTCCGTGAAAGGACAATGACGTGAATATAATGAACAGACAGGGTCTGGCAGTCGGGGTGATTGCTGCTGGACTGGCATTCATCAGTGCGGGCGCGCAGGCGACCGACTATCCGCTGACGCTTGAGAATTGCGGACGGAGTGTGACTTTTGAAAAGGTGCCGGAACGGGTTGTCTCGCTGGGGCAAAGTAATACCGAAATCCTGTATCGGTTGGGACTGGCAGACAAGGTTGTCGGCACCGCCGTCTGGTTCAATCCGGTGGCGGAAGAATACCGCGAAGCCAATGCCAAGGTGAAGCGCCTAGCTGATAACGATCCCAGCTTTGAAAGCGTTGTTGGCCAGAAGCCCGATCTTGTGACCAACCAGTATCAGTGGCATGTCGGCCCGAACGGTGCGGTCGGCACGGTCAAGCAGTTCAACGAACTTTCCATTCCGGTCTATACCGCACCTGCCGATTGTGTCGGCAAGGATAACAGCACGGGTGGGGATGGTACGCGCCTTGATGCGTTTTCGATGGATCTGATCTATCAGACGATCAGCGAAATGGCCTTGATCTTTGACGTTGAAGATCGCGGCGAAAAGCTTGTCGCAGACCTGCGTGCACGTGAACAGGCGGCGCGGGTAACGGTTGAAAGCATTGATGGTAGCGGTATCAGCGCGCTTTTCTGGTTCTCAAGTGCCGAGATCGATGTTGACCCTTACGTTGCCGGGCAAAAAGGCGCACCGGGCTATATCGCCAATATCCTCAATGTCCGGAATGTCATCGAAAGCGATGACGAATGGCCGAAAGTCGGTTGGGAAACCATCGCAAGTGCCAATCCCGACATCATCGCAATTGGCAAAATGGCACGTCGCCGGTTTCCGGCGGATGATTGGGAACTGAAAATGAAGTTCCTGAAATCTGATCCGGTGACCAGCCAGATGGATGCGGTTCGTAACGACCGGATCGTGGTGCTTGATGCGATGTCGATGAACCCGACCATTCGCACCATCGATGGTATTGAACTGATGGCCAAGGCGGTGGTCGATCTGCGCCAGAGCCAAATCAATTGATCGCCCTGTTGTCTTCGGTAACCGGACGTCGCACCAGCGCAGCTTTTGCTGCGCTGGTGTTGCTTGGCCTCTCGCTTGCCTTTGCTGCATCGGTTGGTGAAACATCGATCCCGCTAAAAACCGTGATCGACACCATTGCCAATCATGTGTGGGGTGCGGGGCATGCGGTTGATCCGATTGATGAAGGCATTATCTGGAATTATCGCCTGAGCCGCGCGGTTGTTGCCGCATCCTGCGGCGCTGCATTGGCGCTGTCTGGCGCCGTGTTGCAGGCGCTTTTGCGCAATGCGCTTGCCGATCCCTATTTGCTGGGGATTTCTGCCGGGGCGTCCACAGGTGCGGTCAGTGTTGCCATTCTGGGTGTCGGGGCGGGGATATTTGGCATGTCGGTGGGCGCATTTATCGGCTCGGTCGTGGCATTTGCCTTTGTCTCGCTGCTGGCGTTGCAGGCCGGGCGCGGGACGGGGGCGATCATTCTGGCCGGTATTGCAGGTGCCCAGCTTTTTAACGCCCTGACGTCGTTTATCGTCACAAAGTCTGCGAGTGCCGAGGAAGCGCGGGGCATCATGTTTTGGCTTTTGGGCAACCTTAGTGGTGTGCGCTGGCCGGATGCGTCGCTTGCCCTGCCGGTCACCATTGTTGGCTTGCTGGTGTGTCTTTGGCATGCGCGTGCGCTTGATGCCTTTACATTCGGGCGGGATTCGGCGGCATCACTTGGCGTGCCGGTGCGTCGTGTTTACGTCATCCTGATTGGTATCTCCGCCCTGATGACGGCGGTGATGGTGAGCATCGTAGGCTCCATCGGATTTGTCGGGTTGGTTATCCCGCATGCGGCCCGCTTCTTTGTTGGCAATCGTCATGGGCTTTTGTTGCCGCTATCAGCCCTGATCGGCGCGCTTTTCCTGGTCGGGGCGGATGTGATTTCCCGGGTGATTGTCCCCGGTCAAGTTCTGCCAATCGGGGTGATTACGGCCCTTGTGGGCGCGCCGGCCTTCGCGCTTATTCTCTGTCACGGAAGGGTTTTGCGATGACGTTGGAGCTTCGCAATGTCGCGTGGTCCGTCGGGTTTCGAAAAATCGTGCGCGATGTAAGTTTGCGTGTCGAGCCCGGTGAATTTCTTGGCGTGATCGGGCCAAACGGATCGGGCAAGACCAGCATGATGTCGGTGCTGGCGGGCATTCGTGCGCCAAGCGATGGCGTGGCATTGCTTGATGATCAGCCGATGGGCAAAGTCGGGCGGCGTAATCTGGCGCGCCGGATCGGTTTTGTCGAACAGCAGGCCGATACCATTGATCGCATCACCGTGCGCGAAGCCGTATCACTTGGGCGCACACCCTATCTTAGTTTGCTGTCCCCATGGTCCGGGATGGATGACGAAATTGTCGCCAACGCCCTTGAAAGCGTTGCGATGGGCGGCATGGCCGATCGAATCTGGCACACATTGTCCGGTGGGGAAAAACAACGGGTGCATATTGCGCGCGCACTGGCACAGCAACCCGATTACCTGCTGCTTGATGAGCCGACCAACCATCTTGATATCCGTCACCAGCTAGGACTTTTGGAACTGGTCCATGATTTGCCGGTGACGGTGGTTGCCGCCTTGCACGATCTTAATCACGCAGCGCTGTTTTGTGACCGGATCGCGATGATGGATGGCGGGAGGCTGATCGCGATTGGCACTCCGGCCGATATCCTGACCAGCAAGAACTTGCGCGACGTCTTTGGTGTTGAGGCCGATATCGAAACCGCAAGTGACGGTCGCTATCACATTCGCTATCGGGTCGGTGGCGCGATGGATATGGATGCTGAAACGAAAAAAGGCCGGGTTGCGTGACCCGGCCTTTTTATCTTGGTCTTTAATCAGATTATTTCTGTTCGCGGGCAACCGCGCGCCAGCCGATATCACGGCGGCAGAAACCACCTTGCCAGTCAATCGCATCAACTGCTTCATAGGCACGTTTCTGGGTTTCGGTCACAGTCGCACCACGTGCGGTAACGCCAAGAACGCGGCCACCGGTGGCGAGCAACTTGTCGCCATCCATTTTGGTGCCGGCATGCAGGACCTTGACCTTGTCCATTGCGTCAGCTGCGGTGACGTTTTTGATCTCGGTGCCTTTTTCATAAGACCCCGGATAGCCCTTTGCAGCCATGACAACGACCATGGCGGTTTCGTTGTGCCATTCCGGTTTGACGGTATCCAGCGTGCCGGTTGCTGCACCATCCAGGATATCAAGCACGTCTGATTTCAGGCGTGTCATCAGAACCTGACATTCCGGATCGCCAAAGCGGATGTTGTATTCGATCAGTTTCGGATTGCCTTCATCAATCATCAGGCCGGCAAACAGCACGCCCTTGAACGGGTGGCCCTCATTTGCCATCCCCTTGACGGTCGGGATGATGATCTGATCCATGACCTTGGCTTCGACCGCATCGGTGAAGACCGGGGCCGGGGAATAGGCACCCATGCCGCCCGTATTCGGGCCGGTATCGCCTTCGCCAACCGCCTTGTGGTCCTGGGCTGCGACCAGCGGAATGACGTTTTCACCATCACAAACTGCAAAAAATGAGGCTTCCTCACCTTTAAGGAATTCCTCGATCACGATTTCCGCACCGGCATCGCCAAACTTGCCGCCCACCATGCATTCTTCAATCGCAGCAAAGGCTTCGTCATTTGTCATACAAATGGTGACACCCTTGCCAGCAGCCAGACCATCGGTCTTGACCACAATCGGTGCGCCCTGCTTTTCAACAAAGGCCTTGGCGTCCTTGGGATCGGTGAAACGGCCATAGGCTGCAGTAGGCACACCAAACTTTGCCACCATGTCCTTCATGAAGCCCTTGGAGCCCTCAAGCTGGGCCGCGGCCTTTGAGCAGCCAAAGGATTTGATGCCTTCAGCGTCCAGCGCATCGACAAGGCCAGCAACCAGCGGCGCTTCCGGGCCAACAACGACCAGATCAACTGCGTTGTCCTTGGCGAATTTTACCAGACCATCGATGTCGCTGTCTGAAATCGCAACGCATTCGGCCGAATCCGCAATGCCGGCATTGCCCGGTGCGCACCACAATTTGGAGATGCGCGGGCTGCGCGCAATCGCCCAGCACAGAGCGTGTTCACGTCCGCCGCCGCCAACGACCAGAACCTTCATGACTTTATCCTTCGACTTGTCCGATTGCTTGATGGTCTATGCGTGATGAACTAGGCTAGAGCCAATTGCCACCCCGCAAAATTATTAGGCGGGCTTTTAGCATAAAGTACCCTTGATGACGCAAGATTTGTTCGACCCTTATGCCCCGGTTCCTGAAACGCCTGCAAAATCGGGAAATACGCCCGAATTTTCGGTTTCCGACCTGTCAAACGCGCTGAAACGAACGGTCGAGGATGCCTTTTCCTTTGTCCGGGTGCGCGGTGAAATTTCCGGGTTCAAACGGGCCAGCAGTGGGCACATGTACCTTGCGCTCAAGGATGACAAGGCGGTGCTCGATGGCGTGTGCTGGCGCGGGCAGGCGGCCAAGCTTGGCCTGGTGCCCGAAGACGGCATGGAAGTCATCGTCACCGGGCGGCTGACGACTTTCCCGGGCCGGTCAAAATACCAGATCGTGATCGAGACGATGGAAGTCGCAGGCGAAGGCGCGCTTCTAAAGCTTCTGGAAGAACGCAAAAAGAAGCTCGCCACCGAAGGCCTGTTTGAGGCTGATCGCAAAAAGCCGATCCCGTTCCTGCCTGATGTCATTGGCATTGTCACATCGCCCACCGGGGCTGTGATCCGCGATATCATGCATCGCCTGCGCGATCGTTTCCCGCGCCGGGTTTTGCTGTGGCCTGTCCTTGTGCAGGGGCAGGGGGCGGCTGATCAGGTGGCCGAAGCGGTTCGGGGATTTAATGATCTTCTGCCCTATGGCCAGATCCCGCGCCCCGATGTGCTGATTGTTGCGCGCGGTGGCGGGTCGCTTGAGGATTTGTGGTCGTTTAACGAGGAAGTTGTCGCCCGTGCGGTGGCAGAATCTGATATTCCGGTGATATCGGCCGTCGGGCATGAAACCGACACCACCCTGATTGATTTTGTGTCCGACCTGCGCGCCCCAACCCCGACCGGGGCGGCAGAAAAGGCCGTGCCGGTACGAAGCGAACTGATCGGGCAGGTTGAGGAAGATGGTCTTCGTCTGGCCCAAGCCGTCCGGCGTTTGGGTGTTGAAAAGAAAACCGCCCTTGAAAGTCTGGCGCGTGGTTTGGGTGATCCCAAACGCATGCTCGAAGAACGCAGTCAGACCCTTGATAACTGGGCGGATCGGTTGCCGCGCGCAGCAGTCAATGTCACGCAGCAGGCACGTGCGCGCTTGAATGAAGCCAGTGCACGACTGGTCAGTCCGCGTGAACAGCTTTCGGAAAAACGCGGACGTCTGGAAAATGCAGCCCTTCGTCTGGATGGGGCGATGAAGTCTGCCCTTCAGATGCAGCAGTCGCGCCTTGATCGGGCAACCGCGGGCCTGCGCCCCAGCGATGCAAAACGCGATATCGCACGCGCCGACAAGCAGATCATTGATCTGGCCAGCCGCCTGCAGGGGGCAGTTCGCAATACTCTGACGCGGGAGGCCGAAGGGTTGGCGCGTTATGACAGGCTTCTGGAAAGCTATTCCTATCGCAATGTGCTCAAACGCGGGTTTGCGGTGGTGCGCGATGGCGCAGGTAACCTGATTGGCAAGTCTGCCGATATTATTGCTGGCGAGGGTTATGATCTTGAAATGGGCGATGGCGTTACGCGGGTAACTGCAGGCGAGGGTGTCGATGTCAAAGCCGCTTCTGAAGCAGGCGGAACAGTAGATGCTGCTAACACAGCGACATCCACCGAACCGGCAGCTGCGAAGGCCGAAAAGCCCACCAAGCCAAAACCTGCGAAGAAGAAACACCCTCGTCCTCAGGACGATGACAGGCAAGGGAGCCTTCTGTAATGCGTAAGATCATTTCCGGCATGCTCGCCGCTGCGGGGCTTTTGGTGGTTGGGATCTCTGCCGAGGCCGCAGAGCCGACCTATCAGGGACAGTTTGTTCAGGGCGGGATTGTGTTCGGGCAAACGGACGCCGGATCGAAGGTGCTGCTGGATGATGTGGCGATTGACACAATCGCACCGGATGGCCGTTTTGTTCTTGGCTTCCCGCGTGATTACGAAGGCCCGGCGCGCATCAGCATTCAACATGCCGATGGCAGCATCGAAGCGTTCAGTTACGAGATCGGCGATCGTGAATTCAACATTCAGCGGATCGATGGC
The DNA here is from genome assembly GCF_000948415.1 of Thalassospira sp. HJ. GTDB lineage: Bacteria > Pseudomonadota > Alphaproteobacteria > Rhodospirillales > Thalassospiraceae > Thalassospira. Next base: position 28,071 of record NZ_JYII01000006.1, on the reverse strand, counting down.
CTTGCACCGAAAATGGTTAACCCCGACCCGGAGGTCGTCAGCCGCATTCAGGATGATTCGCGTCAGGCCCGTGAAGCCAGGACCGAACGCTTTAACGAGGATTTCCTGCAGAGTGGTTTTATCTGGCCAGCCGTTGGTCCGATCAGTGGTGTTTATGGATCACAACGGATTTTAAATGGCGAGCCACGCGCGCCGCATTGGGGGGTTGATATAGCCCTTCCGACCGGAAGCCCGGTTGTCGCTCCGGCCGATGGGATCGTTACCCTTGCGCACCCGGATATGTATTTTTCCGGTGCGACACTGTTTATCGACCATGGTCTTGGCGTGGTCTCGGCCTTTTTGCATCTGTCGGAAATTGATGTGCAGGTCGGTGATGTGGTTCGGCAGGGCGATCTGATCGGCAAAATTGGTGAATCCGGTCGTGCAACCGGCCCGCATCTTGATTGGCGGGTCAATGTCGGGGCGGCACGGGTCGATGCCCAGTTGCTGGTCCCACCCATGGAAGAAGCACAAAAGACGGCAAACGCCAATAACTGACGGGAAAGCAGGATCATGAAAACCCACGGGGCCGTTGCCGCAGGACATTCTGTTACCGCAAGTGCGGCGGCCCGCGTGCTTGAAGAAGGCGGCAACGCCTTTGACGCGGTGATTGCCGCGATGTGGGCGGCCTGTGTGGCGGAACCGGTTCTGGCATCCCTTGGTGGTGGTGGTTTTGTCATGGCCCGGCCCGCTGGGGAAACGCCAAGGCTTTATGATTTCTTTGTCGAAACCCCGCTTGAAAAACGATCACGTGAAAACCTTGAATTTGAAAGCCGCCTCGCGACCTTCACCGGTGGTGTGACGCAGGAATTTCACGGTGGCTATGGATCGGTTGCGACACCGGGTGTGGTTGCCGGTCTTTTTGCCGTGCATGACGATCTTGCCAAACTGCCGATGGCCAAATTGGCCGAGCCGGCAATTGAGGCCGCAAAGAGTGGCGTCAAACTTGATGCGTTTCAGCGCTATGTCATGGGCATTGTCGAGCCGCTTCTGGCGTTCTCGCCGGACAGCCGTCAGGTGTTTGGCAAGGCGGGCAAAACTGATCCGAACAGTTTCGAGTTGCTGGATGCCGGTGTGCCCCATCGCCAGCCGGACCTGGCCGATAGCATTGCCTATCTGGTCGAAAGCGGCGCAGCAGGATTTTATGAGGGCGACCTCGGCGCCAAGCTTGCGTCTGAATGTGCTGAACATGGTGGCTACCTGACAGAACAGGATCTTGCCAGCTATCGCGTGCTGGTGCGTGATCCCCTTTTAATAACCGGGCGCAAGGGGCGGTTTGTTTTAAACCCGCCACCAGCTTCGGGCGGGGTTCTGGTCGGGTTTGGTTTAAAGCTTGCGCGGGAAATGGCACTGGGTGCGTTTGGTTCGGAACGCCATCTTGAGGCGATGTCTCGGATCATTCACGCCACCGGTCTTGCCCGTGGGGAGCATGGGGCAAGTCCCGCCATTCTTGGTGATGAGCTGTGCGAACGCTATCGTTCGATGATTGGCGAACGCCCGCTTAGTCAGCAGGGGACGACCCATATTTCCGTCGTGGATGCGGATGGCAACCTTGCCGCTGCGACCATCTCAAACGGATCGTCATCGGGCCGTGTTGTGCCCGGGACCGGGATCATGATGAACAACATGCTGGGCGAAGCCGATCTTTCACCGGACGGTTTTCATAACTGGCCGTGCGGCGTTCGGATGACCTCTATGATGACGCCGGCCCTTTATCTTGGCGAAGACGGGGCGTCGGTTGCACTCGGATCGGGGGGATCAAACCGGATCCGCTCAACCATGTTACAGGTGTTGCTCAATATCGATGCCTTTGACATGACCCTGCACGGGGCGATTTCCGCACCACGTATGCATGTTGAAGATGACCTTTTGTCGGTTGAGCCCGGATTTGATGGTGCACTGCTTGATGGGCTGAGCCTTGCCAATCAGCATCGCTGGGATTGTGAAGACATGTTCTTTGGCGGGGTGCATGCCGCCAAGGTCAGTGGCGATGGGGATGTGCTTTCGGCGATTGGCGACGGTCGACGCAATGGCCATCAGCTCATCGTGGGTCAGAGCGGAATGTGACCTATCTGAAACGCTGAACAACGGCAAAAATTAGCGAGAAGATCGCAACCAGAATGATGGCAACGGTGGCGATCAGAAGCGCCTGCTTGGTGCGGAGTTCATAGGCCTGCTTGCGCTCGACATAGACAATCACGTCGCGACGCAACTGATCCATTTCCGGGGCAACATCAAGGCTGTTGAGATAAAGCTTGGCGCCCGCACGGGCCAGAAGGTCGTTTGTCTTGTTCATTTCACGGGTGAACAGGGCAAAGCGTTCCTCGGTATCGGCCAGATCATCAAGAAGATTGGCGTCATCCTGCCCGGCAGAGGCAATTGTGATGGTGGTCCGGGTCAGATCGCGGGCATCAACCTCGACGCATTCTGAGAGGGTCTTGCGCGGTTGGTCTGATGTGCATTCGACTTGTCGGGTGCCGAATTCCTCAAGCGCACGCCTGAGATGCTCCTTGAGTTGCTGGTCCAGTTCCGAAATCCGCAGCCGGATATCGCGCGCCGTATCGCGAATGGTCGTATCATCCTGATCAAGCGCCATCGTTGGCCACGCAACAAAGAGCGACCCTGCAAGGATAAGGCACATTATGATCAGCAAGCGGCGCAAGAAAGGTGGGCTCCTAAGACGCGGTCGACAGGCGATGGACAGTCAGTCTGCGTCAACAGGGTTCCTATTCGGTTAATGCCCCGATCAATTCACTTGCAGGAGAATTTACTTCGGCCAGCGCCGATGCAGCCAAAGCCATTGTTCCGGTCGTTCGCGGATCCAGGATTCCATCGTAGCATTCACATCGGTCATGATAGCGAGAATATCTGCACGTCGATCCCCGGTTTTGGTGACTTCAAGTGCTGGATAGAAGGTGACGCGGAAATGCGCACCTTCCAGACGTTCTGAACGAACTGGAATAATCGGTGCATCGTACTTGATCGCAAACTGTGCCAATGCCGGGGCTGTCATCGCGTCTCTGCCAAAAAATGGCACGGCGATACCATCGGTCATTTTTTGATCTACCAGCATGCAGGCATGGCCGCCGTCTTTCAGGTAACGTGTTAGCTTGCGCGCACCTTCTGGACCCTTTTTGACCAGTTTGCCTTTGAAGGTTTTTCTCGCCCGCATGAACAGGTTCTCGACCCAGGGATTATCCGGTGCGCGATAGACACTCATCATATCCATGCCAAGTGCTTCGGCGATGCACATGGTTGCTTCCCAGTTCCCGATGTGACCGGAAAAGAACAGGCCGGGCTTGTCGTCGGTTTTGCTCGCAAGGCCGTTTTCAAGACCGACCACCTCGATTCGCGGCCCGCCCGGCCGCATCTTGTGTAAATGCGGGATTTCCGCAATCGAACGGCCAAGATTGTCCCACATACCGATAATAATCTGATCGATCTCTTCGGGGGATTTTTCCGGGAAGGCGGCGACCAGATTGTTGCGTGCCTTTTTCGTCTGGCCGACCTTGGGGCCAAGTGTACGCAAAAGCCAGCCGCCAAAGGCCGATGCCATATCAATCGGCATCAGCGCAAACATCCAATAAGCCAGATACGCCCCAAACCCCTGCAGCGGGTGAGACAGGTATTTTTGGCGCATTTTGTAGAGTTTGCTGTTCTTATCCATCGGCAAGTACTGAGGTCACGATACGGGCAAGCTGATCTGGTGCGTCAAACACCAAACGAATGTCGAGACTGCTTATGCCGTCCCGCTCCGATATTGGCAAGCGCATCAGATCTTTTTGCGTAGTGACAAGTTTGGCACCAAGCCTTGTGGCGTCTGCACGCAAGGTTGTCAGTTCCTCAGACGTGAAGGGATAGTGATCGGCGAAATCACGGGTTTCAACAATCTGCGCACCAGTCTGTCTGAGGCTGTCATAGAATTTGGATGGCCGCCCAATACCGGCAAAGGCCAGAACGCGGGCCCGATCGAATTCTGCCGCATTGGTTGGCTCAACTGCCGCCCGTAACACCGGGACAGAAGCAGGCAGGTGGGTGATGAATTCCGGTGTCTGATCGCCAATCAGAATGATCGCGCGCACCTTTTCCAGACCACTGATCAGCGTTTCACGCATCGGTCCGGCGGGCATGACGCGGCCATTGCCGATGCCATAACTGCTGTCGATGACCGCAAAGCTGCAATCCTTGATCAGGGTCGGGTTTTGCAAACCGTCATCAAGAATGATCGCATCAGCCCCGGCATCGCGGGCCATTTCCGCCCCCAATGCGCGGTTGCGTGAAATCCAGGCCGGGCCGTGTTGGGCAAGCAGTAGCGGTTCGTCGCCAACCTTGGCGGCAGTATCGGTGTTTGCATCAACCCGGTGCGGCCCTTCAAGGGATCCGCCATAGCCGCGGCTGACAAAATGTGGGGTACGGCCAAGGTTTGTCAGGAGCTCATAAAGCGCGACTGCAGTCGGGGTCTTTCCGGCGCCACCTACAGTGAAATTGCCAACGCAAAAGACCGGGCAACCCGGATGACGTGGGGTGGTGGTCAGTTTGCGAAAACAGGCACCGGCCCGCCAAGCGGCCGAAAGCGGGCTAAGGAGTTTCGGGATGATACCGTCATGTTGCCAGAATTCCGGATCACGCATGATCCACCTCTTTGATGTCCTTTTGCGCCATCAGGGGGCGCAGGGCATCCATGGTGCGATCAAGAACTTCGGCCTTGGAATTTGCGTAATCCAGTGCGGCCTTGGCGATTTTCCCGGCGGTTTCCGGTTCACGCAGAAGGGCGGCAACCTGACGCGCCAAATCATCGGCGTCTGCTGCCGGGCGGCAGGCGCCACAGGCCAACATCTCGCTGCTGATCGCGGCAAAGTTGCTCATATCCGGGCCATGCAGGATCGCACAGTTAAGCCGTGCCGGTTCAAGCGGGTTCTGACCGCCACTGGCACAAAGCGTCTTGCCCATGAAGACAATCGGCGCAATGCGGTAAAACAGGCCAAGCTCACCCATGGTATCGGCAAGATAAACATCGGTGCCCGGCGTGATGTCATGGCCAAGACTGCGACGTGATACCTGAAGTCCCTGCGCAATCAGGTCGGCTTCAATGTCATCTGCCCGATCGGGATGGCGCGGGACGATGATGGTCAAAACACCGCTGTGGTCCTTGGCGAGTTTCTTGTGTACCTCGCCGGCAATATGTTCTTCGCCCTTAAATGTGCTTGATGCCAGCCAGACCGGACGACTGCCGATCTGTTCCTGAAGCTTTGCCAGTTCGATCTCATCGGCGGGCAAAGGCGGGGCGGCAAATTTCAGATTGCCGACAGCCTGCACGGAACCTGCGCCAAGGCTTTCAAAGCGGGTGGTTTCGTCATCCCCTTGGGTCAGGATCAGATCAAAGGCAGAGATCACCGGACGAATGAACGATGGATAGCGGGAATAGCCCTTGAAACTCTTTTCCGAGATACGGCCGTTCAAAAGGGCCAGCTTGACGCCAGCCTTTTTTGCCTTGGTCAGAAGGTTGGGCCAGAAATCGCTTTCAAGCCAAAGCGCAACATCGGGTTTCCAATGATGCAGGAACCTTGCGACACAGACCTGTCGATCAATTGGCACGAACTGATGAATGACGCCCTTGGGCAGGCGGGCATGCATCATGGTTGCCGAGGTGACTGTGCCGGTAGTGACCAGAATGGAAGCTTCTGGGTATCGACGGCGGATTTCATCAATCACCGGCAGGGCCGAGAGGGATTCACCAACACTGGCGCCATGTATCCAGACCAGATGACCTTTCGAGCGGGCGGCACCGGGATGCCCAAAGCGTTCACCAATGCGGCCGGCATCTTCCTTGCCACGGTTCTTGCGCCGGTTGAGATAAAGGTTCACGACCGGGCCGAGAAGACGGGTGGCGGCGCGATAAGCATAAAACAGGCTCATGACCCGGTATCCCCCGCCGCCATGGCAGATCGCTTTTGCTTGGGCAATTCATCGGGCGCTGCTGGCGGGATTGGTTCAAGGCCAAGCTTGCTATCGGTGTCCTGGGTAAGCCGGGTAAGCGCGTCTTCAAGCTCAATCCGCTTGGCTTCAAGGCCTACTTCATCAAGTTTTCGGTCGACAAAGACCGGCGCGCCCCAATGAAATACACCGCGCGAAAAAGGCAGCGGCAGGACAAAGCGATCCCAGCTTTGAAAGATCTTCCGACTGGAAGCGGAATAGGTCAGCGGAAAAATCGGCACGCCGGCCATGCGGGCTGCCTGAATGACGCCGTCAGAGGCGCGCATGCGCGGTCCGCGCGGGCCATCCGGCGTCATGCCGACGACGTCACCTGCCTTAAGCGCCTTGAGGATCTGGCGAAGTGCGGCGGCACCACCTTTGCCAACACCGGTCGATCCGGCGATGGTATCAATCCCGAAATAGGCAACGGTGCGTGAGATAATTTCGCCATCGCGATGCGATGAAATCAGCATCCGGAACGGATGATCACCACCGACCGAGCGCCAGGTATAGGGCATCATCAAAAGACGCTGATGCCAGAAGGCAACGATGAACGGTTTGCCTTCTGCCAGATATTGCGTAGGCAAATCGCCACCATCGGTACGCCAACGGCCGGTCAAACGCACAAGACGCACATAGCCAGCCGCAAGCCAGCACATGAAGCTGCGCATTGTGTCGCTTTTTATGATCCGTTTATGCCACTGCACGCCCGATTGTCCCGAAGTTGCCCGGATCAGTTTCCGTTTTCTTCCGAGAATTGCAAGTTATAGAGATGGGCGTAAGCCCCTCCCAGTTCGAGCAATTCTTCGTGTTTGCCCTGTTCGGTCACGCGACCGTTGCTGATCACGCAAATCTTGTCGGCATCAACGATGGTCGACAGACGGTGTGCAATCACAAGCGTGGTGCGCCCCTTCATCAGTTCGGCCAAAGCCCCCTGAATATGGCGTTCGGATTCCGTATCAAGGGCGGATGTGGCTTCATCAAGCAACAAGATCGGAGCGTTTTTGAGCATCGCACGTGCAATGGCGATACGCTGGCGCTGCCCACCCGAAAGCTTTACGCCATGTTCACCCACAATGGTGTCATAGCCGTGTTCAAGCTGACCGATGAAGTCATGGGCTGCTGCCTGTTTTGCGGCCTGCTCAATCTCTGCATCGGATGCACCGGCCCGGCCATAGGCGATGTTGGCGCGCACGGTATCATCAAACAGGGTGATTTCCTGACTGACAAGGGCGGTCGCCTTGCGCAGGCTTTCAAGCGTCACATTGCGGATATCCTGACCATCGATGGTGATCGCACCCTGACTAATGTCATAGAAACGCGGGATCAGGTTCAGAATGGTTGATTTACCAGCACCTGACGGGCCGACAAGGGCCACGGTTTCGCCCGCCTTGATATCGAGATCAATCTCGCGGAGTGCCGTGATTTCCGGGTTGTAGGAAAAGGCAACGTTCTTGAAGTTGATGTTGCCACCCGAAACGACAAGGTCCTTGGCATCCGGGGCGTCCTTAATTTCAGGTTCGATATCCAGAACCGTAAAGACACGCTGGGACGCAGCAAGGCCCTGCTGCAAGGTGATGTTGATATTTGCCAGACGCTTGACCGGCTCATAGGCCAGAAGAAGGGCGGTGATAAAGGCAAAGAAGCTGCCCGGGTCACTCGCACCATCGATCACGCGGCTGCCGCCATAAATGATGATTGCGGTAATCGCCGCACCACCCAGCGTTTCCATGATGGGGGACGACCGTGCGCTGACGGTCGATGCCTTGAAGCTCAGTTTGAAGACGGTTTCAACCAGCTTGCCCATGCGCGAACATTCATAGGGCTCCATACCGTATGCCTTCACATGGCGAATGCCCTGGAAGGTCTGTTCAAGCAGGGTGGCGAATTCGCCAATCTGTTGCTGGGTATTGGCGGAAACCTTGCGCATACGTTTACCCAGTCGCGCAATCGGATAGATCGCAGCGGGGAATACGGTAAAGGCAATGATCGCAAGCAGCCAGTCCTTGTAGAACATCACACCGATCAGCACCGTGGCGGTCAGGAGATCCTTGCCAAACCCGGTGAGCGAGTTTGAAACGGCTGCGCGCATCGCGGTGATGTCATTAGTGAAACGCGTGATCAGCTTGCCGGTATTGGTGCTATGGAAGAAACCGATATCAAGCCGAATGACATGTTCATAAAGACTGTTTTGCAGATCAGCCAGAATACGCCCGCCGACATAGCTCATCAGGACCGTTTGGCCATAGTTGGCAAAGCCCTTGAGCGCGAAGGATCCAAGAACAGCCGCCCCGACCGGCACAAGCATGTTTTCCTGCTTGCTGATGAAAACATCGTTGATGATCGGATCCATCAAAAGCGCATAAAGGCCGGTCGCACCGGCCATCGCCGCCATACACAGAAGCGCAAGAAGGATCTTGCCGAAATAGGGTGCCACAGCATCCTGAACGATGCGTTTGACCAGCGGCCATGTGCCCCAATGTTCTGCGGTATGGTCGAGGGAATTCTTGGGCAATAATCTGTTCCTGATCTTCGAAGCCATTTCCACGTTGTATCAACGTGATACTATCTCTATGGATATGGCTGCAAAATATGATTTAAGTGCACGCGCTGTTGCTATCATGACCGGCCATAGGCGGCAAGCCGCAGCGCGCGTATTCGGGACACAAAATCGACTGTGCATGCGGTGACCGCGCAGCGACATATAAGACAAATAAATGAACGAGCAACTCCACGCACTTGTCGAACATACCCTTGCCCAGGGCGTGGGTGCACGCGTTTTCCCGCTGCGCTGGGAGAACCGGCGCATCTGGGTGAAGCAATCGGTCCCTGCCAAGCACAAGGTCTGGCATCGTGTTCAACGCTTTGCTGCCAACATTACCGGCATTCCATTGCTGCGCCCGACAGTGTCGCCTGGCGGGCAAGAAGGACTTGAAAGCGAAGCGGCAACCTTGCGCAAGCTCACCGCCCTTGGCGTGCTGGTTCCCGACCTGATTGATGTTGGCGAAAATTGGATTGCCATCGGCGATAATGGCCGCATCTTGCAAAGCTGCATCGATGATGACGTGCAAAAGGGCGATGATGACGCCATCCGTGCCCATGTTGTCGCGGCGGGTACAGCGCTCGCACGTCTGCACGGCGAAGGCATCGCACATGGTGCGCCGCTCTTGCGCAACATGACCCTGCGTGAAGATGGCCAGATAGGATTTATTGATTTCGAAGAAGATCCGAACGCCCGCATGCCGTTGATTGACGCGCAGGCGCGTGATGTTTTGCTGTTTGTCTTTTCAATCCAGCGCGAATTCAAAAAACGCCCGGAACTGCTGCGTGCCGGCTGGCAGGCGTATGTGCAGACCGCCGGCGAAGATGCCCCGCAACTGGTGCCGCTCCGTAAGGTGATCCGGCTCCTGCGTCCGGTTTATCTGTTACTGCGTCCGTTCCGGCGTTGGCTGGGCACGGATGCGCTTAACGGTCTTTGGGCATACCGCACCTTGCGTAAAAGCCTTTATCGCTAATCAAGCATGCAGCCTATTGGGCGGGTTGCCCAATAGGTGCCTTGCCTGCGGTGGTGTCCGCATCATGATCCGGGGCAGCTGCCGTTGATGTTGGTGTGCTTGCGTTTGCCGCGTCATCCAGTGAAATACGGATGGCCTCAATGCCGTCAAACCCGCCGGAAAACGGTGCGAGATTGTGCAGGAACTGGTTGGCGGAATTGCGCCAGCTATATTGTTCTGCCAGTGCGCGGGCATCTTCGCTTTTTAGCTCTAGGGCTGCGAGGGCGGCTTCACGCAGATCGGCGTCAATTGCACCGGCCTTGGTGCCGCGTACGATGTCGGCGGGCCCCTGCACCGGGAAGACGGCAACCGGGGTGCCCGATGCCAGTGCCTCAAGGATCACAAGGCCGAATGTATCGGTCTTGCTTGGGAAGACAAAAACATCAGCCGCAGCAAAGGCGGTAGCAAGTTCTTCGCCAACCTTTTTGCCCAGAAACTGCGCGTTGGGATATTTGCCCTTAAGCTCGGCCAGTTGTGGTCCATCCCCCACCACGAACTTCGTGCCGGGCAGGTCAAGATCAAGGAAATGGCCGATATTCTTTTCTACCGCCACACGGCCGACAAACAACCAGTGTGGTTTCGGGAAGTCGCCAAAGCTGGCCTCTGGCCGAGGGCGGAACAGATCAAGGTCCACACCGCGCGACCAGATATGAAGGTTCGGGAAACCCCAGTCCGCCAGTTCCTGACGCAGGGTTTCGGTTGCCACCATCACCGATTGCGACTTGCCGTGGAAATGCTTCATGCCGCGATACAGGATCGAAAGCGGCAGGCGCCAGCGGGCATGAATATATTCCGGGAAGCGCGTGTGATAGGCGGTCGAGAACGGAATGTTGTTTTTCAGGCAATAAGCACGCGCTGCCTGACCCAGGGGGCCTTCGGTTGATATGTGAATGGCAACCGGATGAAGGGCCTCAATCATTTTGGCCATTTTGCGTTTGGCAAACAGGGCCAGCCGGATTTCCGGATAGGTCGGGCAGGGGATGGTCTTGAACTGATCGGGCGAGATGACATGAACATCATGCCCCATCTCGCCCAGCTCGCCGCGTACGGTTTCAAGGGTACGGACAACACCGTTGACCTGCGGATACCAGGCATCGGTTACGATCAGTATTTTCATGCAGTCTTTCCAATCGGTGCATCATTGCCCTTTTTCGAAGAACCCGATGCAGAGTTGCCCGCGCTGTGGGCGGTGCGGAATATGGAAATCAGTTTGCCAAGACCAAGTGACGGTGCGCCAACAGCGTCGTGGCCAGGGCTTGAATGGCTCATCGCCATCTGGCGCATTTCAGCCCAGTGCAGCAGTTCAAGCTTGCCATCCTTGTCTTCGACAAGGGCGGTGCAGCTTTCGACCCAGTCACCGTCATTGCAATACAGGACATCGCCGATCTCGCGTTTTTCCGCGTGATGGATATGCCCGCAGACCACGCCATCCACCTTGCGTTTGGCGGCTTCGTGGGCGACGGCATTTTCGAAATTGCAGATGAACTGAACCGCGTTTTTGACCCGGTTCTTGAGATAGGCCGAAAGCGACCAGTACCCGTACCCGAGACGGCGGCGAATGCCGTTAAAATAGCGGTTGAGTGCGATGGCCAGGTTGTAGGCCGTGTCACCAAGGTAAGCCAGCCACTTGGCATATTTGACGACCCCGTCAAATTCATCGCCGTGAATAACGAGAAGGCGCTTGCCATCTGCGGTGACGTGGATATCGTTCATTCTGACGTCGACATGGCCAAATGTCATATCGACAAATTCGCGGGCAAATTCATCATGGTTTCCGGGGACGAAGATGACTTTGGCGCCATTCTTTGCCTTTTCCATGATTGTCGTGATCACGGCATGATGGCTTTCCGGCCAGTACCAGCTTTTCTTGAGGCGCCAGCCGTCAATGATATCACCCACCAGATAATAGGTGTCTGCCGTTACTTCATTGAGGAAATCCAATAGAAGGTCTGCCTGACATCCACGTGTCCCCAGATGGACGTCTGAAATCCAGACCGTGCGGTAATGCGGTTGCAGCGTCATCGCTGTCATTGCCGCTCCTCCGTATCCTGCCAAAAGGATGGCTGGAATTCGACAATTTGTCTTGCCGAATACTGTCCCCAACCAGTATCCGTTTAAAACAAATCGATCGATTATATAACCCGTTCACAGAAATTTCGCGGTTCTGTAAAGCAACTGTTACATGTTTTATTTCATATGATAGAGCGCATGAAAAATTTATTTCATTTTTATTTCGGAAGTAGGTCCAAATGACCGAAGCGGATGTGACTGTCATCTTCAATCCACGCGCAGGGGGCAATAAACAGCGGTTCTTGTCCCAGATATTGCAGCATGCCGGTATCAAGGTGGAATTGCTTCAGACCACTCATCCCGGTCACGCCCGTGAACTGGCGCGCAAGGTCCGTGCTCATCAACGCCTGTTTGTTGCTGGTGGCGACGGGTCCCTGAACGAAGCCCTTAACGGGTTGCTTGACGCCCAGATTGAAGGCCACGAAGTGCCGCCATTGGGCATCATCCCACTTGGGACCGCCAATGTTCTGGCGGTTGAGGTAGGGCTTGAAATTAAGGCACGTGCGATTGCCGAGTATATCAACAATCCCGGCATGGTCTGGGTGCGCCCGGGGCTGGTCAATGGTCGGGCTTTCTTTTTGATGGTTGGCATGGGGGCCGATGCCGACACAGTCGCCAATGTGTCGCTGCGTCTTAAACGTCTGATCGGCAAGGGGGCCTACGTCCTTGAAGGCCTAAGGAATATCTTCTTCCCGCGCCATCGCGATTTTGAAGTCAATATCGGTCGGGAAAATTATCGGGTATCTGGCGTTGTTGTAACCCATGCGCGCCATTATGGCGGCGCGTTCATTATCTCGCCCGACGCCAGCCTGACCGCCAACAGTCTTGATGTGGTGATGATGCCAGGCAACGGTATTGGGGCCTTGTCGCGTTATGGTCTGGCACTGACACTCAATCGGTTGCATGCCCAAAGTGACGTTTCGGTGGTCCGCTCTGAGCGCATCACGATCACAAGCCATTGCGGCCCAGCTCCGCTTCAGATTGACGGGGAAAGTGCTGGCAAACTTCCCTGTGAAATCAGTTTGTCACCCTATCCGGTGCGCTTGATGGTACCGCCAGCCTATGCTGATTTGACCGCCAAAACAGACCAGCCGGCGCAAGATATGCTTCGGATCGCTGCGGATTAGGCACCAGGAAATATTTGAATTTCAAAAATTTTAACGCGCTTCCTGCGCGGCTGCCATCCCGTGCGCGGATCGGTCGCGAACCCTTGTGTTGTGTAGCTTATGATCTTTTTGTGATGCAAAAGTTTTGGGTCCTTGAAGTTGAATTTCCTTTTCCCACCTTAATCTTAAGGCAATGCAGAGAATGTTGCCTCCTCATTTGAGGATATTGGGAGCGGGGGAAATTCCATTAGATCGCAGCAGTGAGCGTAGACGAATGTCGCGCCTTCCAAGGAGTTTGACGATGGTTTCGGGGTCCTCTGCTTTGGTTCTCAACACAGGTATGTTGGCTAACATGCAAATAAAATCAAAAATTCTGGCCGGTTTTGCTGTGGTTCTGGCAATTCTGATTGCCGCACTTGGCTTTGCTTACTTTACCTTCGTCGCGGTATCACACGATGTGGACGAATATGCCCTTTACGTCGAAGAGGCATCGCTGATCGGCGAGATCGAAACCCAATTCCTGCGCTTTAACAGTCATGCGCGCGAATTTGCCAACACCGCCCATCCCGAAGATGCCGAAGCGGTGTTTACCTATGCCAAGCAGCTTGAATTGATGCTCAAAGACGCGCAGTCACAGTTCGTGGCTGAAGAGCACCGCCAGCGGATCGAACATATTGCCCACGAACTTGATGTATATCTTGCCAGCTTCACTGCGGCCAAAAGCCTGAGCGACGAATATCATTCCCTGATCCTTGATCGCCTTGAACCGGACGGGATCAAGATCGTTGCCGATCTCGACAAGCTTGTAACCCATGCGCAGAACACCGGCGATATGGAGCTTCTCAAACGCGCTGTCGCAGCACGTGAGCATGCCCTTCTGGCACGGCTTTACGCCAATATCCTGATTGGCCGACAGGATGACAGTTTCGGTGTCAAATCCGCTGATGAATTTGCCAAGCTTGAAACCGCACTGACGCGCATCGGCGATCAGCCGCTTTCTGGTGACCTTTCTGCTGTCCTTGAGGACGCCAAGGAACTGTTTGCCGATTACCGTCAGGTATTTGACAAGGTGCGTGCCGACGAGCTTGAAATTGTCGCCACCGTGCATGGCACGATGCGTGAAGCATCCGAAGGCATCATTGCCGATGCGGAATCTCTGAAACACGAACTCGTCGTTGCAGAACACAACGTCTTTGAAAAGGTCGTTGCCGAAATCATCCTGGCCGAAAACGAAATCCTGATCGCCTCGATCAGTGGTGCAGTCCTTGGCATGATCCTGGCCTGGGTCATGGGGGATCGTTTGTCACGCCCGATTGTTGCCATCACCGGGATCATGCGCAAACTCGCCGATCATGACCTTACGGTCGATATCCCGGGGCAAACCCGCAAGGACGAAATTGGTCAGATGGCAAAAGCGGTTCAGGTTTTCAAAACCAATGCCCTTCGCAATGACGAACTTGAAGCCGAAGCCCGTGCACAGGAAGCGCGGACCAAGGAACAGCAGCGTCTATTCATGAACCAGACCGCGGATAGCTTTACCACCAGTGTCGGCAGCATCATCGAAGCTGTTGCGGCCGCCGCGGTGGAGCTGCAGGCAACCGCAACCGGCATGTCGCAGATCGCAAATGCCGCGTCCGAGCAGACAACGGCTGTCGCATCCGCCAGTGAACAGGCAAGTGGCAATGTCGACTCTGTTGCGTCTGCGACCGAGGAGCTCAATTCCTCTATCGAGGAAATCAACCGTCAGGTTGTCTTTTCGACCGAGGTGGCCAAAAAAGCGGTTGATCAGGCGCGTGAAACCATGCGCGGTATTCAGGAGCTGGTCGAAGCATCGAACAATATTGATCAGGTTCTTAAGCTGATCAGCGATATCTCCGATCAGACCAATATGCTCGCGCTGAACGCGACGATCGAGGCATCGCGTGCCGGTGATGCTGGCAAGGGCTTTGCGGTTGTTGCCAACGAAGTCAAAACCCTGTCAGCACAGACCGCCAAGGCGACCGAGGAAATCCGCGCGCAGGTCAACAGTGTTCAAAGCCGTACCGGTTTTGCTGCCAACCAGATTGACATGATCAGCAAAACCATCAGCGAAATGGAAGGCATTGTTGCGTCGATTTCCTCTGCTGTGGAACAGCAGTCGGCAGCAACCCGCGAGATTGCCTTTAACATCGAACAAGCCGCAACCGGTGCAACGGTTGTGAGCTCCAACATCGTTACGGTTTCTCAGGCCGTAACCGAGGCGGGCACAGCGTCAAGCGACGTTCTGACCGCTGTAAGCACCTTGTCTGAGAACTTTACCACCCTGAAAGGTGCGACTGACAGCTTTGTCAGTACCATTCGGGCAGCGTAGGTCACCACCCCGACCGGGCTACCCGAAACTCCCAAGTACCCGAACTGAAAACGCCCGGCCAAATGGACCGGGCGTTCTTTTTTGATCAGATGGCAACAAAGGCCGGTGCTATTGCCCGGCCAGCGTCATGCCATCAATGCGAAGAGTGGGCGCATTGGTGCCGTATTTGAAGGTCAGGTCACTTGCGGGGACAACCGTCTTGAACATGTCTTTCAGGTTCCCGGCCACGGTGATTTCTGACACCGGATAGGCCAGCTCGCCATTTTCAATCCAGTAACCCGACGCACCGCGTGAATAGTCACCCGTGACGCCATTGACACTGCTGCCGATCATCTCGGTGATATAAAGGCCCGATTTGATGTCCTTGATCATGTCCTCGGGCGAAATGGTGCCCGGTTCCATGTAAAGGTTGGTGGTCGACGGCCCCGGCAGGCTTCCGGCACCACGCGATGCGTTACCGGTTGACTTCAGACCCAACTGACGGGCCGAACGCAAATCCATGATCCAGGTTTTCAGAGCCCCGTTTTCGATCAGGTGGCGTTTCTGGTTTGCCACCCCTTCGGCATCAAACGGTTTGGAGCGAAGCCCGCGTTTGCGATGCGGATCATCAATGATGTTGATATGGGGGGCAAAGATCTCGTTGCCCATGGCATCAAGCAGGAAGCTGGTACCACGCGCAATGCCTGATCCGTTGATCGCACCCGACAGATGCCCAACGATCGAGGCCGATACACGCGGATCATAAATCACCGGCACCTGCGCGCTTTTGACCTTACGCGGGTTCAAGCGACGCAGGGTCTTTTCAGCCGCCTTCTTGCCGATATCGACCGGATCGCGCAGGTCGGTCGAAAAGACCGCGCTGTCATAATCGTAATCGCGTTCCATGCCCGTACCGGTGCCCGCCAGAACGGAGACCGAGATATGGCTGCCCGACCCGGCATAGGAATTGGCAAATCCGTTGGTCGCAGCCAACGTGATCTGATGGCGACCCCAACCGGCTTCGGATCCTTCGGAGTTGGTGATGCCCTCGACCGAGCGGGCGGCTTCTTCACAGGCGCTGGCCCATTCGATCAGTTTGTCCTGATCAACTTCGCCCGGTTCACAAAGCTCAAGTGCCTCGACATCAAAGCTTTCGGCAAGCTCGCTTGAGTCGGCGATCCCGCAATAGGGGTCTTCCGGCGCATTTTTTGCCATGGCGACGGCGCGTTCGACCAGCTCATTCAGCGCTGCGTCACTGGTATCAGATGACGATACCACTGCCTGCTTCTTGCCGATCAGAACCCGCAGGCCAAGATCAGCACCTTCTGAGCGTTCAAGCTTCTCCATCTTGCCCAGGCGCTGGGCAACCGAAAGCGATGTGCCTTCGACATAAACGGCATCCGCATCGTCTGCACCGGTTTTCTTTGCCTGTGCCAGAAGGTCATTGATGCGATCAAGTGTCATGTCGGTCTTGGGCATGGAGGCTCCCTTGTCTCGAAATGGGTCTTTGAATGAATTTCTTACGTTATAGGCGGCGAGATCGCATTCGCATAGGGGCGAAACACAAACCCCGTTTGCAAGCGCGATCGACGACCTGTGACAAAGGTGGTTTTCGTTTCGCGTACGGGCAAGGGTGAAGGCGATGCTGATTTCGCCAATGCTTCTGATATAGTGGGCGACAACACACAAGATGGGCGCCAAAGATGCCATGGCACGGGGACGAGATGACGAAGCGATTTTTAAGACAAGGCCTGATGGCTGGCACTGTTTCGGTGATGTTGACCGCGTGCAATCACACACAGGCAGAACCGGTAACCGCGCAGCCCGAAACCAGCACAGATAGCGGTGTTTGGGAGCTTAATGCCAACGGTCAGACCGACCCGGTATCAAGCGCGCAGCTTTATAGCGAGATGCGCTGGCAGGGCGGGCAATATGCCCGGAACTATCGCCATCAGATGCTGATCGGTGATTTCACCTGCGATGATGTGGTCGACCGGATTGCCGGCTGGGTCGATCTTGATAGTCCCGAAGGGCCGCAATTCGCCCTGTTGTTTGTGACCAATCATGGGGGCATGGCGCAAAGCGAAATTCGCTACATTCCGTTCGAACAATCCGAACAGTTCGCGCTGTGCGTTTACGATGAAACGGCCCCACCCGTGATGAGCTGGCAGGAAAACAGCACGGAATATATGGCTGAAATCATGGGGGATGCGGACATGTGCAATTTCGCCATCCGCATTGATGATTTCATGTGCGATGCGCCGCAGTTCTACTATTCCGAAAAGCCCGATGAAAACGGCGATCACTGGATGTTTTTCAGAAATTGAGCTTAAAGCTGTTTACTGATAAAATATGCGCATAAATATGCACATGGAGTTTGCGAAATGACGGCAGACGTTAAAGCCAAACTGCGCAAGCCAACGAATGTCAGTCTTGATGCTGAATTGTTGAAAGAAGCCAAAAAGCTCGGGATCAATATTTCGCGCTCTGCTGAGTCAGGCTTGCGCGATGCCATTTCGATGAAACGTGCGGAGCTCTGGAAAGAGCAAAACAAGGCAGCCCTTGAGGCGAGCAATAGGTATGTCGCGAAAAACGGCATACCGTTATCCCATCACCGGAAATTCTGATGGCCAAGGGGGATATTTGCTGTTTCGAGGATGGCTATATCGTCGATGTGCAGTCAGATTTTCTATCTGAATTGCAGACACGTGTGGTCGTGCCTCTGAAACCACTTGCCGAATATACCATCCCGGCCGACCGGCTCAATCCCGTCATACGTATCAGTGGCGATGACCGGGGTGAAGACTGGGTTTTGCTACCGCAGTTTGTTGCGACGGTTGGACTGGCTGAAATCGGTGAAAAAGTTGGTGAGTTCGAAGACGTTTTCGCCCTCACCAACGCACTCGATATGGTGTTTCACGGCTTTTAGGGATCAGTCCCGCCAGATTTTCTTGCCCGAGCCGGGCAGGCCGTAGCGTTCCCATTTCTGATCGACACGGTCGATGATGTCATCTTCCATAAAGATCTTTTCGCCCCATTCGCGGTTGGTTTCACCGGGCAGCTTGTTGGTGGCATCAAGGCCAAGCTTGCCGCCAAGACCGGAAACCGGCGATGCGAAATCAAGGTAGTCAATTGGGGTTTCGGTGACGGTCGTGATATCACGCACCGGGTCCATCCGGGTCGAGATCGCCCACATCACGTCCTTCCAGTCGCGCACATCGATATCGTCATCCACAACGATGACGAATTTGGTGTACATGAACTGACGCAGGAACGACCAGACGCCCATCATCACGCGCTTGGCATGGCCAGCATAGGCCTTCTTCATCGACACAACCGCGATGCGATAGCTGCATCCCTCTGGCGGCAGCCAGAAATCGACAATTTCCGGGAATTGCTGCTGGAGAAGCGGCACAAACACGTCGTTGAGCGCCTCGCCCAGCACCGACGGCTCATCTGGCGGACGACCGGTGAAGGTCGATAGATAGATCGGCTTTTTGCGCATGGTGATCGCGGTGACGGTAAAGACCGGGAAGTCTTCGACCGAATTGTAATACCCGGTGTGATCGCCATACGGGCCTTCGGGCGCGTATTCATCAAGCGACACATAGCCTTCAAGAATGATCTCGGCCGTGGCTGGTACCTTGAGCGGGACGGTCTTGCAGTCGACCAGCTCAACCTTTTCCCCGCGCAGAAGACCGGCAAACTGGTATTCCGAAAGGGTGTCGGGAACTGGCGTGACAGCGGCCAGGATCGTCCCGGGATCAGCGCCCAGAACGATGGCGGCCGGCAGCGGATCACGCTTTTCCTTTTTCCAGCGTGCATGATGCTGTGCGCCACCGCGATGTTTCAGCCAGCGCATGATGGTCTTGTTTTTGCCAAGTACCTGCATGCGGTAAATGCCAAGGTTAAAGACATCGCGCTTGTCGCCACCCTTTTCACCAGCACTTGGGCCTTGGGTCACGACCAGCGGCCAGGTGATCAGCGGGCCGGGTTCGCCAGGCCAGCAGGACTGAACCGGGATTTTCGAAAGATCGACGTCATCGCCTTCAAGCACGATTTCCTGACAGGGGGCTTTTGAAACCGTTTTGGGCTTCATCGCCATGACGGTTTTGGCAAGCGGCAGCATCGAAAACGCTTCGCGGATGCTGGCCGGTGGTTCGGGTTGTTTGAGGAACGCCAGCGTTTCACCGACTTCGCGCAGTTCTTCAGGCTTGCGGTTCATGCCCGCGGCCACACGATCGACCGTGCCAAACAGGTTGACCAGAACCGGCATGTCATATTTTTTGCCGTCATCGCCTACGACATTTTCAAACAGAACGGCCGGGCCGCCTTCGGCCAGAAGGCGGGTCTGGATTTCTGTCATTTCAAGATTGGGGGAAACCGGTTCGGTGACGCGGACAAGGCGGCCGGACTTTTCCAGCGCATCCATGAAGTCACGAAGGGATTGATAGGGCATGGCACCTGTCATCTGCAAAGCTTTGAAACCTGATTGTCTTCATACGCCGCGGAGCGGGACGGGACAACCTTGCTGTTGTCAAATACGTCATTTGTAACCGGATCGATCCATCCCTACATGAAGGATCAATGCTGCGTTGCACGGGGATGCATAATTTTGCGGTTTTGGTCTGCGCATCATTTGGTTATACATGGGCAAGGAATTGAGTCGCGTGACCCACAACACGCGATCAGGCAACTCACCAAAAGCATGAAGGACGCACAGATGGCCAAATACTGGGTTATCGGGGGCACCTATCAGGATACCGGTTTCGAAAAGCCAATTGGCGAAGAAACCAAGATTGGTCCGTTTGGCAGCTTCGAAGACGCGGAACAGGAATGGTCGAAAATGGCCTGGCAGTCGGTTGACGACGCAAATTCGCGTTATCGTATCGAACGCCTTGAAGAATACTGGGTTGTTGGTGGCGAATATGAAAGCACCGATTTTGAAAACCCGGTTGGTGGCGAAGAAGAACGCCACGGCCCGTTCGCGACTTTCGGCGATGCAGAAAAAGCATGGTCGAAACTGGCGTGGCAGCATGTTGATGACTGCAACTATCGCTATCGCGTCGTAGAAGGCTGAGCCGGACCGACCAGACATGTTTTCGTTATCTGATGCGCAACTCGTCACGGATCCCGTGCTGCGCGAACAGATCGAACAGCATCCACGCGCGCAGGAACTCCTGCGCGCGTTTTTGTATCCCTATGCGGCACCCGATCATGACTTTTTGTTCAAGGGTGGGGCGTATTCCAAGATCCGCGCGGACGAGGTGTCAGACCTGATCAGGGGCCGTACCCCGGTTCTGGCCGTCGGATCAAATCGCGCACCGGTTCAGCTCAGCCGGAAATTCACCCATCAGAACCTGTCTGATGAAATACCGGTCACCCATGGCTGGCTTAAACATCATGACATTGTCTATTCCACGCACTTGACCGGTTATGGTGCGGTTCCGGCAACATTGGCACCGTCACCGGGCACACGCGTGCGGGTTTCAATAACCTGGCTGACAGCCCGGCAGCTTGCCCATATGCACGTGACCGAATCAGTCCCTGCCCATTACAGTTATCAGCAACTGCATGGCCGTGATCTTGAACTTGATTGCGGTGTGCGGCCCGATCACATCGGGATGTACCAGTCCGTGCGCGGGCATGTTTTCGGGCATGGTGATATTTATGCGCTGTCTGCCATTCGCGCGGAAAACAGGCGTTATCCGGTCAAAGCCCAATGGGAAATCATGGTGCTTTTCGCAAAACGGGCAAAGCAAGCCATGCGGGCCGAGTTCATACTACGTATGATTGATGATCAAGCCGCGCGCAACGCGCTGGCCGGGCAATTTACAATAAAATAAATCACCCCCTTTTTATCCTTGAAGTAGCTCCCATATGTATACCGCTGAAGGTATCAAATAACTCATTAAGTGCTTGATATAATTCTGATAATTTATGGTTTGTGACTTATTCGGAGTTGTTGGGTCAGGTCGGGTTAACCGTCCTTGGGACCTTGTTCAAAACTATCAGTTAAAAATTAAATCCCGTCGGCACCGGACGCTTGAGGGTGCTGGCAATTGCTGCAGCTCTTTTGGGGGAGCTGGTCGCGCAGTATGTCCACGCTGCGCGTAAGTCTGTGTGTTCTTATAAGGGGGACAGCCATGTTCGGCTTCCAGTCCGATGATAAAAACGTCATCAATGCGATCAACAGGTCGCTTGCGACGATCGAGTTCAAGGTTGATGGCACGATCATCACCGCAAATCCGAATTTCCTCAAGCTAATGGGCTATGAGCTTGAGGAAGTGCGCGGCAAGCACCACAGCATGTTTGTTGATCCGGAATTCGTTAAAACCGAAGACTATCAGAAGTTCTGGACGAATATGGAGGCTGGGGCCTATTTCACGGCCGAGTATCAGCGCTTTGCCAAGGGTGGGCGGGAAGTCTGGATTCAGGCGACGTATAACTCGGTCGTAAACAAGGCTGGCAAGACTTACAAAGTGATCAAGATCGCAAGCGATATCACCGCGCGTAAACTACAGGCCACCGACTATGCCGGACAGATTGAGGCCATTGGTAAATCGCAGGCAGTGATCGAGTTCGACCTTTCGGGCAATATCTTGAGCGCCAATGTGAACTTCCTCAATGCGATGGGCTATACGCACAAAGAAGTGGTCGGCAAGCATCACAGCATGTTTGTGACCCCTGAATACGCAAACAGTGCGGAATATCAAGATTTCTGGGCGCACCTTCGTGCCGGTGAGCATCTTTCTCGCGAATTCCAGCGTTTTGGCAAGGATGGCAAGGAAGTCTGGATTCAGGCCAGCTACAACCCTATCATGGATATGTCCGGTCGGCCGTTCAAGGTCGTGAAATATGCCACGGACATTACGGCCAACAAATTGCAGGCGGCCGACTACGCCGGGCAGATTGATGCCATCAACAAGTCGCAAGCCGTGATTTCGTTCGACCTCGATGGCACCATCCAGACGGCCAACGAAAACTTCCTCAAGACGATGGGCTATAACCTGTCCGAAATTCAGGGCAAGCATCACAGCATTTTCGTAACCCCACAAAATGCCAAAAGCCCCGAATACAAAGCATTTTGGGAAGAATTGCGTCGTGGTGAATACAAGGTGGCTGAATTCCAACGCGTTGGCAAAGGGGGACGTGAAGTCTGGATTCAGGCGAGCTATAACCCGGTGATGGACATGAATGGACGGCCATTCAAGGTCGTCAAGTTCGCGACCGATATCACCAAACAGGTTAAGGCTCGCCGTAAAGTCAAAGACCTTTCCGAGACATCAAGCTCAAGTGCCGAAGCCGTCGCCAGCGCGTCTGAAGAAATGCTGGCAGCTATCCAGGAAATCAGCGAAAGCATGCAGCGCTCACAGGTGGAGATGCGCGACATCGTCGCCAAAACCAGCGAGGCGAATGAAGTTCGCGGGGATCTTGAAACAACCTCGGAATCAATGGCGGGTGTCGTGCAAATCATTCGTGATCTGGCCGAACAGGTGAACCTGCTTGCGCTTAACGCAACGATTGAAGCGGCCCGTGCGGGCGAGGCTGGCAAGGGCTTTGCAGTGGTTGCAAACGAGGTCAAAAACCTTGCCAATCAGACTGCGCGTGCGACCGACGAGATCGAAACCCAGATTCAGGCGATGATCGACATCACGCACCGTGTTGTCGCCTCGACCCAGGGCATTTCCTCGTCTGCAGATACCGTAAGCGATTATGTCAATTCCATCGCCTCGGCGGTTGAAGAGCAGACAAGCGTTACACAGGATATCTCGAAGAATATCCAGTTTGTGTTTAGCGGCATTTCCGAACTGAACGAGTGCGTGAGAAGTCTCGTCAAGTAGGACAGTCAGACGCAGATATACAAAAGCCCGGCATGCCGATTGGTCTGCCGGGCTTTTGTTTTGACTGGGAACTCAGGCGCGGTCGGGGAGCAACTGCCAAATCCGGGTGAACTTGCTGTCAGTGTCTTCGACTGCGACGTCGACCGGCACGTCATAGGTTTCAAGTTCGTCGATATTGTGTGTCGGCGCGTATGTCCGGCCGGGATCGGCCAGAATGACCTTGGTGCCAAGGCGGGCTTCGGCCATCAGCCAGTGCAAGACAGCATTTGCCATATCCTGCTGGTAACAGACGTCACCGGCAAAAATCACATCCCAGCGCTTTTCCGGGGCCGATGTTCCCACAAGGTTTTCGGTCGTAGTCGGGATTTCGACACCATTATGCTTGGCGTTGAGCCGGGTCGCGGTAATGGCGACCGGATCGATGTCATTGGCAAGAATTTCTGCTGCCTCGGCCTGAACGCAGGCAATCGCCTGCATGCCACCGCCACAGGCAAAATCAAGCACCCGCTTGCCGCGCACCAGTTCCGGGTGATCAAGGATATAGCGCGTGATGGCCTGTCCACCCGGCCATGCAAAGGCCCAATAGGGCGGCGGGATATCGAGCACGCCCAAAATATCCTCGGTCGCCTGCCAAAGCGGGGTGATGTGGGTTGCCAGATACATCTCGATTTCCGGTGCCAAAGGCACCCGGGCCGGGACGGTGAATGTCTCGATCAGATCGGCAAATTGCGGATCATCGACATCAGGTACCAGTGCATCGGCAAAGACATTGTCGCTCATGAGCGGTTCACCTTGAAAGGGGGTATGCGTTTAGGCAACGGCAATCAGATGCGAAAGCACGATGGCAACAAGGACCAGCAATCCGTAATCGCGGTTGGACTTGAACCGCTTCAGGCAATTGGCCGCATCATCAAGTTTGACGGAGGCAACCTGCCAGCCAAGGTGAATGCCAGCTAAGCCCAGCAACACGAAATAGGACCAGTGCAAATCGGCCAGCATGCCAGAAATGCCCAGCAAAAGCGTGGTCAGGGTATAGAACCCCTTTGCCCATTTCGGGGTGGCATCGCCCAGACGTAGTGCCAGTGATTTCAGACCGATCTTGGCATCATCATCCTTGTCCTGGTGGGCATAGATGGTGTCATAGCCAAGCGTCCAGAAAAAGCCCGCCGCGTACATCGAAATGGCAGCCGGTTCGACCGTGCCGGTGACGGCCGCCCACCCGACCAACGCACCCCAGTTAAAGGCAAGGCCAAGGCAGGCCTGCGGCCAATAGGTGATCCGTTTCATGAACGGATAGGTGATGATGATCGGGATCGAACAGATGCCGACGATGATCGCCTCAACGCGGAACTGCACAAGAATGCCAAGCCCCAGCAACATCATGAAGCCAAGGAACAGCAAAGCCTGCCAAACCTTGACCTGACCGCTTGGCAGCGGGCGTGTGGTGGTGCGTTCAACCTTGCCATCAAAATTGCGATCTGCCAGATCGTTGATCACGCAGCCAGCACCACGCATGATGATCGCGCCAATCCCGAACAGGGCCATCATGATGACGATCTGCTTGGCATCAATATCGTCAGACAGGCCGCCTGCCATGGCGGTGGACCACCAGCAAGGCAGCAGCAAAAGCCAGGTGCCAATCGGGCGATCGAGGCGCAGCAGTTTCAGATAGGGGCGCACAGGTTCGGGCATGAAGCGATCAATCCAGCCATCCTGTGGCATATCGTTTTTGGACGTCTGTATTGGCTGGTTGACCTGTGTCATAATTGGCCTATCTGATAAAAAACTTTTTCAAGATGCCGTAAAACGGCTTTGGGGACCTTTATGACCGCTGATGCCACGCGTGCCCGCCAACGCCTTTTCGTTCGTGATCCTATCATGGCCGATAGCGAAATCGAACTTGCGCCTGAACAGTCTCATTACCTCGAACATGTCATGCGCCTCAAGCCCGGAACGCCGGTAAAAATTTTTAACGGCCTCGATGGGGAGTGGCTTGGCACGATCAGCGAGCTTCGCAAGAAGAAGGGTAGCGTCGCAGTCGAGCGCCAATTGCGCGAACAAGGCAATGAGGTCGGTCCGACTCTTGTTTTTGCACCGATCAAAAAACAACGTCTTGATTTCCTGATTGAAAAGGCGGTCGAGCTTGGGGTTGAAAGATTGCAACCGGTCATCACCCAGCATGGCATCACTGACAAGGTCCGCCTTGATCGTTTGCAGTCACAGGTTGTCGAGGCGGCTGAGCAGTGCGAGCGCCTGACTGTGCCTGAGGTTTGCGAACCTGTGCGTCTTCTCGACTGGGTCGCAAATGTGCCGGAAAATCACCATCTGCTGTTTTGTGATGAAACCGGTTCCGGGTCACCAATTGGTGAAGTGCTAAGTCAACTATTGGCAAAGGGCTCTGGCTCGTTTATCGACAATATCAATGTTGTTAACCATGCAATCGTGATTGGACCCGAGGGCGGCTTTAGCGCCGACGAACTTGAACGTATCCGCAAACAGCCTTTTGCAACGCCTGTAAGTCTCGGTCCGCGTATCTTGCGTGCCGAAACGGCCGCAATCGCAGCTTTGACCGTATTTCAGGATCGTATCGGCGATTGGTCGCACCGACCCGTTGCGAGAGATTAGGGGAAGCCCTTATGACTGTCAGCGCCTCCACTGGCGATAGCCCGGTAATCGAAAGCCGACGCCAGCTTGTCGAATGGTTCGAGTCCGGCTGTACGCCGAAAAAAGACTGGGCCATCGGCACCGAACACGAAAAATTCGCTTTCACCCGCGATGACCTTCGCCCCATCCCCTATGAAGGGGAACGCGGCGTCAAAATGCTGCTTAACGCCCTGGCCGAGCATTATGACTGGGAGCCGATCATTGAGAACGGCAATGTCATCGCGCTGACCAAGGACAAATGTTCAGTCTCGCTTGAACCAGGTGGGCAGATCGAGCTTTCCGGTGCGCCGCTTAAAAACATTCACCAGACCTGTGGTGAAGTGCACACGCACCTGCACGAAGTGCGCGAGATTTGCGACGGGCTTGGCATTGATATGCTCGGCGTCGGTCACAATCCGAAATGGAAGCGTGAAGACATCCCGTGGATGCCCAAAGGCCGCTACAAGATCATGGGTCAATATATGCCCAAGGTCGGAAGCCTTGGTCTGGACATGATGCTGCGAACCTCGACCATTCAGGTCAATCTCGACTTCAGCTCCGAAGCCGACATGATCAAGAAGTTCAAAACGTCGCTGGCGCTTCAGCCGGTGGCGACCGCTCTGTTTGCGGCATCCCCGTTTGTTGACGGCAAGCCAAGCGGCTTCATGTCGGCACGTTCGAACGTCTGGACCGATACCGACCCGGATCGTTGCGGCATGCTGCCGTTCGTGTTCGAAGAAGGTTTCGGCTTTGAACGTTATGTCGACTACATGCTCGATGTGCCGATGTATTTCGTTTATCGCGACGGCAAATACATTGATGCGGCAGGCAAGTCGTTCCGTGATTTCTTGGATGGCAAGCTTGACGTGGTGCCGGGCGAACGCCCGACCATGAATGACTGGTCAGATCACATGACCACGGCCTTCCCGGAAGTACGCCTTAAGAAGTTCCTTGAAATGCGTGGTGCTGATGGTGGCCCGTGGAAGCGCATCTGTGCGCTGCCGGCCCTTTGGGTTGGTCTGCTGTATGATGACGCCGCCCTTGATGCCGCATGGGATCTGGTCAAGGACCTGTCGGTCGAGGAACGCGAAGCCCTTCGCAATGATGTTCCGCGCACCGCCCTTGCCACCAAATTCAAGAACGGCACGGTTCAGGACCTGTCCAAAGAGGTTCTGGCGATTTCCCGTCAGGGCCTTAAAAACCGTGGCCGCATGGATGGCTACGGCGATGATGAAAGCCACTTCCTTGACAGCCTTGATGACGTTGCCGAAAGCGGCCGGACTCTGGCTGAGGAATTCCTTGATAAGTATGAAACCGAATGGAACGGATCAGTTGATCCGCTGTTCAAGGAATATGCTTATTAAGGCAAAGTGAAACAAGAAACCAGCATCGCTTCTGCGCAATCTGGCGCAAAGAGACTTGCTGTAATGCAAAAAAAGCCGCCCCTGATGGAGCGGCTTTTTTGATGATCTATCCTGATCTTGCTCAGGCGATATCGGCTGGCAGAACATCGGTCGGGATGTTCTGATAGCAGACCGGACGCAGGAAACGGCGGATCGCCATCGTGCCAACAGAGGTCGCCCCGAAGTTGGTCGAGGCCGGGTATGGCCCGCCATGCACCATGGTGTCAGATACTTCCACACCGGTCGGGAAACCGTTGGCCAGAACGCGACCTGCCTTGTGTTCAAGGATCGGCAGAAGCGAACGGGCATCAGCAGCATCGGCTGCATCAAGATGCAGGGTGCAGGTCAGCTGACCTTCAAGCGATTTGGCGATCTTGCGCATTTCCGCGACATCCTTGACCCGAACCACAAGACCAAGCGGACCAAAGACCTCTTCGCCGAGTTCATGGTTGGCAAGCCAGTTTTCACCGGTCGTTTCAAACAGATATGGCGTAGCATTGCGCAGATCACATGACGTGGTCAGAACTTCTTTCACACCCGACGTCGCGGCAACGCGTTTTGCCCCGGCGCGATAGGTTTCCGCCATGCCATCGGTCAGCATGGTCTGCGGGCCAACACCCGAAAGACCTTCTGTGGCTGCGGCAACGAATGCATCCGCATCCGGACCTTCGATCACAACCGCGATACCCGGATTGGTGCAGAACTGGCCCGCGCCCATGGTGAGCGACCCTGCCCAGCCCTTGCCGATTTCAGCCCCACGTGCCTTAACAGCATTGGGCATCAGGAACATCGGGTTGACCGAGCCGAGCTCGCCAAAGAACGGGATCGGCTCCGGACGGGCCGCACACAGATCATAAAGCGCACGACCACCGCCAAGCGATCCGGTAAAGCCAACCGCCTTGATCAGCGGATGCTGCACCAAGCTTTGGCCGACATCGCGTTTACCACCCTGAATGAGGCTGAAGACACCCGGATGCACACCGCATTTCTTGATCGCGGCATCAATCGCCTGTGCGACAATCTCGCCCGTGCCCGGATGGGCGGAATGCCCCTTGACCACGACCGGGCAACCAGCAGCCAGGGCGGATGCGGTATCACCACCCGCGACCG